>CAWGYA010000001.1:0-100714 GCA_963826715.1 Candidatus Bathyarchaeota archaeon
GATAATATTTACTCAGATCCAATGTTCTACCTCCGTCCTCTTCACTCCAACTTTGCTACTTCCACTTTGGCCCAGCTGCCTTGTTCCGATATTTACGGCTGAAAGATTATGGGCTAGTTAGCTAAACTTTTAATCTTTTGCGCTGGCGATGCAGTTTCAGGTTTTTAAGCACCTTTGCCATCTATAGTGACTTTGGTAGACAAGAAGACTCAGTATTTTTTTCTCATTTCTTTCTATTCCATCTGCGGTTACCCGGGGGTCCTATAAGAAAATAACCTATCAACATAATAACAATAGTTACAACGACAATTATCACAACTGCTACTTCAGACGTTACGCTCACCTCCATTTTTAGTATCTAAGTCTAAATATTTCTGCAATGACGAAAAGTGTGATACAATAATAATTTTTTTGCCATTCATTTCTTTCATTTACCGCGACCTCTCATGAATTGTGCTTTTCACTTCTCCACAGATAAAAAGTCTTTACTTCCATTTTGTTAGTATTTCCTCCCTTCGGAAAGTTGCTGTGCTAACATAGAACAGCGCCGCATCAACCGCTAAAAGTATACCTGAAATTATAAGCAGACCGTTTACGTCAAGAGTTATTATGCCAAACTCGCTAGCAAAATATGTGCCCAGGAGCGGAAAGAAAATAAAAATTCCAAAACTGTTAGCGCTGCGCACATCATTAACTCTCGATGAAACAATAACACTGAACAAAACACTCATAACAATAACAACCGGCATCAAAACTAACAGCAAAGTGGCGATGTTCCAGTTTGGAAAATAAAAGTAACCTAGCGTACTGAAAGTAACACCGTCAACTCCCACCATGAAAATTACCGCAGCAGCATACATTGCCACTAAAGTTGGAATAACTGCAGAAATAGCTTTTCCAAGCAATATTTCTCCATCAGTAAGGGGCGTAGCTAGAAGCGGTTCCAGACTTTTCTCCACTTTCTCCCCCACTATACTATAGGAGGCAATCCCTAAGGGAACGTATGCTGCTCCTATAACTAAAAAGAAGGAAAAGGAGTTAAGCAAATTTGGAAGCACACTAGGCGCTGCAAGTCCGGGGCTCCCCCTTAATGCTAAATACTCCAGTATCACCGGAAACAGAACCGAGATGATAACTGGGAAGACGATGATTGAATACCAGACGTTTTTTACGCGCCTAAATATCTTAAAGTCCCTTGAGGCTATAATCCACGCTTTAGATAACCTCATGCTGACGCCCTCACAAGCTTCAAATATACATCCTCTAAAGAGGACCCAACAACATTAACTGTATTAACATGACCACCCGCTAAAACCATAGCTTCAACAGCACCCCAATTCTCTTTATCGGGGTCTGACACATCAAAAGATACCTTATTTCCCTCACTATTCAAATTCTTAAGTGACAGTTTTTTCAAAGCAGTTAGAATTTTTTCGTTAACTTGTTCCAACGAGACAACGGTTTTCTTACCCTTAACTGCCCCCTCAAGATCTTGAGGGGTACCAGTCACAAGGAGCTTAGTATTTAAAATCCCTATTGTGTCACATATCCTCTGTGCCTCATCAAGGTTATGGGTATTTAGGAAAATGGTTTTCTTCTGCTTTTTTAGTTCAAGAATAAAATCCCTAACTGTCTTTGCAGATTCAGGATCCAAGTTTGCCGTCGGCTCATCCAAAAACAATACCTGTGGATCATGAATAAGAGCGCGTGCAATGGCTAACTTTTGCTTCATACCTTTAGAAAAGGTTCCCGTCAAAGCATTCCTTTTTTCCCAAAGACCCAACATCTCAAGAAATCGCTTAATGCTTTCTTTCCTTTGAGATTCCGAGCAATCATATATTTTTCCATAAAAGTCTAGGTTATCATAGGCGGTTAGTTGTTCAGATAGCCCGACATTATCAGGAACCAAGCCAATCATTTTACGTATTTTTAAAGAACCCTTTTTATTGCCGATTTCATACCCGCCTATTGTGGCGCTTCCACTTGTCTTTGATATTAGGCAACAAAGCATCCTAATGGTGGTGGTTTTTCCTGCGCCATTTGGTCCTAGGAAGCCAAAAACTTCTCCATCAGTAACGTGTAGGGTAACGTTATCTACGGCTATTAGGTCACCGAATTTTTTGGTTAGATTTTCAGCTTCAATCAAACTGACATCACAAAATAGAATGATACTATAACTGCTTAACTATTTTTGAGGTGAATTCAGCTTTTAAACCTAAACTCTTGGATTGATGTCTCTGTCCTAAGTGAGAATAAATGAGTTTAGACAACTAGATCTTGCTTCGCGTGCGCTTAAGCTTTCTATAACTTCATCTTTGGAATCTAAATCGGTGTTTACTAAAACAACTGCTGAAATCAAATGTTAATCCTCGCTATTCGGATTTATCTATGAACAACATAATTAAGATGTGTTGTTGTATGGGTGAAGCCACAAAGCGCTAACTATAAAAAGTCCTACTTATTTTCAAGTATTAGCTACGTAATCCATTAAAAATCAAAAATAGAAAAAATCAAAATAGCACTTGACTACAAGGAAACTCTCAGGGAGTTTTCTTTTTACAAGGAGAGATTGTCTACGAAAACATGGTTAGGGTGCTAAGGACTGTTCTTCCTCTTTGGATTGTCTAGTTAATTCGTCAAAGACAGCTATGCATTTCTTAGCAACCAAGGACCAGGTGAATTTTCTGCTGTTATTATATGCGTTTTGTTCTAGGGATCTTTGGAGAGATTTGTTTTCAATTATTTCTATAACTTTTTCAGCTATAGAGGCTGAATCGTCAAATTTTGCATAACAGACCGCGACCGTTATCCAAGACTTCTTTTGCATGAAGGTAAGGTGTAGAAACCATCGCTTTTCCTGCAGCTAAAACGTAAAATAGTGTTCTGCTGCTTAGCTGGTTAGGTGAAGGATAGTGTGTAATGTAAACGTCGGTTGCCTGATGATAATTGGTGATAATTATAGAGTTCAGGTTTGGAGAGAAAAAGATCAAAATTTAGTCGCCCACACACACCATTTCAAAGTCAGCTATCATCTTTAGAACAAAGGGATCCGAACGGATCGTGCTTTGTTTGACGAGAATACTCGCGAATGTTGTTTCATCCTGTAACAACTTAATGTTATAAACTGAAACACTCAACAATAAATAAGGTAAATATATGGAACAAGTCCATGCATACAAATTGGATTTGACTAAAATAGACGGAAACGGAGACTTCTCATGTCCAAGATGCAGAAGTACCATTTCACCCGATGATACTACAGAAAAGACTTACTTCATTATAGAACCAAAAGTCAATAAAAACGGCTTGGAAGAACTTGTGATTAGCTGCAACATATGTAAAAGTTATATTTATTTGACTGGATTTTCTCTTTTGGATGAATTGTCTATTTAGGGAGGTAACTCTCTAAATACACTGATTTGCTTTTTGATTTTGTTCCAACTTCGCAAGAAAATTTTAAGGCATAATAACTATTCTTAGGGAACAAACCAGCCTTACTGCAATAGCAACCCATGCACCGAGTCTCAAGCACCAACTCCAGAAGCACCATACTTAAGTGGCTACTGCTATGCAAACGGTTATGGGTTCCTTCTTTCATACCTTATTTCCCTGCTTGCATAGCGCATGTAATGTTGCAATTTATGCCCAATATTACAAAATAACCTTAAATTAAAGGTATTTGGTGCCGAGGGCAGGGTTTGAACATGCGACGACTCGGTCTTCAGCCGAGCGCTCTCCCAGGCTGAGCTACCTCGGCACTTATTTGGATGTTTTGGGCCATTTTTAGGAGAGGCTATACCATCAATGTTGAAGATGTTTATTTACGTTTTCGTAGGAATATTAAATTGTCCTTTTGGCAAATGTATTCGAAGCCGACTTCAAGCAATGCTTTGACTTCCTCAGCTTTTTCAACGACTCTTACTGTGAATTCATCTCTTGAAGGTTCAAACAACATATTTTCAATGTTGATGTAGATTTCAGTGTTTTTGACGCTTTTGTGTCCTAGAAAGTTTTTTACGTGAAATACGTCTTTTGTTTTGTGGTATTCGATGGTGGCTTTCCAGTGTCTGAATGTATGGAAGCTTATTCTGTGAAAACGAGGATTTTGCATTTTCTCAGCTAATCTTTGTCTTGCGTGCAAGTGCATTGATTTCATTGAGTAGATTGAGGCTTCTCCAAAGACCTTTCTTGATTTCTCCTTTGGCAGATTGCGAAGCATCACGATTAGTTCTTGGCTAACGCGCCACATTCGTGGGTTAGAGTTTTTTTCTGATGCATTGAGTACTATTATGCTTCTTTCGAAATCTACATCCGTCCATAGTAATCGTTTTGCTTCGCCGCGTCTCATGGCTGTTTCTTTGAGTAATAAGAGGAATGTTGAGAGTTTCTTAGGGGCGGCAGTAATTAATGCGTCTATTTCTTGCTCAGTAGGGATAAACGGAAATGTATCTGTAACCTTGCATAGCGGCGGTTCCCAGGTCATGTTGTTAAGTTTTAGGAAATTAGTGTAGGCTATTATCACGTTTCGCCGTCTGTTTTGGCTCCATTTTTGTGCTGCCATGACATCTTAACTGAGTTAGAATCGAATAGGTTAGCACCGCGATTTGATAGAGTGTTTAAAGCTGACCGATTTAGTCTTATGGTTTCTTCGCTGTAGTTTTGGCGTTTTAGATAGATCAGATATTCTAAGGTTTTTCCTTTAACTTCCTGTTGTGTTTTCTCTATTTCTCCAGCTACAGTTTTTATTTCTGGATGCTGGTCCAATTTTTTCGCCTTGTCCTAATTCAATAACCAAGTCACTGTAATCCAAATCATCTTTTTTGAAAAAATAGATATTTTTTCCCTCATCGAAGGCTTTTCTCAATTCCCGTTTTAGTTCGTGCCTTTTGTTGAAACCAAGGGTCATAATTTATACGAAATTTTTGCTATTTTTTATCCCTTGGTCTACATAAAACCGCCATTCATCCGTTTCTTCAACCGTGTTTTTCGGAATATCTTCGCTATCAAGAAAAGCGGTTCGCTCAAAATGGGGAGCATGAGTTTTCAAGTATTTTGCATACTTAGTGCGAGTTCCAGAATAGTATGATATGAAGAAATCGCATACTTCTTCATGGTTGCCTTTGGTTTCACCCATCTAATCACTTCTTAATCTTTCGGACACTGTTATCTTAGTTGATTAGTTTTGCATCTCTACGCATTTAATTATTTGCCATTGAAATTGATTGCCTAAAAATTTAGATAGTTGACAATGAGACAGACATTAGACACGCACGCGCACCCTCACTCACTGTCAGACTGTCTGTGTCTATCATTGTTATTCCTTAGGTTGCCACCAATTCTATTAGAATCTTTATTGATTGTTAACGTTAAGTGTTCCTTCTGGTTTTGACGATTTGATTAGATACCATCCATATACAAACAGGATGAGTGCTGCTACTAACAAACCTATTCCTAATGGAATAAACAAGCTCGCCTCAGCGAAATTAAAAAATCCTAACATAACTACAATTCCAAAAATTCCTAACAAGACTGCTAATACAAGGAGCACTCGACCACCAAGATAACCCGCAAAACCCATATCTTTTCACCTTTATCTCTATTTATAAAATAGTTGGCTGAAGTATAAAAGCTGTTACTGCAAGTTAACACAGACAAACCTCTGCAATGAGTGCCCACGCACCCTGCACATCTCTGTCAGTCACTCTATCTGTCAAACTGTCGCCAGTTTGTCTCAAAGTCAGCGCTCGGTTGTAGTTGTGGTTCTACAGTCACATATCGTTAAGTAGACAATAAGGCAGTTATAAAAGAGGTGATTGTGCAAATGAGGTTTTTGCGTAATATCAAAGCTGGTTTGGCTGGGTGGCTCTGGTCTGCTATTGTAGTAGTGGTATTAATAATAGTTCTTGTTGCTGCTTTGAAATTTCTTTTACACTTAATATAAGTCAGCCATGCGTTTTAGCGTGTTTAGGAGGTGTAACAAATTATGTCAGATCAACATATAGATGTCAAAGAACAGATAGAGAAACTTGGTGAGAAATGGAGTGAGTTCCAGAAATCCTGGGTTAGCAACTTTAAAGATATTGATTTTGAAGTGTTAGAGTGGAACTTTGGTGTTGGAAAAAACGAAAAAGAATACATCATAGACTTGAAAGCCAAAGTCGCTATTAGAGAAAAAAAGATGTAATCCCATTTGCAATGGTGAACTCAACTTCCTTTTTTCACCACTATACCTTTTTCATTATTTTTTAAAGCCCAATAGTTTTCACAGAACACCTTTTGTTGCTGTAAGCAAACAGTCACAAATCATTAATTAACAAGGCAATCGACCTATCATGTAAGAGTTGCAGGAATTAGTTGACTACCTTAAAAGAAATCATACACGCATTACTCGATGAAATTAAAGATATTCTAAAAGAATATGTGCATGAAACGGAGTCTAATCTTAAGACGCGCCTCAAAAAACTACTATTAACTGGCATTGTTATTAGCATTTTGATTTCTTTGGTAATTTCGTTTTTAGGATCAGCTTCTCTGTTTATCCTCATAGGATCGCTAAAATATCTCATGACGATGATGCCGCCATGGCAGGCTTGGTATATAACAGGGATCACTTCAGCCGTCACTGGAGTACTCATCCTCTTGACACTTTACATAATAATAAGAAATCAATTGAAAGCTCCCCAGCCATCAACTGCAAAGAAAACAGAGGACAATATTGATGGGGGGCAAAATAATGACTAAAGATGCGAAAATTAGAATGCGTGGATTATGAAATAGACGAAATAACGCTAAGGATTTTACTAGAACTTGACACCGCTTTTTCCATAGGATTATGCCAGAGTATCAAACAGCAAGTCCATAATGGCAACTTGTTTATTGATAGATTGCTTATTATTTAATTGGTATATATTAACTATCAAAAAGCGACTTATAGTCAAGTCTTCGGTTGTACTCTCTTTTGATGCTTGGTTCCAGCTTCAAGGGTTTAAGGCTAAATTCTTAATAAAGTAGCAAGCGGAATTTATTTTCTATCGTTAACTTTCCCTAAACAGCGCTTGCAGTAAGTATAGGGTACTGCTTCTCTCGGCTGGGTAATTATAGTTTTTTCCCTTATCAGTCCTAGCCGTTACACCGCGTTTCTTACGGCGCTTAAAACCGCTAACTTCAACGTAAGCACTAACCAAGATAGAAGCCTCCAAAAAAGAAGGGATTAAGCTGGTAGAAATGGAGATAAATGCACAAAACACAGGAATGAGCTACCTAAACACATATCCTGGGATACCACATCAAACATGATGCATAGTATTTTAAAGCTTTCTGAAGTATCCGCAGGTAACCTAGATGCCGAAAAGCACAGAATGGTTCATCAGAAGATATCCTACTATTGCACCACCAAAAAAACTCAACATAACCAATATGCCATCATGTTTATGTTCTTCAAAGTTTCCAAAATTCATCATGTATATTTTCACCTGTACCTTATGGGTTATGAGTTGGATAGGGAAAGGTTTTATGAAAGCAAACTATGTATTTGGAATCCGAATAGATGGGCCGTTAGTCTAGCTGGCTAGGACGTCGCCCTCACGCGGCGAAGATCACCGGTTCAAATCCGGTACGGCCCACCATAACCTTCAATCAAAATTTGGTCAGGATATCAATTTTTGGCGGTTTTAACCCAAATAAAGATATGTTTTGCATTGTCTAACGTATTTATTTCTGTTGGATACGGCAAAGTAAAAGCAAACAACCCCTTGATAGTTACTTATAAATAGATGCTTTATATACTCCATTATTTATTTAAATAGGGAAGCACGTGAATTGACATGAGTAAACGAAAACCTATCATTAACATCCAAAACATTGTCGCTTCAGTTTCACTCAACCAAAAAATAGACTTACAGAAAATCGTGGAAAAATTCCCACAAACCGAATACAACCCTTCTGTTTTTCCGGGTCTCGTTTTCAGATTAAAAAAACCAAAAACAGCCACCCTCATTTTCGGGACAGGCAAAATGGTATGTACAGGCGCTAAATCCGAAAAAGAAAGCCGCAGCGCCGTAGAAAAAGTTGTTAAAGAACTCCGTGGCGAAGGAATCCAAATCACCGAGAAACCGATCGTTAACATTCAAAACATTGTTGCCTCAGCAGAACTCGGCGGTGAAATCGACCTTGAAAGCTTAGTGTATAAGCTTGAACGAGTTATGTATGAACCCGAACAGTTCCCGGGTGCAGTATTTCGAATGGCCGAACCCAAAGTAGTCTTTTTAATCTTTTCCGCGGGCAAACTAGTATGCGTCGGCGCAAAGAAAGAAGAACAAGTCTACGAAGCAGTCGACAAAATTCAGCAGTTACTCGAAGAAAAAGAGCTAATTTATTATTCCTCTTAAACCTTCACCCTTTTATTCTTCGACGAACCGCAGGGTTTGAATCAGAAATTTTTTTTAGGGCCAACTCAAAAGTTTCATCAGGCTCAAGTTCTTTTTTAACGAAAACACCCGTCCTGCCAACCACCGCGCGCCTACAAAGTGCATGCACACGATCCAGTATTGTCTCCGGTGAGATACCAAGGCTTTTAGCTACAACTTCCTCATGTCCAACCACACTAGTCTCTATATGCCCCAAAACCGTTGGCTCAATAAGCATGAGTCGCTTATCGACGCCCGCCACACGTACATTCGTCTCAAGCTGAAAAAGAGTTAATTCACCACCGAAACGATAAAATTCCCGTTCAACACGACGCATCTCCATAAGCGGAAACGTGACGGTTGTTTGCGCATCCACAATTATATGGGCTTTCATTGCGTAGTTCGGAGTAGCCTGAACAAGAAAACGGTTGTTTATAGCGATTCTGACTTTTTCGAGGGCTGACTCAACTAGAAAGCTGTTTTGCACCTCAGGAATAAAAATATCAACATCGCTTTTTGACGAAACGTCACCACGTGCAACGCTTCCATGAGTAACCGCAAGAAGATTATGACTCTTTAGAACATTCGTAATCAGCAAAGCTTTTTTTCGATACTCTTCAAGCATCCGCCAACGATCCTTACAATAAATCACTGTTGAACTTTCTGGGGCATTTTTTGGTTTTAACGTCATTTGATATACCAACCAAAGAAAAATTACTGTCGCAGTTTAAAGATAGAGTAAACCAATACCCGCCCAACCCTGAGAGGGGTCGCAGATAAATTCGCGGAAAGTAAATTGAGTTTTAATTTCATACCAAAACTTGTAGACCCCACATCCAATTTCTTCAGGATGCTGACATATATCATGGAACGCAATCAACCCGCCTTTGCGAACCAATGGACTATACATTTCAAAGTCTTGTTTAACCCCCAAATAAGTATGGTCACCATCGATGAAAAGAAAGTCAAGCTTATCGCCTGCTAAAATCGATTCTACTCGACTAACACTTTTTGTGGAATGAGAATCTGCCCGCAGCAAAAAAATCCGTTGATTATCACGTGCAAAATTAGTAAAAAAAGGAGCCTTAAAGTAAGGGTATCCACCACCAAAGTTTCCTCCTGGCAAATCTAAACTAAGAATTTTTGCATTCGATGCAGCAATTTGAGCGAATAGAAATAGGGTACCCCCATTGTTGGTTCCGATTTCAAGCATTGACTTGACATTTTGTTTTTTTACTTCCAGCAGTAACGCTTCAATTTCAGCCGGTACTTGCAAGGCAGCTATAGACCAACCAACATACTTTAACGGCATCTTTTTGAAAATGTTATTGCCCAAAGTTATACAGTCAATAGGCTGTTGGCATTTTTTCGAATATTTTATAAGAAGTGCAGAAGCTAAGCGAGCTCTGCAACCGTAGAGGTTTAGTTTATTACTTATATCTTCAACCAAAAAAGTGGGATGAAGCCACTTCAGATACAATCACTACCTGCCTTGTAACGTCAAATTATCGCCTTAAGCTTTTTAACTTTTCACTTTGCCAGAAAGAAATTTGAAAACAACTTCAATAGTTAACAATAAGCAAAACTCTTTAAACACTTCATTAATTCAACATTGCTGACACTATCTTGAACGTAACAACAATGTGCAGTTGCTGCAAACAAAACTTAGCCTTCTTCTACAGGCAATACTCTGGCGAACGTCTCTGCAAACGGTGCTTCACCCAATCCGTTGAATCAAAAGTCCGCTCTACAATAACCCGGTATGGAATGCTAAAATTTAACGACGCCCTCGCCGTGGCGGTCAGCGGGGGAAAAGACAGCCTTGCACTACTTTACATTCTTTCGAAAATCCAGAAATATCGGCCAAATACAACCTTAACAGCAGTCACAGTGGACGAAGGCATACGAGGCTATCGCGATGAAGCTCTCGAAATCGCAGCTGCCGCATGTAAAGAACTAGAAATACCTCACATTGTTGTTTCTTTTAGGGAACTCTATGGGTTTAGTTTAGACGAAATTATTCAACGAAGCCGAAGGGAAGGACAAAGTGAGCTAACAGCCTGTGCATATTGTGGGGTTCTGCGCCGCAGAGCTATAAATACAGGTGCAAGACAGATCAAAGCTGACAAAGTTGCAACAGGACACACCTTAGACGATGAAACTCAGACGGCACTTATGAATATTCTACGCGGCGATATAATTCGCTTAGCAAAAGAAAAACCCATATCCAGTGAGGTGCATCCAATGTTTGTGCAAAAAATCAAGCCTTTCTGCGAAATTCCTGAACGAGAAAGCGCTCTTTATGCTTATGTAAAAAAAATCGAATTCCAAGACACACCTTGCCCGTACGCTGGAGAAGCTCTTCGTAATGACATACGCGGAATATTAAACCGTATGGAAGAGAAGCACACCGGAACAAAATTCACAGTTTTTCGGACCATACAGAGATTGCGTCCAGCGATTGAAGAAACAGCTAAAAAAGAAAATTACTGCAACTGTCGAGAATGTGGAGAACCATCGGCACATGAATCATGCAAGACCTGCGAATTACTCTGGCACATTCGCAAAGACTAGCGACTAAAGCCCTCTTGACTTTTGATTTTTTTCAAAATTTCTGAAGCTTCAAAAGCTGTGTTTGCAGCTGCTACCCTTTGAGTTCGCTGTAGATTTACATTGGTTCCGCAATATGGGCAGATTTTTGTTTTCTGACCCTGCTTAGTTAACATATAACTTCCGCATTTAAGGCATTTAACTACGATTATTGGTCCCACTTTGAGTCAGCTTCCGAAAGATTTTTCCACATACAATTAGATAATAGTTTAGGATTATATAGTAGATGTGGGAAAATGAGCAACGAAGAGCAGAGTAAAGATAGGTCGCAATTGATGGATTTGGCTGTACAGTATTTTAAAAAAGAAGGTTACAAAGTCAACAATGAAAATGTAACGATTGAGGGTCACAGCGGCGTTTTGCGCCATTTCGATTTAATTGTGCAAAAAGGTAGAAGTGAGCAGAGCGTGTGGGTTAGAGATTGGAACCGTACAATTGGAGTCAATGTTATCATCAATCTCGACACATCTTCTGAGGATGTAGACCTCTCTAGCCCGATAATGATAGGTGAGAAATTCAGCGATCATGCTAAATCTTATAGCAACCGTCGAAAAATCTCGCTACTTACTAAACAAAAAATCGGTAGTTTCAGATAAAGTCATTTCTTAAGTACTCATCAAGGATACCTTCTCGCTCCAAGACACTCATCCAATCAATTCCACCAACAAGGCAACTTTTGCGTTTATCCAAAAGATCTAAAATGTCATCAACAACTTTTTCAACGGGTTTGTTTGTAACATCAATTTCACAGACATTTCCTGCATGAACCTGCAATGCCTCGCCTAAACATATATCAAGAATTTCTGCTTGAATGTTCTCCCACAATTTATTACCACTATATCCACGTTTCTGCATGAAGGATTTGAGTTCTTTTGGGTTTCTGCGCAAAACAAAAATTTTTGGTGCATACTGGGTTGAGACTATAGCGCTCGCATAATGCCCATCGACAATAATAACGGTGTTCTCTGCAGCTTCAATAGTCTCAGCGAGTTTCTTCCGGGTTTTTTCCTCGTCAATAATGAGGGTATTTCGACCCTCATCTTTACCTAATACAAGATCGTTCGTTTTGACGAAATCGGTTAGGTTGATATAACATGCTCCGAGTTTCCCAGCAAGTGGTACGGCAACTGTGGTTTTTCCAACACATGGAGTACCTGTGATTAGAATTACTTGTTTCATTGGGTTTATTTTGGTTTGGCGAGTAATTATTGGTTTTGGCCTCGACCCATTATCCCACAAATTTTTATTACTAAAAAAATTAATTACAGCTTATATTATGAGCTAAAATGCCTTTATGGTTGTAATGAAATCAGTATTTTTAGGTAACAACTAAAGTTATTTTTATCAGGAAATCATTTCTTCTTGTGACAAAATTGAAAGTTATACCTGTAATCGACATCCTAAACGGAAAAGTGGTACATGCAGTAGGAGGTAAACGTAGTCAGTATAAACCCATCGAAAGCGTTCTTTGCAAATCATCAGACCCAACCGAAGTAGCGAGTGCATTCAAAGCTTTGGGCTTTACTGAGGTATATGTCGCAGATTTGGATGCAATTATTGACTGCAGTATGAAATTCCCAGAAATCGTTCGCATCGCCAAACAAACAGGACTTTCATTAATGGTTGATGCAGGCGTGACTAACATTGAACGCGCAGAAAAGTTACTTCAAAGCGGTGCAATAAAACTCGTGATAGGAACCGAAACTCTGCAGTCTAAAAGTTTCATTGCCCAAGCAATAGAGCGTTTTGGAAATTCCCAAGTAGTTTTGAGCTTAGATTTGAAAGGCAATAAGGTCATCACTAAAGCGGAGGGGGTTGAGGGCACCGATGAGCCTCTGCAGCTATTACGCGAGTTTGAAATCAAGGGAGTTAACCAGGTTATCGTATTAGATTTGGAGCGGGTAGGCAGCGCCAAAGGAGTTAACTTAGATTTTTTAAAAAAGGCAATGGCTGTAGGTGTAGACATTGTTGTAGGTGGCGGGGTTGGAGGGATTTGCGATATAGTTAAACTTAAAAACATTGGAATTTCAGGAGCGCTTGTTTCAACTGCCCTTCATAATGGAAAAATCACGATAAAAGACCTCAAACGCTTAAGCCTTATTTAGATGCTAAGATTGTTTTGCGAGACAAACAATACCCCCCAACTGGGTAAGTCGAGCCCCAGCAGAGGACTCATGGCTAATCACACGAGTTTTCACCTGCTTGTTTTGGGCAATTTGCAAGAGCCTATTCAAACGATATTTTTGATGACTCTTTAAAAGATAGTCATCTGTTAGCAGAAGATACTCAGGCTGCAATCTTCCAGTCGGCTGATAATTCAGAATAAGATCCTCGGCTTCCTGCAACGAAAAAAGCACTAAATTATCGGTTTTGCTTAGGCGTTTTTCGAGAATTTCGAGCAGGTTCGCGGTTTCGTCTGAAGCATTTTCTTGGATTAGTTCTTTGAAGGTGACGGTTTTTGTTATTGCTGCTACCTGGAGCGGGGAACTCGCGGACCCTGTTATCATTGAGATTGAAACTTTGTTTGCGCCTTGTAGGAGCCATGCGTGGTGAGCTTTGATATGGCTGAGTACATCATGGGCATAGTTAGCTCTAGGTGGAGAAGCCACTATTATGCTTCGTACGCCCTCTTTCAGGATAGGTCTCAAAACGTTCACTATAGTTTCGTGAAAGCTGTATAGAGCTTTTTGGTCTTTGCGGTCACTGTTTAAGGGGATGACTTGGTGTTGTTTGGCGACTTGACTGAAAATATACCAAAGTACCGCGTGGTCTTGTTCTATGCCCATTAACAATGCAACGGGGTAGCCACGTTTGTAGTTTTTCGGTTTCATTCCTTTATTCCTGTCCGCTATTCATCTGTGAAGCATTGGATTTATTTTAGGTGCCGCTTTTTACCTAAATTTTAAAAAAAGCAGACAAAAACGGTAAGTTTATCAAACCCGAAAACCGTTTTTCTTGCATGAACAAGCTCTCTACTAAGATAGAACTCGACTGTGAACTGAAGAAAAACAAGAAAGTACTGGCATTGTTTTATGCAACGTGGTGCCCCTTCTGCATGCGATTTGTTCCAAACTTCGATAAAGCAGTTGCAAAAAAGGGCTTTGAAAAAGTCATCCATGTTCTCCTCGACGACTACGAAAACAAGCTATGGGATGACTATGATGTTCCCGCGGTGCCAACGATTATTTATTTTGAAGACGGCAAGGTTTGCAAGCGACTTGATGCCCAACTGGGCAGGGGTCTTAATGAAAATACTTTCAAAAAATGGATAGAAGAATTCAAAATCAGTTAAAAATTCAATTGTTCAAAAAATAAAAAGAAAAAGAGATTTTATTTTTATGTTGGTGGTGGCGGTGGAGGCGGAGCTGCAGCAAATGGTTGCTTCGCTTGAACAACTACTGTTCCAGCCATGCGATCAGTGTATTTCTGCGACTTATTTCCAGTTGTAAGGATGCCTAATAGCCAGTCAAGAAATAGTAATATCCAGTAGATTTTACTGATGTTTCGTAAAAATGCTTTGTCAAATGTTACTTTGCCGCCATTTGTCGTTTGTACTTGTAATCCCAAAAGTTTTTTGCCGATTGTCATTCCACCCCAGGAAGCTTCCAAGAAGGCGCTGTAAATTACGAGAATTATGCCGTATATGAAGGGTAATAGAAATGTGGCGCCCCACCAGGGTACAATACCAAAGATTCCGCCTGAAATGATAATTGGAATAAGCAGGATCGAGTAAATAATGCCGCCGATAATTCCGGTGATTATGCTGTCGATGATGAGTGCAATTAGTCGGTAAATCCAGTGCATCCAGTTTATTTGGTCAATTGTGCTTGACATTTTTTCTTTTAAAACTCCTTATTCAATTCTAGAACACAAAGCTATTAACATTTTCTGTCCAAAATACGCGGGCAGAAAAATTAAGAAATTTAATAAATTATGGAGCAAACCCTACTAAAAGCGCAAGCTCAAGCCACTTCCAGCTGAAATCCACATCCAAATAGCCGAACTCTCGCAACCAACGAAGTTGGGTCTCCACATCCAAAAGTTTATTCGAAGGGTCCTCAGTTTGAGGAGTTTGACCCACGGCAGCCTAAAACTTCAAATGCAAGTTCTCAGTTGGCGAAGAAACGTGTTCTAAGTTACAAAAAATTCCAGCAGAGTTCAAGTGAAAAAAGACTTCACTATATAACTGCTTTTTTCGCCTGATCATTTAAGTGATGTATGGCTAAACTGGAGACGATTGCGTCAAAAGAACCTATATCTGGCAGCGGTAGGCTGAAATCATGCTTGACAATCGTAACCCGTGAATTACCTGCGAATCGCTGTCTTGCCTGTAAAAGCATAGGATCCGAAAAATCCAGCGCCACCCCCTCCGCCTGAGGGTTATTAAGAAGCACTAGTGAAAGCAATCTACCATCACCTGTCCCCAAATGTAAACTCTTCGGATATGAGTCGGGATCAAGTCTAAGAGGACACGTTCTCCTTCAACTCGGTGGGGCAGTTTATCTGCCCTTGACAAATAGGCTAATGCGTGATTTACAGTTTGCCATTCACTTTTCTTACTCTGAGACATTGTTTTCATTTTAGTTTTGTGACAACCAGTTTTATTATACCTTGTTCTGCCTTCTACCTAAATTTTATTGTCAACCGAAAACAACGCTTATATCTCATTGACGGTTTTTATGGAAGAATATAGAGAGGGATTCTGAAAAACATGGAATTTTGTCCCACTTGCGGTTCACGTCTCGAACCCAAAAGAACCGGCATCGAAAACAACTTTGTACTTTGCTGCGCAAAATGTAACTTTACCAAGCAACCTGATGACCGAAAAACAGAGGCACGCACCGGAGTGGTTATTCAGCCTAAACCTAAACCCTTCATGACAGTTGTATCCAACGCCGATGAAGTCAACACTATGCCTAAAATTAAAAAGCAATGTGAAAAATGTGGCAACAGCGAAGTTTATGTGTGGATGGTACAAACGCGCGGCGGAGACGAAGCAATGACCCAGTTCATGAGATGCACCAAATGCGGTCATACCTTTAGAGAATACGCCTAAAAATCACTTATTACAATCTATTTTTCGAAAGATATTAAAGCATAACAGGCATAAAAATTATACTGATGAATATCCATGCCTAGCAAACAAGGTAAACCCTTAACAAAGAAAGAGAAAGACGAAAAAAGAAAGGCAAAAAAAGCAAAAGGAAGCAAAACACAGACTAGTTAATAGCCCAATTGCTTAAGCCTTCATTCACAGTTATTTTTTTATTTTTTAAGTGAGTGGAATTCTTAAATCGGAAAAAGCTCACAAACTTAGAAAAACTTTTACTATAACTCGCCACACGTTTTTAACCTGTGGACCAAAAAATGGAATCCAAACGTAAATGGCTCATATCAATCCTTTTAATCATCATAATCACTTTCAGCGTATTCTTCGCTAATTGGCAAGTTCAAATAAACACAGAAGTCCAAAAGGCAAACCGAGATGAGTTGTTTCAACTTGCTCCCTTCAACATCTTCTCCACAGGTCAATACAATGGCTTAATGAGTTACGGCGAATTGGAAAATCATGGTGATTTCGGCATTGGTACATTTGAGGGGTTAGATGGAGAGATGATAGCCCTTGATGGTGTTTTCTACCAGATTCCAAAAGAAGGTATCCCACGACAAGTTGACCCAACTCAAAAGTCGCCCTATGCAACCATCACCTATTTCGAAGCAGACAAAACATTTTCAGTTTCAGGCTTAAACTACACCGACTTGAAAACATATCTTGACGAGAAATTAACATCAAAAGATGTAATTTACGCTATAAAAGTAAGTGGAGTATATAATTGGGCACAAACACGAAGCCCACAGAAGCAAGCAGAACCATACCCAGACATCAATACTGCATTGCAAACTCAGGCTATATTCAACTTAACGAACGTCTCAGCCACGGCAGTTGGTTTCTGGTTCCCCAACAGCATGGATGGCGTGGACTATTCAGGATATCACCTTCACTTAATTACTGATAACCACATAGCAGGCGGACACCTTTTGGACTGCATAATACAAAACGCTTCAGTCCAAGTAGACTTAATTAAAAACTATAAACTTATCCTTTCATAGGGACAACTATACGCACAAAAACGATTTCACCCATTTTTCAATTGAAAAGTAAATGTAAGAATGGTTTTAAAGTGGACTGATGACGTTTATTCTGCGCCAATGAAGACAATTGCACGTAAGCAATGGACTTTGTCCAAAGTGGCTGAAACATTATCGGTTCTGAGGCGCCAATTATCTCTGGACATGGCAACGTTAATTAGTAAATCCCTGGGGTTATGCTATGAGTATAATGCCAAAAAATCCTATTGGCCCCTTCTGGTTTATCAGAGATGGGGAACGATTTATCCAGTGCAGCAAAGAGGCTATTGACAACGCAATACGAGAAGGCAAAAGTATCAAATACAACGGCTACCCCAACCGCAAAACTGCAAAAATTGCAGAGCATCTGGAAAAATCTCGTATGGCACTTCTGTCAAAACCGGATTTGCCCCATAGACTTCGCTCAGTTTTGACTAACCCAGAGAATGTGGTACTGATCCAAGTAATCGATGTTAATGACCCTGAGTTTTGGATTCAAGAATCAAAAAATCCAAAATATCAGAAGTAACAACCAAATAGCCAAACAATCAAAAATAAAAAATGCCCATGATAAACGGTTATTATTCTATGAAAACAAGAAAATTAAAGAAATCGTAGATCAGATGGTTGCTTTAATAGCGTCAATATAAACACCTAATCTTTTTCGGATAGTTTATTATTCAAGAAATTAAATTATTAATGAGGATTCTAAATGGAACTTGATGTTTGTATTAAGGGTAGACGAAGTGTCAGATCCTTCACTAAAGAACCAATCATAAAAGAGCAGATGGAAGCAGTTTTGGAGGCAGGTATTTGGGCACCTACAGGCATGGCACGTGAGCCTTGGCGATTCATCATAATTGAAAACAAAGAACTAATAAAGTATGTTTCCGATCAGACCAAAAACGCAGTTAAACAAATGATGCCACCCCTTGCCAATCAATTCTGCACCGAAGCGGACATCGTTTGCTATAACGCTCCAACACTGGTTTTAGTATGCACTGAAAAAGATCCACAGTGGGAAAAAATAAACATTCTCGATAGCGTCCTTGCTACACAAAACATGTTCCTTAAAGCCTACGAGCTAGGATTGGGCACTTGCTATATGGGATTTGTAAATTTGCTAAATAGCAAACCAGAGGTATTGCGTAAAATAGGTATACCAGATAATTGCGAGTTAGCGGTACCCTTCATTATTGGACACCCTAAGGTAAAGCCTGAAAAGGGAAAAAGAAAAAAACCTAATATTCTAAAATGGATAAAATAGCATCGCTTTTTTTCTTCGGTAATTCCCCTTTTGTTACTGAAAAAACCCTGATTCATAGATATTTTAAATAAAAACACTCCGTTTTAGCCGATTTACGTGCGAGCGACGGAAAATGTTTTATTCTTATACATATGATAAGCTTGACGCAGAGGAATAATCATGGCAAAATGCACGACTTGTGGAAAAGAAGTAAAGACCGCAAAGAAAACCTGGAAAATGGCAGGCAAACCAGACAAGAAAGGTAAGAGAACCCAACTTACAATCGCACTTTACGACTGCTGCGGTAAAACCTTCCGCGAAGTTGTAGACAAGAAAAAAATCTAAATCGAAATACTGTCCATTTCCTTTTTCTATTTTTTGTTAAAAGGTCCAAATGGGTGCATTTTGAGGCGGATACATATCCCTCAAGAAATTGAGGTTGATAAGGCAGTTACATCATAAAATATTGATAACCTAAAAAACTAATAACGAAATTTTTGGAGTAGTGAGCCAAATAAGCTCGCTGATGTCACAAACGTGAAATGTCTTTAATGTCAACATTTGATTTTTTTAGCAATCAGAAGGGTTTGTTGCTGATTTTGGTGTAAACATCATTTTTGCCTTCTAAGGCGGCTTCAAGACGTTGTGGATAAAACCCGTTAACGACATAACAATCGAGTGATGTTTGAGAGAGAAGCTTAGGTAGATACCTATCAACGCTTGTTCGTTTATTTAGCGCTAAAAGGTCATCAATTGAGAGCTTCCTGAGCAGTATTGCACCAGAGTTAACTTTTGGGTTGTCAGTGTAAATACCATCAACGTCAGTTATCAGTATTACTCTACAGGCATCCAACAGCCTTGCAATGTATAAGGCGATTGAGTCAGAGGTGACATCCCATGAGTTTTCCAAAGGATTCTCCTTAAACATTAATCTCGAAGGCAAAAATACAGGTAACCGGCCGTGATCAAACATATCTTGGGCTTTCTCTATACTCTCCGTGGCAACAGCATTAGGAAGCAAATCTGATAATACCAAACCATATTGATCCATACCCAAAATCGCCATACGATGCGCCGCTGTTGCAGTAAGACACAAGCGTTTGTCGAATTCGCGTACAACATCCGCAAATTCACCACCTCCTCCAACCACAATCAATCTATGCTTTTTTGATAAAACACCAATTTTTAGGCATAAAACGCGTAGTTTCAGAGGGCATCTTGACAGACTCCCGCCGACTTTTAAAACTGAGACGTCCATTTTATGTTTCCACCAGCAATTTTATTTGCAGTCATCAATGCCACAGCAACAGCAGGAGTTGCATAAACGGTTTCTTTTGGCAATATTGCATCTAAATCGATGATTTCATCGACTACCAATTGCTCGGCTGCTCTACGAGCAAGAAACTCTTTACCCATCCCAGTAACAATAACACACACATTTTCCTGTGTTAGTGACTTAATATACGTATATGCTTTTTTTAGATCATCAGCTATTTGACGGATTTGTTCTCGGTAAATGTAATTAGCAATTTCACAGATTTCTTCTACAGAAAGCATATCAGTGTCTGCGCAAACGACGCGTGCGAGCCGCGCCAAAGATTCCGCCACTGTTTTTCCTCGCCCATCAGTTGTCTCCGAAGTGTAATCTACATCTGGTATGTTCCCCAAAACCAGATGAACATCGCCCGAAACTGCAAAAAGCTCCGATGAGACCCTTGCCAAACCATCTTTCAAGGGAATATTCTTCACAATAGCTGCAATGTTTGTTCTTAAACTCCCAGTATAAACGAGTTCACCGCATACCAGTTTATCGACATCAGTTTTGCCCTGCGCCGCAACTTCATTATTTAAAATTGGAATTATACTAGTGCCTAGTACTCCCGACATCGACGACGATAGCGTTTTTTAGAAATTGAGCAACAAGCCAACCTGTACCAGCCCAATTTGCAGAGGCAACTTTAAGAGGAAACAATTTTGCCTCTTTAAGAGTTATAAGAGTGGCATCTGTGTTTAAGACAAAGATAGGTGTTTTGTTAAAGACCTTTTTGACGCTTGCAAGAATATGATAAACGCCTTCACTTTTTGTTTGATAAGCATCTGAGAGCTCTGCAGTCATAGTTACACCAACCGCGTCAAATTTCTCGATCTTTAATCGTTCCTTGAGGTTAGCCAATATAAAAGCAAGTTTTTCAGGATGCTTCCAAACAGGAAAATATTCAGCCACCACCGCGACACTTCGCAAGCAACCGTTTTCTAAATGCACCGCAGCGACTTTGATGTTTGCTCCTCCAACATCGTATCCTAAAACGTAAACCAAACTATTTCCCTCAGCAAATAATGCTATGCAGAGCCTTATTAGCTCTACTCAACTGTATCTGGGCCGCCTCAAGGGTCCCGCCCAACCCAAGGATTATGGCAAAAGATGATGTACTGCCCTCCAAAGGAAAAGGTGGCGAAACTATCTCGTTCTGGCTAAGAGTTTTTCGATAAACTTCCAAAGAGGGTAAAGGAATTTGGATTTTTTGAAGACATGCAACCCCATCGTTTTGCAACTTAAGGGGAAGTTTACCAACCATGACCACCTGAACAATTGCCTCCGCAAAATTAATTTCGCTCACACAGCGCAAGCCTACATAAGAAGTCGTCAACCGAGCGTTAATATCCACCACAAAGAGTCCTCCATCGCCCAACACCATATCCACACCCACATATCCCTTCAGTCCCTGAAATGATTCAACAGCTTTCTCAGCCAACCTTAACGCCCTCACCATCATAGGGTGTTCAAAGGGAATGATACCACCGAGATAGCTTGATTCTTCACTGGAGATCGCTAGGTTAATCTGCTGCCTGTTCAGAGACAAAGCCACAGCTTTTTTACCATCTGTAATCAAACAAACACTTGCTGATTCTCCATCCACGTATTGCTGGGCAATAAAATGCCTACTTTTAGACTCTTTCCTAAGTTTTTTTAGGGCCTCTCCAATCTGAGCGTCGCTTTTCAACAAAGTTATTCCACTGCAACCCGTTCCAGCGGTAGGTTTGAAAACAGCGGGATAACCTAGTTCGTCCAAAGCTCTCTTAACGCCTTCAGGGTCGTTAACGTTTAGAATTAAAGTTTTTGGAGTTTGCACACCTGTTCTTTGGAGGGTTTCGTAGAGTATCTCTTTATTAGAAACCTTAGAAATAGAATGGGATTTGCAGTTTAACACTATTTTATTAGTTTTTTCAGCACGTTTTACAAGATATTCAAGTTTTTGACAACTTTCAGGGGCAATAACGTAGATGGCGTCGTTTATTTGGGCGATACAGGCGAGAAACTTGAGGGATTCTTCAGCATAAATTACGGGAACAATGCAGTCAGCATCAAGGGGCGAATTAAGTTTGATTAGGCGTATGTCCAACAACACGGTAACTTCGTGACCTGCCCGTTTAAAATCGGCTGTTGCGGATCTTAGCATCGCATAGGCTTCAGCCAAAACTTCTGACACTAAAGGGTGTTCTGCGCAGCCTCCACCGCAAAAATGCTCATAAAGTAAAATTCGCAAAAAAGTCACCTTTTAAATCTCTTCTGTATTTAACGATTCAAGAAAAGCCTTGGCATTCTTTCTTTTCAAGTGAGGCATAACCACGAGACGTATACAGTCATAACGTGGAATATAAGATACAAACCATCCTCGTTTCCATAGGCTATCAGCAAGTTGCTTCGTATTTCTGCTTCTAAAAGCAATGATATTTAGATCCGGTTCACAGATCAGGCGCATCCCTGCCTTTTTTATCCCATCTGCAAGAATCCAGGTAATTCTCATGCAACCAGATACAATTTTTTGATAGCCTTCTCTACCCAGAACTTTGAAGACAGCCCATGCCGACGCAACTGACGCGCCTGTTCTTGTACCCACAAATGTGTATTGCTCAGAGCCAGATAGATACGGAGTTTCAACTTTTAAGGCATCAATTAACTTTGAATTGTTAAAAAGAATTCCACCTGCTGGAATGGCTGCCAACCCCATTTTATGCGGGTCAACTGTAATGGATGATACACCCTTCAAGCGGAAATCAAAAGGGAGTTTGCTCTTTTGAAAGGGGATTACTAACCCACCGAATGCCGCATCCACATGTAAATATAGGTTTTCTGCCAAAGCGATATCGGAAAGCTCCCCGATTGGATCCACTGCTCCCAGTTCAGCTGTGCCTGCAGTACCGACTAATGCGACAGTGTTTTTAGTTATAATTTTTTTAACCGCGGAAATATCTACCCTAAAAGCACCATCCAAGGGGGCATATCTGGGTTTTAGATTTGTTATATTACAGATTTTTGTAAACGAGAAATGGGCAGAGTTTGGCAAAATAACCTCGGGTTTAATGATTTTCGAACTTTTTTTGGCCACTTGCATCGCAAGAAGATTAGCTTCAGTTCCTCCAGAAACAATAAAGCCAGCAGCGCTCTCAGCATTTAAGAGACCAGCAAGATCAGAAACAACTTGACGTTCTAACTCCGCAGCCTCGGGAAAAAGTCCTCTGTCACCGAGATTTGACTCAAAGAAAAGGTTGTAAGCTTTTTTGGCAATAGGATGAGGTCGAGTGCACATTGAACAAAGAATTCGACCGTCGTCATAGCGACTATCGTTTTTGCATCGTTTCTTCAGTTCAGCCAAAACTATTTTTTTGGTAGAACCACTCTGCTGCACAACTACGCCCTCTTAATCTGTCGCAAGGCTTCCTTTAATCCAGTAACAAGCTCACGAGTTACGATGCCACCATTTCGATCATTATTTGTGCACGCTGCACCCCTTAAACCAACGATGTCTGTGCCTAAACGATAAACCATAGATATATCTTGTCTGCGAAGGGAACCTGCCAAAGCCGCCGCTAAACCGAAATTATGGGCAGAAGCAACGAAATCTTCGAGCTGCTTTGCGGATTGATAATCGAAGAGTGTAGACCCGTTTTTTGTGGCAGTATCAAGCATAACCACGTCAGCACCTGCTCTACTGGCAATTTCGGGAATAGATACTGGGTCTATGGTTCCAATTTTTTCGAAGTCAGCGTATCCCGCGGCAACCACTTTTACATGGGGGCGGCAGTTTTTAGCAGCTCGAATAACTTGTCTTAACAAAAAAATAGCTTCGTCCACTGTTCTAACTCCAAACAACCCAACCTTAACATAGTCAACACCCAGAGAGGCGGCACCCAAAGCCGCCAGTGAAAACGAACCCGGCATGTTTGGTGCGTCACCGATTGCACAACTTATTTCAACTCGCGTCGGGGCAAGTTTTTTTATTGCGCTAATGACCCACGGGTAATTTGCACCCAACGCACCCTCTTGGGGGTTTTTAACGTCGATTATGTCTGCACCGCCAGCAATGGCTTCCTGGGCTTCAGCTTCGTTTTTGGGGCTTATAAGTAGCTTCAAGTGGCATCACAAACATGCGGCTAAAGGAAGCCTTTAAAGCTTTCCCGTCGTTGAGGCTGTTTTACTAAATCCCCTCTTCAACAAGCTAATGCTTTAGTGATACTAACTCCAGTTTAGTTAACGGTGAACCAGAGGCCTTCATAGTTCGTATAGCTTTGAGGTGTTCTAAATCATCCATCGCTGATTCAATCATCTGACGCTCCAACTCATCGGTAAATTCCGCGTGGTTCACCTTGATTGTCGCTACATAGATTTTGGCCTTCTTTATTTTCCTCAAATCAACGCTTAGATCAGCATCAAGGCAGAGGTGCTCACCAAAATCCAAGTCTACTGCGTCAACATGACGGTCATTTTGGTTAACACGGTTTATTCGTATTCTTTTCTGAATTGTTTCAATTAGTTTCCAGTCAGGAACCATCATATCAATCACCAAGTTGCATATCGTATCTATATTTTAGCTTTGAGATGCATTTTCCGTATAAATTGGATACCTTAGCAAAGCTACAATGCCACCTAAGGAAAGTAACTTTGAACCAGCTTCATGCTCTGTGCTCACTACAGTTATTGCGGCATTGCGTTTCTCCACTTGCCGCATCAAATCCTCAAGCTTTAGCCTTTGCAATTCGTTAGCGTCGCGCAATGTCGTGTCAGCTACAATTAGCTTTTCAACCGCGCCCAATAAAATTGCATTCTCAACCGGCCCCAACCCGTATGTTACTGTACCTTCACCTTTGCCCAAGCGTTTCATTACTTCCTCAATGGTTTCGGTTTCCTCCACGATTCGGAGATCATGCGCAGCCTTTAGCAATACTCCTGAACGCAATGCCTCGTCAATACCCGCTGTTCCCCCATTATTCACGCTTTTAATATCCGCTATCGCTTTAGAAAGTTCTTTGGATTCTTCTTGAATATAATTTATGAAGTCGTTTTTTACATATCCTGCACCTATAATAACTATGGGATTGTGATTTATCCGCCAGAGTTTATCGAGGCTATTTAAGGCTAAACGGAAATAGGCTTTGGTGGCCTCCACACGTTTGTCAGCATCTTGTTTGCCGGGTAGCCGCATACGTTGGTCAACACGGGTTTCGTACCCATACTGCTTGGTTTCTGCAACGGCAAAACCCTCGTCATCTATGGAAATAATTAGGAGAGGTTTTTCTACTTCACTGGCTTTGGTTAATCGATCAAGGAGATGCTTTACCCACTCTTTTTTCACAATTGTCATCTGTTGATTGAGGGCAATAGCAAGAGTATGATGTGCGCCTGTAGGAATTATATCCGGTGCATGAATTATTAGGCCGTGCACCCGAAGCTTTCCTAAAAATTTGTCCCAACTAACTGACTCCACTTTTACACCCATAAATGCGGATACACGTTCCCCGCTTTTTGGGCGGCTGGTTTCTGTATCGGTTTTTATGGCGCGGCTACTATATGCATAAACTTCATCGCCTTTGTAGATTACATTGTATAAGTGCCAGAGGTCGTCTGAGGTATCGGGAACAACTTTGATGAAACCTTGATGAAGATTTTTCTCTGTAATTTTCAAGTAGCAACCACTCTTTGGCAAGCACAAACATTGAGTGTACAAAACTTAAATTCTTTCTTATCAAAATTACTTTATCTTTTTAGGATTTTGCAGTTAAAAGTTTAAAAAAATATTTTACCCGCTCTTGAAAAAGGAAGACAAGAGACCATCGATAGCATGTTGCAACCACTTACAGACAACTTTAGTATCTGAATTTTTCAGGTTACTCAAAATTTCATAGCTCGAATGGGAAATCAAAGGAAAAAAGTTCAGACAGTAAATACTTTTCAATTAGTCGATCTGGCAGAATCAGCAGACAAAAATTTTTGAAGATAAAAAGAAGGTTGGGGAAAAACCCTGGGTTTGCTGCTCTAAATAAGATGCAGCAGGTTGAAGAATAGCGGGATGAACACTATGCTTAGTGTGCTTAGCAATTTTATGAGTACGTGTAGGCTTGGTCCTGCTGTGTCTTTCATGGGGTCGCCGACGGTGTCACCTACGACTGCTGCTGCGTGGGCTGGGCTGTTTTTGCCGCCTAAGTGGCCTGCTTCGATGTATTTCTTTGCGTTGTCCCATGCACCGCCGCCTGTGTTCATCAATAGCGCCAGAGGTACTGCTGAGAGGGTTGCGCCGATTACTAGTGCGCCGACTGCTTCAGGACCCATCAAGATACCGATGATGAGTGGTACGATCACGACGATTAGGGCTGGAAGCACCATGCCTCTAAGCGCTGATTTTGTGCTGATGTCAACTGCTCTACCGTAGTCTGGTTTGCCTGTGCCGTCCATGATGCCGGGGATTTCTTTGAATTGTCGTCTGACTTCTGCAACCATTTCTCCTGCTGCTTTGCCGACTGCACTGATGGCTTGTGAACTAAAGAAGAAGGGCATCATTGCGCCGATGAAACCTGCTACGAGCACGGCGGGGTTGGAGATGTCTATGCTAATTGCCACGCCTGTTTGCAGGCTAACTTCTTCGAGGTATGTTTGGAAGAGCAACTGCGCTGCGAGGAGTGCCGAGCCGAGGGCGAAGCCTTTGGTGAGGGCTTTGGTTGTGTTGCCGACTGCGTCGAGGGCTTCCATGGTTGCTTCTGCGCCGCCTTCGCCTGACATTTCTGCGATGCCTGCTGCGTTGTCCGCGATTGGGCCAAAACCGTCGAGGGCTAAAACCATACCCATGACTGCCAGCATACCCATAGTGGCGAGGGTTGTGCCGTAGATGCCACCGATGAAGGGGTCAATACCGATTTCTAATCCGAATTGGGTTCCGAACCAATAGGAAGCGAGGAGTGCGATAACCAATGAGACAATTGGTAATGCGGTGGTTTCCAAGCCGACGGCAAATCCTGTGATAATATTGGTTGCGCTACCTGTCTCGCTGGCTTTAGCAATCTTTTTGACTGGTCCGCGGTCTCGTCCAGTGTAATAGTCTGTGATGTAGTCAATTGCTACGCTTGCAGCTAACCCTGCAAGTAGACAGTAGAATAGATACATGCTGCCGAGTAAAAAGAAGGATGCGAAGAAGAAGAGTATGCCTGAGACGATAGTGGTTACCATGAGTCCTTTGCGAAGTGCTTTCATGGGGTGCTTGGCTTCTGATTCGCTGAGCTTCACAAAAGGCATGCCGACCAATGTGGCAAAGATTCCTAAGGCTCTTGCAATGAGAGGGAAGAAAAGGAAAATCAGATTGCCTGTGGCCATGCTGATTAAGCCGCCGATGATCATGCCACCGATGTTCTCGCCCGTGGCTGACTCAAAGAGATCTGCACCTCGGCCAGCGCTGTCACCGACGTTGTCACCGACGTTGTCAGCGATGACTGCTGGGTTTCGTGGGTCGTCTTCGGGGATGCCTGCCTCGACTTTGCCGACGAGGTCTGCGCCGACGTCAGCTGCTTTGGTGTAGATGCCGCCGCCGAGCTGGGCGAAGAGCGCGATTAATGAGGCGCCAAAGCCCATGCCGACTATGCCGCTTGCTGCTTGGCGGCCTAACACGGCTGAGTCATAAGCAGTCATGGTGCCGAACATGGCGTTGTAGCCGCCGTATAACAAGAAGAGAAAACTTACACCCAACAAAGATAACCCGACAACCGCCATACCCATCGTGGCGCCGCCGTAAAACGCGGTTTTCAACGCTTTTTCTGCGCCGAAGTCTTTTGCCGCTGCCACAGTTCGCACGTTGGCTTTGGTTGCATTGTCCATGGCGATGTAGCCAGCCGCCAGTGACGCGACTGCTCCCACCAGGAACGCTGCAGCCGTGCCAACTCCAAATGGCCCAGAGGGCAAGGCTACCCACAGCAGCGCAAAAATGACTACTGTGATTATACCGATGGTCTTATACTGCCTTTTAAGAAATGCGTAAGCGCCTTCGCGTATTGCATTGCCTACTTCTACGGTTTTGGGTCCGCCCGGATTCATTTTTCCTATGCGGTACATGAGTAAAAGTGAAGCAATCACAGCGATAACACCCGCTATGGGTGCTATCCAAAAGATGAGGGGGTTAGTTGAAGTTAGAATTTGTAGGGGTATGTACATGTTGAACAACGCATGTCCATTTTACTTATATATTTTTCTAGCATTTTTTTTGCTATATTATGATAAAATCTATAGCTCGGATGGCAGCTTAAACAATTTTTTGCATGGGCGCTTGGTTGCATTTTTAAGCAAGCCCCACATATTTCAACTAAGACACCCAGCAAGTGAAATGTGATGCCTCAAAGATTAATAGTTGTTAAAGTCGGCACAGGTGGCATAACTACCCGCGACGGCAAACTTGACCAACGACAGATGGCAAAGCTTGCCGAGCAGATTGCAGACGCCAACAAGCAAGGCGACAGAATAGTGCTGGTTAGCTCTGGCGCAGTCGCCGCCGGCATAGCGGAGCTGGGCATCCCCCCTAAGCCCAAAGACATGGCGTTTCAGCAAGCCGCCGCAGCTACTGGGCAAAGCGTTCTTATGGCGCTTTATCGCGAACTTTTTAAAAAACACTGTTTGAAGGTGGCACAGATACTGCTCACCGCCGAAGACCTCTCCAACCGAGCATCATACGTGCACACCTGCGACGTTTTGGGATTACTGCTTAAGGTTGGGGTGTTGCCGATTATCAACGAAAATGATGTCACTTCCGTTGATGAGCTTATGCGCACTGAGGGCTACAGGATCAACTTCAGCGACAACGATATTCTCTCGGTGCTGGTAGCGGGCGCAGTATGCGCGGACCTTGTAATTATCCTCTCAGATGTGGAGGGACTCTACACTGCTGACCCCTCTGAACCCGATGCGAAGCTTATTAGAACGGTCGATGCAATCACCGACGAACTCAAAAACTCGCTTAAAGGCAAGAACAAACGGGGCAGGGGCGGCATCCAAAGCAAACTTAAAGCCGCCGAAATTGCAACTTCCTGCGGCATCCCCGTCATCATCGCCAATAGTCGACGCATAAACGTAATCGCCGACATCTTGGATGGCAAAGAAGTAGGCACCTACTTTAAGCCTCAGTCGCGGATGCCCGCTGTTAAACGCTGGATAGCCTTTGGCGCCTCAGTCAAGGGCACGATTCATGTGAATGAGGGCGCAAAAAAAGCCATCCTCGACGGTGCTAGCCTCTTGCCCGTCGGAGTCGTCGGCGTCAGCGGAACCTTCGATGAAGGTGACGTAGTCACATTGGCAAATGAACGCGACGTTGAGTTTGCGCGGGGCAATCCCAACTACAGCAGCGCCCAGTTAAACCTAATTAAAGGTCTGCAGGTATCTGATGTGCAGCGAAAACTCGGCGCTGACAAACCCAAAGAGGTAATAGAGCACCGAAGCATACACTTAAGCGAGGATTCAAAATGATCGAGGAAATCTGCCAGAAAGCCAAAGCCGCAGCGTTCGATATGGGCCAGCTCTCAGCGGAGGTCAAAAACATGGCTCTTTGCAAAATGGCTGACGCTTTGGAGGCAAATGTAGAGAGAATTTTATCGGCGAATAAAATCGATGTGCAAGCCGCCAGAGCACGCGGACTCAAATTCACGTTGCTGGATCGCTTGGCGCTGGACCAAAAGAAAATCGCTAACATGGCAAGAGAGCTACGTGAAGTCTCCGCTTTATCAGATCCTATCGGCGAGGTTTTGGCGACTTGGACGCGCCCCAACGGCTTAATTATTAGCCAAATCCGCGTTCCCATAGGTGTAGTGGGCGTAATTTACGAATCTCGTCCCAATGTGACTTCAGACTCTGCTGGAATCTGCATCAAATCAGGCAACGCTGTGATTCTCAGAGGCGGCTCAGACGCGCTTAATTCAAACGTTGCCGTCGGCGAAGTCCTACGTGAAGCACTTTCTGCAACCAAAGTACCTGCGGATTCGATTCAAATCGTGAATTCGCCTGACCGCAAAATCGCCGAGGAACTCATGGGCATGCGAAAATATATCGACGTGCTAGTTCCAAGAGGCGGCGCAGACCTCATAAACACTGTGGTTGAGAAGTCTCGGATTCCCGTTATCGAGACAGGCACAGGAAACTGCCACATATACGTCGAAGAAGAAGCTGACCTTGCAATAGCAACGGCTATTGTGATTAACGCCAAGGTGCAGCGCCCTGGAGTCTGCAATGCCGCCGAGAAACTTCTCGTGGACAAAAAAATTGCAGATCAATATTTACCTCTTGTCATCGCTGAATTACGCAGAAACGGCGTAGAAGTCAGAGGCGACAGAGCAACGCAAGAAATTGTATCTGAAGTGAAGGCCGCCAACGAAAAAGACTGGTATACAGAATACCTCGACCTCATCATTGGAGTTAAAGTGGTCGACAACCTTGAAGCCGCGATTTCGCACATCAACAAATATGGAACCCATCACTCAGAAAGCATTATAACCCGTGATTTTACAAAAGCCCAAAAGTTCCTAAATGAAATCGATTCTGCAGCAGTCTATTGGAATGCTTCAACACGTTTCACAGATGGCAACCAATTCGGCCTCGGAGCAGAAATCGGAATAAGCACACAAAAACTGCATGCACGTGGACCCATGAGCATCAAGAACCTAACCACCACAAAATATGTGATTGTAGGTCAGGGACAAATCCGCAAATAACACTTCACTCTTTTTAGAATATTTTTTTTAAAAAAGCTCATTAATTCAAAAATTAGCAATAATATCCCATAGATCCCCTCTCAGCTTTAAAAAAATTAATTTTTATAGAAGGTTATTTTCGAGCACCTTATAGTAAGGAAATAAATTATCTGCTAAGCAATTTGAGAAAAAAAATCGAAAAGTCCAAGAAACAGAGGGAAAATTATGGGGTTATAAATGGCAGCTGGCTTAGCATTGGCTGAATTAATTGGAGCACTATATCAGGGAATAAGCCTAAGATGAAGATAGCTCCGACGAGTATGAAGACGGGGATGAGGATATACTTGTTTTCTTTGATGCCTTCTAAAACCTTGGAGGGCTTTCCATACATGATGTTCATGAGCCTGAATATGTAGGCTGTCTGCAACACACTGGTTAACACACCTATGACTGCAAGCCAGGTTAGGTTTACGCTGATGGCTGCGGTAAACACGAAGTATTTGGCGATGAAGCCGCCCAGTGGGGGCACACCAGCAAAGCTCAAGCCCGCCAAGATGAGGGCAAGGCTGGTCCAAGGCATCTTTTTGCCTACGCCTGCGAAGTCTTCGAGGGTGTGGAAGCCGTGACGGTTTAGGATACCTACTGCCATGAAGGCTGCTGCGGTGGTTAAGCCTCCGATGAGGAAGAAGTAAAGGTTTCCTGCTAAGCCGAGGCTGGTTGCGCTGGTGATGGCGACAAGATTGTAGCCGACGTCTGCGACGCAGATGTATGCGACGAGGCGTTTGATGTTGTTCTGTATGAGCGCGAAGAGGTTACCTACTATCATGGTTAAGGCTGCCATGATGGCGAGCATAAGTGTCCAGTCGATGGGTCCTTGGCTGGGCGGAAGCACAATGAAAAGTAGGATACGGATGAGGATATAGTAGCTGCCTTGGTCAACAAGCGCCGAGAGGAAGGCTGCGGATGGTGCTGGTGCAGCTGTGTATGCGTCGGGGAGCCAGAAGTGGAAGGGCACGATGGCGGCTTCAATTGCGTAGCCAGCGGCGATGAAAACGAAAGCTATGAGGAGCAGGTTCATGTTACCGGGGGCTATTGCGCCGAGTGCGTCACGAAGGGCAATGTAGTTGAGGGTACCAGTGATGCCATAAACAATGGATAAGCCCAGCAGCACAAACGCTGAGGCAATGATGACCATGATTAGGTACTTCATGGTAGCGTTTAAGCTGAATGCGTTTTTGCGGTACATCATCAGAAACGCTGCCGCTGCGGTTGCGGCTTCCCAGAAGATGAAGAAGGTTAACAGGTCGCCTGAGAGGACCGCGCCGACTAGGGCGGCAGTGAGTATGAGCATGATGGCAAAGTAGCGGTCTGAGGGGCGCTCGTTGGTGTCCATGAAAAATACGGTGTAGACCATCACAACGGCGGCTATGGCGACTATGATAATTGCCATGTAGATAGATACGGCGTCGATTAGGAAGGAGGTGGTTATAGCGGGGTTAGCTGAACCATCCAAAGTTAGTTGAAGCGCCGAGGGGTTAGATACGCTGTAGTAGCTCAACACAAGGTTAACTACGGTTAGGCTTGCGACTGCAAAAACCGCCAAAACCCAACCCAAGGTGAGAGCTGTTTTGTGGCTGCTGCTTTTGCGAATTATCTTGAAGATTGGGATTGTTAGCAGGGCTGCGATTATCAGCGTGAATACGGGCAATATTACATCAAGAAGGGTAACCATGTTAAACAACCGCCCCAAATGTTACTGTTTGAATTAGTTGCATAAAGAAAGTCGGGTAAATGCCGATCAGCACAACGAGCACCACCAAGATTGCAAGAGCCGCCTTCATGTAGTTAGGCACATCTACGATTTTGTGACCGCTGTGCCCTTGAGTTTTGACTTCATCAGAGCTGAAGGTGCCATGTGGGTTATGCGAAACCTCCACCAGGCCCATTTCCTCTTTGGACTGCCCCAAGAACACTTTGGAGATGAATCTTAGTGAATACGCCAAAGAGAACACAGTGGCGACCAGCATGAGTATAGTGGGCCAAATGTAGAAACTGTCAAGCTGTATGATTTGGAAGGCACCCACGAAGATGAGGAATTCGCTAATGAAGCATGCCAACGGCGGAGCACCAGCAATGCTTAGCGCGGCGATTGTGCCTGAAACGGCTGAGAAGGGCATCTTGCCGGCTAAGCCGCCCATCTTGCGGATATCGCGTTCTTCGCTTTGATGCATGACGCCTCCTGCGGTAAGGAAGAAGAGACCTTTGCTTGCTGCATGAGTGACTATGTGAAGCACGGTTCCCACTATTGCTATGGCTGTACCAGCGGCTAAGGGTACGGGGTTTCCGCTTGCTAAACCAATTGGGAACAATGAAAGACCGAACATGATGTAGCCCATATGCGCGATGCTGGAGTAGGCTATGACGCGTTTAATGTCGTTAGCTACCAATGAAAGGAGAGAACCAAAGAAAGCTGTCACTATACCAAAGATGGTGAGCACATGAAGGAAGTCTGTTCCGAAGGCGACGCCGACGGCTGGAAAAACCATGCCGAAGGATAAGCGCAAAATAGCATAAGCTCCTGCGCTGATGATAACACCACTGAGTAACGCTGACATAGGGGCGGGTGCTTCAGAGTGAGCGTCGGGAAGCCACATATGCACTGGAAACACAGCCATTTTAACCGCGAAGCCCCCGGTTAGTGCGACTATAATCCATTTGGCAATGCCTGAATTCGCTGCCGTTGCCAAGAGACCCTGTGCAGTAAACATGTCAGTTGAGCCAGTTATGTAGTAAGTTGCACCGATACCTAGTAACACGAAGACAGCGCCTGCGTGGGTAAATATGAAGAGTTTAAGCGCAGATTTGTAGGAGTTTCTGTAACCCCACTCACCGACTATGAAATAGGCGGGAACAAGCATGAGCTCCCAGCAGAAGTAGAACAGAATCATGTTGCTGGTTAGGAACACACCGATTAAGCCCACGGACAGCATACAGAGTAGGGCGTAGTAGACTGGGAGGTTCTTTTTGCCTGCCATGTAGTTGATTGAGAATATGGAGGCAACAAAGATGAGTACCAAGCTGATGAGGGCTACGGAAACGCTGATGCCGTCCACGAACAGGGTAAACTGGGCAAATGCGGTGTCACCAGTAAGTGCTGTGGATATCCAACTGTAGGATTCGAAGTATTGGTGGCTTGCGCTGTTTAGCACCGACGGAATCGTACTGGCAACCAACGCGATGTTGACTAGCGCGATAATGGCGACAAAGGCGGCGGCTGCTTTAATGGATTTCTTTCCAGCGAGATAAACGAAGGGTATGCTTAGAGCAGGTATTAGGAATACTAACAGTAGTGCGGGAAACATCATTTTAGAGTCCTCCTAAAGCTAAGATTACAAGTATAGCTATCAGTATGAAGCCCACCACGGCAGCGGCAATATAATTCCTAAACGAGTCTGATGGACCCTTCTTTAGACCTAATGCTTTGTCGGGGTCTGCCGCGTGGCTAATGTCTGAGCCTGCCTGATCGGGGATACGGCTGAACAGCGAGTTTTCTACGCGGGTCAATGCATTGGAGATGCCGGTTATGCCGCGTGCGATGGCATTGTAGAAGTCATCGAGGAAGTAGGCGTGGTTTAGCAATACAGTTAAGGGGTTTTTGCCTGCGGCGACGTTGCGGAGGCCGTTGAAGTTCTTGTAGTAGCTCCAGTAAGCTAAGAGGAAAACGGGCACTAGCAAAGTGAGGAATATGGGTGTTTCAAGGCTGGTAAACGCACCCAGCAAAGTTTCCTCGAGTTCTATATGCATGAAGCTGGCGACCAGAGGCTGAGAGATCCCCCAAACGATGCATAGGCCCGCTAGTATGGCTGCGGGGATAAGCATGACTTTGGGAGCTTCGTGAATGTGTGTTTTTTGGATGTGCTCGGATTCTTTGCCCATAAAGACCAGGCTGAACATGCGGACACAGTAAGCAAAGGTGATGGCAGTTGCGGCGAATATAAGCACGGTTTGGATGATGTCACCTGCGCTGAGTACGCTATTGAGGATTAAGCCTTTGCTAAAGAAGGCTGCAAACGGAGGCAAACCACTGGTAGTGATTATCATAATCGCCATCAAAGCAAAGGATATAGGCATGACTTTTCGCAGTCCACCCATCAAACGCATATCGCGCGTGCCCAATGCGTGGATGATGCCACCTGCTAAGAGGAAGCCCAAACCCTCGAAGAAGGCGTGGCTGACCATGTGGAATATACTTGCAAACCACCCTACAGACATGGCCACTTCGGCGCCAACGATGTGGGGTATACCAGTACCTAAAGCAGCCATCATAAAGCCAATCTGACTGACAGTGGAGTAGGCAAGGACACCTTTGATGTCTGTAGTCATCAGGCCTAATGAAGCGCCGATAAATGCGGTTACAATCCCGACCCAAGCGATTGTGGGGAACCAGTAATACTGAGTATTAAGTGCTGTGATCAACGCGGGAGCCGCTGCAAAAATTAGAATAAAACGTGAAAGCAGATAGATACCTGCCTTGACCATGGTGGCAGCGTGAAGTAAAGCGCTGACTGATGTTGGAGCTTCCATGGCGCTATAAAGCCATGTAAAGAGCGGGAACTGAGCGGACTTGGAGATTGCGGCACCCAAAATCAGGAAAGCAACAATGCTCAAGAGCCCCAGATTAAGTGTTCCTGCACCTGCGGCTTCCTCTAAACCCGCGATGGTGCCGTGGAAACTAAATGTGCCAAACATCATGAATAAAATTCCGATGGCGGCAAGCATACAGATGTCGCCGATGCGTGTCATAAGGAAAACTTTAACACCTGCGCGGATAGATTCCGGTTTTTTATACCAGAATGAAATTAGAGCATAACTGCATAAACCCACCATCTCCCAAAAGATAAACATCTGCAACATGTTATCAGAGATAACAAGACCAATCATAGAACCGATGAATAACAAAAGCAGATAGTAGTATCGAGTTAGACCTTCCTCGCCTTTCATATATCCTTGAGAATAAATCGCGATAATAAGCGCGAAGAATGCAACAAGACATGTAAATATTATACTGAGGGAGTCGACGTAAACTCCTGCATCTATACCAGGAATCCAAGAGATAGTATAGCTTACTGCTACTCCACTACTCGACCAAACACCTGGCACTAAAGTTAACGCTAAAACTGCTACTACTCCAGCTATTGCCAAAACGAAGTAGTTACGAGCTTTATCACTGTATTTTGCTATTACGGGAACGAATAAACTTGCTATGAGAGGGATAACCCAGACAAACCATGCAGAGAATTGCTCAAGCATCATTGTGATTCAACCTCATTTTCGCCTTTTTCCTGCATCCGCGTCATTATTTTGCCAAGATCGCTTGTACCGTAGCGTTTAGAAACAATAACAAGCAACGCCAAGATAACTCCGCTAATAGCCGTGTCAGTAGCGAACGCTAAAATCAAGAAAGCTTCACCTAGACCTAAGCCAATTGAGGGAGCCAGCATCACAAAGTTAAGCGTAGCAGCCGTGGCAATAAGCTCAACCGATATGAATACTTTAAGCAGCTGACGGTTAGTTAATAGACCATAGATTCCGATTGCCAGCATTACTACTGATAAAATGACAAAGTCCATTAGTTAGCCCCCTTTTTTTTCTCGTATAAGACAATAGCTATTCCTAAAGCCACCGTTAAAATGACTATTCCTTGCAAAAGTACATCTACACCACGTAAGTTCCAGAGGGCATCTCCAAAAGTCACGTCAACACCAATAGAAGGTGAACCTGAAACCGAGAGAAATATAGCAGGCAACGAAAAAAGTATACCTGCACCAAATAAGCCGGCGACGCGAGTTGGTGAAGCTTTTTTAGTTAGTTTTTCACCCAGCATTTCGCCTGATAGAAACAGGACAGCTAAAGTGCCCACGCCCACAACGAACTGGAAAATCGCCGCGTAGATAGCGCCGTTTAACATGTAAATTAAAGCTGTAAATAGAAAAGTTCCGGCAAGCGCTGCAACTGAGTAAACCACTTCATCTAGGAACAACGCGAGGACTGCGGAAACTATTAGACCTATGGCAAGGATTTCAAAAATCATTGTGATCCGTCCTTCTTATGTTTAAATTCTGGCTTCATAACAAGAGAACCCTTGTCAGTTGTAGCTAACTCATAGAGGTCAGACTGCTTGATTGCTGCTCGTGGACAAGTTTCAATGCATTGATAACAGAAGACACATTTATTGAGATCAATTTGGGGACGTTTCTTACCTTCAACTTCAACGATTTGGATGGCATTAGCAGGGCAATCGCGCTCGCATACCCGGCAGTTGGAACCTGTAACGGATTTGACATCCAAGACAAAGTTTGGACCGCCTGCAAAGTCAACGCAGTTACAAGAGGTGATTTCGTAGACTAATTTGCCCCGACAATCTTCTGGGAGAGAGGGTTTAACAAACGGATACTTCGTAGTGGCGGGTTTAGTGAAGAGATGCGATATTGCACGTTTAAATATTGGGGATATGCGTGACTTCTTTTTAGCCATCTTGTTACACTCCGATTCCGAATGGATGATAGACCCATGTTACCAATGCGATAGTCACCATAAGCGAGATTAGTGCAGCAGGTAAGAGTATCTTCCAATTGCCCGAAAGAACTTGGTCGATACGAAGGCGGGCAACAACTGTTGTGATATACTCGCTAATGATTACAACCACCAGTAGCTTAAGCACAAACCATAAAGTAAAGAAGAACCAGTCTAATCCAAAGAAAACTGGACCATTGGGACCGCCTAAGAACAGCTCAACAACCAGGGCTGAACCAAAAACAACTTGGACGTCGCGTGTTAAATGAAGAAAAGCCAGTTTGGCGCCTGTGTATTCTGTTTCTAAACCGCCAACCAACTCGGATTCTGAGTGAGGCACGTCGAAGGGGTCTTTTTCCAGCTCTGCTTGCAGGGTGATTATGAAGAGCACAAACGCCCATGGAGCTAGTAAAATGAAAGGCAAGGGGGCGTTTGCTATTTGGGATATTGTTATGCTTCCTGCTATGAAAGCGGGAGATAAGGCAAGCAGGAATAAAGGAATATCGTAACCGAGGAATTGGGTTAAAACGCGGGCTGAGCCAATTGTACCGTATGGGTTAGAGGATGCCCATCCTGCAAGAAACAATAGGAAGTTTGCTATGGTCGAAAATGCCAAAATAATGATTAAATCGCCAGTGAAGCCACCTGATGAGAGCACACTTGCACCATCTATAGGTAAAAAACACATCGCAAACATCATAATACTGAATGCCGTTAAAGGCGCAAATCGAAAGACGAGTTTTTTGGTATCTCGAGGTTCGATGTCTTCTTTAGTTAAAAGTTTAATAAAATCAGCCAGGGGTTGAAGGATTCCGGCAGGTCCAGCAACCATCGGTCCAACTCGGTTCTGAATACGGGCTTCAAATTTGCGTTCTAACCAATCACAGAACAAAGTTAGAAATAGAATAAAGGTGAAGCCTGGAAAAACAAGTATACGAAAGATTAGCAGGAAATAGTCAATCATGAATATCACCTATCTGTGCATGAGAAACAAGGGTCTAAGCTGACAAAGTTGGAGGGCACATCAGCAATGCTCTCACCTATAGCTGTCTTAAGGAATGAAGGTATGTTAGCAAACGTCGGTGTACGGATTTTAACTCGGTAAGGCATATCAGTTCCGTTGCTTCGGACGTAATAGAAAAGTTCACCCCTGGGCGCCTCAGAGGAGCATACAGCTTCACCTTCAGGCACACTTCTTGGAAGATCAACTCTTATCGGTCCCGCTGGAAGATGGTCCACAACATATTCAATGATATCAATGCTTTCTTCCACTTCGTCAAGGCGAACGTTCATTCTCGCCCAAACGTCACCATCAGTGTATACAATTTGCTTGAATGGAATTTCTTTATAGGCAGAGTATGGTATAGTTTTGCGAATGTCCATATCCACGCCGGACCCTCTTGCCACTGGACCGACAACCGAGAGCTTGAGGGCATCTTCGCGACTTAAAGTCCCAACATCTTTCATGCGAAGTCGAAGCGTTGGTTCATCCAAGTACATTTTGCGATAGAAGGGCAGTTTACCTCGCAAATCTTCAAGCACAGTTTTGATTTTGGGAACATGCTCAGGGTTTAAGTCTCGTCTGACACCGCCTATTGTAATTAATGACCCATATACGCGGTTACCACTTGTCAATTCTATTAGGTCCATTATGGGTTCCCGATCTCTCCAAAAATACTGAAAGAGGGTTTCATACCCGATTTCTAAGCCTGCATGTCCTAAAGTTAAGAGATGGCTGTGTAAACGGTTAAGTTCTAAAGCGATAACCCTCAGATACTCCCCTCGTTCAGGAACAGATGCTTTATGTATTTTCTCAACCGCGCCAACGAAGGTATATGCATGAATTGCGTTGCAAATCCCACAGACACGCTCCACCAAATATGTATCTTGCAGATAAGTGCGTGATTCAGTAGTTTTTTCGATACCCCGATGAACATAGCCTATGCGGGGTTCAACCTTTGTAACTGTTTCACCGTCAACAGTAACTGAAAACTTTTCCGGCTCTAGCAATGCAGGATGCTGAGGACCTATGATGATTTTTACTTCTCTGCCTTCAGCTGCTGTATTGGCTTCTCTTTCGGGTGTTGGAACAAGTTTCACTTTTGTTGGGTCAACGTCTTTACGTAAGGGATAAACTCCGTCAGGCCAGTTCTCGGAAAGTACAAAATGACCGTTGAATTCATTTCCTTCGAATACGACGCCTAAAAGGTCAGTTACTTCAAGCTCATGGAATGCTGCACCGGGGTGGATGTCAACAACAGTTTTAATTTTCGGATTCTCTTTAGGCACTTCTGCCTTGATAGTGAGGAAGGGATCTGATGTATGCACATGATAGTAAACACCTATAGTTGCACCCAGATCTATGCCTGTTATGGCTGTTATGCCTGTCTTCTCATCCGCGTCTATCATAGCTTTTAAGACATCATAATGTAAACCGTTATTGGCAGTAATTACAGCCGCCTCTAGATTGCCTCGTTGAACTTTGATTTTTTCGCCGAATTTTGATTCAACTAAACTAATGACATCAACTTTACTATCGGACATCTTATTTTACCTCTTGACCAACTGGGACCTCTACTGGAGAAGCCTCAACCTTGGTTTTTTTCTGTTTTGGTGGATTAATCGCGTTTAGAAGCTTCACAACTCCATCGATTATTGCTTCAGGTCGCGGTGGACAACCGGGTATATACGCGGAAACTGGAAGAATCTTGTCTACTCCGCCAACTACATTGTAGTTACCTTCAAAAACGCCGCCGCTACAGGCGCATGCTCCAATCGCTACAACGAATTTAGGTTGAGGCATCTGATCGTAAACTCGCTTTAATCGTTCAGCACATTGCTGAGTTACACAGCCCGTCACTAGAAGCACGTCAGCATGGCGAGGGGATGGCTCAAGTTTTATGCCGAATCGCTCAACATCATATTTTGGCGTAAGCAACGCAACAATTTCAATGTCGCAACCATTGCAAGCACCCGAGTTAAAATGCAGAACCCATGGAGATTTTACGCGAGCCCATGTTTTTGTATCTGTCATTATTCTTTTCCTCCTCCATCTAGGAGCACTAAACCTGCGGCAAGGATAATACCGAGGTAGAGAATTAATAGAAGCCAATTTGTGCTTGCCAACGCAAACGCAGCGAAGGCAAGAACCAAAACAGATGAATCAAATACTACGAAGTAAATGAGATATTTATAGAGAGATACGTTGATTTTTAATCCTTGAAAAGTAACTTTTTCTCCGCAAGCATAAGCCGATTGCTCATTTTCGCTTAGGACGGTTTTGGGAGCTGAACGTTTACCAATAACAAAGATTGCTAGTGAAGCAATGAATATCAAGAAAAAGGCAATGATAGCTTCAACAATCATTCGGTTTTTTCCACTCCATAAATTTAAATGTTCTTTTAGTCAAGGCAACATCAAGGATTGAGCCGAATCGGCGTTTATTATATCCAACAGCGTCGATACAACCGTATTTAAGTCTATCTACATTATAACTGGGCAAATGAACAAAATTTTGGCAACCTTTCAAATGATTAGCAAATGAGTAGCGGTCGATTTTACTTAAGTTGCCTAGCATAGTCTCTCCCATTGCTTTTCTCTCCTATACTGCCCCGAGATAGTTCACTAAAAACACTACACTTGCATTTAAATTTTAAGAAACAGAAAGTGAAAAATTTCATGATTTTTCACAATATTATCTGAAGTTTTCTGTGAGTAATATTTTCTTTAAACCGATATTTCATCACTCAACCCATTCTCAGGATACGGGAATAAATGAGTTTTCTCAAGCGGATACGTAATTGTGATTTCCTCACCGACAGAAACCCAATCCTCCGTCAACGAAGGACGATTAATCACAAAGTGATCACCATTATCCAGTCTAATATCATAGCGGACAATTGTACCCTCAAAAGTAGTTTTATCAATTTTTCCAAATAGGGCATTATTGGCAACAAGATGCCCACGATGCATTTCGCAGGTTTCAGGGCGAATCGCTAATACAATACGTTCCTCTTCTTTGATATCTCGCTCGTTAAAAGCCTTAATTTTAAGGCCCTGCCGCAATTCTATTTCAGAGAAGTCGCCTTCATTTCGGGTAATGTAGCCCTCCAAAAAGTTTGATTCACCAATAAAATGTGCAACAAACAAGCTGCTAGGATGCACATACAGGTCTTTAGGTGAACCAATTTGAATAATTTTTCCTTTTTTCATAACGGCGATTCTATCCGAAATAGACATTGCTTCAGCTTGATCATGAGTAACATGAATAGCAGTTAATTTTAGGTCCTTTGCCATGCGACGAATTTCATATCGAATTTCATTACGGACTTTAGCGTCCAATTGACCCAGAGGTTCATCCAAAAGTAAAGTTTTAGCTCCCGCAGCCAACGCGCGTGCTACCGCAATTCGTTGCATCATCCCCCCGCTGAGCTCACTCGGATAGGCATCCAGACGTTCACTAAGTTTTACGAGTTCAAGAACTTCATGCCCAATAGTTTCAGCTTGCTTGGCATCGTAGTTTTTGACTTTGGGACCATAAATCACGTTACTCCAAGCAGTCATGTGAGGAAAAAGCGCAAAAGTTTGAAAAACAAAGCCTATGTCCCGATCTTCCGGAGGGTCTTTGTCAACACGGCGCTCACCTATGTATATTTCACCACTATCAGGGTCAATAAGTCCTGCGATAACTCGCAGCAGAGTCGTTTTACCGCATCCACTTGGACCCAGTAGCGAAAAATATTCTTGATCGCGAATAGTTAAACTGACGTGATCCAGTGCGTAGACGTTACCATATTTTTTTGTGACGTTTACAATTTTGACATCGGGCATGTTTAGTTTTCTCCTCTTGAAAATTTTTTGGTACTTTTTGTTATCATGTTATTCTTTTCCTTTTTTGGTTAACAGCCTCAACCCGAACAGAATAATGAAGCTGAAGAGAATAAGCAACCCACAGGCTAAACCGACCGTTAAAGTGCTGACACCGGTTATTGGAGCAATTACACCTCTAACCGAATTCACCCAGTTAACGATAAGAACAGGCGCCGTGGTCAAGTTGTCCGTTACCGCTAAGGAAGCTCCAGTTTCACTTACGCTACGGGTAAATACAATTATTGCCCCCGATAATATAGAATATTTGGTAAGCGGCAGAACAATACTTCTAAACACCGTAAAAGGTTTAGCGCCTAAAGTTTTTGCAGCTTCCTCCAGATCAAGGTTGATCCGGTCCATTGCCGCAGACATTGACCTCACAAAGTAAGGGTAAGTTATTGCTAAATGGGCAAAAACTAACAATAAAAAGTCCGGGATACCTGATATACCCTGCCAGAAAAACTTGAGCGAAACACCCAAAGCAATAGAAGGTACAATAATTGGCACATTTATTAGAGAATCAATTATAGCTGAAGGGAGTTTGCCAAAGGTTTTGCGAGTAATAAAGATAGCCATAGGAATGCCTGTAATAATTCCTAAAACAGTAACAATACCCCCTAATCCGTAAGAGAGAAGCAAACTTTGCCAAAAACTGGACCAAATACCCGCTCCAGTGAAAGCATCAAACAAATTAGTTCCAGTGAAAACAGCCTGGAAAGCCGGCAAAGCAACGAAAACCGATGGAAGCAAAACTAAGAGTAAGAAAACAGCCAATGCTATGCTATTACGTGACCAAACGCCCCCTTTGTAGCTTATTTTTTTCTCAAATAAAGGCAAGCCCTTGCCGAATGGAAGTTTGATACGGTTTCCTATTATGCGAATTAGAGCAAAGAGAACTAAAGAAACAATAATTAAGATAAGACTGGCAAAAACGGTTCCGCCCTCATAAGCTGCTTGGGAAATTGTGCCCGAAGCTAGATTGTTTTTTAGATCTTGTATGAATACCGGACCGTTCTGAAAAACAAGACCTGCCACAATAAAGGTAGCGCCTGTTTCGGAAAGCGACCGGGCAAAAGCCAAAGAAAACGCAGCAATAAGAGATGGCTTTATAATGGGGAACGTTACCGTTCGGGCGGCTGTCATCGGTGGAGCACCCATGGTTCGTGATGCTCGTTCATACTCCATTTTATAGTCCATCATTGCCCCAACCACAACACGAACAACAACAGGGAATGAGAAAGTAAAGTGCAGAAGCATAACCAAAAGCCAACCCGGAGAAACAAGAGAATATCCGAAAAGCCCTGAAATACCGCTGCTTGATCCCCAGAAAAGCAGAAGCGAATATCCTAAAGCTGCTGTAGGAACTATGAAAGGTAAATCAGCCAAAGTATCTAAAATTCTAATCCATCTTGAGTTGCTACGGGTGATGAGCCATGCCAAAGGGACTCCCGCCACCAAGTCCAAAGCGGCAACGATTAAACCAATTGTAAAAGAGTTTAAGATAGCTGTGAGCGCAGCTTGGGTAAGTTGAGGATTCTCCAGAAAACTTTGCATCGCTGGAGCTTTGATTAGGATTCCTATAATTGGTGGCACGAGAATAATAACCAAAAAGATGATGATTGCGGAGAGGTAGAGGGTGTACTTTAGGGGTTTTTTAGAGGATAAACCATTGAGTGTTTTCCAGACTTTACTGCTAATCCTTGTGCCGCTCCTGTTTCCAAGGGTAATTTAGCTCAAAGGAGAATTAATTTAGTGTTCAAGTATATTAGCTGTTACATAGTACTGGAGCCTTTTTCAATATTTTTCTCTTAAAATACATAGTTAATGGTAAACGATGATAACTATAGAGAATCGACTTCTAAAACTGGATTCATTAAGAATCTTTTTTAACAATTAATCGGCCAACCATAATTCACCTAAAAAGACCCGAATTATGGAGCAACTTAAAGGCATAAAACTCAAATATCGACCATATTAATGCCCTTAACAATATTTTGAGTCAATAAAATTTGAGATAAAAAGCTTGGACAACTAATCGGAAATAATCATCATCCAAAGTCTAAGAAAACAATGCAGAAAAAATAGTAATGAAAACTATTTTATCATCCGAGATGATATCTCAAAATTCTGGAGTGTCTTTAGCAAAGAAAAAAGATTGAATCTTCGAATATATGTTTCAAACAATAGAAAAACATAAAAATGGAGACCATTTTTAGGCTTCCAAACTACTTCTTCTATTAACAGGTTTTTCAGATGAAACCTCAGGAAAACGTTCCTTGAGTCTGCTCTCAGCAGCCACCTCGGCTTCTTCCAAAATCTGCAAAGCATCAGCACTTGCCATAACCGTATCAACAGGCGAATCACCGCTTTGGTTGGTTGAAACTACAATATCCGAAAGCAAATTGCCAATATTTCCAAGCTCCTGACTTGCCTCAGGTAGAATACTACACATCTCTGTCCTCACATTACTTAGAAGACTCCTTGCAGGCGCCAGCACCGTCACTAAATCTCCAAGCTCAGAAACCGTGTTTAGACGCATTGAAACACTTTGCAGAGCAAGAGAAGCATGAGAAAGCATTCTTTCAACTTTTCGGATTTCTGAGAGTTCTGTTGCGAGTATATTTGCCCGAGCTTCATCCCTCTGAGTCATAGCTTTTACCACACGATTAAAAATTTCAGCATCTCTGCCTTGAAAACGCGAAACCGCCTGGTCAAGCGTCTTAGTTTGTATGTCTAAACGCTGAGTAACCTGCATAATTTGCTCTTTCAAATTCTCCGATGGCTTACCAACATTAGCTATTTTGGAAACAATTGATTGATCTTTTGGCTTGCTGTTCCACCGGTCCACAAAATGTCTAACCAAAGCTATTCCTCAAGCTTCTCTAAGGCGCCTTTAATAAAAGAGTGTTCGACTCAATTAAGTTAAACGTTAACTTACTATCATGTAGTTTTTTATATTAAACTATAAAGTGCAAAAGATTTTTTAGAGGTTTTCTACATGAAATTGAATGCTTTTTAATAGAAAAGGGTTTTGAGAGTATTTAAATGAGTTTTTGGAGTAATTACAAGCCAATGATTTTAAGACTAAATTAGGTAACTTTCAACCTCAAACCAAGATTCTTTTAAGATAAAGTGGAAATGGAAGAAAAACAAAAATTATATTAGTGGTTTAACGAGAGATTAAATATATCTTTTGGAGTGGACAATTTGGAAACTCTTTTGTTAACGGATGAACAGGTAAAGAAACTTCTTTCAATATCTGAAGTTATCAAGGCTGTCGAATTAGCCTTCGTACAAAAAGGAAATGGTCGAGTTCAAATGCCCGCTAAGGTTTACTTGTACTTCAATAAGTACAACGGCGATTTAAGAACCATGCCCAGCTACCTTGAAGACCTAGAAATATCAACCGTTAAAATAGTAAATGTTCATCCAGACAACCACGTCAAATACAAGCTACCCACAGTCATGGCAATTATTACCCTGATTGATCCATCAAACGGATTCCCACTTGCCATAATGGGAGCCACAACTTTAACAGATATGAGAACAGGCGCCGCAGGGGGAGTGGCCGCGAAATTCTTAGCCAAGAAAGATCCCCGGATTGTTGGTTTGGTGGGTGCAGGCGCCCAATCAAGGACGCAGCTAATGGCGTTATTTGAAGTATATAGTAAACTCGAAGAAATCAGAATTTGGAGCCGACACCCAGAGACAGAAAGCACCTTTTTAACTGAAGCAGAAAAAGCTTATGGGCATTCGTGCAAGTTTATTTTGGAACCAAGCGTAAGAAAAACCGTAGCAAATGCAGACATTGTGGTAACTACTACACCATCAAGACAACCCCTTGTTATGGATGATATGATTTCTCCAGGTATGCACATTAACTGTATTGGAGCCGATGCATTTGGGAAAGAAGAACTTGACCCACTCATTTTGAAGAGGTCAAAAATGGTGGTTGATGATTGGGAGCAAGCATCTCATACAGGTCAAATAAACATACCCTTGATGTTGAGGGATAAAATAATAACTAAAGAGGACATATGGGCAGAAATCGGTGAAATAGCCGCTGGGTTAAAACCTGGACGAACATCTGAAGACGAGATTACGGTATTTACTTCAACTGGATTAGCGGTTCAGGATGCTGTTACTGCTAAAATTGCATATGATAAAGCGTTACTAAATCGTATTGGAAAGTTTATCAAGATTGTTTGAAGAAAAGTAACTTAGTTTGCAAAGAATACGCATTTAGAAACATCGAATTGTAAATTCTTACTTAAAATAAAAAACTTATTATGTCAGTGCGTTTAACGCTTCTTTTGCGTGCTTATTGAATTTGAGCTGCGACACGAAAATATGCTTCACGATACCGTTTTTGTCTATAACGAAAGTTACTCTGCCTGGAATGCCCAATGTGGCGGCAACCCCATATAATTTTCGAACACTATTATTGGCATCGCTCAACAGGATATAGGGCAAATTATGGTGAGAAATAAATTGTTTATGTGACTCCACAGTTTGGGAACTAATGCCTATAACCTCTGCATCTTTCTCTGTGAAGGCTTCATAGCTATCCCTGAAAGACTTCGCTTCCTTGACACAAGTCGGTCCTTCATCTCTCGGGTAGAAAAATAAGACAATATTCTTTTTTCCGAAAAATTGTGATAGAGTAATATTTTCGCCGTTGCTTGCTGGAAGTGTGAAATCCAGGGCTTTGTCACCAATCTTTAATTTAGTCATATTTTTCACTCTAAAGATTAAAGGTGTTTTTTCCGGATTTTAATCTAATCTAATTTTGAAATTCTGCTCTTAATACTTTGTCAGCGTGGTATTATTAGGAATGTAGTAGATGTTTTGAAGCAGCCTCCAATAGATGACTTTTTTATGGAATCCATAAATCCGGATGACAACAAAAGCGCACATATGCACATCTCTTAATTCCAACCTAATATCTGATTTGGTTGCGCTAAACGATGTATATTAATTTTTTTTATTAACAGAAATGCCTATTCGCTGAAGTATTCAACGAAAATGTTACCATTAGCTGTGGATAACTTCAGATCAAGAGTACCTGAGCCATATGTTGTAATACCGTTTAAGTGAGTTGATGTTTGAATATTTGAGTTGATAGCTATGCCTTGGTAGCTTACCTGTCCATTCGCGGTTGAAGCGTCAATTTTAAAAAGTGTCCCTTCGAGCAAATCGATGTTTATGTTACCGTTTAAGCTTGATGCTGCTATAGATGTAGCATTATTGTCTTTTATCTCGATTCTGCCGTTATTAGTGGTTGCAACCACCGTTATATCGTTTAGCAAAGGTTTGATAATATTTCCATTTAATGTATTAAGGGTCAAGTTGTATTGGCTATTGTTAGGTAATTTGATCACGATACTAGCTTTGTAGTTAACTTTTATTTCGGTAGAATCTTTGATTTTTGCTTCAGCAATTATTAGGGCGCTCTCACCTTGGGTCTGATTTGTTGTATCAACTATTAATTGGTTGATGTGCCCTTCTGGAGCTTCGAGCATGTAAGTGATTTCTATGAGGCGGTTATCGGTTGTTTGGATTTCGATGTCTCCGTTGAAGGTTGCGGCTTTGATTTCTACATTTTGCATAGGAGAAAATGACGATGTCTCTTGTTTTTGCTCAAGGCGGGCTAAGGCACTATTCAGAAAAGAATAACCACCAATTATCAAAATACCTACCAAAATAATTGCAGCGCTAATTATGAGTTTATTCTCAAAGTTCATTCTTACCGCACCTACAGTTTGTTCCCATTTGTATGTCGACTAATAGTAGTTATAAGATTTTTCATCGCGCAATATACTTCTTAGAAAAAAAAATTCTAATTAAAAAATATCTTGGGAAAATTTCGAGAAAACCCAACTTCAATGTTTCTTCGGATAAAACTATTTTGATAGAAATTTGGTAGACAAATATTAAACATTAAACCCTAACTCCTTTTTTATTCGTCCGTTTTTAATCCAAAAATTATGAGTAAACAAAGTGCGCTTTCCGAAAAATATATCAACAAAAACGTGAGCTTTTTCATCGGCAACAAAAGATGACCACAACAGAACGGATTTTTGTAAAAAAAGCTACAAAAAAGAGGGGGAGCCGAGAAAGCCGCAAAGCAAGTTTCATTTTTTACCAAGCTCTCTATGGGCCATTCGTTTTTCTTAGGGCAATTTATCGCCAAGTAATTATCCTTGCAACAATGTTCATTTGGGGTGCTATAATTTTCTCTATTTATGAGCAGCTTCCACCCCTTAGTGCCCTTCTTGCTTCCGTTTCAACAATAACCACAATCGGATTTTATGTTCCCAACGGAGGCAACTACTTCACTATGAATCCAAGCGAATCGGTGCTCTTAATTATAATGATCGTTATATCGGTAGGAGCAGGGGCGTCTATATTGCAAAGTAGCATTAACACAATTGTTAAAGGAGATTTAGCTAAAAGTCAAGCAGAAAAAAGGCTTATCAGCAAACTATGTCAGCATGTTATCGTTTTAGGTTACACCCATTGGGGACGCTACGTTGCTGAGAAGCTTGAAGAACTAGGTTTAGACAACGTTATCGTCACTCAGGATCTCCGAACTTACGAAGAATTGCTCAAAAAAGATGCCTTCGTTGTTTTTGAACAAGCGACACAACCAATGGAATCATTAAAAGCTGCAGGCATAGAACGAGCCTTAATCGTTGTTAGCGCACACCAGAAAGACGCTGATAACATGCTTTCTGTCCTTAGCGCTAGAAAGCTTCGTCCAGATATTAGAATAATAAGCGTTGTTCATGATCAATCCCTAATTGAGACTGCAAAAAACGCTGGCGCTGATATGGTTATACCTTCCTCAGTGACAGTTGGTCATCTACTTGCACTTTCTGCTGTAACCCAGAATTTAGTAGGTGTTGTATTCTCGGAGCGCATAGGTACGAAAGAGATTGCAGAGTTCTCGGTTTTTAAATCATCGCCTCTTATCGGCAAGTCATTATCCGAGATTTCAAGTTGTGTAACTATTATAGGACTTGTTCGAGAAGGAAAGGTAATAAAAAATCTCTTCGACCCATCACTGCGGATAAATGAAGATGACACATTACTCGTTTTTGGCGATCCTTCATGCACCGTATCGTTAGAAGAACAAGCAAAAGCGCTTTAACCTTAAGATAAGCCTTCAAAAGTAAATTATAACAAGCAGTGACAAAGAGCTAATAAATTCGTTAGAACTAACAAACATCACAGCACATCCTAAGACCACTAAAGAATAATAATTTGATAAATTAAGAAGAGGCTATACCCTAAAGGAATGCCTTGTGCGGTTGTGATCTTGACTGGGAGAACTCAAGCGAGAGCAAACCGATTAATTTTAGCCATCCTCTCAATAGTTTTTGCCGAACAGCAATCTGTAAAATTACGATTATTAAAAAACTATGACTGCAAAATTATTAAAAATCGATAACAAATGAATACATTTAAACCCAAATCAAAAAAGTTTTGAAAAGATTGATCACAATTGTAAAAATTAAGTGCGGGAACCGGGATTTGAACCCGGGTCCTAGACTTGGCAAGCCTATGTACTAACCAAGCTGTACTATTCCCGCATTTAGCGTGTTTGCACGCAACAATCTAAACACACTTCCTAATAAACTATTTTTCTTAGTCTTGAGTCTTTTCTATTTCTAATAAAGTTGACTTAAATCCCAGCGAATCATAGCGTCGAAATACCAAAAACTAAAACGAATTCGGTAATTTTCATCAACCACAGTAAAAGATTACAAATAAAGCTGCGGATATATCAGTAAATTCCATCAATTACTTAATGTTATCCAATTTTAAGAAAGACCAATAAAATATTAAAATGTTATTATTCTTAAAACAGTTCAGTGTTACTGAATTATGTCTTTTTTATAATTAGTCATTATACATCAAACTTTTCAGAAATTAAAACCTGAATAGTGGTTAATCTCAAATGTTTCTATGATATAGTTTAGGTTTGAAACTACTAATTCCCGATTCAGAACTTAAATTCATAAGTCAGTTATAGGGCATAACACAATTTTGCTTACTAATTAAAAATGGAGAAAGTGTGTAGAATGAAGAATATTGCTGAAAGAAGTAGAAAAGAATTAGAAGCAAAATTTGCCAATGTTTTCGATGAGCAAATTACTAGTTTAGCTACAGAATTGCGGGATATATTGCTAGATGACATGGTGACAGCCTTCGAAAATAGACTAAAAGTGTTAAATCATGGTCTAGAAAAAACAGCCATTTAGACGCTAACATGGTTAATAATACTGATCAGTAATACATAAACGATATATACAAAAAAAGATGACATAGACAAAAGAGGAAACAAAAAAGTGCGTCGATCTAAACTCGAAATGTATGTTGACATACTCACGGTACTTGCTCACAGGGGTCCATTAAAACTAACACATGTCATGTATAAAGCGAACGTAAATTGCAGCGTCCTCAAAGAATACTTGGACTTCCTTATGAAGCAGGAACTAGTTGAAGAACGCACCGTCGGTAAACGACGAGTGGTTTTCGCCGTAACTCAACGAGGCATCACGGTTCTAAAATACTTCAAAGAACTCAAGCAGGTTCTGCCCATAGTCGAAGAAGCAAGAAACCAAGCGCCTGTTCCCTATTAAAACCCTTTCTTAAAACACCTCCTTTCCCCCAATTCTTTAAATAAGCTTTAACCTAACTTTTTATTTGAATTTTAGTCACTTTCTTGCGTCTGCCCTTAGGCTTAAAAATATGAATTTCAGTATCGCAAGACTTAATAAACAGAAAAATAGCATATGCTTTAGTATACAACAACTGTACACATGAAAAACAACTCGGGGATATTTGGTGATAAGAAACGATTTATCTAGCAAGAAACCGTTGAACATACTTGAAAAGATAGAAGAGAGCCTCGAGAAGTTAAATGACAAAATGGAAGTTATGATTGAGATTCAACGGAATAACAACACCTCAGAAGGTTCGAGACCTAAAGCGGCTTTACCTGATGTGTCTTTGGATGTTATGACTTTGCTATCAATGCCCGATCACCTTCGCAAAACCGCCATGACAATTTGCAGAGCCGGTCGCGCCACAGCTGAAGAAGTTTCGGACCAAACTGAACGAGCAAGGGCTGTTGAGAGCGCCTATCTTAATCAGCTAGTCATTATGGGTTACCTAAAAAAGGAGCGTAAGGGAAGAAAAGCTTATTTCTACATAGAACGAGAGACAAAGAGTTGAGCTTATGAGCAAAATAATCGCTGTTCACTCCTATAAAGGCGGAACTGGAAAAACATCTCTATCGGTTAACTTGGCAGCTACGTTTGCCAAAAGCGGAAAAAAAGTTTGCCTATTTGACCTTGACTTTAGAGCTCCCAGCTTATTCGCGATCTTGAAAGCGCAAAATGGAGAATACTGGTTCAATGATTACTTGAATAACGCATGTGAAATTAAACAAGCCATGATAGATTTAAGTGACCGCATTTCAGGGAATGGAAAACTCTATGCTAGTCTCGCCAACCCCGCGACTGAGGCTATTCGTGATATATCGTCTAAAGACCGCAAATGGGAAATGCGTGCGCTGGGTAGATTACTTGCTCTTAGGGAAACTTTACTACGCGACGAAAAATTCGATTATTTGGTCTTTGACACCAGTCCGGGATTACAGTATTCCTCGATTAATGCTATAGTAGCGGCGGACTTTGTGGTAGTAGCAACAACCGGCGACCGTTCAGATGTAGATGGAACTAAACGCATGCTCGCAGAGCTCTATAATCTCTTCGAAAAGAAAACTGGCTTAGTATTAAACAAAGTACTTGATCCTTCAGCTGCATCTCGAAAGGCTGAGATGCAGAACAAAATCAAAGCAGAATATCAGGTTCCCATGCTGGGCATGGTACCGTGCTTTTGCGAAATTCTACGTGCAGAAGGCAACTTAATCTTCGTTGAAGATAAACCTGACCACCCTTTCACAAAGATTCTGAACGAGATGGCCGGAAAAATTGATAAGAACGAAGTAAACTAATTTTTTCTTTTCCTATTTTGCTTACAAAAAGGCTTAAACAATACTAATTTGTCATTTTGGAAGAAAGAGACGGTATTTGATGAATAGATCAGCGATTATTTTAGCAGGCGGTTTATCAACACGATTTGATGGCATCGATAAAGGCATGTTTCTTTTAAATGGCAAGCCTCTGCTAACACATGTTATTGATGGCATCAATGGTCTTGTTGATGAAATAATCATAGTTACCAACTCATCTATGCGCGCTACGGTTTACTCGAAGATTGTTCCCGCGGATACTAAATTTGTCGTTGACATCGAAGAAGCCAAAGGACCTTTAATCGGAACTTTGACCGGTTTTGAAGTTGCCAAAGGCAAGTATTCATTGGTGTTACCCTTTGACAGTCCATTAATCTCACGAAATGTAATTTCATTGATGCTTGATTTATGCGAAGGCAAAGCGGCGGCGGTTCCACGTTACCCTAATAGGGAAATAGAACCTCTCCATGCAGTTTACGAAACCAAACAAGCGTTGGAAGCAGCGAGAGAAGCTATAGCGGAAGATAAATTTGACATGCATACCTTGGTTGATAAGCTTCATGGTGTACGTTATGTTTCAACTATGGTTATTGAACAATTAGACCCCGCCCTCAAAACCTTTGTTAATATTAATACTCCAAATGATCTGAAAAAAGTGATGTCAGGTAAATAAAATCAAATCCAAAAAAAGTCAGTTAAAATGGAAAATGATTTAATGAGATTCCTGCTCTGTCTCATCCATGGCACTTGATTTTTAATTGTGGGTTAGGTTTCTATGTTCCAAATAATGTTAAAAAAACTAAGTTTTTACATCTATATTTTCGCGGTCCCATATGGATTTTTAATATATCCAGGAGAACTGCACATAAAAAATATTGAAAGTTAACAATAAAATCACTATCTCTCCTTTTTAAAAAATAACTCGTTATATTGGGGGCTTAGCGATTTCTGAGCAATTCAGGTTTTTCGTCCATTGATTAAATTCTTCTGAAACGGGGTGGTCTTGGAATAACTTTTTACGATTAGATTCTAATAAGAGATCTTCTTTACCAGCAAACTCAGCTGCAGTTACTATTTTGTGACCTGAAAATTGTGCTTTCTGGAAGATCTTATCCATTTTGCTGCGCCAAAATTTGTCTCGGAGTGTGTGATGCTCCAAAACCACCAAGGGAACTACCGAAACAATCTTCTCTAGATTTATCAGACCCAAATCAAGCTGGGACTGCTCAACCCTAAACCCTGCAAGGTATAGAGGTGGACCTCCAAGCATAATCATAGTGGGTTTAGCACTTATAATGAAGTTTGTCGTGTTCATCGACATCGGGCCTTGCACGTCTGGTGCATGCATAAAACGCTCTCCACAACAGTCTATAGTTGTCATGATTACCCAACCTAGAATCCCTCCCTCGACGCCATGTGCCATTGCCCCCGAAAACCGGATTGCTGTATTGCCAAATTGAAAAGTTTTGTCGTCCGCTTCAACCAATGAATTAGCGTGCTTGCCTCCAGTCTTCATGAACATCAATGCCCGTTGGCGCTGACTGGCATTAATGTTCTCTTTGGGGTTTTTGATAAATACCTTTTTCCCTTGATAAATTTGCCTAGCGGTTTCGGATCCATCTGTCCAGTTAACAATCCAATCTGTATAGCTTGGAGTGTGGTGGTCGAAGTGGTAATGACTAATCGTGGTGATTGTTGCTTTGTTGGCGGCTTCTGCAATAACTTGTCGGAGATGAGCAATCCTTTGGAATTCAATAGGGTGGGGCGGCAAGCCAAAACGGTAAGGACAAAGCGATACACCTGCATCGAGCAGTATCACCAGATCAGGTGTCTCTACGAGCGTACACATAGAACGTACACCGAAGCTCTCGGCTGCCAGAGGAGTGACCTTAATTTTTTTAAGGGAAAATTCCATGTCAATTTAACCTACATACTCGTTAACTGGTTGGAGAGTAAAAACTTTCCCACTATTTCCCCGCCGCAAAGCATTAAAGCTTCAGAGCCTAGAGACAAATTATAAGGCTGATTTTATGAGTCAACAACCGAGAGAAAACAAAAATCTTGAGGTCGCAACATTGGCTGCAGGGTGTTTTTGGTGCACTGAAGCCGCGTTTAGCATAATTAAAGGAGTGGAACACATTGAGCCAGGCTATACTGGAGGCATGATGCATAGCCCTACCTACGAGCAAGTGTCTACAGGAGAGACAGGACATGCTGAAGCAGCGCAGATTTATTTTGACCCCAAAATTATTAGCTACAAAGAAATTCTCGAAATCTTCTTCACAATACATGACCCAACTTCGTGCAACCGTCAAGGTGCGGACGTGGGAACTCAGTACCGCAGTGCCATATTTTATCATAATCAAGAGCAAGAGAAAACTGCGAAGACCCTAATCGAGGAGCTTAATGCTGAGGGCATTTGGAGCCACCCCATCGTCACGGAAGTAGTTGAAATCCAACACTTCTACCCAGCCGAAACCTACCACAAAGACTATTATAAAAAGCATCCCAAAGAACCCTATTGCCAAGCTGTGATTACCCCAAAGATTGCTAAACTACAGGCGCGTTTCATCGATAAAATCAAGGTTCCCCTATGATCCCAGAACCAACTAAGAACAACGTAGACGCTGTTTTGCAAGAGATAGAAAAAACGGCGCAAGAAAGGGTTTTACCCATAATTGGACCCCAAAAAGGCAAACTTTTGGCGGAAGCAGTGTGCAAAACAAACCCCTTTCATGTTCTGGAGGTAGGCACATTAATTGGGTATTCGGCAATTTTGATGGGAAAAGAAATGCAGCCAGGTTCAGAAATTGTTACAATAGAAATTCATCCAGATGAAGCAGAATTAGCTAGGCAAAACATTCAAAAGGCCCATGTACCGCCCAAAATCAAGGTAATTGTTGGCAACGCCTTAAATGTCATCCCAACTCTACGGGGACCATTCGATTTGGTTTTGATTGATGCCGAAAAAACAGGGTACCTCCAATATCTAAAACTCGCTGAACCAAAACTCCATAAGGGTACAGTGGTGTTCGCTGACAATGCGGGAATCTTCGCCGACCAGATGGCAGATTACATTTCCTATGTGAGAAACAGCGAAAAATACCAAAGCCGCTACATCCAAGTAGAAGAAGATGGGGTAGAAATAAGTGTAAAGCTTTAGTTTTTTAATTTTAAATTAGAATCTTCGAAATCTTTGACGCCCGTTACGTTTGGATTTAGGTTTTCTCAATCGTTCACCACACCTGGGGCAGTATGCTTTTCCGTCAGATACCACGAGATTTTCACCAGCTGACCAAAAATGGTTGTTTGGACACTGAAGGTCAAAATCGAAGGGTTGAGTTTCGTAATCTTGGGGGTGGGTAATTATGTCATCTTTGAGAGAACTATTACTTTTTATGATTTCAGTTTTCGGGTAAACTATAGCCGGTGCAAAAGGTTTAGTTTCTATTGATTTGGGCTCGGTAGCAGCTTTTACCTTGGCGATGACTCTTCTTGAGGCAATGCCATTAGTTACCTTAATTGGCTCAGGAGGAACAATAACTTTGGATGAAATATTATTTTCGAATTGGATAAATGGCTTTGTGACTTCATTCTGAATTTTGAATGGTTTATGTGCTCGCGGATTTTTGATTTTTATTAGCGGCGCAGTAGTAGAGGTTCCGCATTGAGGGCACTTTTCGCTGTATTCGACGAGTCTTCGTCCGCATTTTCTGCAAAACGGCATATTGTCACTTTAACTTTTTAGATAAGTGTTGATTTGGCTACCTTTAAACTTTAACCAAGAGGTATAAGCAAAATTGTTTTAAAGTACCTGAATGTTTAAAGGTTGACAACGCAGTTTTTTTCAGGGTGGGCGATGACGAGTCTGGCCCCGCAGACAACTGGATGATGTGGATCTTGAGTGCGAACGACGGTGACGATGATAACTTCAGGCTTGACTTGAAAGTTTAGCCGCCGCCTCTAAGAGCTCACCTAATGTTGCTCATATAAAAGAAGGAAGTTTTATCTTTTTTCCGGCGGGGTTTCCCAAAGCTGCATTTTCTGTTTTTTGAGCTCAGTACGTTTCTTCTGCAAGTAATTATAAACAGTATGATGTTCGCATCCGTCAATAATCATTTGGACAGCATTGCGTGCAGCGTCAGCTTGTTCGAAACTACCTATAATTCCGATAGTGTGACCATAAACTACAACATCAGCCTCAGTGAGTTCTTCTATAAGTTTTCTGGTTTTACCTTCGGTGCCTATAATTCTACCTTTGATGCGTTTAATATCGGATTCGCTGCGTCCAAAAATTAAACGTAGGTCAATCATGTCATAGATGTCATCTTCATTTCTGATAAGCCGAAAAGCGGTTTCGGGTGGGAACCCTCTGCCTATGCCTAAAACGACATCTTTAGCTCTAAGGAACAGCGAGGGGTCTTTTGAATTTTCTCTAAGCATAATGCCAACGCTGCCTTCCGTTTCGATTTCCATTTTAACGTCGAGTTTATCTTCAATGTACTGTTTGGTTTTGCCGTCTGGACCAATTAAAATACCAACGCGTTCTTTAGGAATCTTTACAAATGTATCAGGACCAACCATTACTTACCTACAACCATCTTATACAATACTTCAACTGGAAATACATCAACATCTAACCGACTAAAGAACCTATTCACATTTGTTAAATCCCGGCGTAGCATAAAATCTGCGAGTGGATGCTGAATAGAAACCGATTGCGATACATCAAAAACGACTGGTTTTCCTTTCCACATCATGATATTATATTCACTGAGGTCGCCGTGTACAATTTTAGCTTTCTGGTGTAATCTCTTGAGGTATTTTACAATTACTTTGTAAACTTTTTCAGGGTCATTGGGGGACTGCTCCTTGAGAGATGGTGCGCTTACACCCTTCTCTCCGATGAACTCCATAACTACGACGTTACTTTTGACGGCTATAGGTTTTGGCACCCTGACCTTTGCCATGTAAGCTTCTCCTAAATTGCGAAACTCTTTTTGGGCCCAAACAGCAATCAAAGAGCGAGTGTCATGTTTAACGTCTTTGAAGCGGGGATCGCCTTCAATGTATTTGTGCATCCCCCGCTTGAATTCAGCAGAAGAGGTCAAATAAATTTTTACGGCTAAATCAGTGCCGTCTTTGGTGGTGCCCCAATAAACTCGTGCCTCCTTACCTGAACTAACAACTCCATTTAACTCGTAAATCATGCCGCTGTTCATTAAATCAAAAACCACCATGCGGGTAGCTTGGTCGAAAACCTCCTCTACAGTTGCACGTTGGTCGGATCTATTGTTAATTAGCATTTTGTCTCTGCGTTCCACGACCCTTTCGCGATGGGCTAGACGTTCTTGGACTTTACGGGACATAAATATTCAGGATGCTAATAGATACCGAGTATTTAAAAGCACTCAAAATAACAAGAAAAAAAATAAAATTTACCTTTGAAAAAGCTTTTAAAACGCTAATATTGAAAAGGAAGATTAAATGGTTAAAAGTCCTTTTCGCCTCAAGTTTTCTGCCTGTGCATGAGTATATCGCCAAACCACATCGCCTCTTGTGGCGGTCTGGAAATCCCAGGGAGAAACAATTACGATGTCCCCTTCACGTATCCAAACGCGCCTCTTCATTTTTCCGCGGATGCGGCAGAGTCGTTCAGCGCCGTCTTGGCATTTTACCATTATCCGATCAAAGCCCAAGAGCTTGGTAACTACGCCCAAAATTTCTCCTTGCCCAGGGTAGGTCATCTCGCTGATTGAGCCTTCGTTTAATACTTTTTTCTTTCCCAAACAGATGCCTCGGTTATCAGATTTGAAAATAATGTTTTTTCTTGCTTAAAAGCCTGTTCATTGCTAGTTTCACGTTCAACAGGATAAAAGCATTTTTAATAACCAACTTATTTTCATTCTGAAACAAACCTTAAGCGAAAGAGTCGTTGCAGCGTTCCACCCAAAGAAATCTTGATTAAATTGTAATAAATTTCCTTAATTCGAGCAAACTCAACTAATAACAGTACCAACATTTTCCCCAGCAATTGCAGAAAGCATGTTCTGTGGATCATAGCCGCTCACAATTACCGTTTTGATATGACTCCGCAATAGCATCTTTACAGCTTCAGGGTCAATGATTTGGTGGATTCCCGCCTTATGCTCATTATACTCAAAAATCTTAGCTAACTCCTGAAAAGTTAAATGATCTAGCTTTGCAGCATTTGGGTATTTACGTGGATCTTTATTGTACACTCCATTTTGGTCGGTGCCCTTCAAGAGCATATCTGCACCAACACGTTCAGCCACTAATGTCGCAACTGTGTCTGTTGTGATTCCAGGTCGAAGACCACCCATAACCACGATTTTCTCTTTACTCAAACATTCTGTGGCTTCATCAAGTGACACCACAACTTTACTACATGCTGCTTCACCTAGTTTTTTGACGAATAACTGCGCAAACAACCGTGAACATGAAATCGCAACTTCATCCTGCGAAATCATATCCAACCCTAATTTCTGTGCAATATCAATAAACTCTCGAGCCAATGCGCCACCACCTAAAACCACGGCTACTTGATGCCCCTGCTGCTTGATTGCCGCTATTGTTTGGGCATATTGACTCATTAAAACTGTGTTGATAGGGTTAGCTACAACTGATCCCCCTATTCGAATCACGATGCGCATGTCTTGATCTCCATTGTCTTGTATCTATTACTTGGGGGTTAAAAATCTTTAATATCAAATCACTTGCACACAGATGCAATAATCGCTTAACTTAATGAAAGCAACAACATTGACGGTTGGACTTTATAACTAACCATGCTCCCGGGTATGCATACTTAACTCGTTACCCATTGATAATTCTGAATTCAGCGGGTAATTTCCGTTTATTACTTTGGCGAAAAATCCATCAAACGAAGGATCACGCACTTTAGCTAAGACCCTGAGAAGAATGGAGGGAATTAGCAGCATTTTACCACATCATCTCTGAAATCAAATGCATTGGCAGCTTAGCTTGTCAAACGCTTCTTCATCAAATTAATACTTAAAATAAAGAAAAACAACGTCACTACAACTAGCCAAACGAAACTAAAAAGAATCAACAATTCAGGACTCAATCCTAATATAGGTTCCACACTCATCGAAACCAAGCCCCGAGTAACGTTAACTATGTGGGTTAATGGAAGTACACCCATAGCTAATGCTTGTGCACCCGTAGGAAGTGAAGTAAGAGGGAAAAAGGTACCGCTTAAAAAAAACATTGGGGTCAAAAATAGAAAAGATGGGTAATTGAAAAAATCGATGTTGGGTGCTGCTGCTGTGAAACACATAGCAATTGAACTAAACATTAAACCACCAAAAAAAGCAATAAGCGGAACCAACAGAAATAGCGGTGAGGTAATAAGTGGATTAGCCGTAAAGCTTCCCGCGACTGCAATAACGACCAATACGATGGAAGCGTTAATAGTGGCTCTTGTTGCCCCCCAAAGAAGTTCGCCCCCAACGACTTCTTCTACGCTCACCGGGGTGGCTATAATAGCATCGAAAGTTTTCTGAAAGTACATGCGCACAAACGACCCAAAAGTACATTCAAAAAAAGAGCCATTCATGATGGCAATCGCAATCAAGGCCGGAGCGATAAAGTTGACGTAAGGTTGTCCGTTTATGTTGGGGATGAATCCGCCGAGTCCAAAACCAAACGCAACCAAATAGAGAATGGGCTCAAGCAGAGAGGGCAGAAAGTTAACTTTTATCGTTTTTAGAAAAACGTCAAGGTTCCTTCGCCAAACTTTCCATACTCGGTAGCTCAAATGTGGCATTGCGAATTTTGCGGGAGATTCACGGATACTGGTTTGGCTCACTCTTCCCTCAGCCCGCGTCCTGTTAATTTAAGAAATACATCTTCTAGGTTGGCGCTACGAATCGATACATTCTGTAGCTGATGATCTGCAATGAATGCTTCGAAGACTCCATGAGGCTTGTCTGTAAAGATTTGCATGCGATCACCGAAATGTTCGATGCGTACATCGGAGAGAGTTTCCTTGAGAAGCGGTACAAGCGATTCGTCGTAGTCTATCTCTAAAACTTCCTGCCCGACGTGCTTGCGGATAAGCTCAGTTGGGGTACCTTCCTCAATGATTTTGCCACGGTCGACAATTAAGATACGATCACAAAGGATTTGAGCTTCATCCATGTAATGGGTTGTTAAAATTATTGTGACTTGCTGTTTTTTTAAATGCCTCACTTCATCCCAAACCAGATGCCGTGCCTGCGGGTCCAACCCAGTGGTAGGTTCATCGAGTAGTAGAATCTGCGGTTTATTGATCAGCGCACGAGCAAAAATCAGTCTACGTTTCATCCCCGTGGAAAGAGCCATAATGGAAACTTCCCTTTTTTCATCAAGCTGGAAAAACTTGAGTAGCTCATCTGCTCGCTTCTCAGCTTCCTCTTTTTGTATGTCAAAGTATCTAGCATATACAGTGAGGTTTTTTATGACTGAGAAATCTGGATCTAAATTATCCTCTTGTGGTGCGACACCGACCAATTCTTTAATTTCTCGGCAATTACTGTGCACACTTTTACCTGCAAGCTTGAGGTCACCAGATGTTGGCAGCAAAAAACAATACATCATGCGTACAGTGGTGGTCTTGCCTGCACCATTTGGACCAAGAAAACCAACACATTCACCTCGATAAACTTGGAAGTCAATGTGATTGACAGCTGTAAAATCGTCGAATTCCTTAGTTAATGCTCTAGCTTCAATAAGCACCTCTCTACTTGCCATAAAGGTCACATATCAAATTCAATTGGTGAACTTAAAATTATCTAATCAATGTATGACCAAAGGTTTCGCATTAACTTTTAACTTACAATGCGCCCATGTAAGTCCTCGAATAAAATCAGTGAATTCAAGCATAATTTTATGCATTTATTTGGCGGGACATTAACCGAACATTTAATTAAAAAGTTTAAAGGCTTTTTTGTTCTTTGTTTTATCTGGCGATTAATATCTTGAAAGTTGTTTTTTGGCTTTTAGACATTAACTCTAAAATCGATAAGGACAAGAATACGATTGAGTTGTGGCTGTGGGGAATCAATGAGGCGGGTGAGAGAATATTACTTGTAGAACGCGACTTCACCGCATACATCTATGCTATCTTGACAGAGAACGCGAATTGCCAAAAAATTTTAGATACTATCTGTAGGATTTATGGCACAGCTATATCTAAGACAGAGGTTGTCTCCCGTAGATTTTTCGGGAAGCCATACACATCCATCAAGATCAGTTACAAAAATGCAATTTCCCCAGAGAAGATCGCCAAAAAACTTCGTAGCATCGAAGGCATTAAAGATTGCCTTGAAAATGATATTCGCGCCGCAATGCGCTACCTCATCGATAATGACGTGGTTCCTTGTAGCTGGATTGAAGTCAATGTACTGGAAGAAAAATTAGCCAAGGGTATAAGGGTTGCCAAAGTTTACACAATCAAATCGCCCCTCAAACAGCTTGAAAGATCTGAAGTGCCGGCACTTAGGATTCTGAGTTTCAATTTAATTTGTTACAGTCACAATGGCGCGCCCAAAGCTGATCTTGATCCGATCTTGATGATTTCTACTTCCACCAACATCGGGGAAGAACACCAATTCATACTGGGCGAAGACAAAAACGATAAAATAATAATCGAAGAATTCATCAATTACATAAAAAGTTTTGATCCAGATGTCATCGCCAGCTATGGTGCCAACAGTTTAGACTGGGCTTACCTACGAACTCGAAGCCATAAAAATGGCATTAAAATGATTTTTGATCGTATAGGCATCGAGCCTCATAGCAGCTTTTATGGGCACGTTTCCGCCACTGGTCTAATCAATTTAGATTTGGCGGATTTTATGGATGTTTTTCCGGAAATCAAAGTACACAATCTCAGAAACTTTGCTGAGCATTTGGACGTTTTGAAGGAGAGCCGAAGCTTCATTGAAGAGATGGATTTTGCAAATTATTGGGACGACTACGGTAAACGCTACGAGCTTGTTAAGTTTGGATCTGATAGCGCCTGTAAAGTAAACAGTTTAACAGTTTTACTGTTGGATTTTGCTATGCAACTCTCGATATTAACGAGTCTTCCACTGGATTATGTAATGACAGCAGCTCCGGGCTTTCGAATAGAGTGGTATCTTATCAAGCGGGCGATGAAGATAGGTGAGCTTATACCGAAGCGAGTTAATCATCCCTATGTGCCTTACGCAGGCGGATTAGTTCTCTCACCTAAACCAGGCTTACATGAAAACATCGGAGTCCTAGACTTCAAGTCAATGTACCCTAACATTATGCTAAAGTACAACCTTTCGCCTGACTCCTACATTGCACCCAACCAGACCATACCTCCCGGTGGTGTTTACATTGCGCCTGAAGTAGGGCATTGCTTTCGTAAATCCCCTCCCGGATTCTACAAAGAAGCCCTAACAAATTTAATCAAGGTTCGAAACGTCATACGCCAAAAAATAAATACACTAAATCCACAAACAATTGAATATCACGTTTTGGAAGCACGACAAAAAGCTGTTAAAATCATGACCAATGCCGCCTACGGATACTCGGGATGGGTTGGTGCAAGATGGTACCTTAAACCCGTAGCTGAAGCTGCCTCAGCATGGGGGAGACATATCATTACCTTAGCAGCGCAGATGGCGAAGAAAGCGGGCTTAGATGTTATATACGGAGACACAGACAGCCTATTCATCCAATTCGATGAAAGCAAAGTGGAAAAGCTGCGGCATGAAATCGAGAGTAAGTTTAAGATGGAAGTAGAAGTTGACGAGACCTATCGACGAATCTTCTTCACTGAAGCAAAAAAACGCTATGCAGGTCTACGACAAAATGATACTTTAGACATCGTTGGTTTGGAGGTTATCCGTGGTGATTGGGCAATGGTGGCAAAGCAGGTTCAAGAAAATGTACTGAAGATTATCCTAAAGGAAAAGTCGCCCAAAAAAGCAGAGGAGTATGTTAATAAAGTGATAACTGTTTGCGTAACAGAAAAGTTCCTTTGAGTGACTTAATCATCTGGAAAACACTTACTAAGCCTCCTGAGAAATATGCCATCAACACACCTCATGTTGAAGCTGCGAAGATGCTCAGGAAACGGGGCTGGCGTCTTACAAGTGGTGATAAAGTCGGCTACATTATAGTAGCGGGTAAAGGGAATCTCTTTAACAAAGTAAAACCCTATGTCTTTGCTAAACCAGAAGATGTAGATGTAGAATATTACGTTACTAATCAGGTGTTACCTGCTGCTACGAGAATACTTGGTTATTTTAACATAACCAAGAAAGAATTATTGAAAAAAGAAACTAATGAAATCCGCAACCTAATGGATTACCTTTAGGCTGGGATAGCATTTTGGAACGTAATAAGTTCCACGTTTAACGCAGGTTTTACAGCTTCTGAAACTCGTGATGCAACAATGCGGCGGATGTTTTTGTCTCCTGCGATGTCTACAATCCGCTGGGTAATGATGCCGTCAAAAACCACGGTATTAACCCCAGTCATATGCTGAAGTTTCTCAGCTAACTGGCTAACTGGCAAACGCTCAATTAATTCCAGCTTATCGTTTAAAAGCACACCTTCAAGAGTACCAACCAAGGCTTTTGCAGCTTGAACGATAGTATCAGGAACTTCGATTTTTGGTCGCTCAGGAACAATGACTTTCTTTTGAACAGGAACAGGTGTTGGAGGCGGCTGCTGTTTCCCAGATAATTCATTAACTGGGATCCTATTTTCAAGAGCTTCGTTTATTTCTTTGCAGTTACATTCCTCGATTTCTTTTCCGCGTGGAGCGCGCCCAATGAATTTGACGTTTGTGACTTGCAAAAGTTCCTTCTGAATCAAGTCTCCACCCCTATCCCCATCGAGAAGCGCTGTAGCCATACGTTCTTTGGTAATTTTTCGTATAGAATCAGGAACCTTGGCGCCTTCTAGCGCGACAGTGTTGAAGAGTCCACAACGCATCAAGTTGATGACGTCAGCGCGACCTTCGACAACGATGATTTCTTTGGCTCCTTCTAAACCAGGTCCTGCGGGCAAGTCTTCAGGTCCATATTTTTCTACTTTACCCACTTTCATAGTATCGCTGATTTCTTTGTAAACTTCATCAACGCTAGGCATTGATTCTATATTCCATCGATGCAAGATTTCTTTGGCACGATCGATAATTACTTTGCGGCGGGCTTCTCGAATATCTTCGATGCGCTCTAGGGTGACTTTGGCACTGCATGGACCAACTCGATTTATGCTTTCAACACTTGCTGCTATCAGGGCTGTTGAGACACGGTCTAAACTAGTAGGAATAGTAATGGAACCGTTTGTGCGGTCGTTTTTAGAATGTAAGTCTATTTCTATTCTGCCGATACGCCCAGTTTTTTGCAGTTCTCGTAAATCGAGCTCAGGACCAAAAAGTCCTTCTGTTTGCCCGAAAACTGCTCCAATAACATCGGGTTTTTCAACTATTCCTTCAATTTCAAATCGAGCGTGTACAACGTACTTAATCGTAAAGGTTTGGGATGTTCCCGTAAATGTGCAACTCCTGGTAAATTTATATTTATTTGATTATGTTAATCACATTATGCGAATTTTTTCGCAAAGATGAGATTTAATTCTATTCCGATTAAGAATTTAGGTGCATGCCATCTAATATAACTTGCTGTCTATTGCAAGGTATAACGCAATTGATTCATTTTTCCCTTTTTCCTTTGTTTGACTGCTGGGTTATTGGTTTTGCCTAAATCTAAAAAGCAATATAGGATAAAACTGGATTATAGTTAAGTAGCTCCGACTGATGTTGTTTCAAAACTGAATAAATTTATCCAAAATTATTTATTTTTTCAATAATACTAATGTGTCTGGCAACTCGAAGATAATTCGTTATCTACCCTTGAGCTTAAATAATAATTCGTACAGAAAGAAAGATGAAACCAAATGAGCTTGCGTCTGAATCCAATCTATGATAAATTGTTACCTCGAATGTCAGAAGAAGAATTTGAGGAACTTAAAAAATCTATAGAAACAGAAGGGCAACATTACCCAATTATTGTAAACGAGGACCTAGAGGTACTCGATGGACATCACCGATTTCGAGCCTGCCAAGAGCTAGGACTCGAACCTGACGTTGAAGTCAAACGTTTCGAGGACAAACTACTGGAAAAAAAATTTGTCATAGAAGCTAACTTACGACGACGGCATTTAAACAATTTCCAGTTGGTTGAGCTTGCGGTACCTCTTCTAGAAATTGAAAAAACGCTTGCAAAACAGCGACAGTCATTGGGTGGTAAAAATGGTCGAAACACCCAGTTGGGGTTAGTGCCAGATGACGCTGAGCCTGAACATGAATCTACTTTTAAAGCCAAAGCAGCTGAGGTGGTAGCGAAAAAGGCTGGACTTTCGACGCGGACCTTTGAACGAGGCAAAAAAATCGTTGAAGAAGGTAGCGAAGATGACAAACAGAAGCTTCGACAGGGCAAAGTCAGCATAAGCAAAGTTTACCAAGAACTTATTGACGAAAACAAACCCCGTAAACCAGAAGAAATAGGAGCAACTATACAGCCCACCGAACGGGAACTTCAAAATAAGGCGTCTTTACTTGCGCTTTTGGAGCGTTTCCAAAAAGAGGAAATATTTTGCCCTGAGTGCTATGCGAAGATTTTCGAATGCAGTAAATGCCATAAGAGTTTTCGAGCACTGCTGAAAGGCTTAGGAGAGAAAAAGGAATTAAGCAGTGAATTAGACATTTAAAAAATAGGAACACCCAGTTTTGTGAATTTTTCGTGATAAACGATATGAACAGCGCTCACAATTAAAGTTTCAATGAAAGCAATTATAGACGCTCCTAAATGCCTTAGCTGTAATCACTGCAAAGTCGCCAAAGCTTGTCCTGTCAAAGCGGTTTTCCGTATTAGCAGCGACGAACCGGCAATCATCGATATAAAACTCTGTCACGGTTGCGGACTATGTACCGCTGCATGCCCAACAAACGCTGTGACCCTTAAAGAGGGTTAACTTAGTGCTCAATTATTATCAAATTAACCGCTGCTCTGCTTTGCGTAAGTTTTCAACTATCGTTGAATCTATCAAATTTAGCCTTTTTGCAAGTGCCTCAGTGTTTACTTTTCGTGGAATATCATAATAACCCCGTGTATAAGCGGCAAGTAAAACCTCACGTTGTTTCTCGGTCAGCAAGTTAATTGGCGACATAATGGAAAAGCTGGCATCTATTTCTTCATTTTGATTTATCAAATTAAGTTAAACAAAATTAGATAAGTCAAACAAAAAACTTATAGTTAAATTGAATATTTTGTGAAAAAACAGATAATATGTTTCGCACAACAAATTTGATCAAGGCGTTTTTTAGTAGGATCTGTCGAATTATTAGGTTTTCATCGCTTTTGAATTCACGGAAATCTATTTTCAAGTACCGTTAGATTAATAAAAAATTGTATTGAAGCGCAAATGATATAGCTGAACAAGCAACAACAATACTAAGTGAAAAGTCATGCCAGAGTCATATTCACGTTTACTAGGAATTGTTGGAAAACCCAACACAGGTAAATCCACGTTTTTTAGCGCTGCCACCTTAGCCTCAGCAGAAATCGCAAACTACCCATTCACAACCATCAAACCTAACCATGGAGTTGGCTATATCCGAACCCCATGCGTCCATAACGAATTTAAGGTCAAGGACGAACCCAAAAACAGCTTGTGCGTAGATAGTATACGCCTTGTCCCTGTTGAGCTTATAGACATCGCAGGTATAGTTCCCGGTGCATGGGAGGGGCGTGGACTTGGCAACCAGTTTCTCGACGAAATTCGAAGAGCCGATGCATTAGTCCACATAGTTGATGCTTCAGGTGGAACTGACTGTGAAGGAAAAAGCTGCAAAATAGGAGAACATGATCCCGTAGAGGATGTGAAGTTTCTAGAAAGGGAAATCACAATGTGGATGGTAACGATCCTTAAGAAAGATTGGTCTCGAATCGCTCGAACCGCTGAGCAAGATAAAAAAGGAATCACTCACCACCTTGAAGACCGACTCTCTGGACTTAGTATCCGTAAAACCTACGTTAACGAAGCCATCCGTAAAGCAGGCTTAAATATAGAAAAACCCGCCACTTGGAATGATGAAGAATTCTATAGTTTCGTTGATAATCTGAGGAAGATTTCAAAACCTCTGCTGATCGTGGCAAACAAGATTGACTTACCCAACGCACAGGCCAATGTGGAACGTCTTAAGTCGCTTGGGCACATTGTTATTCCAGTCAGCGCTGAAGCTGAACTTGTACTTAGACGAGCCGCAGAAAGAGGATTAATTGACTACAAATCTGGCGATAGTGACTTTAAAATTCTACAGCCTGAAAAGCTTTCGTCCGGGCAGATTCAAGCTCTTGAGCAAGTCAAAGAGAAAATCTTGAAGCTCAACGGCTCCACAGGAGTGCAACAAGCTCTTAACACAGCCTACTTTGAACTATTGGACATGATTGTGGTATATCCCGTAGAAGATCTGGAACATCTTTCTGATCATAACGGACGGGTTCTTCCCGACAGTTATCTCGTGCCCAAAGGTACCACTGCCCATCAATTCGCATACGTAATTCACTCGGAATTGGGTGACAATTTCCTCTATGCCATAGATGCACGGGATAAGAGACGTATCGGAGAAGATGCAGTACTCAAAGACAGCGACGTTATCTCTATTGTCAGCAGTAAAAAACGTTCTTAGGTTTTAAGAGCCATAACGGCGTTTGCGTTTCTGGAAAGTACGTATAGCCCGAAGCAAATCAATAAAACGGAAATCTGGCCAATAAACATCTAAAAACGCGAGTTCGCTGTAAGCAGATTGCCAAAGCAGAAAACCACTAAGTCGTTCTTCACCGGATGTTCGGATAATAAGGTCTGGTTCCTGTTTTTCCATATGGGAGGTATAAAGGTACTTTTCAAAAGTACTTTCATGAATGTCTTCAGGTTCCAATTCACCTGCTTTAACTTTTTCAGCTATGACTCGCGCGGCATCTACTATTTCGGCCCTTCCGCCATATGCAAAGGCGAAATTTAGAAACTGGTTATCATATTGGGCCGTAGCTTTCTCCACATCCTTAATGAGTTGTTGGAGATTACCTGGTAACATGTTGGTTCTGCCGATAATTTTAACGTTTACACGGTTTTTGTGAATTCGTTCATCTGTTAGAAGCTTTCGAAATCTTTCTTCGGCAATTCGCATTATTTCCTCGACTTCCTGAGTGTTACGTACAAAGTTTTCGGTCGAGAATGTATAAAGGGTAACGAATTTGACGCTGAGTTTTAAGCACCAATCTAGTAGTTGTTCAACGGTTTCTGCTCCTTTCTCATGTCCTAACCAAGGGTTAAGTTCCTTTGCAGAAGCCCACCGTCGATTACCATCAAGAACAATAGCTATATGCTCAACAGGCAAACCATTTTTCACTTGTTGCCAAAGCCATTTCTCATATATTTTGTATATTCCAAGAATAGAGAGAATTCTTGTAAGCACTCAACGATCCTCGCAAGTTAACGTCATTTTGTCTTTGTCAACAATAGAGAAGTTCTAAAGTTTCAGTTAAAGATTGCCCATGATGAGGGAAAAAGTTTTGTTTAAATGTCATCGGGGTTTTCGCCTTTTTGTTTAAAGAAATCCTTTGAAGACCTGTTAATTATGTATATAAGCAATACAGAGGCTACGCCGATAAGGATACCTACAATTATTGTGAAAAGGAAATTAGCAAACGTTGGATCAGCTATCCCTATTAAAGATGAGGATTTGTCATAGTAGTAAATAATTACGTTAGCGGTGCCTTCAAGCACCCACCGTGACCACGCAACCGTAACTATTAAGGCAACATTGCGCAGTAATCTCGAATCCCTCTCCATATAGAGCCTTATACTTCGACCTAGCAAAACGATGATTATTCCAACTACTAAAAGATCCATTATGCCCTTGATGAAATAATAGGCAATCCGCGGGGATATTGCAAGCCAACCTGCAATATCGGCTGCAGGTGCAACGTTGATGTTTACGCTTGCAAGACCAAGATATACGCTAACAGCAACACTAAGAATGCCTGCGATTACAGTATAATTTGAAATTTGCATCGGTAGTGGTGGGGGTTCATAATCTCTGGCCCACCTATAGAAATCTCTAGTTGCTTTATCAACACCAAAGCCTTTAAGCAGTAGAAAACCGCCGACTACAATAACTATGGCTATACCATACCATAAAATCGCTCCGGGAATAAAATAGTTTATACCCCAAAGGACTCCGAAAATTAAGACTAAAATTCCTGGTAACCCCAGCGCAATACGAGCGTATCGAGGATTATCAACTAGTAGGCGAATGTATTTCGTAAAAACAGCCGCGGTTTCCTCGATTGATTCATTGTGCTTAATCACAATGCGACGTACAGATGAAACGGGCACACGGGATTCAACCAACGGTAAAACAGCTTCATCAGAATAACCGTCGGAAACTAGTATTACCTCATTAGCGTTGAATGTTTCCTGAAGAAATTTTAGTTCCCCGACTAGTTTACGATCAGCGTTGACACCGCCTAAATCTGTTCCTGAAATGGTAGCAACTTCAAAGACTTCATCAGGTTGTTTTTCTTTTTGTAGACGGTCATATAGGCGAACTGCTTCAAACATTGCGTTTGCGTCGGGTTCCTCAGGGTCTTTAAGTGCAAGAGAAACGGCGCCATCAAGGTTGGCAGTTCGACCTAAAAGAGGCGTTTTAACGGCTGCTTTGGTTTCTAAATCGCCATCCCTATCTACGCATAGAATAAGGATACGTTTTTGTGTCTCCCCTTGCATTTCCCGTTTAGCCATCGAAATCTCTATCTCATTAATACAGATAATTAACTTTAAGCTTGCGTTTTCGAATCATTTTCCTCGTCTTCATCACCTATCATCAACGCAAACTCTTCCCAATTGACTTTTTCTCCGCGATTGAGTTTTTCTCGGGCTTCTGAACCAATTTTCTCTTTTATCGCTTGCTCTTTCACTGCACGCTCTGCTTGCTCAACCTTGCGTTTTTCCTCTTCGGTTCTTCGTCTGACTTCATCTTCGCCTCGGCGTAAATTATATTGGTCTCTTAAAGTAGAACGGATACCCGTTGATTGACTAATAAGTTGTCTAATTTGTTCGTATACAAGGTTGTTTTGATCTTTGGCTTTAATGAAGGATTGATGAAGACTATCAGCTTCAGCACGGTCTCGTCTAATGACCTCAATTTTCTCCATCATCACAGCGTGTAAATCTTGGCTTTTTTTCGCAAGTTCGGTTAATTCTTTATGGTATACGTCAGCTTGAGCATCAAATATTTTGCGGTGAGAGATTAGGTCCTTGATTTTCTTGTTTTGATTATCAATTTTTTTGAAGCCACTTAGCTGAATTTCTAATTCTTTTACATTTACAATAAGCCGTTTTTCTTCCTGTAAATCCAGCGATGTAGTAGAGATTTTCCATTCAATCGCATCAAGCTCTTGCTGTAGATCCCGCTTGCTGACACGCGGAAGATTCTTTTTAAGCGCATCGATTTTTTCATTGATGGCGGTAATTTCGTCCATTATAGGAGTTACGTTAACTCGGACAGCGTCTCTTTGCTGTTTTAGCTCCTTAACTTTCCCGTTTAGGGTATCCCTCTCTACCTTGAGCAGGTTTACTTCTTCACGAGCTTTACGTACCTTCTCGTGGAGCTGATCTCTTTTTTCGATGAACTTTTTGATTTGAGCGTTTATCTCGCGGGTATTTTCTTTTAGCTTATCGATTTGGACGTTGATGTTTGTTATTTGGCTGGGATTCTGTTTCTCGGTCAAATGTTAACCTTCTGCGTTGAAAGTTCTTACTTAGGTTGTAACAACCGAATTAATATTGGTTGCTTTTGTATGCTCACTAAAGCCCATAGCAACAAGGTTCTTGTTGTTATAATCTTAAATATATGCGCTCACCTTGTTTGAGTGAAGTGGTTACAATGACGTTCAATTATGATGACTTATTAAAACGCGCCTGCGAACAGATGCCTGAGGTACAAGCCAAAAAGGAACGCCTCGAGCTTCCCCGCATCATGATTCAAACCGTAGGCATGCGCACAATAATTAATAATTTCAAAGAAATTGCAGACTCCCTGGATCGAGACCCACAGCACCTGTTAAAATTTTTGACACGTGAAATGGCGACCGCTGCGACTTTCCATGATTCCCGCGCCATATTCCAGGGGAAATTCAGAGCAGACAGCTTTGAACGCCTTTTGCATCGATATATGGACGGCTATGTAGTCTGCCCCGTTTGCAAACGCCCTGATACAAAAATCGTCAAAGAAAAAAGACTTGCGTTTCTAGTCTGCAATGCTTGTGGCGCAAAATCATCCATAAAACAGTTGTGAGCGAACTAATTTGGAAGTTTACCTAAACATCCGAAAAGTCGGGAACAACGTCGTTCTTGCAATCTGTGACTGCGACCTATTAGGTAAAACTCTTCGGGATGGAAAAATTGTCTTCCACGTAAAGGACGAGTTCTACAAAGGCAAAAAGACAACTGTGGAAGAGGCTGTGGGGTTAATAGATAACTCAACTATTGTGAACCTTGTGGGCAAATCCTGCGTTGAAAAAGCCATCATACAAGGTTATGTTCACCCTGAAGCTGTGATAGAAATCGAAGGTGTGCCGCACGCTCAGATAATGAAATTTTGACATGCTTTTGGACAAATAGTAAAACTTTTTCTTATCTTCTTTCTCTAAATAATTTTGCGTCCCCAATATCACGCACATACTCAAATCCTGTTTCTATGAGTTGTAGCGCTTCTCCTTAAGTCCTTGCAGTTGTTGCTAAGTATTCCCAGTTTCAGTAGGATCTGAATCGCTGAATATTTACTCGGGTTCATTTAAGAGGTTTCTGCGACTGAAAATACGTTTCAACTGTGCTTTTGAGAGCACCCCCTTCTCCAAAGCAACCTCTTTTACTGTTCGATTTTCAGCTTGGGCTTGTTTGGCAATTTTAGCGGCTTCAAGATAACCGATTTTAGGAGCTAAAAGCGTTGCCAATGACGGATTTTTCTCGAGGTACATTTCACAGCGTTTTTCATCCACCTCGATGCCCTCCACACATTTTTTGCTGAAAACTGGTAGATAATTGCTCAAGATTCGGATTGAAAAAAGCATGTTATAAGCTATCGCAGGTGTCATCACATTTAGGTCAAGTTGCCCAGCTTGAACCGCCAACAAAACGGCTGCATCGCAACCAACGACCTGGAAAGCTACCATATCAAGGCACTCAGCCATAACAGGATTAACCTTTCCCGGCATAATAGAGGAGCCTGGCTGCACGGAAGGCAAAACAATTTCGTTGAGTCCCGTTGTAGGACCTGAAGCCAAAAGCCGTAGATCGTTGGAAATGCGGATAAGCTCCAATGCCAGTTCTTTGAGCCCACTTGAAACAGTTTGAGCTGCCCGGTGACTTTGTAAAGCTTCAAAATTATTTTCCGCCGGCTTTATGGGGAACCCTGTGAGTTTTGCCAGTTCAGCTACGACAAATTGTTTATAGTCAGGGTGACTATTTGCTCCTGTTCCTGTTGCTGTGCCGCCGAGGGCAACGGAGTACAGATTCTCCTCCCTTTTGTGCAGTTCCAAAGAGGCATGTTTGATTGCTGAAGCGTAAGCGGAGAATTCCTGCCCAATCGTTAAGGGCAACGCATCCTGCATATGTGTCCTTCCAGATTTGAGCACGTCAGCATTTTTTTTGCCTATCATATCAAAAGCATTTGAAAGGTCATCTAAAACAGAAAACAGCTGTTGGAGGGCAATAAGAACTGAGACATGCAACGCCGTTGGGTATGTGTCGTTGGTTGATTGCGCCATGTTAACGTGATCATTTGGACTCAACGAGTTGTAATCGCCTCTTAGTTTACCCTGAATTTCCAGCGCACGGTTAGCGATAACCTCGTTAGTGTTCATGTTAAAAGATGTACCAGCACCAGCTTGGAAAACATCCACCACAAATTGGTCAATTAGATTGCCGTCAAGCACTTCATCACATGCTTGGACAATGGCTTCGCCGACTTTCTTGTCCAACCAACCCACATGCATATTCGTTAACGCGGCTGCCTTCTTAATGAGTACATAAGCTTCGATGAACTCAGTGGGGGCTTTGATGCCACTAACGGGAAAATTCTCGGTTGCTCGAAGCGTCTGAATACCAAAGTAGGCATCTTTGGGGATTAACCTCTCACCCAATGGATCAACTTCTCTGCGCGAACTCATACTTTATCTTCCTTCTGGCTCTCTTTCTTTTCGGCTATTATCTTCTTTTTCGTTTTAACTATTGCGGCAGTTACTTTAATGTTCTTTGGACAGACAAGTGTACACATAAAATAGCTTTTACAGCCCCAAATACCATGCGGTTTCTGAAGAATAGCTACCCGCTCCCCTGAATCCTTATAGCGGGAATCAAAAATGTAGCGTTGCGCTCTTAAAACCGCTGCTGGGCCCAAAAATTCTTGGTCTTGTTCAGTTAAAACCGGGCAAGCACTATAACAACATCCGCAGAGTATGCATTTGAGGGCGTCATCGTATAGGCTCCGTTCCTCAAGACTTTGCAGTCGCTCTTTATCTGGGAAACCAAGTGCCGAACCATTAAGAGACCTTGGCCCGATGGAGTTTAAGCGTTTAAAAAAAGGCTTAAGATCAACCACTAAATCCTTAATCACCTCAAAATACCTTAGGGGTTCAATAAGAATTTCTTTCTTGAAATCGAACTCTTGGATTAGTTTTTGGCAAGCAAGTGCGGCTTGCCCATTAATGGTCAAGCCGTCGCTTCCGCATATGCCATGTGCACATGACATGCGGAAAGAAAGCGAGCTATCTTGGGTTTGACGAATACGGTTTATACAATCCAACAAACGCTCTGTGGGTTGTGCTTCGATTTTGAAAATGTCATAATGAGGATGCTCGTCAGTTTGAGGGTTGAATCGGTAGACTTTGAGACTGATTTGCATTTTAGTACCTCCGAGGCTGGGGTCTAAACCGTGTAATAGAAACTGGTTTATACATTACCGATAAGCCCGCGTGTGTTTCAGCAACTAGTGTATGATTTAGCCATTCGGTATCCTTGCGTTCGAGATAATCTATTCGGTAATGTGCGCCTCGACTCTCTTTTCTCTCCAGGGCAGAATAAACAATGCATTCCGCTACCCGCAGCATGTTACCTAGCTCAATGGCTTCCTCTAGTTCGTAATTAAAAATCATGCCCTTATTTACTAAACCCAGATTCAAATAGCGTTTTCTAAGAAAACGAATTTCTGCTAAAGCATTCTCAAGAGCTGCCCCCTCACGGAACACACTACAATTCATCGTCATTAAATGCTGCATTCGCTCACGAAGCCCAAAAACATTTTCTGACCCTCCTGAATCAAGCAGATTACTGATTTTACACTCTACAACACTTTCAACTTGTAGAGGAAGCGGTTTCTTCTCTTTGCCTTGGACATCATTAATTATAGCTTGTCCGGTTCTTTTGCCGAAAACCACTAAGTCAATTAGTGAGTTACAACCAAGTCTGTTGGCACCATGAACGCTAACACAGGCACATTCGCCAACAGCATAGAGATTAGGCAAAACATTGCCTTCACAATCAAATAAAACATGGCCATCAGTATCAGTTGGAATCCCACCCATCATATAGTGGCAAGTCGGTGCAACAGGAATAGGCTCGATTGAAGGATCAATACCCAAATATGTTTTTACGAACGAGGTAATTTCGGGAAGCTTTTGGTTGAGATGTTCCCTTCCCAAAGCTCTCAAATCTAAATAAACATAATCTTTACCGTCAATACCTCTGCCCGCGCTTATTTCTTCTAGTATCGCGCGAGAAATAATATCTCGTGGAGCCAAATCCATAAGCGACGGCGCATATCGCTTCATGAATTGCTCCCCTAAACGGTTACGCAAAACACCCCCTTCTGCTCGGGCAGCTTCGCTGATTAATATGCCGAAACCATGGATTCCGGTTGGGTGAAACTGAACAAACTCAATATCCTGGAGCGGCACATGGGCATCCAGTGCCATTGCAAAGCCATCTCCTGTTGATGCGAAGCCATTGCTGGTTGTTTGATATATTTTGCCACATCCCCCCGTTGCCAACACGACGGCTTTAGTGTGGAAAACATGGGGTTTTGTTGAAACAATGTCATATCCTGCTACACCGCAACAAAAGTTACGTGAGAAGAGCAATTTTTGAATGTATATTTCGTTATGGAAAGTTACATCCATTTCGCTACAGCGGTCAAAAAGGGCATCCATGATAGCTCTTCCCGTTCGATCAGAAACGTAGCAGGCACGTTTTACTGGAGATTTCCCAAAGTTTTTGGTGTGCCCACCAAATTTTCGCTGATCAATTTTTCCTTGGTCATTGCGGCTAAACGGCACACCCAAATGCTCAAGAGAATAAACCGCTTGTGGTGCTTCTTTTGTTAGCAATTCCACCGCAGTTTGGTCGGCTAGAAAATCGCTGCCTTTTACAGTATCATAGAAATGCCAGTCCCAATGATCCTCTTCAGCATTACCCAAACTGGCTGCTATACCACCCTGTGCCGCTACTGAATGCGAACGAGTTACATGTACCTTGCTAATGACACCGACACGTAATTTGCCTTGCGCAGCAATGTAGGCAGCATATAATCCAGAGATTCCTCCGCCAACGATTACAACATCGTATTCATGAATCATTTCTTGGTCCTCAAAAAATAGTTATATCTCGAATTTGTGGATTATGCAGTTTTTTTTCTTGCCGGTAATCTCTGCGATTACGTGGAAATATTGTTCCAGACCGGACTTTGTTATTCGGGGCTTTAAGAGTTCGTCTATTTGGAAAACGCCTGCGGGGTTGCTCATTTTAATTTTTATTGTGATGGGCTTTGACTTGTTTTCAGTTGCTTCCACTTCGACTTTTTCGATGCTAAGAGCAGATACAGAGTGAATGTCGATTTTGCCAGCTTGAAAGGGGATCCGGGCTCTTCCAGCCTCCATATCTAAAGCGTCTGCGATTCCCACGATGCCTGCTTCCTTGGTTAAGATGCGGGTTGTGGACTCGGTGCTGGGCGGTTGCTCATGACAAACAATGGAATGAAGCACTTCTGAAGTGATAATTGCACTTTCCTCTTGGTTGTATATAGGTGTTAAAAGGTCCTTGAGCACGTCCAAAGCGAGAAATACACTATATTGTTCATGGTTTCTTCGCTGCACAATCATGCCTAAATCATGGAGAATTGCACCTAAAACCACAACGACCTCTGCATCTTCCTTTTGCATTTTGTAGTTTTCAACGATACTAGGGGTAATCAAATTTTTCTCTACCAGAATACGCATAAGCTTTAATGATATGTTGGCAACGATTTTAACGTGGGTTGGCCCATGATCTGTATATCCCATTCGCTCTATTGCCATAACATTAGCGCATTTCCAATAGGTTTGGAGTTTTTTGTTTTCTTTAACTTTTTCCATAACCTGCTTAAGTTTCAGGTTGCTTCTATACGGTATGTTAAAGATGTAGGACACAGCGGTTTTTGCTCTCCTTAAAAATGTATTATTTTGGATTTACATTTAAAACTTACAGTCGGAACGTATTTTGTAGGTAAACGTGCATCATTATTTATTACTCTTGCCTTTTTCTCTGTACGGAGTCGCCAGTTCTTGAGCAACTATATAGCAGCCTACTGTTAGGTAATGCCGTCAATAAAACGTGATTCAGAAGACAGACCCCCCTAAAAAAAAGGAATTTTGAGACATTAATTTTAAAAAAGGAACATACCATTACGAAGTGAATCGACTTATTTGACACAGAACGTCTTATTTAGTGCAAATTGTATTGTTTGGATGTTTTGAGGATACAGACCTATGGTTGACGCCGCATTTACCCAGCTTCTATTCAATGTGTTAATCATAGGTGTCTCATTTATCATACTCAACTATGCAAGTAGCCTTACGATAAACCATGCAGTAAAGGTTTCCAATATAAGTCGGCTGGGAAAAACTGCGGTAGGTTTTAGTCTTCTGGCTTTTAGTACTTCTCTTCCAGAGTTAACGGTGGCTTTTACTGCTGCCTTATCAGGTGGCGCGGCGCTATCAATCGGAAACGTGGTAGGCTCAAACATTGTTAATATTTGTCTGGTTGTAGGCTTAGCTTCTTTTCTTGTCTATTACCAATGTCGCCGAAAAGCAAAAAAAGCAGGTCTACCAAATTCGCCTGATTGCAACATCATTCCCTCGTTCGCCAAGTCTGAACTTAGCAGCATTTATTTTGGACTCTTCATCTCATCCATTATCCCCGTGGTTTTGATTTTCTTTACGACGGCAACGTGGCTTGTTGGTTTAGTTTTAATCGGAATATTTTTGGGCTATATGTATCAGCTATCAAAGGTACGTATTCCCCAAGAAAGTATTGAGCCCGTTTCTAACGAAGAGAAAAAAAGGTTAAAACGCTACATAATTCTAACTGTTGTAGGAGCATTGGGTGTTGTTGCTAGTGCATATTTCCTGGTTGAATCAGCTGTTAGCATTGCTATTACTGCGGGTCTTTCTCAACAGATAATTGGCGCAACAGTTATTGCCATAGGAACTAGCCTTCCAGAGTTGTCGTTATCATTGAGGGCTATGCTTCGGGGGCAATCTGAACTTGCTTTCGGGAACATCATTGGCAGCAGTTTTGTTAACATAACATTGATCTTAGGGGTCACCCTCTTCGTTCCTGCCCTTTTAGGCACAACGATAGCCATGAACATCGTTGTTTTCCAGAATTTGGTACTTTTCTCTATAATTACTAACATGTTTTTCTGGTACTTCCTTTCACGAGGGCAAATTGGTCACAGAGAAGGCGCAGTGTTCCTCTTTATTTATATCCTTTTTATCTTAACCACAATCGGTGCCAAGTAGCAGAAATGATAACCATGGATTGTTATAATTAAGTCCATATAGAAATTAGCACAAAGCATTAATATACCATAATAATTTACGTTGTTGGGTTTAAATTTGCAGATCTCGAAAGAAATAACTGTTTCTGGCGAAAAAGCTTTAAAAACAGCTGATGCCATCAACGCAACAACTCTTAAGATGCTACAAATTCTTGCAACAGAGCACCTTGATGTAACCACTATTTCTAAAAGGCTAAACCTAAGCGAAGCCTACATAAGCGAAGAAGTCCGCCAACTCGAAGATCTAAATATGATATCTGTAAATTATGAGCGAGGTAAAAGGGGGATCCGAAAAGTCTGCTCTTCAGCAGTTGATAAGATAACGATAATTATTACGCCCTCAGCAGAAACTCAACTATAGATATGCGACTTTCAGCGCGTTGAATTCGATTGTGCATTCAGGGAATATAAGTAATTCTTCCTTGCCCAAAGTCCATCAATGACCGCCAATTTAGATAAATACAGACTAAAAAAAGAATAAAACTAATTAAAAGAAATAAAAAGTGGCAATTGTCGGGTTCTTTGATGGATTTTCTAAAAAGAACAATTTGCCTTTTTGCACTTATCAGCTAAACAATAATATCAATAAAAAATCTTTGGAAGCAAATCTAAAAGGCAGGTAACTTAATTGCTGCTGTCTCAAAGGAGTCGTTGTTTTAACGTTGGTTTCTTTGAAAAGTATTAAAAACCCTTCGCATATATAGCATTCCGCGATGGTAATTGGTCGATACAGTATCTGTGGCACTGATAATCAGTGCGCTAATAATTCTGATCGGTTTCTTAGGGAACTACCTTTTCAAGAAAACTGGCTTGCCTGATATGCTCATACTTATCTTTCTTGGAGTCCTTTTCGGACCAATTTTAGGGGTTTTTAGCCCAACAGCAGTAACTAGTTTCGCTCCTTACATAGCCGCTTTAGCCCTCGCTTACATTCTTTTTGATGGAGGCATGGGCTTAAACATCCAACGGGTCCTACATAATAGCCCCAGAGCGGTTTTGCTGGCAGGTTTGGGCTTTCTTTTAACTGTTTTATCTGTCTGCGCCTTCACTGTCATAGTTTTGGGTGTTCCGTTGGTTTACGGTTTTCTCTTTGGAACAATCGTGGGAGGCAGCAGCTCTATAGTTGTGATTTCACTCGCATCCCGAATCAAAATCAGCCAAAAGGGATCGATAATTCTCATATTGGAATCAGCTATAACTGATATTTTATGTATCGTAATCAGCCTATCGTTAATTGATGTAATCGTTACTGGACATGCCGACTTGGGCGGCATTATGTTGGGTATAGCAGGTAAGTTCTTAATCGGTATCGGCATTGGATTGGCATTGGGGTTCGCTTGGCTTTTTGCCCTAAGAAAAGTTGCGGATATGCCTTTCTCTTATATGTTGACATTAGGCATGGTGTTACTGGGTTATGCTGCTTCAGAGGGGTTGGGCGGCAGCGGTGCATTAAGCGCTTTGCTTTTTGGGTTAATCTTGGGAAACGAGCGTGAACTCTTTAAGGTGTTTAGAATAAACGAGGATAAAAATGAAGATGAAAAACGTATGGTCTCAGTTAGTAAGGGATTAAAGCGTTTTCAAGCTGAAATCGCGTTCTTAATTAGAACATTCTTCTTTGTGTTTCTGGGGATAATTGTATCAATTAATAGTATTTTCATCTTAGTTGCGGGCATAACCCTCTCGTTCATTCTTTTCGTGACCCGGTTTGGTGCAGTTTGGATTACTACGCGAAACTCGAGCATGAAGGGCGACCAAGAAATAATGACCACAGTTCTGACTCGTGGGTTAGCCGCCGCAGTACTCGCAACCCTTCCAGCACAGTTTGGCTTGCCCTACTCTGATCTATTCGTAGGCATAGCTGTAATTGTTATTGTAGCAACTGCCATCATGGCAACAGTAGGAACAATGATCATTGGACACCAAAAGCTTGCCCAGGGAAACCAAAAGAAACAGGAAGCGGAAGAGCCCTCAGGTCCCTCCTTCTTCGAAAAAATACAAAAGAAACTGAAATTCAAATATGAAGGATAGATTTTGAATCTCCAGTATTTACATTTACCAACTATCGTTTATGTCAAATCACAAAAAAATGGTGTCTAAACGACCTGAATATTGGGTTAACTCAATATTGTTGTCGAAAGGTTTTTTGGCGGTTTAATTACTTACCAAAAAATCGTTCATGCTAAAAGTGAAGCTTATTTTGATTTTCGGATGTGTATATAAAAAAGAACGATTGATATTTTTTTTCTTTTTAGTGTCTATTTTATTGATAAATACGAATTTTTTTTGAAAAGTTTTTCCTTGTTTTTCGCAAAGAATTGCCTAAACGATGAAGTCAAGACATAGTCTTCCACTTCATTTAAGGGAACCCATCGAAGTTCTTCAGCATCACTTGCCGCTGCAATATCACCTTGTATCACTTCGACCAGGTAGTCAACGATGATGTAGTGGTATTTCACTTTGCCCTCAGCATCACGCTCCACGTTGTCTACAACATCTATGAGTTCAGGGTTTTTGACGGCGAGGCAAGTTTCTTCTTTTGCTTCCCTAACAACAGTTTCTTGGATTTGTTCGCCCAACTCTACTAAGCCACCGGGGATGCTCCATTTTCCTTTGCCTGGGTCATTCCCTCTTTTTATAAGAACGATTTTGCCATTTTGAACTATAATTACGCCTATACCTACAACCGGTTGGTCAGGGTAGAGTCTTTTCAAGCATAATACCTTTGGTTTAATGTTAGTTCTGCCTTAAAGCTTCTATGCAAGACATTTACGAACGTGTGTTTGAGATCTAAGTGTCCAGAAACTCTACGAAGGTCAACTTCGAATTTAGGTAAAGATGATTGTTCTGGGTATATGAAAAATCCTAAGCCTAATACTTTTGCTGTAATGTAACTTAATTTTATCTAATTAGATGAAATTTATTTGTAACTAAATCAAATGATAAATAGCAAGGGTACTGTTTTGAGGCCAAGTAATTAGCGAGGTGTTAATCGTTATGTCTATTTTGATAGAGAGTTATTAGAAGTGATGTTTCTGCAATAATCTTTAGGAACAGATGCGGTATATATAATGAAGACTTAGTTGTCCGTTACTTTGCGAAGAGACAGTTAGGAGGACATTAAATGTGAGACGTTCTAATTACCAATAATTTACATTGCAAATTATGTTTTAATCAATAAATTTAATTAACGTTGCCAAGTAAAATGCTAGTAAATCAGCTTGAGCTACTCCTATGAAGGAAACACTGAAGAAACTGTTCTCTAAACGCGCCTTAACAGTTGTTGTTGCAGCAGTGCTCATATTATCGATTTTAAACACATATTTTATCTTAGATGGGATTCACTCCTCTATGACTACAAACGTGGTTAATTATGATTTTGTGCTTTCTCACGATACGGACAGCTACCAGCTAAAAAACATGCGTACTGGTTATGTTTCCGAGCAAACTCAGAGTGCATCCACTGCCTTAAATGTGGCATTTTCTCAGGGTAAATCCATTTATCTAAACCCCGGAACCTACAGCCTAACAAGCGATGTGCTTATTACAAACAAACTAAATGCTAAAATTGTCAGCGATGGCGCAGTGCTTGAAGGGAATGGTTACAGAATCGTGGTGTATGGTGAAAACTACACTGCATCTCAATACATGCAAATCTCAGGGTTAACCATAATTGATGGCACTGTGCATGTGGAAAACACTTTTGGCGCAACCATCAGTGATACTAAATTCATCAACTGCACAACCGCTTTAGAATTTGCCAACACCAACACTTGGAGTGAATACAATAAAATCGAAAATTGCCAGTTCATCAACGATACCGAGGGCATTGCGTTCCGCACCCCAATTGGCAAAGAGGCTACAGGTTCTTATGCTAGTTCAACCATCAATCGATGCTCTTTTAATCTAAAAGATAACTCAGTGGGCATAAACGTGGAGCCGCTAGCGGAATTCTCTGACAGTCAGCTTCAAAATATTCGTTTCTGGTTGGGTGAAAACGATCATTCTAGCCAAACTGCACTTGAAGTTGACGGCTCGATGCGCCAAACATTGCTTTTTGGGGTAGTTTTTGAATCCTTTAACGACGAACCCATCGAAATGTTTGGAATTGATTTAGGTGAAACCTGTAAAGGCGCCCCCACTGTTGATGATGGGGTGAGTTTTCTTGGCAACTGGACAGCGCGAATCCATAATCCTTTCGGTATTTGGATTGGCGGTGTCGGCAGTGTTTTTAATCTTGAAAATACCGAAGTCCTTGTGGGTACAAGTGGGCAATTCAGTAAAAATATTACTATTGAACTATACGCGACTAATGTCCATACATTCAAACCCAAAATCATTGTCAACGGCAGTTTCCATAATAATGAAACCATAGTCGTGCGCATCCAAGTTGAATACATCGACAACGTTATCTCAAAGCCTTTAACTAAAACTTTCACTATCAGCGATTCAGTTTGGCTAAGCGATGACGAAATGTTAAGTCTCTTTCCTTCTCAGAGTATAGTTTGGGCTATAATTATAGATGCAAAAACTGTAGCCAATTCGACTGATGCCTCAGTTAAAATCAGTGGTTTCGGAACTACAGGGTAACCAAGAAAGACGAAATCGCTTGAAAAATTCTATAAACATTTTGGAAGTTAGCAACTATTTTTCTCCGAGGTTTTCAAGATAATCCACGAATTTCTCAAGTTCTATCTTATCCATGTTCAAAATAGTGGAGCGTTCAGCTTTAACATATTTTCTAAAAGATTCCAGGCATTGGCTTGAAGAAACATTTTCTTTGAATGTTCGAACTTGGTCGCGTTCAATTTTTATGCGATAAAGTGTTGCCAAAAAGGTGGCGAAGACAACCAATGTGTTACTAACGATTACGATTAAGGAAATATCAACCATTGAAAGTTCCCTTAGCTAAAAGGGTATATTAGGTTATTTTCCCTTTCGCCTCTATCGAGGACCATTGCTTTCCGGCAGAATGTTTAGCATCCGCAGGATTTTTTTGAATTCTTCCTCTTTTAGTGATGCACGTCGCCCGTTTGCGTAGATACTTTTAACATGCTCAACTACGGTAGCCACTGTTTGGTCGTCGGGAGTATTGCCTGCAAGCTCTGTGATTTTGTGTTTAATGATGCCTTTTCCGGACTGCTTGCCGATGGTTAAGCGTCTAACGTTTCCAACTAGTTCCGGTGGATATGGCTCATATGTCCAGGGGTCGTTGAGGACGCCGTGGGTATGGATACCTGATTCATGCGCGAAACCATAGTCACCTACGATTGCCTTGTTAGGCGGAACTGTGAACCCTGTTGCTTTGCCTATGAAGTCTGCAGTTGCTTTTAGTTTCTCGGTTTTACCCTCGAATTTTTTGACGCCATAATGCAAGTAGAGGTTAAGGATGACTTTCTCCGTTTCGGCGTTTCCTGCGCGTTCTCCAATGCCTAGGTAGGTAGTACTTGCGTAGATCGTGTCCCAAACTCCTGATGCTGCTTTAATGGCTGCCATCGTGTTTTCCACGGCATTACCGAAGTCATCGTGTGCGTGTACTTCTATAGCGCGAATGCGGGTTTGCTTCTTTATCGCCAACACCTTAGCGGGGATACCATGCGGCAAAGGCGCCTGAGCATCGGACAAGCCTATGCCAACAGTGTCACAGACCCTATAACATTCAGCACCTGCATCGGCAACTGAATTGATGAATTCTGCCTCAAAGTCCCAGTCCGCGCGAGTGCTATCCTCGCCATGTACAAACGTTCTCAATCCACAGGTTTTTGCGGCGTATTCAGTTACATCAACAATGTTGGATAGTATTTCTTCTCTGGTTTTTTCTGGCCATTTGGCTTTGAAGTGTATGTCAGAGACTGGATGAGAGATTCCTACTTCTTTAAATCCACATTGCACTGCGCTGTCAATATCTTCTCTGACGGCTCTGCACCAACCTGCAATCCGTAAATCCAGATTGAGCCCGCTGATGAGTTTAGCTGCTTTTTTATCAGGTTCCTGATAATGGAACAACTCAATGCGCTCTACCCCGATCTCGTTTAGCATCTGAGCAATTTTTGCTGCGTCCTTTGGCGCAACGGCTAAACCGGGCATCTGGATGCCGTCCCGAAGGGTAGTATCATCTATTATAGATTGAGTTTTAAGCCGAGGCATTTTGAAGAAGTAATCGTTAATGTCCATTTTATGCTCTCCTTAGTCTAGATTTGGTGTTTTCCAAACGTTTTTGTAACGCTAAATAGCGCATATGTGATGTTGATAAACATTTCTCTCACGATTTGTAAATTTATTAAATTCAATATATGACTTAAATCAAAAATGTCTTGACACGATGTAAATAGAATCTTTACAGAAAAATATTAAATATTGGAGAAAAGCGCCTTAAGCGTTCCCGAAATAGCCAACACATGCAAAGATGCCGGTTCACCAGCCACACAAGTTACTGTGGCTAACGAAGCTCGAACCGAGGACAATGAAGCAAGAAAAGCCCTAATCACAAACAATTTGCGTTCCGCACTAAAATCAATCAGTGCCAACCCAGTCAAACTTGCGCCCGTTTCACCGTACATGCGGGAAACAGAAGCCCAAACAGTGTCCATAAACTCGCGCTCAGTGGGCAAGACATCGCATTCAAGTTGAACTGCTAAATATCTTCGCTTAACCCGCTTCAAATTACACTGCCCTCCTTGACAACTCGTATGCCGGGGGCTACAAAATTAGAGGTTAACTTTTCTCTATTACGCTCAACAATCGCTGAGGGAATGGTGGATACTGAATCGAGTGCTTCGGTTTCGCTTAATCCAATTAGGTATGCTATACTTGCTAGGTCTCGAGGCATCCGTGTGTGTTGAAGCTCGGTGGCTCCGCTTGAAATCACAACTGGTACATGAAACTCTTTTGCAATGGTGACCTCTCGTCGTAAACTCGATAGCAACCTAACCCGGGATGGGCCCTCTAATACCAAAATTGATTTAGTGTCCACTTCTAACGCAGTATGAGTGCAACTGGCAAGTTCTGCTTCTGCTCGATCGAAAAAGCGTTTATGGTAATCGAGGCTTGGGAAGTTGATGAGATCTACGCGGTGATCTTTGGCGGCTTGGCGAGATACTTCTTTTTGGTCGCATATTATTGAAATTATTTCGAGTTTTCGTCGGAACTTGCGCAGAAAGCGCATCAAGTCCTCTTGATTGCGGGGTTTATAGTCTGCGCGTGTAACAAAATCTATGCCTACCTGGTTGCAGGCTGCTTTTAGGTTTTTTATTTGGTCGTCTATTAGTTCTCCAGTAAAGGGGATGCTAATTTTATGGTACCCAAGAGTGGCCGCCCGCTCTATAGCATTCTCTGTTGCTTTTTGATCTTTGGGGTTTATTCTAAGGTGCAAATCTGTGAAACTACGGGTCATGGCAGCAACCCAGCTTTTTTGATTAACTCTATAATTTGCTGAGCTGTTTTATCCTTAAAATGAATTTTTAGATGAATTGGGTCGGTTTGGTTGAATTTAATTGCGCTTGAAAACGCGGCTTGTTTATCAAATCGCAAATAAAGATTGCCTTTCTCGAGGTGGAGCTTAATGTTCTCGTTTAACTCTTCTTTGTCGAGAGAACTCAATTCTTTACCGATCTTTTCTAGTGTGGAGGGAAGAAGCTTACGGTCAGTTAGTTTGGCAGTAAAAAGGATAATTGGGTTTGAATAGTGTCCGGTTAGGTTTGTTTTTTGGAAAATTAGGAGTTCTTGGAGGGCTTCTGGAAATAGGTTTTTAGCGGCAGTTTCCACTTTCTCTGCATTTTCTGTAGCGTGCGCGAAGACCCGGATATCTATGTATCCAATTGATTTGGTTGCGTCAACGTTGTCAGCCATTGAGTATCTCTCTTTCTTGCTGTTACTTCTAACTCCGATCATTTAGAAGTTTTGTTTTTAATGACAAATCTAAATGCACAATCATCACAAAGCGTGAAATACAGCTATGCCTCGCAGATAACCTCTACATCAATTACTCTATGAATTGTTCAAGGTATTCTACGATTAGCGCATACGCCTGCGGCCCATCAGGACCAGATCTAACGCCGTTTTCGCACCTAATCAGCATTTCACCTTCAGATTCTGACTTCGGCTCATTGTATTTAATCCGATAAACACAGCCCGTTACCAATTTGTTATTAATCTGGAATGTCAATAGAGGAAACTTTACGCCGGGTAAAAACAAATCATATTTTTCCCCCGGGCGAGGCTCAATAATAAAGATCTTAAGTTCACCGAGTTTGAAAATACTTTCTAAAAGTGAGCTGTTAAATGGTGGAAAAGAAGATTGTGAATTCGACTTAACTTTTTTTGTTACCTGATTTATCATATCTACAAGCGTATCTATGCCCCAGAGTTCAATTCCGTTTGATTGAGCGTCGATGGCGGCTTTTTTTGTGAAAAATGTGGTGGCTATAACGATGGATTTGTTGCATTCATAGATGTGTTTTGCACTTTGAGCTGTCAAGACGATCGTATCAGAAACAACGAGGTTTCTAGAGTATTTGCGAGCTTGAACTGAGATGCGCTCTCCATCTTTGTTGGCAACTAAGTCTATTCCTGAGGCTGTTGGATAACTTTCCACTTCAACCCTAAAACCTGATTCTTGTAGCAGCCACTTTATGAAAAGCTCAAATTCTTTTTCTGAGAGAGAATCAATAGCATATCCGGGGGTTTGAGAGGATGCTTCAATGCGGATATTTTTTTCCAATATAGTTCTGAGAGTTTTTCGAGGAGGATTTTTTGGAAGAAGATATAGTTTTTCAATTCGGCTAGCCAGTTCCTCAGCTTTGAAGATGGGTAATTGTAGTCTGTCCTCCAAAAAATCTACAAGGTCAATGTTTGGGTACCTTGCAACTATTTCCTTGAGTAAGCCATTAAGGTGTAAATTATCCATGTTAAGTCTCCGTCTTATGTTGGGCGTGTTTAGGGCACAATTGTCCCCGAAATTCAGCGGTGTATTTTAAATTGATTTTTGAAAAAACCTTTCCGCAAACACTACATAATCCATAGTGATTGATACAAACGCTTGAGTTATCGTGACTACATTTGAATTCAAGTAAACGACTATGTTTTTTTCCACAGACAGAACAGATAAAACCCGAATCTGATTCAATATATTCTTTTAGAGTTTCATCTATTGTCAACGTTGCTTTCTTGGAATAAATTTTTTGGGTTTCTATAGATTGCCTAATACAATCAGCGCAGACATATTGCTCATCATATGTTGCATAACCTTCTGAGAAGGTTTTTCGGCAAATAGGACAGGTCACTTCTACGTTATGGTTTATTCCTAACATTAGAGAGGAGTGTATAGTTGAGTTGTTGTCGAGGTTTACTTCAAACTTGATTTTGAAGGTGTTGATTATGAGTAGATTTAGGAACTTTACGGTTATATGGGTTATATAGGATTCTTCTTCGCGTTTTAGAAGTGCTTCATAATTAGCTTGCCATTTTGGGAAATCAAAATCAATTTTTTTTGATATTGCATGTTCGCGGCGTTCTCGGCTAAGCCTTTTATCGAAGCTTTGAAGTTTAGCTTTTTTATCTTTATAAAGTGGCAAGTCAAAGAGCACCAGTTTCTCTCTAAGAAGGTTATCCATGCGTTCATCTACAACTGCTTTTAGTTTTTCGAAAATGTCCACTTTGAGTTTTGATTTATAATCTTCAATAGAAATTGTACAATCGTTTTGAAAAATTTCATCGCTATACTCGCTGACGCGTAAGACGTTGAACTTTTCGTTTACTAGTAGGGTAATAATTTCTTGATTTTTTGATCGTAACTTATTTTGAAAATTAGCTGAGAAATAAAATTTGAAAAAACGTACAGGTTCCTTTTTTACAATGTTTACTGAAGTAATTTTGCCATTATTTACTAGGTGGCAACAGGGCTGATTTTTTACGCAGATGTTGACAGTTTCTTTCTCCAAATGTACTTTTTCGCAGTCTATACAAGCAAAAGAGCCTTCTTTGAAGTGTCTTGAGATTAAAGCGGCAGGGTCTTTTGGTTTGAGCAAAACTTGACTAAGCACTCCTTCTTCTAGGCAGTTATGCAATATCTGTTGAAACGTCTGGCTTCCTATTGCAATAAGAGGTATTTTTTTTTCTTTTGAAAGTGCAAAATTATAGGTGAATTCTTCAGATGCCGGTTTATCTTGGTAGGTTACTTTGAAGGTTTCGTTTGATAGATTGTTAATTGTGCCTTTTCTAGATTCCACATATTCCTTAATGAAATGGCGAATTTGTATGTCAGTTGGTTTTGTGTTCAATCAAGAATCCCTTGGGTGAATTTTTCGGCTAATTCTTCATTTTCTTTTGATATATTCAAGTTGTTGGCGAGTTTTTCGAGTTCCTTTGTTATGTCAAAGCGAGTGGTGCTTCTGAGCAGAATTTCACCGATGGTTTTTTGTATATCTTGAGAGCCCTCCTTTAAATCGGCTAGAACCGTTTCCATCTTTCCAACGGTCATTGTGAACAAATCTATTTTTTGATAGAGAATATGCAGCACATAGTCGTCGATTGTGTCTTTAATGCATAAGTTAAAGATGGTAACGTCGCGGTCTTGTTTAAACCGGTGTATTCGACCTATACGTTGTTCGATCTTCATTGGGTTCCAATGTAAATCGTAATTAAACATTACACAGCAATTCTGCAAGTTTAAGCCTTCAGCAGCAGCATCAGTGGCAACAAGATACCTGATTTCACCAGTCTTAAAGCCCTTAATCACGGTTTCTCGCTCCTCCTGATTCATATCCCCCAAATAAACAGCAGCTCTTCCGAATTCTTTGGATAGCATTTCCTTGATTTTATGGGCGGTAATTTTTCGCAGACAAAATATTAACGCCTGCTCAGTTGGTGCTTCGTTTAGAACATTTCGAAGCAACTCCATCTTTGCACTCTTGACTTTTCCTGCCATCTTGATTAATTCGTTGGTGGCTTCTTTCTCGAGGGGGAAACGCTGCTGTCTTTTAGTTAGCGACTCAATGGAGGCAGCTGGGGAACTAGAAAAGGATTGCTGTAGAGTAATTGCTTGAAAAACCAAAATCGCATTGCTCTGAGATGAGCTAAATTTTCGTGTAGGATTCTCCGCGATGAGAGCCTCAATTGTCTTGAACCTGTTTTGACTCACATCACGCAAATATTCTGTAGCTTGGTCAATGAATTCTCGTTCTTCAAGGTTTGCTTCGAGCGTCCGAGATTCAACACAGCGTTTTGTAAATGGAATACCTGTTTCTTCCCTGCGGGTGCGGCACATTACGTCCCGTAGGATTTGCCTCAAGGAGCTAGCTTGATCTTGGCGAAGCACACGGCTTCTTGTATCCTCGGCGAATTGGGAAATAAAAGCTCGTTCACTTCCCAAAAGTCCCGGCTGAATCAAATCTACAATGCTATACAAATCAGTGAGCTTATTACATAGGGGTGTTGCAGTGAGCAGTAAAAGATGATTTTTTTGCAGGTTCCCAAGGAATGCTCGGCCTTTGCTGTGGGTGTTTCTAAATGCGTGAGCTTCATCTACCACAACTAAATCCCATGTTCGGTTTGACAGTTTGTCGAATTTTCTGGTCAAAAAATTATGTGAGCATATAACTCTTTCATCGCACGTAAGGTCAACGTGTTCCTTAGGGTTGTTAGCAACTGCGAATGTTTCTCCAAATTTTTCTGCCATTTCAGATTTCCATTGATTTAGCAAGCTTTTGGGAGAAACAATCAGAATTGAATTAATCTCTTCACGGAGAAGTAATTCTTTCATAATGAGACCTGCCTCGATCGTTTTTCCAAGTCCCACTTCGTCGGCTAGAATCGCATTTGCATTCATTTCGTTGTTTACTTGAAGAGCTGTCTGCACCTGGAAATTATAAGGAATAAATTTTGCGCGAATAGCATCAAGGGAGACAAGATAGGTGATTTTGCGTGTTTGTTTTAATTGTATTGCAGCTAAGTTTAGTCTAAATTTTTGGTAAGATGAAAAATGGCTTGTTTGTATCCTTTTTTTAATGTCGTAGGGGTCATTTATCGATAGAAAAAACCGCTGTTTTTCCTCCTTAGCCCTTTCTTGTTGCGCCTTTCTCATTTTATATATGGAGGTAAGATCAAATTCGAACAAAGAAGGCTTTCCAATTGAGTGATCCTTTAGAGTAGAGCCTTTTTTTCTAGAAGTTCCCCGTCTCTGAGATTTCTTAGACAGAGAAGATGCTTCTTTACGTGATATCTCAATATTATTGTGTTCCGAACATTTTTCGTAAGCCTCATCCATATGCTTAAAAGGCGAAGAATATTTTGGGCTTGCGCCACATTTATCATTGGAGTTCAAAGTCAAGATAATCGCGGCTATAGTCCATTTCAAATATAAAAAGAGTGAGTTTTCAAACTGTTTATCGTTAAGTTCAATTGTGAGGTTCAAACTTTGATTTGATTGTTTTTAAGATTGTTACAAGCTCTTAAGAGATTGTTCCCGAATAAAATATTTTGTTTTCAATAGAAGAAATGACTTGGTGGGGGGTTGCTTCTTCTTCTTTCAGGTCAAAATATTTCGTTTAGGTCTTGATTTTTAGTTTTTTAATGCAGATATTTTTTGTAGCATTATTGGTAGCTCTGCTTGGATCGACTCTACGGTAAAAAGTTTACTGCAAACAAGTATAAAATCATGCTCAATGTGACCTTTTTGTAAAAAGGTTTATTTCACTGCATGCACCTTTGATGTGAAATTGCAGGCGGACAAACTTGTCCGTTGGGATGTGGCCGAAAGGCTGAACCGCAAACAAAAAAGAACAACTGGAGAAAAACTAAAAATGGCATATAAATACATCGCCGAAGAATGGGCTAATCCCGAAAAAAGCTTCGTCGAAGAACTCATGCGCCAACGTCTAATACAATGGCGAAAGCAACCCTCAACGCTTAGAATAGAAAACCCCACACGCCTTGATAAGGCACGTAAACTCGGCTACAAAGCCAAACAAGGCTTTGTTGTAGCACGCACTAAAGTCCGTAGAGGGGGATTGCGCAAAAAACGCCCAAGATCAGGCAGACGCCCCAAACGTATGGGTGTAGCTAAATTTAAACCCGCGAAAAGTCTTCGTTTAATAGCGGAAGAACGTACCGCCAGAAAATTCCCGAACCTTGAGGTACTTAACAGTTACTGGGTAGGGGAAGACGGACGCCACAAATGGTTTGAAGTCATCCTCGTTGATCCAAATGCTCCTACGATCAAAACTGATAAAGACATTGGTTGGATAACTGAGAAGCAGCACACTAGCCGTGTATTCCGAAGCATGACTAGCGCAGGCAAGAACATACGTGGATTACATCATAAAGGTGCAGGCGCAGAAAAAGCTCGACCAAGCCACAGAAGAGGCGCAAGAAAACATAGCGGTGTTAAACTACAACGTAAAGGAGATGGACCTTACTAATGCATCATATTGAAGCGACCATAATAAAACCGAACGGCAAACAGAAAAATGGCAAGGGCTTTAGCGTAAATGAGCTTAAAGCAGCAGGAATAAGCAAGCAGCAGGCAAAACAAGCGAAGCTTCCAGTAGATCTAAGACGAAAAAGCCAACATGAAGCAAACATAGAAGCGATCAAAGCGCATACTAAAAAAGCCTAAACTGAAATATTCAGTAAAAATCAACTATTTCTTTATTTTTTTGTTTTCTTGAATATATTTTAAACCCTGCATTTTTTATTAGACTCTACTAATGAATAAATTGTGGTTTTCATCCTTTAGAAATTCCGTTCTTGATATTAGAGATTCTACGCTTAAACTCGCTTTGGAATTATGGAATCACCACTTTTAGTAAGGTGCTCCTCAAGACCTAAATCTTCTAAAAAAAAATTAAAAAAATGATAAACTAATGGAAGGGCAATTTATTTTTTAACTGTCTACTAAATGCGCTGTGCCGTCTGGGCAAAAGACTTTTTCGCCGATGTTCACTTTGGCGTAGCGACGTTTGCATTCGTATGTTTGTCTTTCACATCCGTCACAATCTCGGGATAACATAACATCACCAAATATGACATATGTCATAAGTTGCTTATACGCCTTTCGAAGCAACCAACACTAAACAGTATGTTAAAAGCAGTCAAAACTTAAAAGAAAGTGAACTAAAATAGTTGGTTTGTGTTTCTGATGATTTCGGAATTCCATCGGTATTTCAATAGGTTCGTAAGCGGCATGTTTGATTTTCTTGGCATGGTTAAAGCATAGCTCATAATTTTTTTAATGCACATTTAATTCAATTCGTTTTCTTCGGACATAATTTTTGCCAGGTTAAGTTTGTATTACTGTTTTTTTGCTGCATCACGCAGTTTCCATACCTTGCAATGTGGTGCGCGGTCGCATAGCTCTTCGGGTATTCCATTAGGGCATTCTATTTTTTTCATCATTTTAAGACTCATCCTTTAATCTAATATGCTAATAACAGGGAAATATATCTTGCGGTATTGTCAATACCGATCAATATCATTTATATGTTAGAACAAGCAAAGTAATAATTATGGAAAACTTGGGTCCCCTCACCAAAAAAAGCTCCTCCTGCACGGATCTACTCACGTGCCTCTACAACCTTAAACCAACAGACATAGAAGTGCTCTTAGTAGTAGCAAAAAACGAAGACGCAAATCTCGACCTAATCGCCAAAACAGTAAAAAAAGACCGTAGTACGGTCCACCGCAGCCTCCAAAAACTTGTAAGCACTAACCTAGTAAATAAACAAACAAAATCTCTCAAAGATGGGGGATACTACCATACTTACACAATGCTTGACCCGAAAAAAATTAAAAAACATGCACTTGAACGAGTGAAAGAAATAACCGAAAGTCTAGAAGGTCTCTTAGACAGGTTTGACTCAGACCTACAAAACCAACTAAACCATGTATAAAAACAATTGTTAAGTCAGTTCTAAAAAAATAAGTAGATTAAGTGAAATAGATCTCTCTATGCCAAATATATGATCGAAATCACAGTTCGCTTCTAAGAAAAGCAGTTTTCGACGATACTTTGGGGGTTATTTGAGTTCTTGCAACATTTGATGTATTATTTTCAGAATTAGCTAGTACTTTTTCTGAATTTTTCGGTGTGAAGTCTATTCCTTATTCTTCATCAAACGCTGCAACGATTAGCTGGGTATGACCGTTTTCTATGTTTATAATTTGAATATTTTGTGTTGCGCCTATATGTCACATTACCCTGATTAGAAAAATGAAAATGGTTTACTTATTGGGTAATTGCTTTAAACAATTTTTTAATAAGGTACCGTTCAGATCCCTTATGAAGATTTGAGTGACTTTTGAATGCTCTTGACATTGCAGCTACATTAGGAAGCACTAAAATTTTTTGTCCGCACGCACATGTAATTATTTTCCATTTTGAAAAACGGACCTTCTCGTAATGAAGCTCTCTTGTTTGATGGTTTTGTTTAGGTCCTGAGCGATACACATTTTCCAAAACTGAAGCCTCTTCTTTTATAATATTATTCTGTCTTCAAAACTAATAAGCCCTTGTTACTGTATCCATACAATCACAATTTTTTATGTAAATTATTTTTAGGCGGCAAATTAAAATTGCTAGATTTTTTTTGTTATAGGTCACTTTCATTCGCCCCTCTACTGTTTAGCTATGTCTTTTGAGGGGCATTTTTAAATATCAAAAAAGCCGCTTTGCAAATCCTTTAAAAACTGGGAGAAACAAGATGATAAGAACCGAGTTAGCAAAACCTACACCCCAATATCTTCTTTCACTAAACCTAAGAAAAGTAAACGATTTCTTTCCAGGCTTTACCGAAGGTGAATTTTCATTAATTAAGGGTTCCTCAAGCACAGCCATAGCGTCCTTGTTATGTGTTAGGGCACAGCTATCAAAGCAGATAGGAGGATTAAGCAGCAACGTTGTGTTTATCGATGGAGGAAATACCTTTGAGCTATACCAGATCTCAAAACTTGCCCGCATCCATCATTTAGAAGCCAAACAGGTTTTAGACAACATCTTCATATCAAGGGCGTTTACAGCCTACCAAATGGTTGACCTTATAATGGATAAACTAAAGTTAGTTATTGAGAAATTAAATTCAAAAATAGCGATTATTTCAGATCTTTCAGGCTTCTTCTTAGATAAGGACATACAAGCATATGAAGCAACCCGATTATTCAGCCAAGTTACAACTTACCTTTCAAATTTTGCCAAAGAAAGACAGATCGTTCTAATAGCAACGTATCTTCCTCATCGCAATGAGAAAGTGAATAATGATTTTCAAGCGATAGCAGCAACCAGATCAGATGTTGTTTTGTCTCTAAGAACAACAAAGCATGATAGAGTGATTAGTTTAGATAAGCATCCCTATCTCACTGTGGGTTCGATCGAGTTGCCATCTGGGAATTTGCGTTTAACGGATTTCATTGGAGAGAGCGCATAATGGGCAAGACAGTTGAATCCTATCGCTTGGCATTGGAAGATGAGATCAGCCGCTGGAGCGGTTTTAAGAAAGCTTTAAGAACTGAAGATAGAGAAGCCTTTGAAGCAGTTATGGATACATGTCGAAGCTATGCTTCTGCAGGAAGCAACGCGACTCAACCCATACTATTTGAGCCTATAGTGATTTCGATTTTAGTAGCTCAACAAAAAAAGATACATCGACTAGAGAAGCGGTTAGATGCAATCTCACAGTCAAAGACGAGTTAGAGGCTGGCTGTTTGATGTTTATCCTTCTGTCTTTGGAACAATGACTGTTTGGATAATAACTGAGAATGGTCAAAGAGTACGGTTAACTGATAAGTTTCAGCCAAATATATACATCTCAGGCAAGCAAGGGGATATAGAGCGCTTAGCAAATGATTTCTGCTCTAACCAAACCATCGCCTCATGGAATTTTGTGTTAAAGTATGCAAATCCAACTGACTTCGAGAAATCCAGAGTCTTAGAAGTAACTTTGAAGGACTGCAGAAAAATCTCCGCATTTACCAACCAAATCCTACGGTTGGGTGATTACCTTCGCTATAGAGTACATAACTGCGATTTACAGGGCGATAGAATGTACCTATTTTCCAATGACTTATTCCCCCTTGCTTACTTGGAGGTTGAAAGTGCTAAATTAGAACTCAAGTATCAACTGCTTGACAGCATCGAGAGCATAAATTACTCTATTCCGCATCTCAGGCTAATGGAGTTAGGATTAAATATTGCAAAAAAAAATAAAATTGCCAGTCTCGAAGATCCTATAGAAAGCCTCCAGGTTACTCAAGACGGGGAGTCTATAATTATTGATGATGGAGCAGAAGAGGATAAACTTCTTGAGTTGGTTAAAGTTGTTAAAGAATTGGATCCTGACATTGTCTTAACGCGAGGCGGCGATTCTTTTATTTTCAGCTATTTAATTCAACGTGCTAATCATAAGGGTATTTTGGATAAATTTTTGCTGGGGAGGGATGACACGCCATTTGTGCCTAAACCAACGGTAGGTAGAACTTTCTTCTCTTATGGGCGCACCTTCTATAAAGCGCCCACAATTAGGTTATTCGGTAGAATTCATGTTGACAAAAATAACACGTTTATTTTAAATGAGAGCAGCTTTCAAGGAATGTTTGAAATAGCTCGAACCTGTCGAGTTCCTCTTCATACTGCAGCGCGCTCATCAATCGGTTCTATTATGTCCTCGCTTGAGTTTTATCAAGCCTTCAAAGATGATATTTTGCTTCCCAGAAACAAGAGCATCCCCGAAGCATTCAAATCAGCTTATGAATTGCTGGTGGCTGATCGGGGAGGCTTTGTTTATGAGCCAAAAGTTGGAATACATGATTCAATCGGAGAAGTAGATTTTTCTTCGATGTACCCAAGTTTGATGGTCAACAATAACATCTCTGCTGAAACGGTACTTTGCGAGTGCTGCCCAAACTCTAAGCTTCGCATTCCAGAGCTCAATTATAACATATGTGAGAAACGCCAAGGAGTTGTCCCAAAATCAATCCAGATTATCCTTACTAAAAGGCAGCTCTATAAACGATTAAAAGAGGAAACACACAGCGCTGAGCTTAAGGAAATTTATGATAATCGTCAGGTTGCTTTGAAGTGGATTTTGGTTACGTGTTTTGGCTATTTAGGTTATAGAAATGCCAAGTTTGGAACTATTGATGGCCATATTGGTGTTTGTGCGTTTGGCAGAGATTCTTTTCTTAGGGCTGCTCGCAGGGCGGAGGAAGCAGGATTTGAGGTGGTGCATGGAATTGTTGATTCACTTTGGCTAAAGAAAGAAAATGCATCTGCTGAAAATTACAAAAGGTTTTGTAGTCATATTAGTGATGAGATAGGTGTTGTTTTAAATTTCGAGGGCAAATACAAATGGATTGTTTTTCTACCATCGAGAATGCATCCAAATGTTGGGGTGCTAAATAGGTATTATGGAGTTATGGAAAATGGCAAGGTCAAAGCTAGAGGTTTAGAGGTACGTAAAAGGGACACTCCAAAGTTTGTTTACAATGCTCAAATGGAAATGATTAATGTTTTAGCAGGAGCTGATAATTCAAGCGAATTTATGTATAAAATCCCCGAAGTTATAGATGTAGTTAGAAAATGGCGCTGTAAACTTTTGGATGGAGATGTGCCCGTCTGGGATTTAATCATTAAAAAGCATTTATCAAAAGATCCTAAGCACTACAAACAACATGTTAGCCAAGTTATAGCCGCTGAACAGTTAATCAAAGAAGGATCAGAAATACATGCTGGCAACAACGTGGCGTTCCTCTTTACTGACGCAAAAAACAAGCAGTATAACCGAAGAGTCTTGGCTAGCCAGTTTGTGGATGAAGATGTAAACGTAGACAATAAGAGGTATCTCATTTTACTTTACACTGCGGCAGCTAATTTACTAAGTTTTGAAGGCTATACTGCAAAATCTGTAAGTGAACTTATTAATGGATTGTCAAATAGCAGCATAACACGCTATTTATAGAACACCCAAGCATACAAAAATGTAATGTGATTCAATTTATAAAAAATTTTAAAATCACACTATAAAAGATGATTTAAATGCATTCTAAAATTCCATATTTGAGTCCATTAACAAAAATTTTTTACCCAGTTTTATCCTTAGAAAGTATCAACAATCTTGTCTCTAAGTTAGAAGACTACAAAAACTTTAATTTTAAGTTTTTATTAACCCTAATTTCGTGCAAAAAATTAAATCTAAAATTTTGGTTTCTTATGTCACTTCAGCTATTTTGTCACTTATGGCTTACTTGCTATTCAAGTCTAGTTCTGCACAGATGATGATGAGCCCAACTCCAACTCCCTCGAATGATTCGTTAGTTTCAAATGTTTTAGTAGTGATAACCATTATTGTATCAATAACCATTATTGTGATTTACATTTTCTATTTAAAAAACAAGAATAGAAAAATAACCAGATTTTCTGATTCTACAATCTTGGCAGTCAAAGAAAAACAACCAATACTTGAATCAAAAATAGGCTCCAATGACCACGTTACAAAACCTTATGATATCTTTCTGTGCTACAAAAAAAGTTCAGGTAAAGATTACGCAGATCATTTGAAAACAGGTTTAGAAGAGCTTGGATTCCACACATTTCAAGACTGCCGGGACATTCCGCTAACTGTTGAAACTGATGAAGGATGGGCTTGTTCTCGGGATAAAGCAGTTGAGGAATGTAAATATTTTATCCTAATTATGACGCCAGGGTTCCAGTTATCTCGCGAAGTAATCAAAGAAATAGCTATGGCAAGAAAACAGGGAAACAAGACTTTTATATATTTCAGACATCGAAGCATGGCAAGGAATATCGTGATTAATTTAGGAGATGAGCTTTTAGATGTTGGAAAACTTGAACAGGTGTCTTTTGAGAGTAAAGAGGAACTTCTGCGGCTTGCTCTTAACATCATTCAAAAGGCTAAAAATCAATAGATAGTTATGAATATAATAACCTTAATTTACTGTTTTGAGTCTCTTTAATTATGCGAAGATTACATATTTTCCTCACTATTCTAATTGCTTCTATAGCGCTTCTTGTTAGCTTTGTCTTAGTAAGTTTGTATTTGGCTGCTTCAACGCCTTCTTACTATCAGTCAAGCTGGATTAACCAAATGTGGCAGAGTATGGGAATAGGCACAACACCAGGAAACAACGGTATGGGTGGAATGATGGGAGGAGATACTACGGCGACTAATCTTTGGATAATTCCAGTGGGGGTAATAGCTGCAGTAGCAATCGGTTTGATTGGTCTAAGCTTCTATTTAATTATTCCAGAAATCAGAAATAATCCTAGAACCTGCACAACCGGAAGCAATGTAAATAGTTCGGCGGCTTCAGTACAAATCTCAGGTTTAAAAAATTCTGATTCAAATTCTGCGGTTAATTCTTGTAATGTTCTACTAAAAACAATGAAACCTGAAGAACAAAAAGTGCTGAATGTATTGATTGATCATAACGGAAAGTATTTACAGAAATATGTTGGCAAAGAAGCTGGGCTTAGTCGACTTAAAACTCATCGGATTGTTGCTCGTTTTGCGGAACGTGGAATAGTTTCAGTGAAACCGTTGGGAAATACAAATGAGGTTTCTGTCTCCGATTGGGTTCTAACTAATAGCCCAGAAAAAAGTAGTTAACTTTCACGGGCTGAGGATGTATTACGTTGAAGAGGATAGGAATTAAAGCTCACCAACTTGTTAACATCACTAACTACTGGTTTACCCTGCTACTTCATTTTTCACACGTCAATTTTCTACAAAGTATCATGCAAATCTTGAATAATACTTCTCAAAAGATATAGATAGTATTGAAACAGGTGGCGATAATGGAAACTCTCTATAGGGCGGTAACACAAAATGATATTATTCGTTACAAAGCAATTTGCCAGAGATTAATTACTAAAACACAAGTTGGAAACGATTACAACACCCTAAAAATTCTATTTTTCGATAATAAGTCTTTCCTTGAGGTTTTTCAACAAGAAATCACTCAAGCATTAGGAAAACAATTCCTGGGTAATTTGCCAGCTCAAGCTCAGGCTTACGCCTCCGAACAAAGTAGAAGTGCAATAGCAATTAACACGGATGATTTGAGAAACAAAACAACTGAAAACTGCGAGTTTATTATCCTAGAAGAATTTTGTCGTTTAATAGATTATGCCGCAGTTGATTTTGCTCAAAGCGAACAATTTCTTAATTTCAAAAAAGAGTACGCGAGATTTGCTGATTCTAACTTCGCATCTGATGTTGCTGAGAGCCTCAGCATTCAATATGATCAATATTATGTTAACAAACTTGTGCTTTCTTTTGATGTAGAAAAATGGATTCAATTCAGGTGTGATTATTTCAGTCAAAACTCAAGAGCCCGATTAAGTCGGCTATTTTCTGAAGTTAGAGCAACAAAACCTCCAAAACATTGCCTCGCTGTCATTTCAACAGAAATCCTTAGGATACTCTGTTTTGCTCGTGCTGTAGAGAGTTTTTTACTTTTCACAGAAATCCCCAAGTTACAGATTCAACAACTAACTGCCTGCAAAGATAATGCACTCGAAACAATAAGATTTGCAGAGCAAAATGCGAAAACGATTGATATTAGTTACCCATTTACTATTGATTACTTTAGAGAAAGTGATTTTGCCTCTAAAGATAAATTTTTTATTCGAATCAGTCAATTTTGGAATTATTTTCACTTATTTAGATAAAAAATTCAAGAAATTAGCGAAAATCACTTGAAAAATTAGATGTATTTACTCTGCAAATAGTTGGGTCTATCACTCGGACTTTTGTTTTATTATGAAGACGACTTACTAATACCCCATTTAATGAAAATCGAATTTTTCTTGATAAGTAAAATTATTTACTAAGAAGAATCGTGCTCTTTCAATACCCTAAGTCTAGATCTGTACTCTTCCTCGGTTATTTCTCCATTCGCATACTTTATTTTCAAGTGAACTATTGGGTCATCCGCTGAAGTAGATTGGTTAGGAGGGGTTCTGTCTAAAGATCATTTCTGCAGGCTTATTAAATTCCCATTCAGACCGCCCTAGTAGTTCACCTTTATGTTGAATTGATATTGGTTCAACAGCAATATTATTGACAGCTTTTTCCAATGATTCTATGAACCCAGCTAGTTCGTTTCTACTCACTCTTTCAACTACATAAGAAGTGCCGTCTTCCATTTTAATTGAAACTTCTCCCCATACTACAGCGCCTCTATGTGCTTTTACTTGGAGCAATTTCTGGAAGGGTAATGATTTAAAAGTAAAACGACCTAAATGTTTTTCGTCGAAGTATATCAGACGAAGGTTTGTAAGTACTATGTAGTTCGTTCTTTCAGCCACAACAAAACTGGTTAAATAACTAATAATTTCTTCTTTGGGTGCAAGGTTTTTTGTCAATCCCTCTGGAAGATTACCAATTACACTTTTGTTGGACTCATCTTGAACCATTATTATGCCTCAGAAGATCAAAGTTCTTAGTAAAGTATATTGTTTATGCATTTGCTTGTCAAGAGAAATTAATCGAAATTCAAAATATGACTATCGCTATAAAGCATCCTCTTGAAGGGATGGCCTTTTCTAGTTTTAGACTTGAGTCGATTAAACAATTCTTATCAGGGAAAATCTGCAGTTTAGAAGTTTTTAGGATCAGCTTTCAGAATTTAATTATATTAAAAAGGATACTTTAGCAGTTTTATTTTGGGAAAACCATTGTTCGTAAAGAACTATGAAAGGAGAAAAAAGAAATGGTTAGTTGATTTCGGTTATGGAAATGTGAACGCTGAAAGTGGTTATATCGATGTTTGATGATACCATCAGCCTTAGTACTGCAGTTGTTGAATCTCTTGGGTTGAGTCTTTTAGATTCTATG
>CAWGYA010000002.1:0-536262 GCA_963826715.1 Candidatus Bathyarchaeota archaeon
AAACCAGGAGAAGTCAAGTGCAAACATGGTTCACGACTCAAACAGCCTTTAACGCCTGTTTAAATGCCTCAATCAACCGTATGTTCTCTTCTCGGGTTTTAACTGCAACCCTAATGTAGAACTCGTTTAGCCCATTAAAGGAGCTACAGTCGCGGATTAATATGCCATGCTTGAGCATTCTGTGCTTTAACGAGTTAGCGGTTATATCTGCGTTGCGGATGTCTATGAAGAAAAAGTTGGCATCCGGCGACTCAAAACTAAACCCCTTAAAAGCGCTCAGTTGTTCCTGTAGCCAAACTTTTTCTTTTTTGATCAGTTCAATTGTTATTTTGAGGTGTTCTTCATCGTTAAATGCGGCGATGGCGGCTGCCTGACCTAAACAGTTAATGTTCCATGGAATCTTGGAGCATAGCAAAACATCGGCGATATCTTTTGAGGTGATGCCGTAACCAACGCGTAATCCTGTTAAGCCAAAAATCTTGGTAAATGAACGGAGCACAAATAAGTTAGGGAACTTTGCGATTTTCGAGATCGCAGTCAGGGATTTTTCGTTATCTACAAACTCTAAGAAGTCTTCGTCAAGGAAAACTAAGACATCGTTTTCAAGCGCCGTTTCAAGTATGTCGGTTAAGGTGTCTTTCGGGATTAGTTTGCTTGTGGGGTTGTTTGGGTTGCAGAGGAAAACCATTTTGCAGCCAGCCATTGCAGTCTTGAAAGCTTCAGCCTCAATTTGGAAGGTGCTGCCGAGCCTAACGAATTTGGGTGATTCCCCAGTTTTGCGCACTGCGCTTTCATATTCGCCGAAGGAGGGTGCTGTCATCAGTGCTTTGTCGCCCCGTTTGAGAAATGCCTCCGCGAAGAGGTACATAAGTTCTGTTGAGCCGTTTCCGACGACTATGTTATCTCTATTTATACCGCTGAAATGGCTTGCAATAACCTTCCTTAGTTGGTTAGAGTTTGAGTCGGGGTAAGCCGTAATCTCGCTAAATGCGTCTCTCGCGGCATCTAGCGCCTTCTTGGATGGACCCAGTGGGTTCACGTTGGAGCTGAAATCCAAAATCTCTTGGGGTTCAAATCCGGTTTGCTCTGCGGCACCATGAACTTCTGCGCCGTGGATGCACGGCTTCAAGTTTTTAATGTTATCTCTGACCAAACATTCGATAGGCTTCATTTTTTTCCCTTTGTATGCCGATAAACTGTGGTTTCTTTTTAACGTAAATCATATAAAGGTTTGGTTGGATGTTCCATCCAAATAGCATCTTAAGCAAAAGCCTTTTTGGGCATATACAAGAATGTTACTAAATGGTTTAGGGCCAAAAATTAGTTACGCGCGAAAGAATGAAGATGAGGATCACTGCATTTGAAGCACTAAAAGAAATTTTTTTGGAGCGAAAACCTGATGCTCCAGTGGAACCGGTGCTTACTATTTCTGCCAACGATACGTCGTTTCATTGGTTAAATTCAAAACGCACTATGCTGATTTAGTAGCGAAAGGTAAAATCAAAGAAAAATAACTTTAAGCCTCAACCAAGTTATTACGTTTAGGGCTGAGATTTGAACGAACTCGTATTCGTAGGCTTAGGGTTAAACGATGAAAAGGGCATAACGGTTAACGGATTAGAGGAAACCAGAACTGCTGATGTGGTTTTCATGGAAACCTACACTAGTCGTATGCCTGGCTTCTCAATTGAACGCTTCGAGAGGCAATGTGGTAAAAAAATTCATTTGCTCACAAGACGCGATCTTGAAGAGAAAGACGGCAAACTCATCCTTCAAGCCGCAAAAGCGGGGAAAGCTGTGTTTTTGGTTCCAGGTGATCCATTCATCGCAACAACCCATGTCACACTGCGCATAGACGCACATAAACAGGGTATTCTCACAAGGGTGGTGCATGGAATTTCTATTATGTCCGCCATCGTGAGTATCTCGGGTTTGCATAACTACAAGTTCGGAAAAACCGTTACTGTGCCCTTTCCAGATAACTTCTCCGAAACTCCATACAATGTGATAGCTCAAAACAAGAAGTTGGGTTTACATACTCTCTGCCTTTTAGATTTGAAGGAACCCGAAAATAGGTATTTGACGATTAATGAAGCCATAAAAATGCTGCACCAAGTTGAAGAGAAAAGGAAGTTGCATGTTATTACAACAGACACGGTTGCGATGGGCATCGCAAGGGCAGGGAGTAATATCCCCCAATTAAAGGCAGATTTCATCTCGGACTTGGCGATCTTTGACTTTGGAGAGCCACCTTTTAGCCTAGTAGTTACGGGCGATCTGCATTTTATGGAGATTGACGCTTTGCTTGCTTTTGCCGGTGCACCCTCCAGTTTTAGGAGACTTGCTAAATGAGCCTCTATAGACTGGCCGCAAAATACATTGGCTCCGCTGAGAAAGTATTTGTTGAACTCAAGCGAACACAAACCCCTATAACCATAGCTGAAGGTACGGTTGCGGAGGTTCTACGTTGGGCAGTCGATTATCTTGAAGATGCAAAGTATTATAAGACCCAAGGCAAGCTTGAAACCAGTTTGACCTCGGTAGCTTACTGTGAAGGGCTACTTGATGCGTTAAGATTGATCGGTGCAGTGACATTTGTATGGCCAAGTCAAAAGCAAGAACCCGAAAAGTAGTGTTAGCATCAGGAGTCTTTGACCTGCTGCATCTTGGGCACGTAAGGTTCTTGGAAGACGCCAAAAAAGCAGGAGGACAGAATGCTAACTTAATCGTTATAATCGCCAAGGACAGTACAGCCGAGAAAACCAAGGGAAAAAAACCCATCATGAACGAGAATGAACGTTGTTCCCTCGTTCAGTCATTAAAAGTGGTTGATACTGCAGTGCTGGGTTATGAGGGATTAGCGATCGGCGAAGTGATAGGGAAAATAAAGCCAGATATCATCGCACTTGGTTATGACCAAGCAGAGATGGAGCGAGACGTTAAACAATACTTGGCGGCGCATAAACAGCCCATTGTGGTCGTGCGGATTGGCAAATTTGGGCAGAATACTTTAGATAGCTCCACGAAGATTAAACAAAAAATAATTGATAAACTCACCAAGTAACGGTTTGAGCCATGAATTGTGAGAAATACAAGCCCACCTACATCCTCATAGCCCTAAACGTGATTATTTACATTTACGGCGCCATAGTCGGAGGAGATGCTTTGACCACAGGTAACAACGTTGTTTACGTGTGGGGTCAAGTTAACGCCTTTGTGTTTGAGGGCGCGTATTGGCAACTTATTACATCCATGTTCATACATGCCTCGGTTTTTCACTTAGTCGGTAACATGCTCTTCCTCTTAATTTTTGGTTTGAGGGGCGAAGAAATGTTTTCTCTTCCTGAATACCTTGCTATTTATCTCCTCGGCGGCTTAGCTGGGAATCTTCTGTCTTTATTGTTTGGTCCATACTTTATTTCCGTTGGAGCGTCAGGTGCAATCTTTGCATTGTTTGGGGCATGTGTAATTTACGATAGGCGTTCTGTGCGGCAATCCATTTTAGGTGGACTGGTTTTCGCGTTCTTTCTCTTTTTCATTAACACAGGTGAGAGCACAAATATTTTAGCGCATTTAGGCGGTTTAGTTTTCGGCTTAATCTTGGGCTACTTAATAGCATCGAAGCGAAAACCGGATCAAACGCATTCGACTGAATTCAAGTATCGAACAACACCGTTTTAGGGTTAATTTGTTGTGCAGACTTCCACTTTTACTTTGTTGCCGTCTTTAAGCCCCAACTGTTTTCGTAAGCACACAGGCGCAATTATCTCTAAGACAGATGCGTCATAGTGACTGCGTAGCGCAGTTACCAGAGCACCTTTGACTTTGCCCCCGATGATTGTGGGGTAGCATTTGACGAGTCCGAAGGTGCGGTCTTCGTTTTGAAAACCCATAACTTCCAATGCGGGATACGCTTCGAGTTCCATGCGTGTTTTAATGTCGTAATCGGATGACAGCTTCAGGTTAAGGGTGCCCGGGTAAGGTTCAAAGCCCATTTTTTCTACAATCTGTTTTCGGTAGGAATCTTTAGAAATGTAGTATGCGCCTTCGCCTAAACCAGTGAAAACGGTGCCTTCCAAAGTAACCGACGGTGGATAATTTTTTTCCATTAGCACTTTTAGGCTTGAATATAGCTTCTGCAATTCACGGATTCCCTGATCTTGGATTTTAATTAGGCTCCCATTAGGAGTGATTTTGCGAGTTATCCACTCCGCACGTTCCAGCTCGATGAGGTAGCGTGAGGCAGTTTGTTGGCTAATTCCGAGTTTCTGGGCTATGTATTCAGTTGAAATCTTGGCGGTTCGCCGGTATGCGCCCATCTCGCCTAGTTTTAGGAGAATGTAGATGTGCTGCCACTGCTGCTTTTCTGTCACGCTTGGGGTCTCCAGTATTTAAGAGATAAGTGGTTTCATATTTAAGCGGCTCGAAACCAACCCGTTTGTTTTTTACTCGAACAGCTGTGTTTTTTCACTATTTTCGCTTCCTGAAACTTCCACATTGGCGCTAACCAATATAGAAGCCTCCAAAAAAGGTAAAAGGGGTTTGCGTGGGTGATATCACCAGCATTCGCATGTTCAAACCCTGCCCTCGGCACCAAATACCCTTAATTTGAGGTTATTTTACAATATTGGGCATAAATTACAATATTATGTGCGCTCTGCAAGGAGAGGGTAATGAGATAATACTTAGAAGGATAGCCAAAAGCATAATGTCTTGCACAGGTGAGCGAAGTTTGGTAGAGATTCAAGAGTCTAAGCACGCAAACACTCAATAAGCATAGCCCTTTCAAAGGATGTATTAGAGAAAATGGATGAAAAAGCTTTAAAACAGAAGAAGTCAAGAAGTGAATTCATAGAGCCTCACTTTGAAACATTATTCTTTGCTCCACACGAATAAGAAGACTAACTTGAACCCAAGTTACCTATTGTTTTTTGGGGTGGAAACCGTACAATGAAAGTTGTGCCATCCCCTTCTTTACTTTCAAATGTTACTGTTCCGTTTAATGCTTCAGTCATACGCTTGACCACAGCTAATCCTAAGCCCTGACCTTTAGATTTAGTAGTGAAGAACGGAGTGAAAAGTTTTGGTTTGACTTTATCAGGTATTCCAATGCCGGTATCTTGAATTGTGATAACGCTGTCGCCTTCTTCTTGGCGTGCTCTCATGGTTAATTCTCCGCCGTTAGGCATAGCTTGAACTGCATTAGTAACCAGATTGCCAAGAATACGCTTCAATAAAGCACTGTCAACCATGATTGTTTTAGCAGTCTTCTCAACATTGCATGAAACTTTGATGTTTTTAGGCATCTTATTTCCCAAAAAGCAATTCCTTACATAAAGCTTCCAAGTCAGTTTCTTGAGCAACAGGGTCATTTATCTTCGCATAGTCTTGAAGGTCAGCCACAATCTTGTTAATATAATCAATGTTTTTCTCGATTTCGTCCAAGCTTTCTAATGCATTCTTTTTCTCATACTCTCACATGTTGACGCCAATTCTGTTTTAGCTAAATAGACGTCACCTGTAATAGCTTGCAGTGGATTTCGAATATCATGACCCACCATACCTGCTGTCTCGCCTATAGCTGCCAGACGTAGCGCTTTTTCAAGCTTTTTTCTATCATCAATATCGACAAAAGACAAAACAGCACCATCTATCCTGTCTTCTTGTGTTATGTAAGGTCGAATTCGCAATTCATAATAATGACCTTGCGCATCCTTCACTTCTTGGGTAATACCACTTAATTTTGATGACACTTCTGAAATTATTTCACCTAAACCTTCAACTATCACGTTCAGTTTGATAGTCGTTATCGGCATTCCAACCGTTGATGGTGAAAGATTCAGAATTTTCTGTGCTGAAGGCGAAAACAGCCTAACCTTTAAGCCTTTATCGATGATAACAATAGCTGGATCCACGTTCCTATTCAAATTCGTTAAGTCATCATTTAACTGGGCAAGAGTTTGATTTCGGTTCTTCACCTCATCATTTAACGTCTTTAATTCTTCATTGCTAGATTGAAGCTCTTCCTTGGCAGTTTCCAATTCTTCGTTTGTGCTCTGCAACTCCTCATTGCTCGACTGTGCCTCCTCCATAGTGGTTCTCAGTTCTTCATTTGTTGCTTCTTGAGTTTCAATAATTCTCTGCAAAGTCTGTTTAGTTGAATCCAGTTCTTCCCTGAGCTCTCTATTTTGGCGGTCCTTAACGTTTTCCCGACCTTCAGGAGTGATATTTAACTCCATTGTTTGGCGTAAGAGCGCTGCCGCTGAACTGACATCCTCGAACAATAGAAGGAAAAATGGAGCCTCATACTGTTCAACATGCATCGGCAAAACTTGAATGTTGATTGTTTTCTGTTCTCCAGCATATTCAAACCGAACAGCATTTTCTTTGACAGGTTTATCCTCTTTCTTTGCCCTGTAGATTATCGTCTGCACTTCAGACCTTAACTCTTTGCGAATAATCTTTGCCAGATTCAAACTCGCCAATCCAGATTCGGGCAAAACATACGGTGCAATATTTCCTCGAAAAATAAGAACATCCAAATCAGCATTAACCAGTAAAGCTGCAGGGACATATTCGGTGACTAATAAATGGTCCACCTCATCTTTCAACACTGAAAGAGCATCTTTCTTTTCGCATTCTTTGCCTTCTTTAGGCTTTAAATAGGGCGCTGATGCTTGCAACCTAAAAGTAACCTTGGGCTGAGCTCTCTTTTTCATGTAGATAGCGCCCCTTTTGTTTACAGGTTCAAAAAGTGGGTGAATTTTCCAATACTTTCCGATTGTCCTATGACAAGAAAACCACCCATTTTTAAGGCGTAATGCAGTGTAGGCACTACTCTTTCGTGGAGGTATTCATCAAAGTAGATGAGCATGTTGCGGCAACTGATAAGATCCATGTTGGAAAAGGGCGGGTCAGCCGTTATGTCTTGCTTTGCAAAAATGCACTTGTCTCGAATGGGTTTGGAGATTTGATAGTTGCCGTTAGAAGTTTTGAAGAAATGTTTCAGTCGTTTTTCGTTGACTTCGGTTTCTATTGTTGTTGGGTAGATTCCTTGTCTTGCTTTTTCAATGTTTTTTTCGTTTACGTCTGTTCCGAAAATTTGAAATTGAAGATCAGTTGCGGAGTTTTCTTCGAGGTATTCTTGAATCGCTAATGGCGAATGAATAAGCTTCTTCTCCTGTTGAGCAGGCTGGAATCCAAACTCTAATAGGTTCTTTTGGCTGGCGATTTTTTACTAAATAGGAAAAAACTGTTTCTTTAAGTGCAACAAATGTTTCAGGTTCTCTAAAGAAGCTTGTTACTCCGATTAGCATGTCATTGTATAATGCTTCCAACTCGTTTGGATGCGTCTGCAAGAACTTTGTGTAATTAGCCATTTTCTCTATATGGTTAATTACCATTCGACGTGTGACACGTCGGTTTACGACTGTTTCTTTGTAGTGTGAAAAATCAACATTGTAATTGGATTTTAGCATGGTAAATATTGCGTTTAAGCCTTTTTCCTTCGTTGGTTTTTCTTCCCTTTGTTCGGTTTCATCTCTTGTTGCAATTTCCTCTCGTGCTATGTGAGGGTTCTTGGCGATTTTTTGCAGCTCTAATGCAATCTTGTTTGGAGAAAGAACAAAATCCGTGGCTTCCGCTGAAATTGCACTTTGGGGCATGTCTCCATACTGGGCTGAGTCTGGAGTTTGCGCGAAAGTTATTCCTCCTTGAGCTTTGATTGCTTTTAGGCCTTCAGTCCCATCAGAGCCCGTACCTGAAAGTACTATTCCAATGCTTTGGCTTTTCAAATCTTCAGATAGAGAAATAAAGAAAGTGTCAATAGGTTTCAGAGACTTACCCTTCGAGGTAAGCTTTAGAACATGTTTTTCAATGGTCATTGTTACTCCTGGTGGAATAACGTAAACATGATTAGGTTCAACTATCAGCCCATCTTTGACTACTTGGACAGGAATTTTGGTAAATCTTGAAAGAATATCTGTCAGCATGCTTTCTTGACCTGCTGCCAGATGCTGGACAACGACAAAAGACAAACCTGTATCGACGGGTAACCATTCGAAGAAAGCCTTGAAGGCTTCTAAGCCGCCCGCTAAAGCGCCAATCGCAACTGTAATGACTGATTGTTTAGTTTTGGACATTTAATGAACTCCATTTTACAAATTTGCTACTCCACAGGCAGTGTTGAATCTGCCAAAGTTAGTTAAGCCTTGATTGCTAACTATTTACTTAGCTTACCATCTAGTACTTATGCTGTATGTATGAAACAAGAAAAGTACTTCCAGATTGCCTATTGATAAATTTACTAACCTGAAATTACCTTTTAAGAAAGAAATGGTTCATGGGAGTGCAATATTCGATTTCCTTTTCAGTTTCTACCCAATCATTTAGAGCAAAGGATGGAAGTGCCCAATGCTAGCCTCTCACTACGAAGAACGTTTATACTCAAAGACTTTGTCAGAAAAGCAAAATAACGGTTAAAGCAAATTATATTGTTTACTGGTAAATTGGGTCTATGATCCCCTCTTATTTTGTGTACCTACCGTTTCTTCTGGATGCAACACAATTCGGTTAGGCCATTCGTAATAGCCTTCTATGCCTCTCCAAAAGCAGCTACACCAACACTAACCTTAAAAAAATTAATTAAGCATAACCCATAACAGAATATGAGGAAAAAACATGCCTTTTGTACAAGTAAACCTGTGGTCAGGAATAACCCTTGAAAACAAGAAAAAAATTGTCCAAGGAATAACCAAAGTTTTCATCGATATAGGCATCCCAGCAGAAGCCGCAACAATTATCTTAATTGAATAACCCAAAGAAAACTGGGCAACAGGCGGTAAACTTCACTCTGAAAAAGACCCAGACTACCTACAATGAAAACAGCTATCCAGCTCACTATTACAGATCTCAGGGGTTAGGTAGTCTTCTTGGGTTGTATAACAAAGACGTCAATATAGTTGTTGAAGAAGTATTAGGTAACCAACCTAAAGACATGCACAGTTTTGTGTTAATTGACAATGAAGGCTTCAACCTTAACTTGAATAGCATCCCATGTGGGCGCCTTTAAATTCGAAGAAAAAGACAGCAAAAAGAAAACTGTGATAAACCCAAACACCTGCATTGTATTCTGCAGAGGTTGCGAGGGCATCTGTCCCGTCGAAGCCATCACACACCCTTCGGAAGAGGAAATCCAAAAAATAATCGACAAATTAAAACCAGCAGCATAGCAACCCTGCAAACAATAGTGGATAGTGATAGAGCACGCTGATTTCAACAGAAGCATGAACGGCTGGAGCCTCTACTCAGCCCAAGGCGGCTACAGCACAACGTACTTCTACTCCTCACCCTCCTCAGTCCGCGTCACATATACGGGCACCTCAAACTATGGACCAGGCTACCTCAAAAAAACCATAACTGTAGGCTCCTACTCAAGGGCACGGCTTATTTTTCATCACTATGGCAGAAGCGGAAGCGACTACCAAAACAACGACGGGTTCGAGCTATCAATCGCAGGAGTCCTAAAGAAACAACGAGCTCTACCGTTGCCCTTCAACCCATGGAACCGCATTGCTACACTCCTTGCGTTTGGAACCGTGCTAATAGTTTTGGGCATCGTCCTCTTTTTTGCAAAAGGAATCCAAGATGCGCTCGTATTACCCATCTTTGGAGTGGTATTGCTTATTGCCGGAATTCTTTATAAGCCACGCAAGAAAAAGACTTAAAAAAAGTACTAGCGACGCACCGTAGAGCCCAAAATAATTCATGTGAGCGTCTTTTTAGTGGTAAAATTCGGATAGGATCCCCCACCCAGCGCATAGAGAAAAAAATCAGAAGTCAAGTGTTAAGAAAATGTTTTTAACACTTTTGGGTATGGGGACGGGCACCTACATTTGGTCAAAAATCGCAAAGATTAGTCTTATTCAAACATGCCAACTAATCACTCCACTGAAATTTACTTCTGAATAGGAGAACGCCTCTACCATTACCCATGTACTACGTCGACGAAATATTGGTCATATCCAAATAAGTTTAACTTGATGAATTATTTCGTACAGGATCACCAAAGTCTAAAGCGGGCATTTCCACCTATTTTCAAATAAATTAAACAGGACTACCTCATCAAAACCGTTAACGCCTACGCTAAACAAAAACGCTGCAAGCAAAAAGCACTAACACATTATTGGGCAAACACGGTAGTAACTCAAAAAAGCAACCAAATTATTTTAAAAAGAAGTAATTATTCAACCTGTATATTTCTGGGAATATGTAAGCTAAATGTCGAGCCTCTGCCCTCTTTGCTTTCAAAACTCACCGAACCACCCAACGACTCAACTATCCTTTTAGCAACCACCAACCCAAAACCTTGACCCTTACTCTTTGTCGTAAACAAGGGTGTAAACAACTTACTTTTCAACGAGTTAGGTACGCCTACACCTGTATCCTTAACAGCGATAACCAAATCGTCAGCGTCTTCATAAGCATGAATATAAAGTTCTCCCCCGTTCGGCATAGCCTGAATAGCATTAGAAATCAAATTGCCCAGCGCCCTCTTCAAGAAAAACCCATCGGACTGAGCTGCCTTGACAGCCTGTTCTACTTGAGATGAAGCGTGAATATTATCGGGAAACGTTGCCTTAAGTAGCAACTCTTCAATAAGCTCGTCCAAATCCACCTCACTAATCGAAGGATTGAGTGGTCTGACAAAGTCTTGAAGATCAGCAACAATTTTATTGATGTAATCAGCATTCATATTAATCTCGCGAAGGCTATTCATCAAACTCTGCCTTGTTTCGCTATCAGGCAGTGAAGTCAAATCAGACTCGGCTATGTAGACTTCACTAATTATAGCTTGCAACGGATTACGTATGTCATGCCCAACCATTCCAGCTGTTGCACCAATAGCAGCTAGACGCTCTGCGGCGCGCAACGAATTCGTTTGCTCTTCAACAAGTCCTTTCAGATTCGTAGCATATTCTTCAAGCTTTTCTTGCATTTCTCTACGCTCTGTTACATCAAGAACAAACGACAAAACCGAAGTCAACTTTCCATCAGGGTCATAGAGCGCAGAGTTATACCATTCACAATATATGACAGCCCCATCTTTTCGGTAATTGCGATTTGAACTAACGCTTCTGGGGAATTTCCCCCTAAAAATGTCTATTGATAATTGCTGAACTAATTCAACATCATCATCATAAACCCAAGGCATCTCAGCAATAGCTTTCCCTAGAATTTCGTCTTTTGACCAACCAAAAATTCGCTGGGCTTCATCAGACCAACGTATGACGCGATATTGCGGGTCAAATTCAATAATAGCTTCAGGTGCATTTTTCATATGAGCCTCCAATCGCTGTTTAGCCTGACGAAGTCCTTCCTCAGCCTTTTTACGTTCAGAAATATCCTCGATAGTGGCGATGGCCATAACTGTTTTTTTGTCCGGTCCATATATTGGATTACTTATTGTTTGCCCCCAAAATATCTGCCCATCTTTGCGTATATATCGCTTTTCAATTTTATAATAGTCTCTCTTTCCCGCAACTACTTCTTCGACTAGGCTCCATTCTTTTTTTGCATCTATTGGATGCGTGAATTCCGAGAAAACTTTGTCGCAGAGTTCTTTTTCACTATAACCTAGCATCCGTTGGAACGCGCCGTTGCATTTGATTAGGTGAGCCGTTGGGTCGGCTATTGCGATGCCAAGTACTGTTTTTTCAAAAACTGCACGGAAACGTTCTTCACTTTGCCTAAGTGTCTCTTCCATTTTTTTGTGTTCGGTTATATCCCTTATTATTATGCTTGTTTTGACTGTGTCTTCGACATCGGTGAAGAGGCGGGAGGACACCTCTGCATTAAAAATTGAGCCGTCTTTGCGTTTTAAGGTTAGTTCAGCTTTTGCTTTGCCCTCACATTCTCGTTGGTTAAGTGCTGCTTTGGCTTTCTCGTCCAGCACAACCACACCTTCTCGCCCAACCTTTTTGAGCTCGGCCTCAGTCATGCCAAACATGTCGCATGCTGCTGGATTGGCGAAAAGAATGCTGCCATCGGGCTTGGTTAACAATAGTGGGTCAAAACTGTTTTCAAATAAAGAATAAAAAAGGTCGTCTTTCGGGTTAAGTTGAGTTTTTTTATCATCTTGCGGCTGTTCTGTTTCTTCATGTGGACTAATTAGTTGTTTGGATTTTGGAAAAGCCGTCAATGCCAGTAACTCATACTCTTTACGAGTTAAATATTATATAAATTTTATCAAATTTATGCGCTGTCTTTTTTGTAAGGCGCCAAAATCTGCCGGAAAACGAAGCGCGTACTTTCTAGACTCAGTGTCAACAAGTATCTTTGACTCCCAACTTGCCTAATAATCCATTGATCGCTATTATTTCAAAAGTTTTTTTTCTCAGCAACCCCCCAACAATATCTTTAGGAATTTTATCCAATCTACGCCGTTTATGTTAGTTCTTCAGTTGATTTCTGGACTATCTTTGATGAGTTCGCTGTGATAGATTTTGCCCAGCTTATTATGCTTTTTAAGACTAAGGGTTCAACGTTTCTACGTATCTTGCTAACGTAGCTTATTTGGCTCGAATTCTTTGGTTCAAATTTCAGCAGATGATCAATGTTGGGAAACAATAATAATTTAGCACTTTTGTTTTTTTGACTTCTCCAAGGCGTCTCTGAGAGCAATCGCGTTTGAAAAATGAACCTGAAAATCTTTTTCTCCCTGCACAATCAACACAGGGCACCTCACTTTCTCAATTGTCTGCAAGGGGTCGTGCATAAAATGCTCACGGTACCATTTGGCATAGACTTTGTGACCTCCAACCTCTATGTATTCGTCACCACGTTTAACATCCTCGATAAATTTCTTAGTTACTTCAACTGGATCTGGTGAATCTTTAATCTTCATTTTTTCTTTTTGTTCTTTCGTCAGGGTTTTGAGCAATTCTTTAGTGGACTTTGCTGCATCATTATCTCGTCTAGCTTTTGGCTTGTTCCGGCACAAATCACAAGCGCAGCGATAGCAGAATCTTCCCCGCACAGAACAGGCCCAATTATTCCTCCTTCACTATATGCCCCAGTACGATTATTCTTGAAGGATCAACTTCTTTTCTGCTCCGCAAGAATCTGATCGCAGCTTGTACATCAGAAACGAAATCTCTGAATCCAGCAGTTTTATAATCTCCTCCACTTTTGCCGATTCCTCGCTTGTCGTAGCGCAGTACTGCAAAACCCTCTTTTACAAAATAATTGGACATTTCATTAAACACATTAAGCTTGTATTGACTGATTTTTAAATTGAAGACTTTCAATGATTGTGCAAGATTCTCTTTTTCGTTTGGAGATAAAAGTGTAAAATCTGGGTTCTCATCTCTGTCGGTTGGTCCCGATCCATGCACTTAAATATATTCGTATTAATCGAAATCAGAGCCGTGCAAGTAATAAGTAAATCTTCCCAGATGTTCTTCTATTAGATTTTTTTGCCGTTTCTATGATTCTTAGCAGCTTCAGTTCAGTTTTCAACTCCCTTATTCATGCCACCAGGGCAAAAAAGCCGCGGCATAACAGGGCACATTAATTGCAGATCGAGAGTAGATACTAAATGGGGAACCTACGAAGCACAGAAAAAAACAAAAACGCTATCGTAGGCGTGATGCAAATTTTACAAAAATGCGCCTATTCAGCTATTTTGAGCAAAGGGACTCATACCGTGTAGGGATAAGCCCGATACGGTTCAGACTTAGACAGAACAACTATGGCTTTGATCCAATTGGGTATGCAACTGGGCGGAATTGTTCTCTTATAGTTAATAAGGGTGATGCTTCAGTTCAAGTTCAACACATTAAAATTAGGCTAATTCAAAGAATCTATGTTTAGGGACACGACTCATTCGGGGTAAAGTCCAATAGAGATTCAAATGGATTCAGGCTCAAATCCAAGAATAATCTTAACTATTTGGGCCACATACTTTTCAAATAAAAAGCTAAATCGCGGAGATTCCAAATCTAAAAAAAATTTTCTCAATTACTCTTTTATGCTGGTTTACCTTGTTGTTGTCTGATGGCTATAAAGAGAAAATTCATAGTTGTTGCTGCAATCTCGCTAATTGCTATTTCATTAGCAGCCGGAATATTATATGCATGTTTAGAAGTAGATCGAGAAGAAGAAATCAACTTGTTCACTTATCCCCTTTCAGTTGGGAATAAAACCTTCATTGTAACTGTTAAAACTAATTGGGATACAGAACGCGCGCCATCAGTTACCCTGCTTACTGTTTCTGATATTAATCGGCATTCTATAGAGCTTTACTTTCTTGGAGGCAGCAAAAAAACTATCTCTTATAATATCACAATTCCAACTGATTTGCTTTGGGGAAATATCTCGCTGGTCAAGAAATACTACCTGCAAGACCCTGACCGCTACACTCTGAGCAATAATGGCACTCACAACTCATTGCAGATGACCTTTGAGTATGAACCCCACTTCTCAGGAATCGGGTATTTTGAAATTATAGGAACAGAAGGAGCATGGTAAGTCTCAATCTTTTCTTGGTCCTCGAGAATCCTGGGTTCAAATCCCGCCCGACTCACCCTGTTTTTTGGATAATGTTGTAACGACGGTTTAAACGACGGTGTCAAGCTAGCCCTCGGCACCAAATAACCTTAATTTACAGATATTTTCCAATATTGGGCATAAATTACAACATTATATGCGCTCTGCAAAGAGTGTAATGAGATACGAAAGAAGGAACGTTTCTACTCATAGACTTTCTCGGAAAAGCGAAATAATGGTTGAAGCAAACAATACTGCTTAACAAATGGAGGCAGCAGGTTGAGTTCCGGGGACATGGGCCTCCAGATATTTTTTTAAATGTTAGAGCATTTTTGAGAAGTCATCGTACACTTTGCTTCTATGGCCGACAAAAAGTATGACTACTTGGTTTTTGTTTTGGTCTATTTCATAGATGATGCGGTAGTCGCCTACTCGTAGACTCCAGAAATCTGATTGTTTTAGGGTTTTTCCTGTTTTTTCGGGGTTTTTACGTAGTTGTTTTGCGCTCTCGATTATTCTGGTTCGGATGTGTTTTTCAGTTTTTTGGAGTTCTTTTGCTGCTTTAGGATGCAGAAGTACCTTGAAAGTCACTCTATTTCCTCTATAGGGATGAGGGATTCTGGGTGTTGTTTTGCTTCTTCGCTTCTTTCCATGAGTGTGTTGAAGAAGTTGCATGTTTTTTCGCGTTCTTGGTAGTAAGTGATGATTGATTTTATGGCGTCGCTTCGATTTTTGAAGCGACCTTCAGCTACCCATCCATCTATTTCCTCGAGGGTTTTTTGTGGAAGCCGCAGTTGTACTTGAGCCAAATATGTCGCCGTAAACATTACTGTTTACAACTCACTTAAACGTTTCTTAAAACGCCATCCGAGTCCCGACCCACTCGGTCTTATGGATGATGGAGCAACAACGGTTTAAACGACGATGCCAAGCTATCCCTCGGTACCACCATGATAACTTTGGATAAACAAACGACACTTTTTCGGTGTGATCATAAACATTCGACATTTTTCATTTCCGTTTCTTAAATAACTTAATTTCATTATTTTCTCTACTACTGTAATGCACATCAAAGCTTTCTTCGATTAACGCTTTGGCTTCTGTAGGTGATAGATTGAAAAATTAAAATACAACTTGATCCACCTGAATTTAGGAAGGAAAATAAATCTTGAAGGCTCCAACAAGTATTGGGTTAGTAACGGTAGTATTCATTTTTTCAGCTTTGTTTTGTGGATTAGCAATTGAACCGGTGAACGCTACTAACATGCTTTTTTCTGAAACCCAAATAACTTCCAACAGTGCAGCCCAACAAAATCCAGATATCTGCGAGCACGGACCTTACAATTACACCATAGTATGGCAAGATAATCGGAACGGCAACTGGGACATTTACATGTATGCTCCTTACGTGAACATGTGGAGCCCAGAAATTCGCTTAACTACTAGTCCAAGTAACGAAATTAACCCCAAGATCTACAATAACACCATAGTTTACCAAAGTGATCGGAACGACAACTGGGACATTTACATGTACAACTTAACCTCAAAGGTTGAAACCCAAATCACCAACAACACAGCCAACCAAGAGTTCCCTGCAGTTTACGGCAACATAATAGTGTGGCAAGATGCTAGAACCGAAGTGGTGACAGTTGATTACAATAATTATCACCAATACTACTATCCCTGGCGCATTTACATGTATAACTTAACAGCGCAAACTGAACAACTTGCATTCTCTGAATATTGGAACGTGCGCGATGATTATAGTCCTGCTATTTATGGGGACCTCGTAGTCTTTGTAGCGCGCGTTAAGCAAGATATTTCGGATGTAAGGTATTGGGTATTTAGTCAGAACATTTCAAGTGGCGTTAACCAAATAATCGCGGTTCGTAGCAATTATTCGCCCCCGGTCCATGAAGAAGGTCAACTATCCTACCCTGCAATTTATGGCAACAAAATAGCCTTTATGGCAACGCCCTCGCGCGACGCCAAAGAAAGTGACGGCAGGTGGGAAGTCAACATGATAGACTTATCCACAGGCGCCGACTACATCACAACGAATGCCGTTTATGATGGTAACCCTGACATCTACGTAAGATCCTATGACGTCCGCTACACATATTTAGTCTATGAACGCACTTCACCGTATCCAGCAACAAACAATAATCTCTACTTATTTGACGGTCCATCTCAGACAGAATTCAGGGTTACAAATAGCAACGCTACCCAGAGCCGACCAGTAATATCCGCTGAATATAGCGATTACATAGTTTATATGGATAACAGAAATGGAAATTGGGACATCTATCTGACTGGCTTTGGCTATGGTCTTGGAGCAACAGGTCCAAATGCGCAATCTACAGATAGCACTTCACCTGAGGAAACTGCCGGTTCAGGCAATCAAGATCTAACGATTATAACGATAATAGCAGTCGTCGCCGTCGTAGCAATCGGTGCTTCAGTCTTGGTGGCTACTAGACTCAATAGTCCTAAAAATCAATCATCTATTTCATTATCTTCATCAAAGTTTAACAAAAAAATTCTTGCGATTATAAGTGTAGTTTTAGCAATTATTATTGTCTCGGGTGTCTTGATTTCAATTTTGCCCTCATTTCACCTAAATGTTGAAAATAGTGTTCAAGGAACTATTAACCAACCAGATGTTCAAATAACTAGCACAAACCTTAGAGCAGCTCCCGCGGAAGAGCATTTAGCATATGTTGATGTTGGTTTATACAATGCTGGAGCGGAAGGAACAATAATAGTTTCTGCAACAATTAGCGACGGCACAGATCAATATACAGGAAACCAATCGCTTTCCATTAGAGGAGAAGAATCCCTGAATTTGACTTTTACCTTCTCTGAAATCAGTTTTTCTAATTTAAGTGAAGTTCACGCGTATACTTGGGTCTCAACTCCAGAAACTGACTCAGACAAATATCATGTTATGTCTTAGGCCTATACCAACTTTAAAAAGACTATGTTTCATTAGCGTCTTTAACCACGACAAAAATGATGTGAAGTACCCAACGACAAGGGTATATTAGTTTACTGAAACCCAATATAAGCCGTTTTTTAGTGATATTTCCAAAATTTTGGTCCTTGTATTTTGCATGGGTTAAAAAAGAAAAGAGAAGTTTTCGGGTGATGTCAACCATTTGTTTTGGTTTCAAACCCTGTCCTCGGCACCACTAATTTTCACTTTAATTTGAAGATTTTGGAGACTTTTTCTTAAACTTAGATTCATAAAAAATTAAGGGTCCTTTTTATACAGTGGTCGCTGCATACTTTTTAACAGTGTCATCTAAGAAAATCTCTCAGCTACTTTTTACTTGAAACTCCACTCACACTAAAATGTTAAAGATTTTAAAAAGATATATAGAATAACTGAATAAAAAACCATAGATTAAAAATGAGAGTAGGACTTTTTGGATTTGGACGGTCAGGTAAAGCAGTTGCAACCGTGTTATTGCAAACTGAAGAAGTTTACCTATGCTGGGTTATTAGGAAATCTAAAGGTTTACAGCATCGTTCGGTTTCGGAGTTCCTTGGTATCAATCAAGACATGCAGGGTGATGAAGGATTAATATTTTCGAAAAATGAATGGACGCCAGAAACCTTATTTGACACACATCCTGTAGATGTTGTAATTGATTTTTCGTCTACTGATGCGGTATTATCTTATGGAGAGGAAGCAGCTAAAAGAGGCATAGCTATAGTAACTGCGATATCTGCTTACCCTGAGCAAACACTTGCTTTTCTAAAAAAATTGTCTCGAAAAACAAGAGTGCTTTGGTCACCAAATATTACAGTCGGGATCAATTTCTTAATGTTGGCAGCAAAAATCCTCAAAACTATTGCCCCTTATACGGATATTGAATTAATTGAAGAACATTTCAAAAACAAAAAAGAAGTATCTGGTACAGCAATAAAAATCTCAGAGACTCTATCGTTAGAAAACTCGAATATTAAATCAGTGCGAGTCGGAGGTATTGTTGGCCGTCATGAAATTATCTTTGGGTTCCCTTATCAAACTGTGCGTTTAATTCATGAATCTATTCAAAGAGAAGCATTTGGCAATGGTGCTTTGTTTGCCGCTAAGAACTTAATGAACCAGAAAAAAGGATTTTATTCAATGGAGAACTTGTTATTGCCATATTTCAATTTGACCTAACCAATTTTTTTTAATTTGAATTAAGACCATTACTTTAACAAATAATGTAAATTTTTCCTGCTACTGTTCATAAAATAATTTTAACATTCTGTTATCAAAAATGCTCTAAATTCTTCATTTTTATATTCACGTTAAATAGCGAGATCAAAAAATAGGGGAACAGCTATTATTGTGCCTTCTAGGTTTTGTTTTAGCGGTTTTAAATTCTTCTTAGTCAACGATATTTGGGCTTTTTTCCTCTTCTATAAAAGCTTCCCACTTCAACCGTTCACTTGCTATTTCTAGGGGACAGATTACTTTTGCAATTCCATCGATGACCCCTTCGTTGCTGCCGTGTCTGCAGACCAAATGTCCACCGTCGTTTATGCGTATGTCGCAGGGTTGGTGATCAAAGCAGAGGCACTCTATCTCCATTGTAGGCTTGGTTAACAAGCATGATAATTCAGTCACTTGTCATCTTACCTGCAATCTATATTTTATCAGAAAATGCTTATAACAATTTGCTTTATCCCTCGTGTAAATACATTTGGCTGCGAGTCGCGTGAAAAGTTCGTATTTTATAGTTAATCTTTTTGCATAATTTTCGAATTTATTTTCTAAACTGATTCATGCTAATTCTTGAGGGGGTGCTAAAAATTGCTTAAAGAGTTATTCTATCAATCCGTCTTAGCAATAGGTTTGCTATACCTGCTACAACCAAATCAGCGAATACCCAAACGATGAAGTTGATATAGCCTAATATTGCTAGTACGGTAAATACTATAAGCAGTGTAATTGCCACAGCGCCAACAACTCTTTTCTTATTTCTAACGTTTTCAGGCATTTTGGACATGTTTTTCTCGTTTAGTTTTTATGACTTTGTAGTTTAAAAACACACACTGCATTTTAGGCTAAACCATGCTGTAAAGGTTAACGTGGTTTAGCCACATGACTTATTATGTGCGTTTAGTAAAAAGTAAAAGGGGACTGTTTTGAACCGTGAGAAAGCTATCGATCTCATAAAGGAAATGCTTCTTTGTTGTTCGGCTCTTGATGGAAGCAGTTTTGAATTGACACCACTTGCCGCGTCATTAGATCGTTACCAAATTATTATAATAGGCGTCCTTGACGAAAAAACAAAACAACAGTTACAAAATCTCGTTGCTATGCACAATTACTGTCTTCAAATAGGTCACGTCTGGAAAACCAAACGCACATTAAACAAGAACGCTCCTGACACTCATATAATTTACTAACCCAAAACGTGGGGTATTGAGATTAGGTTGCAGCCCTGAAAAAATTTTGGGCTTAACGTTTTTTGCCCTTTGGCGGAAGCTGTTGAAGCATAGCTTTCTTCTTGGCTTTTTTTTCTCTTTCCATTTGTTCTTTTTGTTTATTCTGAGTGTTTTTTGCTTTTCGTCTTGCTACACTTGGCATGAAATCACAATCAAGGTTATAAAATAACACACCAGTTAAAACATTTTTCGTATTCGCATCCTATATTTGGGGTATCAGGTACATCTGTTACTTTATCAACTTCTAGAAAACCTTTTTTCATAAATATTCTCTCAATAACTAAATTAATGCCGCCAGTATTTTGGGCGGAAATAAAATTAATTTCTTTACTCAAATAAGTTAGAAAACGTTGCCAAAAATTTAATTCGTCAATGTTTAACAAAACCTTAATGCAAGGGTACATTATCGTGATCTTAACCCATATTTTGGAGTTGTTGAACTAATTTTATGTCTCCAGAACCATGATTATACTTAAATTTATTAAGCCCTATATCAAATTTAGTTGGAGGCTTTATCATGGATTTAATAGGGATAATAATACAGATCGTAATAGGCACAATATTTCTTTCACCGGCTCTTTGGATTTCTGGGAGATTAATTGCAGGAAAGGGCAAAGCAAAATTTACTGATGCCCTTTGGATAGTCTTTCTCGGTACCATAATAAACACAGTTGTTGGCGCATTAATAGGTAGCTTGATTGCAACAATAATATTATTGATTGTTTGGTTAGCATTGATTAAACACTTCTTCGATTGTGGATGGATAAAAGCTTTCGTAATTGCAATTGTCGCAGTAGTAATATTTGCTGTAGTCATTGCAGTACTTTCTATTATTTTGGCCATCATAGGAATTGGCATATTAGCAGCATGGCTTTAGGCTTGAATTAAATCTGTCCCTTTTTCTTTGTTGGAGCCTCAATTTGAAATGAAAAATGCGTCTAAGCTTATACAAATAAACCAAAAAAAAATGAGTAATCAAGAAAAATTACTGCTAGGTTTGAGAATGGGTCGAGGAGTAGTCTCAAACGTAATTGGCATGAAAGCACCGTTGTTTTGTGGTCATAAACTAACTTATAATTGTAATCTCAGATGTAAAATGTGTCCTTTCTGGGAACGATCAACCGCAGATTTAAGCTTAGAACATGAAAAAAAAATTCTAAGACAAATCTATAATTCAGGAGTTTGTGGAATTGCTTTTGAAGGTGGCGAACCTCTTCTAAGAAAGGACTTAGTGGAAATCCTTGATTATTCTAGGTCCTTGCCTCTGCAAACAAGTCTGATCACAAATGGAACTTTGCTTGAATCCAAAATAAATGAAATAGCCCCCTACATTAATGGGGGCATCTATGTTTCTATAGATGGAATAGGTCATACTCACGATGAAATAAGAGGGGTCAGTGGCTGCTTCAAAAAAGCTCTAAAAGGTATTAGAGCAGCAACTTCCCAGAAAATTCCAGTTGCGATTAATACAACCATCATGGCTGAAAATATTAATGAGATTGAAGACATAGTTTTGCTTGCGAAGGAACTGGAAGTAAACATTTCCGTTGCTGTCGCCCATGAATATTGTAATTCAAAGGTTTCTGCACCTGCCAGGGACGAAATAAGTAAGGTTGCTGGACTGCTTGTTGAATTAAAGAAAAAGGGGTATCCTCTCATAAATTCAATTAGCTATTTCAACGTGATTGCTGGAAAGAAAAAATGGATCTGCAAACCTTGGTCGACGATTAACGTGAGTCCGGAAGGATATTTGGTTTTACCATGCTATGTAAGGAATGAATACGCAAAAACTATTTCTGTTTTTAAAACCAGTATTAAAACTGCGATATCGAAGTTTGACTGGAAAGAAACGCAAAAGTGCAAAATATGCAATCTGCACTGTTATGTTGAGCCGTCCCTAGTGCTTTCCTACGATTTTGAAACTTTAAAAAACTGGGCTTTTCCTTCAAAGGTAAATTCGTGAAAGAATTGTCATAACTTCTGTAGCTTTACATTTGTAAGGCAGATAAAGTTGTGTGAGATATTGAGAGTCTTTAGGTGAGCTAATAACTTTTCGGACGAGACAAGCACCTAAATCAAAACTGTCTATTATTAATCATTTTTTCTTTATATGTATCCAACAATTATGCGAATTTATGAACAATTCACAACTATGTTTATATTCATTTATGCACTCATCTGAGATAAGCAAAAAAGGTGAAATTGAAATGTTGGAAACGGCAATAGTTGGTTTAAGTTTCATCGCAAGTGCGGTGGGTGCCTTGATAATTGAAATATATGTAGCCAAAAGAATAAGCTCTTTAAGTACCAACTTAAACCACAAGAACTACTAACCTATAGAGAATCAAGTTTATGCAAACAATTGCCCTAAACTTGAAAATCTTCGGTCAGGGTTCTTTATCAACAGGTTTTTTCAAATCCCCTATTACCCAAAGGAAAGCAGGACAAATTAAGGGTCATCATAAAAATAATGTAAGGCGCATTTAAGCGGCAGTTATTTCAACATTATATAATTAACAATTTTTTTAGTCTCAGTATAGAAGAATTTTTTGCTTGATACATAATATTGTGGGTAAGTTTTAGTTGTAAGTTTGTCTATGTTAACCAGTATGTGATGTTTTCTTTATCAGAACCGCATATGAACGATCATCATATGTCTTAGTCCGAGGCTAAATTATGTTGTAAATGTGAATCACCAATCCCAGAATTAATGCAAAAGCCCAAATTATGAATGTAGGCATCATTAGTCGCCACATTTTGGAACATCCGAGTTCTCCCAAAGGATGAGTTACCCACGATAAAATTATGATTAACCCTAACACAATAGCCACGACGCCCAAAACTGCATGAGACCAAACTACGGCTGACTGGGCAAGTGGTAGACTACCAATAGAAACAAAATTATCGCTGAAGCTAAAAATCATTATGGAAAGAACAGTGGCTAGGTTTAAGCCTATGGCTGTAATACTCAAAAAGCCATGCATTATTAGATTTCTATTTTTGGTTCTGATTCGGTAAGGATAGACTCCTATTATTAGAAAGATTAGTGCTATGACTTGAATGATAGAAACTATATTCCCTTGAAAGTCAAGTGTCATACTTGCAGTTAAGCAAAACAAGTAATTAATAATTTTCACTAATTTCTGTTACTCAGATGAAAGTTCTTTAACGTTACTTATGGTTTACAACCGTGAATAAGAGAAAGGATCAGAATACCACATAGCAATTCCATAGAGCGATAAGTGAAATCTACTTAATGGGTTGTGAAAAAGATTTGAACAGACTTCATGTTTAAAAGAATAATATGAAAATTAAATTACTCCACAAGACTCAAAAAAAGAATTTAAGCTTCTAAATTCAATAGTTTTAAAAAGCGATATCAACAAATAATATTATATCTGTGAGAAGTTTGGCACTAAGAAAAAACAGAAAATGGGAGCTCTGGATTGAATCAATAATTGTAGGTCTTACTGTAATTTTGATGATTGCCTACTATAATCGTTTGTTTAGTTTCGCAGCAACTGTAGGTCCCTTTAGAATAATCCATTATATCGCGTTTGCTGGGACTCTGTACATAGCATTTGGTGTAATTCTGTTCACAATATTCAAACGCCGAAAGCCTCAAAAATATAAAACTATTCTAAGATTTCATGCACTTGGAAATATTATCGCTTTTCTATTGGTATCTTTACATTTTGCGGGTCAATTAGGGCGACCGGCAGATTTCTACCCTGTATTGGGAACGGGCTTAGCGTTATACATTGGAATGGTTTCGTTAGTTGTAACTGGTCTGTGTCTTAGGTTTAGGTTAATTCATCGTTTTAGCCCGACAACGAATCGTTTTATTCACGCAGGATTGGCTTTCACTTTTTATATCATTATAATTGTTCACATTCTTCATGGTTTACATTTAATTTAGTTCCACATTTTCTTTCTAAAAATAGAAACTTGATAAAAGGAAGTAACATAAAGCAGTATGTTCTAACTTCTTCACGTTTTGTGATTTTTAGTAAGTAAATATGCTGGAATGCTGGTTATTTTTCTGTTTTGGCTAATTATCAATAGTCCATTCTTTTTTCTTGCACAGGAGTATTGTGTATCTTTTTTTCTATTGGTGCTTGTACCTTTTCCCCTTATATTACTTCAATTATCTAAATTTGTATTTTCTGCTCGGATCTTTTTCGGGTATTATATTCCAGCCGACCCTAACCCTTCTATTTGCGTTGTACCAGAAGTCAATGCCAAATATCAAAGCGACAGATGTAATGGTTGGCACAAAAAACAAGGTCACTGTAGCAACAAACTTACTCATACCCAAAACCAAGATAGCAGACGGCGAAACAGCTAGCACAACTGAAACAGCCGCAATGTAGATGACTGTAACTAGGGCTGCGATTAAGCAAACTACCGCACGGCGGTAACTTTTGTTGTACCTCATGTATCTATTCAACTCTCTAAACCCTCCTACTAAAAATGGTTCAGTGTTATACATTACTAATGCAGATTAGGTTAATAACTGTTATGTGAAGACTTAATATACTGTATTATGGTTCAAAATGCGCGTCATTTGGGGAAAGCCTCAACAATTTTTTTCTAATATTCGAGAAAAATATCCTTCAATACCTTTCGCTGAAAATATGACCTATAAAAAAACGCTTTTCAATAAAACTACAAAACAGAAAACTAAAATTTTTTTCCTTGAAATGAATAGTTTTTGTGCGAGCCAGAATCCTTGCGTGCCGAGGGTGGTGGCAAGCGGGAGCGCCGCGGAAGATTAGCGTATAATATTATTACTCCAAGCTCTATATCATTCAGAACTATGAAGGTGGAACTTTGGGCAAATTTGGTCGTAATATATGCTGTAACTTCGATAATAATGCGAAGTGTATTCTTCTAATTGAAGGAAATAAAAGATGTGTTTTAAATGAAACCAATGAAGAGCAACATCAAGATGGCAAAATACAGTTTAGCATTTGTCCTCTCTTGCCCGAATCTGAGCGTGACGGTTTCTTAGCTGAAATGGAAAAAAAGGGATACCGAAACTTTAGGTCATTTAAAACATAGTGCTTTACCTATGTTGAAAAGCAATAGGTCTTACGTAGCAAAGTCCCACCAATTCCCTTCAAATATATAACTTTCTTTTAAAGGAAGCATTGACGCGAAGCGACCCGCCAAACTGGAGCGAAGTAAACTTGGATTGATTAACAGTAATAATAACAGAAATCCAAACGGAAAAGCGATTTTTCGTTGTTTGCATGCTTCATCTACTTTACTCTTATTAGTTATAATTTGGTGCCATTTTGGACTAACAATCCCATTAGATGTAACTGTTTTGCCACCTAATGCATTCCTTGGCGCCTAAGCAACTTCGTATATAGTTCAGCTACTTTAAAATCTAACCCTATGCTGTTTGGTATACTAATTTTTATACATTTAGTTTTAATAGACTGTTATTTGGCAAAATGTTATATATTAAAAAGTAACAAAATATGGGAATTGTTGAGTAATTTTTTTCTCGCTTTAGCTCAACAAAAACCAAAACAAAGGGAAAAATATGAAAACCTCTAATACTAAAATTTTTGCTACTGCAATTTCTCTGCTTCTTATACTGAGCGTTGTTGTATCTATTTCGTCTGTTCCGACTGCTAAAGCTCATGATCCGCCAGTGGAATTCACGTCTTTTCCATTCCTTGTCGCTGCCCCTAGTCCTGTGGGCATCGGTCAACATGTCAATATAGTTATGTGGATCGACAAGCCCTTGCCAGGAGCAACAGTTCAAAACGATATTAGACGACATGGTTACACATTAACTATCACAAAACCAGATGGTGCAATTGAAACAAATCAATGGGCTGTTGTAGAAGATACAACTAGCATACAATTCATGCTCTATACTCCAGATCAAGTAGGTACATACACATTGAAATTTGAATACGCAGGTCAAACTTATACGTGGAATTCATCAAGTTCAGAACGAATATACACAAACGATGTTTTTGGCCCAGCTAGCAAAACAATAACTTTTGAAGCGCAACAAGATCCTCTACCAGAACCAATCAGCAGCTATCCGCTTCCAACAGAATACTGGACACGCCCAATTGAAGGAGAAAATACTGACTGGTGGACAATTTCTTCAAACTGGCTCGGTGGAGCATACACCACAAACAACGTACAAAATGACGGATCAGCGCCAAACTCAGCACATATTATGTGGACCAAACCGATTCAGGATGGCGGAGTAGTCGGCGGGTCCACAACTACTGCTCTTGATGGCGATACATACTATTCAGGAATGGCATATAACACCAGAACAAATAACATGATAATAATGCATGAACGACTCTACTATGAGCTTCCATATGGCAATTTAGGAGGCGGAGGTGGCTGGATGTGCGTAAATCTACGCACAGGAGAAGAAATCTGGTACAATGCAACCGCAGGTACTGGGAGTCTCTTAAACACTGCTCCTGAACCAACATTTGGATATCTATACGATCTTCACTACGAAAACCAACATGGCACAGTAGGCAACGGCTGGCTAGTATACCAAAGTGGATCAACATGGAAATTCCTTGAACCCCGCACAGGTGAACCTGTAGACATGGTTGTTAACAATATTCCTTCAACTGGCGCTGGCTTTGGTGCAGTATCAGGACCATCAGAAGTTGTAGGTCCACATGGCGAACTATTACGATACCAAATTGACCTTCAAAACGGCTGGTTAGCTCAATGGAACTCGTCTAAAATACTCTGGGATACCACTGGTTTTAGCCCCGCTCAAGGAGGAACAATGGACGGTGGAACTCCAAATCGTTACGATTGGAATGTCACAATATCAACAACTATCCCGACAGGCTCGACCATAAGAGCAGCGTTCTTAGAGGATGTACTACTTCTTAGCGATATTACAAACGCTTACGGCAGTGGTTTCACTATCTTCGGCACAATAGACCCCTATACTGTAACAGCAATAAGCCTAAATCCAAATTCAAGAGGGCAAGTATTATGGACAAAAAGCTACAGTGCACCAGACCATGTCACAAGACAATGGGCAATAGCTGATCCAGAAAACCGTGTCTTCGTTATGAAGGACGTAGAAAAAATGACATGGATAGGCTACAGCATGCAAAACGGCGAACAAGTTTGGGGACCTACTGCACCTCAACCTGACTACGACTACTTCAACCTTCAAAGTTTCTCCGCTTACGGCAATCTTTACTCAAGCGGATATGGTGGATACATATTTGCTTACTCCGTGAAAAACGGGAGCTTGCTATGGACATATGGAAACGGCGGCGAAGGAAACAGCACCAACGCGGGACTTACAACAGCATGGGGGAACTATCCCCAGTTCATAATGGCTATAGCTGACGGAAAAATCTACAGCATGACTTATGAACACTCGCCCAATTCACCACACTACAAAAATATGAAAATACGCTGTGTTGAAGCCTTTACAGGCGAAGAACTCTGGACCATGCTGGGTGCTGGAAGTGCTTTCGAAAGCGGCAGTAAAGCTTTTGCTGTTGCGGATGGATACGCCGTATACCTCAACGCCTATGACATGCAACTATACACTGTCGGTAAAGGTCCAAGCAGAATGACGTTATCAATTCTTAACAATGTAGTGTCAAGTGGAAGCACTGTAATGTTAACAGGTACTATCACGGACATTTCTGCAGGAACAAAACAAGCCGAGCAAGCTGATAGATTCCCTGAAGGAGTTCCAGCAGTTTCAGACGAAAGTCAAGGTTCATGGATGGAATACGTATACATGCAAAAGCCGCGTCCAATGGACACGTTAGGCGTGCCTATTACTCTGAGTGTTGTTGACTCAAATGGCAACTATCGAGACATTGGGACAACTACTAGTGATGCTGATGGATTCTTTAGCTATAATTGGATGCCTGACATTGAAGGCCCATACACTGTTTATGCATCATTTGCAGGCAGCAACTCATACTGGCCATCACATGCAGTATCTGCATTTGCAGTCGATCCTGCACCACAAACACCAGCACCAACAGAAGCAGCACCACAATCAGCAGCTGACATGTACTTTATTCCCGCCATCGCAGGCTTGTTTGTATTCGTAGCCATCATCGGCGTAGTCATTATCTTAGTGCTCAGAAGAAGACCGTAAAAACAATTTCCCCCCTCTTTTTGATTTTATTTGTTGTTAGGCTTTTTCTCACGCAGCATAAATCAGAAAAGCTGAGTCAGTTCCTTGAGCGTGTAAAGAAGATATACCACATTTGTAGCATTCATGAACTGCATTTTGCCGCTAAGTGAACTCTTTTAGTATGACGTCACTAATTCTTCCACTCCGTATCTTTAGCAAATAATCTGAGGGGTTTGCGTTAATAAGACAGTTTATTTTTTCGGTTTAATGTTTTGCGTATTGGGTAGCACCTTTACGCATCACTAAGGGTGTATAAATGTAGCTCAAAAAAAGAGCGGATAGATGCCCAAATAACTTGCAATGTTGCAACCTTAAAACCCTGTTTGCATTGGAATGCTATAAACTGGTTAAGTTCGCTCTCGTAGTGTCTGCGATTTTTCATGTCTGGGGCAATGCATTTTTTGAGTCTTTCGCTAAGAATGGTATTAGGGGGGTTCCCCAGATATTCATAGTACCCAACAAAATATCGTAGGTACCGTTCTTCTGTTTTCTCGTCACGGTTGCTAAGTTCCTTTTGCCAATAAAAGCTGGCTGGTCTCGCATCTACAAACTGCCAATTTATGCTCACTTTAATTTAATTGCAGTCGTTTTGCCGGATTATCAAAGAATTTGAGTGGGCAAGCGAGTGCTGAATTTTATCGCTGAACTTTACGCTACACAGACAAAGATGGTCTTCTACATATACTCACAAGCAATCCACAGGATCGTAAGGGGAGATTTGAAAAATAGGAAGATAACTCGCTTTGGTCATGCAAGCAAAGGCAAAGATAATTCGAAAATTAACAAAGAAATTAAAAGTAACCAAAGCCGAAAACTCATAACCATATCAATACAATACAGTCCTTAGATTAGATAAGACCCTCAAGTAGATTTGCAACTCGGTGGATTTGTTTTTGGTGGAATGGGTAGGGGGTGTTTAGTTTGTTTGATATGTCATTTTTCATAATAAAAGTTAATTATCTGAAAAAATAATTATTTTTTAGTTGGTTTTCGGAGGCATGTTGGAGTGTCGGTTGTGGTTAATGAGTGTAATTGCGGTTGCGAACTTGCTGTCTTTAGGGTAATGGAGGGGCAAGTTTTGATTGAATGCAAGAAATGTGGCAAAATCCGCTTTAAATCCTGGGGATAAATTATTTTTTCCTTTTGAAGAAGAATGTCTCTCCTATTAAGAGAATGAACAGTTTTAGAAAATCTCCATAAAAAAATCGTTGTTGACCAAAGGTTACAATATCTTAATTTTAGCTGATCACGCCAAAAAACATGGATTAAAAATAACAGAAGATAAAGAACGTAAATATTTGGTAATTTTCAAGCAATAACAGCTACTAATTTCTTTTAAAATATATGTGCCAGCTCTACTTGAAACGCAGATAGTAGAAAGCTCAAGTTATCGCTTTTACAAAAGATCAGATCTTTTTTGCTATAAATTCCTGGACCAGATTTTGGAAGGTCTTGGAAAACGTTTCTCCCTAACTTACATTTGGCAAACTCTTTCGCTTGTCACCATCAGAATCTGCTCTGTCAAAAACTCCTCCAACGAATCAAACGCCAAACCATAATCCGCTCGCATGTGTTCGGTTACATGATTCTTTATTGCGCGGTTCATAGCTTTCAAATCGGGAACTATCAAAATTTTTAACCCACACACGCATCTAATTGTAGGCATTCCTTTTCGATGTGTGGCGTCTTTGCGTGAAGCGAAACTAATTTCTTGATTCTTTGCCATTTTGTCTCCACTCTCTGCAGTCGGATTCTTCTATATCCTCTTTTAACTCATAAGATGTTGGGGTAGGCGCGGTACAGTCACAAACAAATCGTAATTTAATGATAATTCTTCTTATTTATGCATTATTTAATATAGTTTATCTCAGTAATATTGATTATGCTAATAAATAGCACAATTGCTTGAATTAAACAATAGAAAAAAGCAAAGCTTTATAGCAATCATCAGAATAACATGCGGAGTATTCAATAAACTCAGATGGAAAGGACTCGAAGATGAGAAGATCTAAATTAGAAATGTACATTGACGTTCTCAACGCATTGGCGCACGGGAAACCATTAAGGTTGACGCATATAATGTACAAAGCTAACGTTAACTGTAGCGTACTCAATGAGTGCTTGGGCTTTCTAATCAAACAAGGCCTAATCGAAAAACGTAATGTAGAAAAGGCACGTATAGTTTTTACAATTACTCAACACGGCATCGATGTATTGAAATATTTCCGAGAACTCACAAAAGCGTTGCCTATAATAGAAGAATACCCAATCAAATCAGCAATGTTTTACCCATAGGTGGATCAGCTCACAGACTTGTACGTTAGCTGTTCTATCTGAACCAAAGCCTTTCAATTCTTAAACGCCATAGGATAAGTCAAACCAAAAATAATATTTAATTTTTTATAGGTTCTTATGATAAGGTATTTTCCTAAAAGCCTTTCTTACTGTACCCTCAATTCAGAATTACCGAATGTTTGGTTTCGGGTGATGCTCCGAATATTTTTGCGATAAAAAACCTTTGAATTCGAAGACACCCGAGGAAAAACCTGGTAAACTAACTGCAAAGGTCATAAAGGAACTCAAGAAAACAAAAAGGATCTCAAGAGGATAATACAGTGAGACCTAAATCATAAAAAGGTATCCTTAAAAGTGTTTCATGTTTGTTTCAGTTTTGTTTCAGCCAACTTCTATACCAGCCCATGACCATATTAGTATATGGTGATAAAACAAAATGAACACAAAAGTAATAATTGCACTCGTCGCAGTCACGGCGCTTGCTCTGGCCGCAGTCGGACTGGCAGCAGCCCAAATAGCCCAAAACCAAACCCAAATAGTCCCCGGAGCAAACCCCAACACGGTTCCTGCTGAAGGGTTTTGGGGTTGGATAGGTAACTGCTTTGGATATGGAACAAACCAAGCCTACACCGGTCAGTATGGTGCGTTTCAAGCACAAACAGACGGTTCTGTTCCAGCGCCTGCGCCCATTCAAGGTGGCTATGGCTACGGATATGGGTATGGTCCTTGCTGGGCAAGATAAACTATTTTCTCTTGCTCTAATGAAACCCTTTTTTGTTAATTTTTCTTTGAATAATTAATTCTGTCGTTAGTATTTTTTGATTGATTAAATCATTTTTATTCTGGAGCATTCGTTTCCTATGCACCAGCCATATCTTTGAATGGTTCGGCAACTGTAGGGTCTAACTTCTTTTTTTTCGACTTTGTTTGAGAAAAACCAGTTCACTTGATAGTTAGTTATGGAATCGTTAAAGTCATTAAGACACCTATAAAGATCAACTATGCTTTCGAGGCTTTGAAATCCAAGAGAATAAGCTTCTGCAGTAGAGCAAGACGTTGCTGATGGCACATTTCCCCAGAGTTTAGGGCTTTAACAAAACAAGGTCTAATTCCCGCTGTACTCTCAAAAGGCAAGGTCTTTGCCACGTAGTTTATCTTTTTTTCTTTGAGGGCTTTTCTATATTCCCTAGCCAAAAGTTAATATATATTTCAATATTCACTGATTAATATTGTATCAGGTTTATTTTGAGGAGCGCATTGCTTGCCTTTTATATTACCTATGAAATTTCAGTATATTTTTATAGAAAATGATACAACCTTGAAAATTGATTAGTCGGTGAATGAGTTGAAGGAAAAAAATCGGAATATGCATGCTGGAATGGAGCACAAAATGCCTAAGGAAGACATGCAAAGGATGAAGAATGGCGGCTCAATGCACATGATGCACACTGGAATGTTCAAAAAAAGATTCTTTTTTTGTCTCCTACTTACAATTCCTGTCCTGCTTCTTTCACAAACCATTCAAACATGGTTTAATTTTACGATTACAATACCCTATCAAACATACATTCTCCTAACATTAGCCACAATCATTTACGTCTATGGTGGTTGGCCATTCTTAAACGGCCTAACCCATGAGGTAAGAAAACTTCAGCCGGGAATGATGACCCTTATTGGCACGGCAATCTCTGTGGCTTTTTTCTTTTCAGCGGCAACCGTGTTTTTCCCTATCGGAAATGACTTCTTCTGGGAGCTCGCCACCCTAATTGACGTCATGCTTTTAGGGCACTGGATTGAAGCTAGAAGCGTTCTTGGTGCATCCCGAGCAATTGAGGAACTTGTAAAGATAATGCCCACTTTAGCTCATGTGGTGAAGAACGGAGAAATTGTTGACGTTCCAATTTCAGAGTTGAAGGTAGGCGATGTTGTTTTGATCCGCCCGGGCGAGAAAATTCCCTCTGATGGTACAGTTGTTGAAGGGGAATCGTTTGTAAACGAATCCCTACTCACGGGTGAATCTAAACCTGTTCATAAACAGAATAAAGACATGGTCATTGGCGGAGCGGTAAACGGAGACGGCGCCTTAAGAATTAAGATCGAGCGAACCGGTGAAGAGACATACCTGTCCCAGGTTATAAGGCTGGTCAAGCAGGCTCAAGAAAGTAAGTCTCGAACGCAGGACTTAGCAAACCGGGCGGCTGCCCTTCTATTTTACATAGCAATGACAGCGGGAATACTAACTTTTTTGGTTTGGTATTCTTTAGGTAACACTCAATTTGCGCTCACACGAACGGTAACGGTCTTAGTTATAGCGTGTCCGCATGCTTTGGGATTAGCGATTCCTTTGGTTGTGGCTCTTTCAACGTCAATTACAGCAAAAAGTGGGATTCTAATCAGAGATCGAAGAGCCTTTGAAGAAATCAGAAGTGTAACTGCAGTGGTTTTTGACAAGACAGGTACCTTGACGATGGGTCAGTTTGGAGTTAGCGATGTTGTTTCATATATTTCGGAGAGTGACCTACTGAGTTTGACTGCTGCTGTAGAGCAAAACTCAGAGCACGTAATAGCAAAAGCGATTGTTGAATATGCCAAGCTGAAGGTTAAGAAAATTTCTAACGCTACAGATTTCAAAGCTATTTCTGGAAAAGGCGCTAAGGCAAAGGTTGGAGCTCATAGCGTGTACGTTGGGAGCCCAAATCTTCTAAAAGAATTAAACATTGAGGCAAATGACGAAAAAATCGTTGAGCTTCAAGAACAGGGCAAGACCGTTGTTTTCTGCGTTGTTGATGGAAAACTTGCAGGTGCTTTCGCTCTTGCCGACAAAATTCGAGAAGAATCACGAACTGCTATTGAGGATTTGAAAGCAAAAGGAATCAAAGTCTACATGTTGACTGGTGATGCTGAAGCGGTTGCGAAAGGTGTCTCAAAGGAGCTTGGCATTGACGACTATTTTGCGCAGGTCTTGCCCGATCAGAAAGCGGAGAAAATCAAGTCGTTAAAAGATCAGGGTTACAAGGTAGCTATGGTGGGTGATGGCGTCAACGACGCTCCAGCTTTGGTAACGGCAGATGTTGGTATCGCAATTGGTGCAGGAACTGACGTGGCTATAGAGAGTGCCGATATTATTCTTGTTAAGAATGATCCTCGTGATGTCCCAAAGGTGGCTGAGCTTTCAAAGAAAACCTATTCTAAAATGGTTCAGAATTTATGGTGGGCTGCGGGTTACAATATCTTTGCTATACCTTTGGCTGCAGGTGTTCTTGTCAATTTTGGGGTAGTTATAGATCCAGCGGTTGGAGCGATTCTTATGTCTCTTAGTACTGTTTTGGTGGCGATTAATAGTCAGACTCTTCGACGATATGAGCCGCATTCTTTGAAACCAAAAATGGAAATGCAAGCATCAGGGCAGGAAATGGGGCATATGCATCATTCTTGAAAAGATGTGGAAATTTGTATAGTTATCCATCAATTATTAATATGTCATTGACGTCTTCTTGATTTTCTCTTGCTCAATAGAAGGATGGCGCTAATTACTACACTGATTACTATAACAATTGCTAAGACAATCAAGATTGCGAATTGGGTGCCGAATTCTGTAGTGGTTGGAGAAGGCATTGTTGAATCGAAAATGTTTGTTTCTATGATGCTGTATGAGTAAGTTGATGTTATAGGTGAAGGTTCGGCATCAGTGCTTGTTGTAGACGCTGCTTCTAGTAACATTCCGGAAAGCTTATCATATACATAGTTTAGTGTCGAATTGTAATTAGGCGTTGAAACTGTAACATCAAGAATGTTAACGCTTCTATCAACTCCTAAGTAGGTTTTGCTAACTGTTTGATTTATGGAGTAGGTGTTTAGCGGGGGGATTTCGTCTCCCTGCTTGAGGTTAGCGGCTATTATTGGTCCTTGTGTGCTTGGAGTTCCATTGTCAGTCCCACTTTCAAGATTCCATGTGTCTATAGTGTTGTTACCTGGAAGGGCTGTTCCGTTTTTATATTGTGAAGTTGAACGCAGCGTTACCGTGTTAGCTGACACGCTTTCTACTTGAAGATTTAGAAAATCAAACTCGCTGAAGGATTCATAGCCTGGACCGCTTCCAACAAAATTTCCATACTTTACGTATTGACCTTCTGTAACTCCAGAATTGTATTGAACTGCAAAAACTGGAAGGGCTAAGGCTCCCAAAATAAATGTAGCTATAACAAGCGCTGAGAGGAATTTAAAATTTGACAAACCTATTTCTCCTATACTGTAAACTGTGTTTTAGTTAAATAATTATGCGGTTCTCCTTGCTCCGCAATTTGGGCAAAATGTCGCAGTTTGGGGAAAAAGTGTTCCACAATACTTGCATGGAATCATTACAACCTCACGAATAACTTCTTTTTTATCCTGATTTGCCTCTGAGCCGCAACCACAACCGCATCCAAAACCAAAGGGCGCCATTCTCAAATCATCCTTATTTCCGAGTAGTTATTTACAATTTCCTGTTTTTGGTTTAGTTGTTCTCTGAGTACTTCTTGCATTATATCACAGGCTTGGCTGATTTTGGGGTTTGCCACTTGGTAGTAAACAGAGGATCCTGTTTTTCTGGTTTTTACGATTTGTCTTTGTCTCATTAATGCTAAATGCTGTGAAATATTGGATTGACTTGCACCAATTATGCCAACCAGTTCACTGACTGTTTTTTCTCCATCTTTCAATATATGCAAAAGCGCTAATCTTAGAGGGTGCGCAAGTGTTTTTGAAATCTCTGCTTGTAAAATATAGATGTTCATATCAAACTCTTTTTTCGCTATCAAAGTTTCTTGCCTACTTGTCTTTTAGCTCGTATTTTTTTTATTAAACAAAAAATGGAGCGGTGAAATTTTGGTTAGTTTCTTTTAGCTAAAGGTCAATTGATTGTATGTAGCTTCCATGCCAGGTGTGGTACCACACTATTCCGCTGTAGCCGTTGACGCTCATCATGCCGTAGTCTTCGCCATTAAGCATTGCCATCACATGGTAGTATCCGTAGAATGGGAAAACTTCTCCAACAGTAGCTCCGGGTATGTTAGCGTTTAGCCATTGTTGTGCATCAGCTTTTGCTTGATCTGCCGAAACAGGCATCGCTACGGTTGGTGCTCCAAAGATTCCGCCGAGAATTCCGCTACGCATCATTCCGTACTTTATGTTCCAGATCATGTTAGGACCCATCTCGGGGTAGATGCTGCCAGTGTACTTGTCAACTAAGAGTTCGAAAGCTCCAGTGTTTGTGCTTTTCTCATAAACTTGAATATAGAAGTTGGCAGAATACTCCTCAACCTCTTTTAATGCTAAGTCAGGGTTGCCAATTGAGCCAACGTAGTTCTCAGCAATGTTTTCTGCAGCGTTTATGTCAAGAGTTGTTCCAGTGTAAGTGTAGGGTGCTGTGTATCCATAGTGACCCATAATTCCGCCAAAGCCATAGCCGTTGCCTAATCCACCCATGCAGCCGCCTCCATATTGGAAGGGGTAAACTGGCTGATAATACTGAGTAGAGAGCATTGGATTGTAGTTATTATAGTGGCCGTTGTTGTTGTATCCGTACCCGTAGCCTCCGCCCATCATTCCACCAAATCTGCCAAATAGACCGCCCATCTGTGCTGCGGCAAAGGCTGAAGTAGTTAGAAGGGCTGCTATAATGACTGCGACACTGACAAATGTTATTATTTTCCAGGTTTTCATTTTTTTACCTCATTTTTTATTATTATGATATGCTAATGTATTGGAGTGTTAAGATAGTTTGCTGAAACAGATGTGAAACAGTTTTGAAACATGCTCTAAAGACCCTGAATAGCTGCTTTGGCTGTCTTATTCATGATCTTGAATTATGTTATAATATTCTAATATCGCACTTTTAGACGTTGTGGTGGATTATAGAAATTCTTCCTTAATTCTGAGGAAAGCAAGCATTGACTATCTATTGGCGCTGATAGTGGGGAGTTATCGAACGCTGAGCTACCCTTAAGTAACTCTTATATTCAGTTATCAATAAGTTAGTAAGAGGCTTTTTAGTGAACTTCAAAGATTCTGAGTTCTTGCTGGCGTTATTAATTGTCATAGTAACAGCCTTGTTTATGGTCGCTGCCTTCCTACATTGGATAAACGTAAGTTTCTTTGTTGGTCCGCTTCGTTTCAGTCATTGGCTTGCCATAATTGGAACTAGCTACATTGCCATCGATACCCCAGTATTCGTGCTCTTAAAGCGTTATTATCCTGAAAAATATAAGGGACTTCTTAGGTACCACATATTCGGTAATCTTCTATTCTTTTCGCTAGTCTCGATTCATTTTTCGGGTCAACTAGGAAGGTCCGCATTATTCTTTCCGTCTTTGGGAACGGGTTTAGCTATTTACATTTCCATGACTTTAGAAGTGATATCAGGTTTCGCTGAGAGATTCCCATTAATAAAGCAAATTGACCATAATACTAACAAGTTTATTCACGCCAGTTTGGTTATGGTATTTTTCTTGGTGATAATTTTCCATGTTCTTATCACATTAGGCATTCTCTAAAATCGGGTAGAACTTATCTTTAATATATAACGACCATGCAAGACACGAGTGCTTGCTTGCAAGAAGGGTACCCTTTAGTGATGTATCCTGCTTCAAGAGGAGGTTCTTAGTCGGCGGCAACCCTTGTGGTTGCTCGCTTCTATCTATTTTATTCTTTAATCTTACTGTTTAATGTGCGGCTGGTGTGTTGGTTGTAATTCCACTCCTGTGGAGATATCTCCCGCACCTCTTCCCTTTTTTCATGCTATGGCAACTTAGGGCTTCTGCTGTGCCTAAAAAATGGCATCCCTTCGAGGCTTCCTCAAAGACTACCTACGACAAAACTTCTCCGTCGATGAAATTGTTGAGAAATACAAAGAATGGGTTTCCGAAAACACCTACATGATACTCTCCAAATGGAATAATAAAAAATGGAAAAATGACGTTTTCGCTGTCAAATGCTCCAAACGTGGAAATGATATCTATCGCTGGCGAGTAAAAAGCAGATTTGTAGGTCTGAGTCATAAAGCAGAGGATTTAGTTTTTTTCAACCCTAAAGACAGAAGTAACGATAAAACTACGTGCGCCCTTTGGACTACACTAACCTATGATACTAAACTCTGCTCATACAAAGAAGCATGGGAACAAATAGGCATAGAATTTAACGCATTCATGGCTTATGTTAGACGTAATTTTGGAAAGGTTTCCTGTTGCCGAGTGTTTGAATCCTTCGAGAATGGCTATCCACATATTCATTGTATCTTGCTCTTTTCACAATACACTTTTCAAGTGTTTAGGGATGCTAAAGGTCAATTCAGAGTGCATGAGAAGGATACTATTGCTAAAGGCTGGCATAGCAACGTTGACGTAAAAGCCATGAGTTCCCTTGCTGGCGGTTTCTCATATCTCAAAAAGTACCTGCTAAAAGGCATTGACGCTGAAAACGCTGATTCTAAAGGCTTAAAGACATTGGCTCTCTGTTGGATTTACCGAAAAAGAGCCTTTGCCGTAAGTGGAACTTTCCGTAAGGCGTTGTCCGACTTGATTACTGATTTGCATAACTCAAACAAACCCACAACACAAGTTACTCTTTTAGGCGAAATAATCCCTGAAGAACATTTCTATTTACTCGGTTTCGCCTCAGCTCAGGAACTACAAATAGACAAAAATATTTGGTTCACTATTTTAAATAGTAAACAGTTGACTTTGCTGAATGATTGTTTAAAGAAGACATATTATGCTAAGTGAAAAAAATAAAAACAAAATTTAAAAAATAAACCACTGATAGAATACATATAAGAAGCATTCAATAGATTTTTAATTCTTTATGGTCAACAGCAACAGATTCTTCAGAAACTTAAATAAATATACTTGTTGTAGACTATGGTTGCAATCGATGAAGGTTATTCTATGGCTCAAGTAATTAAAGCTCAACCCATGGACATGTCCCTTAATTCAATCTGGATGTTAGATCCCGAGTATAAGGGTATCCGCCAATCTTTAGAAAGTAAAGGATATACATTAAAAGAAGAATCAAGAGGCATCTTGACTATAATTGCATCCAAAGGTACAGTAGAAATATTTGTGAATCTGCAAAGGCGTGTATTGGGTATTGGTAGCGAAACTTCGTCTAAAGATATGCTTGCAGCATATGACGACTTGGATCAAACCTTTACTGATATCGGTATGGAACCTTCTAATCTAATGTTTATTGAGTTTATAGGCAATTTTATAGTAGAATCCCCTGTAAGTCCAATAGAGACACTGAAAGGTCTAAAATTTGAAAATGATTTATTAATGAAAATAGGTGTAATTTTAGAAAAAGATGTTGCAAATGTCGGGATAAATCTTACTCTGAAGGAAGCTAATCCTACTGGATCCAATTGGTTGCATATGGTAATTGAACCACTATATCCAAGCCCTAATAAAAAATATCGTGTTAGAACGATATGTAGAGGCGACAAAGAAGAAGTACTAAAATTTGTTAAAAATATTGAGAAAAGACTGCCAAGAATAATTGAAAAAATTGAGAGGAAATAAATTATGGCTCTTTCTGAAGAAAGCACAGGTTTTAGTTTATACGATTGTTCATATTTAACCGAAAGAGATATCGCTTCTTCTCAGCCAGATTTTTACAAAGAGAGACAATCTTTGGAGCAAAAACCTGAAAAGCTAATAAATATTCTACAAACGCATGAACCGATTTCTGTTGTAAGTAGAGTTGAAAATTTGCTGTCAAGTGCTGCCGCAAGTGACTACCCACTTAGCCTAAATACTAAACCAATTTATGAAATTTCAGAAGATGCTAATACTTACATTAGTAGACAGAAAAATTTTTCTAAATATGAAAAAGAAATTACGAAAATATCTTGTTGCATATCTGAATTTTTAACCAAGGAAGGTATTTCATCAAAGATCACAGTGAGTCTCTTTTCTGATCCTGAATATTCAAACTGGATTGAACCAAGAATCCAAATCGGGGTTAGACAGGAAACTCTACAGAAAACTTATGCCCTTTTTAATGAACTATTAGAATACTCATTTGTAGGAATATCAAAAAAAACATTAAAAAAGATCGTCGTTACTATTGATAGCCAATAAGTGGTAATCATGATAGCTCCCTGCAGCTTCATGCTGTTTGCAAAGAAGCTCGTTCAGCAAACAAATGCTCCTGAAGAAGAGTATCGATCAGCAGTAAGCAGAGCATATTATTCATTATACCATGAAACGCTTCATCATTTGGTTCAAAAATATTCATTTGATTTAATAAATAGCATTGAAAAAGCCAAAAGAAGACAATTGACTCAGCATGAAAAAACCAGACTTAGCGCGCTTGACCCCACCTTTTTGAGAAAATTTAACCTTCATCAAGCAATTTCTGACACGCTTTTTGACCTAAATTATCGGGCAGTTGCAACAACTTTTAAGGGTTATAGAGCTCATCGAAATCAAGCCGATTATGACCTAAAACGAAATTTAACACATATTGAAGCAGATGTTATAGTAAAGAACATTGATGTTTTTATTGGCGCCATTAAAGCGCTTTAAAACAAGTCAGGTATTAATAAATTAAATAAAAATTTTCCAAAAGCTGATTTAAGAAAGTCGTAAGAGAATAAAAGTAATACGTGTAAATCATAGGAGTTTTTGGGATTGTGCCGAGGGAGGAGTGCGGGGGGGTACCCTTTAGGGTGGGGTCATCCGCTACGACGACCGAGGCGCTTAACGGTCGTCGTCTGGAACGTGCGAGGCGAGCGGTAGCCGCCGAGCCACAAAAAACTACTTTCTTACTCTTTTTCCAGTTTCCTTTCTTTTTCGATATAGCTCACGGTCACTTCTTAACGCATTGGTCAATAGCTCAATTTTCTCAAAAAGTGCTTTTTTGTAGTTATCATTGTAACGACATTTTTCACTTGCTCTTTCCAATTGAACTCTATATGTAGGTCTTACGACGTAGTTCCAAAAAGATTCGTCGTTTTCGCCATTTTTTAGCTGTAAACCGTCATTTATTGAAAGTCTCAATTCCCAAAGGTTCAATGCCATAATATCATGTAAATCTCGGTCAGTTTCAAAATCTATTTCGTCGTCAGAAAGATTGCTGTAAAACTCTTCTGTGGTTATGGGTAAAGCTCGCAATTCTGGGGGAAGGCATGCATTGTTACCAAGGTCAAGGTACTCCAGAATTTCCTCCTTTGGCATAATCATTATGCTTCTAAACTTGTCGCTTAAAGCGTAGGTTACCTCTTGAAAGCCAGTTTCAACCCGCTTAACCAACTTCTTTTCCTCTAAATGTTTTAGGTGTTTAGACAAAACCTTATTGGTTATCTCGGTGTCTGTCAATTTGGTAACAGCGCTTTTTAGGTAACCAAATCTAAGAATTTTATCCTCCAACAAAATTCTAAGAATGCTCTGGCAAGTATGGTCAAGAAATTCGGCTGAATCAAACAAAGACTCTCTTTCCTTCTCATCCATTGGCGTTTCATTAACCATTAGATACACCCTGTGAATTGGGTACCAGACTGGGTACCAGTTATTAATATACTCTTTTTGAGCCTTAAACTCCGTTGGAGGTTTGACGGTGAAAAATCAATTAAAACCTAACCAGATAGGCATAGAAGTAAATGATGTGGACTTAAACAAGATCTGTCGAGTAGGCAAAAAAGTGCAAGTGTTCCTATGCAGAAAAATCGATGACCCATTTGAAATCTACTTGCTCCTAAAAATCCTCTGCTATTCACTTGAGGAGAAAATGCATTTTCTTCTAGACCCTGAAGACGAACAAGCACTAAGAAAAATTTTTGCTTAATAATCAACTAAACGAGGTTTAGAGTTGACTGCTCAAATAAATGTGAGTGGAGGTGAAAAGGCAAACAGAGAATGTCCTAATTGTCATAGTAAGAAAAACTGGAAAAGAGGAAAAAGAGAAAATCAATTTGGCTCAATTCAGCGGTTTATTTGTCGAGAATGCGGTTCAAGTTTTAGTGAAAAATCATATAAAGATTATCAGCTATCAAACAATAGCCAATTATGCGCTAAATTAGAGGCGAAAAAATTGGATACTGCAACAGAATTAAAAACTGTTGCGGGAGATAACAACGAACAAGGGGAAATCATAGCTTTCCTATGGCACCTAAAAAAGCAAGGGTACAGCGAGTCTACAATCCATACAAGAGTAAAGATACTGAAATTCATGAGAAAACAAAGCGTGAACCTACAAGATCCTGAAGCGGTCAAGCTTTTCATTGCAAAACGCGAAGAATGGAGCAATGGACATAAACAAATTGCCGTAACCTCCTACGATGGCTTTGCAGAAATGCTAAAAATAAAATGGGAACCACCGTTCTATGAAAACAACAAAACACTTCCTTTCGTTCCAACAGAAAAAGAAGTCGATGCACTAGTTTCCGCATGCAGCAAAAAAATAGCTACCTCATTATTAGCAATGAAAGAAACAGGCTTTAGAATAGGCGAACTATGGAAATGCAAATGGACTGACTTAGACGAGGAAAATAGTACACTCAAATGCATAGCAGAAAAACACGGCAATCCAAGACAAATCAAAATATCAAGCAGATTAGTTTCGATGCTCTTAGCACTACCAAAGATAAACGATTACATCTTCGCTAACTCCAATCTAAACGGTCACAGATGGCGATTCGACAAACAGAAAAAAGCCCTATCGATAAAACTACAAAACCCAAGGCTCAAACAAATAAAATTCCATAGCATGAGACACTTCAAAGCATCAAAAGAATACGCCCAAACCAGAGACATACTACACGTCAAAGAGTTTCTCGGTCATAGGAACATCAACAGCACCTTAGTTTATACACACTTAGTTCCTTTCGATGACGACGCACAAGGCTATAATCACGCAACCGCAAAAGACGAGAAAGAAGCAGGAGAGCTAATTGATAACGGTTTCCAATATGTTTGTTCTACTCCACAGGGAGTCATGATGTTTAGAAAACGCAAGTAAAGATACACCTAGGCGGGTTAGTAAAATAGGCTGGTGTATTGGTTGTAACCCGCCTTTTGTTATTGTGGCATTTGGCTAATCGGGCTACCCGCGCCTTCCGGTAGATGCTTCATCGGCGTCTGTTTGCCCTTTCCACTTGCAGGACGGCCGTTTCACCGGTTCCCGTTCAGCGGACTCGGCATCACAAATGCGTCATTGCCATATCTGAAGGGACGTTTCGTTTCTGCTCTGTTGCCAAGCCTTTAGGCCTGCCCCATAGGAGCTGCAATTCTACATGTGGGCGGAGTTTCCTCAGACCCTTTGCAGGGTCCGACAGCCACGCACCAACCCACCAACCCATGGTGTAAAAGGCAGTCGCAAGAAGATAAAGTTTAGCTGCGGTAATTTTACAAATAGCACACAAAAACGAATTGTTCAAGCGTGAGCTGAAAATGAAAGGTAAGGTAAAATCTGAAATATCAGGAAAATTTGATGCCGTTTCGTTTATGAGATTTTGGTGTTGTGCAGATACAGTCACAAATTTTTAAAAGCAGTATATCTCAAATGATACTGGCGACATGTAATTTATCTTTGGGAGGTGCATTTTATGCCTGAATCAGAGAATATAAATGAAAGATTGCAGAAAATCGGTGAAACCGCACAAGAATACAAAGATGCTATCATGAACCAATTCAAGGACATGGAAGTTGAAGTAAAAAACTGGAACTTTGCGGTTGGAAAAATGGAAAAGGATTACACAGTTGAGATAAATCTTAAACTAAATATCCGCTCCAAAAAACCTTAAAAAATAATCTAATTCTTTTTCTGTTAAGTTTGGCTATTTTATATAGTTTGGTTCCAAAGGTAAAGTTGGTTGTAGTTACTTTCTATCGAGAAAGCCGAGTCGTCATAGATTATGTCTAAGCTTATGCCATAACGGTTTAGAAGTTTTTGTAAATTATCCCATATGATGGTTGACTTGCTATCTGAACTCCAAAAACCCCAGATTTTGTCATTTGCACTACGCATGCCCCAACCGTAATCTTTGGGAAGAACCAACGCAGCTTGTCCATGGGGTGAGCTTGGGGGTTGTTTAGTAGCAATTTGGGTCCAAAACGTTTGTAACGCCTGAAAATGTTCAGTTTTCATGATGCCATAGGGATTATTAGTATTATTGAAGGGGTAATCAAAGATCACGATATACTTTGCTCCTGCATTATAAGCAGTTTTCATTTGGTCATAGATGTTTTGTCCACTGTCGAGATATGGCGGGTGTGTGTACTTCCAAGTTATGATTGCGCCCCAATCGCGATTTTGCACAGTTGCCGCACCTCGAATTTGAGCTATTTGTAGGATTATGCTTTGGTTCCAGCCGAACTGCGCAAAAAGGGTATCGTATTTTGCGAGGTAATCAAACCAGTAAAGGGCATAGTCGGAGGTGAAGGAGGTAATGTTATTTGCTATAAGGCTGTTGTGACCTCGATTGTTTCCAAGGAGCTTGTCAACAAACCACTTTGCTTCAACGCTGTAGTTGTCAGGTTTTATTCCGCTTATTTCCGCGATCTGCATCCTATAGTGAATCTTAGTTAGATCAAGGGGATTTGCACCTGTGAAAAGTGAGCTATTGGTAGTGAAGTAGGTTGGCCAATCCCAATCCAGAGGTATTCCACCCACTTCGTCATCATAATATGCACCCAAGAATTTTTCACCATAGATCTGTTTTGCAGCTTGGTAGAATTCAAGTTTCCAAGGCCATTCTTCAATGGTCCAAGTTCCTAGGTTTACAATAATGTTTAATCCTGAGTTTGTAGCATAATCGCAAATTTCCTTAACTGCTGACTCGTTATTACTAATGGGGTTTAAGCCGGAATCCAGAATGAATAAGTTCGTGTAGCTTTTGGTTCTATCGATTATGAGCTTTGCGCCTTCGATAGTTTCCCCGCCGTATGCTACACCGCAATAAATTGATGTTATTTGTTTGTCTTCGTCGTATGAAAAATTAAGAAAGATAAGGGATGAAGTTAAGATTATTGTGGTAAGGATGAGTGCGGAAACATAGTTTGATTTCATCCATTTGACTCCAAAGTTATCATACTAAGTTTTACTTTTACTTTTTCTATTAATATAGAAAATTTACTGAATATAAGCTATGTTGAACCAAAACAGATAAAAACTCGCTCAGCTATCCATCACAGCGAACCATAACGGAATGACAAATATGCCATCTGAAATTACTGATGTTGATAAATTTGTGGCGATGAGCGCCAAAGCCAAGCAATGCCAAGTTAAACGTCTCAAAGACGGCGTAAAACTAAAGCTTCGCACACCAAGTCAGCTCTACACACTCAAAATCGAGACACTCAGAGCTGATGAAATCATAAAGAAGCTTCAATGCGAAATCAAAGAAGAAGAAAAAGACTAAGTCTTCTCTTAACATTCATTTTTGCATTTCAACGATAAGCACCAAGCGTAGCTGATGTTGATCTGCTAATCACGCCTCCCAAATGGACAGGGTATCCAAATTTGGATTGTTTTGTTTTATAGTGTTAAATGCGGGCAAGAGCCCGCCCTATCTTGAGGTTGTCGGACGGTTTGCTTTTTCGTTTAGGGCTTGAGATTGCGTTGCAGGCTGGTTGGCGACTTCCTCAAGCAGAAGCAAAGAAATGGGTTTCTTTGAACCTGCACCTGCATATCCTGGCTCTTTCCCGTCAACACCTGTTTTCAGGTTAACATGATAAAAAGCAGCTGTATACAAAAGCATCACCAAAACACATTTTCTGAAATTCCCGAAAAACTTCTGAATAACCGAAAACAAGCGAACCTTATATAATCATACCTGCCGACTGCGACTCAACAGCATCGACTCTGCCAGTAACCTTTCAGTTTGCGTAGAAGACAACAAAAAAGACATCAATCAGCTCTAAAATCGCCCCGAACAGCCCACTTGCCAACCTAGTTAAAATTCCAAAGAAGGCAAAACCCCCCTTAAACCCGAAAAAGTTGTTTACAGAGTTTAGACAAAGCTTTTTGAGTAGTTACAATCGCCTGTTTAAGCAGGTTTGCAGGTGAAAACTATTTTACCGCATTGTATTGGTTTTAGGCTTGGCTTAAATGAAGACCGACTCTTTAAAAATGGCAATCTTTTTGCGAAGTTTTCTTTAATAGGCACGTGGACACTACGAAAAAAATTCGAACTGTCACTTTTTACATTAAAAAGTTAAAATGGAAAGGTTGATTGATATGAAAAAACACAGAAGAAGGCATTTTTCCCATGAATAATGAAATTTTTGGCTACGATTAACGAAGAACCTGAAAGTTTGCGCAGCTCAGTGAGTAAGCTCAAAAACCTTGGAAACTGGAAAGTTTATTCCGAAGTTTTCCCATAACCGTTTGAGATGTGATGGCGTATGGCTCATGGTTCTGTTTGGCTTGGCGGGTGGGATTTAAAACTGTGTTTGGGGGATGCTTTCGTATACGGAGCTGCACCGGAGCGCCAGTTTCTGATGAATTCTGGAGGGTTTTGCTTGTTTTTTGTGGAGAATATAGCAACTTTTGGGTTGGGTAGCTGTGAGTGTTGAACGTAATATGTTAATTTCGCTGCTAAAACATACCCATAATCAGCCTGCTTTAATCGAAGATGTCAATAAGGAGGCACACCTGCCCACGGTTATTTGTATGGTTTTGCTTCAGAAAATGCAAAATGAAAACCTTGTTTATTTAAAAAATGGCTGCATCGAAGTGAACAGAGAGAGCCGCCTTAAACTGGCCATAAAAGCCATCACATTAGGTGCAGACATCCAAGCTGTTAGCAACCTGCTCCGCTGGCAAGAATTCGAGGAAATCGCTGCCATAGCACTCAAAGCCAACGGCTACACCGTAGCCAAAAACGTGCGCTTTAAACATGGGGGCAGACGCTGGGAAATCGACGTGGTCGGCTGCAAAAAGCCACTGGTTGTTTGCATTGATTGCAAGCGATGGCAACATGCAATTTCCCAGTCGGCGCTAAAGCGCATAGTGGAATCGCAGATGCAGCGAACCGAGGAGTTAGCTGACTCTCTGCCTAATCCTGCGTTAAACCTTGAGTGCATCCGCTGGGAAAAAGCCAAATTTGTCCCCGCCGTGCTTTCGCTGATGCAGAGTGCCTTCAAATACGTTTTTGACGTGCCTGTGGTGCCTATACTGTCGCTGCAGGACTTCATCTTCCAGTTGCCCGTTTACATCTGCGACGTAAGGTTTTATGGAAAAACCTTCATGAATTTAAGGCATGATAACGGTTTTTTCTTGCCTAAAAGCACGTTAGAGACTTAAAGGAAACTTCGCAGGCAACGCCGATGCCAGCCAAACCGCTCGCTGCGATGGTTTGGGCGGCTATTAGGGGGTTTGTCATCAAAATCAGCACACAAGCAAGAAACCCTAACCCAGGTCCAAGCCAAAAATCCTAAAAGAACCACCCCTTTTGGATTGTACGGGTGTTAGCGATTATTCACGACTTCGCACCCCTCAATTCCTGGTATAACAAAATCTTGGCGTTACTCATCCACCGAAAATCATGTTTACGATGATGAGGTACATGGCAACCAGCGCCAATGCGGGCAGAGCAGAAGATGATGGTTTGCAAGTTGAAGCCAAAACTCCTTGTTCTGCGACAAAATACTGGATAAATTAAAAAAATCCAAGTTAGCATCAAGGGATTTTAAGGTGTTACTAATCTGCGAGATATCCTCGATCGGTTAACTAAAGCCGTTTAGCTTAGCCAGCAGGTTGGGGCTCTCGGTTCCCGCTGATGATGCTTAAACGTGTGTTTTTGCCTGAACCTGAGATTTCAGTGAGCACGACAAATGCCCTCTGGGTTGGTTATGTTGATATTTTTAGGCAGTTAGTTTGCTGTTGCCTACAAGGAAGTTTTTCTTTAAGTCCATGGATTGGACTATAAGTGCTCTTGGCTGGTTTTCGTCGATTTGCTTCTAAAGCATAGTTGAGGCTTTGCTAATAATAACTTTGAGGAACACTCACTTATGGAGTATCGAGGTAGCAGGTGTCAATATTGAGGTTTCCCCGGTCCCGCTTAAGGATGCGCACTTTATCAGGTATCTTGTTTTTCTCCCAGTCCACCCAACTTATTTCTTTAAAAAGCCATCTTTTCCCTAGGTGCGCACCGATGACGGCGTGTTTGTATTCATTTGTTGAGGGGATAAATTGGTCGAGAAAGCGAAAAAGTTTGTCGATTTGTTGTTGGGGAAAATAGGCGTAGTATGTTGCGTTTTTGACTTCAAAGGCGTAATTGTGTTTGCCTTTGCGTGCCATGAGATCAGGAAGAGGACTTAGGCTTGGGTTACTGACTGGGACACGGACAGCATAGTAACCTTTTTTCAGGAGCAGTTTGACTAAGACAGTTTCACTATAAAACCCACGTTTACGCCATCGGCGAAGTCTAATTCGATCGATTTCAGTTGCCAATTTTTTTCTCTCTACTCTTCTATACGGTTTTTTTGGGATAAAAATTGTTCCCCTGGAGACACAAGAATAGGTTCTGGGGATGCTTTTGTATTCTCAAACTTACCTTCGGTGTTGCTGGAGCGGTCTGGTGCACATCAAATTTCAAAGTAATACAATAGCAACCTAAATCACTGAACAGGTATTATTCACCATCAACATTTCCCAAATATTGCCCATATAGCCCTCATTAATAGGAACAAAAGTACTATTCAAAACCCTGACTGCAAACGTATAAAATACAAAAAAAGAAAGCAAACACCCAATCTCTCTATGGATACAGAAGCATCAACCTAACCCACATAAAAAACGGAAAATCGCTAAAAATCGCTGTTCTCAAAACCTCAAACGAGTGAAGGTCCCCTTAACAGACGGTTAAACCCTGAACCAAGAAAACTATCAAAAATTAGCAAAGTTTGATTTTCTACGCAAAAAGACAAAAAATAGCTCTTTAGGCTCGAAGTTTATTCGAAAAAACCTGTTTTTGTTTCCGATGGAGATTTTCGAAGGTACTTATATGAGGCCCCGATATTCACCATGCCAAGCAACTACTCAATACCCTTAAGAGGGCATTATGAGGTGGAATTGACGTTTAAGGCATTATTTATACGTTTAATTTTGGTATTTGACATTATAACGAGAGACACTTTTTAGAGTTCAAAGTTTCGTAAATAAACAACGACAAATCTCACGTTTTATCTTAAAATCAGGTCATTTTAGCTTGATTTTAGGAAAAAAAGTGATCCGGTTAAGCGTAGTTACTACTACTAGAAAAAGAAGAAAAAAATTTGACAATTTATAACAAACTTTCAAAAATAAGCAACTACACATTTGAGTTAAAAATTAAGTAGGAAAAGTAAGATATCAGACTTACTTAAGCATCAATAGTCAGATCTCTGTTGCGACTCTTTTTTTTAAACTCACAAAGCCAATAAACCTTTAAGATACATTTTGAGTCCATTGAATATCCGATTTTTATAGGTGATACCTACTCGAGCGCGTTAACCATTGGTGACCCACCAGGCATCCTAAAAGAAGAGTAAACTTCAAGCAATAAAAGAAAAATGGACCGCGACTGTTTAGAACTCGTATAGTAACTTGATCTAAGAGACATTATGCTATGTTGTTATATTGGAGTATCCGAAAGAGTGCGAATTAATAGTTACTCTTCGGTATGCTTTCAACATTTTGTATTTGTAATTCAAATTATTTCTTAGTAAATTGCTATCAAATTCCTATGGGATTAAGTTGCAATTAACCCTAAGCTACGGGGCAACTTAGAAAAGTTGCATGTTTTTTTTGCCAAATTGCTTTATTTTTTTATGCCCAAAGACGGAGATTATTTTTCTGGATTCTAAAGCTCGGTATACGAAAGCATCTCCCAAACACAGTTTTTCGAAAGGTTTTTCTTAAAATAGCTTAATATTTTATAGAAGATAAAAATGTCAGGCTTTAGAATTGTTAACAAAACTTTAAAATTCACTACCCACAACGCTGTAGACTTCAAAGATCTCTCGAATGAAACCCAAGAAATCGTTAGTAACTCTCAGATTAAAAACGGAATAGTCCACGTTTACGCCCCACATGCCACAGGAATTCTAATTCTAACGGAGAACGATGATGCTCTATTCGAAGACATCAAAAAATTCCTCGAAGAAGTAGCACCTAAATATGGCAACTACAATCACCCGTCAAATGCACATTCGCATCTGCGTTCGATATTGCTGCCACCTGACAAAACACTGCCTGTAATAAATTGGCGTGTTGCGTTTGGAACATGGCAGTCATTAATTTTTGTTGAAACCGACGTATACCCGAGAGAGCGGACCGTAATTTTTCAAGTTATGGGCGAATAAACTAATCATTTTTTTTAATATTGTATTCGATATTTACTTTGATTGGGTTATTTCAGTTTGACGATAAAAGAAATGTTGGCATTTTAACTATTTATTGTAAAAAATGTATATTCGATTTATTTTCGTTAATTATTATAGCTTAATTTCCTTAGTAAAGAGAAAGACAGGCTAAAAAAGCCATAAAGTAACCCTTAACAAGGAAAAATATCTAATAACTTTCTGCAGGTTCAGATAAAAAAATGTGAAACGGCTTAAATTATCATGCTATTTATAGATCATTTCAACATTCAAGCCGTTACTATATAATATTCGAAGATCTTCGAGAGAAATCAGTTACTTCTCCGACGGTAATCGTTTGTTAGCACCCTTAGGGCGCATTCTTGCCTGTTTTTTCTCTGCAGCTATGACTGTTGCCTCATCTGCTAACTGATCAAACTCTACCTCCTCCAATGGTAGTGTGTCAATTGACGCAGGAAAATCTAACTCAGTTGCCTGTCCTGCACCACTGTTTTGCATACTCTCAATAGCTTGGTCAACATCTCCTGATTTCAAGTTGATCCCCAAGGTTGCATCCATCAAAACAATTACTTCGAAGCCCAATTTGCTAGCATCTAAAACAGTATTTACAATGCAGTAATCCGTTGCAAACCCAGCTACAAACAGTCTCTTAATTCCCAATTGCTGAAGTTGAAGAGCAAGATTGGTTCCGTCAAAGGCTGAGTAGGCTTCTTTATCCGACTCAGTAGCTTTGGAAATTATGATCGTGTTCTCTGGAAGTTTTAGATCCGGACTAAATTGTGCACCTGTTGTGTTTTCCACGCAGTGAGGCGGCCATGGTCCTCCCTGGGCTTTAAAGGATATATGATTTGAGGGATGCCAATCACGGGAGGCTATAATGTGGGCTTTACGTGATTCAAATATTTTAATATAGTCACGTATAATGGGAAGAATTCGGTCTCCATTTTCTACTGGCAGAGCACCACCAGGAAGAAAATCAATTTGTATATCGGTGATTAGCAAAGCATCAGAAACAGTTGGGTTGTAGAGTTTGTTCACATACCACACCTTAATAAAATCAAATGCATGTTAAAAACCGTATTAGAATAAGCTTAAACTAATGAATAAACCTTCTCTCCTACAAACTGGCACTAAAAATTATTTAACTCTTAGAAGTACTACAGGCTCCAGGAATTTTTTTGTTTTCCTCAAAGCAGATATTTTAAAAAATAACTTAGCATAGAAATTAATGAGCTAAATAAAATTAAAAATAAGAGAATGTCGCCAATCTCTGAGGTGGATTTCCCAGGTAGGTACAATTTATTCACAGCAAACATCCGCATACCTTGATTATTCCTTGAGATGCTAAAAAAATGACTGCCTAAACATCACAGTTACCCGTCCCAGCTTTAATTCTTCCAAAGTTATTTTCAGTTAATAAAAAATTCATTTCTTCGCTACATTTAGAGAAACTATTATGTTTTATTGGTGAAATTGCACTCAAACATATAATTTTACCCGATCTTAATAATCAATTTTTATCTTTTAAATGTAAAAAGTGTACATTCGAAAATTTTTCGTTTAGTAAAATTATGGTTAAACCCTTGGACCAAAAACTTGACCCATAAAAAATCTCAAAAATCCCTGAACCTATAAAAACAAAACAGAACATCTCCAAATAGATCGGACTCACAAAGTTCCAAAATTTGGAAAAATCGAATAAAAAACCAAAAACAAGATACAATTAAACCATAAAATAACAACACGAAAACTTAAAAGCGAAATTTTAAGCTTTTCAGGACCCAAAAACTTTTTGAGCGTGACACTTTTGATATCTCTGAAGTTATAAATTTTGCCTAAAATTAATAATTTTGTTTCTGTAATTTCTAAAGGTTTTGCCCATTTTTTTGCATGGCTATGAATATATAAGGTTCGCTCTATTTCGAAAAAAAAACAGTTTAAGTCTAAATCTCGAGTGGGAAAAAAGTGTGTTGGGCGATGCTTTTGTATACAGCTCACGATAGCCTTATCTTCAAAGCCAAACAATAGGTAGAAAGGCGTCAAACATGAATAAGACAGCAGAGTTCATATCCGGCCGAGAAATGCGAACATTAGAAGTCAACGCGGAATACTTTGGGTTTAGCCTTCTGCAGCTAATGGAAATAGCTGGGAAAAATGTGACACAGGTAGTTACTTCACGTTTCTCCAAAGACAAAACCGTAGTCATCTTCTGTGGACTTGGTGGAAATGGCGGTGATGGCTTTGTCGCGGCTAGGCACCTTTTGGCAGCTGGATTTACAGTGACAGTGGTTTTGGTTGGTAAAGCGATTGACATCAGTCATCCTACCACTTTAAAAAACTGGCAAATTTTACAAGAATTAAGAGGAATGGTTCCAATAGTGGAGGTAGTAGATAGCTCCGAAATACCCCAAGTAACAGCTGACATTGTTATAGATGCAATGCTTGGTACAGGCACTAAAGGTAGGCTCAAGTCACTAATAGCTCAAGCGGTTGAATCTGTCAACAGCATAATGGCATTCAAGGTATCTGTTGACGTCCCTACTGGTATCAATTCAGATACCGGAGATATCCTTGGAACAGCTGTTAAGGCAGATTTAACGGTGACTTTCCATAGAGCCAAACCAGGTTTAGAAGTAGCAAAAGCCTACACAGGCGAAATTGTAGTTGGAGGAATTGGGTTGCCTTTAGAGTTAGAAAGATTTACAGGACCAGGTGATGTTCAACTTGCCACTATTCCACGCGATGCCTCATCGCATAAAGGCGATTTTGGACGGCTGCTTGTAGTGGGTGGAAGTGAAGTTTTCTCAGGTGCACCCACATTGGTTGCACTATCAGCATTACGTACTGGAGTGGACATTGTATACCTTGCCGCTCCGCAGAAAATCGCACAGGCAATCTCATCCATTTCACCAGACCTGATAACTATAAAGCTTGATGGCGAAAACCTAAACCCTGCTAATTTGGAGACACTAAAACATTATTTGGGGATTGTAGATGCTGTTGTTATGGGTCCCGGATTGGGCTTAAATTCTGAAACGGAAAAATTTGTTAAGGTTTTCGTGGATGAAGTTGAAGCAGTTGGTAAACCGTTACTGCTGGATGCAGATGGATTAAAGGCTTTTTCCAAATTCAAACATGCACTTAAAGTACCATTAGTGCTAACGCCACATAAAGGAGAATACAATATCTTAACAGGAGAAAAACTCCCTGAAAATCAAAATGAATGTATCAAAGCTGTTCAGAAAACAGCTATGGAACTTGATGCAACCATTCTAGTTAAGGGAAAAACCGACATCATATGTGATAAGAATAAGGTTAAGTTGAATTTCACAGGCAACCCTGGGATGACTGTAGGCGGCACAGGCGATGTACTCAGCGGTATTGTCGGCGGTTTGCTAGCCCAGCATGTCAGTAGCTTTGAAGCAGCAGTAGCAGGTGCGTTTGTGAATGGTGCAGCAGGCGACATTGTTGCTTCCGAAGTTGGCTACCACATGCTTGCGTCTGATTTGATTGATTGGATTCCACAGGTACTAAATGACCCCTGTTTTCACAAAAAGGTGCAAAAAACAAATGGAAAATGACTTAAAAAACCAAAGTCAACTGCTGTTACCTGTCAGAATCACTATCTATCACGCTGCTCAGGATGATCCCAAAAAGAACACAGCACTTCGTCTAAAACGGCGAGGACTCGCCAGAATTGTAAGTCGAACAAGATTTCTGCCTAAACGTGCCATTGTGTTGAATCCATTTGGTGAAATCGCGTTTTCCCCTGCTGATAGGGCGCGACTTGAACAATTTGGTTTGGCGGCTCTTGATTGTAGTTGGGAACACGCTCAGAAAGTCATGGGAAAGCAGGTTAAGGGAACCAGCCGTTGCTTACCAATTTTAATTGCAGGTAACCCAGTTAACTTTGGAAAGTTTACAAAACTGACGACTGCTGAAGCCATTGCGGCAGCTCTCTACATCGCAGGTTTCATGGAGGAGGCAAAGAAGGTCCTGGAGATTTTTTCATGGGGACATACATTTTTTGAGCTCAACGACATGCTCCTGAACAAATATATTGAGGCCAAGGATAGTGCTGAAATCGTGGATATGCAGACACAAGTACTTAAAGGCAAAAAATGCGAATAACTCACAATTCAATATTTCTTTGTGGACGGAGAACCCGAAAATCCTTATACACGACTTTAAAATTATTGATTAAGGCTGCATAAGAATTGGTATATATAACAGATTTCTATGTATTTCTGTCGTCGGTTTTGGTCATTTCCCTATCAGGCGTTCTTATGCCAGGACCATTGTTTGCAGTTACTATTCAGAAAGCCTCGAAAAGCAAAATTTCAGGAGCTCTAATCGCCTTGGGGCATGGTATAGTCGAGATTCCACTGATTTTTGTAATTTTTTTTCTGCTAAATAAATTCGAGATTCCAGCGGTGTTTCAAGTTTTGGTTGGGTTAATTGGCGGGACATTTATGGTTTTTATGGGCGTTCATACCTTCCACAACCGACATAAGCAGCAGATCACAGCTGTTAGCCCCAAACTTGATTCGGTGCTAGCAGGAGTCTATACAAGCATAGGTAACGCAGGTTTCATCCTCTGGTGGTTAACAATAGGCACCACATTAATTCTTAACGCTAAAATCTTTGGACTTCTGGGTTTCTCAGTCTTCGCAGGGGTTCACTGGTTGACTGATTTTGTATGGTATGCAGTTACGGCGTTTGCGATTTTTAAGTCTCAGAAATTTTGGAACGAACATGTAAAGACGGTTATAACACTATTCAGTGCGACGGTTTTCATTGGTTTTGGTTTGTACTTTATTGTTTCGGCGTTATGGACACTATTTGCATAGTTAAATAGCAAGATAACATTGTTGGTAAATATGGAATTCAAAGTAGGGAAAGCAACCCTTCAATTTATTGAGGGAGACATCACAGAGTTAGATGTGGATGCAATTGTCAACGCAGCTAACTCAACGCTTTTGGGAGGAGGTGGAGTGGACGGTGCCATACATCTAAAGGGTGGACCTAAAATACTCGAAGAATGCAAACGCATACGCGCCACCGAGTGGCCTGATGGGTTGCCCACTGGAAACGCCATAATCACAACAGGAGGTACCCTCAAAGCTAAACATGTTATCCACACTGTTGGTCCAATATGGCGAGGTGGGGTATATGAAGAACCGAAGATGCTGAGACGAGCGTATTGGAATTCTCTTAAACTTGCCGTAGCCAATAAGATCAAGTCCGTTGGATTTCCGTCGATTAGCACTGGTGCCTACAACTATCCTACTCAGCAAGCCAGTGTCGTGGCAATTTTGGCAGTTAAAGATTTTTTAGAAAAAGAAGATAGAATAGAAAAAGTGGTGTTTTCGCTTTTTTCAAAACGCGATTTTGATATTTACTTAAAAACGGCCGAAGAACAATTCGAGATTAAGTGATTTCTTGCACTTCCGTTATAGACGCCACAGGGATATTGAGGTGCTCCTGAACCACTTCGAGCACCACATCTTGACTAGGTCCTTCGATGAGGAAGGAAACACGGTTCTCGCCTCTGCAACAGTAGCAGGCTTTGGCTTCAATATCCTTGATTTTTCCTCTAGCAAGCATTTTTGCAGCGCCTTCTGCGCAGCTCTGGGGATTTTGTCCGGATCTTAGAATGGCTGAATTAACTAAATATTTTGGCAAAAAATTCTCTCCTATCTTAAAGTTATCCTGCAGAAGTTAAAAAGTCTTATGGCTGGTCCAAACTCAATATTTTTGATACAGAGATCTTGTAGCGACATAGGGGGTAAACAATTTGATAAGATACATAAGTAAATGGAATAAAGAAAAACTGTTCACCCGTGCAAGTACGTTTAATTGAATGATCCGTAATCGAACAAAAAAATCTCTTGACTTATTGAAAATGGAAATAGACAGGGTGATAAGTAACATTATTGGGATTTGGAGGAATAGAGTTGAATTGTCTTTATTTCAAGTCAACCCCATAACATTGCTTTAGATGTCAGTAGGGGTTTTGTAGTTGACCAGTGAGAAGATTTCGTATTTGTTGCCGATGAATTTTCTGCCGCCAAGATAGTCTAACTCGATAAGGAAACCCAGCCCTGCTACTTTTCCGCCTAATTTTTCGACTAGTTCGATATTGGCTTTCACAGTTCCACCTGTTGCTAAGAGATCATCTATTATTAGCACATTTTGTCCTGCGGTAATAGCGTCTTCATGGATTTCAATGCAATCGTTACTATATTCCGTTGTGTAGGTGAAGTCTAAGCATTTGTATGGCAGTTTGCCTTTTTTCCGGACTGGAACAAAGGCAACGCCGAGTTCGTAGGCTAAGGGTGCGCCTATTATGAAGCCGCGTGCTTCGTTTGAGACTATTACGTCGATTTTTTTGTTTTGGTAATGATTAGCAAGTTGCTTTATGGTTTCTTTGAAGGTATCGGGGTCTTTTAGGAGAGGGGTTATATCCCAGAAGACTACACCTTTGAACTCTGGGATTCTTCGGATTTTTGTTTTCAGGTTTACCTTTTTTTCTAATGGATTCATGAATAGTTATCTCCTAAGCGAAAGCTCCGTCTAATGCAGAATTACATTTGCAGTTGCATTTGCACTGCGTCTTTGTTATGGTTTCTGCGATTATGAGTTTAACGTTTTCGAGGTTCGTTCTCATAGTATTTACGATATCGTCTACGCATACAGCATGATCTTTCCAGCAATCATAGTCGGTAACTGTTGAGATGTTTGCATAGCAGATTTCGGCTTCACGGGCCAACACTGCCTCGGGGACCATAGTCATACCGATGACGTCTGCACCCCACTTCTTGTACATTCGCGATTCTGCCTTGGTTGAAAAACGCGGGCCCTCAATGCAAACATAAGTTCCGGTTTCATGTATTTTTATACCCAAATCTTTACCGACATCAATTAAGGTATTACGCAGTTCGGGGCACATTGGCTCAGCTACTGAAATATGGCAAACCCGAGCGTCTGTTAAGCTATAGAAGGATTGTTCACGTTTCGTTGTTCGGTCGATAAATTGATCAGTGAAGACAATATCGCCAGGAGCATAGTCTTCACGCAAGGATCCAACTGTAGATGGAGCAAGTATGCGTTTAACCCCTAATCTTTTTAGAGCGAATATGTTCGCCCGAACATTGATATCGGTAGGGCGTATAGTGTGCAGTTTTCCATGTCTCGGCAAAAACGCAACAGATTTCCCACCTAATTCACCAACCGTAATAGCATCAGAAGGTTTACCGTAAGGGGTATCCAAGGTTATTTCCTGAACGTTTTTAAGAAGTTTAGGGTCATACAGACCAGTTCCGCCGATAACTCCAAATTCTGCTTGCATGAGAACTAACAGCTATCGTTTGGCCTTATAAAATTAGCGAAAACAGATCATTATTAAACCTCAAAACACAAAAAAATCTCTAAATTAGGGTACTCAGGTTTATGCTTATAAACACGGAAAGATAAACCAGAAAGAACACCGCGAATACTTTGTGGTAGGACTGGTCTTTTGTAAAAATAGTTACTACACTCAAAATTGTAATCAATGGTATGGTAACAAAGTATACTGGACCTTGAGCCATCAGATGCGAAACTCCCTTAAGGAGAGTGTCAATGAAATCCAGCGCTGGCAATAAGGCAGCAAGCGAAAAAAACCAGCGGTTATCTTCATACCAGTGCTGCTTAAAATCCATCACTTCATCAAAAGGATCCGGAAACAGAACTACCGCTAACAAAAAACAAACTGTCGGCGTCAAAAGAAGGAACATGAATAGTGCAAAACTCCATTCTTGTTGGGTTGGTCCAACGGAAAAGAATCCACCAATTCAGAACCATATACAAAAACAGGTTTAACGACCATAAAATGTGTACCCAATAGTTTTTGACTTTATCGCGGCGTTCCACGATTTTACCTATCCAGTTAAGAGCCTAGTTATGACTAACGCGATGATTATTGAGTGAACGATGGATATGAATGAAAAAGCATCCATGCTCAAATAGGTCAACATTACACAAAAACTCATATTGGTTATTTATTACTTGCCATATAATGCCCCAGCTACTGACCAGATAACCAGAGGAAGGCGATTCTATTTTTAGTCTTTCTTTATATTATATTGGAATCTTTCAAATCGGGGTCTTATCAAGTAGTAATGATAGTAATGATTATTGTAGCTTTCTGAGATTCATTAGATCAAATATTCCACGAACTTCTTTTCGCCCAGCATTATTTGACTAATAATGAGTTTTTGCCGTTTCAATCCAACTGGTTCTTCTATTGAAAACAGCCAGGTTCCACTTTAACAAAAGTAACTTAAATTTTTATTTTTTGCCATTTTTTTGGTCATACTCACTAATAATGTCTTTGACTTTTTTTTCCAGTTGTCGTTCATATACATGCTCAGGTACTGGTGGTGAGAGGACCTTTTTATTATGAAGAGTACTTGGTTCCACTATGCGTTGTTCGCCCATTTTAACCTCGACTCTTGTATCGTTTAGGTAATCTTCAAAATTCTCTTGGGCTTCCACAATCCAGTATCCTTCACTTTTAGTTAAAACTTTTACTTTGTATAGTCCTTTGTAGAAGTAGAGTTCACTCATATGATCCCCAGTAATAGTTTCTCATGCTGAGTAAATAACTTCATCGGTAAACTACTTTTGAGCTTTCTTACAGACAGTTGATATTGCAACTATGATTGATGGCATGGTGAAGATACTAAACACCCTCGTATACTTTGATAACCCTGCTTTACGCACGTCCTCCAAACTTCCTCCCGCTGTAAGGTAGCCTGTTATGAAGGATTTGGTTACATCTGCTGCTTTCTCGTTGCTATCAAAAGGTTGAAGATAATGCCCGCAATAGTAGAGAAATACAGCAATATCCCAAGCTTTATCTCCGCCTTGCAACGCCTGTTCAAAGTCAATTAGAAAAATTTCGCCGTTGGCTTTAATGAGTACATTATCTGGTTTGGTGTCACCTAATGAGACGCCGAGGATGTGAACACCAGCCATTGTTTCTCCGACCTTTTTCATCATCGATAATACACTAGCGGATTCTACAATGTCGGTTGCTGTAGAGTAATTTTTGATTAGTTGGCTAAGGCTTTCACCTTCTATAAATTCCATAAACACAATACGTTCTGCGTTGCTTACGTGCAGTATTTTAGGCACGTTAAAACCTTCATTTAACAGATATTCGCTTATTGCACATTCTTTAGCCAACCGTGCTTGACCGGAAACCGTAAATGACCTTGCCCCAAGCGACCACAGCGTTAATGGAAACCATTTAAATCCTGACCAATCCTTAAACCGCTTTGCCAATACTTTCTTATCGCCAGCGTTAATGAGGTACACATCGTTTAACATTGTACCCATATGCTGCACTTGAATGTCCGCATTTGCACCTTTGAGAAGCATTTTCTGAGTATACCCTTTGATATCAATTTTATCTGAAAGCGAAACCATTCCATGAGATGTGGGAAAAAATACATATTTCTGGGGATCCACAAAATCATCTATCTGCTCGATAGGACGAACCCAATTAATTTTTTGGGTCCGTAAAAAAGCTTCAGTATTCTGTGAAACGATGCGCGCTAGCTGGGGGAGAACCCCAAAGAAAGAAGTAAATAGTGCCCGAGGTGCATTTTTTGAGAAGTTTACTAATCGAAGTTTAGGATTTTGACACTTGGAAATAAAACTCTTGGTGAGGGATACGTACCCTTTTTCTAAACTTATTTTACCTTCTGCTTCGAGCTTGGTTAAAGCTTGTTTGTAGCTGGTAAGCGCCTCTTTTTTATTCTGAGTTATGTTGCGGGATAGGTCGCCAAAGTCGTATGCCAGAAGCGGAAAAACACGGAGACGGCTAGAAAACACTTCATACATAAAATATTCCGGCAAAATCCGTATTCGATGAGCAAGCTCAGGGAAGTTTATGACCAGGTTCTCCAGTAACTCCAAAATTAGACGTTGCTTAAGCTCAACCTCCCGGTCAATCAAATAACCTTCGCCTTCCAAAGCATTATATGGAAAGACAAGTTTGCTGGCTATAGCCTCTCCCAATAATCCTCTATCAATGTCCCTTTCAAAAACCCACTGGTCTACAGCGAAGACAAAAACGGTTTTGTTTCTTACGGTTTTTAGATAATTAATGACGCGAGGTTGAAAATCACGAATGACCACCAAAACCTCATATATGTTCCGTCCGTTTGAAAGTTTACTTGAGAAATGATCTACCTGCGCTATAGCTACAATTTTTGATTGACCTGCCACATGTCTGCAAAAATCTAAAATTTGCTTTGTTAATTCGCTGTTTTCGGTGTTATTTTGCAGTTTTAAAGGAAATCACCTACAGTGCAGATTATAGCTATGCATAGTTACATATATTTAAAATGAAGTAAAACAACCAACAAAAACTTTTATGGTTTTCGTGAATTTAAAAATTACTTTCAAGATTTTTTTTCTGCCAGTTTATTGGGAAACTTTTACGAAATGCCTTTTGTTTTTGAAGTGATTAAACCCATTTCGGGTTCAATTTCTGGATTAACTATTGTTATTTTTCTGCAGATTAGATTCAAAGATTCTTCTGTATAGTTTAGCATGCTTTGCCCTTCGCTAGTGAGGCTATAGATTTTGCGTGGGCGTTCGCATTTCATGTTCCATTTACTTTCTACGAAACCCTTCTGTTCTAGGGTACCTAGAAGTGGGTAGATGGTGCTTGGACCGAAATAAACGCCAAAGTTTTTGCGGATTTTTATGATTACTTGGTATCCATGCATAGGCTCGTTATTGAGAAACTGTAGGATTATCATGTCGAGCAAACCCTTCATAAGTTTTGTTGAAATCTCTTTTTGTGAACTTGCTTTGAACATTTTTGTGTCTTCCTTTTGTGTATTTGTGTCGAACAGTCTTTCTGTTAGACTCACATACAATATGTCCTTATTCGGACATATCACAATCAAAGAATATGTAATGGGAAGATATAAGTCTTGGCACATATTCAAAGCATATTGAAGCATACCTCAACACAAAAAAAAGTAATAACAGACATAATCTAAATAAATCCAAACATCAAACACTACAAACAAAGCTTGCAAAGAGAAAAAATATGTCTGAAATCTACAAAAAAGAAATTGTACAACACATAATCAGAAATTTGCTTGACATCCAACTCCTACGAATCATCCAAGAGCAACCTACATGGGGGTACAAGATAAAAAAGCAGGTTGAAAGCGATTTCAGCATAAAACTTCGACATGGAGCGCTTTACCCTACCCTAAATAATCTCGAGGAGAGAGGGTTTGTTGAAAGCAAACAAAGGCAAAAAGATGGGCGATCACGAAAAGTTTACACAATAACTGCCAATGGCAAATCGTATCTACAAACATACTATAACATCATGCAGGGACCGTTGAATGGTAGTTACGATGATAAGTAAATTGCTAATTTTTTAATATATGAAAGACAGCATATGCGATGTTTTTGATGCAAAAGCTTTTATCTTTAGTATTCTGAAGGTTTTTAGAGGATAAAATAATGAACTTTGATACGAGCAAAACTTTAGGCGGCATAGGCGCAATTCTGATGTTTATTGGCATAATCCCCTTCATTAGCTACTATGGCATTTTGGAATTTGTCGGAGCAATCTTGATTTTGGTTGCACTCTACGGACTGAGTGGTTACTATCAAAACAGCGGAATCTTCAGCAATGCACTTTATGGAATTATCGCAGGCATCGTTGGCGTAATCTTGGCTGTAGTTATTACATTTACAGTTATTTTAACAACCATACGACCATTTTTAATGCAGCTATTCCCCGGATGGGATGGAAACTGGGCATCGCTTCAAAACTTGACACCTGATCCTAACATATTTACTTCAGGCAACTTTGACCCCTCCGCGTTTGTACCACTCGCCGTCGGCATAGTCAGTATTTTAGCTATCCTTTGGATTTTCGCTATAATTGGAACCTTCCTTATTAGGCGTTCACTTAAACAGGTCTCAGACAAATCAACAGTTGGATTATTCGGTACCTCTGGCTTGCTATTACTAATTGGTGCATTCTTAACCATAATCGGGATTGGAGTAATCCTGATGTGGGTAGCAGCTTTGTTGCTAGCAATTGCATTCTTCCAATTAAAACCTACAAAACAAATGGAACAACCACCATACTATTCCCCACCTCCACCCCCAACAACTGTATAAAAATATTCTTTCCTCTTTTCCTTCTTTTTTTATAATCAGGCATCGACTTTTTTAACTAACTAACTATCAAATTAGTTACATTTCACAATGCAAATTAAGTAAGTTACTGCGTAGCCCAAATCCAATCGCTAAAAAAGGAATAAAAATAGAATTTATTGAAGGCCGCTTTGCGTTAGGGAAAAAGTGAGGGAAATAGATAGTTTGTTAAGACTAAATAAAAACTTTTTTTTACTTAAAAAAATTCCTCTGTGGAGAATAAAAGTTTTTTGCATGATCCACATGTGTCGTCTGTGATTTTTATTTGGGCACTGCAGTGAGGACATTTACTGCTTTTTTTGGCGAGATGTAATCCTTGTTTTTCTTTGGCAATTCTGCCGTCTTTGAGCAGCAACATGCGCTCGGTGTGGTTTGCTGCTTGACCATCGTGAGTAACCATGATTATGGTAGTTCCTTGGGTTAGGTTAAGGTTGGCGAGGAGTTTTATAATTTCGGCTTTGTTTTGGCTGTCAAGGTTGCCAGTAGGTTCATCGGCAAGGATTATTGCGGGTTCATTGGCAAGTGCTCTTGCAATGGCGACGCGTTGTTGTTCTCCAGCACTTAATCGTTGTGGTCTGTGGTTTTCTCTTCCTGAGAGACCCACGAGTTTGAGCAGTTCATTGGCGTGTTTTTTTCGGTCAGCTTTGGATTTAATTTTGCCTTCCATGGGTAACTCAATATTTTCGCGTGCGTCGAGGTAGGGAAGCAGATTAAAGGTTTGAAAAACAAAACCCATTTTGTCGCGACGCAGCTTGTAGAGTTGGTTTTCGGGCATTTTGCCAACGTCGATGCCATCTATGAGAACTGTACCACTGGTGGGTTTGTCGATACAGCCAATGACGTTAAGCAATGTGGTTTTGCCTGAGCCCGAGGGGCCCATGATAGATATGAATTCGCCCTGGTTAACTTGCATTGAAAGGTTTGTTAGTGCGTTAACGGGTCGTTTGCCTAGCATGTAGGTTTTCTTTAGGTTTTCTATTAGCAGGACTGGTTTACTCATACTTCATCGCCTCTGCAGGTCTGATTTTTGCTGCTCTCCATGCTGGGTAGAGACTGCCGATTGCCCCCAACGCTACGGAGGCTCCGAACGCTAAGAGGACAAGCTCAATGTTAACTGAAGCTGCAGTGGCAGGTATTGTCCCTGCTCTTGCAACTAGCGGTCCGGCTGTGTTGCCCAAAAGGTTAATGCTTGGAAGAAGCAGAGCTGAAAGAGATGGAGCAGCAACTACGCCAATGGCCACGCCTACCGCCCCAGCGATTAAACTGAGCAGTATGCCTTCCAGCATAAATTGCCCCATAACAGTTGAGTTACTAAATCCTATGGCTTTGAGGGTACCGATTTCTTTAGTGCGTTCTCGTACGGTGTAGAGCATGACGAAAAACACGATGAGACTAGTTGCTGCTACTACGACGATAATTTCTTCAAGTGCAGTTATCTGGCTTTGACCAATGGATGCTTGCGCATTTTCGAGCGCTGCGGTGTAAGTGGATTCAATGTTTTGAAGTTGGCTGAGGCGTTCTTGACCTGTGGTTATGGCGAGTTCTGTATGCAAAGAATTAATGGAGTCTGCTACCTGAGAGACTACGTCGCTGCTTTGGGCGAATACTCGTAGGCTGGTTATGTATCCTGTGTTATTGGTTACTATTTGCGCATCTGAGAGATTCATGTATAGCACAAGTCTGTCGGAAATCGATGAGGTTCCGTGAATGCCTACCACTGTAAAGTCTTGCCCCAAGATTGATATGTTGTCACCGACGCCAGCGTTGAAGTAGGCAGAATTATTCTCGCTCAGCACCACGACACCGGTGTCGCCTGCTTGAAGGTTACGTCCATCAGTGAGGTTTGTAGGCAAAAGGGGATAATTGTTGACGAGTTCCGAAGTCAAAGGCAAGCCCTCAATGGTGTATTCAGTTAACATCCGTGTGAAGGATCGCCCCATAAACGAAACGGTTTCGTTGCTACCCTCTGACGCCTGCAAAATAGGCACAACCGCAGCCACACCAGCAACGCTAGTATTAATATCTGCATAGAGGGTTTCATTCATTGGGTTTGCTTCTCCCCCGCCGAATTCTCCACCGCCAAAGCGTCCGGGGGTGTTTCCTATTCCACCGCCGAATTGGTTGGGATCAAAAACAAAATTATTGTCATCCTCTCTTTGAAAGAAGCCTCCGTTCTGTGGTGGACTGAAGTTTTGGGAAGCATTAGATGCCCTAAACCCGAAACCTGCGAAATCTGACGCTAATGTGCAGTCTATCTGGGTTAAGGTTTGATTAATTGACAGGCCCGTTTCAGTTATAGTGCTACTGAGGTTATCAGCGAGGTTGTTGGCTTCGTTTTGGTTTGCAATTACTCCAGCTGGAATGGATATCATAATAGCCATGGAAAACCCTAAAGCGATAATAACAAGTAGAGCTCGAATTTTTCTTCTCGATATATTTCGAATTGCACGATTAATTATTCCCACATGTGACACCGTTAAGTCTAAATTTTATGAAAACCAAGAAGGGACCTGCAGGAATTTTGGGCAGTTACTGGGGTGAAGGGAAATTTGTTGTGTCAGACCCCTTCTTGGTTATCTGGGTTCTTTTAGCCTGAGGTTTTATTAAACAATTTTTCATAATATTACCCAAATCAGACCCGAATTGTCACAGCGACAAGGCTTAAGGAATTAAATCTTCACACTAAGATCCAGCAAAGAGTTTGAAAAAGCGAAGACATTTTTAGTAAAGGATTACGGATATGTTTGCGGAATCCTTTTTCTGGGTATAAAAGCACACATTTATTACTAAAACTAACCAAACACTGATCAAGAATCCTTACGCACGGAGTGGTGAGAAAATGTCTTCAAACGCACGTTCATTGAAGTACCTGCTTGGATGGCTAATCGCAGGCACTCGAGGGGGACCAACCCGTGCAAAAATAATTGAATCTCTAAAAGAGATGCCCCAAAACGCTAATCAATTGGCTACCTCATTGCAGATGGATTATAAAACCATGAGGCATCATCTTGAGGTGCTTGAGAAAAACCGAATTATAACCACCGTAGGGGACAGATATGGAGCTACCTATTTTCTCTCTCAAGCCCTTGAAGAGAATTATGGTTTATTTGAGGATATTATGAAGAAAATCGGGAAAAAGTAGAAAAGGGAGAAATGGAATTGGACAATCAAATGCAAAATAGCAAATTAAAAGCCGTATTAATTTTAACTGTTTTAGTAACAGTTACGTTATTAACGGTTTTCTGGGTTACAACAACCCTAAACGAGAAACCTTTTGATATAAGACGCGCACCTCCGCCGGGAGGCTTTATACCAGGTGACCTTGAATTCTTCTATCTTGTACTCGCAGTCATATCAACCATAAACATAGCCTTGCTTGTTATGGTTCTCTTTACATACGTGAACATTTACATTAAAACTCACTCACCATTCACCATAGGACTAATAATTTTTGCTGTCGCCTTCCTACTAAAGGACATTGCAGCAAGCCCATTTATTTCTGGGCTTTTTAGCTTTCGTGCTTATGGCCTTGGACCCTTCGCGTTTCTGCCGGGACTCTTTGAATGTGCTGCACTTTCTGTTCTATTGTATTTGAGCGTAAAATACTAACAGCTGCCCTACAAATTCGAGTTGGTTGACAAGTAAATAAGAGTCAATGTCTACAATAAAAGTGGAGACTTTAATGGAAAAACCTGCGTATAAAAAGCCCAATCGATTAATCAAAGAGAAGAGTCCCTATCTTCTTCAGCACGCCTACAATCCTGTTGATTGGTATCCCTGGAATGCAGAGGCATTCCATAGGGCTGAGGCAGAGGATAAACCGCTTTTTGTCTCCATTGGTTATTCTACTTGCCACTGGTGCCATGTTATGGAGAAAGAATCATTTGAAGACGAACAGGTAGCCGCACTGATGAATAAATCGTTCATATGCATCAAAGTGGATCGTGAAGAACGCCCCGACCTAGACGCTGCCTACATGGCAGTTTGTCAAGCGATGGGACGTAACTGTGGATGGCCCCTCAACGTGATCATGACCCCCAAAAAAAACCCGTTCTTCGTAGCTAGTTACATTCCTAAAGAAAATCGATATGGTGCGGTTGGTATGCTGAGTCTTGTGCCGCAGATTGAACAAATCTACAAGACCCGTCGTTCAGAAATGGAAAAAATTGGAATTGAACTTAAAAAGCAAATAACAATAAAACCTCGCGTAGAGAATGAAAAAGCATTGGGTGTACAGGAGCTCAATGAAGCTTTCGACCAGATGTTCCTGGCTTTTGACCACGAGAATGCAGGTTTTGGTCACGCCCCTAAATTTCCATCGCCTCATTATTTGCTGTTTTTGATGCGTTATTTCAACCGCACAAAAGAAAAGACAGCCTGGAATATGGTAGAGCAAACCTTACGAGCAATGAGACTCGGAGGCATTTTTGACCAGGTCGGCTTAGGGTTCCATCGTTACTCAACTGACGCACGGTGGCTGGTACCCCATTTTGAGAAGATGCTTTATGACCAAGCTATGCTTGCTTTAGCATACACAGAAGGTTATCAACTATCTGGTCAGCTTAAATTTAGAGTCACCGCGAAAGAAACTTTAGATTACGTACTAAGGGACTTACTGGCTATAGAAGGTGGTTTTTACTCAGCGGAAGATGCAGATAGCGAAGGTGAAGAAGGCAAATTCTACCTCTGGACGCAACAAGAAATCAAGCAAGTACTGCCATCTGAACTCTTGGATTTCGCAATTAAAATCTTTGGTGTACAAGCCCAAGGCAACTATGTTGAACCAAATATGCAAAAAAGCGGTAAAAATATTTTGCATCTATCAGTTCCTTTAGAACAAATCGCTTCAGAAACCAATTTGACAGTGGATCAAGTCATAGGTAAATTAGGCAAAATCGTGAATTTTCTGTTTGAGGCACGTGAAAAACGGGTACATCCCGCTAAAGACGATAAAATATTGGTGGATTGGAACGGCTTAACTATCGCGGCAATGGCTAGAGCCAGTCAGGTGTTTGGGGAAAAAAGATATCTAATTGCTGCTGAGAAAGCAGCAGATTTTATTTTGAGCCAGATGCAAACTGAAGGGGGAAAACTTTTTCACCGCTACGCTAAAGGTGAGAAAGCTATTTGCGGTTTTCTGGATGACTACGCGTTCTTTGTATGGGGCTTAATTGAGCTCTTTGAGGCAGATTTTAAGAAAAAGTATTTGGAAGCCGCAATATTATTAACTAAAACCATGATTGCTGAGTTTTGGGACATCGATGCCGGTGGCTTTGGATTCACAGGTAGAGATGGCGATAAGGCGGTGCCTAACATAAAACAGATTTACGATGGTGCTATCCCCTCGGGGAACTCTTTAGCGCTACTTGATTTGTTAAGGATAGCGCGTTTAAGCGGCGATGTCTCCTTTGAGCAGACTGCGCAGAAGCTTCTTGATTCATTTGCAGAGGACATTAAAGGCTATCCCATGGGTCACACATACATGTTAGTTGGGCTGGACTTCGCAATTGGACCCACCTTCAGCATAGTTTTAGTAGGCAACAAAGAGTCAGAGGACATGAAAGAGATGCTTTCGGAAATCAGGAAAAACTATCTCCCCAATCTTACAGTTAAAATTTGGGAAGATCAAGATAATCAAACAACAATCCCCGGAGTAAACTACGAAAAAATCAATGGTAAAGCAACCGCATATGTTTGCCAAAACCAGACCTGCATGCCCCCAACGACTGAAAAACACGAAATGCTAAAATATTTAGGCATTAGTGCGACACCTGAATGATCGATAGCTAAGAGAGGTACATTAAATCAGGATCTTGTAACATGAATTACTCAATCAGCAATAAAGAAAAATTAACCATCGAACATATGACTCCACAAGAAATATCCCTTGCCATCGAATGGGCGCAGATGGAAGGGTGGAATCCTGGAATTCATGACAGCGAATGTTTCTACAACGCTGATCCAAACGGTTTCTATGTAGTAAAACTTTCAGGCGAAATCGTCGGTACAATATCGCTTGTGAATTATGCACCCGATTTCTGTTTTGAAGGGCTCTTTATTGTAAAACCCGAATTTAGGGGGAGAGGAATTGGGCGACAAGTTCAAAAATTTGCGTTAAATATTTGTAGAAACGGCAATCTTGGGCTTGACGGGGTGTTATCAATGCAACATCAATACGAGCAATACGGATTGAATGTTGCTTATGGAAACACACGCTATTCTGGAACTGTCGACACAGAATCTAAAGGCGGTTGCTCCCCCATTAAACCGCAAGATTTTAATGAAATCGCCTCTTACGACAGGAGTATCTTCGTTTTTGACAGAGAACGGTTTTTGAGGTGTTGGTTGTTCCAGAAAGAAACCTCCAGTTTAAAGGCTGAAGATACGACAGGCAAAATAGTAGGCTACGGTGTCGTCCGCAAGTGCATTCATGGGTACAAAATTGGTCCGCTCTTTGCCGATGACGCTACAATCGCGGAACGGTTGTTTGATAACCTATCTTCAACAGTGAACGGTGAAACGATTTATTTGGATACACCGCAACCCAATTCTTCGGCGGTAGCACTCGCTGAAAGGAAGGGTATGACTGCAGTTTTTAGTACTGTGCGAATGTACACTAAGAAGGAGCCAATGGTGCCGTTGAACAGGGTCTTTGGAGTAACATCTTTTGAGTTGGGCTGATAACGATTAAATTTTTAATTGTTTTAAGGACAAAATAAAACAAATTTGGCGCCGAGAATGGGATTCGAACCCATGCGGACCGGAAGGTCCACGGGCTCTCAAGGCCCGCGCGTTAACCACTCTGCCATCTCGGCACCATGAATCAACAGTTTAATCCATTGTGTCTTAAATGTTTACCGAATCCTATACGACCATACTACATCTTCATAATGTCTTTTGAGCAAAGTTCTTAACCCACAAGATTAACCGTTAACGATATGACACCCGCCATTACAATTCAGATACCCAGCAATTTACTCGAAGCCATCTACGCTGGCGCTAAACAACTTTATCCGCGGGAAAGCTTTTTGTTACTTAGGGGCAAGAAACGTAAAGAAATTATTCAAATCAATGATTTAGTTTTGGCGCCGTTTGCTATTCATGGTGAAGGCGAAGTCCATTTCAATCCATATATGTTCGCGGGAGACTTTTCACTAGTTGGTACTGTACATTCACATCCCTCAGGCAATATATCTCCAAGTCATGTTGACCTCAACTACTTCTTTGGACGGGTACTGCTAATTGTAGGTCCCCCCTTTCATGGCAAAGGGTGTATCGCTGCTTATGGATCCAGCGGCAACCTATTAACAATAGAAATTACTGATCCAATCGAAGATAACTGCGAAGAATTTTACTAACTCTCCTGGTTCCCACTTAAACTTACAATTTGGTAAGCTAAAAGGTAATCCAACGCAAATTTGTCAGCATTCCCCTCTGTGCCACGGTGCACCCGATCCACCGCTTTACTGCGCATATGGTGATAGAATTCGTGCAGAATTACAAATGGGTTCAAAAGCGCGTCGCTGTCTAGAACAGCTATGGTTTGAGTTTTAGCAGTATAGCAGCCGTAAGCTGAGCGCTTGTGCTTCTTGGGTAATCCAACCTTCAATGCAGGAACCTTAACATGATAGTTTTTTGCGAGAATTTCGACGGCTTCTTCTGGTTTTCCTTTCAGAATCAGCGCCACTAAATTTGCTTTAAAATTTTGTTCAACCATATAATTTACGACCAGTAAATAACATTATTGTCCATAAGTACCTCGCCTAATCTTTTCTGCGAGTAAATGAATGAATTCAATCGGCCACACATCATCACAAACATCATCAGTTAATATTTTGCGTTGATGGTACATTGGAATCAAGTCATTCTTTAAAACCAAAATCAACAGGAACTGATGTCCATATGTACGTTTAAAAAGTGCATACTTTCGGGCTTGTCGCTTAGTCATTTCAAAGTGAGGTTCAAGAATGATTTTTCGCCCATGTACTTTTTTCTCTAGAATAAAATCGGGAGTGTAGACTTCGTTTGGCAATGGAAAACTGATAGTTTCATATCCATAAGGAATATGCATATTGAGGAGGGTCAGCGCAGTTTTTTTTTCCCAACCGCTTTTGTATCGACTCATCTTCTGATAATATGCTTGAGATTGTCCCGTAACTTTCTGCATCCGCTCCAAAAAATCCAGCGCCATCTTTAGGGTATACCGATTGAGCGTCTTTCGCTTGAGCCATCGACCCAATAAAAAGAAAGGATAATCAACCTTTGCAGGATCCATTGGAAACAATCGTTTAGCATAATCGGTTAATTTTCGACGAGCGTCACCCTCAGTTTTTTCGTCTCGCCAAAGGGAGGGCGAAGCAAAAGGTATAATTCCTAAGCTAGCAGCCACGTTGGCATTTTCTTTAGTCAGGGGAACGTAGAGACCTTCGGGAAGCAGATGGTCGTAGATTTGAAGGTCAGGTGCAGGGCGTACCATCCAACGCATGTATATCCATGCGCGGTCGCGGTGTGGACCAGCGAACGCAGGAATATTTTGAGCTATGTCTTTGATAAAATCGACGGGTTTAGTAAATTTTTGGGCGTACTTTAGCAGGTTACGCTCTGCGTTAGTTCTTATGAAAAGGTTAACTGAGGCTAAAATCTCCGAGGCCGCTTTCTTATTAGGACCCAAGTCCGAATAAAAGTCAGCTTTGATGATCTCCTCTTCAAAAAGGTGCCCCTTCTTTATTTCAAAGAGGGTGCTGCCAAAGGCAGTGTGCAGGTAACTTAGTAGCATACGAGCGTTTTCGGGGTAACCGACTATAGTGTCGTCAAGGATAGATGCAGCTAGCAAAAAGTAGTGGGCAGAGATTCGGCGTTCCTCATATTTTTCTGAGTAGGGGTTAAAAAGTAGCCGTGGGCTCATACGTCGATCCCATTGGATATCAGCAACGTTAGAGTTTTTGTTAATAAAATCGATGAGCAGCGCGGTTATTTCGTCGGTTCCCATTGCCCTTACCTATTTTTGTATGTTATATGTGAGGATGCTTAAAACAGCTATCGTTCCCCTGCTTCAAAAATTAAAAATATTTGTAGATTTAGAAAAATCAAGAATGGTTTGTGAAACTTAAACACATCTTTATATCAGTCTCTTTAAAAGTCTAAGTTACAATATTACATAGAGGTAACATTATGGCTACATTTGCACAACCAGGAGCATATGATTATAATCCAACTGTTTTCTCGCCCGATGGAAGACTTTACCAAGTCGAATATGCAAGAGAATTAGTTAATCGGGGAGGCACCATTTTAGGTATCAGATGTGCAGAAGGCGTGGTTTTCGGTTCAGAAGAAAACACCGAAATCCTTGAAGAAAAAGGGTGCTCTTGGAAAATCTTTCAAATTGACGAGCACATCGGAGCAGCCATTATCGGTTTAGCATCCGATGCACGAGTCTTAATCAACCAAGCACGGATATTGGCACAAAGTAACAAACTAACATACGATGAACCTATTGATGTAGAAATCGTTACCGAAAAAATATGCGACATCCAACAAACGTATACACAACACGGCGGAGGAAGACCCTTTGGAGTTGCCATGATCATAGGCGGAGTCGACAAAACAGGTCCACATGTTTTCGGAACTCATCCAAGCGGAAACCGAATGGGATACAAAGCTACAGCCATAGGAGCAGGATGCGAACAAGTTCTATCTATGCTTAAAAACGAATACAGCGAAGATTTAACTCTCGAACAAAGCAAAAAGCTTGCAGTAAAATGTTTAGTAAAAACATTACAAACTAGGGAGCTATCACTTAGAATAAAAATTGCCGTTACACCTGTAGACACAAAGAAATTCGTTATACTCTCTGACGAAGAAATAGAAGGTTACATCAAAGAGGTAACTTAAATTATAAAATTTTTGAGCTCTTTGGCAAATTAGAGTCTTTGCTTGCGACGAGGCACTATTTAATAATACCTTGATTCTTTTTCCATGCTTTCTTGAATCAGAAATAATGGATTCAAGTCATGAAATAAAATACACAACACAACGGAGGTAAATAATGCCGACTTACCGTAAGCTTAATCGAAGAGATTGGTCAAATCACTTCTCGTCATAGCTATATATGTTGTAGTCATTTCAATCACTGCATTATTTTTACTTATTGAATATTGGTATTTTTGGCTATCACTTGTAGCAGGCGGATTGTTTGTCATTATATTAGGGCATAAAAAATCAACTGCTTATCGTTACCCAAAAGGTGCCAACGAATTTGAAATATCTTTCTTAAGCGATTTTTTCAGTCCTCATGGAGTAACTAAAGACGGCGGCTGGATGTACTTAAAATGCCCCAGGTGTCAAAACAGAAGAAGAATGAAAATAATTGTTAAGGAAAACTCCAACGATCAGAAATCAACTATATAGGAATTCATACCCAAATAAATCTACCGATACTAAACTCTGTCATGAATATCATGGTGAATCTGCTGTGTAAGCTAGCTATAGGAAGCGTAAGTTATGATGAACAAAGCGCGTGCTTCAGGATCAAAGCGCATATATAGGAAAACAACGTAGAAGACAGGTGCAAATGTGTGGGCCGGTCGTCTAGCCTGGTTAGGACATCTGCTTGACGTGCAGAAGGTCGCCGGTCCGAATCCGGCTCGGCCCACTCCATCTTCGGTCTGAGTCCGCACAACCTTTTTATGGTAAAAACATCAAATAATCATTTATGCTGCCCGCCGCAAGTCTTCTACTTCAAAACGCATATACCAGTTTTTGTTAGATGACATGGACGTGAAGCGTTGGCATGATAACGTTTCTCGGAGCTCATCTATAACAACTGACGTGCACTTGAGGCGACTTGGGTCTTTTTGCAAGAGCACTCCGGAGAAAAATAATCATGCACTTGCAGTTCAATAGTCTCAAAATCAGCTTCCATAAACAAAAACATAGTAGAAAATAGAAGAATTGGACTAAATAGATAGTTAATGGTAGCTATTTTTCAAGCCAAGGCGTCATTCGAGGTACCTTCATTTTATTCACACTTCTCTCTTGAATGAACTTACCTTATCCTTATCAAAGGATCTCGTAAGCATTCATGTTCGCTTTAAGGCATGAACTGAATCCTTCTATCGAAAATGAGCCAGTTGGTTCATGTTGGTTCGATTTATTTTTTCTCCTTTTCGGTTTCAGCTACTTTACGTTTAACCTCTATTACACTGTCAGGATTAACTGAAATTGAATCTATTCCTAATCGAACCAGAAAAGCAGCAAATTCAGGATAATCACTAGGTGCCTGCCCACAGATACCAACTTTACGGCTAGGATGATGAGCATGAGCAGCCTTGATAAGGTCTTGAATAGAATCTTTCACTGCCTCATTACGTTCGTCGAAAAGATAAGCAAGCTCAGAAGAATCCCTATCAATACCCAGTACAAGCTGAGTTAAATCATTAGAGCCAACTGAGAAACCGTCAAAGTGTTCAGCGAATTTGTCCGCTAAAATAATGTTAGAGGGTATCTCTGCCATAACATACACTTCAAACCCGTTCTTTCCTCTTTCAATGCCATTTCCAGCCATAACCTTAATGACTTTTTCAGCTTCGTCCACAGTTCTGCAAAACGGAATCATCACCACTATATTAGTCAATCCAATTTCTTCCCTAGCCCGCTTAATCGCTCGGCATTCAAGACCAAAACCTTCCCTATACCTGTCACTGTAGTATCGGCTGGCACCTCTAAACCCTAACATAGGATTGTCTTCTTTAGGTTCAAAGTATTTTCCGCCTATAAGATTAGCGTACTCATTAGTCTTAAAATCGCTCATCCGTACAATTACCTGATAAGGAAATTGAGCCGCAGCAATCCGAGCAATCCCCTTAGCCAAATTATCAACAAAATACTCAGTCTTGTCAGTGTAACCTTTTGTAAGCTCATTAATCCTGGAAATTACATCATCATCTTTTATGATGTCAAACTTTACCAAAGCCATTGGATGAATTTTAATGATGTTGGTGATTATGAACTCCATTCTTGCTAAACCGATACCTTCGCAGGGCAGTCTCCACCATCTGAAGGCCGCGTCAGGGCTTGCCATATTCATCATTATCTGCGTTTTTGTTTTAGGAATCCCTTCAATATCTACTTTAGATTTTTCAAATTTAAGAATGCCTTCATAGATGTGCCCTGTTTCGCCCTCTGCACATGACATTGTAATCTCCTTATCCGATTCTAGAACCTTAGTTGCTTTTTCTGTTCCCACGATTGCAGGGATCCCTAATTCTCTACTTACAATGGCTGCATGGGAAGTTCGCCCCCCAAAATCAGTTATTATACCTGCAGCATCTTTCATGATGGTAACCCAATCAGGGTCTGTCATTTCAGTAACCAAGATATCGCCTTTTCTAAATTGATCTATGTTTTTGACATCTAGTATTTTGCATACTTTACCTGCAGCTATTGCTTCACCAATGCTTATACCAGTTATCAGTTCTTTTCCTTTCTCTTTAAGGGTATAAGACATTAGGAAACTGGATTCTTTCCGGCTTTGGACAGTTTCAGGTCTTGCCTGTACAATAAACAAGTCGCCGCTTTCTCCATCTTTAGCCCATTCAATGTCCATAGGTCTACTGTAATGTTCCTCAATTCGGCATCCCCAACGCGCTAATTGGAGTATTTCTTTATCAGTCAAAACAAACGCTTCTCGTTCTTTCTGTGATGTTTCAATGTTTTTTGTGGTATTTCCCAGTTCTTCAGAGTACACTAGTTTTTTGCCCTTGCCCCCTACCGCTTTTTCTATTATTGGATTAATTTTTTCGTTGTTGAGCGGGGGTTTGAAGACAACGTAACGGTCAGGATTTATCGCTCCTTTTACGATGTATTCTCCTAATCCCCATCCAGCGTTAATGATGATTGTTTTTGGAAATCCTGTTTCGGTATCTATGGTAAACATTACTCCGGACCCAGCTTTGTCAGATCGAACCATTTTCATCACTCCGATAGAAAGCGCTACATCCATGTGTTTGAATCCTTTTTCAGTTCGATATGTTATTGCTCTATCAGTGAAAAGAGAAGCAAAACATTTTTTGCACGCTTCAAGAAGCTGTTCTTTTCCTTTAATGTTCAAGTATGATTCTTGTTGGCCTGCAAAGCTTGCATCCGGAAGGTCTTCGGCAGTAGCGCTACTTCTAACAGCAACATCAACATCTTTTTTTCCGTAACGTTCACATAATTTATCGTAGGCTTTTGTGATTGCATCAGCCATCTCGTTTGGGAAAGATGCATTAAGAAACAGTTCACGAATGGAGGATCCAACTTTTTCTAGGGGTTTTCCGCCTTTGGCGAGTTCTTGCAGTTGCGATTCGATTCTGTTTCTTAAATTATTTTTCTCCACAAAATCCCAGTAAAGTTTAGCTGTAGTGGCGAATCCATCTGGAATGCGGATGCCTTCTTTTCTTAATGTACGAATCATTTCTCCTAGCGAAGCGTTTTTTCCACCAACTTTTGGGACATCATGTATGGTAGATTCTTCAAACCACATTATGTAAGATTCTTGATTATTCATGTCTACTCCTCCAAAATCCTTTATTTGAAAAAAACAATTGCTTTACGTCGCACAGACAAAAGAACTGACTCCGCAAAAAGGTTAAGTGATTCAACCTTAAAAATGAATGGGGAATTTTCTGAAATTACGAAGCCAAAGAAGGCGATGCTCGGCTAAACTACATTCTGTGGGTTGCCTGAAGCGAAGGATTCCTGGAGTATATATCCTATTTTTCTGAATAAATGTTCGCTCTCACTCTATTCACGAAATTTAATTCCAGTATGGTCAAGTAGTTTGTACAAGCGTACTTTTGCAAAGTCAGTTAAGACAAAGAGAAGCAACGCATAACCCCACACCAGAGCGGCCAGTTCCCAGCCCATTGCGGGGAGCAGAATCCCGTAAACAGTGATTATCGTGGCGGTAAGTTGAGTAGCTATAACTGCAAATAGTAGCGGTTTTGCGGGTTTAACTGACCAAAAGTGACCCTTAGTCCTCGCAACAAACACAGTCAAATGCCCTGCAACAGAAAGTTTGAGGTATATAAATGACTGCAGAATAAGGGGGTTTAACTTAAGAACAACCAATCCGATGTAGAAAATTCCGAAAGTTGAGAATACCCCGATTATTCCAAGAAACGTGGCTATTCCCAGCAGTGTTCTCATGTCCCATTTCTCAGGTTTATCCGAGTACTTCACATTATCATAAGCTATTGTCATGATCGGCAGGTCATTTAGAAGAGCAAGCAAAACAAGCATCAGGGCAGTAACAGGGTAAAACTGGAAAATGACGATTGCTGAAGTCATGAAAAGCAGAATCCGTATCGTTTCTGCGATTCGGTAGGTGCAATAATTCGTCATGCGCTGGAAAATCTTGCGACTCTCTTTTATCGCGTCGATAATAACAGAAAGCCCCGGCTTAGTCAGAACTATGTCCGCAGCCGATTTTGCAGCGTCAGTGGCGCCCTCGACAGCAATACCCGCATTAGCTTTCTTCAAAGCAGGAGCGTCATTAACTCCATCTCCAGTCATACCAACAACATGGTCTTTTTCTTGGAGAAGCTCCACAATGCGGTACTTGTGCTCAGGGAAGACCTCGGCAAAACCTTCAGCTTCTTCAACTACGCGTTGCGCCTCGCTGTCAGACTTATTCAAAAAAGCCTCAGGCAAAACAATATCGTTTCCAAGGTTTACTTGGCCAGAAATTTCTTTGGCAATAGCTATGTGGTCGCCCGTGACCATTTTCACATTGACACCCATCGATTGAGCGGTTTTTATTGTTTGAGCCGAATCTTCCCTGGGTGGATCGAATAAAGCAATTAGACCTGCAAATTGCCACTTGTTTTCATTGCTTGTTCGAGCCACACCTAGCGCACGGTACCCTTTCTTGGCAAATTCATTAACATCTTCTGTTAATTTTTTGTTGATTGATTTCTTGTCGTCGATCAAAGCCAGAATTGCTTGAGGTGCTCCCTTAGTTACTTTAAACTGGCTTTCATTTTCTTGCACTGTGGCCTCAGCTCTTTTAATGACAGGATCAAACGGCTTGAAACTGGCAACTATGATATGACCAATTCTTTCAGAAATGGCGGGTGTGCTCTTGGTTTTGGTTAAGATTGCTTCGTCGATAGGGTCTTTATCTTCTTCTCTGGAAGCGAGTGCACTGAAAAGTAGTAAATCATTTTCTGTGAATTTATCATAAGGTTTGGTTCCTCCCAGGGTAAGCTCGTTTTTGGTTATCGTGCCTGTTTTGTCTGAGCATAGCACATCCATGCTTGCCATTTCTTCGATTGCAACCAATTTGCTAACGATTGCCTCTTTTTTGGCGAGGGCTATGGCGCCTATGGCCATTGTAACTGAGAGAACCGCGGGAAGCGCTGCAGGTATTCCTGCAACAGTTAAGATCAATGCAAATTGGATGATGTCTAAGATGTTTTGGCCTCGAAAGATCGAAACTAAAACGATAACTATTACGAGTCCTATCGCCAAGAAAATCAGGTAATCGCCTATTTTGCTGATGGCTTTTTGAAAGTGGCTTGGAGTTTGGGCTTGTTCTACTAATTTAGCGGTTTTGCCGAAGAAAGTTTTGGCGGCAGTGTTTACTACAAGCGCGTTCATTTCGCCTTGTTTGACAATTGAGCTTGCGTATCCTATGTCAGAGAGATGTTTTTCAACAGGAAGCGACTCTCCCGTAAGTGCAGATTCGTCGGTTAAAAGATAATCTCCATCTATCAGTTTTACGTCAGCGGGAATGATATCTCCTAAACGAAGGCGAACAATATCTCCCGGCACCAGTTTTTCAGCCGGCATTCCCTGCCATTTCCCATCTCGCAGGACACGCGTTTTTAAGGCTAGTCTTTTCTTTAGCAGTTCTATAGCATTACCTGCTTTACGCTCCTGCCACGACCCTACTATGGCATTTACCATTAGCAATGTCAAGATTATTGCAAAATCAGGCCATCGTTGGATAAATGCAGACATTATTACTGCGGCTTCAATCATCCATGGTATTGGACCCCAAAAATAGTGAAGAAACTTTAGTAGTGGGTTAACTTTTTTCTCCTGAATTTCATTAGGACCGTATTGCACAATTCGTTTTTCTGCTTCGGAGGAAGAAAGACCGTCTTTGCCCGCCGAAAGGGTGCTTAATAGTTCATCAATATTGGCTTTCTTTGCCTCCTCTGTCGTTAAGAGACCTTCACTCATAAATTGACACTCTCTATCAGGTTGGTCATTTCAGCCTTGAGTTCATCAAGTCTTTTTTGCTCTCTTGCCTCTATTGATAAGCGGAGTATAGGTGATGTGTTTGACGCTCTGATAAGAGCCCACGAATCTGGAAAAACAATTTTGACGCCATCAATTGTGTCTATGTTTTGATATATCTCAATTGCTTTTGTTTTTATCTTTTTGACAACTTGAAACTTTGTTTCGTCTGAGCATTTTATTTCGATTCTTTCAAAAAGCCTCGATGGTAATTCTTTCACTGCTTCTGACAGTTTCTGCCCCATTTTTGAGACTATTTCTATCATGTACATACTGTTTATTATAGCATCGTCAAACCAGAAGAACTTTGGAACACATATGTGACCGGATTCTTCAACGCCAATAACAGCTTTATGTTTCTTGGTTTCCTGCACCAAAAACGTGTGGCCAACTGGTACTCTAAAAACTTTTTCCCCGTATTTCTTAACTTCATCCTCTATGATGTCTGAGCATTCTATGTTGGCAACGACAGGACCCCTCTGAGTTTTCATAATTTCCCTGATGAAGAGGATGGCGCTTTGCTCGGTCATGATAACTTTGCCCGTATCGTCAACAAAAATGGCTCTGTCGCCATCGCCATCAAACGCTATTCCGAGGTTTGCCTTCTCAGCCACAACCTTTTTGCAGAGAGCAGTCAAGGCTTCTGGTTTCGGTTCAGGGTCTCTATTCGAGAATGTTGGGTCGGGCCAATCAAATAGGAAAGTGGCTTTGATACCGATTTTCTTCAGTATATTAGGCACCAACAGGCACGCGGCACCGTTTCCGAAATCGACAACCACGCGGATTCGCTCTGGTTTTATTTTTTCAGCCACGAAATTAGCGTATTCTGTATTCATTCCCTCAATCTTCTTCGCTGACCCGGCGCCTGTTTTAAAATTTTCTGAGGAGCTTATCTCGCCCAGTTCTTTGTTTTCATCTTCGAAGAAGCCGACTCCGTCTTGATGGAAGAATTTGACGCCATTCCACTCCGCTGGCAGATGAGACGCGGTTATATATGCGGTTACATCGTTTTTCATTTTCCAGTTGGCAAAGACGCACAAGCTCGCAGGGCAGGTTCCAATGAGATTTGCATTTGACCCTGTTTTTTTTAATCCTGAAACGAAGGCCGCCTCAAGTTGGACTCCATGCTCCCTGAAGTCTCTTCCAATCGTAAAAGTGCCAGGACACAAGGTTCCAGCGGCTTGACCTATTCGGGTCATAATCTCTTCTGTCAAATCTTTACCGTAAATTCCTCTTATGTCGTAAGCTCTAAAGATACCCATTTTCTATCACTTCACAGTTTTGGATTCAAAATGTTCATAGACCCAAACGCCGATTTTGACATCTCGCCCAGAAATTTTTATGCTTGAAGTCTCGGGTAATAGTTTTATGAATTTTGATGGAGCCCATTCTTCAGGATACTCCATTTGCCAGCCGTCAGGCGTTAATTTCTGTTTAAGATAGCCTTTTTTGCTGACTAAGGTTAATACAACTAACGGAATTCTCAAATCTGCACTTGACCTAATCACGTCACCCGCCAAAACACCTAATCCCCCGCTATACGATGGCATGGTAGAGTCATGCAATACTCGCTGTCAAAATAATATTGCTTAGTCAAAAAATTCGCGGCGAACTGAGTTGTGGATGGGTCTAAAGGCATTCCACAAACAGGATCCTTGACAAGCATATAAACAAAAACCTCACTTAAGAAAGAGTGCTACTTTCAGCAATAATTAGTTTTCGTTCAGTCAAAAATGCGTTTTCGAACGTTTATTATTTGAGGCAGCCGAGACTCTGATACGTCTTTGGCTGAAGAGCATTCGTATAGTATTTTTAAAACCGTTGAGTATTTAAAAGAAACTATTCTTCACTCCCCGACGAGTTCAAATCGAAATAAACAACAATTTTCTAAAATTAAAAGTATTTTCATCTAATCTTAACTATGCTTGAAGAAACTTGCACAGAATTAACTTAATTGGTAATACTCTCATATCCTATTATTAACTTGCTCAAATGCAAAAACGAAAATTGCCTCAATCTTGACGACACTACAGGTAGGCTAAAAAATTGGTGCACACTTAAATGTAATTCAGAGCTAAACTTTTAGAGAATGGTGATTTTAAGTGACTATTAAGGTAGGAATTAACGGATTTGGAAGAATTGGCAGACTTCTTTATCGTGCCGCTATCGAGAGAAACGCAGACATTCACTTTGTTGCCATTAACGCCCTTGCTGAGCCAAAAATAAATGCACACCTGCTCAAGTATGATTCAGTACATGGAAGATTTAACGGAACCTTGAAGCAAAAGCTGACAAACTAATCGTGAACGGCAAAGATCTCAAAGTCTTGTCCCAAAAAGACCCTGCAACGTTACCGTGGAAAGACCTTGGCGTTTACCTCGCCGTGGAATCCACTGGTTTATTCACTCACCGCGAAGGTGCAAGCAAACACCTTCAAGCTGGTGCAAAAAAAGTTCTCATTTCCCCGCCCTCGACCGAACCGTCAAAACCCCTTAAAGCATTACTAAGTCCAACCAAGGATTTCTGGCGGTAGCACAATATCTGGGTCCACCTTAGGATTGGCAGCATCAACCCCTTTGAAACCGAAAACTTTTTTCCATTATTTTCTAAGCATTTGTTGTACTGAGGCGCGTAGAGACTTTTTCAAAATAGTTTAATATTGCTCTAGGCATGAATTTAATTACTTACAGTTGAATGCTTATGGATGAATTGCTACAGAATAGAGATTTGCATACATGGAAGAAACAACGTTCACGCTTTTCCTGTTTAGAGACCCATAAATAGGCTTTTGGTGGTTTAGAAAAATGGAGAAAAATGTTAGTTCAAACAAAGGACAACTGGCTTTAGCAGAGGTTGTTGATTGCGTTAAGAACCATTTGGAAATCGCAGGATACAATGTTACAACGCTCGCCGATAAATTTGGGATTGGCGTGAACATAAATGCTACAAAAAATAAAGAAAATTTCGCAATTGTGGCAGTGGGGAAAAATAAAGAAAGCTCTATTACCATACAATCAAAAGAGATTTTGTTCGCTATTGGTGAAATAGTAAGGAAAATGAAAAAACTTGACATATGGAGTTTTTATGGAATTGCCATCCCCAAAAGCTATTTCAAACTTTTGACGGACTTTGAGATTTACGGGGTTCAGCGGTTAGATTTTCATCTTTTCATTGTCGAGAATGTTTGGTCTCTATATCATCTTGATTCAAGAGCAACAATTGAGCTCATTCAAAATCTCAAGGCAGACAAACCTGAACTCCTAAGAGATTTAGATGTTGATTTCAAGAACTATGATTATGATATTTAATTTTGAACTCTAACTAAATATAGACTAAAAGAATAGAATAAAATTTCCGGAGGAAGTAATATTGTCTGAGCCAGTTTCAACAAAATTGAGACTTCTCGAAGGGGTTATGTTTAAGGTTGAATTTGACGTAGATGGTGTTTCAAACCTTGTTGTCGATGAAATGAAGCCTATTGGGGACGGTTTGGGACCTAATCCTACGCGGTTATTGTCAGCTGCAGTTGGTCAATGTCTGGGCTCTAGTCTTTTGTACTGTCTGGGCAAATCCAAAATAAAAGTCAAGAAGTTTGACACATTAGTCAAGGCTGATGTCGAAAGGAATGAAGACGGTTATCTTAGAGTTGCAGGCTTAGATGTCTAATTTTGGGTATCGTCCTCTTTTTTGCAAAAGGCATCCAAGATATGCTCGTATTACCCGTCTTTGGAGTGATATTTTGCTTATTGCCGGAATTCTTTACAAGCCCCACAAGAAAAAGACTTAAAAAAAGTACAAGCGACGCACCGTAGAGCCCAAAATAATTCATGTGACAGTTTTTTTACTGGTAAATTGGGGTTATGATCCCCCAATACTGTTGAATATCCAGTAACACATTGAAAATAAAACCGGTTGAACTGCGGTTAATTCTTTTCTTTAACGGTATTGAACCCAACTGGTTTAGAGGCGGGAGTCTACTAACATTGGTCCAAATTTATGAAAATAGCATTATTAAATGGGTTTGAGCATAGGGACTCATACCGTTACAAGGGATAAGTCCGGTTCGGCCCACCACAAAAATTCTAAAATACCATAGCCTTTAAGGATTAACTATTTTCGTCTTCACAAATAATTCAAAAAAAAGAAAAAGAAGAAGGGGTGGTGCACCATCATCTTTCTTCTATTGGAAGAAAAATCTTGTTGTGCAATATTTTTTATTCGGCAGATTAATTTTTACTAAGGGGAAAAAGCGGCAATAAAATGAAAAGGACAAATAAACTGTCCAGAATAAGTAAACAGATTTGAGGAAAGGAGCTTTCACTGGCGCTTGTCCACACCACCACCTTTTTGTCAAATTTGGGGCTCCCAAGATATATGGGAAACATGAAAGGGGCTTTACGCGTGCATAGCAAGCGACACTTAGTGAAAGCCATAATATGTTTTGGCGTAATTACTTTTGTATTTTACGGATGAAAAAGATGAATTGTTAATAAACAAAAAAACCCGTGCGGGTTTTATTTTTTTCGAGATTCGATGATTCCGCGACATTTATCTGCGAATTGACAATATTGAAGACATGCAGCGTTGCTATCGGGACGTTTCCATTCCGCTCCACAGCTTTGGCAAGTAGTTTTATCTTCGTCAGTCCAAATTTCCATTTCTCCTCCGCAAACATGACAGTTTATGTAGGCAGGTTTTGGCTGCAGTAAATCACGCAGACCTGGACATGTTTCTGGGTTTTTGGCTATAGGTTTATCAGAGCTCAACAATGTCACCTCCAACTTTTACTTCCAACTCTTTAACAGGAATATTTTTGCCTGAGGCTTCCAACGCCTTGGTCACTGCCCATTTAAGCCCTGTACAACAAGGGACTTCCATATGCATAACTGTAACTGATGATATGTTATTGTTCTGGAATATTTCAGATAACTTCTGTGCATATTCACGGGCATCATTGAATTTTGGACAGCCGATGATCACGTATTTTGATTTCATATATTCTTGAAAGGTTTTCAGAGCCACGGGTGCGCAGTCGGCAGCAAGGAGAATATGTGCATTCTCGTAAAATGGCGCCTTAGGCGGTACGAGGTTTATTTTGACAGGCCATTGGGGTTTTTTCCCTACCTCGTTGGTTGGTTTAGACGTTTGTGAGGTCTTTGCTTTCTGGAATTCGTGCACCTCTGCCTCGTTAAAGGCTTCAGCTTCGCGTTCGGTAATGGTTATAGCGCCCTTTGGGCACTGTCCAAGACAAGCACCTAATCCATCACAATACGTTTCCTTGATAATTCGCGCTTTTCCATCTACAATTTGCAAGGCGCCTTCGACACATTTGGGTATGCATTCACCGCAACCGTTGCATAGTGATTCATCAATATTTACGATTTTTCTTTTCATGGTTTTTCCTCCCGTAGGCATTTTCCGCCCGAGGGACAATATTTTTGGGCATGGTTTTCTATGGCGGCGAAGATGGGTTTGATTGTTTCTCGGTTGACACTCAGAATGTGTTGTTTACCCTGATGATTGATTGTTATTATGTTGCAGCGCAGTAAGGGTTTTAGGTTGTGTGAGATCATGCTTTGTTCTTGCCCTAAAGCTGTGGCAAGTTCGGTGACGCTCATAGGTTTTGTCATGAGTTGCTCAATGGCGGCTAGGCGAGTAGGGTTGGATAAGTTGGTAAAGAATTGGTGACAGATCGTTGTTAGGCTTTTTTTCGTTTCCCACATCTCCAGACCTTAAATGAATTATATTTCATATGAATAAAACGTCATATAAATTTGTCGGTGGAAAACAATCAAATTACAGAGTGTACCGATCAAAATTCATACCTGAACCTGTATCAGGTGTCACAAAAAAGAAAATAAACCCGCAATCACAGCACTTAATTTCCTGGTTTCTCTGACGCTCAACTTTTAGCGAACCACATTTTGGGCAACGCATCAACAAATCATCCACAAATTACCTTATTCGTCCATTCTTAAATATTACTCTGCCCCAAATCTAAAGGGCAACGTATTTGAGCAGCCACATATTAAATGTTTGCGAAGGATGTAAATTTGTCAAAGAAAGCTAAGAAAACAGAAGGTTTAGAAAAACATAAGCAACTCCTAAGAGAGAAAGAACAAAAACGAAAAGAAAGAAAGCAGGTCTCTCTGCCAGCAAAGCATGCTGCCAAGGGCAAAAAATAGCTCTTATCTACACCCGAATATTTTATCCATTTTTTACGTTTTGCATCTCGAGTTATTCAATAACGTTTTTGTTTGTTTAAGTAGAGAATAAACCCAATCGCAAAAATAGCCCCAAACACGATTAACCAAACCAACAATTGCGTCCACAAAGAAGATACCGGTAACTGTGCTACATTACTTATTTTTAGTTCATCGATAGTGCACTCGGCATCGTGTCCAATGTAAGTTTCCGTTTGCCGCATTATCGCACCCGACGGATTAGACACGCCAGAAACTATTTTGACTGATTGTTCCAGGTCATTAACATAGATGTGCATACCAGTGGTTAAACTTCGAGTGAATACTACATGGATCCATTGATTTAGAGGAATAACGGATTGAATAGTGTCAATTTCGTTTAATCCTTCATTAGTTAGAACGTAACCGCGAAGACCGCCAATGGGTATACCACTGTCATTTTTGGGCATTTCTCCATTTATAGCAATACCAAAGGAGCGAGCGGGAAGAGCATCTGTACTTCGGACGCATTCAACCAAAATGTTATTGTATGGAATTTCCTTATATGCCTGCACATTCACCCAAACATCAACTGAAGCTTCACCGGTGAGCTCAAGACTTGATGAAGCAGGTACACTTATGTATTGTCTTCCATCGAATGCCAAGGCGAAACCGAATTTGCCTTCAACAATTTTGGGTTCATAGGAGTTATCTCCAGAAATAGACCCTAAGATTGCTGGATTCCCACATGTAGAGTCTGTGCTTATTCCATTGGAGTCTACAGTATCAAAAGACCATGATGCCACCAACCCCTTGGATGCAACAGGAGGGGTAGATTTTGCGGTTGGAGCATTTAATTTAGAGTGGTTGAAGTTTTGGGTAAGCGGATAGTGATCTTGGGCACATTCATATACCAGATATGGCGTGTCGGCTATGCCCGAATTGCCCACTTCATTTGCATTAGGATATCTTGTGTGATAATCACTCCAGAAGTTGCCGCCGATTTGTGCTCCGCCATCCCAGAATTCGACGGGTGAGGATTCATTGACGAAGACGCAATAGACATTGTTTTGAAAATTGTTATGGTAGAAGGTATTATCATGTGGAGCAGCTAATTGTGGCGTGATGTAAATAGCCCATTTATTTTCCACTATGTCATTAGCCGCAACAATGTTATTTGAGCCTGCCAGGAAGATACCAGATTCAATATTTTGAATGATTTTATTACCATACACAACCGAGTAGGATGAACCCAGCCCTAACCCTCTATAGTTATCCACAAAGGTGTTTTCAACTACTGAATTCGAATACCCCTGCAGAGCTAATCCTGAAACAGCGTTTCCAACAAACTTGTTGTCGGAGATGTTGTTAAATGAACCACCGTAGAAGCGCACTCCATCCTTTAAATTCAATTTTATAGAGTTGTTGCTGATTTGTAAATTAGACTGGATAGAGCAAAAAATGCCGATATAGTTGTCCTGTATAATGTTGTTTTGGATGAAGCAACGGTCACCGTGAATAATAATACCGATTGAAGTGTAAGCGGTGTCAGTGTAGTTTCGGCTTTGGATAGTAAAGCCCGATATTTTTGTGTTTTCAGCATTCACTGCAACAACAGGACTTGAACCTCGATCAAGGCTACCTTCACCAATAATAAGGGTGGTTTCTGGATTTTCGCCAATTATGACTAACGATTTGTTGACTTGGAGGTTTTCATGATAAACTCCGCTTTCTACCTTAATTGTGTCACCGTTAGAGGCAAAACTAATAGCCTGAGAAATAGTTTTGTATTCAGCAGGAACAAATAACGTTTTAGAAGCAACACTTATTTGGAAATTGAACAGCCAAATAGCCGAGAGCAAAACTATCCCCAAAGCAAGAACTTTTTTAGCTTTTTGATTCACCCAAGTCACCTACTGCACTAATTGCTTTGCTTAGATATTACTCTCCCCACGGAACAGGCTGTTCTCAGAGAAGAACACTTATTGTGTTTAATTTGGGGTCTGTCATTTTGTCGAATTCTTCATCTTTCCCGATCAGACTGGGACGGCGACATCATCCCCCAACGATTGAAACACCGTCCCAGTGCTTTAGGGTTTTGGTAAGGGAAAGATGAAAATGAATGAACCAAAAAATCGTCAAAGAACTCTTAAAGCAACTCCAAGAGGAAACCCAAGACCCCCAAGACATAGGAAAACTCAACATCACAAACATAATCCTCTGGATGAAAAAACAAGCTTATGAACCAACAACTATTCAGCGAGTAGTTAAAGAACTAAAACATTTAGAGCGAAACTGTAACACATCCAAACCCGAAGAAGTGAAGCTATACATCGCAAATAAGGCTGTATCGAATGCAAGAAAGGAGAATCTCATAGAAGCTTACAACATAGCAATTCAATCGTTAGGATTAACATGGAATAAACCATTTTATCAACGCCAAGACAAAAAGCGCAGAGCACCGAAAGAAGAATTAGTCCAGTTTATCATAAATCACGTCAAGTTTCCATTGAATCTAAAATTAAAAATGAGTAGAGATTTAGGTTCAAGACCAATAGAGCTTACATGGCTAAAAGTCCAAGACATAGACCTAACCACAGGAAGGACAGACCTCACAGGTGCCAAGCACACAATCGGCAGAGAAGGCAAAATCAAACAAGACACCTTAGAACTGCTAAAAAGATACATCAAACGAGAGAATCTAAATCCGACAAGCATTGTATTTCCAACGAGTTCAGATGTTTTAAGCACCTGTTATAGGCATGCAAGAAACAGCCTTGCAGAAAAATACAGCATGCCTGAACTTAAACAAGTACAACTCTACGACTTCCGCAGACGAAAAGGCACCAGAGAATACAAGCTATCGAGTCATAATTTTTTACACGTTAAAAGAATCTTGGGACACAAAGACGCAAGAAGCACTGAGAAATATATAACCGAAGATGAACAAATCGAATGGATGCCAATAAAATGCACAACTGACGAGGAAATACAGCAAGCAATCAAAGAAGACTGCGTCTTAGTATGCCAAGCGAACGGAATTACGTACTTTAAGAAGCCTGCATAGCTAACTCTTCCTTTCAAAATCCTTGGCTTTTAATACGAACGAAAGCCAGTGGGATGAAAATTTTCTATAATTGATTACTTCCTTAGCCAAATCATGGATTGAAGATAATCCACCGACAACTGATAAGGGAATATTCGAGAATGCTCCCATAAAAGCACTTAAAATAACGCCCTTTTTGCTCGGAGCAAATTCCCAAATCTCTTTCAACAAATCTTGAGCAAAAACATCTTTTATATCAAAATCACCAGTTTTTAATTTTTGACTTAATTCTAAAACTTTCGTTCTAAAAGAAGTCAAAGCTTTGTCCTTTCTGAGTTTAATTATCTGTTCAAGAGATAATTCGGAAAAATCTGGAAAAATAGCGGTCTCAGCTAATTTTTCAAGCACCGAAAACTGTCTTCCTATCTGACTTTTCGTTTTAAGAGCAAGTAAATTTGAATAAATAGAGTCAACACCCACTGTTATGTCAGTCTTACTGGAAATTAATAGTGAATCATTAAGATTATTTAAGAAAGCGATTGCAGGCAAAGTACCAAGAGTTCTTTTAACAGTTTCAGCAAAATCGTTATCAGCCATATCTCTTTCAGTTCTAAAGGTTACCTGCTCATAGTGGTCACTAAATCGATTAATGTCCAAATATTCAATGAAATCAGGCTTACCAAACTTCCCCGACTCAATTTCCGACATTATATCTAATGTACGAAAATCTGCAATGAAATAATCCGCTTTCTCGACTTTGTACTTGTGGGCATCAACAAAAAAACGCCCAAGATACGGGCTCTATGAGTAATAAACATGTCTTCGTTATTAATTTGAACCCGTTGAATTTCATTGAGCACCTGTTCTTTAGTATTAAACTCACCCCAAGGAGTAAACCCCTGAAGAACGGCATCTTTGCCTTCCAATTTATACGTTCCAGTTTCAAACATTACTTTATCATACAGGATGAGGCTTTGCTTGATACGTTTAGAAATGTCATTGTCACCCCAACGCTGAAATGACTTAATATTGGTTGATAATGGGAAGATTATACTCGACGTAACCATAGCTTTGTATTGAGTCGTTCTCAATATAAGTAATGCCTTAATTGAATTGAAATAAAATAGACTTTGGTAAAAAATATGTCATCTTGTCTTCGCTCCCGCTTCGCGGGCGCTCCGCTTGACCCTTGCCGAATGTTGCGCAAGAGCCAAACGCTATTCGCATGAGTCATCTATCTCTTCACCTTCCCAAAAATCACCTTCAGGAATAACGCCAATTTGTTTATGAGAGAGCACTTTGAACTCTCCTGCAACAAAATCGCAGATACTAACAAGCTCAATATGCCCACCATATCTATGGTTCTCAAAAACACCCACGCTACGAACCCGAAGTTGTTTATTTGAGATTTTAGTGGCTTGAAATTCGATGACATGAGGCAATGAAAAAAGGTTTTCTTTCTCGATGAATTTGGTACAATCTTCACCAATGTCAATTTTCGCCCATAAGCGCTCAATTCGTCTTCTCTGTTGGCGTATCATTTACCCGCAATCTCCTTTACATTTGCCTTCATGCGCTACTTCCCAAAGCGGTGTGCCGTCATCTGTAAACATACTTAGGATTTCGCCCCGTCGAGTAAGCAACAGCTTTTTTTCGCCTAAGTACCGCAGGTGAACAAGCTCAGAGTTGCAGATTGGGCACTTGCGCTGAATTCCAACGTCTTCTTCACCGTTGATAATCTCCATTTTTCTGTAAGAGTAAGCACCAAACCATGTTGTGGCATGTGATTTTTTGGAACCTCTGCGAACAGAGCAGTGATTTAACTGGTACCAGCAAGTGCCGCCGATAGTTTTTCGTTTGTCTAAAACCTTGACAATCCAGCCGTCTTTCTTGTTCTCTCTACGTGTAACGCCTTCAAAGCCTTTGCAGGCGTAGCAGTCGCCGCCTTTGCATTTTCTGCACATACCATACCCTTCGCCGCCGACAAAGCCAAGAATGTGGAAGTGAGGACTCCAACGCCACCCTACGGGAATTCCTTTTATTCTTGATTCTTTTCGGTTAGCATAGCGAAAACCATGAAAAATCAGGGAGCCGCCGATTATGCCACGATTAGCCAAGAGCCGAACTACTTTTTTGCGCAACGTTTCAAGGTTTAAGCCATAATCTTCACTATGGACACTCGCAACAATATGTTCAACTGGCGAGCCCAAACGGTTAGACGCTACTTTTAGGCGTGCTTCCATTCGGTAAGCTTCACGAACCGCCCAACCATACTTGTAACAAACGGGGCAAGTGGGTTTATCACATGAATGATAGATAGGTTTGACAAAAATGGCGTTTTCTATTAGGCTCTCATCAAAAAAACGTGCTTGATTATGTAGTTTGTAGTTTAAACACCCTATGTGTTTGTTAAATGTCCCGCATTTGTAACTTGTTTGTATTCCGTGACCAACTAGTTCATATTCGCCATAACTCCAGAAGTCATTGCGGAATTTTGAGGCTAAACTATCATAGAGGATTTGTATTTGTTGTGCCATTTTTTTCGCCAATCAGGGTAACGCTAACAATCTATATATGGTGGTATATAACATACCTTAGCTTGGGAAAACATATGGCGAGCAATAAATCAAAAGAATATATAGTAAAGACTTTAACCAAAAACGATACATTACCTTCACTACAAAAAGCGATTGTCACCTATATGGCTGATAACGAGCCTAAAACAATCCGTCAATTATCAAAAGGTCTTTCAAAAGATTACTCAGCGACATACACTTCTTTTAAGAGTCTAGAGAAGAAAAAATTAGTATCGAAAACAACTGTAAAGCGTTATCGTGAGCAAGATTTCGATTGTTACTGGTTGACCGATGAAGGTATGATAATGGCGTTAATGGAAGGTGCTGACGCTGACAAGTTACTTGCGCAAATAAAAACTCTAAATCCTGATGCAGAAATTACCCATTGCTTCTTACAGGTAATCCCCTTGTTCGACCCTGTTATAGTGCGAACCGCTTATTCATACGTAAAAGGAAAAGGGACACTTGGATTTAGTGAAGTTGCACAGATTATTCTTTCAGGGACAGCAGAAGCTATGGATATAGAAACGGGAAAGAGAATTGCAACTATACTTAAGCAGTATCCAGAACAATATGCTAAATTGAAGTATGTTGTCCAAGAAATGATAAAGACACTTAGCCAGTTAATCGAAGAATAGCCAAAAAAGTGAACGGGTTCTTAGAGAGAAATCTGGATGCGAGCAACCACAAGGGTTGCCGCCGACTATACACCTAAATCCTTCCTCTGTCTAAGAGAATCAGGTTACTATTGAGGAAAACACCTCAATAACCTGACACGAGTTCTCTTAATCGTGCTTAGAGTGGTCTTAGGTAGATAGCTAATTGATCTTTTGTTACATTAAGAGTTATTCCATTTTCTGTGCAGCATAAATCGCCTTTTTGTAACGCAGAAATTGCCAATGTGTTTCTTGGAAGATTGAACATCGCTGGAGTTGCGCCAAGGATTTCTTTACTAGCTTCCTTTGTTAACTCGATTTCAAGGTGCGTTATTTTCCACTCCTCTTTATCTATAACTATTTCTTTCACTTTTCCAACCACAAAACCGTTAGCTCCAGTTACAATTTGGTCAACTAATTGATTAAATCTCATTTAAAATCAAATCCAACACATATATTACGATTGTTTTCTTATAAAGAGTTTGATAGCCAAGTTAAAACAAACGTTTGTTTTTTTAATATTCAACAAAATCCCAAATGAGACAAAAATTTATGGAGGAAATGATTACGTAGATAATTTCGTCCGCAGTAATAATAGGACTCCCCCATATCACAGTATTTCTAAGTGTGGCGGTCATAGCTAATGTCATAATGACTCCAAAGATCGCCTCAGACGAAAAACAGAACTACCCAAAATAAGCCTAGAGCCCCAAAAAACATCCTTATTATGTTAAGTAACGTAGAACAATTAAAATTTTGTAGCTCCCTCAGCAATACAACAAACAGCTAAAGGCTTATAAATAGAAACACACAATAAGACAAACCAGTAATTTAGTCTCAGAAAATTACTTTGCCCTAAGGCTGGGACGGCGACATCATCCCCCGATGAATAACGCACCGTCCCCGACTAAAAAGCCTTGGGTTCAAGTCGTTAAGATCAATTATGCGATATTCATTTGACTCAATCTTTAGACAGATTTTGCTGAAAAATAGATGGTTTTGTAGATTCGACTGAAAAGAATGTGTCCCGCTCTGGGGCAATATCTCTGTTTAGTTGTTTTCACATGATCCAACCAATTTAAAAAATTCTAATTTTGGCACTACTAAATCGTTCAAAGCAATAGCATTTTGCAAATAGTTTTGACATTTCGAAGGAAAAATTTGAAGTAATCAAGTTTAAGATTCACTTGCTTGCATGCTCGTTTCTCGAACCATTCCTAAGTACACTTGATGACCTTCTGTGAAAGCCAACAATGATCACACAATGGCTCATAAATTATGCAATAGTCTTCCTCTTTATTTTCGTAAAAAATTAAGCCTTTATCACCCAAAAAGACTCGTATCGTATCACTTACTCTGACGCCCCTCAAAATAATGTAAAAGCCACAGTCATCTTTGTCAATTGAAATAAAAGATGGTTCTCCTAAACCTTTATGATCCAACGCTTTTAATATATTAACTGCTTTTAATCTATCCAAGCGTAAACCACCCAATAATCTATCAGCTGATTCAATATATAACATTATGTATTAGATATCAAAACTACGTAAACCTAATTCATTTTGCTTGTGCTGATTAAGAAGAGCCAAATGATTTTCAAGACTATACATAGAGTTTTTAATTCGCCCATAAGCCATCTTTAGAAATGAAGGTAATTTCTTTAGAACCCAAAAACCAAAACAAATATTAGTAAACGGACAAAAAGGACGGATTTTTGGTGACCTTTTTCTTTTTTGAAGTCGAAAAGATATAAATCGTAAACGCAAAACAAATCTTCTTAGTACTTTGATCCTTTGGAACGCAATAATATTGGGAAGAGCAGGTTGTTGCGTTAAGAAAGCCTAACAGTCAGCGTCCACCTTTTTTTGGTATTTGTGCTCAATCCGTCTTCTTGTTGTGGGCTCATGAGATAATAAAATTCAATTGTTCTTACCATTAGTGACTGCAAGCGAAACGTAAATGATTATGGTTAGAGCTCTAAAACCCATTAAAACCAAAAGACGATATATAGAAAAACTTATAATCGGAACAAAAGCTTTTGACATCAAGTGAAAAAATGGACGTCGACCCTGGTTTAGTTATATTCGCAATATTAACAATCCTTTCTATCATTATCGCTTTAACTATCGCAAAAAAATTTAGCAAAAAACCGCACAAAACACTCACAAATTTGATAGCCGCCAATATTGTTTTAGACATTACAGCAATAGCGATTTGGGCTCTATTTCCCGGCATTCGATGGACGGTTTATAATTTGGATTTCGTGATTGTAAGCATAGAAGCAGCTGTTGCATCAGGACTGTTTGCTATTACACTATATGGGTTAATGAAAACAAAAAGATGGGCTCCAATTTTAGCAATTATACTCACCATTAGCCAACGAGCGTTTGCTAATTATGTGTTCTTTTTATCAATCATGAACTCAATCACTATAGTTTGGAGTTTGTTAATTATCTATTTTGCTTATTTGGAGATAAAACATTCCAGCACTTAATGTCGTTTAAATTATATTGTGTTAACCAAGGATGGGCTAAACTCTTTAGGGAGAAAAATAACTTTGAGATAGGTTAGACCCAAGAATGGATATCAGAAATGATATTTACCCAATGCCAGAAGCTGAAAAATACTTACATGCATTAACTATCAAAACACAAGAAGCTTTCCCCTCAGTCTTCTCTGAAGTTGATGATGTAATCCGATATGTAAATAATTTCAAAAACCCAAAAATAGCCGGACTATTCTTAGAGGTAGGTAATTACTACAGCTTCACCAAGTTTTATAACTCGCTTAATTGCATCCAACCAAAACAAATTGATACTTACCATAGTTGCAAAAACACCCCTGAAATGCAGTCTTTTAATGTGTTAATATCGTTCATTGGACTTATGGAAAAACTGGCTTCTGCAGAGTCAAGCTCCTTTGAAAAATGGGTTGACTTCTACGATTGGGTAAACAGAAAGGATGTAGATGAAGAATATTCACAAGTTCTCAAAAAAGGAAAATTTAGAAATTTCAAAGCGCTAATGGATAGTTTGAAAGGACGCTGGAGTAAAGAGTTTGCTAGCATTACAAAAACTACAAACTTCCTAAGGACAATTATGAGCCCCGAAGATAAACAGGCACTTATAAAGTCAATTAAATATATGCAGGCTATTCCAGAGTTATCAACTCGAAAAAGCTTTGAAGAATCAAAGGTTCCGCTCCCCAGGGAGAAAGATAATAGAGTGGGTGTTAACCAAAATTGTGCCAAAACTCCTGAGATAGTTTTACCGGCATGTTTTGAAAACAAAAAATGTTGGCTTTGTGACGAAACTACATCTGACAGAAAAACTCTGGTGTATTGTTGCGATAAATTAAGTTGCCCCTTATTGATAGATCAAGAGAAATTAGACAAATGCTTTAAGGATACCTTAAAAACAATTTATGAATGGCGTAGTAAGTTTATTCATGATCTATTTTTGCCTACAATAAATGAGAACGTGATTTATGGATTGCGTTATAAAGGTAAATATGTTATTGTAGAATTGCCAACAACAAACTTTAAAATAGTTTTTGAGGGAGTGGTTAAAAAATTCTTTGATAACTATCAAGTTACCCATCCAAAGAAGAAATATAAAATGCATTAATATCAAGGGCTTGGAAATTCCGCATACGTAATAATGCATGCTTTAGAATCAGCATATGAACCACATATCTGATAAAAAATCACATCAAACCGAGCACAGGAAATTTTAGGAACCGAAACTTTTCCTTAGTTATCATTTAAAAGATTTTTATCAAGTTGCGAAAAGAACAAGAGAGTTATACCAAGCGCTGACTTGGAGGAAGAAAATCTTATAAAGAAATCAATCTTAATGAAGTGTAGGGATTAAATTGGAAAAAGTATTAGAAATGATAGGAAAAATGGTATTTGCACAAGATTTCGTTTTAGGCAAAGTCACAAATGTTCTCTTTGACCCTGAAGACCTCAAAATATCGCATCTGGAAATCGAATTAAACAATAAAGCTACCAGTGAATTATTCGGTGCAAAAAAAGCATTCAAAAACAATCTTGCCATTTCAGCTCTCAAAGAAGGCGCCCAAGCTTTTTCAGGAAGAGGCATAGAGCTCAAAGTCAGCAAAGGGCAACTAAACATTTACCTACGGCCTACTACATAACAACCTTTTTTGACCATATTAAATTTCTTTTTTGATTTTTTTATAATTAATTATTATGAGTTAGTATAATTTTTTCCTGAAGAATAAAATCCTGAAAAACACCCTTTAAGATCCTTCCTCACATGCCTGCCTTCAAACGTGTATTTTCTCGACTAATCCACTTTATAGAGAGTAGTTAATGGTTTAGTTTGATCTATTTCTGAAAAACATCTTACCGATGATACCAATCAATTATAGCTTCGCAGACTTTTTTTGAATACCCACAACTTGGAAGAGTAGCAAAAACAGAATCTATTTTGGCGTAGTCAATTACAGCATTCATACGTAAATTCTGATATTTTAGCATATAAATTATATGGATTCTAGTTAACAACGTATATTTGTAGAACAACAATACAGAATTAGTTATCGTTTAAGAAAGCATAGGGGAACACTTATGAATCATTTTCATAGGCGGAACTTTCGACTCTTGGAAACATCTGAGCCGAACTCTTTTGCCAGTTGTTCAAGCAGAGCCTTTTGGCTTGCAGTCAGCTTCTCAGGTACATGGATACCAATACGGAGAAATAAATCGCCTTTTCCGTACCCACGAAAACGAGGCATTCCTTTTCCTCTCAAAGTAATGACATCACCCACCTGAGTTCCCGGGCGAACTTTAACTAATGTTGATCCTTCCAGCGTTGGTACCGAAATATCTGCTCCCAAAGCCGCTTGGGGATAAGTTATCATAGCTATGTGCCAGAGATCATCACCTTCGCGGACGAACTGAGGATGCTGCCGCACATGAACAAGCACATACAAATCTCCCGGTTCACTGGTGCTTGATGAATATTCTCCCTCACCCCGCAACCGAAGCTGATAACCTTCATCTATGCCTGACGGTATTTTCACAGTAATTCTTCGACGCTTTCGCATAAGACCTGACCCGTGGCAGTTGCTACATAATGTATCTATAAGTTTCCCCCTGCCTTTGCATGTAGGACAAGCAGAAACCTGCATATACATTGCGAAACCGGCTTTACGCATATTTTGAACTTTACCTGCCCCATTGCACGTTGGACATATCCTTGCTGATGTCCCAGGGGCTGCACCTGAACCGCCGCATACATCACAGTGTTCTACTCGAGGAACCTCAATTTCACGTTCAGTTCCTTTAGCGGCTTCTTCAAGGCTAACTTCTAATTCATAAGCGAGATCCTGACCACGATTAGTCTGCTCATAACCACCAAAACCACCTGCTCCGCCGAATATTGTTCGGAACAAGTCACCAAAACCCATGTCTCGGAAAATTGAGTCAAAATCCGCGCCACGGAAAATATCTTCACTGGTGTAGCGTTGGTCAAAACCATTGTGACCCAAAGTGTCGTATTGCTGGCGTTTCTGATCGTCACTTAGAACTGCATAGGCTTCGCTGATTTCCTTGAATTTTTCTTCCGCCTCAGAGTCTTTATTACGGTCAGGGTGATACTGCATCGCCAATTTACGATACGCATCTTTAATCTGGTCTTTACTTGCGCCTCTCTGTACTCCAAGCACTTCATAGTAATCTCGTTTTTCAGCCATCTAACCTTACCATTAAAGTAATGTTTACCGAACTTTCATAGAAAGCTTATGACTTGGATTTAAGTAATTTCCTTGTTTAGGCGGTGTTTTCGGGTTCAAAAGCTATCGATCAATAAATCGAAATCGTTGGATTCACAACACAACTCAAACAATATATTTACCCGATTTTTCGAAGTCCTGAACAATCTCCATACGATGTTTCGAGCGGCTTAATGGCGTCACCAAGCGCAGATTTTTTAGAAGAAACCAAGGAGACTTTCGCGCCAGCACCGCGGCTATATGATGGTCCCCAAAACTCTTCACCGCCACCGCAACCACTTCACGTCTTACCCCAACCTCAGACATCTCGCCTAAGGCGTGCAAATATTCATGCAGCAACAAATTATAGATTAGCGCATTGACCGTGGGCTTGTCGGTTATTTGGGCTTCCACTACATCGACAAGCTTACGGTTAAGTACAATATTATTGGTTCCCACGGGGTAGTAAGCTCCCAGCTGCAATGGTAAATCATCCAGGAAAAGCATCATGCAGTTTCGCCTTTTGCCCAGCGCATAATCAGCAGTTTCTTGAACGATTTTCCAAACTTCAGCGTAACTTTTGGCTTCGTCTAGACCGCTACTGAATTTCTCAATAAGTTTAGATACGTCCATATGGAGGTCTCAAAATTAGAGGGAAAATTCAAACCTTTAAGGGTTACACTATACATAAAAGAAAATAATCGTAAAATTGATAAACAACCACTGCTTTTCAGATAGCGATAAGGTGAAAATAATATGGCAAGCAATGTCACAGTAAAAGATATCATGACAAAAGACGTTAAAACAGTAGAAAACAACACTGTAATGAAAGATGTAATTTCATTAATGAACAAATACGACAAAGATGCAATTCTCGTCGTTCAAAGTGGCAAACCCACAGGCATCATCACGGTAAAAGACGTTCTGATCCGTGCCGTTGAAGCTGAGGTACCACTAAGAACAGTCATCGCAAGAATGGTCTACACCAATCCGCTTGTTGTCATCGATCAAAACGCAAGCCTTAAGGAAACAGCTGAACTCATGAAACACTGGAACATTAAGCACCTACCAGTCGTCGACAAAAATGGCGCATTAGTAGGCATGGTAGACGATAGGCAAATCGTCCACTCTGATCCAAAACTAATCCCCATAATGGATTACGCCCGCCGAAAGTAATTTCGGCTCAGTTTTTTCCATACTTTTTTACTTTCTACGGACATTTTAGACGCTCCCTTGATATTGGCTAAATCTTTTCGGCTTCTAAAACAGTGGTATTCTATATTGTTGATTTTTGCAACTAAATATTCAATCCAGGCTTAGTATAAAGGTGAGTATTTCTTTTGTACTTCTCCAAGCTAATTAACAACTACAATAAAGTTATCCATTTTACTCAACCCCTCTCGACATTTACTACAAGGAATCAACTCACGGTTAAAATTTTTATAATATAACTGCGAGGCCATAAGCGTTAACTGCCCTCTCTTCGCTGCGTTAGGCATTGATTTCTCAGATAGCCTAAAAGCAGTTTTTAAACAACTTTTGCTTTTCAAAATAGTGTGAATTGATTGTTGTGGTAAAAATGTTAAGTCTTTTAGGATGACTTTAGAATAGAAATTAGTCGTTGGAACAGTTATGCTAGAACATTGTAAGCCTGATTTTAGCTGACTTCAAAAAAACACATAATTTATTTAGAAAATCTACAAAATATTCTTGATCAAGCCCTCCTAAGGAGTCAGGATAGCAAATCTTAAATTTATTCACCAACAAAAAACTAAACTGGTTGGTTATATGGTAGAAAAAACAATACAGAAAATACCCGTAATGCCATTCGCCTTAATGTTAGCATGTATTGGGGCGGTAATTGGACTTGTTGTCGGCATCTTTTACGCAGCCGTTTTTGGAGCAATATTTTCCACAATTATAAATAATTTTCCCTCAACAGGCACTACAACTGCTATGCCTGGCGTTTTTAGCCTCATCTTTGGAGTTGCAGCCATCATAATAGTTCCAATAATGGCTTTCGTGGGCGGATTAATTCAAGGCATAATAGTCGCAGTTGTCTACAACTTTCTTGCACCCAGAATCGGCGGAATCAAAGTACAATTCAAAGAAGATAACCAAACAACAGGCACCATTTAAAACCCCAACTTTTTCTTTTTTTTAGGTTTACCACAAAAACAAACACAACTTAGTCAAGAAACCTTGACTTAGATTAGTCAAGAAAGTTTGACGAAAAATCTTTTATGACAGTTCAAGACCTAGAATTCTTTGTGTAAGTCATGCATAGCATTAATGCCTTTGGAAGAACAAAATGGATGACAAAACAAAACTGTTCTGCAAAATTTTTTACGCCCTTACTTGTGTTGTTGATTGCAACGTCTTTTTTTGGGGTTTGTTTGTCTCCAGTTGAAGGTCAAACAACTGCGGACCGTACCCCAGACAGAATAGTATGTAACGAGATGGAACTTAGAAATGCTATTAATAACGTTATAGAACCTACAGTTATCGCTCTTGATAACGATATTACACTTACAGAACAACTTGTTATTGCTGTTAACAAAGACATCACCCTAACAAGTACAAGTACTTCTAAATTTTTCAAACTGATTGGTGGGGATAGAGAGCTTGTTAGAACTAAGGATGGTTATCTTGTTACTTTTCCTGATGCGGTTATTAATGTCGAGGGGAGTGGGCTGTTTGTCAAGGGTAGTGGGGTGTTAAGGCTTGATGGTATTGTTGTGACTTGTGGAAATTATCCTCTTGCTTGGAACAAGCTTGTGCGTGTTACTGTAGGTGAAACACTTATCCTGTATAATGGCGAGATTTCGGGCAATATTTTGGGTGATGGCGTTGTTAACAATGGTGTGTTTGAAATGTATGGTGGCAAAATTTCCAATAACAATGCCAATACTGGTTATGGTGGTGCTGTGTATAACAGTGAGTATGGCACATTCAGTATGTTTGGTGGTGAAATCTCTAACAACACAGGCTTTGGCGTGTATAACCGTGGTACGTATAACCAAGGTTGGAACTATGGCACATTTAACATGTCTGGTGGTTTAATCAGTAACAACGATGGCGGGGGAGTGCAAAACAGCGCCATCTTCATCATGTCGGGCGGTGAAATTTCTAACAACGCTGGTGGTAATTTAATGCAATCAGGTGGAGGGGTTTCTAACAGTGGTATCTTTACCATGTCGGGTGGTGTGATTTCTAATAATCAAGGTACACATGGGGGCGGGGTATACAACTATCCTGAAGGTAATTTTAGCTTATCTGAAAATGCTGTAATTTCTGACAATAAAGCTGAAGTTGGTGGAGGTGTATATAATGCTGGCACATTTAACAGACGTGGCGGCGTAATTTCTGGCAACACCGCTACACAGTATAACGATGTATATCCTAACGACAATAGCCCCGAGTCATTCCCAACTTCAACAGTAGTATTCATTGCTCTAATTCTGTTAGCGGTTGTTATAACATCAATTATGCTTTTTAGAAGGCATCGAAAAACCGCTAACTTAAACATGGAATTAGTTGTTACTTGAATCAAATAAACAAATGTTCTAAATTTAAAGAAAAAGGGAAATATTGCGGGGGATACAAAGGGGGGATTTGCCTAAAGTAATTTCGGCGTAACAGTTTTTTATTTTTATCTTATTTTAATAAAAAAACGTTATTGATAAGAAAAACAAGATAGAAGGGCAAATCTACTTTTGCAGTTTAGCCCATTCTTCTTTGGCAAGCTTTGTGATAGCATCAATATTTGGCTGCGCAGACAGGTCGATAATTACATTGTTGATTTCATTCTTTACCAACAAAGCAACTTCATTAGGTCTTAGCGGTTCAGGTCTTGTAGACTGGTAAATACGCAAAGCCCGCAGCACAAAATGCACCATAACTTCATTGAGGTGGTTCTGAAGATCACTTAGCTCCAACTTACCGTCCTTCATTCTCTGGGAGTAAGTGGTTGAATCCCATTTTCCTTCGCTTGACATTATATATCGTTCCTTCAGGGAGTCATGTAAACGGTGCATTATAACATTTACTAAATTGTAGTTATTTCAAAAAAAACATTTGACTGCAAAAAGCAAATTGATACTAGATTTTAGTTTGCTTTTGGCGCTATGGATTTCCCAGTTTAATTTTAAGTATCACCGCTCTTGAAGACTATGTTTTCTCTTCTTAAGCAAACAACTAATATTCTAATTAGACATCATCAATACGCAAAGAAAACAATCTTAAGAAAAAAGAAAAATCTATTTCTAAAATTTTAGAAAGAGCGGGAAAATTAGGAAATAAGATCCTTGGGTTTGCCCATTTTCTTATTCACACATGCTTGTATAAAACCGAGATATTCGGGTGATGGTCTGCCTGGGCGGCTTCGGAATTCGCCGTGAAACTGCGAGGCAAAATAAAAGTATTTGTCTGGCAACTCTAGCGTTTCCATTCTTCTGCCGTCACTGCTTTTGCCTGTAAAGCACATGCCGTTGCGTTTGAGAGGTTCAATATAGTCAAGGTTGACTTCGAATCGATGGCGATGGCGTTCATGAATTTCTTCGGAGCCGAAAAGTTTGTAGGCTAAGCTGCCCTTCTGCAGCATAACTTTGTGTGCGCCAAGTCTCATGGTTGCACCCTTAACCTCTATGCCACGTTGTTCAGGCATGAGATCGATCACTGGGTATGGAGTATCGGGATTGATTTCTGAGCTGTTAGCATCCTTTAAACCTGCAACGTTACGTGCAAACTCTATTACTGCAAGTTGGAAACCATAGCAAATGCCCAAGAAGGGGATATCATTTTCTCGAGCGTAACGAGCAGCCGCGATTTTCCCTTCAGTTCCTCGCGGACCAAAACCATAAGGGACAAAAATACCATCAAAGTTTGAAAGTTCCGCTAGACATTCGGGGTCACGTTCGAACTTTTCCGCCTCAAGGTAGTTTATGCAGACTTTAGTTTTGCATGCCGCACCACCGTGACGAAGAGCTTCAGTCATGCTCACATAACTATCGGATAAGCCTGCATATTTACCGACTAATGCAATTTTGACTTCGTGGTCAGGTTTAAGTATACTATCCACGAATGTTTGCCATTGGTTGAAGTCTTTGTTTTCACATTTTAGTCCAAGACGTTGACACACGAAGTCGCCCATTCCCTGCTTATCCAGAATAAGTGGAACTTGGTAAACAGTTTCTGCATTGTAGGAGCAAAAAACTTGGTTTTCCGGAATTGTGCCAAAGAGAGCGATTTTCCTTAGAGCTTCTGCATCTATCATTTGAGGACTCCTGGCTACTATAGTGTCGGGTTGGATACCAATACGGCGTAGCTCGTTTACACTGTGCTGTAATGGTTTGGTTTTCATTTCTCCTGTAACATCTAAGATGGGGACAAGTGCTACGTGAACATAGAGGGTATTCTCATAACCTTCTTCCACGCGCATCTGGCGGATAGCTTCCAAAAAAGGCAAGCCTTCAATGTCACCGACTGTGCCTCCCACTTCAGTAAGCACGATGTCCGCGTTTACTGCTTTGCCTGCATTTTTAATTCGATTTTTTATTTCGTTAGTCACATGGGGGACGATTTGGACGCATCTACCCAAGAAATCTCCATGGCGTTCTTTTTCTATAACACTACGATAAATGGTTCCTGTGGTTAAGTTATTGTTTTGTTTCAGGCTTAAATCAAGGAAGCGTTCATACCAACCCAGGTCTAAATCTGTTTCGCCACCATCATCTGTAACGAAAACTTCACCGTGCATATAGGGGTTCATGGTACCAGCGTCGATGTTTACATAGGGGTCGATTTTCACGACAGTGGGTTTTAGACCTCTTGCCTGAAGCATTTTACCGATGGAGGAAGTTAAAATTCCTTTACCAACGGAACTTAACACTCCGCCTGTTACAAAAATGTACTTAACCATTGTTATCCCCACAATAACCTACACCTTTCATGAAAACTTAATATAACTCTTTTGTGCGCGGATATATAAAAATGTGCAAAGGTCCATGGAAATTGACAGAAAACAGTGTAGTTAGAGCGCATTTGCTTGATTATATCTGCGGTTGCGTCTGAGTGCCAAAAGTTGAATAATTACTTCCAAGAGAATCGGAGAGATTTGGTAAAACCACTAAATTTCGTATGATAAATCATTAGCCGTTTGCATAAAAACTATTAATCACAGTTGCTCTAGCATTATTGGAGACGTTGATTAATGCCGCAAGCCTTTGTACTTATAAACGTTGAATCAGGTACAGAAGAAGAAGTTATTGGAGAACTTAAACAAATTCCAGGCGTCGAAGAAGCCTACTATTCCTACGGCGTCTATGACATCGTAACCAAAGTTAAAGCAGATACTATGGAGAAACTAAAAGACATGGTTACTCACAACATTCGTAGTCTAACCCGTGTTCGATCCACCTTAACGCTTATAATGATGGAAGAATAAACAGTCCGGCAAATAGTTTTTCGTCAGTCTCAGTCGAGTAGCTCTCCAGGACAATATATTATACTACGTAAGGTTATATGCCATCTTCACCAAGGTTTCTGCCAAGGCTTAAATGGCTAGGCATCGATGGTTAACCAGAGCTTGAGATTAATGGAATCAGCTATGAAATCCCATCAACCTATCCTGATGAGGATAATTCTGGCTGCGGGACTGCTTGTTTTTATCCTCTACTTAATTTTATATATCAACCCCTCACAAGTCTCCAAAACCTTAGCTCAAACCAACCTGTTCATCTATTCAATTGCATTCATAACCTACACACTCTACACTGTTTGCTCATCTATGGTTTGGCGAAGCTTGCTGGGTAGTCTGTCAGTGAAGATAACAAAACGCAAAGCTTTCCTTTACACATGGGTTGGCTTGTTCTTTGAAGCAACGGTTCCGCAGTTGGGCTGGTCAGGGGAAATCTCAAAAATCTACTTGCTCTGCAAAGATTCAAACCTCGAAACAGGACGTATCGGCGCATCAGTGGTAGGGCAGAAGCTCCTTACTATGACCCTAACGATTAGTGCGTTAAGCATAGGCTTGGGTTTGTTGTTATTTCGATATTCTTTGCCGCCGAACATAGCTTTGCTTATAGGTTTTGTTTTGGGGCTTTTGATTCTAACATTAATATTCATTTACTACATAAGCCTCAAACCCCGCGTAACCAAAACACTTCTAAGTTTAAGCGTTCGGGTTGCGAAGGTCTTCCGTAAAAAATGGAAGACCCAAAGCTTCATTGAGAAAGCTGAAAGTGTACTTGAGAAGTTTCATGCGGGCATCGAACAACTTAAAGCCAATCCGAAAGCATTGATTGCACCAATTGCATATGCAATTGCCGGGTTTTTTTTTGAGGTATCAGTTCTGTTTTTGGCTTTTGCAGCGTTAGGGCAACCTCTACGTGTAGATGTAGTGTTAATTGTTTTTGCTCTAACTGGAACTCTCCAAACGGTTGGAGCAACTTTTGTTGGTTTTCCGGAGTTAATAATGACGGTGTCGCTTCAGGCACTGAGCGTTGAACCAGCAGTAGCGTTATCCGTTGCGTTGTTAACGAGAATGGTTAACCTCTGGTTCCGACTGGGAGTTTCCTATGGTGCGCTACAATTGGCAGGTTTAAAAATGAGTAGGCTAAACCGAGGAACCTCTGATTCTTTAGCGGTTAAGAATTGAACAATTATTGAAACCCTTCACAATAACTCATAGAAAGCCAATTAGAAACATTTTAATGCGAACCTAACCTAATCAATATCAGAGGATTGATATGCCCACAGCGTTTGTATTAATAAATACTGAAATAGGGTCTGAATCAGATGTTTTGAAAGAACTCAAAAAAGTTGAAGGCGTCGAAGAAGCCTCAGCAGTATATGGAGTCTATGATATTGTAGCTCGAGTTAAAGCAGACACTATGGATAAACTCAAAGAAATTGTCACCTGGCGAATTCGGCGTCTTGACAAAGTCCGCTCGACTCTGACAATGATTGTCGTAGAAGACAAACAATAATTTCCAGCTATTTCTAACCACAAAAAAACATCTAATTTTTAAAAAAGATAGCGATTGTGGTAGTGTCGGTACAGTCACATAATTTTAAATTTTTTTCTAATTGATTATTGTGATGTGTATCAGAGCTGGTAAAAATGGCAATAACTTTGCATATCAAGGGTTTGCAAAAGAATGAGCCATTACCCAGAGGATGCACTGATTTTTTTATTGGCTGGCCTAAAAGGTTTGGAAACACAATGCACCTTTTTATGTTCCATCGAACAGGAAAAAGCACACAAACCTTCAAGCCAACCACCCAACCTCTCAAAAAAGGAGAAAAATAAAGTGCCAACAGCGTTTATCCTTTTAAACACAGAAATTGGAGCTGAAAACCAAGTACTTAAAAATCTAAAAGGAATCGAAGGTGTCGAGCAAGTCTACAACCTCTGGGGTGTGTATGACATAATTGCCCATGTTAAAGCGGATAATTTAGATAAACTTAAATCCATTATCACCGATCAAATAGAAAAAATTGGAAAAATAAACTCTAAGTTGACCATGATAATTACTGAACAGAAACCTCATATTATAACCAACCAATTGGTTTTTGGACCAGATCAAATAGTGCAGACAGCTTAATTCTTTTAGGATTAATAATATTTTTTACCTTCAACCCCTTCCTTATTTTTAATTGGAGCACTATCCCTTGACATCACAGCGAACAATGCATATTGGATTGGACGACACTGACTCAACCAAGGGTGGATGCACAACTTATCTCACAGCAGTTTTACTTGAGAAGCTAAAAAGTTTTAATGTAACCTTCACAGATTTTCCGCTGCTGGTGCGGCTAAACCCTAACGTCCCATGGAAAACCCGAGGCAATGGCGCATTATGCTTGCGATTCACCTACCCCGCCGCTTTTGAAACTCAAATTAAAGAAACTGCACTTACGCTTTGGAAAAAGCATTCCGCTATAAACGAGAGGGGTACTGATCCCGGCATCGTTTTTTTTCATGGCGCAGAAATCCCTGCTGAATTAACAGAATTCTCAAAACGTGCAGAAACAACCATTGTTACTCTTACAGAAGCGAAGAGTATAATTAAAAAATACAGCGCCCAAGCTTTTGGCTTTAACAGTTGCCGCGGCATCATTGGCGCCTTAGCTGCAGTGGGGGAACCTCTCAATTGCGACCACACATATGAGCTAATTACTTATCGTATGCCCCAATACTTAGGTACCAAACGATGTGTTGACGATAAGTCGATTTTTGAGATGGATCAACAGACCCAGCCATACACCTTCAACAACGTCGACACGGATAAAACGCGTGTCATTATTACGCCACGTGGACCCGACCCTATTCTCTTCGGAATTAGAGGAGAGTCTCCAGAAATCGTCAAAAAGGCATTTGATATCGTTAAAACTTTGGAACCAGTCGAGCGTTGGTTGATTTTTCGCAGCAACCAAGGTACAGACGCTCACCTACTGCCTGTATCTCAGCTAAGTCAAATCACTCCGTACCATTCAGTCATTGCCAAAGGTATGGTCTCAAAACCTCCGCGATTGGTTCCAGTTCGCCATGTTATATTCTCCATTAAGGACTCTTCGGGTGAAGTGGATTGTGCTGCTTACGAACCAACTGGAGAACTGCGTAAGGTTGCAAAAGAACTTGAGGTCGGCGATATGATAGAAGTTATTGGAGCAGTACACAATTCCACTTTAACCACCCCCTTAACGATTAACCTTGAAAAAATCCGCATTATTACTCTTATACAGAAAACTCAAAGCCAAAATCCGCCCTGCCCTAAATGCGGGAAAAGGCTGAAATCAATGGGAAAAAACCAGGGCTTGCGCTGCGAACGCTGTAGTGAAAAATATCATACTCTAAAAAAAATGGAGATCTCAGTTTCGCGTTCACTTAAACCTGGTTTGTATCTTACTTCAACTCGCTCTCAACGACACTTAACAAAACCTCTTAGGCGTTATGGACATGAAAAAATTTGTGCTGATTTTCACCTAATCCCGCAGTGGCATGTGCCTTGAGTTGAGTTTCGCATCTTAAATGTTCTACCAAATTTACAGATTCGAAGGAGCATTGAACTTTAACCAATAACAAAAATTTTTATAGAAAACGATTGTTAAACGAAAACAAACTGGAAAAAATACTATGCAAACCGTAATTTATTGTCAGTGCAAAGGCGCCCCAACTTCTACTTTAATATCCTTAAAGTGGCTTAACCTCGAACCCCAAAAATATTAATCGGACATCAATTTACTCATCGAGACTTTTTTGCTGTACCTCATAAAATTTTGCACTACACTCTTCAGAACAACATTGCACTTTGCGCCTTTTTGTGGTATGTTTTTCTGGTGCAATTAAGGAATCGGTAACATTAGTTTTCAAACCTCTCAGTGATTTCTTGCAAGTGGGGCAAATTAGATTTCCATCTTTATCGAATTGGGCTCTTTCTACAATGTTTTTAGCGGGAATTTCCTTTACTGCAGTTGCCTTAACAACTATTTTACTCTTAATTTTTCCTATTTTCGGCATATGAATTACACAATGACCTATGTTAAACGCAATATAAGTGTATAACAACAGCTGCGATTAATCCCAGGGGGAATCCTTCATAAAAACGCTACTACTTATATTGAACATATCAAAAACAGCTCAAAGAAAGACTTCTGTTTAGTAACCCGATCCAACTATATTAAGAACTATTTTTGGAACGTTCCCTAAAAGCAGATGGAATTATTTCTCTCTCAAGTAACGCGTATGCGCTAATGCCCCTTCTTTCAGAATTCGTCTGAGGTAATGCAACAATATTAGAGAACTTTATTACCCATCCTTCTTGAGCTAATTCGTTTATTTCCTTTTGAAACTTTGATTTAACTGATGTTCCAAAAGCAAATTCCCCTGAGTTATCTTCCCAATAAACTACTTTATATTCATTCATATTAGAAGCCACAACCGGTCTGTGTTTAATACAATATAATACTTTGGTACTAATGAAGGTAAACCTGGCTATCAAATTAGTTTTTTTATAGAATTAGAATTATATTCATTCTCTCAGAGAACACATTGAATTATGAAAAAAATATAACAACACAGAAATGCATGCCTGATACACTATTATTGAAGGAAAATTTGTGAAACAAAATAGTAGATATTTTGATTCGCCTAATTGTAGAGGCTGTATGTATAAAGGAAGTAGTTATTGTTGGGGACAATGCTCACTAAATATCTGGAAAAAAGATAGAGAGTATTGATTATTTTGGAATTAAATACAGAATTATTAAAGTGCTACACCCTTGTAGTAAAAGTCGTAAATTTTAAAGAAAACATGCCAATCGAAAACGTCAATGTAAAAATATTCAGGTTAGAAAATTCAATAACACTTGAGCAATGGGCTGAAAATCTCAAAAATGGGACGCCATTTAAAGAATTAGTCCTTTCGATGAATACTGATAAAAAGGGTACCGTAACTGGCAAGCTTTCTGAGGGCACCTATCAAGCAAAAGTAGAAAGATACCAATTCTCTAAAGATTTAATTTTAACTAAAAATGTTGAAGTCCTCGTTATTGAACCCAAAAAGCTTTGGTGGAAGTAATTCAATACAAGCCTATAATTCTTTTCGAAAAAATTTTTCGTTGAATCGATATTTACTAAAGTAAAAATCGGTTTAACATAAAATAAAAGTCGAGGGCAAACATCGCTCGTTTTTGGATAACATATAATTAACTGCCTTTAGACTTGAAAATCCTGTCTGGTCCGTATTTCTTCTGAGACTTAAAACTCAAAATTTGTATGTCACCGCTAAGCAATAGTGAAACATCTAAAAGAAATTAATGCGCTAGTTTGAGGGGGCTAATCAACCCTTATTTCATGCTTAGCTTTAAATCCGTGAATCCCATAAACCCTTTTTTAACAAATCAAATTTCAGCAAGATGACCTGTCATGGTTGAAAAAACGTTCTCTAAAGAAGCCTATCAGCTTCCATTCTTCAAAGAAGAAGGCTTTGTACGCAAGCATTGTCCAAGATGCGGCGAATGGTTTTGGACGCAAAATCAGAAGCAGGAAACCTGCGGTGAATCTGGAAGCGACGAATGCGGTTGCTACAGTTTCTTAGGTAACCCTGCCACCAAAAAGAAGTTCACTCTCTCCGAAATGCGCGAAGCATTCCTCAAGTTCTTTGAAGAAAACGGGCACACACGCATTAAGCCCTATCCTGTGGTGGCAAGGTGGCGCAAAGACATTTACCTCACACACGCTAGCATCATCGATTTCCAACCATACGTAACCGAAGGCATCTCGCCACCTCCAGCAAATCCATTGGTGATTTCTCAACCATCAATCAGATTAACAGACATCTCTAATACTGGACCGACCTTTGGGAGGCATTTAACCATCTTTGAAATGGGCGGCGCTCACGCATTCAATTATCCTGATAAAGAGGTTTACTGGAAGGACGATACTGTACGTTTTCACCAGCGTTTCTGCACTGAAACCTTAGGCATCCCATCGGATGAGATCATCTATAAGGAGGGAGTTTGGGTAGGAGGCGGCAACGCGGGCCCCGATGTGGAATGTATTGTCCGCGGACTTGAGGTGGGTACATTAGTTTTTATGCAATACAAGGTAGTAGGCAACGACTTCATCGAATTACCGATCCGCACAGTTGATACCGGCTATGGAATTGACCGCTTCACATGGATAAGTCAAGGTGTTCCGAGCCTGTTTCAGGCAATTTATGGCAACCTACTCGACAAAGTCATGTCAATGGCAGGTATAACAAACATAGATAATGACTTTCTGACAAGAGTAGCCAAATATTCGGGTCTTGTAAGCGTAGATAAACGTGCCAACCGCATGGTTGCTCGAAATCGCGTAAGTGAACTAACAGGCATTGATCTAGCGACACTTGAGCGGGAACTGGTTCCCATAGAGAATGCGTGGGCAGTCACTGACCACACCAAAACTCTGAGCTTCCTACTCTCTGAAGGCGTAGTACCATCCAACATACAAGAAGGCTATCTCGCCAGGTTGCTTTACCGACGCGTCTTCCGTCTCATGCGCACACTAAACATTCAACCCGACCAACTATACAGTATCATAGAAATGCAGGCGGATTTCTGGAAAGAAGATTTTCCCCGTGTGAAAGAGATGAAAGGCGAAATCATCGAAATGCTCAAGGTCGAAGAGGAAAAATTCAAAGATACTCTTCAGCGAGGCGAAGGATTGGTGAAACGAATCGCCGCCACCCTCAAAAGCAAAGGAACAACCAAACTTTCAGAAGAGACACTAGCCGAATTGTACGATTCCCAAGGATTACCACCTGAAATCGTGAAGCAAGCCGCTGAAAATGAGGGTATAACAGTTGAGGTGCCTGAGAATTTCTACACACTAGTCGCAAACCGCCATATGGCAGCTTCCAAACCAGTTGAGGAAGAAGAATCCCAAGCTGATGAGGCCCTTGAAAAAGCGGTTGAGCATCTTCCAGCAACCGAACCGCTTTACTACGCAGACGTTTACAAGCGAGAGTTCAATGCTAAGGTTCTAAAAATCATAGACGGAGGCAAAGTTGTTTTGGATAGTTCATGTTTCTATCCGGAAGGCGGTGGACAACCCTGCGATCACGGCTGGATAATTAGCGGCGATGACAAATTCTACGTAACTGATGTGCTGAAAATCGGCAAAGTAATCGTGCACAAACTCAAAGAACCAGCCTCATTCATTGAAGGCAACATAGTTCACGGCAGTCTGGATTGGGAACGTCGCTACCAACTTATGAAATCCCACACTGTCACCCACCTCATCAATGGAGCTGCAAGACGTGTCCTGGGTGAACATGTCTGGCAGTCAGGCACACAGAAGGGCATTGAAACCTCACGCCTTGACATCTCGCACTATCGACGCTTAAGTCAAGACGAAATCCACAAAATCGAAACACTAGCTAACCAAGCCATCGGCACCAACATGAAAGTTGAAACCTCATGGCTACCCCGCAATGAGGCGGAGGCACGGTATGGATTCCGTCTTTATCAGGGTGGCGCAGTACCGGGAAAAGACATCCGAGTCGTAAAAACAGGCGACTGGGACGTTGAAGCATGCGCGGGCACACATTTGGGCACAACCGGTGAAGTTGGATTTGTTAAAATCGTCTATACCGAGAGGGTGCAAGATGGCGTGGAGCGACTCGGCTATGCAGTAGGGCTTAAAGCGCTCAGAGCAGTTCAGGATCAAGAAAGTCTACTTGCGCGGGTTTCAGAAGTTCTAAACTCACCGATAAATAAGCTTGATAAAACTGCTGAAAAAGTTGTCAGGGAACTCAAAGAAACTCAGGTGGAGAAACGCAGGTTAATCAAAGAAATTGCTGAAAAAGAAAGCGCTGCATTGTCTCAAACTTCTCAGTCTTCAGAAGAAGTTAATGGGATAACAATTTTGAGTCGAGATTTTGGTGAAGTTATCGATGTAAACCGCATGCTTCAGACTGCGTCGGAAGTCATCAAACGCAACCCTGCAGCTGTCACTGTGTATTTTGGCTGCGACAGCAAAACCTGCCGCATCTTAATGATGGCAGGTGAGGAGGCAGTTCAAAAGGGTGTCAATTGCGGCGCCACAATTAAGGAGGTCTCTCCCTTAATAGGCGGTGGTGGCGGTGGACGTCTTAATTTCGCTCAAGGTGGTGGAACCGTGTGCCACAAACTATCAGGTGCGGTGCAATCAGCGCAAGAGTCAGTAAAAAGGCAACTCCAAAACTAACCCTTTTTCTTTTAAGTTAAGGATTCTTTTTATATGGTTCCACAATAAGATCTATGAAGGGGTGAGTTCTGAATGGATGCATTCAAAACAATTGTTGTTATAAGCATATTAATTGCAGTAATAGCCGTTGGCTTTATAGCAATTGTTGCAAACGATGCTATCAAGGGAGCAAAAATTCCCGATGGTGAATACGGTATTATCGCTGACAAAGGGCAAACAGTAGAAAACATCCCAGTTAATTATTATGTAGCTCTCACTAACGGAAAAAGACTTTACATTCCTATGAACACTACATTGTACAATAGTCTACAAATTAACAAAAGCTACCTCTTCAATTGTCGCATAGACTATACAAACCAGAGGATTTTAATCGATAGTGCATACCAGCAGAACAGAACTGCCCCATAAAAAAATTTTAAAATAGAAAAAGGTGTTTGTTTAGTTTAATTTGTAGTTCAGGCAATAAATTCAAAAGAAATTAGAGAAGAGATAAACTTTAAGTTTTTAACAAACAAAACTGTAGTATCCATATTTAATTCGGCTGAAATTTAAGACATTCTGGATAATACTTATCTTACGGGAAACACCAGATTTTTATAAAAAAAGATAAAAATTATCATAAAATTAATCATAAGAACAATATTTTATTAAAAATAATAAATTTAAAATCTAAAAAGAAGGAAATTTAATAATTAACTAATTATTAATATGAAATGAGAGATTTTTCAAAGTGAAAAAAATCAATAGTAGATGTGGGCGAAGATTTTGAAGTAATTAATTATGAATTGTGTCCCCCGCGTGTATTAGGTAGGCAGATTTTTAGTTGTTAAAAAATTGTTGATTAAGACGTAATAACTTGGATAATTTTTGACAAGCTAGTATTTGGCTTAAATTCCCAAGGAAGTGCGTTGAATAATGGGAAGTGGAAGGCAATATGAATAAGGATCAAAGATAGTTTGATTGTGAAGGAGGGCGATTAAAATAAAAAGTAAAACAAAAAATAAGCCGAAAAATGAAAAACAAACAAACCAAACAAAAAACAAAGGAAAAAAAGAATGGAAGCAGAGGTAAGAAGGCAACTAATGACATAGCACGCCAAATTTGGCGTCTTTTGATTCCAATCATATCCGTCAAGATGGTTTCTAAGCAAGAACTGTTCTCCATTATTTCGTTCTATATGTAATAAGTACTTCAATTAACAACGAAAGGTTAAATCCCAACTCAGCCATAAAGTAGCATAAGAAAGTTAACAGGATATGAAATTATGGATTTACCCGCCGAACTTAAGAACCTTCAGGGAAAGCGTTTGACAACACTCTACCAAAACAAGCCCTTTGAAATCACACAAATTTCAAGTAATCAAATAATTCTTAAAACCTCAACAAAGACTCAACATCCTATACCACTCCAAGAAATAGAAAGGGCATGGAAGTATTTACAAAAATATAAAAAACTTTCAAGGTCTCAAGTTGGGAATTTAGGTTTTTCCGAAACTAACCCAGCCTATGTTGTTGCTATCCTTGCAAATTTACCTGGTGTAAAGTACAGCCTAAGTCCAATTATTCTAAAACTCAATTGATAACGTCAAAGGCATCCTACTTTTAAGACATTTAGTCTAAAATTTTCTTGAAATTTGTTTCAGGCAACTACCACAACTAGCCACGCACATATAAGTAGATGGTGTTAAAACATGACTGACACAAAAATAATATCCGACTCGTCGCAGTTACAGCGCTTACCATAGCCACAATAGAAATGACAATAGCCCAAATAGATCAAAACCAAACTGTCCCGGAGCAGACCACAACGCTGTTCCTGCTGAGGATTTTGGGTCTGGATAATCTACTGCTTTAGATATGTAGCAAACCAAGCCTACGCAGACCAGTATGGTGCGCTTAAAGCACCAACAGACAGCTCTAGCTCACGAGAACCCTATAAAAGCGGCTACGGCTACGCGTATGGGTACGGCTATGGACCCTGTTGGGCAAGATAAACAACCAACTTTTTTTGATTTTAGCAACTAACTAATAGCGGAATTACAGCTCTAAGCTCAACAAAATACTCCTTAAGAACCATTTTACCCTGTCGAGTGATTCTATATTGTTTGCAAGCCCTCTTCAAACCCACCTCCCATCTAGACTCAATAAGACCCCTCTTTTCCAAACAATTAAGCTCAGGATATAGTGAAGATGACCCAAGCCGTACCCCATACTTTCGATGAATCATTTTTAAAAGCCCATAACCATGCAATCCCCTATCAGAAGCTTCGTTTATGAAATTAAGCAAAATACTTTCAAGAACTGCTCCATGAAAAATGTTTTTATTCAATTTTTTTCAACCTCAAAGCTTTCTCCTTCTTCAATATACAAGAAGGAAGATATACGATATAAGAAAATGCTGTAGGCTCAACCCTACTACAAGCTAAACACTTTTTTGGCGACCTATCGATTTTGAGTGCAAAAATTCAACCGCATTGTCAAAAACTGCATTTATTACGAGTCAATATTATATGATTGATTTGCCACAATATTCACCAACCAAGACAAAAACAGGGAAATCGAAAATTAATTTCTTCCTTGGAGATCTTATTTTGGTTAACGACGTAGGTATTATTGTAAACACCCCTTTTTTCCCACAACCCAAACAAGCAATTTTGAAAAAGTTGGCTTTGAAATAAATCACTATAAGTGCAAAAAAGGCTTGAATAAATAACGTGGGAAGTTATTCTAAGGTTAAAGAAAGTCTAATGTTTAATGACTTGAAAATTTATAGTAAAAAAAAAGGAGAATGTGAAAAAAATTCAAAAGAAAAAAGTATTTTCAAACTTTGAATACCTCTATGGAAGATATTTTACAATTTTTGAGATTTTAGAACGGTGGAATCTATAGAGGCTTGATAAAGATTTTAAAAACGTATTTTGTGTTTTTGTGTTGAACAGTTTAGTTTGGGCATATTCTTTGAGTCATAATATGGTTTTTTGCATACTATTCCATGAGTTTTTGTGTATCTATGTTCTACAAATGAAGTTTTGGTATGCATAGGGTATGTAAAAGCCTTTAACTAGTAAAATAGCAATAAATAAGACATAAGACTTAACAGGAGAAATTGATATGAACACCAAAAACCAAAAAGAAGCCCAAACAAAACTTGCAAAAGGCTTACTAGATATGATAATCCTACAACACCTAGAAAAACAAGGCATGCACGGTTACCAACTAATCACAAATATACGCAAAGGTTTCGGCGTCTACTTCGGCCCCAGTACAATTTACCCGCTGCTTAGTTTGTTAGAAAAAAAAGGCCATATCCAAAGCGCATGGAACATGACCTCTGAGAGACCCCGCAAAGTCTATACCCTAACAGAACAGGGAAAAAACCTCCTGAAATTTACAGAAAACTCCTTGCTCATGATCTGTCAAAAAATAAGCCCAGAACTAACTGTAAAAGCCCAAATGCCAGAACTAATTGTGGCATAATAACTATTTGTGTTTGAGGATAATTTCCTCATTTTACCTTTTTTAGAGGCAAGAGAAATAAAACTTTGAAAGAGTATGTTTTTAAAGATTAATTTAAGTCATCTGGACTTTTGTCTTTCAAGCCTTGCAGACTTTTTCTCTTTACGTTTTGTATCTCTATCCTTTTTCTTCTGAGGCTGAGGTTTTGATCGATCCTGCTCGCCTGTTTCTCCTTTCTTACTCATGCGACAATCTCCTTCAATACAAGTAACACTACTCTTCTTTGTAAAACTGTTGGTTGCTATTAGCCAACTAAATTTATAAAAAAAATTGTTTTTGGAATTAGTTTGGGTTGATGAAAAACAAGAGTTAAAAATGGGCTCTTTCCGGCACTTGAAGGCGAAGTTGCTTTGTTAGCATTTTGTATCTGTTTCTAACTGTAACTTCTGTGACTCCAGCAGCTTCCGCAATGTCTTTCTGAGTAATCTTTTCATTATTCTGAAGACAAGCAATATAAAGAGACGCAGCCGCCATACCCATTGGATCCTTGCCAGCTGAAAATCGTTTTTGTTTAGCATCTCGCAGTATTGCGATTGCGACTCCTTGTGTTTTACCTGATATTTCATTTTTTTCAGCAATTTTTGAAACATATGTCAATGGATCAGATATAGGCATGTGAAAATCAAGTTTTTGCAGCAGTAACCGGTAGCATCGTGCAACATCGTTCTTGTTAACTAGACTTGCTTGTGAAATTTCGCGAAGAGTTCGAGGGGATCCGCTTTTGCGGCACGCAGCATACAAGGAGGCTGCAACAATGGCGGAGATGGATCTTCCTCGAACTAATCTCTTTTCCAATGCTTTGCGATAAATTAAAGCGGCTTTTTCTTTCATTGACGGTGAGATAGATACTTTGCCGGATAACCTGTCAAGTTCGCCCATTGCTTGTGCAAGATTTCGGTCGGTGGATGAGTGAACCTGGCTGCGTATTTGCCATTTCCTAAGACGCCACATCTGAAGGCGTGTAGATATTGGAAGTTTTCTTCCTAATGCATCTCTATCAATTTGGCTGATGGTTGTGGATAATCCTTTATCATGAACCGAATAAGAAGTAGGCATACCAACACGACTACGAGAAGCCTTCTCCTGCGGAGTAAACGCACGCCACTCCGGAGCCTTATCCAACATCTGCTCATACAAAACAAGACCACAATCACCACAAATAGTTTCACCAGTATCATAATCATGAACAAGATTGTCACTTGAACATTCAGGGCACTTATCTTTTAATCGTTGATTTGTTTTAGTGAATTCTTTAGTAATTTCAATTTGGGTTATACTCATTTTTTCAACTCAATTCATTTGCACATAATCATCCCTTTCAGGACATAAAAAATTATGATGCGACCTGCACAACCTATCTAAAAAGAGAGGTGTACCTATTATAGATGATTTATTTTTTTAATTATTTTATGAAGTAAAATATAGAATCAATGCGCTATAAAGATAAACTTCCAAAAATCAAATAACTTTTCCTAAAACCATGAAAAAAATCAAAGGCCTTGTTAATTTGTGTAATCAATATTTTCCTTAAAAGAAATCTAAGAGATAAAAAAAGGAAAAAAAGTGTTGTAGCCTATGGCTACTTCACTTTATAGTCTTCTGAATCGACCACTTCAGGTCCTTCTGGACCCTGACCACCGTTTGGTGGTGTCTCAGGTCCTGGACCAGCACCAGGTTGTTGACCAGCCTGTCCACCTTGAGCTTGTTGCTGCTTTGCCGCTTCTGCTGCAGCCTGTTGGTAGACTTTGGTTCCAACTTCTTGGAGCACTTTCTGTAGCTCATCGGATTTTGTTTTAACCAATGCCATATCATTGTTTGCTAGTGCGTTTTTGAGTTCAGTGACTGCTGCGTCGATTTTAGCCGTTTCTTCGGGACTAATTTTGCCTGATAGGTCCTGCTTTGTGCGTTCAGCTGTGTAAACAAGGCTATCGGCTGTATTCCGGGTTTCTGCTTCTTCTTTCTTTTTGCGGTCTTGGTCAGCGAATTGTTCTGCGTCGCGTATTAAGCGATCTTTTTCCTCTTTGGAGAGCTTGGTGGATGCTGTGATGGTAATTTTTGCCTGTTTGCCAGTGCCACGGTCTTTAGCAGTCACGTTTAGAATGCCATTTGCATCAATATCAAAGGTAACTTCAATCTGTGGTACCCCACGTGGCGCGGGGGGGAGATCTACGAGGTTGAATTCACCCAGAGATACGTTGTCGCCTGCCATTGCGCGTTCTCCTTGAAGGACGTGAATTGTAACTGCGGTTTGGAAATCTGCTGCTGTGCTGAACACTTGGCTTCGCTTTGTGGGTATGGTTGTGTTCTTTTCAAGGACGCGAGTCATTACTCCGCCCATGGTTTCAACCCCTAAACTTAGAGGGGTAACATCGAGCAAGAGTAAGTCTTTGACTTCTCCTGTAATGACTCCGGCTTGGATTGCTGCACCGATAGCGACACATTCCATGGGGTCTAGACCGCGTTCGGGGGCTTTGCCGAGTATTTGTTCAACGAAACGTTGCACGAGTGGCATTCTGGTCATGCCGCCTATGAGGATGATTTTGTCTACTTGTTGTGGATTGAGTTTGGCATCTTCCAAGGCTTTTAGGAGGGTAGGTCTTGTGCGTTCTACGATTGGTTGGGCGAGAGATTCAAGTTTAGTTCTTGTTAGGGTGAGATGGAGGTGTTTGGGTCCTGAGGCATCTGCAGTTAGAAAAGGCAGATCAATGTCGGTGCTCATAAGCGTTGAGAGCTCGATCTTGGCTTTCTCCGCCGCATCTTTTAACCGTGACATTGCCATACGATCATTACTAACATCTACACCCGTTTGTCGCTTGAATTCGTCAAGTATGTATGTCATGATTGCTTTGTCAACATCGGTTCCACCGAGTTGAGTATCTCCACTAGTGCTGAGCACTTGGAACACACCTTTACCGAAATCCATTAAAGTTACATCGTGGGTTCCCCCGCCGAAGCTGAAAACGAGAATCTTCATTTCCTGCTCAAGTTTATCAATACCATAAGCAAGGCATGCCGCTGTAGGTTCATTGATGATACGCATAACTTGGAATCCTGCAATTTCGCCTGCATCCTTAGTAGCTTGTCTTTGGTTGTCGTCGAAATGCGCTGGTACGGTAATGACTGCCTGGTTTATGGTTCCTCCAAGATACGTTTCGGCGTCCTTTTTGATTTTCTGCAGAATAAAAGCAGAGATTTGCTGGGGGCTGTATTCTTTGCCGTAAATGCTAGCTTTGTAGTTCGTACCCATTTTGCGTTTTATTTCAAATATTGTGCCTTCGGAATTAGTTGTCGCTTGACGTTTTGCTGGTTCACCGACCAGTAGCTGTCCATCTTTCGTGAAAGCTACAACAGATGGAAACATTTTGCCTGCCATCGTTGGTCCTTCAGCACTGGGGATAACAGATGCGTGTCCCCCCTCATAGATTGCTGCTGCTGAATTGGTTGTTCCTAAGTCTATTCCTAAGACTTTTTGATTTGTTTTTTGGTTACTCATTTATTTTTTTTCCTCCAATTATTTTTTTTACTTTGATGGGTTAGCTACCTTAACGATGCTGGGACGTAGCGCCTTATCCTTTAACTTATAGCCCTTGCGAATTTCTTCTACAATAACACAATCTTTTACGTCGTCACGAGTTTCGGCAGCAATAGCGTGGTGGCAAGCTGGGTCAAAAACCATGCCCTCGCCACACTCTATAGCAGAAACGTTTTCTTGCTCAAGAACTTTTCTGAGTTTTTTTAGGGTCATTTCGACGCCTTCAACAAGTGTTTTTTGAGATGTTTCCGAGGCATTGGCAACTTTAACTGCTAACTCGAGTTCATCAACAACATCGAGTAGCTGTAGAATTATGCGTTCGGCACAACATCTTCTGGTTTGCTCAAGGTCTCGGTCAAATCTTTTTTTGACATTTTCGAAGTCTGCCTGCAAATACTTTAGCCTAGTCAAGTAGTCTTCAGAGCGTTTCTTTTCTGATTCAAGGAGTTTTTCAAAATCAATGGGCTGTGGTTCTTTGTCTTCAACCATGCGCTTCTTCCTCTACTTATGTGTCTATGCGACGTATTTCTGCATTTTTGTGCGTGAAGCTTCTGAGTCTTCAGCAGGCAACTCTTGAGGTTGTTCTTCCTGCATACATTGATTATTCGGCAGCATCTTTGCTTGCTCGACTAGTTTTCTAAAGATGATTTCGGTGACTTGGTCTCCAACGGCATCTTCTTTTAGTTCCGTATTAAAGGCGTATTTTTTGAATGCTTCAACAATTTCTTTTTTGTCAATTACCACTTTTGGGTTTGAGATATCTGTCCATCCAGCCGACATTAACTTGTGCCCGAGTTCAATGAATATGTTGACCATTGTAGTATAATCGATATCAAGAGGCGTATCTCCAGTTAAGAATCGTCCTTTTGCAAGTAGAATTTTTTTGTCGTTTTCAGGGGTTATTGTTAAGCTTCTGCGCATTTATTCACCAACATCAAAACGGTATTCCACCGCTTCACCTAATGCACACCTACACGCTTGCTTATATTCTTTCCCTAAAAATGAGCCAAACCTAACAATCCAAACACAGGGGAAAGCATCAAAACACTCTCTGCTGTGAGTTAGATAACAATGGTTATTGTTCGAAAGTTGAAAAAAAGAAAAGAATTGTTTAAGGCTAATAGTTTTCGGCATAAACTTCAAAGTATGCTTTAGGGTGATTGCAGGTTGGACATTTATCTGGGGCCATAGAGCTATCGATGACTAAGCCACAGTTTCTACATTTCCATTTAATTGGAGCATCCTTCTTGAAAACTCGGCCTGATTCTATGCTTTCAAGTAGTTTGTTGTAACGCCGTTCGTGAGAAACTTCAACTTTAGCCACCATCCGAAAAGTTGAGGCAACATCTTTGAAACCTTCTTGTTCGGCAATATTGCCGAAGTTTGGATAAAGCGTACCCCATTCAAGTTTTTCGCCTGCGGCAGCTGCTTTCAAGTTATCCGCCGTGGTCGCAATAATACCTGCTGGGTAAGCTGCAGTGAACTCTACCATTCCGCCTTTGAGGTGCTTAAAGAAAAGTTCCGCATGTTCCTTCTCGTTTCCCGCAGTTTCCTCGAAAATTGCAGCTATCTGTTCATAACCCTCTTTTTTGGCTACGCTGGCAAAGAAGGTATACCGGTTACGTGCCTGGGATTCGCCTGCAAAAGCTGCCAAGAGGTTCTTTTCTGTTTGACTTCCAACAAAATCCATTAGTTTATGCTCCTTATTATGAAGTTGTTTAAACAAAAATAAAAAAGTATCCAAAAATTTATCCGTATTTTATGGTTAATGCTTTTATTTCTGCTAGACTCTTATTGTGACGCCGGATGATGAGAAGGCATTAGCTTGACGTAAAACGGATGAAAATTCAGAGTTACTCAGACGGCATACAATTTTAGTTTTCAAAAGAATACTTTGATAAAAGTCCAGCGGCTAATCGATAGCAATTTTTAAAAGCACTACGAACAATTCATTTACCCTACTACAGGAAGCGAAAGGTTGGAAACAGTTACAGGGAAAAAAATCGTCCTTACAGCATCAGCTACGGAAATGAGTGATTTCCTCAACAATCCCTTCATTGCCTTTGTCGGAGGCTTCGGCAAAGGGCCCATCCCTCTCTCATACGTGCGAAAAACACTCTATCCTCATCACCCGAAAAAGTCCGATGGCCAAGCAAGTTATGCCCCATATGGACTTCGAAAAGTTGAATCCATTCTCCTCGAAGGAGGATTTTCACCAAACGACATCGTCGTTGCAAACCCAGAAGACTTAGATATATTCATTGGACCCCAAACTAGAGTCGTTGGCATCTCCTCGATGGATCCAACAGGTATGGGTTATGTTAGCAAAACCTACAGCTCAATTGTAGGCGGCGGTGAACCTATGAACCGCATAGAATTCCGCAAACTTGTAATGCATCCGGCTATCAAAAAATACAAAAATAATCTCAAAATCATTGTGGGCGGATACGGTTCATGGCAACTCGAACGCCAACATGTCTCTGAAAGCTATGGTATAGATTGTGTATTGATGGGAGGAAGACCGGGACCAATCGTTGAGCTCTTCAAGAAAGCCGTTAGCGGCGAACCGATCCCACGGATAGCAAAAGCTGATGAATCTTTAGATAATTGGAATTACAACTTAGAAATGCCCCTTACTACAAATGTGGCTATCCACGGGGCAGTAGAGATTTCAAAAGGGTGTGGTCGCAACTGCCAGTTCTGTACTCCAACGATGCAACACAAAATTGATGTGCCGATAGAAAAAATCATGGCGGAAGTGGCTCTAAGCACCGCTCAAGGAAGCGACCATATCACATTAATTACCGAAGACTTGTTTCTATACGGCGCCAAAGACAAACGTTTTATCCCTAACCGCGAAGCCGTCGTAAACTTATGCAATAAAGTCGCTAAACATCCTGGCGTGAAAAGTATTCAAGCTGCGCATATGTCACTTGCTCCAGTTTCCCACGACCCCCAAATGATTAAAGAACTCGCAGAGGTTCTCATCGAAAAAAGCTGGTATTCCTTCGGCAAAAAACCCATCATCACCGCAGAAACCGGAATAGAAACAGGCAGCCCACGCCTAATGAAAAAATACATGGCAGGCAAAATGTTGCCGTTCCAGCCCGAGCAATGGCAAGACGTGGTCACCAACGCATTCGGTATCCTAAACGACAACGACTGGTACCCACTAGCGACTCTCATTATTGGATTGCCAGACGAAAAAGAGGAAGACATGCTGCAGACTTTAGAATTAATGGATAAACTCAAGGGATACAATGCGTTCTATGTACCGCTCTTCTTTGTACCCTTGGAAAACTGTGTGTTGATGAACAAAAAAGGCGCAGAAATTGATTCACTTTCAAAAGCCCGCTGGGACTTCTTCATTAAATGCTGGGAATACAACATCAAAATCTGGAAACCAACCTTCCTTGAAAATCGGCTGCCAAACCCAATGATATACAAAACATTCGACAAAATCCTCATTCCATCCTTTGGAAAAATTTTAGGCTCATATTACGGCTTCACCCGAGGCAGCACCGGAGAACAATTCAAACAAGCTGTTTTCCAACTAAGCATGCCATTACCCGAGAACGGAAGAAAAGTTAAAGGAAAAATAAAGGCAGCTTACTCTTAAACTATTTCTTCTTCATCCTTTTCTATTTCTAAACTTTCAGGTTCCGACACCATGGGGGTCATCGGTGAAATAGAAAATTCGTTTTCTGGCTTAAGGATTTTTCTTGCATGAGTTATGTATCCTGTATGACCTGTCATCATAGTATTTGGTCGTGTTTTTCCACGTTCCACCTGCATAGTGCGCATAAGACACTCGACAGTTTCGATAAAGACAAAACCATTTTCACGGAGCGCTTCAGTTGTGCGAACGACCTGGTCTATTGTGGGGCTAAACGAAACCAAAATTCCGGATGGTTTGAGCGCTTTATAGGCATGTGGAACCACTAGCCATGGAACTGCCAAATCCAGAATTACCGCGTCCAAATCCTTCTCTTCGATCCCCATAGTTACATCACCACTTTTCATCTCAACATTATTGATGAGTTTAGAACGTTGCAAATTTTTAGCTGCGTTTTTCTGGAATTCTGGGCGTAACTCATAAGTATAAACTTTCCCGCTTTGACCTACATAATGTGCTAATGCGGTGGTTAATGCGGCTGTTCCTGTGCCTGACTCAAAAACGCGGCTTCCAGGACCTATACCGCTAAACATAACGATGAGTGCAGCGTCTTTAGGGTAAACAATTTGAGTATTTCGTCCTGACTTCATCATATAATCCGTTAAAGCAGGTTTTAAGGTTGCAAAAGTCACGCCTAGGCTACTTTTAATTGGTTCACCATAGGATTTACCGATTAACTCATCAAGCCGCAGATACCCCTTATGGGTATGGAAGGTCTGTCCAACCTGTACCTTTATCATGTAAGTTCGCCGTGAATCAAGGTAGATAAGCACGTAATCGCCATCAGAAATGATCTCTTCAGCCAAATTCAATCCCATGAAAGGAGAAATGCCGATTGACCCATTTAAGCTTTGAAGATCAGTTGCGAGTTTCCAAATCCGCTATTCCATCTCCAAGACCAAACACGCAAAAATTGGTCATAATTTTCCATTAGTTAAAAAGTTCGTATTTATACAGATCAAGTGGGGCAATCAAAGACTTCAGGCAGGTTTCTGGACAAAGCCCAAAACAAAACTTACAAAAAATTCTGAAAAAAAATATTAAGAGGAAAGAAAAAGCTTGAAGGCTTATTTCTTTTCAAGTTGTTTGCGCAGTTCTGCGTATGTTGCTTTGATGTCTTCGATGCTGCCTTCGTCTTCGATTGTGCTGGTGTCACCTAGGGGTGCACCGGTTAAGACTGCTTTGAGAAGTCTGCGCATGATTTTGCCACTGCGTGTTTTGGGAAGCTTAGCGACTATTATGACTGCGTCTGGAGTTGCAATTGGACCAATTGTTGTTCTGACGTGTTTTTTAAGTTCAGCGCTAAGTTCGTCTGAAGGTGTGAATCCGCTACGTAATACTACAAATGCTACTGGTACTTCGCCTTTAACTACATCTTCTTTGCCCATTACTGCTGCTTCGCTGACTGCTGGGTGAGATACTAATGCGCTCTCGAGTTCTACTGTACCGATGCGGTGACCTGCTACTTTGAGAACTTCGTCTGCTCTGCCAAGTAACCAGAAGTATCCATCTTGATCGCGGATTGCATAGTCGCCGACGTAATAGATTCCTGGCCATTTGCCGAAGTATGTTTGTTTGAACCGGTCGGGATCTTTCCAAATGGTTTGTAGCATGCCTGGCCAAGGTGACTTTATTACTAGGTAGCCTTTGTTTCCTTGTGAGACTGGTTGTCCCTTTTCGTCGAAGATGTCAGTGTTAACTCCTGGTAGGGGAAGCGTGGCTGAGCCTGGTTTTAGCGGAGTTAGTTCTATTCCTGTGGTTGGGGAAATCATAAATCCTCCCGTTTCTGTTTGCCACCAGGTGTCGATTATTGGTAGTTTTTCTTTGCCGATTACACGGTAATACCATTTCCATGCTTCGGGGTTTATAGCTTCACCGACTGAGCCTAGTTCACGTAGTGAACTTAGGTCGTGTTTGTTGACCCATTCTTCGCCGAATTTCATGAACATGCGGACAGCGGTTGGGGTGCCATATAGAATGGTTATACCGTGGTTTTCGATCATTGACCACCAACGGTCTTGTGCTGGATAGTCAGGTGTGCCCTCGAAGAGGAAAGCGGTGATACCGTGGCTCAATGGTGCATACACGTTATATGTGTGTCCTGTGATCCAGCCGATGTCTGCCACACACCAGTAAATGTCTTCGTCTGTTGGGTTAAACGCCCACTTAAGAGTCCAGTAGGCCCAAACTAGGTATCCGCCTATTCCATGCTGGACACCTTTTGGTTTGCCAGTTGTGCCTGATGTGTAGAGAATGAAGAGTGGATCAGTTGATTTCATGCTTTCTGGTTCGACGTATGCGTTTGCCCCGGCTGCAGTTAATGCATCGTGATACCAGACGTCTCGACCTTCTTTCATTTGAACTGCTTGACCGGTTCGTTTAACAACGATAACTTTCTCAACGTTCGGCATAAGTGATGCTGCCCGATCGGCATTGTCTTTAATTCCTACAGGTTTACCTCTTCGGAAAGAGCCGTCTGCTGTGATTAAGATTTTTGCTTCTGAGTCGTTTACTCTGTCAGCTAATGCTTCAGCACTGAAACCTGAAAATACTACAGTGTGAACGCCCCCTATTCTTGCTGTTGCCAACAAAGCTATAGGCAATTCAGGGATGACAGGCATAAATAAAGCAACACGATCACCTTTTTTGACGCCGTAGCTCTTCAAAACTTTTGCCAGTTTGTTTACTTCTCTATAAAGTTGGTAGTAAGTATAAGTTTTAACTTCGCCCATCTCGCCTTCCCAGATGTAGGCAAGCTTGTTTTTGCGACTGCTCTTAACATGCCTATCAAGTGCATTGTAAGTTATGTTAAGTTCGCCATCGGGAAACCACTTGAAAAACGGCGGGTTAGAATCATCCAGCACCTTGGTGAAGGGCTTTATCCAGTCTATTGCTTTGGCTTTTTCAGCCCAATATTCTTGTGGGTTCTTAATTGAATTTTCCCATTCTTGCTTACGGATTTCTCCAGAAGAAACTTTTGCGATACTGGGATAATATTTTTCATTGAAAGGTAAACTATTTTCTGACATTTTCTCAGTCCCAATTTGTTAGGGGACAAATGGGTCAATAGAATATAAGGATTTTCACATCAAACTTATAAAATAAAAATAATGAAAGAGAGATTATTTTATTGGAAAAATCGGCAAAACTGTCTTTTGATGTGTTTCATTTAGGACTTCAGCAAGACCAAGGTAGACAGCGCTGAGACCACAGATAACCCCTTCGATACCAGTGATAGTATTGAAAGTAATATTGCCAAAGATCAAGGGATTACCTGTTGCATCCCGTATAGTCAGCATAAAAAACAGAATAAACAACGAACCAAAAACGAATTGCAGAGTACGGTTTGTCTTCAGAGTACCGAAAAACATTGCGAAAGTGAAGAGCCCCCACATGAAGAAGTAGGCCGCCATAGCGGTATCTGTAGGCGCGGCTAACCCTTCAATAAAGGTTAACTTTGGCAGAATCAAAAGCCCAGCAAGAGACCACCAAAACAAGCCATATGAGCTGAAGGCCACGGTACCGAAAGTATTGCCTTTTTTGAATTCCATAATACCGACAATAATTTGAGCTAAACCACCATAAAATAAACCCATTGCCAAAATCATAGTATCAAGAGGGAATACTCCAGCATTATGTAAATTAAGCAAAACTGTAGTTAATCCAAAGCCTAATAATCCAAGCGGAGCAGGGTTAGATAACTTAATACTACTCACGATTATTTTCCCCTTTCACTCTAAAAGTGGTAAAAAATTTAAATATTTTGCGTCCAAGATTTTTTAATTTTAATCCACTATTTTTCCAAAACAAAAAAAATAAAATAGGTCTGTGGAGAACCTCAGAGGATTCATTAAGAAATAGCGTTGAATAAGTTAGGCGTCGATATTTTTCAGAAAAAATTTCAAAATGGGTATACCATCAAATAATAAAACTCCAGTAAAACTAAATAAGTAATTACTAGAAGAAAAATCGTTAAAACAACTTCGTTAGCACTGAAGTATTAAGCGAAAGAGATTTAATTAAGAACTATTACAAATGTGCGCTGGGAATACAATTGCCAGAGCTAAATAATTCAGGTATTGAATCTAAAGTAATGAATCGTTGGATTATTGTTATTGGCGGCATTTTGATTCAACTTGCTTTGGGCGCGATTTATGCATGGTCTGCATTTACGGGTCCACTTCAGGGGTCAGCTGCAGCAGCCAGCGAATTCGCTTTTACTAAAACAGAAACCCAAGCCATCTTCAGCGTCGGTCTTTTGGTCTTCGCAATTTTCACAATCATTGGTGGTCGCCTGCAAATCAAACAGGGACCTATGAAAGTTGCCTTGCTCGGAGGCGTCCTGCTTGGCTTGGGCTACATCCTTGCTTCCTTCACTGGAGCAAGTTTTATTGGAAAACTAATTTTCCTCGGCATCTTCGCAGGGGCAGGTATTGGACTTGCCTATGTGGTGCCGATCGCCACCGGTGTAAAATGGTTCCCTGACAAGAAAGGTTTAGTCAGTGGACTTGCTGTGGCAGGTTTTGGCTTTGGAGCCTTCATCTGGATTCTATTAGCCAACCCACCTAGCGTCCTAGGCTTCACCGGCTTAATCAGCCCACAAACTGTTGCAGGAGTAGCAACATACACGGTTGCAAACGTGGATTTCGCATTCCTCGTTTACGGCATTGCGTTCTTGGCGCTGGTTTGTCTTGGTTCATTAGTTATGAAGAATCCACCCGCGGGCTATGCACCAAAAGGTTGGAACCCACCAAAAAATAAGCAAGGTAAACTCGCAGGAATATCTCTAAAACCTAAAGCGATGCTCAAATCAAGGAACTTCTACATTCTCTGGATGATGTTTCTCATAGGCGCATTAGCTGGCTTAATGGTTATAGGGAACGTTCAAAACTTCGCAAAAAGCACCACCGACGGATTCATCGCCTACGGCTTTAGCGTAACCGAAGCCGTGGACTTCGCAGTCATCGGCGCTGCAGTCTGCTTACCCATCTTTAACGGCGCAGGCAGAATCGTGTGGGGTCAAATCTCCGATAAAACCGGGCGTCGAAAAGCGCTGATGGCAATGTTCGCATTCCAAGCCGTCACAATGGGACTGTTTTTCTACACCCCCGCCAACCCCTACCTATTCTACGTCATCGCAGCGTTGATTGGCTTTAACTTCGGCGGCAACTTTGCTTTGTTCCCCTCCAGTTGCGCAGACTCGTTTGGATCGGAAAACGTGGGACTCAATTATGGGTTCCTCTTTACCTCTTATGGTATAGGCGGTATTGTGGGGCCGATTCTGGCGGGCGCCGTGCAAGATGCAGGCTTTAGCTTCCTGTATGCCTTCATCCCTGCAGCCATAATGTGCGTTGTAGCTGTTGGGCTTGCGGTTGTGTACCGCGAAGAAAAGAAATGCATCTAGTGTGAAGTAATTTCACACTCCCATTGTTTTATTTTTTTATTTGTATTAAAGAACCAACTATTTTTTGAACCTAAAGAAGTTAAGAAGGGGCTAATATATTGTGCAAGTAGCAACGTTTATGGTTTTTCTTTAATGATTCTCTCAAAAAACGCCAAAGTCTGATTGGGCACCGTTACAATGCGTGTATCCACGTCGGTGAAGATCACTTTCTCCATGTTCTCTGGCTCTTGCTCATAAGCTTCAAACGCCTCCATGTTGGGCGCCTCATAAACCGCCCAAGACTGGTGTCCCCAGCGATCAGTCCAAATTCCCACAACTTTCACGCCATGTTTGCCTGCGAGGGCATCAGTTTTTTTTAGCCAATCCATGGTTGTTAAGAGATTTTTTCTGTTCCCTATGGGGCAGCTTTCAGGGGAATGCGTATAGACTTGTAGTATATGCATATTTTTTCCTCTATGGAGTTCACTACTTCATGGAAGTTTAAAGGGTTTTCGAAAACCCAAAAAGAGGCTAAAAATTAAATGTGGTAGGCATAGACCAGGTCCAGTAAAGTTTTATTGTTTAGTCTTTTCTCCGTCTACTGGTCAGGTATTTTCCCACTTCAAGCACAGTGAAGAGCAAGCCTGCATACAACGCCGCGACGGCCCAGTCGATTAGTTCTGGAGTGTGGACATCGAAGATTTGCTGTATTCCTGGCGTGTAGAGAACCACGAGTTGCAAGACGAAGGAGACAAGCACTGCTATCCATAGAAACTTGTTTTTGAAGGGTCCGACTTTGGCGATGGGGTACTTGAAAGACCGCGCGGAAATCGCTATTGTCAGCTCCATAACTACCATGGCGGTGAATAGTTGAGTGCGTGCCTCCAAAAGCTGGAAGCTGCTTTCCCAAGGCATATGGGAGAAGAACGCAATCAAGAGCAGCACTGTCATGAAGATGGGTACTGCAGTGAGGTAGACTTTGACGTCGTGTGTGAAGATACTTTCTTTCGGATGGCGGGGTTTGCGTTCCATCAAGTCTGGGTCACCGGGGTCGACTCCTAAAGCAATAGCCGGTAACCCGTCAGTTACTAGGTTAATCCAGAGTATCTGGACCGCTGTTAAGGCAATGGCAGCATCGTTTGCATATGGGTGAAACCCTGGTGATAACCAAGCAGCAAGATAAGGCACCGAGACCACAGCTATGAACATGACTAAGATTTCCATTATGTTACATTGCAACAGGTAAGTGAGATATTTTTTGATGTTATCGTAGATTTCTCTGCCTTCACGGACTGCTTTGACAATGCTGGCAAAGTTGTCGTCGGCAAGAACCATGTCTGCGGCTTCCTTTGTGACTTCGGTGCCAGAGATGCCCATAGCTATGCCTATATCGCTCATCTTGAGCGCGGGCGCGTCATTGACGCCGTCTCCGGTCATGGCAACGACTTCGTCTTTCTTTTTCCAGGCTTTGACGATGCGGGATTTGTGTTCAGGCGCCACACGGGCGTAAATCACCACTTTCTCCACCACCGCTTCGAGTTCTTCATCGCTCATCGCTTCAAGTTCTTCGCCTGTAAGCACCTGGTTTTCTTCAACGACTTCGCCGAGTAAGTTGAGTTCTTTGGCGACGGCGGTGGCGGTTAATTTGTGGTCGCCAGTTATCATGACGACACGGATGCCTGCGTTACGACAGATGCCGATGGCGTCTTTAACCTCACTTCGGGGTGGGTCAATCATGCTCATGATACCAACAAACACAAAGCCCTCTTCGTTGTCCTCTTTGAATTCGCCTGCGTCTTGAGAAAGCATTTTGTAAGCAAAACCGAGGTTGCGTAGCGCCTGCAACGCCATGGCTTCGGTAACTTTATTGTGTTTAACACGAATTTGCTCAGTTAACGGTTGAACTTTGCCAGCAAGAAGAATTTGACTGCATTTTTCTAGCACCACTTCAGGTGCACCTTTCATGTAAGCTACTTTTTGGTATCCTGCCATGTGAATTGTGGTCATGCGTTTGCGTTCCGAAGAAAAGGGCACTTCAGCAATTCGGGGTTCTTGGGCTTCCATCTCTGCTTTTTTGATGCCTGCTTTCTCTGCAGCTACAACAAGTGCGCCTTCAGTTGGGTCACCCTTCACGATCCACTTGTTCGTCTGCGGATCCTTTTCCAGTCCAGAATCGTTGCAAAGAACCGCAGCCTTTAGGAGTGCTTTGAGGTCTCCTTTTGGATCTATTTTTTTATCTTCAAATTGGAATTCACCCTCGGGTGCGTAGCCGATACCTGTGACTTTGACGGATTGGTCGTCCACGTAGATGCGTTGCACCGTCATTTCACCTTTGGTCATGGTGCCTGTTTTGTCGCTGCATATTACGCTGGTGCTGCCCAACGTTTCTACTGCGGGGAGGCGTTTGACGATTGTGTTAACTTTTGCCATGCGATACATGCCGATGGCGAGTGCACCAGTGATTATGGCTGGGAGTGCTTCGGGGACAGCTGCTACCGCGAGGCTGATTGCCCAAAGAGCCATTGCGATGAGATCTCGTCCTTCTACGACAACGCCCACGACACCCACGCTAACGGCGATTATGACGGCTAAGATGCCGATCCATTTGCCTACGCTGCTCATGCGGCGTTCAAGTGGAGTTTTCTCCTGTGGGGCAGATTGCACCATTTCGGCGATTTTGCCGAATTCTGTGGTCATGCCCGTGTTGGTTACGATGGCTTTGCCTCTGCCGTAGACCACGACGGTGCCTGTGAAGACCATGTTTGTGCGGTCGTTTAGTTGGGTCTGCGCTGGCAGGGCTTGGGTACTTTTTGCTACTGGGGCTGATTCGCCTGTTAAGGATGCCTCATCGGTTTTCATGGTGAAGGCTTCGATGAGGCGGGCGTCAGCGGGAATTTTATCACCGGTCGAGAGAACAACGATGTCGCCGGGAACAAGTTGGGTAGCAGGAATTTTGATTTCTTTGCTGTCACGGATAACCTGAGCGGTGGGCGCGGTCATTTTTTTTAGGGCTTCCACTGCTTTTTCGCTGCGGTACTCCTGTGTGAAACCAAGAACTGCGCTGGCTATGACGATGGCTAAAATAATGAGTGCGTCAGCTACTTCCCCAACTATAATCGAGAGGGCTATGGCAAAAAGCAAGATTAGCATTAAGACATTGGTGAATTGCCCGATTAGCAGGCGAATTGATGATTTACCTTTTTCTTTTTTAAGTTCGTTGAGACCATAGGTGGTTAAGCGCTGCTGGACTTCTTGCGCTGAAAGTCCAATGTCTTCAACTTTGAGTTCAGCCATAACGTCTTTGGTGTCTTCGGTGTGCCAGATTTTAGCCATTCCCAGTTCCCAAGTATATGGTTTGAGTTTAGGTATTTAGGTATTCACAAATTATGATTTGCTCCTGACAAAACACCAGTTTTAGCCCATTAAAATACAAAAATATCTAGCAAATAGGCAATATGCCTAACGAACCCAGGCTAAAGCGGTTGAGAAATGGACTAATGTAGAAGACCAAAAAAACATCTGAACAACTTTAAAAGCCATCAAAAAGCTCAGGATGCCTACCACGGGCACTACGGCTATACATAAACAACGAAAACGCACCCACAATCAACACGCCCCAGCAAAGCAACTCTAGCAACCAAACAAACGGCAACCCAAAACTGGCAATTTGCTTTTGCCACTCCCAAGCAAAATCAGCAGGCTTGGTCAGCGGCCACGTCCCGACAACAAAGTAAAAAAAGCCAAAGGCTGTCAAAACCGTCGCCACCCTCTCGCCAACCCCGAGGTTTGCAGAGTGGAGTTGACGGAGGCTGTAATTGCAGAGTAAAACCGCGCCTACGAGGAGAGCGGGGAGGCTAGTTAGGAAGAAGAAGGGACTGATGTAGCTTCGTTGAATTATGGCGTTTGGGAAGGGTGGAATTGCGAAGACATCTTTACCCCAATCCGCAGGTGTCCAGTTACCTGCGATTACGGCGGCAAGGTAGAAGGCGCCGTAAGAGGCCAGTAGCACCCCAAAGGAGGCTTGGTGGCGCTGCAGGTAGTCTACAACACGCGAGATTGTGGGGGTATGGGTCATCAGATGTCAGTTCTCTGCTACAGTTATGTGGATTGGGCATATATTTTTTTCAGCAGTACGTAGGCAAAACATTCTAAAAGCTAACTGTTCACTATACAGGATGTTTTAGGTGTGTGCTTATGAAGTTTGAAACCACCATAACCGACATAATCAAGCGGACCGCCTACGTCACCAGCTTCCGCTTTGGCAAACCCGACGATCTCAAATACAAACCAGGCCAGTTCTTTTATATCACCCTCAAACACCACGGCGTAGAGCTTAACAAACACTTCAGCTTCAGCAGTAGCCCCACTGAAACAGACCACATCGAATTTACCAAAAAACTCAGCGACAGCCCATTCTCCAACGCCCTACGCGCGGCCAAAGTGGGGGATTGGGCACGCATCGATGCGCCTTATGGGCAGTTCACATTTACAGGGGAATACCCTAAGATTGCGTTGCTGGGCGGTGGCATAGGCGTAACCCCCTTTATCAGCATCGCTAAATACGCCACTGACGGGGCATTGGATAATCAGATTACGCTTTTTTATGGCTGCAACACGCCAGAAGAGATTGTTTTCCGCGAGGAATTCTGGGCACTAGAGAAGAAAAACAATAACCTAAAAATCCACTTCACCGTCAACCAACCCTCACCGGATTGGAAAGGCGCCACAGGCAGAATCACCGAGGAGATGATTCGCAAAGAGCTGACTGCCTTTAAGGACTATGTATTCTACGCTTGCGGTCCCCCGCCAATGGTGAAAGCCATGCAGAAGTTGGTGCAGAACTTGGGGTTGCCTAAAGAAAAGCTTAAGCTCGAGTATTTCACGGGCTACCAATAGCTAAAGTCCAAGATCATAAAATCGCTTGAGTACAACCAGCCAAACCCAAGTAGCAACCTAAAACACATTCCAGCCACAAAACACGTTGTTCATCTAAACTTCTAAGAAGATGAAGTATAAAACAGCAACTTTCTTCTCATGCTAAACCAAAAACAAACCCTCAAAAAAGAGGTTTAAGGGTAGAATCTGCGGGTGGTCCGCGGGAACGGGATCGCATCAATAACATTATCCAAATCAAGCATCCAAACCAGCAAACGCTCCAAACCCATGCCGAAGCCCACATGCGGCACCGTGCCGTAGCGTCGTAGGTCAAGGTACCATTCGTAGTCCTCGGGTTTTAGTCCCTGTGCTTTCATGCGCTCGATTAAAGTGTCTTTGGTTTCTTCCCTTGCGCCACCCGTGCTAATTTCGCCAATGCGTGGAACCATCATATCCACTGACATGGCGATTTCGGGGTGTCCGGGGTAGGTTTTGCAGTAGAATGCTTTGATTTCAGTTGGGTAATCGTAGACAAAGAAGGGTTTGCCAAAGTCCTCTGCGAGCACTTTCTCGTCTTCGTAGCCAAGATCTGCACCCCAGTCGAGTGTGGGGTTTTTGGGTTTTAGGCGCTCGATGGCTTCTTTGTAGGTGATGCGTGGGAAGGGCGTTTTGACGGCTTTGAGTTTTTCGATGTCTGCACCGAGTTCCTTGAATTCGGCTTGGCAATTCTGAGCTACGATTTGGCAGATGTGCTCCATTAAGCCCTCCTCGAACTTCAGGAGGTCAGTCATGTCTGCGAAGGGCCACTCGCCTTCTATGTGCCAGTACTCGGTGAGGTGACGGATTGTGCGGCTTTTCTCTGCACGGAACGAAGGCGCAATACAGTATACATTCTCCAACGAGAACATGAGGATTTCAAGGTAGAGTTGGCTGCTCTGGGTGAGATAGAGGTCCTGGTCAAAATAGCGCAGTTTAAAGAGAGTGCTTCCGCCTTCTACCGCCGCGGAGATGAACATGGGCGGGGAAACCTCAGTAAACTTTTGCGTCTTGAAGTATTCTCGTGCTGCGTCTAGAACTTCGCCGCGAACCTTCATGACAAGGTTCATTTTGCGGCTACGCAGCCAAAGGTGGCGCATATCACGGATGAATTCTTCGCTTTTATCTTTGCTGATGGGGAAGTTTTCTGCTAAACCAACGATTTGAAGGTTTTCGCCGCTGATTTCAAAGCCGCCCGGTGCCCGTTTGTCCTCTTTGGCGGTGCCGCTGAGGGTAAGTGAGGATTCGATTGTGAGTTTTTGGGCTTCGCTCCAGCAGACGCAGGTTTTTTTAATAGTGGATTGGATTACGCCTGTGGAGTCGCGGACTACGAGGAATATGAGTTCTTTTCCTTCGCGTTTTCGGTAAACCCAACCGCGGACAGTCACGGGTTGGTTTGTGCATTTGCCTTCTAATATTTCGCTGATTTTAACCAGAGACATCGTGCATCAACTTCTGGCAGATATACCAATTTCACGCCTAAATGCATATCGGAATGCAGCAGAGGCGGAGGCGGCACTTTAGTTCTCTTACTTTAGGCTCAGAAACCCGCAGAAAAACAAACAACGAGAGCGGAATCATCGCGGCGGCAAAAAGCAAAAACGGCAACGAAGGCGACACAAACACGTAAAGAAAGCCCACTAAAAGCTGAAGCCCCCCTGAACAATAAACATGAAAAATTGGGTGCATCCCGTGGCGGTTCCGCGCAGATTTCTGGGAACCAAGTCGCTCATTAGAACCAGGTAGCTATTTAGCTGTAGCAAGTTACCTAATCCAAAGAAGAAAAAAGCAAAAAACAACATATTGAAGTCGGCGTTGACAAAAAGCATCATACCTGGAATAAACAGTAAGTAGCCAAGTATTAGGAAGCGTTTTCTACCAAATCTATCCATGCTTAAGCCTGCGAGTATGGCGGGTAATGCGATGCTGATATAGCGGAAAGCCACCACCAGCGCCCACTGCTCCAAGGTGACTTCGAGGACTGTTGTGGCGTATACAACAAAGTATATTTGGCAACTTACCACTAATCCATTGACGACAATGACAGAGATGAAGAGGTTAAAGGCAGATTTGGGAACTTTACGCCACACAAAGATGCCTTCCTTGACCGCTTGTGGGTACTCACGCAGCATGCTTTGCAGACTGGGTCTATCTACGTCCTCGTTTGGAGGCAAGGTTTCTTTGAGCCTAAACCGAAGTACAGCAATACTAAAGTACGCAATGGTTGTGAGGCTATAGGCGACGCGCATGCCCAAATCGAAGTTAAAAGTAAACACTAAATACTGGGCGATTAGGGGGGCGGGCAGAAGAACCAATGTGGTAATGGCAGATTGGAAACTAAAGCCTGCGGCGCGATTCTTTGGGGGCAACGAATCCATGACCATTGCCATTAAGGCGGGTCCATAGATTGAGCAAACGTTTTGGATCAGCAGCCCAAGCAATATAAAGGGCCATGAGGGTGCGAAGATGAAAAATAAGCTGCCAATGCCTATGCCAAACGTCATGGAGATTATGAGCCAGCGTCTGCCATGTTTGTCGGCGAGGTAGCCGCCGGGGAATTGCACCAGTGCCACGACGATTGAGCCTGCAAAACCCATCACGGAGAGGAGCAGTTCACTGGCGCCCAAGTGAAGGTAGAAGAGGCTAGCGTAAGTATCGGGGATGGGTTGGGCGGAGAACATGATTATCCAAGTGATGGTTATGAGTAGAAAGTTTCCTCTAAGTATGGCTTGGTCTCCGCGGAAAAGCGTTGAGAACCGCATTTGAGAATAATTTGTTCAAGATTTATTTAAATTAAAGTGTGACTTACCTAATTTTAGTTACGTCAAAGGGTAATTTGTTTCCACAATTCTTAAATCGCCCATGCAAAAGACCTTATTTATATTGAAAAATAATGCAAAACAAAATTGAAGGGCAAACAAAACTAAAAGTTCTGAAAATTTCAGCTTTAGCCATATTCAGCGTTGTACTGGTTGAAATTACAGTGGGCTCAATTGTTAACAGTTTAGCCATAATCAGTGACGGCTTGCACGCCTTGCTAGATGCCCTTTCAACAGTTATTCTGTTTTTTGCAGTTCGTGCCTCAATTAAGCCACCAGACGAAGAACATACGTATGGGCATGAAAAATTTGAAACAATCGGTGGATTAATTGGGGGAGTGGTTTTGATTGCCGTGGCGCTATTGATTTTTTATGAAGCAGCAATTCGGCTTATATCGGGAATACAACTTACTGAAGGTTTTGAAAGCGCTGGGTTCATCGGAATTGGTTATGCCCTTTTTATCGCATCCTTGAGGGTTAGCGTTTTTCGACGCTGGCAACACACTGAGAGTCAATCGATGAAAGCAGGTTTGTATGATGCGGTTTCAGATTTAGGTTCAACGGTTATTGCCCTGTTGGGCTTTGGTTTGTCAATTTTAGGTTTTGCGTCGGGTGATGCCTTTGCTTCGATTTTTCTCGGTTTAATGCTGACGTATCTAAGTATTAAGCTGGTTAGAGGAAGCGTTTCGGAACTTAGCGACACTGCCTCAAAGGAACTAGTTTGGAAAACCCGAAAAGTCATTTTAGCCTGTAATGGAGTTGTTAAAATTGAAAACCTCAAAATACGCAAAGTCAGCACGAAGATTTTCGTTGAAGCGTCTGTTCAGGTCCCCCATGTCATGAGCCTTGAGGCAGCTCATTCACTAGCATCTAAAATTGAATGCTGTCTTAAAGATGCATTCGGAACAGTTGACGCAACCATTCATATTGAACCAGCTGATGAAGAATATAGAATCAACGAACATGTAACGCAATTGGCATCTGTTGAGGGGGTAAATGAAGTTCACGAAGTCAACATCAATTACTTAGATGGAAAACTCTACATTACCCTGCACGCTTATGTTGACCCAGAATTGTCCGTGGAGCAAGCCCATAAAATCGCATCAACCATTGAACAACGAATTTACGGAGATATTAAACCTCTGGAAAACGTAACAGTACATGTTGAGCCAACTAGCCCATCGTTTTCAACGTCTAATTGCAGCGAGGCTCAGATTAAACAAGTTGTTCTCAATGTTACACATAACATATCTAAAGATTTACAGATTAAACGTATTTTGACTTATTCTTCTGATGGTAAGCAATATGTTAACATTGATTGCTGCTTTAGCAAAAATATCCGCCTCAAAGAGGCGCATCGACTATCATCACTTCTTGAAAAAGAAACTAAAGAGAACTTCGCCAACATGGTAGTCACAGTGCACATTGAGCCAATGTGACAAAGTAGCTTTAGTAATATTTTTCACGATATCTCAACCCAACCCTCAAACTTGCAAAAAAGTAGTTGTAGAACTATTTCGAGAGCCATTTTCAATGAATTTTACAATTCAGTAGAAAATAGAAGGATATACTATAGTAATTTTGGCTGGTTGATGAAAGAAAATGGTTGTGACCCAGGCAAAAAGTTACACGAAAGACGTCTGAACCTGACAATGGGATTTTATGAAAACGTTCTAAGAATTATTATGTTAGTGTGGTTGGAGGGACGGTTAAGTGTGTTGACCTGCCACTACGCCATCCGCAGTCGAGGAGAAAGGAGAAGGCTTCGAAAACGGAAAAGGTTAGCATAGCTTAGTGGCTTGCCTTCAACCTTAACCAGTCTCTCCAATCACTAACAAGACTTAAGATATATTAAAAGTAATTTAAAGTTTATGAAAAAGAAATAAACATCAAAAATATGAATCCAGCCTAATGAATTACCGAAGACTCAAAATACCTTCAAGAATACAACGCTCAGAAACATTAAGCTGCTTTGCTAAAAAAGCCTTCATAATTATTGAAAAACGAGGCAACGGACCGCTATAACTAATAACCTGGTTAGCTTTGAGTGCATATGTCTGAAAAATTTTTTCGTCTTCTTTATAATTAAAAGAAATAGTCTGTGCTCCTGCAGCTAATTCTTGGAAATCTTCCCATAACTTGCAATTCAAAATCACAGAAGGACCATTTGATGTCAAAGTTGATACGGCTTCAATACCAGAACCCACTATTACTGGAGCCATTGCAGGGACATTCTGGGCAACCAAGGCAGGAGCCGCAATTTTAGAGCCGCATGAAATGTTACCGATTAAAGTTGTAACTTCTTTTTGTAAATTGATGATTTTTTCCTCAACCTTTTCAACTTTTCCTGTTAACTCTCCTGTGTCACCCATCTGCTCAGTAACCGTTGCCAACTCATTAATGAGCTTGTCTAGATCATGTTCATGTTCTTTAAGAACATTAACTATGAAATCAAGTGCCTCGAGAGCTTCATCTTTTTGCTGTGGATTTTTTGCCAATGTGATTTAACCTCGCGTATCTGACAACTCACTACACGCATTTTTTATATATAGTTAGCGAATTGGCAAATAGTATCCTTGTAACTACATTAATATACTTATTAAAAATTCTGTACAACAAGAAAACACTAGAAAAATGGAAATAGAAAACTCTTATTTCGATGTTTTTCGACGTTTAAAAGCCATTAGAATCATAACAAAAAATAGCAACATAACACCCAAAACTGCGACGTATACCAACTCAACAGGGGAAGATACTGCTTGATTTTCGGTTGCGTTCGGAGTGGTGGGAATGGCATTTTTAAGTGGTGCCTGAGGCTCAATGGGAATCACGTCTGTAGGGACAGGAGTCGGTTTAATTGTTTTTTGGTCCTGAACAGCCTCTTTGTTTTCGTCAATTGACAAACTCTGAGAATAGCTTCCTGGATCAGCAAAATCCCAAGACGGAAGCTTGCTTGTTGCAGGGGATGGATCCAAAACTGAATTACTACTTAAACTCATGGTTACTATTCCAGATATCCAAGATTCACCGTTTGAGAATGGAATAACTAACCTTACGACTTCAGGGAGAAGAATATCATTTATTTTATAGGCTATGATCACGTCGGTTCGGAGAGCAAAATCGATAGGTATGCTTACTTCGTAACTATCTGATGCTGTAAATTCTATGGACTGAACAGATAGAGAATTAATGCCTAAAGTATTTAGCAGGTCAATTAGTGTTACTCCGACCCAATCTCCTTCCGCTATAAGATCACCAAAACATCTGAGCTCTGCATTGACTGTTGTTTGAGGCATCGCCATAAGTTGGTCGTAGGAAACTGTAACTAATGTTCCGGAAAGATCGCTTACTTGTATATTCCATTGTATTGTGCTATCTGATGCGCCCGTGGGAACTGTGAGCAAAATGACTAAGGTTGCAAGGAAAATTATTACGGGTTTTATCATACTAATATTATGACAAGTGTCATACTTTTAAATGCTTTGCAAATAACCGATATACAATAAGTCAAAAAAATTAAATACGATTCAGTTTCACGTAAACACACGTGAAAAATACAAAACGAGCTCCTTTCAACCTCAACAGATAAATTTCCAAAAAGCGTCAAAGACTATATGCAAGTATAAAACTGTTTTAAGCACATTTCAAAAATTGAACCACTTTAAATTAGAGAATCCTCGTCCCACTAAACTGATTTCGATGTTTGATTTAGGTTAGATAACAACCACGGTTGGGATGTTTCATTCTTCTTTCCGCCAATTTTTTTCAAAAGAAGGTGACTTCTTATCAATATTTGTGCATATAAGTTTGATACCAGTATCTCAAATGTACCAGGTTTACATTAATAACGCGGAAATATACATTTGAGAAAATTATAAATATAAAATTAAGGAATGTAGGGAGTATGAAAATAAGACAATCGTATATAGCAATCATCGCGTTAGCGCTATTGATTGGCGCCAGTTTATTTTCTTCCGCTCAAAGCCAAGCTATTAATGAACCTCAATCAATACAAGTTACTCTTAACACTCCAGTAACAAACGCAACCATAACTGACAATTTCAACGTAACATTTACGTTTACACCAATAATTTCAGGTAATGATACACTCAAACTTGCATTATTAAAAATTGATGATAAAGTTATAACCACAGCCACCAACAAAACTAACTTAGTGACCAATATAACTAACGTAATCGAGTACACTTTTACACAAAATGGAACCTACCTATGGAATATACAGTTACAAAACAGCACGGGCTTTGTTTATGCTGCTGAGCCCTTCAACATAACCATTTCAATATATACTCCAGAGCCTACTCCAACACCTTCGCCCACTCCATTACCTGTAACACCCACTCCTGCACCTGTAACACCGTCTCCAACTTTAATGCCAACGCTTACTCCAACGCCTACTCCAACACCTGAGTTTGAACCAGGCATAGACACTTGGACAATCGTTATTATAGCTGTTATAGCAATAATTGCTATCGGCGCAGCTGTATTGTTATTTCTTGGGCGAAAAAAGTAAAGCGTTCCTTTTTTTATTTTTTTAAAATTAGTGAGAAATCCACACGCACTTGATGGCTTTAGAGGAGCAGACTAAAACGCATGGATTCTGACCTGTTTCGGGTTTACAACAGGCGCATGTGTATCTTATTTTTTTGCGATTCTCGTCCTTGATTGAGGCAACTGTTTTATCTTCTAAATCAATAAATTCCGTTTCAAGCGATAGTGCATTTTGAGGGCAGATTTGAACACATTTACCACACCCACTACATTTGTCGGAGTCTATAATAATGTAGTATTCACCTGACCCATCAGTGTAGCCATAATGCGTTATCATGTCTATTCACTAAGTTTTTTGTTCCTTCTCATAAAGTGCTTTAGCAAAGGATGCAGCCCCCAAAGCGCCTGCAACCATCGGGTCTAAGCCGCCCTCTCTCCAAAGCGGCATGGGCAGACACTTAACGCCTAAAATAGCCTCAATTCGACTAACAATACCAATGTTCTTTGATTGCCCGCCGGTAACCACAAGTTCTGGTTCTAAACCGACGCGATTTATGAGGTTAGCCATGCGCACAGCCATTGCACGTGTGTATGCTGCCAATACCTTCTCTTTAGACCAGCCCTTACGAAGAAGCCCCATGGCCTCGGTTTTTGCAAAAGATACACAGGTGCAACTTACAGGCTCTGGTTCCTTCTCCACCTTCAAGGATATGTCACCAATTTCTTCAATAGGAATCTGCAAAAGATCTGCAAAAACCTCCATGCCTCTTCCAGTGCCTGCTGCGCATTTATCGTTCATCAAAAAGGAGACAACTCTGCCAGTTTCATCGATTTTAATTGCCTTGATGTCCTGTCCGCCTACGTCTAAAACTGTTCGAACCTTGGGTCCCCAGATGTAATTTGCTCCCCTAGCATGGCATGCGATTTCAGTTATGGCTTTGTTTGCCATAGGGACGTTGACTCGCCCGTAACCTGTACCTACAATGAACTTTATGTCACCAACGGGCATTCCAGTATCTTTTAGAGCAAAAGCAAGGGCTTTTGTGGCGCTTTCTGGGCTGTTGCTACCAGTGCGGGTAATTCCCCAACTGAAGGCTTGCCCATTTACCATAACTGCAGCTTTGGAGCCCACTGACCCCACATCTACGCCAGCGGTTATAATGTCTTTGCTACTCCACTTAATATTGGGCATTATTCGGTGATATTCTTGCCAACGCCAGAACTCATCTTTAATTGCGCTCACTTAGATACCTCCTTAAACCGTGTTGCGGCAATCAATCCAGCGCCCAGTGCTCCGACATAATCGGGATACTCTGGAAGCTGCACAGTCAAACCAAGTTTTCGATTAAGAGAAGCCACAAATCCCACGTCTTTAGCAACACCACCCACCAATACCACCTCAAGGTTTACGCCGAGTCGATGAATCATCGAGGATACACGATCAGCCATCGCATCAAAAACTGCACGAGCAATTTCAGGTTTTGATTCTTGGCGGTGAATAAGCGAAACAACGTCGGATTCGCCAAAAATGACGCAGGAAGCATTAATGGGGCTTGCGCGTTCAGCTTTTAATGACAGTGGTCCCATATCTTCAAGCTTGACTTCAAGAGCTCTTGCCATAGCTTCGATGAAGGCTCCTGAACCCGCAGCACAACGCTCGTTTACAACGAAATCAACCATGATACCTCGGTCGTCACATTTTATCGCGCGTGCCTCTTCTGCTCCGACGTCGATGATTGTTCGGGCGTTAGGCAAAAGGTAGACAACTGCTTTAGCGTCCGCACCCATCATGCTAACTGTACTATTGCTATATGGCGCCATATCCGCAGCGGATCCCGTGGATGAAAAATGTTTTACGTCCGAGAGTTCCAGATTTGCGGCTTTTAGGGCTTCGCCGACGGCTTGTTCAGTGGTTTTGGTGGGATCAAACCCTGCGAAGGTCTGAGATCTTCCAACGACTTTGCCGTCAGCTAAAACTACAACTTTAATGCGCTGTGTGCCAAGATCCATTCCAACAGTTATCATTTATTCATTCACCTATATGTCGACTCTTGCAGTTAACATTTCGAGGAAAGCTTCCACGCGAGTTTTCATCTGACCTACGTCTTCTCTAGTGTATTCTGTATCCAAATAGTAGACTGGAACATTAATTTTGTCCAATGCCTTCTTAACGCGGGTGTACTCCATGGCATACAGCATGCATCCACGGACCACGTAATAGATTACGCCTTGTACATTCCAATCTTTAACTTTGTTTAACAACCAATTGATACGATCTTCGTTTCCATCTTTGCTTGTAAAACAAGGACATGTTGAAGCCATTAAGTAACGATCACTGATTGCCTTTAGCATGTCATCCATTGACCATTCGTCTACGCCAACAGGGTCGTTTAAAATACGCTCGCCGCTGCACTGCTCGTCCGCGACGATGATGCCTTGTGGGTTAGATTCTTCAACGAGAGTAGGAAGTTTCCAGTTGTCAGGCCAAAACATTGGGGTTCCGGTTACCATCACACGGGGTGTATCAGGACTACATACCCAATCTTTAGCCTGGACCCTTGTCTCTAGTTCATCACAAAGCGCCTCAGTTTTCTCTGTCCAGCGTTTCTTATCGTCCCAACTATATGACTGATTAACAAGCATGGCATCTCTTCCCATGATTACGGGGTTTCCTTTACGGAGATCTTGAAGACGGCGAAAAGCTTTGGTTGCGCGGTGGCTGATTTCGATGGCCTCTTTTAGGTTTTTGCGTGTGATTTTGTTACCTGTAAACGCTTCAATCTGTGTTTTCATGTTTTTTATTTCATCATTCCAGAATCGCAAAGAATGCGCTGAATCTTTTATTCGTGGGACATTCATTCCCCAGACAACTTTTTGATCGCTAAGAATTTCGCTCAATTTAGTCATTCCGTCGCAGGTCAAAACGCTAATTAAGGCGTCACTTTGCTCAAGAAACGGTGAAAGTTCGATCATTTGTGCACCTATTGTTGAGCGGAGAACTGGACAAACCTCTACTGGCACCACGCGGTCACCCAGCTTTGAGGTGTCATACCAACCGGAATTAACACGCAACGGGATAGCACCAGCGGCCATAATTAATTCAGTAGGCGCGAAGAGGCAAAGGTATCCAATAACTTTTTTGCCTTTTTCTTTCTCGGCTTGAATTTCGGCTTGGCGCTGCCCAAAAAGGTTTGATAAGTCATCAAAGTACTTCATAGAAACTGGACGATGGGGGTCAGCTTTCTTCATTCGTTCGATATTGTCAGCTATTATTTTTTGGGATGCTGCCTTTATTGTGTTTTTGAGTTCATCCTTTTCTTTTTGAGATATTTCAGGCATATATTTTCGTTCATTGGGTTCAGTTTTCATGTTTCTCACTCACTTTGGGGGGCTCTAACCAATTCCTTGACTCAAACAGGGTTTTTTTGCCCAACTTTATTTCTAATGCATCTTCATAGGGACACATTTCAACACATCGAACACAGATCATACATTGGGAAGTTCCGATTTTCCCACCTTTCTGCTCGTACACCTCATTAACCTGAACGGGACAAACGCGTTTACATACGCCACATTTGGTGCATTTTTCTTCGTTCTTGTTAACATAAAGCAGCGGGACTCTTTTAAAATATTTAAATCTGTTAACAGCGGCGATTGAGGCACCAGTGGGGCAGAAACGGCACCAAACGCGTCTAATAGCAAAGCCCCCAATCAAAGTCAATGCCACGAAAACAACAGATATTATCTGTCCAAGTTGAGTTCCAGCAAACATTATGATATTCTGCGTGTAGGGATAACTAAAATACATTCCCCCAAGACCCAATGGAGCTGTTGTCCAAGACACAATAGGGGTAATCATGGGGTCAATCAAAAAAGCATAAGCGCGGAAAGGTCCAGCTAGAACCTGCACCATAACAATCGCATAAGTCAGATTTTGAGGAGGCTCCAAAATCCAAAGAATAATTGGTAAAAAGAGGAGGAAAAAAAGCAATATAACATATCTTGATTTGTGAAGAGCAATATTGAGTTTATCAGGAACAAGGCGATGCCCTTTTTTGAGAACTTTCCTTACAAAAATCTCTAAATCCATTATTAAGCCGAAAGGACAAAGCCAACCACAAAAGAAACGACCCAAAAACAATGTTAATCCAAAAAGAGCAATAACAACATAAAGCAAAGGTACCGCATATGAAAATAAGTAGAAAATAGCTGCTGCCGACATTAATTGAACAATAAGCCGAACATAGGTCACTCGCATAGCGAGATTTGTTTTCCAGATAAGAACCGCAAGTATTCCTGCTGCACCAAGCCCAGCTAGCACCGTAAGTCTCAACACATCCCCGACTATTTGAAACGACATTTTCTCCCCTCTATGTTAACTGAATCCCTGAATTTAACATTGTAAATAAGCCAAGAGCAATCAATACTCCTCCGCCAGTAAGAGATATCCATCTTCTGAACAGGGGTGCTTTGTTGAGCAACCACCCAGTAACTCCGCCTAAAAGCAGCATTGGTGAAAGAGCTGTTCCCAATCCAAAGAGCACAGCTATACTCACGCTACCAAGCGGACTCGCAAACGGTAAGGAATAAACAAGTAGCGCGATTAGGGGAGGACAAACGATTAAGCCTCGGGTCAAACCAAGTGAAAAAGCACCAAAATTCACACCGAAACGCCCCCTTCCACGGTTACCTAATGTTAAAGCAGTAGCTTTACCAGGACAATCACAATTTTTTCTGGCTTTAAATATTACCATCACACCGATAATAATTGTAACTGCGCCAAAACCAATGGAGGAGTAAACTTGAAAGGGCGAAATCGTCGCATCTGAAATAAAAAACCGCAATAGTCCGCTGAATAATCCGATTAAACCCCCAATTAAGGTGTAGGCTAAAACTCTGCCAGAGTTGAAGATCATAGTAATTTTTACACTTTTTGCAAAACCTGCGCCGACACCTGCAATGTACCCAGCTACAACGGGCAAGCATGAAGCGGTGCATACCGCTAAACCATATAACAATCCTCCTGCAAACGCCCCAACATATGGATTGGTGATTTCAGGTATCAACGACATGCGGATGTTCTCGTCGAAGGTTTAATACAGCATAATGGATTGAAAGCCATTTAAATCTTACATATACCAACGCATTTAAGCCAGTTTGGATTTTTGAGCTAAAAAAAGAAAAAGTTAGTTGATTATGCGTGTATTATATTCCTGGATATAGGCCAAGTGTAAAGCATCGAACGGGTAAGTTTCAGCGTTTGTATATGGAAAGCCAGTCATGTTAAGGAACGGAAGAGGATTTACAGTGAAGTCAAAGCCGTAGCCCCATTCACCTAATGGATCCTTAAACCAACATGCAACAACGAAGAAGTAATCCCGAACCATGCCCTCTGCGGGTGGAGATAGGTTATCAGTTGAGAATCCCATGTTAACTTGGTCACCTTGTCGTCCAATCACGTACATGTCGTCGGTTTCCTGAATTAAAGGAGTCACATCACCATAACGTGTAAAAGCTCCTGTAGAGACCGAGTTGGTTTCCCACCACTGGCTCATCGTTGCATAGGAGGGTTTTATCGTCGAGATTATTGTGCTCTGTTGAGAGGTTGTGTCTATTCCAATGTAGTCGAAGGTTACATTCCAGAAATTAGTTAGCCTGACCTTAAAGTCAGAAACATCTGGGGGAAACATTCCTGTTAAATCAACGGTGAATGTTCGTGCATTGTAGTCAGAGGGGAGAGGTATTTGTCGGTCCTGAGGTGCGCGTATCCAGGTTCCATTAGCAGTCATCAATTCCATGTATGGCGCTGGCATAATTGATGTACCATCGGGAACAAGCCCCTGGGCTGCAGCGGTCTTAAACATATCAAGGTAATCGTAGTATGTGCTTGCTAACCCCCAGTCCACCATACCTGTTATAACTAGTTTTACACCAGAGGCATTAGAAAGATCACCTAAATCAAGGGTTAACTGGTTTAACTTGATATTATTCCATGAAGTGCTTTCCGTACCACTAATTCCCGGAGAGAATACCCCATCTTTAGTGAGGATTTGCTCTAAGACATTTTCTCCCTTCTCATTTGTTGCGCTAATAGGAGAAAGTAATCCCCCGGCAGTCACCGTATAAATCTGTCCTGTTGAGCCCTTATTGAGATAATTAGTCATTGAAGTGTATACATCGGTACCTATGGGGTGATCAACCACAAGCAGATACGCCGAATCCAAATAGTAAAGTTCATCCCATTGTTGAGATAGAGTCAAGTCGAACATACCATTTTTGGAAGCTAATAAAGTATTATCCAGTTTGACATAGTCATAGGGGTTTCCTCCACCGAAAACGATGTTTCCGTCATGGTTAATGTAGCTAATGTAACCAAGCCACCCAGGGTTTGAAACATCGGTAACATAGCTATAGCCTGTACCGTTCCAAACGTAGAGAGAGGGACAAGAGGCATAGCCGCTGATGACAGTATAGGTGCAGATTAAAGCCATTTTGTCACTAAGCGTAAAGGTTCTCGATGGGTTTTTTATGCCATCGCTCCAATAAGAGAATTCGAGTACACCTGTCCCCACGTTAAAGGGTGAAGGAACAGAAACACTATATTCTCCAACGGGCATTAACTGGTTAAAAGGAGTATTTTGAGTCTCACCATTAAGGGTAATTGGTAGAGTTTTAGAGCCCCCACCCGAGCGGTTAATGATAAGCGTATGGTAACCAGTCTTAACAACGCTATATGATCCACTTAATGTGTTCAATTTAACTGGATGTCTCCCTTCTGTGGTTGCATTAAACACGATTGCAACAGTTTTGCTTTCACCTGCCTCTAAGTTTACCGTTTGAGTGCCCAGAAAAGTGTCATCAACAAATAGTCTAATCAATAACTTGTCAGATTCAGTAGTTGGATTATAGGCAGTAGCGGTTGCTGTTACATTATTACCAGTCCAAGCTTCAATCGGAGAAATTTTTAGGTCAGAAAGCACTATTTTACTTGCATCAGGCGGGGGAGTTTTTACGGTGAAAGAAGAAGTCAAATTCTCCACCATAACATTATAAATACCTTCCATGAATTCAAGGTCGGCAAACTCTATGGTCTGATTTGTATGACCTGCTATAGTTATATTTTGAGAGTTTTTGATTTCTTCGTTTATGTAAAATTCTATTGTTTTATTACCTTCTAAATCGCCGTAGTTAGTTAGATTCACTGATAGTTGCACACCTTCCCCAGCGTAAACTTCAGGAGGGTCAATAGTTAAATCGGTTACCAGAAAAGCAGCAGGTTTCTCAGCTCCTGCTATGAACCCTTGATCCTGCAGATAAAAGTAGGCACCTGCAGCCGCAGCTATAATTATTAAGTCAATGATCAAAATTGCTTTAAGTTTTACAATTGCTGAACTTGACAGCATACTCCAACACCAATACTCGGCTGAGTGTAAAATAACACGTTGACAATTAAAGCTTTATGTGATTTCATTTTTTGAGAGCCAAGATTAAAAGGGGCAGTTTCAAAAAGATTGGAAGTTCAATGGTATTCATATTAAGAAGAAAAGCGAAACATCAATTTCCGTTTAATGTTTAATCGATTAAGACAAAAGAAGAAGCAACCCCCCACCACACTTCTTCTTCTTTTAAAAGAGAAAGGGGAAAACATTCAATTTTCTTTGGGCAACAAAAAATGCACTAACAGATTACGGTGAATTATAGAAATAGGGGTTTTCAACTAGGTTTGCCATGGCATATCTCTCAGCTAACACTTCATCTACCCACGAAATATTTTTCTTCATCCGCTTGACTTCTAAAAAAATTCCCCGTTTCAGCTGTTCCTGCGATATTTTTGTTTCTGGACTAGGAAAACCTATTGACATCATTTTTAGCGGGTCAAGATGAGTTCTAATCGAGACATTCTTGTACCAGTTTTCCGCAGCATTTCTAGGTTTAGCTTTTGCCCAGGCTATCTTTTCATGCTGAATCTCTTCTTCGAATTCAGGGAAGTCGGGAGAATTTTCATCAAAGATATGACCTAATTCATGTCGGATAATCAGTTTTGTTGTATCGGTTAATTTTCCAGCGTCAATATCACGTTTGGCAGCTATCTTAATGTGCTGTTCGGTAGCTTCTGATACCCCACCAGAATCATAATTCTCAACCGCAATTATTTGAATGGTTTCGAGAACCTCTACTGCTTTTTCTTTGCCGTATTGGCTTGTAAGAAAAGCCTCCACATATTCTTTCATCTGTTTTTCTATCTGCTTGATAGTTGAACCCAAGAGCCTTCTCCTCGCTTCTTGAGTCAAAATACGGCAGATTTGATTTAATACCTTGTTTCGATAGTTGTAATATTTCCAAAATCGGAATATCTTCAATCTGCCCAAGTGGGGGGAACAATATCTGACAGGAAGATCACTGAGAAAGCAAGAAACTCTTTTTCACGTTATTTAAAGTCCAAATATAAAAAAAATAGGTACAAAGAGAATATCACTTAATTTACTCAGGTAAAAAAAATGGTAGTAGAGACGCAGACTAGTACCTAACCTTTAAAAATAAACAACATTAAAAATCTTAAAAAAAATAAAAACAAAAGGAAAAAATAGACGCCTAAAGTCTAAACTTTAGACGACCGAGGTGTTTTTCATTCTTTTTCAAGAATGCACTTTCAACACCAGTAACAACTGCCATTACTGAAACTGCGCCTTTTAATTCTGAATCAACTCTGGCACCCCAAATAATTTTCACATTGGGTGGCAATGAGCGCTTCATGATTTCAGCTGCTCTGTTGACTTCAGTAAGTGTTAGGTCATCTCCTCCTGAGACATGAATGAGTAAACCCTTAGCTTTTGTTACGTCTTCAATGTCAAGTAGCCGTCCATTTAATGCTTTATCAACTGCTGTTTCAATTCGACTTTCACCGTTTCCTTCACCAATACCAATTGATGCTAATCCTGCACCTGTCATAATTGCTTTGAGATCTGCATAATCCATGTTGATTAAGCTAGCAGTGGTAATGGTTTCTGTAACACCCTTCACGAATTTACCCACAGTTGTGTTAGCAACTCCTAAAGCTTCTCTAAAGGGCAAGTTTCCAGCAACTTTAACCAGCCGGTTATTGTCAATGACAACTACTGTATCGCATACAGATTTCAACCTAGTTAGACCCTTTTTTGCCGCTTCCATTCTGGCTGTTTCAACTTCAAACGGAAGAGTGACTACACCCACGATTAACGGAGACATCGGTTGATCTGCAAATTTCTTGCGCAGCGCATCGGCTAAACCAACGATTGACCCTGTACCGGTACCTCCACCTAGACCAGCTACCAGAAATATTATATTTGATTTAGAGAGTTCATGAATAACTTCGTTTGCTGATTCATAGAGCGCTTTCTCGCCGATATCTGGATAGCCACCAGCCCCCATGCCGTGTGTGAGCTTCTCGCCGATGAGAATTCTTTTGTCAGCTTTGGTAATTTTTAGATGAGTCGCATCTGTGTTTACCGCAATCAATTTACTGCCAGTGACGCCCTTTTCCTTAGTCCAAGTGATGACGTTGCACCCGGCACCGCCGAGCCCAACGGCAGCTACTGTAGGTATGGCCATTCTGGCAAATTTTTCGATTTTTTCTTCTTGTGTTTCCACAAAAGGTTGTTCTTGATACGGATATAATTCTTGTTCATTCATGATGTTCTTACCCCAATTCCATGTTTCTTAAGACTTAATACAATGATATAAGTATTGTGAATCAATATTTACGACATAGATTTGTTGTACACGACTACGACTACCCCATCTCGCAATATACCTTATATACAACAAATGTTAAACATCAATCCAGGAGCCTGGCAAAATGAAAAAACTCACGTTAATGAAAAAATTCATGAATGATTTCGTCGGAAAAGGCTTACACCTTACAATTCAAGAGAAAGAAGGAAGTTTTAATGTGCATACTATCGAAATAATGCAGAAAACCGATGATGACTGTCCAGTGGAGGATTTACCTATCGGCGACTATTTCCTCCATTTAGTGGCCAGAAATCCTCAGGGAAGTGAAGCCTCAATAGTCTGTGACTGGTCAGATGATTTACTAAAGAGCCTTTTATCAAATTACAAAGAGATCAAAGACGCACAATATTCCCAAGTAACGATGTTTCGAGACCCCCTTTCTAAGAAATCAAACAAGTGGTTACTTACATGGGCCAATGAAAAACGTAAACCCAAAAAAGATCCTATACAATACATAAGCTAAACTATCATTTTATCAAGTTTCTTTTCACTTTTTTGGATTTTATTCTCAGTTCAACTGCCGTATTTCTTTTTGACCAAATTTGAAATTTTAATATGATCAGGATCGAATGCAATCTTAGCAGGATTCCACTATTTGTGATTCAACCAAGCCAATTTTTTAAGAGCATTGGGAAAAAGCGAAAAAGCATCTTTGTACAATTAAAAAACAAGCTGAAAAAAATCTAACCAACTCTTATTTGATTTGAATTTCCTTAACAATAATAAATTGTCGCCCACAAAGAACCAATACCACAGCAGAAGATAATAAGATATTTCTGATTTTAACTTATAGTTTGGTTCCAAAAATATACCGCACCATAACTTGGCAACAAAACCGAAGCTTGGGGACTATCGTAGAGAATGTCAAAACGTTCACCATAGCGACCAATCAATAAATCAACATCGTTAAAAATTTTCGGTGACAATCCATCAGGCGGGAACAACCCCCAGATGTTATCTTTGGCTGAGCGGAAACCAAAACCATAATCAGAAGGGACCACATACGCCGCCTCCACATTATTTTTGCCAAGACTCTGAGGATCTTTGTGAATTATGTTCCAAAATTCGCGCATTTTTTCAAAATGCTGTTCGGTTATTGTACCGTAGTTGGTTGTGTTTGGGTAACTGAAAACCACCAAATATTTAGCACCGGACCTATAGGCTAACGTTAGATCACTATAGAGTTCCTCAGGACTTCCGAGATATGGAGCGTGATCATATTTCCACGTAACAATAACGCCCCAATCTTTTCCGAAGGCTTCAGCCGCACCCCTGCAAAGGGCGATGTGACGTTCACGACTTTCATTACCCACAAATTCACCGAAAATAGTTGTATAATTTGCTTTATAATCAAACCAATATAACCCATAATCAGAGGTATAGATTTTAGGGCTGTATTGAAGGTAATACGCCGGAAAATAGGATAAATTGCCAGTATAAACTTCAGATAATTGAGCATATGAGGGGTTGGAGGCTAAATCATAGCTATGAATGAGCTGGGATGGTCCGTTGTCGAGTTGGTTTCCACCTGGCTCGTCATAACGGTAAATGCCTAAAAAGCGCTCTCCGTACTTAACCGAGGCATCTGTCATCCATGTTGTGATGTTGTAGTCATATTTTTCAAGTCCCGTAAATAAGACAATAAAATTTAGATTTGCCTTAAAGATTTTATCGCAGGCCTCATTCAAAGAAGACTGGTTCAAGGTCAATTCAAGAGAACCCAAAACCACCAAATTAGTATAGCCTCTAACCTTATCAACCAAAGCTTGTACCTGAATGGGTTGATCACCGTATGCGAATTCAACACCAAAGTAAAATTCCGTATTAGCTTGATGATTGCTAAAACTGTTCAAGGCCACAAAAAGGGACAGAATAACAACAGCAACTAATGCTATAGCAATTATTGAAACCTTTTTTCGGTTCAAATCTGCCCAACCGTAAATTATCCTAAACTGCAAACCTATCTATTATAGATTTAAGACTTCTTCAAGTTCTTATCTGCTGAACAAGCCTATCAACTTACCCTCGGCAAGAACATGACTTTCCATAGCTTGCTCGAGATCTCTCTTGTCACTTTTAGAGTTTAGCTGTAGTAGACTATCCAAGGCGTAAACCTTAAAAAAGTACCTGTGCTGCTTTCCCAACGGTGGACAGGGCCCTATGTAAGAGTTTTCTCTATTGCTGTTTAAGCCTTCTAAACCTGGAACTGTGTCCTCCATTATTTTGGTTATTGAGGGAGGAATATTCCAAACTATCCAGTGATCGAAGGTCCCGTGGGGGGCATCAGGGTCTTCAAGAATCAAAACGAGACTTTGAGTTTCTTGAGGGATTCCATCTATGAATATCGGCGGATTGGGTCCTTCACAACTGTATTTTTTGGGGATTATCTGGTTTGATTCAAAGGCTGGGCTAGTCACATGAAGTTCCTTCATAAATTGTCCCTATATCCATGTTCCTCGTTGCTAAATAAAAAGTTAATGAATTGGATGATGGAAAAAATCATATCAGTAAAAAACCTCTTCACACATTGTTTTGATCATAAGGCATGAAAAAATGTTGCTATTTTGGTCTTAAGTTAGAAAACACTTCTCATCCAAAATGTTTAAAAATTTTCTTTAAAAAAATTTACGTAGATATAGATTACAAGATCCTCGCCATATAATGAAAAAAATAACAGAAGCAACAATATTTTTAGCTACAGACTTTTATGTTCAACGTTTAGTGTTAGATTTCTGCTTTACGTATCAACTCTTTTGCTAAGCCAATATTAATTCTATAGAACATCATGGCGAAAACTGAGGCAATAACGCAACTCATTATCAGTGCGATAACTATTGTGAGGGGCCCCAGTGATCCAATTGGAACGTACGATGATAGAAATAGCGAAATAGCGTATGGCACAAATGGCGCCAAAACAGCAAAACCCGCTAGTGCACAAGAAAGTAGACTGATTATCGCCCACTCCTGTCGAATCATCCTTGCACGTCGAGTCACAGAGAAGTCAGCGCCTTTAAAGCCGTTTGTTAAGCCGATTGAGCCTAAAGCAAAAATAAGAAATAGTCCCTCAACGAAAGCAACTATAATCATTAAGATGGATGGTTGGAAATAGATTATTCCTACAGTGGTAGTAAGAATTTGGATGATTATAGAGAAGAAAACCAGGAAGGAGTACTTGCTTTTGACCAAATTTTTGGGTGAAACTGGTGAGGCGTAAATTCTCCAGACCGATTGTCCTTCTTCACCAATCAGCATGTTACCTAACTGCATAGACATGATTGCCCCGGGTATGAGGAAGATCATAACTTCCCAGAAGAAATTTAGAGCGGGCGGTGAACCAGAATTAGCTGTATTGAGGGAATTAAAGATGGGCACTATTACGAATACAATGGGAATGATGAATATTCCCAGCAATTCTCTGCGTCGAGTAAAAGCTCGTATATCCTTGCGGATAATAGCTGCTTCTAGGCTTGAGAAGCCTAGTTTGCCCAATAATCCAGCTTTAGGTACATAAATACCGTTTGTCTGAATCCTAATTGCTGGTGGTTCGTAGAGACCGAATCTTTGGTTAAGTAGGATAGCAATGTAGTAGAGGGCTACAATGAATAGTGCAGAGCTACCCACAAAAGCAATTGCAAGCAGGTTACTACTAAATATGAAGTAGAGAGTTATTCCCAGCCATAAGAAAGGAATAAACCATAATGAATTCTGAAAAGTCGCTAAAGTTTGTACAAAAGTAAGGGCACCTGTACCAGTAAATATAGCAAAGTAGACCAAGTACAGGATGATGAAGAAAAACAATGAACCGATAAGGCGAACCCAAATTGCTGCACGACCACTTGACTTGTAGACTGCACCAGTGAACCGTACTTGGAGAATCCTTAAAATTTCTGTAGTAGCGCTACCCATGAAAGCGGCGGCAAGCATCGCTATAACAGTTATTAGAGCAGTTGCAATTAAGCCGTTAAAGATTGCGAAAACAATAATCCCAGCTGCAAATCCAATAACTAATGCAATTGGGAGACCCAACAAATTGGAAAGGATTGATGCTAAAGTATGTTCCTGCCAGGTTACTGGCAGCCAATACATGACTTGAGAGGTTTTCTTTAACCCAGCAAGCTGAATTTGTTGAAACATTGTGAAAATTAAAGCCATGATTAGAATAATCGTTGGCAATGACACGAAGAAGCTATTTGCCGCTTCCGCTAACAAGGGCAGACCTCCTGGTATATCAGTTGAGGGTACTGAATACAAGGATTGAATTATTAGGTTTGACAACAACCCTCCTACAATTCCAATTATTCCAGCTAACCAATACGGCCAGTATGCCAGTATACGATGTTCCCTGTAATGCGTAGCTTTAATACCTCTTAGGAGCCTGCTTGATTTGCGTTCTACTCGAAGCAGATAGAGGACGTTTTTCCAATTCATTTCAAAAGTTCCTCAACAACAGCTTTCAAATCGCCTGTGCCTGTTAACTTGAGGAAAATATCTTCTAAACCTGAGCCTGGAAGGCTTGCGCGTTCTCTTAGCTCATTCATAGTACCAAGCGCTAGGATATTTCCCTGGTACATGATGCCTATTCGGTCACATACCGCCTCAGCAATTTCCAAAACATGTGTTGAAAGGATCGTGGTTACTCCTTGAGATTTAAGCTCATACAGGAAATCTTTGACGATACGAGCACTTCGGGGGTCCAAAGCGGTGAGTGGTTCATCAAGGATCAAAAGTTTGGGTTTATGAAGAAATGCCGATATGAGGCTTAGTTTCTTTCTCATTCCATCTGAGTAACTGTTTATCATGTCCCCCTCTCTGCCCTTAAGCTCTAGAGCTTTGAGGTATTCGGTGATACGTTGTTGTTTATCTGTAGTTGAGACATTGTAGATGTCACCGATAAAATCAAGATATTCGATCCCGGTTAAAAACTCGTACACATTTGGAGATTCAGGAACGTAACCAACCTGCCGCTTAATACCGACTGGGTCCTTTTGTACATCCAACCCCAGAACGTTGATTTCACCAGCGCTTGGAGTAACGAGCCCAAGCAACATTTTGAGAGTGGTGGATTTCCCTGATCCGTTGGGACCTAAAAGGGCAAAAATCTCGCCAGTTGGAATTGCTAAGCTGATGTTATTTACCGCGACTATTTCATTGTAACGTTTAGTCACACCACGAAGTTCAACTGCATATGAGCTACTCATTATGGGTCCACCGATTGCAAATAGGATATTTTATATATTTAAGCAATATGTAAAAGAAACAAGCTAACAAAAGAAAGGTTAAAAAAACTCAGATAAAGCTGAGTTCAAAACTTATCGGAACATCCTCGCCCCAAGACTGTCTAATTGGGCAAATTTTCTGAGCCATTCCATAAACCATAGTTGCTTTCTTGCGTTCACGCTCAGTATCGTTTGCTAAACCTACATTCATCGCGAAGTGGACATCAGTGAAAATCAGCTTCTCCATACCTTCTACGTTCATTTTAACCGTTGCTTTGGTCTCTAGATTTTTTAGGTCAAGTTGGCTGTTTTTAGCAATTAAAAGGAACAGCGTGTTGATACAAGAGGCTAAGGCAGCTGCAAAAATGTCTTCTGGTGTACAGTAGCCTTCTTTTCCTCCAAAAGAGGGCGGAGGGCTAACTGAAACTATTTGTTTACCTTTAACGAATAATCCACATTCTGTTCCGCCACTCCATGTGGCGACACCTTCAAAATTCATTTCGGGCATAAAAATCACAATTCACCCTATAAGCTTCGGTAAATTTAATTTTTATGGTAACAAAAACGTACAGCTAAGATTCATTCAGTTCTCATTTTATAAGCTCTGACCCAGTTTATCGTCTACCTCTTCCTGCAATCAGGCGATCCAAACATCCTTTTTTACCCTTCATTCACCCCCCAAGTTAAAAATTGGAAAACAGAAAACAATATCTAACAAAGTTGATATCAAGATCTAAAATTTTAGTGGTTCAAGCAATGGCACTATCATATTGATTATTCTTGTATGTGATAAACTTAAATTCCGCAATCGTTCAATGCTAAAAGACGCTTTATGCATAATGCAATTGAAACCCATCAGTTAACTAAAACTTATAAATCCTTCAAAGCGGTCGACAATCTCGACATAATTGTGGAAACAGGAGAAATCTTTGGATTACTAGGTCCAAATGGTGCCGGCAAAACTACTACAGTATCAATGCTATGCACCATCCTCAAACCTTCCTCGGGTACAGCCTCGATAAACGGTTTTGATCTTTTACGAGAACCAAATAAAGTCCGAAAATCTATCGGCATCGTCTTTCAGGATCCAAGTATTGACGACCGATTAACAGGAAGAGAAAACCTCTATATGCACGCCAACCTCTACGGGGTACCTGCTTCTAACCAGAAAGAACGAGTAAACCGCATCCTAAAACTCGTTGAACTTGAGGATCGCGCGGATGATTTGCTTAGAACCTATTCTGGAGGTATGCGGCGCAGGCTTGAGTTAGGACGTGGATTAATCCATTACCCCAAAATCCTCTTTTTGGATGAGCCCACCGTAGGTTTGGACCCACAGACCCGAGACCATATATGGAAATACATCCTCGAACTTAAAAAAACACATGACATAACAGTCGTCTTAACAACGCACTACATGGACGAAGCAGATCGCCTTTCAGATCGCATAGCAATTATGGACCATGGAAAAATTGTGGTTTTAGACACTCCGGGAAATCTTAAAGAAACTCTTGAGGGGGACGTAATAATTGTCAGGGCAAACGATCTAGAAGGATTATCTTCTTTAGTGTCTAAATGGCTGGGATTTAGCCAGACACATTTAGTAGATGGAGCATTAGAGATTACTGTTCATAACGGAAAAGCCGCGATGCCAAGAGTCATGGAAATAGCAGCTCAGAACAACATCTATGTCGAATCCTTGCTTTTGCGCGAACCCAACCTCGAAGACGTTTTTTTACATTACACTGGAAGGACAATTCGGTATGACACTACCAAAGAACTCCATGGTATGGCAGCTATTCACCGGAGAGCGATAAAATGACCGAGATTCGCGGACTTTATACACTCTGGCTTAGAGAGCTTAAGCGTTTTATAAGAGACAGGGCAAGAGTCATTATTAGTTTCGTTCAACCGCTTCTGTGGCTTGTAGTTTTCGCCGGCGGTTTCGGATCACGTCTACTAATCCCAGGCATAGGGTACCAACAATATCTCTTTCCAGGTATTATTGGGCAAACTTTGCTTTTCACTTCTATGTTCATGGGAATTAGCTTAATTTGGGACAAAGAATTTGGGTTTATGAAGGAAATTCTGGTATCGCCAGTATCGCGTTTTACAATTTTTATGGGCAAAATGTTAGGGGACAGCACAGCGGCCATGCTTCAGGGTGTAATTGTTTTTGCTTTCGGGTTCATTTTAGGTGTTCCCTTTGACCCTATAACTTTGGTTGCAGCATTACCAATTATGCTCCTGATTACTTTTGGAGTGGTTAGCTTGGGCCTAATTATCGCTAGCTTCATAGGCAGTCTTGAAAACTTTGGTGCAATTCAAACCTTCATCAATTTACCAATGTTCTTTTTAAGCGGAGCCCTTTTCCCTGTTTCAGGTCCAGGTACTCCTGAATGGTTGCATGTAGCTTCAGCATTTAATCCTCTAACATACGGAGTCGATGCATTGCGAACAGTGATTTTAGGCTCCGCTTGGACCCCAATACAGCCACTATCCCTTAATCTTGGAGTTGTTGTCATCTTTGATGTAATCATGATCGGGGTTGGCACCTGGGCATTTAGCAAAATGAAATAAAAACAAGAAAAAGAAGATAAAAGCAAAAAAATTTACTGCTTGTTGGTCATTTCGTTGATTTGTTCTTCCATCGCATGACCACGACAATAAACAATTGCTTTTGTTACTCCAGGAACGGCTTTGGCTGCATCTCGGATATCCACAGCTAACTTAAATGCTATTGGGCAAAAAGGGCTTGTTGGCACAAATTCAACTTCAACTGATCCGGGTTCGCTTTCCTTTACGCTTTGGATCATCTGCATTTCCTCAAAAGATTGCCCCGTCTCGGGATCTTGCACTTTGCCGACTTCAATACGCACTTTATCTTCGAGTTCGGTCATTAATTTCACCTTTTTTGGTAAAGATAATATTAAAGTAAATAAAATATAAAGTTTGATTGATCATAAAGACCTGTGTAGGGTTTATCGATTGTTGAGGTAGATAAATTGGCATACGACGAGAATTGTATATTTTGTAAAATAGTACTTAAGCTGGCGCCCTCAAGCGTACTCTTTGAAAACGAGACAACTATGGCATTTCTTGATATTCGACCATTAAATTTGGGGCACACGTTGGTTATTCCTAAAGCCCACTATGTAGACATCTTTAATATCCCAAAAAAAGAGATTGCTCAAGTTCACATTATCGCGAAACAACTTGCTTCAGCCATAAAAAAAGCCACTGGAGCCGATGGTATCAGTATAATTCAGCAGAACGGCAAAGCTGCTGGTCAAGAAATCTTCCACTTACACACACATATAGTGCCTCGATTTTTGGGGGAGACTCTACCAAGGTTCAGTGATCTCAAAGAAGTTGATCGAGTAAGGTTGGAAGAGACAGCTGAGAAGATAAAGCAACTCATATGACGCGAGTTAGACCAAGTTCAGAATTTAAACAGATAAAACAAATAATCATCATATAGTTAAATCAGTTTTAACTGAAGTCTCTAAAGCCTAAAGATATGCTTCAGTAACATATCGGCGCATCATACGGTGACTGTTAAAGTAGTAAGCTATCTTACCAATTGAGTTCTTCATCATTCTAATCCACTCATCATGACGATCATAGAACATGGGCGTTATCACGTATTCTAGTTTGTTGTATAGGTCTTCACTTTCTTTCACCGCATGGTTTTCTTCATCAATGGTCTGTGTCGAATGTGGTCCAATTGCCCATCCGGTTAGATTCTCTATCCAACCCTCTATCCACCAACCGTCAAGTACACTGAAGTTTATAACCCCATTATGCGCGGCTTTCATGCCGCTTGTTCCTGACGCTTCCATTGGTCGCAAGGGAGTATTAAGCCAAACATCCACGCCTGCAACCATTTTAGCAGCTATATCCATGTCATAATTTTCCAGGTAAACAACTTCCAAATCCCCTTTGAGTTGCTTGCCATAATTATAAATTTGCTCTATGAGTCGTTTCCCGCCCTCATCTCGCGGATGTGCTTTTCCGGCAAAAATAGCTTGTATCTTTCCCTTTTGACTAATTGACCGTAAACGTTCAATATTTGAAAATAGTAAAGTCGCCCGCTTGTATTCCGTGGCACGTCGGGCAAACCCGAAAGTAAACATATCTGGGTTTAAGGACCGATTTGTCTTTTGATTGACGAAGTCTATAAGCGTCTTTTTCTGATCTTTATGTGCCTGCCAGATTTCGCAATCAGGAATTATGTCTACCTTAGCGAGTAATTCAGGTTCAATCGCCCAACCTGGCAGATAGGTATCATATATTTTTCGGTAACTGGGACCTGTCCAAGTAAACGAGTGAACGCCGTTGGTTATCGCATGGATTTCGTAACCTGAGAACATTTGGCTGGAAACCTGTTGATGCCGCTTGGCAACACCATTAACATAGTTGCTGAGCTTGAGAGCCAACCTTGTCATGTTTAGGCGTTCTTCGCCGCCATATTTTTTAAGCAATGAGAGGTCCAAATTTTCAAGGACTTCACTAATTAGACCGTAGTTAAACTGGTCATGTCCAGCTTCTACAGGTGTGTGGGTAGTGAAAACACAAAGTTCACGCACTTTCTCAATATCCATGTCGTATTTTCGTAAGAGCTCATATGATAAAAAGCTAGAGTGCCCCTCATTCATGTGAAATTTGCGTACCTTAAAACCCAATGCTTCAAGCATCCGCACGCCACCAAAACCAAGTATTGCTTCCTGCTTTAGGCGGTACCGCTCATTTCCTCCGTAGAGGTAATAAGTGATTTCCCTGTCTTGGGGAGAGTTAGCTTCAAAATCTGTGTCCAAGAACAAAACAGGCACAGCCCCCCCAGTAACGCTATGATATGTGTAGAGCCAAGCCTTAACCTTAACTGGGCGTCCCTCTATTTGCACTTGAACCTCGTTGGGTAAAAGAGTCATTAGTTTAGAGGGATCCCATTCATTTTGTAACTCAGATTGTTTGCCATTTTCATCGAGTCTTTGGGTAAAATAGTTTCTTTTGCTGATTAATGTGACTGCAATAAGGGGAAGCTTCAAATCAGCACTTGAACGAATAGCGTCGCCTGCCAAAGTACCCAAACCGCCGGCGTATGTTGGGATTTCGTTGGTTAAACCTATCTCCATTGAGAAGTAAGCAATTTTTTGTCCCTTCAGCACACCTTGAATATTGTTTTCCTGCATTTTCCCCTCTCATCAGTTTGACTTAATCTGGAACACAAAGTCCACGCGTGGATACTGCATAGACTTTGTTTTTAATATCTATTGTCACTATCCCAGCAGCAATTTATCCTACCTTAAAACCATTAATCAATAAAAAAAATTATTTTGCCGGATCCGGTCTTATCCCTAAAGTCACCGAAACAGTGAATGGGGAACCGTTTCTATAGAATGATAAATTTAGAATGTCACCTGGGAATGTATTTTGCTCAAGATAACTTGCTAAATCGTCGTTATTTTTGATAGTTTGGTTGTTCATAGCGACAATTATGTCGTCAACAGTTAGTTTACCGTCGCAGGGTCCTCCCCGGACAACTGAGTTGATTCGCCAACCGTATGTAACGGTTGCACCTGTTTCCTGCGCCAAACTGTAGCTCATATCTGTCCCTGTTATACCGAGATATGAATGCCCTTTGTAGCTACCCGTATTTACGAGTGAAGCGACTTCTCTTAGAATCGTGTTTGAAGGTATCGCAAAGCCCAACCCCTGCGAATCAGAAACAATCGCGGTGGTTATTCCAACAACATTACCAAGCGAGTTGAGCAACAAACCGCCTGAGTTGCCTGGGTTAATGGGGGTGCTGGTTTGGATTACGTTTGCGATTGCATAACCGCCCGCGGTGTCTTCAGTTATACTTCGCCCCGTGGCGCTCACAACGCCTGTGGTTAAAGAACCCACAAGTCCATATGGGTTACCGATGGCTATGACTGGTTCGCCTACACGCAAAGGTGAAGAACTCACAATATTTACTGGTTTAAACTGCGAAGAGGGGGCATTTACAGAAAGTACCGCTAAATCTACATATTGGTCTTCGCCAAGGACATTTGCAGAATACCCTTTGCCGTCTGCAAAAGTCACGCTTAAGGTGGAGGTGTCCTCTACAACATGATAATTAGTTATTACGACGTTTCGACCGTTAAATGAGTAAACAAACCCTGATGCCTGTACACCTCCATTGCTTGTTTCGCCTTGAATTAGAACAACCGAGTTATGTACGCTATCGTACAGGTCAGCTAAAGATGTGCCGTTCTGAAGGAGGGTGATGTATTGATAGGTAATATTTTGGGAACCCTCAATATTAGAAACGGAATTATGTAGATCGCTGATTTGACTGTTGATGGTTGTTACCTGCCGATAAGTAACATAGTACATCAACAATCCACCAACCAACAATCCAGCAATAAAAAGTATCACGATTGTGCTGGTGGAGGCTTTATTGAAACCCTTAATCGTAAACATGTACCCTATGCCTCCAATCAGGATTGCCGAAAGGGGAAATAAAAGTTCCTATGTTCGACGATCAATGAGATCCATAGCTTCTGGGCCAGTTCCAATCAGCGTTACAGGCACACCAGTTTGATTTTCTACTTCCTTTATGAAGTCTTTGGCTTCCTTGGATAAATCGTCGTATTTCCGTGCACCTCGACAACCTGGATAGATAACATCAAGTTTAGTCATGGCTGCCTGTGTAGCACCGTTTATCTTGGCGTTTTTCTTGGCTAATTCAAAGTTAAACGGAGCTGCACGACGGTCTCTGCCTGTGCCCGCAGCAACTTCAAACCAACCCCGCTTTTGAGCTTCCTCCTTGCTGATTTCGCCGGGTAACGGTCCAGCACCAACGCGGGTTATAAAGGACTTATAAACTATAATGACGTCGTCAACTCTTGTGGGCCCGACACCGGCTTCCGAAGCGATTGCTGATGCACCAGTATCTCGGCTCGTTACATATGGGTAACCACCGCCTAGGAAAAGCGAAAGCATAAAACCCTGTGTGCCCTCCAAGAGCACCTTTTTGCCTTCATCTAAACCATCGTTGACTTCGCTAATTTGGTCGCACATATAGGGCTTAAGTTCAGGAATGTCTTTGACCAACTTGGCGGTGCGCCTAACTCTTTCTTCAAGAGCTGGTCCAACACCCCAACCTGTAGTACCAATGCCTTTGTTAACGGCTGAGGCTTTGTCTTGGTCGCTGTGCTTTTGCTCAATTACAGAAGCGTTCTGATCAATGCCGATGCATTTTGGATCCACATGGGTTAGTTCGAGTTCTTTGAAAAACTGGGCAACGTGCACATTGGATCCTGCCGCAATGAGAAGGCGAGTTTTCGGATTTATAAATGCAGCGGGAACCATGTGGAGTGCATATTTTTTGTTTTCGTACCAAACAGTATGGGCTGCGTTAACAGAACCGGTTCGAACACAGAAATCAAGGTTATCTTTAAGGGCTAAATAAGAAATTATTTTTCCTTTGCCTTCATCTCCCCAGAAGGCTCCGACGATTACTTGGCAAGGCATAACTATTACCCTTTGAAAAGTTGTTGTGTAGCTATTTAAAGCTTGTAGGATCTCTTGAGGATTTACTGTTGTGAATTTTTTATAGGATATTGGCGCTAATACATGTAATCCTATTTAACCAAACATTATAAATGCCGTTTGGCTGCTTCAGAATCAATAATTTCCAAAAGCCTCACTACAATTTTACCTTTTAGAGTTTTTTCCCGCTCAGAAATTGTATTCCTTGATTCACAAATAGAATCCAAAATTATTCTCTGAGTTTCATCAACAATCACAGGATAAACTCTGCAGCCTGATGGACGAGATAAATATACGTTACAACAATGTTTTTCCCTGTTATAAAATACACAATACCCTTCACGATTCTTGAGAGTGAAATAACCGTGCCTATCTTTGTGGGCAAAATGTTTTTTCAAGTAGCCTAACTTTTCTAGCCGTTTTATATCTCTTTTTGAAAGCAGCATTTCGGTCTCGGTACAACAAACACCGCAGTTTGAACAACGCATAAATGCTGAATGAATTCTATTGTATTTGTGTTTTTAGTATGCTTTGCAATTTAGCCAGTGGTTTTCATTAAATTAATGTTTATCATTTCTGCGTAGGCAATATTTTTAAGAGGCAGGCGGTTTGCTTTGCGATTTCTTCGGGGGGCATACTCTATTTGGTTGTTGTTTTTTCCTTGAATCTTATGCAGTTTTGTTAGGTGAACATTTACTATGACTGCCCCATCTTTTAGATGAAGATTCACGTTTTTCCCAATGTATGATTTTGCGCTGTTCCCACTGAAACTCTCCAATTCACCAATCCGCCTCTTGCTCAGCTATTTTGCTCCAGCATTGATTACATATTGGAAGGTTTTCACCATTCATTTGGATATAGAGTTTAATGTTTTCGCAAGCACAATTATCTATCCAGGGGTTTTTACAATGTTCCATGTTTAGTCCTCGCGGGAGAGTTATCGATTTTTGCTTTTAAGGAAGATGCAGAACCAACTCTCACATGACGTGGAGGGGTTGGTGAAAGTGAAAGTTTAATACAGCTCAAATCAACAACTATTTGTTGAAACATATGGTTTCAGTGGACGTGGTAATTCTTGCAACGGGTTCTCTTTTCTTGCAGTTCTTCGTTCTTTTTTTGTTAGTTTACGCTTTCAACTTAAAACGTAAACTCAAATTCGCCTTGCATGGAATCGTCATGACCATCGCAGTTTTAACTCATGCAGCTTCGATTTTTCTTGTCATGATTCCCTCACTATCTGCGATGAACTCCCCTGCCTTTGTTTTGCCAGCCTTCAAAGAATTCGCATATATGGGAAGCTTAATTCACGGGATTGTTGGAGGAACCGCTTTCGCACTTGGAATTTGGCTAGTAGCAGCTTGGCGCTTCAGAAAAAACGTTAAAGGATGCTTCTTGCGAAAAAAATTCATGATAGTCACATTTGTTCTTTGGACTACATCGTTGATCATGGGAATTCTAATCTTCGGAGTTCTTTATGGACCCACTCTTATCAATTAAAGCTCGATTATTTGTGGATCAATGGTTTTTTTTGAGATTTTGAGTAAACCTACAGAAAGTTTACCAGTGATTGAAGCTGGAACGGTTGGGCTGCCGGGATTTATGTAGAGTATCTTGCTTTCCCAATTAATGCTGGGGACATGAGTATGCCCATAGACAAAAACGTTAAAGTCGTTTGCCATGATCAACTCACGCATACGGTTAAAACCAAATTCAATATCAGGATCATGCATCACGCCGATTTTCCAATCAAAAATTTTAAGGGAATTAAGGCTCGGAAAGGTGTTTTTAATTTTTAAATCATCCATGTTGCCTTGGACTGCCAAAACAGGAGCAATCTGCTCTAATTCATCTAAAACTTCGAGTTCGAACTAAATCACCTGCATGGATGATGTAGTCGGTTTTTTCGAAAATTTCAAGAACCTTTTTTGGAAGATAGTGAGCTTTTTTAGGCACATGGGTATCTGAGATTAAACCCACTGTTTTGGTAACTTCAGTGAGTGGGGGTTCCTTTGATATGAGTGCGGTTCCATTCATCATGACGTTATTTCCTCTCAGTCATACGAGCGCTAAGTATTATGTTGCATTAGCAATACAAAAACTGTATGTAAAAAGAAGAAAGGAAAAGTGCATTATGTCATGAATCGTCTAACCGCTTCATAGAAGACGCTGACTCCAAATACCAAATTCTCTATGGTTATGCGCTCATCTATCCCGTGCATCCGTTTCTCTAATTCATTGTTGGGTTCATCAGGTCTCATAGGATGAAAACCATAGCAAACGCTGCCAGTTTCCCTAAAGAAACGTGAATCGGTTCCACCAGTTGTTAATGTAGGTGTTACACCGCAGTTCGGTTCGAGTTCCAGAAGCGTACTGGCAATTGCGTCATAGAGCGGAGTCTGTGTGATTGATTCTGAACCGTCATGCATCTGAATAATTTCGTAGCTGAGTTTGCCATTGCTTACATCAGTTAGCATGTATTTAATTTGGGATAGGGTTTCATCAACGCTTTGCCCGGGCAAAACACGGCAGTCAAAAGTGACTTCACATTCTGAAGGTATAATGTTTTCTTTTATGCCACCACTAATTATGGTAGGGGTTATTGTGGTACGGATTCGGGGCCAGATTTCCTCAGCAAGCACTTTGTCTTTCTCGGCTAATTCTTTCAATATTTGATCGCTTTCCTGGGGATTACTTAACAACCGAGAGATTATTTCTTCCATGTCCGGGTTACTTTTTGAAACCTGAGTCAAAATCTCTTTTAACGTATTAACATAAACAATGGGGGGACTATACTGACCGAGTTTCTCAATTACTTTATTAATGCGTAAAATAGCGTTATCTGCCGTGTTCGGGGTAGAGCCATGCCCTGGGATCCCTTGAGCTTTAATTTTAAACCATAAAATCCCTTTCTCTGCCGTCTGTATGGGGTAAACATTTCCGTTTTTCTGAGGCAAAGCCAAGCCGCCACCCTCGTTTAAAACGTATGGGCACCAAATTTTTTCTTTATGGTTCCGAAGCAAGTAGCCCGCCCCTTGTTCACCGCCCCTTTCCTCGTCAGCCGTTGCCGCTAACACTACATCTCCTTTTAATGGAACGTTGTTTTTCTTTAGAAGTTTTAGCGTTAAAACTTCGACAGCGGTCATACCCTTCATGTCTATCGCACCTCTACCATAGACGTAGCCATCCTTAACAGTCCCGGCGAAAGGCTCAACGGTCCACTCAGCTCGATTTGCCGCTACTACATCGAGGTGTGAGAGCAAAAGCAGATTTGGTTTTTCACCTGTACCTTTGAGTCTTGTAATTAGGCTACCCCTTCCTTCGGTAGACTCTATAATTTCACTGTTAATTCCTTCTTTGCTGAGATACTCTACGATGAATTTAGCCGCTTGGGTTTCGTTTCCCGGTGGGTTGGTTGTGTTTATGCTAATTAAATCTGAGAGGAAACATGTTATATCGGTTTCAATTGCGTTAAAAAATTTAATAGGCATTATTTCTTTTGCTCCTACATCCTTGAATATGGTTTATCTCTTAAGTATTTTTGTTGATTTCAGCTAAAGGTTTTGAGAAGAAAATTTCTATTCTGAAACAATGATGTTTATATATGATGTGAAAAAGCCTATTCACTAGAAAAAATTATTTGAGTTGAATGCAAATGAAAGATCTTAAACCAATAGACTACAAAATTTTATTCGAGCTCATGAAAGATTCCCATAGAAGCGATCGCCAACTAGCTAAAGCATTGGGTGTTTCGCAGCCAACAGTAACCCGTAGGAGAGCTATGCTCGAAGAAAATTATATTGAAGGGTACACCGTTATTCCAAAGTTTGGTCAAATTGGGTTTGAGATTGCAGCGATTACTTTTTTGAAAAGCAAACTAAAGTATGCAGCAGGCGAAGAAAAGACCAACGCATTACAGAAAATGAAAGAATGGTATATGAAGCAAACAAACGTCATCCTCGCCTTAGACGGCAGAGGAATGGGTTGGGACGCCGTCTGCATTTCACTTCACGAGAACTTTGCAAGCTTTGCAGAATTCCTGAGAGCTCACGATTCAGAATTGTCCGAGTGGGTGGTTGAAAGCCAAACATTCAACGCTGATTTAAAAGGCGGAATTGTGATCAAGCCGTTCCACCTCAAATACCTCGCTTCGCTGAAACAATAGTAAAATTTTCTAAACTTTTTAATTTTTAATCCTTTTTTCTTATTTTTAAGTGGATCGTTGTCGACCACTGTAGAAGAGCGGGCTTAACGATACCTATTGGCGATTTATTTTTTTTAGCAGTCGCTTCTTGGGTAACTTGGGTTTTTTAACCCTGTTTACATCAGCAGTCAAAATAATCAACCTGCAATTAACTATTGTTATTGATCTATATAAAAGAGCAATAAAGAAGAAAAAGGGAGTTAGTTCAGGCTGATTATTGCTATCTGCGAGAGGTCTGTTAAGCTGTTTAGTTTTACCTGCGAGTTCGAAAACGTGTAGAGGACATTGTTGATATAGAGGGAGCGGTTTATCCAGTCGTTTTGGGTGCTGTAGTAATCGTTGAGGTTACTTAGGTGTCCTTGGCTGTCGAGTAGTGTTTCGTTTAGGTGAGTTATGGTGCCTTTGAGAGTGAAGCCTCCATCTAAACTAACGCTAAACACGTAGGTGCCTTGCCAGACTGTGTTGCCGTATGCTGAGTCACCGTATTGCTTGTTTTCCTCGCTTACCAACGCTAAACTCACGGGGATAACCAGTAACCCCTTGCTTTTGTCAAAGAGAAACGCCTTGGGTTCATAGAGCGATGGTGAGTCGGTTCCGCGGTCTCCGATGACATAGTTTGCGAGTTGTGTAGGATTGTTTACGTTTCCAACATCAAAGAGGGCCAACTTTAGTCCCTGATACCATGCGAAGTTTTCCTGCGCAGTTGTCTCCACTGCCTCTTTGCCGACACCGATTAAGTGAGTTTGGTCGTAGGGGTGGAGGTAGTCGGAATAGCCGGGGATTTTAAGTTCGCCAAGCACCGTAGGATTGCTGGGAACGCTAAGGTCAACAACGAAGAGGGGGTCAGTTTGCTTAAAGGTAACCAAGTAGCCTTTGTCGCCCATAAAGCGGACGGCGTGGAGGTTCTCGTTTTCTGCGAGTCCCTCAAGTTTGCCGGTGACTTGCAAGTTGGGGTTGAGTATGTAGACGTTGTTGGTTTGGGCTTCTGTGCCGTACCAGTTTGTGGCGATGCGGAAGTAGCCGTTGTATTCGTCCATGGAGTACTGGTTGATTGTGTTGCCGGGTACGCTGCCCTGTGCTTGGAGGCTGAGGGTTAAACCGTTTATGGAGACGCGATAGATGGAGGTGTAAGTGCCACTGTTCATTTGCCAGTTGGGGTAGGTGATGTAGATGTTGTCTGATGAGACGTACATCGTGGATGCTCCGCCCATCATAACTGTCATGTTCGTTGGCGTTAGGCTGTCATCGGCAAGGCTGATACCGTAGAAGCTGGTAAAGCTGTAGCTGGTGTCGCTCATGTCCGCGTAGTATATACTGCTTGGGGAGGCGTCATAAGCGATGTTGCCCTCGTAGACTGCGGGCAGCGGTACTATGCCATTATAGAACCATGCGTTTTGGCTTACGATAGTGTAGAGGTTGTTGCCTATTAGACGTGAGTTAAAGTATTGACCTGTCATGGTGAAATTACGGGTTAACGTGGGGGAAGATTTGTCAGTGACATCGTAGACGTTAACAAATGTGTAGCTGTCACTTTGGTAGAAAGGCATAATTCTGGGTTCGGATTTTGTGTCGCTCCCTTCAGTGTAGTCACTGAAGTTGATGTAGTTGTATTTGCCTGCGATAACTATCAGCTTGTTTCCGTCTGGGCTGAGGAATAACCCTGTAGGATTTGTGTTGTTGCCCAGGTTGATTTTTGATACGACATGGGGGTTTTGAGGGTCTGCGCTTATTATGTCAACTGCGTTGGTGACACCTAAGCTACTGTAGCCATAATAGTCATAGAAAACAGTCGGTTGGATCGTCGATATTGTGTAGATGTATTGGCCATCGGTTTTTACGGTGTCCGCTTCATCTACGCCAGCCACTTGAATGTTGGTTGTGGAATAATCCATCGTATATGATCCACCAGCAGTAAGTGAGTTACTTCCATCTTCCATGATTATGTGTGCAGGAACTGGCATGTCACCGGTTCCTAAGGATTTGTCCCCAAATGAGTTTCCCCGGGTGACTTGAGAGTTTGTATTTAGGTAGTCGGCAATTTCCTGAACAGACGAGAAGGTTTTGAGCCCCGACGCCGAAGGCGCCTGTGCCGGAAAAATCATGGGGGCTGCGCCGAACACGTAAACTGTTGATATGAGTACGATTGCGCAAAGCACTGCTGCTGTGCCGTAGATTTTGGTTTTTTTGTGGATTTCTTTCTGTACCATATTCTTTTTTCTCCTGACCTTTGCTAATTGGACTTTTTATATTATGCTAATCCCACGAACATGCTGTACTAATATTTAGAATGGTCTCATGCCCCAAATGCGGTAAGCTTCATACCAAAAAATGCTGCAGACTATAGCGCCAAAGAGGATGATGAAGACGTTGTCACGTGTGAAACTGTGAACCATCAACCCCAAATAGAGGGCATAAAACATCGTAGAGAATAGGGCGTAGAAGAAGTACCGTGGAAACAGTAACTTTCCTAATTTGACATAGTGCCGAAGTACGCCGATTTTAACTTCGCCAACTAGCACATAATGCCCCCCGATATCTTGTTTCTCAACCAATCCTAATTCACGTAGTTGCTCAAGATGGTGGAAAGCAATGCTTGGACTGCTGAAATGAAGGGCTCGTTGGACTTCGCGAACACCTGCGGGGGCACCGTTTTTTAAAAGATACCAATATACTTTCCAAGCCTTACCGCGTAGAGCATATTCGAGTTCAGTTTCAGTGTTCCGGTTCAAGCTGCGTGTGCCTCAGGTTAGATAATCTATTTAGGGACCATATAAGTCCAATTGTTAGAACAGTTTGTTCGTATAACATTTCAGTAAAGGATAAAATAATCTAAGCAAACAAAATCAACATATCTAAAATACAATACTTATAAGTAATAAGCTATACTATATTAGCTTGAGTTAATTATTATGACTGAGCGAAAAGAACCAACTGTAAAGACTGAATCCACAAACAGTGATGAACTAAGAAAATTCGGAAATGAAATGTATGAAGAATCAGCAAGTGCAGTAAGACATGTAGGCGCACGTGTAGTGCTCTCTATTGGAGCTGCTATACTCATATGGCTTGCAGGAAGGCTAATCTTTGTTCCAATGGCTCAAGGACTAACACAGGAACTATTAGGTTACCCGATAGCGCAAATAATTAGTGCAATAATTGCAGTGGCTTTGGCAGTCATTATCTTTGGTGTTTTCATTGATATACGAAGACTGACAAGTGGTTTATCTGGAATTTTAGCGTATCACTTCGGTAAAGCCAGTGGTGAAGTACAAAAGGCAGAAGTAAGTAACTACCGAGTAGCCATCGAAGGCGTCTTATACGTAATTGTTGTGTCAGTGACATATCTGCTATTCGTGGATTATCTTGCGACGATCCATCCTGCAATTCCAGCAGTTCTGTTGATACTTATTGTGATTTGGGCAATATTTGCTCTCTATAGAAGCACCAGAGCTTTGGCAAATATTATTGGTAAATACACCTCTAAAGCCGCTGATGAACTTGGGAAACAGTCTAAAAAACAATAAATCCCTTTATTTTTTTATAATCAAAAGAATCCTTTAGGAGCATACTTTAATGGTGACAGTTGAAGAAATAACAAATATTAAACAAACCCTCAAAGAACAGGGTCCGAAGACATTTTCTTCGCTGTTATCTGCTATAATTATTTGGTTATTTAGTGTACTTGTTTTCATACCAATAGCTTCATCAATAGGAAAGAACGTTGAATTAGTGATTGTTTTGATAACTCTTAGTGCTTTTTCAGCTATTATTTTGATTAGTTTGAGGGGGGTTAAGAATTTGCTTGATGTAGTCTCAGTAATTCCTGCGAGAAAATACTTTGTCAATAAAGGACTTTCATTAGAATCTGCGATTTCCGTTTCAAAACTATTTTTGTATGTACCGTGGATTTTATTGGTCTATTTGCTTTATTTTCCCTACTTGGCACTTCTACACCCTGCAATTAAAGGTATAGTCCTAATCTTTGTGATCATATCACTATTTCTAATAGCACTAAATATTGCAAGTATATCAAAGAATATAATAACTGACTGGATCTATTCCGCATAAATCTCAGTGAATTCAACATTGCTATAAGAATATGGAATTTTAAAATTTTAAAGTTTAATATTTTAGTAAACTATTAAAGACGTTATTAGAGTTTCAAGGCTGATATTCGCCCCAAGGCTAAACATAATATTGCTTTGTCTAACCCGCGCGTGATAACTTAATCTGCACATACGCACCCATTTTCTAAACGCCCTTCCTCTATGGAAGGGAGGGGGATGGCATACGATTAAAACGACTTTTCGCCTTCATCAGAGGGCGGTCGGAAGCCCTTTGCCGATGGCGTAAACCTGCTGGTTGTAGGTGTCTTGAGTTGCGATGATACTGTCTCTGAGAATTGCGCGTCCACCCCAGCGTGACTGTCGGAATGCACCATCAATCCTCCAGACTACTTCGCCTGAAGTTGCGTTTAGACATATAAACAGTGCACCTCGTGGTCGTGGGTTGTTGGCTGAGTGTTCAAGGTGTCCAAAGTATGTATAGTCGTCAGTGACAAACACTGGGCGTAGCCACCAGTTATTTGAGAATTGTTCTTCAGTATATGGGTCTTCTGCAGCGTAGGACCAAAAGCTTTTGCCGTCTGTAACGTCATAGCAGTTGATTATTCCGCTGATGCTTGTTGAGTAGAATTTGCCGTTGGCAATAATTCTTGCAACGCTTAAGCTGTCAGCCCATGCGTTTAAGTAAGGTTCAGGTGCTGTTTCCCATAAGAATTTACCTACCTGTTTCAAGACTAAAGCCGTAATGTACGCGGTTTTCTTTGCCGAAAAGAACTGCAACGTTGTCTTGTTCAAAATATAAAACCTTGCAAATAAAAACATATCAAACTAATTTCTTTACAAACAGAAATAAACTTCCTACAATAATAATTGCAAACCAATCTAAATAATAATATTTTAAATTAAACATTATTTAACTATTTTAGTTATAAAAATACAAAATCAATTCAGTAATATGAATTAATATTAACCATTATCCCATCACATTAGGTAAAACCAATACTTTAAAAAGAATATTTGATTCCTTTCAAGAACTAATCAAGAGTCAAAAAACTGAGTTTAGTGTCCTGAATGGGTGAAGAGGATAAGCATGCCACATTTGGGACATTTATGGTACAATATTTTGCCGTTACTTTCGCAGTGAGGTTTCATTTCAACGTAGCATTCCGGACAAAGACGTTTTGGATCCATTCTTCTTCAAGAAATCATTCTTTTTCTGCCGATATAACCCTTACTGGAAAAACAAGCAAAATGCAGCACTTTCTAGCACGTTCAACTAGTTATCTAAAGTCATAATTAGCATGTTGAAGTCAAATGGCAGAATCTTACTATCGGCTAAAATTGAGCTTTTGACGGTGGTTGGCAAATGAGAGTTAGTTCATTAAAATAAGAACGGTTAATAATGTCTATAAAAGCACAGGTAACAAGAAAACCAAATGAGGAGAGAAACCTTATTTGGCTCTCAATAACCGATTCCTTGGATACATTTTTCAATAAAGCAGTTTTTAACAAGAAACAAACACAAAATAAATCTTCAAAAGAAAAAGAAGAGGGGAAGTTTAGGTTTTGGTTTTTGAATTGCCTGGCATCCCTGGAGGTAGGTCTGGGAAGTTAGCACTAACACGTTGTTCTGCAATTGTTGCTGCTTCTGAAAGAATTTTTGATGCATCTTCGTTTACATTGTCGAAGTTAAGTGACATACCGCTTGTAGTACCTGCTTCAAACATCATGCCGCTTAGCATGTTTCCAATATCGCCAAGTTCACCCTCTGCCTCTGGCATAACTCCACCCAATCCGCTGCTAACGCTGCGTAAAACACCTATACATGGTCCCAGCATAGCACAGACATCTCCGAGTTCAGAAACAGTTCGTATTCTAAGTGAAACCTGATCCAGGGCTAGTCGTGCGTTCATTATCAGTCGACTCATTTTTCGGAGTTCAGCAAGTTCAGTAGCGTAGATGTTCGCGTGCGCTTGGTCGTGCTCTGTGTAAGCTTTGACAAGTTTGGCGAAGAGTTCTTTATCTTTTTGTGTAAAACGTTCGTTTGATTGATCAAGTTTGTTGATTTGCAGATCAAGTTGTCTAACTGCAAAATCTAAGCGTGGTTTAAGTGGTGCAGGCGATTGAATTGTATTTTTTAAGGCGCCCAGCATTGATTCGCCTTGTTTTGGGGCTTCCCATTTTTTAGCAAAACGTTCAGACATGTTAACATCCTCTTGAGAAGCGATACGTTGGCTGAGGCTTTTAATTGTTGCTAACATGCAGATATATACATAAAAATTTCAAAACCAAAAATTGACTTACACCCTCAACGTTAAAGGATTCCTCCGACTATGAAAGCAATTAAAGCAATCATCATCCCATATTTCCAAACACGACGTGCTTTCTTAGGGCTTTTAAAAAGCAGCGGTAACGAACTCAAGAAAACCGCATCAGCCACAAGAACTACTACAAAATAGCCTAAACCTAACAACTGCAATGGCCAATACGCAATAATGCTTAAGACAACGGCTATCAGCAACAACACCAATGCAATGGCATTAGCGTTTTTGACACCGATTATTTTTGGCAGACTCTTCTGATTTGAATCTCCCCGAATATCCTCGACATCTTTTACAACTTCACGTGCAGTTATCGACAGGAATGCCGCTGCGGACATAAACAAAACAGGACCAATGTTGCCGACAATTACTCCACCGTAGATAAACGCTAAAACCGCCTGAAGCCCTATGAAAATATTTCCAAAAACCTTGACTTTCTTCTTAAGGGTCAAATCATAAATTAACTCCAATAGCAAAGCTGCCAAAACCACAATGAATGAGAGATAGCCAACCAACAAAGCCGCCATCAACCCCAAAACCAATGAAACGGCAAAAAGTAATCCTGAATAAACCAAAGCGCCTTGAGAGCTTATTCTACCAGAAGGAATTGGACGCTCGGGATGATTAATTTGGTCTGTTTCGCTATCGAAGTAGTCATTTAATGTGTTGCTAGCACTAGTAAAGAGGAATCCAACGGCGAACGCTAGAACAGCAGAAAACCAAAAATCTGTTATGCCATTTCCTGAAGCGACGAAGATTGCAGCGAAAATCGCGACTGCACCTAGCATAGAGGTGAATGGTCGACCTAAAGAAAACAATGCATGCGCTTTAGCGACTGGGTTGTTTTTATTAGAACTCATAGGTTTCGGGTCCAGACGTACCTGCAATCACGGCTCTCTTGGATTTTAGAGGATACTTGGATCCCTCTATGAGTTGGTTTTTCTTGAATAGTTGTCTGTGAACAAAATAGAGGTCTTCTTCACGTTGTTTCCTAATTTGCTCTTTTTCGCCTGTTCCATAGCATTTAAGGTACTGTGTGCCAGAATTCAATGCCTTTGACCTCACTGCAAGTGCGATAAGAGTTAGCAACTGTTGATTTGACCATGTGGTTCCTGCGGAGCCCTGTTGGATATACATTAAGCTACTGAAATCAGAGCGGCAAGGCGGCAGCATCATACCAGTGGGAAACTGAAATTTTGTGTGCCTAACAGTTACATCTATGTTGGGTAATTCACTGAAAATTTTAGGGTGCTTAATTGCCCAATCCAAGGAATAATTGATGAGAAAAACAGCGCAGAAAGATGTATTTTGCTCTGTTTTCTTTTCCAACTCTTTAAGCTGTTTTGCAAAGTTTCCTATGTGACCCGATGGCTCAAGGCTCTCCCCTAAATCACCTAAAAAGCGGAGTCTTATTTTGTATTGGTCTGCGTATTTTTCATAGATGGGAAAGAGATTTTTGAGACCAAAAAAGATATCAGCATAATTTTCTCGATTTTTATGCTTCTCTTCGATGACGTTGATATAGCAGGCTGGCATGCCCAAGACCCGAAGCATATGTATTATTCTTAGGCAAAAAATGCCACCATCGAAGTAGGCATCTTGACCCTTCTGAGCTGTGGAGGTACGCATGCCATCAGTCATTTCATAGATGACTGTGCGGAATGTTTCGTCGTTAACGTTATTTAAGTCAAGAGAACTGCAGAGTTCACGAAAACTGCTTTTGATTGTTTTCTCGGACGGCAAATCGAATTCAGGTTGCAATAGATTCCCTCTTGAGATGCTAGTAAGGGATAATATGCGCTTAAATATAATACTTGCTTTGAACATGGCCTTGTTAGCCGCTGATACAATTCAAAAGAACATTTCTCAAAAAATAAAACTGCTAACGTAACAGATTTAGAGCACGCCTACTAGACAGCAAATGATTTTTATTAACTATTAAATGTTAATTAAGCGAGAGCAAAATGACAAGCAAACCCATTCCAAATTCATCAAAACTGAAAAAACAAAAAGCAGTTCGGGCTCTATTGATGGTTTCAGGAACAATCGCACTTATACTGGGCGCCATCGGAATTTTTCTGCCCATCCTGCCTACGACGCCTTTTTTGCTGCTTGCCGCCGCTTGCTATTTAAGAAGTTCAGAGCGCATGCACAAGTGGCTTCTTAGAAACCGTTGGTTTGGGGAATACATAAAAAATTATCAGGCTGGTCGAGGGATTCCAATGAAAAGCAAGATTATAGCTTTGACTACGCTCTGGCTTGCGATACTTTACTCGACATTTTTTGTGATCGATGAGGTTTTTATTGCTCAAATTGTGCTCTTGATTATCGCGGCTGGAGTTAGCGTTCATTTGATTAGGTTGCCAACTTTTAGGAAGAAAATATAGAAAACTCTTTTGTTACACAAAAAGACCTATGAGAAACATTAAAAGCATTAGCACACAACCTATCAACACATTAAAAGTTGTTGGTGAAATGCTTGAGTGATAATTACGCTCCTCTCGTTGGCGACAATTATGCTCCAGATAAAATCCGAGTTATCATTCCTGTCGGTGGAAAAGCCACGCGACTTCTACCGTTAACAGCGGAAACCAGCAAAGCCTGCCTTCGTCTGCTTAACAGACCTCTGGTAGAATTTTCACTTCTTTCTCTAGCAAACCAAGGGATACGTAACTTTATTTTTGGGGTTAAAGGCTACACAAACTATCGAGACCTCTATGATTATTTTGAGTCAGGATACGGATTCTCAGCACGCTACAACATTAAACCACGTATTCATATCAAGTATCAACCCAACTTCCCTGATTTAGGCAGCGCAGATTCCGCACGTATAAACATGGAATACTACGAAGTTAATAACCCAGTTCTTGCGGTTCAGGGCGACAACATATTCGACTTAAAAATCAAAAATTTATTAGACTTCCATAAAGAAAAATGCGCCTGTTTAACAATCGTGCTACGTGAAGTAGATAACGTAGAGGGGTTAGGCATAGCAGATATCGATAAGAGTAACCGCATTCAACGTTTCGTTGAAAAACCCCTCCCTGAGGATGCCCCCAGCAACCTGGCCAATACGGGGTTGTATGTTGTTTCACCTGAAGTGAAAAAGATTTTCAAGGAAAAAGGTGTGCAACAGATCATTAAAGAGAAAAAGAGATTAGATTTTGGATATGACTTCATCCCCTACGTCATTGAGACGGGACGCCCTGTGTATGGTTATACACTTAAAGGTAGCTGGTTTGATGTGGGGACACCTAAGAGTTATTTGGAAGCTATGAAAAACCTGCTACATGGTGGCTTCTCAACCCTAGACGATTTCGGTGGCAGGTTAAGTGGCGATAGCCTGATTTGGGTACAAGGTGACAGCAATGATTCTGAGAAACGGCGGCAAGAGATTATCTGCAAGATTAAACAAAAAAAAATAGAGATAGAGGGTGCGGTATTAATTGGTCGTCACTGCGAGATTGAGGATGGCGCGCGCATCGCAAACAGCTGTATTGACAATTTCACGCGGATAGGGAAAAATGCTGTCATCAGTAACTCGGCAATCATGGATCGGGTAATCGTGGACGAGAATGCGGAGGTACATGACAGCATCATTGGGCGACATGTTACTGTGAAGTCCAGCAGCCATAAACCGACTAAAATCTCGGCTGTAAGCGTTATAGCAGACGATGTAACGCTTGAAGAAGGCTGCTCACTCGTGGCCTCAAAAGTATATCCACATCAGCGCATTCAAGGCGATTTTCAAAACCAAACAATAATTGCAAACTAAGCCTTAAACCACTTGAACATCATATACTGAATTTTCTTTGTCTTCAAATCAGGCACCGCGATTATAAACCGCTTGCGCACAGTCGTTGCTAACCGCCCGTTCTTCACTATTTCCGTGGCGGAGATGTCGCTACCTGCTCTTTTGACGGTAACCATATAGGGAGCATGCTCCATACCGGGACCGTACTTGTAGACAGCAAAATCACAGCCGAATTTTATGCCCGGTGTAACAATCAACCCGCTATCACGCAGGTTATGGTAAACCAAATATTTCTCTTCAAATTCATCATAGAGTTGCATGGCTTTATGCCTTAACTCTTTGAGGCTAACTTTAGCATCGTTAGATGTTTTGCATATTTCGATTTTATCTATTTCGGCTAAGTAAAGCCCTTCCATCAGATCTAACACCAGCGGCACATCAAACTCGGGTATTTTGGGTTTTGGAATACCGACAGGTTTACCGTAGTATGCGTTTTTGTAAAGTTCAGAGCCTTCACTGGAGTTCCAAACAATGAGAAAGTTTTCGATAAGTTCAACTTTAATTTTAACCATTCATGGCGCCTACATGATGAATGAAAGCATCCGTGCGGCGTCTGCAGCGTCCTCTGCTTTGTCTGCTGAATTTTCCAATAGCTGCAAAACATCGCGTAGCAGCAACATAGCAGGAACGTCGATTTTACTGGCTAAGGTTTTTATGGTTAAGGCTCGATATTGGTCGTCAACTATGCGTTCCGCGATTTCAACGTCTTTTGCACGCTCAAGTGTTTTTTGGGAACCGTAGTTGAGAACCATCATTGTTTCGCGGAGTTTAAGAACTGAATCCAGAACCGCTAATGACAACTTGAGTAGATCTTTTTTTATGTCAGGGGGAACAGTCCAGTTGTGCTCCATTATTTCAACAAGATAGTATGCGATGCCCTCTGAGAAATCAGCGATTTCGCTTGAAAGATTCGTGAACCGAAGGAAGTCCTCTCTGGAGTAAAGGATAGCACCGATTTCAGCTAGTTCCTGGCTGACCATGCGTCGAGCTTTTACGACTTCTTCCTCCCCTGCTTTAATTTCGCTGAAGAGCTTCTGCACGTTGTCTTTATCTCCACTTCCAAAGAATTCAACGAGTTGAGGGATTTTTCTAGTCACGTCAACTACTTTTCGCAGGTTATCTTGGCAAGCGTCTAGTGCTCTACGTTTCACGCGCTCTTCTGTTTCTGATGGAAGTACCAAATATTTCCCCCGCTTTAACATTCCCTGATTTATATTAATTAGTTTAACACGTGTCTATTAAAAAAGGTAGCTACTCAACTTTTGATTTGGCTCCCTAACTCTTCAAAATTGGCTTTACACTCAAAGTATCTGTGGAGAAGTTGGGGAAGGTCACTAATGGCAGTTCGGACTTGCTGCCAGCTATCGCGGTCACGTATAGTGACTGTTTCCTCCGATAGGGTATCGTAGTCAATTGTTATACCAAGCTGAACACCTGCTTCGTCTGCTCGAGCATAGCGTCTACCTATTGAACCTGTTTCGTCGAAGTCTGTCATGAAACCCTCACATGCTAGCAACCTCTGTACTTCACGGGCTTTGGTGTCTAAACCGTCTTTGTTCATAAGGGGGTAGATATTGACTTGGATAGGCGCAATAGTGCGCGGGAAACTTAACACTACACGGTCCTCTTTTATGCCATAAGCATATTCGAGTGCAATGTAGAAAAGACGATCGCAACCAAAACTAGGTTCCACCACATGGGGAACAAAGCGTTTTCCGCGCACCGTGGTTTTCTGTTTGCCAATTTCCACTTGCTCGGAGAAAATTTGGTAGCCATCAACCATTATGCTGCCCTTTTGCTGCAACTCATCAACTATTTGCTGAGCAGGGACTTTGGCAAGAGCGATTGCAACTTTACCTGCGTCACCCTTGTACACAGGTCCCAGCTTTGCCATAATAGGTTTCACTGTGAGTTCCTCCGTTTCTATGGGATTTTTGTATTCTTTGTACACAGTCATATCTACGCCACTAGCTTGCATATGGCACTTAAGATCAAAATCAGTGCGGTATGCATGCCCTGAAACTTCCACCCAACCCCAACGATCCACTAGTACTTCCTGATCGAAGCTTTGGCTACTATAGTGGGCTTTCTCCCAGGTAAGTTTTTCGAGGAACCGTTGTCGCTCTGTGGGCACACCTATTTCAGTGAGAAGTCGTTTTGCCTGCGCCATAAAGAAGGCTTGCCATTCACTTCGGATTATACCTTTGTCGAGGGCTTCGCGTACGGTGAAGGAGGTAACATCTTCGCATTCTTTGATTCGAGTGCTACACAGTAGAATTGGCAATATCTCGTTTTCCACTTCGCTTAGGCGGTCACAGGTTGGTTCGTCCGGGTCAAAGAAAAACTCTAAATCTGCAATCGTGAATTCCCGCAGGCGAATTAAACCTTGACGTGGAGAAATCTCGTTGCGCAGGGCTTTGCCAATGTTTATACAACCAAACGGAAGACGTTCGCGTGCGACATTATATAATCGATTAAATTCAACAAAAATGTTCTGCGCTGCTTCTGGTCTGCCATAACCAACTGAACCTATGTAAGGTCCAATTGTGGTTTCAAACATGGTTAAGTAACGTATAGGATCGTCGAAACCTCCACCGCAGTCTGGACAGATCACTCCGTGGCGCTGCAATTCAATTTTAATGTCATTAAGACTCATTTTTTCCGCTTCAGCATTGCTAATGCCTTTTTCCTCAAGTAGATGATCAGCGCGGAATCTTGTATGACATTTCTGGCATTCCACCATGGGTTCCTTGAAATGAGACACGTGACCCGATGCTTCAAATACCTTGCCCGGGGCAATGACTGATGATTCCATTTCGTAAACGCCGATTTTTTTAACCATAAGATCCCGCAGTTTCGCCTCTATGTTCTGTTTAAGACGCGCACCGAGGGGACCGTAAGTGACGAAACCTCCGCTTCCACCGTAAATTTCAAAGCTATTCCAAAAGAAGCCACGACGCTTAGCAAGTTCGTTAACTGCAACGAATTTATCGCATTGAGGTTTGTTGCTCAATTGTAATCCCTTTTTAGTGCTTAGAGGACACAGAGAATTAAAACATTCCCATAACTGAAAAGGTTTTTTTGAAGATTCGCGAAGTAAAATCATTTTTTTAATTTAAATAATGCACAGAAGTAACTAAAAAAATAAGCTCTGTAAGCAATAAGGGATGTTGCTGCAGTCAGTTCAATAATTGCCTAAACAAAAAACCTGTAATTCAATTGGGCAATCAGTTTTACTTAACTTTTATTTTTAGGCTCCTGATTGGTTAGCATTTTTTATCATATTACCTTTTTATTGAATTCGCAGATTTACTTCGCAAAAACAAAGGCGATCCCGTTTTTCATCTCAATCCTAGTTAGCAAGGGGAAAAGTGTAGAATTTCTTTTTCATATTAGCACACTTCATATTGGTTCCATGAGCAATTATATTGGTTTTCATAAGCCTTTGAATTAAGAAAATAACCAACCCCCAGTTTTAATAAAGTTAATAAGAAAGTCTAATTCACTCTAAAAATACAACTTACAATCGGCTAATAATTAACTGAATTCAAAGACAAACAACCAGCATCCAAGTGATTTACGCTACACATACACTCTACCCCCGCAATAATCACAGCAAACGTTCACTATAAATACTAAGTCTAGAGAAAAAATCCCAAAATAAAGGGGGATTTTAAAACTTTAAATGTTAGAAAGAAAGTTTCCTCAGGCAATATTTATAGGATAAGGTCTACAATCAAACAGCATTAAAAATATCCCTCGTTAAGCGTAGTAGTTGATTTAAACCACGCAAAAACGTTACGGTGAATAATAACATGCCGTTTAAAATATCAAAAAAAGATGCGGCAAACACTTTATGTTTAGAGTGGGTTTTGCAAGTTAAAGATTACAAGTTAACTCTGGACAAAACTCGATGTGTTGGCTGCCAAATATGCACCTTAGCCTGCCCCAAACAAGCTATAACCAGCAAAAAACAGGCCAAACTTATGGGTGAACCAGCAAAAAAAAGTGTAGTAGATATCGATCAAACAAAATGTAACTTCTGCGGCATATGCGACATCACTTGCCCCTATGGCGCAGTTAAAATCACCCAAAACGGAAAACATGCTCTCTCAGTTATAGCCAAAGACAGCTATCCTGAGCTTATCCGAAAAATCGAAGTAGATACTCACAAATGCGAAAAAATTTGTGAGGAATGCGAAAAATCATGTCCGTTAAATCTGATAAAAATCTCAAAAGTGGGCTATGACGGCAAGCCCGTTGAGGATGTTTCGTCTCTCTCACCAATGGGACAAAAAAGAGTACAAATAACCGTTGACATTGACAAGGAACATTGTCCAACATGTCGAGCATGTGAATTCAAATGTTCCCCTGGTGCAATCCGAGTCAAAAAAGCTTTTGAAGGCAAAATAGGTATTAATCAAGAAAAATGCCCTCCAAACTGCCAAAATTGTCTTGATGTTTGCCCAATCAAGGGGACTTTGGTGCTTGACAATGAGAAGAAAGTTTACGTTAATGAATTAACATGCACCTACTGTGGAGCATGTAAAAACGTTTGCCCTGTTGACGAAGCTCTTTGTATTAAACGCACAAAAATTAATCATACAGATGTTCATTCCGGTGCATGGAACAAAACCTTGGAACGTTTAACTAGCCCTACAGACGCAATAAAAGAATTCAAGGCACATGCGGGTAAACATCGGCGAGAACTTGTTGAAAACCGCTTTGCGGTTGAAGAGATGAAAAAGAAATGAGCACACCTTTATCTCCGCCAAAACCTGAAGAACTCCGTGTCGGGGTTTTCGTTTGCCATTGCGGTTTAAACATTGCTGGAACCGTAGATGTCCATGCAGTAGCAGAATACGCTAAAACCATTCCTAACGTAGTGTACGTTAAAGAGAACCGTTACACCTGTGCTGACCCTGGACAAGATGAGATCCGAAAAGCCATCCGCCAAAAAAACTTAAACCGAGTTGTCATTGCCGCTTGCAGCCCCAGAATGCATGAACCCACTTTCCGCCGAACAGTCGCCGAAGCTGGTCTAAACAGCTACCTTTATGAAATGGCAAATATACGCGAATTTGCTTCTTGGTGCCATCAAAGTGATCCGGCTGCAGCAACGGAACGCGCCAAAGACTCTGTACGCATGGCAGTTGCCAAGGTTCGCTTAATGCAACCGCTTCAAACTATTGAAGTCCCAGTCACTAATAAAGCACTTATTATCGGCGGCGGAATCGCAGGCATGAACGCAGCTTTGGACCTTGCTGAACAAGGCTTTAAAGTATACATGGTTGAGAACACTCAGAGCATCGGCGGACACATGGCTACACTCGATAAAACGTTCCCTACACTAGATTGCAGTATCTGTATCGAGGGGCCAAAGATGGTGGATTGTGCTCGTCACCCAAATATTACGATCTTTGCTAACAGCGAACTCCTCAAATGTGAAGGATACATCGGTAATTTCAAAGTAAAAATACGCAAGAATCCACGATATGTCCTACCTGAGAAGTGCACAGGATGCGGAGAATGTAAAGATTCCTGCCCTATAGAGTACCCTAACGAATGGGACATGAACCTTGGCACTCGCAAGGCAATATCAGTTCCTTTTGATCAGACGGTTCCTCTAATTTACAGCATCAATCGCGACTACTGCATTGAATGCTTCAAATGCACTGATGCATGCGGTGCCCGCGACGCTATCGACTTTGACCAGAAACCTGAGGAAGTCGAAATCGATGTGGGAGCTATCATTGTCTCCACAGGTTTTGATGTTTACTTGCCATACGACATGCCGCTTTTGGGCTATGGCAAATATCCCAACGTAGTCACCAGCATGGAGTTTGAACGTCTTATATTGGCGGCCGGACCAACAGGCGGCAAAGTGATTCGCCAATCTGACGGTAAAAAACCACATCGCATTGTCTTCATTCAATGTGTGGGTAGTCGCGACAAACAGCATTACCCTTATTGTTGCAACTTCGGTTGTATGTATACGTTAAAACATGTTGTTCAGCTAAAAGAGAAGTACAAAGAAGACATAGAAGTTTATGTTTTCTACATGGACATCCGCAGTTCAGGTAAAGGCTATGAGGAATTCTATGACCGCGCACGCGAACGTGGGGTGAACTTTATCCGTGGCAGAGTCAGTCGAATCGACGAAGACCCCACAACGCACAATTTAACAGTCCACTCCGAAGACTCACTGCTAGGCCAACCCATCGAAGTTGATGCAGACATGGTGGTCCTTGCAACAGCCGCCATACCCAAAAAAGGCTCAGATGAAGTCGCACGCATCCTCAATCTTAGCAGAGACGCCAACGGTTTCTTCATGGAAGCACACCCCAAACTAAAACCGATGGACGCACCTACCGACGGAGTATTCTATGCCGGCGCATGCGCAGGCCTCAAAGACATACCCTACAGTGTTTCACAAGGGAGCGGTGCTGCTTCTCGAGCGGCAACTGTAATTAGCAAACCTAAGTGGAAAATTGAGCCTATTATTAGTATGGTAGATGAAAATAAATGCAAAAAATGTGGCATATGCGTCGAAAAATGCCCTTACGGAGCAATCCGCCAAGAAAAAGGTCAAACCGCCCAAATCATAACAGCTAGCTGTCACGGTTGTGGAACCTGTGTCGCGGAATGCCCACAACACGCCATCACCCAGATGCACTTTACCAACGCCCAAATTCTCGCGCAAATCCATGCAGCTCTCGAAAACAAACCGGAGGAGAAAATTCTTGCGATCCTCTGCAATTGGTGCAGTTACGCTGGCGCTGATCTCGCTGGCATTAGCCGATGTGATTATCCGGCAAGTGTCCGCGCTATCCGAGTAATGTGTAGTGGCAGAGTAGCTAGAGAATTCGTTTTGGAAGCACTAAGACTTGGTGCAGGCATGGTGCTCATCGGTGCATGCCACTTACCCTACGACTGTCATTATATTAGCGGAAACTACAAGATGAAGGAACGCACGGATGCCCTGAAAGGCATGCTCGTTAAATTGGGCATGAGTCCTGAGCGGTTCCGCGTCGAATATGTTTCCGCAGCAGAAGGTATTCACTATGCTGAGGTTATTCGAGAAATCGATAATCAACGCAAAGCTTTGGGTGAAGAGAAGATTCAAGCTGAAAATGCAAAGCTAAAGCCTATTATTGAGAACATGCTTAAACGCAAATAGCTACAGTTCCTTTTTCTTTTGTTTTCTTCCATAAAAATTTTTATGTAAAACTACAAATTTGAAAGAGAAACAAAAGTTGGACTATATTAATAAAAAATGAAATAAACTGAAATATCGCTGTTTCTTCCCCGATTGTTCGAGCTTGACACTTTTTTTAACCGATTTAGCTTCAATGATGTTAGTGAATCTTAAAATGATCTATGGTTTTTACCGGAGAATTTTAGGAGACCGTTTTCTTGAACCACATAATGCCGACTACAGCCACTATTGCAGCGCTTAAAGCAGCCATAGGATTAATAGCATGGAGAAAAGAATGGAAGCTAGAAGAAAAAGAAAATACAGTGATTAAGGAAATCAACAACATAATGCTGCCAATTACCAGGTTTTTGTTGCGCACGTTTTAAACCTCATATACCCGTTTTTCACAGGTACTGTTTAGGGACCTTTTTGATTTAATTCTAAGCATGCGAACAATCTGTTCAGAAAATAGGACAATTAAAACCTGTTATAAAATGTAATAGAAAATGGAAAAGTTACTTAAATTTAAAGAAGAAGGGATTAATCTTCCTCTGCGAACTTACGTTCCTTAACTTTAAGGGCTTCCTCATCACCAATTACCTTGAAGTAGTCAGTTAGCTCGTGTTTATGCAGGAATTTTTTAACAATTATCCTTACATATTTTTTGCTGAGCGCTTCGCCTTCTCCTTTGACTATGACTATTTTACCTTCGGTAGTTACTTCTCCACCTGTTTTCTCTTTGAGGAAATCAGCTAGTTTCTCAACTAGTTTTGATTCTTCAGCTTTGAGTTCGGAAGCGTTAACCTTCATTTCAACCATGTTGTGTTCACCTCGATTATGCTACGCAAATTTGCAGTATGTGTGTTTTCTTCACCACTGCTGCATTGATAAGTTTTCCGCTTACACTTTTGTCAGTTCGCCCGTCGAGCCGATTCATCGCAAATGCTCTGACTCTAGTGCTCATCATCCAAAGCTAATTTCACAAAAGAAACATAAGACTCTTCCGATTGCGCCCGTTACCTAAAACCGCTTTTCACTACTCAAGAATGTTTACTGTAGAAATAGCATCAATTGATAGCATAAGTAAGAGCTGGAAGTATACAGACATAAAAAATCTTAGAGTGCCAAAAGAATACAGCAACAAACCCATTTGAACTGTTTGTTTATAACTGTCTTCCTGAACGAGAAAGCAAATAGATTTTAATTGGGAATTTAACAACAGTTCTCAACATTTGTAAAAAAGTTTTGATTATTAGTTTAGGCGAAAAACTACTCAATTGCCTAGTCGATCTCACATTTTAAAACATAGCAAAGTATAAAAGAGCCAACATTATATATAATAAACTTTACCATTGGCAATCAGCACATATGCGAATCAGTAGGAAGCTGATCCCGACAGTGACTGCCAAAATCATAATAACAGGAGGAAAAGAATGAAATGTTATCGCGTGATTGCGACGGATGCTCCCAAATGAAAACATGCAGCAGACGCTTTGTCATAACAGCAAAAGGCGAAAAAGTCTACTGCCCAGACGGAACCGCCCATCTAGTTGATGGCGCATAAATAGAAAAAACTTATTTTGGTAGACTATTTCGTCCCTTTTTTATGTTAATTTCTCAATTACCCCTTTTACTTCAGCTATGATTTTTGTAAATTCAGCTGGCGCTGTGGGTTTCATGCCTTTCTTGGAAAGCTTTGAAACTGTCTGGTAACCCTTGCCAGATAGAAGCTTCTCAATGGCTTTCAAGGTTCGATCATTTCCAAATAAGCGATACGTGCAGAAGATAATGACTTTTTTGTTTTCGACTGGAACCATGTTAGCGACGAAAGAGACTGCTTCTTTGGAGGGGCTAGCGCCTTCAACTGGAGTACCAAAAATTAGCAAATCAAAGTTTGAGAGGGCGTCTGGGGATATTTGAGCTATATCGAAGATTTCCGCATTTGTTGCGTGCCCGATGGCTTGCGCAAGTCGTTTAGTGTTTCCGGTCCTAGAAAAATATACAACACAAATATTCATACTACACCGATAGAAGAACTTAATTATTAATCTTCTATCGCGATGATGGGCAGACTTTTAGTATTTTTTTCTTTTCAGCCTCAAGCTCTTTAATTTTAGGCGCTATCCCATCTTTTATTATGCGAATTCCCCGAAAGCTAAGCATGATAGTGAGCAGTAGTTGAAGATAAGTCAGGTTTGTAATGCACTATTTTTTGGGCTTGCTGTAATTTGATTCCTAGCCAACCTAAATATTGTAGGCAAAAAGAAATGCTTATTAAACGAGGTAAGATAGATTTCAGAAGCCGCATCATTGGGCGAGTAGATCAGTTTGGTATGATCGCCACGTTGGCATCGTGGAGGTCGCGGGTTCAAATCCCGCCTCGTCCACCAAACTTTTATTCATGTTTATGCCTTGCAGGCGTTTTATAGCCAATTTCAAGGCGTTTTCACAGATTTTAGACGGATTTAAACCGATTTCACAAGCTAAATTTGCCAATTCAGGATTTAATTCAATTATTGTGTTTATTTCTGCAACCCTTTTTCTAACCTCCACGTTTCACACGTTTCTGTTGTCCAGATGGGACTTTATAGGAATAATGGCAAAACTGATAGAGCGAATTTATAAAGTCATAATAAAATAATAAGCAAGCGAAAAAGTAATGGAAAAGCTTATCCCTTAATTCAGTTAATACATGTTTTCGGATGGAATATGTCAGACCAAACAGCGGAAGAACAGAAAGAGCGTAAAGCTCGTGAGTCATCGGCTTATCCAAAACGCAGCTTAATAGATGCGCTGCAACTTGCCACTGCACTAAAAGAGCATAATGCAGGCAATCCTTATGATAGACTCGACTTAGCTAAAGCGGTTAACAGGTCTCCGGGAAGCAGCGAGTTTAGAATGTTAATAACCTCTTCCGGTCAGTTTGGTCTTACGGAAGGCGGATATGTTGCAAAAACCATAAGCCTCACATCATTAGGTCGCTCGATAGTCTATCCACAAAGCGCAGACGAAAGGTCACAAGGTCTTAAGACAGCCCTTTTCAATATACCGTTTTTCAAGAAATTCTTTGAAGATTATGACAAGAACAAACTCCCTTCAATCGAATATCTCGAGGGTACGTTAAATAGAACTTATGGAATTCCAGTTACAGATTCAAAGAATTGTTACTCATTGATAGTTAAGAATGGTGAAGAACTTGGAGTCATATACGAGCAAAGCGGCTCAAAATGGATTAACTTAAACAAACTTGGGCAACAAACTACGAAAGAGGAAGTGCACAACCCTCCGCCGACGCCCAGAGTAACCACAATGCAAGCCCCCTTGCCCCAAATCGAAGTTCCCGCACTTGGAACATCAAACGGAGTTAATGTTACTGTTAACATAAGGTTCGAGCTACCTATAACCACTGAAATTGATGTTTATGACAAAATCTTTGAGTCCCTCAAAAAACACCTACTCACCCCAAACACAAAAGCAAATTGAAAATATACTCGTTGCAGCCGGACAATTCAAGAATGACGTTGAGGGTATTCTAAGACCTTATCAAAAAGCACCTTTCACGATATCAAGTACGGCAACAACGATTGATCTCTTATTTAGCAGATTTCATGCAGTGGCTAAACAATTGCAAAAAAGGCAGAGACAAAGGCAATTTGAAGTAATCGATGAATATGATGTCCAAGATGTGCTTCATTCTTTGCTCAAAATTTACTTTGCTGATATCAGAGCTGAAGAATATTGCCCGAGTTATGCGGGTACATGCGCCAGACTTGATTTTTTCTTACGTGTAGAGGGTTTAGCGATTGAAGCAAAAATGGCAGGTAGGAAGCATAACGCCCAAAAAATACGAGAAGAGCTGATTTTGGACAAAGCGTATTACAGCAAGAGACATGACATTAAAACCTTATACTGCTTAGTTTACGACCCAAACGAAATTATCCCGAATGCACCCGGCTTTGAATATGATTTAGGCGAAAAAACTGCACGCTATGAAGTAAAGGTGTACATAGTACCAAAGAGATAATCTATTTCAGGTAACAATATGCGGTTCAATCAGTAGACTTACACCGCTTGCTATCCGGAATTCAAATCAACCGATGTTCTTTTAGGGCTTCAAGAAATTTAACGGTTTTACGAATACAACGATAAAAAGTCCTGAAGTGGCAATTCTGTTTTTTACTTTGTCTGGAATGCTCTCTTTAGAATAGCGGTCACCCGTTTCAAATTTGATCTTCAATGCTTCTAAAATACCCGTTACATAATCGTTAATTTCCTTATCCGCCTGCTCAAAGCTCATTGAAATAAAAGGAGTAGGAGCGGAATTTGTGGCAGATATTGGTATTTCAGGGCTATCATCCCAGAAATTAATAATGCGCTCCTCAGAAACTTGTAACTGCGAAATTATCTTCTTGATTTTATTCGATAATCATTTAATCTCTCTTGACGGTCTATGCTTCCTCCACCGAGAAAAAACCCTATATTTACTGCATTGCTAAATTGTTGAACTTCTTTTTCAGAAAATAGCTCTTGAATTAACGACTTAGTGCCATAGTACGCACGATTATATCGCTCATCATTTCTATTTTCATAAGTTGCATGCTCCAATACGCTTTCGAACTCGCGGATTTTTTCCCTTATAAGTGCAAGAGCTTTTTCTTTCGAAACCGTCATTAGTACTTAACCCTATCATCCAAGCGTTGAGGTTGATATATTTATAATTTTCAGGTAGTGCCTTTCTTGCTTATAAGTAACAAGCGCTTAAATGTCGTACATGGAACTCGTAATAAAGAATTCTCGAGTTACCCCAGACGTTGTTGGAAAAACCGGTGAATTTCCAAAGTACACAACCCAGATTATGAATCTTGCAAATCAAAATGCTCAAGGTACAGATTAACAGTAAAGTTTGTTCTTAGTCTCTAAAACATTTGAAACATTGGCGAACATTTCGTTTTTGTGTTTTCTTAGCGAAGTCCTCAGCGTCCTTCGTTGTTTCAAATTCCTTACTCCAATAACCGCTTGCATCATATTCCTCCCGACCGACATACCAACCGCAAGAGCTTGAGTGAATGAAAGCCTTATTGTTTGGATGATTCACATAAACGACGTATTGCCCCAATCGAAGACCCCAACGAGTCTTTTCTCCTAATTTGCTTTAAACCTTTTCGAACATTTGCTCCCTTAGTCGCATAACTCATAGTAATTTAATACAATTCAGCCGTTGTTTCTTCTTAGAAAGTGTTAAATACAATTTAAGTCCAAAGGGCTTACCGCTAAGAAGGCGAATATACCTGTCAGCGCAACGTGTTCAAGCAGAGCATGGTTTTGAGGAAACAAGACGATGCATGTTAAAAGTTTATGCAAGCCACATACAAACACATGCAGGCTTGTTAATAGCAATAATCATTGGTACTTTTACACTGGTTTCGAGGTTTTCTGATTTCTATGTGCTAAGAAACAATACTATAACATTTGGTTTATTGCTGAGTTTTCTTGTTGGAGCAAGCGCTTTTTTACTACTGAGAATTCTCTATTGGGCTTTTTGTGATAACTGTGCCGTTATTGTACGTTACAGTTCAATCTAAACTATTCAAAGTCAAAGTCAAAACTTGAGAGAAATCAAGTATGGCAAATCTAAGAAATCAGAAGCTGGGAAAGAACTAAACGAGTTCGAAAAAGAACCTATAACACAAACCAATGCCTTGGCATTTTTCATAAAAGAATACCTGAATGATCCAACTCAGTTTGATAGTAACGCCAAATTAACTTTTTATCATAAGTTAGCACGTTTGAATAATTTAGGACGAATAGCAGCCGTTGCTATTACGACTTTGTTGTCGTTTTTTGTGTTTTTGCTTCTGAATGGATTCTTATGGCAATAGCATCATAAGCATATAGTTTGAACTTTTTACTGATAAAATCCTTTTTGTGTGCTTATAAGCAACACGCGCTTACTTTGAGCTATGGAATTCGTAATTAAAAACTCGAGAGTTACCGCCGATGTTATCGGGAAAACTTTGGAATTCCCGAAATATACAACTCAAATTATGAATCTCGCCAACCAGAATGCGCAAGGCACAAGACCTAAGGTAGTGGGTCAAATGTCAGAATTGATTGAAGAGTGCCCAAAAGGTCCTTACGATCAATGGGTCAAATGGTATTCCAATCGAATGCCTGAAGGTGTTGATGCTGCTACGGAGAGGGTTTATAGCATGATTCAAAACCTTGCTGAAGCATTCAAGCTTATTGATAAAGAGCTTGTACATATATGGGTTGAAGATTTAGTTCTAACCAAAACATTTACTGGGTTTTGTTTTCAAGAAAGCATTCTGAAAACTATTGCGCAGAAAAAGTGGACTACTTACAGAAGGTCAACACCTGAAGAAGAATCACAATTTATCGATGGCTACATCGGTGAAACGCCAGTTTCAATCAAACCTGTGACCTATAAAACCAAAAACATGCTTCATGAAAACATTAACATTAAACTAATTTATTATGAGAAGTTAAAGGATGGCATAAAAATAGAGTATGATTTTTAGTTCTGTTTTATCCAATTCTTCAATGACTTTCCTTTTTGAATTAAACTATTATCTTCAATCTTGAAAGTAGGCTTTTCTTTGTATTCAATCTCAAATGCTCTATCTTTATTAACGATTTTCTTTAGCTCTGCAAATTCAATTTCAGTTTCTTGGCTTGTCATCACAGGAAAGCCATAAACGTTGCTAATATGACGTAATTCGCCTTTTTCGCCTGTACGTTTTTTGACAAACTCCAGATGAGCGTTGATTCTGGTTTCAATCAATTGGTTGGAAAAGTCAACAATCCCTTCAAAACGTGAAGATAAATGGTCTTCAAAGTTTGGGTCAATTTCAAAGCCTATACTGTTTCGTCCTGTTGACATTGCCGCCATCGTAGTTGTTCCAGTTCCTAAGAAGGGGTCTAAAACTTTATCTTCTCTTAGTGATAACATGTTTATGAGACGGTAAGCCAACTCGAACGGGTATGCACCACTTCTTTCGCGTATGTTTTTATCGATGTTATTTTGTTTTGTGCCCTTGAGGTCTTCCCACAAATCGGAAAACCACAGGTTACGCTCTTCCCAAAAGAATGCACTTTTTTGTCTTCTCAATTTTTCTTCTGGTGTTTTAAAATTGCGTTTGTTACCTTTTCTAAGAACCAAAATATGTTCATGCTCTAAGGTGACATACGCTCCTGCGGGGAGCATTCCAGAACCCATGAATTTGTTTGGAGCGTTGGTTTGTTTTCTCCACAAAATTTCAGGCAAGGAACTGAAACCTAAACTAACGCAATATTCGAGTATTCGTGAGTGATTGGAATATAGTTTGAATTCGTCACCAATTTTTCTTGTGGCGTTGCCTATGTTTATGCATGCAAATCCGCCTTCTTTGAGAACTCTGAAAACTTCAGACCAGACTTTATCGAGCTCTTTATTCATTAATTCAAAAGCTTGATTCCCATCTTTATTCGCTAAAGCTTCTCCGATTGATAGATTTTGTTTAGTAAAAATTTCGTCCCACATTTCAATCATTGGATAAGGAGGCGAAGTAATCATCAGATCGATTGAACGATCTTCTATCTCTTTCATGTTGTTGGCATTGCCGAAAGCTATCTTGTGAATAGTTTTCATTGCATCATCGTGTGAGTATCTAATAATAAATGCTTTTGGCTGGCACTCAAGAAATGAAAAATCTCTTTGATAAGTGAAAGTATGTTATTAGTTAGACTATTGGAATAAACAAAAAAAAAGTATCATTGCCTGCATATTCAGGATTTTTAGGTTATTATTTTCTTGAAAAATAATTAAAATTTCTCTGTAAACTCGAAACAAGGTCAAACTTACCTTAATTCATCGAATAACGCAATATTTCAAGGTATATGTGCTGAATCTTTGATTATATAAAACATTCCTCCACAATATTTACGTGGTGAACATCTCAGCGCGAATTTGTTCTAAGAATAATAAAATATGCCTCAGAGCACCACAGATTTTAGCTTTCCATATTGAAATTTTCAAGTGAGTTATCAATTGGATTAACTACGGAACTACATAAAAGAGTTGTATAAATAAACGCTCTCATTTCATAACTCGGACAATATTTAATTGTAAAGCAAGGGCTAAATATTTTTTTTGCGATCCATCTTCTTTGTGCCTTTTATTATTAGTTTATTTCTTAGGAAAAACACGACATCAGGAGTAAAAATAGATAAAGATGCCAAAAAGAAATTCAATGGAAACACCATAGGGTACTCAAATAAATTGCCCCCATAGGACCCCATAATGTTCTGAATGTTACCCCAAAACTGAAAAATTGACCACAATCCTGCCCATATCAGTGCACCTACAAGTCGCCGCATATATTTGCGCCTCCGACTTGCCGCCGGCCCAAGAAGGTTTTGGCTGAAAACTTCTCCTGCGACGGCGCCTGCTCCACCGGGGAAAAAAGCGTTAATCAAAATCTTCTCGACTAGGTTGCCTGGGATGTAGTGGTCAACCCACGGAACTGCAAACCAGCTCAGTACAGGCAAAAGCACGTTACCAGTGGCTAAACGAATTAGGACAGGCACAGCGTAGATGAAGGCTCCGCCAAGTTGCCAAATCCAAAACCGTCGAGATCGCAGTGTGTTTTTGAGTGCCTCTAAAGACATGGGTTTAGTGTAGCAATGGATGTTTTAAAAAGTTTTCAAATGGTTTGGCTATTTATTTTGCAATAGCTTTTTTAGTATTATCCAATTTTACTTTTGCGGTGTATACAGTGGAAGAAGCAACAATTTGGGCTCCAGCTGATGGCGACACCTTTGTCACCTCAGACGGCTTCATAATGAACACGTTTGGCTACGAGCACCCGGACGACCGCGTCTTTGCCTTTCTCAAATACATCCCCAACAAATACAAAGCGTTTTTCGATGTAGAGATGCTTTCCCGCACATGGAAATTCGGCACTAACCCTCTAACGGCCCAATTATTTCGAGCTGAGAAGCTCTATACCGCAAAAAATTACCAAACATTCATCGAGGCCTTCCGTAAAAACTTCCCAAATTACCTCTTCTACGATGAAACACGCAGCAAAGAACTCATTACGGCACCGCTAGATAAGATTGAGCAAGTATTCGTCCCTAAAGATCGACTTGAATGGTTGGAGAACTTAGCTAATCCCGATGATCTCCAAAAGCTCTCGCTGGAAATAGTTGATTTAATTAGTAATGAATCAGGAGTCCAGCACAGGGATCTAGGCATCCACGGTTCAATCGCCCTAAATATGCATGCTCCTGAATCAGATATTGACTTTGTCGTATACGGTACAGAGAACTTCCGTCGCGTGGAACAAACAATTTCAATCCTCGTAAATCAGGGTACATTATCTTATATTGCGGGCAATCGTATTGAAGCTGCACGCAAATTCGTGGGGAAATACAAGGGCAAAATCTGGATGTATAACGCAACCAAGAAACCTGAGGAAATCCTTGGTAAATTTGGAGATTTCACTTACACAGCGCTGGCACCTGTGCGATTCTCTGCAACTATTTGCGATGACACACAAACCATGTACCGCCCTGCAGTCTACAAAATCAATAATTACCTCCCCCAAGATGCCCAATCTGAACTTGATCTCGACAAAATCCCCCTGCAGGTTATTTCAAACATAGGTTGCTACAGAAACGTCGCACGCGATGGTCAGCAAATAAAGGTTGCAGGCACCCTTGAAAAAGTCCAGTCAACTTATGATGAAAGATGTTTCTATCAAGTTGTGGTGGGAACTGCCACTTCGGAAGAAGAGTATATATGGCCTATTTGAAGCTAAGAGACCGCGATTCAATCCAGTCGCCAGAAGGAATAATTTTTCGCGTCTTCGGTTACAGCCACCCATCAAACGCATATATCTGCGATGCAGAATACGCGAGTTCAGACATCTTTCACTCAACTGATCCACGGGCGCCACGAGAAGGCAAAGGTACGCTTTTTTACAAATTTTACGGAGACGAAGGTATGAAACTAGTCTCCAAAACCTACCCGCAGTACCTCATTAACCATGATATGCTAAGGAAAAAAATCGTAGGTGTACCTAAAAATCTTGTTAAGGAATTTCGCCAACCACAACTACGACTAAAGGAACTTTTAAAACAAGGACCAACAGATCCTTTACTTGCATCTATGGAACGCGTCTTAAGCATCGTAGCATCCAGATCAGGAGTCTCCGTAGACAGTTTCGGCGTCTTCGGTTCAATGCTGCATGGCTTCCATCACCCAAAATTTTCGGATATTGACTTTACAATTTACGGAAAAACAGAAAATCGTAAAATCGTGGATATCAACAAGCAACTATATTCTGACCCGACCTCAGGACTTGCAAATGAGTTCTCTACTGAAGACGTCATGAAAGGAAAAACCTGGCTCTTCAAAAACTTTACTGTACCAGATTTTGTGTGGCATCAACGCCGCAAATATATCTATGGTCTTTATGACGACCGAAAGCACAGCGGCAGAATCATTAAAGCCGAATTTGAACCTGTCAAAGCTTGGAACGAAATCAAAAACGAATACAACTCCAACTGTCACATCAAACAGTTAGGCTGGGTAAAGCTTAAAGCACAGGTGACGACGGATGCCGAAGGACCCTTTATACCCTCAATATACGGGATTAAACCGCTAGAGGTTCTAAGTGGTTCCAAAAAAGCTCTTGAGGCGGAGCGGATTTTTAGTTACATGGAGGAATTCCGACAGCAAGTACAACGCGATGAAACCGTAATCGTGGAGGGCACCCTCGAGGAAGTCACATCACCTACAGATAGTTATCTACAGGTTACATTGACGTATTGCCCAAGATACTACGAACAGGTTCTCAGAGCTCTACATTAGTGGCAAAGCACCATGTAGTCGTCAGGTTTGTTACCTAAGATTAGGCGATAATGTTTGCCGCATGTCTTCTGGTTAGTTACATACTCAATTTTTCCCTGCAACTCAACTTGTTCTCCGACGGTTGCTTGCATGCAGAATCTACCGCGGTATGAAACGACTTCTTTTATTGGGGAAAGTTCTGGACCCTCAAGTACTTTCACGTCATCTAGCACATAAGTGCAGGGAGTAAACAGCGCTTCGGAAGCCTCAACCACTCTCGCTTGGATTTTAACGTAGCCGCTATTTCGGTACCAAATATCGCCGTACTGAACGTTTGCTTCACTGTATTCTTTGACAAAGCGGATAAAGTAGTCAGTACCAATGTATTTACCCTGGAACGCTTTTCGCCTCTCCACTGCTTGAAAATCTTGAAAGCTCATCTTGGTATCTTTTACTCGGAAATCAAAAAGATCATGCAACTCTTGCTCTGAGTAAGGTTTGAATCCCGACTCAGGTTCACCCAACAACCTTTGCAATGCAGCGTAGGCTTTGCGGCAATTTTCGGTGCCGTAGACGAGAGGGTCAATATCAGATTTTTCGTTTGTAAGCTCAGCCATAATTGACCCTGAGACACCAATGCTGCTCCATGGAATATCCGCCTCAGCCTTAAGCGCAGAAGCCAACTGGAGCCCTTTGTACTCTAGCAGTGTAAGGTCTTTAGCGGAGCGGAGCTCCCAGAGCTTCTCTTCAGGTCGATAATGCTCAATAATTAGGGCTATTGGAACTTCGCATAAGGTTTCGTCGAAAACGGAGTCGTAAATAACAAGGTCAGGGGCATTTTCCTGCAGGTACCTAAAGCGGTCAGAGAGACTGTAGACTTTGCCGTAGGTTGTTCCTTTCAGTTTTCGGTTGCCCTCTGGAAGGGGAATGAAGCGGGGAAATGCTATTATTTTGTCAGGGGGGTGAATTGTGCCTTTGACGTCGAAAACCACGCCGTCTCGTGTTTTAATAAGGTCTCCTTCGCGCGCCTTCATGATACTTCAGTCCCTGTAAGTTGCTTCAATTGTTTGTAGATTTTTACGAAACCGCTTATTTATAATCGTAACTACTAACATTTAGTAGTTCCCCCTTGATGAACTGCACTAAACCGTTTCGGCTTCTTAAAGCAATGGTGTTCTTCTCCGTTGATTTTTACAACGGAATATTCTAACCAACCGTCAGAACCTAGCCGTAATATATCTTCAAGACTTGTGGCGCTAGTAGTGTCGAAGTCGTCAGATTGAAAGTTAATTTTCCCTATATATTTCATGGTTGATTGAATAGCTTTGTGTCGCAGTAACCGCTTAACTTCTAAAGTGTTACCGTTAGTCTCAAATGCAATCTTTGTACCGCCCCAATGCCTAAAACCTCTAAGCTCCACTGCTAAGATTCTTTCGGCGCTTGTATCGTCTGGATATAGCTGTTGATTCGCAACGCGACGTTTTAGCCTATTAAACGATATGCCTAAACTCTGGACCGAATAGGGAAAAATCCGTTGGTTTATGTGGGGTAATGCACTAATCATTGAGAGCAGTTTTGCAGATACCGGAATAGTTCCAGAATTATGTCCTTTTACGGGATGGTTGATTTTTATTGTTTGGCTCTTAAGGTCAACGTCTATCCATTCAATACGTCGTGCTTCGCCTGGATCGCAATAAGTTTCTTTTAGGGTTCTTAGATAGGCAGCCATGCGTTTAGATTGTGCAGCGGTAATAAGCGCGTCTAACTCGCATTCATAAGGCACATACACTTCTTTTTCTTCTTGTTTATAGCCTGGGTTATCGAAGGGAATCTTTAGCATAGCACAGAAAGCAGCGTAGGCGCTACAATAGAATGCTTTAGTTCCATTGCTAACTTTCTTTATTTCCTTAGTTTTACGGTCTTTAAATGTAAGCCTGGCAATAGTTGATTTCACGTTTTCGGGTTCAAGTAGATTTACGCCTTTTAATGCTAACTGCCGTATTATGCGGGGGTATGCTGTATCACCACTGTAAGCGTTGTTTTCAAGATAGCCATAGAATCGCGTGATTAAGCCGCGTATATCGGGGGAAAGTCTAACATCATCCGCACAGTCGTGATATTTCTGTGCGAAGCGCAAATTTTTCACCTGTTGATTGGCGCGTATTTGGCTTGGAGCTAAATTGTCATTGACACAATTTAAGCTAGTCGGTAATGTATATCGGTACATACACCGACGGCAAATATAACGCTGTTTTTCTGTGCCATCAGATAGCTTTCGAGTTCCATCTTTATGCGGTTCTTCACTGCCGCATTCGGGGCAAACAAGGGCGGCCACCTTTTGCGACATCTTAATAATCCTCCTGGGTAGGTTGGGGAGCGGACCAACCATTACAGTTTAAAGGCATAGGTTGATCTCTCGGTAACTTCTTAGTGAAATTAGGGCATTTAGACAAGCCAAAAGTGCCGCAATCAAAACCACATTTAAAATTTGAGTTTAGGGTTTCCCTAAGCGTTGGCGATACAGATGATACAGGCAAAACATACTCTTTATTTTTTACATTATTTTTTTCCACAATAGTAGGAGGATAAAATGCTGTATCAAGTGTATCACCTGTATCATTTTTAGCGGATAACTCCAGAATTTCGCCTTCATCAGTAATGTTTTTTAGCTTAAAGCCCTTCCAAGCCCTTTCTTGTTTCGGTTTTCTAATTAAGTGCGGTTTGATTTTTTGTGTTTCTTTAATTTTTTGTTGTAAAAACTTTTCTTCTGGGTCCAAGCCTAAAACGTCACAGTAATTCAAATATGCGTCTGTTACTTCGCTTCTAGTTGTTATTGTGTTTTTATCAAGAATGAACATATCTTTGATAAATGCGCTTAATGTGTCGCTTGCTCTTAGAAACTCTATTTCTGTTTCTCTTTGTGTTTTGCTTTCGGTGAAATGTCCTTGTTCTAATAAGCGTTGTAAGCCTTGAAGCATCCAATTTAATATACCGCTTCGTTCATCATTGATCTTTAACCAATTATCTTCCACATTTTGAATTTGGTTTGTGCCTAAGAATTCATTGGGAAACTTTAAGAATAATCTACGTTCTTTAAATGCGATTGTTTGGTCATAGACTTTTGGAAATTTGTTTGCCAATACCGTTATTTTTGCGTAGCTTCTAAAATCTAAACGATCTTGTTTGCCTTTCATTTCTGCGCTAATTGTGTCTTGCCCTGTGGCTTTTTTGAGTAAGTTTGTTTGTAAGGCTTTTTTTGTTGAAGGTTCCGAGCATGGATTAAACAGTTTGCCGTATAGCTGTTTCATTGCGAACCGGTGGTTTCCATCGAATTCTTCTAATCCTACACCTGAAATATTATCTTTACCAAGTATGGCTTCCATTATGCGTTGCCAAACACCTTTTCCGTTTCTGCCTGTGCCTACCATCCACATCATTTTATGAAAACGGTAGTCTGGTAAAAGCAAAAATCCGCTCCATTCTTGAAGGGTTGGTATATCATCATCTGCAACTATTTGTTTAACAAAACTTTCCCAATTTGGACATTTTGCTTCTGGTTCATAGATTATCGGGATTTCTTGAAATGCCATTTCATCTAGATTAAACGGTGTTAGTTGTTGGGCTTCAAGGTCTAATAATCCATTAACGCAAGCTATTTTATTGCTAAATTCAATTTTTGTATAGCTTAAACTTACTAGGCTGTGTAGTATGTTTCTGTAATGGCTTTCTCGATCTTCGTTTTCTAAGATTTTTGTTACTATACTTTTTAATTCTCTTGCGCCTTTGGCTGTCCATCTTCCTGTTTTTATATCTCCAAAATAAAGTATGTCGGTTTCTTTGTCGGCTTTGAAGTGGTCATGTTCATAAAGCCATAATGCAACTTTAGCGGGTTTGAATTCAGCGGGTTTCTTTTTTTCTGTGTTGAATGGGAATAAGTCATTATATTTTGGGTATTTTATCCCTTTGTTTTCAACTTGTGTTTTAATTTCATCTATTACTCTTAACTCATGTCCTGCCCAGAGTTTTTTTGCTCTTTCTTCTTTGGTTTCGTTTAATTCTTTTCGGTATGTTGCTTTAGCTTCTGCGTTAATTGCGGCTTTTAATGCTCTATCGAAATATTCTTGATCTAATAGTGGTGGATCGCATAGTTTTCCAAATCTATTTAATTCTGTTAGGGCTAAATCATATCCAAGTCTTAAGTTTGCGATTAAATGATAAGCGTAACTCATGGCTTTAGCGTGTCTTTTTCCACTTGCTATGCCTTGTTGCATTTCGTCTAATATTATTTTCTCGTTTTCTGTTCTATATGGTTTTAATGCGTTGGTAAAATCGTCATATTCCATTTTTGCGATAGGAACGTCATTAATAATTTTGTATCTGCCCTGTATATGTTCGCCATCTTTATTGTAGTAATCAACATCTGTTCCTGCGGCTACGATATATTGATTATTTACTCGAATTTCTCCAGCTCCTATTGCTCTGCCTTTTTCGTCTAAATCGCCTGGGATATGTAATGTTCCGTTTGGTGGTGCGGTGTTATTTTTTCCCCATACTAAAAAGTAAAAATGTGGCAGTTTTCTTCCGACTGATAAAACTTCGAATGTTCGGGGTAATACTTTTCTTATTATGTCTGCCATTTCTTGTTTGTCGGTATCAATAGGAACTAAGAAGTCACCGCCCATTATTCCCCAATTTGTTATTCCTGCTTTTTCTAATTCCTCTGGGGTTTTTAGGTGTTCACAATAGCCTCCTAATTCTTTTGGTGCTTTGTTTGATTTGACTTCAAGAAAACGGTTTAAACTTAATTCAGCTTCGCGAAGTCTGAAAATTAAGCGTTCCTGTTCGGGTTTGAAGGTCATTGGTAACGCCTCCGAATTTGTGAATTAGCTATTTCGCTTCGTTGTGTGAATTCAAAGACACGCGCGGCTTCCATTGTGAAGATTTTTTGCGAAATATAATTTGAGTCAAGCAAGCAATAGGTTTCGGGCTTAAAATTTTTGCATCGGTCTGTGCATCGGGAGCAACTTGTAATGCCTCGCGGTCTGGAGGTTTTACGCATGAATTCATCTAAGGCTGTCATGGCGCAACCTCCTGTAATTTATCGGCTAGGTCAACTTGATAAAAACTTTTAAGTTGTGACTGTGAATTATATATCAAGTGACAATTCCCTCCTCTAAGTCTAATCCGCTTGTGGTGGGGTTTTTGTTACTTGGGGCAGTCTGCTTGGCGGCGGTTGCCTCAAGTTTTCTTTTAGATCTATATTGCCGTTGAACTAGTGCCATTGCGGCGCGAATATCAGCGGGGTTTTTGAATTGTTTTTTCATACTATTTCACCACGTCTTGAATTTTATTGAGGGTTTTTTGCCTTTAAAGGTTCTATTATAGTCTAATATTGTTTTGAACGATATGTCTTTTTTAGAGTTATTCATTAATTCACCCTCTAACATTGGCTTGAGAAGTAAGCAAAGGTAACTTTAAGGTTTTTTGCAAAGTCGAATTGACAAAACAACCTCAAAAATCACTCTAAAACACGAATAATTAGCATAAATTAAAGATAATTTAAGGAAATAAAAAATAATTAATAGGGTGTTTTGCCTGGGAAAAATAAATTTATTTTTAATTATCAATAATCGAACGATAATTAACAATAAATAAATTAATATTATTTTTTATGGTTCTGTTAATTCATGGACGATACTTCTAGTTGTTAAAAATCGGATGACAAAACCCTGTTTTCTGTTGCTCAAAAATAAACTGTTAACTTTCGGGTCATATCCGGCTGATATAACATAGAAAAATCATTTTTTTCCCTGATCACTAATCTATGGAACATTTTATTGCAACATCACTCTTCTGCAAGGTTTTATCTACAAGTTTCTTTTTGTCTAAACCATCTGGAAAAACATCGTTTTCCAACAAGTTTTTGGTTACCCCCTCTAAGAGGTCAGTCCCAAAGAATTTACAATAAAAAGTCAATAAAAACGAAAATAGGCTAAAGACCATTGATTTTCTAGCATTTTTCTGAATCCATTTTATAGCATCTTTTTCTTTCGGTGCTTCGGGGTCTAGGGCATCTAAATGTAGATAATGCTGAAAAGGGCATTTCCTACTATAAAATCCAGTGTATGTTAGAGCTGAAAAAATTATGGTTTTTTAAGTCTTTTAACCCCGTTATTAAGGGCATGCAAAATTCTGGAATCTTCATTAATAATGCGCAGAGCTATTTCCATTGGATCCTTACAATTTGCCATTTTTAATCCATCCTTCTATTTCCTCAATATTGTATTTACGTATGTCTTTTATAAACCTGATGATTCTCTGCTCAACTTTCTCATTGAACTCAACATCATTCTTTTCAAGGAAGGTCTTAGTTACGATATACGCTGTTCTATGGTGACCATCTTGAAAGATTCTGCTAGTAGCGATATCCTTCAATAGAATTGCCGCTTTACGATATATGCCTTCCGCAGCCTTAGCCTCTTCAAGAAAATATATATACGGTTTTAAACCCACATCAAAACCGTCCCAGCCGCCAATCCGTTGAATCATCACATCATGAGCGGCTACAATAAACCAGTCTGGAGGATACCAAACATCACCTTCAATGCCTTCTTCACAATCAGGAACTTTTAAGGGTTCTTCTTTAGCATTTTTATTTGGTTTTACTTTTTGATATTGCGGCATCCAGATTTATTATCTTTTACCTGATTTAAACTTAAATGTTCTATCGCTTCAATGAGCTATTAATATTTAACAATAATTTATAAACGGAAAATAGTCTATAGGGAGCTGGTCTTTTGAAGGCTTGAATCGCTGCTTTTTGCAGTAAGTATAAGGCGCTGCGCGTTCGGCTGGATAATTATGTTTTCTGCCCTTATCGGTTCTTGGGGTAACTCCGCGTTTTTTGCGTGGCTTAAATCCTGAAACTTCAACATTGGAGCTAACCAACTTTAGAAGCCTCCAAAAAAGAAAAAGAGGTTGGTATGCGGGTGATGTTAGAAGGGGAATGTAATTTTTTACATAACGTTAATAAGTGTTTTTTTAAAAGCTAATAGAACGGTGCATCCAAATTGAGCAACGACCTCAAAAAAGCTCAGCACATAAGCCGATGCTTACAACTCGCGATTGTTCTCGAAGTTAGTGCGGACAAACCGGGTAACGTAAATTTAGTTGTGGATTTCGAAGGAACCCGAGTCGAACATTTCCTGGCTTCCTCTATCGCTGCCGGACCGTCATTTCAAGATGCTGCCTATCGAGGAATCGAGATTGCTCAGAAGAAACGCAACGTCGCTGATGCAGAACTGGGCGAACTCATCAAGTGGGGTATCGTAGACATAGACACTTGGCAACGTGGCGGCAACACACTCTTGGGCACAATTATGCTTTTTGCACCGCTAGCAGTTGCGGCAGGAATGACGCCAACCGACGAAAAATATAGAGGCGACTTTGGAATTCTAAGAAAAAATATCGATATCGTAATAAAGGCGACAACTGCCAAAGATGCGTTGGCTGTATATGAAGCTATAGACATTGCCAAGCCAAGCGGGCTCAACGGGGCACCCGACCTTAGCGTTAAAGATCAAGAATCCAAAAAGCGCTTAATTAAAGAAAAAGTAACCCTAAGAAAAGTGTTCGAGATTGCCTCTGGCTACGATGACATCTGCAGTGAATGGGTAGAGAATTTCCCTATAACATTTGATTTAGCTTATCCCTATCTGATGAATCAGCTAAAACATAAAGACCTAAACAGTGCCATTGTAAACACGTTCCTCAAAGTCCTCTCTGAGCATCCAGACACATTTATCGCCCGAAAAGTTGGAGTGGAAAAAGCAAAAGAAGTCTCTGCTGGTGCAAAAGAAATCCTTGACCTTGGCGGAGTAGAATCCATGAATGGAAAAAAATGCTTAATCGCCTTTGACAAGAAACTCCGCAATGCAGGAAACGATTACAATCCAGGCACTACCGCGGACATAACTGCCGCGGCGTTGGCGCTTTGTACTCTAAGCGGCTACCGACCATAAATCTTCAGGCACACCTTTTTAAAAAAGCGTACTTGATCTTTAGGAAAACAATCATACTGAAGCCCCGGTTATTAGTAAATCCTTATATGAAAAGGCGTTATCAGCCAAAGTCGGAGAAATATTCGATGCTATCTGAAAACGACACAGAAAAATTTTCTTTTCTCGTGAAATTAGCCCTCGAAAAAGGGGCAACAGAAGCAAAAATCATCCCAGCCAACAGAGTCGTCATTGAAGACCGCGTTGTTCTCAAATGCAAAGTCGGTTGTAACCATTATGGCAAAACGCTAGCTTGCCCACCTTACACCCCCACGGCAGAGCAATTCCGAAAAATCGTGGGCGAATACAGCTACGCCATGTTTATGAAGTTCACTACGAACGCAACTGCTGACACAGAAGTTTACAAGTATCTAATGACATACGAGTCCGACCCCTCCATTCCCAAACACATCAAAGAAAAAGCTGCCAAGTTCTGGCGGGACTGGAAAGACGACAAAATAAAGATGCTCCAATCAGTGGTCGATCTTGAAAAAATCGCAATGAAGCAAGGCTTCAGCTTAGCTATCTCATTTATTTCGGGACACTGCCAACTCTGTGATACATGCAACTTGGAAAATAAAATTTGCAGACACCCCGAGTTAGCCCGCATTTCCGAGGATGCAGTGGGCGTTAACGTGAAGAAAACCGCTGCTAACGCAGGCATAACGTTTACTTTTCCATTTACTAAAAATGCAGACTCCTTTGCACTATTACTTATCGATTAAGCCCATCTAGCAAAACTCTAAATATTTTCTTGTTTTAAACTTATAGCGATGTACCTGTGAAGCTTCTACTTGATGAAATGTATTCCGGCTTGAAGGAGTATTTTGAGGCTTTGGACTATGAAGTTCTGACAGCACAAGAGGCAGGTTTGAAGGCAGCTAAAGACCGTGATATTGTTAAATATGCAAGCAAACATGACTTGATTTTAGTGACACAAGACCAAAAACCCGCAGAACTCGCTGAGTTAATGCACGTTAGATACATTTTCATCTCTAACTTAATGATTGCCAAATTGGTAGATGAAAAAATAAAAGTCACCTTCAAATAAGCCCTCTAGATGCTTATGTGACGTAGATATTTATTCCAAAGATACGCTGCCGCGTAGCCTGCCACTGCACCAACAGCAGGTCCCATAAAGAGTACAAGAGCATCTATCATTGGACTTCGCTGAATGAAGAGACTCACGTATGTGAAACCCTGATTTGTAAAGAATTCTGGTGAAACGGCAAACGCGGAGTAGCTTGAAATTGCTATTAAAAGAGTACTAAAAGCCATGGCAATTATCAATCTATTACGGTTGACGCCTTGAGAGGAGCCTTTAATTTTGAATAAGAAAAGGAAAGTGTCAACGAAGATTCCATAGAGGAAGGCAAAGAAAAACGTGAAGGGCCCAAGAGCGGGGCTGACCAGCGTTGTCAATAATCCGCCGACTGCTCCGACATACATGGCACCGACGCGATGAATAAAGAGCGCACTTAGAGCAAGCAATACTGCTTGGACGACAATCATGAGGTAGTTAAGAGGCGGAGGCAAAAACATGTTGCCGACAAAAATTATCGAGCCGAATAGCGCGATTATGAATAACCTCTGAAGTCGCTGCGTCCAATTGTCCCCTCTTTGTTAATAGCAGTTGTCCTTCAATTTAAAAACATATATTCTTATTGAAGGTAAGAAAGAAAAATAAACTGTTAATTTGTTGTAAGAAGTTTTGAAGGGCGAAAAATGAAGTGCGAAGGTTGCGGAGTTCAGCTTGCTGAAAATGAAGCTATTATACACATAGGAAAAACTTTATGTGAAGACTGTTGTTTTGACTCAATGAATCCTCCTAAAATCTGTGATCCTACCGCTGTTTCATCCACCCTCACCGTACGCAAGCAGATGGGTCATTCAGGAACCGAAGGGTTAAGTGATCTACAAAAGAAAATTTACAATCTTGTGGTGCAGAAGGGTCAAATCAGACGAGAAGAACTTGTCCAAACTCTGCAATTATCTGCTTTGGAATTTGAGCGGGAATTTGCGGTTTTGCGCCATTGCGAGTTGCTTCGGGGTTTCAAAGAAGGAAATACTGTATATTTCACAAAATATTAAACAACCGATTATTGATTATCGTTTTTTATTTTGAGCTTGCTTTTTAACGGAAAGTTATAAATCTGCAAGATGCCATATTACCCTGCATTGCATTAATTGCATCATATATGTAAATAAGGAGTAGTAGAGATAAAATGAGCACACATGCAGAAGACTTAAAATTACGATTAATGACCATAGAGCTCCTAAGAACTGCAAAGTACAAACGCAACATAACTTACCGCGAATTAGCCTCTAAAACAGGCTTACCTGTCACGGTTCTAAGTCGATATGCCAAAGGGCACGTGCTCCCCAACACAACCCGCGCAAAGCAGCTTTGGAAAGTCCTAACCAAACTAGTCGGGCTAGAAACGGAACTTAGAAGTCGCATAAAATTTGACGATATCGGCTATTTTGACAACACTGAAATCGTCGGCGACTATAACATACTTCAACAAGCAGCCAACCATGCGCTGGCAAACTTTGCCGGTAAACGCGTCACAAAAATCCTCACGGCCGCCGTTGACGGAATTCCTCTTGCAACAATGGTTGCCAATGCCTTAGGCGTGAACCTAATTGTGGCCAAGCGGAATAAAGAAGTTGGCGTTCGCGCTTTTCTTGAGGAAACCTACATTTTGGGGCGCGATTCAGGTGTAACAGTCACGCTCTACATTCCGAAAGAATCCATCAAGAAACGCGATAGCGTATTAGTGGTGGATGACATGATCAAAAGCGGTGAAACCCAAGAGGCACTGGTGAATCTAGTTAAGAAATCCAAAGCAGAGGTATCAGGCATCTTCTCACTCATCGCAGTAGGCGAGGAATGGAAAAAACGACTTAAGTCAGGCCAAGACTCTCCAATTGAAGTCGTAACCTCGCTCAAATCACCCTTCGACACTTCTTAAATGCAAGAGGAACCACTCATGCGGATGATTAAGTGGCAAAACGGCACAGTTATAACACTCGATCAAACCAAACTGCCCCTCCGCGAAGTTACCTTAGAAATAAAAACTGTCGAGGAGATGGCTGAGGCAATTAAAATGCTCCGGATAAGAGGCGCTCCGCTCTTAGGAGCAGCAGCAGGCTTCGGTCTCGCTATAGCTGCCCATAACTCTAACGCAAAAACCTCAAATCAACTTTTAGACGAACTTGCCGTCGCAGGTTCTCTAATCAAACACCAACGTCCAACTGCAGTAAATCTGTTCTGGGGTGTAGACCGCGTATTATGTAAGGCCAAATCAACATTAGGAAAAACAGATCAAATTAAAGCCGCAGTTATAACTGAAGCTAAGATTATCGCAGAGGAAGACGCAGCACAAAATCGAGCTATTGGCAAAAACGGTTCGGTCATTATCGAGGACGGGGATACAATCCTTACTCACTGCAACGCAGGTGAACTTGCAACCGTCGAGTACGGTACCGCCTTGGGCGTTATCCGAGCGGCATGGACTGAAGGCAAAAAAATCAAGGTTATTGCCGACGAAACCCGACCATTGCTCCAGGGAGCAAGGCTCACCGTATATGAGCTAAAACGCGACGGTATCCCAGTTACATTGATTACAGATAACATGGCAGCCTACGTGATGAACAAGGGACTTATCAACAAAGTCATTGTAGGAGCAGACCGAATCGTTCAGGATGCTGTCTTTAATAAGATCGGTACCTATGGCGTCGCTATTTTGGCCCATGAACACGGTATTCCCTTTTATGTTGCAGCTCCTAAATCCACATTCGACTTGACTTGTAAAGCCGCCGATGTAACAATTGAGGAGCGAAATCCTGAAGAAGTCACCCATGTAGGTTGCCAGCAAACCGCTCCAGATGGAGTCGCAGTCTATAACCCCGCTTTTGACGCCACCCCCCTCAAATACGTGACGGGCATCATAACAGAACACGGGATTTACACAAAGGGGGACTACAACAAATTCAACCCCTCCTTCCTTCTATAAACCCTTATCCTTTACTTTTGGCGTTCTGAAGTAGACCCAAATTAAACTCAAGAAAAGCATAACGTTAAAGAGCCGACAAAAACAAATCAAGACCAAAGTTGATTAAGCAATGAGTGAAACAAAAAAATCTCCTCCAATCGAATTCAAAACAAGCGGCATTCTGACTGAAAGGGGGATATTGGTTACTGAATTGAGCAGCATCGATCAACTTACCAATCGGGGCTACGGTACAGTTGAAGAAAAAACATTCACCTTGACTTTTTTTGAAGCTCTTTACCTTCAAGATAAGGGAATGTTGGAAGTCAAAGACACAGACACTGAATCGGTTGAGTTCCAAACCCTTCTGAAATGCTACGAAAAACAAAACGAAAATGCTTGGGTCAACTATCTTATCTATCGGGACCTTCGTAGCCGAGGATATGTTGTGAGGGAAGGTTTTGGCATCGGCATTAACTTTCGCATCTACGAGCGGGGAACATACGGCAAAGATACCGCGCCCTATTTGATTTTAGGCACACAAGAAGGTAAACCACTACCAATCAACGATTTAGCTGATGCGTTATCGAATTGCCAAAGTCAAAAGAAGGAGTTGGTTTTGGCGGTTATGAATCGCCGAGGTGAAATCGTTTATTACTCGGTTGGGGAACTTCACTTTCCCGTTTAAAGTGGGTTTCTACTCATAAGTAACTCTTGAATTGTCAACATTTGAATGTCGATCCCATAGCTCCGCTTTGCACGCACTTTGCCGCGAATTGCATCGGGGTTAAATCCAAAAGCTATAATCATCCCGTTATGAATTTTTTTTCGAGCAACTGAGGAAGCAAAGAGGTCAATGTCACGTATACTCACACTGTCGGATTGTTTGATAGCAAGAGGGTACCCCATAGAAGAGAAACCATCGATCCCATGTGAAGAATCAATAGATGAAGCGATAGTGCCTCTCATTTTCTTTAGCACCCATGTCTGAAATTCGCCATAAGTCAGCTTACGCAGGCTCCTTTCGTTCATCCCCCGCCTCTTGATGAACATGAACCCAATTACTACCACTGCCAAAGTTAGAAGAATTATTAATGCAATCTCGCTTACGATTCCAAAGTCTATGCTGTTGGATTTTGTTCTTGTGGGCGTAATGCGATTTATGCTACTACTATCAGAGTCGGGGTCATTGGTTGACAGGGCAACATTCAAAGTAGGTTCAGGGGTAGCTATTTTTGATGGACCAGGCGATGGTGTACTTGGTGTCGGTGTTATGATTTTTGGGGCTTGGCACTGGGAATTTGATGGTAAAATGCCAAGTAGAAATAAGCCAACAATGATAATTATTAATAATTTTGTTGACACATTTTTCCTCAGAGACCTCATTTCTTAACTTTCCTTATTTTTTATCTTTCTCTATACTTAAAGAAGGCTATGCCTGATTCACTTAAATAATTTTGCAAGAAAGAGCCAAGCACGTGACATTCCACTTATTATCCAGCTAAAATTTTGTACATAAGCATTCGACAATAGAAATATGCCAAACAGGATTCTTCGAAGCAAATTATTTAGAGAAAACAAATCATCCTTATTCAATATGGCAAAAAGAGACAGGATCTAATAATTTCTCGTGGAATACTAAGAATTATGCCAAGAACTCGGAGAACCAATTCGAGTTGGCACAGGAATTGATTACAAGACTCAAGTTTATAGTAACGAGGACCGTCTAGACACTGGTTGAAGCGATGACAAATAACTGCTGAATTCCCAAGATGCCTTCCAAACTGCAACTTAACATAGAGTTGGTTGGATGAATTCGCACAACTTGGTTTTCGTTTACTGAACTATTTCCTATTGAAAAAAGTAAGGGGTTTGTGAAAAGATTGTTATCGCTACCTAAATTGTAATCCTCTAGAGGTAGAAAGAAATGCACATTTTCGTATCATGCGACTTGAAGTGGAAAGGCAAAAGGAGTAATGTACCATTTTCTTTTGTCTGAGTTTTGCTGCTTGGGCGAGAGTTTAAAAGAACAAACACGCCAATCTATCTGTTTAGGAGCATAATTGCATGCCATCGAGTTTCCAGCCTGTTCGCGGAATGCGGGACTTAATCGGAGAAGAAGCCCAAATATTTACACATATCATAAGCAACGCACGAGAAACCGCCAAACTCTACAGCTACAAAGAAGTCATAACCCCTCACGTTGAACCCCTTGAACTACTAAGTGCCAAGTCAGGCGAAGAAATCCGCCAACGCATGTTCATATTCAAAGATTTAGGGGAGCGCCAAGTGGCGCTACGCCCAGAGTTTACCGCTTCAATTGCACGTTTAGCCACAACTGCGCTCAAGAACGAACCCAAACCGCTAAGATTATTTTCTGTGGGAACCGTTTACCGCTACGATGAGCCACAGCGTGGGCGTTACCGAGAGTTTTGGCAATCAAACTTTGAAGTAATGGGCTCAGCAAAACCCGAAGCAGACGCAGAAATTGTTTTGTTGACGAATTATTTGATGCACTCGTTAGGATTACATAATTACGCGTTCAAAATTGGGCACATCGGCGTAATCCGAGGCATTCTCAGCCAAGAGGGCGTGGACGAGAAAACCCAAAACGTAGTTTTACAGCGCATGGACAAAAAAGAATATGATACTGCCTTCAAGCTTGTAGAATCAGAGAAATGCAAAACCATGCTTAGAGGACTTTTGGAAATTCGCGGCAACGATTGGCTTGACTCAGTTGAACAAATCCAAAGTTACGTTGCCAACTATGAAAAAGCAAAGGCTGCCGCAGAAAACCTCGCTGAAGTTCTCAAACTCATAGCTGAAAGCTCTGACCTAACGGTAACCGTGGAGCCTGCTTTTGCCCGAGGATTAGAATATTACACGGGCATGATTTTTGAAATCTACATTCCTGGATTGGAGATTGCTTTAGGCGGCGGAGGTCGATACGACAAACTAATCGAAGCCTTTGGCGGCGAACCCACCCCAGCAGTTGGCTGCGCTCATGGAATCGACAGAATTACAATTGCCCTGCACACACAGAAAACGGCACTTAATGCAAAAGCAAGAAAAAAAGTCGCCGTCATACCCATCACCGAAACTTTAAAGGCTGATGCATTAAAAATTGCCCAACAACTTCGCGCCGCAGGAATCGCTGTGGAGTTTGAGGTTATGGGCAGAAAAATGACAAAAGCCCTCGAGGACGCAGACAAACGCAAGATGGATTTTGCAGTCATCATCGGGGAACGCGAACTCAAAGAGAACGCTGTGGTGTTCAAGGATTTAGTGAACCGACAACAAGCCACAGTTTCAATCGATAAACTGGTTGAAAAAATTAAAAACTAAAAGAAAAAAATTGTTGAGCCTCATAAAAGGCTTTCTTTTTGGGTTAGAGTCGTTTGATGTAGCGGTTGACTTCCCACTCGGTGACTTGAGTTCGATATAGGTCCCATTCGTGACGTTTTTCTTTAAGGAAGTTATCGAATGTTACAGGACCTAATGTTTCTCTCATCAAGTCGCTACTTTCAAGTTCGTCAAGAGCGTCCTTGAGGTTTTCCGGCAAAGATACGATTCCACGTTGCTTGCGCTCTTCGTAGCTCATGTGGTAAACGTTTAGTTCAACTGCATCACCTGGGTCAATCTTGTTTTTGATTCCATCGAGACCGGTTGCAAGTAGCACTGCGAATTGAAGGTAAGGGTTACCTGCCCCATCTGGGCATCGGATTTCCATTCGTGCCGCATTCTTTCGTCCACCAAAGTTAGGAACGCGAATGAGTGGTGAACGGTTTTTGTGCGCCCACGCAAGATAAACCGGTGCTTCGTATCCTGGAACGAGACGTTTGTAGCTGTTTGGCCATGAGTTTAGCACGGCTGCCATTTTGCGGCCATGCGCTAGTTGACCACCGATATAGTTGCGTGCTAGATCTGAGAGGTATCCATGTTTGGAGTCTTCTGAGTAGAATAGGTTCTCTGTCATATCTTTGTTCCAAAGACTTTGGTGAGTGTGCATACCTGATCCGTTGATGCCTTGGAAGGGCTTTGGCATGTAAGTTGTGACATAACCGTTTCTCGCCGCAACAACTTTGCCGCACATTTTCATAGTTATAGCACGATCTGCAGTTTCCAACGCTTCGCCGTATTTGAAGTCAATCTCGTTTTGTCCAAGTGCGACTTCATGGTGGCTAATTTCGATTTCGATGCCGAAGGCTTCGGCGGTGTCTGCGATTTCACGTCGCAAATCGTCGGTTAAGTCCCCGGGGTGAAAGTCAAAGTAGCCAGCTAGGTCAATAGGGGTTGGTAAACCGCCGGTTTCACTTTCCTTAACTATAAAGAATTCCAGTTCAGGTGCGCAAATGAATGTATAGCCATCTTTTGTTGCTTTGTCGACTGCGCGCTCAAGTATATATCTTGGGTCACCTTCGAAGCGTTTGTTCTGCGGAGTGTATACGTCACAGATGAGCCTTGCACTGGATTTTTCTTTAGGTCTCCAGGGCAAAACTGCGAAGGTGGTTGGGTCGGGGTAGAGAACCATATCGGATTCTTCGATTGGACGATACCCTGTAATGGATGAGCCGTCGAAGGATTGCCCGTTTTCAAAGATGCTCTCTATGTTCTTGGAACTCACAGCAAGATTTTTGAGAAAGCCGTTTATGTCTGTGAATTGTAGCCTGACAAATTTTATGTCTTGTTCTTGAATCTGTTGAATAACTTTGCTTACTTGTTCTTTCCACGCGGGATTTTTAAAATTTTTCATTTTTCTAATACTCCTGCAAATTGCTTGGCTTGCTCTCCATATGTTATGGAAATCAGATTAAACGTAAACATATATAAGTCTATCGCTCAAGCATAATTGATAAATGTCCAACATGTTGGTCAAATACTGAAATAATGTATTCCAACTTTCATACACATTGCGCCATAAAAAAGCTGGAAATTAACGTCTGAATAGTCAAATAAACAAAAAAAACACAATTATCGCTCCCTACGCAAGAAATCCCCGATATCCGAAACATTCCGAACTGCAATATCATTACTTTCATCTTTAGCACTCAGGTTTCCAACAATTTTGCCAAAACCTAAACATTCAGCGAATTCATTCTCCACCAAAACATTCGAGTTTTTCTTTGCGGAACCTAAAACGCGATGGATTCCTTTCACTAAGATGTCCCTTCCGCATATAAAAAGCCAAGCTGCTTTTGAATCAACTAATATTCGGTTTGCGTCCTTCTTTGATAGAATTGACAAGAGATTGAAACTTGGAAAGAACTTGCCTTCTTTAGCTTTGCCTAAATAAACTCCAACATAGAAAAAGTCTTGTTTAATCAAAGGCTTAAGAGCAGCATTCACAAGGTAGAAACGCCCGTTCTTCTCTACTGTAAATTCAGGGTTAAAGGCAATGTCTACTCCGAATGTTTGGGCAAAAGTGGTTATTGTTTTTGCTTTCACTGTTTTTTACTCCGTTTTAGTTTACAAATAAAAAAACCTTGTGTTTGACCCGGCCAAATTCTTCTACACTGTGCCAACGAAGGATCTAATCTTTTGCCGAAAACCTCCACTAAGCCCTCACTGCCAATGCAATCGATTGGTTGAATTTCGAGGCTCAAGTTATGGATTGCCCAATCGATGTTCAACTCGTCCTCTTCAGGCTCAAGTGAACATGTTGAGTAAACCAATTCTCCGCGATCGCTTAGACATTGAACAGCTGATTTTAATAATTCTCGCTGCTGGGCAGCGTTACGTTCTATATCTTGTAAAGAGCGGTTTCTAAACCAATTTTTGTCTGATGCAAAATTGCCTGAGCACGGGGCATCCAATAACACCGAATCAAATTTGATGCCTAAACTGGGCGCTTGCCTCGCATCCATAAGATAAACAACGACATTGGCGATGTGACATCGTTCTAGATGATTACACAAAGCTGTTAAGCGACGTTTATCCACATCAAGCGCTATTATTGCACCCGTGTTTGCCATAATATTAGCTAACTGAACCGTTTTACCGCCCGGAGCTGCAGCGCAGTCGAGGATTTTTTTGTTTTTTAAATCCGAAAATACCGAAATTGGAATTTGTGCGGCGGCTTCCTGAATTGAATATAAACCTAAGAGATATTCCGCGGTCGCTCCGACGGAAACTGTTGATTCCACTACCCAGTAACCATCGGTGAGGAAGGGGATTTTTTTAAGTTGTACGCCAAGATTTGCTAGGCGCCCCACCACATTTTTTCCTTTGACATTTTGAGTGTTTATGCGGATGGATTGTTGAAGCTTGACATCTTTCTGGTTCCAGCCTAGCAGACGATAACGATTTTGGAAGAACTCTTTGCCTGACATCGAGACTCAATAACGGTGGGGATGTCTAAAAGCTTTTAGGGAGAACGACCCATCTATTTGTGAGCTGAAATGTCCAAAATTGTCCGTGTAGGCGTAACTTTTCCTCCAGATCTGCTCAATGATTTTGATGACATTATTTCAAAGATGGGTTATGAAAGTCGCAGCAAAGCCATTCAGGACGCCGTGAGGCTCTATGTTTCTGAGCGTAAATGGCTAAAAGAAGAGGACGCAAATCAAACTGGCGTAATATTGATGGTCTACGACCACGACACAAGGGGTCTTGAGAGGGAGTTGACCGAAGCCCAGCATCACCATACTGACCTGATCTCCTCCACGATGCATATTCATCTAGGCGAACATGATTGTCTTGAAGTTATTGCTGTCAAGGGAAAAGGCTCAGAGATACGTCACCTAAGTGATGACTTGGCAACGCGTCGGGGCGTAAAAATACTTAAATCCATGATTGTGTCGGTTTAGCTTTTCACTTCAAACATACGTTCCAGAGAAGCGCGCGCTTTCTTTGCTACCTCAGGGGGAACCGAAACAACATTTTTCTCGTCTTTAAGCGACTCATAAATGCTTTCGAGAGTTGTCATTTTCATATTGGGACAGATGGCCCTTTCAGAAGCTAAATAGAACTTTTTTGTAGGATTCTCCTTCTGCAGGCGATGCAAGATACCTTGTTCGGTACCGACAATGAATTCTTGAGCTGACGATTCTTTAGCATACTTACAAAGCTTTGAGGTACTTCCGATAAAGTCTGCCACAGCACGCATTTCCCCTGTACATTCTGGATGAACCATAACTATAGCTTTAGGATGCACCATTTTTATTGCTTTAACGTCTTCTGGTTGAAAAATAATATGTGTTGGGCAGTGACCATTTTTCGGGATAGGAATTATAGTTTTGCCGGTCTTTTCGGCGACGTATTCGGCAAGGTTCTTATCGGGACCAAAAATAACGGTGTCGGAGTTAAGGGAGTTTATTACTTCCACCGCATTGGCGCTTGTGCAGCACACGTCCGCTTCAGCTTTGCATGCAGCTGAGGTGTTAACGTAGAGCACTACAGGCACATTGGGATATTGTTTTTTGGCTCGTTTAATATCATCTGCATTAAGCATTTGTGCCATTGGGCAACGTGCACAAATACAGGGCAGGAGGACCTTTTTAGTAGGATTAACAATTACTGCAGATTCTGCCATAAAATCTACCGCTGCAAAAACAATGAGTTCTGCATCTGTTTCTTGATGTGCTTTTTGACTCAACTCTATACTATCGCCCACATAATCCGCTATATCTTGGATTTCTGGGCGTTGATAATTATGTGCCAGTATTATGGCTTTTTTTTCTTTTTTGAGGTTTTGGATTTTCTGTTTTAAATCCATGGTTTCTACCAGTTGAAATGTGTGAAAAGAAACTGATTTAGTATGAGATATATCCTTTTACCTTTTATTGCGACGCTTTAACCTTAAGACTACACGAAACAAGTTTTCAGTGATATATGATTTCCAGCCAATCAATTCATCTTAGTTGTATCTGCATCAAAAGATTCACAAAAAACTGTTTACGCAATATAAATAGTGAGGAGTGAATTGTAAGTACGACAAAGAATTTTTGAATAACTTTAGGTACCAATTTTCCTTGCAGTGTAAGCTGCCTTTTGCGAAAAGTTTTCGGCCCGTCAGAAATGCTCCAATAATCGACCACAGTTATAGCCGATTGCATTTGGATAAAGTATATAACAACATGTTGCACCGTCAGTTGATGTTGACGCTGCGATGGAGCCTCCGAAAGCAAAACTTACATGGAAGACACTGCTGTTTCCACTACTGGGAATAGTAACTTTTTTCCTGTATATTTTGCTTTTTAATGTTGACATTGTAGGCATTTTTGCAACAGCTCAAAAGGCAAACCCTCTTATCTACGCAGCAGCCATCGCATGCGGAATTCTTGAAGTTTTTTTCTATACAGTCTCATGGCATACCCTAACGAACCATCTCTGCATCAAAATGACCCTAAAAAAAGCATTCCTTTACGTATGGTATGGTCTCTATGTCGACATAATTGTCCCAGCCGAATCAATCAGCGGCGAAGTCACCCGGACATATTTAATAACACGTGACCAATGCGGTACAGCTGGTAAAGCTGCAGCATCCCTGTTCGCCCATCGCCTATTGGGTATGACAATGAATGTCATCATTCTAGTAGCGGGGATAGCTTTGCTAACTACTGAGGGGGAAGTAAATAGTCTCGTTTTTAACCTAATTGTATTCATAGCCGTTGGGATTACTGTTGTAATCGCTGCCATGGCAGTACTTGCATTTAAGAAAAAATGGACCCAAAAAATCATTCAAGGTGTCACAAAGATTGCCGGCAAAATCTCACGCGACAAATGGAAGCTCACCAAATTTCAAACCGAAGCTTTTGAAATCACCGACCACTTCCACGAGGGCATGAGCGCATATCGGCATAACAAAAAGCCCTTTGCACAGTCGCTCTTCTATCTTGTAGTAACTTGGTTATTCAGTTTAAGCATCCCCTACCTCGTTTTCCTGTCACTTGGGTATCCAGTTTCATGGGGTATAATCTTAATTACCGCTGCCATTGTTTTAGCAGTAAAATCCATTCCGGTAGGTATTCCGTTTGAAGTAGGCATCCCCGAAGCAACAATGACAACCCTTTATATCGCTATGGGAGTTGACCCTTCTCTTTCAGCTACAGCAACAATCCTAACACGTATTATCACTTTATGGTTCCGTTTCTTCATCGGTTTTGCAGCTCAACAATACTTAGAGCTCAAACTCGTAACAAACAAAAACTCTGAAACAGAAAAAACTAAAAACATACTCAGTTAATTAATACTTAAGTCTAAATTATGGAAATAGAAATTAAAGTCGCAAGCGCTAAACTCCTCGATAAACTCTACCGCCTCGAGACAGAATGCTTCAATGAGGAAGCCTTCACCAAACAGCAAATAGCTTATCTTTTAACGGACTACAACGCCATAGCACTTATCGCAGAAGTCAATAATGAAATTGCGGGATTCATAATCGTCCAAATCGAAATATCTCAAACTGAATATGGACACATCATAACCATTAATGTAGCGTCCAGATGCAGACGTAGGGGAATCGGAACAAAAATGCTTACTGAAATCGAAAAACATCTAAAACAACGCGGTATAACTGAATGCTTCCTTGAAGTGCAAGAAGACAATAATGCAGCCATTAAACTCTATCATAAAATAGGTTATCAAACCGTAAGAAAAATAGAAAAATACTACGGGAAAAAAAATGCTCTCTACCTTAAGAAATCCCTTAAAAATTGATGCCCTAAACAAGTGTTTTGATGCAAACAAAACTTTATATCAACTGGTACCCTAAAAATCATGGGTAGGGAGAGATGGGAGAATTAAGTGGAAAAAAATCAAGAGAGCAAACTCTTGTACAGACAATTGTTTTTTTAATCCGTAATACGACGTGGAGATGCGGAAAACTTGAGAAATCTATTGTAAAGCACCTCTACAAGAAGAACGAAAACTTTGGCAGACCTGGTGTGTCTGTCAGAGACATTATGATAAATCTCGGCATTACAGGCGAGAAAAAAGATGAGTGCCTTGACGCAATACGAAGGCTCGAAAAAAGAAATATAGTGAAGATAATGCTTCTCTAAACCTTTTTTGATTTCTGGTTTTTTAATATTTGATATTTATTAGTGGAAAAAATTATTTGAGAAGTTCTTCCTCGCTTGGCGGTTGCTTGATCAAGCCATGCTTCATAAGCAACTCAGTTGATGCACGTGCGTTTTTGATGATTGTTGATGCACGCTCGTAAAGTTCGGCTCTGCTGGGTTTAACACGCGCCACACCCTGCTCTATAGATTTGAGTGCGCATGCAACGGCTTCTCTTGGAAAAACTTCCCAGTCATCCATCCGCGGCAGTAAATCCGTCTCAGAAATTCCTCGTTCCTCAGCATAATTGGCAAGTTCAGTTGCGGCCGCTATACACATATCATCGGTAATCGTTTTTGCTTTCACATCCAAAACGCCCCGGAATATGGCTGGGAATCCCATGCTGTTGTTTACTTGGTTGGGGAAATCGCTGCGTCCAGTAGCCACAACCCGTGCGCCTGCTTCTTGGGCTTCCCAGGGCCAAATCTCAGGAATCGGGTTTGCGCATGCGAACACTATTGCATCGCTAGCCATGCTCGTTACCCACTCTTTTTTGATTGTCCCCGGACCCGGCTTCGATGCTGCAACCACTGCATCTACGCCTTTGAAGGCTTCCTCGATTTCTCCTGTTCTGCCTTCAGCATTCGTTTTTTGGGTAACATCATACTTCCAGGGATCTTCGTCATTAGTGATATCTTTTCTACTGGTATGCACAACACCTTTACTGTCAGCTAAAATAATGTTACCTGGTTTAACACCCCACTTCATGAGAACATAGGCAGTTCGGATGTTGGCGGCGCCTGAACCTACCAACGTGATTAAACTCTCTTTGGGTTTTTTGCCAACAAGCTTAAAGGCGTTGATTAACCCTGCCTAGAATCACAGTGGCCGTACCCTGCTGGTCATCATGCCAAACAGGAATCTGCATTTCTGATCGCGCTTTCTCAAGAACCTGAAAACATTTTGGTTTTTCAATGTCTTCAAGGTTTATGCCACCAAACGAGGGCTCAAGAGCTTTGCAAATACGTACAATCTCGTCAGGATCCTTGGTGCGCAAACAAATCGGAAACGCATCAACGCCGCCGAGGTACTTAAAAATCAGAGCTTTTCCCTCCATTACTGGCATAGCCGCTTCAGCACCGATATTTCCTAGCCCCAGAACGCGAGTACCATCGGTAACTACTGCAACGTAGTTCCAGCGATTAGTTAACTCGAATGACTTATCGGGATCGGCTTCGATTTCTCGGCAAGCAGCGGCAACCCCAGGTGTATACCAAATAGCGAAGTCGTCTACACTTCGGATAGCACATTTGGGAATAACCTGCATTTTGCCTTCATAAAAACGGTGCATCGGAATGGAGAGTTGTGCGGGTTTTTTGGCTTTGGCAAGCAACTCGTCTACAGTGGGTTTCTGCGAGATATTTTCGGCGACCATCAAGATGAACTCCTATTCAACTGGGAAAAACGCTGCTAAGCATTTAAGTTTTTATAAAAACTACCTATATAATGAATGAAAAATTATCTAATTTAAACGAAAGTTTTAATGAAAAAAATATAAATCAAAAAAAGAAAAAATTTCTTTTCTTAACACTTTGGAAGTTTAGTATCTTGGCCTGTAACCGCCGCCACCACGTCGATCTCCACCGCCGCCGTAACCGCCGCCACCACGTCGATCTCCACCGCCGCCGTAACCGCCGCCACCACGTCGATCTCCACCGCCGCCGTAACCGCCGCCACCGCCGAATCCTCTTCCTCCGCCTCTGCCGCCTCGGAAGGGTCTGCGTTCTTGTTCATATTCTTTGCTTGAAACGTTGTTTTCTGTGTTTACTTCTGCAGTTAGTGGTTCTGCTGCGGGTTCAAGTTTGCCATATTTGCCTATGTTCAAACGAATATTGCCTTTGAAGAGTGTGACATAGCCGTTTTCAACGCGGAGTGTGTCGCCTTCGTTTACTTTTTCAATATTGTCATCCCATAGAGTAAGGTAAACTACACCTGTTTCGTCGCCGACGAGTGCATCGCTGACTTTGTGTGGTGAGCCGTCTCTGCCCATTGGAATTTCTCGGATTTCAGTTTTAGATACTACCTTGGCCGTGACATTAACTGCTTTAGATTGTGGGGTTAAGTCGCCGACTTTGGCTTCTACTGGTTCCTTTTTGTTTTCGAAAAAACCTTCTACAGCCAATTGATTCAACACCTATTTTGTGGTCTGAGGAACATTTAGATTTTCTGAGCACTTAAGTGTTTCGCTTTAATATTTTAAGGATATTTACGTTTTGCATATTAATACGACTTGCATTTTTTATTGCTATGGAGAAAAAAGTGTTAACTATTGCATTAATTCTGATAGCTATCCTGGTTACGGGTGTTGCCGTGGCTATCTCCATGCATATACAGACATCACTACCAACTGCACCAGTTCAATACAGTTACATAATCGTGAAAACTTATCCCCACGACAATTTAGCATTCACAGAGGGTCTGCTTTTTGATGGTTCTGACTTGTATGAAAGCACTGGTAAATTGGGAAACTCCTCGCTGCGCCGAGTTGATCTTTCCTCCGGTGAAGTAGAGAAACAGGTTAATTTGAGTGACACCCTTTTTGGTGAGGGTTTAGCGATAGTTAATGATTCGCTTGTGCAGTTAACGTGGCAAAACCGCATCGGTTTTGTTTACGATAAAGAAACTTTTGCTTTGCTTAACACCTTCAGCTACCAAAGTGAGGGCTGGGGTTTAACTTTTGATGGCAAAACTCTCGTCATGAGCGATGGTTCTGCAAATCTTTACTATTTGGACCCCATCACTTACCAAACAGTTAGTCAAATCACAGTCAAAAACGGTAATTCAACTGTAACCAACATCAATGAGCTCGAGTACGTTAACGGGGATATATATGCAAACATCTGGCACACCCAGACAATTGTCATAATTAACCCACAAAATGGATATATAAAGGGCTGGATCGACTTGACTGGAATCTACCAGCCACACAGCTCAGAGGACGTTTTAAATGGTATAGCATATGACAAATCTTCTGATAGATTGCTAATTACTGGAAAATATTGGCCAAATCTCTACGAAATAATAATTGTACCAAAATGACGCTGTTATTTCTCTGCGACTTATGCTCAAATTTAACTAATTAAATTCCTTGGGCAATTTGCCTCTCTTCTGAACTGATCGCATGGCAAAGAAACATTTTGCAGATATTTTTCAAGAAGAAAAATGTCTTTTGTCGCTTTAAGCTTTGTAGTTTTTAGGATCTATTGTGGCGAAGTTATTACCGCCTAAATGATAAAGATGCCGTGTCCGTTTGAGATCATAACCTGCATCAGTGAAGGCGCCTAAATCCGCGTAGGCCTCAAGTATTTTACCTACGAAGATAGTATGGTCCCCTGTAACCATTTGCCCATCGACTTCGCATTCAAGATGAGCGATGCATTCGCGGATTATTGGTGCCTTGACTATTTTTGCTGGAGCCGCTGTTAGGTTAGCTTTTTTGAATTTATCAAAACTTCTGCCTGTTAGGCTACCGCAGGAGTATACTGCCTGCAAAATCTCGAGGGTAGGGATGTTTACAACGAATTCTCCTGATTCTTCAATTAAAGTGTGGCTGTGACGACCGGGTGCGAGACTGATGGCGACTAAAGGTGGCTTCTGAGAGGTCGGCATGGCCCAAGCAAGAGTGGTTACATTGGGTTTGCCACTGTTGCCAACGCAGCTCACCAAAACAACGTGCATAGGATTCATGAGCCGATAAGCGTTGTTGATGTTAACAGAACTTTTGGAGGACATTCAAATCAAAGAATAATTGAGGAAACTAGCTTATTTGTATTCTTGGTCTCAGTGGGTTTGGAGAACAAATGTCCCTTCGACCTATCCAGGGGTTAGCAAAATTGTGTGCCGTTCCACCTGTATTGACTAACAAAGTATAACCAAAATTCCAAATTCTGTGGTTTAGATACCTGTTCAACTTTCAATGATGCCTTTAGCTACGTTTGATATGAAACTGTTCAATGGTATCTTTGGCTTTTTCTCTGCGTTTCTGATGCTGCTCCAGGAAGATACTAAGTTTTTCAGCAATATCTTTTTTGCACTCCCCGCAAAGCATTTCTCCGCCTCGGCATTTGCGTTCACGCTCTGTTAGTTTAGAACTATCTTCTTCAAAGAGAAACACGTAATACTGAAAAATGCTACAGACTGCCGGGTCAGCTCCTTCTTTGCGCTGCTCCGCCGCAGTTCCCTTGCCGCCAGTGAAGGCATTCCATATTTTCTTTTTCACAACATCAGGCTGGTCCACTGTGAATATACTGGTTTCAGGCAACGAAGCACTCATTTTGCCGCCCGCCCCCAATCCAGGGAGGAAGCGACAATGAATTTGCGCAGGTTTGTAATATCCCAGCTTCTGCGCCACATCGCGAGTAACGCGCCAATATGGATCTTGGTCTATGGCTGCTGGAATAAGCGCTGGAACGTTTTCGCCGGTAAGTTTCTTATGAATAAAGCATGGAGCGGCTTGAATTGCAGGCCAATACACCCATCCAATGTTGGTGCTGTCTTGGAAGCCAAAGCTACTACGAGCAGTACTATAAGTTATGCGTTTAGCTACTTCAAGAGTAATGTCGTAGAGCAGGTCTATGTCTTTTGTATCATAAATAATGAAGGTATCATCAGGTTTGTAACCTAAAGCGATGAGGTCAAGCGCATTTTCGTAACTCCACTTTGCCGTATTTTTGAGATCAGCGTTATCGCTAATAAGGTATTTCTCATCGTCAGTTATTTGAAAATAAAGACGTGTTTTAAATTTCTGTTGAATATGCAACGTAAAGATCCACGGCACCAAATGTCCAATGTGTACGGGTCCACTAGGACCTCTGCCGGTATAGAGTACAAATTTTGTGCCATTATCATAGAGGTCAAGGATTGTCTCGAGATCTCGGTGGCTAAAAAAAATCTGACGTTCTAGCTGCAGATGTAGTTTATCGGTATATTTGCTGACTCGTGATAAGAGTTCGGGTGTAAGGGGTTGGGTGCCAAATTCCTTAATGAGACGTTCATAATCCACTTTGCCTTTGACTTCCCAAGGAGTAACGACCATTTCGTTGTTGTTTTCTTCTGCAGTTGGTTGAGCCGTACTGTTCACCGAGCCTTTTAGAGGAGAAACGGTGTTTTGTCATATATGCTTTTTCGAGATTAAAAAAGAGTAATAACAGAAAATTCAGCGAAATGGAAAATTTATCGACCATTAAAATATTTTTTTAAGTCCAAATAAACGTAAATTCCTTGGAGATAGAACCTAATTATCAATTTTTTTATTCTTTCCAGTTAATTTGGCAGAAGAAGAAGCAACCCCCCACCAAGTCATTTCTTCTATTGAAAACAAAAATCTGTTTTTTATTCGATTTTTTAATTAGCCCCTTTTATTGCTAAGGTTTACTGTTTCGTTAAGCAACCACAATAAACAAACCCTACTCACTAAACAAAAAAATCAGCCTTGGTGTTCTTTGGTCTTAAGCCAAGCCAAAAAAGCCTCTCTTACCGACAGTGGATTCTCAAAAACATGCACATCTTCCATTGCCTCAAGCTTTCGTACCTGCGCTGCTTCTTCTTTGCGTACGCGTATTTTCATGTCTTTACCGTTAGGAAGTTTAGTGTAGATTACGCTTTCCTTAAAATCTACAGGCATAATCCATATTGGCACGAAGGCTTTAAGCGCCATAAGAGCCGCATTTGTAAGCAGGGTGTCGCTAATACTATTAACGATTTTCGCCACAGTATTAGACGATGCGGGCATTATTAGCAAAAACTGGTATCTTTGGCTCTGAACCATCCCAGCCAAAAAAGGTACATTAGAATTAACTTCAACCCTAACCTTTGGAAAAATCGTCTTAATTTCTTCATCGAGACTGTAGAATTTAAGCATGGTATCTGCAGCTTTGGAGATATAAACATCAAAATCCACCAAGCCTTCAGCGCGTAGTTTTAACTCTTTCATAGTTTCAACTATTTCTGCTATTTTGTCACCAGCGCCCGTAATCCCCCAGGCAACTTTGAGTTTCTTGGGTTTTTCAGCCATAACAATCTCTCTCATTTTCCTTTTTTAGCGTAAAGTTCCAGGTACTCTGAAAATCGTTTAATTGCCTTCCGTAAACTCCTCGCGCCTTCTGCATCCTGCTTGACGCCTTCTAAACTGTCTTTGCTCCAGAAGTTAGCGCCTAAATTTGCGCCAAAAGGTCCGCCACTAACTGGAATCATGCCATTTATAATGAAAAAAGTGTGAATTTGCCAAAGGGCCAATTCCTGCCCGCCTGCGCGGTCACCACCGATGGTTATACCAATACCAATTTTTCCTTTGAAAAAGTTTTTATCGGCAGCAACCAACGAACGTGTTCGATCCATCATCGTTTTGAGTTGGGCAGATACACCACCGTTGTAGACTGGTGTCGCGAGGATAATGCCATTGGCTTTTGCGAACATCTCATAGAGATCTTCGAGGTCATCTTGGTAGGTACAAACTTTGTTAGTTAAGCAGAAATCGCAGTGCGCACAAAACTCCATCCATTTTCCGCGGACAGTCCAGAGCTGGGTTTCAAAACCCTTCTCCTTGAGCATTGATAGTGCTTGCTCAAGAACATATTCAGTGGCCTGTCGCCTCGGGCTTCCGCATACACCAACAATCATTAGTATCAATTAATTGAAGAGACTAAGGCAAAATAAAGCTTACCTAAAAACCTAAACTCAAGCGCAAATATAGAGGAAAAAATCGCACAGCTTTAATCTTTAAATTATAAAAAGTTAGTAAAAAAGAAAACATTTTGCAAGCAGCAGGATATAAAGTAACCCTTAAAATGAAAACTGACCGCAAACGTTTCTTAGAAAAAATTAACGCATAGTCTTGGGTCTAAAATGTGGTTAAGAAAACGGGGTGTAATAGAGGAAGAAAACTAACCGAAATTCTCAGCTTTTTCGCTACAAATAAATGCAAAAATTTTGGATCCTAAAATTTGAATATTTTGTAAAACAGAAAATAAAAGAAGCAAAATGGGGAACGAGAAGAGTAAAATTACTCTTTCTCGAAATATTCTTCTGCCTTTGGCGGAACCGGCGGTAATCCTCGGCGCTCTCGAATCTTTTTGACAGTTTCTGCCTGCATCTGCTCTGGAACGTATGCCCATCTGCTGAACTGAGTAGCCCAGAAGGCACGTCCCTGGGTGCTGCTACGGAGTTCGTCAGCTATACCAAAAGATTCAGAAACTGGCATTTCTGCTTTGACGGTAATCATGTCTTCTTCAGAGGGCATGTCGAGGATTTTGCCACGACGTTTATTTAGCAATGTGATAACGCTGCTAACATAATCGCTCGGCACCTTGCATTCGAAACTCATTATTGGTTCAAGCAGTTTGGGGTCAGTGAGTAAGATTACGCAATAGATTGGTCTCCAAGTCATTGGGATTGCCTGAGCAGGACCGCGGTGGACTGGGTCTTCGTGCAGGGTTATGTCTTCAAGGTTAATCTTTAAGCCATAAGCTGGTTCTTTAGCCAAGGGAGAAGTATGAACTGCTTCACGGAACCCAGTTTTTATGTGATCAATGATTTCTTCAACGTATTGGCGTCCGCGTATACGGTTAACGAGGATGTTGTTTTCTTCAACTGCCACAGCGCCTTTGGCTTCGTCAGGGGCCCAGCCAAATCCACGTAAAATCCTTGTGCGTTCGTCCTTGCTTTGCATGTCAGTTATTTTCTCTGATCTGATGGCTTCGATTACTTCATCGCTGAGTTTTTCTATGGTTATCCAGAGTTTGTTGTGTTTGTTAGGGCTTTTACCCATTATTGCTGGACCCTTATAGTCGTGGCTGATTGTTTCTCTGAAAATGACAATAGGTTTGCTGAGTTTAACTTTTAGACCCGCTTCTTGCATACGATAAGCAGTGATTTCAAGGTGGAGTTCACCCATTCCACTGAGGAGGAATTCTCCACTTTCTTTGTTCATGGTGAAATGTAGGTTGGGGTCTTCTGTAGTAAGTTTATGCATAACTTTGTCGAATAGTGGCAGATCTTTGACGTCTTCTGGTTCAACAGCTACAGTAACGACTGGGTCAGACACATATCGCAGACCTTCAAAGCTGTGAACTTCAATGCCTGCTTCTGCAACTGTTTCTCCTACGTGTAATGCTGGCAACCCTGAGATAGCACCTATATTTCCGGCTGGAACACGGTCAATGAAAACTCGATCAGTTGCCATACTCATGAAAACCTGTTGTATGACTCCTTTTGAGTTGCCGCTGACTAACTGTACTTCTTTACCTTTGGTGATTGAGCCACTAAAGATTCTGCCAATGGCTACTGTACCACTGTGGGGGTCTACTTCGATGGTAGATATGCACATCAAGAGTGGAGCGTTTGGATCAACTTTCGCCATACCTAAACCGACTGGACTTTCGGGGTCGCCTGGCCAAATCTGTGGCTGCCTGTAGGGTTGAGCCTCGTATGGATTAGGTAGGTGTTGGCAAAACATGTCGAGTATTGGGTCGGGCAATGGTGCCTTTTTACTAAGTTCATCAACTTTTCTTCCGACGTCAGCTGGCTCTCCGCTATATGCGTCAATAATGTCTTGGAAACTAACTTTCTTTAGTTTCATGTGATCTAGGTTTAATCCCCATTTATGTAGGGCTGATCCGAATGCGACACGGCTATCTTCTATTTTTACCTGCCAGTCTTGCTTGTGTTCAACTGGAGCGTATTTCTCAATTAAAGTGTTGACTCGCAATAGAATCTTTGCAAATTTTTTCTGAATTTCTGCTGGAGTTAATTTGATTTCTTTGATTAATCGATCGACTTTGTTGATAAATAGAAGCGGTTTGACACGTTCACGGAGTGCTTGCATCAAGACCGTTTCGGTTTGAGTCATTGGTCCTTCGACAGCATCCACGACGACAAGTGCTCCGTCAACAGCACGTAGGCTTCGTGTGACGGCACCTGAGAAATCTATGTGTCCAGGTGTGTCGATGAGATTAATGAGGTAATCTTGTTTATCAAATGTGTGAACTAGGCTGACGTTTGATGCGAAAACAGTCATTTGCCTTTTTTGTTCAAGGTCCCAGCTGTCGAGGAAGAGTTTTTGACCTGCGGTTTGGGTACTGATGATACCTGCGTGTGCTAGAAGGCTGTCGGATAGAGTGGTCTTGCCGTGGTCAACATGAGCAATAATGCTGGTGTTACGAATAATTTTTGGGTTATCCATTAATCTTACTATTTCGTCTGTTTGTCTATATCGCGCCATAAATTATGTTCTCCATTTTACGTGTAATTCACTTTTAATGCTTGTTTATTGATTATTTGAAGCATCATGTTATTCTCTCGTGAAATTGGTAAACTACCAGGGAAATTGAGTTTGTAGCCTATTAACTTTATGGCATTATATTCTTAAATAATTGAATATCACACAACCGCATATCCTTTGCCGTCAAGACTCCACTTCAGCTTTGTTTTTGGCATTCACAGCTGTTTTCACGGGATTTAAGCGCCTTAATTGCAGCTGGTTGAACTTTGCAAGTTATTAAACTGGCGTTTCAAAAAGAATTAAAATTATTTTCCAATTTTTTATTACCAAAAAAGAAGAAAGCCCAATGCACGGGAAATCTTTTGCATTCAATAATAGCCTTTGAGCAATCGTTTTCCCGGTTAAAAAGGGGGTTTTACCCGATTAGTTTAAATGTTACATTCTACCTTAAGGCAAAAATAATCTATAATAACAGCACCATTGCTGATGCTGAGGATTTCAAATGCGTCATAAAATAGTTTCAATGCATAGGCAATACTTATTGGTCCACAACTCTTTAGCTTCAGTCAGCTACATTTATCGCTGGGATCACCCATAAATTATTGGCCTCACAGGATTTTGGCGGTATAAAATTTGGAAAAAGCTGCATCTAATCCAATTGAAAAGGTTTTCGAAGACCTAAAAACATCGCCGGAAGGCTTAACAAGCCAAGAGGCTAAACTGCGCCTCAAAAATTATGGCTACAACAAACTCTCCGAGCGCCGTCAGCTTCCATTTATAAACAAGTTCGTTAAACATCTTAGAGATTTATTTGGCATACTTCTGCTGGTAGCAGCTGTATTATCCTTCATAAGTTCTCCAGACAATCCATCATTGGGATTAATCATTCTCGGAGTGGTTTTTGTTAACGTTTTTGTCAGCATTTTCCAAGAATCCCGAGCTGAAAAGGCAATGGCAACCCTGAAAAGTTGGATGCCTGAATTTGCCAAAATAATGCGGGATGGAGAACTAAAGAAAATTTCAGTCCGCGAAATCGTTCCAGGAGACATCATATATCTTGAAGAGGGCGACCAAGTTCCAGCGGATGCACGATTAATTGAAACATTCGATTTATGGACAAACAATGTGCCGTTGACTGGAGAATCTGAGCCTCAGCCCCGTTCAGCTGAAACCGTAAAAACCGTTGAAAAAGCCTACCTGTATTCACCCAACCTTGCGTTCATGAGCACCAGTGTGGCTAAAGGACAGGGAAAAGCAGTCGCCTACGCCACAGGCATGGGCACACAATTTGGCAGAATTGCCAGTCTAACACAGACCATCCAGGAGGAAGATAGTCCCCTTCAAAAAGAAATCGGGTTGATGGCAAAATACGATTTCTTTATTGCCTTAGCTGTTGGCGCCATTTTCTTTTTAGCAAGCTTTCTTTTTCTACACGTTCCCTTCAGCAATAGTATATTCTTCATGATTGGCGTCATGGTCTGCTGTGTCCCTGAGGGTTTGCAGGTCACTGTTTCCAGCGCGTTAGCCATTAACGTGCTCAAAATGGTTAAGCAAAATGTTCTGGTTAAGCGTCTCTCATCCGTGCAGACATTGGGCAGCGTAACCGTAATTTGCACAGATAAAACAGGCACCATAACCAAGGGAGAAATGACAGTTAACAAGCTCTGGGTGAAGAACCGCGTCATCGAAGTGTCGGGTTTAGGTTACATGCCAGTAGGTGACTTCACCATAAACGGACAACCACTAAGGGAAAGCGAAACAAAATCTCTCGATAAACTACTCGAAATCGCGGCTCTCTGTAACGGCGCAAAGGTTGACCCCCCCTCTGACCGAAACAACAATTGGAGCGTCATCGGCGACCCAACAGACGGTGCTTTGCTTGTAGCCGCCTTGAAGTATGGGCAAAACATTGACGAGATCATCGCTGAGAAGCCCACAATCAATATTTTGCCGTTTAGCTTTGAACGAAAACGCATGAGCACCGTTCATGCCCTCAACGGCGATACATTGATTTACACTAAAGGAGCGCCGAGAGTTATATTGGAGCTCTGTAAACGCGTGTTCATAGACGGTAAAGAAGATCCGCTGACGCAGGAAATTTTAGATGAGATAGAAGCAAAAATCCACGAATTCGCCACCGAGGGCCTGCGAGTGATCGCTATGTCGTACAATCGTATGCCTAAAGGTACCTACCATAAAGGCGATGACGTCGAAAAAGAACTGGTTTTCGTTGGGTTAGCGGCCATGCGTGACCCGCCAAGGATGGAAGTTAAAGATGCTGTCCTTAAAGCGAAAGCAGCGGGAATCAAAACAGTCATAATCACAGGCGACTACGGCCCAACCGCGGAGGTTATCGCACAGGAAGTTGGCATCGTCGAGAAAGGCGCCTGTAAAATCATCCGTGGCGTTGACCTTGAAGAGCTAAATGACCAAGCGATTTTTGACGAAGTCAAAAATGGAAATGTAATTTTCGCAAGAGTTTCTCCAGAACAGAAACTTCACATAGTCAAAGTGATAAAGAAAAGTGGCGAAATCGTGGCAGTCACAGGAGACGGAGCCAACGATGCGCCCTCGCTCAAAGAAGCCGACATAGGCGTAGCAATGGGCGCGTCTGGTACAGATGTGGCTCGGGAAGCCGCAGACATGGTCTTGCTAAATGACAGCTTTGCCTCCATAGTGAGGGCGGTAGAGTCAGGTAGAGCTATCTATGAAAACATTCGTAAATTCATTGTTTACGTATTCACACACAACTGGGCACAGTTAGTTCCATATGTACTCTATGCTGTACTTGCGATTCCGCTGCCACTGCTGGTGGTACAAATCTTATCCATTGACCTAGCCATTGATGTTGTCCCTTCGCTAGCGCTGAGTCGTGAACCACCCGAAACAGGAATTATGGAGGAACCACCAAGAAGCGTCAAAGAAAGACTGTTCACACGTGGAGTTTTTCTACGTTCACTCTACATTGGCTTAATCATTGCTGCATTTTCAATGTATGGCTGCATTAGCACTTGGATGGCTGGCGGCTGGGAATTCGGAATGCAACTCGCAGCAAATGACCCTGTTTACATCAAAGGGGTTACGATGACGTTCGCCGGTATCGTGCTTGGTCAAGTAGGAAACGTGCTTTCCTGCAGAACAAGCAAGCAATCTATCTTTAAAACAAGTATAGCTAAGAACAAATGGATAATCGTAGGCATCATAGCACAGCTTTCAATCATATCCGTCCTAGTATATGTTCCGCTGATGCAAACATTCTTTGGAACCACAGCACTCGGAATTACAGACTGGTTGTACCTGCTCATGATTACGTTTGCAGTGATTTTCGCCGAGGAAGCCCGCAAATTTGTGGTGCGTAAATTCTTCACTAAAAAAGGAGAAGATATAACCAAACACGACCACACCTAATCTCCACTGCAAAAATTGGATATTCCTTAAAGCAAAACGGTAGCAAACAAATCACATGACCATAAATAGAGAAGGCTATAAAAAAACAAATTTCATGTGGCTTCTGGGCTAGAAATTTAAGTTAGCAATACACATTAAAAAGGCATCCAGATAGTGAATTGCTATGCCATACGACAGGGAAGAACTCGAAAAATTCCGCCTCTCAGGCAAGATTCTGCGCGAAACACGCGAGGAAATGCGCGGCTACGTTGAAGAAAATATGTTAATAATTGATGTATGCGAAAAAACAGAGAATTTAATTCGAGAAAAAGGCGGCACCCCTGCATTCCCAACCAACGTAAGCATAAATGAAGTTGCTGCGCACTATACTGCAATTCCCAACGATACTTCGACCATTCCCATTGGCTCCACTGTAAAAATAGATATAGGTGTTCACGTTGACGGCTATGTCACTGATACGGCATTCACAATTGCCTTTAATCCTGAAGGAAAAGCTATGATATTGACAGCTGAGCTCGCCCTGAAAACAGTTATTGATAATATTCACGGGGACATGACGCTGGGCGATTTAGGGGTATTGGCGGAAAAAACTATCAAAAACCGCGGATTCAAACCTATAAGCAATCTAACTGGGCACAGTGTTGGGCGCTATCTCATTCACGCAGGCATATCTATTCCAAGCGTATCAGGGTTTAATCCTCATAAGGTGAAAACAGGCGAAGTTTACGCAATCGAACCTTTCGTTACATTACCAGATGCTATTGGGAGAGTTGATGATAGCCCACAGACCACTATCTACCGCTACTTGAAAGCAAAATCTCTCAAAACTGCCCAATCAAAAAAACTTGCTAAGCACATCGAAGGAAAATTTCGAACATTACCATTTGCGGAGCGTTGGTTACTGGGAATTGTGCCTGATGAGCAGCATAAATCAGCTTTTAATGAGTTGCTTAAATCAAAATCAATCATGAGTTACCCAGTTTTTATAGAAGCCAGCCGAAAACCTGTCGCTCAGGCTGAACATACAATGTTAATAAAAGAGGATGGATGTGAAGTTTTGACCTAACGCTTAGACGGCGTAGGTTTTTTCTTTTTCTTTGACTTCTTTGAAGATAGCAGTTATCATTTGTTTTCCGTTGCATTTTTGGCATGGAACATCGAGGTCTTTAAAGACGTAGTCGCCACGCTGGAATTCACGCACTGTTTTGTAGTTGCAATCTTTGTTTTGACATTCGATTGTGGTCATTACCTTGGGAATTTCAATTTTCACCTGAGCTGATTGCCTCCTTGATTGGTAAAGAAGGAACAATGACATTGCCATGGCGATTACGCCTATGCCTCCAAGAATCATTGCTGCCAACTGGTCCCCTTCCACAACGTAGGTTTCAAAGGCAATGAAGATAGCAACGACGGAAAGCGCCATTACTACCAGTACAATCATCGTCAGATAACTGGAGATTTTTTTGTTTGCAGATGAAGCTGAGTTTTGGGGTTGAGTCATATTAAACATCCTCATTATTGGCCCACTCCGATAGAGTTGCCTACACCAACGATAATGACTGTATCGCCTTCTTTGGTGCGTTCTTTAACGACATCTCTTACTCTGTCTATGACTTTGTCGACGGCGTCGTTGATTTCTCTTCGCATAGGCGAAACAGCGTCACCAATGTCCTCTTTAACTATCACAGCATAGAGAGGAATGTTGTACTTTGTGACTTTCTCTTCAATCTTGAATTGGTCAACTCCTGGTCCGCCGATGGCTGCGCCGATACCTTCAGCAACTTCACCGACCAACTCACCTTCGAGCTTAAGTCCAGCATCTATCATGATTACACTGGAGATTTTGCCCTTGTTTTCCTCGATGACAGTTTCAATTGCTTCGCCCGGCTTTCCTACGTTTCCACCTGGACCTTCTGCTTTGAGGACAAGCGCGGTGCGACCTTCAAAAGGTACAGTGGCAACCACGCAATCCTTGGGAACTTTGCGAACTTCGAAACCATGCATGAGCTTAGATGCAATTAGGGGTCCAACTCCATCTCCGATGGGTTGACCATAAGCGAAGGCTTTTAATGCGCTTGAGTAAGCTTCAGCTTCTTTCATCACCATCGGCAAAATCATTTGCAGTTGCATAATTACATAGAGGCTGAGAGTTTTTTTGCCTTGGATATAATAGTGGCGCACGACTTTGTAGATATAATTGAGCGCCATCGCGGCTTCCAGCGTATTTTCTAAGTTGTTAATTTGGATTTCGTTTGATGCCACTTCGGGCGCCATGAGCCTCACTTCTTCTTTTAGGCGTTCATCTCTAATATCTAAGATGTGGTCGAGCTTATTCACTATACCAGCTGGATCCATAGTTTGGGGACCGATGGTAAAGTATTCTAGATATCGATCAACTCGTGCGGTGGGGTCTGTCGTCGGTTTTCCTATTTCCTTGAGGGTTTCTATGGCTGTTTTTTTGCCTTCGTCTTTTATGACGCGTAGTTTATGTAGCGAATTCTCAACTTCACGGACCATCACATACATTTGTATGCGTTGACCGTAGAAGATGAAAACTATAAAGAACACATACATGCCTAAACTGATAATTTGACTTATGGAGTCGCTTCCGGGAATCAAACTCAATCTTAAACACCACTTCTTTTCAAAAACTCTCTCTGCTTAGTTATAAAGATATGCTATATCTCATCATGTTTGAATTGGGAAAAGTAGGTTGCCAGCTTTCCCAGGTTCACGTGGCCTAAGACCACACTACAGCTGGAAACGGAACACGGTTTAACTTCTGAGTTCGGTATGGGATCAGGTGGAACCCGCGCCCTTTGACCGGCAAACCTAAAACCTAACTGTTAGGCATCTCCTTATATACCTTTAGTTTTTCTGTTGCTGTTTTCAGTGGAAAATCAATGATTTTGACAATACTAATGTTTGTTAACAGAATATCAGACAAAATTCTGATTGTTGCGTCTTTCCGACACGTTTTTCTTCAGTCCCATTTACTTTAATCGAAGCGTTCCGTCTTTTTGAAGAGCTAAATCTCAAGTTATATAAAAGTAGGCAACGTGCCTGCCTGACTTTTTATTCATTCAAAGCTTAGTATTTTTTGTGTTATCTGGGGGGTAGCAAATCGCTGTTAGATAAGAGTTTGTTTCGGATTGAATCTAAACATCTGCAACATATATTAGACGACAATTAAGGATAAGTGTTATTTCCTAAAGATAGTTATTATCAGAGCGAAATATGCTTTTTTAACGAAAACTGCCTGCAACTACCAGAACTCTAATAGGTGATAATGTTTTTCATAGCACCCGGGAGCTTCATAAATGTCAAATGAGGAAAGCTACGTCGCAGATTTTCCCTCAGAAGTCATTAAAGAAGGCAGAGTACAAGTTTTAGTTCCAGACCTTACGGCTTATGGAGTTGTTCCCAGTGATTATGCACCCTCTAAAGCGCCAGTTTTCTATAACCCCGTCATGGAGTTCAATCGTGATCTATCAGTTTTAGCCTTCTGCGCTTACCAAAAGATGGTTAATCATGAACTCCGAATCTGCGAGCCTCTGACAAGCCAAGGCATCCGTGGCATCCGCTATGCAGCAGAAGTCCCAGATGTGAGTGAGGTTCATTTAAGCGACGTTAGTATCAAAGCCTGTGAGTTAGCCCACCACAACATTGAATTAAATCAGCTACAGGATAAGATAACACTGAAAAACAGTGACGCGAATCTAACCTTAAGTAACAATGCCTCGCCTAAAAAACGATTTGACATTATCGACATAGACCCCTTTGGCACGCCAGCGCCTTATTTGGATTCTGCGTTTCGTGCTCTGAAAAATAAGGGATTATTGGCGGCTACGGCTACGGATTTGGCGCCTCTGTGCGGGGTTCATGCTAAAGCTTGCTTGCGCAAATATGGTGGCAAGCCGTTGCGCACAGAATATTGTCATGAGTTGGCTGTTCGGCTTCTGGCGGGTACCATGGCTGTGACTGCTGCGAAATATGACATGGGCATAGAAGTTCTCTTTAGCCATAGCAGTGACCACTATATCCGAGTTTACGCCCAAATCAGTTATGGAGCTAAAAAAGGCGATGATAGCCTCAAAAACACAGGCTACATACTGCATTGTTTCAATTGTATGCACCGGGAAATAGCTCGCAGTTTATTTGGTTGCCCTACCTGTGGAGAATGTGGAGCAAAAATGGATTGGGCGGGACCATTGTGGATTGGCAAAATTGCGAACGAAGGGTTCATCGAACAGATATTAGTTGAGAATCAGAGATTATCCTTTAGAAATCAAACAAAAATCTTAAAGATTCTCACCCAGATCAAAGCCGAATCTTATGCACCAATTACCTACTATGTAATTGACAAACTCAGTGGAAAACTTAATTTACCTGCGCCTAGCAACCAGACTTTTCTATCTGCGCTCAAGAAAGCTGACTTTGAATCGGTGCTTACCCATTTTAATCCAAGAGGCATAAAAACTGATGCGCCAGCCTTAATGATGCATAAACTACTAAGAGACTTAGCAACAAAAGAGTAGCGCCTTTTAGGGCAAACAACAAAAGTTAAAAGAGCAAAACCGAGTGTTTCTAAGTTAAGTAGTGAATAGTTATGAATGATAAAATCGCAGTTATCGGCGCGGGTATGATGGGCAGCGCTATTATCAAAAGTCTCAAAAAAGGCGGCTACGGCGGAAAAATTACAGCTGTAGACATCGCCGTTGAGAAGCTGAAAGAACTCGAAAAACTCGGCATATCAATATCTACTGATAATCGCTTAGCAGCCTCTGAAGCTGACATTATCTATGTCATTGTTAAACCAGGTGATGTAGCGAAGGTTCTCAAAGAAGTTGATAAAGAGATCAAGGGTAAACTGGTCATCTCGGCTGCTGCAACCGTTCCTTTGTCGTTTCTGTGTAAAAATGCGCCTGAAGCTAAAATCGTGCGGATAATGCCTAATCTCTGCGCTATGGTGCAGGCATCCTATACAGCGTTTTGCTGCGAAGATAACGTCACGGAAGGAGACAAACAGAAAGTAAAAACGCTTCTAGATATGATTGGTATTTGCGACGAAGTAAATGAGAAATATATGGATGCAATAACCGCTGTCAGCGGTAGCGGACCAGGCTACATTAGCATAATCATTGAGGCACTTACCTACGCAGGCTTAAAAGTTGGATTGCCTCGAAACTTAGCTCTTAGTTGCGCCGCCCAAACTTTAATGGGCACGGGCAAATTAGTCACGGAGATGCAGCTGGAACCAGCAAAAATCAAGGATATGACAACAACTCCTGGCGGAACAACAATTGAAGCAATTTACCAACTGGAACAAAGTCGAATCCGCCCAGCCATGATACGCGCTATTGAGGAAGCCACCAAAAAAAGCGAAGCCATTCGAGACAAACTCAAACTTACTTAAGGGTCTACTATGTTTGAAGCGGTTCTATTTGATTGGGATGGGACCCTTGCTGATACAAAAAGTGTAATTGTTATTTCCTTCCAAAAAGCACTCAAAGAAATCAATCTCACTGTTTCAGCGCAATATATCGAACGTAGTATGGGGATTGGAGCAGCTGATACCTTCCGCGATATTTTAAAAGCTGATAGTAGGCGTATTGATGAAAAGGTTGTGGAGAAACTTGTTAAGCGGAAGAGTGAACTACAAATCGAATTAGATAGGGATGTGAAGTTGTTTGAGGGCTCTCGTGATCTCCTTGATGAGTTACGGGGCAACTTGAAAATTGGGTTGGCTTCTATGAATAATCGTAATGTAATTATGGATTTGCTTCAAAATCAGAATTTAACCGACTATTTTGATGTTGTTTTAACTGTTGAAGCCATTTCTTATTCTAAGCCTAACCCAGAAATTTTTCTAAAGACTGCAAGAGCTCTAAATTCTAGCCCTGTGGGATGTGTGGTTTTTGAAGATTCTATCTTTGGAGTTAAGGCTGCGAAGGCGGCCGGTATGAGCTGCGTTGCCGTTACAACTGGCGCTTATAATGGTGAGGAACTTGCAGCTGCGAACCCGGATTTGATTGTAGAAAACTTGAAAGACGAAAAAATTTTGTCGTTTGTTTTAAAATGATAATACCTTGTGATTGTATAGATGCAGTCACATAGTTTTAAACATTTATCAAATACACTATTAATTTATCTTAATCAGTAGGAAGAAAAGATTTTGACACTTTCGAATAAAAAAACCAAGACCGCTCTGTATCAAGTTATGCTTTTAGATAATAACGAGCCCGAAGCTGTTGAAATCCAAGAGGCTGAGCAAATAAATTTTTGCCAGGTCAAAAAGCATCTAAAAAGTGGTGGGTCAGTCTTTATTACTAGTCGAGCCTCGCAAAAAATCCACCCACCCCAAACCAGAGCTCAAACGAACTATAATCGCTCCCGAAAAACTCTTGGACTACTCATCCATCAGCGTTTTAGAAGCCAATGACTTATAGGTATGCTTCCAAGTTTTCGGCTGATTGAAACTCTTTTATAAAGCTTAGTTTTGATGAAATAGAGTAATTAGTGGTGTATTTTTCTTAGCGTTTTTGGTATATAGGCACACCGTGGGTCGGAACCGTAAATGTCGCCGTTATAGAAAAGTGCTGCACTGCGACAGCCGCCGCAGATGTCTTTGTATTCGCAGACACCACATTTGCCCTTCAGGTTCTTCTTGTCTTTGATTTTGTTAAAGAAGTTGCTTTCTTGCATTTCTTGCCAAATTTGTTTTATCGGTCGGTTTTTGACGTTGCCAATTCGGTATACGTCATTATAGCTACAGGGGATAACGTCACCATTCTCGGCTATGCTCATGAATTTTCCGAAGAAACATCGACCTAAAAAGAAGCTGTTAAACCAGTTATCAAAATCAGGCATACCCCGTTGCTTGGCGACTCTTGCGTAGAAGGGGATGTATACGTTGATGCTTGGAGTTTTTCCGTATTTTTGGGTTAAATCGTAGAGTTTGTTGCATATCCATTCATACTGTGCGGGGGTTGGATCAGCTTTTAGGGTGCAGCTATCGCTGCTATAAGGAACAAAACCATGGAAAACGACCCATCGGGCACCATATTTTTTTGCCAGTTCCAACACATGAACCATGTCTGTCTCGTTTACGTTGGTAACGTCGCCGACGTTGGCAAAGGTGTAAACTAAAACATTTAGTAAATCAGCTTTTGCGAATCGCTCAATTGCTGAAATTGCCGATGAATATGCGCCTTTTCCGCGGATAGCTTCGTTTGTTTGCTCTGCGCCGTCTATGCTCACTGAGATTTTTGTCTTGTTTTTGATGATGTTTTTTATGGCTTTCTCATCTATCATGCGCCCGTCGGTTATGATGCTGGTGTTCAAACCAAGTCGTGTAGCATAATCGAGCACTTCGAATAGGTCTTTTCGAAGAAAGGGTTGGCCGCCTGTGATTCCAAAGAAGCTTGCCCCAAATTCAGCTACTTGGTCAACAATTTGTTTGGCAGATTTGGTGTTGACTTCATCTGGAAAAGGGGCTTTGTTTGCTGAAATACAGTGAGCACAGTTACTGTCGCATGCGAAGGTACAACGCCAGGGAACGATTAGAAGGGGCCCTTTATTTTTCACGGGTTTGTCTCCTTTCATCGATGCTTTACTGAATGCTGCAATATTTGTATTTAATACTTTAGATTTGTTCATGCTTTTTTCAACCATTTATTTTAGCTGATAGAGATTACCAACGCTGTTATGGGCTATAGCATCCGGGAAATCTCGCGAAAGAGCTTGGTTTGCACGCCAACCTGTACAATGGAAAGGAACAATCAAAATAGGAGAGATACTTTTCAGGTCCTTCATAGTTTCTTCAATGCGGCGTTCGTTTTCTTTTCCAGCCAGATGAAAACCTCCCAAAACTGCATAGACCTTGGTTACACCTGTGATTTGTTGCGCAAAACGAATTGTGTTTATGATACCAGCGTGAGCGCAACCCGAGATAACCACCAATCCCTTCCCGAGCAAGTTAAGAATCAAAGCTTGATCGTCTATAATATCTGGATCAGGTATCCATTCACCGTCGATCTGCACTCTATTTTGACTATATCCCAATTCAAATTTGCTGGTTCTTGGGATTTCACCTGTTACACAAACGCTATCATTGCCGATAAAATAGGGTTGCCTGATGTGTATGATTTTAGTGGATCCAAGCTGATATAAAGTTGGAAATGGGGGATTCTCCCTGATGTTGCCTGATGAATCGGCTGTTCCTCGGGGTTTAAGCACGTTACCGTGGGCAATTAGAGGCAACGCTGAATTACCTATGGCTTTAAGCGCTAACTCGAGCCCACCGAAGTGGTCATAGTGCCCATGCGAGAGTACAACAAAATCCACCTCGCTCAAATCCACGCCCATACGCTGTGCATTCAAGACTACGCCGTCGGCGCTGATGCCCGCGTCAAAGAGGACACTGAAAACCTCTTCGTCGATATAGCTGCGAACGAGCACTGAGAAACCGTGTTCGGCGAGTGGCAGCTGTTGATTGCTTCTCTTAGTCCACTTCCAAAGCGGTACAACCTCTTTTTTGTCTGTACTGGAGAGGTAATCGATACAGTTGTCCATCAAACTGATGATTTCGATTTTTGAGGCAGCCTTTAACAAGGGGTTATTTGCTCCCATCCTTTTCGCCTTAGAGTGTGCCTCGGTAGTTGATGTTAGTAGGGCAGCCAACGCATTTTTTGGTTTCAAATCGGTTGCACGGGTCGCAGTCCACGTTGCAGGGCGTCATCTTGTTGTTTTTGAGTGGGATATCTTGGCGGATTTGCAGAAAAGGTGAAAAGTAGGTGTCGCTAACAGGATAGAATTCTGATCGGCGAATGCCCTTGCTACACCTTAGCGAGCATTTCTCAATTGATATACTCTCAAGGGTATCTTTGGTTTCCGCCACAACTAGAGCTATCAGATTGTAGCCACCAATGGTTTTGAATATCTGGATTACTCGGGGGCATTCTTTGAAGCGGTCAAGAAGGTTCTGCATGGCTTCGGCGCTTTCCATCTCTAGCATAACGATGGCTGGATGAAGTTGCAGCGCTTTGGGGTTAACGAGAGCAGTGATTTTTATTGTTCCATTCTTCTGAAGTTTTTCGAGACGTTTCTTTATGCCCATGCTGGTTAAGCCGATATTTTGGGCTATTTCCTGCAGTGTTGTGCGTCCATTAGTTTGGAGTTGTGTGATTATTTTTTTGTCGATTTCATCCATGGGTAATTGCCCCAATTTGTTTATTTTCTAAACCAAACATATTAATATAATTTAGTTATTAAACTTTTCACAGCTCAATAGTGCGGAAAAATTCAAAACCTGCACGACCGAACCCTAACAAAGAGATGGTAAGAATGAAAATATGTCTAACCTCAACTTCAGACAACCTAGAAGCCCAAATAGACCCCCGCTTCGGCAGATGCGCCTACCTACTAATCGTTGACCCAGAAACTATGGAGTTTGAAGTCGTATCAAACATGGCAGCCGCCTCAGGCGGAGGTGCAGGAATCCAAGCCGCACAAACAATCGCAAACAGTGACGTAAAAGTGTTGATAACAGGCAATGTTGGACCAAAGGCATTTAAGGCATTATCAGCTGCAAGCATCGAAATAATGATGGTAAATTCTGGATCAGTTAGAGAAGTGGTTGAGAAATTTAAAAAAGGCGAATTACAAAGAGTTGGTTCACCTACTGTCGGTGAACATTTTGGTTCAAATATGCAGAGACGAGGAGTATGGTCACTCTAATCATAAGAAATTGTTGCAATTGGAGGTGAAAAAATGACTGATAAAATAATCATACCTACAGAAAATAAAGAAGGCTTAAATGCGCCGTTAGGGCAGCACTTTGGACGCGCACCCCATTTCACAATTGTTGAAATCGACAATGGTAAAGTTACAAATATCGAAATAATGGCAAACACCAGCGAACACATGGGGGGAACAGGCTCTCCACATGACATGCTCACTCAGCTACAGCCGAAGGCTGTAGTAGTGCATGGAATGGGACCACGGGGCATAATAGCGTTTCAAAGTTCAGGCATCCAAGTCCTCAAAGCAAACGTAAATACCGTCAAAGAAGTAATTGAAGCATATACAAAAGGCAAACTCCCAGAGCTAACCGAAGGATGCCCAGATGCACACCACCATCATTAGAAGCAAAGTTTTCAATAGATCTTCCTTTTTTCTTTAAAATTGAGGGATAAGGTTTGATTGTAACGGTTGCAAGCGGCAAAGGAGGCACAGGCAAAACATCTGTAGCGGTGAACATGGCGCTTTCGCTGGGCTGTGTGCAGTTCCTAGACTGCGATGTCGAGGAACCAAACGCGCACCTGCTTTTAAATTCCGATAAAATAAGAACTCAGCCAGTCCATTTAGCAGTCCCTAATATCAACATAGCACTATGTAACCACTGCGGAGCCTGCGCTAAATTTTGCCGCTACAACGCCCTCCTATCCCTAAAAGACGAAGTCCTAATTTTCCCTGAACTCTGCCACAGCTGCGGCGGTTGCGTGCGGGTGTGCCCCCAAAAAGCCATCAGTGAAGAAGACCACCACATCGGAACCCTCAGCTTCGCATCAGCCGACGGCGGCATATCGCTGGTGTACGGCGAATTGGAAGTTGGCAAACCGTTGGCGGTGCCAGTCATAAGAGCTGTAAAAAAACAAATCGATATAACCAAAGATGTCATCGTAGATTCCCCGCCGGGCACCTCATGTTCCTTTGTGGAAACTGTGAGGGGGAGCGACTTCTGCATCTTAGTAACCGAACCCACCCCGTTTGGGCTCCATGACCTCTCAATTGCCGTGCAGGCGCTACGAAAAATGACGGTTCCTTTCGGCGTGGTGGTGAACCGCGCAGGCATCGGCGACCGAAAAATATACCAGTACTTGCAACAAGAAAACATTGCTCTGCTGATGGAAATTCCCTACGACCGTAAAATCGCAGAGTACTACTCAAAAGGAATCCCTTTCAGCACAGAGATGCCCCAGTGGAAAACCAATTTCCAAGCGCTCTTCAAAAACATTCGGGAGAAGATACAAAAATGAAGCAACTCACGGTTTTAAGCGGCAAAGGAGGCACAGGCAAAACCTCGCTGACAGCTTGCTTTACAGTTCTATCTAAAGAGGCTGTTGTGGCAGACTGCGACGTGGACGCGCCAGATTTGCATATGCTTTTGCACCCTGAAATCTTAGAGACACAACGGTTTAGCGCCTCCAAAGTCGCAGTCATAGACAAAAGCAAATGCACCAAATGTGGCGCCTGCAAGGAAGCCTGCCGATTCGACGCCATAACGGACGCGGCAGAGGTGGATGCGGTGATATGTGAAGGCTGCACGGTCTGCACCTTAGTTTGCCCCGCAGACGCAATATCTTTGACGGAGAGAACCTCTGGAAATGCGTACATCTCAAAAATCCCTCAGGGCTTTATGTCACATGCACTACTCTTTCCAGGCGAAGCTAACTCTGGCAAACTAGTCACGATAGTAAGACAAAACGCTAAGGTCATCGCAAAGAAAGAAAACATCGACCTCGTAATAATTGATGGTTCTCCAGGTATCGGTTGTCCCGTCATAGCCTCCATTTCGGGTGTAGATGCAGCTTTGTTAGTAACTGAACCGACTCTTTCAGGAATACATGACCTGGGTCGCGTTCTGCAGTTGCTCTGTCACTTTAAAGTGGCAGCTTTCGTCTGTATAAATATGCACGACATAAACCCCTCGAACACCGAAAAAATTGAGGAATTCTGCAAAATGCATGGCGTTGAAACGGTTGGCAGAATCCCCTTCGACCCCAAAGTAACCCAAGCTATGGTTAACGGCAAAACTATCATTGAATATGCGCCAGAATGCTGTTGCGCCGAGACAATTGGGTTAATTTGGAAAAACCTGAATCTACGCTTCTAAAAGGGTATATTGGTAAAAAAGGACTTTACTTAGGTTGAGATTGATGAAGGCCGTTTATCGGTTTTGTTGTTTTGCGTGGTTATGGGGTTTTTTGTTTTTTCACTTCTTGGGTCGTGGTTTGGGTTGGTTTTTTGATTTGGTTTGTTTTTTAGCTGTGTTTTGGTTGTGGGGAGCTTGGTTTTTGTTCACTTCTTGCATGGTTTGGTTAGGTTGTGGAAGTGAGAAATGTTGAGTTTGCTTTATTGTATTTGCTGGTTACAAAATATTGCTTTTAGAGAAGCTTCGAAAAATAAGTTTTTCTGAGCGTTCTTCTTCTTTTCAAAGTTTAAAAAAATTGAGCCTATGTTGGCGGATTTGGGCCCAGGTTTTGGAGTTTTTTGAGAAAATGAGACTATCGCATCATTAAGAAAACTGTGCAAACCCCAAGCTAAACCAGTAAAGCCGAAAGCAAACTTAAAATTTTGCTAACAACGTCAGGTACTGTAAGTGAATCGTTATGGCGAAAATCATCAAAGGAAGCGCAAAACTTCTCGAAAACACCCGTTTAGTCGTAGATAACAGTCGTGGACATAGCGTAATCTGCGATTTACCTGAAGCTCAAGGCGGAACAAACACGGGACCTACTCCGTTGGAACTTGCTCTGATGTCCTTGGCAGGCTGCGGTGTAGTCATCTATGCGGGTGTTTGCAAAAATAGCAAAATCGACCCGGGTATAATAGAAGTTAATGTGGAAGCAGAAAAAGGCCCTGATTCGCCTATATTAACAGGTGTAACTATGAAAGTTAAAATATCCTCTAAGGTTCGCAGGCCACTTGTAGAAGCTGCTTGGCGTCGAACTGAAGCTAGTTGTCCTGTAGTCTTTATTTACAAAGATCAAGTCCCTGTTAAAGTGGAATTAGAGATCACCGAGTAATCTGATTTTTTTTATTCTTCTTTTATTTTGTAGGTTAGGAAGTATTTTTAAGGCAGCAAGCTCAAAAAAGCCTGGTAGTCAACCAAAATCCTAACAGAGCCCTTTTGCCTTATGCGCTGAGCAGAGTCTATTTTATGTTCGGCTTTAATTGTATAAAAATGCTGGGTTGGAAGCAAAAAATTCCAAACGCTAAGTTTCTTCTTTTTCGGCTGAGTAGAGTTCGCCCTTCTTTAGAATATCCAGTGCTCTCTGGGTTTCCGTAGAAGAGAGTCTGCAGGTTTTGGGGTCATCCAAAAATGGCAATTCTGCTGGTGCATTTTTAATGACATGTAGGCTTTCCCATGTAACTTTGATGTCTTCGGAGGGAATATGAGTCTCAACATCCATGGCCCAAGTACCAGAGTCCAGCTCTTTGCCGCCCTCGGTCAAAGCTGTAAAAGGACCTAGCAAAGTTTTATCATCGGAATTGTAGAGAAAAATCACTGAGCCTTCTTTGATTCTTTCGTTGGGTTTAGACTGGTTTTCAGCACAACCGTAATGTTTGGTGCTTAGGCATCTCTGAAGGCTAGTTTTGTTGCAATAAAACACGTATCCATCATACATAACAAGGAAACCTCTGTTATTTGAGAGTTGAGAGGTGTCGGCGCTTATTTCTGTTTTGCTTGGACACCGCAATAAGAGCTTTAATTTTAGCTTGCGATTTATAGATATTGATACAGTAAATTGAACGTCAATTAGTAATACTCAAATAATTTTTGAGTAATTACTAATTTGTCGGCATTTGTTTGTTTTGTTGTTGAACACAAATTTTCCTTAATTAACAAAAAAAGCTCAAAAACGTATATGTCCTGTTGTTTGTTTTGAGATTTTAACTTATATTTACACGTATATGTGTAGAACAGTATTATAGGTTAACATTGTAAAAGTATATTCTAAACGTTGATATATATCGTATATCAAAAGGGTGAATTGGGCAATGGCACAGCAATTAGAAATCAATGAGTTTGACGTTGAATTTTATTTTAATTCTGAAATGCCTTCAGTCTATGTTGAAACAAAAAATTATTCATCTAATTTGAATTTTAATAATAACTTTAATTCGCTCCTACTTGAAGCAATTGACGAAGGGTTAGCTATTTTGGGGATTCCTGCTAGAAATACGTTATATGCAAGGTTAGAGCGTAATTTTGGAGTAGAGAAAAACCAGATTCCCGAACATTTTGACAGATTCTTAGACATTATGTACAAGATTGTAGGGATGGGCGTTCATCGAATAGAAACGCAGATACTAAAGATCCTTAAGAACAAACTTGAGATTAAAGCTAACTTGATTTGTTGCAACTCAAGCGATTGGATTAGTCAGGATTTATTTAAAGAATCTGTTGAAAGTTTACGACAGAAATACCTCGAACAATTTGTCGATTAATAAAATCCAACTAAGCCTAAGAGTGTGAAAAAGAAATAATTACCCATTTAGGGGTCATTTCCATGTCTACGAGATTAAATGAATTTAGATAGTGCTTCTAATAGATCTTCGAGTCATTTTGTACTATCTTCAGACGCAGCAGCTTCTTGTTGCATTTTTCCACGTGGTCTTCTAATACAATAAGAATGCTGTGTTTAGAGCTGCACATATAGCGGCTACCGATAGGAGGATTTCTGGTGGTGGCTTGTCTTTTTCAACCATTTTTTTTAAGTTCATGTACATAAACTTCGATTCGGGATAGGTGATCTGTGACCTCTTTTCGTCTTTTATGATAGCTTCGTTCGTGGAACATTCTTATCCCATCAAAGGAGATATCAAAAAATTGATTTTGCTGTATCAAATTCACTGCGTGAAAAGAAGAATAAATGACAGAAGAGAAAGACCGTTAAATCGTTCTTACAGCGGCAACTCAATAAGATATTAAAAAAGAGAATTTAGAAATTGCGTTTTCTAAAAAATCAGTTTACAATTTCATTAATCTCGCTCATTTAGAACGTTTGGTAAGTTCTATAAGGCGTAATATTTCCTTTCGCGCTTCGCCGATTGTTAATGGAAGTTCGTCATCAATTGGCAGGTTGTCATTTCTTTTCAGAACCTCAAATAGGTGAGCTATTCGAGGTGAACGCAAGTTTACCTTTCGTATTAGCTCAGTGTTTGAAAAGTTTGTTTTAGGGGTGCCTTCAGAAACTATTTTTCCTTTATCTAAGATGTAGAGTTTATTTGCGAACAAAGGAACCATATCAACGTCATGTGTAGCCAATAATAATGTAATTCCATTTTCTTTGTTGAGTCGAAGCAATAAATGTAGGATATCGCTGGTAGCGATTGGATCAAGGCTTGAGGTGGGCTCGTCCATTATGATAACTTCAGGCTGCATAGCAAGAACTCCTGCAAGCGCTACCCGCTTTTTTTGTCCTGCACTTAAGAAATGGGGCGGTTTATCCGCATATTCATTCATGCCCACAATTGTAAGTGCTTCATCCACCAACTGCTTAACATGCTCAGTAGTGTAGCCCAAGTTAAGGGGTCCAAACGCTACATCTTGTTTAACTGTGGGGGCGAAGAGTTGGTCGTTTGGGTCTTGGAAAACGAAACCGATGCGTTTTCGCAGTTCAAGCAACGATTTGGCGTCGTATTGTAGCGGTTTTTCGTCGAATAGGATTCTACCGTGGGTGGGTTTTAAGATACCGTTTAAATGGTTTAGCAGCGTGGTTTTGCCTGAGCCGTTAGTGCCAAGCAGTGCGATGCGTTCGGCTCGTTCGAAGCTGACTGAAACGTTATCTAAGGCTAATGTGCCGTCGGAGTATTCGTGGGTGAGATTCTCTATTTTAAACAACATTTTCTTAGAGGCTCCATATCTGGATGATGTTTAATGCAACTAAAGCAAGCATAACGTCTAGCATGATTATGCCTGCGATGATTACCCAGCTTGGGCGGGGTTGGTCTTCGAGCACGCGTATGTTGCCATCGTAGCCGCGTGCATTCATAGCTATGAAGGTGCGTTCGCCCTGCTCCAAGGTTCGTATAAAGAGGTTTGCCGCTAGCAGGGAAGTTTGGCGGATGCGTTTTAGGTAGCCTGTTTGTCCCAGCCGCAGTTTCTGGGCGGTGGTCATTTTGGAGGCGACTTCCATGAACACGAATATGTAGCGGTAGATGAGGAGGCTGATTTCTATAAGGACTTTGGGGACGTAAATTTTTCTTAAGCTCAAGAACAGGTCGTTCATTGTTGTAGTTAAGACCAGGAAGAACAATGCAGAGACGCCGCCCAGGACCCGGAAGAAGGTTGCTACAGCGATAGTTATACCGTTGTTGTAGATTGTCCATGTGAACCACGGAAAGTGAACCTTGACTAATGGAGTACCGTTGCCGAAGAAAAGGGCAATGAAGATACAACTCAAAGCGGCGAAAATGAGTGGATAGATGAGCAGATCGAAGTAGAAGCGCGTAGGAATCTGTGCCACCGCTAAGATGAGAATAATGGCGATTATGAATACAGTTATGGGCACAACTGGGGAGGGCGATAGGACGCTGAGTACGAGCAAGGAAACTGCGAAGAAGATCTTGGTGGCGGGGCTAGTTTTTGCGAGTTGGTTGGTGTAGGCGAAGCTATCGATTTGGGCTGAGAGGTTAGCGTGACTTTTGTTGTGGCTGTGATGATGCTTATGCCGATTTTGGGCGGGAGAGTGTATTTTGGCTTTTCGCCTTGTTTTCACCATGATATAGGCGATTATTGAGGCACCAATTAACGCCTGCACGACAAACAATACTTCAATGTATTCTTCTGGCAGGGAAATAACAGGAGTGAACCAGGGTTTGTAGCCAGTGGCGCTGATAATGTTGGCTGCTGCGTCATCGGTTCCAGACATGTTAGTGGAGACAAAAATCAGCGGCAAAGCAAACAACACCAAAAGCACAGTGATTAGGATAGCGTAGTGATGTTTTTTGAGGTGGAACTCTTTTTCTGAGAGCCCCGTGATGGGGGAGCGAATTACTTTGAGTGAGGTAAGAATTTTGCCTTTGTATTTTGTGAGGAACTCAAAGACGAATATGGCCAAGATGCCTTCGCCGATTGCCAGCGGGATTTGTGTGACTGCGAATATGCCTACGAAAGTTAGGAAGGATTCGGCGAAACCTGTTCCGGGGAAAGCAAGTGCCAGCTGGAAGGAGGTTGTGACGTAGGTGAAAAGGTCGCTTAGGGCGACTGCAAGAAATACTGCGGCTTGGGTTGGTGCACGGATTTTTTTGCAGATTACCCAGATTATCCATGCGACTACTGGTCCCATTATTCCCATGGAGAAGACGTTAGCGCCCAGTGTGGTTATGCCACCATGCGCCAGTAGGGTAGCTTGGAAGATCAATGCGATCATGGAAAGCACGGATGCTATTGCGGGTCCAAAGACGACAGAGGCTAAGCCGGAGCCGGTAGGGTGGCTGCTGCTGCCGAAAACTGAAGGCAGTTTGAGGGCGGAGACGACAAATATGAATGCTCCCATTAATGCTAGTAGCGGCTTGGCTTCAGGGTTGTTTTTAGCGATTTTGGTTAGTCTGTAGATTCCATAGAAAACTATGGGGATCATTATTGCCCACCAGAATTCCCACCAGGGGTGGGGCAGGAAGCCTTCCATTATGTGCGTGGTTTCGTCCTCTCTGTCAGGGTTTTACAATCAGAAACCATATAAAACTATGTTTAACTAAAGTTAATGTCAGGTTGAATAACTATGGTGAAGCAACAACCAAATCTACTTCTAAAAGACAAAGGCGAATTTAGAAAATTCCAAATCTTACTCGAAATCATGCGACACCAACCCCATATAAAACAAAAAGACATCAGCGACAAATTATGCATAACAATACAAGCCATATCCAAATACTTCAAAAAACTCCAAAAAGAAGGCTACCTCAAAACTGGAAGCGAACGTGCCGACTACCGCCTCACTCCCAAAGCCGTAACCAAACTCCGAGAAGACATGCACAACCTAGAAGCCTACGTGAACGAAGTCAAGCATGATCTAAAAATTGAACATGCTTGGCCAGCCATCGCCACTCGAACTGTCAAAGCCGGCGAAGAAGTTGGATTAATGATGAAAGAAGGCGTAATATACACAGTCCCAACCGACAGCCCGCTCACACAAACAAGAGGCACAGCCCTTGCCGACGCTAAACCCGGCGAAGACTTGGCACTAAGGGACCTCACTGGAAAAATACATGTTAAACAGGGAAAAATCTTAATCGTAAAATTACCCAGCATAAGAGAAGGCGGCTCACGCGTTGTTGACTTTGATAAAATGAAGACGATCTTTCACGAATTTAAACCTGACCGGGTCGGTGTAATGGGCGCTGTTGGGCGGGCTGTCGCGAACAGACTGGAGCTAAAGCCGGATATTGAATTCGGAATCAGCAGTTCAGCAGCCATTGCCGCCTCAAGAGGGCTAAATGTGTTTGTATTTGTTGTTGGCAGAATGGTTAACCGCATGATTGAAGAAGTGGATTCCATTAATATGAAGAGTTCCGCACAAGTTATTTATGAGGTTAAAGATGGACGAAAAAACTAAGCGTAGAGCAAGAGTTCTTTTGTTATTCTCTAAAATTTTTGATAGTTTCTCTGCGTTATTTCCGTTTTCGTGAGCGTTAACAATTTTGAGTTAGAAGTGTTTCATGATGAAATCCCTAATGTTTCTGTGACTAGTCATGAGTTCAACTAATTTTTTTGTGACTTGTGTTATTTGTGTGTCGAATAATCTTGTCACAGCCAAAGAAAATACAAAAACAAATGTCCCAATTATTATGCTTCCAACAACATTTATTGAACCAAGATACCAAACAATAAGATAAGTAACAGAAGCACTTATGAGCCCCATAAGAAAAGACCGTATAATAAAATAAAGACGCTGCAACCAAGTTGAAAACAACAAAACCTTAATCACCGCTCGTTTCTCTAACTCATTTTTAGATCCGGATTTATCACTACCTATCTTTTGGAGCACCCCTTTTGCGTAGTTGGCATCTGACAAGCGTAACATCATTTTTGCATAGTGCGCGTCAGATAAATCTGTGGAACTTGCCGATTCAAGCTCTAACAAAATCCTCTGAGATATTTCATCTATTTCAACATCCACTCTCTCAATTTTTTCGTCTTTAGTTACCAAAGAAACTTTATCAGGTGTATTCTCTGGTTTTGCAGTAGCTGGGGGTTCGGAAGATTTAAATTGTTTTTTTATAAATAAGAAGAGACCAAAAATAGTTAGTGCCCCAACAACCCCTGAAGAGATACCAGTGATATACCAAGCTTTCCAGGCTGGCATTAATGTCATAAGGTATTCTAATGAACCTATCAGGGTGAAGAGTGCAGCAGACCCAAAGAATGAAATAACCAAAGCCAATAAAATGCCAATAATTATACTTGTTATCAAAAGTTTTTTGATACGTTCCTTTAAAGCAGCTTCAGTTTCATGAACAAAATCTTTGAGAACAGTTTTTATTTCATTGAATAACATTTCGATAATTTCTCTTAAGGAAGTCAACTAATTCTTACACCTACCACTCTTTCAAATGACAAAGCTGTTTGTTACGAAACTTAACGATATATAACCACTTATTTCAGCATCAAAATACATACGACGACAAAGCACCCATAGAAAAAAGGATATTTCGTTTTTACAATAGCAAATATGAGACTTACTTCTTTTCTCTAACAGCGACCTTGGCTTTCAATTCGATAATGTATTCTTTTTCGTTTTTTCCAACGCCAAAGTTCCATTCTAGCACTTCAAAATCTATATCTTTAAAGTGGTTACCCCAAGATTTCTGGAATTCACTCCATTTCTCACCCATTTTCTCTATCTGTTCTTTAACGTCTATTTTTTGTTCCGACATAATTTGTTACACCTCCTAAAATACTCTAAAAATTTTGGTAAATTGATTTTTTCCATCGGTTTTGCAAAATTCCATAAAAACCATCGGTTCTTAGGAGAATATAAAACCAATGATGAAGCCGACAATGAGTCCTATGCCCAACGGAAGCATGCCCATTAGAAGGGTGCCATATTGTATTGCTATTGGTCCATATGTGTCTGCAATGTTACTCAATGCACCAAGGCTTAAACCGAAAAACCCGAAATAGGCAACTATCACAAGAATTATGCCAGCAATAATTGCTATTTTCAACATTTTATGGGCAATATACCCCACGATAAGTCCGATAACAAATGGAATAATCATTAAAACGATCGGTGGTAGTCCACCTATGGTTCCAGCAGTAATGAAATTGAATACTTCTTCTATTGCACCCAAAATAAACACACTCTAAATAGGCAATATTCATGAAATCAACTATATTATGTATATGTGGTTGTGGTCACACAGTCACATAGCCTCATGCACGATTGTGAACATGGATTTACAGTCATAAGGTTATTCACTAAACACTTTATTAGGCAATTGTTTTTTCCGGTTCTATGGTTGGTTGGATTTTAATATAACCAATCAACACCCTTACATCATTCTGCCTTTGTAAAAACAGATCCGGTTGGTAGCCAAACAATATTTAGGGTTCTTTGTTACTATCTTTATTTTTTGGAGCAAAGATCGTTAGTTATTTAAGAAATCTTGACGATAAGGCTTTTAAACCTACGAATGGCAGAAGGACATAGGGAATAAAATTGAGTAGGAACAAGATCATAGGTTTAATCGCCATAATAATTGTAGTAGCTATCGGCTTGCCGACTGTTTATTTTGTCGGATCTTCAATGACTTCAACTCAGCCGCCAACGAAAGAAATGGATTTTGTTGTCTCCGAAAAAAGTGATTGCCTACGATTTCTCAACAGCTCAGTTCCGACATTTTACGTGCCCTTTACAGTGGCTGCAAATGAGAACTGGCAGCTAACGGTTAATTGCACCAAGATGTCTGGCGGCGCTAATGGCTGGACTGACGTTTACCTATACAGGGACTACTGGGATGGGGGAAGTAACAACACATGCAAAGCCGGAGATCTGTACCCAATTATAAGTGATATACAAAGCGTTGATTTCGAGATAAAAGCCAACCACCCCTACGCAGAAACTTTTGGTGCATCGGCGAAGCAGAGCTATACTGTGTTCTTTGTAGTTCCTCCAGGCGGACCTTCTGAATTTCACGTGACTCTAAAACAATTGTAAGGGGAACTCTTTTTCTGAATTTTTCTTTTTTTGCGTTAACAATTTCTGTGCTGCTTTTGGCTTCCTCTGTTGGATTAGGTCAAGCAGTCCAGGTACATTCTGATTCGTTTCCACTAGTTGAGGCTGCTTCAGTTACAAGAGCAGTCTTTGCGAATGAAGGCGACAGGATTGTAGGTAATTTCACAGTCTCCAATATACCTACTTGGAGTGACTCCTCCACCAAAAGCGCAGAAACAGTACAGTATGCATTTAAAATTTCCAAGATTGAAGGTTTAGAAAAATGTCCAACTGACATCGTGCTCTATGAGGTCTACCAAACAAATCATTCATCATTTGACGTTTACTGCGAATACACTGGCGACTATCGTTTTAGATTCAACGTTGGAAGTGGCGCTCCCGATTTAGGAGTGGGAAGCATGGAAGCAATCCTCAATTATGTCATTATCGAAAAATCATCTCTCCCGACCCCAACCGAAAAACCAACTCCATTTAGCAGTCAAACGAACGCAGAAGCTCCTTATTCTGAAACCGCGTTTACTTCACCAATATTGGCTGGAGTTGGCACTTTGATTGTTATTTTCCTATTGGGGAGTGTTTACGCGGTGACAAGGGTAAAGAGTTTTTCTAAACATCACTAATTAGATTTTAGCCTTTGTTTTTTTGTGGTAAACCAAAAAAAAGAAACCATACACTGTTCAATCAAATTCCTTTCATGCAAAGCAGCATTCACGCGTCAGGAGGAGGGAATTAAGTTTTAATTCGACATACCCAACTCCCCTTTTAATCTTGATTCAATTCTAAACTAAAATCAGAATGAAAACTTGAAACCTTTAGTTTACCAGTTTATCTTCCAGGCAACAGCAACTTCAGTTATTTCATAATAACTAATTTTTAATTTTAGTACTTATACAAATGAATCTTTGAAAGAGAAGGATAAATTGGGTTTTTGTCACCTCTATTTTTCTGCGTCAATAACAGTCAGGTTTTTGGGAGTGTCGAATTAAAAGGATAATGTTTTTCAAAATATTACGGAGCTTTTACGATAAAGATAAGTGCTAAGACCGTCTATTTGTGATACAAGCTAATCTGAGGATGTTATCCTTGAAGCGCTATTCCCCCTATTCAAGAGTTACAAGAAATATTACTGCAATTTTGTTTATTGTTTTGATTATATTCGTTTTTATTTCATCTTCAACAGCTGCTTCTAACCCACCTCAAATCGAATGGAGAAAAACCTACAAAGGGGTGCAAGTTAATTCTGTTATCCAGACTTCAGATGGAGGTTACGCTATCGCAGGTACCCCTTGGTCACCTGACGGAGTCACAATGATAAAGATGGATTCGTCTGGAAATGAGCAATGGGGGAAGGCACTTGGAGATGCTGTATCTTTGGTTCAAACCGGCGATTCTGGTTACGTCTTATTCTGCAAAAACGGTGATGTAGTAAAAACCGATGCAGAAGGAAATATCCTTTCAGATTTTTCCCTTGGATCAAATGGAGGAACCAAACAAGGAATCATAGCTGATGATGAAACCTACATTGTCGTCGGTAACAGCATCAGGGAAGGTCAAGAGAATTATGTCTGGCTGCGCAAAGTTGATGCTCAAGGCAACATGCTTTGGGATTTGAACTTCACTGGTGGTTTTCAGGTTTCTGCGGTTGTAAACACTGTCGACCGCGGCTGCGCAGTGGCAGGTAACTGGAAAAATAATTTTTGGCTAGCCCGTCTTGATTCAAACGGCAATCAGCAGTGGAGCCAAAACTACGTCTATGGTGATCCTTTAGATCCGCATTTTGTTTACTCCTTAGCTAAGACTAAGGATGGCGGATTTATCCTTGCAGGGACAGGAATGTGGCAATCAAGTCATGGCATGATTCCTTGGCTGATTAAAATTAATGCCCAAGGGTATGAACAATGGAACCTGCCCTATGGTCAATATCCTGGTGATAGTTTTGGCGCGATTGTGCAAACTGCTAACGAGGGCTACTTAATTACTAAGCCAGGAACTGGAGCTATTATGGGGGCAGATTCCTCTGGAAGTGAACTCTGGCAAGAACAACTAGGGACTTCAGCAATAATATCTCCATCTGGTTACCCCGAATCATCCTTAATCTCCACAAAGGATGGCGGATATGTAATTGCTGGAGCAACTTCGGGAAGCTCCTTCATGATCAAATTTTCTCCAGAAGAAGACATTAAGACAACAACCGTTAAAATCACCAGTCCACAAAACAAAACATATGAAGTAAGTGATGTCCCATTGACGTTTACTGTGAATGATCAAACTTCCTTTCTTAGCTACAACCTCGATGACCTGCAACCTTTGATGATCACCGGAAATACAACTCTAACTCGATTAACTGTCGGAACTCACAACCTCACAGTTTACTCCCGGGATTCAACAGGGATGGTCAAAACTTCAGAAACAATTCTTTTCACGGTAGGAACTCGTTTCCCAAGTGAAATAGTAATAATCGGTGCCACTATCGCAGTAGGTACTATCGTCAGTTTTCTGATTTATATAAAAAGGCGAAGTTTCTCTGATTACAGGAAAAATAATTTAAAGAGTTTCATTAAGAAACAAAATTTTGGTGCAATAACACAAAACAGGATTGTATGGACCTTAATGATAATAGGGTTGTGCTTCCTCTTGGTTTTTGTTCAGTTTTTCTTTCCCTACGTCTTCTATTCAACTTCCTCGAGAAACTCAAACTCATCCTTTGAAGTGGGTGTTAGTTATGTCTATGAGCGAGACAATGTGGAGCAAATCTACAATGAAGTCTCACGCATCAAAGACTTAGGCTTTAAAGTGATTCGCGTTAATCTCATCTGTGATTCAAATATTGCTAATTCTTATTTGAACACTCTCTCGGATGTATTCTTCAGCGCTATTAGACAACTGGGTATAAAAGTTGCCCTGATAATCAACGAGCATAGCAGTGCCAGTGACGTAAATTACTATCTTGATAGGTGGGGTAAAGAATTAGCTTATATTCAAATCCTCAATGAACCCGATGTTGCATCGTCATGGGAAATTGGCGCCTTATTCACAGATGATGAAGCAGGTTCAAAGTTCGAGGAATTTTACAACATAGTTGAGATGCATCAGCTTCCTGCGCAGTGCTACACTAATTTTTCCCCAGCCTTCATTGTTCGAAGTAATCTTCCAATCCAATTTAGTGAAAAGTTAGACTTCGTGGGTTTTGATGTTTTCATGGATTCATTCCTGACTCTTTCACCTAACATGATACAGTTTCTTCAAAAAATAACGAATAAAGATGTGGTTATTGCTGAGTTTGGTATGTCAACAAACAACGAGATGGCTCAGAGCGATTATATAATTAAAGGGCTAAATCTTTTCAAGAACATGGAACTTAAAGGCTGCTGGTTAGTTTACTGGAATAGCGCCGACAATGATTATGGAATACGCGGTAGATTAGCGGAACAGAGGATAGGTGAATGGATTGCTCAAAATGCTTAAACTTTCTAAACAAATCTTCATCCATGGCTTATTAATAATAATTTCTTTAGTTATCATTCAACTGTTGCTGGATGCTTACCAAAACCTGTTTCTGCTTTATATGCCGCCCATAGGGTTTGCTTTATTTCTAGTAACAATGTTTGCAATCCAACCCATAATTCTTGGAGTATTGAATATAGTCGTTCTTCACCGCTTATACAAGTGTGAAGGATGGCAGATGGGCTTCTGGCTGAACGGGTTCTTCCTATTAATAGTCTTCTCCACAATAAATCTCCTGATACAAACTATAGCAGGCGTGTCGTTTTCAATAGCTGTTGGGATGATTGAAGTCCTTTTACTTGCCTATCCCTTTGGTTACATAGGAAAATTCAGCAACCGTGGCTGCGAGAACAGAAACCCACAACAAACACCACCAAATATTACATAACTTGTTTCCAAAACCTCGGAGCGAAAACGAATTACACATCTTTTATATTTTTAGTACTGACTAAGATTAGGATAAGTGATAAAAAATCTATGACCGTTCATCTTTTACCTTGGGACAGTAGCCTCAACCTACTAACTGAAGCAAATCGACTCTACGACGAAGCAGCAACATTTAGCAGCATCCAAAAAGGTGACTTAGTCGCCGTTAAATTACATGTGGGTGAATTAGGCAACCCCTACTATGTTCAACCATTCTTTATCCACGACATAATCCGCCGCATAAAGGAAGCAGGCGGCAAACCCTTCCTAACCGATTCCAACACGTATTATATGGCACAACGCCATAACGCGGTTGACCATATGCAGACTGCTTTGATGAACGGATTCAACTTACCGCCTTTCATCGTAGCAGATGGGCTTAAAAGCGAAAACTATCGATCCGTAAAAACCCGCGGTATCTTAGGGGAAATTGAGGTTTCAGGCGCCATTGCAGAAGCTGATGCAATGATTGTTGTCTCTCACTGCAAGGGTCACGAATTAAATGGATTTGGCGGTGCCATTAAAAATTTGGGGATGGGCTGCACACCCCACGCGGGTAAGCTGCGACAGCATCGAGTTGTTAGTTTGGAAATAGACACTTCCAAGTGTGTGGGTTGTGGCAAGTGTAAAGAAGTCTGCGAATTTCATCTGCCAGACATCATCGAGGGCAAAGCCCACAACAACTCGGAGAAATGCATGCGTTGCCCCATGTGTATCGAAAGCTGCCCAATGAATGCCATTCATTACATAGATAAACAGAACCTTAGCAGGGCTCTTGCATCAGCTGCTTACGGGGTGCTTTCCACCTTCAATCCCAAAAAAGTCTCCTACGTGAGCTTCGCCAAAAACATCACTGAAGGATGCGATTGTCTACCCAACCCCGGACCGGTTGTGCAAAAAGACGTCGGGATATTTGCTTCAGATTCAGCAGTTTCCATCGACGCCGCTTTTCTGCGTTCGGTGGATATGAAAGTGTTTAACAACGCATCTCAGGTAGACTGCATGATACAGATTTCCGAGGCAAAAGCGCTGGGTTTAATGGGTGAGTTAGCACCCAAAGTCGAAATGATCATGTAAGATATTTTGTTACTGACTGCACCTTCTTTCTTTTGTTTCGTCTTCTTATGAAGTACCAAGCGAGCACTGCCGCCGCAACCACCACAACAGCTATGACGATGTAATGAGAGAAAGCTGCCACTTCACGCCATTTGCCACCCAAATAGAATCCAATGTAGATAAGCAAACTATTCCAGAGCAGACAACCCACAAGGGTATAGCCCAAAAATTTGGCAAGAGGCATTTTGACGGCGCCTGCTGGAAAAGAAATCAATGTACGCACTGCAGGGATTAGCCGCCCTACAAAAACCATAACAGCACCATATTTTGAGAAGTAATTGGCGGCTACTTTGAGTTGACTCTCAGAGAAAACTGTTCGACCTAACAAACGGTATTTGGTGAGAGCTTCTACACCCTTTAAACCTATGAAATAATCGATTAAAGAACCAAGCATAGCCGCAACAGTCGCAACTAATAATGTGATTGCAAAGTCCATGTGTCCTGTGGAGACAAGGTACCCTGCAAAAGGCAAGATGATTTCGCTGGGTATAGGTAGAGAGCTTGCTTCAAGCAGCATCAGAGAAAAGACGCCGGCGTAACCCCAAGAAGCCACAGTTTGCGTTAAGGATACACCACCGACTGGGTTTGAGGAATCAGCCAAAATCTCAAGCAAAACGTATGTGATTAGGATTATGCCCATTGCTAAGACAAATAGAAAAGGCACATATTTTTTGAGTTTTGGGGCATTTAGGTGCAACTGAGGGATACCAACGTTAGCTTATGGGGTAAACCGGAATTTAACCTCAACTATAAACCCGATAATAAACCTGATAGTATTAAGGGGCTATATTTTTTCCCTAGACCCCCATCAAGAACGCAACAGCCAAGAGTGTAAAACAAATTTACTTTTCAGGACAAAGCAAAAAAAAAGAGCCCATACTTAGCGGTTGACTCAACATTTCTCCTGCAGGAAGAAAAACCAACTATGAGAAAAGTAACCAATCAAACCTTTCCCGTTTTAATGGTGAGAAGTAAAACATCAAATCATATTAATCGAAAATTAAAAGATTTGTCATGATGAAAATTTTTCGGAGCGTTCCATAAACTGAAAGGGGAAGGTCAGTTGTAGACACAAAAGGGATAATATTGGGGACTCTTAGCGTAGGAGAAGGTAAAACGTGTCTACAACTCTCCCTACAATGATAAACAGAGTCTGAGAATATCTATTTTATGAATTTGAAATAAGTAAAATTTCTCAATACCTCCATGCGGATATCAAAAGTTGATTTTAAGCAGAATTTCAATCAAGGTCTAAATTTAATAAATTCAAATATGAATGAACTTTAACTGAATAAGATTGTATCTTTCATATATTGAATTACGAGGTAAATTCACTTAGAATCAAATTTTCTTTTTCATAACTTGTGTCACCGAGGCACAGAAACAATAGGTACAGCAGCTTTATGGCATATGTTCGTTTATTGAAGTTCTCAGGTATTTAGAGTGGAGACTAATAAAACAGTATATTTCAAACAAAGAAAGAAAATGGAAAACAAAATTGCCAATATCTTCGAAAATGACATGAAAAGTGTTCCAAGTAGATTCAGAATTATATTAGCGGACGATATTTTATCCGCATTTGAAAGTAGAATTTATGCATTAAACCAAGCGCAAACAGAATTGCAGGTTAACGCAATAACCGAAGGAGATGTCCAAAATAAGGAGATCTAAACTCGAAACGTACGTTGACATCCTTAGTTTATTGGCGCACAAGGGACCGTTAAAGCTTACACACATAATGCACAAAGCCAATGTCAACTACAACGTACTAAAAGAAAACTTAACCTTCCTTATCAAACAAGGCTTGGTTGAAGAACACACCATTAGGATAGAACGGACAGTTTTCACAGTAACTCAACGTGGAATAACCGTGTTAAAGTATTTCCGAGAACTCACCCAAGCGCTTCCTATTTCTGAAGTGACTCTAAGTCAAAAAAGTAGTTCTTCTGATAAATTTTACAAAAACAGTACCTAAAACCTCTTTCTCCAAAATTATTTGCGACCACGTCATAGGCTGCTGACGACAAATTAGTTAATTCTATCTTAAAATTTAGCCGAAAAATTTTGTAACAGAAAATCTGAATTCCTAATGAAATTAAAAAATGAAAACCAATGAATTTCAATTAAGCGTAGGAACCGATAATAAAGGTAAAAACTAAAATTTTTCTCTCCTTTTTCAGTTTGAATTGGGAAAAATTGTGGATTTACCTATAAACTCATCTCGTTAATTATTGATTCGTCTTTTTTAATTTTCAAAAGGTTTATCGTAAGTTTAAATGTCAATTCTTTATCTTTAGTTAAACAGATTACTCAATTTATAAAAAACAAAAGAAGGCAACAAACAGCCTACTAATGCAAAACTTTTGAATTTATTGTTTTTTGGAAATTTGGTGGGGTCGGCCGGATTTGAACCGACTTCACTTTCTCTTTTTTGAAAAGAGAACCTGAGCTAAGAGAAAAATTATTGTTTTTGTTGTTCATGTTCTTTGCCTAAAGAAATAAAGGGAATACACACTTATAAAGTAGTATTTTATACTATCAAGTAGGATAGAGTTATGAAAACCAAAGTAAGTGCAACATTAGATCAAGCTATTTTAGAATGGATAGACTCTCAAGTCAAAACTCAAAGATTCCGAAATAGAAGTCACGCTATTGATTATGCCTTAACCCAACTCATAAACCAAGGAAAAACCGAGAATATAATGTAAAGAAAAAGAGAAAAGGTTCACTTTTAGACTTCGATTGTTTGCGTTACCTCATAATAATATCTCGACAAGGCGGGATTTTTCAGTGATAACACGAGAGTTAACCGTTACCGTTGGCTCACTATAACTTAGAATAACATCTATTTGGTCTGCAACATCACGCAATTTTTGAGCCGTTTCATGTGTTCCCGGAAGATAACCACATTCAAGCCTATACCAACCATGCTCTTTATCAACGCGGGGTTTTGACTCTGGAGCTTTCCTACTGTAAGCGATAAACTGCACTTCAGAACCATACTTGTAACTATTAGTTACCAAACCAATAGCGAATGTGCTATCCGGAAAAACCAACTTTTCTTTTTCGTTAATTGTTGCCGTTGTCAAATGGCTAGTCGTTGGAGAAATAAGCAAATCGTAGTAGTAAGCACCGTAACGAATTTTTGGCTCAGAAACAAATGTCAACGCTTAAAACTCCAAGGACTAGTGTTTACAAGTTCAGAAGAATGATAAGCGCATACCTGATACTCCTTAGCGACCTTGCCTTTAGGGTGATAAATCATAACTGATGTAGCTTCGTTTTTGCAACTGCCAATCATACAACGGTTTTCTAATTCAGAGTCATTCACAATAGCGTTAGAATTGCAATTAACAATTCGTCTAGGTCTATTCTGAACGTTCTGAGTAAAACTTAACTCTCCAATAGCAACATTAACAACAGTTTCTTTTCTATCAGGTTCAATTTTCGTATTAGCTAAGGCATGCTTTTTTATCATAGTTGCTGTTACGTAAGCCACGCTGTATTCGCAGAGTATTTTACAAACTGAGGTTCCATTTTGCTTTACTGCATTATTTAAGGCTGTGCGTAGGTTTTTTGGGCAATCAAAACTTAAATGCGTCATTTCTCCATTAAATAAGGCTTGCTTAGTCGCTAAATCATCTATGGAAAAAGGCATGCTTTCAGCAATACGTAAATCCATAGTTGTTTTAGCTTTTTTGTTGTGTTTGGTTGTGAATGCTTTAGGATTGTAGTTTATGGGTTGTTCATTAATTAAATAATCATGCTCTTCTGTGGGGTTTTGAAATGCTAAATCTTTGGGGTTAGTGGCTGTCATGCTGTTGCCTTCTTACAGTTTTTGCCGTTGTTGGTTAAGCAAACTTTGTGTGGTTCCCAACCGTCATAAAAGTCGCAAGTTCCATCTAGAACTTTTGAGCAGAAGAAACTGTATGGAGTGATGTCTTTTAGCAAAAGTTTTAAATGAAATTCTCTGCTCAAGTAGATACAGCTCCCATACTATAGTTTAGTTGGGGTGCGGCTGCTTGTCGAGGTTGATCTTGGCGGGTCGCCTCACAAGCTACAGTTAACCAACAGTGAACGTTTAAGCCGTCGTCGCTGGGCATTATTTTGCTCCGGACGCTTAACGGGAAAACGTTTTCTAAGGTTTCAAGGGTTTTTAAAACTCGGGTTTGTTCCCCGATTATTTTTATGCTTATTTTGGTGTTTGTGTTCATGTTCAACTTTCACTTGAACCGTTGCTGTGCCTCCAAGCAACAGTTGGCTTCAAACATTTTATCGCTACGTAGCTATTCGCACCGATATTAATATAAGTATCGCTACGTAGTGATACAGGGTTAATTATGCCGAGAAACAAGGAAGCCGTGAGAAAAGCACAAGAAAAATATCGAGATAAGAAACGGCAAGAGTTGGCAGAAAAAGCTAAAGTAATTAGGGAATATAAAAAACAAACTGATAAGAAATTAGTCAACATCCTTTTTAATCGTTTATCGGAACAAGAGCAGCAACAAATAAAACCGCTCATAGATGCTGAAAAATTTCAAGAAGCAAAAAGAGCACTGGTTTTATTACAATATCAAAAAAGGGAAAAACAAGCTTTTGACATTAATAATTTTAAGCATCAACTTGTGAAAAAATATGTTCATTCTGATCCTGAATACTTAATACTTACACAAGAAGGACAGGCCTTCTATGAAAAATCTTTTCTCGCTTTCCTGAATTTCTTACAAACAACTCATGATTTAGAATTTCTAAAACAAAGCGAGGATAAGGATGTTCTTTCAAAAATTGACATCTATCATACAAAACAATCCAAAGAAATAATGGCTGAGTTGGATCAATTCTTAAACAAAAATTTAGTTAAATCAACCAAAGAAGTTAGAAAAGAAAGAGATAATCAGGGAAAAATAAACCTTTAAAATGGGTTAATTAAGCTAAATCCGTTAGGAGAATCAACTGTTGACTGTATCCCCCCCAATAAGAAGCGACATATTATTAGCCTTATGGAAAAATTACCATATCTTAAAGGATTTACGCGAAGCAATAGAACAAAACAAAAAAGATGTTTCCCCCAAAAACAAATTTCAAGTTTACATTATTCAGGTTCAAGCTCAACTTTGCAAGGCTATTCTCGCAGGGTTAAGCGATCAGGAGCTAGAACTTAGATTAAAGGTGCTTGAGGAAAAATTAGCTAACGGAGTGTTAATCCCAAAACATGAATAACCTAAATAGAAAACTAACCAAACTAGAAAACAACGTTGTTTCAGAAAATCCAAACCCTCAAGAAACCTTTTTGTCAATCCATAACGAAGCGGAACAAGCGTTACACGAACACGCAGCAAAAATACACAGAAACCTAGTTAACAACTCTAACATTACCCTCGACATGATGTTTGATACTTCTATCCCGCTCATTAAACGTAATGAAATGGCTAAAGCACAACTGGCAGAGTATGATCAAAACGACTTAGCTATACTTAATTCAAGTGATAACTTGATAAAACGTCGGATTCTTGACTTATTCATTAATGACCAAACAGCTATTTACCCAGAACATAAGAACTATTTTTCAGAGCGTTTAATGTGGTTTCTATCAGAGTTTCAAGAATACGTAAAGCAGCAAACACATGCGACAATAATTGAGGAAAGCCCAGAATATCAAGCAAACTTAGATGACGATAATGCGCCGGATTTAGTTGAAGAATATTTTAAAACCCAGCGTGACACTTTTACGCTTGAAAGCTGGGATGTTTTTTTTGATACTTACGTTTTGCCGATAGTAAGGAAACATCTAAAAGAAAAGTCAGAATTAGCCAAATCTGTTACTATTTCATAATTGGAGTAGGATAAATTTTCTCTAGTTCTGGAATCAAAGCCCTTGCTTCAGTTAATTGATCGGTTAAGCTTGCAATATCTTGATTCGCTTGATCTATTTCAATATTCAAAGTTTCAATTTGCGCATTCAACTGAATTACATCATTATTCTTTGACAAGCTAGTCTTCTCAAGGTTACTGAGTTGACTCTGCAAATTAGTAATTTGTTTATTTAACTGAGCTACTTCGCGGTTTTTACTGCTTATTTCACTTTGAAGTTTGGAAATGTCGTTTATCAAATTTCCATGATCAGTTAAGTATGCTTGATAAGAGAACCAGCCTAACACTGAAAAAAGGAAAATACATAAAGCGATTGCTGAGATTTTTTTTGCGGTTGACTTTCTTATTGAAACGGTTTCTGACATTTTATTTGGCTACCCTTTTTCCTTTTTTAAATCTTCACTTGCTTTTACTTAACGATAACAACTGGGCCTTCTGCTATTCCTGCCTGTAATATTTTGATATAATGTTGTGCGTCTGATAATTCGTTTGTCAAGGTTGTAATTTTATTGTTAGCTTGTCCGAGTTCAACATTTAGAGCATTTATTTCTGAGCTTAACTGTACTATATCATCACTCGTAGGGGAAATAATTTTTGTCAGATTATTTATTTGACTCTGTAAGTCAGCAATTTGTATGTTTAATTGTTCAATGTCAGAGGATTTATTGTTCAATTGGTTTTGGAGTTGAGAAATATTCTTTGTTAGAGCAACACGTGGAAGAAAGACTCTATCATAGAGGAAGTAACTAGCAGCGGAAAGTACGATAATAATACAAGTTACTGCAATTAATTTCTTGACCGTTGATTTCTTGACTACAATTTTTTCCGACATGTACTTGCCCCGCAAAATTGAATTGTTTTACTATTTGATACATTTTGCTTATTTAATTTGCCACTTCCTTTCTTTAAGGCTGTTCCTTGCAGATTGAATCACTATTAGCTTAACACTCTTTTTCACGAATCTTTTTTTTATTCTCAACTTTCAGCACTTTATTTCTATTCTTATTCCAGAGAATATCAATAATTATCGCTGCAACTATTATGGGAATAGAGAATACAAGAATCAGAGCAATACCATATTGGTCGAATAAATAGGAATAATCTGGAAAATAATATCGATATAGTGTCACACAGTAATCCTGAATTGCCCAAACAGGAGTGTAGAATGGATCGATTGAATTAGCAAGTTTGTTTGATATTTCCCCATAAGGGACACGAAGAACTGTGGTTGTCAACCATGACCAAAACTGTAATCTCAAACCAACAAAAAATATAGATCCAGTAAGCATGCTTAATGGCGTATAGAAAAATAAAATCCGTTTCCAAAATTGATAATCCTTAAAGAAATCCTTGAATTTCACTTGATAGAGAATTGCTGCTATACCGATTGTTAATCCGACAATATATCCGACATGAGCAATAGTCTGAGAACTATAGCCATCCAGTAAAGATAGAACTATAGTTTGAAAATCTGTCTCTGAGATAGCATACAAGCTCATGTTTGCTAAATCGTTCGTTTTTCTATATTTAATTTGCTATTTTAGTTTACGGCACAGATTGACAAGCGTGCGCCGTATGGTTGACGTTGAACTAATCAAAGTCGGAAAAAATAACTCTATTGCATTAGCACAATCGCCACGCATATGGTCGTCTTACAACTTCCTCTAAAATCCTTTCTGCATCTTCGAGGTTTTCAGCTACGACAATTATCTCTACATTCTAGTCTAAATCTGAGGTAAATATAAAACGTGGCATATCTTTCCATCACTAAAAACATTCTTACAAGGGTACAAATAAAGTTAGCGAAATATTAGCCCACTTTTTTTGACTTTTTTAGCGATGCAAAAACTTTAACCGTCAATAGATAGAAATAACTTTTGAAAGAGAAAATGTCAAAAAAGTTTTTGGTTACAGGTTTGGTTATTGGTCTTCTAATAGGGTTATCCATAGGTTATTTTTTGCCAAGCCTTATTTCAAATCAATTAAGTCTTAATGAAATTACGGATCATAAAGTATCTTTAACGGTAACCAACATGGCAATTCAAGTAACTGGAGATTACTATCTTCTTCGAGTAAGTGCAAACTTACCTTATAACAGCCTGACTTTATTCAATTGCGTAATGAAAGTGAGTTATCTAACGGAAAATAATCTTTGGAAAACTGCTTCTGAGAATATTGGACTTGTAAATTATGGTCAATATGTAGAGCCACACGTTAAGTTAGATGCTGATTTCAAAATTGGTGACCCAACACTTGAACACAGTAATTACTATCACTCATATGATGGCGCCAATGTTGAAGTCGAAGTATATGGTTATATTGAGCCATAGCCGAGTTCGAAAAAATGTCGAATTAATTATGTTTGATAAGGTCAAAACATAGATGGATAACTTATATGAAATCAACAAGTTTTAAAAAGAAACTGAGTCAAATACTAAGTAATAGAGGGTTCGATATGTTTAGCGCTAAGAATCCATTTGAACCTCCAGTGAAGAAGAGAGCAACAATACGCGCAGAAGTGAAGAAGGCAGTTTTTGAACGAGCAAAAGGTCAATGTGAAAGCAGAAATTGTAATAAAAATCTAAAGTGGGGAAGTAGAGGTACAGGAACTAGAGGAGTATTCCACCATACGAGGAGTCCTTCTATATCTCCAACTGAAAAAACCGTAAGATTAGTTTGTCCAGATTGTCATTCAAATTTACATGAAATCAAAACAAGAACTAAAAATCACCCTCTTATAGGTCAAACAAAAGAAAGGGTCGTTGTTAGAAAAGATACAAAACGCAAGGTAAAACAAGTTAGAAAAAAAGGGCTATCAAAAAGAAAACAGATTTTTCAAGTTTTCCAAATTCGTCACTTAAGTTTCCTTGAGGAATAAGAATGACATCACCAAAAATAAAAAAGGGAAAATGGGAGAAAGAACGAGAACGTAACAAAGATGGGTCTTGGAGAAAAAAACGTAAAGACGCCGGAAAGAAACGTAAGAAAAAGTAACTTATTTCCGTTAAGTTGCTGTGAACAAAATGCTAGAAAAAAGGCAGTGAACTTTATAATTAAATGGAAGACTTCACCCTCAAAGTTAAAAGAACTTAGCAACAACTAGAAGAAGAACCAGTTGTTATGGTGCGTATCGCAGATGATGCAGAGATAATGATTACTCGGGAATACTAAAAATAGAAGAAAAAAACCTATTTGGATTTTCTAAACAATTTAACCCCTTCCATGTCACATACAAACTCAAAACCCGACTCAACCAACAACATAGCTTCATCTGGATTTTTAGCGCATTTACAAACAAAACTCTGATCCTCAAAATGCACCAAATGAGTATAAACCAACGTATTCATAATGTTAACATGTCCAAGCAACTGCTTAACGTGCAAAATATCCTTAGTTTTATGATATTCATAAGAGGCTTTCCAGTGTCGAAAAGTTTTAAGGTTAATGCTCCTTAATCGGGGATTCTCCAACTTTTTAGCCATGTATATTCGTGAGTCATAAAAATTCCGGGAAAACCGTTTTAACCTACTAGTTGGTGAGTCTCTGAAAACGTACTCGTTACGTTTCTTTAGACCCATAAGCATAGCTAAAAGTTTACTTGATACTCTTAATGTTCTAGGTAAACTGTTCTTTTCAGGGTTATTGATTGTAACAACACTATTCTGGAAATCAATATCAATCCATTTTAAAGCAAAGGCTTCTCCCGGTCTAGCACCTGTATCTTTAAGCATCTGAAGAAAGCAAGAAGTTTTCTTTCCACAGCCAGCAACCAAAGCATCAACTTCACTTTCGGTTGGCACAAACGGTAATTTCTTTACAGCTCTATAGATTGGCTTCTCAAAAGGCAACTTTACATATTCACAGTATCGGGCGTATTTGTCGACCAAAATCTGCTTTCGCGCTTCACTGACTTTCTTATTTGCTATAAACGTCTTAACTGCTTCAGTATCATTTAGAAAAACATTCTTTTCTAGGTACTTGAAAACGTCGCTGTATCCTTGAAGGGTAGCTTCCCGATAGCCCTTATTTTTTAGCCAAACAAGAAATTGCAAAACTGGGGGTGATCGGAAATTTGGTGGGGTCGGCCGGATTTGAACCGACGACCTCTGCCCAACAGCCGCGCGAAGCGACTGTTTACGGGTTTCTCTATGACCGCTCCAGAGATTCGTCATTCTCCTCGCGGAGTCAGCAAACCCGTGTGTGCTTGCTTTCTGGAGCCCGTCGTCATACCTGTCTAGACTACGACCCCACCGTGGGTCTAGTCGAAGCATAAAGTAGAGGTGCATCCATAAAAATATTTATGCCCAACCCGCGGCATCAAGTGGATTACCAAGCTAAAAAAAATAAACTTTAGTTCTACCTAAAAAAATTTCAGATCAAATTTAAAGATTGAAGCTAGTTATTTTCGTCTGTTCAGTTTAGTAACCGAAACAACTGTAACGCTACCAGCAATCAAGAGAGCTAAAATAAGAACTAAAGCGGGGAATTCGGGAATCACAGCTGCAACCAAATCCACTGATGATAAGGGTTCAACCAAACTGATGCTCCCATCTGCTCCACGGGTAGCAAATTCTGCATCCAACGCTAAAGCGGCGTTACCTGTACTTGTGACTTTAAACGATATTGTAGCAATGGTCCCGCTCCCACTAAATGATGGGGTTAATGTCATGGCAGATATAAACACAAAGATGCAAAACGCCGAAGGGCTAAAAGAGGTTAACTTGCCCTGCGGTTGTATTTACCATGACAAAGGCTGGATTCTAATGCGCATCGAGGAATGCGAATATCACCACCGCAAAAGAAATACCAAACGATCCTACCGGCCCAAAGCCGAATGTGTTAGACCTTAAACCCAGTGATAATAGGTAAGTAAATTTTTTTTCACTTATCACCATAAAAGCAACCCCGCAAATACAGTAGTGTGGAAAACATGTCTTAGCCAAGCTCAAACCGAAAGCCTCGAGGAAATCATATTCAAAACTTTAGGCAACCAAAAGAGAAGAGACATCCTGCGTTTTGTTGGAGAACACAAAGAAGAGACTTTTACTGAAATCAAACACGCCGCCGAAATTGATGATAGCTCACTTGTTTCCTACCACATCAAAGCTTTAGAGGTTCTAATTTTCCAAGCCAAAGATAAGTATAGGCTTTCGGATTTGGGTCAGGAAGCATACTATTTAATTGTTAAAACTAACAGTTCTGCAGGCAATAAAATAGTTGTTAAGACTCTTAAAAAAGAGTTGACATTCCTCATTGTTGCCAATGCTTTGCTTTGGGTAGCTGCATTTTTTGCGGTTTCGTATTTCCAAGAAAACATTAACCACGCTCTGTCTTCGACACTGATTCTTTTGTGGCTGGTCAGCAACGCAATCATCTATGGAATTTCACAGACAACTAAGCAAGATAACTTCCGAAAAAAGTTCAATTAGCAGTTGAATACTAATAGTATTTTTCCGCAAGCCATTTAACCTTCCAGAAACCTTTTCTATCAGCATGTCCCAGCCTCTTTCATCATCCGTGCCTAAACCTCAAAGTGCCGCAAAACGCATCCTAAAAATCGCTGTTCAAGTCATTGTAATGGTAGCGATTTTCGCAGCTTTGTTCTGGTATATTGGGTTAGATTCTCTTTACAACGCCTTACTTCACATTAGAATGGAGTATTTGGCGCTTGCTTTTCTGATGTACTTTGGTATCAATGTGTTTTTTGCGATTCGACTTAGACGTGTGTTAGCTAAAGGCGGCGTTAAAACGTCTTTCGGCAAGACTCTGCTAGCACAGTACGCTGGAATGCTAACAAGCGACGTTACACCAGGACGTTCTGGTTACATCCTGACACCCGTCTATCTCCGAGACCAAAACGTACCTGCTTCCAAAGGACTCTCAAGTATCCTGGGGATTCAAACAATAGAGTTTCTGGTTAAAGTAGCGGGTGGAATAGGTGCCGCCATATTCCTAATTCAGACAGTGCCAGCGGGAAACTGGCCCCCCACGACAATCTTCGGAATAAATGTAACATTCTTTGTCATAGGATTAGGTATAGCTTTAATGTTAACTGGCGCCCTCGTATTAGCCGCTATTTCTTGGTCCGAGAAAGCAATAGCCATCTTTGATCGAATAGCAAATTCGCGCTTCCTTAAAAGATTCACAGGTGGCATAATGGGCAAACTTGATGAGTACAAGGATAGCGCCCAAAAAACTCGTTCAGCAATCCCAGAAATCTTCCTTTTGACAATGGTTTGCTGGATTCTTAAAGGCTTTGAATGGTACTTCTTGGGTTTGGCGTTAGGTCTTACTCAGATACCTTGGATAGGCTACTTTTTAATCCATCCCTTAGTAACTGCGTTAGCCTTTGTTCCTATCACTCCAGCAGGCGCTGGTATTCAAGAATTCGGAATCGTTGGCATTCTGAGCCTTCTGTTCGTTAGTCCAAGCCCTGAAATAGTTGGCGCTATAGGAGCATTCGCGGTACTTGCCAGAGGCTTATTGATAATAGAGGATCTGGCAGGCGTTCCTCAGATTGTGAAGTCAACTAGCTTGATTTTTTCTCGCAATAAAAATAAAGAAATCCCAATTGCCCCACAGTAAGCACTTTAGAGCTGCCTTAGTAATTTCATGGATAGAGAATTGAAATGGTGACCATTCTTCAAAGGTCACACCATTAAAAATCCTTCATTTAGCCAATAGACCCTTTCATAACTCAGATGATTCGAAGTTAGTTTTGTTGAATAAAGATTTTTCAAAAAAGTAATTTTTAGTTGGCATGTAACTAAACCAAAAATAATTATGAATATTTTTGGTGAATCCATTGATTTGGTTGGGAAATTCGTTTTTTGATATATTTAAGTTTCTTCTATCTGGAACTGGTAGCCAGACCAAGGAGAAAAATTAACTATAAAAGTACAGAGGAAGAACCTTGAAAACGTTAGAAATTCCAACTTCTGAGCGCAAAATGGGAAAATACACAATAGAAAGGAAATAAACTATATTATTGGAAACATTAAACAAATTAAAAAATTAACTTGAAGGAAAAGTAATGGCGGAACCTAGTAAAATTCTGATTGTTGACGACGAAGCGGGTATTCGGGAGGCCTTGCAAGAAATATTAATTCAAGAAGGCTACAAAACAGAGACCACACAAACTGGGAAAGAAGCCTTAGAAGTTTGCCAAAAAGAAAACTTCGATGTTGCAATCATAGATGTAAGGTTACCCGACATTGACGGTACAAGTTTGCTGGAAACATTGAAAAAAATTGACCCTAATCTCATCAGGATCATAATTACGGGGCATCCCTCCCTCGAAAACGCTGTTCAATCACTAAATTCAGGAGCTGATGGATACATAGTCAAGCCCTTCAAACCTCAAAAATTACTAGAGCAAATTAAAGAACATCTTGAAAGACGCCAAAAAGACAAGTGGGAAAATCTGCTGATTAAAACCGGATTATCAGCCTATGAAGCAAAAATATATCTGGCCCTAAGCTTAGATGGCTGCTCTGAAGCCGGAAAACTAAGCTTATCTTCAGGCGTACCAAGAACAAAAACTTACGCCTCATTAAAAAAACTTGTTCAAATAGGTCTAGTTTTTGAAATCCCCGGAGAAACACAAAAATTCTCAATTGTAACGTCATCCAACGCCTTAGAAAATTTTGTCCAAAATTGGAAAAATGACCTTGCAGAACAAACCACAACTCTAGTTGAACTTGAAAAAGCAATATCAACCCTTGAGTCAATTCAAGAAGAAAAACAAGCATCAGAAAATACTGGCATGAGAAAAGAAGAAGTCTGGTCAATTCACGAAGATGCAGAGATAACAAGAGTAACTGGCGAGATACTATCTAAGGCAAAAACTTCAGTTTGTGTTGTTACAACAGAAAAGGGCTTAGTTATGTTCTGTAAGAATTTCAACAAAATACTTGATGAACTAGCTGGAAAAGGAGTTGAAATTCAAATTAAGGTACCTGTTGACTCGTGTAACTCATCTTTTGTACATGAGCTTAGTTACATGTACAAAGTGACGAATTTACAAATTACAATGCCTATCTTCCTACTTATTGTAGACCAAAACAAACTGCTAATGACTGATTTAAGAAAAGACGATCAAAAAATCAGTTCAAAGACAGAGTTTGGGTTATTCTCACAAGATGGAACCTTAAGCTCTCACGTTGTTTCTTTATTAGGGTTTGATAAATTATAGAAAGTATTTCAGGATGACAACTCCTGGTATATAAGGTGGCTTTTAATCAGACAGCTTTAGGTTTCTTTTTCTTGCTTTAATGAGAATATTAAAGTAAATGGTCGGGAGAGCAGGATTTGAACCTGCGACAGCTCGGTATCTGTGGCCTAGACAGGCTAGAATGAAGCCCACCAGTGGTAGACCTCTACAGCTTCTCCGCCAACTATACGAGATAGATGGCTCGAGAGCTCTGCCAGGCTGAGCTACCTCCCGACAAATTCCATAAAGACAGTGAGTAAGAATTTATGTGTTTTGGATTTATTGTCAGGCACCCGTCATACTAAACGTTTTAATCTGCTACAAGAGTGAAATTAACAAAAGAGGAGGCACAGAGAAAAATGGCAAAAACAATAGGCATAGTTACTTCAGGTGGAGATGCCCCAGGAATGAACGCAGCCATCCGTGGCGTCACTCGAGTCGGACACGCTATGGGCTTTAACATCATTGGGTTTGAACGCGGTTGGGACGGACTGTTAAGTAATAACTTCAAAAAACTTACACCCCGCAGCGTTGGCGGCATCATCCAGTTAGGCGGCACAATGCTTCATACTCTGCGTTGCCCCAGTTTTGAAGAGAGAGGCGGTGTTGAGAGAGCAGCGGAAACATTAGCCGTAAATAACGTAGATGGACTCGTGGTTATTGGTGGCGATGGTTCATTCAGGGGGGCACTTGATTTGAGTCATGTCAGCGAAACCCTGATGATTGGTATACCAGCCACTATTGACAATGATGTTTACGGTACCGATGAAACTATCGGCTTTGATACTGCAGTAAATACCGCTGTAGGCGCCATCGACAAAATCCGGGACACCGCTATTAGCCATGAACGTATATTCATCGTGGAAGTTATGGGTCGAAAAAGAGGCTTTTTAGCGTTGGAAGTCGGCATTTGTATAGGTGCCGAGGTTATCCTAATCCCTGAAAAGCCGTTGACCGTATGCGATATAATCAATATAATGGAGAATAACGCCAAAAAAGGCAAACGTGCAGGCATAATCGTTGCAGCAGAGGGGTTTGGCAACTCAAGTAAAATAGCTCAGGAAATTCAACAACAAACTAAAGCAGAAGTTCGGTTATCAATTTTGGGTTATGCCCAGAGAGGAGGAAGTCCAACGGTGAGAAGCAGGCTTTTGGCTAGTTTGTTTGCGGAGCGAGCTGTTGAATTGATCTGTGAAGGAAAGGGTAACATGGCAGTCGGTCTTCAAAATGGCGCAGTCTCAAACCTAGAGCTTGAGAGGTCAGCCAAAGAACGCAAACCATTAGATTTGCGGTTACTTAAGGTGGCAGAAATGCTCTCGATATAGGCACTCGCCTTTTTATATTACTGATTCATAGATTTTTAGTGTTTCTTCCGCCACTTTACGCCAAGTAAAATAATCCAGCACCCTTTGGCGTCCGTTTATACCCCATTTCCTTGCTGACTTAGGGTCTTTGAGGGTTTCTTTTATGCCCCATGCTATATCTGCTGGGTCTGCCCCATTGATGTGTACACCAGTTTGCCCGGAACCACCGTTAACCACCTGCTCTCTGAAACCCACTACCCCTCGGGCGCCCACGACAATAGGTTTTTCAAGTGCCATAGCCTCTAAACTGACTATACCAAATGGTTCGTACGTTGAGGGAAAAATGCAGATGTCTGCAGCGGCATAATGGAGAATTCGTTCTCTTTCCGACACGAAGTCAAATCGGTAAACGACATTATCCGTGATATTTAGTCGCTCAGCGGTTTCCGCGACGTCGGCTTGCTCTTCTCCTTTTCCTAAAATGACGAGTTTGGTTTTTGGGTATTCTTTTAACACCAAGGGCATAGCCTGTAACAAATTGTGAACACCTTTAACCCATGCAAGTCTTCCAACAAACAGCAGCATGTTCCATCCATCTGGAATATGATAACGTGCCCTAATTTCCAGAGCGTCTGACTTTTGGATTTTGGCTGGGTCATATCGGTCTGGGTTTACTCCGTTCCAGACTACACTGATTTTGCTCGGTGACCAGCCATGTCTTATGAGGTCTTCTTGCATAGCGTAGCTAACCGTTATAATTTTGTCTGAGTTTTGTGCCATCGCGCGTTCAAAATGAGAGACAACCTCAGAACCTTGTCCTCCGCTTCGACCCCACTCTGTGCTATGGGTGTGAAAAACAACTGGAATTTTTGTCTCATTTTTTATGACAAGCCCTGCGATGCTGCTAAGCCAGTCATGCACACAGACAACGTCAAAATGGTAGTTATCTTTGCGAATGAGGTTGTTGATAAATTTAGTTGCAGATAGAATGTTATAGATGAAGATATCGTTGAAAAATTTTATGTTAGTACCCCATTTTTTAAGGTCATCTGCCACAAAGAAAGGCCAGATGTTGGTTGCGTCAGCTATTAGTGGACGGTGAACTTCAACTCCACGCAGGACCTCATTAGTTTTTAAGCCACCATTGTTTAATGTGAAAACTGTAACGTCATGTCCGATATCTATGAATTCGCGCGTCATATATTCCGCATATGTCCCGAGTCCACCGACTAGCTGCGGAGGATACTCATAAACGAAAAAACCTATCCTCAACAAACTCACCTTGCTTATTTCAACTAGTATTTGGAGCTTTTATACTTTAACTACCACTCAAGTATTGTTTTTTCTCGGATATACTTTTTATTTTTGTTACACTTCTTTAATGGGGTGAAAAAGTTGAAGTCAGCCTTGATTATTTATACTTCAAACACGGGGAACACTCACAAAGTGGCCCAAGCAATCAAAGAAGGATTAGAAAAAGGCGGATTGCAAGTCGAAATGAAGAAACCTCAGGAAGCCAGCAGTACAGACTTCTTTGATTACGATTTAGTCTGCATGGGCACACCCTCGATTGAGTGGCAACCAGCAAAACCCATAGCTGACCTGCTGAAAAACAAACTGAACCTTTACCGTAGCCAAGGAAAATCTTACCTTCTGCCCCCAAAGTTGCAGGTAAAAACGCCCTAATATTCTGTACCTATTCAGGTCCTCACACAGGCATTGATGAGGCAACACCAGCAGGCAAGGTTATGCGGCAGTATTTTGAGCACTGGGGCTTTTCGGTTCTGGGCGAGTGGTATGTGGTTGGCGAGTTTCATGGCAGGTTGGATATGAGTATGCAGGGCAGGCTCGGTGACATCCGCGGCAGACCAACAGAGCAAGAGTTGGCGAAGATTAAAATGGATGCAGAGCAGATGGCGAGCCAGCTAAAGTAGTGGCGGATTATGACTAAGACTTTGAGTTTGCCGTTGCGGGTCTACGAGGACCTTGCCCGCGTCTCTGAGGAGCTGTCGCTAATGGCGAAAAAACCCATTTCGACGTCGATGGCTGTGGATTTGCTTTTAGAAATCTATCGTGCACACCTAAGCAATCCCTGTGCTCTGGACGCGTTTAGTCAGCAGATACGCAGCTTAAACTTGATGGCGCCAGAGGAGTTTGAACAGTTACTGGGATGAGAACATTAATAAAAAACACCAGAAGCACAAGTGAAAACAAAAAAGTAACCTATAAAAGACTCGTTCCCTCCCAACCCCCTGTTTGTCAGTGGGTCAAGTTTGGGCTGGTTTTGTTTTTCTATTATTAGATGATTGCAGAGTCGCCCTTACTCATAATCTTCGGGGGGCTTGGCCGAGGTTACTTTTTTCTTTCATACTGGTACCGCAATGCAGATTGGTTGTGGGCAGCTTCTGCAGGTGAAATCGGTTAAATTCTGGGTTTTGATTAATCCAGAAAGGTTAGTGCAAAAATCCGTCGTGGGTTGGCGCCGAACGTGGCTTGCTCGGTGATTTGGCTGAAGTCGCCTGAGGCGTAGATTTCCTTGAAAATTTCTTGGAGGTTTAGGGTGGTGTTGTAGTAGGGGGTTGTTCCGCCGTTTTCGTAGGCGAAGAGGTACTTGACGTGATTTTGCTTGCACATCCAAAGCAACTCGGTTATGTTGAAGGTGGGCGTGTAGGTATCTACGGGCAATGTGGGGTACTGGTAAATTTGGATTTGGCTGTTTCCGTTTTCGGCGAGGTAAAAGCGCACCATGTCTTGACTGAAGAAATTGAACGGGCTGAGCACCATGATGGATTGGTTGTTATCCATGCGGTCCATGGCGTACACAGTGGCGGATTCAATTGGGATTTGCACATCAAAATATGACACCACCGCGTAGGTTTCATAGACGCTGTAGGCAGCGGCACCCGCAACCAAAACCACCAGCGCACCCGCCGCCGCCTTACGCAGCCGCGCCCTGTTCAGGGCTCTTTTGCCGTTCCAAGCGCCGACTTTGCCGTAAAGAAACATAATCAACGCGGAGGCTGCGATGGCTAAGGTGGGAAACAGAGGCAACACATAACGCCACTCCTTGTTGGTGATTAATGTGAAGAAGACATAGACGCAGGCGAACCAGACGAGGACGAATTTGTCGGCTTTTCGGTGGCGCAGCGCAAGAAAAACCAACCCCGCCAAACCCAATGCGTAAAGCGCGATGGAGATAGGGTGGAAGGCATCGTAGGGCCAAACCATATCTATAAAGTAGAATATGGGCGCTGGGAAGCGGCTACTGTAGGCGAGTTTTTCGGGGTTGCCCACCTGCAAGGCATAGAGCCACTGGGTAAGAAACGTTGACGCATACACCTGATACGCAACCACAATCCACGGCACCACAACCAGTACGGCAGTGACAACCAGAAGCGTGAAACGCAAGAATGCGCGCTTAAGCAGCCCCCGAGCTAAAAACAGCAAACTCACCGCCATAACCACAACCGCAACTACCATCTGATACTTAGTTAAAATCCCCAGCCCCACCGATAAGCCAGCCAAAACCATGTATCGGTCCTGCTTGTTCTGCAGCCAAAGATAGAAGAGCAGCAATGAAAGGGTGAGGAAGAAGAGCAGCATGGTTTCCAGCAACGCCAGCCGCGACAACCAAAAGAAGCCAGGCATAACCGCCAGCAAAACAGCGGCGAGCAAAGCAGTTTTGGAGTCAAACATTTTTTGGGTAAGCTCAAAAACGACCCACAGTGAAAGAAACGCAAACATCACCGAAACCAACCTGGCGGAGAAGAGGCTTACCCCAAAAGCGTAGAAGGAAAAGACGGTTAGGCAATCAAACAGCGGCGGATAGAAAGCTGAGTTGACGAAGCTTGTGAAGTGCCCTGCCTGCAGCGCTACGGCGCCGTTTAGGTGGACGACTTCGTCCCAATCCAGTGGGTAATGCGTTGTGCTGAGGATCAGAACCGCGGCGTAGGCAATGGCGAAAATTAGGAATGCTACTCGCCACTGGGTAAAGGCAGCTTTCAGCCTTGAAGAAGTAGGTGTGGGGGTTGATGGGGCAGTCATGTTCTCAGCGGCGGGTGTGTTTACCATTCTGGCGGCTTGTGATATAAAACCTTTCAACCAAAGGGCAAACACCCAAACTCTGTGCCTAAATGCATAGATTAGCCCAAGCAGCAGCGCTCCAAAACCCAGAAGCTGAACAGTCATAAGGGGGTTGCTGAGGGTAAGCGGGGTGCGGGTTGAAAATGCGTAGCCGTAGTCGACATTGGGTTCCACGCGGTACTGCAGATAGTCGCGGCGGGAAACCGCGCAGGTGGAGTAGATGCTTGAAGCCAAAGATGCCGCAAGCAACACCACCGCCGCCAGAGCAGCCAAAGTCAGCAACAGCCGTCGTCGACGAAGCGCTGACTTCGCAGTAACAAATAGCAACGAGCTCTTTACACTCAGGGACGCCGCCAGCAGCGCAAAGAAGGGTAAGGCTTGATAGTCATATTTCACTGCGCCAATATAGGGTATATTTAGGTTCAAAACCGCGCCCAAATACGTGTTAACACCCAAAACAGCCAGCACTGTCACTAAACATGCGAAGTCAATTATCGATGTTTTGGAGAAATACTTTCTAAGCGAAAATCCCGCAGCCAAAGAAAACGCCACCGCAACTATCACGTACATACCGAGCCCATAATTCACCATAAAATTGGCGACAAAAAAAGGCGAGATAGCCACGCCTGTGCTGGCAGGAACAGTGTTTGAGAAGTCGTTGTGGACAAAAAGTGACAGCAGCGACCGACCCAGAAAAACCTGATACCACATAAGAGAAAACAAAAGTGTGGGCAGCGAAAAAGCTGCTAACTGAGCCGCAACACGCCCTGTGCCTTTAGGTTTCGACGGGAGGTAGAGAAGCAGAAGAGGAATCAACACGAAAAAGGCATAAAATTTGGTGAGAAAAGCCGCAGCGAAAACCATCCCCGCAGCCAACGCAAACTTAATGGAGCCTTTGCGTATAGCTAAGACTCCAACGTAAAGACTGAGGAGACTAAAGAATAGACATTGTGCATCGATGAGAAAGCTGCGGGATAGAACGAGATGCCAGGGGTTTAAGCCGAGGAGTACAGCAGCAAAGAAGCCTGAAGATTTGCCGTAGAGTTCTCTGCCGAGAAAGTAAATAGTCGCCACGGAAGCCAGCCCGAAAAGCGTAACCAAAACCACGCCCACATCCATTGACACCCCGAATGCCCTAAATAACAGCCCTTCAAGGTAGTAACCAAGCGGTGGCTCGTCAATGACAGTGCCGAAGCCCGACACGTAAGGAATGCCAATCTTTGCTACATTGGAGGCTGCTTCAAACTCAAGCTTGGTATCCCAAGTTTGGTAGGGCCCCATAGAAAAAACTACAAGCGCGGTACCTAACAGAATCAGCAGGAGCGGACCAAGCTCAATTAAGCGTTTTTTAGCTTTAACTCTATCCAGCAAGGCAGCCTCCATTCAGCGATAGCAATCCACAAACCCAAGCAGCTTTGCGGCAAATTAAAATTTGTGCATCACCCCCTTGCAATGACGACAGTTAGAAACGCCTAAATCATCCGCATCCTGTTATTTTATGATTTATATGCCCTACAACGAGTTACGGAAAGATTACCTTCTCAATCGCTGGGTTGTCATTGCGACCGATCGGGCGCGTCGACCCATTGACCTTTCCAAGCCACGTCCACAAGCTACCAAATCCACCTCATGCCCAATGTGTGTAGGCAACGAGCATCTCACACCGCCAGCTGTAATGCTCTACCGAAATCAAAAGGGCGTTATAGTAAGCAGCCAGGATCCAATAGAAAGCGAGCGCCCTAAGGATTGGCTAGTCCGCGTGATTCCCAATCTTTTCCCCGCCTTCACCCCGCCCAAGAAGCTCCAAGATACAAGAAATAATTTTTCCAGTCCTGAGTTCGGTTATGCGATTGGAAATCATGAAGTTGTGGTTGAATCACCAGATCATAGCGAAGAGCCCGCCAAAGCCAGCCTTCCCCAGCTTAAACTTATTATTAATGCTTACATCGACCGCTTCAAAGATTTAAGTGCAAAAAATTATGTTCGTTATGTCTCGATTTTCCGTAACTATGGTTTGGCTGCGGGAGCTTCAATGACACACGCACACAGCCAAATCATAGCAACACCTATGTTGCCCCCAAACTTAGCAGAGGAGCAACAAAATGCTGAAGCCTACCACAAAATGCACGGAGAATGCGTCTTCTGCGACATTATCAAGCGAGAAACCAAGGGTCCACGCTTCATCTGGGAAAATACGGATTTTGTGGTTTTTGCTCCGTATGCTAGTTTCAACCCGATGGAGTTCTGGATATTCCCCAAACGCCATAGCCCAAACATTGCCGATCTCTCCGTAGCTGAAGTCAAAGCATTCGCAGAAACCCTTAAACTAAGCCTTGCAGCCCTAAAAGACATCGTCAATGACCCCCCTTACAATTATGGCATCCACCAAACCATAACAGGTGATTATCATTGGCACCTTGAGGTTTATCCAAAACTAGCAACGTGGGCGGGGTTTGAAAAAAGCACTGGTGTTTATATCAATACTGTCACACCAGAAGCCACCGCAGAAGCTCTAAATAAAGCAATTAAGTCTAAAGCTTTATTTTAGGTTTAAGCATCAAGACATCTTCTACATAAGCCCTCAGCGGCTCGGCAATACTCCATGCCTGGGCTATGCAACCACGAGGAGTGTTAGGCGCTTCGCAATCATATATCTCGTTTAAGGTACCTAAGCCACCTTGATGAATACCCATAGTAAAGAGAGGTAAAATTAATTTTTCTATGGCATACTTTCGTGCCTCTGCGGTGTTATCATTAACTTTAATGTATGCGGTCACGTAAGGACCCAATAACCATGGCCAAATAGTACCGTTGTGATAAGCGGTATCACGACTGCGTCGGTCGCCAATACATTTACCTACAAACTTCGGATCATCCAAGGAAAGTGTCCGTAGACCATATGGAGTTACCAGTTCCTGGTTGACGACTTTGACTATGCGGCGACTATCGTCAACGTTTAACATGCTGTGGTCGAGAGAAACCGCGAAGATTTGGTTGGGGCGCATTGAAGCATCTGAACCATCAGGGGATAAAACGTCGTAGAGGCATCCAAGTGTTGGGTTCCAAAAGTTTTCAGTGAAGCTGCTTTTTGTTCGCTCTGCGATGTCATCATACTTATCCGCTAATGAATCGTCACCAAATCTGCCGGCAAGCATCTCCATAGTTCGCAAGGCGTTGTACCAAAGCGCCTGAATCTCTACTGCTTTACCTGCTCGGGGTGTTATCATATCCCCGTCCACTACGGCATCCATCCATGTAAGACGCGGTCCATGCATCAACAAACCATCTTCGTCTAGCCTGATTCCATATGCGGTACCGCGTTCATGAAAATCAATTATTTCCCGCATTTTCTCCCAAAGCACAGATCGGACAAAACTAAAGTCCCCACTATATTTAAGGTACTGCAACACAGCGTTGACAAACCAAAGTGTACCGTCCACAGTGTTGTAGATTGGAATCCCTGTCTTGTCAGCAACCAAGTTCGGAATCATGCCGTCTTTTAGGTAACCAATGAAATGCACGAGAATATCCTTGGCTTCACCAAATCTACCCGTGACTAGGGATAAACCTGGTAATGAGATGAAGGTATCTCTACCCCAAGGCTCAAACCATGGATACCCAGCGATTACGGCTTTTCCACCCGTGGCATCTTGAACCATAAACGAATCGGCAGCAAGCAGTATCCAGTTTAGCCAGTCACTCATTGGCACTATAGGATGACTTTTATAAAAAGCTGCAAGCAAGTCCTCTTTGCTTTTCCTCTCAATCACAAAAGAGGTATCAACCTGTGAGGTGGTTACACCTATAGAATCCAAAATTGACTTAGCTTGAGTTCCATCATTGCTGATTGTACATGTAACCGCAAAATTCAGCTCGCTGCCCGACGCAACCCGCACCTCAAAACATCCCGGCTGGAAACAATCATCAAGGTCCGATTCGCCCCTCAAAGTTTCATCTCGATAATGAAGCTTTTCAACCCAGTTTACCCGCTCAACAAATCTGCCTTCGGTTATGCGGCACATCAAAGTTAAATTCGACTGGAGAAAAATTGTTTGGAAACTGTCGCTGCCACTTTCCTGTGTGAAATTCAGCGGGTCACGCGATCGGTCAATCACGGTGTGGTAGTAGCGACAAGTAAGAAGGGGATATAACCTGATTTTTGCGTCATTGGTATTGTTGTTTTTGACATTGTAGATGACTACAGCGGCGTTTTTGTTTCTTGGCAAAAAAATGGTGCGTTTCAAAGACACCTCGGCCGCAAAGTAGGTAAAGTTGGGGTAGGGATCAAGTGAGAACTCTTCAAGTACCTTGTAGCCTTCGGGATAAATGACGCCGTGGAATTCATTGGATCCCAACCGAAAAATGTCATCGCCTATAATGATATCTTCGTCGAGTTTAGCTAGGCAAACGGTACGGTCACCTGGAGGATTAAGAGCGGCCACCAGCAGCCCATGATATTTTCTGGTGTTTATCGCTGGCACACTCGAGGAGCCATAACTACCCAATCCGTTGGTTATCAGCCACTCCTGCAAGATAACCTCGTTAAAGCGCTTAAGAGAATCTTTAGGTAAAGTTAAGGTAGGTAAATTCATGATTTAAGGCATCAACTTAGCTACATTTTTGTCCCGGGGCACACAGAAATAATTCGCCACTGGAACACATTTAGTCCTAAACATCAGTAAGTGGGGCTTAGTTAATTTATATTCTGTAAGGGTTTCAGCATACCCCATGCCTTTTGCAAACACAAGCTCAGCTTCGTCATAAACTTTGAGGAACTCTTCAGAGGCTTCTTTTCTCTGCAACCCTACGGCATCACAACCTGTGGTTATAACTTCGTCAGCGAGTTTGTCCATGTTGCTGATTTCTGCGTCTTCCATCGTGGCGTCATTGATCACAGGTCCACCTTTAACGACATAGGTGACTTTTAGTCCCATGTTCTTGAGCTGCTCGACTAATAACGTATCGAAAACTATTTCGCCTGCATTATCCGCTAAATACAAAACACTCCAAGCCTTCTTGGCCAACTCATAAGCCTTATCGATGTCATCGATAACAAGATCTTTAGAGGCTTCCCGAATAACTGTAGCTAAATTCTTTAGGGTAAACTTGTGCCCAGGAATATCAAACTCCATAATGTTTCCCACAATGGCGCAAAGACATGCTTTTTTGAAGCGTTCCTGCTGGGTGTAACCTGACGCCACAGTTTTTTTAGCATGTGACAGCATCTTGAGAGCTGTTTTGTTAGCAATCTTCTTGTTGTATAGATAGGGGTCATCACACCCAGTTAGTTTGCGAATAATGCGATCACGTTTGGTCCCGATTTCCGCCGCGTTTGAGGTCGGCTTAAATTCGCGATTAAGAAGCTTCGTTATTTCGGCTAGGCAACGAAAGCGTAGTGCGGGATTTGTAGTAGCCTGGTATGTTTGGATTTGTGCCCTAGAAAGCAGGCATGATTCGCATTCAGCTTCAACCTTCAAACAAATTCACGCAGATTACTATTTTGTAGCCTCACCAAATGCACGTAGCACACTATATGGGTCTTTTGCCTTTACAATACCACTTGCAACCAACACACCTTGTGTTCCAAGCTTGAGTGCCATGGAGACATCGTCGGCTGTGCTTATTCCTGCGCCACAAAGAATTGTCATTTTAGAGTTAACCTGATGCACAAGTTTGACAGTGTCAGTCACTATTTCAGGCTGCGCTTTAGACACAGAAATGCCGCTCCCGATAAGTTCTGGCGGTTCCACAGAGGTTATATCCGGTTGCATAGCCGCGACCGCCGCGCTCACAAAGGGGTTATTGGCGCAGACACATGACTTCAAACCCTTTTCGCGACAAAACGCAATTGTAGCATCAATATCAATCAAACGCAGTTGACGCTCTGAGTGGTTAATTAATGTGCCAACAGCACCCGCCTCCTTAACGGCGTCCACCAGAACGTGCCCTGTGCTGCTACCAGGTTTTATTGGGTCAATATGCTGGGCGAAAACGGGAATCTCTACTTCCTGAGCAATTTTTGCTAAATCCACAAGTTGCGGCGCTACAACTATACATGCTCCTGTTTCTTGGGCGGCTTTTTCTGCTTGCTTGGCGAGTTGAAGCGCTCTTACACCGGTGGATTCAAGGTATGTTTTAAAATTCACTATAATCATGGAAGTTTGCAGGTTCAAAGCTTTTTCCTCGCTTATGCCTAAAGCCAGTTTTGCTAATAATTCTTTCTAAAGGTTTTCGTTATACTTTCTTTATTAATTCAAATTGCTTTTGATGCCACTCAGGATTTCCTGTTCTTCATAGAAGAAAGTCTGCTTAGCCACTCATGATTTTTGATTTAAATCCAAGGGGAGTAATTCACCTAATAATATCATTTTGGTACCAAATTAATTCCCAGGAGAACTTTTTAATAACAGGTCATATCAAGAAATTTATTACAGGCTTTTTGTTTAAGATTTAGAAGGTTATAGATGTGAATGGCCCTCAATTACCAATAACACCCAAGGTGTGTGACAACATTGCGTCTCCATGTTCAAGATGTGATAATGCAGGAGAAGAAGGCCCAGAAATTCCCTTGCTCTGCGAAAAATGTGAAAAATTCAAGGCATGGGAAGAAAAAGAGTGCTCAACAGAAAAGTAGTGAGCTTAAGACATAATTCGCTTTTCCCACTCCTATAGGTAAAGCTTTTCAAAGCTTTCCGTTGAATGTTTCATTTACTCCTCATCAACAGAACAAAAACAAAAGCGGCTTATCATTTTTAAAAATATTTTAAAAATCCATAACTCTTCGTCGTAAGTATACTCCAGTTCTGGAAAAGGCTACTAATTCAAGGAGATAATTTAATTGAGGCTTCTGTTGCAGTTCCACTTTTCTATGTTTTCTAAAGCCACAATAATAATAAGCAAAACAACCATATAATAAGTATCTTAGGCTTCTGTTAAAAATGAATAGTTTGAATATTTCCAAAGAAAATATTCCAATTCATATACTACATATTGACGATGACCAGTCAATTCAAGAGATAACAAAACTTATGCTACTTGAGCTCAACGATGGACTTGAGATTAATTGGGCTTCTTGTGTGGATGACGCCTTCAAGAAACTGGTAGTTGGCAATTATGATGTTGTTGTTTGTGATTATGAGATGCCTCAAAAAGACGGTTTACAGCTCCTGAAATTACTCCGTCAACAAAACAATAAAATCCCATTCATCCTATTCACTGGCAAAGGAAGAGAAGAAATAGCGATAAAAGCCCTAAACTTAGGTGCCGACGGATACATAAACAAACAAGGCAACTCCGAAACAGTCTATAGAGAACTACTGCATGGAATAACCAGTGCAGTTGAACGTAAAAGAGCCATTGATGGTCTTGTTTGCTCTGAAGATAAATTCCGAGCTTATGTGGAGAATTCTCCTGTGGCTTTCTTTGTGACTAATTCTGAAGGTAAATATGTCGATGTGAACGATGCTGCCTGTAACTTGCTGAGTTACTCCAAAAATGAGCTATTAAAATTAAGTATTGTAGACATTCTTTATAAAAAAGACATACCTCTTGGTCTAAAACAGTTTACTTTACTTAAAGAAACGGGCAAGATTCTTTTTGAGGTGGTATTACAGAAAAAAAATGGAGAGCCTGTCGACGTTATTTTGAATGCTACAAAGCTCCCTGACGGGAGCTTGATAGCTTTTTGCGAAAACATAACCGAACTTAAAAAAAATAGCGCATTACTTGAAAAAAACCAAGCAGAGCTTAAAGCAATTGTTTATAATGCACCTGTTGGAATTGCGACATCGAATTCAAATATGCGTTTTAAAAGTGCAAATGAGGCATTCTGCAGAATAGTTGGTTATTCAGAGGATGAATTACAAAAACTTTCTTTTAAAAACATAACCTACCCCGAGGATCTCGAAGATAGTAATAAAGAAATGGAAAAACTCAGATATGGAAATATCCCCTTTTTTCATCAAGAGAAAAGGTATGTTCGAAAAGACGGCGGTATTATTGATGGAAAAGTCATAGTAAGTGCAATACGAGACAGCGAAAGTAAACTAGTTCTTTTTGTAGCTGAATTAGAAGACATCACTCAACAAAAGCAAGCTGAGATAAAAATGAGAGAATCATTTGAGGTTCTTGAGCGTGTGGGGGAGGGTATTGATGCTGGGTTAGCGGTTATTGGCAAAGATTACAGAGTGGTTTGGGCTAATAATCGTCTGATGGATTTAGGTGTTACACCAAACAAAAAATGCTATGAAACCTTTAACAATTTAGGTAAAGTTTGTCCTGATTGTGGAGCGGAGAAAATTTTCAAACAGAACGTATCACTTGATATTCATGAATACAAAACAGTGAACTCCAAAGGTGAAACTGTTTGGGTTGAGTTAAGGGTAACACCACTCAAAGACAGAAGTGGAAACGTCACAGCAGCATTAGAACTAGCAATACCCATAACAGAACGAAAAAAAACTGAAGAAAAACTAATTCAAAGTGATATAATTTTACAAAATAGCTCTGATTCGATTATTGTAACTGATTTGAAGGGGAAAATTATTTCGTTGAATAAGGGTGCTGAGAAAATTTTCGGATATATTCCTCAGGATATTATCGGTGAAAATATTACTAAGATTTTAAAACCTGATGAGAAAACAGATGTTGCTCCAAATCAGCTTGAGAAAATTTGTAAGGGCAAGGATTTTGCACAACTATGGCAAGGAATAAGAAAAGACGGCTCCGATGTATGGCTGATGTTAACCACTAAGCGTCTATTTAATGAAAAAGACGAGCCTGTGGGAATGGTTGGTTTTGGCAAAGACATAACTGAGTATAAGAAAAGCCAGGACGAACTGAGAATAAGTCATGATAAATTAGGAATCGTTAATGAAAAACTGGAGGTTGTGGGGAGCTTAACTAGGCATGATGTCAACAACAAGCTTATGACGGCTAGGGCTAATCTGCATTTGCTTAGAAAGAAAATAGGAAATAAGTTGGAATACGCAAAATATCTCAATGGAGTTGATTCTGCTATTGATGCTTCAGTTAAGATTTTTGAATTCAGTCGCTTATATGAAAAAATAGGTTCAGAAAATCTTTCATCCGAGAATGTTTACAGTTGTTTTAATCAGGCTGTATCTATTTTTCCAAGTTTGTCTTTTGTAAAGACAGTTAATGAATGTGAGGGACTTATGGTTGTTGCCGATTCTCTTTTGAAACAACTCTTCTATAATCTTATCGACAATTCTTTGAAGCATGGTGAAAAAGTGACTGAAATACGCCTCCACTTCGAGAAAGAGGGAGAGGTTGTTAAGATGTTTTATGAAGATGATGGAGTTGGTATCCCTGAAGCTATTAAAACGAAACTTTTCGAAGCGGGTTTCACAACAGGAAAAGGCAGCGGTTTTGGATTGTATTTGGTTAAGAAGATGATGGATGTTTACGGCTGGACAATATCTGAAGAAGGAAAACCATGCAAAGGAGCAAAATTCATAATAACGATTCCTAAGAGATCCCAAGAAAACTCGCGTAATTAATAAGACGAATTAAACCTCACAAATACAGAGGGCTAATTTTCACGTTAAGATTAGCAAAGCAAATTTAATTCTGAATTGGAAGAATCCCATAAAAATTATTACAGTTCCTTTAACTTTGGTAATTAACGATTTAAAAGCTAATCCGAAGTGGAATTTGAACCATTTATACGATGGAACCAAATCCTGCATCCAATTTGAAATCTTTCATATCTCACAAATGCATTATTTGGCTTATCCAGATTCTCTTCTCGTGGCTTTACATTTTGTGCATCTAAAAAAGGTAATTGTTGAATGGATAGTTTAGTCTGCCGCTTCGACAGTCCAAGTTTCGCTTTCGGTGTTTCCGCATGTTTCACAGACCACACGAATGGTCGGAAGCTGTTTAGCTGTGCCTCTTTTTTTTGGTCTATGACAACGATTTCAGCGATTTTCATAGGATTCATACTTACTTTTTTGGTTAATTCTTTATGCTCTACTATTTTTTGGTATTTACATTTTAGACATCTAATTGTTGGGGAGCCTTTTTTTGGCCGTTTGAAGTACCGATCCACATCTTGGGCAGAAATCCATTGTTTGGTCACCTGAGGGGGAGGCTTTCTAACTAAATGATTTATGCTTTGCGACTTTTGCGATACAAATTATTTAGTTAATGTTTCATTTGGCAAAATTGAACCCAAGGACAGATTAAAAGTAATTACAGCGAATGTTGAAGTCATCTAAGGTTTCAAAAAATAGAAAACTCTAAGTATTAACATTTAACCTACCAAAACACTTACCCTATAAGAACATCATCATGGGATTTCTGTCATATTGTCTCGCAGAGCCAACCAGCGTTTAAACTCTAAACCAGTGCATTTGCCTTTCCCTATCCAGTTTTCGCCATACTTATTTCTAAGCTTCTCATTGTAAGACTCAAAAGTTTCGGATTCATTTACTTCTATGCTTTCCTTTTTCTTCACCAATTTTTAACTCCAATTTTAACTAATTCATATCTTGCTCTAAGTAAAGTATAACTATCAACATTGAAAAACATATTTCAGCAATTCAAAACAAATCATGCAAAACCTGAAAATATCACATTCAGATTTTTCCATTAGCCCAAGAATCGATTATCCTCAACGCTTACCATGACCGCTCTAAATGATCAGCAACTACTACTTTGTCATCGGTTATCTTTGTAGAGTAAAAAAATGAGCCCTTATTCGCCTCGGGTATCATTTCTATTACATTCTGCCTTTGGCCGATATTCTCTTTTCTTTGTTCGTTGCTTATGGTGTTTTTCGCATTCTTTTACTCGAACGAGCATCCACTCGTTTTCTTCGTAAACACATCCGCATAGCAAAGTTTTAGCAACCATTGAATAAAACCACCATTCAAGTGCCCTGATTAAACAGAGTATTGGTTATTTATGAGAATATTGATTTTGTAAACCGCTTGTAGGAATTGAAAAAGCTGTGGACTCCAAGAAAAGGTATTATTAACTCGCTTATTGCCCATTTCCAGTCACTTTCTTCGCTACTTTCTCCGTGAGCATACCAATGAGCTGCCCATTTTTCACCACAGCTGCCCGCTTAAAGCCTTTCTCAGCCAGCACCCTCATGGCGGTCACCATAGATCCATCTTTTTCTAAAATGATAAGTGGTGTAAAGTAAAGATCTTTAACCAAAGTACTCTTTGGATCTCGACCGCGCTCAATTATTTCCCGAAGTATTTCGCGATCGTTGATTACACCCAACGGCTTATGATTCTCCACAATTAAGATAGAGTTGACGCTGGACCTTAGCATCTTATCGACCATCTCCGAAATTGTAGCAACAGTTTCTACCTCCACTGAAGGCAACTTAGTTCCCGCTTGGGTACTAATTTCAGTAATATCTATGCCACGTTTCCAAATGTCGTTTAGCATTTCGCTGACACGTTCGATTTGGCTTGGATCGCTGCTGTAAAATGTATCTGCAAAGTAGAAAGCAGATTCAGTCCCAAAGTCATTTAACGGCGGCGTCTTAAACATGAAGAGGTGCTTGTAATCTACTAGCATCATGATAAGATAGCTAATGGGTACATGTTTGACTTCATATTGCTTCGCCAACTTCTGGGCGGGCTTCAAATTATCTAAATCAATAGAGGCCATTAAACGGACTTGGAGACCCTTCTTGAAAAACTTGATTAGTGAATCATCCTCTGCAAGTCGGTTGATGCTCTGAGAGGAAGTAATGATAACAACATCTTTATTTGCAGATGCCAAAACCTCTGTAACCTTATCCCATGCAGACTTTGGATCCCTAATGACGAGGGTTTCACCGATGGGTATACCACTTTTTAACTCGTCAATGCGCCTTGAAGCATCCACACCACTCTGCCACATCTGTACAAAGAAAGCCTTCAGAACTGAAATGAACATCTTATCATTAATCCAGAGTCCCTCATCTTCTAGATTTAGTACTGAGGCTTCGTTGCCAAAAGGAGCATAAAGTATTGCTTCTTCATCATCCTTGATAAGGAAGCGTGGGAAAAATTTAGAGTTCATTGTAACATGACGTAGCTTGATATTTAGATTATCTTCAGAGATATTGTGGTCAATGCGGCTCACCGCCTTAAAGTTCTCCATTGAGATGTCAGTGATAATTTGGACCTGAACATTACGCTCCTGAGATGGGATAACTGCTGCGTCAAAAATACCAGCAATATCCTCCTGGATCAACCCAAGTGCAGTCGTCAAAACGATAACTTCAGATTTTGATTCCTCTATCATATTAAGCATTTTTGAATGAATCTTTTTCTTACCTGTTATGATAGAAAATTTAGCGACGGGATACTCAGATTCAGGGGCGCTAATAGATTGCCAAGCTACTATCAGATTCTCTTTCTGCTCGTTTAAGTTAGAAACCTCGTTCTTTTTAGCAGCAATGAAGTTGTCAACTAACGCTGAGAAGGGCACAATGGTAAATCGTGTTGGACGCTCAAGAGTTGCTTCGATAAAGCCTTTCTCTTGGAGTTTTTTGAAGGTTCGATAAGCTTGCACACGCTCCATCTTTAAGCGCTTAGCTACAAAACTAGTGGATTGCACACCACTTTTTGCAAGGAACATGTAAACTTGTATTTCCCGTTTAGATAAACCCAAAATTTGCAGGAACCGCGTAACGTCTTTTTCGCTCATAAATTTTCCGCCATAAAGCCTAGCTGGTCCAGTCATTAATTAAGGGGCTCAAGTTTATAAATTGTAGCTTTTTTGACACAACAAAACACAATAAATTAAAGTTATAATAGCTTTTTCTGTTCAAACCCAAATTCCTGTTTGACCCGACGTGCGGGCGCCCAAGATTTTCGAACAAAACTCGGATAAAACCCACCATTAATTGTTAATAACTGTCTAAGGAAACCGGTGGTTTTATCATCGGTCAGGTATCCGCTGCCGAAATTGCCGTATTTGGCTTTGAGCAATTCGATTTCTCTGTCTCGTTCTACTTTGGCAATGATTGAGGCAGCGGAGACCACCGGGAAATTTCGATCCGCCTTATGCTGCGATATAATCGATGTTTTAGTGGTTAAGCATTCTTGGATATGCAGACCAAAACGTTCTGCTAAAACATCTGCTGCATCAACATACACTTCGTCTGGTTTAAGCTCCTCAATAACCTTTGCCATAATTTGTGCTTCAAGGCGGTTAAGCTTGTAGAGAGTCTTGGTACTACGAACTGCTTTGTCGATTATGTAGGGTAAGACTTTAATGACATTGTAGTTGTATGCGAGTTTTAATATTTCTGGATAGAGATCTTCGCGCTTCTTTGAAGTAAGCAGTTTGGAGTCTTTGACCCCAAGAGCCGCCAATTGAGACAGGTTATCAGATTGCACCGCTACGCCTGCGACTACCAAAGGTCCAACCACGCAACCTCGCCCCGCTTCATCGACACCAGCAATCAACACGTCCCAATTCTCACCCGTTTAAGAGTGACATTACTTTTTCTATGCTATATTGCTTTTCCAAAACTGCAATCAGAAAAAAAATTACACAAAGGAGCTATCAAAAAATTTAATATTAAATCAGGATTTCTGCGCTACAATCATGGCATGGGCCTTATCATATGGGTCCAAGGGCACAATTTCTTTGACATCAAAACCGCGTTTACGCAAAACCCTCGCTTCCTGTTGATAAACAGCCTCAGGAACCATCGTAACATCGATGCTCTGCGACTTACATGCTAGCATAACCCAGCCTTGAGGTTTGAGGAAAAAGTCTGCATTATCCGCCAAAAGCTTTGCTTGCTCAGGCTGGGCTACGTCACAATATATCGTATCCACTTTGCCACTGATGAACATAGCGTAACGTTCGGGCATCCGGGCATCCTCCAACATAGGTGAAATGTTAGTTCGGAAAGTAGCAACATTATTGACTAAATCCCTAAGTGATCGCTGTGCAAATTCTATACAATACACATGCCCTGACTCGCCCACAATGTCTGAGACGTGACTTGGAGTGGTCCCTGAAGCAGCGCCCAAATACAGCACCTTAAAACCAGGTTCAATGGGCACATTCTGCACGCCCTTAATGATTGCTCCTGCAAGTTTGCTCCGAAAAGCATCCCACACACGATATTCGACACGCCTGAATTTGACCAGACGTTCGCCATACACGTTATGACCAGGTATGAGGTTTTCTGTGCCCAGTCGCTTAGAGCCGTCTTCAAGAAGGATTTGGTAGATTTCTTTGAATTTATCGTTCGGCTTTACTCTAATGCCCACGAGTGTCTCTCCATTGCTTGCGCCTACGTTTGCCCCCTCGAGGTGGACCCTCTCGTGGAGGTTTAGGCGTGAATGGCCGTTGTTGGTTATCTTTTGGCGGACCTTGAGGTTGAGGGGGTTCTCTATTTTGGCTACTTGGTTGGCTTTGTCCATCTCTTGGAGGTACTCGATATGTGAAGCGTTTTTCGCCTCCATCTTCTGAACGACGGTCTCTGCCACGATCGAATCGGCGTTCTCCACCGTGCCTGCGATCAAAGCCACCTTCGCGTTGAGGTCTTGGTGTAGGTTCTTTTGGCGGTGGAGGATCCTTATATTTCTGGTGAATCTCCTCTATGCGCCTGTTAATTTCTGCCTTAAGATCGTCTCCTATAAAGTGTCCTTGTCCGAATACATCTGCACGTGCAGCTATGGCAAGTTTGCCTGCGATAACCCGCGCAATCTTTCCCCTTTGCCAACGCTTTGCATCATGCAAAAGATTGTGTTGGAAGATTAAGCCATGTTTGGGAGGCCTCGCACCTGTTTTCAGCGAGCGGAAAAGTGCTTTCTCTGCCCCTAAAACTTGAATAGTGCTGGCGGGTCTCATAGCGAGGTTCTGGAGGCTACCCGCAAAAGAGATTAGACGTGCGCCCAGGAGCGCCCCTGCGACGGCACGCACGTTAGGAGCCATCTCTTCCATGGTGCGGTCTACGTAGTCTTCCATACTTTTTCGGAGCTCATAAAAAGCGAGTACATCTTTGGCAAGGGCTTGAATTTGAATTAAATCTGTGCCTGCAATATCTGCACCCATAGAGTTTTCTGCAGCTTTTGCAATGTTTGCAGTCCGTTCTTTGGGAATGTTCTCAGCTTCTAAACCCTCTTCTGTAAAGCTTTCTTTATCACCGATGTTCAAGACGAGCCGTGCATAAGTTTCATGTTTCTCAACTAGGCGATCAAGCTCGGGGAAGTAGACGCCATACCATTCGCGTAGTCTACCCATGAAGAGGTTAACTGTTTGGTCAAGACTGTCGAGTGTTTGGATACCCTGAGATACGATTAAGTCACGTTTCATTGTTGCGCCTTTAATTCGGAGTTTTGCGAGTTCCATGGCGACATTGCGGTTCCAGATACTTAGTTCAGACTCGTCTGCAGCGAAACCTGATTTCAACGCTACTTCAGCCATCAGGGAATTATGAACAGCGACTTCTGAAGGCTTTGCAACCTCAACTGTCACATCCATTTTGCGTTGGGTTTCTTCTGCCAATTTGGCATCTGTAAAGACAAACACGTCGTAACTTGTATTTTTTAGTAGAGAAATCAGTGATGTTGTTTGGTCTGAGAGTTTACCAGTTTCGGCGCGGAGCAAGCTCTTAGCTGCTGCCTGCGGTTTTTTTGGAAAAAGTGCTTTTTCGACAAGTTGGTTTTTGTCGTCAAAGGCGGCTACGCCGAAAGGAAACTGTACGATGAATGCTTTCATACCTCTGTGCCCCAGTAAACTATGTATTGTCAACACCTTTAGTTATAAATAGTTTCTTTGCCAGCCGAGGTGTTCATGTATGGGTGGGATACAAAACGAAACCTGCAAATGAGATTATTGCGGTTGCATTCGAACCAACAAACTTTTGAATCTTCGCTATTCTTTGTAAACCCCAATTTTAGGACAGATTTGTCTTTTCAAGTTGTTACGAATGTGTTTCTTTATAATCAATCGTTATGTGGCTCAAAACAGTTAATACATACGACCATAAAATATTCGAATTAAGGATGGAAATAGGAATAACCGCAAATACAACCCCAAATAAAGTCACAGTTGCATTAATCCAGACAACAGTTTCAGAGAACATAGCTAAGAATATTCAAAAGACCCAGCGCAGAGTCGAAGAAGCCGCGCATGGGGGCGCCCAAATCATCTGTCTACAAGAACTCTATCGTACTCGCTACTTCCCACAGGAGGAGCATCGTGACGTCGCAGATTTGGCGGAGTCCATCCCAGGTGAATCTACCGATGTCCTCGGCAAACTCGCAAAACAACACAGCGTTGTTATCATTGCACCTCTGTTTGAAAAGGGAAGCGACAACAAATTCTACAATTCCGCCGCAGTCATAGGCGCAGACGGACAAGTCATGGGGGTTTACCGCAAAATCCACATACCCTATGACCCCTACTTCTTTGAGAAAAACTACTTCACACAAGGCACAAACCCCTACAGAGTCTATGATGTGGGGTGCGCTAAAATCGGGGTGCTCATCTGTTATGATCAATGGTTCCCCGAACCCGCACGCATCAACACCCTGAAAGGGGCAGAAATTATTTTTTATCCCACAGCCATCGGTTACGTCAAAGGCTACAACAGTGCGGATGGCGACTGGCATGACGCCTGGCGAACCGTGCAGAGAGCACACGCCATTGCAAATGGCGTCCATGTGGCAGCAGTGAACCGAGTCGGTGAAGAAGATGAGCTGGAGTTTTGGGGCAGCAGTTTTGTCTGTGACGCCTTCGGCAAGGTCGTTGCAGAAGCCAGTAATCAAACCGAGCAAACCCTAATCGTGACCGTTGACCTTTCTAAGAACAAACAAATCCAAGAGGGCTGGGGCTTTCTTCGTAATCGACGCCCCGATACATACCTGAAACTAACAGAGAAACTGAGAGGCACCTCAGATGAATAGCGGAAAAGCCTGCCGTGAACTTGGTTTCTGCATGCCCGCTGAGTGGAAACGTCATGATGCAATTTGGCTTGCTTGGCCCTACGACCCCACAACCTTCCCTAACCGAGTTGAGCGAGTCGAAAGCACTTATGTGCAGATTATTAAGGAAATCCATGAAAGCGAACACGTCAATCTGTTTGTCGTCGATGACCCCACAAGGAAAAAGGCTACTCAACTCTTCGATGAAGCAGGCATAGATCAATCCAAAGTGGACATTTTAGTTTCCGATTATGCAGATGTATGGTTCCGCGACTATGGCCCTATCTTTGTCCGTAACCCCCGCCACGAATTAGCGATGATCCATTGGGACTTTAATTCTTGGGGCGAAAAATACGAAACTCTGCTAAAGGACCGAGAAATCCCATCTGTCATCAACGAGAGGATGAAGGTTAGGTGCTTCAAACCAGGCATTGTTTTGGAAGGGGGTTCAATTGAAGTTAATGGCGAAGGGACGCTACTGACTACAGAGCAATGCTTGCTTAATAACAATCGGAACCCGCACCTAAATAAACAGAAAATCGAACAGTACCTAATGGATTACTTGGGCGTTACCCACTTCATTTGGCTCAAACGCGGAATCCTGGGGGATGACACCGACGGGCACATCGATGACCTGGCGCGCTTTGTGAACCCAACTACCATTGTCTGTGCCTACCAAGATGATCCAGCCGAAGCTGATTATGAAGCGCTTAGAGAAAACTATAAGGTCCTCAGCCACGCAACTGATCAAGACGGGGAAAAAATTAATATCATTAAATTACCCATGCCCAAAGTCATCAGTGACGAAGATGAGCAACTTCCCGCCAGTTACACCAACTTCTACATAGGCAATACCAAAGTACTTATGCCCACCTTTGACCATCCTAATGATTTAGCAGCACTGTCTATTTTGCAAGAACAATTTCCGACACGCAAAGTGGTCGGTATCCGATGCACAGATTTAGTTTATGGTTTTGGCACCCTACATTGTATTAGTCAGCAGCAGCCTTGCCCTATTTAGACAGCCCAATACTATATAGCAAAAACTATATTTGCCACCCATCCCTCTTTTTGGAAAAAAGCTCGCCTGGATACCACTAATTGCGGGGTCAATATATTATTTGGCAAGTTAATCTTCTTGAGATTGACAACTGACACTACAACATATAGTAACTAATTTAAAAAATCATTAAGATTCGAACTAATTGTCGCATCAGAAATTAAAAAGGAAAAAGTAACTTAACTTTTAAAATATTTAGACCTGCTTGAGATATATAACGACATGACAGGGGCAATTTCAGCAGAAGTACATCAAACCCTTTCAATCGAAACCTCAAATGACTTACTATAAAGATGAAACCTGGGTTCATAAATCATATATTTAATTTATCTTAGTATTCAATTAATGGAAGCTATCACATGACAAAATGTCCAAAATGTGGAAAAGAAGTAGACCCTAATAAGAATTATAAGACAGCAATAAAAACGGATGAATCTACAGAAAAGAGCTTCATAACATTCGGTATGTGCGAGGACTGCGCGCTAATATTAATTTTAAAGATGCAAAAACAATAATAAGACTCTTGCCACACCCGCTAAGCTCTTTATTTTAAGTGCACTTGGTTTAAAACATATTGAAAAAAATTGAAGCAATAGACTTATAATCCAAGTCAAACCAATAAAAGCCGAAGTGCGTGGATAAAATGGAAAGAAAGCTAAAAATTATACCGGAACCAAACAAAGGAACACAAACCATTTTTGCATCTAAAACAGTGCCAGTAATAAAAAGTAAAGGTGGTAATACTACTTATCTATGTGGTAACTGTGGAGCAAAGATAGGCGAGACTATCATTGAAGGCAAATTCAAAAATGTTGTGTTAAAATGCCCAAAATGCAACCTTTACAACGAAATATAGTTTAGGTATCAATGTTTAACATTCGAACAACATCAATGAAACCAATTTTTTCGCCCTCTTGATCCCTCAAAAAAGAAGTCGTTACTTCTATTTTTGATTCTTCCCCATTCTTTAACACAACCCTATATTCATTACTCATATATCTTGATTATTCATTATTGCAGTAATAGAACGTTGAACAGCCAGACTTCTTTCTTCCTTAACCAAAAACTCAAGATAGTGCTTGCCTATAAACTCGCTTTTATCATTTGCACCAAAAATATTTACAATTAATTCGTTTACGTCAGAAATGTAGCCATATAAGTCACCGACCAATATGCCATCACCTGCATTTTTGCTTGACGCAAACAGATCTTGATCAATTTCAAATTCTATTCGACCGTTTCTGTCAACTATCGAAATAAACTCTGCTTGCTTGACTGCTTTAGACATATTGAAATATTTTTCGATCGATTAAAAAAATGTTTCGACGCTACTTCACAACACAAAGCCTTCCACCTATTTTATTCAAAAATGATAATTCTTTCTTGATCTAACTCAATTTTTGAACTAACAACATTTCTTTGAGATAGTTTAACTTATAATAGTTGAGGATATGTCGCAGGTTGTTCATTGTAAATATTTCTGGGGATTAATTTTGAGTCTTTTGCATAACTCTAGAAACACAGCCAAACGTTCTGTTCTATCTTCAGTATTAAAACGTAGAAAGAAAGGACGTTGTTCCATGTCAAAAGGGTCCTTCGCTGCCCCAAATAAGTAAAAAAGCATTGCAACAAAAAGAACTGCCACATCACCTTTCCGGGCCAACAATCCTGCGATTAAGGCTTCTTTGATTTCTGGAGGATGATATTCTATTATATCATCGAGTATTTGGGAGAGCCCAGTGAACACCTCTGCGTTTTGTAAAGCATCTAAAAATAGACAAACTTCTCTCACTATCCGAGACCAAATCCGGAGCAAACCGTGTAACTGCAACGCGAACAGAAGGGTCAGGGTCCTTTATGGCTTGCTTTAAAGTTTTTTTAGCCCTTTCGGTATTAATTTGTGCAAGCGCTTCAATGCCGCGCCAATCACGAGAGCTATGATTGATTAATATTTGCTCAATTACCTTGCGTTCGAATGGAGATGCAGATTTTAGCAATCTATGTCATAGCCTATGCCGTCGTGCCACTTATCGAAACCTATGATCATACTTTTTTCAAAGCGTTGAAGGGGAGTAGTTGGACGAAATTGATCATTACCAATTGACACTTTAGTTTCCTCTTGGTGTTTTGAAGTTATCGATTACAAACAAGAATCATAAATAGGCTATTAAATGATCATTTTGGTGAAGTTAAGTTTAAACTCTCCAGTGGAATAATAGGTAGAACACCACCAGTTTGGGCGTAAAGGGGAGAGAATGGTTTATGGTTAATGCTCAGCCTAATCGCAGCCGCGGCGTCAAAGTTCTAAAAGCCGTTTCCTCACCCATGCGGCTGCAAATCCTTAATTTGCTATTCGATAAAAGTGCCCTATCTTATAGCGAACTCATGACTCAGCTCAAGATGAATCCCAGCAGAGACGCAGGAAGATTTGCCTACCACCTCAAATTCCTCCTCAAAGCTGGGCTATTAGAGGCAGATGTAGAAGCAAAAAAATACTATCTAACCGACCTCGGCAAAATGGTGCTTGATGTAGCAGACCGAGTTGAGAAGAAAGCCGTTAAACCGCGCGGTATGCTTGTGCGCACGTCTCATTTAACGCTGGAAGAGTTTGATGCAAACAAAATCGCTAATTCTCTTATCAAAGAAGCAAAGGTACCAGCTGAGCTCGCCCAGAAAGCTGCAAAAGAAGCCGAGAAGCGCCTAGTGAAATCTAAAACCAAGTACCTTACAGCGTCGCTTATCCGCGAAGTCGTCAATGGCATCCTCGTAGAGAAAGGCTATGAAGAATATCGCCACAAACTCACTCGGGTGGGCATGCCAGTTCATGAAGTAACTGCACTCATTGAATCCAAAGATGCCGCACAGGACTGCTCAGTCGCCATCAGTCGGGCGGGACAAACAGTGCTGGGGGAATATACGCTACTAAACATTTTTCCCCGAGACATCGCCGACGCACATCTATCCGGCGCCATCCATATAGACAGCTTAGGCACATGGCTGTTAAAGCCCAATGAGGTCGTGCATGAACTGCGCTATTTCTTTATGCACGGCATCCAACCTGCTAACCCTCAGCAAGTCAAAATGGAAGCGCCTGACAACTTCAAATCCGCTCTCTCTGCAGCATTCAATGTACTTTTACATGCTAGTAGAGAAATCAATTGCACACAGACCTTCAACTATATCAATCTCGCGCTCGCACCTTTCGCACGGGGCAATGACGAGACTAAGCTTAAAGAGAACCTGAGACTGTTTATCTTAAACATTAATCAACATGTTGACGCTACGCTGGGGTTGGATCTCTCAATTTCCAACTCTACCGCCGAAAAGGAGGCCTTTGGCGCGCGGGGAAAAGCTGCAGGAAAGTATGGTGACTATGTTAAAGAAAGTCACTTGTTGGCCTCGTTAATTCTGGATGTATTCATTGAAGAGAGCTCCGCTAGACCGTTACTTAATCCCAAACTCATAATAAAAATCGCCCCCGAAACTTTAACAGATGAGAATGCGAAGGCACTTTTTCAAAAAGCCCATCAGTTAGCACATCAGGGTGGAACCCCCTACTTCGCCAATCTCACAAAAAAAGGCTCGGAGAACTGGGCTTTTACTTCTTCAGGAGCCAAATTCTCTTCCGACCTGACAGGAGACTGGGAAACCGATACATTACGTACAGGCGCCCTTGGCTGCGTTAACATAAACCTACCACGTATAACGTTGGAATGCGAGGGGAATAAAAACAAATTCATCGACTACCTAAAAGAACGCTTTGAACTCTCAGCACGAGCCCTAGGCATCAAAAATAACGCGTTAAAGCAGTTCGGCAAAAACGCGCTGCCATTTCTCTTACACAAATCTAACGGTGATACCTACTTCCGGCTAGAGAACTGCTCACGCATCGTGAATTTAGCAGGGTTCTGCGAAGCAATAGAATCTTTTACCGCTAAAAACATAAACGCCCCTGAAAGCCGCCAATTCGCCGAGGAAATAATCGCTAGCCTGCTGTCGTTTAAGCAGAAGTTGGGCAGAAAATACGGCAGACGACTCTACCCCGCAATCTTGGGTAATCGTGAAGCTGCCGAGCGTCTAGCCCAGCTCGACATCGAACGCTACGGCTTAGCAAAAGTTAAGTTCTCGGGGACACGCGACAAACCCTACTACTCAACGGTTAAACGTATCCAAATCAAAGCCGCCCCGACACTACTAGCGCCTGTTGGGACAATGGAAACAGCCCAACTCACAAAGGGCTTAATTGTAGGAGGGAGCCTTGATATACTCGAACTTCAAGGATCAGAATTTTCAGCAGAAGCACTAATGGATTTAACTCGGCGAATAATTGAGAACGACACAAGCGAGTTCTTCACATACAATCGCGCGATAAGTTTTTGCGAAAACTGTAAGAAAAACTATTACGGCACGTTACACAAATGCCCTAATTGCGGGGCTATGAGCACTCTAACAACATTTGACCGCTTTGCAACAACCTAAACTTACTGTACTGCACCCAGCACAAGTGAGAGCAGTGCCATTCGCACTACGATACCGTTCCATACCTGCTGGAAATAACGTGCCTGTGGAGTGTTATCCACTTCAGGGGCGATTTCATCCAAGCGAGGCAACGGGTGGAGAATGATAAGATCCCGCTTAGCCTTCTGCAACGTTTTGAGGTCTATGCGATAAGCTCCTTTGACTTTAGCGTATTCTCTGGCGTCTGGAAACCGTTCCCGCTGTATTCGAGTTACATAGAGCACGTCAATTTGATCGATTATGGCGTCAAGATCAGAGTTTTCAGTGACGGAAATTTTGTTTTGGATACTCTGCAGAACATCTTTGCGCATTCTCAATGTTTCAGGTGAAACTAGGTAGAGCTCCACATTGTAGAGTGCCAACGCATACGCCAACGAATGCACAGTTCTACCATACCGCAAGTCGCCAACAAAAGCTACTTTTAAGGAGTCGATTCTGCCTTTTTCCTTGCGCATTGTATAAAGGTCAATTAGAGCCTGGGTTGGATGCTCCTCCGCACCTGTACCTGCGTTAATGATTGGGATTTTTGCGAATTCCGCTGCCAACTTGGCTGCGCCTTCAAGACTATGCCGCAGTGCAATTGCATCTGCATAGTTTTCGACCGTACGTATGGTGTCGGCAAGATTTTCGCCTTTCCTCGCTGATGTTATATCAGGCTCTGCAAAGCCTATATAGCCCCCGCCTAGTTTGAGCATCGCCGTTTCAAAGCTCAGTCTTGTCCGAGTGCTAGGTTCAAAGAAAAGGGTAGCTAAAATTTTACCTTTGAGCATATCGGATCCTCCTTTAGCAAGGGGTTCCATAGTTTTGGCTACATCTAGGATGTGATTAATTTCCTGCTGTGAGAAGTCTTCTATTGAGATTATGTCTCTGCCCTTAAACTCCAAGTTAGTGGCACCCAAACAAGAAAGCCTAAAACAGCTAAATAACACTTTCCAAAAGTTTTCGTTATACTTTCTGTTTAATTTAGAATTGCTTCAAGGCGTCTCATTTTTGTAGGTCTGAGTCATAAAGCAGGGGATTTAGTCTTTTTCAACCCTAAAGACAGAAGTAACGATAAAACCACTTGTGCCCTTTGGACTACACTAACCTATGACACTAAACTCTGCTCATACAAAGAAGCAAGGGAACTAACAGGAATTTAACGCCTTCATGACTTATGTTAGACGTAATTTTGGTAAGGTTTCCTGTTATAAAGTGTTTGAATCCGTCGAAAACGGTTATCCCCTCATCATTGTATATTGCTCTTTAAAGAATACACTTTCCAAGTGTTTAGAGACGACAAAGGTCAATTCAGAGTACATGCCCAAAAAAACGATTTAATAGTCAATCTCCCCAACAACCCCAAAACAAAACGATTTTATAGCAAATTCCTTAAAGGGTGGGGTCATCCACTACGACGACTGAGACGCTTTAAGCCCCTAAAGTGGAGGGCTGGAGTTTGGTGCATCGCTCCTGTTGCCGCAATCAGTTTTGAATGGATTATTTTTTATCTAACATTGCGCATTAGTAGTTGCCTATGACGATTAACACGTCAGTCTGAGATGGGATCGGTAGTCCCTGAGATGATGACGGTTATACGAATTCTGAGGCACAAACTCTCATTCTTAAGTTTAAACTCATTATATTAACTTGAAATCAGTTGCCCCATGATAACAAGTGCACAAAAGTACTCGATACTACCATTTCTTTTCTTAGCTTTCTTTACAAAAGAAAGCGTCAATCATTGGCGAAGGCGAGCGAAGCGCGCCAATCACTATAAAGAAAAGTTTCTTCAAAGTCATTATTTGATAACTTTTCTGCGCTCAACCAGAGCAGCTAAAAGTTGACTGATATCTACACTATCAATCTTTCTTCTGGTTGCTTCAATCAAGTTGTAAGTAAAAAATTTGTAATTAGACCACAAAAAAATTTCTTCAAGAAATTCTATCTGCAAATCTGTGATTTCTTTGTTATTCTTAATTTGCTCTAAAATGTGCAGAAAAGAACGCAGACTAAAATCATGAATAACATCTAAAATGATTAAATGAACTTCGTTTTTTCCAGCAATGCATCTATATTTTTAGAGAATTCTTCTCTAAATAAACAGTTTGGCGTTTAGAATACACTATTTTTTCGATTCAATTAGAATTTTTAAAACCAGTTTAAGTGCAGAGTCATAGCCATCACAATATTCTTTGCTCGCGTCCTTATCCGCATAAGTTTGCTCTACAATTTCTTTTCCGATGCCTTCATTAGTTAGCTGGATTGAGCCTTCTTTAAGCCAAATCAAAGCATCTACATACCCATGTTCTGAATCTGAAAGCTCATCTGTTATAGATGATTCTGCTTTCTGTCTGATAATTTCTTCAATCTTTTCTATTAACTCATTCTTAACATTACTCACTTCTTTTCACCAATTCGATTACTTGTTTGTCATATAGTTAAATAGCTGTCGGCTAACCCATCGCGCTTCAGTAAACCTTATTAAAAAACATTTGTTAAGACCTTGAAAAGCCCGCTTTCCATTTATTAAAATGCATGGGTGGGATTTGAACCCTATGACTAGTGGAGATGTCACCCGAACACTTCATTATTAGTTAGATTTTTGAAGTTATTGATATACCGATATTGTTAATGTGATTATTAAATAAAAGTCTTTCACGATCGTAGTTAATGAGAAAAGGTCACTGTGTACAGATAGTGGTCTTTCGATGCCTTCTAAAAAAAAGAGATAACAAGATAATGGTGGATAGAACAATGGCTATTGTGATGCTTGTAGGCAGTAAGTAATCTATCGGCTCTAAATGTGGTGCATTTATTGGTGGAAAATAATCCATACTTGCTTGGTGTATGGAAACCCTTGAAGTGGCCCCTGTTATGGTTATTCCAATATTAGCTCCACTCCAACCATCGCCTTGCTGTTTAGCTACTCCATCGATGTAGACGTCAGGGGTTCTTGTTGGTGAATAAGAACTATACAGGTAAGTATAATCCACAGTTTGGTTACCTCTTCCTTCTATTGTGTAATTGAGCCATGAGTCAGTATAATTGGTATATTGTTCTGAGCCGTTTCTGGTTAAGTAATTGAATGAAGTAATGGTTAAGTTGCAATTGTTGGCAGAAATCGTTAGGTCAACTGTTCCATTTCCTGTTGAGAAATTAGTAAAAATCCAAAAAGGTGGCACATAAAGCCCATTGATGGTATTATAGTGAGCAGGATAATATGTAGCTCTGGTATTAGACGCATTTTCTGAAAGCATTATTATGGCGTTAGTATCTGGAATGGTATACTGGTTATCCGTGTCTTTTGTGCTTTTAGCATTTACTGATTGACAGGTAGTCAATGAACTAAGGAATATAATAGTAAGCAGTAAAGCCAAAGTTCTGTTCTTGCTACCCATACCAATCATTATAACATATGGATGATAAAAGGCTAATCATAAAAGATTCTTGACGAATTTAAGTCGGGCTTCTTGACCAAATGCGCTCGCTCAATCTGTTTTGGAGCAGAATCAAGAGGATTGAAGAACCAAATTGTCGCCTTCAAGTTTCCAAAAACGTTGACGACCAGAAGCCGACCGCCTTAATCTTTTCAAAGGAACACTACCCACATGAAAGCCACCTTGATTCCCTTTTTTAGAAATCCTCAAAACTACCTTCAATTAACACGACTCCAAAACAAGCCATTCCCCTTCCAAAGACCAAGCCAATTTACGACCAGAAGCTAACTGTTTCAATTTTTTCATAGGAACGCTACAAATCCGAGAACCATTCGGAGTAGTAGTCACTTTCAATAAGACCTTCAAATCAAGCTATCCTCATCAAATTACCTATCCCATTTCCTTGATTTATGCTTTATTATCGTGTATTATTAGTGATATTTCTTAGTGAGATTTGTTATATATTATCAAGTGAAGGTCGTGGCGCTCACGCGCCCGACGACGACGCTAAGCCGTTGGTAGCGCAACGATGCACTCCTTGAGTGCATTTCAAAGTGATAGTAGCTTGCCCCAAACTCCAGCCCCCCACCTCAAGAGGGGGGCTTAAAAGCAACCGACACCTCGCGTAGCGGATGACCCCACCCTTTAGGGTACCCCCCCGCACGCAAGGGCTCTGTCGGTTGCACGCTGGTTTAGTGTTTGAAGCGAATACTACTGAAGTTGATTTTATACGAACGTTAAACCTATTCCTTTTTTGGTTTAATGTACCCTGACTTTAGCTTCTCAGCATCTTTTTTGAATTTCTCAGCAAACTCTGGATCTTTCGCTAACTTGTCAGCTACTTGCTCCACTATGCCCTCAGCCATTTCCTTGTAACTCTCTGAATTTGCTATTTGCTTAACCATGTTGCCCAAAGCAACGAGCTCGCTTTTCACTACCTCAAGCTCCTCGCCTTTTTCGTCAAGTTGCTTCTTTATCTTTTGATTTTCCTCAGAAATCACATCCGTAATTGTTCTTTGCTCAGTCAAATCGCTTTGAAGCTTGTTTATGGCATTTTTCAGCGGTTCAATTTTCTCAAGATCTAATCTTGGCTGTTCTTTTATGCTTAGAAACTTCTTTAATTGAATAAACTTCTGCCTCAGATTAACAGTTGTTAAATAGGTATCGTCTGACTGCGCTATGGCTTTTCCACACAACTTCTTTCCAGCAGTCAATCCTATCCCACTGTCAATAGATGCCGAGAGAAACATTTTCCTAAAACAATGAAACGAAATACACTTGCCATTAAGGTTAATCTTTGCTTTTTCTGCTAACCGTTGCAAGAGCTTGTTTAGCCACTCATCCGAGATACTTCTGCTTCCATTAGACGGGAAAAGGTAAGGATTACCATTTTTACGCTCCAAAGTTGGCAAATAGACTTTAAGAAGGTCAACTGTCTCTTGGCTAAGAAAACCATACGCTAAAACTCCCTCTTTTGTAGTCATAATCTCAAAAGATATTGGTGGTTCCTGATCTAAAGGGGGCAAATCAGATTTTTTAAGCTCAATGAAGTCGCCTATCCTTAAGCCTAAATCCGTTGCCATGCTCAAAATTACTCTTTCTCGCAGGTCAGCAACTTCAAACATTTTACGCACATATTCAATCGTTAGAGGGAAATTCTTGGTTGTTTTAACCGTTTTACCTATTTTGCTTCCATTTCTAAAGCGTATGGGCATTTCATAGTATCTGAAAAGTTGCCTAATTCCTAAAGTCTGAACTCTTGCTGTGTTGATGCTTCCTTGCGTCAAAAGATGGCTATGGAACTTTTCTATTTCCTTTTCAAATCTTGATGCTCTATTTCTGAAATCAATTAGGTTTTCACCTCTTAGCTGTGTGAGGTCTTCTTTTCTTAGTTCAAGGATTTGTTCAGCTGTTTTTCCGTACCATTCACAGAATTTTTTTAGTCCATGTCTGTAACATTTTCTTGTTTTTGGGTTTGATATTGATTCAAGGAAGACTTGACTACTCAATTCCATTCATCCACACTCCATATATTTTGTGTGGTATATCAAACTACCTCAAAAACCGACTAATAGTTTAGTGTACACCCGCATTATCCTTTTTTATTGCTTGGCTACTCACTTTTCGGCATTTCAAAAGTAATGTAATGGCGAATAAGCTAAAACCATCATTGATATGACCTCAAGCCCAGATAATTCTGGTATACAGTTGGCGAAGGTGTAGGTATTACAGTTGGTGAAGAAGTGTTTGTTGATGTTTATTGAGTAGGGTTCGTTGTGGGGTGTGTAAGAAAAACACGCCAGAAAAGCTAACCTATGCTAAGACGTCAATTGGGAAACTTTTCTGTTTAGCGGATAATTAGAAAAGCCTTTTAAGGCACTTGGACTCCCAAAGGGAAGCGGGGGGAACTATAATTAATCGTTTAGAGGCAGTGGATTTTCTCAAAGAGGTTTATGCAACATTCGGGGAAACACTGACGATCTCATCAGCGTGGCTAAGTCCCTCATCCAAAACAGGTGTTAACGACCCACAAGATTACGACATAGTTCTAAACGCAGAATTCAACGAAGTCGAAATTAAAAGTATTAATTTGGTACTAAAAAATCATAATCTGGAAATGAAAAAGGAACAGAAGGGATGGTTAATTTTTAAAACAACAAATAGTTAGTTTGTCTGTTATATTCTGCAGCAAAACACGCTTAATTCAGGTTCTGGTTGGAAACATTTTTACCACACCATTTTTAGTCAAATAACCTGTGGCTCATTAAATTGTTAATATTAGACTGATGATTTATGGGAAAACTCGAATGCAAAAACTTAACCAAGGTTTATGCTGAAAACCAAACCGCTCTCGACCATGTCTCTTTTTCTGTTGAAACAAAAGGCATATTTGGGTTAATCGGCAGAAATGGTGCAGGAAAAACTACTCTTATCCGCATCTTAGCCACTGAATTGCTGCCCACCTTAGGAACCGCAAATATTAACGGCATAGATATCCTCACCCAAATGGGGAAGTTACGGGAGAAAATCGCTATTGTTCCTCAGGAAGCCCGAGCAATCCGCTGGATGACGCCCAAACAAACCGTTTTCTCTTATTTGCTCTGGCGTGGATACAGCTATCGAGAAGCTAGCAAACGAGCGTGTGATTCCCTAGCTAAACTGGGGTTAACGCAGTATTCAGGAATGCTCAACAGTCGACTCTCTGGAGGAACCAAAAGAAAAGTTCTAATAGCAACCGTAACCGCATCGGAAGCCGATATTATCTTCCTCGACGAACCAACTACAGGGCTTGACCCGATTTCCAGGCGTGAACTATGGACAATTCTACGTGACCTCGGAAAGGATCGCTTCATTTTTCTAACAACACATTATCTTGAAGAAGCAGAGCAACTTGCGGATAAAATAGGCATTTTAAAGGAAGGCAAACTGGTTTCGGTGGGCAATCTCGGAGAATTAAGGACAAGTGTACCATACCAGTATAGTATAAAGTTGCTACCAAATGTGGAGATCCCCAGCATAGACAATGCGGAAGTCACAACCAGCAGTAGCGGTTTTACCCAAATAATGACTAATGAAGCAGAAGCATTCCGTCTGGCAAAATTGCTTTCAGAGAAGGGCACAAAATTCTCCATAACCCCTGTTACCCTGGATGACATTTTTTTCCATTTGGTGGGGCAGAAAGTGAGGGATGAAGCTGAAGCATAGTAGGTTGAGCCAGATTCTTGCAGGAGTTCTCGTAAACGCTGTCTATGAAATGAAAAACTACCCCGTAGTACTCATAAGCACTGTAATTTCGCCGCTTTCGCTTCTGGCAGTCATCACTTTTGTGAGCAAAGGTGAATTGTTGGGAACAGCCATCGAAGGAGGATTAATCATGATTTTCTTTTCAAGCGGAATCGCATTACAGTCCGACCTCTCTCATCTCAAAAATGACTTCAAACTGCAAGATATGATTGTAAGTTCACCTACAAGTGCAAAAATGTATTTGAGTGGTATGGCGATCGCTGAAATTGTCTATTCCATCCCAGGCATAGCAATACTCATAGCGCTTGCCGCAATCTACTTACAACCCAGTCTTATCCAGATCGCGATATTAGCCACGGTTCTGCTCCTAATGTTCGCAGTTTCCATTGCAATCGGGTTTATGCTCTCAACCCTTTCCAGCGATGTAGTACAAAGTTATGCATTCTCACGACTTCTTTCGCTGCTCTTTGCCACTTTGCCACCAGTTTACTATCCCATAACCCTAGTGCCCTCACCGCTCAATTACTTAGCATATCTATCGCCTACAACATACGCTGCGGAAATTATGCATTCAGCCACCGGCTACCTGCAGCTTTCAGCAGCAAATTTGGCTTTGGACTGGATAGTTCTGCTAGGAGTATGCGGTGTTATAATAACCATTGCGGCGAAGAAACACCGCTGGAGAGACATCTAAATGTCAATATTTTTTACCCAATGTCAGTTTCTTTCGGATTTCCATAACCTCAGATGCATTGTCAGCTAAAGCATTAAGCCAGAGATCAAACTCGTCTTCAGAGATTTCTTTTTGAATTATACCCTCTTGATCGCCAGAGAAATATCTGGAAGGAGCAGCAGAAAAAAGTTTAACGTAAAATATTCTGTCAGCTATCTCAATCTGTGAGGAGCAACAAACATTCTCGCCTACACAGTAATCAATATGGTATCCCATTGGTAACCCATTCTGGAAGTGCCAGCTTATTTACTTAAAATTTTCCCAACAAAAATGCAATTTTATCAGAGATTACGTTAAGTCAAAAAACCTTTCGCTCATTCCAATATTGCCTTCTGTCAGTCTGTACATATTAGGCTTAAAAGGCAAATATATTCATGTCCTGATCATTATCTCCCTTATTTCATGCAAAATCTACTGGATATTCGAAGTGCACCGTTGATAAATCAGATCATTAAACGGTATCAGATTATATTGGCATTCAGAAATCCAATCGAACACTGACGGTGAGTTATTTTTTTGTCTTTAAGAAAATATACGCCGCTGCAAGAGCGATAATTATTATTACTAATGCCGCAACTACTAAAACAGTGGGAAACGTAGCAATTGTAAAATACATTTTCTGGTCAGATGTGTTTCCCAAGTCATCAGTGGCATATATGGTTATGCGATGAGACCCATCTGATAGTGCAGGCAAAGTGACGTTTCCGAGAATGGTAACAGTGTCCTGAGAGTCTAAGCTGTAAGCTAAATACTTAGCCGCCTCATCAATCGTGAATGACAATTGGATATCAGTTGAGTCATAAGATTGATTCTGCGGCGAAAGTACCGTGATACGTGGTCCCAACATATCTACTGAGAAATAAACTGTGTCTGAAGCACCCATATTCCCCATGCTATCATTAGCATAAATGGTTACGTAATGCCCTCCTTGACTAAGACCCAAAAGCTTTGTCGACGCTCCAAGGGTTATATTTGCCCTTCCATCTACGCTGTATCCCATCCAAAAAATAGCCCTATTAACTGAAAAGTCCAACGTTACCTGTTGATATGTCCTGTTCCCAGGCGATGTAACCACAACTTTGGGCGGCACCGCTCCATAGCCCGCAGGTGTATATTGTTCAGTCGTATCAAGCCAATTTGTTCCGTCAAAGCCGCCTATTGCATAGAGAATATCTTTCACCACAACCAAACCAAGATATGCTCTACTGGTCGACATTGCCTCAATGTAGTTCCAAGAGTTATTTGATATGTTAAAAACTTGAGTCTGGCTACTAAAAACATCCGCCGAATATCCACCAACATAGTATATACGCTGAGGGGCAAGATAGCCTTCTGTTGCAGCCGCTGCGCCATAGCTAGATACTTCTTTTAGCGATGCTGCTTTGCTCCAATTGTCATTAACAGCGTCATAAACTTGGTTATTATTCACGATTACTGTGTTGCTCAACGAGTTCGGTTGCCTTGAACCACCCAAAAAGTAGATGCTGGTATCAACTACAGCAGAACCATAACCTTCAAGAGGAGTAGGCATCGACGTTCCAGTACTCCAAGTGTCGCTAGCAGGATCATAAATCTCATTTATGCCTGTTTCTATAGAATAGGGGCTGACATTGGAGTAGCGTTTTCCTCCGATTAGATATATTTTATCGTTAACAACATTTGCACATAAATCAGCTCTGGGAGTAGGCATTGAAGCTTTGGTTTGCCAAGAATTCGTAGCTGGATCATAAACTTCGTTGTTTCCTACATATCCGTTGCCAACTGTCCCACCAAAAACGTAGATTCTATTTTGGTAAACAGCTACTGCAACACCACTTCGAGGCGTAGGCATAGCTGCTCTACTTTTCCAAGTATTGGTTGTAGGGCTGTATTCTTCGTTGTCATTGAGAGGGAAACTACTGCCGTTAATGCCGCCTATAGCGTAGATTTTTCCGTTTACAGCTGCCACACCAGAGCTGCCACGAGCTATCGACATAGGCGCTACATTGTTCCAAGCGGATGCGCCAGTTTCTGCAGCCGCAGGTGAAATGCTCAGGGCTAAACTTAATGTTGACAACAATGTCAATACAATAAGCATGTATGTTATGAGTTGGCTCTGCTTATTTATCGGTGACACCCACGCTTCTCTGATTAGGTAGTAAATAACAGTTTATGCTTATATTCCTTAAACATAAGGATCCATATAATCCATTTTTTTAATCGCGTGCAGTAGTTTGGGTAGAAAATGTTTAATGCATCTAAAGATAATTCTAGTGGATATAATATGGTAATTAGTAAGGTTCTGGTTGCAGTCGACGGCTCCGAAAACTCTGAACGGGCACTTGACTTTACCTTAGATTTCGCAGAAAAATATGGAGCAGACTTAACTGCAATCAATGTTATGGAATCTTCAGCGATGGCTACAGTTCCTGCAGACATTTCAGCTTACACTGGCGACAGCAGTATGGTAGTGGTCGCTAAGGAGTTAAGGAAGTTCCACGAGGATCTTTTAAAAAAAATATCTCTGAAGGCCAAAGCTACTAAACCTAACATTGCCATTTCAACTCTGCTTCGGGAAGGCAACCCTGCCTCAGAAATTATTTCGGCTGCTAAAGAAGGCAATTTTGATGTTGTTGTGATGGGACATAGAGGGGCAAGTAAGGTACGAGAGATTTTTTTGGGGAGTATCAGCGAGAAGGTTGCTCATTCACTAGACTGCACTTTCATAATAGTCAGATAATTCTTCAAACAGAAATGCAGCAACAAAAATAGTAGGCTCGATTGAGGCAATTTTCAAAAAATCATTTAACTTAAGTGAAGAAACAACAAACGAAGAAAAAACATAGAGCCCGTAATCATTCATCAATAGTGAAAAATTATCCAAGCAAGAAATAACCGAAATTTCAGATCTATTGTAAGTAGAAAAAGTTTGCGCATTAAACCCTTAAATTTCTTTTCACTTTATCTTTAATTATGATAACAGTTATTGGCGCGGGCAAAGTTGGAAGCGCCGCTGCTTTTGATATTCTTCGCTACAAAATAAGCGATGTTATCTTGATTGACACCAATAAGAATCAAGCGGAGGGGGAAGCTTTGGATATGATGCAGGCCGCACCCGCCATAGATTTCGATGGAACCATCCGTGGAACCAATGATTTTAGCGCTATGCGGGATTCTGAGCTAGTCATCGTAACGGCTGGAATGGGTAGACGACCTGATATGACACGTATTGATCTCATGAATATCAATGCGCAAATAATAAGAAGTATCACCCATGAAGTCGCCAAGTATGCACCAAATACAAATTTGATGATAGTTAGCAATCCGGTGGACATTATGACATATGTCAGCTTCAAAGAAACAGGTTTTCCACGGAGTCGACTCTTCGGAATGGGAAACATTCTGGATGGCATGCGTTTCCGAACTTATATCGCAGAGGAGCTAGGGGTGTCACGTGAGGATACAAGGGCATTGGTAATTGGTGAACATGGCGATTCAATGGTGCCACTCGTTGATTACGCTTCAGTTTCAGGCATACCCATAACAAGTTTACTGTCAACAGAGCAGATTGAACGTATAGTACATCGCACTATCACGTCAGGAGCTGATGTTATTAAATTAAAAGGAAGCACTGAATATGCCCCCGGATCAGTGATTGCGATAACCGCAGATGCGATTTTAACTGGTAGAAATCGTGTCATGAGCGTTTCAACCTGCCTTGAGGGCGAATATGATCAATCATGCGTTTCCATTGGGGTTCCAGTAGTTCTGGGTAAACAGGGAGTTGAGAAAATAATTGAACTTGATTTATCACTGAAAACTAGACAGCGGTTTGAACAATCAGTTACCGCAGTTAAAAATGCAATTGCGGCACTAAAATATTAATTTCTCTAAAAAGAGGAGTTTAGATTTGAGGCTTAATTTTTGCACAGTAAAAGTTGCCATTTAACCGCACAAACGCCGGACATTTTCCGTCATCACAGTGCTCAAGCCATTGGCAAGGTGCACGAATTTCGTGTATTCGTGGCATGTAACTTCTCAGGTTAATGATTTCCGTTTGAGTTTCTCTATGAGAGATTTGTTTAACAATTGTTTCCATTATTAACACCTTATTTTTTTACAAGCCTGATTAAAATATTATTGCACACCTGAAGTTAATTAAAAAATGTGACAGTCATTGTACAACAACAAAAACATATAAGCGCTTAAACGTTAAAAAGATAAAATTTTTAATTACCTGACATGAGTGCAAACTACTTTCATGCGTTATTAGATCGGCAAGTCCATAGAGACCTTTAGTTCCATCCGCAAAATAGAGCCTGCAACGTTAACTTTAATATTCAAAAACCTCCACATTAAGACATCTTGGTGAACCAGATGGATAAAGCATTAAGCCTCAATCAAATGGCTTGGCAAAAAGCCCAGGAACTTCTAAATAACCCCGAGTTGTACGGAATAGCCGTCACAAAATCTTCTACAGGAGCCACAATAATCGATGCAGGTGTCAAAGCATCTGGCGGATTTGCAGCAGGCAAAGTCTTAACCGAGCTGTGTTTAGGCAATGCAGGTAAAGTAGAATTGGGCTTCAAAACCTATGGTGAGATATTTTTTCCATCCATAACCGTCACTTCTGACCATCCTGCAGTCGCCATGTTGGGTAGTCAATTTGCTGGATGGCGTATCAAGGACGGCGACAACATAGCCATCGGCTCAGGACCGGTCCGGGCTCTAGCGCTTAAACCCAAGGAAATTTACGAGGAACTCGGCTACTTAGACAAAAGCGATAAAGCTGTCATCACATTGGAAAGCAACGTTTTACCCTCTGATGTGCTGGTGGAGAAAGTCTGCAAAAACGCAAACATCACCCCAGAAAACCTTATCATCGTTGTCGCCCCAACCGCCTCCGTTGCGGGTTTAACGCAGGTTGCGGGGCGCGTCGTGGAAGTAGGCATCCATAAACTCCACACGCTTGGCTTAGACCCCAAATGTATCCGCTACGCCATGGGCTACGCACCAATTCCGCCCGTTGGACCCGACTTTGAAGTCGCGATGGCACGCACAAACGATGTTATCCTCTACGGGGGCACTGTCTACCTCACTGTGGACTACGATGACGAAGCAAAACTGCAAAAACTGGTAAACGATGCTCCCTCAATCAACTCTAAAGACTACGGCAAGCCGTTTCTGCAGATTTTCCTTGATGCCGGCAAGGACTTCTACAAAATAGACCATGGCTTATTCGCCCCCGCAGCCTTGATGATTAACAACGCAAAAACAGGCAGAACATTTAAGGCGGGAAAAATAAATCCGCAAGTGTTAGCCCAAGCTCTGGGCTTCTAAAACTCCCTTTCTTTATTTAACAGCTATGCCGTTTTTTGCTTCTCCCGGCATTGTCAAATGGAGCACCTTCTGGACTCTACGCGCTATCAGCCAACCAATCGGAATCGTATAAAGCGCTAGTGTAGCATTAAAGATGGCTGCAAAGGGCAAATATGCATTTGTTAAAGCTTGGTCAAAACCGAAGCTTTTGAATCCTATTGGGTATGGCTGGGGCAAAGCGAAGTATAGCAGCACAGACATTAAGCTGACGCGGGTTAGGATGCCCAGTCCAGTTGCAATTGCAGCCCATTTCGCGCTGGATAGAATGCTTTTGTCCTTGTTTGAGCGGATTCTTTTGCCGATAATTACGGCTGAAAAAATTCCAATCTGCATCGCTAATGTTGCAGCAAGGTTGTATGCTGGTCCAGTTGGGAGGGCGCCGGGGAAGATTGCGAACAGCACAGCGGTGTTTAAGAGTGATACTCCTAGTCCGGCTACTGGACTAATTATTAGGAAGGCAATAACAACTGGGATTTCCCATACTTGGTAGATGAGGCCCTGTGCAAATGGGGCTGCGAAGCTTATGAATGTAAAGTTGGGGTTAAGAGCTATTGCTAGTGCAGCGAAAACTATTGTTAGGGCGAGTTTTTTAGTGTTCATGTTTGCTGTTCCTCTTTTGGTGTTGAATGTGGCAGTTACCTATTTAAGAGTAGCTACCTAAAAAAGCGTATTGAATTTTGGCTAAAATTGATAAACAAGACAACCAATACAGTAGGTAAGTGAAGCGTCTTGACGGAAACAACCATCCAATTCTCCAACTCCACGGAAGCCAAACAATGGCTCGAAACCCAGAGCAGCACCATCCTCAGCCCCGTCCATACCCAAGCCAAAAAACTACGGGATGAAATGGACACATCCGTCCAAGCTGTCTCAGACGTAAGCAAAGCTCTCTTTGACACTAGTACCAAAGAAATCGAAAAACGAAACATGAAACTCTACAACCGCGCCCGCGCCCTAAACAAGCTCGCTCGCCTCTTCCTTGACAGATTCAAAAAACTCACGCCGCCCGAAGAGGTCTCCTACGATAATATGAACAAGTACACTCAAGAAACCCAAAAAGTCTTCTTGGTTACGGAAATCGACATTAAAAACTGGTTCCCCCGAATCTCACCATTCTTCATCATGGATCGTAGAAAGTTTTTGGCCATCTATGAACGAGCCAAACAAGCCTACAATACCCTAAACGATTTTGTTACTAAAGAATACGTGAAAACCAAGACACTTGAGGAAGCACTCAATCAACTTAATGATTTACAGAATCTTGAACGCCAACTTTCCAGTTTAGAAGAAGAACATGAAGACATAAAGAGCGAACGGGATTCACTCGAACGAGAAATCGTAGAACTTAATAAAAAAATCGAGGAAATAACAAGCGAAGGCCCCATCGATAAACTTAACATAGTTAACAACGAAATCGAGAATTTAACCTACGCACTTAAGAACACCCTTCGCCACCTCCAGAAGCCTTTCATTAAAATGCAGGCGTTAGCAACTTCAGGCGGAGGCGGAGGTATCACCCCCGATGAAGTCCAAAAAATTAATCTTTACTTGGATTCGCCGTTTGACGCGCTTGTGTCAGAGCAGCCAGGTTACCCTAAGTTGCGGGAGATTCTGGAGAAGTTGGTAGACTTGATTGAAAAAGACACGCTTAAACTAAAAGCAGATAAAGCCCGCAAAGCTGAACAATCAAGCAATGACATACTCCACAACCATTCCCTAAACAGCCTACAAACTCATTGTGTTGAGATTGCGACAAGACGAGAACAGATAGTTGCATCAGCGAAAATGGATGAAATAAAACGCGACCTCACTCAATACCAAGAACAAGTAGACCAGCTAAAAGCACGCAAAACTAGCGTTGAAACCCATGAAACCGTAAAAGGCAACATCCACCAAGAAAACATCGATAAAATCAACAACCTCAAACGAACAATAGAACGCAACATCTACACAGCAATCGACAAAAAAATCCAAATCGCTTAAGCAACTCCAGAGGACAGAAGCTTTTGAAGTTGACAGCTAAAAAACATGAGTCCTTAGATAAATGGTTATGTACCCTTTCGCCCTCAAAATAAGGAAGGTTTAGATGCTGCAAACGGAATACGCTATCCAAACAAACGGTCTAACCAAAACCTTCAAAACCAAAAAAGTTCTCAATGCACATAGCTTCTTTAGAGCAAAAAACGGCGTACCCATCAACGCCATCGACAACCTCAATCTCAACATAAAACATGGGCAACTCTTCGGACTTTTAGGACCTAATGGTGCAGGTAAAACCACTCTTGTAAAAATTCTCTGCACCCTACTGCCCCCTGACAGTGGAACAGCGAAAGTCAACGGCTACGACGTTGTTAAAGATCAGATGCAAGTCAAGCGTTCGTTAGGAACGCTTTTTAGTGTAGGAGAACGGGGCTTTTTTTGGCGGCTAAACGGCTACCGCAACCTAGAGTTTTTTGCCTCCATATATAACGTGCCTCGCCAGAATCGACATGACCGAATCATGGAGGTGCTAAAACTAGTTGGTTTAGAGTCCAACGCCAATGAACTGTACCAGCGTTACTCCGGCGGCATGAAACGCAAGTTATCTTTGGCAAGGACACTTCTGGCAGATCCGCCAATTTTGCTTCTAGATGAACCCACCGTTGGGTTGGATGTGATTTCGTCACGTAGCATTAAAGACTTCGTTCAGCGTACTGTGAAGGAAACGGGAAAAACAGTTCTATACACTACTCACTACATCGAAGAAGCGGCCCAAATCTGCACTCAAATCGGCATTCTGCGCCGCGGACAAATTATTGCGCTTGACTCTCCCGAGGCCATACGCAGAATGATCAAAACAAGAGAACTCATATACATCGTCGTCCAGCAAATCAGCGCCCAGCAAATCGAAAAACTAGGCGCTCTGTCCCCTGTAACCAACTTGACCGAAAACGATCAGCATACAACGGGCAACCAAAAAGGGTTCTATATAGAACTGAAAAATATGGACCAGATTCATGAAATCTTTGATTTCCTTTTCAAACAACACATTAAACTTGTAAACTTTCGTCTTGAAGAACCGACTTTGGAAGATGCGTTTATTGAGTTAACTGGGAGGGTATAACGCTGGCGTTTTGGGATGAGCTAGAAAAAGTCTTCTACTTCATGAAACGCGATGCAATAAGCTTCAGCACCTATAAAACCAATATAGCTATCCTAATCGCGACGGCACTATTCGGCGCCTTATCATTCGCCTATTTGGGATCTAATGCATCAATGCAGACGGTTCTGCAACTCTACAACATGGACTTAACTACTTATCTGCTCATTGGTTTGGCTTTTAACACCTATCTTAGCCAAAGCCTCACGCTGATTCAAAAAACCATTAACCCCTGGGCGCTTGAAGAAGTGCTAGTTTCACCTACTACTTTAAGAACATTCATTGTGGGAAGCTCGCTTTGGGGTTTTCTTTGGAGCACAGTAGTTGTCGTAGTATATCTTGCCATAGGAGTCTTTGTCTTCGATGTTTCATTAAGCATCAATGTGCTTGGCACGTTAATTGTGCTGGCACTAGGCGTTGGTACCTTCATCGGTTTTAGCATGATAGGTGCAGGCATACTCATCCTCACAAAACAGGGCGACCCCGTTACGGCACTCATATCTATTGCAACCACCCTTTTTGGTAACGTGCTGTTCCCTCCGCAGGTTATGCCCCCTATATTGCAAGCCATCAGCTATTTGCTACCTCAATACTACTTCTTCACATGCATCAGGCTCATGCTAACAGGCTGGACCATACCAATGATTCTACCCAACCTACTGGTGCTAGCGTTAATGTGTGCAATAATCATGCCATTAGGTTACGGCGTATACACATGGTGCCTCAAAACGGCGCGGAAGAACGGAACCCTCTCCTGGTTCTAAGCTCAATATATCAGGACAAACTACCTTTTGCATTTAAGGGAAACAATTTTTTGGTAATTAACCTCAAAGGCAGCTACTGGCATTTCAAACTTCCAAGCTTCCAGCACCAACGGGTGAATTTCACCAACAACACCCACATCAACGTCCTCCACTTTTACGGCGCCCACTCGACCCTCTATAAAGGTTGGATGCAATATCTCTTTGATTTGCCAATCAAAACCCAAATTAGTCAAAAACGAATCCAGAATTGATTTGATTTCCGTAAAATTTGCATTGGGATGCGTGGAAGAAGCGGCAAGCCAATCCTCATCGCGAGTTCGAGTTTCAGCCAAAGGATCAGGATACGTGATTTTACCCAGCTCAAAGACTCTTTGAGGAAACTCGACAGATTGGTTAATAGAAAGGAACTCCATGATGCTAGGCAATAACCAACTTCGCAGGCAGGTCATAGTGTTAACTTTAGGGTTTGCCAACTCCACTGTTGCAGTGGGCAGCCAATTCATTTTTCGATAAAGGATATCCTGATTAGTTAGCGTGTTACTTAGAATTTCCTGGAAACCAAGCCCTACCATTAAGTCTCGGGCGGCATCAATTTGATTTTGTCCAGGTTTAGCTTGCCCAGTTGTTGGCAACTCACGCCAAAGCGGCTCAATATTGTTATAACCATAAGCAATCGCAATGTCTTCAATAATATCCACTTGATGCATGACGTCTACACGATAACAGGGAACCAATACATTGAGGAAGTGGGAGTTAATTTTTTCAAAGTCGAGTCCAGCAATACCTAACAAATCTGAAATGTCCTCTGCAGAAAGATCGAGACCGAGAAGGCGATTTGTTTCCGCCACACTTAACTTTAAGGATCTGCTATCAAAGTTTGGCGTAACAACTGTATTTTCACAATAACATGAACCCTGGGGATAGGTAATAGTAGCACGATAAGCACTACCACCACGGTCGATAAGCGCCAAAGTAACCAAATTAAGCGTGTTAAGGACAGTTCGATGTAGCGTACCTGTTACTTCAACTAAGAGATTGCGGCTATCTTCGGTGATTTTTCCTAGGTCATTGCTGTTAATAATTGGCGGGAACGAGAGCACTTTACCTTCACTATCAAACAATATCGGATAGAGAGAATTGCATTTAACTATGTGACCATATTCGACACCTTTAGGGTGCTGGTTCAAAATCTCATCAAGACACATAGCCTCTTTGAAACCCAGCGGCACAAACCGCACCTCAGAAGGCGGAACCGCCTCGTACTTAATTGGCGGCTTTATGAGGTCGAGATTGTAGATCCCGATACTGGTTTTCTGACGGCTGCGTCCGTTGGTTTGATCAAGTTTATCCTGCAGGTGCATTATACCCTTAATGACTTGATCGCTGAGGTTTACACCTTTGACAACTGCGCAGCAGATATAAGGGCGAATACATTGGAGCCGAGTATCCACATTAACTTCTATCGCCGATTCTCCGAGGCTATAATGCTTAATGCCCTTTTCCTGCCCAAGAAAACCGCGTAGAGCACGAGACAATCCCTCTACGCTCCATAGGTCAGCCCGAGCTGTATCCTTCATTTCAATACTAACAGAGGCCTCCTTCTGATCAAAAGACTTTACTTCGCCTTTGACGTAAACAAGGATCTCATCTAGCTTTTCCATGTCGCCATTCAAAGTTATGTTCAAGAGCCGCTGCAACTCATTGTAATCCACCTCAATTGTGGGCATTTTATCTCACCTGTGTCCTCCGTAACCAATCAAGATCCTGACTAAAAATCATGCGAATGTCATCAATTCCACTCCGCATCATGAAGAGCCGGTCCACTCCCAAACCCCATGCAATAACAGGAACTTTAACTCCAAGAGGTATAGTGACTTCTGGGCGGAAAATTCCTGACCCTCCGAACTCAATCCAACCGTAGCCCTCTTTGTAGGCGCTTAGTTCGACACTTGGTTCAGTGAATGGAAAATAGTCAGGTTTAAAGCGGACTTTATCTGCTCCCGCGATTTCAAGGGCAAACTTTCCTAAGACTCCAAGGAGGTCCTTTAGAGTGAGATTTTCATCGATTATGATGCCTTCAACTTGGTTAAATTCACTGAGATGAGTGCGATCAGTTATTTCGGGTCGGTATACACGTGCGATGCTGAAATGACGGCTTGGCACCGTAAACTTTCTTGATTCTAGGGTTCGAGCGCTTAGACATGTACCGTGACCCCGTAAGATCAACCTTTGAGCAGCCTCAAGAGAGAAGGAGTAGCCCCAACCGGTGCTACCGGTATCATCGCCATTCTCATGGGTACCTTTAACACTCTCAAGTGCTACCGCGTGATTTTCAATGTTGCCATACTTGGGGTCCTTAATGTAATAGATATCTGAGGGCTCACGTGCAGGATGATCTTGAGGCACATAGAGCGCGTCAAAGTTGAAAAAACTGGTCTCAACCGCTGTCCCAGTCATCTCCTGAAAACCAAGTTGTACTAACTTAGCGCGAACCTCGTCAAGAAAGCTTAGATAAGGATGTTTTTTTCCGCCCCAAGTTTTCGCAACGGGGGCTTCTATGTTATATTTCTGAAGTTTGGCATCACGCCATTTGCCTGTGATTATGAGTTCTGCAGTGAGCTTAGTAATTTCGGGAAGAACTGTTGCATTTTGGGATGCAACTTTACCTTCATGAGTGGTTTTAAGTTTGCGAGTTGTTTTGGGTTCTATAGTTAAGAGTTTACGTTTTTTAAGCTGCTCAGCCGCATCTTTGAGTTCATCGCTCAAGTCGTCAAGTGCCTCAAGCTCTTTGTCACAGAGGTGTTTGAGAAGGGCTTCGTCGCAGCCTTCGGGAATCGACATGTTGTGAATCAGGTTTTCGCTGATATGTAAATTGTTAGTTTGTGGGGAGTAGACTGCCCATTTCTTTCTGATAACCCATCCCAGGGCAATTTGGATGAACTGCGCTTCAAGTCCCGCTTGCTGGGCCGCCATACGTAAATCTGCCGTACCTCCAAGCTCTGCTACTTTTTGGATGAGTTTTCTTTCAGGTAGCTTATTTTTGGCGTATGCTTTGCCTTCAGCGGTGAGTTTAATTATGCTTTGGGTAGTGGCTTGTATGGTCAAAAGACCGCTTTCTTGCAGGGTAAGAGCAGAGCGCATGACAGCGGCATCTGAGAAGCTACATTCTTCAACTAGTTTCTCCACGGAAGCACTTCCGCCTTGTTCCTCTATTGCAGCAAGCAGCTGTTGTTCTTGAGCTCTAAGTTCAACCATATCAATGCAGCCTTTCCTAAGTTTTTCAGTCCGTAAAAGTAGTTCTTTCGCCTCAGATAAAAGCATGCTGATTTATTGCAATTCAAGAATAATTAATCAAAAATAAAACATGTACATCTCTACAGCTGTCCGTAAACTATTTTTATTTAAAAACGCTGAATCAAAAATTCTTGTCAAACAAAAACCTGAGTGCATCCCTTACTGATCCATTGAAAACAAGCTGAAAAAAAGAGAAAATCAAGGTTGATATCAAACCTAATAGGGGGACAAAAAGCGCCGATCGAATTGAGGCTTTTTGCAAAAATTAGAAATACATGTTTATCAATATTTATTATTAGGAGAACGGCATGGTTGACTACGTAAAGGGAGCTGAGCCGGACAGATGGCATTGGATTAAGAATTGTAAGCAATATCCTCGTGTAATTTTCCGCAGACGCCTTATTCGACCAAGCGCTGACTTATGTGACAATTGCTTAGATTTAGAGAAAAAAGCGTCAATTCATCAAGAATTAGCGGCATAATTTTCCCTTAAAAAACTTGAAGCGACTTAAATGCCAGCGTAAGCGCTATATTTCTAGAATTATTTTGATTTGCCTGCTTTCTTGGCGCATGCTGCGCTACAGTACTTCTTTTTAGCATCAAAAGTAGTGTAGGCTTTTTTGCAGACCGCACACTTCTTGTCCAAACTAAATCCTCCTTTGTCTCCTAAATTAATTGTCTTAAGTGTAAAAAGATTTCGAAGCCAAAAATGCATAATATTCAAGTATCATTCCTGAACAAAAAATAGTGAACGTTTTTTTTATGTAGAAGATTCCTTAACGATTGCTTTAGGCTTCAAAACTAGATTCAATTTTAGAGCAAACTCATATTCACCGTGTTCCTTGCTTACTGACACGTTAAAACCTTCAACAGTTACGCTCATGGGTTCGCCTCTAGATATTTCTTGTATATTGCCGACTAAATCTCGAACTTTACCGATGATTTCGGTGATGTCCAAGTTGGCGGTTGAGGTTTTATTGTCTTCTGGCGCAGTTTTATTTACGTCGATTTCAGCCATTTTTAATCTCCTTCAAATAATCATTAAATGAGGGGCTTTAAAGGTATGTGACTGCAACACGACAAGCACAAGTAAACAAATTTAGGGACGACGGAATCTGTTTTGGACGGTTTTTAGGAGGGTTTGTAGAAATAGTCTTAAACTCGAGTCTGCGTATCTATCAGCGAAGTTTGTATGCCGACGAATTTGCCGCCTGAAGCCATGGATAAATGGGAAGAAGTAGAGGCAGCCCACACTCCGAAAGAAAAAATGGACAAGATGATAGAGTTTCTAAAGTATGTCCCACAGCACAAAGGAACAATGAAACTCCGTGGCGAAATTAAACGCAAAATCGCGATCATCCGCGATGACATCGAAAACAAGAGGCGGAAGGGAACTGGAAAGAGTAGTGGTGGACCTAAACTTTTCATAGAGAAGGGAGCTTCGGCGCAGGTGGCTTTGGTTGGAATGACAAACGTTGGTAAAAGCTGCTTAATGTCCGCAACAACAAACTCGAAAGTTGTTGTTACTCCCACACCCTTTAGCACTCATGAACCTGTTCCGGGTATCATGACCTATAAGGATGTTCAATTCCAGATTGTAGAGGCACCAGCCGTGATGGAAGGGGCGGCAGAAGGCAAAGCAGGCGGCAACGTGACGCTGGGGTTGGCGCGGAACGCTGACGGCATTATTTTAATGCTTGATTTAAGTCGTGATACCGTTATACAGTTGGAATTGATTTTAACAGAGTTGGAAAAGAGTCGCGTTTTAGTGAGCAAACCAACTGGTGGACGCGTGGAAATTGAGAGGCGCCCCGCTGGTGCAAGACTTCGAGTGGTTGTTGTTGGGAGACTAATTGATTGCAGCATGCGCGAGGTTGAGGAGTTATTACGCACATACCGAATCAACGACGCAATTGTACACGTCAAAGGCGAAGTCACAATAGATGATGTTGAAGATGCAATATATGAAAACACCATCTACAAACCCGCAGTTGTGGTAGCTAACAAGTTAGATTTGCCGGGTGCATCAAAAAATCTGCAGCGATTAAAGCAGCACGTAAAAGACAAATTACCAATTGTTGCAATGTCCTGTGAACAGAAAATCGGTTTAGAGGAACTCGGCAACGCAGTCTTTGAATCACTTGGGATTATCCGCATTTACACAAAAGAACCCAGCGCAAAAGTACATAGCAAGCACCCCTTCGCATTGCGCAAAGGCGCCACCATGAATGAACTAGCTAAAAATATCCATAAAGAGTTGTCGTCAAATTTCATGTTTGCTATGGTTTGGGCAAAGCGACTTCCCTTCAGTCCCAAAAAGGTTGGGGTAAACTTTGTTTTAGATGATGGCGACATTGTTGAGATTCACACTAGAACCTAAAACAGAAATAGATTTTTTAAAAAATAAAAAATAAAAATAATTAAAAGAAAAAAGTTGCTTATCTGCTGGATTGTGCAACACGTTCGATTTCGTTACGCTTGGCTATTGCAACACTCTTGATGTCTTTGCTAGCTGCTAAGATGAGTTCGTCTGCGAGAGTTTCTTGTATGCTTTTTGGGGTATTGATTGAGGATGCTTTTGCACCTGCAGTTATGTGACGTACCGCAAGATCTATTCTACGTTGTGGTGCAACGTCAACTGAGAGGTGATAGACAACTCCACCGTAGCTAACACGTGTAGTATCTTCAGCTGGAGAACAGTTCTCTACTGCTTGAACAAGAATGTCAATAGGATTTTTGCCAGTGCGCACATTAATAATTTCGAATGCTTCTTTGACAAAGTTAGTTGCTTTGGCTTTTTTGCCTGCGTTTTTACCGCCGCGCATAAGACCGTTGATTAGACGTTCAACGATGTTAACTTTGGCTTTGCGGAATCTTTGGTGTTCATGACGACCCATACTATGGGGTGCAACCATTGGAGTAAGGTTTAGGTATCTTTGCAGTCCTATGTCTTTAACCGTAATATCTTTAAAACTCCATTTTTGGAAGAGCAGGATTTCTTGGGGTTGGGAAACTGTTTGTGACATAGTTTTTACCTTGCTGGTTTCTGTTTACGACCATACACAAGCTCGTTGAGTGATGTGCCGTTGATTTTGACTACTTTCCATCTTACACCGGGAATGTCGCCCATGGCGCCACCTCGGGTACCGCCGATTCCTTCCACCACGACCTCGTCGTGTTCATCGACAACGTTTAAAGCACCGTCGCCTGGGAGGAATGCGGTGATGGTTCTACCGTTTTTGATCAATTGTGTGCGAACGCATTTACGAATGGCGCTGTTGGGCTGCTTGGATTCAATACCGACCTTCTCAAGCACAATGCCCCGCGCCTGCGGTGCACCTTGCATAGGGTCAACTTTCTCGTCAAGCATCAACATACGTCGATTGAAGTATCTATCGTGCCAACGGAAATTCTTCCGTTTCTTAGCCAGTTGCCTTGCGGCGAATTCGCCTCTTGGTGACTTGGAACCCATATCTAAGTTATTCCTTCTTTTTGCACATGCATAGTCATAACACTCATATTTAAAGGAAACTAACCGAAATCACCATTACCCACAGATTTTGCTGTCTAGTCTGTAAAGGATTTATCAATGAAAATTTGGGATATTGCTGCGATGGCGATTAAGAAAAAGACTTACCATATTACAAATTATCAGTTAAAGCGCCCTGCTATCGGTTTTTTTCTTTTTTAGCTTCTGCTTTAAGCGTATAGACAAAAGCAATAAACCAGAATGCTACTGTACCCCAGCCGAAGATAAAGCCAACAACATTTCCAAGAAGATGATAGGCTAACTCAAACCCTACAATGGAGATAAAGGTAAGAAAAGAGCCAATAACGCTAAAACCCCGCAAGTAATTTCGATTTCTTATAATTGCTCGCAACATCCAAAGAAGTGCCAAAAAATTTGTTATACTAGCCACGTCTAAAAGCAAATTTGCGAAAGCTAAAGTATCCACGTATCATTCCCAATGCACCAAACAGGATGCACCCAAACTTAAGGGTACCGCAGAGGCGAGCTCTAAAGGAAAAATAACCACGAACTCAAAGCAACCTCATTTTTGATGAGCGCTAAAAGAAAGTGAAAAAAGTGATTAATTATATTGCGTTTAATGCGGATGATAAAAGTCATGAATTAAAAAATACCTAAAAGTTAGTTAGGCAAATTGCAGCCCAAATAAAATAGAAAAACGGGTGAACTATCAAACGTACTTCAAACATAAAAAAGCAAAAACAAATTGGGTGTAAATATTCAACGCTATTATAAAATTTTTTTGTCGTTAGCTACAAACCAAATTGTCAAGATTTTCTATTAATCAACTTACAACCATAAAGGGAATTATGGTAAAATCATATATAGTTAATCAGACTATGAATTTCAAATTATCGGAGGGTTTAGGTGAATACTCGGCACATCACAGTTGTAATAGGTATAATAGCAATCATAGTTCTTTCTAGCGGCTTTGCAGCTGCCAACATTAATCAAAACGATTTAATTGCACATGCAACATGGTCAAAAACCGACCTTGCCTCAGGGAAGCAGTGTAATTGTTACCATAACACTACAAAGCGAATCAGATCAACAAATTCAAGTATACTTCTTCGGAGTACACTTTGATTGGATGGCAGCAGATACATTCGCAGGTCAAAATCTACAAAGTGCCCCCGTCACCATACCCAGCGGAGGCAGTTACCAATTTACCCCTTCAATAATCAATATTCCTCAAGGAACAACCTCAGGCTCACACACCTACACTATAGGCATCGACGGAGAAGATAGCGATGGACAAGCCTTCTCATGGACCTCCACAGAGGCATCAATACAAGTAGTCGCCTCGTCAACAACCCCAACATCAGGCGGAAACAACAACCCAGGCGAACAGAACTCAGATTGGACAATTGGCATTGCAATCATAGCCGCAACCGCAGTCATAATGATAGTAATAATCCTCATTGTATTGCGAAGGAAACGAAGCGCTCAAACAACAACCCAAACCACAGAGCCAGAAACAAACCAATCAGAACCGCAAAAACCTCAAGAAGAAAAATCCAAACCCGAACAGGAATTCGACATCTAAACTCTTTTTCCTACAGCTAAAGGTTGGCTGAATTACCAGAGGCTAAAAAACCTTATAGCCTATCTTTAATCATATCTTGCCAGCAGGCGTTGGCGTAACTATGCGTGGCATGGCATTCAAAACTGGGTTGATAGGAACGTTATTTCTATTATCAGCCTTTGCTTATGCACCAACGATAAAGTGTGATAATGCAATAGCCTTCAACACCGCTGATCAATTCACGATCCCAAATAGCGATGGATCAGTCAGGTTTGCCTTTAACGGAACTTACTCATCTGCGATATTGAACGGTATTTTTTGGCAGTTCAACGATTTAACCCTCAATGGAACGCAGAGACTAGGAAATCTCAAAATCTCAACTGAAAATTCTAACATAACAATCCTCTCCTACCGGACAGGCAGTCTACTTCTGCGAAGTGCCAGGTTGATGTATTCAGTAGAGGGTATTGGAAACCAAACCATTAACTTCTGCATCAACAATACACAGCCAACCCATTCTAGCGAGTGGAGCGTTATCGTACCGGACAGCATTTTTCTTGCAGAAGGAGAAGGTTGGAATCTTCTACCAGACGACTCTCTAATTATTAGTGGAATCGCGGGCAATGTGACAGTGGTCCATTATAGCTTCCAAGCGCCAAATGATTCCGACCAACCCTTTTATGTGCAGCATTCCGCAGGATTGGCTGCAGCGGCGATAGTGGCAGCTACATTCTCGGCGACGTTGGTTATTAAATACAGGATGAGAAAGTAATGCCTACAGAGAATTCACCCTTCATTGTGTTGCCCCTATATGCTTTGATAGTTGCAGTCGGCATAATTCTCATTCTTAAATTCTCCAAAGATAAAACCCGAAAAATCAGCACACTCCGCCTCTTCATTCAAACCGTTGCACTCGTCGCTGTTTTCATGGGATTAATTTTAGGGCCCTTCAACGTGCCCATTTTTGAGCCATTGGGGGCTGCTCCGCGAGATCGCCTAATCGGAGCCGATTTTTTAGGCAATCAGATGCCAGACGGACTGCCTTTGCCGATTCTGGCATGCTACTACCCTAACGGACGGACAGTCACTTGCCCAATCTGGCAACTTCAAGCCTACATTTTCCCTTTTTGGAATTATCCAAGGGGCTATGAGGTTTTCTACTCAACCCTTGGAATTGAAAAAATCGCAATTGTACTAGGGTTAGTTGCAACTGCTGCAGTGATTCTCGGGAGGTCGTTCTGTGGGTGGCTTTGCCCATTCGGATTATATCAAGACATCCTAACGCGAATACGAAAAGCAACTCGACGCCGCCACCTGAGCTTCTCAGAAAAGACCAGCTCCAAACTGAGCCAATCACGCTACATAATAATTGCTGTATTCCTAATCCTAAGCGTCATCTTCGGCTCCTATGCAATCTTCGGCACCCAGCTTATTCCCGGGACAATACCTGGAGGACCTGAGGGAACCGAAGCTGGAATCGTAGGCAACATCAACGAACCCTTCTGCCTTGTCTGCCCTGCAAGACCTCTCTGCGTACTGGCTGAATGCGCAATTGGAGCTATGAAATACAGCTATGTCTCGCAGATAACCTATGGCCCTCTTTGGATAAGTGGTGGATACATAAGCTCCATAAATATAGCAGTCTTAATCGCCGTCTCTATCCTAGCCTTTGCATACAGACGGTTTTGGTGCCGCATCTGCCCCCTTGGAGCGTTAACCGCTCTTTTTAGCACTTTTACACCGTTTAAACAGATTGCATTAACAAAGCTGGAGAAAAACGAGGAGAAATGCACTAAATGCGGCGTCTGCAAAAGAGTCTGTCCAACCCAAGCCACAGCTATGTATGAAAAGAAAGGGGGAGACGTTACCGAGTCGAGATGTATGCTATGCGCTAGATGTGTGGAAATTTGCCCCTATGAAGATGCCTTAAAATTGAAGTTTGCCGGGAAAACAATAATGCGATCAAGAAACTGGGCTTGAGAACATAAAGACCCAGAATCAGAGTAAAGACTGCCGTAAAGGTTAATATTATTTTGTTGCCCATCTGAAGGCATGTCATTTCATGTTAGACGTAAAGACCGAGAAATAACCGACCCAGACGAGATACGGAAGGTCCTTAAATCCACAAAATATGTTACAGTTGCCTTATGCATGAATGGCGAACCCTATCTTGTTTCTTTGAGCCACGGTTACGATCAACTCCGCAATTGCCTCTATTTTCACTGCGCCCCAGAAGGCAAAAAACTCGTGTATGCAGAAGCCAATAATCGAATCTGGGGACAAGCAGTACTTGACTACGGTATAACTGATGAGTGTGACTATGCCTATACTTCAGTACATTTTGGCGGTAAACTATACCTCATCGATGACTTGACAGAAAAGCAGCATGCCCTAGAAGTTCTTGTGTATCAGACTTCAAAAGCACCTGAAGAAAAAATATCCAAGGTCAAGACTGAAAAACTTGCCAAAACCACTATGGGGAGAATTGACATTACCTACCTATCAGGTAAGAAACATCAAGCGCCACCTAAGACACAGAACTGAGAAAAAAGAATTTTATGGTTCTAACGGAATTCATTTTTCGCCAAACAAAAATGTGACCACAACGAGTATAATCGCCAGAGGTATCTAACATCTATTAACAAATCTGATTCGTCAACCAGACATTTCCGCTAACTCCACCCGATAAACATACAAGCCATTGTCGGAATATACGTGCGTCAACCAGCTCACGTCATTTAAATAAGCTACACACTCTGGGTAATTACGCAATTCATCATTTCCGACATACACATAACTCACATTAAATTCGCGGACAACTTCTGATAGTTGGCTCACGTTCCCATTATAAGCATCATCAATGGCATGCTCGCGCCTATTTACTTCATTGAGAGGTTCACCATGCCCATAGGGCCAATACACATACGATGAAACACGAAGGCGCCCCGCAATCATCGATGGCGGGCACTGAATACTATAATAGGTTAGAAAAACCGAATTCTGAGGGGTGTTATCCTTTATCCATGTGCCAACTTGGTATTCACTCCAACTAACGCCTGTGTAGTCTGTCCCAACATTGTAAATGATTACACTTGCCGAAGTTATAACCGAGAGCAAAACGAGTGATATAACAAAGATCTTTCCTCTTTTCGACAAAATTATCCCACTTAACACGGTAATTGGCACCCAGGCGAAGATGAAGAATTTGTACATGTCCCAGTTCCAAGGCGTCAAGAGAAGAATATTGGGAATGAAGAAGAGAAACAGAAAAGTGACTTTAAGGTTTTCATGACCTGGCTTAACAAAGGAAATTATTGCTAAAATGAAAGGGATACCTAGATTGAGGAAGTAGTAAATCCAGGGGTTCACAGCGAAGTCAATTACAAACTCGGAGCTAACACTGATGGAGAAGGATGGTCCACCTGAAAAGATAAATGGCAAGGCGAAAATACTTGGCACCAGAAAATATAGAAAGCCCCAGTTAATTTTACGCGCACTAAAAATTAAGACAACCGCGAAAGCGACATAACAGCAGAAGAACGCTACGTTATGAAACTGAAAAACCAGTCCAGTGAGGATGCCAGCAAGTAGAAGACGGTTTTTGTCACCAGAGTCACGTAGCAACGCCAAAACCAACGCGAACACAGGCAGCCCCATTAGAAGCGGACGCTGTTGTAGCAAATTATCGAATATTGAGGGTAGCCCAAACTGTTGTCCAAATTGGTAAATATAATTGGTAGTCGGCGTGAAGGTACCGTTAAGGAGCGCAGAGAATAGCCCAAAGTAACTCAAGCCCCAGCCGAAAACAGCTAAAACCGTTGCAACAACCGCAGCTCGTCTACCGTAGGGGCGCGCCAACGCATACATGGCGCCTGCAAATACCAAAATAAACACGGCGTTAAGCACGGGAAGAAGCGTTGGTAAGTAGCCGTAGAGTTTCTCTATAAGGGCAGTATGGAAATCAACAAAGTAATGATACGTCAGGGGGGTGCCGACATAGTTGGGGGTTTGAGGAGGAAAGTTGCCGTTGTTTATGCTTTCGATTATGTCAAAGTGGTAGGGAGTGTCCTGCCAGTTTGATCCAGTGATAACAATTCCGTATTGGTTGCCCCGCCAGACGCTGTAACAGAGCACGCTAAGCGATAACAAAAAAATAACTGTGAAGACGAGTAAGGTAGATTTTTTAAGCTTAAGAATTTTGAGTAAACTTTGTGGCTGTAGCGGTTCACCTTTTTTGTAAACAACTAAGGCATACATTGCTGTTAACACAAAAAAACTCGCAACAATTAGAAGCCTAGAATATCCAAACTCTAAAGACAAAAAATATATGAGAAATACCGAAACCAACACGCTAAAAATTGGAACAAAAACCCAAGTTTCATGGGATTTTAAATTGAAGAAACGGTAGCCGATTAAGCCAGGAACAAGAAATGTGAAGATGAGCCCCATCGCCACTGCAATGTAGCCACCAATAAAAGTAGCTGTAGCTAAGATCAGAAGCACTAATGATAGCCAATATTTTTGCAGAACACCGCAGGCTATTTTTGAAGCGATTTCTCTGTCCCCTCAAGCTACCTTCAGAATTAAGTGATTTTGGCGTATTAAGATTACTGCCGACGCGCGTTCTACAAGGTAAAATTGGAGTTTGCCCCTTTGGAGTTGATGATTAACCCAAAATCCGAGAAAGCTTAATTAACCGAATTATCGTGTATTGATGCGGCGCATCAGTTTGCCCAGGTAGTATAGTTCGGTCCAGTATATGCGGCTGTCGCCCGCAGGACCCGGGTCCGAATCCCGGCCTGGGCGCCACTTCTCATTAACTCATATTATTTCCGTAGTCCTTTGATTCTATTGACGACTTTTTTCAGAAGTAATATGAATTAAAAAAGTCTCCACCAGCTAGCCAAGTAGTTGACCCTAAACCAAAAACCGAAATACCACAAACTCAATCATTGATCAGAAAAACTCTGTTTTTAAAATTAACATCATATCGCAAAAATGAGGTCAGCCTTGAGCCAGAAAATGGTAACCCCAATTCGCTTTCTCATATCATCAACAAACTCCTTATTCATCTAACGCCAAATCCTACTCACCGCAAGAGAAAAGAAACCCACCATATTTAGACCTAATAAGTACATATCGCTTATCAACTGTATTTTGGCTATTGCTATCTTCTATCGTTTTTGCTTTTTAGAAGCTATTGAAAAATTGCTAGTTCCCACGCTTAGCTATAACCCGAACACGAGAATCAAGTTGCCACAATTTTCAATTAATGGGCAGAAGGTGTCGGAGGAAAAGACACTGCGTTAGTGAGGTTTGTAATCAATTTATCCAAAAAGGGGTGTATAATCAGCTATGTATCCCAAGACGCCTGCAACATAGGAGAGTACCCATAAAATAACCGTTAACTTAACAATCCGTCTGCTTTTAGCTGGAAACGTTTGCGAGTTGGAGCGCCAAATAGCCACTAATAATACTCCAAATGCTATTGCCGGAATAGAGAGAACGCTGTGTGCAACAATTTCTGCCACCTTCAACGGAGAGGTGAAGTATGAGGTCATTGAGCCACCACTAGGCGGAGACATAAGCAAAACCAAAGAGAACCCCACAACAGTTGCGATGACAACTACAGCCATCACTACACCGTGTAGAAAGTAATTACGTGCTTTCCTAAAACCCATGCTTGCTACAATTAACCCCATCCAGTAAGACTGAATAATCAAGTTAATTTGGGCATCGCTGAGCCCGATTTCATTCCAGAAAAAGAATATTAGGGCTACAAATGCCACACCCAACAGAAAAACCGTAAAAGCCCCGACTACTATCTTTTTCCCGAGTATAGGGTAACGTAATGTTAGCTTCCTTATTGCTTCCTTTTTATAAATCACTACTGCTGAAGTCAGTATCACCCCAGCCGTCACTACGCCTGACATAACCAAGGCAAATATAGCTTGGTTACCCATAATTTGGGGAATCCATATGTTGGTGGCGACTGCTTCGGTTGTAACAGTTAAGTCTTCATTGTAACTGCCATCCTTGTTTGTAACGTTTTGGATGACCTCTGAGGAGCCGATAAAGAAGCCCGTGGTTTTGTCCCATTCTTTGATGTGTCTTATCGAGTCGTTTCCATATGTTACAGTTCTAGTTGCGCCCAGAACAATTTTTTGTTCCTCCCGTTGTATGGTTATATTGGCGGGTGTATTGTTGTGAATTGAGAAATCATAGAACATTTCGCCAGGGCTGAGATTGGCTGGAATAATTGTCCATCCACCGACGTTACCTTCTGTGAAGTTGTATTTCCATACGGCGCTTCCCACAGTTCCGTTGGCGTATCTAGCGGTGAGGTTCACCGAGAACGCATCTCCATCAACTTTCAAAACTTCCATCCGCATCCATCTCACGTCATGTGTCGGCGGAGCAGTACCGATGCCCTCTATAGTGATGTTGTATTCGACCCAATCGCCTTCTTTGACTCCCACATGGAGTTCGTTAGAAGCAAATACAGGCGAAACAATCAAAGAAATGGATACAATTAAGATTGCCAAGACTAAGACTGCGTAAGCTTTCATTTTTCATCGAAGAAACTCTAGCAGCTTTAGCCTTAAAGTTCTTTTTATCAAGAAACCTTTACTAAGCTTAGTCAACAAATCTTGACAAATATTCTTTTATCTAAAACTATTTCAACTTTAACTATGAGAAATTGAAGCCATAATAATTCTGGCCTAATAGTTGTTCTGACAACAGTTCTTGTTCGAAGATACTAATCGTTAAAGTACAGCCAATTCGTTTCGGATTATTTCAATCGGTTTATATTGAAAAGGTACCGTTTATTCGGTTTCTTACTTTTGCAACATTCTTTATTGCAAAAGTATGGTAAAACACATACCTAACACTTTTAAATAAACAAGTGCAGAAAAGATATGAACACATATATCTATCTATTTTAGAAATGACTTTAACCGAAAAAACATCCACAGACGTCGGTAATTCGAAGAATTGGCTAGAGGATATAATAAGAAAAGTCAATAGTAGTGCTTTGGAACAGCAAGTAATCACCCGCGGTAGCAATAGTCTCTGCGTTTTATGCAAAGGCGCTCGGTTCCTATGTGGGAAAACCCGTTGCCCAATAATGCTTAAAGTTAACACTTTCCTCAAAAGCGTTCCTTTAATGGAAACTGAAGATATTGATGGTATGTCGCCACCAAGTGTCTTCATCGGCAGAATAGGCTACCCACATGTATACATCGGACCGTTAGTGCCACCGGTGCATGAAAACACAAGCATTTATGACATGCCCGAAAAATGGTTTGGGAAATCAATGGATGAAATCGTAGGGTTTCGCAGCCTACTTATCAGGGGCAAACACCTCGTTAATGTAACAAAAATCAGTGAAGCAGGCAAAATCTTTGACGATACCCGCGAGTTGGCGCTTGCCGATAATAGTGTAGAAACTGAACTCAACTTAACCAAGAAACCTCGAGGCTCCATAACTCTTAGTGATGACGTGCAACCGTTTGGTCCCTCGGCACCAATCCGCGACCTTCACGTTGGCAACGCACGATATAACCAAAAAATTGAGAAAGCATATTATGATACAGACCTTAAGGCAACTAACGCAGTTGTTGAACTCTACAGCAAGGGCGTTACGGTGACCAAAATCCAGAAAGCCTTTAGCGTCGGAGCTTTTGGAGTTGAAAAGAAGCGGCGACTAGTCCCTACAAGATGGAGCATAACCGCTGTTGACGACATCCTTTCAAAGAGCCTCATGAATAAAGTAAAGACTTTTCCCGAAATCAACGAGTACCGTGTCTACGAATCAATCTATCTTGATAATGTTTTTGAGATTTTGATGATTCCGATGCAATGGAGTTATGAATCCATGGAAGCATGGTATCCAGGTACTGTTTGGAATCCAAACGGCTCCTCTGTTGCCATATTCTCAGACTGGGAGTCTAACAGTGGGCGCACTACTTACGCATCAATAGGAGGTTGCTATTATAGCGCCCGTTTAGCTATATGTGAGCAACTTCAAAAAGAACGCCGCCAAGCCACCGCGATAGTACTTCGGGAAGCTCGCCCTGGTTATATCATGCCTATAGGCGTCTGGCAAGTTAGGGAAAATGTGCGTAATGCCATGCGGCAGAAACCTTATACTTTCAATACACTGGCGCAATCACTAAAGTTCTTAAGCGGCAAATTTGAAATTCCCCTACAGCGCTGGATTCGGCAGAGTGAGCTTTTAAAGAAGGCTCTGTTTCAGAGGCGAATAAATGATTTCTTCTCAACCACAACGTCAAATCAATAAGTTTCTCATTGGGAATCGAGCAAATTGGGTTTGGAAATAAACTTCAATCCATAACCACTTTAGTCAAGTTCATAGAATCCAGACTAGAAGGTGTGTATGTGGTTACTTATTTTTTGCCCGGTGATCATGTACTTATGATGAAAAATGATAACTTTGTGTGGTCATCAAACTAAATGATGGAGCAGCAATCAGCACTTGAAAGCAATCAAAAATAAAACATATGCATACTTTTTTGGAAAATTTTAAAAAAGCATGCCCTTTATACCTAACCTGACTTTCAATGTTAACCACCCCCGTTAAATGTTTCATGCTGCCATTCGCAACCAAGAAAAACCAAGACCCCAAGATTGAGGAAGCTGCGGTCTTTGCCATCTCAGAACTTCAGAGAAATAAGGGCGGAGGTTTACTTTTAAAGCAACCACAAGAAAAACTGTCTTTCGTATCAAGAGCGGCGTATCCCGTTTGGGTGTATCCCAAAAACAATTCGGCGTTAATCTTTGATGGCTTAAACGATTCAAGATATACCGCCTCATATAGTGAGGCACCTTCTGCGGGGGTTTTTTTGGATAATCTCCAATTAAATCAACGCCCAAGAGAAAACTACGCCGCATTCCTATCGAAGAATCAGTACTATTTTCAGAAACCACTCAAAGAAAAAGAATTCACCCTACAAGGCATAATAACCGACACAGTCTTCAAAGCAGAGTTTAACTTATACCGCAAAGAAGCCGATGATTTAAGTGTACCAGCAACGGTTCTTGAGCCTTTGCTTGAGGCAAATGAGATTGCGGCAATACTTAGTGAGTTAGATAAACTTCAGACTTATATTAATAACGACGCACAAAAACTGACAGAGTGCCTCAGAGCCCTCACTAAAACAACCAGTCAATACATATCTGAAATAGACTTTGAAGCCAACGCAACTAATGAAGAAGCTGAAGCAAAAATAAAGGCACAAGGTGAATTCACTAACCCCCAAATAACCAAACTCAACAAAGAGTATCAACGTGAAATCAAAAAAGTAACCCAGGACTTTGAAAGTAAAATAAAAAACCAGCAGAAGCAGAAAATAAAAATATTGAAAGACATATTGAACGCTGAAGCAAAAAGCCATAAATATGAACGTGAAGCAAAAGCACAGAGCAAGAAGGGGAATGAATTTTATGAGAAGCATTGGAAAGAAAAAGTTAAGGTTACCGAGAAAGATCTCGCTACCCTTAAAAAAGAAAATAAAAACATAGAAAATAACATTAAAACACTTTCCAAACAAAAAACCCAAGATATCTCCAAACTTAGTTTTGATTTGGACTCAAAAATCAAACTGGCACGTCAACCCCTCAAAGACCTGGCGGAAAACAGAGAAGATAAAAACTTTGCATATAAACAAGAAAAAAACAAGTTACTGGCACTTGAGAAAACCATAGTATATGGAATCAATAAGAGCATCAAACTACGAGAAACAATCAATACAAATTTTGAGGGCTTAGGAACTCAAAATACTCAAATTAAGAACCCAACCCTGTTCTATATACCTTTTTATTTAGTCTGTTACGAAAACGATTCAGCCAGACGCTACACTTACGTTTCCCCATCTTCAGTTAGTTCGATTGATTTTTCAACTAAAATCAAAGGAGCATTGGGCATCCCTAAAATTAAGGACCTCCTTACACCCCGCTTTCAAGCTATAGCCGATCTCATAACCAATGTCGAAACACTCTCACGCCAAGACAACTGCTTTGAAGAGACCATTTGGAATTTTGGAGTGAAAAACAACTTAATAAAAAACAACGCCTTCCAAAGTAACGTTGCCGAAGGTCTGCATATTCTTAGAACGCAAGGCTGGCTCTCAGAGAATGAAACATCAGACCTAAGCAGCCTATTGCATTCTTAAACAGTGATGCCCCAAAAAGCTTATTGAACTCCCAACACTGAATATTCAATGCAATATTCGCATTTATAACATATGAAAAGTTGAGTCGCAATGGTTGATAGTAACAATTACATCTTGAAGGTTTCCAATCTTGGCGTTAAAATGCAAAACCAAACCCTGCTGGACCACATAAGCTTCAACGTTAAAAAAGGAACAACCCTCGCGATTCTAGGTCCAAACGGCGCAGGTAAAACAGTCCTTTTACGCACATTACTTAATCTTGTTCCACATACAGGCCAAATAGAATGGACAGAAAAAGTAAAAATCGGTTATGTCCCTCAATATGTTACAGTTTCAGATGTTCCTATGACTGTCAAAGAATTTCTCTCAATCGGAAACGGCTTTAACGTTCAAAACGCGTTGAACATGGTTAGGTTAAAAGATTCAAGCATCCTAAACAAACGATTAGGCGTTCTTTCAGGCGGGCAGCTGCGACGGGTATTGATTGCATGGGCACTTAACGATCATCCTAACGTGCTCCTCCTTGATGAACCAACAACAGGTGTAGATATGGACAGCGAAGAACCCATCTACCTCATGTTGAACGACATCAAAAAAACCCATAAAATCACTATCCTTCTAATCACACATAACATCCATATAGTTCAAGAGTACGCCGATGATCTACTTGCCATAAACAAATGCGTAACCTTTTCTGGACCATCCGCTGAGTTAGGGAAGCCCAATGTTCAGAGACAAATTTATGGTGAACCTGTCTGCGTTGAAACCATTCGGGGAGAAAAATAGAATGACTGATACATTGCTCTTTAGCCTCGTCTTATCCATCTTCGTGGGGATAGCCACTGGATACTTGGGCTCCCTGATGGTTCTAGAGAAGATGGCACTTGTAGGCGATGCCCTCTCGCACGTTGCCCTACCAGGTTTAGCAATAGGCATAACTCTAAATTTTAATCCCTACATAGGCGCCTTCGCTTTCCTCTTTGTAACTGCAGCGATTATTTGGCAGATTCAGCGAACCACAAAAATTTCATTTGAAGCTCTAGTCGGTGCTATGTTCACTTTAGCCTTAGCTATAGGCATTCTTTTGTACGGTGACAACTTAGACGCACTTGAAGCAGCACTTTTCGGCGATATTTCACAAGTTTCCTTGTTAAGCACCGCAGTGGCTGCAACCGTTTGTGTAGTGGCAATCCTATTAACCAAATTCATCTACAAACGCCTAGTATTAGCAATGATATCCGAGGACCTTGCAATTTCAAAAGGAATCAACGTCGCCCGAACCAACCTGCTCTACCTATTTCTAGTTTCAGTTGTTGTCGCCATTGGAATCCAAATAGTTGGAACCTTACTTGTAGGTTTCTTAGTAATTGTGCCCGCAATAGCCGCTAAAAACTTAAGCAGCCATATTAAACGCTATTCAATGCTCAGCGCAGTGTTCGGTGCCACGGCAGGATTCTCAGGGGTTCTAATTTGGAGCCTTTTCTTCAGATTATCAGTACCTTTTCCGGGACCAATCGTGGTATTTGCCGGAATCATAATTTTCGTAATTTCATTGATAATTAACTGGAGATTAAAACTTACGACCTGAGGCTTTAAAATGAAGAAGTATACTGGTAAAACTTCAACCGCAATAATACCTTATCACAACGATAAAGTTCTGCTAATTAAAAGAAATACGATCCCCTTTAAGGGCTACTGGGCATTACCCGGTGGCAGAATGGACCCCGGCGAAACCATCGAACAAACAATCATCAGAGAAGTTAAAGAAGAAACTGGACTCAACATCATTGTTATCCAGATAGTGGGCGAATACATAGAGAAGGGCGTAAAAGATGATATCGAATATGAGTACTACCCAACCTGCTTTGTCGTCAAACCAGTCGGCGGAGAAATCAAAAAACAAGAAAGTGAAATCCAACAAATCCAATGCTTCAGCTTAAACGAGTTGCCCATACCATTGGCTTTTGAACACGACAAAATGCTAAGTGATTATCTAAAAACCAAAAAACAGTAACAAAGAAAACCGGAAACTGATCGACAATTAAAAGATTAGGGCATTCAATTCTTAACTAGAATAATGTGGTGGCAACAAGAACTGTTTAATCTTGAAAAGCTCGCTTTCTGATCACATTTTTGAAGGTAGATTCGGCTTCAGAAGGTATATTAAAGTCAATCTCAAAAATATATTTGCTGGATTTATTTTTATATGAAGTTTTAGGAGGTGGAATATTTCATGAAGTTTGGTGATTTAATTCAAGAGTCAGATTGGAAAGTTGAGAAGCATGTACCTGTTATCGATTGCCCTGACGAGGTTACAAAAGGGGAATTTTTCGAAGTTACTGCAAGCATAGGAAAAGAGGTTGCCCATCCAAACACTACTGCACATCACATTAGCTGGATATCACTGTTTTTCCTTCCCGAAGGAGAAAAGTTTCCATACCAAATAGGAAAAGTAGAGTTTAATGCACACGGAGCTTCAGCTCAAGGACCAGACACTAGCACAGTGTATATACACCATAAATCAATCGTATGGATGAAAACAGACAAACCGGGCTCCATATTTGCCATGTCTCTCTGCAACATTCATGGTCTCTGGCAGTACTCTAAACAAATTAAGATCAAATAATTTCACCTACCTTTTTTCGGTTCTATAAAATTTTTTTTGTTAAAGAAGAGAAAAAATCGAAAAATACAGGGCTCTTTAAAAAGAGTGATTTCGCACAAATGCAGATTAATCATCATTTGAAAACAAAATAAAAAAGGATCAAATTGGATTGCTCAAAAACAATTCAGAATCTGAAGTTGATCTTATTTTATCATTTCAGCCTTGGCAGTTTTTCCGTTAACGTAGATTATTTTGATTTTTATGTGGTTCCCAGGTTTTGCATTCGGTACATACACCACTAGACCCTGAACTTTGGCTATACCTTCCTCTTTTGGACTTATCTCTGTAATGTCCACTTCTAATTCTTCTCCCAACTCAACGGGATAGCGCTTAAAACCCTTGCCATGACCACGCCTTCCCTCATAACTGCCACCTTGCCTTGATTTACTCATAAACACCATCTTTTCGATAGATTAAATATTTGTATATACATGCTTAAATTTTTCGCATAGACGTATTCAAATTTATTTTTCCCTGTAAATTTGTTATTACATTTTACTTAGGTTTTAAATAACTCTGCCTCATTATCTAAAAAGAAGTCCTCTCTATTCAGTGGCGGTAAGTATTACAGATTGCCTGTCGTTGTTTTTCCTGTTTGTCATAGCGCTTTCGCGTTTTTTTCTGAAACTTTCAAACCATTCTGAAACGTTTTGCCCTGTCAAACGATCAATACAATCGTTTCCCACGCGTATCGTCTTGCCATCTTCGTTTTCAATAACAGAAACCTCGTAGGTTGGATAATTACCACACACCGCACATTTCATGTAGGGTACTGCAACGTAATTGTCAATTAACCGCCATTTCATGTTTTTATATTCGAACCTGGGAACTTTGTTAATAAACCTAGCGACTGTTTTATTCAACTCCAATAAATTATCATCAGTTTTTGTCAAATTAATCCACTCCAAATCTGAAAAACTAGTGTTGCCAATTAACATTAACCCTTAATATATGGCAGCTTCCCTTACTACCTATTACCCTATAACCTATACAGCACACTATTACTTAATGTTACTGAAGCATTTCCACCTTTTCACTGCCAAACTGAGGCGAAACTTATGGCGGGCCCGGTGGGATTTGAACCCACGATCTCCGGCTCCGAAGGCCGACACCTTAATCCGTGCTAGGCTACGAGCCCATTTACATGCTTTTTCACTAGTATACGGTGCTAAATTAGTCCTCTATACTATTGCATTCCACTATGGATTTCTTGTTTTAAAGTGCAGACGCTATATTTAGACTTTACATGTTTAGTCCGTCTTGATTTTACGGTAAAAGTGAACACCATTCATCTCGTCGAATTTTCGTATCCTTTCCGAGCGACTTCTCTTAGTTCCTGTGGAGTTCTAACCTCTACCATGTCAAATTCTTGGTCGCCGAAGCATTGAGCTGCCAGTTGCGGATAGATTTGAACGTACGCCAATGAACTATGACCTATCAGGTATTGCACTGCGTCTGAGTTGCCTTTAACGTGTCGCTCTTTGGTTGCTCTCCAATATCTTTCGCTATAGGTGGGATTTTTAGCAGAATTATAACTAACCTTTTAGAAACAGATTCAAAAAATATGGGTGCATGAAAAAAAAGTATATGCCCACCTGAGCAATTCTCCTCTGAACTAAGTTTATTAATGATTAGTATCTATATAATATAGGGTTTCTTACGAAAGTCACTAATTCATCTGCTCAAGCCCATGGAGACATGGGCAACCAGAGAATTTCAGATTTATTTGAGAGTTTTGATGAAGCTTACATAGCCGTCAACTGGGATTTAAACATCATATATTGGAATAGAGCAGCTGAAAGAGTAACTGCAACCAAAGCAAAAGATGCACTTGGAAAGAAGATATATGAAGTTTTACCTGAGATGATTTCGGTCGATTTTTCCCCATATTTGACTCTACTCCAAAATAAACAACGCAATCGATTTATGATGGAAGTAATCAGTAGGGAAACACACAAACCATCTGTTTTTGAGGTTTCAATGTATCCTTCTGAACAAGGAATAATAATCGTTGTTGAAGACAAAACTGAAGAAGAACAAACAAAAAGATTATCTGCAATCGGCGCTACCGCAGGAATGGTAGGGCACGATATACGAAATCCACTCCAAGCCATAATATCAGACGTTTTTTTGATCAAGCAAAGCCTAAAAACTGTGCCTGAATCAAAAAATAAAAGCGAAGTCACCGAGAGTTTGGATAACATTGAAAGTAATATTAACTACATCAACAAGATTGTGGCTGATTTACAGGATTATTCCCGAGAATTAGTCACTCAATACCAATCCATCAATTTCTCCGGTTTAGTTAAAGATATTTTGCAGTCTATTAATCGTCAAAGCAATATCAATATCTCTGTTGATATTGACAAGTCATTTGACATAGTTTCCGACAAGCTCATTCTTAGACGAATCTTGACAAATCTTATTATCAACGCTCTTCAAGCAATGCCAAACGAAGGAAAACTCAAAATTAGCAGTTTTCTGAGTAATAGTAGAGTATTGATTATTGTAGAAGATACAGGTTTAGGGATCCCTGAAAATATTAAATCTAAATTGTTCATGCCTATGATGACTACAAAGGCAAAAGGGCAAGGACTCGGCTTAGCAGTAGTCAAGCGGCTGACAGAAGCAATAAAGGGAACCATAAGTTTTGAAAGCCAGGAAGGGATTGGTACAAAATTTATTATTTCCCTCCCCCAAAAGCCTGAATAGACTCTAGCGAACAGCATATAGGTAGTATTTGAGAAGGAAATAGACGCACGCCAAAGTTTTCAGCTATTAACACCTATCGTGTAGGTTTATACATTAGCGAAACAGCGACTCTTTTTCCACTCAAGCTACATTTTTAATTCCTTGTTAATTCTTGTATTGATTCTTCCATGACTTGAGTGCTCCAAATCTAGTTATTTCCCAACCAATTAAGCCGCCCCCAATTATCGGGGGAATTACTTGATAGAATATAGAAGGGCAATTTGGGCTGCGTAGTATACATCTCAACGACAAAATTTAGAAGCGTCTTCCTGATGCTTATTCCCTGATAATCAGGCAAGACAACTAATCGACTAACCCGATAATACGTCACTTTCATTCTTATGCAGGCTACAGCTATGAAAGTATTGGCTCGCTTTGGTAGAAGGTAACGTAACATCGGACTCCTGCGCCTAGTTTGCTGTTTAGACAGTAATACTACCGAAACATGTCCATATGTTCTTGCCGCACCGATTGATTTTGAGTTTAATGAGTGGCCGAACTCTTTTAACTGAGAATTTGGCGTGTCCAATCAAAATAGTAATTTCTTTTTTACTCATACCTATTTTGACTCTTGAAAGCGTCTTCAATAATGGGTAATGGTTTGAGTTCATTGAAGTATCTCAAAATATTATTACCTCGTTTAGTGACTACATAAACTGGCTTAGCTTCATGAACAGCTTGTTCTTCAACTATTCCTTGTTTAGTTAAGAAGTCCAAGTATTTTTCTAATAAACTCGAACTAAGATCGGCTTTGTTAATTATATTTGCAGACTTCAAAGGACCTTCCTGTGAAAGTACTTTGATTATTTGAATGCATATTTCGAGCCGCGTTTGCCCCACTGAGGTATATCTCCTTTTCATATATCGACAGACTTGGATTTATAAACATTCTTATTCTTAATTCAAGCAATTATGCTTTTCATTAACAAAAATTCAAATAGACTCACATATTAACTTTAAATAAATATTTTTAGTTAAAATTTATATTAGATTAAAAGAATAAAAAAATCCTAGTTTACCATTATTAGTCTTTTTTCAAAAACCTTTCTTGCTGGTATGAAAGATGATCTCTTTCAAATGTGCGGCAATACACTTTTAAAGTGCTCCAAATTTAAAATCCTAAGCAAAAAAGTTTTTAGCGCTGTTTATTCTGGTAAATTTAGATCCTGTCGGTTCCTTTATGTGAATTAGTAATAGATAATAACTACATATTTCATAAGGATTATCAAGACATATGAGTTGGTTCTATTGGATTATCTTTCCCCACTAAGATCAGAACTTAAACTAAAAATTTTGTTAAGTCTCTTAAATGGCGAGAGAAAAATATCAGACCTTAGACGCGCTACCGAAACTCGAGACACCACAATATTTCATGTTCTTGAAGATTTTGGAGACCTTGGTCTCACAATAAAGGCGCAAGGGGTTTACAAATTGTCAACACTCGGCATCATCGAAGCCAAAATAATAAAAGAGACTATTTCCTCCGCTGAAGTTATTGAAAAATTTAAGGCCTTCTGGTTATCCCATAATGTAGATGATATACCTTCACACCTTCTTCTAAATATTGGTGCGTTAAAACAAGCACATTTAGTTCAGGCACAAGCAACAGAAATAGGGATTGTTCACCAGAAATTTATAGAAACCATTAGAACCGCTAAAAGAATAAAGGGTATATCACCTATATTTCACCCAGACTTCACATCTTTGTTTGGACAATTGCTAGAGCAAGGAAGCACAATCGAGCTTGTAGTTAGTAGCGATGTTTTGAGCAAGATAGCGGGTTTTATAGATTTTGAAATATTAAAGAAGTACTTCGCTAAGGATACGTTAAGAGTTTTTGTTAAAGACGATTTGAAAATTGCTCTCGCATTGAGTGAGCACAGTTTCTCTCTTGGGCTTTTTGATCAATCAGGATCTTATGACGACCGTATGGATTTGCGATCAGATTCAGTTGAGGCAATAAATTGGGGTGAGCGTCTTTTCGAAGGTATAGTAAAAAATAGCACAAGACTTGAAGCAGATTTATCAATTTAACACTATTTAGGTTTTTATTTTTTTTTTCTAACAAAAGTTCAATTTTTTTGATTAGGATATAGTCATTTTAGATCTGAATTAGTGCTTCATAAGCTTGATTACTTTTCTAAATCCATATTCGATTGAGAGAGGATAGGTGGAAAAAGGAAACTTTCACGTAAGATCAATAAGTATTCTGAAAGCGATCGTTTTATCGAAAACACACCTCTCAATAATCAAAGCTCTAAAATTCATGGTGTCAAGTTCTCTTCTCTTGGCTTTGAATGGAGTTATGGTGGTAATCTTTGGTTTTCTTTTAGAGGGCTCCACATTTTTGCCGCCCGTACTCTTCTCTGCATTTTTGGTTACTTTTGCAGTCTACGGATTAAACAAGTTCACCGACAAGAAGGAGGATTCGATTAATCGACCTGAAACTTTGCCAAAAGCTCCGGGGTACTATTTGTTTTTCTCAATCGTTTCAATGATAATTGGTTTTTTGATAGGATTATCGGAAGGTATTTGGTATTTTTTTGTTCTTTTAACACCTGTAATGATTGGCATAATTTACAGTGTAAGGATTTCAAAATCGATCCCAAGACTAAAGGAAATTGTAGGTGTGAAGAGTCTTGTCGTTGCTTTAAGTTGGGCATTGACAGGTTGTCTTCTGCCAGACCCCTTTTGCACAATGAAATTTCAGGTGATTATTGTTGTTTTTGTTTTTATTTTTATTCGAGTATTTGTAGGAGCGACTTTATTCGATGTCTTGGATAAAGAGGGTGATTTAGCTTCAGGAGTCCAAACAATACCCTTGAAGCTGGGAAGAAAAAAAACTAAAGCACTTTTAATAATTCTAAACACCATAGGTATACTCTTACCGGTCTATTGTTTAGCAGTTGGGCTTCTTCATTTAGTACCTGCTCTGATATTCGGAGTTCTGTACGGATATTTTACGATTTGGCTTCTATTTAGAAACAAATGTAACAGATTTACCGCAGGATTAATGCTAGATGGCGAATGGTTGCCCATCATCATTTTAGTTTGGTTACTTATCAGATAACAATTTGATCTAGTATTCTTATGAAGACCTTTCTTTTGCGTTAAAAAGCAAGTAATATTTTGGATGAAACATCTATCTTTCAGTCAGGAATATTCTTATGTGGGAAATAATTTCCTTTGTTATTCTTTATTCATACTTAGCTTAAAAAAGGTTTTAGATTTGAGTACGATATCAGAAAATGGCCTGAAAAATAAAAAAGCGCCTTTCGTTAGGTGTGAGTGTGGTTTTGAAATTTTGTTGCTTCCTGATTTGAAGATGATAGTCAAGGCGATTGAAACTCATGGCGTTCAACATGGAGTAAGAGAAAAAGACGCTGCAAAAGCGGCTTCTGAACAACAACGGATCGAAAATGACCTATCTGCCAATACCCTGAAAGCAACTGCGAGCTTTACTGAAAAATGAACTGTATTTGAAAATCATTTTACATTTTCCCTTAAAGGAAATGTAATTGTTGTTAAGAAAAACCATCTTTCAGCTGGCGTAACTTGCATAGAAACCGTCAAGAGTTCTTGGCTTCGGTTGCTTTTAATTTCTGTGTTTATTTTTGAATTATCTTTTCCTTTACTTGCATGTCCGCAGCGTGTAATTCGCCAACTCTTCATGTGCCTCTAATAATTTGAGGGTTACTTGTTAGTTATAGAAGGGCATTTTCGTTTGCGAACTATATAGGTCGGCGATGAAGTTTTCATAAACGTTTTTACGAGTTGCCTTTGATGTAAAGATGTTATTGGGCTCTATTGAGAGTATAGCGTCTCAACTCTTCAACTTTGCCCAAGCTTTACTGTGCCTTCCCTGAGTTTAACTCCAACACCTGGAGAATAGACAACAAAACGAGTTAACTCTCAAGACAACACAAAACAAGACAACACATAATTTGTATTGATTCTTAGAAAAATAATTATTGGTTTTAGAGGGGTTTGCTGGGGTTCTGGCGTTTTCTTTAGGAGAAAAGAACTCAAATGCAAACACGATGAACTATGACGTTTCACCGTTAACCAGAGCCCTCTCAGCCCAATTAATAATTCCTTCAATTACTTGTTATTGGTAAACTTAAAAAAGGGGGGATAATTTTTTTGTATTCGCCTACTTTTTCCGAAGAATCAGAACGCCAATTATCGCGATTGCTATTACGATGACAACTACGCCCGCAATTAAAGCAGTCATCAGAGTGTTGGTTGTGGAATCAAAGGTTTGTGGAGTTTGAGTTGGAGGTTGTGTTGCCGCATAGCTTACCGTTGCGTAAGTTGTTGCCCAAGAACTACCGTATGATTCATCACCGGCAAATGTCGCAGTAATCTTGTATTGCCCTGCAATGTCGGGTGTCCATGTGTAGCCAAAGTTTCCCTTCTCATCACTGGTAACTGTTGCGATATGGAAAAAGTTGTTGTTGGGGTCTATGACATCTATAGAAACTGGAACGCCTGTTACTGTTACGTTGTGGTAAAAGCCATCGATTGGTCGCTGCATGTGCAGGTACTCCATATAGGCAGACATTGAGTCTTTCGATACGCACGCGGCACCTATTTGAGCTGGAGATTGATCTAAAACAGTGCCTGAAATTACTGCGCTTTCTCCTACAATGATACCTGTTTGAGGAGATGCTACGGTTGTTTGACTTTCTCCTTTACCGAATACGTACATGTAGCCATCGTATTTGTTGTCGTAGGTTAAGTATCCATCCGCGACTGCGCCTGCTGAGCCTCCGCCTGAGATGTCCCAGAGGTATTCGCCGGTTGTTGCGTTAAGTGCCCATAGTCTCCAGCCTCTTGCGAGGGGTTCTGTGGGTGAGTGTTCTCCGTTCGCATAGTAGAGTACGCCATCTGCGATTTGGGGTGAGTTGCTAAACAGTGTTGAGGAGGGATATGTTGCTGATTCGAAGGGCGCCGTGGGTGTAGAGAAATTCCAGACTATGTCTCCTGTGTTCCAATCAAGTGCGTAGAAGCCTGCGTATGAAAAGTCATAGATTAAGCCGCCGTATGAAGCTATAGTGTAGGCTCCGAAGTCTCCCCAGGGATATTCTTCGCCGCCGGGAGTTCCGGGTTTGTTGCTTTGCCATAGTTGCTGTCCTGTTTGTAGATTCCAGCAGTCCCACCATCCGCCTAAAACGCGTACTGTGACTTTTCCATGGTCAGCGCAGAGTCCTGTGGGGAAGAAGATGTCATCGGTTGTTACGTTCCAAAGGAGTTGGCCAGTTATTATGCTTGCTGCCATAAGGTTTTGGCCAAGTGCATGTCCTGCGCCTGCAGGTATTATTGAAGCTGAACTTACAGCAATGTTTGATTCGTAGTCAACTGAGCCTAAACTGCTGAATGGATATGAAACATTGCTTATAATTCTGGTGCTAAAGTCTGTGCTGGTGCCTGTGGTTGTCCAGTTTATGAGTTGGTACTTACCACCACCCATGTTTTGTGTACTTAGAACATAAGGGTCGTTGTATGTTGTTGCTGATGTAACTGGCAGCGAAATGTTGGCTTTTACTGCACCACTCCAAGGATCGTATTTTATCATCCTTGATGATCCAATATATACCAGCGAAAATGTGCCAGTACCCATGCCTGTCTGGTCGGCACCTGGAACTGAGGTACCGACTTCGTTAAAGGTTATGAATGTTGGCGGTTGTGTTATGCCTGTTTGTTCCCAATAGATTTCTCCAGTTCTAATGTCGTAACATTGCCATACGCTTGTGGTCTGAATAACTGTGTTACCGCTTACAGTAGTAGTCATTGGTTTGCTGATTGTTTGGTATCCTCTGCCTTGGAATATAATGTTTGGTGTGCCTGCATATGTACTTTCACCGGGTCCTACTGAGCGGTAGCCGAATTGTCCTCCTGCTATACCTGCGAGTGCACCCTGCCTCAACCATGCTATGTGGGAGGTTTTTGGTCCTTGGACGTATGGGGTGAATTTGTAGTTGCTTGAATATGCGTTAGTGTCTGCTGGCCAATCAGTTCCGCCCCCTACACCAGTAAAGGGGTAGTGTCCGCCAATAGTCCACCATTCGCGGTTTTCTATGGGTATGGGGCGTGTCCAGAAGTCACTTGGAAGAGGTGCTGCTGGCCATGAATAGACTAAGTCTTCCTGTACTGTCAGCGATACTTCTTTGCTGGTTGAGCCTTGATACCATGCTGATTCTAGATTTGCTGGTCCACCAAATCCCATGCCACCTGTGTTTGTTCCTGGCGGAAGATCTGCTGTAGTTGCATAGTATACACCATTATAATACCATCCTGCTGCGAAGTAGTTGCCTGGGAAGTTGAATTTGAATTTGTATGTACCCACTTGATCTACACTGTATTGTATCCATGCTGTTGAATCGCCTTGATATGAGTTTAAGGGTCCGATAGTTTCAGTTGCGTTGTTTGGTTTTGTGACTGTTATGGTGTATCCTGAAAAGTATCTGTTGTATTGTACCGGGGGTTCAAGCCACAAGTTTATGAGCGCTGATTGTCCCTGGCCTAATGGGTTTGGACTGACACTGATGAAAGCGGTTGTTGCGATTGTCACATTTGGAGTAATACCTGACGGAGGTGATATAGGCCAAGATGTTAGTTGCGGTGCGCCGATCTGTTCAACTTCTGCATTTGCAGGAAAAGATACGATCATTGAGGGAACTAAAGCCATCAGTAAAAAAGCAATTAATATTGTTTTAACTTTAGATGTTCTCATCGGGATATGCCTTCTTATTATTTGTTTTTTCACTTTCTTTTCTTGAAAGAAGTATTCTTAAGAATACAATCATTCAAAAACAGAGTTTCTGCATTTTAATTATTTAAAATAGAGCCGTAAGGTGAACTTATGACAATAAGTTAATTTTAAATGCATTCCAGAATAATATAACAACTATGCAACAAATCTCTGAAAAAGAGGATGCTCAGATTCTCTCAGAGTTGGGATTAACTAATAACCAAATTAAAATTTATTTTGCACTTCTTAAATTAGGCACATCAGCTAAGGCAAGCACGATATGTCAAGTTTCAGGTGTTCCGCGGCAAGATGTTTATCGAGTGCTACTTGAACTTCAGCAAATAGGTATTGTTGAGAAAATATTAGCAATACCAAGCGAGTTTATTGCTGTTAATCCAAAAAAAGCCGTGCAGATCCTAATCCAAAATAAAATTCAGCATATTTCTGAGTTAAATGATAAATCAGAAATATTTATTAGAAATGCAACAAAACGCTACACCAATATACCGCCATTACAGAATAAAGACAAGTTTACTTTAATTACGGAAAAACAAGCAATAATACAAACAATTAAAGAGACTACTGAAAAAACGAAACATACTTTTTACTGTATTGCTCCAAAAAGAGAATTTTTATCCTGCTTAGCTATCTTATCAGAGTCTCTAAGCATGATTAAAAGCAGAGGCGTGATCATAAAATGGGTAACACAAATACCAGACCGAGAAAACACTCAAAAATTTTTTAGTATTTTGCCAGAAAACCGCGATTTTAAGGTAAAATATATCGCTAAAAGACCTACTGTAAAATTTGCCTTAGCTGACGAGAAAGAAATTGTCCTGGCGGCGTTTGAGGAAGGCAACTTTGCTGAAACGCCGGCTTTAGTTACAAACAGTCCAGCTGTTATATCCTTAGCAAGAAATTACTTTAATACATGCTGGAAACAAGGAAAAGAATTAAATCATGCTACATAACCAAAAAATTGTACTCTTAGTTCCTTCACTTTTTCAGCCTCGGAAAAGCCTAATAATTCGAGCTTTTACAATTCTAAGCGCCTAATAGTTGCTTCCATGCTTTGCCGCTCCCCTGAAATTGAAGTCTTCCTTCAATCACAATATATCCTCATATCTGATATTGAGACTATAAACAGGCTGCGGATTCTAGAGAGATAGCTATCTAAGACAACCCAAAACGAGACAACAAATAACTTGTATGGATTCTAAGAAAAATAATTATTGGTTTTAGAGGGGTTTGCTGAGGCTCTGGCGTTTTTTTTAGGAGAAAGAACTCAAATGCAAACACGATTACTATGGCATTTCATCGTAATGCTAATCAGAGCCTTCTCAGCCCCCATTTTTTGCCAATGCATATAACTAAAAAAGGGAAGATAGTTTTGTTGTTTGGTTTGTTTATGGTCGTTTTCGAAGCATCAAAATTATCGCTGCGCCGACTAATACGATCACAACAATAATTGCCGCTATGCCTGGAAGTATGAATGTGTCAGCCATTGATGGTGCTATTGTTGGTGCTGCTGTGGGTGTTGGTGCTGCTGGATCAACTGCGAAAGAAGTTACAGCATGCGATGGCCAGTATGATTCACTGCCGCCAAAGCTTGCATATACGGTGTATTGTCCTTCGATGTCTGGTTTCCAGTTGAATGTGAAGAAGCCATCGGAAGTTGTGGTGGTGCCGATTTCTCGATAGTTGCCGTTAGCATCAACAACGCTTAGAGTAATGGGGACGCCGATTGTGTCTGTGGGTCTTGCCTGCTGCATATAGAGGTACTCCATCCAGCTGCTCATGCTTTCGTCCGCAACTACTGGAACGCCGCTTGGGAATCTCAATGTTAGTTCGCTTTGTTTTGTGCCTGGTGATGTATCGGTTACTGTGCCACGTATTGTAACTGATGAACCTAAGGTTGCTGAGACGAGGGGTGCTTCGGCTGTGACTGCACTTGTGCCTTTGCCGATGTTGTAGAGGTCTCCATCGTAATTGTTGAATTCAATCAGGTTCCCATCTGCGACAACGGTACCTGTTGCCCACGATGATATATTCCAGACTGATGTGCCGTCAGTTGCGTTAATTGCGAAGATTTTTGCTCCACGATAAAGCGGGTCATTGGGGGTGTGCTCGTTTACTGTTGCAAAGACTACGCCATCAGCGATTGTAACTCCGCCATAGAATGGATAGTGACCATATGCTGTGTCGATGGTGGTTCCACTATAGAATTCCCACACCGTTTCGCCTGTCTTAATGTCGATTGCGTGGACAACGCCGTCATAGCCTACAGTGAAAATTTTGCCGTATGCAACTTGTGGGTTTGGTGCGCCTGCGCCTGCAAATGAAGCGCTGTACATACCAAAGGAGTCATTGTATGCTTCTGTTGGACCCCAGATTTTTTCTCCTGTTCGTGCATTAAATCCATACCATTGCGTAGCTTCTTGCTTGAACCAAGCAAAGCAGCCCTCAGATACTGGGCTAAAGTTGTATTGTGGTCGAATTGTGTAATCGGTTAGGTTCATAACCCAAAGGTTCTCGCCTGTTTTTGCATCATAGCCTATAACGGTTCTGACTGGTGGGTTAGCTTCTCTAAAAGCAGCAGCAGTGATTAATACACCGTCGCCAAATGAACTGATTGTCTGACCGGTTATGTTCGGGATTGTTACGTTCCACATTAAGCCGTCAGCCCAATTGTATGTGCGTGTAAGGCTAGATGAGAAGGTAAAGCTGTTGGTTGGGTTGGTAGCTTTAGTAGAATTCCAAAGAGTCATCCAATTCGCGTTAGTATTTATTGTGTAGATTAATACGTCACCAGTTTCTGACATTGCAACTTTAGTAGCAGCTTGGCATCCAGTAACCGTTAGCAACGCATTACCGGTGTAAGCATCATACAATGTAGCGGTACCGCCAAAGCTGGGGTAATTCCAAAGGTAAGCATCGACCCCGTGAGCATTAATGTTCTCAGTCGCCAGAAGCTGACCAAACCTGATTGTTGTACCATTTTTGAACCAGAGTTCTTCGCCAGTAGCCAAGTCAACACATGACAAGCCTTGCACCATAGCAGAGGCGGCGAATGTTGGGTGATAATAAAGTCTGCCGTTGAGAACAACTGCGCTTGTTCCATAGTTAAATTTCGCTTGATAGGATAAGCCTGTGTAGTAGTCTGATTGATTAAAGTTGTCACCTACAACGCCAGCGAAAGACTGTGGAATAGTCCAGAGAATGTGAGAAGTTTTTGGAGCTGCAGAGTATGGGTTAAAGGTTCCGTCCTCATTGCAACCTGATGCAAACTGCAAGGGTAGACCAAGCCAGTTACCACCTAGTACGTGCCATTCATAATTTTGTGCATTGATTGGTCTGGTCCAGTATTCTGTTGGGAGTGGTGCGCCTGGGGTTGAATAAATTGGTTCTTCCTGCACGGTTATTTTTACTAAGTGACTTACACTGGGTCTATAGTAATCCGTAGTTTGGGGAGCTCCTGCTAATCGTGCACCAGTTAGCCATTCACCGCCATAGAAGAATTGGAAGGTGTATTCGCCTAATTGGTCAGGTATATAGCTGGTTGCAGTTGAACCGGTCGAATCAGAAGTGAAAGGACCCAAATTTTCAATGTGACCATCAGGTCTTGTGACTTGCAATGAAAAGTTGGTGTAGGGGATAGCACGTTCAGTTGTAGTTTGAACAGTTGGCACTGGCGGAGGTTTATCTAGCCACATAACTACAACAAGTTTCTGATCAACACCGACGGGATTAGGTCCAACAGAGAGTAATGAATAGGTTTCAATAGATATACTATCAGCTGCGATGACGGTCTGAGGTAAAGCCAATATTGGAATAGCGATAGATAATGCCAAAATCAATGTGAGAAAGACTGCATAGCAATTTCGAGATTTCTTGGTTGTTTTTATTGTGTTTAGAGTGTTTTGTGTCATTTTATTTTTTTCCTTTATTTTGTAATTAGCAGTTACGCTATCAATCGCTAATAAGACTCACGAACAATTTGTATTGACAAAAAAATTAAAAAAATGAAAGAAAACAAATTAATTATTGCTGTATTTTTACTTCATTCATCATGAAGTTATATTAATTCATGAAGATAGCAGTTCAACATCAAGTTTATTCTTTCTGGGATGACTTTAACTATCTTCTACAATAATCAAATCGAATTTTCTACACCCCATAAAAAGCAGGTGACGATATATCAAAATAGAAAACTAAAATCTTTAACCATTGGCTTTGTTTAGAGAAGTATCAACAAATACGTATATTACAAAAAATTTTCGCTTAGGAACAAACGATAAAGGGAAAAGAAAATAAGGCGAGACTGAAAAAGGTGTAGATGAAATGATAGATCCCTTAGTAAGACTTATAATAGAACCTGCCTCAGCAATTATTTGCTTCATATTGGTATGGTATATGGCAAAACCATTCCGCCTCACTGGCAAAGCCATTTTCCTCGGCTTACCACTTGGATTTGGCATTTTGGGCATATCACATGTTATCGCTGCATCTGTTGCATTTTCTACAGATTTGTCTTGGTTAATGCTTTTATTTAGAACATTCTCCTTCGTATTTCTCGCAACAGTCTATCTGTTTTCAAGTAGATCTTCAAAAAAAATACAACAACTATGGAACATATCCATTAGTGCAACAATCGTTACTCTTATCGCGTTATCGCTGCTATTATTTATCGCTCCACAAAATATCTGGCAAAATTTTAGTACTGCTCAAATTTATTGCAGACTCTTTATGTTAATTTTCCTTTGCTACATTATTTTCCACACATTTAGAAGTCATGTTAGAACCCCAGATCCGATGACAATTTGGATTCCTTTCGGATTTATCTTTCTTGCCTTAAGCCAGTATTCATTTTTTATGTGGTCTTTTGATTTCACTGACGCTGCTTTCTGGGGAGGAGTGGTTTTTCGTTTAGTAGGACTAGCCATTTTCCTTGTTGTCTCTTATCGAACTTTTAACAGTCCAAAGGAAATCAAAAATGTCAAAGATCCGTAGAGATAGATTAAAAATCTATGGCGATCTGCTGGCCGTGCTCAACGAAGAAGCTAAAAACGAAAAAATAGTACTATCGTGGGTTCAAGTAAGAACCAATTTACCCTTCACTCGTTTAAAGAGCTTCATTCAGGACCTAATCAAACTTGGATTAATTGAAGACGAAGATACACTCAGACTTACCGAAAAAGGCAAACAATACATCAAAGAATATGGCAAAGTGCTAGAATTCATTAAACGCATGGGAATAACCTACAAATAAAAACATCATTTAATGAAGCTACATTTTTCACAGACTTAGAAAACATTTTTTTGTTGCAATTATAACTCTACATTTGATATTTAACAATCAACGACTTAAGGTAAATTTGTTTTTTAAAAAAGGAAAGAGATTGCTTATTCTTCGTCTTCGCAGTCGCAATCTTCATCGCAACAGCAGTCATCGTCTTCTTCTTCAAAAATCATAAGGCAAACCTACTCTGAAATCAATTTTGAGTTTAATAGCCATTTCGATACACGCAACAATTGGACATATGACCTGTCGCCGATTGAGACGATAGAGAGAATCAACCCAGATTTTATTTATTATTGTTTAAATATTCTGATAAGAAGATAAAATCAAGAAACCTTTCCTAATATAGCCCAGATTTTGGAAGGGCCTTCACCAAGATAGTCTGGAAGGAGTTGAGCAAACAGGCAGGACAAAATCCTATACTCCGGAAAAGAATATAATAATGCCTCACAATAGCTGTAAAATGAGGCTTTAGGTTGTCTCTTAGTCAAACAGAATATGAATTTACCCTGCCTATTGGTTTTGTTGACGAAACCGGAAACTTGCACAGGAAAGGCGTGATGCGGATAGCAACTGCCGCAGATGAGATCCTACCGTTGAAGGATTCACACGTCCAACAAAACCCCGCCTATCTCTCCGTCATCATTCTATCAAGGGTAGTAACGAAACTTGGAGATCTGAGCTCAATAAGCACCAAAACGATCGAAAATCTATCCGCTTCGGACTTTGTGTTTCTGCAAACATTGTACAACCGAATAAATGGTGAAGGCGTCAAGGCACCACAGTCCACAAGAAAACGCCCGCCCCACGAACAAACGCGTCGCCTTTAGCAGCTGAAATACAGCTAAAACCTATTAAGTTGATAATATTAAGTTTAATCTCGTATAGGTAAACGGTCTAAAATGGAAAAGAAACATTTAGCGTTTGCAGCCTTGCTTGTGATGTTGTCCGCTTTTTTAATAATAGGTCTCATTAATCAAACCGATCAGACCAACAGAAAAGAATCAATCAAACGCTTGTTTTAGATGCCGCCAATCTTATCAATGTTAAGGGTGAAGCTGCCTTTTCTGATTTCAGACAGAACGGAACCAAATGGTTCCAAGGCGACAGGTACATCTTTGTCTGGAAGACCGATGGGCTCCGACTTGTTTATCCACCCGACAGGACCGGTGAAGGCCAAAACATGAGCACGTTGGTGGATGTAACAGGAAAACCGATTGGGAAACTGTTTATAGATATAGCCTTGAGTGAAAAAGGAGAAGGCTGGATAGACTACCAATGGCCTAAACCTGGAGAAACAGAGCCATCAACCAAACAAACCTTCATCAAAGGTGTCCAAAGCGGTGAAGAGGTTTTACTCGTCGGGTCAGGTCTCTACGTTGAAACATTCGAGGATGTTGTATCTCCGCTGCAATATGTTGCCATAATCATAGAAGGCGCAATCGCGGCGGTTGGGTTGTTAATAGCGGTTCGACAGAAAAGAATTCTTGGTTACGGCATATTCCTGACTTTCATTCTCTATATTTTCTACGATTTGGCGCGACTGACATCGATTGAAATCTCAGATCTCATTCTCTACCCAATCTTCTTTATAGCTACACTGTCAATGCTCTGGGTCATCATACTGATTTACAAAGAAAAAGCAGGTACAACTTCCTAAGTTTGGATCAAGGGTTCAAATCCCTCTCTGCCCGTTAAGAAAACCTATGCCACAGTCCAGGCACAGGTATGTTTGGGTCTTACCTTTACACTTTCCGTTCTTGCATATTCTCTGGCTACCACATCTGGACAGAGATTATTTTGCCGCAATGTGGACAGTTAATGATCTTATGGTCCATCTTGATTCAACTCCTGGAACAATGCTCTCAAAAAAATGGTGAACTTACGAGTGACGCCTCGAGGGGGTGGTATGTCCCACCGAACAATAGTTGTGTCTTTTTTGAGGTGAACAGATCTGCTTGAGCGATTTTGATATTTATGTTTTGGCGAAAACGCTTGCTGGAAGGAAGAAGGAGAACGCGGGAGATGTCACTAGTCAACTATTGCTAGTGCATTATTCATTGTTTCTTTGGTAGTTTAAAAAAAGGGGAGGATACGTTTCGCTGAGAGAAAGCCTGAAGGTGATATCCCTTTTGAGGTTATGACGTGCTAGGCTACGAGCCCGAAATATAATAAACTAAACAACACAATAATGGTGTTGCATTAAAAGATTTATGGTAATTCTTATAAACCCACATTAATATTAGAATCAGTCACCTCAAAAATGGGGGCCGGTAGCTCAGCACGGCTGGAGCGTTCGACTGATAATCGAAAGGTCGGCAGTTCAAATCCGCCTCGGCCCACCATTGTACCCACTTTTAGCTATTTTCCATCCATGTTTCTCGCTGGCTTTGTTTTTTACTTCAATTTCAACACTATTTCCCTAATTCTACAGTATAATTTGTGGATGCAGCGTTTCTTCTAATATTGATTTGACTTCGATTAAACCTTATTTCAGATTCTAAATATTCGAATCAGTGAATTAACTATCTCATCTAATAGCCTGATCTGGCACTAACCAACAATTGTTTTTCATTCAACCACAGTTAAATGCATCTGTGAATGGGTCCCTACAGTTTTAGCATAGACTTTTGAGACTTCGGCGCCGAAAAGCACGATTTCGTTTAGGACAAAAATCCAAAGCAAAATAATTAGCAAAGACCCAGCAGCACCTGTGACGGTGGTTATTGCAAATGTTTGAATGTAGAATCCAAATATGTAGTTTGTCACGGTGAAAGCAATGCCAGTCACCAATGCGGCTAACGCTACATCTCGCCAGTGGACTTTGGCTTCTGGAAGCATCTTGTAGATTATCGCAAAAAGCAGAGTAACCACCATAAACGAGAGCATAACCTGAGTTATGGTAAGCACCATGTTGGTTAAGATTTCGTTAATTGAAAGCAGCCTAATGGCAGTAAATATGCTGCCCGCAAACGCCGTCCAAGCAACCACAATTAACCCGAGCAAAGAAACCACAACGAAAGGCACAATTTTCTGCCGGATCCTCTTCAGAAGTGGCAACCCCTTAGGCATTTTAAATTCCCAGATGCAGTCCATTGCGTCCCGCAGGACCGAAAATGCACCAATTGCTCCACCAATCGAAAAAGCAATCACAACCACAGCCGTCCACACCGAAGTGAAAAGACCCGTATTCAAAAGTAACTGACTAAACAAATCTGCCACAGCCGGTCCTACCACAGCGGTTATTTGCTGAACTATTATCTGAACGGCTTGGGCTTCGCCAACGAAATATGTTAAGATAATGTTAATTATCAACAATAAGGTTGGTAGGGGCAATATGATGAAGAAGCTAAGGGCTGCTGCCCGTAGAGTGGTGTTGTCATCTATCCAATCAATAAAGGCGGTCTGGAAAATAGTGTAAAGTTCCCGTTTAATCATTTTATAGTTCCGTTTTTGTTTTGGAATGAGAGTTATGTGTGAATCTTTTCCCAGCTAATAATTTTTGGATCTATAAGTGTATCACAATAAATGAGTTTGCCATAGTTTTTTAAGGTGGCGGTAAGAATACCAGTTAGGGGTAAATGTTTTGAGTAAAGAAGAAGAAATGTTAGCTGAATTAAAAAAAATCAGAGAAGCTCTAGAGAAAGCGCCTCCACCTCAACCACCTAAAGGTTTATGGAACGAATTCAAAGACTTCCTCTCGAAATACAAGATTTTCGGATTAGCTGTTGCTTTCATAATTGCCTTATACGTGGGTACGCTAGTTCAGGCGCTAGTCAAAGACATCTTGCTGCCTCTGATTGGCTTGGCAATTCCAGGCATTGACAACCTAGCAACCACCACTGCAGGACCATTTGCTATCGGAGACTTCCTTGTCGCTTTGATTACTTTCCTAATCGTTGCCTTGCTAGTGTTCATTGTTGTTAAGGCAGCAAAGAAATTAAACATCGACTAAAAGGATCTATTCAAAATCAGATCCTCCCTTATTTTTTATTAAACTACGACACAGTTCCCGGCACACCCAATCTTTCACAGTTCTCTAAACCCTTACTAAAGAGAGCCAAACTGGTTATATTCACCCGTAGTTACCCATATCTCGATCTTTTCACGAACGGTTTATATCAAACAACCGTTTTTCTTTATTAGAGGAATTGTAATGAGCAGCGAACCTTTTCATGTAACAGATGCAAATTTTGAGCAAACCATCAAAAACAACAAGCTTGTGCTAGTAGATTTTTGGGCTAACTGGTGTGGTCCCTGTAGGGCCCTAGCGCCTATCATAGTGGAGATTGCGCAGGAATACAACGGCAAAATGGTGGTAGGTAAACTTGACGTGGATGAGAACCCTGCGACTGCGGAGCGCTTCCAAGTTTTCAGTATCCCAACTATGATACTGTTCAAGGATGGACAAGAAGCGGAGAGACTAGTTGGGCTTTGCCCAAAAAACCGAATAACTGATGCTCTACAAAAACATCAATAACACATTATTCGCCATTCATTTTTTCAAACATTTTCTCAAAAGTCCAGCGTATGCTTGATTTAAGCTCTTTTAGCCTCTCTTCATCAACATTTTTTATAATGATTTCGCGGATTTGATCGCCTTCGCGCACGATGTTGTAGCTAAACATTCTATCTGGCGTTAGTTGCCCTAGCCTAACAAGTTCTTTATCTTTTTCCTGCATCTTCGAGAAAACTTTCTCGACTAAAAAGTTGCTAAACGGGGGGATGTTTACACTGAAGTCCTTGCTCTCATCTGGCATAACATGAATTGTGTGTTTATCAAAGTACATAATCGCCAATGGTTCATCAGTCATTGTTTTTAGCGGTATCACAGTTTCTAACGGGGCAGTTGATTGAGCGGAAGGTTTTGGTTCAGCTGCCGGTTTGGGTAAAACCACTTCTTTAGGCATCGAATCAGGCACCGTGGGGACCTCTTTTATATCGCCACGTTTGAAACCCTTCTCCAGCAGAATAGTATTAACGGTATCTAGCGTCGCCTGGACTTCCTGTGTCTCAGTCATTAATTTTTCAAGCTGTTCTTCCAATCTTTTTTTGAAAGCAATCATGGATTTCATTTTTTCAGAGTCTTGAGCCAAACCAATCCCACGCCATACAATGCTCACTTGTAGCTTATCAGTTTTTAGCTATGCTAAGATCCTGAGGAACCGATTTTTTTAAGCTGCAAATTATACATCTCCACAATTTCTTTGGAGGTAGTAGCATCCTGAGGACTCTTATCAATGCGGTATTTTCCAGTGAATCGTGGAAAACGGATTGCCATTCCACTTCCTTTGCGGATTGAATTCATTGCAGCCATATGAATAGGACTCAAAGTGACTTCAGCGCCTAATATTTCCAGAACCACCGCCGGTTCAAACCATACGTCTGCCTCCAAGGTGGATTGGACCCGATTGTTTTTGCGTGGAACTACATGTTTTTGGAGCATTTCGTGAAGCTTGGCAAGATCTTTGTCGGTGAAACCCGTACCGCATTTGGTAACGGTTTCAAAAATGTCAGAGCCAGGATTGTATGTTGCCAGCAACAGTGCACCATACGCTCCCACACGTTTACCTCGCCCATGAAAAGCCCCTACAACAACTAAATCCACTGTATCAGTCATTTCGCTTTTGTAGTCTCGCTTATATTTTATCCAAAGCCAGCCTCGGTTACCAGCCTGATAAATAGAGTCTTTGCCGACTGATTTACATATCAATCCTTCGCAACCATCTTCGATAGCTTCCTCAAAAAAGTCCTCGAGAGCCTTCAGGTTTCTCACAAGTTTCTGAGTAGCCGGTCGGATGCGAATGTTTTCTTTAATTATTTCCTCCAACCTTTTGCGGCGTTCAGGAAACGGTTTCTGAGTCAAATCTACCCCATCTACATAAAGCGCATCGAAGGCGAATAACGAAATGGGGTATTGGTTAATGGCTTCCTCTACACCGTATTTACGTCTGCGATGCATCAGCTCTTGGAAGGGGCGCATATCACCTGTTTCAAGGTCCATGGCGACGCATTCAGCTTCAATAATAATGTCTTTGGCGCTTATTTGGGTACGGATTAAATCAACTGCATCAGGGTACTGCCCTGAAATGTTTTCCAGACGCCTTGAGTACAATATGACTTTGTCTCCACTTTTATGCGCCTGAACACGCTCGCCATCATACTTGTATTCGGCTATGCATTTGCCGGCAAATTTGTCGAGTATATCTTGAGGCTCGCCTAAGCGCTCTGCAAGCATGGGACGGATGGGCTCAAAAACTATCACTTGGAATTTCTCGATGCCTACTAAGCCTTCCTTAGCAACGACATTAGCGACTCTGCCAAGGTCCGAGGAAATGTTGTAGGCGCGCTCGATTTTTTCGCGGGTTTCTTTACCGCCGCCATACGCAACCGCTAACGCATCCAGCACAGTCATATCTGCGATGCCTAATCGTAAATTGCCTGTAACCGTGCGGATAATCCACTTAGCCTCAGTGGGAGAAGCATCTGTGAGAAGCCCTGAGAGCAACGCCATCTTGGTGTCTACAGTTCCGCTTCCAGAGGTTTTAGCCAGTTTATCAAGGGTCTCATAAACTCTCTCAATTGTGAGTTTTTTGGTGAAAAACGTAGATTGCTTGCGTTTAGACAACTGTTTTTCAGCGGTTTCGCCTATATCACCACTTTTCTGAAGATCTTCCTGAATGCTACTTTCACTGCAGCCTGATGCCCGCTTCAATGCTTTAATCGCTAGTTTCTCAGCAACACCCATCTCGACGCCTTCAAAGTCGGGGTAGAGTTTACCCTGCGTCAAATACACCACCTTGGCAATCACATCTTTAGGCGTCCTCTTTAGGAGCTCAACGAGGTAGTCAGTCATCTCCAGCCGCTTAGCAGTTGCTTCGATTTTCTCATAAGAATCAGCGATTACTGCATAATCCATCTGGGTCACAAGGAAAATACAGCAATGCAACTATTAAAATCAAATCTCGACAACACCCGCTAGCAGCATCAGTTCAACTTGAAAAACAAATGCACAAAAAGAAAAAAAGGTTGATTCGCCATTTCGCTAGTATGTATAGCCGAGTTTTCTTCATTCATTCGATAGTCAAAGCATTTACTTGGGTAAACTTTTGGGAGAAAAAATGTTTAGACCTAAATAAAAAAGCAACAATTATCTCTGACAAACAGACTTCAATTCTATACATACCTAACCCATTCTCATCCCATCCCAACAAACATAGCACAACATACCATTTGAAGCAAAAAAAACAATTTTCCCCATTTCAACAGCAGCTGAAAAAAAGCCTAAACCAAAAAACCAAACAGCCCCACAACCCACCATGGGATGGGAAAAACCAAAACCGCCCCATCCCCACACATTAAGAAAAAAGAAAAGCACACACTATAAAACAGAAGCATACAAAACGGTAACCCCAATTTCGGGGCTAATTTGTGTTTTTGTGCAGTGTGTCTGCGTAGCTTTTATTAAGGCACAACTCCTTTAGATGCCAAACAAGGTGCACCAAGTATGCCATCAGTTAAAGTTGCATTAATCGGTGTAGGAAACTGCGCTTCATCATTCATCCAAGGCATCCAATATTACAGTAAACTTGAGAAACCCCAAGATAACATTGGGCTACGCAACCCCCAACTTGCTGGAATATACCCCAAAGACATTGAGGTTGTTGCAGCATTCGATATAGATAGAGAAAAAATTGGCAAAGACCTCTCAGAAGCCATATTCTCCAAGCCCAACAATGCACCCAGAGTCTGCGAAATCTCGGAAATCGGGATTAAGGTTACGAAAGGTCCCTTACTTGACGGCATAAGCGACTCAGCCAAAGCCATAATTCAAGTTAGCAACGAAACAGACGCTGACGTTGCTCAAGTACTCAAAGAGTCAGGTGCAGAAATCGTCATAAACCTGTTACCAAGCGGCGCAGCCCAAGCGACCCAATACTATGCCAAACAGGCAATAGATGCTGGATGCGCATTCGTGAATGCCACTCCAAACTTCATCGCAAGTGATCTCAACTGGGCAAAAAAATTCGCAGATGCAGGCTTACCCCTTGTGGGCGATGACCTCGTGGATCAAGTCGGTTCAACCTCACTCCACAAAACTCTCCTAAAACTCCTAAGCAACAATGGAGTTCATATAGACGAAACATATCAGCTTGACGTCGGCGGAGGAACTGAATCCGCAGAAACCATGGAACGTTCACGCGACGCTAAACGCAACATCAAAACCGAATCCGTCGCATCTGCACTGCCTTACAAAACCGAAGTTGTTGCAGGCTCAACTGACTATGTGGATTTTCTACAAAACAAGCGAGACAGCTACTTCTGGATAAGCGGCAACTACTTCTGCAACACACCCATGAAAATTGACCTCAAATTCCAAACTGTAGATGCTCCAAATGCAGGGTCGGTACTTTTTGATGTGGTCCGAGCAGTGAAAGTAGCAATAACAAAGAAACAGAGCGGTGCAGTGGATGCAGTTTGCGCCTATGGATTTAAACATCCCCCAAAAATCCTACCGCTGGACTCTGCAGAAGCAGAATTCACAAAATTCCTCGCTTAAAAACCGTCAAGACCAGCAATTATTTTCTCTTTTACCCCATTATCTTTCAAGGTATCTTTTAGCAAATCTATGGTCCGCACAGGCGTAGGATCCACACCGCGAAGAATCGCCAAATAAACACTCACAAAATCCCCAAGAACCACAGTTGAGAGCATTCTAGCCAAAAGACTTATCCCCTGTGCTTCAACCTCAAACATCATCAAACCAGCTTTCTCCATAATTTGCTTAGTTATCTCAATGCGACTCTCAATCTCCACAGACTCATCGATGTCACGGATAAAAATAATAGAGAAGTACCGAACGCATTCGCCACGGTTTTCCCATCCAACAATTTCGTTGTGGTCAAGCTCTGAGAAATACTCCCATTTCGCCGGGGATTTACTGTTTTCATTAAATTGAGTCTTAAAACGCTGCGCTACACTTCGGTAAACCCCAAAGCCATAGATTATGGGCACAGTTTCATCGATATGCTGAGCCAAATCCTTTGAAGGATTATCTAAAACCGCAATTTCAGGCCCGTTATCTTTACAGACCTTCGCTAAAACCTTCACTGCTTCATCAAGTTCCATAACTGAACCTGAAACTACACCAATCTTATCCATTAAAACCAAAAGCGGCACAAACAAATAAGGTAACGCAGCACGCGGCGGCATTCCACCCGGAACCTGCAGATAGGACACATTATGCTTCCGCGCATACTTGAGCAAGGCACCACCACTACTAATACAGTAAACCATACATTCACGTTCGAGAGCATCATGAAATGCACTAAGTGACTCCTCAGTATCTCCTGAATAACTAATAACTACCACCAAAGTTTTCTTATCCGCATAATCTGGCAAAGTATATTCCCGGTACACCTCAATAGGAACTTCTGCCTTGTTTTTAGCCCAATCTTTTAACAAATCCCCACCGATAGCTGAGCCACCCATTCCCGCAACAACAATATTATCCGGAATAGGAATGTTAAATGTGATTTTCTGCGCTATTTCCAAAGCCTTCTGGTAATGAATTGGTGCATCAACACAGTAATTTAGCATACCACTTCTATCTACAGAGCGGATTCTTTCAATATCATCTAAAACAGTTGTGGTCAAGTCATATAGCCTCCACGTGACCCGCAGTTTTATATCTCAATCCACCCTTTTAAGCACAACGCAGTCAACACAGAGTAAGGAGCAAGGGTCATGGTTAAAAAGAAAATCTCCATCGCTATTCCAACATCAATCATCTCAGATACCCCTCATTTACGTGAGAAAACCTCCAAAATTGGGTTAATTGCTCGCTCCGCCGCTATTTTCAGAGTTGACCAAATCATCGTTTACCCAGACACCCCAAAAACAAACCAAAAGCGAGACCAAGAATTCATCGCACTTCTGCTTAACTACTTAGAAACCCCCCAATACCTACGCAAAACGCTCTTCAAACTTGAACCTGACCTGCAATACGCCGGAATTCTGCCCCCACTACGTACCCCCAATCATCCCCTCAGCGGTAAAACCAAACATCTCAAAGTCGGCGAATACCGCGAAGGCTTGGTGATATCCGAGAGCAAAGAAGGATTAGCCGTAGATATTGGGGTACAACAACCTGCACTTCTTCGGGAGAAACAGTTCCGTGCCAGGGAACGCTTAACACTACAAGTGGTTAGTTGTGGTGAATTAATAGAGGTGCAACCAGTTAGCCGTGACGAGGTACCGTTTTACTGGGGCTACTGTGTGAAAGTGGAAGAACACACGTTTGGGAAATTCTCCAAAACTGGCGATTTCGATTTGAAGATTGCAACAGCAAAGGTAGGAGCCAATTTCGCTGATGTTTCAAATAAGATAAGCAAAAAATGGCAGAGCAGCAACAATATACTGATTGCATTTGGTGCACCATCCCGCGGTTTGCACGAAATAGCCGCTGACGAGGGCTTGGAACTCTGTGAACTATCAGATTTTGTCGTGAACACTGTCCCAAATCAAGGTACGGTAACTGTTCGAACTGAAGAAGCTCTTTTGGCAACGCTGGCGCTCTTCAACATCTACTTCGTCAACTAAGACAAAAGTTGTTTTTACTTTGTGTTTTGACTAAAGGAATAAATTCTCCTTTTGGTTATTGGTGGGTTTATGCCCTCACTCGATATTGCTATGCCCATCGCCCTGTTAGTTGTTATAACCGTTGCCATGCTTCTAAACAAGCGTGTAGAGAACAAATTGATGGCAACAGTTGAGCAAAAAGAATTCAAAACTCGAGATATAGTTCTCCTTGTTGTTTTCATGGTGATTATGATATCCGTCATCGCCTATACCTCAATGATTAATCCAGGAGGCATAGTACCTAACATCCTACTTATCCTCTTTATGGGATCCTACACTATGCTGCTCTTCACTTTCTCCTACGTCTTCACTAACATGACTAAAGTACGGGCAAAACAAGTTTCAACAGTGTTTGGGATCAGCAGCTTGACCGCGGCTATAGCCAGTTTTCTAGGTCCACTTACCGACGCCTACACAATTCCCCGTGCAGCAACATTCTTTTTGCTTGCAGCCCTCTGCTTTAGCGTTGTAGCATATGAACAGAAAAAAACCATAACAAAAAGTCGCTGGTACGTTGCTGCACAGCCACCTGCACTATTTGTTCTACTATTCCTCTTCTTTGCAGCTCTTTATGATGGAACAGTTAATTTGTGGTTCCCAATTCTTATGGATGCCTTTGCTTTCACATTTGCACTCTTGATTATCATGTATCTTTCGTCGCTATTTAACTGGAAAACAGTCTGGGTCTTCGCAGCTCTACTACCGATCATAGATGTAATACTAGTTTTCACCGGACCAATGGTTGCTGCAGCGCACACATTCACAGGTCTCGGGTTACCAGTGTTGGTTTACCTACCGAATATTCCAGTGATTTTAAGCACTGCAGGCGAGATTGGCCTTCGGGGACTAGGACTTGGAGATTTCTTCTTTGCAGGCATACTTGTTGTTCAAACTTACAAAAAATTCGGACAAAAAACAGGACTCATAGCAGCTGCCGCGATAGCCTTATCGTTTGGCATCTGGGAAGCTTTCCTTCCAGACATATTCAACATCTTAAAAATCGAAGGCTTCCCCGCTACAGTTTGTATTATCACTGGGTGGCTACCAATTGTTGCCTGGAAACTATTAATATCAAGAAAAGAACCCCCTGCAGTGGTTGTTGTAGAGCAAACACAACACCCATCGGAAACCCCAACAACACAACCACTATAAACTTAATTAATTATTTTTTTAAAGTGAAAAGAGATTGGGGAAAAAGTGATTAAAAATAAGAGGTGAGGCTTTTACCCGAATAAGGCATCCGTTAACGTCCGTATTATTATTTTTATATGTCAATTTGGTAACTGGAGGTTGGTAATATGTATGCAAACCAATTCCTTAAAGTCTAAACGGGAAAGGGAATCGCACCTCAACTCAAAAGCCCATCCCCAGTACAAATACTGACATGGATGTTTAGGGTTCGGTTCCCCAGCGAGCCCGCCACCCCCCGTGCGAATATGTACTTTTTTGATTTGGGTTAGATTCAGTCAAGAAACTTTTGCGACAAGAAATAGTCAAGAAATCTGAACTAAAAAAGTAGAGCCTAGTCAAGAAACCTGTACAAAAAGGTTTTTTTACCGATACAACTCTTTCAGATTTAAATGAAACCGCTCAAACTGTTAGGTCTGCTGATTATCGGCGTGTTTTTGGCGTCCACCCTAACAGCGACTGCTCAAATGTACCCAAAGGCATTGAACCCGACAGTTTACGGGGATACAACCATTTACGAGTTCAATGGTAACCCTATAAACCTAACCGCAGTCATCGACTCTTTGGAAATCAGAAACAACCACACCGAAGTCGCTTTTACCTTGACGCTTAACTCGCAGACATTTGATATGATGGGCGAAGAGATGAATTCGAGCCAATACCACAAACCCGAAGAAACAGGAGTCCTTCAATACTATTTGTGGTCAGGTTTGACATTTGATTTAGACAGAAATTTCACCATAAACGCTGTTTGGGTCAACTGGTTAGCTGGAAGTGGAAAAGACATTGAAAATGGTTACACAACACTGGATGCATATAGCCACTATTTTTCATTAAATCAATCAGGAGACAGCTTCCATGGCAACGCTGTTTTGCCAAAGCTCTCAGAAGGTGTTCATAACGTTACTTTTTGGGTTACAGCTAGGCAGAATTACATCTCATACTTCAATCCCCTTTGGGCGGTTTTCTCCAAAACTGTCATATTTACTGCGGATACCACAGCCCCAACCGTCACTGTAATGTCTCCTGCAAACCAAACCTACGCTGCCGATAGGGTTCCGCTGGATTTCTTTGTTAACGAATCCAGCCCCAGAATGAGTTACAGTTTAGACGGAATGGAGAATGTTAACGTCTCAGGCAACACTACACTAGCAGAGTTGTCCAATGGCGTACACAGCATAATAATCTATGCTGAAGACGCGTTTGGTAACGTCGGTGCCTCAGAAACAGTCGCCTTCACCGTTGCAAAGCCTGATACTTCACTAACAACATTAGTAATAATTATCACGGCGGCAGTGGTGACAGGCGCAGGCTTGCTGCTTTACTTCAAGAAACACAAACACCCGAAAAATTCACTTTTTAATGCGTCTTGAACCAGTTATGGCGTCATAGATTTTTTTGATGCTGGGATAATTCAAGTATTCTCTAGCGAACTTGCGCATAAGTGTTGCCTAAAATGAATAAGGGGAAAAAGAAGTATATAAAATAATACACCCGTTAACGGGGTGCTTACCCGAATAGGGCGCCTAATCCTTCTAATGCTGCTTCTTCTTTGGCTTTTTCGTCTTCTGCTTTCTTCTTCTTGTCTTCTGGAGCTGCTGCTGCGGGTTTAGATTCTGCCGCTGCAACTGGAGCTGCTGCCATCATAGTTGGTGCTGCTTTAATGGCTTCATCGATGTTAACTTCGCTAAGGGAAGCTACAAGAGCTTTAACTTTAACTGCGTCAACTTCGAGTCCTGCTGCTGCGAGAACTTTTGTTACGGATTCTTCGTTGATTTCTTTACCTGCCTTGTGAAGGAGCATTGCTGCGTAAATGTTTTCCATACCTTTTCACCTCTTCATTCGAGTATTTTAACCTTTTTAGTTAGCATGACCCACTTCCATTGGAAGCTGGCCGTTACTGAATTGGCAGTTCGGTCCGCCGAATCTTGCCGTTTAGATGAATACCCAATACCTTAAGAACCTTTCGTCCATATAATAACAGGTAAAATTTAGATATTGACTGTTTTTCATTAGTTACCTATTCGCAATCAACACGTACTGCGAATGCAAAAAATTAACTATACCTTGACACTGAGGACAAAAGCAGAAGAAGTTCATGGTGTCTCGTTGGAGTTTTCGGTTTTTTCTGATTATTCCCGTTCAGCAGGATTTGATGAATTAGAAAACCCACCTCTTTTCTATTGAAGCATAAAGAAAACAAACTGACTCTCATAACACTTATCTTATAGACAACCCACATGCCCTTATCTACAGGTCATACCCATGGGAAATATAACCATCGCCATACTTGGCAAATTGGACTATGGCAGTGCCCTCGCTAAAAAAGGCACCTCAACTGACATCACACTATATAACCTCAAAAAAGGCGAAGCGACTATAACTTTTATCGAACCTACCAGATACCCCGAACGACTTGCACCTCTCTTCTATGCCTGCGCCCTAGCTAAAAAAGCACTAGTCATTGTAGATGAACTTAACGCATCGTTCGGTGAACAACTAGTTATGCTCCAATGTAGCGACATCAAAAGCGGCTACTTTGTGCTCCGCAACTACATCCCAAAAGAAAAAATCGAGCCGCTTCTTAAAGGAACTAATCTAGAAAATTTTGAGTTTCTTGAAGACGACCCTAACCTAATACGTGAAAAGCTCCTAACAGAAGCGGACCAACAAAAATCCCCTGAACCCTCAACTGTTGGATCAGTGCCCATTGACCACGCGTTTAACGTGAAAGGGGTCGGAGTAGTTGTCTTAGGCATAGTTATCAATGGAATCGTGCAGAAACACTCAACTCTCAACGTCCTTCCAGGCACAAAAACCTCTCAGGTCCGCTCTATACAAAAACATGATGACGAATTTGACATAGCAAGCGAAGGAGACCGGGTAGGATTGGCACTAAAAAACGTTGTTGTGGAAGATTTGGACCGCGGTAATGTATTAACCAATGATCCAGCCATTAAGACCTCTAACAAGCTTCAAACAACTGCTTCGCTGGTAAAATATTGGCAAACGCCAATAAAGGCAGGAATGGTGATGCATGTGGGGCATTGGACACAGTTTATAACCTCTAAAGTTGAAGCTATCATAAAAGAAGATATTAGAAATCCCACCATCATGTTATCGCTAGATAAACCCTTGGTATATCGCCCAGGCGACAAGGCTGTTTTAATGTATCTTGAAGGCACTAAGCTACGTGTAGCAGGAACCATAGAGCTATTTGCATAGAAACATGTAGTCAACATCTTGAGTACAGGTTGTTCAATTGATCGAGGCATTAAGGTAAATGCGGTCTGCGTTGGTACCCTAAGTGGTAAACAAGGAATTTCTGCATCTATCGCTTGTGCCACCCAATACAAATTCTTAAAACATACAATCGCCATAACCTTTTACTGATTATGATGCCGTTCTCAAGAAAAGTCGGAGCCGCTGCAGGAATCGCTACACCAATATTCGCCTTCACCTGCATCTTTATAGCCATCGCCATTACCCCTCACTTTAGCTGGACCAACAACGCACTCAGTGATCTAGGGGTAATCTCAGGCATAACGGGTCCGCTATTCAACGTGGGTCTAATCATAAGCGGAGTTTTAGGATGCGTATTCGCAATTTTTGGCTTGCTCGACTATGCGGGAAAAACTTGGGTAGGCAAGTTCGGCGCGGTGCTTTTTAATTTTGCATCATTAGTGCTTGTTTTGATAGGCATATTCAACGAACACTTTTCACCCATACACTACATTGTTTCAGTTGCGTTTTTCAGTTTGACGCCAATTGCCCTTTTCATTCTAACATACGCGTTCTATCTCAACATCAACCGAGGTTTAGTTGCGTTTACAGTCGCAATTGCGCTTTTCGCAGCCGTACCCTGGGTACTTCAATTAACCGTTCATTATGTACCCAATGTCGCTATCCCTGAAACATTATCTGCGCTTGCGGTTTCAGCCTGGGCAATTGTACTTTCCGCAAAAATCCTCCGACATTAATCATTAAGGTTAAACAACATCCAAATACATTTGGGCGCAACAAGATGATGAAAAAATCGACTGATACCCTTTGCATTTTGCATAATCTATTGCTTCGGGGCTTGGAAACGCAATGGCATCCACACCTGCCTTAAGCGCCAAAATATCAATTTCTGAGCGAAGTTTACCCTTGGGACGCATACAGCCTAAAGCCAATGGTGCCTTAGGAAACATTATCCGCGCAGCGGAAACGACTCTAACGATATCAAGCGAAGATGGCGGTAGAGTCTGACCCATTTCTGTACCTCGGATAGGCATGAAAGCAATAATCACAACTGCTGCCGGCTTGATGGTTTGTGATATAATTTCAAGAGCATGAAATTCACTGTCTAGTTCTCCATTATTTAAGCCAACCAAAATATGTGGCACAACTTTGAGCCCTGCATTATCAAGTGCAAGGAGCGATTGCATATAATCTTCAACTTGAACGTCTAAATTAAGGGCTTGCAAGGCTGTTTGACGTGAACCCAAAATATCAATTAACGCTGCATCAACCCCTGCCTTCTTCAAAGCTAAAGCTGTAGAAAAGCTGATTACGCCCGTATGAACAAACACAGTTAATTCTAGCTCCTTCTTAAACCGTGCCAAAACAGGGGTGAAATCGTCCAGCGGAACAGAACCGTCTGGGAGACATCCACCACTAACCAGCACCCCCCTCGCTCCATCGTTTTTGAGCTTTAACCCCAAATTCCAAAGTTGTTCCGGATCAATCGCAGGATGCATTGTTTCCAACACTCTGCCGCCACAGTGCTTGCAGTTAAGTGCACAAGCGTTGCCTGTAACGGAGATAGTCGGGAACTCGTTGGTTGACGGACAGAACCGAGAGTCTTTATAGTAGCTAAAACTTGGCACATAGAAACGGATAATATCACATCGGGGTTTTAGATAACCTGAATCCAATAAATTCTGAAGCTCAGTTTTGGTGCAGTTCCAGATAGTTTGAGGATTTATTTTTTGCATAGACTTTATAGATAGAATTCAGCATCTGCCTTAATAGTTTACGTAAAAAATTGACGAAGCAAAAAAACTAAAGTTAGGAATCAAATAGTCACTCCAAACCAACGCGCTCCATCACTTTCAGCGCCCATAAAGCAGCCCTAAGAATCGCAGAATTGCTACAAATCACGTGGTCTCCTAAAAGACTAACCACTTCCAATCGCTTCACAATTCTAGAAAATAAAACGCCATAAAAGGATAAAATGCTTGCTAAAAACATCGAACTTTGAGGATCAGTGAAAGGTAATAGTTTTTTAATTCTGTCTATTTAAAGTCTTGAGCTTTACAATGTTTAAATTCTACTTATCCCAATTGAGATTAGTGATTCGATGTCTTTATCAGCAACTGTTAAGGATGTATATTCCGGAAAATTTAATACCGTATTAGAAAACGATAGTGCATCAAAATGCCTGGAAGGCTTCAAAAAAGGGTTACCACCAGTTTTAGCGGTTCTAGATGACCATGGAAGATATGTTGGCATGGTTAGTCGCCGTTCAATTCTGCGGTCTCGCCTCGATTTGAGTCGACTTAAAGTTAAGGGTTTAATGGTAAATGCCCCCGAAGTTACCTTAAACGATTCGCTGAGTCGGGTAGCAAAGTTGATGATTGGAAGCGGAGTCCGGCAACTTCCAGTATTTGAGAAAAACATGATTGTTGGTTTCATTACTGATGAAGACGTAATTCACGCCGTTGTCCTTTGTGAATGGGGCAACAACTCGATTGAAACGATTATGACTCGCGCACCACATACAATGGAGTCAAATCGCAGCGTTGGCGCTGTTTTAAGTTTAATGCGTGAATCTGGTGCCTCTCATGTTCCCATCATGGAACATGGACACCTTACAGGATTGATAAGTGATGAGGACATTTTGGAAAGTGTCTATTACCCACCTAAACGTATGGGCAACAAAGACGTGGTAGGCGAACAAATTGACACCTTGGGCATCGCAGCAAAGGGCATTATGCACAGTCCCGTAATTACTGTTGAGCCAAAAAAGAGTCTGCGTGAATGCGAAAAAATGATGCATGATCAGGATGTTTCAAGTTTATGCGTGATTGATGGCGAACGCTTAATGGGGATCGTAACGAAACTTGATTTCCTCGAACCAATTAGTGAATTCGAGAAAGCCGAACGCAAGTTCACCGTACAATTCGGTGTAAAAGAAGTTGACGTCAGCCAAGATCAAAAAGAGTTTATGATGAACGAGTTTGATTCATTTACTCATCGCTTCCAAGAAGCCTTCCAACTTGGCACATTATTTGTTTATATGAAAAGCCATCGCGGAACCAACATGCGCGAAACTCCAATGGTTCAATGTCGACTACAGTTCCGAACCACACGCGGCAACTTTTATGTTTCAAGCGAGGGTTGGGGGATTGAGCCAACCTTCAAAGTTGCACTTGAACGCTTAGAACGACGTTTACTGCGCAGTAAAGAGTTGCTGGCCTACAATCCACGGTTTGCACGAGATTACCTCCGTCAAATGGGGTTACCAGAGGAAGAAACTTAGCTGAGAACAATTTTTTTCTTTTTTCACCCTCATTTGTGATATAACAACTAAAACAAGACACCTTCTTTTTTATCAACAGCCTCCTGCTGAAAAAATGCTTGATTTATTATGTGTAGAGAATCAAAAGCTGAAACTACCCATAAATCTTGTAACAAAAATAGAAATGGAGCTTTGAGCACAGCACCACTTCTCAGGTACATTAAACTGAAATTCGAGAGCCGTCAAAACCAATCTTTGAAATTCCAAGCTCATCTCTCACATCGCGAAGTTGCGCCGAATTAAACACAGGGCCATCTCGACAAACACGGTATTTGCCTATAACGCAACTACCACAAAGACCAATGCCACAACGCATTAACCTTTCCAAACTCGCCTCCAAAGGCAATTTCCGCTGCTCAGTCATCTCAAAGATTTTCTTGACCATAACTTCTGGTCCACAGGTGTAAATCATGTCAAAAGATTCTTTGTCAAGGAGATTAGCAAGAGGCTGCGTTACGAGACATTGTAATCCAGCAGTACCATCTTCAGTAGTTGTTATGATATTTTTTTCTTGGCATACCCCTTCAAGTTCCTGCACAAAAAGTAGGTCATTTTTTGATTTAGCACCTTCTACAAATGACAACCGCTCAGTTTTAGCCGCGAGTTTCTTGGCTAGAAAGAGCAGGGGGGCAGTTCCTGTTCCGCCGCCCACTAAAAGAACTCTGCCTCGGCTTTCTGTAAAGCAGTTGCCGAACGGTCCACGCACCCCCACGGTAGCGCCAGTTTGCAAAGTGTGCATGTGCCGTGTGGCATCCCCAACAGCTTTAACGGAAACTGAAACCAGCCCATTTGAAACATTCATTATACTCAATGGAATTTCATCGATACCTGGAATCCATAACATCAGAAACTGCCCTGGCTTAGCCTTAGAGCAGAGGCGATCGAATAAAACAAAGGTTTTCACTGAGGGGCTTTCAGAACGCATCTGCACCACACTCGTGGTTCGCATAGTGTTATTTGCGGTGAGCAAGCCCAACAATATCTTTTACACTCCTATAATGTTTCTTTCTCAAGTACATCTCCACGCCCTTGGTCACATGTCTAAAAACTTCTATATCATATGCAACTGCCGTACCAATCTGGACAGAGGACGCCCCAGCCAAAAAGAATTCAACCGCGTCCCGCCAGGTCTGTGATACCACCGCAGCCAATAATAGGCACCTCAAACTGCTCGGCGATGTCGAAAACACAACGCAGTGCCACAGGCTTTATGGCTGGACCTGACAAACCACCTTTAATATTAGTCAAGATAGGCATTAGGGTTTCCGCGTCTATCGCCAAGGCTTTTAGGGTATTAACGACTGTTAATGCATCAGCTCCAGCCTCTATAGCTACCTGGGCTAGCACTGTAATATCAGATACATTCGGTGAAAGCTTCACAATCAGAGGCTTGCCTATCACGGCTTTTACCTGTTGAACCACTTCGGAGAGAAACTCGGGGCTTTGCCCAATCTCCGCACCCGTCTGCTTAACATGTGGACATGAGACATTAAGCTCGATTGCATCTGCACCAGCATCCGCCGCCTTCTTCGCTACTACGGCATACTCTTCCGCAGAATAACCGAAAACGCTAACGATTAGGGGCACATGCAGCACTTTCTTTGAGAACTCGATCTCCTCTTTGAAAAAGTCTATACCTGGGTTAGGTAAGCCCATGGCGTTAATCAAGCCTGCATCCGCTGCCACCAAGGTAGGGTTACTGTAGCCAACCCGCGGCGACAAGCCAACAGATTTCGTAACCACTGCTCCCGCGCCTGCTTTTACAATACGCTTCATCGATTGAGAAGAGTATCCCATGATGCCTGAGGCAAGCATAGTAGGATTGGGCAGCCGTAGCCCAGCAAAGCTTGTGCTCAACATGTTGCTCTCCAAATAATTTCACGCTTCAATCCAAGCTTAATACGCCTTGAAAGATAAAGTTTCGTTTCAATCAATGTGATGATGGTAGCGTTCGTTTGTATGTTTTTATGTCTATTTTTAACATACCAAAAAAACGACTGTATAAAAAGAAAAATGAGGGTAAAGCCAGACTGATTTGGGCTTTATTTCTTCTTTTTAGCCTTTTTCAGTAGTCTTTTTAACAGCTTTAGCCACGCTAATAACCTCAAAGATCTTTATCGCCACAAATTATATTTAAAATTTGCTAAAAGCTAATGCGTCTGCCTCGATAAGTCAATCAACCCAAAAACACCCTCTAATAGCAAAATAACTGTAAAATCAAGCTATAAAAATAGGCCTTTTTCCATGAATAGTCTCGAAATTCAAATTATACATTTAGATGTAAAATATTAAATCTTTCATAAGCCGAATCAAGAGTATCCGTCACGAGGACACAACAAAGTAGATACACGCCTGACTTCCAAATTCTGCGCTATTCTGCAGATTTTTAGGTATGACATTGAAATGAGGATCGTATAGCGGTTTCGTTGAAATCAACTTGAGGATGTTTTTTGCAGGCTTAACTTTGGAGGTTGCTAATGGAAAAATCTACATAGCAAATCTTTTATAGTGTGATGTAATGTAAAAAATTACACAACGCTGAAGAAAAGTACACGGAGTTATAAACCATGAACAACATAACAGCCCGTCAAGTCGCATTAGCAACCATCTTTGCAGCATTATACGTCGTAGTAAACGTCACTACTCCCCCAATTCCAGTTGGGGTCGGCGGCTTAACAATCACCATATCAGCCCTCCTCGCAACCCTCTTAGGCATTATCATAGGACCCTACCTCGGAACCGCCTCAGCCCTCCTAGGCGCAGTTGTCTCATTTGCCCTCACCGGCATGTCACCGCTCAACCTGCCCTTCCTATTATCTCCACCTCTGAATGCTTTTGTTTCAGGTTCACTATTCTACAAGAAATGGATACAAGCTACAATCCCATTTGTCGTTATAATGGTGGCCTTCGTCTTCACTCCGCCAGTATTCTCCTTTGGAAACCCCCAAGTAGCAATTTGGGTGCTTTGGGACAAAATTATCGCAGTGGCCCTCATCTTACCGCTAATGATGTTTAAGAAACGCTTGGCCATCGGATATGGTTCAGCCTTATTCTTCCTCGTAGCATTCATCGGTAACCAAGCAGACAATATCTGGGGGTCTTTCGCCTTCGCATTACCACAGGTTTACAACGGAATCTATGGCATGCCAATAGAAGCCGTTCAAGTAGCATTCCTTGCAGGACCATTCCTCTATCCAGCGATACGTCTCCTACAAGCTTTCATCATAACCCTTATCGCCGTACCACTCATCCCAGTGCTATCGAACAGCAACTGGCTTTGGAGCAAAAACAACATCCTAACGCCAGATGCCCCTAAACCCTCGAAAGCGTAGTCAAGTAAATCACTTTTCTTTTTTTATTTTAGGCAGCAAAAGCCATCGGGTTTAGAACCTATTCTCGATAGTTAAAAACGCCAAATAAAGAACAAAATAATAAAGGTCACTTGCGGAACAAAGAGTAATGAGAAAATGTCGCTCAAAGGGGCTTCAAAAGAAGTAAAACAAAATCATGAAGGGGTAAATAATGAAGAAGAAAAGCCTAATTCCCCAAAGCATAAGCACAATACGATTAGCAACCTTGCCGCTTATCCTCTACTTCTTTATCACCGGAGCTCAAGTTTGGTGCCTATTGGTTTTCGGAATAGCAATTGTCACCGATTTAATAGATGGTTATATCGCCAGAAAACTCAATGCCGCCACAAAGTGGGGCGCCTACTTTGACGCAACCATTGACTTCACATTCATAATTGGCATCTTCATCGCTTTCATAATAAAGGGTTACTATCCGGCATGGATTATGCTACTGATTGTCCTCTCGTTTGGACAATTTATTATCTCCAGCCGGTACTCCAAAAAAATTTATGACCCTCTGGGAAAGTACATTGGCAGCGTACTCTATATCGCCATTGCTTTAACATTAATCTCACCCATAAATGTCATCTTCACACTGGTAAAAGTGGCTTTTCCAGTTTTTATCGCTGCATCATTTGCCTCGCGTATGACACCCTCCACCATTAATTACAGAAAAAATATCTTGGCACACAAAAATAAATTAGACATCCTCAAACGTGCAAAATTTAGGCCAAGGTCGTAGAGCAAAATGCTGCAGACAAACAGTTTACCCTCTAAAATTCGTGTGTCGATTGGCACCGCCATTACTCTTGGACTAACCCAGGGGAAAATTGATGTGGCTCCTACCACCGCCTACCTCATGACTTACCGCGAGGGCAAGTGCACATCAAAATGCGACTTCTGTCCTCAAGCAAACACAAGTAAAAGTAGCAGCCAATTACTCTCTAGGGTCACATGGCCAACCTACCCAATGATTGATGTACTTTCGGCACTCCCCGTAGCTGTGAAGCAGCAGAAAATCCATCGTGTTTGCATTCAAGCACTAAACTACCCGCAGGTCTTCAACAATCTAAATGCAATGGTAAGAAAAATTAAAGCATCGACAACAGTAGCGGTTTCGGTTTCATGCCAATCTAGAAATAGAATTGAAATTGAGCAGTTGAAGGACGCCGGAGTTGACAGGGTGGGGATCGCTCTTGATGGAGCAACTGAGGAAATATTTGAAAGAGTAAAGGGGAGCTGCAATAACTGGAATATGGTTTTTGGGATGCTCAGGGAAGCTTTGACAATTTTGGGCAAGGGCAATGTTAGCACCCATTTGATTATAGGATTAGGTGAATCAGAATGGGAAGCTATAGAAACTATTCAGAAATGTGCTGATTTGGGTGTTTTGCCAGCACTTTTTGCGTTTACACCGATAAGGGGAACTGTTTTAGAGAAAAACGCACCGCCTAAGCTGGAGTCGTATAGACGCTTGCAGCTTGCTAGATTCCTAATAGTCACTGGCAAGACTAAAGCGCAAAACATGAGTTTTAGTGCTGATGGAAAAATCATTTGTTTCGGGTTAAGCAACGAAGCTTTAGAGCGCATAATATTCAGCGGAGAACCATTTCGCACTTCAGGTTGCCCAGAATGCAACCGTCCCTTCTACAATGAGAAGCCAAGCGGACCAATCTACAATTTCCCAGTTAAACCAACAACAGAAGAGATAATGAAAATAAAAAAAGAACTAAGTAATTAGCTCATCTGCATTCGCAGATTTCTTTGAGGGCTTAGAAAGCTTTGGTCGCTGTCGTGTGACTTGCTCAACTAACCGCCAGAACTCATCCATCGTGTAGCCTTTCAACAGTTCCTTCATAAGCTTCTTGACTTGATAATAAGTCATCTGAGCTTCACCTTTGTCGAGGCTCTCCTGTGGACCTTTAATGCGACGGAAAAGTTCATCCATTTGCCGAGGAGATGCACGAATACCAGCATTTTCCAGAAGTTTCTGGATAAGGGTTTGCCCAGTGTTTCTCCCTATGAAAATCATGGTTTCTCTTCCGACGATTTCCGGTGGAAACGGCTCAAATACCAACGGCTGCGACATCATTTCCTCGACTTCTTCTTCGACTTCATGAGTGAATATGTTTTCACCAATTATGGGTTTATGGAATTGGATGGGCATAGCAAACGCTTTTTCAGCGGATTGAGCGATACGATAGATTTTGCCCATATCGATACCTGTGTCTATGTTGTAGAGGAGTTCTGCCGCAGTCACGACTTCCTCAAAGGGCGCTATTCCTGCGCGTTCCCCAAACCCAGCGATACAGGTATGAAGGTAGGATACACCTTCCTCCATGGCGGCTAAGGTGTTGGCGGAAGCTAACCCAAAGTCGTTATGACAATGAATGGCTAACGGGGCATTCTTTTTTACAACCTCAGATAAACCATCCCGGACATGAGAAATCAAGTAACGCATTGAGAGTGGGCGTATGAAACCGACGCTGTCAGCAATAGCTAGTCGGCAGGCACCTACTTTTGCAGCTTCTTCAAAAACTTGAATAATATCCTCCAGAGGGGTGCGGGTTCCATCCTTCAAAGTGAAGTTTACAGTTGCACCGTGCTTTTTGGCGTATTCGATACCTTCAATTATTCGTTGAAGCGCTTGGTCTTTCGTGATTTTTAGTTTGGACTGTAAGTTTAATCCATTAATGGGAGATTCAATTGTTATCTCTTTTATGCCGCATTCCAAACAAGCATTAACACTGTTTTTAGTGGGTTCAGCGGAGGCAGTAAGTTTGGCTTGAGTAAAGCTTTCATTGACTATGCGTTTAACTGTGCGTTTTTCGTCTTCGGAGATTGCAGGAAAACCCATGTTTATGACGGAAACGCCTGCTTCATCCATAAGTTTGGCAAGACGAACCTGCTCCACGTATGTTAAGTAAACCGTGGGTGCCTTGAGACCTTCCCGGAACGTTTCATCCCAGATGAAAACTCGATCTGGAAGTTTAGGTGGGAGATTCTTGCGTAATCGGTTATAATTTGCAATTAGCCCCTGTGCTTCAAGTTTTTTGAATATTGTCTTCCTCATTTAGACACAGTCCAACAATACGAGCAAATTAGTCATGTCTAATTTGCTACAACCTATATAAAACTGCATCTATCAAAGGCACGCGCACATTCTAATTCTTGAAAACTTTGAATGAACTCAGCTATGAATCAACAATACATAAATCTTAAGTGCAAAAACAACCAATTTACTAAATACAAGGGAACTATTGATGAGCAGCCTAAAGAGCACCATAGATAAAATCAAGAGTTTAGAAGCAGAAAAAAAGAGCCTTCTTTTAGAGATTGAAGCACTAAAAAAGATGGCTGATACAAAAGCAAACACACTCGAAAACGAAGTTGGTGCTCTGAGGGATGAAGTTAAATCGATTAAAACAATAATCGGGTCCGAGCCCACCATTGACAAAATCCAAATCTAACAATTTTTTGTTCAAAGGAAAGAAGAGGACATTATTTGCTTTAAAGGTCTAATAACTAGTAATCAAGTCAAAGGGCTTAATTAACAATGGATAGACCCGTCATTAACTGGTAATCTTTAGTAGTTAACGATCAATGTTGCTTTAAACTGATATTTGAATCAGTAAATGTTAAAGCACAAACGGAAAAATAGAAGCGGTTAATTGAAACGGCACCAATTAATTAGAATGAGGAATTCGTTGAAATAGATCATTGATAGCTTTTGTGAGTGCATTACAAGCGATTTGCCTTGCCTCCACGGAGGTATCTGTTTCAAGTTTCTCGAGTTCCTTATTCAAGCGATTTGAGATTTCGAACAAGTCCTGTTTACGTTTTTCGTAATTGTCATGCAATTTATCTTGTTCCATAGCAAAGTTCTGAAGAATAACTTCGAGCTCGTTTTTGGCAGTTTCTAAATCGTGTGTGGTTTTGTACAATTTTTCTGCCGCTAAGCGTTTCTCTTTAAACTTGAAGAATCCTAGTTTAAGATCTTGTTGCTGTGTCAAGTCGTCTTCAAGCTGGTGTACATTGTTACTAAGGCGTTGTATGTCACTGTTGCGCCTTTTGCTTAATTCACGGGTTTGCTCAGCGTATTCTTTGTCTGCTTCAACGATTTTATGGTTATTATCTGATAAAGCTTTAGCTTCATCAGTTAAATAGGATTCCACAAGCCGTTTTTCAGCAAGAGAAGCTTCAACATCGACAAAGATCTGCGCCCGGGTCTTCTCGAATAAATCGTCAACTTTTATCGCTGGATTAATTTCAAATTCAGAAACAATTTGGCGAAGATTAACCACCCAATCATCATAGTAATGACTAAATGGAGAGAGCGCAAAGATTTGACCACCCAATCTAGTAATGCCCCCAAGAGCACGCGCTGCAACTTCTGCAGAGGAAGCCTGTGGTGTTTCCACCTGAAGATACTTTGCACCTTGACGCGACTTCTTAGCTTTAGTTTTTTTTTCACGGGTGCTTTTAGCAAAATTTTTGCTAGCGCCTTTACGGCCTTGTGTTCTAGAACTCATAATAAAACCAGTGGGTTAAGGAAATATTTAAAGAATAGCACTCACTGCGATGTCTTTGTTACAAGGCAGAAGGCTTATTTCCTTTTGGCTTTTGATTTGCGGCTCAGACTCTTTGAAGAGGACTGGGTCTCGCCAGTTTGTTTGGGTCTTTGGCGACGTGTTAGCAGCAACAAAGCAGCCACCACAATAACAATAACAACAACGATGCCTATGGCCAAAGTTAAGTTTTGTTCAGAACCTGTCGCTCCGCTTCCATTGCCGTTGTCAGAGCCTGAAATTGGACTGGGTGTTTCGATAACAACAGGTCCTGGAGCAGGTGTAGCAACTGGAACAGGCGCAGAGCCTTCGAGCAGTGGACCGCTAACTTGGAGAAGAACGTTGTAGTTAGCTATTTTTTTTTCGGATGGCGCATCCGTTTGGTTGAGGTCAAATGCTCCTGCTCTGAGAAACACTGTATCGCCTGGGGCTATATCAGTTTGGTTTGAGTAACCGACTGCCACCACCTGCCCGGTGGAGTTATAGAAGGCGACTGACATGATTGTTCCTGAAGCTAAATGACTGCCTGTGTTTTTAATTTGGCAGTCAACAAAGTATTCCCCAACAGTGGTTTGAGTAGGGTGTTGACTGGTAATAGCTAAATCTGGATACTGGTACTCAGCGGTTGCAGGGGCCTCGCTGATTTCGAGGCTAATGTCAGATATTGTTAAACCATAAAATGTTCCTTCAGTGTTACTTTGAGAATGGAATTCCAGATAAAAAGGAGCTTTCTGGTTGGGTGTTAATTGGAACCCCCAAGCGTTGACGCCTGAGTTAACCTGAACGTCATCAGTAGTGGTCAGAGTTCCCGTGACCAAGACGTGGTCAATTATATTGGGTCCAATATTTTGGATTTCCCCTACTACAACCAGATAACCAAGTGAGTCAATGTAGTAACTGTAACTGACGATTTTCACTGTGCTAACTTGGCTGGTTCCATTTGGAACCAGAGTTAAACTTAGGGAGATAGCTACAAGAAAAACAATTAGACACACATATAATTTCTTCATTACCGTATGCACCTTTGCGTTTGTTTTGACTCATCAATGCCACGTGTGGTATAAAATGGTTTTTCCAAATTAGTATTTCCTGTGTTATCAGTTGCCAATGGTAAAATGTACGAAATTTTTAAATGCAAATTTGCTCCTTATGCAAGTAAATATGGTGCAAGCGATGGAAAAGTTACGTCCATATGTAGTTTTTCTTCCTATGGAAAAAAAAGACAAAATCTTATCTGCTATTTTCGGCTCCAAAGCAGGTGTTGACATCCTTCGCTTCTCTCTAAAGCAGGGCATAGCCAAAAACATCTACCAAAAAGATTTAGTGAACAAACTAAACTACTCCAACAAAACTATTATCGCAAACCTCAAATCGCTTACAACTCTGGGCGTCTTAAATGAAAGTATGGAGAAAAACGATAAGGAAGGACGCATAATCTGGATCAAAGTCTACCAGCTCACTAACCTTGGACGTTGGTTTGCTTTGCTCTTGGCAGAGGAGCATGAAATCAGCGAGCATGAAAAAAGTGAGATTCTGCAGAGTCTTTTTCGAACCTATGTTAAACAGGTAAAGCGGCTAGCGGAGGAAATTGGCATAAACAAGAAAATGCTCGAGGAAACTTTCCGTGAAGAAATGAAAAGCGTTTCGTAGGTTAAGTATTTGTTAGTTACTCGTCACTACTTACAAAGTACTTATTGATATCATTATCAACTTGCTCGATAGTGTATTGAGTCCAAAAGTTATCTTCTGTTGAAAATCACTTTATTCCTAAACCAGGTGTATTTTGAGTGTTATATGCTGAACAGTTTTGTCTATCTTTGTTGCGCAAAACGAAAAAGAGGCATGTTTAATTTATTTCAAAAACTGTCATGCTTTTTTGAGCGCTAAATTTTTGGGTTGTGGGGTTTGGAGATAGTTTGAGGGGGAGAAGGGAGAGCGTACAAAAATTATTGTTCTCCAAACCTTTCCACCCAACCCGTTTTTCGGTTTCTTTTTTGCCCTCCATTAAAGTGCCTTGAACGCTTCGAACCAGCGATTATACATCGACAGCATATCAAGTGAAACACTGGGTTTGCGTTCCTCAAGTATCTGGCGAAAATCAGCCATTGTCAAAGGACGGGGCTTAGCTTCTTTATCCATTGCTTTACCTGACTCGAAGAATTCACCTATGAGCTTAAGTTGTGCTGATTGACAAACGTCCCGTATGTCGCTACCGGAAAAGCCCTCGGCTAGCCGCGCAAGTTCATGCAGATCTACGTCTCGAGCAATCTGCAAAGTGCTCGAATATAGCTTTAGCATACTAAGACGAGTGGAATGGTCTGCCAGCGGAACCAAGATACGTTTCTGGAATCTTCGAATAAACGCCCAATCCAAATCCCATGGCTTATTAGTTGCGCCAATCACGTACACGTGCAATGCTTTGCCTTTATCCATTATGCCATCCATTTCTTTAAGGAACTGGTTGCGAACACGGATTTCGCCACCAACCTCGTTGGTATGTGCTCCCATAAGCGAATCCAATTCGTCAACGAATACTATGGCAGGTTTGCCTTCGTTGCTACTTTTGCGTGCAGAACCAAAAAGTTTCGCTACATTCTGTTCAGCTTCTCCTAGCCACTTTGACATAATCGATGCTGCATCAATTGAGTAAAAATTCGCCTCGATTTCAGTTGCTACTGCCGCCGCTAGCAAAGTTTTACCACACCCCGGCGGGCCAAAAAGCAGAATGCCTCGTGGCCACCCAAGCGGGAATAGGTCGGGGCGTTGAACGGGATAAACTATAGCTTCTTTGACCGCTTTTTTGGCGGTGTCTAAACCCACAACTTCATCCCAGTTAACTTTAGGTTTCTCTGTCATTACAAGTTCTTCATTGTTTGGTTTTCCTACTGCGTTGGTTCCGTTTCCATCCATCGTTGCTGCTCCCCCGTTATCGCTATCTTCATTACTTGCTTGATTCATCTCCATTGGCGAAACGGCTCCCTGAAGCGCTTTTATGCGTTCTTGGTATGCGATTGCCCGTTGAACGTAAACTTTATTCAAGCCGTACTCTGGGTAAAGCTGCACAAGCTGCAGAAGACTCTCGATGGCTTTCTGGTAGAGAGTTATAGCTCTACCTTTTTGTCCCTGCTTATCTAACCGCACAGCATCTAAAGCGTAAGCTGTTGCTGCTTTTTCTAATTCATTTGACGCGCTCATGTGATTTTCTCTCCTTCTCTCTTATTCAGGTGAACGTAACTCGATTTTGATTTTGCCCTTTGTTCCTAAACTTTCTAGGGCACGCTCAATTTCTTCATTGGAAGTCTGCAATTCATTAGAGCATCTACTTAAATCGATTTCCCCGTTGGTTTTGCGCACATATTCTAAAAGCAGAACTTCTAATGCAGGCTTCTCAACTTTAAGTGAGAACTCTTTAATTTCAGATTTCTTGTAGGTGAACAAAGCTTTTTCTGGGTCAAAGCCAGATTCCTCCACGGTTTTCTTGCCGAATACCTGCGATGAACTTGCCGTTAACGCTACCATTTCACGGATCGGTGTAGGAACTTTTTCTTTAGCTGGTGAAGATATTGAAGACAAAGGTGGTTCTGGTAATTCTTCAGCTATTTTTTGCTCCATGAAGCAGGAGACTTCCTTAAGGATTTCTTCGCCCGCTTCAGTTTTCTTTCCTACTGGAACCAAATTTTCGTCAGCTGTCAATTTGGTTGCGTGAAGGGTTTCCTGTATTGTTGAGTTAACATTGTTAAGTTCAGTGCTAACATCAGGTAGCACCTGGAAAAGTTCTTGGGATACACCTTGGAGTAGTCGCAACGCGGGTTTGAGATCGGCAACTATGTCGCCGAGTTCTTTGATAGTTTCAAGGCGCATAACAACCCTTTCAATTGCTAATTGGACATTGTAAAGGAATTTTACAAGTTTGCGGACTTCCGCAATTTCGGTGGCACACATGGCGGCTTTTTCTTTGTTGTTTTTTTTGAGTGCGCTCATGCAAGTTTCAAAAAGAATACGGTCTCGCTCTTTTAGGCGATAGTTTGCTTGCTCCAGCTTGTTTTGCTGGGTTTTTAGTGTATAAATCGATTTAGTGGCAACTTCACGTATAGGGGGAGGGGTTTGGTTGGTGAAGCTTTTCGTGTCTTGTCCCTCCGCCCATTCGTTTATTTTTAGATCCTAAATGCTTGTTTTTCCGATTTCTTTAACGTAGACGACAACTGGGGGTTCAGGTAGTTTTGTGGCCGTGTTACTGACTTGTTCCGCATAGACCTTGTTTGCAATTGGTTTGGGTGCCATTTGGGATTGCTCGCCCAAAAGCACACTTGAAAGCCTACTTTTTGTCAGTTCAAAATCAGTTTTTTCTGAGGTTGCGCGTCGAAGTGTTTCTTGGAGTAAACCAAAGGCTACTTTGTAGTTTTCTTCGTCAACTTTGCCGATCTCATGCTCAATTTCTAAGTTAGCAATCGCGTAACTTAGTGAGGTGATTTCTTCTTCACATCTTTCGATTTCTATTGCGGATTCGTCAATGATAACTTGGGCTTCTTTTTTGAGTTGGGAAAGGACGCTTTCGAAGCTGCTGTGAAGATCCTGGTAGATTTCAGGGGTGATTTTCTTTTTGTCTACTAGGTCCTTTAGGGCTTCATCTTTGCGCCAGATTAGGGGAATATGATCACAAAGTACACCTGCTTGTGATTTGATTTTTGATATAAATGTAATTTCAGCGCCACCAAAACATAAGCTTTCCATGGGCTGTTTTGAGAATTGACCGTCGCCAAATTCAATGTATACTGCGTCGAATTTGCCGTTTGGTGAGAGTGCGAAGGAAGCAACTTTACCGATTATACGTCCGTATTCGTTCTTAATGGGTTTACCGATAGAAAGAAAAAGATTGGAGTTAGACATTTTTGTTTTTTCCTCCTTATCTTAGAACGTTGTTTTCTCTGCCTGTGAAGCTGGGGTTGATGGCATTCCTGCGGGTAGATCTGGGAACTTGTCTTTTATCTTCTGCTCTGCAACTGTTGCTGCTTCGGTGAGTATCTTTGATGCATCTTCGTTAACAGTGTCGAAGTTTAGTGTCATACCGCTGCCTTGGCCTGCTTCAATCATGATTCCGCTGAGCATGTTACCTATTTCGCCAAGTTCATTTTCGGCTTCTGGGAATACACTTACTAAACCTGCTCTGACCGAACGTAGCACACCGACGGCTGGGCCGAGTGTTGAGACTACGTCACCTAATTCTGAGACTGTTCGTAATCTTAATGTGATCTGTTCTAAGGCTAGTTTAGCATTCATGATTAATTTTGACATTTTTCTAACTTCAGCTAGTTCGTTGGCGAAAACATTGGCACGTGCACTATCATGTTTTGTATATGCGTCGACAATGCGGGCGAAGATCGCTTTGTCTCGTTGGCTGAATCTTTCGTTTGCTTGATCTAATTTTTGAACTTGGAGTTCGATACGTCTGACGGCGAAGTCAAGGCGTGGTTTAAGTGGACCCGGTGGCTTTACTGCATCTTTAATACGGTCCCCGAATGCTTGTTCATCACGTTTTGCTTCCCACTTTTTAGCGAATCTTTCTGACAATTTGATTACCTCTATTCAGGCGTAGAGTGTAGGAAAATGAATTATACATTGTTAATATGTTGGAAATATGTAGGTATATATGTACGGATATACGTCGCGTCAAATTGTCAATGAAGATTTAAATTTTGCAGTTAAACATGGGCTTGATGCTTGTTGTTTTAGACATAAACATGTTAGTTACACTAAAAAGAAGCGTTAACGCATCGGTTAATAAAAGGTGAATTAAATGAACAGTAGATTGAAAGTATTCGGTATAATAGCCATTTTGGGTTTCCTCGCAGGTGTAATCGCACAACTTACTGCAACAGTCGTTCTACCATGGCTCGTAACTATTTTGCCTCTGCTTGGCGGCGCTACAAACTATCTCATTTCCGGGTTTGCAGGCGCATGCTTAACTGTCGCTCTTGTCAGCGTTTGGGTGTACATGACAGGCAAAAAAGACCCCTACTAAACACAATAAATTCCTTCCGCCTCTTTCTTTCCCAAAATATAAATCACCATTTATTTGTTTAAAAATGAGTTTGAGGAATTATAGTGGTGTTTTCGTTGTTGGTTGAGATTATGTCAGTTACAATTTTTCCTGTTTGTCCACTAATAACTGAGCCTATTATTAGATAGTTTTAGACTCACTTATGCGACATATTGTATGTTGCTAGTTGATAGTGTAAATAATCCATTGCTTTCTCTTTCCTATTCTTAAAATAGTTGAAAATTATAGAAAAAAATTAAAAACTTGCTAGAAAAAATTTTTTATTGACCGTTTTCTTCAGGCACAAATACAGCCGCCGCAACAGTTGTCGTCCAAAGACCGTTTTTATCCCCTGAAGCCGACTGGGTTATGTTAGCGGTTTTTATGATAAGCCCCGTGGTTTTAAAGAGTTGCTTGCGTTCATCCCAAGCAGTTTCAGAGTCAAACTGGATACCCATAGTTGTTGCGAGCATGGTGGCAGCGAGATCTTCCGCATAGTCACCCGCAGTTTCATCAGTTTGTCCAAATGAGTGGTGCTCAGATAAATAGCCATATTGATTTTTGCCGCTAGGAATAGCAACACCGACAGATGACGCCACTAGACGATGGGGTTCGTTGGTTGCATTACGTGCTATGACTACAAATGTAATTTCGCCTGGCTGAATCATCTTCAAACCTTTTTCGCGCGTTAAAAGCTCACAGCCGGGGGGTACTATGCTTGATACACTGACTAGATTGCACATTTGAATGCCTGCATCTCGAAGGGCTAATTCGAAGGATTGGAGTTGCTCTTTGTGTTTCCCAACTCCTTTGGTGAAGAAGAAGTATTTTGGTATCATATTTGGTTTCGGAAAATATGGATTACAGTATTCATTTATTAGGGTTTTGTTTAAAAATTAAACTCTGACATCCAATCTTTAAACCGTTTTCTCGGGTTATCTTTTGTATTTTTGGCGACTAAACACCAATAAAAATGGAGAAGTATTTTTGCTTTAGTTTTAAGTTAAACCTTAATAGTCGTCAATTTGAAAGGTAATATCTAAAGTAGTTGTAATAACTACTAAGGACGTAACCTGTTGCCCCATCAAACCGTATTCAAAGATGAAACGAAACTAGACATAAACTTCATACCGCTGAGACTACCCCATCGAGAAACTCAACAAAGGCTACTAATGGAGTTCTTTGGGTTTGTCCTACGGTGCCCCGAAGGGATGGCACAACGGGTCATTTTAACAGGGGATGTTGGAACAGGGAAAACTGCTTTAGCGCAAAATTTCGGCACAACTCTAACCTCTGAAGCTAACAAACGGGGCTTAAAATTCCGTTACGTTCATATTAACTGCCGAGAGTTCCGCGGAAGCCTCCAGCCGATTTTGCACCGAGTAGTCACGGTTTTCCGACCCAACTACCCAGCAAGGGGATATAGCGCAGAAGAAATCCTCACAACACTAATGCAAGTTCTTGATGAAGAAGAAGTTACTCTAATACTGGCTCTTGATGAGTTCGACAGCCTTATCGAAAAAGAAGGCTCTGACGCGGTCTACAAACTTACCCGCCTTTCAGAGATGCGCCAAGGCAAACCTCAAAGACTTTCATTCATATTCATCATGCGCAACCTCGAAGCCACCGAAAAACTGGACGATAGCACAAGAAGTACCCTACAACGTAGCATAATAAGCCTGCAGCGCTATGGAAAAAACCAGCTAGTTGATATCCTAATTGACCGCGTCAAAATGGCATTTGAGTTGGGATCAGTGAGCGAAGACGTGGTTGACTTGATTGCAGAATTGGCGTTTTCAGAGACCGGAAATGCTCGGTTCGGAATCGAGTTGCTTTGGCGTGCAGGCAAATACGCGGATGCGAAGGACTCGGAAGTTGTTGAGCCTGAGTGTGTTCGATTGGCTGTTTCCAGCATAGTCCCGAGCTTGCGGCGTAGCGAACTGATGTCCTTGGGTCTCCATGAACAACTATTTTTGCTTGCGGTAGCAAGGTACTTTAAGGAAAACGAAGAGGTTTACGCCTCACTCTCAGAATTGGAAAAGGCTTATGCGATTATTTGTGAAGAATACGACGAGACGCCGAATAACCATACCCAAATCTACAACTACAGCATCTATCTCAAAAAGCTGGGGGTACTCAAAACAGAAGTTGAATCGGTTGAGACCCGAGGACGCACCACGAAGGTTTCGCTGCCCACAATTCCGGCTGAGGAATTAGAAAAGCAGATGGTCGCCATCATAGAAGTATCGCGGAGAGATGCATAAGTGGAAATTGAAGAGGTTTTCTCTTCTAAACCTCGCATGAAGATTCTAAAACTCATTTACACATTGGGGCAACTGAATGTTTCCGATGTGGCGCGCCGCATAAAAATGAACTATTCCGCAACTGCGAAGCACCTTAAACTATTGGAGACTGAAGGCATTTTGGAACCTCGCGTATATGGTCGCGTGCATATGTACCGTTTCAGCGAATCCACAAAGGCAAAAGCGGTTGCATCTTTGATTGAAACATGGGAGCAGCATACGGACGAATGAATTTTGAGCGATACCTTACTGCTCACCAATATGGAACAAGAAATTTAGTCGCTTTCTTCTTTTACTTTAGGTTGAGTTTCTTCCTGCTTTAATTCTTCCATTTCTGCTGTTTTCTGTTTCTCAACAAACAATAGCAACTCGATGAGTTTTTTCTCGTCCACTTCAGCTCGCGTACGCCAATCCAGAAATAGCATACCAGGCTCATCCTGAGTAAGATAGCCACTCCGTATATAGCGTTCGAGGTTTAAGCTGACTTTCCAGTTTGGGATTTTCTCACTCAACATAACTTCAACGTCTTTGCGGAGAGCCTGACCTTTTTTGCTGATTATATAGCTAATTGTTATTGCTAATCCTGCAAGGTCGTCGACCCGCCAACCCATCAGTTTATCTTTGGAGGCCACATCACGCAGCGCTATAAAGAACCGTGCCCTATCCAATTCGTTGAGGCTGGGTTTATCAGGAATTTTTTCTTCTTCAAAAACAGTCTTAACTTGGAGATCTAATGGCGCCAAATATTCCTCCAAGACATCCAGCACCTTGGGGTAGTCAGAGCCCAAGGCATTATGGAGTTCCCAGCCTTTCACACCGGGTTTAGAGTGGCGTTTATAGAAAAGCATTTGAGTTGCTTTCTTGATTTTGGTTGCATAAATACCTTTTTTTCTTGCACTCATTGCTTTTTGCCTTCTTTCCATTTTTTCCAATCTTCAACTGAAACAGAAATTGGGACCGATGTTGACTGTAAAGTTAATGCTGCTTCGCGGGGTTTGTTGTAGGGTATTATGTGGATAATTTCTTCAAGGCGGTCGATTTCGAGCGTTGCATACCCATATGTGACCAGAAATGCTGTCAGAAAGGCGCGCTGGACGGTCTCCTCGTAGGTATCGGCGCTGATGAAATCCCAATACTCAATTTTGCCTTCACTGCCCCTCTCAGCAACTTTGGTTTTGAGTTCACGCCAATAGCATTCGAGATCCTCACCGAATTCCCGCTCGCCTAGCACCCGTTGCTTAACCATTTCATCGCGGCTAACACTACCCATCTCTACCGCGTTCACGTTAATACTCGCCCAACGATCTCGCAATTGAGCCAGCGCTTTCCAATATATTAACCCTTGTGAGATATTGTGGAGAGTAAGCTGCTCGGATTCAACCAGCGGTGACCAAGTAGAAAGAAATATTTTAACCATATCTTCTTTGTTGATTTGGCGGATTTTCTCTTCCAGTAGAAATGGATCGGTATATAGTGATGATGAGCGTTGTTTTACCCATTCGCTCTGGAGTTTGATTACAGACGCGAGATGGTGAAGCGCTTCAGCATCGAGCCGAAGTTCGTCGGGATGCTGCCAATGAGGAAAATATTCACGAACTACTTGGATTATATCTTCTACCTGTAAGGTGAAGGGGTCAACTTGACGGTTTTCAATTGCAACGCACATTTCGATGATACGTTCTAGGCGTTCTTTACCTATTTTTTTATGGTGTATTTCCGTTGGCATTAGGCGACTTCACGCACCAAACTTTTTCCCTCCAAATTCTGCACTGTAATGACGTTAGCGTCATGTTGGGCGAAAGTAATTTGACTTGGAGTGATCACTACATACTGTGCTGAAGCATCTTTTATCATGGAGACAAGAACTTTGGCTATCATTTCGCGGTTTTTAGGGTCCATGTGGATGTCATATTCGTCTACTGCTCTGAATGGTGAGCGAACGTGCTGCTGTAAAGCCAACAAAAAGCCCATTGTCGCAGTTGTGCGTTCGCCACCGCTCTGCGTGTATGCGTCAAGAGCAACCGGCTTACTGCCTTTAAAGCCCACATAGATATCGAGACCTGAGGTTTCGATATCCTGAGAGTTAGAAAGCGTCACTTCGCCTGTCGCCAAGGTTTGGTTCATAATTCGCTGGTACTCGATGTTCACACGGAACAACAATTGCTCAATAACGGTTCGCCAAGCAGCCATACGAGTTTTCACTTCCTCCAGGGTCTTCTCTCGGTTGTCGGCCACGAGCTGCACCTTTTCCTTGAGCTCGAGGTAGAGCTTTGAGTATGATTCGTATTGCCGTTCAATTTCCTCCGAAACGCTCGACAAAGCAGCTAAATGTCCGTTAGTTTGCCCCATTTCCTCTTGAATTTCACATGCACTTTTGAGCACAGCAATGCGTTCGCCAGTCTCTTGAGCTTTGATAATCGCAGTATTGAGATTCTCTTTGGCTTCCTTTAGAGTTTTCTCTAATATTTTCTTCTCGTTTAATGCACGGTCACGCTTAAAATCCAGCAGTGCAAAGCTGACGCGTTTATCGAGCAATATAGAAGAGATTTTGTCGGTGGATTCCTCAAGAGTGAGTTGTTCTTTTTGATTTAAGTTGATTTTTTGGGCAATTTTTTGAATTTGGTCCTGGGAGACATTTAACATCTCTCTAAGGGTTTCTGTGCGCAGTAACTTAAACTGGATTTTGTTTGAAAAAGATTCAAGAAGCTTCGCCTCGCCGAGTAATTGTTCAATAAGTGAAAGAGAGGATTGGTTCTGGGCAATTTTTCGCTCTAAATCTAGGCGTTCATCAAAAACCGCTTTAGTTTGTGTTTTAAGGGTCTGCTGCAGACTCGCCTGAGTATCCAAATCGCCTATTAAAGATTGGCGTTCATTCTCGATTTTATCAAGCCCCTGCTGGCTCTTGTAAAAAGTCGACTGTAACCCCTTCACAATGCCCTCTCGGCGTTCCACCTCCGCCCAAATCAGTTCCCGATCCAAAAACTGCCTCTTCATTTGAAGTTGCTTTTTCTCCTGGAACTTCTCATACTGCTCTCGCCAATAATTGAGGGTTTGTTCCGCTTGTTCAAGGAGTTTGCCAACGGATTCCTCTTGGCTTAATATGCGGGTTAGCTTGGTTTTAGCTTGCAAGACATTAATGCGAAAAGGTTCCAGCCCCACCGCATCTTCGACCATACGGAGCTTGTCGATGTTACTTAGAACGCTAAACTGTTCAACCATGTTTTGGTGCATTATGATTAGCATATTGTCTGGGTCAACGCCAAATTTTCCAAGTAACCTTTCTACTTCCAGTTTACTGGCAGCACGGTTTTCAAGTTCAAACCAGTATTTACCGTCCCGACGCAGAACCCTTGTCAGAAAGAGCTGATCTTTTTGATATTTTGGTTCGGGCCGACGGTTACCCATTTTAGTATTATCCAAAATTAAAGTGACGCGGGCTTGGTCTTGTCCCCAGCGGATTAAGTCACTGAGTTTCCGTGATCGCTCAGTGTAGGTTTGGCCCAGTCCTACTGAGATAGCAAGGAGTAGTGAAGATTTGCCTGCACCGTTGGGTCCTCCAATTATGTTAACACCCTGTTTGAAGGGAACGCGGGCGTATTCGTAGCTCATAAAGTTTTCAACGATAAGTTCACGGATAAGCATGATTTACTACTTTGCCTCTATACAGTAGAAAATAGTAGTGGATGAATCTCTTATTTAACTAAATTGGCATGTTTTTGATCAATTTAGTAGGTAATTCCAAAACAGCACATAACCTTCGTTTTAAGTAAACTTGATTAATAGTTTAACAACTTTGATGGCAAAAGAAATTAGCACTCGTACTTGACCATAATAAAAAGTAGAAGATAGACGCTTTTCAAAACCGTAAACGCTAAACTATCTGATACATTTTCGATTACTTTTCTCTCTTAAAAGAGCCTTGCCCGCCACTCTTAGTTATGTTACCAATTACAGTTTCGCTTACTTTGTCAAGAACCTCTTCAGCCCGTTTCCAACTATCAGCTGAAACCTCCAAACTATATTTTGGCGCTGCTATAACGGCAAACTCAACTTTAGCATCCTTAGCCTTCTGAGACGATTTTGCGTTGCTGAAAGCTTCTTTTATACATTTTACACCGTTCGGTTTCATACATCGAACTTCAAGGATACCCCGAACTTGCACCAATTTGATTTTTATACGTTCTTCGGCAACCTGAGCGATGGCAGTAGCCATATCTTCGGGTATACCAATTTTTGTGAGGAATTCAGAACCTTCTTTAACGGCTTTCTCGAAGCCCTCATATAAACCAAATTTTTCTTCGAGTGGGGCACCTGCGGTCTGGTAGACTTGCTCTATGGGTAAACCGACTTTTTCGGCCACTGCATTCAGCATTGCATCGGCTTTGCGTTCTTTTTTCCACGATTTGATTTTTTCGATGCGTTCACGTTTAGTTACACGCCTTAGCGATAAGTCTATGTGTCCTTTGTCCATGTCTATTCGGACGACTTTTAAGACTAATTTCTGGTTTTCTCTGACAAAATCACGAACATTTCGTATGCGGGCACTAGCGATTTCAGAGATGTGAAGAAACCCTCTGCGATGATACTCGTCAAGGTTTGCGTAGGCACCATAATCCATGACGCTCTCGATGGTAGCAATGACGAGGTCACCTGACTCGGGCCATTGATTTTTATGTTCAGACATTTTAGCTTATCTCGTTTTGTGATCTTTTCTTTTAAGAGACCTAAGGATTTCCTTAATGAAGCTTTTCCGTAAAGATAAGGTTTTCCACTATAATGAACAAATGTATCGTTTCCAAAAACAAAAATATAAAAGCGGTCATTGAAAAAGAGCAAAAAAACCGAAAAATAACTAAAACCATTTTTATTAGTACAACATATCTATTCATATGAAATTTGCAGAAATAGCGATTTTGCTCAGGGAAATCGTGGACCGATGCCCAGGGCTAGATGGAAGCACAATTACTTTGATTCCTCAAAAAGCAATTCACCCTCATTATCAGGGATACCATGTTAACATTAAAGCTAACTTCTCCAAAGAAACAATTGGTGGACTACGTAAAATCGTAGAGGGGCACGACTTGCTTATGCAAATAAAAAGCGATGCCATTATCGTCTATGAAAGCCGACCCACATAAATCGACTTTCCTTGCTTAAACTTCTTGACTTTGCAGAATACACTCTTAGTCAAACTGCAAAAATCTAAACTAAGCTACGTTAGATTTAACTTTACCTTATGTAGCCAGCAACGTTTCATCGCCTAGCCAACCGACTCAGCGGCATAGGCTTAGGTGATGCTTACGTTCTGAATGTCAAAGTATCGTTTTGCCAAAAATCGCAAGCGTTCTGCGTTCTTTCCATTTTTACCTATTGCGACGCCCTTATCTTTAGGGTTCACGGTTATGACTGCCATTTTTTTGCCGTCTGTACGTTCAGTGACTCGGATTTCTCGAACGGCAGCAGGTTTAAGGGCGTTTTTCATGAAAGTTACGGGATCTTCGCTGTACTCAATAATTTCGTGTTTTTTGCCGGTCATGCGTTCAAGCGTATGGATGTTGCGTCCGCCTTTGCCGATAGCAACACCTACTTGACCTTGGTTAACGATGAATATGGCGCGTTCCTGTTCTTCGTCGATTATGCAGTCTTTCACGCTGGCGCCGCTTATGCTTTCAAAGAGGGCAATATAGCGCATTTCGTCGCAGGTGATTTTTATGCCAGTTGTCAGTTTTTTTCCTCCATTTAATTTTTTATTGTTCGGTTACCTTAAGAATTTCTGAGTCCCCAGCTTCGCGGATGCTCATGGCTGAAATAATAAACAATTTACTGCAAACTTCAGCTAGATCCATTGAGCCACCTTTGTATGTAATCACGGGGATTTTAGAGATTTCTCCACAGTATTCAATTTGTTCTTTTATGTCTTTTGGACAGTTTGCGGCTAAAACAATCATTTTAGCTTTGCCTGTTTTGGCGTTTTGCAATGCAACATTGGATCCGAAGGATACCTTGCCTGTTTTCACTGCGGACGCTAATGCTTTATCTATGTCTATCATTGTTCTGTTTTTCCTCCATCTTTACTTTGACGTTCGAAAGTTGACATATACAATTCAACTAAGCCTGTGCCGATTGGTATAGATTGCCCTACTATAACGTTTTCTGTTACTCCAGCCAAAGGATCACTTTCACCTTTAACTGCTGCTTCAACAATGTTCGGAACGGTGATTTCGAAGGCGGCGCGCGCGAGCACGCTGGCTTTTTTGCCGCTGATACCGTGTCTGCCGATTTGTTGTACATCACCGGTGGTAGTCATCATGTCTGCGACGAGCATAACGTGCCGTACGTCAACGTCTAAGCCCTGGTCTTCGAGAACGCCTTTGGCTTCATTCACCAATGCATTTCTTGAAGCTTCAACGCCTAAAGTTTTGGCGATTTCGTGGATGTTATTGGTGGTTGTTCGTGATGTGTCGACGCCTTCAACTTCCAGCACCTTTGCCAAGTTTGAGCCATCAGTCCGAATGACCCATTCGCCGCTTTCTTCTGTGACTAGGACACGTTTAATGTCAGGAACGCCCTTCACTTGGAACCCTGGAATCTTTGTGAGCATTCGTTTTATTTGTTCAGCTTTCTTTGGTTTAATTTCTACAGTGAGGTCGGTAATTGTGACGGTTGCGTTCTGTAATTCCAATCGTTCCTTGAGTTCTTCCATGCTAATATTACGGTCATCCATCATTTGTTGGTTCAGTTCGATGATGATTTCTTCTCGAACTGGGTCCTCGTAGATGGTAGATGCAAGATTCTCGACTGATGTATAGATGATATGGCGTGCAACTTCAACAGCGGCTTCTTTGCTTTTTGCATGTTCACCTGTTAAGTAGATAGTCATAATGGGTGTTGAGGGTATTCTGCGGGCATCCACGATTTCGATTAGACGAGGCAAACCCAAGGTTACGTTTTGTTCTTTGACACCTGCATAGTGGAAAGTTCTAAGGGTCATCTGTGTACCAGGTTCACCAATTGACTGTGCAGCAACAATACCGACTGCTTCCCCTGGTTCCATCAAAGCACGCTTGTATTGTTCGGCGGTGACAGTGGCGGCTTTTGTAACGCCCTTCTCTGAAAGTTTGTTTTTAGCAAAGTTTTGTTTAAGCTGGTTTAGCAATATAGGTGTAATTTGGCCTTCAACACTTTTTAGTTGTTTCTTAATGTATTCGGATGATGCAACTTCGCCCTTTTCTTCGCCGAGCTTTACTTGATCAATGAGTCGACTGACGTTAACAGCTTTGCCGTGGTCACTTTTTGCAGGGTCAACACCGTCTTCACCATATCGGAACTGGATGATATCACCCGCGCTATCGCGAACTGTACTGTCATATTCAAGACGAATGTGCTCAAGTGCGTTGATAAGTCGACGCTGCATATAACCGCTTTGTTGTGTACGGACAGCTGTGTCGACAAGCCCTTCTCTGCCTCCCATAGCATGGAAGAAGAATTCAATCGCATCTAGGCCAGTTTGATAGCTGTTATAGACGAACCCTCTTGCCCGAGGACGAGGATCATTTGGTGTAAAATGCGGCAAAGCGCGATTGGCGTACCCTCTAAGGATACGTTTACCTCGGACTGATTGTTGTCCAACACAAGCGGCCATCTGACCGATGTTGAGGCTTGATCCTCTTGCACCTGTTCGAGTCATGACGATGCCAGCGTTTTCTAAAGTGAAGTCGTCGTCGGCTATTTTGCCTGATTCGTCTCTGGCTACGGCAAGTTCATGCATTACGTAGATTTCGAAAGATTCTTCAAGGGTTTGTCCGGGTAATCTGGGGAGGGTGCCATTGCGGTAGTTTTCGATGTGCTCATCGATTTTCTTTTGGATTCGCTCCATAGTTTTCGCCATGCGGTTTCGTGCACGAGGAGAGAGAACCAATTGCTCGTATGTATAGCTGAATCCACGCATGGATATGTAGAGTTTGAGGAGATGGGTAATGTTGTTTAGGAACTGGCGTCCAGCTTGGGTACCGTAGTCTTTGATTATTCTGTGAAGCAAACTTTCGGATTGCTCAGAGCCTATACTTCGACGGTCGATAATTCCTGAGACGAGCTGACCGTTTTTGACAACTACGTATGCATCATGTTTGCATTCTTCTTCTTCGCATTTATTGCAACCTTGGCAAATGTTGGCTTTTAATACGTAATTGAGAGTTTTCGGCAGGAAAAGGCTGAAGATTTGTTTGCCTGACCACATAGGTTGGGGTTCTTTGATTTCTGGCTCGGGTAAATCTCCCGTGTAGTTTGTAGAGGTTAGAAGTCTATCAACTTGACCGCGGGGTAGGTAGCTGCCGGTTCTTGTGAAGTAATATGCCCCTGTAATGAAATCCCTAATTGCGCCGATGATGGGTCCACCGAATCTTGGTGATAGAATTTGGTCCTGAACCTGCATGAGCAACAAAGATTCAGTTCGAGCTTCTTCGCTTTGGGGCACGTGAAGGTTCATTTCGTCGCCATCAAAGTCTGCGTTATAGGGTGGGCAGACACAAAGATGAAGCCTAAAGGTTTTGTAAGGCAATACACGGACGTAATGTGCCATGATAGACATGCGGTGAAGTGATGGCTGCCGGTTAAAGATTGCTATATCACCATTTTTGAGGTGACGTTCAACAATAAAGCCGAGTTCAACTGCTTCAGCGATTTTTGTGCGGTCTACCACGAATTCAAGTCTAATGCGTTTGCCATCTGGGCGGATGATGTAGAGCGCACCAGGGTAGGTTTCAGGCCCATTAATGACGAGTTTCTTCATTTCCTCAAGGTTCCATGCAGTGATTTTTTCTGGAACACTGAGGCGCATTGCTATATCTCTTGGAACACCAACTTCGTTTATATCTAAATTGGGGTCGGGTGAAATAACTGTGCGGGCACTGAAGTCAACACGTTTCCCCGATAAGTTGCTTCGGAAACGACCTTCTTTGCCTTTTAGGCGCTGACTAAGGGTTTTGAGTGCTCTTCCGCTCCGATGACGTGCTGGGGGAATCCCTGAGGCCTCGTTATTGAAGTAAGTTGTAACGTGATATTGCAATAGCTCTGAGAGGTCTTGTATAATGAGAGTGGGTGCTCCTGCCTCCATGTTTTCTTTGAGACGCTGGTTGATACGAATTATGTCCACGAGTTTGTGGGTTAAGTCATCTTCACTTCGGATACCTGATTCAAGAGTGATTGAAGGACGCACATAAACGGGCGGCACAGGTAAAACCTGCAGAACCATCCATTCGGGGCGCGCGACCTTTGGGTTGAAACCCAATACTTCTAAATCTTCATCCGAGACGCGTTCGAGACGTTCACGTATCATACTGGGTGTAAGAGGTTCGCTTCCTGCTTCTGTCTGCTCAATAAATTTGGTTGGTTTCTCAAATGTGATTTTGAATTGTGGCGCAGCACAGTAGGGGCATTGTTTGGCTTTAATGTCAGTCATTATTTCTTTATAAACTTCGTCGGGTATGGTACCTAAAAGTTCATTATATCGTTCTATGCGTTGTCGAGCTTTTTTAGATGCATCCTCGCTTAGCAGAATACGCCCGCAAGTGCGGCAGGTAGATTTGAGGAGGTCGAAAATGATTTTTGTAAATTCTATGTGTACAATTGGCACAGCAAGTTCGATGTGACCAAAGTGACCGGGGCAGCGAATGGCGGTGTTACCACATGTTTTACATCTTTGGCGCGGTTCTAAGGTACCTAGTCTGCCGTCCATTAAACCTGCGGTAATTGGTGCACCATCCTCATCGTATGTGTCTGGTGTTTGAACTTCTACGACGGATTGTTTTCTGAGGTCTTTAGGTGAGATTAGTCCGAACGAGATTTCATCTACAACTTTATGAATTAATTCTTCCTGTTGTGCCATGTTAAGCCTTCTCCTTTAGTCTGAGTTTGGGGGTAATGCATAAGCTTTGAAGCTCTTGAAGCAGAAGCTTGAAAGCGTATGATACGATCACTGGGGCAATCTTTGCTTTTTCATCGCATATCTTGCACACATAACGCCTTTGTTTCATATCGAAGAATGCAATTTGTCCGCAGTTCTCGCAGATGTAGAGGGTGTATTTATCGGATTCCTCCAACAACCTGTCACGTAGCAGCATTGCTGCACCGTGGCCGATTAAGCAATCTCGCTCCATTTCACCGAAACGAAGACCACCACCTCGGGCGCGACCTTCAGTTGGTTGGCGCGTAAGCATCTGTACTTGTCCACGCGCTCGAGCGTGAATCTTGTCAGCGACCATATGGTGGAGTTTCTGGTAGTAAACTACACCTATGAAGACGTCTGCTACGAATTTCTCGCCGCTTGTTCCGTTATAGAAAACTTCACCACCAGTATGGCTGAAGCCTAATTTAATGAGACTTTTACGTATTTCGTCAGGTCCTTCGTTTGAGAAAGGTGTGCCGTCTGCTGGTTTGCCTCTGGCTGCTGCTGCTTTACCTGCGAGTGATTCTATGAATTGTCCAATGGTCATTCTTGATGGGATTGCGTGCGGGTTAATTATTAGGTCTGGTACCATACCGTCGTCTGTGAAAGGTAGGTCTTCTTGTGGAACAATTAAGCCAATAACTCCTTTCTGACCATGGCGACTTGCGAATTTGTCTCCGAGTTCAGGGATGCGTTGGTCTCGGACACGAACCTTTACAAGTTGGCTGCCTTCGCCTGATTCTGTGACAAATATTCCGTCAACTGTACCAGTTTCGGATGGGCGCATGTCAACTGATGTGTCGCGCATACTGGGACCTTTAACTTCAAATTCTTTGTATTCTTCAAGGAATCTTGGAGGGCTGATTCTTCCGATAAGCACATCTCCACCGACTACTTGGGATTCAAGACTAATTATGCCGTCCGGTTCAAGTAGGCGATAGTATTGTTCACCGCGGTATCCACGAGTTCCTGGTTCGGGGACGGTAAACTTGTCTTTTAGGCCTCCGAGATATTGGCGACATTCTGCTTCGTAGATACGGTAAAATGTGGAACGCGCTAAGCCTCGTTCAATTGAGGCTTTGTTGAAAATGATGGCGTCTTCCATGTTGTAGCCTTCAAAACTCAACACGGCGACTATACAGTTTTGTCCTGTGGGACGCTGCTTGTAGCCCATAACATCCATGTTTTCAGTTTGAACCAATGGAACTTGGGGGTAATGGAGGATATGAGAGCGTGAGTCTGTTCGGTTATGGAAGTTTGTGCCGTAAACACCTAGGGCTTGTTTTGCCATAGCAGCTTGGTATGAGTTACGTGGTGACTGATTATGTTCAGGGTATGGGATTGTTGATGCACAGATGCCAAGAATTGTATATGTTGCGATTTCTGAATGGGTAGTCTGTGGAGTTATGGCATCGTAGGACAGGGCTATATACGCGTTTTCTTCTTCTTCAGCATCGAGATATTCTACTAAACCGTTTTTGATGACATCTTCCCAGGTCCATTCGCCAAGACCTATTTTTTCGAAGTGTTTGTTCTGAAGTTTTGGAACGCCGTTTTCCACGATTATTAATGGGCGTCGAACTCTACCTTCGTCACAGTTAGCGTGGACTTCTTCGGTTTCAGTTTGATCTTTTGAAAAGTATGTTACATTAACTTCTGTTGATATTTCGCCTGTGCGCCTTTTTTGCCGGAAAGACTGCACCATGTCCTGTGGATTGCTACAGTAACCAATTATGTTTCCATCCACGAAGACCTTAGCACCTGAAATACGCAGATCAATACTAGATTCGTATGCTGGGACGGTCCCCATTTCGAAAAGCATCTGTTTGATCCTGTCAGGATTTACGCCGACCGCAATGGAGGCTGAAAGTGCGAGATTCTTGACAAGACCACAATTTGAACCTTCAGGGGTTTCGTTGGGGCATAATCTTCCCCAGTGAGTTGGGTGCAAGTCTCTGGCTTCGAAGTTTGGTTGACTTCTACTTAGTGGTGACTGAAGCCTTCGAAGGTGACTCAGTGTTGAGATGTAGTTTGTTCGGTCGAGAAGTTGGGTGATTCCAACTCTTCCTCTGCCCCAGTTACCGGTTGCCAGAGCGTGCTGAAAACGTTCGGTAATTATTCCTGGACGCACAGCGGCGGAAACAGTAATGATTGGACCTTTAACTCCGATACGTTCGAGTTGGTATTTAATGTCGCGAGTAAGGTTGCGGAATGATACACGAAATAGGTCTGCTAGAAGTGGACCACCTAATCGTAGACGTTTGTTTTTAAAGTGATCTTTATCGTCTGGCTGGCGTCTGCCTGTTTTAAGTTGGATAACTCGAGTTGCCATTTCACCTAAGAATATGGCTTTGTCTTTTCGATTTTTGTCGCTTCTGCCAAGGTGTGGTAAGAAGTTTTTGTCAAGTGCAGTTTCTGCTTTTTGAAGCCTGTATTCTTCGACTTGCCCGTGGGCTACTCGGTTGCCTATAAAGAGGATAGCGTCTTGTGGTGTGTCTACACCGATAGCTTTTTCGAATGAGGCTGCGAGTTGGCTTTGGGTGTCTGGGTCAAGCGATACTGCTTCGGCAATGTCTTTGTCTTTTTCGAGTGTTAGTGCACGCATTATTACGACAAATGGGATTTCAGTTGGCACTCCAGGCATGGTAACATAGATTGCGTCATCTGATTTCAGCTTAAGCTCGATTCGGGCTCTAAAACCGACAGTGGTTGAAAAGATTTTAGCCTGATAGACAGGAGAAGTACCTTTCTCATCGATGTCAACAATAACACGGTTTGGTGCAAGGTCTTCCATTGCAACTATGACACGCTCGCTCCCGTTGACAACAAAATATCCTCCAGCATCATCTGGGTCTTCGCCTGCAGAGATGAGTTCTTCGCGGCTAAGTTGGCTAAGGAAACAGAGTTTACTCTTGAGCATAACTGGAATATTTCCGATATATACAAGTTCGGTATCTTGTTCTCGGCCATCAATTACAGGAGTCATTTCCAATGCGATAGGAGCAGAATATGCCAAGTTTCTAAGTCTCGCTTCCATTGGGTAAATTTCATGCTTTGTTCCGTCAACTTCGGTCGCGTAGGGTCCTGTAATGCGACTTTGCGGGTCAATGACCCAGATTTGTCCGAGCTTGACTTTATAGGGGTTTTCGGGAACCTCTATTGGAATTTCAGCTACTTCATCCACTACTTCTTGGAGTCCATGGTCGATGAATTCATTATAGCTATCCAGGTGCTGGCGAACAAGTCCTTTTTCGTTAAAGAATGTTTTGAGGAGGTAATGAACGTCTTCTTTTTGGATTTTTTGTATAGTTGTCAATTTTTCAGTTCTCCAATAAATTTAAAATAAGTTGATAATGATGACTGTGATTTGTGGTTTGGCATGTTTTTTTCAACCCATCAGTTCCCCCAATGCTGGAAACATCCAACGCGAAAAAGGGTTCACTAAAGTTTTCTAAGAGCACAATCAGATGCTGCATAGCTAACTAATAAACATTTTTATAGATATTGCGGGAGAAGTTAAGTGCTTCTAAACTTTCATTGAGTTTTCTGTTGATAAAAGTTTCTGAGTTCACCCTCCAGGAAGAAAAACCTAAAAAAGCTTTCCAGAACAAATAAAAATGAAAACGAGTGAAAATAATCTTTTTGCATAAAAACGGTCCTCATTCAACCTTTTAATTATTTTTTTGCAGACATCAACACATAGATTTTTGGCTTCTTGCAGAAAGCAAAAGGTTAGCCTTGGACCGGTTTGAACTTCCAGAATATTTTCATCCAATGATTTTATAAACTTTAATTCTACAAAAAGAACGATCACAAGATTCGTCACTAATTTGCTTATTTCAATAAAACGCCAAGACAAAGAATCAGTTAGTATCTAACAATTCTATAGCGGTTTCTGCCCAACTGGCGTTTCCTCTTCAGCTGCGCCTCGGTAACCTTAGAATTACCCTTTTTAACTTCAAATACCGTCGGATCCCCATCTTTTTGACCAAAGAAATCTCTTTTCTGCACAATAAAGTCTCCGCCTTTACGGATTTTTGTACAGTCATTCCCAGCCATTGCCTGGTCGAAAGCAAATCGGTCCTTTGCGATACTGCCTTTTTGGCGTTTGGCTTGGGGAAAGCGGCGTGATGTGTTACCGAATCCGTATGGTTTATCTAAGGAATCCTTTGCACCCAAAAGGTTACAGCTCTTTTTGTTAAAAATAGGTAGGGGAAATATTAACAATTTGTTTAGATAGATGATTTTTACCATAGTTTTTAGGTCTAACTGAAAAAAAGCGACAATTTTTGATTATTTCGAAAAAACCTAAAAATGGGTTTTTCAAGAAGTGTCTAAAAAGGTAAAATCATTGGTGACTTTTCGGAGTCATTAGTTGCCGATGTTTCGCGGCTTCTATAATATCAACATTTTCTTAGTAACACTGTGTAGTCTTAAATAATAAAAGACTCATGAAAATAATTATTAATCCTGTGCAAACAGGGTTTAGAAGTTATCGTTTTAGTGTTCTGTTATTGTAACCGCGGTGTCTATGGTTTGGGTACATTCTGCTATCTTTTTGTTGATTGTAGATATCAAGTTTTTGTCAACCTCATAACCGACACTATTGCGCCCTGTTTCTATTGCAACCTTCATTGTGGTTCCTGAACCCAAAAAAGGGTCTAAAACTGTTTCACCCTTAACACTGAACATACGAATCAGTCTCGTTGCCACCTCATCGGGATAGGCTGCTGTGCGTCGCTCAAGCTCGGAGACTATTTGGCGTGTACCCTTAAAATCCCAAATCTGGCTAAACCATTCATCTCGCTGGGGTTTTGTGAATTTGCTCTCATAGCGAACCTTATGATGAGGTGGAAACTTACGCAAATTTCCCTTCCGAAACAGCAGAACAAACTCACAGTCTAAGGTGACATATGCGTTGGGCGGCAGGAATCCTGAACCTAGAAAAGCGCCTTTGCCTTTGTAGGTGGGTTTAGTGGTGGGTTTCTTCCAGAGAATATATGGCAACGTGGTATAGCCGATTTCTTCGCAAACTTCAATGACACGACTGTGGTTGGGAAAAAGCTGGAATTTTCCGTTTATGTTGCGGGTAGCATCGCCAATATTTATGGCTGCTATGCCGCCTTTGTCTAGAACACGATATGTCTCCATCCAAACTTTTGTGAGGCAGTCGTGCATTGAATCATAGATTTGCCGTACCGTTTCCTCGTTATCTTTTGCACCCAGTTTTTCCCAGAGGGAAGCAATTTTTTGGTCTTCGCAAAAGAGCTTGTCCCACATTGCAATCATAGGGTAAGGCGGAGAAGTCACCATTAAATGGATACTTTCGTCGCCAAGTTCGCTCATCTGCTGGCTGTTGCCGAGGATAATGCGGTGCTGAGTAGTCATGGTGCCTTTACTATCTTTGAATACTGTTTTTACTTTTGCGGTGTCGACAAATGATTAATAAGCCAGAACCCAACCATTCTGGTACTGAAACTATCGCTACGGTAACCAAGCCAGGTCAAAGGTGAAGGACTCAAGATCTCGACGCTTTGACTCAAAGGCGCCTGATGGGAAATCCTTTCCCGCAGGGGTTCGCAGGTTCGAATCCTGCCCGTAGCACCATTCCAGATAAGCATTTTTACGTCTCCGCGGCTTTGCGAAGTATATCCCTAAGCTGCACCGTGAGAACCGATAACTGATGATTCTCAATATCTCCAACTGCTGATATGTTACCCGTACAAAGAGCTTCTCTGGACAGCAGCTGCTCAGGGTTTTCGCCTAGCGCCCGTATCATTTCTTTGATGGTATCAAGTTTGCTAATCTGAGTTTTCTTTCGTATTGCCAATCCTGCAGCGGCATATATAGATCGCATTCTGTCAATGCCTAAGCTCTGAATATCGTGGTAAGTATCAACTGTGTGACCCATAAAGTAGTCAACGTAATCGGGTTGCACGCCTAATGCAAGCATTTGGGTTTTGAAAAATTTGCGAATGCTGTGAACTCTTAGGTTGTAGAGGGTTCCAGTCTTGTTAGGTTTAATGAAACCTGCCTTAACGTAAAGGTCGTGAACGGTTTTTCTTAACTGTTTTGTGCTGATGCCTTTGGGGTTTCTGTGGGTTTCATCTCGGATTAACGGGGATTCATCGGTTATGATTTCTGGCGGTATTTTATCGGTGCCTCTGCGGCGTTGATCAAAGTACAGTTTAAGGTAGTAAGTTGCTTCAGGTCCCAGAAACGTATCGTAGTCATGGTATTTGCCCTTGGTGATCTCTGCTTCTATATGCAGATGAATTGGTGTTATGTTGTCTTCGAGGTCTTCTTTGACATGGCTATAGGTTAGCTTGGTGAAAGTTTCTTCTCGGAAGGCGCCTAAGGCAAGGCATGAAACTATGACTTCGCCTCTCAGGTTAGTTAACTCAAGCATTTTTGCGAGTTCATCAGGCTTTGGGGCTCTATCTTTGTAGATTACGCGTCTACTAAGAGGTTCGGATAATTCTATTTTTACTCCGTTGACTCGGTAGAAGGTTTTGACTGCTTTGATGTAGTTTTCTACTGACCCAGGTTTCAATCCGTCATCTTGGAGCTGTGCTAAATAGTCGCTTAGGAACCCAGCATGATTTTGTGTACGCTGGGGGTCAGGTATGTTGCCGACTGGTTTGAGGTCAGCTATTATCAGGTCGGGTGTGTAACCCAGCCATGTCGAGTACTTGTATATGTTGACGGTGTAAACTAGGCAGCTTTTGTGTGAGGCTGAACAGTGGCGAAGCAGGTATCGGGCCATTTTTAGTAAGCTCTGGTTGTCAAAGACGAATGTCAAAAGGGTTGGGCGGTCACTTATGAAACTCCGTATAACATAGTCAACCAACCCTTTTTCTTTAGCATCGAGAACTTTGTTAAGATTAAGATTTACTGGCTTCTGTAGTTTCCAGTCAGTTAGGCTTTTTTCAATGCGGATACCAGTATCTTCTACTTGGATTGGCAGATTGAGGCTTTTGAGATCGTCAACCGTGAGTTGTGTTTCGCGAACGATAGGCGATGCTAGTGCTAATGTGCTGTTTAGCATTTTTCTTTCTCTCCTTTTCTTAGAGTTTTTCGCTCCGATGGTCGGAACGCGAACTCATCCTTAACTATGGGCTGAGCTGAATTTAAGACCCTATCAACACCTCCATGTGAAATCTGAGCCTCGACTTTTAGGTTTTCCAACGCAATTATGTCTGATTTTAACAAGACCAAGCCCGAAGCTTTGGGGTCGCCACCCTTTAGTGTAGGCGGCTCAGCATCTCGATCCCAAATTAAGGTAACGTAATAATCGCATTCATAAACCAACCAACCTACAGCCTCTCTAAGCAGAGGCTTCATCGCCAAACCCGAAGTACGATTAAAGATTACATGATCAAAATAGCGAACAAAAATTAAGCCACACCACTCACCGCTGAAGCTTTGGGGATATACGGTTTTGGACCCTGCAGAATATTCTTTTTTGGCTTCATCCATAATTAGCTCTCCCAGATTTTATGAGAGTCTATTCTCCAAGCTGGACTCAATTTGATGCCTTCTAGATGCTTGTTGCAGACAAAGTGTTCTTGGTCTTTAGCCTTGTAGAATGCCTTTGCAACAGCTGGCAATTTACAGTCCTGAAAGGTGCACCTTTGGGTAACTCGCTCTTTTTCTTCAACAATTTCCTCTGTATAATACCGACGGACACGCTTAACATCCCTCACCAATGTAAGGTCAATTTTGGGGCTCTGGTGTACCAGCTCAATCTTTTCTTCCACACCATACAACCAGCCAGTAAACAACCCCTCGGCAACATGACACGTACTAAGCCCCAATTGCCTTGTCCGCTCAGTAAAAGCCTGCTTAACCTCAGGTAAAATCCTAAGCGACATAGTAGTTCTTTTGCCATGAAGACGATGGTGTACCATTGTCTTACAATCAGAATCCGTGTCTTTAATGTCAGCAAGCATCACGTTATCCCCGCATTTTTCTCTTGGTTAAACGCTTCATAAACTGCTATGTAGACACCTAACTCCGCCACAAATACCAAAGTCCTAACCGTAGGATTCACCGATGTATGCTCCCTTCGGCAAGCCTCCGCACGGGCAACAGCTAACAAAGAACCCACATCAACCGTACGCTCATTAGGCGTTATCACTATTGCCTTAAACATCCAGAACACCTACCGCAACAAAGACTCAATTTGTTGGCGATTACTTCTTGCAATGGTTTCTTCGGGGTCTCAATCACTTCAAACCTTACTTTGCGGGAGTGGTCTTGCTCATGCACATAAATTCTTGCAAGCTCCCCACACCACATCTTAAAAGTAATGTTGAAAGCTTCGCCGCTGAACTCTTGAGCGGAGTCCTTCCCGTAGTGCCACATAACAATCTTCCAAACCTCGACAGAGGTAATACTATTGTCTGTTAGCTTTGCATCAACAAGTCTGCATGCATTGAGCAACTGGTTTCTAATACCGCCGATAAATGCGGCCATACTTACAAAACCTATAGGGCTTGCCTCTACTGGACAATTTCCACAATCTAAAACAAATGTAACCGTCCCATTACAGTGGAGGATAACTTGAACCGAGCGGTATTTGGACCATTCAAAAGAACCAAAGCAAATATCCTTGGACCCGACTGCAGGTTTGTATTTACCTGTGCTTAACAGAAGCTCATATAACTGGTCCGCAACAAAGGCTAACCGGACATCGTGAACCCTGCACAGTTCTTCTGCAGGCAAAGAATCTAACAACACTGTAAGGTCAATCGTGACGCGCCCAAGCCCCCTACCCCCCATACGGGAGAGTGTCACAGGTTTCTTGATTTTAGACCTATCAATGGATTTCAGCTTATAGAATGCAAACCCAGATTTGCAGTACAACTCTACTATTTGCAGCTTCTTTAATTTGCAATTTATGTTGCGAGCGGTTCCTTTGGAGTATATTCCTGCGAACTCCATCAAATCCGCTGAACAATAAGGTCTATTTTCATCAAGCAGTATCCACCTTAGCGCTTTCCTCTCAACAGGGGACAACAAACCCTCCCACTGCTCCAGATTGTCATTGTCATTGGCTGCCAAGGGGTGTCACCTTCTTTATGGGCTCAAGAATTATCCGTTGTTTCTCATCCAATTTTACTATGAAAAGGTCTGTGTTTTCTTCGCCCAGATAGCGTCGTAACTTTATGGGTATGACGACTGCTTTGGAGTTGTCTGTGTGGTATGCTTTTGCTGTTGTTATTATTTGTTCAACCAATTAGCTTATACACCTCTATCTTCGATATTAGAAATATAATCTACTACCCCCTAGGGGTGTTTTGGTAATGAGTAAATCAATGGAAGACAAGCCAAAGGTGGGTGACTACATTGCCCTAACTTGGAAGAACTTTGACAATTCTATCTGGGAGGGAACTGAAGGTTTAGTTGTAGGAACTTTCGAAGATAATAAGCGGTCAAAATATCTTCTTATCGATAGAAGTGCCTATTCGGATTCATTGAAATCGGTTTTTTACTCCTTGGGTCTCATGGACCTCTTTATGGTTGATACCTCTGAAATTGAGTCAATTCTCAACCTTCCGCAACGCGACAGACCCCCAGGAATAAAGGAGGATATGCGGTTTAAGATGGAGATTGATTATAAGTCAAATGTCGACTACGAAGCCACCCGGTCTAAACTGGCTAAAAAAAGAGATGACTATTTTGTCGATGTCAATCAACCAGTCCAAACTGATGGGGCTGCTAATTTTTCAATTAAGGAAATAGATTCAGTTAAAGACGCCTCTATCAGTTTTTCGCCTTTAGGTAATGTACAGATACATTGTTTGCCAAAGCAGTTGAACCAGTGCGTTGAATGGTTGAAAGCAAATGTTGAAATTCTACCAGGGCACAAGCATCTGGTTTTAATTCCCACTCATTTTATGCTTAATATTCACGATAATTTTAAAGAAAATGCTGAACCTACTGATGAGTTAATTGAAAAATTAGCGATGATTAAGCAAAAAGAAGAAATAATTTTCCCGCTTGGATGGGTTAACCATTTTTTTAATGACCTGGATGATAATGCCTTAAAGCTTCTTTTCCCTGAATGCAACAACATCGAGGAAATGGTCTTAAAGACTAAAAAAGGAAAATCGGATAGCTGCAAGGCAGAGAAAAAGTCTCTTGATAAGACGTATCTATACATTAACTTTGGTTTCCCATCGAGTTCGGTTACTTCACTTAAGCAGCCGTTGTCTGCTGAACCACCCGTTTTGTCTCTTGGTGGTCTGATTCTGAAGGATGAAGAGGCAGACGGGATGAAAAATATGTGGTTCCGTTCTAGATTTGATCAATGGGTAAATCTCAACACTGGTTCTCCATTAGTCCGGCTCAATGAGAAAGTTCTGATTAGAAACGTAATAATAAATCGAATGACTGGAAAATATGAGGTCAACTTCAGAAAATACTATGGAACAAATTTTGAGACTTGGTAGATTTAGGTAATTATTTTATATTAAAGCAAAGAGTAACTTGCCTTTATGCTTGACATTAAGACGCTTGAGGGTTGGCTCTGGGACGCAGCCTGCAAAATCCGCGACCCCGTCGACGCCCCAAAATACAAAGACCACATCCTACCACTAATCTTCCTAAAACGCCTCTCCGACGTCTTTGATGAAGAAATCGAAAAACTCGCAGCTCAATACGGTGATTTTAGACCTTTTTCGTGTGCTTCGATTGCATGCACTAACCTTGCTTCCCGTGATTCTAAACGTGACATTCTCCACTGTAACAACGCTGACAATGTTTGAGGTTTTTTCTCTTTTTGTTTAAGTTTTTCAGGTACTTTTTTTACATTTTGACTTGTACTTGGACTTGACATTCATATCACCAACTTGTTTAACCGTCAATCGATACTTAACTGGTCGGTGACAGAACGGTTCAATATTTATGAAGAATTGACTGATTGTTTGGGTTTTGCCCAAATAGAGCGTAGCACTCGCTATCTTGGTCACTTCTCTAATATAAAAAACGCTCAAACCCTTGGGAAACATTCATGCTTTAACGCTTATATTCCAAAGACCCCTAAATAGAAGCGCTGTAGCGAGAAACTGATATGCAATCTAAGGATAAAATTCTGCAAAGACTAGAAAACTCGATATCGGAATTAGACCTTAATTTTGCGGCTCTTAAGCAAGCAGAGATAGAAGTATGGATGCCTAAATATCCAGCCGATTTTACTATGGAATACGCTAATAAGAGTATGACCAAAGCGCTTAAAATTTACTCACTCTGTTTGCATAATTACTTAGGTTCTTTCTTTTCCTTATTGCAGCATATTAGAAAAGCAAAAAGTAACATAGATAATCCACAAATTGCGACTGAGTATGATAACGAAAAAAAGAAATACGCCATTATCGAGCTTCACTTTTTACAAGACTTGTCAGACTACTCGCGACACAATGAATTACCAATGTCTGGTCAAAACACCGGATTATTCTATGGCACTCATGATCAGCCAAAAGACAGTAGCATACCTTCAATGATATCGTTATGTCCCCCCAGTCTATTAATCCCCAAACTCTTGGAAGACAAAAAACTTTCTGCCAAGTCAAATGCTTACTTAAACCATTACATTGAACAACAGGGAGCTGAGTTGATATTACCTCAAATAATAGATAAGGGACATAGTTCATTAAGACAATCAGCGCTTCTTTTATACAAAAAAATTGTTGAGTTCTAAAAGGAGCAGCGCGCGCTCTCGGGCTGGCTACTTTATTTCAGGGAATGGGAGGCTGACTGTTACTTGAATCGGGTAGAGTAAACCGTAGTCATAACGGGGCTAACTATTTAGCTGAGAGAAATTTGGCAAAATCTAAATACACTTTATGTCAAATTAACGTGCATGTCCACCATAGACTTTGTTGTAAGCAACGGTTGAGCTATTGTTACCGCGATTCTTACAGGGGGTATATCTTTCATTTTTGGTGAACTATTATGGGCTTACTGGAAGAAGCCTAAGTTTGTAATTGAATGTTCCAATATCAAGCGCGGAAAGTTACCCCATTATTGGTTGAGGCAACGTCATTATTACTCTAAACTGTTGCTCACCGGGTCTTGTTGGTCTATATCTTATGTCTTTATCTTGAAAATCGCCCACCACACCCTCTTGTGCGCTGATTTTCTGCTATAGGCGGGGGACTACTATTTTGGTGGTTCAAACAGTCCGCCGCACATGGGGCATAATAGAGGTTGTGCTTTTGAGGTTTTTGGTTATTTGTTTATAGCATAAGTCCATGTAGCAGATGGGGCAGAGGCTGATTTTGCATTTTGGACACCACTTAAGCCCCGCGTTAACGCCGCCGCATGCATCACAGGGCTTAGTTAAATCGTACTTTTCAAAGAAACCCATAACCACACATTCACCCAAGAGGATAAAAGGCGTTAACCTAAAGTACCTGCCTAAACCTTAGAGGCTCAAGTGAAAGTAGAGTTTAGCACTTAAGGCAAATAAACTCTATCATTGCGGTATAACTCATGAAGAACTGCTTGACACTGCCTATCGCTCTTCTCGTTTATTTTTCAAAGACTATACAACGCGCCATGTGCTAATAACTTAAATTTAATATACAGCTTGTATGAATATGCCTAACTAGAGGCGCTATCTTGGTTAAAGTAAACAAGAAATTTGCGGTTAGTATCATTCTTATCTCAGCTATTCTCTTGGTAGTGGTTTTTATTTGGTTTGACTTAAGACCCAGTGATTTTGCACCTGAAAGTAGCAAGTTTGAGGTTACTAACATAAGACTAGAGCCTTCTTCTGATTGGACAAGCTCCACTCTTCTTCTATCAGTCACTAACATCTACAATTCGCCTGTGAATGTGATAGGGTCGAATGTAAATGGAAAGAGCTTTGGATATTCCACTTTTGAGGTTCCGCCAGGGCAAACAAAAGACATCAGTTTACAACTTCATGATTTGCCTATTACTAACTCTACGAGTTATGATGCCAAGTTGACCTTTACTTTTGAAGATGGAGTGTACCAAGTTTATGAGCAAACAGTTACACCTAAGAAATATAGCCCTGGCTTTATCATTAAGGATTCTGACCTTACCCCAACCTCTTCAAACTCTATCATGTATAATGTGACATTGCAGAATACCGGTAATATACCGATGGTAGATGCAAAAGTCATAGTAAATGGTGCTTATCAGACACCGCTACATGTGGCAGATAGGTTGGAACCGAAAGAAACTGTATCTTTTAGTGCAGAGATTTCTTTACCATTCAAAATTGGTGATAAGTGGACGGTTGAGATAGAGGCTGTCTTCATAGAGGGAAGCACCTTCTCGGCTGAATCCTCTTTTTCATTCAAGTAGAATCGACCTATTCCTTAAATTAGCTGGCCTCTAATGGGTTTGGGCGAGAAAACGCTTCACCTCCTTAAGCCGATGTTTCTGGCCTTAAATCATAAAAGCTCTCGAATTAACTGTATGATAGCAAGAACAGCTAATCGAAAAATACTGAACTGATTTTTTGTATGAGGTGAATAGTGATATGGGTAAGAAAGGAGAGACAAGAGAACAAGACAGGGAAAAACCTCAGCCTCAAAAGCAGAAGGATAGAGCTGCTAAACGTAAGGATAAAAAGTCTGCCCGACTGGAAAGACAAAAATCAAGACAGACTTAAGCAGAATACCACTTAGTGCAGAGACATAGCCGTTTTGAGTTTTTTCTTTAAGCGTAAACCCCGAGGTACGGTAGGGAAACGGTTACGCGTTTTCGGCTTAGGTTGTCACGTATTTTATTGTTTATTTTTTGTGTTGCCGCTTTGCTTGAGTGTCCCTGACCGGTTATTTTCCAGTTTTTCATATCGATTAAGCAGTAGGTTATTTGTAGGTCGCTGAACTAATCACATTAGGGAACGCACACTTACCATATATGATACGAAGTTGGAATCAATGGCTGAAAAAAAGAATTACTACGAGAATTTAGGCATTCCAAAGGACGCATCCAAAGACGCGATAAAAGACGCCTACAGAAAACTAGCCATGCAATATCATCCAGACAGAAACAAGTCTCCGGAAGCTGAAGAGAAGTTCAAAGAAATATCGGAAGCCTACGCAGTGCTGTCGAATGATGAGAAACGCCAACAATATGACAACTTAGGTAGCAATGGATTTGATCAAAGGTATAGTCGAGAGGACATTTTCCGAGGGGCCGACTTTGACTCGATATTTCGCGACATGGGTGTCAGTTCCGGCTTTGATGATCTTTTCAGTGTTTTCTTTGGGGGACGAGGCTTTGAAGGAAGACAAAGAGCAATCCGTGGACGAGATTTGGGCTACGAAGTATACATAACCCTTGAAGAAGCAGAGCGCGGTGTTGAAAAAGAAATTGAGGTCCCAAGAATTGAGCGTTGCCCAGTTTGTGGGGGTTCTGGAGCTACTCCAGGTTCTTCAGTGCAAACTTGCCCAGTATGCAAAGGTTCTGGAAAAGTCCAAAACACAATAAGAAAACGCTCTGGCACGTTTATACAAATCGCGCAATGCTCTGCTTGCAACGGCACAGGACAAAAAATTATTTCCCCATGCAGAAACTGCAACGGAAAAGGCCTCATAAAAAGGGAAAGAAAAATCACGGTTAAGATACCAGTTGGAATAAATGAAGGAAACCAGCTTAGGCTTGAAGGACAAGGAGACGCAGCCCAGGACGGAGGTCCCTCAGGAGATTTATACATAATGATTCACCTGATGCCTCATCAATACTTCAAAAGAGAAGGCGACGATCTCTTGTACAATCTATACATCAGCATTACGCAAGCATCATTAGGTGCGGAAGTCACCCTACCTGCAATCCAAGGAAAAGCTACACTGAAAATTCATCCTGGAACACAACCTGGACAGATTCTAATAGTCAGAGGCAGGGGCATGCCGAGAATGGGCGGATATGGCAAAGGCGATCTACGCGTCCGTGTGAATGTGGTTGTTCCCAAAAAGCTAACTCAGCGCCAAAGTGCCCTTCTGGAAGAGCTGGCCAAAGAACTAGACCAAAATCTCGATAAAAGAGCGAAAGCCAATGTACTATAAACGCATTGATAGGATAGTTGCCTTAAATTATTTTTAAGGTTTGTATTGAAGAGAAACCGTTATTCGTTTACGACTTAAACTAGTTTTAATTTCTGAGTTAATTTTCGAGTTTTCTTTTCCTTTGCTTGCGTGACCAAAACGGGTAATCTTCCAATTTTTGAGATTGCCTCTGATTAACTGTGGGTTGCTTGTTAGAATGTAGAAGGGCGTTTTTGTTTGGGAAGAGTAGAGTTCAGCGATAAAGTTTAGGAACCGTTTGCCAACTCCGACTCCTTGATAGTCCGGTAGCACAACTAGTCGGCTTACTCTGTAGTATTTTGCTTTCATTCTTACGCATGCGACAGCTATGAATGCTATGGGTTTCTCTTTATAGACTGCCGCGTAACACCGAACACCGGCACCCAAAGAACCGTTTAGATAATGATGCTGCCGAAACATCTTCCAAAGGGATGCGCCGCACCGATAAACGCTGAGGTTAACGGGCGGCCGACTTCTTTTTTTTTGCTAAACTCCATTGTATCGGTGGAGAAAACCCAGTCAGGATCTAACCAATCAACCACATCATAGTGACAAGTAACAGCAATGAATTTCTTTGCGCTTCTGCGAACTGCCTTGCTGATGGCAAAGGCGCTGACTTTAGCTATTTCTCGATCGACAACGCTTGTGAACTCATCAAAAACGATCAAAGGCTGCTCAAGACACAATGCTCTTGCGATGTCTACCCGCATCTTTTCTCCCTGACTCAAACAATCATAACCTTTTAGCCAGTCCGGTGGACTAGCAAACCCGACACTACAAAGTATCTTTGTAATCTCACCAGTTTCAAGCTCTTGGGGAAAATCATCAAGAACACACTTACCGTTGTAATCAAATTCTCGGATGTAGGCTTCCGGGAAAAGCTGCTTAGCTATGCTGGTTTTGCCTGAACCGCTGCGCCCAACAATGACGCCGATTTGCCAATCAAAAGTTTCCAGTGGCAAATTGCCCTTAAACCGTTTCTCCAACTTTACGTCGTTTAGGGTGTAGCTGCCCACGACGCTCTGGGCTCGGAAGCTGTCGGATTCTTCCCATTTTTTTACTATGTCAAAATCCATTCTTGTCAGCTCCGCTAAAGTGTTAGGATTCTTAGTTTGAACCCCTGGGCTTTTAACTTCTCAAAATATTCTTTTTGTTGTGCCTCTGATTTACATTCAATTATGAGCTCGTAGGTTTCAGGAACCGAAAAAGAGACCTCTCGATCATCTACCTCTATAGGAAGCTTTTCGCCTACGGATTGAAGGAATAACTTTAATTCCTCTTTCTCTCCCTCGTCAATTATGCGCAGGTACTCGGCACTATCCATCTCCCTGTTATGTTTGCCCCGTAGCTTGTTTAGCACCTGCCGAAGCAAACGGCGATCAACATCCTTAACTGGCAAGCGAATGACGCTGCACTCAGTCATACCAAGCTCCTTCATAGCCGTAACACGCTGCTGACCATCAGCCACCAAAAGCTCACTGTTAGTGACGACTGGAACGATGTCGCCCCATCGCTTAATTGAAGATTTTAAGCGGTCAAGCTGCATAAGAGTTAATCTGTTAGGGTTGTCTTGGTCAAACTTGAGCTCGCTGATTCTTACTCGCTCCGACATTGGAATTGGAATTTCTTTTTCATTTTCCACTGATTCTCTGCTAAGTACGCTCATATTTTCAAACTCTCCCTAAATGTTAATTGACAAATTTGGTCATTTTCCGATTTTTTCATAAACCAGCCGCACTTTTCAGCACATGTTGGACATTTCTCTTTAAGGTAACGTGCATTACGTGCGTCACACTCCGCGTTCTCCGCTTGTTCTTGCTGTTCTTCTAATTCTTCCACCCTTGCTTGCTCAGCTGTCCTGTTAGCAGTTAACTGTTGAATATTCTGGGTTGTTTTGAAAACGTTATGTGCTTCACAGAAGCGATTAAAACTCTCAGGAGTAAATAAGTCATGGTTCCAAGCCGCATAGACGGGGGCTAAGAGTCTTTCTTGTTCACCTTCACATAGTTTCCAATATCCAGGGGTTTTAAAGACTGCTATTTCTGCGTCGAATTGTTTTTTGAATTTGCGGGTTTCTTCTATTAGCCAATAGAATCGTGTGTAGAAGACCCAGTTGGCCATGGGGTCTTTTAGCGTAACAAAAGCATCTGTGAAGACTTGAAAAATCTCATATACTCTAGCCATAAACCGGCGGTTAGCTGCATCTACGATTGCTTGATCATCTGGTGACAGGGGGGTACAGGTGGTTTCTCCCCGATCGGCTGCTTGCTGCAATTCTTCTCCATAAGCCTCCAAGATATGGCTCGCTCGTCTATGTAACTCGTTTTCAGCTCGATCTAACTCTATGTCACCGTTGTCCCATGTTATCTTTGTAGTGCCTTCGTGGGGAAGTTCAGGTAGGACATTTTTTTCTAATGCATGGAGTTTCCGGCTTAGGATATTCATTTCTTTTTATCCTCCGGTTTGGGTATTAATATGCTGTTTTTGAGCTTCTCCTCTAAAGTTATCACCCGAAGCTCCAACTCCTCATCCTTTAGCAAGGGACCATAGGCTGAAACTGCTGAAACCAAAACCCGTGCCCAACCCTGCTTTGCTTTATCGCTGTTTCCCTCGGAATGAATTTTTTTATGAGATAAACCTAATACACCGTCTAAAACACGAAACAACGTATTTCTACGCTCCTTTGTAGAACGGTTTGATGTTGGTTTCTTGGCGGTTTCAGCCATAGCTCATGCCTTCTTCTCTCCCTCGTGCTCTTTGCTTACGCGTCTTTAAACGCCAAATAGTTACGCAACTCAGTCGAATGCTTGAAGCCTTTACAGTTGTCCATGACATTGGTTGTTTTAGTTCAACCATTTAAAAACAGAATAATAATTGTAAGAATACCGGGTCAGAGGTAGGGTGAGAGGGCAAGTTACAACAAAAAACATAAAGTCTTTTTCCCTACCGTTTACCGCTTTATCTAGAACTACCTGCACAAAATAGCCCCACCATCGAGTCACTTTATAAAAATTAACATATAGTCACGCCCAAGTTGAAGACGGAAATAATGAAATTTGATTGCCCCCTGCAACGACTAACTAACATTCAGGGGTTTTCCTCAAACTGTTTATAGCTAACTCAAATAAAAAGGCTTTTGATTAGTCGCAGATCAATGAAAGAGACAGGCCCTCACCATGCATCATTGATTACTTCAATAGGAGAATTGACTGAAGAAGCACCGGATTATGTTAATTTAGACAAAAAAGAGTGGAGTTAAAAAAAATTTGAGCGTCTATTATGAATATTTTTCAAGTAATTCTTTGACTGCTTTGAGCAACTCTGCAGGGTTTTCTTTAAACCGTTCGTCTAATCTGAAATGCGCTGGTTCCATCACTTCGGGTCGGACTACCCGTATTTTATCTCTGATGGTGCTTATGCGAGAGGCAAGGTTCAATTCGGGATATATTTCATCGATGACAGCAATAACTACTGAGTCTTCAGGTTGCAGGACTACTTGAGGGTCAAACCAGTGAGCCGGTTCCATGACTTCAGGTCTCACAGCTATTGCCTTACCGTGGGTTACAGTAGTCAATGTTGGAATCGTAAGCGTTGGTTTTCTGAAATGCGCTGGTTCCATCCAATCCGTCTTAAGTTTGAGTTTTAATGCATCAAACCAAATGGCATACAAACAATATTTGCCAACGGACGCTTTGATAGGAGTCTCTTTTAGGTTGCTAAGTGCATGATTTAGTTCGCTTTCAAAAAGGGTTCCTCGTAGATTATCGCCGCCAATGGTGAGTTTGTTTACATTTCCTTTTTCACCGATTTCAACAACGATAGGAATAGTTGTTGTTACGACGAAACCAATTTTTCTTGAAACACTATCAAAAGCATTATCGATAGCTTTTTGGTATTTTTCCTTGATTATTTTGTAAATTGCAAGCAGGTCTTCGTATTGTTTTATGATTCCGGGGTGTGCAGGTTCCATCCAGTCTCTAAGTCTAAGATTTTTTTCAGCCAATTTCTCACCTCCTTTGGTCTTCTTCTAATTGTTTTTTGAAGAAGTTATATGGAATTACATATGGAGAAAGCCCCATCAAATCAAGTATGCCCGCTTGGGGACCAAGAGATTGACTTTGGAAGCTAGATTTGTCATTGATTGAAAGTACCGAGCTTTCTAAGCCGCCATTGGCATAAATTGCGGGCATCATTTTTATCGCGTTATCCCTGTTTTTGTAAGCTTCTTCCATCCAGTCAATGATAGCTTGACCCTGCAACCGCAGCACACTACTTTTCTTATCGATTTGTGTACGCATTTGCTGAGTAAAGTTGGCGATGGCTGCTTCATCATGATTTTCTCCAGAAATGAAATCGTAAATCACACTTAGCCAATGATATGTATCAAGATTTGTCTGTTTTATGAAATTCTTAACTTCACTTCTCAGAGTTTCAGACAATAGGTTAGGGTAGAAACGCCTTAGCAGTTGGAAGTAGAAATCCACCTGCATGTTGAAGTAATGCAATCCATAGTCACTGAAATTGCGGTCAAAGAACGCATAATTAGCGATTTGATGGAATAATTCGCATTTTGAATCTGCAAGACGATAATCGAAGCCGAAATAACTCCCTAACAGACGGTTTTCGGCAGTTAGTTTTGCTTCTAAACCTGTGCCTGCATAAGCTTCTGCTCGGCAAAAGTTAAACGGATTGTCAAGGTGCCTTTCCATGAAACGAATATTAAGCAGCAAATCTGCCATGGATGCGTCCGGCTCAAACATCAGAAAATTATAAGCAACATGGATATTGAAATCGTTGAGTACGGTGAGTGCGTTGAGAGTTTGCTCAAGGGTTTGTATTCGGTTTAAATTATTTAGTCCATTAGCCGAAGCGTTTTCAACTCCCAAGAAAACCCTAAATAAGCCCAACTCATCAAGGATTTTTATGGATTCTCGATCTATGCTTTCAGGCCTTGCTTTGATAGCAATAGCGATTCCTTCAACTTTCTCTTGCTTTAAACGGTCTCGAAGAAGTCTAAAACGCTCAATTGCTTGCTGCTGATTGGGCAGGAAGAAATTATCATCCTGAAAATTAAAAATTCTTATTCCGTGCTCAAAGTACAGTTGCTTCATCTCTGCAACGATGTTTTCTACGCTGCGATAGCGGAATTTCTTACCTCCAGCCTGATTATACCAAGCGTTAATGCTGCAAAAAGCGCAGTTCCGCCAGCAACCGCGGCTGCTTAGAATGCTGCCGATTTTTTTCCCGAAATACTCATGGAAATGCTCCCTTTTTGGGAAAGGCAAAGAATCCAAGTTTTCCCTGTTCCCATTTCCTTTGTTTGTGGAGATTTTGCCATCTGTATTTCGATAACATAAAGCTGGAACCGATGCGAGTTTGTCGAGATTATTTGCCAGTGAGACCATAAGGTCTTCACCTTCACCTAAAGCAACCGAGTTTATAGCGGGGTAATCAGTAAGTAGCTGTTCGCTGTTGAAAGACGCGAAATGTCCCCCGGCAACTATGTGGCCCTCGTAACCCGACTCTCGAATGCTTTTGGCTAAGTTGAGAAACTCTCTGGCCCGGCTGGTGAACACCATAGATAAACCTATGATTTGGGGGGTAAAGTTGAGGATGTCTTGAACTACTTTTGCTTGGTCGTAGTTTGAATTGAAAGGAATTACTTGTGTTTGATGTTTATGCGCTTCAAGTGAGGCGGCTATGTAGCGTAGCCCCAGATTTTCTTCAAGTTCAGCTCCTACAAGTGCTATTTTCATTTTGTTTTTCTCCCAAAGTCTTAAATAGGCAGATGTCTGCTTTCAGCCGACTTATCTATTGTTTCTTAAAGTTCCCTGCTTGCTTTACCTAACTTATGCTCTATCATATTTAATAATATGTGACTGTATAGAGATACCTACAAATCACCACCATTTTCTGCCACCAACTCTACGTTCGTCCTCAACTTTTTAAGTGGGAAGTGATGGGTCAAAGCCAGAATTGCTGATGTCAAATCTGTGAAGTTCTTTGCAGTTTGGGCATCTGAAAAGGAGTTTTGTGCCAACCCCCGCATAGAATAGTTTAGGGCTCTTGGTTAATACTGGATATGTTCAAATCAAAAATGTACTCGATTCAACGCTCGACTATGAATCTAGTATATGATGCATCGCCTTTATTCTGCGTTAATGGGTTATGTTTTAATAGGCTCAATTAAAACTGCCGACTAAATTCAACTATTTTTTTAAGCGTTATCGCTTGACCACATACAAAAACGGCTTCTATTCGACTGCAAGAGGCAAACTATACCGCAAAGCATCAGTCGCATTGTCGTTCTCTGACGTCTTACCGATACTCCAACAACTTATGATAAGGTTATAAGATAAGAAAAATTGCTTGGAAGAATGTTGAAGCTTAATTTGGCTATTGATTTTTTGACTCGTTAACCGCTTTTTCTAAATCAGTCAAGTCCAAAATAATACGGTTAGTAATAGAGTTAAATTTCTCAGGTTGCCGTTTCCTAAATTGAGTAAACCGATAACGGTAACGCATGAGGCTATTCCAACTTTTCTTTTCTGTTGTGCTGCCATCTACAAGTAAGCTTGGAAGCTTGCGCTTAACCCTATCAGCACTTACCAAAAAAGAAAACCTCCTTAATAGTAATGGCAGATGGAAGAGAAAAAAGGGGAAAGTGTAGTAAAAATACTTGTCTGGGGGGGCAAATCCTGCCCGTAGCACCAATAAATCCCAATCCATGGGGAAATTTTTATACAACTTAGACCTTTTAGGATATAAGTCTCGCTGGGTGGCTTGGTTGATTAAATATATCGTAACAGAGGAAGACAAAAGAAGCCTTAAGGCGTTAGCCATAGAGCTCCATGAAATCCGCAAGCTAATCGAACAACTCGCCGAAACCGCAGTAAATCTAAGCGACAAACAATTTTTGAAGTGTTTTAATGCAAGCCAAAACGCCCTTAAAGAGAAACAGGTTGACCGCTATTGGGAAACGCTGGAAAAAGAGATAGACATTGTTGAAAAGGAATTTCAAGCCTAAATGAAAGCGCCTTTTGAGCCAATAGTTTTGGGTCACCTTCCTCTTTGGACTCGGTCTTAATTACTTGGGGTAATTGCTCTTTTTAAATATTGATGCTAAGACTCAATAGTTTTAACCAGGCTTTTCAGGACTATAAAGCAAGCCAAGCCCACCCATTGCGTGATTAGTCATGTGGGCTTGTTGCAAATGCGGTACTTATAGATCGCAATATGCACACACACCAAATAGTGCAAACATTTAGCCGATACGGATAGAAAGGTTAATACCATAGACAGCGCGTTTGTAAATCCGTTACAAATAAGCTGTTTCTATATAGTTGCTAATAACTACAGTCAAACGCTTAATTGGATACCATAAACCCAAATTGTCAGGAGGAAAAAAATTGAAGAAGAAAACCAATACAGCATCGATGCTGTTCACTTGCCCACAATGCAACTCAAACTTTGAATTTGACGCAATAGGCGAATATGAACTGGTTGCCTGCCCCGTATGTGGAACCCCGTGCGTCACAGTCAAAGCAGAAAACAAACAAGTACTACAGCACTTTGAGCAAGCTCTAATATGTTAAGAACCAGTATGTGGGTTTAATCATATATTCGCTTTGAGCTCTCCTTATTTTTTGTTTTTTTAATTTCTGAATCTTACCTTAAAAAAATCTGGAATTCCTGCATTCATACTAGATACATGATTTTTGCAATTACATAGATGCATAAATTTTTCTTAGGCAGTAAATACTGATGACTCCCACCTCACGTCTACTTCTATAAATGCTCATACCTTCAAGCGTAATTAAAACCCACAACCTCTATCAACTATTTACAGCATAATACAAAATAACCAAGACGATATTTACCTACGAGAGGAATTGACATTGGATGCTCCGCAAGTCATTTGGGACTTGACTGAACTTTTCAGTTGCATAGAAGACCCTAAAATCCAAAAGGGCGTTACGCAAATCATCGTATCAGCGGACGCTTTTGAGCAAAAATACCGTGGAAAAATCGCATCCCTATCAGCTAATGGGTTGTTGGAGTGCCTGCGAGAAGTGGAAAACTTTAACATCGTATTCAGTGACTTAACCCTTTACTCGAGTCTTTGCTTTGCAGCTGATATGACTCAGCCCAATTCTCAGGCATTAAATGACAGAATCAACAAGCTAGAAGCAAAAATAGCCAAGCAACTTGCCTTTTACTCCCTGGAGCTAGGTACATTACTTAAAAATAAGCCAGAAATTGTAAAAGCCTCTGAACTTGCTAACTATAAGCATATGCTAGAACGTATGCAACGTCGCATACCCCATCAACTTTCAGAAGTTGAGGAACAACTAATTATTGAGAAAGACCAGTTTGGTGTATACGCGTGGGAAGAACTGCAGAGTAAATGGTTAAACACCCGATTATTTGAAGTAAGCGTTTTGGGTGAGAAGAAAACATTAAGCTATAGCGAAGCAAGTGGATTGCTCTCGAATCCTGATCGCGCTACCCGCGAATCCGCGAACCGAGTAATCTATGGGTTACTATGTAAAGACGGCGAAATTTTTTCATCATCTTTGCGAAGCATCTGCAATGACTGGGTTACAGTATGTAAACGACGAAAATATTCGTCGCCAATGGAACCCAGCTTGATAAGTAACGATACTTCGCAAGACATAATTGAGAATCTGCTACGGACTGTGGAGAAAGGCGCTGTATCATATAGGCGCTACCTCAAATTGAAAGCAAAACTGATGGGTTTGCCAGTGCTTGCTAATTATGACATTGTGGCTCCCCTACCGGAAGTGAAAGAATCTAAGATCACTTTTTCACAAGCCCAGGATATCCTAACTCAAGCGTATAGCCGGTTTGATATCAATTACTCTTTAGCTGTTAAAGAAATGTTTGAGAAGCGACATATCGATGCGGAACCAAGGTTTGGAAAACGCAATGGTGCCTTCTGCGCAAGTTACTGCAGTGGTAAATCAGCATATATTTTGCAGAGCTTTAATGGTACCCTAAGCGACGTATTTACGTTGGCACATGAATTAGGGCATGCCACCCATGACTGGTTCATGGCAAGAAACCAGACTTTCATGAACATCCATGTGCCCTCCATCGTTGCGGAAACCGCCTCTATCTTTGGCGAGTTGCTATTAACGGATTTAATGCTGGATAGAACTAAATCCAACACAGAACGCAAGGCGTTACTCTGCTTGGTTTTGGATGAAGTAGGTATGACTGCTTTTCAGGTAACGGCGCGGGTGTGGTTCGAACAGCAACTCTACTCATCAATTGAGAATGGCGAATTTCTCGATTACCCTACTATCTGCCGACACTGGACGGAAGCGCGGGACCGGATTTTTGGCGACGCTGTTAGATGGCTCCCCGAAATGTCAGCGGAATGGACAATGAAGCCACATTACTATATGGCCAACTATCGCTTCTACAATTACCCCTATGTTTACGCACAGATGTTCGTCTATAGCCTTTACGAACGCTATCTTAAGGAGGGCAAGTCTTTTGTGCCTAAATTGGTAGAGTTGCTTTCAACTGGCAGCAGTAAATCACCACGAGAACTCGGCGAAGTTGTAGGTTTGAATATATCTGACCCCGATTTTTGGCTAGGAGGCTTAAGGGTGTTTGAAGGTTTCATCGGCAGCTTAGAAGAAACCCTTTAGAGATGCCATAAAGCGTTTCCACTTTTGTCATGCCTATGTGGAAATATGGTTAACTGGGTATAGGAAGTTTATAGCGTTACCATAAAGGTGAAAAGGGGTTAAAAGGAAAAGACCCATAAAACGGGGAGCAATAGCCGTTAAAGCTTTTGTTCTTGCAAACTGTAGCTAATATGTGAAGGAAGTTGGAAAAAGCAAAACATACCACTAAAGCAATTCATGAGTTAACAGAAACTTACGCTGAGACCTGCCGCGCAATAAAAAACACTGCTAAAGATACCGCGCAGACAAAAAAGCTTTGGCGAGAAGGCAACAAATCCAATCTGATAAAAATCGGTGTAGCATGCATAGTTTTCCCAGACCCTTCGCCAGTTGGCGAAATAATAGGTGCCGGTTTTTTGGTGGCAGGTGCAGTACAGAAAGGCATTCAAAACCGAGCGGCTTACATAGGGGACATCAAAAAGAGCTTAGAGAGTACCCTTCGGGATCTTAGTCGAACTCAAAGTGAAATTCGCATTTAGCCGAAAATTCCAAAAGACGGTTCTTTTCAACACCAACTTTTTGTTCGGTTACGAAACTTGGTTTTCTTATAAATCCAAATTAGCTTTTTTGGTAATACCTCCTCATTCAAAAAAATTGACCTGTTTGGAACTAACAAATAAGGTACCCACACTCGAAGTGTTATGTGAGGAACAATTAAGAAATACGCTAAAGATGACTTAAAAATGGGAAAACAGAGAAAATGTAGCATAAATTATAGAAGAATTCCTATGAAAGTAAGAGAATAAGAGAGAGGTCTTGGAAAAGAAGACCTTGGATTTACAGTTACTTTGCCTCTTCTTTTTCTTGGAAGAGCTTTTTGATTGCACTGATTCGAGCTTTTTGCGCCAAAACATCGCTTGTTACAACAGTAAGTGCTTCTTCGGGGCACCATTTGACGCATTGCGGACCTTCAGCTTTGTCTTTACATAAATCGCACACGTAGACCACTTTGGTTTCTGGATGCAACATCATGGCACCATAATCACATGCTTCAATACACCAGCCGCAACCGTTGCATTTGTCTTTGTCCAGTACAATGTTGCCGGTGTCTTCTGCCTGTGAGAGAGCATCTCTTGGGCAGGCTGCTACACATGCAGGGTCCTCACAAAGTCTGCAGGTAACTGCCATGTTGGCTGTTTGGTTAACCCGAACTAAGCGAATGCGAGATTTCAACGGATTAAAGGCTTTCTCTTTATTCATAGAGCAAGCGTACTCACAGATTTGACAACCCACGCATTTTTCGGGGTCGGCAGAAATGAATTTTCTTTGGTGAAGTTTAACCATTTTTATGCCTCTTTCCCCTTTGTTAAACTTGAAAATTCTTGTAACCCTAATTCTTGAAGCTTCGCTTTAGGTGGAGTACCCTCTACTGTCCAACCACGAGCTTGATAGTAGTCGTCAAGCATCAAATCCAATTCCTCCTGAGTTACAACAGAGCCCTTTGCGATCCCATCATCGGGTACTGGTTGATTCATGACTTTCCAGGGAAGTGTGTCATCACTTCTTGTAAAGCCCTCACGTAGATTGATAAGTTTAGCTAATGTGTTAATGCGTTCGCCTGCTATGCTGAGTTCTTCAGGGGTTATTTCAATACCAGTAGTGGCAGTGTAGAGTTTTGCCATGTCAGCGAGTTCCTTATAGAATGTGCCTTTCGCATTTTTGCACACAATAAGCGAGTCAATTATTGCAAAAATATCCTCATTATCTTTGACTAATTGACCTCTACCTTTTTCAGCCTTGAAGCGATCAACCTTGCCTTTGATATCAAGCGCGTATACACCACTTCGATTATGATCAGCTCCGCGGAATGAAACCGCTGCGGCCAACGCGGCTGTTTTGAGGCACCTTAGGTCGTAACCAGTAACTTCCAAGCCTTTGATTTGCTGGGCGAGTGAACCTGAGTTCTTACCGATTTTTTCTGCAGCCACCTTCACGCCGTCTGCCAGCATTTCACCAATACCTTCGCGTTTGCCGATTTGATCTATTAGTTGGATAAGTGCTTCGCTGTTGCCGAAGTGAGCGTCGATTCCGCCAAGATCTTCATGCGTTAAAATACCTTTTTCGTGGCAGTCCATAAGGAAGCTTATGGTCACACCAGTGCTTTGCGCATCCAAGCCATAGTAGTTACAGAGTTCAGAAGCTTTGATGATTGCGTCGAGTTTGTCTACGCCGACGTTTGGTCCAAGCGCCCAAAGGTTATCATACTCCATCCGAGCTATAACGCCTTTGTACGGACCTTCCCGGACAACAGCCTCATGTTCACAGCGCATAGCACATGAGTTACAAGCGATAATTTTGGCGATGAAACGTTCGTTTAGGACCTCGCCGCTAACTTTTTCTGCTTCATCAAAATGCGAATAAGTATAGTTGTTTGTGGGCATACAGAAAAGTGCATTATTAACCATGACATTTTCCACTGACCCCAGTGTACGATATTTCTGTGCTGCGGGTCCCTTCATACGTTCATGAAATTCTTTAACCATATCCATGAATTCATCAGGTTTGGCAACAGCTATATCGCGGGTTCCTCGCACAGCAATGGCTTTAAGATTTTTGCTGCCCATAACAGCGCCAAGACCGCTTCTGCCTGCCGCTCGAGTTTTTTCGTTGATAATACATGCAATTTTGGATTGTTTTTCACCTGCTAAACCGATTGATGCAACGCGAACATAATAATCGCCTATTTCGTCTTTGATTGCATCTTCGGTTTCGCTTGGGGATTTGCCCCAGATGTGAGCTGCATCAAGTATTTGGATGGAGTCATCATCTATCCAGAGATAAACTGGTTTTTCAGCTATGCCGGTTAACACAATTGCGTCGTAACCTGCGCGTTTGAGTTCGGCTCCGAAGGTTCCGTGACTGACTGCTTCGCCAACACCGCCTGTTTCGGGTGATTTCGAAATGAAGGCGTGTCCGTTGCCGCCTGTAGGAAACATTGTTCCTGAAACTGGTCCGAGAGCTAACACAAGCGGGTTTTCAGCGCTCAGCGGGTTAATGCCTGCTTTTGAATTGGATAAGTAGAGTTTCATTCCTAAGCCGATTCCGCCAATATATTTTTTAGCGGTTTCCTCGCTTAGTTTTTCTATGCGGGTTTTGCCTGTCTTTAAATCGACAAATAGAACTCTTCCTGCGTAACCGAGCAAACCTTGTTCTCTCCAAGAGTTTTTAAGGAGTATTTAGGACCGTGAACAGTATATTAAGCTAATGGGTTATAAGACTGAAAATTCATGGCTTTTTATGCATAAGTTACGGTCACATTTTATAGTTTGTCATGCAGAAAGCCGAATCCGGAAGAAGGCAAAAGAGTAAATATTTTAAAAAAAATAAAAAATAGAAGCCAAAGAAGCGAAAACTTAAACCAACCCAACCCTTCAGGCTCATTAGGCGAACAATCTTTGATGCGAGTTGACAAACTAAAACAACTAGCTACCATACAGCATAAACCAGACACATTCGCAGTCTTCAACCCAACCAATATCATCTACTTAACAGGTTTCCAAGGTGCAACGGCACTTTTAATCCCGCCTGAGGGAGAGGGAGTACTATTTGTTTCAGGAGTTAACTATCTGCAAGCAAAGGCAGAAGTTAAGGGTTTTAAGATAGAACTTTTGGATCATGGGGAGAGCGTTATTAAAAAAATAGCGTTACATACCCAAGACAAAAAACTCGCGGTAGATACATTGCCAATAGAAAGTTGGCAAGCGCTATCCAAAGCCGTGGGCGGAGAAGAAAAACTTGAGGCTGCAAACCGCCTAATACATGAATTGCGTGCGGTCAAAGATAATGAAGAAATCAAGTTCATTCGGGAAGCCTGCAAAATGGCAGACCTCGGTATTGAAGCCGCTTCCCAAGTCATCCGAGCTGGTTCAACTACCAAACAAATCGCTGCAGAAGCCGAGTATGCAATGCGGAGCGCAGGTTCGGAAGGCGTTGCATTTGAAACCATCGTATCCTGCGGCGTCTGTTGCTCTTATCCGCATGGGTCAATGGCTGAAAAAACTGTTGGAGAGGGAGACTTTGTAATGGTTGATTTAGGCGCAACCCACCATTTCTATCATTCCGACATCACCCGCACTTTTATTGCAGGAAAACCAACAGAAAAACAAAGACTTATTTACGAAACTGTGAAGCGGGCACAAGAAAAGGTTTTGGAAGCCATCAAGCCAGAAGTTTTAGCTTCAGAATTGGACTACACAGCTAGAAGTTTGATTGAGGAATCAAGGTTCGGAGAGTTTTTCGTTCACAACCTGGGGCATGGAGTGGGCTTGGAGGTTCATGAAGCGCCAATTTTGGGCCCTAAAAGCAAAGATGTGTTAACCCCAGGAAATATAGTGACGGTTGAACCAGGAATTTATGTACCAGATTTCGGAGGGGTGCGCATCGAAGATACTGTGCTTGTGACAGCAACAGGAGCAGAAAAACTCACTAAGGCACATTATTTGCTATAGGTAAAACCTAGAAGGTAGTACCAGTTTTTTTCTAAGTGAGGAGAATTTTTTGTTAGTTAATCCCGCATTGATTTTGGTTGATACAAAGGAACTTCGTTACAGGGGCCTTAAAATCAGACGTGACCTAAATATCATCGAGCCCCTACAGAAGATGCTTGTTGCAGCTCGCATAAACTAAGGCCATATCATCTAAACCATTATGCAAATTACCCAAAACGTTGAAGTAGTGCAGAATGGGGTATCCACGCCGTAAAAGCAGCGCATGGATGTTAATTAAAAAAGGGGATAAATAGCTTTTGTTAATCTTTCTAACCTGAGTTAGAAGGGTGCTATGAGACCAGTTCTGCATCTGCGGACCCGCAGACTAATGCAGTTATCCGGATTTTCACGTGCTCGTTGAGTTTTGCGTTTTTTATAAAGACAGGAAACCCTTTGATTTTGGCGACACCTTCCCCATTTGGGGCTACATCAAAAATGTCTACTTCGAATTCTTCACCAATTTCCATTGGGTAACTTACGCCTCTACCTCTGTTTTTTGCGTTTCTTGGAGCTCGTTTTTTTGGGCTAACGACACATCATCCTCTTTCGAAGATAACAATATCTTCTGAGGCTTAAGGCTTTTGTTTTTTTAACTAAGAAAAGTATAAAAAATATAATGTGGGCCCGGCCGGATTTGAACCAGCGACCAACAGATTATGAGTCTGGCGCTCCACCGAGCTGAGCTACGGGCCCAAAGCACATATACCCTAATATTGCTATTCCAAAACAGATTTAAACATTTTCTGCGGGAGAACAGGGAAATATACGATTACTTAAAATTTAGAGAGATATCAGTTTCCAAACCACTTCGCATACCAAGCATTAAACATACAGACACATTCTTTTTCATATTCTGCTATGTTTTCCTCACGAAGGCAACTGGCAAGCTCTAAATTTTTCTTGAGTTCCATTTTTGCCTCCATTAAAGCTGCAGCAACATCGTCGAGCATGTCGTTGCCGCCAGCGCGGTAATCGCTCAAGGCTTGTCTTAGGAAACCTCTTTTTTGTTTGATTAACTCTTCAAGTTTGCCTTCACTCATAGATTAAACCCGAAAGGAAATGTTGACCAAAAGCATTTTAACGTTGTGTTCGTTCAAAATGAAAGAGATACTCCTGCGCGTAGCCTGCATAAACCCCGAAGTAAGTGCGGGCGAAATCTCCGATTTTGAGGTATTCACTATTGGTTAAGGAGTTGTGGCTCCGCATTTTCGTAACCAACTCATTAGGAAAGTAGTTCGCATAGTGGTTTAAAATCACGCGTTTAATCCATACATCCACGGGAAAAGCTTCAGTTTTCTCGAGCGAGAATAGTAACACACAATCCGCAACTTTCAAACCCACACCCATAAAGTCAAGAAGTCTCTTTCTGGCATCCAAATAAGGCACCGCGCTCAAGCCATCGAGATCGAAGGTTTTCTCTCGGATCATCTCTGCAGTTGCCTGCACATACTTAGCGCGATAACCCAAGCCACATTCTCGAAGCCCATTTTCACTTGCTGCCGCCAACTGCTCAACAGATGGAAAAAGATAGAAGTCCAATCCATCAAAAACTCGTTTTTCTCCAAACTTCTCTGAAATTTTCTTTAGCATCAATTCAATGGCGGTTATACTTTTGTATGTAGCACAGATGAAGCCAATTAGGCACTCCCATGGCAACTGATGCACTATCCTCAATCCCTCAAAAGTACGTAATACTTCTTGGATATACCTATCTTTGCTGATGCGCCGTTTGATTTGCTTTAGATCGTCGTCTAACCCAAAATATTTCCTCACAAACTCTTCATTCACTCCCTCAAATTCAAGCTCAGAATCGCTCTGGCGAATTTTGATAATTTTTTCACCAACGACGCCGTACCACCAGCTACCCTTTTTATTCCAGCGGAAAACTTGCCCGCAGCATAGTGAGAAATCCAAGTCAAACGGCACATCAAGATGCATAATTAGGTCTCCATGAATTTTTCTGGTTTTGGAACCTCCGGAACATAGCCTCTGCGTTCACGAAGCTGAGCAATGACTTCAGTGGCCTGTTTTGGTGGAAGCCGCGCCCAATGGTCAAAAAGCAATTGCCAGATGGCTTTTCCTGAGGTTGCAGAACGGAGTTCTTTGGAAAAACCGAAGGTTTCGGATACAGGAATAAAGCCAGTAATTTGAGTTTGGAGCCCTTTCTGCTCGAACTGGGTGACTTTGCCACGACGAGTACTAAGCATACGGATTGATTCACTTACGAGTTCCGTTGCCACGGTTAGTATGATTTTGTAGACAGGTTCTTGCAGGGTTGGGTTGGCAGTTAGGAAACTTGCGAACAATGCTTTGCCGACACCGTGCATTACTTCGGAGCTGCTGGGTTCGCCACTATCGAGTTCTAAATCAATAATATTAACTTTTAAGTGGCGTATGGGCTCGCCGCATAATGGACCAGCTTTACAGGCGTATTCAAAACCAGCGATCATGGCTTCCAAAACCTCTTGAGAAATCGTGTTGGTTTTGCAGTTGTAATCCACAAGCAAATTGCGATATTCATCAAAAGAAAGAATGGTACCTGAGTTTTCCTCCAAGGAGACGCCGTGTTCCATTTCAGGCTCAACCTCTATCCATAAGCGGGTATGCTTGTCAGGGCTCTTAGCGAATGCCACAATCCCATCTTTCTGAGCGCATTCCAAGTAGACGACTCGCGGAGACGAAACCGACAAATCTAATCCAGTTTTTTTAAGTTGCTTGAGGGCGATTTCCAGATGCAACTCACCCATGCCACTAAGCAGCACTTCGCCTGTTTGCTTATCCACTGATGCTTTAAGGTTAGGGTCTTCTAAAGCCAGCCGCGCAAGGTTCGTCTGCAGTACCTCTAAGTTCTGCGGGTTTTTGGGTTCAATCGCAAATGTTACCACCGGTTCGGAAACGTAACTTATTCTTTCAAATGGAACCATGTTGTCTTTATGGATGGCGTCGATAAGGGTCTCACCCGATATTATAGTCCCAGATAGTTTCAGGGTTGCTAGGTTACCCGCGGAAACTTCAAGCACCTCCTCACTTAATGCACCCATATCCACATAAACGGCTTTAACCTCTGATTCCCCGAGGGCATCTACCTGATGCAGCAATTGTGATTTTTGGATTTTCCCTGAAAAAACCCTGCCTGTCGCAAACGTATCCCCGCTTTCTAAATCAGCACGAATATGAGTAATGAACATAATTGCTGGAGCATCGTCTGCGCAATCAAGCAGAATCTTGCCAATGGAGGAGTTTATTTGCCCTTCCCATATTTTTTGGATACGATACGCCTGAGCCTGCCGAGGGTTTGGAATAGCTTTTATTGCCATCTCAAAAATAGCTTCGTAGACAGGCAAGGTTTTTTGCAGTTTTATGACTTCCCCGTTTAGGTGGGCGCGTATGATTTCGGAAAATTTGATATCATTCTTCATGGCCATCTCAAGTGTGAAGCCCCAGCCATGTAATGCGGAACCGAAAGCTACAGTAGCCGTTGAAGCGCTAACTTTCCATTGGCTCCGGAATGGTTTTTCAGCATAAAGCTCAATTTGGTCGTTAAAAGTGCTTATTATATGGTTCAGTTTCTTTTGAATTTGCTCTTCGTTTAGCTGAAGCTCTGTTATTAATCGATCCACCTTATTAATGAACAGGACAGGGCGAACGCGTTCTTCCAACGCTTGGCGAGTAAGGATTTCAGTTTGGGCCATAATCCCCTCAACAGCGTCCACCACTACTACGGCGCCATCAATTACACGGAGAGCACGCGTCACTTTACCAGTGAAATCGACATGTCCAGGAGTATCAACCAAGTTGATGATAAAAGGCTCAGCATTTTTGCTGTAAAGCAGAGTTATGTTGGCAGTTTTAATTGTGATTTTGCGTTTCTGCTCCTCAGCAAGGTAATCTAGGACTCTCGCTGTGCCGGCTGCCTGAAGGGAAAGCAACCCAGCGCCTGCTAAAAGGGAATCAGCCAAGGTGGTTTTGCCGTGATCTATATGCGCGATTATTCCTATGTTACGAATACACTCTTTGATACCCATGAGTGCCTGTATTTGGGGGATTTGTTTAAACCGCGGCATATATGACCCTGCTGAACAGGATTATGTGGCTATCTTGTGACTTTTATCTTTTTAATCTGAAAGGTAGTCTTTTCAAACCTACAGGGAAATAATGGTCTATTTGGTTGGTATCGTCTGCTTCAAGCGAACCAGTCTTAAATTATCGAATACGTAAACCATCAATGCCTTTGAGGTAAAAGTTTTACCTTAACTTAAGCGGTTTAAGTTCCAGAATAATTTAGGACAATATGTTGGGTTGGGAATGAAATCTTTGGATAAAAAAGCCTTGATTTCATCGAAAAAGCTTTCTCTAATTAAAACTATGATTGACCCGAATAGCATGCCAAAATTCGCACAAATACATATAGAGGAGCTAAAGAAGGAACCCTATGCCTCAGTTGTTTGCTACCCCAAAGCCAGTCCCTATGAAATTCAGAGTCGTATTGAAGAACTGAAAAAACTTGGTGTTGAAGCGGTAGAGTTCTCTGGCAAGGCATCTGCTTTTACCCTTTCTGTACTTGGAAAAGGCTATGTGGGCATTGTTATTGTGGCACTTTTAGATGGGATGCGTTTTGCGCTCAAGATGCAGAGGGCGGATTCGGACCGCGAGAGTCTCGAGCGTGAAGCCGAACTGCTGAGTTTAGCTAACAGTGTTGGAGTTGGACCAAAGTTTGTGGCGGTTACTAAGAATTTTTTGTTAATGCAACTAATTGATGGCGGTTTGTTTGAGCAATGGCTACAAACTAAAAGTGATCCCGAAGGGCTCCGCAGAGTTTTATTGGACATACTTGAGCAGTGTTGGCGCTTAGACGAAATCAGCCTTGATCATGGCGAACTAAGTAAAGCCCCCAAACACCTCCTCATGGATGTGGCGGATAATCCGTTTATTGTTGACTTTGAAACCGCTAGCACAAATCGCAACGCCTCAAACGTTACATCGGTGTGCCAATTCCTGTTTCAGGGGAACAGCGAAGCCTGCCGGGCTATAGCACAAGTCATTGGGAAAAGAAACAGAACAGAATTTATTGCCGCATTGAGAAAATACCGAAAAGAGAGGAACCGTGCCGGATTTGACGAAATAGTGAGGCTGTGCCTTGAATAGAAAGGTTTGTTAGGCTACTACATCCTGTAACCGCTTTAGCTTGATTGCCTCTTTCAGCTCCAATGCGATGCGTCTACCCATGTACATGTTTTCGCCGTACCGTAAATAAGCGTAGGGTGAAGTCCCTATTCCTACGTTGGTACCTGCCACAATGCGCGCGCTAATTTCAAATGTGAAAATTTTTGTTTCGTCCGTGATAACTGTTTCGAGGCAGAATGGACCGATAATGCCAGGGGGAGATAGCTCACGGGCTTTTTTGTGTACGTTATCGCCCATTCGCATCATTTCTGGCAGAAGCGACTCTCTAAGCACAATAGGGAAGTTACCAACGACCGTATAGGTGGGGTTGATGTCAATTTCGAGTTGTTGACTAGCGGGTATTTTGCCTATGCTATCCACGGCGGATTCGTAGCGACGGTCCATAGCCAAAAGTTCTACGTCTTCACGTATAATGCTACTGAAGTAGCTTGGATACACATTAACCCCCAAAGCATACTCTTGTAAATGAACTGATTCGAGGTCAGCTTTGGAAAGTAAGCCACGTTTTATCATTTCATCTGCTTTCTTGTAAAATCCTGAGGGTGAATTAGCAAGGAAGTAACCTCTGCCACCCTTGGCGCCTTGAAGCTTAACAATTACGAGGCGATCGATATCTTCTGGCGACTTAAAGGTAATGGGTAGGAGCAGCCCAGATTGCCGGAGCCATTCTTCTTGGCTTTTGCGATTGGCCTCCCAATGGAGCAGCTGCCGGTTGCCGAACATAGGAACGTTTAGATTATCGGTTAATTGCTCTGTACTCAGATACGCTGTAAAACTGCCGTGAGGAATCAAAACAACGTTAAGTTCACGGAGACGCTTTTGCAGTTTTTCATTCATTAATTCAGTGAAGTCTTTAACTATGATTAACTCATCCACCAACGGATACTTCTGGTACATGATGGCGTCCTTCTCTTTACAGATACACACTGTACGGAAACCTTCTTCCCTGGCGCCCTTGAAAATATTAAGTGAACTGTGCGAGCCCAAAGTGCCTATTGCAAGTTTTTGCTGGTCATATTTCTCGACTATTTTTCCAATATCTGAGTTGTCAATCATTTAGGTAACCACTTCAGCCAATCGGCGTTTACGAATTGCCCGTTTAATCTCCATAGCTACGCGTTTTCCAGGCCCAACCTCGATGCCGTACTTGTATTTCATGTAAGGTGAAGTGGGCTCTACACATGGGCAACCTGGCACTCGGGGGCTTACATCAAAGATGCGGAACTGCAAATCCTTCGTCACCGCACCTTGGAGAGCGAAAAGACCAATCATACCCGGCGGGAACTCTTTGCGGCAAATCTGCACCCAGCGTTCACCAGCTTCAAAGACTTTTTCAAGCTGACTTTCGCGCATGGTGACTCCCATATGTCCGATTTCAATGTTTTGGGTGGAAACATTGAGTTCCAGCTGTTCACGTGCGGGCAAATCCAGAACTCCGTCCAGATCGGTTTGTATGCGTCTATCAAATCCTAAAAGATCAATATCGTCGTTTAAAGGTGAATAGAAATAGTTAGCGTTGAATTTCGCACCCAACACATATTCTTCAATCACGGATTCTTCAAGCGCCTCACGGGTAATGATACCTGTTTTGATTCGTTTCTCTGCTTCCTTTTCGAATTCTTCGGGACTTGAAGCATAGAAGAATGCACGTTCAATTGTTCGTCCTGCTTCCGCAACCTTAACGATTACCGGGCAATCAATTTCTTGGGGAGATTTGAAGGCACGGGGGATAGCAATACCTGCCTCTTTTAAGAGCCAAAGCTGGTTTTTTGGTGCAGTGCGTTCTTCAGTTTTAAGAAGCCAACGGTTCCCCATAAGCGGTACTGTAAACTTCTGCTCAATTGCCTCGTAGCCCGTATAAACACTGAAGCTACGATTAGGCACAAAAATCGTGTTCAAATCCGTTAACGCTTTTATGGTTTCGGGGTTTGCGATGTCAGAGAATTTGTCGAGAAAAATGAATTTATCAAAGATGTTTGGGTAGTAACGAGCGTATGTTTTTTCGCGTCCATTCTGGCAGACAACGACGGTTTTGAAGCCTTCCTGTTTGGCACCTGAAGCAATCTCTAGAGCAGAATGTGAGCCTAATACACCTACATGTATTTTCTCTGGGTCATAATCCATCAGGACCTGTTTTATTTTATCTTGCATAATCATGGTTTTTCACCTATAAACTCCTGGTAATCATCAATCACTTTCGCAAGCATCGACACAGTAAAGATTTTTTTTCCACTCATTTCGTTTGCCACTGCCATGTACATTTCACCTATTATTCTTTTAAGTTTGGGGTCAAGGGGGGGCGGCTGAGACTTACAAAGCAACTTCCAGTCCTGCACGCCTTTATCCTCCGCTTCCTTCTTAGCCTGCTCTAAATCACTATACCACATTGTTTTTTTGTAGAATTGCCTTGCCACTTCCTTGCTAACATGCACGCCAGCGAAGGTGAAACGACACTCATCCAGCGTACCCAAAACGTCAACAAGCATCAGTTGTCTTTTTTCGTCGAAAGCCAACTCGATTTTGCCGTCCTCGTTCTTAAGTTTAGCATTAGCTGCAGCTTCGGTAATGACTCCATCTGCCTTCAGGAGGATCGATTTAACATCTGCAAGCTCTTCTTTGGTTAATCCAGAGATTTTCTGCGCTTCTGCCCAAGTGACGTACCTGTCTGTTTCTTCAAGTTTTGTACTTACATCAAAGATGGGTTTGTCTAAAGTTTCGCCTGGCTGTGGCTGATGGTCAAGCTCAAGATCAGCTAAGGTAACTTTCCCCTGTGCAAGCCGCCTAAATACGGAGGATCCTTCAGGTAAACCGTTACGGTAAATAACTTCTAGTGGAATGAGGCAGTTTTTAACTGCTGACGTATAAATACTATAATCATGGAAAACTTTGCCGGCTTCGACGCTGGTTTTGGGTTTATACACATTAACTAAATCCACCTCCATTATGCTGGAGGGCTCATTTAGTTTGGAGAGTTTGACGGTTTTGCCTTGTGATGTTACTAAGCCGCGGTAATGGGTTTTCACACCCATTTTTTCCAGTTGTTCAAAACAATATGCACCCATTAAGCAAAGCGCGGCACCCTTACCTTCGATGTGGTCGGGCATTTCCCCCCAGTCAAAAACACTGTAGCGGTCAGAAAAAAGGAATCTACCTTCGCCCATGACGGTTTGGGTTGGTTTCTGGATTACTTGAAGATCTTTTACGCTGCCCATCTCTGTTGCCTCAGTGTTCTGTTTATCTGTTTTTGCCTTTATATCACTTTATCTGACCAAAAAAAGGGAAATAAACGCGGGAGCACACAAAAGTATTTATCCCCAATATTGTGGAATGAGCTAATACATTCAGGGGAGTACTAGGAGAGTGGAAAAATGGATGCGCAAGAACAGTTAGCGATGACACAGACAAGGTTTACAACTTCTGTTTCGGCTCCATTAGAGGTACTTCCTAAAAGATGGTTTTGCACCGGAATTGAGGCTTCAGGTCGCACGGTTAGACAGGAAGCTGAGACGCCCGCCAACTTTTCCGAGATAATAAATCGATCAATCGTCGCTTGGGTTGACTATATCACGGATGATCCAATCAAAGATTTGCCTCTTGCGGCTTCTCAATTAGGTTTCAGTGAGTCCTTCATCGCTAACCTATCATCATGTGACCAACTAAATTACTCGGATTTTGACAATGAGATGTGGTTAACTTTTCCCGCTATTCAAATCCGAGGAACTGATGTCAAAACACATCCACTTGCTGTTTTGATTAGAAAGAATTTGATTTTCACTTTCCATATGCGTCTCGTAGATAAACGATTTCTTAGACTGAGAAGATATTCAGAGTCGATTCTAAGAAAAATACCAACAGACAGCAAATCAGAGGATCGACTGACAGTTCTATTATACCGAATCTTAGAGGCAAACAACGATAGCAACTTCAGGCATCTGCGGATGATCGAGGAGTTCGGCGACGAAATAAATCGTGAATTAATGGATCAAAATTTGGATAAAACCACTTTGGGACCAAAAATTTACGAAATGAAGCATGCACTAATTATATATATGAACGCGCTGTGGGAAAGCGTTGATGTTCTGCAAGGAATCCGTTATGGCGACGCTGAACTCTTAACCGACGACCCTAAAATAGTAAACCTTTTCGCTGGAATGGTGGAACAAGTTAAGAGTCAAATAGGCTTATCCGAGCACATGTCCGAAGTTTTAGCCTCAGGCATAGAGGCGACTCAGACAATTTATAATAATCAGTTAACTATCGCAAACAATCAGCTAACCGTATCCAACAACAAATTAACATTGCTTAACAACCGTTTATCAAAAATAGTCGCCTATCTAACCATAATTGGAACAGCGATACTGATACCTAACACAATCGCAACGGTCCTTGGTAACTCAGTTTGGGTTTTGGGACCTGACTTCCTACCTTCATACATAGCACTTATGATTAGCGCCACAACAATCGGTAGCATCCTAATGTGGATCTGGATTAAAAAATCAGGTTTAGTAATTGATGAACAAGAACACGAGGGAGAATGCAAACCATTAAATTAAGCTCTCAATAAGCGAGCAGTAGAAAAAAAAATCAGAACTGCATTTTTGCAAGTTACTTTATGTTTTTAACGGATTCGTTAGCCTTCTCGAGTTCGCGCTTCTTAGAGTCCTGATAACAAGAAACATTTTCCAATAGAGCCTTATCATACAAACCAAAAATCTTTGCTGTTGCAATGGCTGCGCCCTCAGGCTCAATCGTTACCACCGAGCCAATGCCGCTTGGCACTCGAAGCGAAGAGTAAATGTCGGCTCCACCATATTTGTCACTGTAAGGTGGACAGGCAATTACGGGTTTTGTGGTGTTGCCATCGATGAAAGCGCTCAAAGCGTTTGAACGTCCGGCAACAGTTATGTAAACAACTTTTTGTATCTCAAATTCCTTGATGACCTCCAGCACTGTTTGGGGAGTTTTATGTGCGGAAGCCACGCGGAACTCAAAATCAACTCCTAAAAGCTTTAGATACTTGGCGATTTCACTGCAGAAATCCATGTCCCTTTCAGACCCCATAACGATTACTGCTTTGCCGACCATTTCAATTCACATCTTAACGTAAACTATTATCAGGCTAATTAATTTATACAAGTTAAGGTTCACCAAAGAACCTTTGCTCAAAGCGCCTCATCCACGAAGGAGCCCTAACTAAAGAATATAACAACACACCAATTACACATACGGCAATAATAATTAAAACAGGCAAAAGCACAAAGACAACAGTTGGTGCACCCTCCAATAAGGATATGTAACCAATGTAAATCCATAAAGCCAAAAAAACTACCATCATAGCGATACTGATCAGAAGAAATGCTTTGATTATTGGCTGAAGACTGTACTTCTGAGATAAAACAGCAATTTTTACGTATTTTTCATCTTCAGGAGTTGATCTCTGCTCAACAAGATTAAGGTGCTCAACTGTTTTTTTCCCAAAAGGTGACAAAACATAGTAACCAGAATTAGTTTTCTCCAGAACGCCCTTAAGCTGGTCTAAATGGTAGTTTAATTTTCCAGTGGACAAACCAAGCCCTGTAATAAGCTCAGTGTAGGAAACTCCCCCACTTTTGGACTGCACAATCCGAATTATCAAACGACGAGTCGGATGCGCCAACCCCTGAAAAACTATAGATTCAATCTGCTCATTTTTACTCAATTACTGCACCGCAAAACTCATTTCGCTTCAATCGTTTAAAACCTTTTTAACAATTTTTACTTGACAAATTTCCTGCGATATTGGCACCGCAATTTATGCGCAATATATATTTTCCAAAAAGTGATGTAGAAATATCGTTTAATGTGAAGTTTAAAATCAACCCAGATATTGAAAAAGTTAGGGCAGGACAAGTATTATCAACAACTGAAGCTTAAAGTCGGAAACCCTGAGGCAAAGACCTTTAAAACTCAACAGAGTCAATTCAGAAAAGACAACTTGCTGCTGACTACGTTCTCTAATCCAAAAGATCCAGAAGAATCGCTGTTAACTTATCCGTCACCAACTGCAAAACATCACTTAAGCCTTCGCCAAAATTCGTGATCTTTGGCTCAATGAGTAGCAACGAAATTTTGGCACCAGTTGTTGCCTTTACATATTCGCAAAAGACCCTCAGGGGCAATACATGTGAAGAAACTGGGGAGAAAATTGAGATCTTATCAGCGTCAAACAGGTTTACTTCTCCTGCAGCGAAGCCCAAAAGGGCAGAATCAATTAGCAGCACATGAGATGGTTGGAATTGCTCTATTTCTAATAGGTGACTTTCTGGAACAGTTTCGCATTCCAAAATACAAACGTTTTTGCGGACTTTTCCCGTCAAGTTTTCTGCAATTTTAAGTCCCACATAATCGTCGGTTCGAATGGGGTTACCGATTCCAGCTACAACAATTTTTTTCGCTTCCACTAACCATTCTTGAAGTTCTTGCTTCAGGTTATTAGCCATTTATGCACCCGTATAGAAACTGAACCCTAAACCAAAAAAGCTTATCCTTGAGCCTTTTTTTCCAATTGAGGTGGCTTTCTATGTGCATCCCAAACATGATGTAAAGCTAAACTAGGATGATGTAAAAGCATCCTTGGACCAGCATAACGCATAACGATTTTTGCTTTTTGTTTCATATCAGCACGGTAGCAGTGGACGATGCATTTTCCGCATGTACTCTTTTTTTCTTGGAAAGGGCACTTGTCGAGACGCAAAAAAGCATATTCTTTAAACTGTTCACACTCTGGACATAACTCGCCTTTGTTGACACTATGGTGGTTTTTGCAATAAATTTCAACCATGTAGCCTATGGTTTTTTTTTCGCGTTTCATCCGTTTGTGGGTGGGGTTTGGTGGTTGCGGCTGCATATCAATCGATACATAAAAGTGGTCCGTTTTACATAAGCATTAGCCCTAACTAATCAGGGTTTTCTAATTAGAAAAAAGAAAATAGTTAATTTATCGGCTAACATAGTCAATTAGCTGCTTGTTGGCATTGTAGACTTCCACTGTCAAAGGCATCTGACCAATTGCGCTATGGGTTGCACATCCAAAGCAAGGGTCATAAGCGCGAAATGCCATCTCGACCATGTTTAGAATTCCCTGGTCGACTTTTCCATTGTGGATTAAGCCTTTTGCAGCATCACGAATGCTCATACATATTGCAGGGTAATTGTTAGTAGTCGCTACAACTAGGTTCACGTCTTTAAGCAACGCATCTCGGTCAAGTGTATAGTGGTGAATAAGGGTACCTCGAGCAGCTTCAACTATTCCAACACCCTCTGTGGGGGCTCCGGGTTTGTTACGTATGTCTGTGCTTGTGATTTCTGGATCACGGATGAGCTCCAGTGCACGTTCAGTTGCATACATAAGCTCGATTACTCGAGCCCAATGGAAAGCCAAAGTGTTGTGAACGGGTTTACCCAATGTCTTTTTCATTTCTTCGTATTCAGCCTGAGCCCGTGGAGTTGCCATACCATCTGAAACATTGAGTCTGCCAAGTGGTCCGACACGATAGATGCCACTGTCTGCACCTGCGATTTGCCCTTTCCAGCCAACTGCCTTAAGGAACGGAAATTTGCTATATGTCCATTCTTCTACATGTTCGGAAATATGACTAAGGTAATCCTGAGCACCGAATTTGACAAATTCGTTTCCTTTGGGGTCAACTACTCGGATTTTTCCATCGTAAAAATTGACTTTGTTGTGATCATCCACTGTACCCATATAATATGTTTGCATATTGTAGGCTTGACTTTTGATTAAATCTACGTATTTTGCGTTACTTAAGATCACGTCGTGGAAAAGTTTTAATGTAAATTGAGCAAAGTCTCGGCAGGAAACTACCATTTGTTCAATTTCAGCACGGTTTTCTTCGCTTAATGCCTTGGACATTCCGCCTGGTAATCCACAGGTGGGGTGTGTGGCTTTGCCCCCTATAATTTCGGTGATTTTTTGTCCGTAAGCACGGTGTTTTATGACATCTCGCGCGACATCTATTCCTGCTTTCTCGATTACACCTATGATGTTGCGTTTTTCTGGAGGGGCATCTATACCTACGATAAAGTCTGGACCACCAAGGTAATAAAAGTGCAACGTGTGGTCATAAATGACGTATGCTGCATACATGAGTTCTCTGAGTTTCTTGGCTGTTGGAGTGGGTTCAACGTTGAAAGCTACATCGAGAGCTTTTGTTGCTGCGAAATGATGTGCCACTGGACAGACCCCGCAGATACGAGAGGTAAGCTGGGGCATAAGTTCAGCTCGTCTACCTATACAGAATTTTTCGAAGCCGCGGAGCTCAGGAATTTTTAGGTAAGCATTGTCCACTTCGCCATTATCATTTAGAAAGATTGATACGTTACCATGACCTTCAAGCCGAGTTATAGGATCAATTATTATTTCTTTCATTTCTTGATCACCTTACGTTTAAGGATTGATGCTGGCAAACTATACATGTAAAAAGTGCCAGTTGGATCCTTGATTTGGTTTATTAAATCCTCAATTTCGTTTTCGGTATAACTATTTTTACCTTCTACGCCATCATAGCCTAAAATTGAGGCTAAAGCAGTTATCATGGCTGCACCTTGTTCAGGAACGTTAGGCGCTCTTCCTCCGCAACCAGTACAAGGCATGTCAACCGCTAGACATTTTGCACCGCAGCCACTTCTTGTTGCGATTCCCATGCAAAGAATCCCTTGTTCAAGGAGACATTTTTCAGGTTCAGGCTCTTTCTCGTAGACACGGTAGATTTTGTCAATTTTTTTGTTATCACGCTTGCGTGGGCATTCATCGCAAACTGGTTTTGGCGGTGCAAGCACGGAACCTTTTGGGGGGAGAGTGTTACCTGCAATGGCATCAATTGCTGCAGCAGTTAATTTAACTGGGGGAGGACAACCTGGAAGATAATAATCCACATCGACTGTTTGAGCCAAAGTTCTCACAGTATCGTAAAACTCGGGGATTTTCAGCGTACCCTCATTGACTTTGGTTTCAGGTTGTGGTGTTACACCTTGAGGGTTGACGTTAGTTTTGTCTTTTAAGTAAACTTGCTCGAAAACTTCGGCTTTAGTATTCAAATTAGCTAAGCCAGGGACACTTCCTTCATGGGCACATGAACCAAAAGCGATCAATGCCTTGGTTTTTTGCCGTAACACCTTTGCCATGTGTTCTTGTTCACTGTTACGTATGGAACCGTTGAAAAAAGTTATATCAATGTATTTGTCCGGGAGTTCTTCTAAGTCTTTGTATTTGATGTCCATGGCGGCAGGCCAAAATACTATTTCTGCTATCTTCAGCACATCTAAGATTTTTTCGTTTATGTCTAAGACGGCAACTTCACAACCGCCGCAACTTGCAGCCCAGTAAAAGGCTATTTTTAGTTTGCTCTTACTCATGGTTTATTTGCTCCTTGAGCGAATTGGTTCGTAATTTTTTGCGCGTTTACCCGAAGATCCCCGAAAGCTAATTCTTCGGGGGTCATGCCCATAGCGAGTCCGAGTAGTTGCGGATAATGTAGAATGGGAATGCCGTAGACTTCGTTAAAAGTTTTTTCTATGCGAAGCTCGTTTGTATCGTACATTATGTGGCAGAACGGACATATTGTGATTAAAGCTTGAGCATCGACCATTTTTATGTGGTTTAGTTTATCTCGTGCAAGCGCCAATGCAACCTTGTCGCTAACTCCAACGCTGGGTGCGCCACAGCATTCAGTTTCGTCTATGTAATCAAGGCAAGTTGCTCCTGTAGCTTCAATAAGCATCTTGAGAGTTTGGGGGTCTTCAGGGTCGTCAAAGCCGATGTACTCTTTAGGACGTAGAATATGGCAGCCATTGTGCTCAGCAACGTTGAGACCTGTCAAAGAGTTAGTGACTTCGTTTTTGATTTTGTCAATACCCACATCCTCTTTTAGGAATTGGAGAAGATGTTTAGTTTCAACTGTTGCTTTGTATTCTAAGCCTGCCTCTTTGAGATGTATATTGACGTCATCCAGCTGCATTTTGTCTTCTTTTAGGGTTTTATTGACTTTCTTTAGCGTACCTGCACAGCCGGGGCATAAAGTGAGGATATTCAAACCCTGCCCCTCTGCCAGTGCCAAGTTTTTCGCGGCTAAAATCATCATAGTTTCGTGACTAACAGGATCAAAGGGCAAGCCGCAACAGTTGAATTCAGGCATCTCGACAAGTTCCACACCTAGCTTATCTAGAACCCTGCGCGAGCTTATTTCGTATGAGGATACTCGGTAGGGAACAGCGCAGCCGAGGAATATAAGATATTTATTGCTCATCTGTTTTTTCACTCTGTGGTTTTTGAATACGGTCAAAAAACTTTACGCCTTTAAGCGTTTTTTTAACAATATCGGGGTTGCCTTTGGGGAGCGGAGGTAAACCTTGGCTTTCCCTCTTTTTGATTCGTAAATCTGGAATTTTATATGCGTAACCTGTTTCGATAAGGCTATGGGCTTGGTCTTTAAAGACCTGCGGAATGCATCCTTTTTCTGCAGCGAGGTTGCGGAAGGCGCGGATTACGTTGGCTACTTCAATATTTTGGGGACATCTGTCAGTGCATGTAAAGCAAGCAGCACACAGCCAGAGTGTGCCACTATTTAGAACTCTATCCTTTAGACCCAGCTGTGCCAAGTGAATTAGGGTACGTGGACGATAGTCATCACTGAACCGTGCAACTGGGCAGTCTGAGGTGCAGGTTCCGCATTGGAAGCATTTGAGAATTTTTTCGCTCCCATGGATTTTTTGGAGGTCATACTTGAATTTTGGATCAATTTCAGAAGCTTTGATTGGGTGCTCCTTACCCTGCGGAGTTGGTGGGGCTACTTCACTCATAAACTGTTTAACTCCTCTGGATTAGTTGGAACAGCACATGGTGCTTTGAAGGTGAAATGGTTATGTCGAGTAGATAAAGTTTGAGCACGGGAATTTGATTCTTACATGTTGAAAAATAAAATTCAGTGTGTTTTTTGTTCATCAATGCTCCATCTGTGTTTAGAAGAATGCACATACTTCTATGCATAGTTCATGTTTAGATGTTCATGTTTGTTGCCTTCAGGTAGCCGTTTGTTGCCCAACAGCAGCGGTTGGCACAACGACTTTTTTCTCAAAAAGCATCGGTAACCCAAGCAGCGGCAACGATAGCATCCACAAATCCATGTTATGCCCCAAAAACCACGCATACCAATAGTTCCATGTGTCGCCTGCAAGTATTACCCAGCTAAGATAATTCCATAGGAAATACAACCCCACCAAGGTAACAATGATTCCGATGGCGCCCCTGTTGAGGTCTGATATTGACTCGACTTGCCCCGATTTTTTGGCCAGATACCCCGCGTAGATTGCCAGCACCAACAAAAGGGTTGTTGTGATGAAACTAACCATGTGCTCGGGGTGATAAATCACGGTTTCTGCGCCGTTGATTAGGGTGGTCTCCATCCAGAGGTAACTCGTGCCCTTACTTGCCAAAACCCCCAGCCAATTCGCTGTGTTAGTCAACCAGAAAACCACAATTGTGAGGACACCGACTATGAATCCCCACTTAATTGGTGTTTTAAGAGGCTTGTCGGGTTTGAGTTTAGCAGCAAATATTAAGAAGACTATGGGCAGAACCACCGCCTCCATAACTGTTGGAATCACACCTGTGAACATTGAATTTAACAGGCTATCCAAACTACTTTGTCGTGTGAGAAGACCCAAAAAAGCCTGTACGCTATAGCCTGCGGTTGCAACTAATCCCAGCCAGTATATGGCTTCAAAAGCCAAAACCAGCCTTACCGCCCGATACACCACAGACTTGGACAGGTTACCTTTGGCTATGTAGGCTATGACGGCAGCTAGAGCTATGATGCCTGCGGCGAAGCGAAACGCCAGGCAAGTTGTGGCGCTGATGTCCTCAACAAATATTACGGTTCGAATCGGCTCACGCAGTGGTTCCCACTCGCCAATCCATGACAAAGTAAACATCGCGTGCAATGTGAAGAGGAAGTATGATGCGGCTACGGCGAGCAAGCCGATTTTTAGGGGGGTGAAGGTTTTTTTCGCTGTCATAGAATCAACCGTGTTTAAGCTGAAAAGTAATCGGTCAAGTTGCTATATTATACTTGCGGTGTAGAAGGCTCCGGATGCGGTTAGTGTTAAATACCTAAAACACACAGGGTATAGGTGGAGAGCTCTTGAAGTTGACTCGTCAGCCCGTTACCGTTTTCCTCTACGCCACTCAGACAGTGGGCGTGGTGTTTGTTGGTTTGTTTTTGGCGGCGTACCTCGCAGGGTTGCCCACGACTGCAGTTCTACACTCTGACCCCGCCGTACGTTTGGCGTTGACGATTTTGGGTGTGGTCTATTTATCGTTGACGCTTGTCGCAGGGGTTTTGGCGTTTCTAAGACGGAAAACAGCTGCCCGAACCTAATTGTTCAACTTGTCTGTAACACCTTAAATTTTATATTTGGTGTTAATTCATTTTCCATCCTATGGCTAACCGCAGATTTGGTGGCATCACATGGCGACAACCCATCGTCTTTGTAGTTGCTACTGTAATTTGCACTGTACTGGCGATTTGGGCAGTCATAACGACACCTGTTGGCTCAGACCTCGTTGCAATCCCAGGCGTCTCCGGACTCTACATATCCGCCGCTGTTTATGTGCCGCTGGCGATGTGGTTTGGCATCTGGGGGTGCCTTGCAGGCTACCTTAGCTGCGTCTTTTTAGGTGTGTATCTGATGGCGCTAGGTGTCCCAGGCTACACGCTGGAGTTTGTTCTGGTTTGGTCGCTATCAGATTTCTTTGAGGGGTTTGTGCCCCTGATGATTTATCGGTCCCTTAAAACCCGGCCTAAACTGGATTTAAAACGTCCAAGAGTCACTTATGGAATAAATGCGCTTCTCGCGGCAGTTTTGGTCTGCTCAGCTTTAGCATTGATTAACTCTTACACTTACGCTTTCATCGCAACCTTCGCATTGAGCATCCTGTTGGTGTTTGCTCTATCTTTTATGGAGGACAACAAAACCTGGCTCACATGGCTACCTGTCGGCGTATTTGTCGCTGCCCTAACGTCAGGCTTGTTCGGCGTGGGGGCTTTGGCGGCTTTCGGCAACATACCCTTGGAGGCGTTTGGCACAGTTCTCTTCGGCTGGGTCTTTGGCGACATAATCGTCCTCGCCACTTTGGGCACGTTGCTCATGGTTGCGTTGACACCCTACATTATCCGCTCAAAAATCTACGTCAAACGATACTTCTCATAACACAAACCAAAAATTCCATTCTGTCTATGGAAAACGTCGAAATCACTCAAAGAGAAAAATAAACGCGGCTAAAAATTTTTGCCTACTTGTATAGGATGCGTTCGCCGCCGTTAAACACATAAACCTCGCCTAAAGCTGACAGTTTGCCCTCATCGCAGACAAGCGCCGAACCCTGCGGAACAGCGTAAATGGTTTCCTTAAGAGAAAACCGCTTGAGCACTTCGTCTTTAGCGGGCGTATAATGTGCCTTTAAGGTAATTTCCACCAAGTCTAAGCCGTCCATTATCCGAACTTTGCCGTTACTGCGGCATGTCGTGACGCATCTCCTGCACAGCGCCAGTGCCCCCGCGCTTCTGCCCACAATAACCCCGCGGAAACTTCTCAGCAGCGACTCAAGATTCATGTTTTTGATTCTCTCAATAAGTATGCTGGTTTGTCCACCGGTTAAATACAACATGTTAGACTTCGCGATTTTCTCGGCTACACCCTCCAGTTGGGCATACTCTATATATTCCACTGAGGAAGCACCCAGAACTGAAAAATAGTCCGTTAGAAGCTTGCGTTTCCGGTATTCATTATCGAAGGATGCCCGCGCCCAAGGAAACACCAAAACGCTGGGGTGTCCACCTGCATCTTGGAAGGCTTGCTCGTTGATTTCTTTGGCGCTTCGTCGGTAGACGTTTTCTCCGCCTAAAAGATACAGCTTAGGCATATCTTCTAATGAAACAGCAGAACTTAAAAAGCAAGCTACTTCACTAAACGATAAGCGAGTTTTTGGAAATAAAATATCAATTATACCAAATTAATAATTAATTATAGCTAATATTTAATCCTTCAAAAGTGAACTAATTTACAATTTCTTATGACAGCCAAATCGTAAACCATTTTTTCCATCAAAAAAATTATTACATGAAGCTTGTTCTATTGATTTATAGCCGATATTTAATAGAAGATAATATTCTTTAAGAACACTTGCTCGATTGTGAGCAATAATGTTGTAAATATGTGCGTTATCCTGTGTTTCTAAATGTTTTTTCCAGAGATTTCCAGCTTGACTATCGTCACTGCGGAAGGGATCATCAAAATTACTTATCCCTAAATTTTTCACCTGTATTTCTTTAGTCTCCTTCTCCACCTTGATTTCTCTGTCAAAGACAATTTCGTCTCGCAATAGGTCACTTAATATTGCCATATCAAACTCAGCATTAAAAGCATAGTATGGGCGATTTCGCGCTCCCAAAGATTTTTCAATAGTTATTGCAAACTGCTCAGCGGTAGTTTGAAATGTTTTGGCTATTACTTCAATATTATCTTCATCCATTATTCCAACGCTTAAGGCTTGATGTTTTGAGTATCGATAAGCCCCATCTAAATAGTTTAAGAAAGGGCCTCCATCACTTTTCAAGTCGATAATGGTTCCTTCAAAATTTCGGTAATCTATTTGATAATTATTCATTAATTTAGGGATTTCCAACTTGTATTTCAAGATGCCTGAACAGTAAGCGGTATCTGAGGTTATCGAATAGTTGCTCATTAGTATCTATTGATCTATGCAACTTAACACAATATATAGTTTATTACGACACGATATATCATCTCGAGTGAATTATGTTTCAAGCAAAAGAGTCTCAGTAGCCCCATTGAGAGCTTAATTAAGCCATTTGAAAGGATAAAGTTAATTATTTCAACAACCAAAACCTTCATTCGGAGAAATATTTATGGAATGGGGAATGAAAAACCGCTTAAGTAAGCTCATACAAAGAGACGGCAAAGCCCTCTTTTTACCTATAGACCACGGTTACTTCCAAGGACCGACACACTGCCTCGAAAAACCGGCAGAAACAATCAAGCCGATTTATCAGTATGCGGACGCATTAATGCTAACACGGGGAATTCTACGTAATAGCATCGACCCTGCCATCGAAAAACCAATTATAATGCGTGTTAGCGGAGGAGTGTCAGTAGTAGGGGAAGATTTGGCTAACGAGAGCGTAGTCACCTCCATAGAGGAAATCATTCGACTCAACGCATCCGCTGTTTCCATGTCAGTATTCGTTGGAAGCAAATACGAAAACAAAAGCCTAACCAACCTCTCAAAGCTTGTTGACGAATGTGAGGAATATGGAGTACCTGTCATGGCGGTCTGCGCCGTCGGCAAAGAACTAGAGAAGAGAGAAGCTAGGTACCTTGCATTATCAGCCAGAATAGCAGCTGAAATTGGCGCACGAGTAGTCAAAACCTATTACTGCAAAGAAAATTTCGAGAAGGTTGTGGATGGTTGTCCTGTACCTATCGTAATTGCAGGTGGACCCAAAACAGAAACCCAGAGGGAAGTTTTCGACTTCGTCTATGACGGCTTACAGAAAGGTGCCGTTGGAGTTAACCTAGGACGCAATATCTGGCAAACCCAGTACCCAGTCGCGTCTATTAGAGCTATTCGCGCCATCATACATGAAGGTTACACCGTTGCTGAAGCCGACGACCTTTATAAGCAGATAATCGCAGGCATAGCCTAACCCAAATCTTCCTTTGGTGACTTTGATGCTTGCCGCCTTCTATTATAACAACCACGACGTTCGGATCCAAGAAATTCCAAAGCCCTCTATTAATGATGAAGAAGTATTGCTCAAAGTGATGGCAAGCGGTATCTGCGGTAGTGACGTCATCGAGTGGTATCGTGTTCCTAAGGCCCCACGTGTTTTAGGCCATGAAGCCACAGGGATCCTAGAAGAAGTAGGGAACAAAGTCAAATCTGTTGCTATTGGCGACCGCGTCTTTGTCAGCCATCATGTTCCCTGCTTTAGTTGCCGTCATTGCCAACGCGGCAACCATACCGCCTGCAACACATTACACACCACCAACTACTATCCCGGCGGCTTCAGCCAATACATCAAAGTTCCTAAAATTAACGTGGAACACGGCATTTACAAACTACCCGAAGACATGAGTTTTGAGGAAGGCACTTTCATTGAGCCGCTGGCATGTGTATCTCGTGGTCAACGCCTCTCAGGACTAAAAAGCAGCGACACAGCACTCATAATAGGCAGCGGCATTTCAGGCATCCTCCATGTACTGCTAGCGAAGTTCAAGGATGTGGAACGTATTATAGTCGCTGACATCAACCCTTATCGACTCGAACTTGCCAAAAAATTCGGTGCGCACGAAGCTTTGGATGCAAAAACAAACTTGCCCGAAAAACTCAAAGAAATCAATGATGGTCATTTAGCTGATCAGGTTATCGTTTGCACAGGCGCCACATCCGCAGCAATTTCAGCAATGGATTGTGTAGAAAACGGTGGAACAATTGTTTTCTTTGCAGTACCTGACCCATCTGTAAAGCTGCCCGTTCCTATTAACCAGTTTTGGCGCAACGAAATAACTATGCGCACCAGCTATGGCGCCGCTCCCAACGACATTGAAGACTCCATAGGACTGTTGTCGACGGGTCGGTTGGATGTAAAAAATATGATTACGCATCGGCTAGACATTCGCGAGGCGCAGGAGGGCTTTTGTTTGATGGCAGAGGCGGGAAACTCACTCAAGGTTATTTTGGAACCTAACCGTCCCTAATTCGCCCTTTCACTTTGTTTTCGCTGCAATAATCCAAATGATTACACCAAACTACAGGCTGATGAATTCCAAACTCATTTACTGATTCTGTTTAAGATAAAATCATTGGGGTCACTGTTGAATTCAAAATGAAACAGAATGCAAAGGTTTTTGACTTTGTCTAGGATCAGCACAATTAACCATAGGGATAAAAAACCTACGGAACATAGAAGATTATATGTTTCTCAAAGAATCCATAAGAAACCGCCGAAGCATCCGCAAATACCAACTGAAGGAAGTCCCCTGCGAATTAATATTAGAGATTTTAGAAGCCACAAGTTGGGCCCCTTCTCCCCATAACTGCCAACCATGGCGTTTTATTGTTATACAAGATACCAAAACTAAGGAGGAATTGGCTGAGGCTATGGCAGAGGCGTGGGCTGTTGATTTAATACGCGATGGTGCAACAGTGGAAAAGGCTATGCGTATGGAGCGGGTGAAACGCTTCGCCAATGCGCCAGCACTGATTCTCGCTTGTTTAACAATGGAAGGGCTCAGAAAATTCTCTGACGCCGAGCGGCAGAACTTTGAGCGGGATTTGGCTGTAGAAAGTTTGGGGGCGACTATAGAGAACATGCTATTGGTTGCACATTCCATTGGGCTGGGAGCTTGCTGGTTCTGTTCACCAGCGTTCTGTAAGCAAACTGTGCGGGAAAAATTGAAGATCCCGCTTGACGTGGAGCCTTCGGCTTTGATTATTTTGGGTTACCCAAATGAGAAGCCACCTACTCCAGCCAAAAAGCCTCTGAGGGAAGTCTGCTATCTCGATGTCTGGGGAAGGGAGTTAAGTTGATTTTATCATTACAAGCAACATCTTGAAGCGGTTCTTCGCCGCCACTGCATGCGGTTGGTTCGCAGGCATGATAGTGGTTTCACCTGCTTTCAGATTCAGGGTATTGCCGGCAATCGTAACTTGAGCTTGACCATCTAAAATGTAGACCATAGCATCATAGGGTGCAGTATGCTCGCTCAAACCCTGGCCAGCATCAAATGCAAACAACGTAACTGTCCCCGCGGACTTATCGATTAGAGTGCGGCTCACCAAAGAGCCATCCTGATATGCAATCAAGTCCATGAGAGTAGACACTTTTGAGGTTAGATTATCCTTAGACATCCTGTATCATCACTATATTGTAGCTGTTGACAGTTATTTCTTTAGCTGTTCTTGTTCGTCTGGAATGAAATTCATCGAAATTGAGTTAACACAGTGCCGGGTATTATTTGACGTAAAATGTTCCCCTGTGAAAACATGACCGAGGTGAGCGCCACAGTTCACACACTGGATTTCTGTGCGGACACCATCGGGGTCGAGCAATCTCTTCACCGCACCAGGGATTTCCTCATCGAAGCTGGGCCAGCCACAGTTTGCCTCAAATTTATTTTCAGAGCGGTAAAGTTTTGCCCCACAGCGTTTACAAACATAGGTACCTTTTTCCCAGAATGCAAAGTATTTTCCTGTAAAGGGCATCTCGGTGCCTTTATTCATTATAACATGTTCCTCTTCAGGACTAAGTTTTTTGAGTTTAGACTGATGTGGGATTGAAGACAAAATATTCACCGCTATAATTAGCGTAATGCTTGGTAAAAACTCTTCTAAAAAAGGTTATAAGAAGCGCCTGCTTTTTTTGTAAGGAGGAAATTTTGTGGTTGAAATTACAAGGTTATTTTGGAAACGAGTTTATACTTCTGACGCAGTGATGTTGGGAGAACTAGAAAGCGCAGACGTAGACATGGAAACCTGGCAAGTTAAAAACTTCTTTATAGCACTAAGCGACGAAGCTATCCAAGCTCTAGGTTTTAGGCATCCGTACCTTGGCAAAGTAATAGTTTGTCTTCCTGTCTCAGAAGTTAAAACAATCAAGGATACCGCCATCTTAAACAAGACCCTTGAAGAGTTAGGCAACATTCGCGTGTGCAAAGAATAGTAATTTGATAAAAACCTGGAGGGGTTCTTGGGTACCTGTAGGGTTTTCAATTTAAGTCGAAACTCCGTCTTCGCTGAAAACTCAACTGACCCTCAATCTATTGTTTTCAACATCATCGTACCTACGGCGATCTCGCATCGATCCCGGATCTCCTATCAGTGGGTAACACCGCACTTGAAGAATAATAAGCGCAATTAAACAATTTAAGACCATCCGAATTATTATTGTAGCTCTTGGAGTTATGTTGATAATCAGTATCATAATGACCATTATCAGAGGAATTGACAAAAGCAAGAAGTAACAACTTGGCGGGAAAGAAAAACGAATACTAGAAAAGTCACAAATGCTTTATTAATTTGGATATTTTTGTCAGTTTTCCTATTATTTAGCGGTTTATTTATTGATCAAGGTCAAGCCGCCATCGTTTTCAGCTCAACCGATCAATATACAGTTCCAAACCAAAATAGCACGATCCGCTTCATCTCAAACGGATCGTTTTCATCAGCCACTATCGAGGAAGAGACCTGGACATTTAGAGACTTAAACCTCAACAATTCTTCAGCAACATTTTTGGGGTTAGAAACCGTGTCAAAACCACAAACACTCAAGTTCTCCGCGAAAAACTCCAACGTCTCAATAATTGCTTTTCAAACTTTCAATTATTCCGCACCGATCACTATTTTGAGTTACTTGTCAGAAGGAGAAGGGACCCAAACTGCTAATTTGGGCTTAAACGTAACCCGATCCACTGACAGCAGCGAATGGAGCATAATTGTCGAAGACAATATTTTTTTAGGTGAAGGACAAGGTTGGAGTCTTCTGCCAGACAATACAGTTGTTATCTCGAAAGCAGCGCATAACATAACGATAGTGCATTTCAACTTTAGAACTGCCTCAACAGAAAACGTTGGTTTTCTACTTCAGCATTATGTGATCTTCTTTACAAGCATTGTTTTAGCAAGTACGATCGGGTTGGCTATTATAGTAAAATTTCGCAGACAACGACTGTTAAAAAAGATTATTTTAGAAACTCAAATAAGCAATCAGGATCAAGATAGAGTTGATATTTGTTGATTAAAGAACTCGAAAAAATAAAAACCCAGCAGATTCTCAAAGAAAGCTTGGGCTGGAATAGTATAGAATGTGCCCAGCAGGGTTTTTGGCTAAATAAATATACCTTCATCAAGGCCGACTACGTTAAGGTTGTGAGAGTAGATAGACAGATGCTTGACGGCGAAGTGGATACCGGACCCCTACCCATGTTGGTCTTGGAAAATGTAGTTGAGATGATGGTTGACTCGGCACATAAAATTCTCGCGGTTGAAGTTAGCGAAAAAATGGGGCTGTGGCTAGATGCCTTAGGAAAAATCCTAAAAACCAACACTTAAACTCATCTAACATACAAAAAAGTAACACCGCTAAGTAAACAAACCCTTGTCTCAAGGGTAGTTTCAAACAGATCTGCGCAACTGCACTGAAGTTATTTTTGTGGTTGTTGAAGGAAATGTTACAAAAAATCATGAAGCTCAGAGGTGGGGATGGACTTTTGAGTTGAAGTACAATTCTCTACCTTGCTTAGATTTCAAGGAAGTGGTTTGCATGCATATTACCGATCCACCAGTAGCTCAACGGCTTATAAAAATGAGTATCACTCAACGATAGGAGATGGAATTGAACCCACATACTTTTGGAGACATCATCCCACTAAACTATTTGGCAGTACACTGATAAATTAGATAAACAAATTTTAAACATCTGTCTCTAAAATAAAAGACTACACTTTCAAGCACGCAGTCACCACTTTTTTATAAATAACGCATCAAGGTAATTACTCGCTCCGTATGAACGCGAACCCGCTGAAAAGTGTACCAAATCCTGAAATTAGGAAAATAATGCTTGTAGCAAGAAGAACTGTTACAAAGTCGCCATAAAAAAATCCAAGATTTAGAATTACCGCGCCAGCTAAAGAATGACTAGGAATGTAGTATGCGAAAAGTATTTCCAAAACAAGAAAAATCGAACCTAAAAATAGAAAGGTGTAACCGATTCGTTTGATAAGTCTTGGAGACATTGTTCTATCAGTTCAATTCTTTGTTTCGTTTTGGAATATAACGTTTGTGCCTTTTTGTTATCACCGGCAAAACCTCTTTTTTTATTTACTTTGATAGGTGGTTTTTCAATGTCTTTTATAATGCAACAGACCTAAAATTAAACACGTTATCACTGGAACGCAAATGATAAACCAAAAAACGGTATAAATTATAGTTTAGGAATGGTAGCCCGGGAGAGACGGGCGCCCAAGCATGAATCTATACGAAATTCGGCCTCGGGCATATAGCTCTTTTTCCCCTTTTTTATTTTTTTCAATTAATTTTGAGAGTAATCTAAATCAAATTTCTACCAGAGCATTGAAATTCGCTATTTTTGTCTTGGGAGGCTGAAATGGCGTTTTGGTAGAGTACCAATCAGTTTCCCAAGTTCCGCCTAAGAATCTTATTTGTAATTTTCGTGCCCCTAACTTGGAGGAGTTTCAGCGCTGGAAGGTTTACGTTCAGTGGGCAAAAGACAATGGAATGGATGTATGTCACCTGACGCTAAGTTTAACTGATTCTTTTATGAAGGGCATAGAGGGAGCGGCTGAGGTCCGAAATGGAAAACAGGTCGTTAACATTCAGCAGAATAATGTTTTCCAGTATCAGGTTTCTAAGCCTCGCCGAGAACCGTACGACTTGAGTTGTGTAAAGAAGGAGTATCAGAAAACAATCAGTAGTGTTCTTTTTGAGGCCTACGTTCTAAACAAGGCCAGAGACTTAACGAGGGAATTTAGCTACAGGGACTTTTTGGAGATTAAACATGACGCCTTTCGCAGAATCGTACTGCGGTTGAGGCGAAAAGGCAAGATAGTTGCTAATCCGCAACGCACGCTTCCAAGATTCTATTTTTTGGCAGAACGAGTCAGCGAATACCCACCGGATAATGGAACAATACAGTAAAACAAATGTTTACGCAAGTTAGTACTAACTATTTCTTCTTAAAATTGTGAAAATTAGTTTATTATCTTCTCCTTGCAATTTTGTCGACTTTGAAATTCTCGTGTGTTATTTGAATAAAAACTAATAACCTAGCTAGAGTCTAAGTTAAGTTCAGGTGCCAACTGCTGACTGACAGAAAAGCGAGAACTGTTCTATGTTTAGGCCCTCGTCATAGCGGTAAATCAGTGTTCAGTTATATCTTATTTAAATCCCTTCTCGAGTTGGGAAATGATGCCTGTGTAATGGATGGTGACTATTATGCACCAACCTATAGGCGCATACGCATAGAGGAGTTTGCAAGTCCTGATGAATACATTCGAATCTTTACGACACCAAACGCTGTCAAACTTACAAAAATAACGGAAGATAATTTTCGAAGAGGTGTACAGAGCACCCATGACTTGATAGAATATGAAGGAACTATAGTTCTTGACGGAATAGGCAAGCATTCAGGTAGCACTGAGGCTTTGATAGAACTTGCAGATATTTTGATAGTATTGTGTTCAGACCGATTTGATGTTTCTACTGAGGCTGAGGCTTGCTCTTTCATTAAAAATAAAGTAGCTCTTCACCCCTTTGATTTCTACAATGGAAGGAAAAAGAAATGCATCTCAATTGAAACACATTACCAGAATAAGAAAGTAGCAAGTTTCAATTCTGACAGCTTAACTGCCCAACTATTTGATCTGGAAATATCTTCCGTAAAGAAAGGTAACATTGATTTAATCCCAATTGAGACTAGAAAGACAATTCAAGAGATTGCAGAATTTATCTTAGCGAATTGGATATAGACTTTTACTCTACTATCTCGTATTTTGTGCCAGTTTCTCTTAGTGTTCCAACTACGATTTCAACAGCATTGCGAGGCATAGTTATAAAATCATTTTTTAATTCAATCCCCGGATAATGGTCCTTAATTCCCCTGTAAAATCTACCTCCAGGTCCTCGACCTCCGATAAGTCTTCTTATCAAAGTTTTTCTAACGAAAAAGCTTGGATTCCCTATAATTTTTATTCTAATATTCTTTTGGGAAAGCTGACCTACAACTGCTCCCATTTCGACGTCTTCCATATTTTTGGTGAAGATCGCTTCTCGATTCCCTAGCTTTATTCGCGCATTCGGTTTTACTTTATATCCATGAAAAACGTGTCCAGCAAACGTAGGTGAATCGGTAAGGACGACAGATCCTTTCTCTCCTTTAACGCTTACAGGCAATTTTCTGAAAAGTACTGAATGCATAAATGCTGTTTGAAGAACTTCAGTTTCTGGTTGATTATCAGCAAGAACAATAACTTCAAAGTTGTCGTTTCTTATGTGTTTAGTAAATTGTGCCTCGGGTTTCGACTTACCTATTTTTTCAAAGAATGTTTCATCATCATTAGCTATCTTTGATACCAAAGAGGCAGGTTCATTTTCCATCGTTTTTATTAAACCTTTCAAAATTTGGATAGTTTTCGGGTCTGTGGGTGCAGTCTCTTCCTCAAATGAGGCTATCTTGTTTATTTCAATCCATCGCTTTTCCACTTTTCCGTTATAGTCTCCTGGGAAGCATTTGTAGATGCTTCTTTGAGGCATTGTAATTACTCCTTTTTCTGATAATATCTTCTTAGTTTCTGGAGTAAATACAACAGTTTCACTTGGAACGTAAATAATTGAGTAATCGTAAGGTTCCATAGTTATCGATTTTAATGTCTCATCAGAGGAAACGGGGAAGTTCAAAATAATTAATGAGTGATCTTCATCGGCGTATTTTTGAGGCTCTTTCCAAAACTGCTCCTTCTCATCTTCATCGATCAGACATATTTTCGAAGACTCGCCTTTTTCAGCATAGTATCTCACTGTCAATCCTGCATTTATCAAATCTGTTAACGAATTCTTCGGAAGGACTATCGATACCAAATTTTAACCTCGACTTTATAATTATGCGATAAAACTTATAAATGTAGTCTTTTTTAGGACTACATTTTAAGAAAGGTGCCTTCTCTTGGTTGGCTGTCAATCTACCGCCACTACGTTTATAGACGATAGTCTATAGACGTAGTGGATACAGGTTGACAATGAGAATGACGTCTGAACCTATTTTAGGCATTCTTACTGATTGCCCGATGTCAACGTTTCAAATATGCGAAAGATTGTGGCAGAGCCACAAAATTGGAAAAGGCGCTACCTCCAAGCGGTTAGAACGATTGTGCAAAGCAGGCAAGGTTGGCAGATATTTGAGAATAAAAAATGGCGCTTATATCTATTATATTCCTAGTCTTCATTCGGCTGACCTTCTAAAACAAGTCTCTCTACGTACTGTATTAGAATCCAGTGGAACGTTGTCAAGACTTGTTCAGATTTTACATTCTGGTCGAATTCTTTCAGTTTTAGAACTCGGTAGAATTAGTAACCTCAAGTTTTACGAGAATGGCAAAATGAACCCTAAAATTGATGAGTTAATTAACAAGCTAGAAAAGCTTGGGATTGAGCGCCTTGGTACAAACCTATTACTTCCTGCACTACAGCCATCAGAAATCATCTCCTTACAAACTCGTTACGCGGCTTCCATAGATCAAGAAGCTTATCTCCTATCTTATGCTAGAAGACTATTCTTGTCCACCGGAAAGGCCGAAGAGATGACCTTGTACCGACAGCCTTCGGCAGATTCGCTGGCCAATAACAAGTTTGATTTATTCGGGCATGGGGGTAGAAGAAATAGGATCCGTCTCGTTGTGGAATGTAACTTGAGAAGAGAAATAACTCCAGCAGATTTAGAAAGTTTTTGCCAAAGAATTGGAGGAACAATAAAAAGGTCTAAGATGCGAAAGAAATTGACCGACCGTTCACCAATCGCTCGGTACTATATTGGCAGCGCGTTTTCCGAAAAAGCTAAAGTTTTTGCTAAGCAAAAGAACAAAGGTATACGTCTGTTAAGTGCAGGTTCGATTCCAAGAGGGATAATCGATGAGATTAGCCCTTACACAATGGCTTCAACTAGTCGACCTTCGTATTATGGGCGTTTTAAGGAGTTAAAAGGTCTTGCTTTTGAGGCTGAAATTGAACCAGTTTACCAATTTAGAGGCTTCAAAACAAAACGACGAAAAAAATATTATTTGCTTGGAAATGACGTAAGTGAAGTAGATACCGGAAAATCACTAACAGATGTCGATTTGTATGCTGAGAGAGGTAACGGTATCCGGGAAATAATATTAATAGAATGTAAAGCCTCTGCTGAGACTTTGACAAGGAGAAAGTTGTTCCAAAAAAATAGGAAATATCAGCTTATAGCAACCTACATCCAGAAGCAAGACCCTGCATCCAAAATAAAGATTGAGATAATTGCAAACGTCAATAGAATTGACCAGGAGGAGCTTTTTAGTAAGTCCAAATACGAGATTGAATTCATTAGCCCAAGTCAATTCTACATGAATAATCCTACTGCTCTGAAGGGATCTTCTAAATGGATATTCTGCGGTTGATGATTCTTTATCATATTCAGATATAGTTGAAGCAACCTATGAAAAATTGCTATAGCGGGTAGGTAAATGTGAAAAACATGTATTTTCCAAAATTCTTTATTTTACAAAAAAGATTTTTGGGGGATAATCTTTTAGGTTCTCAGTACGATCCTTTGAAACGGTAACATTCAGGGGTTATTTGCGTTGAAGATCTTGTATTCGTCTGAGGATGTTCGAAATGCTATAATTGATCTGTTTAGTAATTTGCAGAAAAGGCGAGTGGCTATAGCCGCTTTTGTTGGAGACGGTGCCGAAGCATATCTCCCTAATCCGTCTGGTTTAGAGCTTTACTGTTGGCCCAAGCCAGGTAGTACAGACCCAGATACTTTGGTCGATCTTATAGAACGTGGTGCTACGGTCTATTTTGTTAACGACCTACATATGAAAGTATATTACTGTGAAAGCGTTGGAGCAGTCGTAACATCAGCGAACTTATCCACCAATGCTCTTGGTTTTGGAAACCTCTTGGAAGCAGGCGTGTTACTTTCTGCAGAAGAACTATCAATCGATGAGCTGCTTCATGACTTCAAAGCTAGACTTGCAACCCCCGAGGAAATCCATAAACTTGAGAAGCAACATAAGGATTTCAAATCCAAGTCTCCAGGACAATACATGGCTCCAAGCAAATCCCGATCTTTTGACGAATGGTATGAGTCAGAATATTCAAAACCCTGGAAGCTGGCTGTAATAGGCGGAACCGTTAGGTTGGCGTCCGAAGCAAGACAGATAGCCGTAAACGAATATGGAAGAAAAAATCCACATAATTGGATCTCAAGTGACATTGGTGATTACAACAAACATGATTGGATTTTGACCTTTAAACTTGACAAAGATTCACCGACAGAATTAGGATGGCTTTCAGTCGATTATTTTGCAAAAGTATCGCCTAAGAGATATGATGGCAACCCTTGCCAATTTGTCCAGGTTTGGCCGTTGGACCGTTATACTCAGCCTCCGTTTAAGCTTGATAGGATTTTCAGAAAACATCTAAAGGAGGGCATTATTCAATATGGACGCTCAAAACTGGAAAATAAGAGAGCCCCGCCTAAGAAACTCGTGGAACAAATATACATACAATTTAAAAAAGCTAACAACTGCATAATAACAGACTAGCAGTTAACCTTGGCATTGCGCGCGCAGACTCAACAACAAAATCTAAACAGTCTACCTAATTCCGGGAAAGGTTAGCACGCACACAAATCCCGAAATTCAGCTAAAGTACGCATGCACTTAGCGTGTAATCCGTAGCCGGCAAAACTGGCGACATAGAATCTGAGATCAAACAACTCTGACTTTTCGTATTTGCCGATTTCAGGGTCACTGAGTATCTTTTTTAGTTTTGGGCTACGCGGATTATGATTGGCAAGAATAAAGATCACTTCAGGCTTATTTTCAGGGTTAAGCTTTACCTTGGCATTACTCGTTCCCTTGTTGAAGCTTAGCAATCCGAGTTCATCTAGCTGATTGAATTGGCACTCCATAGTCTGTAAAAGATTGGCGTATTGCTTCTTGTCAGAGATGAACGCGTCCATATCTTTTAGATGCTTGAGCAATCCAGCGTCACCTCCAAGAGCGCCATCACCATATTTCATCTCAATCAAGGCTGCTCTGCATCTTTTTCCGGTTTTTCGGTCTTTCGCAAGCCAACGGATAGCGATAATATCAAATCGGGTAAGATGAGGTACAGTGACTTCGATATCGGACACGAAGTATTCGCTTTCATTTGAGATTGAAGAATTATTGTTTTCCCTAGCCACCAGCTGTTGAAATTCCCGCTCCGTCGTCTTGCTTCCACTTGCGAAGTATTCGTCCATGATAGTTTTCCGTTCTGGGAGACAATCAATTAATTTCTGTGCATCAGCTTGATTAATGATATCTTTTTCTGGATTTGAGACACTTTGTCCTGATTTAGCGAAATTGACATCGAAGAAAGTTTGGTAGAAGTCGTCTCGTTCGGTGATTCTGAGGATGTTTCCGCCACGATAGTAGATGTTAATGTATCCTTCTCGAATGGCAAGCATGAGAGTATGGTCTTTTTTTACTCGTTCAAGTATAGGATGAAGCTTACCTTCTTGTTTCAACAAATCGTTCATGAATTTTTCAGATAGTCCTCTCATTTACAGTTCCCACCATTCACCATCATCGTGCACTTCAACATTAGAAAAAATTTCGTTATAACGTTTTGGAAAGAAAGTGTGTATCGGAACAACCTTTGCGGGATTGATTGCTTCGACGATTTTCTTTAGGTCTTTGAGGCTTGCATGTCCCGAGGTGTGAATGCTGATCTTTGGGATAGCATTTTTTTCTAGCCATTCTTTTAGTTTCTTGTATGAGTCTTGTTCCCAATAGCCTTCCCATTGAGAATAAATGTAAGCAGCCCCCTCCAAGCAATTGCCTAGTTCAAGATCGCGGCAATGCAGAGGTCGGAAAAGTAAAACCGATTTATCCCTTGTTTCTCGTAAGTTTTCAACGAAAATTCTTTTTGCTGCATGGTGCTTTAGCAGATCAAACCAGGCGTTTTCTTTAATCTGGATGCGTTGTGCTTGGGGAACGAAAAGCGCAACGTCTGGCCAGTTGGATTGTGGAATGTTTGGGTTGCCGGTTGCTTCCAGAATGGCAGCGGTGTAGAGGTCGATGATTAGTTTTCTTCCTGTTCGTTTGCAAGCTCGTATGATAGAGACGACACGGTCAATATTTTGGGCTGATGCGTGAACTAGAACCAAACCTTCAGTTTTTGAGAAGGCTTGCACAAGTTGTGCTTCAATATCTGATTCTGTTGGAAATTGTTGGTCGTCTTTGAGTCTTCCAAGTGAAGATCCTTCCAAAAGTAGTGCATTTATATTCTTGGGAGGATTTTTAATCAGATTCTCTACCAAAACCGCTTTGCGACCATGAATGCGCAAATCACCGCTGTAGAAGAGGCGTTTTCCCCCACTTTCGATTAAGAGGGCATATGCGTCATAAGCAGCGTGGTCAACGAGAAAGGGGGTTATTTGAAAGGGACCAACATCAAAGCTTTGTTCCGATTTGAAATCCCAGCCCTTTGCGGGAATAGGCCAGTTGCCCGGCAAAAAAGGAGCTGCTGCCGTTAGGATTCGGCGAGCCGCGGATCCCATTCCCACTGGAATTTTCGGGGAGATATGAGTTAGCAATCCAAAATGGTCAAGGTGGGGATGGGAAATAAGGATACCCAGTAACGATGGATCGCTACTGTCTAATCCGACGATATCAGGTAAATACTGGACACTATTGTTTTCTGCATCCAGCGGTAAGCCCAAATCAATAAGCAGCCGCTGACCAAAGTTTTCCACTTCAACACAGCTGCCTCCAATTTGTTTACTCCCACGATGAATACATACTCGCATGATGTTTCTTTCCACTAAATTACTGAATGATTAATTATATTTGTTTACTGAAGTGATTTGCTCGCGTGTTATATTTTTCTGAGTTCAAAGAATAAAATTCCAAAAACATTGGAAAAACGCCCAATTTTTGCAGCAAAATACGCTTGATAAACGCTTGGATTAGCTGAAGCGCAACGAAAACGGCTTAAACTCACTGAAAAATTCCAAGAAGTAACCGTGAAATTTCACTACTACTGCCCTATCACCTGACCTATTTAGTTGATAGGTCCTCATGCGCTTGCGTTAGGTTAATCCAAGTCTGCCGAGTCTGACTCTGATTTCGGTTCTTCGTCTTTGATGTTTTTGAGCAATTTCTCTAATAGTAAGATTTTGTTTGTATTCAGCGATTAGATCTTGCACTTCTGCCTCTGTCCAATTTTCATAAGCTCTGTCATAGTTAGGTCTAACTTTTTGAGGAGAATCCTTGGTTACCCAAAGGTTCCGGTTATCCACTTCAGTTACTCTAAAGAAAACAGCCACTCCCGTCTTCTCTGAAACATTAACCAAGTATTTTTCAGCGGCAACAAGCTTGTCAAGTTTACGTCTGTCTTTCTGACTCTCCGCAAAATTCAGGTTAGTTGCTTTCCGTCTTATTTGAAATGCAGCTTTGATTTCGTTTCCTTCTTTCCAAATAACGCTGATAAATCGCTTATAGCCATCGTTAAAAAGATTAAGAGCTTCATATTCAGTATAAGCCTTAAAACCTAAATCTTGTCCGATTTGCCAAATTCTTCGTTCTGCATTCAATCTAACTTCTTTTCCGGGTTGGACTTTGCCGAAGGCTTTGACGAGATTTGTTGGATTTGAGATGTCGGTTTTTTGGAGTCTAATAAAAGATTCTCCGGATACATTAGGTTGGTTTTCAGGTTTGGTGTTTTCTGAGATTACTCTGATAGTGGGCTTTTGCTCAGAGTTCGATAGTCTGCTGTTGGTGTTTTGGTTAGCTAGGTATTCTTTGATTATACTGTCTATACCGAAGTTTCTTATCAGTTGTGCAACTGTCTTTTTTGCTCTGAATGCAATCATGCTTTCTGCTGATTCGAATTGAGCCAAGATATTCAGACTGCCATAATATATCACCGAATTGTCAACAAGTGCAAGTTTGAAGTGAAATTTGTCAAATTCTTCAAATCCTAATTCTTTTGACGCGAAAATGATTTTAACATTATTTGTTAGAAGATCGTCGACTACTTCGCTTTTTGTTTTTCTGGCTATGATATAGATTGGAACACCTTTTTGGGAAATGTTATGAAAATCAGCAAGTAGGGTTTCAACTCTTTTTCTTGATATGAACGGGCTGAAAATCACGATTCTTGATTTTGCTCTTTTCATATCTTCTAGAAAAGCTTGATAAAAGTTTGTTTGATCGTAGATCGCGAAGTTTGAACCCGTAATGATCTTTGTTTGATCTGAGGACGTATTGTCTCCATTCGACCAACAACCAGTAATGCTTGAATCTACGATTTCACCCTTAGCTCTTATTTGTTCGAGCACCTGTGGGATTGCATCGTTTACTCCGAAGTTCTTGTCTATGTATTCGCTGTTTCCCACTAAGAAGAATTTTCCCATTGCTCTAGATATTGCTACGTTTATTAAGCGTCCTGGCTCTGAGCGTCTAAAAGGCCCTTGTGTCAGTAGTCCTGGGCTCAAAGGTTTTCCTTCGACGAGGTCGAATATTATGCAGTCCCTTTCGCTACCTTGAAAGCGGTGTATAGTTGAAGCTACAATTTGTGTTGGATCTGCATCATTGTCGTATAGTATCCTAGATATGAGTTTTGCTTGGGCACTATATGGTGTAACAACTCCAACTTTGATTTTGAGACCTTTTTTTGATGCTTCTTGAACGCATTTCAGAGCTAAATTTGCTGAAACAACTGCAGAGTAAGGACTAATTCTGGAGAAGGAGTTCTTTGGTCTCGCTATGTAAGGATCAGTTGTGGCAGTATCGCAAAATATTAGAGCTTTATCTTCAAATGGGGGTAATTTTGCAAATTGCTCTTTTAGAACCGCAACATTTTCTGGAGTTTTGAGTTTTCCATCATATACAACTTCACTAATCAAGTTGCAGATAGAAGGGTGCATTCGGTACTGTTCTCTTAACATGACAAGTCTTTCATCATCTCTGTTGGAATCTACACGTTCCAATATTCCAGCTTGTGAAAATATGTCTCTTTTTAGCCATTTTTGAACGGCAGGAGTTCTGCCTTGGGCTATGGGAGAGAGCTGCCTGAAATCTCCAGAAATTACATAATGGCTTGAGCATAAGCCCGCTAAGTAGAAAATATTCGGTAATGGAGCCATACTGGCTTCGTCAACGATTAGGACATCAAATTTTTCTTTGATTATTGATTGATCAATACATGCTCGAGCGATCGTTGTAGCTATGACAAGCTTTTCTTTTAGGATGGTTTTTTGTGCTTCCGCTAGATTTCGCTGAAGATTGCTTACTTCATTTTCACGGTTTTGATTCTTTTGTAAAAGATCCGCTTTCTTTTTTCGGATTAAGTCAATTGTTAGTATTTCGCCACTTTGTTGGTCAACTTTAGTGTTTGTTTTAATTCTAGCAGTAATTATTTTCTGCTCCTGAATGAGAGAATAAAAAGTTTTTTCAAAGCTCAGTAATTCAAGTTGAGAGATCTTGTACTTATTTTCATACGTCTTAATGTCATTCTCAATATTTTCTTTTCTGATCCCTGAAAAAATTCTTTTTAAGACACTCGCATTTTTCGCGGATTCTAACATTTGACAAGAAGTCGATAATAGTTCCTTGAACTGTTCTTGATTTTTCTTTGCAGTTTCAATTTTACTTCGGACAATTTCTATATTCATTTGAGTTTTTCTTAAATCACTATTTAATTCTTTTAAAAGTAAATCGTTCGAAACAATGTTTTTCTCTTGTTCATTGTATACGACAATTTTTTGGGTATCAAGATCTATTTCTTTTTGTATGCTTGCAATAATATTTTTGGTATGTTCGTTTCTTTTTTCGGCGATGACTTTTGGAATTAGTAAAGTCATTCTTTCGTCTTCAAGCGAGGGATTGCCTAATCGAATTATCTTCCCTTGTTGAATAAAAGAATCATTCTCCTTATTGTCGAGGAATTTTCGGAGTATTTCGTCAACAGCTGCATTAGTATTAGCTGTAAGTAGTACTTTTTTTCCTGCTGCAATGAGAAGCCCAAGAATAAATGCCAAGGTTTTCGTTTTTCCAGTACCTGGAGGTCCCCAAATGAATGTGATCTCTTGACTCAAAGCTTTCCGAATAGCAATTTCTTGTTCACAGTTGGGCTTAAAGGCAACCAACTTTTGTTCACTGAATGATATTGGCGTAAAATAGTCAGGTTGATCGAAGCCGAAAAGTTTCATGCTTCCATCTATGTTTATTGCAAATTCTCCGGACTTGATATTTGCAAGCTTGATGTTTAGTTTCTCAAGTAGGAAAAAAGAGGAATCTTCAAGGGTTGCTTCTTCTATGTACTCTCCTCGGTCAATTTCTAATGCAACATTGATATTTTCTTTGTCAGCCGAATCAAGTCTTCCAAAAATCTCCTCACCGTTAATTTTAACTGTCAATTCGGTTTGTGGTTTGCGTTTGAACCAGTCATCGACATCGTCTGATGAAAATTTGTAAACGTTTACCATATTACTTCTGAAAATTCTGTGGCCATCATATACCTCTGTTTTTCTGCCAGCATTTTGCCTTTTTAACTCTCCGATCTCATCTATCAAAGCAGTCTGGAATTCCGAAATCAGAACATTAGGATCAAAAGAGCCAGAAGCCGCAGCTCCCCAGCTCATTCTAGATGTATCGTGATCTTGAACACCCAAAGCGTTGACGCCGATTACAATTAGCTGGTATGTGTATAAATAACTTAAGAATCTTAAGTCACAATATACTGAAAAAGTTAATTACTTTTACTAATTTCTCGGCGTGAAACGGTATTTTGGGTATCAAAAACAATTAAATAAATACGGTCTGATCTTCAGTCCTCAAATACCTTCATCGTCAAAAAAGAGATCCTCGGAATCCTGATTATCGCCAGAATCGCCTATTTCGTCGAATCTTAAAGTACCACAGAATTCGCACGCTACCGATTCCTCTTTGTTTTCGTGTCCACAGTTCTTGCAAGGCCACATAATGATCCCATTTTGTCATTTGATTATGTACGCTTTTACACCTTGTATAACAAAGCAGGTCTCTCTTAATAAGGAGCTAAACGCCGGTTTCGGTCTCGGGCTCTGAAGTTTTCTTAAGATGAACCACACTTTTCTTGCCCTTGAGATAACTTAGTCTAACTTTGAATCTCGTTGGTTCCCCAAGGAGGTTGTTGTACGGTTCTGATATAATAATGATACCAGGCTCTTTGCCGCTCGACTTAGCTAAATTTGTGACCCTATACAGATAGAACGCCTTGTTTTCGGCTGAAGTTCTGGCAGCGTCCCACTCGGTGGCGGTCATCTCGATTACTTGGACTTCCCCCCTTGAAGATTTGACTTCAATACGCCTCTCCTCCTTTTCGCACTTTGATAAGAGGTCAAAGCCACATTTTTCTTTCTCCTTGGATTCAACATTGGGTGTACACCCGTGTTCTTTATTGTGCCTCCATCTCTCGTACTTCTCAACGCACTTTATTCCAGCTTGGTCGATCCGACTTCGTTCTTCTTTGTTTGTCACATGTGCCGGCTGTGACTGCCCTCCGCCTGAGCCGCCACAGTGTGGCGCTTGCGTGGCGGAGTTGGGTTGTACCTCTTCAATATCTCCAAATTCCAGCTCACCAGGAGACCAAAGCTCGAGCACTACTGGCTGAGAGGGGGTCACTGTTGTTTGTTGGACTGCGGGCGGTTCAGAAGTTGCAGTAGGTTGATGTTCTGTTTTCTCCGAAGCCCCTTGAACCTGGAGAGTAACTTCTGGCGCTTTCTCGAACGATTGATGTCTCAGCAGCTCTCTCATCCGCCTTATTTCACTCTCAAATATGCCAACTCTTTGAAGAATGCTTGGCCGCTGTTCTTCTTTTGCTTGTGTAAGCAGTATGAATGAATCCGCGAGATCAATGTCGAGATAACTGGCGATACAGTTACCTATCTCGCTCGCTAGATGAGCGTTTCCCTGTATCGATGACAAGTCCTTCGCTCCGAACTTTGAAACATCAACGTAAAGCACATTTTTTGTTTCATCAAGATAAACTCCTCCACTGGAAATCTCAGTTAATGAATTTTCTGCAAGTGTCAAGGTATAGGATACCCTTAATGACTTTAGTGCCTTTGTCGTAAGCCTTCTCAACAGGGAGGCATCCTCTTTCTCCTTACTCGGTCTTTGCTTGTTAACCCTTGCTAGAACGTAGGGTTTCAATTCGGTAAGCAAGGTCTGAAGCAAGACTGAAGCCGAATCATCCTCATCACCCAGCTCGACGTTCGACTCGACGCTGTCATCTAGCATTTTTATTTCGAATATTCTCTTTATTGCGGCTCCCTTATTCTCGTCGTTCTTAATTGAAAACATCGGCAATTTAGGCCCGAACAGACGTCCAGTCTCTTCACTTTTTGAATACCAAACATCATCCCTTTCTTCAAACTGGTACGAACCGTTTCTCTGGACTAGCAGTTTTCCATTCTCCATGAATTCCCTCTGAGGTTCGCTATCTTCTTCTATTCCTTTCGTCTTCAGGATTTCTCTGTAGATTGGGTTTATAACCTCAGGGTCTGGAGGAAATAATCGTGGTATGTCTATTGCAATTCTCCACCAATCATCGGGGGACACCATATCCAAGCTGTTTCTTACGCCAAGCCTAAGAATGAAGGAAGTAGTGTCCTTTTCCTCAACGTATATATATGGAACTAGGTCGCCGAGTTTGTCAAAGACTGACTTGGATTTCAGAAACATTTCTGAGGGTTTTCGGAAACTCCATATAACATAGTTGGATGCGGGCAGCCAGTTTGTATTCTTAAGCCTCCAGTAGAAGTACGACGTTATTCTTGAATCCTTCCAATACCACTCTCGTGAGTTTTTCCACTGGATATCGCATTCGCTAAAATGTGAATAATAGTTGTCCCAATTTGAAGCTATAACTGAAAGAATTCTCAGGCATTTTACGGGGTCTGTTATCACTTGATCGAATCTGTCTAGACACCAGGATGTTGATAGACGCACGCTATCCTTCGACAAAGGGCTATCGCCTAATTTAACGTGTTCTTGATAGACTGACTCTGTATAATTTTCCCAGAAAGGCAAACTTGAGTGCGGACTTCCCGAACAATGGCCGCCATACCAGTCGTGATAGTAGCGTTCAGTAAATGGTTCATATTCAGGAATAATCCGGGGAAGCCATGAAACGCCCAGCCATTGGTAGAACTTTCCCCAGTCCTGTTTGTCCTCGTCGGTCATTCCCCTGTACGGGCCACTCAAGAAGTTTGACTCCCCATAAATGAACTCCAAGTTGTCGTTGTTTGTCCATTCTCTGGAGGCATACACAGAATACGCCGGAGCATATTTTTTGTCCCCCGTGATTGGCACTGGCATTAAACATTTTGCCTTGATTCTGGCATCTTCAGGTAAATCGTCGTGAAGCAAAGTCTGCATGAATTCCAGTAACTTCTCTGGTTCAAAAAGTGCTTGTTCTGGCCATTTTTTCCAAAATTCCTTTATTGCAGGAATTACTGTTTTGGCTATTAAAGAAATAGCTCCATACTCATCTATATTTAGTACTTGGTAAAGAAATGTCCCTCTTATTGTTAGGGATGTCATCTTTCTGTATTCCTCAACAGCTTTGCCATCAAGAAAACGTAGTTTCAAATCACGAGGAGGCATGGGAGCATTTCCCGATGGTGGGAAGAAAATTGGGATTTCTGTGGTCGATTCCGGGCTAGCTTGAGAATTGTCCGACAAGAGCAGAAGATTTCTTTTCTTTATTTCGCTGACGAAATTGTTGTCTTTAGAGGAGTCCACGGCCTTTAGGTAGTTGTGAACCTTGTCAAGAACGGAGTAAGTGGTCGCTACCCACTCGACCTCAGATTTGAAAGAGCTTTCAAGTAATTCAGGGAGTTCCAACACGTTAAACTGGCATGCACCCATCTTTTCAAGCAAATAACGTCTTTTTTCATTTGAGTCTATGGAGTCATAACACAATCGTGCAGCATAATCTCCTAGAAAAACCGACTTTAGTAATTCTATGTCAGTTTTCAGAGGTGAGATCAATACATAATCCGGTGCTAATGTCTTAGTATTGTTACGGTTAGGTACGAATGGAAATGAAGAGAGGGTCTCTACAATACGGTTCCACAATGCCTGTTCTATAGTCGAGACATTCGATTCTGCTGGGGGACAAATGAAATCCAGTATTTGCCCAGGCTCCTCGATGTTTCTACTGATTGCTGAAAGCACTTTGTCTCTAAACAGCTCTGCTGTTTTGGTTAAGGCAAATTCATTCAAAAAGTCATCCTGCACTAGCAAACGCCGGTCCACGTTAGTTCTAAAGGTTCCGTGAAGAAGCATTTGGAATGGCGTTCTTTCTTGTGTGGGGAAAAAAACGTGGAGTAATTGTGGTCCCGACAGTGGTGCATATTTTTCTTTGGAATCTAAAGCAATAGCAAAGGAGATTTTAACGGACTCTGTGTCCTTCCACATGACTGGAAGTTTTTCCCTTATTTCCGCAGGCAATGCAAAAGTTCCGCTGATAAGTTGCCATTGGGTTAAAGTGTCTCCGTCGTTTACGCTGGATCTTTCTTCTTCAAAAATTGTTCTGTTATCCGTCTCTTTGCTAACTTGAGCTTTTGAGATAGTATATATTCTGTCAGAATCATCAACAATTATTTTCACATTGGTAATATTATTCATGAAAAGAACCATTGACGCGTTGATGTCACTAATTTTTTGCATTACAACCTGTTTCGCATTATCACTTGAAAAAGGGAACCTGAAGACGGTGGCAGACGTGCTTAGCAGACTAGCAAGCGTAGCGTCGGCGGCCACCTCTTTCTCAAAATCCAGCAGATGGGGTAGTCTCAAAATAGGGACCTGACCGTCATTCTTGTAGGTGCTGAGGGCTTTTAGGGAGTCTGGCGCTTGGGACTTTAAAAAAGCCAGAGTTTTCTCTCTAGAAAACGAAACAGCATTATTATGCCAAAAAATCTCTGGTTTATCCGTGAATGATAGCACTGACTTGAAACCGATCCCCTTGAAACCTATTACTGGCGTGTTCTTTCTCTTGGGACTGAGGAAGGCTCTGCATATGGATTCCAACCCCTCATTAGAAATTGGATAGCCCCCATTTGCACAATATAGAAATTTTTCCGTGACTTCAAAGATAATCTGGGGCTGGCCGAAATAATCCGAGTTTAACGAATTCTCTGAAATCTGGGCATCATCAGCATTCTGCAGGAGTTCAAGAATGAACCGTCCCTGTTCGCTCTCCACAAGATTCACCTCGGTCCTTGCATCCTCAACAAGCCTCTTAGGTGATTGTATGTATTCCTTTGTGATTTCCGAGGCTATCTTTTCTATGTAGGCCTTTTCAATCATTTTAGTCAACAAATTGATATTGACACCAAATTGATTTAAAACTTGCACAAAGAGCATTTGCTATTGTTTCTTTCTTTAGTCAAGTTTAGGTCTCTCCACTTCTATTTAGTCGCATAGGCAGTTGTAGTCGCAGTAGTTGCACTCCCAACTTCCTTTCTTAGGCTCAAATGATGCAGCCTTAATCTTAGCAGCCATCTCAGCGATTTCGGCTTGCATAGCTTCTATGGCTTTTTGTTCGGGTTCAAAGAACACTTTCTCGTTAGACCGCAAAAACCAGTCTCCAACCTTCAATTTGCCACCATCGCCATACATGCCTCTAACTGCAAGAGCATAAACGAGTAGCTGCATATCTTTTTTAAGCTCATTTAAAGAGGGTGCTTTTTTGCTTGTCTTGTAATCCACCACAGTATAGTTGGGTCCGTCTTTGTCGATGCGGTCGATCCTTCCTCGCAGTCTCACTTCGCCTATGGAAGTCTCAAACCATCGTTCGATTTCAAGTATCTCTGTTTTGCTCTTAGCTTGCTCATCGAGGAAAACTTTGAGGATAGCTTTGGCTTCGTCGTAGTCTCTTTTTTCATCAATATTTGATTTGTAGCCTTTCGGGTCCCAAAACTTCGCCAGCAGTTCAAAAGCCACTGCATCATCGATGGTTTTTCCGTCTTTCTGCATCCTAGTTAGCTGCTCTGCAATGCTATGAAGAGAAGAGCCAAAATCAAAGTAGTAACGCGGCTTCTCAGGAATCTTCATGACATGGCGGAACTGGTAGAGTTTGGGGCATTTCTTGTATCCAACAAATTGTGACACGCTAAAAACGTGATTCTCAGGAACTGTAACGGGTGCTTCTTCTATCTTACTTAGAAGGGAGTAGTCGGGTTCTTTTAATTTTGCAATTAATTCACCTTTGATATCTAAGGCTTTGTTTGTTGATTTAGCGAATAGAAGCACATTTTCTAAGGCATCACTGAATTTTCCTGTTGTTAGGTTTGAAAGGATTTGTTTCATGAGTTGAGTTTGTATTTGGTCCTCTTTAGTTGTTGATTCCGGAGAAAGGTCTACTCCGTCTGCTTGCTGGAAGGTTATTTTGTCGTTTTGTTGATAGTCTATTTCGGTTAGGAACCTGGATGTTTTTGAGTCTGTTTTATTATCTCCATAGCGTTTAGCGTAGGTGATTAGCAGTTTTTCCTTAGCGCGTGTTATTGCTACATAGAAAAGTCTTCTTTCCTCTTGGATATGGAGCTCTTTTTCATCAAATTCTGATTGGATACCTCTGAGCAACTCTTTTGGGATTGAGAATTTATCTTTTTGATACCTTGTTGGCAGCTTATTCTCGACCAAGTCAGGGATAATAACTGCTGGGTACTGCATGCCTTTAACGCCATGAATCGTTGAGATGACAACTGATTGTTCTTCGAGGTTTTGTTCTTCAATCTCAAAGTTAGAGGCAAATGAGAGGTATTCTGTGAAGTCTTCAATGTCATTGTCTGGGTAGATACTGTTGAATTCCTCCCCGAACTCGTAGAATTGGTTTATTAGCTGAATGTTTCGGTTGTTTTGCAAAGCGATTTCGTATTTGTAGAATTCGCGTTCGAAAAGCAAACTGTGGATAAGGTCCAGGGTTCCAAGTCTCTTTTTAGAACTGATTATGTCAGATAGGGTTTTTTTGACTTGAAGGAACTTGAATTTATCGACCTCAATCTTGCTTAGCTGGTCAAATGCTTCGTAGAGTGACAGCTCATTTTCGCTTGCGTAGCAGTTGAATTTGCATATCTCAATCTGTTTAATTCCATAGTTGGGACGGTTTAGGATCCTTACGATTTCGGCGTTGCTTTCCAGTGGGTTACTGATTACTTGGAAGTAGGCGGTGATGTCTTTTATGATGGGTTCTTGGAAAAATCCTGTTTCGCCTACAAAGTTGAATCGGATACCTTGTTTTCGAAATGCCTTAATTATTGGCTCAGCCGTTGCTCTGCGCCTACAAAGGATCGCTATGTCCTGCGGCGAATATTTGGGTAGCATTTCTTTTACTTTTTCAAGAATGTAGTTAGCTTGTGAATAATCCGTTGGAGTCTCAATAACCGATACGTTTTCTCCGTCTTTGTTTTTGGTGAAAAGTCTCTTTTTTGTTCTTTCTGTCCTGTTTTCTATTAGTTTGTTAGCTACAGCTACGATTTTTTTGGTGCTGCGATAATTATGCTCTAAGGCGATTTCTATGCTGTTGGGAAATATTTTTTTGAATTCAGCTATGTTTGTGAGGTACGCGCCTCGGAATCGGTAGATGCTTTGGTCATCATCCCCTACAACCGTAATATGGCCATGCTGGCTAGCTATCAGTTGGACAATTTGCAGTTGAATATAGTTAGTATCCTGGAACTCATCCACGATGACATATTGGAATTTTTCCCGGTAGCTCTTCAAAATCAACGGTTTACTTTTCAGCAGGTTGTAAACCGTGCAAAGCATGTCTCCAAAATCAATCAAGTTATTATTCAGCTTGTATTCTTCGTAAGCCCGATAAATCTTCAATATATCTTTAAGGCAATTTAGGTCCTCTTGAGCTTCTTCATCGAGCTCTTCTTTCTCACGTTTTCCAATATACTGCTTAATATCCTCAGGTGAAACAGATTCGTCTTTGCATCTTGAAATGAACTTAGCCATTTCTTCCGCCAAAGTATATGGCTCATGATTAAACTCCAGATGTTCAATGCCAAAACTGTTAATGTTCTTAGTCAAGTAAACTAACTGAGCAGTTTCTGTGATTACTCTAAAATTCGCATTGAGCTTGGTATTTAGAATATTATCTTGGATGAATTGGTTACAAAAAGAATGAAAAGTCGAGATACTCAAATCCTCAGCATTTCCAACCATGCCAATGACTCGCATCTTAAGCTCCTCTGCCGCTTTTTGGTTAAAAGCTAAGGCAAGTATGTTCTCTGTTTTGGCGCCCTGTTCAATTAGATAAGCTATTTTGCTTGCCACTGTCAACGTTTTGCCGGAGCCAGCACCCGCTATTATTAGCAGAGGTCTGTCAATTTCTTTTACGGCTTCTGCTTGCTGTGGATTCAAATTATCAAAAATGTTTGGCGTTGTGGCTGTCTCCTTTTTTAATTAACCAATCAACCAAGTAAAGCATAGATTATGATAAAGGAATTCCAAATTTAACTTTTCTTTATCCAAAATTCAGGCTATGGGAAAATTGACGAAACTAATCTAATCTATTAGTTTTTTGCTTTGACTAAACGGTTACTTTGTTTGTTATTATGACTCTATTAGAATCAGGTCTTTTTTGATATCGCCAATATTCACCGTTGAACTCTCTTAATGTGTCTTCTAAATTTGACAGGTCAATATATGTGAAAGGTGTTTCATTTTTGAGGTCCTGAGTATTTATTTCTTGCTTTCCGTTAAAAGCTCCGTATAGGAGTATCATATCTTTTATAATGTAGCTTGGGCAAACCATTTTTTTTGATTTCCAATTATAATTGTCTTTTGAATTTACGATTATGTCAAAATGCTCTAAAATCTTAAGGTAATAGCCCACTACATACTTGACGATGCGGCGGTCACCATATTTTTCAACCGTTGAGAAATATAGTGCACGCCTATCCAAACCGTCTGTGTGTAAGTACTTTAGATTAATCTTTTCTTGAATAAATTGTGCGACATCGCTCCTACTGAGTAGAGTAAATAACAAGACCGGCTTAATTGAATCAAACGTATATTTTACTGAAATATCATGCAAGTAATTAGCATCAAAGTATTCGACTCCACTCACTTTCGTTAAGTTGAGGTAATATCGTCTAATTATTGTCATTATGTTTTTTTTCGATTTTAATCCCTGGGGTTCGATGATGGAGTTAAATTCGGGTTCAAGGTTTTTGTATTGCAATCCTGGCTTACTTAATTTAAGGATTTTATAAACCCATTCAGGTTTGAAAGCTCTGTCCAGGCCGATTATCATTCAAACACCACTAAAGGTACAATTAACTCCTCAGGTGAGATTCCGCCATGTGTGATTGCCATGTCCCCGTAGTTTTTAAAGCAATCATTTCCTATAGGAAGAACTAATATCAAATCTTTTGGTAACATAGCATAAGAGTATGAAAATAGCTTTTGATGATTTTTATCAATAGCCTCTTCTGCAAAAATTTCGCTATCATAGAATAGACATCTCGAAGATTCGGTGCATATCTGCAAATTCTTGTTGACTTTGATTCCGTTGCCTTTGCAAAAGACATTTCCATGATCTGAAGTCAGAATGATTTGGTATCCATCATTTTTAAGCTGTTTGATGAGCTCTTTAATAGAAGAAGAATGTATGTGATTTGCTGCATTCTTATAGAAGTTTCTTTTTCCTACATCAATTATAATGTTCTCGTGGCTCAGGTCGTCGAACAGATTACATATTAATGCTAAGTAATCGTACCCTTTAAGGTGCTCGTATCGCTTTTCCGTGCTTTTGGTTTTTATTGTATTGGTCTTCAGATTTATGTGGCCATATAATACATTGTCTTTTTTGAATCCTCTTTCTGCCATGGCGCTCAGAAATTCTTTTTCTTCGTTTGGGAATTCAAATTTCGAATTCATGAAATCTTTTGGGGTTTTGCCGGAGAATATTGCTGTTCTTGAAAACGATGTAACTGTTGGGAGAACTGCGAACAGGCTTTTTTCAGTTATTTTAAATTCTTTGAGGTTTTCTCGAAGGAGGAACCATTCATCAAAGGACATTCCGTCCATTACAATTAAAGCTATGTTTCTATTAAATTGGCTTTTTGAATAATCTATGACTTTGTCTATCGTCAAAGGCTTGTTTGATTGTGACGCATAAAACAAATTTTCATAGTTGTTATTGCTAGTATTGATTAGGTGTTTTCTGAAAAGTCTGTCAAAATTTTCATATTCTGTATCAAGATTAACAAAATCATCCATTTTCAAGTTGTCATTTATCTGTATCCGATAGATGATTTCACAAAATAGCCTTGAAACGGTCATGATATCGTCTAGCTCATTAAAGCTAAATTCCTTTTTTATTAATTCATCGATCTTGTAATGATAATCAGCAACCATTGCAATTATCTTTCTTTGAGTCATTTCTTGATCAGGTGACTCTTTGAATTTTGCAAGCCAGAGTTCTTTATAGATCATATCATTATCGATAGGCAGCTCCAGATGGTTAGTTAAACTGAGTTTAAGTAAATAAAATTGGATAATAGGATCGGACAATTTTAAAATAGGAAATTTCCCAGATTCTTTTTGAATTATATATGCCTTAATTTGATTTTTGATCCAATTTATAAAATCAGGCTTGTTATTTTTGAATTCTCTTAAATCAACTTCAAGTTTTTTAGAAGCACTGTCAATAATAGATTTCGGAATGTCTCCGTTATCAATAATATAAGATAATGCTATTTTGAAATTTTCAGTTATGGAGTGAAGTTTACCCAAATCAATATTCCAGATACTTTTAAGAATGAACTCCTCTGTGCTTCCTGCATCCAAACCGAGGTTCTTTCTTTCGCAATAATCGTTGTATAGCGTCTGGTAATAAGTTGAATCTAATTGTTTTATCATATCAGACTCGAATTCGGGAAAGATATCGGACAGGAGAATTTCTTTTATCCTGAAATTATTTCTTATAAAAAAACTTTCGTTTCTTTTTGAGGAATAGACAATAATACGATTATTTCTATTTTGACTAAGAAAGATGTGTAGAGATGCGTCATCTCTAAATTCTTGAAGTTTATAGTTCTTTGCAAGTTCATTTTTGAGATTGCCATCTCTGAGAAGATTCGAGGGGTCATATACATAGATTTTATCGCCAAGCAATTGAATATCCTTGATTATCGAGGTAAACCATTTCTTCATACGCTAATCATCTTTTGCCAGCGCCCAATCAATTATTGCATAAATCTCGTCATCAGACTGAATCACTTTACTATCCAACTTCTTTCCAATAGCTCTAATCTGATCGACACCCTTCTTGTTGTATAGCTGAATTAAGCCATGCAACAAGGCCTCCTTTCTAACGTCAAAAATCTTCTTACCAGCCTTAGTTTCTTCAACTATTTGCTGGAACTCCTTATTCAATCTCTTATCTCGCATATCTTCCTTCTCTTTCTTTTCAGCTATAGATGGGAGCCTGTACTTTCCAGTCTCAGTCACAAAATTTTCTTCCAACATCAACTTTAATTCAGGAATTTTGTCATCCGAAGTTAGAAGATTTTTGTTGTACTCAATGGATACTTCACCGTAACTTCTGGGTATTCTCAAGAATTGAGAAAGCCAAATTATTGCTGTCTTCTCACTGTCAATTCCTAGCACTGTTTGATCGAGATTAAATTTGCCAATGCTTTTCTTCAGCTTTAATCTCTTTTCATATTCAGATATTTGCTCTTTATTGAACCAAAATCCATCTCTTTCCATGAAGTTGTTTCTAAGCAAGCCATAGAACTCAGAGGCATCAATTCTAACTTCAAAACCATTCTGAATATATTGAGCAAGAAGCTTAGAATATAACATTTGTCGGCTTCTCTCAATATTTGGCTCAACAGGTAGCTTTTCTAAATGTACTTCAATGAATTCTTTCTCAAGATTTAATCCACCTTTTCTTAAGAAAGATACCCGAAATTCATCTGATGGCTTGTAAGCATTAATAATAAGATCATTTTTTACCGAACCTGCTGATGTTACCTGCTTGAAAGTAGTTTGCTTTTTATCTAACACTGCAACTTGCCCAATAATGAAGCCTGCTTTGACAATAGCTTCATGTATACACTTCCAAACCGATGCTTGAGAATTATGAAATTCTATCGTTATCCATCTGTTAGGTTTTAAAATGTCAAAATACTCTTTAAAAGAATTTGTCATCAATTGTCGGTATTCATTTAACGTTTTGTTTTGTGTGTTATTAATAATTGCCTCCTCTTTATTGTTTGTAAAGACTTTTAACCAAGCCTCCCACATGAAATTTAGTTCTGAATACATTAGATTTCCACCAAACGGTGGATCGGTAAAAATATAATCGACACTATTTTTAGGAACATTTCTCAATGATGAAGCCGATTGAGTAGAAATACATAAGCAAGGTTTTAGCTCATTCAAAAATTGCTGCAATCTACTTGTCTTGTTTATGTGTTCTCTTAAAACCTTAATCATAGAAAGTTCTTTGTTTAAAGAAGGAACATAAAGCGTTCCACTCATAGGTCCACCCCCAGCTCCAAATTGAGCACCTTGGGATACGAACCTGTATCTTTTCGTTACAGTAGTTCCTACGGATGTTACATTAAAAAATCTTGTCGGTGATCGCATTTTAGCTGCAAAAGCTGACAAAACCAACAAATTTCTCAAAGAATAAAATTGGTGAATATTAGTAATCCCTCTTTTGTCATTTCTTCTTGATTCGTCCCCTTCCGGCATCCTATTTATTGGGAACCAGTATGGAATTACGTTGCTCTCTATTTTTTTGAGGGTTTCGTCATCTTGTTTGTCTGGTCTTTTACTATATCTTTTGTTTTGAAAAACATATGAAATATACACTTGCTTTTGCTTTCTCAATATTACTTCTTCACCTAAGATGGGATCATATACTTTTTCATATGCACTCTTTCCTTTGCTAGTCGATAGATCTGCACTACATGAAGGGCAAAAATACTGATCTTTTATTTTTCCTATTTCAACATTAACTGCTGTATCCCAAAAAACGTATTCATTACTACAATGAGGGCATATGAAAACGTCACTCCATATTGAATAAATTATCTTGCCCATTTTACCTTGGGAGAACGATCTCTCATCATGGACTGTTTCAAACATCCATCCATATTCTTTTTCGATTTCGTCAACTGTTTTAGCGGCTTCGTCCCCGTAATTCAGACCCAAAAACGGAAAATTATATCCAAATGCGATGAATGTGGCAGCTGGGGATAAATCTAGTAATATTGCTCTCCTTTTCGTCGTTGAAGCAGCTATACCAGTCATACCAGTTCCACAAAAACCGTCCAGAATTATATCGCCAGGATCGGTATAGTGCACTATGAATTTCTCAATTGCCTTGTAGGGTACTTTGGTATGATAACAGTGTGTTAGATATATAGGATCATTCTTACCTTCGCTTATGTCACCAACAAATGGTTCTTTTTTATAGTTGTCTGTCTCTGAATTGTATGGTTTTCCATATTTTTGTACAAATTGAGTTAGATAGGGGTTAGGATAAGCTGTATAATAAGGGGGGTTTGATAACTCCAGTATATCCTCATCGTCACCTTTGGGAAACCCCTCTAAAGCTTTCATTCTTTCCATGTCTTGCTTAATCTTTTCTTGAGTCAGCTCTAATGATTTAACAAAATCATCATCCTTCTGGTTCTCAATTAATCTATTTTGCTTCATGGAATACCACATTATTTAGTTATTCGAATTTGGGTAACTGCAAATAGTTTGATGATGGGTACGAGATTTTTCTTCCTTTCAAGCCCTATTTTTTCTTGAATCCTTTGCTGCAACAGTTCTTTTAGTTTTGATTCTTTTATATTAGCTATTGCGATATTCTGAATTGCTTTTTCCTTATCATCAAAATACTTTGAGTACTTTTCCTGTTCTTCGGTAACCTTTTTTATCAATTCAAGCTTGGCTACGCTAAAAAGTTGCCGCACTTTGCTTTCGAGTTCTAAGTTAGAGACTTCCATTGCTTTATCAGGTTCTGTAATAACTTTCACATTTATTCCAGTTTGCAAACTCTGACTGCCTTCCAGATTTTCAAGTAGTCTACTTACATTTTCATTGTATTTCAAATTATCATCTATGAATACAGGGGCCAAGAATCTTCTTAAGAATCCTTGATTATTTGTGAAATCGACTCTATAATAAAAAAGGAGCCCTTTTGTCTCATAATTCGAATTTAATAGTTCAGCAGTAAAAGTAAGAAAATCTTTTTCCATAATTTCCTCAGTGATTTTTTGGACCAACGGATGTGTAATGCCTATGTACTCATAATTTTCGTTCTCCAGAGCGATATCCTTGTCAAAAACAGCATTTCTTAGCCTTGAATCCCCAATTTGCTGGTCTGAATAATACACACCTTTCGACTTTGAATACTCAGTCAATGCTGAGTTGCTCATCTTACCATAAGATTCAACGAGATTCTTAATAATTAATGACGCATTCTTAACAACTGAGTTCTGAAGTTTTTTAAAATCTATTGGGTCAGAGAAAGGAACAAGATATTCTTGCTTTTCAATAATATCTTGAGCTCGGCTGTAAATTTCGTCACCTATTTTTTGGAGCTCCAAAGCTTTGCTGTTATTGAACTTAATCGCTTCAATGAATATCTTATCAAAATTGAATTCGTCTTGTAATAGACTCAGCACATCTGTTTTCTTGTCATCGCCAAATTGCGCAGCGATTCTATCCAGCTTTTCATTGAGAACATCTCTAATTCTTTCTTCAACGGTATCCTTTAGGATAAAATTGAACACAAGGACGTCTTTCTTTTGGCCAATTCTATCAAGCCTTCCGATCCTTTGTTCAATTTTCATTGGATTCCAAGGTAAATCGTAATTAATCATAATGTGGGCAAATTGAAGGTTGATGCCTTCCCCGCCTGCGTCTGTTGAAATTAAAATTTGAAAATCTTCTTTGAACTTCATTTTTGCTTCAATCTTTTTGTCGAGAGGCATTTTTCCATTCAAGTAGGCAACTTTGAAACCCAGACTTTCCAGTATTTCTCCGAGATATTTCTGAGTTGAGATAAATTCAGTAAAAATCAAAAATTTTGTATGCAAATCGCTTTCTCTTTTGATAACCTCATTTATTATTTCAACAGCTTTTTTCACTTTAAAATCGTGGCGACCAAAGCTTGCTCTCTTAGCTAACATAACGCATTTAGTTAGTATTTCTATTTCGTCATTTATTTTAGATTCAATTGCAATAATATTCCTTTTACTCTCAGCAGGATCGCTTATTAACTCATCATAAGCCTCCTGACCCTGCAAATCATCAAGCTCAACATCGTCTGCAATTTTCTTTATTTCTTTTGATGTTTCAGATGATATGCCTCGTAACAATTCAAGTCGTTTGTTAAGCGCCTCGTATATTGCTCGGGAGCTACTGGACACCATTCTCTGATACAATATAAGAAGAAACATGAAAGCGAAATTTCCCTCTCTCGATGCTAGGTTATAATAGCTCGAAACATAATCGCTGACTTCATCGTATAGTTGGACCTCAATATCCTCAGGTTCTCTCTGAATTTTAACAATGCTCGTAATTCTTGATTTAAAGATAAGATTACCATTGAAATCTGTAGCTGCCCTTTTCTTATTCTTGATCGTTACAGATCTTACGTTATCGGGAATTAGAGAATCTGATGCATAAAACTTGTAAGAGTCAATCAAGGAGAGCAAGTGTCTAAATTTTTCCCCATCCCCTTGATGAGGTGTCGCAGTCAACAAAAGAAAAATTGGCGTAACCTCAGAAAGCGCTTTCCCAATCTTATATCTTGATGTTTCTGTACCTTCTGAGTCTTTACTTAACTTGTGCGCTTCATCAAAAATTACCATATCCCAATCTGCGTTAATACATCCGTCAGTAACATTTTGATTATGCTCTTCTCTACTTTTTCTCACTTGCTCAGATAAAGAATTCCTAATTGCTTTTGGCTTAAGAAAGTCAAGAGAGGTAATAACATAATTGTATTTTTTCCAAACGTTTACATTTCCATGAATCTCTTGCAGAGCTCTGAAGGTATTCCTATCTATGATAGTGAAATCTTCATTAAATTTAGTTTTTAATTCATCTTTCCATTGGGATGTTAATCCTGCGGGAGTTATGATGATTATTCTTTTTACCATATTTCTAAGCTTTAGTTCTTCGAATATCAATGAAGCTTCGATTGTTTTACCTAAACCTACCTCGTCAGCAATTAGGCATCTTGGCTTGAATTGTTCAATGATTTGGTTTACTGCTAATATTTGATGAGGTAAAGGAACAATTTTGAAATTATTGGCCGCGACAATTTTGTCCTGGTATAGCAATGCATTGATTTTTTCAGATAATATTCGAAGTTTCAAAAGATGTAAAACATCGAATTCTCCGTTATTTAACTTTTCAAGCGGAGTTACTACCTTTGAAGTATCTTTTTCCTCAAGCGTCAAAGTCTCCTTAGATTTAGGAAAATAAATCTCATAATAATTGGTGCCATCAAAGGAATGAATATTGATTATTCGACCTTGCTCTAAATCAGCATATACTGGACTTCTGACTATGTCTCCAATTTTCGTATTCTATCCCTCTGACGATTCCTTTAATCTAAAGTCTTTGCAGGCACCGACTACCGCTATGAGGCTATTTTACTTCGTAATTCTCTTGATTTTGAGCCGAACATTTTCTTTGTTGTCTGCTTTCAATATTCCTTCTATGAAGGAATCGATACTCTCTTTGAAATTGTCAACTTTTAAAATGTCAGTCTCTTCAGTCAACTTTTTGTATAGATCAACAAGGTCTACTTCCTTGATTTCCAAATGCCGCAGTAAATTGTTTATGGCTTCGACCGTTTTATCATTTATTTCTTTATCTAGATATCCCTGCGAGATTATTCTTTGAATTATTCTTTTTTCGTCATGTTCAAGGTTTGAAAAATTATTTTGGTTCTGAATTATTTCTTCAACAATACGAGACTCCCACATTTGTAAAATTTTTTCGAAACCCTGATTCAAAGCCTCAATTTGCGAATTTATGTTTCGTAGTGAATCCTCATTTAGATTTGGAAACTGGCAATGTGGGCAAATAGTTAGAGTCTTTAATTCATCAACATTAAAAACAAGGCATTTTAGGTCCCTAAGTTGGGCAATCCTAAGCATGCCGTCAGTGAATGAGCCGTCATTATTGTAATTTATTTTTTGCAATATCTTTAATCGTTTTACCGTCTCAGAATTCTCTATATCCTCAAGTGTTCTCCAGTCAACTTTCTTTCCAACATATTTCTCGTGTGTATCATAGTAAATTTGCTGCCATTTTTCTTTGAAAAGCTTACCTTTGCCTTTTAGTGGTTCTCTTTCATCATTCTTGAGCATTTTTTTAATGCTGCTAACTATTAATTTTGAGTCGTCATAAATTTTGAGTAGTTGTTCACTTTCATTTGATTTGAAGAAATCAGATTTTATACACTCGTTAACGTTTTTCATGTAACTAATGTCTGATTGAATGTACGTAAAGTAATCATTGAAAAAGCTCTTTAATTTCTGAATAGTATCGTAGCCTTGCTTGATCTGATTAATTCTATCTGGGCTGTAATCCAGCTTTTTGAATTCTACAATTGATTTTATTCTTAACTTTGAGAAATCGACTTTTTCAATCTCTTGAACCTTCTCATTTAGAGCTTCAATAGGGATCCCAATATCTATCGATTGTTTTAGTCTTTCAAAATCCTCGCCAATTTCTTTAATGTCCTTTTGTATTCTTTCAACCTTTTCTATGTATTTCCTGTAAGCTTCTGGTCTATCTCTTTGAGTCTGCAAAAGACTCTTGTCCTCACCTATTGCATCAAATAACGTTTGAACCTTTGAAACATTGAGGTCTTCTTCTTTTTTGATGTATGAAATATCATCAAAAGCTCTGAGTCCTCCACTAAATAGCGTATAGAAATCCGAAGCGGAATACAGGTTACCTCTTTTTGAGCTCAATATTATGTCGCCATTTCTTAGAAGCACAGCCAAAATTAATTGCGTCAACTCACCCTGAAGACCGAATGGTTTTTTGGAAAACTCAGTTAGCACTTCCTGAATTGATATATTCTTGCCATCCTCTAACTTGTCAAGAATGACCTTTGTATATTCGCTCTCTGTTGTATCAAGTCTATTGTCCTTGTACAACCCAAGAGGGAGCAAGATATTTGTTGATTGGGTTAAGAGGTCTTGCACAATTCCTTGCTGTTTCTGGGAAATATCCCTTAAAATAGACTCAATTGTCCCTCTGATGTTTTCCGATGAGAGTTTTGACCTAAGTTTAGGGTACTTTGAGAATTCTTTTGTAAATTCTTCATTCAAAATTCTCTGCTTTATCTGACTAAATATTTCAGCGCTTACATCAGCTGAAACACCTAAATCCTCCCCAAGTCTGCAATTCTTTCCCTGATAGGTAATTTTCGCGTTTTGTAATGCTTCAATGAGGCGAGGTCTTAGCTCTCTATCAATTTCATTTCTTTTTTTATTCTGCATTATAGAGACATAAGCTTTGGTTTTGATAAACTCGTCAATTGCAGCTAATCTCTTGATACTGTGGCTAAACCGTTCTGAAAAAGCTAAACTAATTTGGATATTTCTTTTATGATTGACCTTCGTTTCTTTAATGCCATAACCCAAAAAAGTTACTGCATAATCTAGATTGTCTTTGACATCTAGCTCGTATCCAATATCAATCAACAGTGTACCATTTCTAAAGGAGTTTCTATCATTCCAATGAGCGGAATCATCAAGAACATATTTTTGACTATTTTCAAAATACGACAGTTTATCAGCTTCAAGTAAAATATCCAGTTCTTGTAAAAGAAAGCTCTCAGCAAATCTTTCATTAACATACTTGAGATCATCCATATTTGCGACTTTATTTTCAATGATGACATCTATGTCAATCGTTTTTTGCAGATCTAAGTAATAAACGCCATCTTCACTTCTGCTGATAAGTTGACCATCAGATACCTTTCTTAAATTTTCAAGAATTCTTTCTATATCATCCACTGGATTGAGTATTTTACTAGTAGGAATAACGAAAAGCGTATTTGCAAGCTCTTGTGCAGTTGCGCCGTTTTTATTTGAGGCATTAATTAAGTTGAGTATTGCTAATGCCTTTACAAGCTTGAGCGCTGTAGGTCTAAGTTTCGCATCAATAAGGTCAATTTTCGATTTAAGAGTGTCAACAGCTTCACATATTGGTCTAACCTCAGGATTGTTTTTGATTGTTGACACTTTTTCCATATCATCATAGATTTTATCATATGTTATGAAAGCCGGAAATTCTTCATCTAAGACACGTCTTATCTCCTTACTCAAGAACTGTATGATGCCTCTCTTTTCATAGAAAGGTAACTTTGAGAAAACTTCAATTACGTATGGGTGAATTGGATAAATGTTCACGTATTTGGACTCTTCAACGGCTAAATTACTAAAATAGTGAGCGATTTTACCAAACTCTTTTGTTAGTTCCATTTTTTGATTGGCATTCTTGCTTACAATCCTCTTAGAAATCATTTCTTCTACGCTTTCATTTGTGATGTAGATAGGCAAGTACCTTTGTTGAGCTCTTCCTATTTCGGAGGATTGATCAACATATTTTGGATCTTGAAAAATATTCTGCTGCATCGACACCATGAACATAAAATCAAGTGTGTTTGAGCATTCACCTAATTGCCGGTAAACCTGAATATCAAAATTCATATCTTCCCTTTTCTTCTGCCTTAGAAAGTCTGAAAACTCATCAAATATAACCAAAAGGCCTTTCTTTGGATCTTTATTTTTTATGTCGTCAACGATCTCCTGGACAAGTTCTTTGACATTTTTGTCACCTTTTTCGGGATCCATTTCCCTTATCTCAATTCCATAAGTCTCCCTGAGTTGTTTTCTAACTCTGTAAAAAAATGTCCTTGCAAGTGATCTGTTTTGAACAGCATCAAGCTCATACTTCACAATAAAGAATTCTCTTTTAATTGAGCCTAACTTTTCTCTAATTTTTTCGTTTTTAACATACTCAATTAATGTTGAATTGGATAAGACTAAGGAGAGAAATCCTAAAAGATGGGATTTGCCGGTTCCATAATTTCCGATTATGTTGGCTGATTTATGCTTCTGGGAATCCAATACGCTGAGTAAATCAAGCAATTCTTCCTCAAGAGTTGGAGAAATTACATATTCCTCAACTAATTCTTTCTCGTTCTTAATCGATCCAATCTCTATGACGTCTTGTATTTCTTGGTAGTTGATGATTTGATTGACTTTCATAGCATTACCAGCCTATTACGAATCCTTCGTTGTTGGAGATATCTAACTCCATATAATCGGGAGTACCTTCCTCTGAATAGATAAGTAAGTTATTCTTCCTTTTTGCTTTTATAAATAAAATGATAACTTTCTTTTTCCTTGTAAGATAATTAAAAGTATTAATCGGATTTATCTTGCCAACTTCCTCACTGAAGAGATAATCGATATTGTCAAATGCAATCACGTCAGAGCCCATATTATGGAAAAAATCCCGAAGTTTGTCTGCTGCTTCTTGATCTCTATCTTTTTGAGGAATTGCTAGTAGAAGTTGAGCTAACTCGGCGGATAGATTGAAGACTTGTATATTATTTTCTAAACAATATTTCTTATAAAAGTCAGGATCGTGTGACTTGGTTCTTTCGTCATTTATTATTATTAGCTTGTTATATTGCTCTTTAGCGCTCTCTATCAACTTAGCAAAATCATTCATCATTAACGCTCACCAAACAACCCATTATACTGAATACTCATACTACCAGTAACCAATTTTACAGTTACAGATTCGTTCAACGTCAGACATTTTAGATTTTATACAGCCGTCTTGGTATTTAATACTACCGTGTTAGCGGAATTATCAATTCTGTCCTTTTGCTTTTAGTCATCAATCGCTCTTGACTAAAGGAGGGTATCCGAAAAAATACAGCATTAATATAAACCAAAAAATAGATAAATCAACCCATCTCAAGAGTGATAATAGTGTTAATTGGACTTTACGAAAGTTTCGATCCTGTGTGGGTTTACAAAATTCTGAGGTTAAGTATTCCGGGTGTAAAATATAGTTCAGTTGAGCCTCAATTTTCTTCTATAATAAAAGTAAGAGGCAACAGAACAAGGAAGAACATCATCACAGAAGTGAGACGACACTACCTAGAGTTAGAAAGAAAAGCTGGAGTTGAATACTTTAGCAGCAATTATCTCCATACCCTCTCTATTGAGTATTCTTATGAAACGATTAAGCCGATCTTACTCTTTACGCTAATATGTAAAAGTGGAATTGTAAAGTCAATTCAAGAAAAAATTAACTTGAGATATTTGCATTGCCCAAAAGTAGATATCGACGCTTTATTGAATGCTGCAATCCAAAAATTTGGGGATAGAATTGTTATCACTCGTGCAGTGCGCAATTACTTATCCATTCTTGAGAATTTTGGGGTAATCAAAAGCTTAGATAATGATGAGTTTGAGATACAAAATACGAAATCCAATTGTCCAACCTATGTAATTAAAGACATGATTCTATTGTATGGCCTTTATAACTGTAAAATAGAGATTCATTTGGATGAGCTCCTAAGCGATGTTTCATTTACTTATGTCAATCTTATTGAAATCGAAGATGTACTAAGAGAATTTAATTCAAAGGATTGGTCATATCAAAAAAGGATTGATTCAAGCATCTTATACATAAGAAAACAACTAAACAAAAGGTAATATTGTCTATCTGTACCAGTTTAATAGTCTCCTTATGAAGCGACCTTAATTTCGAAAAGAAAAAACTGCTATTTGGGAAAATGGATTTTTTTATGGAAGTTGTAGTGCGCTCTGCAAAAAAGGGGTGCACTATTTCTGACGAGATTGTTTTGCTGAATAAATTTCAGTGTGGTAGTAGTTGTTCTAGGTCGAAATTCTTAGGTTGAACAACAACTTCTACTTTGACTTGCTAATAGAATGTTTTGCACCTAAGATTAATGGTTAAAAGAAGAAGAAGATTGAAAAAAATCGCGCTTCTTCTTCTACTATGTTAACTATGCATTTTTGAAACACATTACATAATACTCGGTAAAAAAAGTTCTTCAAACAAGAGAAGTAGTAGTCTAGTTGAAATTTGCAGCATCGACTACTACTTCCAAAACTCAATGACAATGGTGAAAGAACAACAACACGTGTTATTTCAATTGTTGTTCTTCTCTTGGGGTTTGCCATAACACTACTGGGTTGAAAGAAAAAAAATCAGTTTTTTCCTAAAAATAGCAATTTTTTCTTCTTCTCTTAGAAGCTTATAAAAGTCGGGTTTTTGGTAGAAGAAAAAAGAGTTGGTGCAAACAGCTGTTTTTTTTTCTTCAAATAGCAAAGAATTGGAGCAGAACAAAAAAACTATCTTTTTTTCATGCTATCTGTTTCTTGTCTTATTTTAAAAAGAGAAAAGTTAGAAGCATTCTTTGGGATAAGAGTTAATTTTGTTTTGTTTGCCACTTTTGTTCAGACACTCTTACGCCAAGGAAGATTAATGACAGTTAAGTTAAGAGTTAAGCATAAAACACTTTTTCCATTCCGCTTCAAATTCTCAGAATCCACATCACAATAGACTTGAATAATGAAAATAAACTCTGTTCTGGAACCTGACAAAAAGCTAATTAGAAGCCGTTTAATGGTTAAAATAAGCCTAAATTGAGATTTTTGAGGCTTTGAAAAATGGCGGAAAAATGCAAAGGCATGGATGATTTTGAAAATGTAAGGGGGTTAGCTGAACACGAAAAGCAGTTGTTGGACTCACTTTGTGAATCGGAGCTTGATCTGGGAGTTTTCAGCAACCCTCAAACTGGCAATTCAGCACAAGAAAGTCCTGATCGGAAACGTAAAACAGGTTTGAAGGGGCCAGGTTACCGTAGAAAGCATGTTTATGTCAAGAGTATTTCGCAATATAGGGAGGAACGCAAACGCAGAAAACAAGTTTGTGAGCTGTCGGGTTTAAGCCAGGAGGAGATAGCTAAGCGGTTGGGTGTTAGTGTTCGGACGGTTCAGCGAGATCAAGCTAAAGCTAAACCGTATTATCAGGGTAGGTTTAACCGTTTTTGCAGGGAGCTTCATGAAAAGGAAATGCGGGAGTTTAACGAAACCTCTGAAGGTTTATCTTTGCCTCAAAGAGCCAAGGTTTTGACGAAACTACTTGATCGCCAAAGAAAAGAGGAGGAGTCGCATAAGAGGCATTTGCGCACGTTTTTCATAGATATCGATCTGGATCGCTGTAACTCTGAAGGATTTCCCGGAGCGAAGTCTTTCATAGCAAGCCATAATTTGAATTTGAAAGACGGCATCCAATTTGTAGTTGTTTTTCGAAAGAATGGACAAAAACACGCTATCAACATAGGCAATTTGGCTCAAAGCACTAATACATCGAATAATCCATACTAAATTGACCTGCCGCTAAAACCGTTATTTTAATACACAGAATACACAGAATACTTTATATTACAATACAACCCATGTGTACACACCTAAAAGAGGAGTCAAAAATGCCCAAAAACGTAACAATTTATCTTTCCGACGAAATCGCCGGAAAAATGGAAAAATATCAAGAAGTAAACTGGTCAGAGATCTGCAGAAAAGCCGTAATTGACTACATAGACACACGCAGCAACATAGATTTAGGCCCTCTTATAGAAAAACTCAAAGCAGAACGCAACGAAGCCTACAAACAAGGCCAAATACTCTTCTACAAAATAGCGCCAGAAATGGGTCTTAGAGATTTTGAAATTTGGTATCCAAAAATCAGCCAAACGTTAATTGAAGACATCTGCGTCGCAGAGTCAACCCCCCTCCCAGCTGCCGTAGCCACTACACGAGCAATCAGAGGAATGGCTCATATGATGGGCAGTTTTTGCCGAGAAAAAAACATACCTTATCCCTCAGATGCTTCTGACGCATTTTGGCAAGGAGCTATAGCTGCATTCATGAGTGTTTTCACAAAATTTGCCAAAGTCATCTAGAGAGGGAAAAAATTTGGCAGCAGCAATCTCACCTAAAAGAAAAGCGCTCTTCATCAAAGGCTTCCATGATGCTGAAAAACTTATCCGCATAGCTAAGTGTGAAGCGGCTAAAACAGGCTTAAAAGGAAAAATTAACGTGTTGGACCTTGGACACTACATTCCGCACATTGAAGGTCAAGCGGTTATAGTAGAAGAGGCTGGTAGTGAATATACGGTTGCAGGTAGCGGCAACTTAAAACATGAGTAAATTATGGATGAAAAACTAAGAAAGGAACTAAAAGAATTAGCCCAAATACTAGATGCAGCATCAACTAGGATCTGGCAAACCCTAGAAAACCCTTCTCCCGCCAGCAACTCTGTGTCAACGGTTAATGAGCTTAATTTTAGCACCCTAAAGTATGAGCCTCAACAAGGCACCAAACTTGGAGACTATGAAATTGCCCACAAGCAAAGTAACCTTGAAGACAAATGGCGTCCAGCCTACGCAATTCTGCGAAATAGCAACGCAACAATAAAAGACCGCTACCACGGCGAAACCTACCAGTACAGCTATTGGCTTTATGGCGAAGACAAAATCTACAGACAAAAACTACCCAAAATGGGCAAGATTAAGCCTTAATAATCAAGGACAAGGGATAAGCCAATGGTTTCTGTTGATTTTTCCTTGGGTTCAGCCGTATACATCCGCTATAAAGACCATGTTCTGTTCAAGAATACCAAGCACCCCTTAGAAGAAGCAATAGAACGGGAAACCATAGGCTGGCTATCGAAAGAAAACAACGAAATAATTCTTGTAGAACACGACAGAACAACACCAGACATTAAACTAAGTAGCGGCCAAACCACTGGATTAATCATTATAAAAAGCTGCATAACGGAAATTCGCAAACTGCCACTACAAGAAATTTCAGAGTGGCGCTTAAATTCTCAGAAAACAACAGATGAAGCAGAGTATGCGCTTCAACCAACGAAGCGAAAAACTCGCCACAACCCAAACAGGACGGGAGCAGCCAAATGAAAACCGTAACCATAACGGAGAGCTCCCGAGGCAATAAACTGCAAAAACCATTGACTCTCACCTTACCTGAAGCAGAGACAGCCGCCGACAAAAAACTCCAACAATATATTATCGATGCTTTGCTAACCAGAATGCCAAGCCTAGTAACTTTAACCTTTCAAAACACCACAACCATAGAACTAGCAAAACACCTTCTGCGACACAGAACTGGTAGTCCAGCGACTCTCTATCAATACATCTACGGTGTCCACCGATTCAGTCTATGGACAAACACCCAACCGGACCAACTTGTAAAAGCCTGCCAAGATCAAGACGGCGACCCTAAGCCCAAAGTGCTATCACAAACCAGTCGAATGCTAGATGACTTCGTAGCCAACTTACAAGCGGAAAATCTGGCTCCAGGAACCGTAAGCAACCACGTCAAAGGCGTCAAAGCACTATTCCGATGCAACGGACTAAAACTCGAACTACCTTACAATCTGAGTAAAAGAAGCGTCTACGAAGACCGAGCACCATCACCAGAAGAACTGCAAAAAATGCTTGAATTAGCCGACCTACGCGAACGTGTACTAATAACGCTCTTAGCGTTAGGCGGATTTCGCATCGGTACCCTATCCAAGCTGCAATATCGCCACGTCAAGCGCGATCTAGAAAAAGGCATAATTCCAATCCATGTTCATGTCGAATCAGAAATAACTAAGGGCAAATACCACGACTATGACACATTCCTAGGACAGGAAGCAGCCGAATACCTCAAAGCTTACCTGGATATACGCAGACAAGGCAGCCCAACAGGCAGAAAACACCCAGAAATATTAAACGACAACTCACCCCTACTCCGTGACGGACAAAGCAACCTTGCCAAACCAATAACCACAGGCAGAATCCACTCAGTTGTCCACAACCTCTACGTCAAAGCAGGACTAGTCACAAGCAACCCCCGAGGAAGACGCTACGACCTAAGAGCACACAGCATACGCAAATACTTCCGAACACAACTAGCATCATTAAGCATTCAAACAGACTACATCGAATACATGATGGGGCACACAATCAGTACCTACCACGACATACGCATGAAAGGCATAGAATTCCTCCGCGGAGTGTACATCTCTTCAGGACTAAGCATAAAACCCAAAACACGCCTAAACAAACTAGAAGCCCTCAAAGAAATGATTCGCGCATGGGGACTTAACCCCGACCAAGTCATGTCAAGAGAAGCACTAGCCCAATCCAACACAACCGTAATCGACCGAGCCCAACAGGAACAAACTCAACTGACACAACTAACCGCCGTTTTAAAGCAACAAATGATCAAAGAAATCTACGAGAGTCAAGGTCCAAAAAGTATGAATTCACGCCTGGGACACAGTAGCCCGGGAGAGATTCGAACTCTCGTCAAAGGGTCCAAAGCCCTCTATGCTTGACCACTACACCACCGGGCTGCAATTGTTTCTTTATCTAACCGTTATTTATGGTTAGAGGTTAAAGGGCATCATTTTGCTTAATAAGCGTTCTTGCATTTTCAAGCTTAAGTTTTCGATACAGAGTCATTAACCGATGAGCTTTTTTATAACTGGCACCCTCTTGAGCGGCACAATCACAGCCAGACATATCAACAGCGAAATCAAAGCCATCAGAGGAACTCCCACAATCGAATTCAAAGTGTTCCCGTTTAAAGTAACTCCTAAGTAACCATTCTGAAATGCCACAATTACCATCATATGGAATAAGTATATGGCTAGAGTGTTGGCACTTATTATTGCAAGCAGCCTTTTTCGCCACGAAGGCGCCTCTGAAGCAGAAACTGCAGGTGGTTTAATGGTGTTTAGCAAAAGGAAGAAAGCAACTGACGAGAGAATCATAGTTGGGCTTAGATATTCTTGGAAAAAGTAGGTTTCCCCACCGCCCACGGTACGGGCTAGCTGGAACGTACCCAAAGCTGTTAAAAATATCCCTAAAGATAGTAACGCAACCAAATACTTACGAGGAATTCGCACATTAACAAAGTACGCCCCCAAAACAAAGTAGCCCATATAGCCAGGAATCGAGAATAAGTTGCTATTGAATTGGTAGTTGCTAACTAAACCAATGAGAGGAACCAAAGCGGAACCGATAAACCAAATTATCATGAAGTACTTGAAGAGGTTCTTTGACATATGAGAAACCATCAACCGCAGCATAGGAGTTAGCAAATACAAGCCCATCAACATATAGAGATACCAAAATTGGAAATAGGGTCCAGTTAATACGCCTTGAACCACAAATGTCTGTGTAACCTGTTGATTTTCAACGTAAACATCCCATAGGAAATACGCTAAACCCCAAAACAGAAAAGGCAATCCAATCCGTGAAAAGCGTTTCTTAAAAAACATACCCAACCCTTCATCCTTGCCTGGTGCGAGTAAAAGCGCACCTGAAAGCATAACAAACAACGGGACGCCCATGCGCCCCACGGTTTGATAGATATCGACAATTAACCAGCGCCAAATCTCCAAGTTGCCAAGAACTTGGATTGTTAAGTCATTGGCCGAGTGTAATAGCAGCACACCCAATATGGCTACTGTTCTTATCAAATCTACGGGAATTGTCTCATTTTCTCGATTCAACGGCTTCGACCTAAGGTACACTTAACGACATATAGAGGCTTTGAGAAAATTAACTTTGCGGATGATTCATGACTATGTGAAAACACTAACTATCGGTTCGTCAGCTTTTACATTTTTATACATTATTTTCCATGCCCTATAGCAGTAGATTTAGATCAATTAGAAGGTATTATGTGCAATAGATTTAATAAACCACAAAGCTTAAATAATACGTCTGTTCATCTGCTTAGTTTGCGCGGGCCGAATGTACTATTTTCTAGCCAGATTGGCCTAAGGTGACGGTTCTACGCACATTAACGAGGTAAATAGAAATGAGTGTAAAAAAAGAAGCACCCAGAACAAGTCAACGTCAGGCTGATAAATGCTCCGAATGCGGAGGCGTAAACCTGGTTCATGATTACGACACTGGAGAAACCGTATGCGGCGACTGTGGGTTGGTCCTCTACGAGCAGATGATGGATAAAGGACCTGAATGGCGAGCCTTCACTCAAGAAGAGAAAGCCTCCAGAAGCCGTGTGGGCGTGCCCACTTCATACTCAGTCCACGATAAAGGATTATCCACAGCAATTAGCCAAGTCGATCGCGATGCCTTCGGCAGAAAGCTACCACTTTCCACGAGGCTACAAATGTGGCGTCTGCGTAAATGGCAAATTAGGAGCCGTGTACACTCCTCAGTTGACCGCAACCTAGCCCAAGCCATGGCTGAGCTTGATCGTTTATCTGACAAAGTCTATATTCCGCCGCCAATAAAAGAAAAAGCTGCTGTAGTTTACCGTAAGGCCCTTGACAAGGGTTTAGTTCGAGGGCGTTCAATAGCGGCTATAGCGGCTGCTGCGTTATATGCAGCTTGCCGTGGAAGCGGAACTCCGCGAACGCTACGAGAGATTGCAGAAGCCAGTTTGGTCGACAAAAAAGATGTAGCTAGATGTTATCGGTTACTACTCCGTGAGTTAGATGTTCATATGCCCATAGCTGATCCACTCACCTACGTTTCTAAAATTGCTGAAAAAACAGGTATTTCTGGAAAAACCCAAGGCGCTGCTATCAACATTCTACGCGAGGCAAGGCGAAAACGTGCTGCAGCCGGTAAAGACCCCATGGGATTAGCTGCAGCAGCTCTCTACATCGCTTGTTTACAGAATAACGAGAAAAAGACGCAGAAAGACATTGCAGAAGCTGCGGGAGTAACTGAAGTAACAGTGCGAAACCGCTATAAAACACTCAAAAAACAATTGAACCTTGAATTGCCCGATTAGGGCTCTTTCTTTTCTATTTGAGAATCAGGGTTTTCTTTTTTAGTTTGTTCTTCTTCGGGCTCCAATTCCATAACAAGAATGCCATGGTAACCACAACTCTCACAATAATACTGTTTAGGCGTCAACCATACGTCTAGGCTACTGTTGAGTTGTATTTTTGGGCTGCAACATCTGGGACAAAAAATTTGGGTAGGTTTTCTGCGTTTGGTGTTTCTCAGAATATCGCGTATACCATCTATCTTATTCATTTAGGAAGAATACACCTTGCTTGGTTGCTTCGCGGTTATTGCAGCTCGATGTTTTCTTGTGGATACCCGATTTTAATGAGAAATTCCTTCACTCGGTCGCGATGGTCGCCTTGTAACATGATTTGCCCGTTTTTATGAGTTCCACCACAAGCGCAGTAGGTTTTAAGTTTCTGGGCGATGTTTTGCAGGTTAGTGTTTTTATCGTCCATGCCGTCAATTATGGTGGTTGCTTTACCGAATTTTCGGGTTTCAAGGCGTATGCGTATCCGTTGTTGTTCTTTCTCTATTTCTCCACAAACGCATAGGTCCTTTGGTAATCCGCATGTTGAACAAACTTCAGCCATGACACTCAACAGAGAAATTATCAAATGACGTATATAAGAGTTTCAAGAAGCAAAAATAGATCTTCAGGATTTGTTTTCGGGAAATTTCTTGTTTCTTAGAACTATTGTTACTTTCCTTGCAGGTTCTGCCTCAAATAAAGTGTTTCAAGAAAAATTTGATTGTAAGGGTCAATTAGTAAATTCTATTAAATATCTAACTGATTCCAGACGAGGTTAGGATAGAAGCAGATTTGATTTAGACAATATGAGCTATCCATTATTTCGTCCATCGCACAGAAGGAGCTTGTTATTTTAGGTAAGCTTAGTATGGTTATTTCAAATGAGTTTTTTCCTTGAATATAGAATGAGGGTGTTTTATGTGTTTACACAATAAAAATGGGGAATCTTTGATCAAAAAATAAAAACCTCTTTCCTAATTTTAAATCAATACAGAATCCCTTACCGCGACTCGAAAATAATTTATGGAAGACAAAGACAAATTAAAAAAAAATATAAGACTTTATTGAAAATTAATTGGTCGAAGATTCTGGATTTTCCTTAATCACTGCTTTTGCTTCAATTATTGGAACTTCTATGCTTGTTGCTTTCGATTTAGGTTGCTTTGGCGACTCAACTACTGGTTTAGCCCGATTCACATCTACGCAACGAGAATCATTGTCTTCTTCTTTGAGGTTAAGGTTTCCTTTGACTGTACCGTCGCTGAGATATTCGATGCTAAAGCCCATTTTTTTGGTTAAACTGAGTGCTCTATAGTTGTCCTGTAACATTATGGCGTAGACACCCTCAACGCCTTTCTCTTTTGAAATGTCTAAGGTATAGTCAACTATTTTTGTACCCAAGCCTAAGCCCTGCCAGTAATCACTAACAATAAACGCCATTTCACCATGTTTGCCATCAGATTCAATACTCAGCCGACTAACACCTAGGATTTTGCGTTTGCCGTTCTCTTCAATTTCTGCGACGATAGCTACTTCACGGTCGTAGTCAATGTTGCAGTAGCGTACCCTGACCTCGTGGGGTGTGTCTTTAAGCATTTGGAAGAAACGGTAGCGAATAGATTCTTCTGAGAGACTCTGGAACCACTCAAGCCACATGGGTTCATCTTCAGGTTTGATGGGCCGCAGCATTATTTCCTGCCCATTTTTAAGCAGCCAGTGGGTTTCGTACTTCTTTGGGTATGGGCTGATAACCATATGTTCGTGAGGTTCGAATTTTTTGCAAACGTTCTCTTTGTTTATGACGACTCGGGCGTCAAGAATGACTGCTTCTTTGTCACTGATCAGCAGGGGGTTTATGTCGATTTCTTTTATCTGCGGAAAATCTACCAGCAGTTGGCTAAACATTAGAATGGTTTCGTCGAGTTTCTTAAGGTCTACAGGTGTTGAGCCACGATAGCCTTTGAGGAGGCGGTAAACTTTAGTTTCCTCCATCATACGGTGGATGAGCGTTGTATTTAGTGGTGGAAGCGCAATGGCGTAGTCTTTAAAGAGTTCTACACCGACCCCACCCATACCGAAGAGTATGACTGGACCAAAAACAGGATCTGTTTTGCCCCCGATAATGAGTTCCTGCCCTTTTTTGCTAACCATAGGTTGAACTGTTACTCCGATGATTTGGGCTTTCGAATTGTAGGCGGTTGCGCGTTGAATGAGAAGCTCAAAGGCTTCACGGACCTCTTTTGCCGAGTTAACGTTTAAGATGACTCCGCCTGCATCGCTTTTGTGGACGATTTGTGGAGAAAGTATTTTGAGTACAACTGGAAACCCCATCTCTTGCGCAAATGTGACAGCTTCATCGACATTGTTGGCTACAGCAGTTTTGACGACTGGGAAATTGTAGTATTTTAGGATTTTTTTAGCTTCATCTTCGGTGAGGATTTCGCGGTCTTCAAAGGCTGCATTACGGATGATTGCCATGATGGGTCGTTTTGGCGGAGCAGCATCAACAGGGAGCTCCTCGGGTGTTTCGTAAAGCAATTCGATGTTGCGTTGGTAGTTATACATGTACATGTAGGTTCTCAGTGCCTGCTCAGGAGTGCTGTAGGTGGGTATGTTGTTGGAATTTAAGATATTGTTAGCTTCCTGCACCGCGCCAAAACCCATAAACGAAGTTAGGATGGTTTTGTTCTGGTAGGGTTTGTTGCGGACAAGCTCCACGATGCTTTTTGCGATTTCAACTGACTCAGAAACAGCCTGCTGAGTAAAAACAATTAATATACCATCAACATTATCGTCGTTTAAAGCTGCATCCATAGCTGCTTTGTAGCGATCAGCCTTCGCATCCCCTAAAACATCAATCGGGTTGCCATGGCTCCAGAACGGGGGCAAAACAGCATTAAGAGAATCTATGGTTTTCTGACTGATTTTGGCAATTTTGCCGCCTTGAGCAATCAAAGAATCAGTGGCCATGACGCCAGGTCCGCCTGCATTAGTAATAATGGCTAAGTTAGGACCCTTGGGCAGCGGTTGTGTACCCAGAACTTCAGCAGCGTTAAATAAATCTGCAATTTCACTAACACGAACAACACCTGCCCGTTTAAAGGCTGCATCGTATATGCTATCTTCTCCAGAGAGCGAGCCTGTGTGAGAAGCAGCGGCTTTGGCGCTCTCAGAGAATTTACCCGATTTAACTACTATAATTGGTTTGGTTCTAGCGAAGTGTCTTGCGGCGCTCATGAACTTACGTGCTTCAGTTATGCCCTCGACATACATGAGTATGCTTTTAGTTTTTGGGTCAGCACCGAAGTAATCGATTAAGTCGCCGAAGTCCACGTCAATCATGGAGCCGACGGAAACGAAGTTGCTAAAACCGATGTTTTCATGAATTGCCCAATCCAAAATTGCTGAACCTAGGGCACCACTTTGAGAGAGAAACGCTATGTTTCCGGCTTTAGGCATTTTATCGAGAAAAGTTGCGTTGAGGTTTATACGAGGTCGAATAAGGCCTATGCAGTTAGGTCCGATAACTCTTATGCCATTTTGCTTGGCTGCTTGATAGACTTTATCCTCCAAAGCTTTTCCTTCGGGTCCAGTTTCTTTGAATCCGGCAGAGACTATAATTACGCCTTTTACATGCGCTTTACCGCATTCCACCATGACATCTGGGACAGTTTTGGCCGGTGTGGCGATGATTGCTAAATCAACAGATTCAGCGATTTGGTCAACTGATGGGTACGTTTTCACGCCTAAAATTTCAGGTTTTCTGACGTTAACGAAGTAAATTTTACCTGTGTAGCCCATCTGAGTGAAGTTCTTTACGATGGCATACCCAACTGAGCCTTCTACGTCGCTGGCTCCGATGATAGCAACACTTTTAGGATTAAAAATTTTTTCCAGGTTTGTAGTGACCATGCTTTAACCCTCTGCCTTAGGGTCGTATAGTGAGGTAAATTAAAACTTATTGTTCTCGAATCGTTATACCTGAGGTTTAACCCTCTCAATTAACTGGAAGCTGCTTTTTATGTTTAATTGAAAGCGGAAGGCAAATTAAAAGAGAAAGTCATTTGAAGTCTTTTTTTATGTCATCAAGTGAAAGAATTTCCACGCCGTTATTCCTAAGCAATTGCTCTGCCTTCTCCGCATTACTGGGACGTAAAATAAACGCTACCTTGCCTTCAAAATGGACCGCGGAGGAATAAGCATATTCGATGTTTATGCCGTCGTCACCCAAAAGCTTGGTTATCTTTGAGAGCCGTTCGTGGGCGGAGCTGAAAATCGCAGTGACCTCTGTGTTTTTTTTGGATTTAGCGATATTGAAGCCTGCATTCTCAAGCAACGATGCAGCTTTTGCGGGTTGATCAACTATCATGCGAACTAAGCCGAATTCACCTGCATCAGCTATGGAAAGTGCGTAAACTTTTATTTTGTTGTTGTCGAGTTGGGACATGGCGTCGAATAGGGAGCCTGGACGGTTATCGAGAAACACACTAACTTGAGTAATAGGCAAACATTACACCCAGTACTCCGTATATTAAAGTCTATATTTAACTTTAACCAGACAAAATATCCCACTATTCTGTTTATTTACCAACATTTATATTTTAACTTGAATAATTGCTTGCTAATCGGAGAAATAGAAACTTGTTAAAGTGCATAGGAGTCTCCAAGCGCTTCGGGGGGCTTCAAGCTCTAAGAAACGTTGACTTCACCATCAACAGCGGCGAAATAACGGGGCTCGTGGGTCCAAATGGCTCAGGCAAATCCACAATGCTCAATCTAATCAGCGGTGTCTACAAACCCGATTCAGGACAAATCGTATTCCTCGATGAAGACATAACAAAGCTGCCTCCCTACACAATATGTATCAGGGGAATCACTAAAACCGCTCAGACAGTCCAATCCTTCCCAGAAATGACAGCTGCCGAAAACGTACTTACTGCAGCGTTGTTTAATCAGAAAAAAACTAACAAAACAGACTCCAGAGCAAAAGCTGAAGAGCTTTTAGAGTTTGTTGGAATTGGCAAAGGAAAATTTGATGTCACAACCAAAAACCTAAACGTTGTTGAGCTTCGGCGGATTCAACTGGCTAAAGCTCTAGCCACTAATCCCAAGCTGCTTCTCCTTGATGAGTTGCTCACAGGGTTAACGCCTAAGGAATCCGATGAAGCAATTGCGTTAATCAAACAAATTAACAGACAAGGCATCACCGTACTCATTGTGGAGCATATTATGCGAGTTATCATGGGTCTTTGCGATCGCGTTATAGTCCTTCAACATGGGGAAAAAATTTGTGAAGGCACTCCTAAACAGGTTTGCACCGATGAGAAGGTTGTTCAGGTTTATTTGGGCAAGCGCTTTACATTTGGAGAAGGGGAGTGAAAGGAAAATGCTTGAGATAAAAAATGTTTCTGCGTCCTACGGCATGGTCAAGATTCTATATGATGTTAGCTTTAAGGTAGAAAAAGGTGAAATCGTTAGCATCATCGGTCCCAATGGTGCAGGCAAAACAACTCTGGTCAAAACCATAATGGGCTTCCTCAAACCTCAAACTGGGAGTATTAAATTCAAAGGGGAAAACATCGAAAGACTTCCAACTTATGAAATCGTCAAAAAGGGTCTCACGATGATCCCTGAAGGTAGAGAAATCTTTCCCAAAATGACCGTGGAGGAAAACTTGATGCTTGGCGCTTATACAATCAATGACAAAGCAAAAATAAAAGAGTCTAAAGAGCGCGTGATGGGAATTTTTTCTGTTTTAAAAAAGAAGGAAAAAGCTCTTGCACAGACACTTAGTGGTGGAGAGCAACAAATGTTGGTTATTTGCCGAAGTTTAATGTCCAATCCCGAATTGTTGATTCTAGACGAGCCCTCTTTGGGTTTAGCTCCTATTATCGTTGAGAAAGTCCTTGATACGGTGCGAACCATAAATGAAGAGGGCGTGTCTGTGCTTTTGGTGGAACAGAACATACATGATAGTCTCAACGTTGCAAACCGTGGTTATGTTCTCGAGGAAGGGAAGGTTATATTGGAAGGAACGAGTAGGGAACTTTTATCTAATAGCCACATAAAAGAAGTGTATCTGGGCCTTTAAAAGAGAGGAATTACCTTGGTGGATGGCAGATACTGGAATGAAAAAATCGAAACTATGCCAAGACAGGATATAAAAAATTATCAACTGCAAAAACTCAAAGACCAAGTCAAGTATTGTTATGAAAACAGCTCTTTTTACCACAACAAATTCGATGAAATAAGCCTAAAACCTCAAGATATTCAATCGCTTGATGACCTCCAAAAAATTCCCTTCACAGTTAAAAGCGATTTACGCGATAATTACCCGTTTGGTATGGTCACGGTGAATTCTGATGAAATTGTTGAAATTCACGCATCTAGCGGAACCACCGGCAATCCGATCGTGGGGGCCTACACGAAAAGCGACCTTGAAATTTGGCAAGAGATAATGGCGCGTTCAATTTACACGGTCGGAGGTAGATACCAAGATGTCATCCATATTGCCTATGGTTATGGTTTATTCACTGGCGGCTTCGGCTTCCATTACGGTGCCCAGAAAGTGGGCGCAAAAATCGTGCCTGCCAGTGGCGGAATGACTCAGCGACAAATCAAACTCATGAAAGATTTAGGTGCTACGATTCTCGCATGCACTCCCAGTTTTGCGGTTTATCTAGCAGAAACTATGGCACAGGAAGGAATTGTTCCAAAAAGAGATCTTAAACTAAGATGTGGCATGTTCGGTGCAGAACCTTGGTCTGATAAAATCCGGGAGCGAATCGAGCGAGAGATGAATATCGCAGCTTTTGATATTTATGGTTTAACGGAGCTCTGCGGTCCAGGCGTTTCCATCGAATGCGAACAGCATGCGGGACTGCATGTTTGGGAGGATCACTTCATCGTGGAAACCATCAATCCTGATACTGACGAAGTTTTGCTTGAAGGTGAAGAAGGCGAACTTGTCTTCACCACTCTTACTAGAACAGGGATGCCTATGCTGCGTTATCGCACTCGGGATATCTCTAGAATTGAAACTGCTCCATGTAAATGTGGTCGCACACATGCACGAATGAAACGTATTCAGGGCAGATCAGACGATATGCTAATCATCCGGGGTGTCAATGTTTTTCCTTCGCAAATTGAATTCGCAGTTATGTGTTTCTCGGAACTTGCCACGCAGTACCTAATAGTTATTGACCGCCCAGGAGCTTTGGACACCTTTGTTGTGAAAGTTGAGTTGTCCGAAAAAGCCACACGGGATCCACTTCTAGACAAAAATGTACTCAAATCAGAGATCCAGAAACGGATTCACATCGTGACAGGTATATCGGCTGAAATTGAAATCGTAAAGCCGGGTGAGCTTCCTAGAAGCGAGGGCAAAGCTAAGAGAGTTTTGGATTTACGCAAAGGAAAAATGTAAGGATGTACAATGACGCCCAAGATTTCATCAAATAAGCCTGGCATTTTTGCCTTACTTAACGGTGATGAGGCAGTTGCACGTGGGGCAGTTGAAGCATCCATCAAAGTTGCCGCTGCCTATCCTGGAACACCATCCACTGAAATTTTGGAAACCATTGCTGAAGTTGCGAAAGATCATGGGATTTATGCCGAATGGAGCATTAACGAAATCGTTGCCACCGAAGTTGCAGTGGGTGCTTCGATGACGGGGGTACGCTCGATTGTCTCCATGAAGCATGTAGGTTTAAACGTTGCTGCAGATGCCGTCATGACGCTTGCGTATACGGGAGTAGAAGGGGGCTTGGTTATAGCGGTTTGTGATGATCCTGGATTGCACAGTAGCCAAAATGAGCAGGACACCCGCTATTTTGCTGTCCACTCCAAACTTCCGCTACTTGATGCAGGGAATCCACAGGAAGCGCTTGAAATGGCACGTGAAGCCTATGAAATCAGCGAAACCCTACATTTGCCTATATTTGTTCGGTTAACTACACGCGTCGCTCATGGCAAATCACGGGTGAAACTTGGGGAAATCCAAAAGATTAATCGTGTAGCAGAGTTTGACAAGAATTGCTCAAAATGGGTAATGGTTCCCTCAAATGCGATACGCCAGCACCGCCTTTTAGAGAACAGATTATTGGAGGCGAAGCAGGAATCCGAGAAATCACGGTTCAATACTATTGAAGATAACGGCGCTGAAATCGGGATCATAGGCAGCGGTGTAGGCTACTACTATGCCCGGTCGGTTTTGGACAGCACAAAGTTTTCTTGGCTAAAACTTGGCTTTGTACACCCATTTCCAGCAGACCTCACACGAGCCTTTGCAGCAAAAGTAAAAAAAATCATAGTAATAGAGGAACTGCGTCCATACATCGAAGAGAACTTGCAGCGTCTAAAAATTGACGTTATCGGTAAAGCTGAGTTAGGTCTTGAGGAAATCGGAGAGTTTACACCCGACAAACTCCGTGCCGCCCTCTCCAAAATTAAGCTAACCACCCCCCCAGAGAAAAACCTGGAAGTGGGATTACCGCCTCGTCCACCTGCACTTTGCCCCGGATGTCCCCACCGCGCCTTCTACTATGCCCTAAACATGGTTAACCAACATATAGAATGTGACAGCGTTAAATGTGTGGGGTGCGACATCTGCGAATACACCTGCTCCTTTGAGAAAGAAAAAATTTTCAATCCGCTCAAGTCACGAATTCGCTCAGTGAGATTGCAGCAAGTCCAAAACACTGCCATTACATGTAAAACATGCTCTAACGCACCCTGCATTGCAGCATGCCCAGAAGATGCGCTTACACAGAATAGACAAACAGGAACTGTCAAAGTTGAAGAGGACAAGTGCAAGGGATGCGGCTGGTGCATAGAAGCTTGCCAATATGGCGCCCTCACACTACACCCTATTACCCATAAACCACTTATCTGCGATACCTGCAGCGGAGACCCAAAATGCATTCCCACATGCCCCGAGAGCGCCCTTAGTTTAAAAGGTAAATCCGATGACAAAATAGTCACTGGAGATATCGGCTGCTACACTTTGGGGGTTTTACCTCCTATACAGTCAGTTCAAAGCTGTTTATGTATGGGAGCGGGGATTTCTCAAGCTTCAGGCATGATTCACGGGGGTGTCAAAGACAAAGTTTTTGCAGTTATTGGAGACTCCACATTCTTCCATGGTGGAATGCCTGGACTACTTAACATAGTGTATAATCAAGCTAACGTCTGTGTCATCGTCATGGACAACAGCGTAGTAGCTATGACAGGACATCAGCCTACCCCGGGTTCAGGAAAAACCGCAATGGGTACCGATGCAAAAATCGTAAACATACCTGAAATTGCTCGCGCCGTTGGAATAGAGAAAGTAATTACCGTAGACCCCTACGATCAAAAAGCTACCATCGATGCCCTAAGAGAAATTATTAACTACCAAGGACCATCAGTGCTGATATCTAAGCGTCCTTGTCCACTACGCATTGAGAGAGGGAAACCGCGGGAAGTCAAATCGGAATGCAACAACTGTGGTGTATGCACTAAAGCTTTCGGTTGTCCAGCCATAAGTCAAACCGGTAGCAAAACTGAGATTGACCCCGTCCTATGTAATGGATGCGGCGTTTGCGAAACCGTATGCCCATTTGACTCAATAAAGAGGAAAGAACCATGAAACTCGACGTAGTTTTCAGTGGAGTAGGGGGACAAGGAGTAGTTGTTTTAAGTGACATTTATTGTGAAGCTGCTATGCTTGAGGGTTTTGATGTAGCGAAAGCGGAGATCCATGGAATGGCACAACGTGGAGGTTCAATAGTTGCCTACACTCGAATAGGAGAAAAAGTTGAATCTCCCCTAATTGAAATAGGAAAAGCAGACGCTATTGTTGGTTTTGAAATATTGGAGACCGCACGTACTCTTCCGATGCTTAAGAAAAACGGCTCGGTCATAGTCAACATGAAATATATTCCACTTAACTACACCACTTCTGGCTCTAAATCAATAAAAGCAAAAGACTTGATTGAATTACTTAAATCTAAAGCGCTGGTTCATGAAATTAAGGGCACCGAAATAGCCCAAGAATTAGGTAACCTACTTGTGGTAAATACGATTCTCTTGGGCGCCCTCTCAGCACTTCCAGATATACCTGTAAGTGTTGAGAGTTTCAAACAAGCAATTGCAGAAAGACTCAAAGAAAAATACATCAACTTGAACCTAAAAGCCTTCCAACTCGGTAGAAAAAGCGTTTTTTGAGTTAATTTTATAAACGATTTGCTTTGATATAACCAAAGAAAAAGCAAAGAGGATGTTATATTGCAAAAGAAAATTCTAGCCGTTATAGTAGTAATAATAATTGTTGTCGCAATTGTTGCAACGATTCAATTAAGCATGACCCCAGAACCTTCTGCTGATGCACGAAATATCAAAATAGGCCTAGTTGCCCCAATATCAGGATCGCCCATCGGACAAGATATGGAACGTGCAGCTCGCATGGCAGTTGATGAAATCAATAATGCAGGCGGCATACACGTTTCAGGTTGGAACACTAACGTCAACGTAACATTAGTTATTGCTGATACAGTAAATGATGCCCCAGCTAACGCTGTTACTCCAGTAACAAGAGCTGTTGAAAGCGACCAAGTTGATTTACTCATAGGTGGATACGGCAGTGCAGGCACGCTTGCAAACGAAGTAGTCGCCATCGAAAACAAAATTCCATACATAATCACCGGAGCATCTAACCAACTCGTAACTCGAAGAGGACCCCAAGGCGATTATGGCGGATTCGGAGCAAACGGAGCAAACAGCATTAGTGACTCTGATGGAATGAGTTACATGTTCCACTATTGTACTACAACATACCATTACAGCAAAACAGTAGTTGACTTTTTTGCCAACGAAATGAAACCTATGGTTGCACCCGACCGTGACTTCAGCTTAGCGATACTCTACCGCAACGATGCCTTCGGACAAGGCGTCGAGCAAGCCGTTAAATTCTGGATACAAGATGAAAACCTCCCAATCACCTTAGTAGCTGACCGAAACTATGACCCAGCAACCACAAACTATCAAACCGACCTAACAGCAGTCGCGACCACCCACCCAGATGCAGTACTTGTAGTAGACAATCCTGACAAATCACCATTAATAATAAAGCAAGGTTGGAACGACGTTGGCTTAAAAACAGTCTATATCGTTATTGAAAACAACCAAGACCAAGCATTCTATGACCTTATCGGAAGCACAGGTGATGGACAACTTCTTGAGTCAAGATTCAACCCCTTCATGAACCCCTCATATTCAACAGCGGTACAATCATATGTCACGAAATTCGAGACATTATACCCACATATGATGCCGGGAATGATGGGTGCAGATACGTATGACGCATTCTTCATAGTCAAAGCCGCGATCGAGAGCGCTGGAACAATCGACAAAGCAGCTGTCAGAGACGCACTTGAAGCAACAAAAATGGACCAGAGTCTCATTCCAACACAATCAGATAAGATTGAATTCAGTACTGGCGTTAACTATCATGAAATCGTACCAATGACTTTCGTCGAACAACTAAACTGGGACGCAGAAAACAGCCACCTAACATCACAAATCGTTTGGACTCCGGATGCCAACAGCAATCTGAAACAAGCAGATTTCACCCTACCCACAGGGTATCAACCTGGACAGTAACTGTCCAAACCATCTCTTTTCTTTGTTTCTCGCATATTTTAAATAGTTAACTTGAGAATTTATGTCAACCCTAATGTAAAGAGAGGGTTCATTAAAACATGGACATTACGGCACCAACAATCATTTTAACCTTAATCTGGGGTCTAGCTATTGGTTGCGTTTACATCTTACTGGCAACAGGGTTAAACATAATTTTTGGCGTCATGAAACTCGTGAACTTTGCGCATGGACAACTACTTATGATAGGCGCATATCTAACCTGGACGATAACATATTCTGTTGGATTAAATGCTTACGCATCAATTCTCGTCTCGATGCTAATTGTCGCATTAATAGGGGTAGCAGTAGAGCGATTAACTTTCCGCAGAGTTCTGGGGGGAGATAAACTTAATGAGATATTTGTGAGTCTGGGTTTAATTTACATTTTTGAAAATGCAGCCATGTTAATTTGGGGAGCAAATTCAAAACAAATTGCAAGTCCATTAAGTGGCATGAGTTTAGCTTTACCCAGTATATCAATAACTTATGATAGGATAGTCGCGGTATTCGTAGTTGTTGCTACATTAATTGCGTTTGGGTTGCTTATACAGAAAACAAAAATTGGCTTAGCCATGCGAGCGACTAGCCAAAGAAACAGTACTGCCATGCTTATGGGCATTAATGTTGAAACAATTTATATGCTAACCTTCGCAATCGGTGCAGCTTTAGCAGGTGTTGCTGGAGGATTATACGGCATCATATTTTCATTTGATTACCAGGTTGGTGCCCTACCAACAATCATTGCCTTTGCCATAATCATACTTGGAGGATTAGGAAGTATAAAGGGCGCCATAATTGGAGGCTTACTCTACGGGATCGTTGAACAACTTGCAACTTTATTCTTAGGTGGCGTTTGGGGAAGCGCAGTTGCATTTGCAATGCTCATAGTTGTTCTCATCATAAGGCCCAACGGAATATTTGGAGAAAAAGGAGAATAAAAATGCAAATTAAACAGTCACTAACATCATTTTTACGCTCCAAAGGCTTCCAAATTATGCTAGCCGCATTCGCTATCTTAGCTATAATTCCAATACTTGCTAACAACACCTTTTTTCTCTATGTCTTCACCCTAATCTTTGTATTCGCAATTTACGCTTCAAGCTGGAATTTATTAGCAAACTCTGGTCAAGGTTCTCTTGGTCATGCGGCTTTCTTAGGCATTGGCGGTTTTGCGTCAGCACTAATTGGGGGATCTATCTCATCAGCCGTAATAGTTAGCTTAGATGTAATAAAAATGCCAATTGGCGTTTTGTCTGTTTTAATTCAAATTGTGGTGATTCTTCTTGGGGGCTTGCTTTCAGCAGGTGTAGGTCTTTTAATAGGTTTAGCTTGCGTGAGGCTGAAAGCGTGGTATCTCGCGATGGTAACTTTCGGTTTCTCTGTTATCGCAAGTACTTTGTCTAGCCAGCTAGATTTTGTCACCAATGGAATAAACGGTTTTGCCCCACCAACGTTGGTGCCTAATGGATACCCATTCTATATTCTTGTCATCTCATTTGCTGTTGCCTCAATAACAGCGATGTCTTTGATTATGAAATCACCTATGGGTTTAGCATTCCGAGCAATACATGGAAACGAGGCTGAAGCAAAAATGATCGGAATAAACACCGCAAAATACAAACTCATCGCATTTGTCATTAGCACTTTCTTTGCAGGTATCGCTGGTGGTTTATACGCGTTTTTTATTAGATTTATTCAAAATGATATTTTCTCACCTGCCAACTCTTTTTTGCCGTTGATAATGACCGTAATCGGGGGCTTAGGAACAGTTTCTGGACCCATAATCGGCGCTGTTTTCCTTGTTTCTCTTCAGCAGACGTTAGTGCTTCCCAGTGTTGTTGAGTCCTTGCGATCATCTCTTGGCGCTTACTTCCCAGGAGTAAGCAATGTTGGACCCCCAATAGCGTATTTAACAATAGGCATAATCCTGGTATTGATCGTCATTTTCATGCCGAAAGGATTGGTTTCAGTACCTAACAAACTTAAAGGCCTAAGTCTTCGGCTTACCAAACTTTATGACCGAATGACAAAAAAAACCAGTTGAGGAAGCAGAAATCGATATGAAAGGAACAGATCATTTTGCCGAAGCGCTAGGAATTGAAGTACTGGAATCAAAAGATGGCTATGCAAAAGTCTGCATGAAAGTAGAAAGGGTCCACACTAACGCATTGGGTTTTACTCACGGGGGTGCAGTTTTTTCCTTGGCGGACTACGCTTTTGCATTGGCTTGCAACTTTGGAGACAACGTAGCCGTTGCGGTACAAGTGGACATTAAGTTTTTAAAACCTACAGTTGAAGGCGACATCTTAACTGCAGAAGCAACAAAAGTTTCTGAAGGTAAGACCACGGGACTTTATCATGTTATGGTTTTGAAAGAAGAAAAAACCGTTGCAGTTTTTTCAGGTCTGGCTTTCAAAAAATAAGGTTCTAAAGGATCTAACTAAAACTGTAAAAAGGCTAACAATCCGCCAACAATATTTTTATGTCAGACTCCAACCTACAGTTATTGCTGGGGTGGCCGAATGGTTCAGGCGGTAGCCTGCAGAGCTGCTCTATATGGGTTCAATTCCCATCCCCAGCTTTTTAGTCCCATCCACATAGTTTCAATCATTTAGGCTTCTTGAAGATTTTTCCACCATCATTGTATTCGCCTGTAACGTAGTTGAAGCCATCTTCAATGAGGTCACATGCTTCCTTAACGTTAGTTGCTACTTTGCAGATGAATTGGTCATCTTCTTTGAATGGAAGTAGCTGAGTGTAAATCAATGTGTTCTTGATGTTCTTGTGACCAAGCAATTTCATAACGTAAAGAATGTCTTTGGTTCTATGGTATTCCATGGTTGCTTTCCAGTGGCGGAATGTGTGGAAAGTTATTTGTTTAATTCGTGGGTTTTGTAGTTTTACTGCTAAGGTTTTTCTTTGTTTGTAGTAGCTTGCGGCAAATCCGTTGAGTTCATATGAACCGAACACTCTTGTGCTGTCTTTCTTCTGCGTTAGTATCATAGCTAAGAGTTTCTCTGAAATCTTGCATACTCTGGGGTTGCTTCCTTTCTCAGGATTGTTCACTCTTATTACTCTGTTGTCAATGTCTATGTCTTTCCATTCTACGTGCCATGCTTCTCCAGCTCTAATTGCTGTCTCTTTTAGCAGTTGCAGAAAGGTTGCTGTTTTTCTTCCGCATCCAGCGATTAGGTCATTGATTTCTTGCTCTTTAGGTATGAATGGGATTTTCTCAATTCTGCGGTATCGTGGTGGTTGCCAAGAAGAGTTATGCATTAGTAGAAAGTTTGTGTATGCATCTACGGCGTTTTCTTTTCTGCCTTCGCTCCATTGTTGGTTTGCAATCGTTTCTTTTACTGACTCTGGGTTGGTTAGTACTGCTCCTCTCTGCCACAGTATTCTTAGAAGTTTTGATTCTCCTTTTGCTGTGTTTTCTTTTAGTCCTTGTTTGCGCAGATAGATAGCGAATTGTATCAGCTCTATTCTAGTGTCTGCAAATTGGAGTTCTCCCACAGTTTTGGTTTCTGTGGTAGATACCAAATTTTCCACCTGTATTTTGGCGCATATTTGGTTGGTCCTATCTTCTGGTCCACTTCTTAATAGTTTTTTTGTAAAGTTACTGTATCTATAACCACATTTTCTGCAGAGCCAACGCTGAGTTCTTCTCTTTGTGTATCCGTCACGGTATGCTCTCTTTGAACCGCATTGTGGACACTTGACTTCAGCGTTAACTTCCAGCATTTGAATCGATTACAATATAATAGTTGAATCAGGTAAGAACTTGGCTATCATATCTAACTATGCTATTGACGTGGTTGATACATTTCTCGTATGTTGAAACACACTATGTTGAATGTGAAGAAGACTAAAGCACAGAAGCTCCAACTCAATCACAGAAACAGCTAATCAAGTTAACACTTCCCGAAAAGGTGAGATGAAAAAGATGAGGTATGCACATGAAATGTTAGACTGTGTAAACCAAATTAGCGATTCATTTCAGCGAGTAGAATTTTGCATTTGATTAATAGCCTTTTTGAGACTTGTTTGACCGTTTCTGTTTTTGTGTTGCAACGATTAGTTTACAGGTTGAAAATTGTTCAGTTTAGAAAGCATCAAAAGCGTCTTTTTTGCAATTTTTACTCTTCGAATTGAGCTTTAAAATTCTAATACAGAATAAAATCGATGCTAAGGGCGAATTTTAGTTCAGAATCACAGTCATAATTTACAATTATGGCAAAATTGCCGAGCTTTAGAAACACAAATAGGCAAAAAATCAATTTTACAGACTTTTTACCACTCACAACCTACCCTAAACGCCTTCAAAATCTGTGTTTAGCGCAGTTTCGATATTTTCTGAAAATACCTCTTTTTTATCAGTAACTATCATTGGACAGCACTCGCCTCATCAGCATTCTTTTCCTTGCTTTTTCTAAGGCTTCCTGTGGAGTCATTTTATCAGCTTCAAAACTCACTTTTCTAACGATGAACACTGAAGAATGCAATAGTTTTACAAGTTGAGGAAAGCTTCGATTTACTTTGCTTATAGTAATCTCTCCTGTTGGAGAACATGTGAGCCTTGCGCCATAACAATAACGCACTTTCGATTTTATGCCGTACTTTGACCGTGGATGCACAATTAGGTCAAAGTAATCAGTAGCTTCAGGAGAGTTACCGTACCGTTGATTATACCTCTTCATTGCCGTGTAGATTTCTATAAAGTGTGGAAGCTCCGAAAACTTCTGAACTGTGATGAACCGCTTAGGGTACATGTGGGGTTTTCGCTTAAGTGTTGAAGCGATGTGATGCCAAGTCTGATTTACACCGCTTGCAACTAACCATATACTCATGCTTGCATTGTCATAGTCTTCTTGAAAGCTACTCATTGGTTTCACCGTTTAGTCAGGGACATCGATGTATAGTGTTTCTTTTTCTCTATGTGTTAATCTGCTCATTTTACCCCTTTTCGGTGGCTTTGATACTAATCCTTGAACCCTTGTGTATCGACAGTGAACTTTGTCGTCTTCTATTTTTAGGAATTGAGGACACTTAACACATGTTTGTAGGTTTACTTGACTACCTTTTTTATGAGTAGCTCCTTTTCCATGTGGGCAGTGAACAAAGATAGCAGTTGGATAGAGTTTACATTGAATTCTAAAGCCTTTAACACTTAGATACTCTGGGCATAGGCGACATTCAGCGACATCTATGCCATTGCTTAAGCAGTTCACATTGAGTCTTTGGGAGTAATGTCTTCTTTCTATACCTAAACAATCGACCTTTAAACCAAGTTTTTTAGTCTTGATTGAATCTTCGTAAAGCCATCTTAAGCAAGGGGTATGCAAGGTTTCTTCTTTAGGTTTCTTTGGTTTGCTGAATCTACAGGTGACGTATTCGCTCCCAACAGCTTTCGAGTGAGTGCAACAAATTTTCACTTTACTTGCATTTCTAGACTTGTGGAAGCCTTTGAAGAATTGACATCCGATTATCGTTCCATCGCTTTGTTGTTTTATGCACTGGTCTATTGTACAAGGTATCCCAGTTTTTGCGCAATTGAAGGAAAAAGGGAACTCTATGTTCAATTGTTTAGTCGGAAAGAGTTGAACTGTCTTCTCAGTTTTCTTGATTACCTTTCCACATTTAATATAGCCATTAGTTACATCGATTGAATTAAAATAGAAACAGCGTGAACATTCGCTACTTTTAACGGATTCATGGTTTTTATCAGTACAATTAGTATAGAACTCGAGGAGTTTAATGACGTCTGTAGCTTTGCAGATTAGTCTTGGTGGAATGTTGGGGTACTTAACAATACCACAGAAGTATTCGCATGCCTTGCAGTGTTTTGTATTAAAAAGAGCTCCAATGAATAGCTTGTTCAGATTTAATGGACACAAAACGTGAGATGCCTTTCCTGTTGTTGTAGTTACACATTCTTTGTGTTCTTGGAGTGTAGATATGTCGTCTAAAATTTCCATTTGTGTTAACTCCTTGTTGTTAACGGAAAACTGTGTATGTCTCTATGTTTGGGAGATAATCGGGGGTAATAATAATCGCCTTTCGGGTCGTGTGGCGTGACTTGAACAAGAAGGCATTAGCCCAGTTTGACTTGTGATATTCTTCAAAAATTAGTACGAGACCGCTATGCTGAGATGTGTCTCTGAATGCGTCTTCATCGATGTCTATCATTGCGTTTAGCTCGATAATCAATGATTTGATTTGCATCATTCCCATTAGGCTGTTTTTTGATGGACAAAACCTTGCATGTTGATTACTTGAAAGTTCAAGTTCTCGGATGCTTTTGATTTCTTTCAACATGTCGTATTCGTGGTTTGGGTCAATCAATAGCACTGGGTTCTTGTCTTTTAGTGCTGGAATTAAGGTGTTTTTGACCCAGTAGCTTTTGCCACTGAGAGGTTTCCCAGTTAGGCACACTGGAACGCATTCATTCATGACTTTAGCTACTGTGACCATTTCTGTTGTTGGTTGGCTTTCAAGAAGATGATGAATAACAAAACCTGTGTCCTGAAACCCACATTCATGTGCTATAGTTTGCAATTTGTTGTAATCTTCAGGTTTCAGCTTGACTAATGTTAATGCTCGTTGTACTGGTTCTTGGTTTGTCAGTATGGTATGTAGAGTTTCCGATATTGATAGTTGACCTGTAGAATTTTGGATTGCTCGAAGAGCTTGAAGGTCTTCTTTTAGAATCCTTGTGTGAGTTTCGCTCATTAGTTAACCTCAAAAAAAGAAAAAAGAGTTAGAATAGAGGTTCTTGTCCTATTTCGTTTACTTCTTTTGCTTCTTGCTGGTTTTCTTGCTCAGGTTTTTGCTCTATAATATCTGCCTTAGCTCGGTTATTGAGATAGATATTGACTGTTGAGAAGTCTTGGCTTGGAAGCTGGTCAGCAAATGTACACCTAACACAGTCATCGTACGACTTGCATGTTTCATTGCATGGATTTGGTGCGGTCAGATACGCTCCTGAGAATTTTCCACCTTTAATGCGCCACCTGAACGAATCTCGGTAACGGCAATCATTTAATTTTGACATGTTTTTCACCTCTGTTGTTTTTTTGTGTTACATTGTGTAACTTTGTTTTCTGATGTGTTCATTTTTTTCTCTTTGTTCTTTTCGTTTTTTCTTGACACATTTTGTTTCGAGAAAGCTCTGGGGAGCAGTGCATGGTTGAAATCCTTGCTTGTATCTGCAAAAGATAGAGCAATCTGTTTTCAAAAAATCAAACATTAGCATAGCTCCTTATTTTGTTGATAAGATTGGGATTTTTTCTACAACAGCGAATTGTTACAAGTAATTGCTTAACAATTGGAGCGATTCCTTGAGGGTTCATAATGACTACTGTCTTGTCAAACTCCAAATTTCGCCTTGAACTCTCGACTTTGCCTGAAAATTTGTATCTGCTTTTGGAAAGGTCTTCAATTGTTAGAGTTGTTGTGGTGTTTTCTGAGTTGGAGTCAACTCTTGTGGCTTCCAGCATCATGGTCTTTTTCATATCGGAGTTGGTTATAGCACACTTTACGCTGTCATTTGGAACTCCGCTAACATCAGCGAAAGCTTTTATGATGTTTTGCTGAATCGATTCATCGAACAATTTTTGTTTCACCTTTCGTTTTTCTTTGTTGCTTTTTCTTGTTGGTTTGAAGTTGGTGAGCGGAGTAAAAATCGCAAAAATGACTCACCAACTTCAATGGATGTGGTAGACCACAATTCATCATTGGGCAGTTTTTAAGTATAAATGTGTTTTGGACAATTGTTGACACTAGACAGTGAGTGAGTAAACATTTGTTTTTAAAATTAGTCTGATACCTTACATTTTACTAGATTCTATTCCTGAGAAATTTTCAGAGAACGATGGAGCTAATGGTTGTGAGCATAAAAAAACAGCAAAAGCTTGGACTCAGCTCTTAGCAGACTGCCAATATCTGTTTTGATTATGTTGCTTTTTATAACCTATATTTTGCTTGGACTAGAATTGGCTTGAACTTGTGATTCTATCTTAGGTTGCTTTGTCGAATGCTTACTGGTGTTGATAGCTTATGCATGTCTTCATACAGTAGTTGACTAACGATATCGAGTGGTGAGTAAACAAGGAATAGGAGTAGTCTTCTGCTACTGCTAATGGTTTAGCTGTCTGTGGTAGATTTCTCATTTTTCATTCCTCAACAATTCAGCTATTTTTTCATCGATGTGGGTTGTTCGAGAATACTGATAGGATAGTATAGCTTCATCTTCACTTATTGAACCAAAGATTGTCATTGGCATTATTTCCCTAAAGTGTTGTTCGTGAATCCTCTGGTATGTAGCTGTTATGTTTACTATTTTCTTTATTTCTGATGGCTTTACTGCTCTTGCTATTATCAATGCTGAACTTTTGTGACCTAATGCTGAAGTACTGTAATATTGATGAAGCTCTTTCTTGCTTATGTTTAGCTCCAACACTACTGGTCTACCGCCATGATTAACAGCTTTTGGATTTGGATTGCATTTGAATTCAGTGCAATGTTCTGTTTCTTCTCCTATCAATTTACTATAACAGTGTTCAAATGCGTAGATTGCGGAAGTCAATGCATTAGAAGTTACATGAACAACTGGAATTTTTGTTGAGTCTATATCATCTACTGTATTGAATGCGCTTAGTTCTGGTTGTATACCGTTCTTTCTTATGTCATCAAGCTCTACTGATGATATTCCTCTGTATACTTTCATGCGTCTTCCTCTTCTTCTTCATCGCCAAAGTCAGGTGTTTCTTTGTCTTGTTGTTCTGGTTCGAAGACTACACCAATTAATTCTTGCTTCTTCTCGTCAACCTGTTTAAGTTCTTCAGGAGTAATCAAAGCTTGCATTTCACTTAGCGGTCTAATATTGATGTCGTCAACGCAGAGTTTCCATTTGCCATCAACAAGTTTAGTGGTCACAATTTTCCCATTGATTGGGTCAACAACCTTCAGGTTAATGTCAAAAAGCACGTTGTACTTCTCAACAACTTTGTTGACCACATTGTAGAGTAGTTCAGGACTAATTTGGACAACGTGACTCCAACCAACTTTAGAGATGTCTGCTGGGTCTTTACCCCTTGTTATCTGGTTCAAGTTGAGATACCATGAGTATTGTCCACCAGATTTATCGAGTGTTATGTAGCCTTTATCTTTTAATGATGTCAAGAAATTCTTAACTGTACCTTGAGCTAACCCATTGCAGTAGTAAGTGTCAGTTATCTCTTTAGATGTTGCACCACCGTTCTTCTCTTCAGTTGTGCGTTCTCTATGGTAGTACATGATTGCATTTAGTACGTTCAGTTCTTGTTTAGTAAGTTCTGGGAATGTTGCTCTGATAGCGTTGATGCCTATTCTGCAAGCTAAGTATAGGTCTACCCAGTCGCATATGTACCATTGACTTTTAGGTAGCCCATGTCTCCGCATCCAGTGTAAAGTTTTAACGATTTCAAAGAACTTTGGTATATCTCTGCGTGAGTCTGTGATTTTACTGCTAAATAATAAATCAATAAGTTCAGCTTCAGCGTATGGAACAACAATTTGTTTGTTATTGTCAGGAACTTTATCTCGGCAGATGATTCTCATTGCTTCTCTAAAGATAGCTATTTCATTGTCTGTTGCAAAGATATGTAACCCTTGAAGTTCTCTTAGCTGTTCTTCTTTGATTTTACGTGTAAGTTCTTCGCTGTCATCCATGTGTATTGTGATTGACCCTGACTTCACTGCATTGTCTTTTGTTAAGTCGTTGACTGTAGCAATTATTGGAACATTGCGCTTAACTGTTATAGTGTCCATTTCGCCTGAATCTTTGTTTTTGTTTGCGTATTGAGTGGTTGACCCAGCGTCCCCTGTTCTTCGATTACGGAGTTCACGTGCTTCTTCTCCTTCGTATTGTTTAGCGTCACTGATGTATTCTATTTCGAGTGTGTCTTCTGTTTGATCGTAACGCATTGCACCGAGAGTTTGATGTGTTAAACTGTTGTGTTTTACAGGTAAAATGTCTAAAGCCATGCGTACTAAGGTGTCTTTACCTGTTGCGGGTGTGCCTTCAAGCCATATTAATCCATTCTTTGTGCGTAGTGCCACTTGAATGATTAAGGCTGTTACAAGCAGTGCGTTCTCTCCTTCTCCAACTACGTATCTTTTAAATTTTATTGCTGGGATGTAGTATCCTTTTTTATAGAACTCAAGCACTCGATAGAAGAATGTGTAGTCCTTCACTAACCATTGCGCTGTAGCTAACTGAAGCGTTGATGGAAGAAACTCTTTCTCGGTTTCTTTATCAATCGGTGTGGTAATTTTCAATGCTTCGGTTTTGAGTTCAGTGAACTTCCTTGCTACCACAAGCATTGGGATATGTGTTAGCTTTCGTACTGTTGTTTCTGCGTAGTCATTGATTTTATTGAAGACCTTAACGGTGTTTTTGCTTCCTATATCGATTAGGTGGTACTCTTTTTCAATTCCTAAGTGTGCTTCGATATTCCAACCGTATTGATTCATCTCTGCGATTGTACCACATTTTGTGCATTTTCCGTCTTTATTGACTTTGCCACCGCATGTATCCATGCTACCGCCTAGAAGGTTAATTGTGGTGCATTTTAGAAATTCAGCAGACTTACTTACTTTCTCTAGGTTGTTTTGTTCTGTTTGGTTTTCCATCATATTTGCCTCTCTCCATTTTCACCGTCATTTTTGTAGTAATTTTTTTATTTACTGGACAAATGAACTATTTGAGGTATATAGACTTTATTATTGTCGAGTTTAATGCTCTTTATGCATACAAACATCCAACTTGTGTGAGAAATAACACTGTTAAGTGTGAGAGTTCACCGCACTTGTAGTGTACTATGGGCAACTTGTGGCACACTTGTTGGTTTTTGATGCATACATAACAGCGTTAACTATGCGACCTGATTTGTCCATGCTTTTTGGATTTTTGAGGTAAAAATGGGGCGAAAAGGCGGGGGGACTGTCATCGCTGTCACTGTCAGAAAGCATACTGCCCCACATTTTTCTTCACTCCAATTATCATTTCCATTTTATTTGTATCTTATATAATAATATATTATATATAAAACAGAGAAAAAATAGGTAGTGTGTCTTCTGGGATAGTGACGGTGATGACAGTGATTAAAGTTAGTCTTTATCTATCCTGTTGTGCGCATGGATGTCTGAAATAATCCATAAACCAGTCGAGAACTTGCACACCATTATTGTTCGGAGTTAGTTACCTAAGAATTCTTCTACAAATCCCCTAAGCTACTTCTTGAAGCCTTCTGTCCATTAGTATTTCCAATAGAGTTGCTCTTTAAACAGACATCATCGCTCGACTATTAAGTAGCCTACCGTATCTTCCAGATGTGTAATATGTGTAAACTAATCTGTAACCTGTTGTTTTATGTGTAGACTTCAACCTGTAAGAATAAATAATAGCCATCAATCGGATAGGTTTGCTTAATAAATGCCTATTCAGAGTAGGTCAGTATAACCTGACCGCTACCTTTTCAACCCCAGTGCTGTTTTATGTATTCAACGGTTTCGACTAACCCTAATGGGCGAGAACTATTGTTAACTCTAATGTAAAACTGTGTTCGACCCTTAGAGTCTTTTAGGTATGCTGGATTACCTGAACGTGACACGTCAACTCTACCCACCAATTTTCCATCAATACGTTGAAAAATAGGTTTAAGATATTCGTGATGAAGGTTTCCAAGGTGACCACTGATTATATCGGTTAAACGTAGAGTTAGTCCATCCTCATCATGTTTTGGAGTGTTTTGAAGGTCTTTTTCTAACCCCAAAATATTGTGGTTATCATCAACCCCAATAATTAGCACCCCACCTTCAGAGTTCATAAATGCTGAAAGTGACTTTGCTATGTCGTCCTCACGTTCTTTGTTATAGTTACCCAACTTAAAGTCAAAAGTTATCGAAGACTTGAACTCTAATCTGTTGGATTCTGGTCTTTTAATCAATTCTTCCAGCTCAAGTTGTGTCGGGTCAATGGCATCTGCAACAATAGGTTCTTTTACAGCAAACTCTTCTAAGACCGTATTTCTGATTATCATCCAATTATCGAGAACCCTCTTTTTCTCACTTCTAGTTATGAATTGACTGACAAGGTCTTGTATAGTTACCAAAAATATGTTATCTGTTAGTAGCTTGTCCCTAAGTTCACGTGTAGATTTATCAAGTCTAATGCTTGGATTGACAAGGACAAAATTCTTGTATGCTGGGTCAATTCCACGTAAGTTCTTCCAGTTTGGATTATCGAAAAGAAGTTGAATACATCTATAGTCGGCTTCCTGTGTGAATATTACTTTCAACATTTCCTTGGTTACCGTATGTTCATAGCAGTGACTCCAAGTCTTGTATCGGGGGTAATCAAAAAATATCTCTTCAGCACCGCCTAAGGTGTCGAATACTCTTTCTTCTTCCTTTACACCAAGAAAACTGCTTATAAGGTCTGCAAAGTTATCCATTTCTTCGGTTGTTTTCAAAAAACCTTCGTCGTCGCCAATGTCAGTATTGAAGAGTGTAGAGTCGTAGTATCCCGCATGTGCTAAGATGTATGCTGTGAATCCGACAAATAGTTGTTCTTCGATTTCCTGTAGGTGTCGATATTGTTTGCCTATTTCTTCATAAGAACCTGTGGCTTGCTTCTTGTAAATGCTTTTTAGGTCGCCGAAAACAAGTTGTTCTTGCTCTATTTGCTTAGACATTTGCATTCCTTTGATAGTTCGTAACCTTGTTTACTCCACTCTTGTCTGAAATACCGCTCCAAGTCATCTATTGATGTAAATGAAAACCAACCGCCATCCCTCTTAAATTCGCCTATTCCTTTCCAAAGGGTTGCTTCTTTTTTCATTTCGTGAGTGCATCCTTCTAAATGAATTGAGCACTTCTTTGTTGGTTTATCGACATTTAGCCAATACAGCACGAGTTAAACCAACTATCGAATAATTAAGTTAGCATTTAAGGTTTGAGATATTGCGCTTCGTGCCTGATTTTTTATAGACTTTTAAACATTATTAGATAATTATTAGAGAGACGCAAAGATGTCAGTTACCTCAGAACTTGTGACTCAATCGGTTTTCACTGCCGCTATTTTCCTAGTAATGATATCAGTCCCAAAACTACTGATAGTAACGTCTTGGTATGCTTGGAGAATCCACGTATTCAAAAATCTGGGGTCACTCTCGAAAAGAAAAATGCTACACCGGTCATTAGATGCCAAAACTCTGAGTCTTGTTCAGAAATCTACAGAAAAATCTGGTTTCACGGCTAAGCAAATTGGAATTCAAATTGGAAATTTCACACATGAAATTAGAGACCCACTGATTGAAGCAGTAGTGGCTTTACTAATCATTTTTAGTTTTGTTTGGGTTTATCCTGATATCTCCATGTGGCTAGTTTTGGCTTCAGTCGGTATTGTTGTAGTCTTGGTTATTTCTGCTAGTGCTGTACTGTCTTTTCCCAAACAAGTGAGTAGTTGCATTGTAGATGCTGAAGAAGCTGAAGCCAAACAGAAAGAGGTTATGTGAATCAGGACGCTACGATAAGTAACTATATGCCTAACCCTTTTCAGTGGCTGTTAGTTGAAATTGTGGTGAGTCTGTTCCTACTCCGTCAATCTAAAAACATCACTTAATACCTCTGGAAAGGGAAGGAATGGCTTTAGACTGCTTCACAGGCACTCTTCACCAAATACGAGTTAACCCTTTTTTAGCATAAGAATTTTGGCATAAATTCTGTAGTTATTATCTTGTATGGCAATGACTTACAGGTTTTTGATGCCTATGATTCAGCTAAGCTTTTGTGATTGCCTAAAACCCACCACAAGGCTTCAATGTATCCATGTATATCTATCAGTTTGCGTTCACATTGCAATTTATCGTCACAAATTCTAAATTCCTCTTCAAGTTCCACAAGTTTAGCATTAGCCTTCTGCAATTCCATTTTTACTTCTGTTAGGGTCTTTATTTTTCGTTGCTTGATTAGTCCAAGTTTATAGCATACCCGAAATTCTATTTCATTTAGCTGATGACTTTCATTGATTTTATTCACTAAGCCGTCAAGAAAGCAGACGAAGTTAGCGATAGACCCACAAGATTCCAATAACCATGCGTACTCTTCAACATCAAGTTTACTTCTAATCCACCTTTCAACTTCTATTTGCCTCAGGTTTAGATTGTTGTCCATACATGTCACCTTAGTGCGATTTCTACATCTACAAAGTAGGTGTTCTGTTGATTCACATCAATACTCTTCGCTACTTCAATGCATGTAATGCTTTTGTTACTTCGACTTCTTACGATTCTGACATAAAAAACAGCGTTTCTGGTCGAAGTAAGTGAGAGTTTACACTTTTGAAAGCTACCTGTCAAAAAGACGCTGTTGCTGATACAGTTAAGGTAAACAACTACTAGTACTAATTAGAAACATTGAAAGAAGCATTCACTGAACTGCTTCCACTAGTTCGTTCTTCTTACCAGTAACCTTCTTATCATAATAGAAGTTCCCCGAGCAAACTAGCCATATTCTTTTATCAACCTCATACGGTGTCTTCCCAACTGTCCCAGCAACCTCTATTATGGTCTTAAATACATCGTAATCATTCCGTTTGCACAATCCACTTTTTTGGAAAACATCCATAAGATGTACATCAGGTTTTGGGTAGCCATCATACCCCACTTCTTTTAGAAAATCGCAAGCTAATGCAAAACCAAAACCAGATATTTCTTTATCCAATAGCATCGGTAGAGCTTCACGAGAATATTTATTCCTTTGAAAATCGTTCACAAAAGCGTCAAAGGCTTTTTTGTCTTGGAATTCTGATAGAAAAACAGCAATAGAAATAACACCTTCACAGAACTCCCGCCACTGCCTATCCTTCTGAACGTCTATTTTCTTTTTCAGACTTAACTTAGTGTTGAATACATCAATAAGAGAGTACAATCCTTTCTCTTTGCCGTATTCCTTTTTTATTTCTGCAGGGTCAAAATCAAAGAGTAGCCCTTTAATTTGGTTGCTTCTTTTTTGAATTTCTTCTTTGAGTTGTGTGCTTTGTTTTTCATTTTTGTGAAGTTGTGTGCTCCTTTCAAATTTGATGTTATTACGCATACCTTGACGATTGCATAATGTAGATAATGCTCGTTCATAGACACCGTTCAATGTCTTGCAATCTTCTGGTTTAAGGTACTTACTGAGGTCTATGTTGTTTTCTTTAACCATCTCGCTTAGTAGACCGTTTGTAATTTCGTAAAGACTTTTCATCTTAACTGTTCTTACTGTGTCCAATCTTACCCAACTCTCCAAACAACATCTTCTGTTATCAGTTCAGATTTAAGACCTATCTATGTTTTAGCCAACTGTTTCTTTGTAATAGTTTAGTAACCATCGCTGGAAGCCATCAAGCTCAAGTGATTGCTTAGTATTTCTTTTGTGGTTACCTTCTCGTTTTTCGTATTCGTGGTCTTTGTACCACTCTGCGCTTTCTTTTGCTTTATGCACCAATCCGTATGCGACCATCCTCTGCAATGTATCGTAGACAACTGATTTCAATTCATCATCAGGAATGTCTGCTAGAGTAGCTAGTTCTTTTGCTGTGAATGTGTTAGGTAATTGCTCGAAAACTCGAACTATACGTCTATCAATCGTTATCTTCATGCTGTTTCCGATAGCTTTTGTCATATTCTTCTCCAAAACCGTTTGTTTGTTCCATCAAAATAAAAAAGTAGTGGCTTTTTTCCGACACTAGAGACCGATTGTCATGGAAAAGTCCATGAAAAGTAATTTTATCCATTTAGGGTAGGTGGAATCCATCCACTGGATGCATGGAAGAATGGTTTTCTTGTCGCCCAACCATGGTAGCCGAGGGAACATTAACTGAAAATAAGAGATGGTTAGTTTGTCGGTAAATTTCTGATGTCGAGCTTAATGATTTTGATTATACTTTTTTCGGAAATAGCCGTAAACGCATCTAGTTCAATCCCTACTTGGGTCATGGTTGTCATGTATGACTCCGTCTATAACAGCCACCATATGCCTACTACAGCTTACGATTAGGCGACCTTTTGGGAGTTCCTCTTTATTTAAGTGCATTATGCAACCAGTTCCTATCTTCATTACTGCCACCCATTCCCAACCAAGTTTTTCCAGATAGCCCCGATAAAAGCGTCTGTGAACTCCTGTTCTTGAGGAACTACTTCTTGCTGTCTTTGTTTGTCTAGCGTTCTTTATCAAGTTGTTTAGTTCATCGTAAACTTGTTGGTATGGTTTTCCTGTGGCAATTGCAATAGCTCTTACAACACAGTCACCTGTATCACCTTTGAACCCAGCTTTAGCTCTTCCACCATCATCGTAAACGTAATTGCTATGCATAGTTGGTCTCCCTCAAGAGCTTGGTTAATGATGGTTTGGTCAAGATGCCTTTTGTGGTGCTCAGGGTGAATTCGTCTATTTGTGTGGTTGAGCTTCTGTCAGTCATTTCCGTTCACCTTTTAGACTTGTGCTTGTTGCATTTCTCTTTGACATACTTCAAGCTCAAGGTTGTGTACATAATCATCGATTGATTGGAACTTTTCCATTAGTCCATCATAGCCGTAGCTGAATATCAGGTGAAGCATTAGTTCAAGGTGGAAACGTGAGACTACTTCAAAACATTGTTTGCCTTTTTTGGGGACATCAGTAGTTTCTTTCCATTGTTCGAGCATTGTTTCAAGAAGCTTGTATCCTACTTTGGGGAGAAGGTCAAGATGCTGCGGTTTCTTTGTTTTGCTTTTGATTGCTGAGTGCTTGTTTTTTTGTTTATCTTTCACCATCATTGATTCACCTTCTGCTCTGTTGAAAAGCTTGTATTCTTAGTTTTTTTACCGCAAGATGAACATGTGAGTAGCTTCATCTTGCTTTGGGTCTTTATGCGCCATCCACATTTTGAGCAGATGACTTCTCTGGTTTGGTTTTGTTCAGTCATTTTTCATCAGTAGTTGTTGTTGTAGTTGTTCCCAAATTGTCTTTAAAATGATGAAAATTCCAAATTCTGATGGAATACGATGAATATGATTCTCATTTTACTATGCAATATTTTAGGTAAAAATTGAGTTACACATTAGAGCTACACATTGCTAAAATTATTTTAATGTTGAAAAATTGCATTCACTGTTTAAAAAATGTGTACATGAAATAGCTCTATATTAAGGCTTGATTCCCGAAATAAGGCTAAAATTCTTCTGCGCATTTTTACCACAAAAGCTTGTAACACATTTGCTACACATTTCAACACAATTTTCACGTAAAAACAGATGTTTCCGAAGGATATTTGACACTATTTTGTTAAAGACCAAAAGAGACATAGCTTACTCAAAAACATCCAAAAATGTTAAGAAAAGGAAGAAAGCACATTCTCTTTGGTTACATTTTATGGATTATTCTAAGTGCTATCTGGGTAACAGAAGGGTCGATTTTTTGCTGCAAAAGGACTTACTGGAAAACATCCATAACTTGATTGAGAGTTTGACTATTTGATTATGAATATTGCTTTTTACATAGGTCAATTACTGATTCAGCTTCAGATTGGTTTCTAATCATTTTGTGATTGTGGTCTATTGAATTTCTCTTGAAATACAGGTGGAACTTAATTTGATTCTTGCGTAGCTCAAGACCTACGAATTGACCGTCAAGGGTTTTGTATATTATTCTTGTTTTTGTTATTTCTTTGGAGCTGATGTTTGATATACTTTCGATTGCTTGAGTGGAAGTTCGGAATAATTCTTTGATGTCTTCTTGCGCTTCTCTTCTTGCGATATAGTCTTCTGTTGTTTCGTTATAGATTTCTTTCATAAACATCAACTTTTTATGATTGCTATTTTCTCAGTTGGCTTCTTAACTGGTATTTCAAAAGTTTTCTTTTTTGTGTATATTGTCCGCTCAGTGTCTTCCCCTTTAATCTCTAATTCAACAGTGACTTTATCATCAGTAAGCTTAACGTAACGGTCATATTCACTGCTGCTGCCCTGTATTCTATCTCCTGAATAGCCACGTGTGCTTTCAACAGGAAAGATAATGTAGTATCGGTCGTTTTTTCTAAGCTCCTTTTGTCTTTCGATGCCATCAAAGGACTTATTATCGAGTTTAAACCACAAATACTTTAGTTGCCTGAATGTCTCCTCAGTTGTGGTAATAGTAGTTATTGTAGAATCGTCAGCCTCATCAAACAGGTTATAAGGTGTCGTGCGACCCACTAAAAGTACTGGTACTTCTTTGCCTTGTTTACTCTTAATTGAAAAAAGAACGTTACTGTTAAAACAAATTTTACTTCCAATATTTACTACTTCCACTCGAAGTTTGTAACCGCTTAATTTATCATCAATCTTTTCTTCAAGGAATTGCGGATTCTCAAGTTTAATATTTATTCTTGCTTTCTGATAGTAGTCTAAGGCATAGAAGAGAAATGGGCTTGCAACTGGAATTATTGAGAGTAGTAGCCCAGTGTCGATTGAGGACTGGAAATAGTAACTTAAGAAAAGTAGTGCTATAACTGAAAGGGCTACTATTGGAATAAGTATCTTCCACTTCAAGAGATTCACTTAGCCATTGATTACGCCATCAAGCGGTAATAAGATTTTGTGACTTACATGTAATAATAGTAATGAGGGTCAAGTTCTTTCAATTTCTTAGCTTCTTGTTCTGCGAGTACTCCACCGACTGAGCGAGACACTTGTATAGTTACAGGCATTCTCTTGCAGAACTGAGAAGAGTTCCAATCAAGTTTAGTGAACGCAAGTATCTCTTTGGCAATATCAATGATTGGTGTAGAAGAGTGTTCATCGGGTCTAATCACTAATGGTCTGGGAACTCGATATCCTTGATAAGTTCCTAACACTGAGACGAAGCCATTTGTGAAAAGGTAGTACTCCTTCTTATCAGGTGGAGTTAACAATGTGCCTCTTAAAACTGGGTAAACGCATTTTTCGTTAAACAAACGCAAGGGATGCCCTTCTTCAATGGTTATCAAATCAACAGTTTTAACACCTTTAGATGCTTCTAACATTCCTTTCTTCTCTTCTTCCCAAAAGTTCGATGTTTTATGAATCACTAACCTACTTGGAAGACAATGGCGCACATCATCATACTGCTTCAATATTTTTAAGACCACATTCTTTGCGTCTTCTTCAGTTAAGTGATTTTGCTCATCGCCCATACTATCGTTTAGTTGGTCTGCTCTTAGGATGAAGCTTTCTCCTGAATCAAGGAAGACCTGAGCCATTGATGCTTTAGACTGTCGAGTCTTTCTTTCGATATAGAAGGAGATTCCAGCATAACAGGTGTCTAGTTCGAATTCTGCTAACTTCCACGGATGACCTTTTTGTGACTTGTACAATAGACCTACTGTTAAGTTCCAAGCTACTTCTGAGAAGTCTTGAGTTTTCTTCCATCGGAGCGTGTTCGGATGGATTAATTGAGTTGGGACTTTTCTAATGATGCTATTGAGTTTAATTCTGTTGTGAAGGTCGCTGTCCTCTGTTTGAATCTTTTGTTTGTAATCTGACCCAGAGGTGCATTTTTGATATATTTCATCAGGTATGCAGATGACTATTACATCGGGTGGCGTTTCCTTCCCATAGATTGTATCGATTTTTCTTTCAATTGTCTTGATTGTTTGTTCCATAGCATCATTTTTGTTTGGAGCGTTTACTATTTTGTCGATGTCTTCTTTCGTTATCAACTCTCTCCATCTTTTTTGGAGATTCATCGATATGTTGAGGGGAGAATCACTGCTTAATCCAGCAAATGGCATTTTCCATTTCTGTAGCTCAGAAGAGTTTTTCGGTTTTTGAGGTAGAATACGTTCTCTCATCTGTTGGAAGAAGCTTTGAAGTTCATTTATTGAGTAGTTGTCGCCAATTAGACCTATTCTCATGCTTATGTGGTGAGGTTTGCCTTCTGGTGTTCTTGGTCCGTACTTGATTAATCCTATGCGTGGGTCTTTGGCTTTACCTTCATTTCCGTTTTCGTCTATACCGAACATCAGGTCTGGTTCGTCAATGTGTTCGATTTTGAACATCAGAAATACTTCTCCATTAGTTGAGTTGATGCTATATCATTGCGTTCTTGACTATCTTGAGGTGGACTAAAGCTTCCAGTGAAGCTCGACAATTTTGTAGTTTCTAACAATGATTTCTTGTCGCACAGATAGTTAGACCACCATCTCATGTCTCCGAGTATCGATGTGTTGTTATCGTGCTTGTTTGGTGAGAACATGTCATGCAATGTTTTAGCTCCAATACCTGTAATGAGATTCTTGTCTTTATCGGTAAATAGAACAGTTGGAGTAAAGAAAACGAACAATCTTTGACTATATATCTTGACTTCTATTTCTATTGCTTCATGTTTTACGAAAGGAGATTTTGTTTCACTGAATAATCTGGTGACCTGTTTATTGTCTACCTTAGTTAATTCTTTTGAATAGTCCATATGTGCGAAGAAAAGAAGGTCTGCTGACCTATATCGAACATACTTGCAATCTTTCGAAACTCCATAGTTTAGAAGGTATTTCTTGTAGAGAATTTGAAGAAGTGATAGCTTATCTGAGCCTTCAAGTATGAGACCTTCAAGAAGCCAATCGTCAGGATTAAACGTTTTGAGGGTATTTTCTCTGACTAGTTGCTTTGCTTTCTCGGGGAGATTGCTGTCTAAACTGTATAGGTATCGTTTTTTGGGGTGAATTGGTTGGTATCTTTCAATAGCATCATAGATGTCTCCGTAGCGTACATTTTGGTAGAGTTCCCAGCAATAGATTTGTCCTTTGTATTTTGTGATTTCTGAGAAGTTACCGACTATCTGTTGCTTTTGCTTGAGGGGTGTCAGTTCTCTAAGGTAGTAATCGTATCCGTAAGTGAGATTAGTCTTGCCTTTCTTCTTTTCTTCGATTTTCATTAGAAGTATTTGATAATCCATTTGGTTAACATATGTGTCAGTGATAAACTTTCTAAAGGCGTCAAATCCTTCTTCTTGAATCTTCATTTGTGTCTCTGCATCTAATTGGTCATTTGTTGACATAGATTCAAAGAAGGCTTTGCACGTTTTTTCATCATATAAATGAGCAGAAAATATTTGCTTCCATTTCGAGAGGTTTTTGAGTTTTCTAATATACATGTGAAAATCAAAGGGTTCTTTGTTAGATGTGTATAAGATGAAGTACCTTGCGAGTTCTGATAAGAAGTCTTTATCGCTTAAGCTGACATCGGCAAATTTTGTTTCGACATAGATGTCAGTGTTACCTTCTGTTTCGGGTTTTCTGAATATTAGGTCAGGTGTCATGCTCACATCAGAGGATTTCTTAATTAGAATGTGACCTTCTAACTCCATTAACTCAATTACTTTATCTTGATAACCTTTCGCTGTAGTGTGAGAGACTTCTCTTCCACCTGACCAGTTGTAAATAGGCATAGCTTCTTGTTGACTTCAATCGCTTAAGTGCTTTGTGACTACTTTGTTCATCTCATTCTTCACTTATCTTCACAATACACCTTTCTTCCCAATGCTTTCTTTACCTACCTATTGAATCAGAGCATTGGTACAGGAGCACCTAAAGTCTCTCAAGAGGTCTTCAGAGGAGAAGCTTGTTGATTCCCATCTAAACAAAGTATTATTTGCTATCCAGAAAACCAATCCTATTGCGTTTGTGTTTAGCTACACTTCAAAGTATTCTATTGTGTTATCATAACTTGAAACTACATGATATGTTAGCTACTCAACGATTCGTTGTAACTCTTGAACTACCTGTTCTATCTATGAAGACCTTTTCAAAAACCAAGGTTCACTTTTAACGTTCATTATTGTTCTTTAATTTTGGTGACCTATTATAGCCTATTTTTGGGTTGTTTGATTGATACTTAAGGATTAATTCAACTTCTTTTTTATTAACTTCTATATCAGTTGCATCATTGGATTGCCAAATAACTTGCCTTCTTATCGTGAAGTCCTTTCTTTGTTCATCAGTGAAATCTGCTTCTAAGAGTTTGCTGTTTGGGCTTCCGAAATATCGAAACGTGTTTGTTAAGTCTTTTCCGATGTAGATTTTACCGTTTGGATAAGTTATTTTATAAATTATTTTCAAGCTTATCAGTCAAATATTGGAGCAATCGGTATTTAGAATTTTAGATGTTAACCCTTTGCTATTTATCCAAGGAGAGCCTACTTCAGAAATCACAAGGTTAGCACATTGTTATATTTTCTTTTTGTTCGATTCTTTCTCACTTGTTACTTTCTTGATGTTTTCCCACATGTCTTCATAGGTTCGGTTGCTTGAAGCATCAGGAAAAAGCTTCTTGTAAGCTTGATTGATTGCATTTGCAGTTGTCATGACATCAACGAAGCTCTCTTTATCCAAACCTTCAACTGCGGTCTTTAATACTTCAATCCAATGTTCTTTTTCACTCAATGTTTGAACCTCTACCCTCTTTTGTGGACCATCAGCTTAAGTGCTTTATGGAGTAGCCTTCTTCACCATTCTTCACCTGTTACAGTCATACTTCACCCCACTTGGAAGCACAACCCAACTACTCCACGCATTGGTATAGAGGCATGAAATAGCACGTTTTCTTCTCCAAAAAGAGGGTCAGCGTTTTTTTGGCTTTTTTGAAGGTAAAAATTCTTTGATAGACGGTTAAATTCTGTTGTCTACACATTAGTTGGGTTCTAAACCTGTCGATTGTCTGTAGCACTATAGATTAGCTAGCTAACAAGTTCACCTGTGAAGGCTTGGGATATCAAAGCATTGAAGAGGCGATTTATCTCTTTTGTTGACTCTGTTTGACTATAGATAAGACGATTAGCTCTTTCTACAACTAATGCGAATCTATCTTGCAACTCTTTAGGTGGAGTTGGAACTTTAATACACTTAATGTCCCTTACAATTATCCTTCGAATTGCACTACCTGACTTCATATCAATTGCTTGTTTCAGAATTGATTCATTCTTAAGTAGATATTCAAGGAATTTTTGATTAAGGATTTTTGAATCAGGTCGTAGAATAGCAAGAGAAGAAAGAATGATGAACTCTTTATGGAAATCGATGGATACTACCTTTCCCACAGTTCCATCTTTAGAAAAAAGTACATCGCCTATTTTTGGGTTACATGTTCTTTTTAATTTTTCATAGCTTTCTCTCGATATATAGTTGCAGTTGGTAAAATCTATACCATTTTCCCCTACATTTCTAACTGTAATAAACGGTATACCTTTCTCAATGAATGAAGGTGTGCCATGACTGCCATCTGAAATGTATGAACAAATATTCTCAAGCGATGAAATGGGATACTTATTAGGATTTTTTGAAGGCTCTCCAAACATTTGTAGGAAAACCGCTTTAGAAAGCTTGTTCGTCATTTGATTTGCTTGTTCACGTTTTTTAATCAGAGTATGTGCACTTTTTAATGTGGTTACAATTTTTCTTTGCTCTTCAATGCTGAAAATTGGAATTTCTACTTGTTTGACATCTTCTACCGATACTGCTGGATAAGAAGCGCCTTTAGCTTTAGACATTAGAGATTTTATGAATACAGGCGTTCTGGTATAGTAGTAGAGATAGTCTGGGATTACTCGACCATTCGAGCGAAGAACGCAAAAGCCAGTGGAACACACTTGGTTATCCAATTCCTTTGGCACTATTGCAGTAGCGTTCAAGTTAGGTCTGACTGTTGAAACAATAATGTCATTTTCGCTAATGCATTTACGTGCTCTGCTAGGAGCTTCAAAACCTTTCAATCGCTTATAATCGATAATTTCTCCTCTTTTATTATCTATGCTAGAAATGTCAACATAAAAGAATTCTTCATCGGGATTCTTTGTTGGGTCTACTAAATCAGTATCTACGACAACTTCTTTGATGCGCATATGGATTACCTGCTATCAGGTCTTTTATTCTGAGACAGCATTTCTTGAAGAGTAGTTGCATCTCTGACAATTTCATTCTCAATCTTCAGAATACTTTTAAGTAGTGTTTCAGGGTCTTCAAGTTCAACTTCTGCATGTTTAACCTGTTTGTACCGTGATATTGATAAGTTGAAATCTGCTTGTTTTATTTTATCGACAGATACGATTATACTCTGTTCCGATTCTTGCCGTTTGTGGAACTTATCAATGACATCAGGAATATCGCCCTTTCCATCGATGCGGTCACGTTTTTGGTCTAGACTGTAACCATCTTTTTGCATCTCATAGAACCAGACGTTCTCTGTCTTACCACCTTTAGTAAAGACTAGAACTGCTGTTCCAACACCTGAATAAGGTTGAAAAACCCCAGATGGCATTGATATTACAGCTTCAAGCTGACTTTTTTCCAGCAGAAGCTTTCTTGCTTGTATGTGTGCATTGGAAGAACCAAATAATACACCGTTTGGCACAATTACCGATGCTTTTCCACCCACTCTAAGCAGATTATGGAATAGTTCTACAAAGAGTAGTTCAGTCTTTGTTGTGTCAAGCTTGAAACTATCGCTAATATCACTCTTGTCGATTGAACCAGCAAAAGGTGGATTAGCGAAGATTACGTCATAGATTGGCTTTTGCTCAAACTTCTTTGAGATAGTATCAGCATACTTTATGTTTGGTCTCTCGATTCCGTGAAGAATCATGTTCATAAGACCAATACGTATCATCGTTGTGTCGAAATCATAGCCGTAGAATGTCTCTCTCTTGAGCAAGTTCCAGTGAGCTTTTTCAACTATCTTGTCACCTACAAGGTTGTTAGCGACACCATCATCATCGATTTGCATGATTTCAGGAGAAGTGTACTTCTTGAGGATATGTTCATATGAACATATCAAGAATCCTGATGTGCCACATGCTGGGTCGCAGATTGTTTGACCGATGTCTGGGTCTACAAGCTCAACCATCATTCTAATTATGTGTCTTGGAGTACGGAATTGACCATTTAACCCAGAAGTCCTGAGTTGATTGAGAAGATACTCATACATGTCTCCCTGTGTATCTTGGTTTCTTTCGGTAATGTTCATCTCATCGATAATTGCAACTGCTTCCTGAAGCAGAGATGCTTTAGGGATAACAAACACTGCATCCTTCATATACTGACTATAGAGGGTGTCGTCACCGTTGTGGAGTTCTTTAATGAAGGGGAATACAGTGATTTGCACGTGTCTCAACATGTCTTCAGCGTTTAGGTGTTTCCACTGTGACCATCTGCAATCTTCATGACCTTCAAAGATAGAATTGTAGGCTTCTTTTCGTGCTGATGCTCTCTTCTGGTGAATAGTATCAAGGTCTTCGAGTCTTTTCATAAAGATTAGATACGACATCTGTTCTATTGCTGTTAGTGGATTAGCGATTCCACCCGACCAGAATCTATCCCACAGTTTGTTAATTTGAGATTTAAGCTCAGAAGCTAACAATAGGTATTTCCCTCTCCAAGTCTGTACATAGCTGTATTACTTCCTTTAAGTCTTCATCTTGAAATAGCGGAATCGGTGCTGTAACTCCGAAGTTTGTGAAGGGTGGCTCAAACAAGTCACTATATTCTATGTGATGTTTCTTCAGGAAAACCGACTGTATGGTTCTTAGAAAATTAACTTGGTCAGCGTTGAGGTAGTTCTTCTCAACCATGAAGGTCTTGAATGCATTTTCTATCTTCGTCTTTTGGTCAGGGAACTTGTACATTCCTAAGACAGTCTTGATGAATTGAACTAAAGTTCCCTCACCCTGTTTGAAGGCTTTCTGTAAGACTTCTTCTGTGATGTAGAGGTCAGGACCATTAAGCGTGGTCTCTAAGTTCTTGAGGTCTTCTTCGGTGAGGACTTCATCTTTCTTTATCTTCAGAATTGTCGGATGCTTCTCTGCTAATAGTTTTATTTTTTGCTCCACCTTCTCAAGATAGGTCTTCACGTACTCTTGTGACGGTAGAGGTCCAAACTCGATGACTCCTGTTTCTTGGATAACATCGTCAATATCGAGAGTTATCGTAGGTCTGGGTTCAGGAAGCTTGAACTTCATCAAAGGTGCGAACTCTTGACCCATCATTTGTGCATTTTCATACGTTATGCTGTCCCAGAATTCAGGTCTAAGAACCTCATTGAGCAATTGTTGTTTTGCCTTAACTTGATTGATTGTTAAAGGCAAACAGTTCAAATCTTCTCCGATGGCATCTCTTAGTCTTTCAATTTCAAGTGTATTCCTGTGAAGAATCGCTAAACTAAGCTGTTCAGTTCTCAATGTGAAGTATGCTTCATCTGGGTTAACGTCTTGCTTGTACTTCATTATCGGAGCTATCTTTGTCTTCATATGGTCTATTGGATTTAGTCCAACTGTGTTCCAGAAGTTAGGCGATAATGCTTTCTCAACCTCTCTAATGTGCTCTTGAATTGACACCGATTCTAAAGGCAAAGAGTTGATGTCTTTTGTTAGCGTGGTCTTTACGACTTCTGCACGGTTATCTTTACTTTTTAATAGGAAGTCCAGTTGGTACAGTCTTGTTACAAATATTTTTGTGGGAAGTGCTTCTGCTGGTTTAGCTTCTTTACCTTCAGGGTTCATTTTGAACCATTCGAAGTTCTTCCAGAAATCCATGATTAGGAAATATTCTTTTTTCTTGTTGGGTAACCAATGGCTGTGGGTTTCTTTGCATGTTTGGTCGGGTCTTGTTCCTCTTCCAATCATTTGCCAAAACTTTATCTTAGAAAAGACAGGTTTAGCGAAGGCTAAGTTGCAGACTTCAGGAATGTCTATTCCAGTATCCAACATGTCTACAGAGATAGCTATCTTTGGGAAATCATCATTTTTGAATTCACTGATGAGTTGTTGTGCTCTGCTATCCTCTGAGACAATTATTCTTGCTAGTCGTCCCTTGTAGTGAGGGTATAGTTTTTCGAATGCTTCCCAGAGCCTATGAGCATGTTTCTTTGAGACAGCGAAGATTATTGACTTCGCTGGAAGAGTTCCTGTCTCATCCATAACGCAGTTGTCCATGAGCTCTTTGACTATTGCTTCGTTTGTTCCTACTACTACAACCTTCTTTTCTATGTCTGTACCTTCGAAGTCAAGTTCATCTTCATCAATACCTGTTTCTTCTAAGACCTTCTTCTTGACTGCATCAGGTATGTCTTCGGGTTTGATGCCTTCAATTTGGAAATGCGTTTGTGCATAGTAGACTTGGAAGTCAACAAGGTATTTTTCTGCAACAGCTTGGTCGTATGTATAGAGGAATGTTGGTCTTCCACCTTCGCACTCAAAGAACCTGAAGGTGTCTCTTTCTATTAGGTCGCAAGGTGTTGCTGTTAACCCTATTTGTATCGCATCAAAGTAGGTGAAGACTTCTTTCCACTTGTTGTATATTGACCTGTGAGCTTCGTCTGAGATTATGACATCGAAGTCGCCACATGAAAATTGTTGATAACACTCCATGAAAGTTTGAATTGTGGATGCATACAGTCTTGAGGTTTTATCAACTGTTCCACTGAAGACTTTGATTTTTGATTCATTGGGGAAGAAGGTTTTGAAGCCTAAATCACCGTAAGCTTGGTCTCTGAGAGCTTTGCGGTCTGCTAAGAAGAGAATACGTTGTGCTCTGTTAGACCTTAACAAAACATCGATTAGTGCCATTGCAACTCTGGTTTTTCCTGTTCCAGTTGCTTGCACAAGAAGGAATTTTCGTTTGCCTTTCTCAATTCCTTCTATGACTCTTTTGACAGATTCTACTTGGTAGGGTCTATCGATAATTTCTTTTTTAATTGGTACATCTTGGAAGTCTTTCTTTGAGATGTTTTGGAATCTGATGCGTTCTAAAGAATTTCTATCGTGGAATCCTTTGACCATACGTGGGTTTTCATATGGCTTGTTCCAAAACCAGATATCATAGCCATTGGTTAGAAAGATGAAGGTGTCTTTTCCTGTCTGTTTCTTGATGTCTTCAACATAGCCTTCGGCTTGTCGTTGACCTAAGATTGAGTCTTTTGAAGTTCTCTTAGCTTCTATGACGGCAAGAGGCATACCCTTAGAATCAAGCAAAAGATAATCTGCATATGCGTGTTCTTCAAGGTTTTTGAGTGTTTCAGACACAGTCTTGTATTTGCCTGAGTTGAAGTCTGATTGTTTAGTGTCCACTTCTTCGTAGACTTTTGTTCTATCTCTGACAAGCCATCCTGACTTCTCAAGCATCTTGTCAATTTTGTCTTTCCGAGTTCGATATTCTGAAGGACTATCCATCCAAACTCACGTATTGCCGATAATGTAGTTAGCGATTGCATATTACATTTGTGTAATATAGACTGGTCGTCAACAAGTTTTAAAAGTAAATTTGGGCTTACAAACAACTATGTCTGAAAGAAGTATTTCTGCTCAAAAGGCTTGGAAAACTCGAAAAAAGAAAGCTAAGAAGTTGAGCGAAAGAGCAAAGAAAGCATGGGAAACTCGATTAGCTAATTGGGGAGAATTAAGACGGAGCATTCTTCTTGTCGAATGCATACCTGATTGTTCTGAAGGAAAAATGCTCAAAGAATTGTTTAGTATAATTGATTTACAAATGGACGATAATGATGAATCCGTTGATTACGCAATGGAAAAAGCAAACTCCCCAGAAAAACTGTTATCAGTCTTAAGGAATGCAAAACAATCATGCATACATATTTCTTGTCACGGACAATACTTCAAGAACTATAGGAAAACAGGGTTCAAGCTACCTGAAGGAAGACTATTCTCTGATGAAATATCTTCTAAAGATGCAACCAAACTCATTTGGAGTGAACGTGGCAAAAAAGAAGAGGCATCTATGCCACAGCTTGTGTTTCTATCTTCTTGTGAAACTGCAAAAGATAGAGACATGGTTGAAAGATTCATGCAAGCTGGAGTAAGGTACGTTATCGCACCAAAAAATGAAACTCCTTTCCATGATGCCGCATTATTCTCATCCATATTTTATCCTCTTGTCTATGTTGAGCAAAAAAACCCCTACATTGCATTCAAGAAGGTCAAAAAAGCTTTTCCAAAGATGACAGGAAATTGGAAATTCTTTGACTTCTACAAACATGACTTCAAATATTACGACCCAAATGGAACGGAAAGATTATAGGTAGACTTCATTCGAGCTGAAAAGATGATGTTCAACAAAATCCTCATTGACCTTATTCTTCAAGGCAAGAAAACTATGACTTCCAGAGATAAACCTCAATATGAGGTCGGTGAAGTCACAAATCTTATGGCTAACAGGGATTACTCCAAAACCTCTGGGAAATACATCAAAATAACAAAGGTCTACCAGAAGTCACTTGCCGAATTCTCAGATATCGATGCAAAACAAAGAAGGATTCAACAACCTATCAGAGTTTAAACAGTACTGGAAAAAGAATATCGGTGAATGGAACAACTCTATTACCGTCTGGGTACATGAATTTGATGTGCTGTAAGGTAAAACAACCGCTTAGAATAGTCTTATATTTTGACCAAAACATAAAGAGCAGTCATGATTCCCGATTACCAGACTATCATGCTTCCCCTTCTTGAGTACACCAAGGATGGAAAAGAACGCTCACTAAATGAAGCCATCGAGCATGTCAGTGTTCTTTTCAAGCTAACAGAACAAGAAAAACATGAAATGCTTCCCAGTGGAATGCAAACAATCATAGAAAACCGAGTAGGTTGGGCTAGAACCTACCTAAAGAAAGCTGGGCTAATCGAGTCGCCAAGAAGGGGATACTTCAAAATAGCAAACAGAGGATTAGAAATCCTCAAACAAAACCCATCAAAAATCGATAATAAGTTCCTTATGCAGTTCTCAGAATTTGTAGAGTTCCATTCAGTAAAAAAGGAAGATAAACAGAACTTCTCTCAGAAGACGATAACTGAATCATTAGACCCCATGGAAACCCTTGAGAACGCATTTCAAAGTATCAAAGAAAGTCTAGCAGACGACTTACTCAAAGAAGTCAAGAATGCAACACCAGAATTCTTTGAGAAAACAGTGCTAAAACTCCTAAGAAGAATGGGTTATGGAGACTTAGTTGATGGTTCAATGGAGCATACTGGAAAATCAGGTGATGAAGGCGTTGATGGGAAGATTAAGGAAGACAAGTTGGGTCTCGATGTCATCTACGTTCAAGCTAAGAAATGGGAGAACACTGTTTCAAGACCTGAAATACAAAAGTTTGTAGGAGCACTGAAAGGTCAATGTGCAAACAAAGGCATCTTTATCACAACATCAAACTTCTCAGGTGAAGCTTTAGATTACGCTCGGAAGATTGATTCTCCTAAAATTGTATTGATTGATGGGGAAACTCTTGCGCAATACATGATTGACCATGACATCGGAGTATCTAAGGTTAAGAACTTTGAGATAAAACGAAAAGATACCGACTTCTTCGTTGAGGATTAACTTATGAGCTTATGTCCTTTCTTCAAAACTGATTGTTACCGCGATAAATGTGTGATGTGGAAAAACGGTTGCTTAATTACAATTTTTCTCGACAAGTTCCAGTTGGAGACAACTGAAGCAGAGATACAACCTGAAAACGATCAAGAGACTTCTGAAAAATCTCAATTTAAAGATTGGTTGGAAAAAGCAACTCCAGCAAACATAGCGGAAGAGATAATCGAATTTAAAAACCAACACTTTTCAAATGAACGTGTAAGCAGTTTTGATTTAACTCGACTATTCTGGACAGATAAGGAGTTAGATAACTGGGAAATTCCAGCAAAAGTACAGTTAAAGATAGAGCAAGCTAACCTAAAAGTTCAACAAAAACTTGATGAGATAGAAGAAGCGAAGAATAGGAAGAGGTTAGCAGAAGAGAAGCAAAAGCTATCTACTTTGATAAAAGAATGCATTGATTGGACTAACCAAGCTGGTCTAAAGAAGCTGACCCTTGCTGATGTGGATGCATTTATTTTGGATAAGAATCTTGACATCATGTTTGAAACCAGAAGAGCACTATACTCAAAGGTTAACATCAAACTCAAAGTGGACAAGTAATGCCTTACGTTTCTGCTGATTATATAGAAAAACACATTTGTTAATTGAGAAGGCAAAACTACCAGCATTCTTTTTTACTGTAGTAATAATTCGCAAAGCTTCTATAATAGAAGCTTACAACAAAACGTTAAGGTAATTGTGCTATGGGTGCTGAAAGCTGTGAATCTAATGGGGATATTCAATTCGAGCAACCTTTAGAGGAAGAAACAACGCCAATCTCACCAGATAGAAAAATCTTCACAAACAAAAGTGACCCCGAAGTCGATTCCCTATTAGGAAAGTGGAACAAAGGAAAATTAGTATTACAACCAGCTTTCCAGAGACTCTACGTCTGGGATGAAGTAAAAGCAAGTCGCCTAATCGAATCAGCACTCTTGGACATTCCGCTACCAATAGTCTACTTATCAGAAGACAAAGATAACAAAGAATATGTAATTGACGGTCAACAAAGACTAACCTCTTTCTTCTCCTTCATAAATGGAAAATTCCCAAACGGAAAAGAATTCAGATTAACAGGACTAAAAGTATACACTCACCTAAACGGTAAACTATTCAAAGAAATAGAAGATGAAGCTCTACAAGATAAAATACAATTCTACAACATACCGACCATCACATTCAAAAAAGAATCAGACCCACAACTAAGGTTTGAAATCTTTGAACGGCTAAACACTGGTTCTGTTGCTCTAAACCAACAGGAACTAAGAAACTGCATCTACAGAGGACAATTCAATGATTTCTTAAAAGAGTTAGCAACGTATCCAGATTTCTTGCATCTTTTAGGACTAAAAACCTCAGACAGACGAATGAATGACGTTGAATTAGTTCTCCGATTCGCAGCTTTCTATCATGCAACTTACCTAAAGTACAATGCACCAATCAAGAAGTTTCTTAACGATGAAATGGATGACTACAGAGACGACAAGATTACTCAAAAGGACAAAGACGAACTAAGGGATGCATTCAAAAACACAATAAGCATAATTAGGTCGCTATTCGATACCCCAACAGGTACTCATGCATTCAAACGCTTCTATGCTGGAAATGACAAGAACCATAACGGAAGATGGGAAGAAAAGAAGTTTAACGCATCACTATATGATGTTCTGATGTACACTTTCGCTAAAGCTGACAAAAACACAGTGTACCAAAACTTAGATGCAATTAGAGAAGCCTTTATCGACCTAATGTCAAGCGACATAGATTTCATAGCCTCAATCGAATTATCAACAAGCAGTAACAAAGCTGTAACAACTCGGTTTGACAAATGGAGACTGACCCTTCAAAACATAATTGGTATAGACAACAAAGAGCAAAGATGCTTTAGTAATCAACTTAAAAAACAACTCTTTGAAAATAACTCAACATGCGCTATATGTGGACAACAAATTAAGAATGTTGACGATTCAGCAGTTGACCACATTACTCAGTATTGGCAAGGTGGCAAAACAATCCCTGAAAATGCTCGACTAACGCATAGATACTGTAATTGGTCAAGACCACGAAAAGATACACTTGCTCCATCAAAAACACCTGAAGCAATATTAGTTACTGAGAATTCTGCAAAAACATTCACGGAAACCAACGTAATATTAGCTGATAGGCTTCTTATCAAAATTGACAACTCAGAAGTTAGAATTATAACGACAAAGCTAATGGACGAAATTATGAATATCTCAAATAGGGTTGAGCGAAGGATAAGCAACACTAACATAAACTTCTACTATTCAAATTACAGGTTTTGTTCAATCTTTCCTCAAAAGAAGGGTTTCTGTTTTGAAGTGCATCTGCCTAAAAATGAATTAATAACAGGAAACTTGAATGTAACAATTCATCCATCTAATCAAGACTGGTCTTACATTCACGTCAATGAGTCCTCAGAGCTATCTTTGCTAACTAATGCTGGTAGAGAAGCCTATATCAGAGCAATTAAATTTTCAAGTTTGAAAAACTAGAAAGGTGAACTAAACATATGCCAAAGAGCATACTTCAATGAGATACTTAGACAAACCCCAAGAAGAGTGGTGCAGACCTTAACATAGAGTTTTTGAAGAAGTAGTATGATTCTTAATTAAGAGTGAGCTCAATGGATGAGAGGGATAAAACCAAAGATATAGCGGAACAATTATGTTATGTTTGTCTGCATCAAAGAATGCTAATAGGCTCAAATCCGCTAAACAAAGCTGACATAGACTTATTCCCTGTTGAACCATACTGTAACAAACGCCATTCCAACAATAATATTGATTGTGCAGATTTTGAACCTGACAAAGAAAAAGTCAGACGCATGGTCAGAGATATAATAGATATATTAGCACTGGAAAAATTCTAAAACAACAATTTGAGAGCAATCATGAAAACCTTTAATGTTGCAATGAAATATCTCATGATGATTTCAGAAGAAACTGTTTTTGATGCAACAAGTGACACATGGATGAAGGAAAGAATAAGAAAACTCTTCACTCACCAAGCTCCTTCTGTACCACGAATCATAAAATAACCCATCCCTGAAAAATAAGGCTTGATTATACACGTCATCGCTACAGAATTATGTGTACCATTGTTTGAAAGGATATATCGGTCAGGATTTTGTTCGTAGTATTTCCAGATTAATGTGATGTTTCCCCATAGTAAGTCAGTTGGAATGGTTACATTGAAGAAGACAGTTTCTTCGCTCCACCCTGAAAAGACAACTGAAACATACTTCAATGAGTCAGTTTCAGGTGATAAGTCAACCTTTGGTGATGAAGTCCAGTTAGTGTTAACTGTCAAGATGTAGGTCTTCTCTCCAACTGACATAGGATAAATGTACAACTTGCGTACTACTTCTTCATCCCCTGTTAAATCAACCAGTAGAATCCCAGCTATTGATGTGATTAGGATTAACACAGCAAGCGTTAATGCCAATATTTTTCTCTTCATAACACCGATTGATGTTTAGGTTACTTGTCTAAAAGGGTTTTTTGGTCAACGTTCTTGATTATCATTAAACTCTCTAAGCTCCACTTCTGAACATGTCTTATGGTTTTCTTTTGACATATTTTAACCTCAGAAGGGTAATTTGAAAAGAATGCGTTTGTTCAGTGTTTTGAAGAAAGAGTTTACTTTTTGTTGCTGACTTGAAAAAAGAGAAGAAAGGGAGACGTCTCCACTTGCATGGGATGCAA
>CAWGYA010000003.1:0-16925 GCA_963826715.1 Candidatus Bathyarchaeota archaeon
ACTCGAACCTTTGACCTACTGATTAACAGTCAGTTGCACTACCGGGCTGTGCAACGGCGGCAAACAACCGGTGTTTCTGCCACTTTCAGTTCAAAATAAGTATTTAAGCCTATTTGTGCCCCCCGAAAATACCCAAGAACAAATAGTTGTTACCCCAGAAAACACCAAAGTTTTTAATTGTTTTGGAGGTGTTACGTTTGAGTAAGATGACTGATAATATAATTTAATGGCTTAAAAGCTTCCCCTCATCACTGAAGTGGCTAAACAAAATAAAATCAAAAGACACACTCAGCATCTACAGCAAAAACTTCTATTTGTACTGCAAAGCGGTGAACAAGAACCCCGATGAATTAATTGCGCTTAAAATTGAAGGGCTACGCAATATAGCCACCGCAATAGAGTTTCAAGCGGAAGACCTACTGGATAATTTTCTATACGATGAAAGCACGAACTTAACTATCAACATAAGGCTATCTGTGCTCAACTCAACTAAGAGCTTCTATAACGCAAACAGGCGCTCATTAAATCAGGTTGGAGAAAACTCAACAAGCCAGAGCCACAAAGACGCACACCTAAAATGAAGGACATTTTGGAACTTGAGGAAGGCATGTCCTATCAACGAGATAAGGCGATATTGTGGTTTATAGAATCAACTTCGTGTAGGGCTGGAACAGTCGTTAAACTCAACCGCAAAGACCTAAAACCCACCGCTGAACTTCTCAAAATGGTTAGGGAGGAAGCTATGGGACAAACCACACGCACCGTGGAAGAGGATGCAGAAATCGCCAAAGATGTACCCTACTACATTGTGATTGAATCCGATAGGCTCAAAGGCGCTGGCAGGGGCAAATACCGTGGATTAAAGCAAGTATGCTTTTTGCATTCATACTCCGTAAAAAAACTAAAAAATTACGATGAAGAACTGAAAAGAAGGGGCATTGCAGTAACCCCAGACTCACCCCTCTTTGTTGCGCTTGACAGCAATGCCTACAATCACAAAGGGGATAGGCTCGCTCAGGCGCAAAGTATTTTTTGGGGAACCTCAATGATGGTTTGGGGAGGTCAAGAAGGCAAAGGATTTTCAGCGCATGACTTACGGGATGTTCTGCAGGGTGCTTTGGAAAACGCTAACATACACTCAAACATCGCATCGCCCATGCTCGCCCACAAAGTCAAGGGCATTGATAAACACTACAGCAACCACGATGTTGAAGAGTTCTTGTTGGCTTACAGAAGTGCTTTGTCGTGGCTGCTACCGCACACAATTGAACAGACAAACGCAAGGGTGATTAATGACCAAAAACGCATTACCCAGCTTGAAAATGATTTAGCATCAATGCAGAAACAGTACAGTACACTGTTTGGTGAAACCAAGCCATTAATTGAGCACATAGACGAAATTACCGTACTGATTGACAAACTACGTGAAGAAGAATACATTGAAGACCAAACTAAATCTCAAGAGAAAGAAGCGGAAGAATTGTCGCGGTTGACAGATGAAGCAAACAAAAATCAAAAACCAATAGATGGGAGAAAAATCAGAGCTGGGAAAAAAACCAGTTAGACCTTTTTTGGTTTTTCCCTTTTCAGAAAGCTATTTGGTTTTGCTTCTAATACTCTCGAGTAGTACCAAACCTTATTTCCGCCTGGACAAAGCTATCGAAAAAAGGAACTTTGAATCCGTCCTTTCAAAATAGAAAACGTGGTACTCTTAGCTTTGCCAGCTGGAGGCGTTCCAGTTGGTCATGTGGTTGCCAAGGAAGCCATTTGTCAAGCTGCTTTAAAGACTATTATAAGAATAATGTTATTTGAAGACATAGTCAAAAAGAAGAAAAGTAAGAATAGTCTAAACCGTAAAATTCATGGAAAGATGAACCTTATATTATTTGAAGCAAGGGTTTTATTTTTATTTCAACGATGTCAACTCGTTTAGGTCTAGTCAATACATAGTATATACAGTCGGCGATATCTTCTGCTTTAAGCTGCTTTAGCATTGACTGTTGTCTATGCTGTTCTTTAACAGAAAGAGAATTCATGTCTGTTCCAACTTCTCCAGGCTCAATAAGAGAAACCCTAATTCCCAAACTGTTAACTTCCTTTCGCAAAGCCTCACTAAACCCTTGAACACCAGCTTTAGAAGCTACATATATTGAACTACTGCCTGAACGAACATTTGCACTCATAGACCCCACAATAACAATATGACCTTCCCCTTTGGCTTTCATACGCTCAACCGCTCCACGAGCAAAAGCCAAGTATCCAATCAGGTTTGTTTGAACAACATATTCTTGCTCTTTGTATTGCGCATCCAATATTCCTCCGGCGCCTAATCCCGCATTATCTATCAAAACATCAATCTCGCCTAACTCACGGTCGGCAACGTCAAAAACGCGTTCAACATCTTCTTTTACTGAAACATCCGCTGTTAACCCAACAGCTTGGTTTGAAAGCTTGTTTATTTCTTTTAGGGCATTATTTAATTCGCTTTGGCCTCGACCAAAAATTAAAAGCTTAGCTCCTTTAGATGCGAGCAAAATGGCTGTAGCAAGCCCAATCCCTGTGGTTCCGCCAGTAATTATGACTTTTTTGCCTTGAAGGCTAGTAAATTGATCCTGTTCTTGTTCTGATGTCAACCACGATTTCTCCTGCGTTGTTTCTTTTTTATTTCAAAATGTCGTAAAAAAAGATTCCATTTTGAGTGAAATAGATTACTTAGACTTAATGAATTATGTATGTTACTTATAAACAATAAATCTTGATGTTTCTAATTTTATCAAACACAAAGAAATTTGGTGTTTTCGGGTGATATCTGCGTGGCAGGGGGTTGAATACCTACTTCTATTAAAACAGAGAATTCGGCTTTGATTCCAAGTTAGGTATAGCTATCAAATCTTTTTACATAGGTAAAACAAGTTCAACATATTCTAAGAGTGAGTATACTTTAGGTTTCATGGATATTGCGGGTTGGAAATAAGTTTTAAATTGATATTTTTTGTGGGTATACCCTAAGAAGAGCAGAAATTATGTTCTTGAGAATCCTGACAACCTCAAACTTTTTCGTAACAACTGCCTTCTATGTCTTTATCTAAAAGCAAACGGGTAATAAGAAAGGGTAATTACAGTCTAAGCTTTACTTTTCACTGATTAATTTTCTCAACTTTGCTGCGTCTTTATTCTGTTTTAATGATTCACGCTTAAACAGTTAGCAATACTGCGCTTATATTGCACTCGAGAGTAGTATCTATGAAAATATAACAATGTGAAGAAAATGAAGAGCAAACAAAGCTCAAATACAAAACAAAAGGATTTACACAATCAATTACTTCTAAATTTACTTTTAGCAGCAATCTTCGCAGCACTCGTGTTTGTTGTCACCTCACATATCCCTTCAATGCAAAGGGTAATAAAATGTAACATACATCGTTTAGTTCACACAACCACTTAATTCTGATTATTTCGCTCATATAGGCTATGAATAGATTAAATGTTATAGCAAATTGTTGCCACATGTTTTGAAATAGCAGAAAAAGAAAAGTACCTACGGGAGCCCTTCATGAAAATAGCTTTTTTTGAAATAGAAAAAGAGGAAGAGAAGCAAACAATTAAAGATACTCTTCAAGACAAAAATGTGCTTAAGTTTTTTAATGATATCTTAAGCCCAAATAATGTTGAAGAGGTGAGCGATTTTGATATAATTTCTGTTTTTATATATTCCAAATTAGATAAGCAAATGTTAAACAAACTTTCAAACGTAAAATTTATAGCCACACGGTCAACAGGATTCGATCATATTGACATAAAAAAATGTAAGGAAAAAAACATAGTGGTTAGTAACGTCCCTTCTTATGGACAGAATACTGTAGCGGAACATGCTTTTGCATTAATTCTAACTCTGTCCAGAAATATCTGCAAAGCTGCCTCAAGAACAAAGAAGGACAAGTTTTCCACAGATGGTTTGATAGGTTTTGATCTTAAAGGAAAAACAATAGGTGTCGTGGGTGTCGGAGATATTGGACTTCACGTCATTCGAATCGCAAAAGGATTTGGTATGAATGTTCTTGCCTTTGATGTTAAACAAAGTGAGATACTTTCTGAGGTTTTAGGTTTTGAGTATACATCACTTGAGGGTTTGCTAGCAAATTCAGACATTATTTCTCTGCATGTTCCAGAAAATAAAGCCACTCACCATCTGATGAATGAAGAGCGATTTAAACAAGTCAAAAAAGGAGCTCTGCTGATTAACACTTCAAGGGGCGGAATTGTTGATACTCAAGCATTGATTCAGGCAGTCGAAAACAAGACCTTGTCGGGTGTCGGATTAGACGTTATAGAAGGTGAAAAAATTATCAAGGAAGAAAAAGAAGCAGTTCACGATAAAGAAAGTCAAGAAATAATTAATCAAATTGCTAAGGAACAGACCCTTTTTAGTAAAGACAACGTTATCTTTACCCCACATATAGCTTTCTACAGTAAAGAGGCGCTAATGCGAATTTTAGATACTACAATAAAAAACATACAAGCATTCTTATCAGGAGAAGCAAAAAACAACGTTACAGCTTAATTTTTATTTTAAGCCATTCACCGTGCTCGGGAGTTAGTGTAAACTAAAACATCAAAGACGTATTGTGAGACTTTTCATGGTTATTGAGTAGAAACATTTCGATTAAAAACAATTTTACAATCTCGGGGTAAAAAATAGTAAAGATACTACTGCAAGCAGCTTTGCTAATTTAAGAATTACCTGGCTTAATAGCTATTCCTCAGGCAGACTATGGCTCAACAAGTTGGGTTCGCCACATACTAAAAAGAAGTTTACTGAATACTTCTGGACTTCTTGTGAAGCTAGCTGATCTTGATCAAAGACGAGAAGGATGGAAAACTATAAACCGTTTATGTAATACATTGTCCGGATTCTCTTCAGTCCCCAAAAATTCGGGGTTTTGTAGTAATTGTGGAACTCGAATTGATGAAAAAGCAAACTTTTGTTCTAATTGTCGGAATCGGGTGTCTCAGCAAATGAATGGATTTGTGAAGGGGATAAGACAAGGCACCATTAAAAATAACCTTAAAAATCGCTTCCTAAAACGAAATACTTAAAGTGAATTTTGATATCGCAGGCACAGTTAGATTATTTTGAATTATTTCTTCTGCAACTATTCTTCCATGAGAGACTTTGCGGTCAATTATTACTATTTGGGGATAGCTTAGTTCAGACACTACAAATGAGCACTTAATTTTTTATGTCACTGAGTCCGTTCGAGCGGTTTTAGAGATTTTTCCTCTCAAATATTATTATAGGAAGCGTTTTTTGCAGATGCAACAAGCTTTTTTAGGATCGATGCTTGACTGAGATTAAGAACCATGCAACCGAAGACACTGATAGCTTGCTTTCTGATTATTGCTTTGCTAGCTGTTACTACCCCCTCAGGTTCCAGCGATATTTATGATCCATTCCACACAAAAGAGGAGAAGACTATAATGTGGAAAGAGTTATGGAGCAATCATTCCAACGCAGAATATTTCCCAGTTGGAAACTATTGCGATGGAGCCGAGATACTAATGTTTGCTGCAGGCAATAAGACCGGTGGAAGAGTACTTTGGGATGCAGAGATGCATGGAAACGAAGACAAAGGTGGAGAAATCCTATATCTTATAGCGCAGTGGCTCTTGGATCCTAATAATTCCCAAACACAAAAAATTCTTCAAGAAAACTATGTAATGTTCATACCCATGGTAAACAACCAAGTTGCTAGGGGCAACGGTGACAAATCTGTATCCGAATTTGGCGTTGACCTTAACCGAAATTTTGAGACAGGATGGCAAAAAAGCGATCCTGCCGACGATACCTATTCTGGGCAAAATCCGCTCAGTGCGCCAGAAACAAACGTAATGAGAGACATCTTCTCATCCTATCAACCCTTATTCTATGTAAATCTGCATTGTGGAGCAGGTCCATATTCTGCTTTCTACGACTTGGGCAACACAACTCTTTCTATAAATGCAAAGAATAGAGCAGAACAGATAGCTGGAGCAATGGGGATTACACCTTACCGAACTATCAGTTTTGGTTCCAAGGGATATGCAATAGGTGACGCCACTCAACTTGGAGTCCAGTCAACATGGCTGATCGAGACGGTTGGATCATCTACAGCCTGGAGGCATTTGCCTGAACAATATGATGAGTTGGTTGACATTTATTATCCTAAATGTCTTGCTCTTTTTATCGCCATGTGTGAATTGTCTTCTCCGCTTTTTCAACCTCCAAAAGTAGTCGTCAACCAAAATTCATCTCCAAAGTCTGTAGCTCCAAAAGATAGCGGATTGGTTCAGACTACACCCTCTCCAAGTGCTTCTCCACCCCCGCTGCAGCTAAACACTGCCAGTCCTTCACCTACAAAAAATTCGACAACCCGACCGATAGAAAATGTAGGCACTGCACTTAATCCTCTGCAAATCTTACCTATAGTTGCAGTAATCAGCGTTGTGTTCATAACTTTGACAACAGTCTTTTATCAGAAAAGGCAAAGATCGCGTGTTTAGTTCGAGAATTTATTAACGATAACAATTTGAGAGCGCCCCACCTCAACTTGTGCTTTAGTAAAAATGCTGCATCAAATCGATATTTATTACTTCTCAATATGTCTATTCAATTGACTCGAGGAAAATTTTTCACCAATCTTGTTTATAGAAATATTGAATGTAAGTTTAGTAATTCGTAGCCTTTTATAAAGATGTATTCGTACTTAGATAAGATATATTTACCAAATGCCATAATAGCAATTATCAAACCAAATTAGGTTTCATGAAGATGACTATTCATGCCAATAACTGTAATTGCATTATGAACCAGCATAATAATGCACCATTACCCAAAACATAGCCGTCTAGTATAGTGGGTATCGATATTTTAAAAATAAACCAATTACATTCACCAGATAATAATGGATAATCAAATGATTCGACAAAGTGTGTTATTATTTGATGCGCCGCAATTTGGACAGGTATTAGCTGTTTCATTAAAGAGTTTGCGGCAGTATGGACAACGGACTTTTACAATAACCTCTTTTTCTTTGATAATCTCGCGAACAGTTGTTGTTTCTGTATTGGTTTCGGGCATATGCGGTTTTTTCTTTTGGTTGCTTAGGGCTAAATCTCTCCAAAACTGGGCTTTATAATTAATTCCTAAGTATTGTTCGCCCCCAAAAGAGCTAACACGTACCAAGTCAGCAGCCTTTAAGTCGTCTTTCCAAGTACTTAAAAAGAAATGCCACTTCGCACCACATTTGGAGCAAGTTGCAGTAGGTTCACTCATACTATCTCTATGCGCTGTAATTATTCGATTTGCACAAAATGGGCAAAACGGAAAGTACTTAGTAACTTCATCAGTTAACCTTCCTAAACTCCACAAAACAACCATAAAATCTTCCAACCTGTTTACTATTTTTTCCTAGCGTTTTATAGAAGAAACATGAATCCCATTATGAATTAAGTTTGCCAACCGTCATACAGTTTAGCTCTAACATGTTTTCAATTTTATTGCGTCTTACCAAATTTAAATTTTAAAAAGTAAAACTGTGTGTGTGGTTTGGTAGGTGCGGCTGATAGAATTTAAACTTTCATTTGTCTTCAATTGTCTTAAGAGACAGTTAAACTATTATGACAAAAACGTTCGGTTTCAACTTTAAACATGTTTTCTCCATGGATTTAGCAAAAACACATGTTTTTAACTTCATTATTTTTATGCAGTTCTCTCACGCCATCGCTCAGTTAGCTTTGTACCATGATGAACATATCGGTTGGCGGTTAATGGACTTACATCAATGATAGCTGCTATATCATACTCGGTTGCCTTCTTGAGCTGCTCGAGTAGCAACTGAATGTCTTCCCAAGTGTGCCCAAATGTTGGGATTAACCTTTTTGATGTAATACGAAACGTTTTGTCCACTTCTGTAACCACCCTCTGTTTGGTAATGATACTCTCTAACCTCTATAGTGCCATCTCTTGTTTGGCATCTAGTATGGGCCGTTAGTGATCTACCCTTTCGCTTCAGCATTTAGAACACTGTCTTAGATAATGTGGGTGTTCAGAACCATTTGGCTATCTAATAGTGATTTTAGCAATTCAAATGCAAGTTTTATATTTGAAAGGTACTATGAGTGAAATTGAGGAACCCCTGAGATGTTAGTTAGTATTTGCAGGGGGCAAGCAAATTTAAGCTTAGTCATTGCATTGACAGATTAAACTACTCGATTTGCCTAACTTTACGTTTCGCAATCGCTGAGAACCCCTTATAGAATTCCTTCATAATACTCTGATACCACTTATCCTTAAAAGACCAATCAATGAGGTTATCAACCCAGTAAAAATCATGTTCAGCACACTTAATTAGCAGCTGCTTGTGACGCTCGCTGAGTTTGGTTTTGGTGAACCAATCTTTACTTGTGAGGTGCCCCAACGGTACAAAAAATAGAGGTACGATTAGACTGCGCATCCCTTTGAGATCGTCGACTAAGTCCATAGTTTGAGTGATATCTTCTTCTTTCTCCTCCGGCAAACCCACTATTATGGTGCAAGCTGGAACCATCTTGTTGTCATGCATCAATCCCATCCCCTGAACTACGACTTCATGCCAACTATCGGCGCTGAATGGATGAGCTTTAGCAGGCATAATTTTCTTTGCAATCGCCGGCGACCCCGTTTCTATACCAATCTCTGCACCCCACCACGCCTGCTTTTGCAGAATAATCTCAGAAAGCTCCGAGAAAAGCTTTGGTGAGGATGCAACAGCAGCTAAGGAACAGTGACTCCAACTGATACTGTCAACCTGCTTCATCACCATTTCATGCAAGTGCAAGAGTTTTTCATCGTTTGGAATAGTATTTTTTGAGCCATAAAGCATCACATCCTCTGAGTGAAGACATGTTCCTTTTACTTTTCCCGATGATAAATTAGTTATTAATTCGCGTTCAATCTTATCAATTGGATACCATCTTAGAGGGCGAACTGTCACATTACAAAACTGACAACCTCGACAGCAACCGCGTCCAATCTCAATTAAACCATTTATGGATGGAGCGGTGATATCCGGGATTTCCTCAAGGGTAGGCACTTCGTCGAATGATACTTGATAGTGGCTTGGTAAATCTTGACCTTCAATGGCGGCACGGAAAAGTTTACCTACGACATTTTCGCCTTCTCCTTCAACGATGCAATCTATACCCAGGTCTTTGATTGAATTTTCTCTATATTTGAATTGCCAAGATCCTGGTCCTCCAACAATGATTTTTAAGCCGTTACGTTTGGCTTTCTGCACCTCAGGACTACTTAATAAGGCATGGAAGTATTTGGCGAGGAAGGGTTCTTTTTTGAATAGAGATGCAAGTGTAGTGGATGCGGGACCAAGACCGAAGGGATCCATGGCGTATATTCCAAGGACAGCAGCATCTTTAAGTTTGCTTTTCAGGTGTATGGGACTCACTACGTCGACACTAAAGCCCTCTTTTAGCAATTGGGCCTCAGTTTTTCTGAGACCATAGGGAGCAGTCAAAGGATAACCCCTTCGGGCTTCCAAAGGTGGAAAAAACAGATAGCTGAAGAGCCACTCGGGTATGAAGTTGGGGGGTGCGCAGGTTCCGAATCCCAGAAATTCATTGTGATGATAGTTGCTCATTAAAGTTCGGTCAGCCGTTAAAACTACATCTGCCCGTTTTTTGTACTCCATAAGCCTTTCTCCAATAATCGGCCCTTCTAAAAGAAAAACTATTCTATTATAGAGATATAACTTTATTGCTTACTATGTAACGAAGCAAAAAATTTTAAGAAAAATTGTTTCTTTTAAAACAACTGAACTCAAGACAAATGAGTTTTACTTCAGAGGTGTTTCACACAATTTTTACGTTTAACCGAGAAGTTTTTGTTTAATAACTAGAAAAATGTATATCAAGGTAGTTGTCATTTTTACTGAGAAATACTTTAGTGAAGGGACTGCTTTGAAAAAGATGGTAGAGTTTAGATGGCATGGCAGAGGCGGTCAAGGCGCTTGGACAGCTAGCGAACTTTTGGCCAGAACCGCCCTAGATGAAGGCAAATACATCCAATCATTCCCTGAGTTTGGACCTGAACGCATGGGGGCACCTGTAACGGCTTTCACCAGAATCAGCGCTAAACCAATAAGGTTACATTGTGCAGTATACGACCCGGATGTTGTTGTGGTTCTTGACAATTCATTGTTAAGGACTGTACCCGTGACTGCTGGGTTAAACCGCGATGAAGACTGTTTAATAATAAATTCCAGTGAAGACCCAAAAAAATTGAAAGAAGAACTTCGGGTGGTTAAAGGAAAAGTCTGGACAGTTCCGGCAACCGAAATTGCGCTGCGTATTTTAGGTGCGCCTATAACTAACACTGCCCTTCTAGGAGCTGTTGCAAAAGCCACCGACATTATTAGTATTGAAGGCGTTGCAAAGACACTTAAGGGTCGTTTCCGTGCGGATTTGGCTGAAAAAAACTATGCAGTAATCAAGGAAGCATACCAGGAGGCAAAATCTGAGTGAGCAAAGAAAAAGGCTGGCGTGAAATCGCGATTGCTGGTGTCTGCCCCAAATCAAGTATCGGCTTCATGACTGGCGATTGGAAAACCTTCATGCCTGTGCGGGACCTTGAGAAATGCACCGTCTGCTTAACATGCGTGATGATGTGCCCTGATGGCGCCATTAGACACCGTCCTGAGATGGGTAAAATCGAGTTTGACATGACCTTCTGTAAGGGCTGTGGTATATGTGCCAATGTATGCCCAACGAAGGCAATCACAATGAAAATTGATGACGACGAGAAGGAATAGGTATGGAACAACAAACTAAACAGCAAACCATGGCTCTTAACGGAGACGAAGCCGTGGCTTACGCAGCAAAACAATGCGACGTGGATGTCGTTGCTGCTTACCCCATTACGCCTCAAACTATTATAGTGGAGAAGTTTAGCGAGTATGTCGCCAACGGAGAGGTGAAAACACAATTTGTATGCACCGAGTCCGAGCACAGCGCCATGACAGCTTGTATAGGCGCCGCAGCAACTGGTGTTCGCACCTTCACCGCAAGTGCTTCGGCAGGGCTAGCTTTGATGAATGAAATGCTCTTTGTTGCTTCAGGCTCCCGAATGCCAATAGTGATGGCTGTTGCAAACCGTGCCCTGTCTTCACCGCTAAACATTCACGGAGATCAATCCGATAGCATGTCCGCACGGGACAGCGGGTGGATGCAGATTTATGTTGAAAATGCGCAGGAAGCCTACGACTCAATTATTCAGGCCTTCAAGATTTCGGAGGATTTAGGCGTGTCTTTACCCATGATTGTGGGCTTGGATGGATTTACTTTGAGTCACTCACTTGAAAACGTAGACGTTCTTCCAGACGAGGTAGTTATGCGCTTCGTGGGTGAACGAAAACTCCCCATCGTACTAACTCATGAAGGTAAAAAGGTTCCTTTCAAACTTGATCCAGCTAACCCGATGACTATGGGACCTGTTGCCTTCCAAAACTACTACTTCGAATTCAAGCGGCAACAAGAAGAAGGCATGAAAAACGCACTCAAACGAATTAAAGAAGTTCACAGTGAATACGCAAAAATAAGCGGCAGAAGCTACGGCAATGGTCTAATTGATCCCTACTTCACCGATGACGCGGACATCATAGTAATTAGTGTAGGCTCAACTTCCGGCACACTTAAAGTCATAGTGGATGAACTACGCAGTGAAGGCATTAAAGCTGGACTACTGCGATTAAGGACTTTCAGACCTCTGCCAGTTGAAGAGTTACAGAATGCATTAAAAAATGCCAAGGCAGTTGCAGTAATGGACAAGAGCATTAGTTTTGGCGGGTTCGGCGGGGCAGTTTTCCATGAGGTGCGCCACACGCTCTATGACATTCACCCAAATCCACTCATAGTCAACTTCATTTACGGTTTAGGCGGAAGAGATTATAGCCCGCATGAACTCCGCAAAGTCTTCGAGTACCTCATGTCAATTGTTAAAACAGGTAATGCTGACACTAAAGTGCATTACTTGGGGCTAAGGGAGTAGGAGTAAAACAAAATGACGACAGAAGAATGGAAATTCACCGCAAAGGAAATTGCAGCAAAACCTGACCTGTTTCAATCAGGTCACCGTGCATGCGCAGGCTGTGGTCCGGCATCCGTGTTACGTCTGATAATGAAAGCTACCCGCGGACCAACAATCGTGACCGAGGCAACAGGTTGCATGGAAGTAGTTTCCTCAATATACCCATATACATCTTGGGCTGTACCTTGGCTACACACAGCATTTGAAAATGCCGCAGCAAACGCTTCAGGAATCGATGCCGCACTTAAAGCTTTGGAAAATAAAGGCCAACTAAAAGAACACATTGACGTCATCGCAATTGCAGGCGATGGTGGTACATTTGATATCGGCTTGCAGGCACTATCAGGCGCAGTTGAACGTGGACACGATTTTCTCTTTATACTCTATGATAATGAAGGCTACATGAATACAGGCATCCAACGCAGTGGCGGAACTCCTACTGGAGCAGCAACAACCACAACACCCGCCGGGAAGGTTATCCCAGGTAAACTCGAAAAGAAAAAACCTATAACCGAAATCATGCTAGCACATGAAATGGAATACGTCGCTACCGCCTCACCTTACTACTGGAAAGACATGCTTACTAAAGTCCGCAAAGGATTAGAAGTCAAAGGACCCGCATTTCTTCACGTCTTCGCGCCCTGCCCGCGAGGTTGGAGAAGCGATCCCGCCAAAACAATGGAATACGCCAAACTCGGAGTTGAATCCTGTGTGTTTCCAATCTGGGAAGCAGTCAACGGCAAACGAGAGCTTTCAATCCCCAGTAAAATTATTGCTCTTGCACCGCAAAAGAAAAAACCCGTCAAAGAATACCTACAAGGACAAGGCAGATTCCGGCACCTCTTCACACCACAAAACAGCCACATCATCAACGAAATCCAACAGCGAACCGATGAACGCTGGGCAAAATTACTCCAAAAATGCGAGTCTGGAATACCCTAACTTTCTCTTTTCTACTCCTAATTTATGTTCCTGAAGGAATTTTTCTCTAATTAAGAAGTTATTTTAGATCCAGTATGTTTGCTTTTCTGCTCAAAGATAATGCTCCCAGCTGGTAAATCACGTTCCACACTTAGATTTGCGTCTACCCATGTATTCGCGGCAACTTTGACACCAGGCATAAATGAGGCTTTGATGCCAGTCTTCACATTATCGCCAAGAATTGAACCGAGTTTACGTCTACCAGTGTCTATGAGCTTGTCTTTGATGACCATTTTGATATTGCTATCATCAAACCGCAAATTCGCCATAATGGTGCCTGCGCCGAGATTGCATTTCTCCCCAAACACACTATCACCAACATAGCTAAGATGCCCAATATGAGTACCATCCATAATGATGCTATTTTTGACTTCTACCGCATTCCCCACACGTGTTTTTCTGCCCAGACTGGTACAACTTCGGATGTAGCAATTGGGACCAACATCAGCTTCCTCATCAATAAAAGTAGGCCCTTCAATGTAGGCACCTGAACGTATCCGCGCCGTTTTTGCCACAGTAACAGGTCCAATTATATGAGCTCCCTGTTCAACTGTGCCCAAAACACGGTGATTCATGCGTTTGAGAACCCAAACGTTAGCATCAAGTAAATCCCAAGGTCTACCTACATCAAACCAATCGTCTTTTCTTAGCTCTGCAGCTAAAACAGTTTTACCTTCTTGAGCAAGTAAAGTTATAGCATCCGTGAGTTCACATTCCCCCCGAACAGATGTTGTGGTTTTTTTGATTTTGTCAAAGACTTCTTTGGAGAAAACATAAATTCCTGCGTTGGCAAGGTTTGAAGGGGCGTTTTCGACGGATGGTTTCTCTATGATTCCTTTAACATGACCATCTTCAGATAGTTCGATTATGCCATAGTTTTCAGGACAGTCAACTGGCACAACTGCCATAACCGCTGCGGTTTCGCCAGCTTTGAACTTTGAAAGGACTTCTGAAACGGCATTTTCCCCAAATAGCAAATCGCCGTATATTAAAACAAAATCGCCATCCAAGTAAGGCTCCGCACTCGCAGCCGCATTGCCTGTGCCCAAAATCTTTGGCTGCTCCACATATCCCAGCTTCAAGCCATATGCCGAACCGTCACCGAAGTAGGAACGAATTTTTTCACCCATGTAATGAGTTACAATTATAACGTCCTCAATGCCCGCGTGTTTCGCCGCTTCCAGGCAGAACTGCATAATCGGTTTCCCGCCGAGTTTAATAAGATGTTTAGGGCGAGTTGCAGTGATAGGTTGAAGTCTTTCGCCTGCGCCTGCCGCCAATATTACTGCTTTCATCTATGGTGCCTCGATTCGTTTACAAATTAATTCTGTTGCTTTTGCGGTTATATCTTTTGTTACCGCCTCTGATTCGCCTTCAACTGTTAAGCGGATAAGAGGTTCAGTACCGGAGGCACGAATAAGAAGCCACCCGTTTTTGAGAGCTAAACGTACACCGTCTATCATGGAGAAATCAGAAAAGTGGGGGAATGCAACTTTCAATGCATCACCTAACTGTTCCACTATCCTATATTTTACAGAATTTGGGCAAGGAATGTTATCACGTTTAGTGATATATGTGGGGGCCTCAGAAACAAACTCAGAAACGCTTTTGTTTGCCTCTTCAAGCGCCGCCAAAAACAGTGCGGCCGATAATGGTCCATCAGGACACAGATGTTGCCTTGGATGGACCCAAGCACCGCAAGGTTCCCCTCCAAACACGCCACTGTGTTTCCCAATTGCTTCAGAAACGTAAATATCACCGACACGAGTGCGCACAACTTTACCCCCAAACCTATGCGCCACCGTCTCGACGCACATCGAAGCTTCCACATTAGTCACAATGACACCCCCACCGCTGCATCTAAGGGCAAATCCCCCATAGGCGGCCAAAGCACGGTCAAAGTTAACAAAAATACCATTTTCATCAATAAATGCAACTCTATCTGCGTCACCATCAAACGCGATACCAATATCTGCTTCCAAAGCTTTGACTGCTCCCGCCAAATCCTTTAGGGACTCAGCATTAGGCTCGGATTTTCTGGCTGGAAAATAGCCATCGGCCTGAGCGTTAAGAGCCGTGACGTTGCAGCCTAAAGCTTTGAGCATTCTAGGAGCAACACTGAAAGCAGCACCGCATCCAGGGTCAACTACTACGCGCCAATGCTTCTTAAGGGAAACATTTCTCTTCACCATATCCAAATAATTTTCAGTGGCATCAACCATTGTGGTATTTCCTAACCCCTGCCAATTCGCCAATGCAAACCGTCCTTCTGCAACGATATTTTCCACTTTGTTCTGGTCAGCGTCGGTATATGATAGGCTGTTACCATTGAATACTTTGATTCCGTTATACTGGGGCGGATTATGAGAAGCCGTAAGCATAAAACCGATGTCAGCATTTAGTACTTTAGCAGCATAAGCACAAACTGGCGTGGGAACCATCCCTAATAGAGACACAGCAACGCCACAGGATAATAAACCTGAAACTATCGCTTCCTCAATCATGTCGCCTGAAACGCGTGTATCTTTAGCTACAACGGCTTTTTTAGCCTTCGCATGAGTCGCCACAGCGGAAGCCACTTTGCATGCAAGAAGTGGCGTTAAATCAATGTTTGCTAAGCCTCGAACTCCAGAGCTTCCAAACAGTTTAGCCATATTGAGCACCTAGTTGTATGTTGCATAGGTGATAGAGGGCTTTAAATAATTTGGATTAACACTACATTTGCTTTTTGAGAAAGCTAAGTACTTTAGCTTTGGTTGGGTGCGACCCATTTTCTTCCGAAAGGTAACAGGCAGAAACTGCGTTTGCAAGCATTAAACGGCATTCTTCATTAATAGAGTTATGATAGCCGAATAAGTTGCCTGCGCACCAAGCGTCTCCTGCGCCGGTTGCTCGCAACGGCTTAATGTTAAACGTGGGAACTACTACTTCATTTGTGCCTTTTAGAGTGGCTGAAAAATCTGTGGTATGCAAATCAATTCGCGAGGAGAAATGTTTAGTCAAAACCCTTGCGGCCTCCATTGCCAAATCCGAAACGCCCAAACTATTTTGTTTAGCTGCTGCTAAATCCGCGTCAAGGAAGCTTGCGTAAATGACGGCTTCGTTTTCGTTTAAGCTCAAGATATCCACCTGCTGGGTTTTAAGAACGTTCTTTACTAAATCAGCGATGCCCGTTTTATTTGGGGTTGGATCAGCAGTATCATAGTAAGTTTTACCTTTTCCTCGCTTGGCGCGACTGAAAATTATCTGGGCAAACTCAGTTCCATGATTCAGAGTGCCTGCCCAGTTAAAAAGGCAAATATAATCTGCTTGCTCAAGTAATTCATAATCAGATTCTTCCAAATCGTCTGGACCAAAATCCGCCAGAGAAGCCAAGTCACGAAGCATAACATTGGTTTTCCCGTGTTGCCCTTTTAATTCTAGCGCAGTTGTGATGGATGCTTTGCTTCGGATTTTGATATGGGAAAGGTCAACAGATTGCTTTAGATGATACTTAATTTGTTCCAGCCCATAATTGCTGGTACATACAATTGGCGTAACGGTGACTCCTAGCTTAGTGAGGCCTGATGCAACATTTATGGCGTTTCCTCCTCGTAGGTCATTTTGAGAAATACCATCTAAGCTACCTCCTTTCCGCGCTGCAACTCTCGCTAATAACTCCGAGAATTCTGAGGCGTGCCAAGGTAGAGTGACTATGCGATCGAGGAAGAAATCTGGGGCAACTATTAAGTGACATTCCTTTTGCTTTGGCTGTTCCAGAAAGTCCTGAAGTTCCCGCTTGCATGCTGTTGACATCGAAAAGCTCCTATAGAGTGTATTTTCCAAAAGG
>CAWGYA010000004.1:0-24069 GCA_963826715.1 Candidatus Bathyarchaeota archaeon
GCGCCGCCGAAAGGAAACGCGACTCCAGCCACACCTGTATACTGTATCTCTTCTTTTTTTGATTAAAAATCTCTTCAAGTTATTGTTATACTTGGGAGCTTAGAATTTTTGATTTAGCACTTCGCGCTTGATGTCGACACAATTTTTCCTTGTTTCGCGTTTCTCCTTTTTCTTGGATATTCTCTTAAACCAATTGAAGTAGCGTTAATATATTGATAACCAAAAACATCTTTGAACTGATAGACCTGAAGAAGCTCACTCGAAAAAGATTTTAAAAAAATTCGTCAGACTTGGACACCTCGGAGCCGGGGACGGGCTTTTGAGTTGAAGTACGATTCCCTAACCCGCTTAGACTTCAAAGGAGTGTTTTGCATACAGATTACCGAATCCTCCAGTAGCATAATTGGGTATAAAAATGAGCCTTGATACGTACAACATTATTAATACTAGTTTGTTAGTCACTGAATATCAATCAAGTGGACTAAAAGTATCAAATTGAATTACATCTTTGGATTTTTGCCTTAGCAAATGGTTCAAAGAGACAGGATTATCTAAAGAGGAACTTGTGAAATGTCTAAAGTTGAACAATCAGTTATAACCGTAGGTATTGGCGCTTCTGCAGGCGGATTAGAAGCGTTCAAAGTTTTGTTCGAATGTTTATCTGTCGACACAGGTCTTGCTTTTGTTATTGTCCAGCATTTAGCGACTGGTCAAGAAAGCATGCTGACAGATATTCTCTCAAGATTTACAAAAATGCCCGTCCAAACTGTCAAAGATGGCATTCCCGTCGAACCGAACCACGTCTACGTGATTCCGCCTGGAAAAATCATGACAATGGAAAACAAGGTTCTCAAGCTCAACTCAAAGGGTAAGGCAATCAAACCCATAGATACATTCTTCATTTCTCTGGCTGAAAATTTGAAAACTCAAAGCTTAGGAATTGTGCTATCTGGAACGGGTTCTGATGGAACAGAAGGTCTAAAAGCCATCAAAACTCAAGGAGGAATAACTTTTGCACAAACTCCACTCTCTGCCCAATATGGCGACATGCCCCAAAGCGCAATTTCCGCCGAAGCAGCAGATTTTGTTCTGCCACCAGATAAAATTGCAGAAGAACTTCAAATAATCGCTACAAACCCTCAAATAGCACGGAACGAAATAGCGGCAAAAGAAGAAACTGGAACAAAAGCAGCAAAACCAAAAAAAGAAACAAGCTTAAACGCAATATTTACATTGCTAAAGCTCAATTTCAATGTTGATTTCTCACATTTCAAAGAAACAGTTGTAAACAGGCGTGTCTCACGCCGAATGGTAATCAACCACATAGAAAAAATAACGAATTATGCAAACTATCTGCGGACGCATCCAAACGAATTGGAAGCTTTATACGCTGATATGCTAATAGGTGTAACAAGTTTCTTTAGAGAACCTGAAACATTTGTTGCACTCAAAGAAACGGTGTTTCCCAGTTTAGTGAAAAATCGCTCGCCAAATGAACCTATTCGGTTTTGGATTTCAGCTTGTTCAACTGGCGAAGAAGCATATTCATTCGCCATAGCAATCCAGGAATACCTAGAAGAAAACGCAATAACTGAGCTTCAAGTGCAAATTTTCGGCACAGACATAAACGAAAAAAACATTGAAAAAGCAAGACAAGGAATCTACCCAATAACCATAGAAACAGATGTCGATGAAAAGCGACTGAAACGGTTCTTTAAAAGCATCAATGGCCACTATCAAATCTCTAAGCCTATTCGGGATAAGTGTGTTTTTGCGAAGCAAGATATTACGGCTGATCCGCCCTTTTCTAATATGGATCTAATCAGTTGCCGTAATATGCTAATCTACTTTGATGAGAATCTCCATGAAAGAGTAGTTCCTACGTTGCATTACGCATTAAAAATGGGTGGTTTTCTTGTCCTTGGGCAATCTGAAAGTATCGGAAAATTCACCCAGTTATTTGAATCCATAAGCAAAAGGAGTGCCATCTACATAAAAAAGAAAGCCCAGCCCCGAGTAGAATTTGGGCTTCAAGCAGCAATGCCTTATTTAAAGCGTAAGGGCGTGAAAGGAAGCGAGAAGAAAGATGCGCTTTCAGATTTGAAAGATGAGGTTGATAGATTGCTAGTCACTGAGTATGTGCCTGCAGCCTTGTTGATTAATGCTGATTTGGACATTCTTATTTTTCGGGGAAATATTGCACCGTTTGTTTTACCTGAATCAGGATTGGCGAGTTTGAATCTTGCAAAGATTATCCGTAAGGGGTTAAGATCTGAGGTTCAGACAGCGATCTATAGGGCAAAAAAAGAGGATGCCCCTGTCAAAGAAAATGCTGTGCGTTTTGAATATGCTGGAGAACAGAAGACTATTAACATTCAAGTAGTGCCGATGCATGTTGAACAGTATGAGTCGCCTTTTTTCCTTCTGTTGTTTGAAGATGTAAGTTCAGCGGCAAATCTTTTACGCCAAACAAATGAATTGAATATTACCCCTGAGGGTCGTGAAAACGTTAAAGATCGCCAGAATAGGGATCTTCGGGAAGAGTTAGATTCGACTAAACAAACTTTGCAGAGAATTATTGAAACTCAAGAAGCTACTAACGAAGAATTGAGAACTACTATGGAAGAGGCGCAGTCAAGCAACGAGGAGTTGCAAAGCACCAACGAAGAATTGGAAACAGCAAAAGAAGAACTCCAGTCAAGCAACGAAGAATTAAAGACGTTGAACGATGAGGTGAAGAACCGAAACCAAATGCTTGCACAATTGAACGATGACTTAACCAACGTGAATAAAAACGTGGATCCCGCCATTGTTATCCTCGATAAAAGCCTAAAGATTAGGTTGTTTTCGCCTTCGGCACAGAAAATCCTGAATCTTTCGCCATCAACGCTTGGACTACCGATCACGGGCGTCAAACTGAGTATAACAGTTGAAAACTTGGAAGAAGCAATTTCAGAAGTTGTTTCTGTACTCACTTCTATTACCCGAGAGGTGAAGGATGCACAAGGTCAACATTACGAAATGCGAATACGCCCGTACATAACACAAGAAGATATGATAGACGGTGCTGTTTTGTCCTTCACCGATATTGAAGATAGAAAAAAACTTGAAAAAGCTCTACGACTGGCCGCTATTGGTGAAACAGCAGGTATGGTGGGTCATGATATTCGAAATCCACTACAGGCGATAGTTAGCGATGTTTTCTTAGCGAAGACATATTTAGCTTCTTTTCCAGATAATGAAGAGAAGAAAAATCTTGCAGAAAGCCTAGATGCCATTGAGAGGAATACAGATTACATCAATAAAATTGTAGCTGACTTGCAAGATTATGCAAAGACGATCAACCCTGTTGCTCAAGAAACTGACTTAGGCGCCTTATGCAAGGAGGTGCTGTTAGCAAAAAGCATACCCCAAAACATCAAGACCTCATGTAATATCGAAAACACGGCTAAAAATATCATATCTGATGGTGCTTTGCTAAAGCGTGTTCTTGACAATTTGGTCTCTAATGCCGTTCAAGCTATGCCTAACGGTGGAGAGCTATCTATGAGGGCAAGCCAAGAAGCAGGTGACATTCTCATCACTATTCATGATACAGGTATCGGAATCCCAGATAAAGTCAAGCCGAACCTTTTCACTCCATTCTTCACCACCAAATCAAAAGGTCAAGGTTTAGGATTAGCCGTGGTAAAGCGCATGATTGAAGCAATAAACGGAACAGTAACCTTCGAAAGCACAGAAGGAAATGGCACAACTTTCATAGTGCGTTTCCCTCTCAAAAAGAGTTAAACGTAAATTAAAATTTTAAGCGAGATTAGATTCTAATTTCTTTTCTAAGAACGAATAAGGTGGCGTTAGACTCACTTCCCTCGCCCACGCTGTTGGGGAACCGACCCCCTGTCCAGTCATGTTAGTTTTTGTACTTGGGATGGGAATTGAATCCTAACCAGCATGGCGACATCGCCAATTCTGCTTCTTCTACACCAGACACTTTCTTTTTTTTATCTTAATGAGCTGTTTTAAGAAACTTTGCACTTGACGAAAAATGATAATGATGATTACCCTTATCCGGAAAAACATAACTTTAATCTACATTACTCCTTTCAGTGGCGATGCTCCTATTGATCGCTCTTTCTGATGTTTTCTCAACTATGATTGTGGAAAACCGTTTTTCGTTTCAAAAAACGGTTTAAGAAACTGCATGCTTTGAACAAAACTTAATATTGATTAAGCAGATATTACGCTTAGGGCTTTTTGAATAAGGAGTATTTTATATGGTTAATGAACATAGTACAACTTTGAATTTTAGAACCCGAAATTTTTCCAAACCCTTGCACAGGTATTTATTCAAAAGAGGTGTGCCATTTGGCGCTTACCAGTAATTCTGATTTTTATGTTTCAATACAGGACGCTGGAATAAATCGTGTTGTAAAACACGTAATGCGGCAACGCCCTTCACTATTTAATTACGGCACATCTTTTGTATCTCGCAGTCCCGAATTGCTATGCAAAAGAATCGAGGTTGCACCAGAAGTTCTGGAAGTCGGCAACTCACTAATTACTGTCCTTGACCCATTACCTGTTATTGGAACAAACTTGGGATTGAATTACTGCGTTCAACTAACTAAAGGAGAAATTGACTTTCACCCAGAAAACATCATAGCTCTTCCACCAGAACTTCACCCATTAGCAACTCAACACCTCAGCGTTCACTTTCAAGTTTGCGCAGGTATCGGATGCCCCACCGGAAGACTACCTCTTCCAGGAAAATTCTCAACTTCAGTCTTAACCGCAGCTCGAATATCAAGATCAAAAATATCTTCAGCCGACACAATCCAACCTTCTTTGAAAAATGGAATAGCCCTCCCTGGCAAAGAGATTGTTGTAATTCCAACATCTAAGCTAGACTGCTTCTGTCTGGACCTGTATGCAACGGCTGGCGCCAAGATAATGGGACCAGTAGGGGATCAAACAATCTTGCCCACTGTTGACGGGATAGAAATTGTGGACTTAAAGCCTGAAGGATTAGAAAACAGCATCGAATGCTATGCCTTACTAGCACTTAATCAAGGAATAATTCCGCCCCTTGCTTCCTCAATTTCTAATTTAGCCTTTGGCATAATTGATTTGCCCGACAATATGGGCAAACTACGTGTTTCAGGTTCAACTTCTGTACCAAACAACCCAGCAATCGAACATAACCAACTAAAAGCTTTCATTAATCTTGATCAGGTTGACCTAAACATACAGATTAATCCGATAGATTGCCAACTGCCAAGTGGAGGAAGCGGACCCGCAATAATAAGAACATCCCGTGCCAGGACCCGAACCGGAACTTTCGATTTAACCGCGGCCATTTCTCAAAAAGCGTTCGAAAAGATTTTTGCAGGAGTTATAAATGGGTTCAAGGTTCACTGTGCAGATGGCGGTAGCTTTGGGCCATTCTCCGCCAATTATGATGTTGTAGCACATTTGGAGGGTGGTTCAGTCGATTTGAAAAGTAACGGAACCATTAAAATTTCTGAATTAGACATTAAATGGGATACTCTTAGCCTTAATCTATGCGTTGATATTCCCGAAGTCTGCACACCAGGGGGTTGTATAATCCCGATTCCCTTCGACGGCTGCGCTTTAGATGTGCCCTCTTACTGCTTCTTTAGTGCCAACCCAGATTTCTGCATCCCATTGAACATAGGCGGCTTATTGACTTCAGAGATAACTTTCACCGCTGGAATACAAGTTTTCTATGGGACCAGTCCAGGATTACCTAATCGATGGCAAATTGTAATAGTGCCAACATTGCCATTTGACCTTGACATTATTGATGTCGCTGACACCGTAGGGGACTTGGTGGAGAACGCGGTTGATGCTGCGATTGACGGTATTCTTGGCGGCTTTCCAGACTGGGCAAAGGATGTCTTCAGGTTTCTTTTCGGACCGCTGGACGATTTCATACGCTTCGCTCTCGACATTCCAGATGACATCGGCGAATGGATTTTGGACGCTCTAACAGATTTGGGAGTTTTTGATGTTCTATTGTCTGCTTTGAACGGTTTTCTAACTACTTTGGTGCCGCCGCTTGAAATAGAAGACCCTCTTCCGATACTTCCAGCTGAAGTTGGGTTGATACCGGTAAAGCTGCCGATTGAGTTCATCGGTGTTAAAATTGACGGTGATGAGATGACGATTGAAGGAGATATAGGGAATTAGAGGTGATTGTTATGATTAACCGTTTTATTTTCTCTCAAGTGAATCTGGATAGCGGTTCACTTACCGTGTTGGCTTCAGTTGTGCACAAGTTATCTGAATCAGGCGTGTATTACGGCAAAATCACAAGAGGCGAAAATGAAGTGGGCCGATTCAAAATAGTGGTTGACCAAACATCGACAGCATCAAGCATCAAAATCGATTTAAAAGCGTTAGATTTGCCGCCTTCGCAGCTTTCTCTAAGTGAAGACTGCAACTGCTTTAACCTAGATCCCAACGGGCACGCGGTATTCTTAGTTTCGACAGGGGCAGGCGGTTACACGGTTGAAATTGAAAAATCAGGAAACGAATGCGGCAAAAAAGTGTTTGATAATCGAGAACTGTCAAGCGAAGACTTGTTTGTAGCTACTTTGCTGCGTCCTGGCGCTTACAGAATTGTTAATGTCCTGACAAAAGTGGAAGCTAAGCTAAATGTTGCTTACCCTGAAATCGGAAAAACACCCCGAAACTCTCCACCCGTTAAAGTGGAATGCACCGATAAAGCAATCACGCCATCAAAAATTGCAGTTAATCCTGGCCAAAGCATAGTGTTTAGTTTCAAGGTTCATTCAAGAGTAAAGATAGAACTTGTTGAGCCAGAAGACCGAAATAAGCAAGAGATTACGTCAAAGAAACAAGCAAAGCAGACGAAAATCCAGTCTAAAGGTGAACTTACTACTAAGCAGGTGGTTCGCCGATTACGGTTGAATCCTCTTTAAGGATTCAGTCTCCTTTTTTCTTTAGAAGCTTTTTTTTAATAAGTTTTTTATTGCTAAGTTGCTGTTGGTTTGTGGGGAAAAGTTAAAGATGGTTCTAATTGCAGGAAAAGTATACCAAGTAGAATATGACTTAAAAGACAAATATGTTACTGAGGGTCTTTTAGTGGCCTTTTCCGATGAGTTAGCTTTGGATTTTTTGCCAGTTATTTATGATCCAAGAGGTTACGGCAGCGTTCCCTACCCTCCTGAAATTATAGCTTACAGGTTGATTATGGATTTAAAAAAACAAAGACTCTGCATTGTTTATGAAATATATTGGAAACGACAAGACTGCACTTGGCAGGAGCTAAATAAAGACCATGACCATGATTACGAGCAAGTTCAAGTTCATTTTGATTTATCTGTAGGTACAGTTAACAAAGTTGTTGTGTCTTCGACTGGACCTGTAGAAAACGCTGGTCACGGAGTTGAGGTTTTTTCTCATGTCTCTTCCGTGAAGGTTAGAACGGTGCCCTATGTTACATCCTCTGAGAAAGCTTTTCCTTGGGGAACAAAAAACGGGCAGAATAACGCGACTCAAATAAGAGAAATACCCATTGAGCATTTACTGTTAGATAACAATAATCCGCCTATTGTGGTTCTTAACTGCTATCACGCTTTTGCAGGGTTAAAGCGTGTATTAATGCCTGATGAAAGAGTTGTCTTGAACCCAGAGTTAGTGCATCTTGACAAAAAGCTTCTTGACAAGTGGTATTATCTTTATGCGGTAAACAGGTTTGGACATGACCTTTCCAACCCCTTCAGAGAACCTTACATAATGTATTTTCCCCCGCCTGAAGACTGGGTATCAAGGTTGGCATATGGTTTTTTATGGTTCTTCTCGTCCCTGAAAAGGATAATTGGCTTGTAACATCACCTCTTTTTTAGTAGTATACGAAATGGCAAGTTCATCGTCGTTTGGGGAAACGTGGCGAACTAAAAGCCGACGGCTGAAGAAAAATGCACGCGACTGGAAGGTGTCTTTGAATAGTGAAAGAAATTGATGAGCATAAACCATTAGGAAAAAAAAATAAAATACAACTATAACTTAATGCTGAAATAAAACTTTAATCTCTTAAGGCTTTCAGTGGAAATTTCTATTCTTAGCAAAAATCATTTTTTTATTTTTAATCCTTCAGCGGCCCTCAATTTACCATTCTATTTGTTCATAGGTTGTTTTGGAGGAAATTGATAGAATGCTTTCAGTAGACTGTTATATCTTCTATAAAATTAAAGTGATAAAATCTCCTGCAATTTTCTTTTCCATTTTTTAATAAAAGTGATTTCTTTCTTAGCAGATATGGAAAGAAGACCTTTCATTACGGGTTCAAGCAAAAGTAGTTGAGCATACAGTGATTTAGTTCAGCAAACCATTTTTTAGTGTATTCAAAGCTATGACTTAACACTTATAAGTTAAGACTGACTATGTTTTTTTAAGGTGAAATAAATTGGTGAATGTAACAAGCTACCATATTTTGATCTATGGAAGCGCGCAAGGATATCAAACAAATAGAGCCCAAATACAGCTTAGTAATGGTGCCACAGTGGTTGCATGGATTAGATTCAACGATCCTGGGATGACCTTCGAAAACGATAGCAATGTAAACGGAATTATAAAGATGCATTTGCCGTCTACAATGTTCCAAAGCGTTATAGACATTCTTCGCAACGAAAAACCAATAAACGTGTACTTTGCTCAAGGCCGCGGCTTTTTTGGAACAAGTACTTCTGAACCAGTGGGCGAAGCAGAGAAATAGATAAACCATAAAGTTAAAACAACATCTATAAATTTTCTCTCCTTTTTTAAGGTATTTGTTTAAGATTATTTTTGCACAAATTTTATTTTCTCGGGACCCAATATAGTGAGTGTTGTCTTGTTTTGTGGTGTCTTGAGAGTTAACTCGCTTTGTTGTCTTTTCTCCTGGTGTTGAAGTTAAACTCAGGAAGGCACAGTTAAGCTTGGGCAAAGTTGAAGCTGAAACCGTTAAGAAACCATCATCAAACCGTTCAACAAAGGAGCGTAGAAACACGCTATTTCGCGTATTAGACGGAGTTTTAAGCCTATCCCACAAAAAAATTCACACAGGCGGCAACAGCGATCGCGCTAAGCAGGGTTGGGCACGAGTTCTGGTTTCAGCCGTCTCAGCCTATGGTCCCTTGCTAAAGGATGAGGAGTTGGAGCTTCGGGTGATAACTTTAGAGGAGCAGCTCAAGAATGGCATATTGATACCGAAATCAGAGGAAAAGAAAAAATGAATATTTTAAGCAAGAAACTGCTTGCATTAGAAAAAAATGTGTTGCCTGAACTCCCGAAAAAGGCACGACTAAAATAACATGGGAAAACGGGGACATTGCGTTAGATCGAGCTGAAAACGAATTACATAGGCGAGCGACTCAAATCTTGGAAGCTCACGCGCAAGAAATGCAGGAAGCATTATCACGGGGAGAAACTGATGGCGCCCAATTGTCTTCAGCCGACCAAGCACTTGTGGACGCAGCGAACCATCGTTTTATGGCTAGGATATTTGAGATTTTCCAAACCTTCACTGATGCTTTTGTAACGTATAAGGATCCTATGGCTAATTGGGTGTTCTATACACGGTTTTATTGGCTAATAGAGGAAACCCGCAAGTTTAAAGAGCAATTCGACGCGGAACAAGCAGTTTTTAGTACGCCTGGCTATTGGGAACTTTGCGAAGGCGAACAAGAAAGCCATTTAGCTCCCGTTTATGCAGCTTGGAACCATGATCTATTTACTCCTGAGAGTTTTGAGCGCTACTGTTACCACCATCATGTTTTCAAAACAACCGAGGACATACAGCAGTTTATCGCCAACAGGACTCCTGAGCAGGCTAGGCAAGACGAGTTAGAAGAACAGCAAGAAGAAATTGAGGAAAAAGCAACTGCGGAAAGAAACGCGCATTATCTTAAAGAGAAATGTCCCACTTGCCCGAAGCAGTGCGACTGGTTTAAGAAAAATGGCCAAAATGATCAATTATCGAGTGCAGAAAAAATAACGGAGAATCCGAAAATATGAGCGACAAACAAGTTGAAACCGAGCGAGACCGAGAAATTCCTATTCCCATGTCGGAACGGGTGAAAATCAGCGAGCTCAAGTTTGACCAAGACAACCCCAACATGATAAGTCTTGCGCAGCTTGACCGCTTAAAAGCTTCAATTAAAAGGTGGGGTGACATCGTTCCCGTCGTCACCAACAGTGAGCTTTTGGTGGCTGATGGATCGCAGCGTGTTACGGCTATGAAGGAGCTTGGCATGACTGAATGCAGCATCATTCGTTTGCCCATTAAGGATGTTGATCGCAGATTGCTTAGACAGGTGCTAAACAAACTAAAAGGCAAACATAACCCAGAGTTGGACAGCGCCGAATACTTGCGCATAGTTGAGAAGGGCGAAAAGGAAGACTTGAAGGCACTTCTTGCTTCCGTCGGTGAGAAGCTTCCCATAGAGGTGGATGATAGCGAGATTTCTTTTTCAATTCCCGGAACCTACGAGATAATTGTTGAGTGCAGAGATGAGGCTGATCAAAAGTGCAAGTTTAAGAAGTTAAAGTTGGAGGGGTATAAGCTTCGGATTTTGACATTGTAAAACGCTGGGACGAATCAGACAGCTTTCGAGCTCAAAGTGTTGTGGGTAGCTATACATTAAGTGATGTGAAGTTGGAGAAGCGCTTTAAGGGTTCTTTGCCTCTTGAAGATTTTGATTGGCAAGTCGGCGTGATAGTGGGGCGTAGTGGATCCGGCAAGACAAGCATCGCTAAACAACTCTTCCCAAAAGCCTACATCAGAAAATTTGATTATAACAGTAAATGTGTTCTTGATGATTTTCCCCAAGAGCTGGAAACCTCTGAAATAACTCGGATGCTTTGCAGTGTGGGTTTTGCGTCTCCTCCTGATTGGCTCAAAAGCTATGGGTGTTTAAGTCAAGGGGAAAAAATGCGGGTTGATATTGCGAGAGCGCTTTGTTTAGCTGAACCTTTGATTGTCTTTGACGAGTTCACATCGGTTGTGGACCGAGAAATAGCTAAAGTCAGCGCTTTTGCCATAAGCAAGGCAGTTCGCAGAAGCAGAAAGAAGTTCATTGCAGTTACCTGCCACTATGATGTGGTTGATTGGCTTGATCCAGATTGGGTATTTAGTACTGATACTATGGAGTTTAGTCGAAAAAAAGAAGGCGGCCGCCCGTTGAACTCCAAATCCATCGGTGCGGCAAAGGTCTATGGACACTGTTTCGGCAATATCACTATCTAAACGGTTCCCTAGGAGCAGGAGTCAGATGCTACACCGCAGCCTATCAAAGTAAGCCCATTGCATTCATAGCTGTGGCATGCGTCAGAATGAAATCAAAATATTATCGCGTAAGCCGCTTAGTCGTGCTACCGGACTACCAAGGAATCGGAGTAGGCAAACGACTCCTTAACTTCATAGCCGAACTCTACACATCTCAAACAAAGATGCCCTTTTACATACTAACTAGTAACCCTCAGATTATCAGAGGAAACCTCACAAATTGGAGAATAACCCGATTTGGGCATGCAAGTAAAGGAAAAGATAATTCAAAAATAAACACAGAAATTAGAAACAGTCTAAGTCGAAAACGCATAACCATTTCCCTTAGATATATTCTAAGAGAGAAATGAGCACCTTTATTCAGTCTTTAACTAATTGAGAAGGAATCGATATAACAAATTTTACTCCTCTTCCTTGTTCGCCTTCTTCAGTGATACTCCAACCATAGATATCCATCATTTTTTTGGTTAGAAATAATCCAAAGCCAGTGCTACCACCAGTACTAAATCCCTTGGAGAAAAGCTTCAACTTATTTTCCCCCGATATACCCACACCATCATCTTCATAAGTCAACACCACGTTGCCTTGGTCAGTTTTTTTATAGGTAATTCTTATTGTAGTGGTTTTTTGACCATATTTTATTGTGTTATCAATAAAGTTATAGAACATTTGCCTTAGCAAAGAATCAGCTAACACTGTCAAGCCGTGACATTCATTTGTTATCTTTGGAAGCGCCCCTGAGAAGAGAGCTACAGCTTCGTTCATTTTAGCTTCAACATCAATGTTAGCTAGTTCTTCTGCACCTAATTGTTCATACATTTTGGCGAAATCAAAAATCTTCATCGAATCTTTAACAGCCTGCTCCATCTTACCTAACCCCTCAACAACATCTGCCTCATCCGCATGCTTCTTTTTGAGAATATACGCATAACCAGTCACAGCCGAGAGTTTATTACGAACATCATGCCTAGTTAAGCTACCAACCACTTGGAGCTTTTCATTTAAAACTTGAACTTTCTCCATGTTAGAAGACAGAAACTCTAACGCTAAAGTCAAATCTTTGTGGTCCTGTTTTTGCACCGTGACATCTCGAAAAATACCCGCCATCGTCCTCTTGCCATTAAGCTGAAAAACCCCAGCTTTTATTGCCACGTCCCGAAGATCCCCTTTTGAGGTTATAACTTGAGTTTCAATAAACTCTGCACTTCCACGAGCAGATTCCTGAAAGGTTTGAGAAAATTCGCCGGCACTTTCTTGTTTGGGATGCAGAAGGCTTTGGTGTTTTCCAATAATATCTGTCTTATCTCTAAGGACTAGTTTTGTTGCTTCAAGATTACAGTCAACTATCAACCCTGTTTCTATGTCAGCAACAAAGATTGCGTCACCAGCAGCTTCAAAAATGGTTTTGTATTTAATTTCAAGTTCTTCAAGTTGATTTTTGGTTTTAGCAAGTTGTTGTTGAACCTTGAAAAAAGTAGCATTGCTGCCGTGGGCATCATTTGTTGGGAGAATGAAAACCAAGAATATGAAAACATAGGCAAAAACTTGCCCGAACATGTAAAATGCTGGACCAAATCCTAAGCTTCCACTAAAACCTGCTACTGTAAAAGATGCAACAGAAAACAGTAACAACACGTCTTCAGTTTTTCGTTTTCTCAGCCAAACAAGCATTAGAAAGCTTAAGGTCAAAAAGCTTAAACCGATAATAGCGCCCAGTCTTATACTTGGATAATCAAATGGAAGAAAAATCGTCACAACTACGGTAATAACGATAGCTAGAAATGCTTTGAAGAGTTTGTCAAAAGATTTGTAATTGCTCCATCCAGAGAAACCTGTAATTAAGACAGCGATCATTATTGGAAATCCGCCTGAACCATAAAGTTTTTCGAGGAAGAATATTCCTGTGGAAGGAATTATTTTTTCTATGAGTGAAATTGATGCAAAAGCGAAAGAAAGTGCAAACATTAGTTTTCGCTTGTCTTTATCTTGATAAAACATGTATCCAAAATATGCTGCGAATAATGCAGGTAACAGGGAAAATCCTAACCAAAGAAAGTCTAACATAGAAAATCAGTCCACAACACTCAGACCCCTTTTATTGGATCACTCTCAAAGACGCCTTTGAGATTTTGGCAGTCTTCTTTTTGGTAATTGCTGAGTCTTGGAATGGTTATGATAAATTTTGCTCCCTTGCCTTGCTCGCCCTCTTCAATTATGGTCCAGCCGTAAACATCCATCATCTTCTTAACCAAATACAATCCAAAACCGCTACCTTTACCAGTTGTAAAGCCCGCCTCGAAAAGCTTAGACTTGTTATTTTCGTGTACACCGACACCATTATCCTCATAGAACAGTTTTACCCCTTTACCATCTTCAGTATAGTGTAATCTTATTTGGGTGACTTTTTCTCCATGTTTGAGCGAGTTGTCAATAAAATTATAGAACAACTGTTTTAAAAGAGAATCTGCAACAACTACAAGCCCCTTGCACTCATTAACAACCTCAACACCACCCAAGTTAGGCATTAGCGCAACAGCTTGATTGAAACACCCAAAAACATTCTCTTGAGATGGTTTTTCAGCGCCAATTCGCTCATAGAGTCGGCTAAACTCAAAAATTCTTTCAGACGAAGTAAGCGAAGAGTCCATGTTATCTAAATACTTAGCTAAATCTGGATTATCCCCAATCCTCTTCCTTAGCAAATACAAGTTAGATTCAGCAGACATCAACTTGTTAGCAACATCATGTCTAGTCAAAGAACCCACAACACGAAGCTTCTCATTTAAAATTTCAAGGTTTTTTTGGTGATCCTCAATAGACTTCAACTTCCAACTATTATTGAGCGCCATAGCTGCATATTCCCCAAAGCCAGCACCTACCAAAGCATTCCTCTCAGTAAAATCACCAGATTTATTCGCAAGACCCATAACCCCAACTGCCTTGCCATCGACAACCAAAGGAACAAACATCACATTCCTCAGCTGCACATGACCCTTAGGCATAAACTTCATCCAATCACTCTTTGAAAAATCATTCTCATAAACTACCTTGCAAGTTCGATAAGCAGTTTCCCGCAAACCCCGTATGGGCATAGGTAAACTTGCATCAACCATACAGCTAAGTCCCCCTGAATCCAAAAACAAAACCATATTCTCAGACCCATCATCAGACAGAAGCGCAACATATCCGGCAGTAGCTCCAATTAAGTTTTTGCAGTTATCAAAAATCATTTTAGCAGATACCGCAAAATCACTATTATTAAGCACTGCGCGAGTACTATCCAAGAATGCTGAAACTTCTTTTTCACGAAGAGCAGTTTTAGCTAATGCTTCTAGTAATTTCTCTTCCGCTTTTTTCCATTTAGTAACATCTCTAGATACTCCTCTAAAACCAAGCAAACTGCCTTTGTCGTCAAAAAAAGGAACACCATTGGTTTCCACAAAAATCAAGTTACATAGGTTATCGCAAGCAGTTGTTTGGAATCCACGAAATGGTTTAGGAGAACCACTTTTCACCCCAAAAAGCTTTAACGCCAGTTCTTTATCGCGTGGAGGCATCATATCAAAAGGTGTTTTCCCAAGCATTTCTTCGGGTTTAAGTCCCCATATCTTCTCAATTTGAGGACTACAATAAGTATAGCGTCCCTGAGAATCCGTTTCCCAAATAAACTCACCCGTAGTCTCTACTAAGTCCTGAAATCTATCTTCACTCACTACAAGCGACTTTTCCATTTTCCTTTTTTCTTGGAAGTTCCTAATTATTCCCAATACACCTGTAACCTTGCCCTCTTCATCATGCAAAAGCGTCCCCTTATAGCTAACTGGGATACGCTCCCGACTCTTAGTGTAAACCTCAAGGTCAAAGGGGTCTGTTACTACTTTTCCTCTTAAGCCATCATAAAACAACTTCATTGTTTTAAGCAAATATTTTGCTGGGATTAACTTTAAGAGCGAAACTGGCAGATCACTGTCACTGTAGCCAAGCATTTTCATCCCGTAGTTGTTTGCCCAGTTGACTTTCGCGCTTAGGTCAATTGTAAAGATTCCATCATTAGAGGATTCTACTAGCTGGCGATATTTCTCCTCGCTTCTTCTTATTGCATCTTGAACAAATTTGCGCTCTGTAATGTCTTCGAGTTCAGCAACAAAAAGAACTGGTTTACCCTCGTTGTCTCGTATTGCACTAACTATAACTTTACAATCAATAACGTTACCGTCTTTTCGAACATACCGTTTCTCTTGACTAAAATAGGGAATGTTTCCGCAGATAAGTTCTTGCATTTCGTTATTACTGACTGTAATGTCCTTTGGGTATGTTATGTCTCTAAAAGAACGTTTTTGCAACTCATCTTCTGAGTAACCAACTATTTTGCAAAATGCCTCATTTGCACTTTTAAAACGCATATTTGAATCCGATGTCGCAATTCCAAGAGGAGCATTATCAACAATTGCCTTTAGCTCTGCTTGGTTTTTCCTAAGTAACTCATCAGATTTTTTGTGTTTAAAACATGTTCGAATACCATATGCAAGTTCACCGTAAACAGTTTCAGGGTTACCTTGCTTGTTAATGTATCCGTTTGCCCCAAGGTTTAGGGCTTTGATGGCTACTTCTTCTCTGCCTTTGCCTGTGAATAATATGAATGGAATTTCATTGTTTTGTTCATGGAGTACTTTTAGGAATTGGAGTCCGTCTTTTTGAGGCATATCATAATCAGAAACCACAACATCATACTTTTTACTTTTTAATTTTCTAAGACCTTCATCAACAGAAGGGGCATCATCAATTTCAAATCTTTCATCTAAATCAAGCAGCATTAGTTTTGTTATCTCTTGAATAGACTGGTCATCGTCAACATGTAGGACTTTAATGGTGTTAGCTTCTTTGAGACCACTTAAATCTGAAGCTTGCAGATTAGTCAAATATTCGTGTCCCCGAAGTAAAATTACTCTTAAGATTTAATACTTGATTACTAAATACTAAGACTGCAAAATAAATATATGTTTACTTTAAGTTTAAAATTGTGCAAAAAGTTTTTCTGGAAATTCAGATGATATTTATCTTTTTTATTTATTCTTTAGGGATAATCTAAGTATCTCATTGCACTCAATAGATAGGGTTTGCTGGGGCTCTGGACCAAGTTTAGGAGAAAAGGTAAGGAGCAGCACTCGTCACCGCATGGGACGTGTGAATTTTATCCAGAGCCCTCTCAGCCCTCTATTTTTTCCAATGCATTCTTAAACTAAAAAAGGGGAAAGGTTTTGGTTTTGTTGTTTTTTGTTTTACCGCTTCTTAGTAAATAGTAGAGCCAGTACAATTCCGACTGCAATGATAGTGATTATTATCGCTATGATTCCCGGCATCAAAATTGGATCAGACGCGGTCACTTGTTGTGGGTGGTCTGTTAGTGTTGCTCCTTCAGGTTCTACTGCAAATGAGGTTACTGCCCTTGATGGCCAATTCCCGTTGTTTCCAGCAAATTGTGCGTATACTCTATAATCGCCAGGTATGTCTGGTTTCCATGAAAAAGTATAGTATCCGTTTTCATCGGTTGGTGCAGTGCCTATTGCTCTGTAGTTGCCGTTTGCATCGAGGACATAAAGTTGTACCGAAACGCCTGTAAAGTCTGTAGGCATTGGCTTTTGTTGGTAGACATAAGCCATCCAGTCAGCCATGCTTGCATCTGATGAAACTGGAACGCCATGTGGGAATTTTGCTGTTTGTTGCGTTTGTTCTGTGCCGGCTGAGGTGTCTAATACTGTTCCGCTTAGAACAACTGTGTTACCGAAGGTTAATCCTGCTTTGGGTGCTTCCACGGTTATTGCGCTTGACCCCCGGCCTACTACATATATAGAGTTGTCATATCCATTAAACCATGTAGAGTATCCGTCTGCAACTGCATAGCTTGTGCTTGAACCTCCACCGCCAGTGTATGATGAGAGAGTCCATATTTCTGTGCCATCAGTAGCGTTAATTGCTCGTGCTAGAGATCCTTTGAATATTGGGTTAAGTATTGTGTGTTCGGTTGTTTCTGTGTATACTACGCCGTTTGCAATAGCAGTGATGTAAGTAGGATAGGCTCCATACCCGCCATTGAAACCAGCGTAGGTGCTATTGCCTTCGCCGCCGTTGCCATAAGTCCAGAGTAATTCTCCAGTTTGAGCATCGCGACAATACATTATCCCTGCAAAACCGACGCTATAGAGTTTGTCATAAGCAAGTTGTGCAACTAGGTTGCCGCCGAAATCGTTTCCGTAGTAGTCAAAAGCTGTTTGAGGTTCTACAGGACCCCATATTTTGTCTCCAGTATCCATACTGTATCCAACATATCTCATTTCTTCCTTGTAGACTTCTAAGAAGACACGAGATGTTGGGTCTATTCCGCCAAATAGTACAGTTATGTTGTTTGCTGGGGGGTTGTATGTTTTTGTCCAAAGGATGCTGCCTACTGCACCTCTGTGTGAATCGAGGTTTACTGCAAAGTATGTGTATGGTGTCCAACTTGGTGCATAGAATGAGGTGCCGATTGACGGTAAGCTTCCGTTTCTGCATAGAAGCATGTCTCCGCTGAATGCGCCTATGACTGTTACTGGGTTACTTGCTCCTGTTCCGTAAGCTACGGTTCCGTCTGATAGAATTGTTAGAGTTTGCTGGTTCATTACGTTTAGCCATGGTATAGAAACGTTCCAGTCATAGCTATAGATGGAGCTTTCTTGGTTAACAACGTTCGCGTAAATCATATAATTGTTGGTAGCGGGTTCATTTGGATCTTTTCCTGCTGGAACACTGCAAACAGCTTGTGGAACATTTGCGTATGCAGCATCAGCACCGGATAAGGTTCTGCCGTTGGTATAGGAATAGTTGTAAAGTGTCGGGCTGTTTATGTTTAGACCTGTCCATGGATTGGTAACTGTCGCCCAGATTCTAGAGCTGTTCCATTGGCTTAGATACCATTGTGGATTAGTTGCGTTTCCAGAATTCATGAAAACGTATCGGAGTATTTCGCCATTTGGTCCCATTGATGCTGATCCGGAAGGAACGCCTGTTACATTAAAGAGTGGATAACCAGTAAATGCGTCAAATGCTTGTGCAAAGTTTGATGTGAATAGAATTGGTGGGTAAGTACCGTGCTGGTTGGGATTCCAAAGGTTGTAGATGTATCCAAAGGATAGTGAAGGTATTTGTGTGCTGCTCCAGACTATTTGGCCTGTTTGAAGATCGACGCAGTATGTTTTTCCTGCCTCACTTCCTGTGAAGTCAACTGGTTCGGTGTAGTATAGAAATCCGTCCATTATGATTGGGTTGCGGTATCTGTTGTTGTAGGCTGAGCCTTCAAAGTAGTTTACTCCAGGTGCATCTGGGAATTGATTGCCTCCGACGGTTCCGCCGTTTTGTATTTCTTTGGTCCACATAATGTGGGAGGTGAGAGAGCCTACTGCGTCGGGAACATAGACGTTATGGAAGTAGTTTTCTGCCCAGAATTGTGGGTTTCCTGTCCCGAGCCAGTTTGATGCTATGGTGAACCAGTTAGAGTTTTCGCTGTATATTGGTCTGGTCCAGTATTCAGTTGGCAGAGGAAAGCCTGTTATTTCTGATGGAATTGGATCTTCCTGAACTGTAAGTGTTGTTGATGCTGAACTAGGCAGGTATGTGTCATTTACAAGTATTGAAGTGGGGTCATGGCTATATTGTGCATATGCTTGTCCGGGGAAAGTGAAGTTGAAGGTGTATGTGCCAACTTGACTTGGTGCAAACTTAAATTGCTGAGAGGATGTTGTGTCAGCGATATAGTCAAAGTTCTGAGTTGTCTTAGTGCCGTCTGGAGCTGTGATTACAATTTGGTAATTGTGGAATCTATAATCGTTGTAGATTCCAGCAAAACTGTTTGTTTCTCCTAGTCTTCTGGCAGCTGCTCCAAAGGTGAGATCAAGCCAAGCGTATACGACTACTGATTGACCTACACCGACTGGGTCTGGCATTGCCACTATGTAAGCGTGTGTTGGGAACTCCCAAGATGGATCATGAGCTTTTGTTGTTGGTAAAGTTGCAAGTACTGAAATCATTGATACAGTTAAAAGCAAAATTAGTATAGCGATTTGTGCTATGTTCTTTTGTTTTTTCATTTTTCATCTTTTTTCATTCTCTTAAAATTTGTTAATAACATCTTGTGTATGTATTATACAGCAACAGTAAGAGCGCTAATGATGATAAATCTGTTCAGACTAAAGCGACAATTAGAGTTGCTTTGCTTCAAGCCATAGGTTGTTGAAGTATGCTTGAATTATATAGACCATTGTCGGATTCTTGAACCACAGATTTTCGGGTCTGGAGGGAAAAAGCATTGGAGAAAGACTAACTATCGCTTTGTTTCCATCACTTATTGTTATTGTTGACCTCGGCGGGCAAACTGTTGCCCTTACTTCCATATTTGAATATTTTTTCATAAGATTTTTAATTATTCGCGGTAGTTTCTCATTTTCTTTAAAGAAAATTAAGACGCGCAGTTTCAAACCCCTTTGTAGCAATGTGATCCATCTTTTGAAGATAGCAGTCCGATTTTGATAGTCTGATAAGAAAAAAACCATATCATGGCTGATTTTACCTGTTTCAAACATTTCCAGAAATTTTAGATTGGTTAATTTTCCTGCTGGGACCAGAGCGACCTGACAATCTAAATCAGTCATAAGTAGCAAGGTCTCATTTTTCTGATAATTTTCTATAACTTGTCTTGCTTTGATTTTTAATTCTGCTTGTTCGTTATCTCGATGTTTGATTAGCATTTCAATTCCTTGACAAAGCGGCAAAGCCCTAAACAAACTAGGGTTGCCGATGATCTTTTCTACAAGCCTTAGATCCTTTAGTCTTTCTATTATGCGATACAGGTTTCCCCTGTCCATCTCGATTGTTGAAGCAATCTCTACTGCTTTTGCTTTTCCTAATTTGACAAGTGTAATGTAGACTGCGGCTTGATTCTTCGTAAGACCCAAACTAGTCAATAAATTCTCTTCTTCTTTTTCTACAGAAAGAGTAGTCATTATTTAACTTCTCAGTATTTTCTCCAGTACAAATATCGGTCTATTTTGTTTTTAAGTTTTATCTAATTACTGCAATTTCGAAATTGTCTCTTTATAAAAAATTAGCTGAAAAAAGAGATAAGTACGATTGCTATCTGTTTTTCTTCTGCAACAAATCAAGATGTTTCAGTTTCGTTTCAGCCAACTACTATACCGGCGTATGACCATAGTAGTATATGGTGATAAACACATGCAAAAAACTAAAATCGTAATTGCCTTGGTCGCTGTTTCTGCGTTGACTTTGGCTCTTGTTGGATTAGCAGCAGCCCAAATAAGCACTAACCAAACAAACCCCGAAACAGTGCCCAATGATGGATTTTGGGGATGGATAGGCAACTGCTTTGGATATGGAGCAAACCACGCCTACGCAAACCAGTACAGTGCGCCTCAGGCACCAACTGGCGGCTCCGTTCCAGCGCCTGCACCCATTCAAGGCGGCTACGGCAACGCATACGGCTATGGTTATAGTCCTTGCTGGGCAAGATAAACCAAACACAAACCCTTTTTTAATTTACCATTTTTAGTTTATAGACAATCAGTATTTCTATTTATCATGAAGGTTCTTTCTCAAGAAATACCAACTATGAAATTATTCCAATTTGGAAAAATATCACATAATCCATAGTTAAACTAACTAAGCAAAGTTTTCTTTGGCTCACTTTCAGCGCCTAATAAAATAGCTTTAAGCTTTTAAGTGCTAACAGAAAAGTTGGGGCTATAAGGAAAAATTCCTCTTCCGTGTGGGAAGTGACCGTTTATTTTTAAAAAAATAGTATATTTTATATTTCAAATGGGTGCTTATAAAGTTGGAATATGCTAACAGTTTGAGTTTTGCTTAAATTTTTAAGCGATAATATGTCCAATTAAAGGAGATAATTGAATGCTTTACTATCATGTAGTTATAAACAAAAAGAGTGGAGAACAGCCTTTAGTATTTAGATTTAACTTATCAAAACACCAGATTGACGAGTTTACAGAAGCCTTCATGAAAAAGAGTTCATTTATGTTTGGTAAGTATGTTATTCAGCCCTTGGAAATAGAAAGCATTAGAATAACTGAGACAGAGGAAAAGGCAAAGAAAATTTTGCTTAGCGGTTCAACAAGAAGAACCTTTGATAAAACAGTTTCAAAACTTTTTTTAGATTCATCTATTAGCGGGCCTCATATCGATGAATGGTATGTGATCAATTCTGGAAAAGATGTTACAAAAGATTTAACAGCTAAACTTGGAAAAATAAAGGTATTAAAAACTGAGGATTTAACCCTCATAGATGCTCAAATTTCCTCAAGTCCTGATTTTTTAAGTAAGGATTTTGACATTCATATTGTAGAATGGAAAAAGCTGAATGATAAAATAACCAGTATACAAGCTGAAATGAAAAAATTTGGGATAGAATTCCTTGATGGGAATTCATTTAAGAGTTTTTGTGATAATCTTTCATCGAATTTGAAGCATCTTAATGATATCTGCCTTACAGGCTATTTTTCTGAGACAATAAGAACTGAACTTGAGAATATTGCTTCAAATAGAGATCATCAGGTGCGATTAATTTCTACTGATTTCAATTTAGGGTCTAATAGAGACAAAAAAAACTTGAAGGCGTTGATGAAATTATCTAAATCTGGAGTTGAAGTTAGATTTAATTGTAGCCTCCGTGCTAGACTGCTTATTGCAAAAAACCCTTTAACTTCACTTTTAATTCTCGGGTCTTTTGATTATGACACTGAATGTGTTGTAACAGAAAGATATGATGCTGGAATTAAAACAAGTCATCCTGACTTGGTTAATTCTGCAAGTGATTTCTTCGAAAAAGTGTGGAATGATTCTAAAACTCAAGATTTTAAACAATTTTTGAAGAATAAAAAAATCTGATTGTCCTTGATTCATAGTACATAAGCATACACTTACAGGCTAATTCATTTTAGTGTGCGTTAAACTAATCTTTCCCATTTCTTGGTCTTAAAGAAGTATTGGAGAAGTGTGAAACTACTTTTATCCCTTGATTTTCTTCACAACTGAACGCTTAAATTCATGTTATTTTTTTTTATTTTAGCTGCTAACTAATAGCGGAATTACAGCTCTTAGCTCCACAAAATATTCCTTTAGTACCATTTCGCCCTTCCGAGTGATTCTATATTGTTTGCAAGCTCTTTTCGTGCCCACTTCCCACTTTGACTGTATTAGTCCTCGTTTTTCCAAACAGTTAAGTTCAGGATATAGTGAAGATGACCCTAGTCGTACGCCATACTTTCGTTGAATCAACTTTAGAAGCCCATAGCCATGTAGACCCGCATCTGAGGCGTCGCTTATGAAATTAAGCAAAACGCTTTCCAGTAATGCTCCATGAAAAATGTTTTTGTTCAATTTTTTTCATCTCTCAAAACTTTCTCACTTGTCAACATATGAGAGTGAAGATATGCGATATAAAAAAATGCTGTAGGCTAAACCCTACAACAAACAACTCAACCAATTCTTTGAGTAATAAATTGAGTTTTTCTAATTCTATATATTCTCACTATCTACGTCGACTGTCCAATATGTGGCAAACCACTAAAAACACATTATAAAATAGGACTATACGCTGTAATCATCTTCTAGTATATGACGCAATTCGTGCTCCAAACTTTTCTGCAAGGGCGCAGATTGCTTAATGAAAATGACCAATTATTCATTAACCTTGAAAGAGAAGGCTTTGATAAAGGAGTTATCAAAGTTTATCCCATACTCTCTAACTCTTGAATCTTTAACGCCGGGATTTTTCTGGACAATATTTAGCATATACTCAAAATCTTTTTCGTTTAAAGTAAAGGCATGAGCTTCCGGCAAAGGCTTATCTGAGATGCTCTTCCAGATATTTGCAAGCATTTTTTCGGATATGCTTTTAATTGATGGGAGTTCAGGGATATTCAATATCTCAACCCGTATTTTTGTTTAATCGCGACCGTTATCGTCTCTATGAATTTAATCTCTAAATAACTTTAAGCTTATCAATCTAAAAATAGCTTCATTATTGACAAGCTTAAATTCTTTGATTCATAAATGTATGTAGGTATTTTTATGACTGGGTTTCCAATTGATAAATGCCAAATTGTCTGGCAAAAAGATGTCACCTCTGAGGAGGAGCGAAAAGCGATCCTAAAAGAGCTCCTCACGATGGCTGTTGAATTTCAAGAAGCTATAGATTTCACTGTAAAGTTGAGCAACAGAAAAACTAACGAAGTTAAATTTTGGCTAGAGACAGAGATGGAAACAGATTTCACCCTCTCAGTTTATTATGACTCTCACCCGCAAGCTTGGGGCATGCTAATTGAGAAAATGCCAACCGAAAACACTCCACCTCAAGTAGTAGGGGAAATAGCCTGCATAGATCCATTGACCTTTAGCATTATCGAAAAAGAAAACATTTTAAAAACAGAACCCCTAAAAAGCCCATAACAGTGCCCTTTTTACATGGGTGTTTTTGCTCAGTTCTTTTTGGCTTTGGGGCATTGTTCGCCTATGCACCATCCATATCTTTGAATGGTTCTGCAGCTGTAGGATCTAACTTCACCTTTTTGGTAAGCGATTTGGGCATGTAAGCAAGGGAAGAAATAACTCAAGAATAAACAATGAAATTAAAGATAGTTTAAGCAGAAAGCGCATTTCTGTTTCAATGCAGTTTGTTACACCCATAGATTAAATTTTAA
>CAWGYA010000005.1:0-189238 GCA_963826715.1 Candidatus Bathyarchaeota archaeon
GTGTTTGCGTTATTGATGATGCGCAAACGACCATAAAAATAGAGGCTAAGCCTCTACTCTTCCCTTTTCATTTTTTTTCAACTCTAATCATAAAAATATTACCAAATAGTCCTTGAAGATATATGGGGCTTGATTTGCAGACTATTCAACCTTACCAGACCATCCTCCAAAATAACCCCGCATAATTAACCACTTTTAGCACTCTTTAGATAAACAAGTCTAAAAATTACCTCAAATTAGATAAATCATATGTGTCTATTAATCTTGAGAAAGAAATAGATCCTCTAAAGGAGACATATGTATGTCTGTGCTTGTGTTTGACCATGAAACTTTAGGCATGATCCGCTACATCTTAGCAACCCAACGCTTTGAAGAATATTCAGTTGGACCTTTAGGTCTAAGCGAGTACCTTTGTGCATTCTCTTTGGAGCGAGTACTGATTCAGACTGCGTTAAAACTTCCCAAGTTTGAAAAAGAAAATCCCAAAGATATGCGACTATTTGACGTTGTTCGTTTCTTAGATAAAAAAAATCTTGTAAGCCCTACCGTAGCCAACAAACTCGGGGAATATGTAGATTTTTATGATTCCATAATGCGCATCGGTTCTCAAGCGATCCCTGAAAAGGCTGGTTCTAAAGCTCAAGAAATCTTGGATTTCCTTTGCATGGAAGCTGGCATAAATCAGGGCGAAGAACTCAAAAATAGAGTATTTGCGGAAATTGCAACCCTTAAAACAGAGCAGCCCACAGAAGAGGCGAAGTGCGAGATTGCTGAATCAGATTTTGATACTTTCAGCAGCCTCTACAAGAAAGGTCCCTGCATCCAGCAGGAAATAGAAAAAAAATTAACAACACCCCTAAAGAGCGCCCCGATATCCAACTTTAGCCCTAATACTGGTGGAATATGGCTGCCTTTTGTGACAAATGAAACATCAGGTAATAGAGGCCATATTGATGGGGCAAGTATTGGAGTATTTTTTACACCGATCAATATTAGGATAGGCTTAGATTTTGGAAATCGCTCTCATAGTGATAAAATAAGGTATTATGACTTGCTTTTGAAGGGTGAATTAACTGGTGAGTTTGATTTACTTAATCGTAAAGGTACCGGGTATTGTTTGTGTGACACTTTTTGGTGCTACTACCTTAGGAATGTTCAATCTCTTCAATGGTGTCTCACCTTGTATGGCGGCACCAAGATTGCTATAGAAAACGCTATCGAAGAAACAAAGCAACTTCAAGGCGCCCCACTGACAGCAAATAGGTATTTGATTGGCAAAGTGATTAATCGAAGACCCGAAGACTTCACATACATCGTAAAAGGGCTTGTTAACGAAATCTCAAACGATCTAAACGAACTATATCCAATACTAGAACGCATCAAAAAAACATAAGCAAACCAAAAGACTGCTAGAATGTTAGAAATTTACTGAAACTTGCTTCAATGGAAACGAAAAGTCAAAAGGATGGTATGTAATGGCTAAATCCAAGGTTCTGTTTTTATGCACTCACAACTCCGCTCGATCCCAAATAGCAGAGGGTCTGCTAAGATCCCTATACGGCGACAAATACGAAGTTTTTAGCGCAGGAACAAACCCCACGCAACTAAATCCGCTAGCCGTTAAAGCTATGGCTGAGATAGGCATAGACATCTCTGACCAATATTCAAAAAGTATCGATGTCTTCAGAAACGTCGACATAGATTTGGTGGTATCCGTGTGTCGGGGATCAAAAATTAAATGCGTCATTTGCGCTTCCCCAATAGCAATGGGCAAACCCGAATTGATAACCTCAAGACTGCCCAAAGCAAAAAGGTATATAGATCGAGCTTTCGAGGACCCCTCAGAAGTAAACGGCCCTGAAGAAGAAAAACTCGCTGCCTTCCGCCAGACAACAGATGAAATAAAGAAGTGGATCACCCAAGAATTCGCATAACCTAAACGCAGCCCTACAAGAGATTGCCCCAACCACATTTTGGTCCTTCTACTTGATAGAATAATATAGTCCTTGATGAATTCCGATTTTAAGGTTATCCTACGCACTAGTTTAACGTATCAATAACCATTTTGATACTCAAGATCGTCTAGGTTTAAACTAGTATGATAGCTTAACATTTATTTACCTATTAGTGTACTAGCTGGAAAATACGTAATAATATAATTGGGCTTAAATGTTTAAAAGAATATGTTCTTATTCTTATGATATAGAAAAACCCAGGCCTTAAAAAAGCGATTAAAATAATGATCATTGAGAAAAAAACCAAAAGCGGGATTATTCTGGTCTCAAATAAATTATGGGGATATAAACATGGTTAAAAGAAAAATAATCCGTTTTAACGCGATAAAGCAACGGATAATTTGCGAATGCGGAACAGAAATATTGCTCATACCTGATGTTAAGGCTATGAGTGAAGCTATAGAGGCTCATGTTGTTTCGCATATCAAAAGGATTGAAAGCTCTGAGGAGAAAACTTCAGAAGAGAATCGCATCCGAGAGGCATTGGTTGTTCAGGTTTTTAGAATATCTAGTGAATCCGATAACGAATGATCGCTTGGAAATCCCAAGCAAATGTTTTATCATCCCATAATGAAAAAATGAATGATGCCTATACACTCTTACAAAATATAGGCGCTTTAATTTTGTTTCTTCCTAAAATGATAGGTATTGTTTTCACTCCTTAAACTAAATCAACCATCTTGCTCAAAAATCAGACAAGGACGCTCCAACTACTCAGATCAAAAAGAATAACAAATTATCCTGAGGTGAAGAAATTCAAAGATATCTACCCACAAATTTCAATCTGGAAGATTCCTTTAATCGAATTAATTCAGAGTAATTTGAGTAAGAATTGATTAATATGCTGTATTTTAAATATGCTTTTTCAATTATTGTCCCTAAAACAATTTAGGCTTGAAAAAAAAAGATAGGGTTTATAATGGTCTCTATTCAATAGATATGCAAAAGATGAGCTCAGAATGAGACAGTGCCCTCTAGAAACTTACGTAGAGATCCTTAGCCGCCTGATGCAACTAAAACCAATACATACACTTCAAAATACAAATATTGATCACCAAAATCTCAAAGACCATCTTAGTTTTTTAGTTACACAAGGTCTGATTGAAGCCAGACCCACTGGAGACGGTAATCCAGCCTTTAAAGTAACCCACCAGGGCATTAATGTGCTGAATTTCTTCCAAAAATTCAACCCAACTCTACCAACCTTCTAACAACCAAGAACAATCACTTCGAATTTTTTTAGCGGAGATGTCCCTAAAACACGATAATATTGGAATTATCAGTTATGGTTATTCCTCAAATTGTAATATTGCCTCTTTAGAAATAAGAGTTCTATATGCAATCAAGACTTCTTCTATATGGAAAATTTTAATCAAGAAAGTAAACGATGCAGTGGATGCCCACAATTCAATCGATCATACTCTATCTGTCAAAGATTCCATAAGCAGACAACTCCATGGTTTTCATGCAATGAAAAACAAGCTCCCAATTAGCTTAAGACGTTAAGCAATAAGTTTTACGCGCACTAAGACAGTGATTAACCTACAAGAGAAATCTATCAAGCTTGGCTCGATTATTTATCAATCATACTTACAGAGAATTCATACAGCATTAATACTGGGCAAATGAATAACAAATCATGAAACCCAGTAAAAAGAGACAACGATTCTTGATGATGCTCCTTTTCCCGCTACTTGCAGCCATCTTCTTTTGTGGGCTAGTTGCCTCTTTGCTTAAAAAAGAAGACACTAAAACTGGAAAAGTAAAAAAACTCTCAGCCCAAATAGCACCGTATGATCTTGAAATGGGATTAATTCTAAAAGAAGAGGAAGAAGAAATCCACACTAAAACTCGCCATTTGTAAGATTGGAATAAATCAACTGAAAAATTAGTGCAGACAAGCAAAATTGTCGAAACGCCCAGATTTTTGGATAAAAGTTGTTGCATCACAGTGTATCCAACATTTCTTTATATCAAAAGAAGCGCAAAGTAGCTATCAAGGGATAGCCATAGTTAAGCGGGTTTGGCTGTTAACAAGAAAAAGGCAAGTAACCCCTAACCCATTTTTGCCTGAACTTGTTAACACAAGGCTTAATCCACTTATCACTAATTTTATCCCTTTCACTCAACTATTAAAAAAGCTAAACCTGACTAAAATGATAGCATTGTTTTCCCCAATTTAGGATTCAAGAATCCCTAAATAAACACAAATTAAAAACACAAACAGTACCCGCCCCTCATCAAGAACAGCTAAAAGGTAGAACATCAAAATTGAAGATTCAAAACCAGCTTTTTATATAGTAATTTTAATTTGTTACGAGTAAAATTAAGCAGACTACGCGTGGGCTCTATGGGGAAAATTTCCGTTCGAAGTAGAATGAAATCGCCGTGGCTTTTTCATTTAAACACAGGGTCATGCAACGGTTGTGACATCGAAATATTAGCCACCTTGACACCCCGATATGACGCGGAACGCTTCGGATGTACACTAGTTGGAACTCCTCGGCATGCAGACATTCTCCTAGTTACTGGACCGGTAACTAGACAGATGATTTCAAGGATGGAAAGAATATACAAACAAATGCCTGAACCAAAAGCCGTAGTTGCAGTGGGGACATGCGCTGTTTCAGGCGGACCCTTCAAGGGAAGCGACACAATTGAAGGTCCAGTAGATACCATAATTCCAGTTGACGCTTACGTTATAGGTTGCCCTCCCCGCCCCGAAGCGATAATCAAAGGAATCGTTGAGGCACTGAACAAAAAGTTTGGATGAAAAATTGACACAAGGAAAAAAAATTGATATTCACTATTCAAGATGCATTATCCCAGTTGGGCCAGTGTTCCCTGCGCTAAAAGAGCCGGTTAACATCAAAGTTACCCTAAACAAAGAAATAATAACCGATGTGGAGTTTCGATTGGGATATGCCCACAGAGGCATAGAGGCGCTGACCCAAAAACGAAACATCATACAATCGCTTTATCTGGTAGAAAGAATTTGCGGCATATGCTCGCATAGTCACGGTACATGTTATAGTCAAGTTATTGAAGAAGTAGGCGGTATCCAGCCACCACCACGCGCCATCTACATTAGAACATTGATAGCGGAACTAGAACGAATACACAGCCACATGCTATGGCTTGGAGTCACCGCTTACGGCGTCGGCTTTGACACTTTCTTCATGTATGCAATGCGGATTCGAGAACAAGTAATGGATATTTTCGAGGAAGCCACAGGAAACCGCGTGCACCATTCCCTAAATACGATAGGTGGCATAAGAACAGACCTACAACCACAATCAATCCAAAAAATCCAAACATTTATGGCAGAAGTAGAAAAAACATCTCAATACATGTTTGAGGTTCTTCACAGCAAAACGTTAAAGGGTCGGTTGAAGGATGTGGGTGTCCTAAAAAAGGAGGACGCTGAAAAATTCTGTGTAGTTGGACCAATCGCTAGAGCTTCAGGCATAGACTATGATATACGCACAGAAGATCCTTACGCTGCATATGGAGATCTGAAAAGTTATTTCTCCAAAATCATTGGTTCAAAGGGCGACGCTTTTGCACGAGCAGAAGTGAGAATTTTGGAGATAAAGGAATCACGCAAAATAATTAATGCAATTTTAGATGATCTCCCGACTGGGCCTATTCGAGTGGATGCGTCAGCTTTGAAAGTGTCGCGGGGAATAAAAGCTGGAGAAGCAGTTTCTCGGGTTGAGGCACCTAGAGGCGAACTTCTCTATTACGCAAAAACTAACGGCAAAGAAGGACTAAAACGACTAAAAATTCGTACGCCAACCCTAGCGAACATTATTTGCCTGAAGACCCTGCTTTTAGGTCTAGAAGTTGCGGATATACCAGTTGTTGTAGCTTCGATTGATCCATGTATAAGCTGTACTGATAGATAACGGTGGCCTAAACTATGCTTGATACCACATTGGGAATAATAATCACACTGGCGATATGTCCACTTATTGTAGTCATCAGTCTGCTCTTTGAGGGTATGGACAAAAAGCTTCATGCAAGATTGCAAAACAGAATAGGTCCACCAATTATACAGCCGTTCTATGATTTTTTTAAGCTTTTTGGAAAAGAACGTATAATCCCCGAAAATGCTTCTGCTTCAATATTCAGCATAGCCCCCATTCTAGCAGTTATTTTTGCAGTTGTCGGTGCTTTGATTCCCTTCATCGCTACTTTGCTTCGAGTTAACTTCGCTGGAGATCTGATTCTTGTTATCTACCTGTTGAATATGCCTTCTTTGATGATTATGATTGGAGGTGCTTCTTCAGGAAACCCTTTTGCGACAATCGGGTTCTCACGGGCAATAACTATGTTGCTTGCGTACGAAGTCCCATTTGTTCTATCCATAGGATTAATCGCCTTCAAGACTGGCTTCTCAGTAACTTCCTATAACATAATTATTGCTCAAGAAATAGCTGGCATGCCCCTCGCGTTTTCCTACGTTAGCATGGCACTTGCAGCCGCAGCTTTTCTATTTTGTATACCCATAGCAGTTGGAGTATTGCCTTTTGATTTATCCGAGGCAAAAACTGAAATTGCTTCAGGATCACTTATTGAATACAGTGGACCCTACCTTGCTTTGATGAAGTTGTCCAAAACCGTATTGGCGTTTGCCTTATCTTTCCTTGCAGCAACACTCTTCTTTAACATGTACGCTCTAAGCAACCGTCACTTTCTGGGGCCTGCAACCGACTTAGTCGTCAATCTGTTAGTCGCGTTGTTTATTATGTTCTTAACGATAACATTGCCAAGAACATTATTTGCCCGGGCTAAATCTAAACAAATAGTAAAGTTCTACTGGACAATTCCCTTGTCAATAATTATATTGGCAACGATATTCAACATAATGGGGCTATAGATGAAGAATGATTAGAGAAGTTATACGTGCATTATTCCGAAAGCCAAACACTGTAAAATCATTCACTAAAGCCAACAAATTCGTGCCAGTTACCGACAGTTATAGAGGAAAAATCCAATTTACCCCCACTCTATGCATCGGTTGTTTGCAGTGCATACGAACATGCCCAACAGGCGCCATAAAGGTAGCTGAAAACAAGAAAGTGCAAATTCAACTTGACAGGTGTATTTTCTGTGGTCAATGCAGCGAGACTTGCCCTAAAAAAGCCATAGCCTTTTCACCTGATTTTCTTATGGTGGCATCCAATCGGAATGACCTCAATACAGCAACCATTATAATGGAGCAAGAGCCATAAACCGGTATGAGGTCGAAAAGAGTTGTCTGACTTGTGTGAAACGGTATTTCTGGTACTCAAAGATGTAATATTCCGCCATACAGAGTACAGATTTCTTAGCGATTTCCTGATAGAAAAATATGGCTTCATACCGTTTGAAGATAAAATAAAAGAGATAACAAAATCAAAGATTACCGCGCCGCAAGTGGGGAATATAAACGAAAAAGAGTTCGAAGAAACCAAATACGCTACAACCAAAATCATCTCAGGCACATTTTCTGATTCTGAGATAAAAATCTACATTCTTGGCGAAGTTGCCCAAAAAGAAGACATAGTTGATATAAACGAAAAGGAAAACCACAAAGTATACAATAGCAAATATCAACTTATAAAAATTGCAAGCAAAAGCGGCTACGCAATAACTCAGCTTATGGAAAGTTTAAACGTTGATTTAGGTTTAGAGATAACAAATAAAGACTGGTTTTTCCACCGAGGCAACGAATAGCAATATGTTAAATGGGCGGAATTAATCCCAGTAGTAGCCCGGGTATCAGTCCAATTAATAGAGCAATTCCAGCTAAGATTATGCCAGGCAACCACATACTTCTATCCACTTCAAGGGTAACCTGGTCAGTGTTTGGTGTCCCAAGGAATATTTTATTAAACGACCGAATCAAAACGATGAACGGCACCATTGAAAAACCTGCCAAGAGCACCAATGCAGCCACGGATAACACGATGCCCATCTGCGGAAGTAACGAATAATAGACTGAATTGAATATAAGCCATTTGGCATAAAAACCACTCAGCGGTGGAATACCAACTAAAGAAAGCACGCATATTAGGTAGGTTATGGCGGTTTTCTTCATTTTTCCGAATAATCCCCCCAGTTGACTCATATTTCTGATTCCGGTTTGTATGTAAACCGAGCCCAAACAGAGAAGAATTCCTGCCTTCATCAGCGCCCCGTTGATTATGTATACTTGCCCCGCCAACGATCCGAGAGGTGTAAATAGTCCTAAGGCTAAGAGAGCTGTTCCGAATGTGTCGATACTTATATACGCTATCATATGTAGAGCATCTTTTTGGGTGTAGGCAAGTAGCGAACCGAAAACCATAGATGCAACTCCGACACCAGACATTATCAAAATAATCAGTAAAGATGGATAAATCCCATAAAATGGCAAGACAACCTTGTACAGAGTCAGAATGAGTGCTATGGGTTCTGCACAGAAGAAAATGTTCACTACAGGCGTCGATGCAGGGAAAACATCGGGCAACCAACCATGGAAAGGAACAAGCCCTATATCAGCGCCTATTCCAGCCACTAAAAGAACAACAACAATTAGCACAAGCCGTGCGTTCTCTGCTAAAGCACCTGGACTGTTAGCTATTTCAATAAGATTTGAGGTTCCAGTGGTCATGTAAACCAGTAGAGTCGCTGTCAAAACGAATAAAGCACTAACTGCGGTGATAATTAAGTACTTGAAACTTGCTTCTGGCGATAACTTTCCAGGGGCATGAACAACAAGAATTATAGAAACACCGATCAGCAGCTCAACCATCAGGAAGATTCCGAACAAATCAAAAATACTTAACAGTCCAAGCATGCAGAAAAGGAACACAAAGACAAACATGTTGTAGAAACTCGGTTTTAAGCGTCCTTCCTTATCACCATTCATGCCGTAAATTGAAGCTAAAAAGAAAATGATGACTACCGCTAAAAGGGGTGCAATGTTGGAGAGATCAACTTGAAGGGAAAGCCAAGGTGTCTGCAGGGAATCTCCAGATAAAACCAGGGGAATCATCGAGGCTACTATGGCTAACGTTAAACCGGTTCCAAACACCATCAATATTTTATGCCCTTTAATTTTTGCAATGAATGGATCTAAATATCTAAATGGATATGTCGAGAGCGACAAGGCACCGATGAAGAACGGCACAATAAGCATAACTAACGGTAAAATTGACTCCATTACTCTTTACCTCTCCAATCATCAATTGAGAGAGAACCATATTCTTTGTAGCCTTCTGAGATAACAAAGACACCTACGATGTTGGTAAAGATCATAATCCCCAACATGAACGGAATAATTGTAATTGGGCTTTCAACCATCAAAGGATAAAGTGAAGTTTCAGCCATGTTAAAAGCAACCAGAATTTTCAGTGGATCTTTGCGGGTTACGATTATGCCGATTGAAACAGCGAAGATAAAAAAAGTGAAAGGCAGCACCTCAAATTGAGGAGGTAAATTGAGAAACACGCCAACTCCGACGGCGACACTGACAATTGCAATCAACGCGACTGCCACCAATGAGTTTCTAAACCCGATGCTGGGTTTGTCATACTGATTCTTGGTTTTTACCATACCCCAATAAATTATGAGCGGTGAAATAATAGCGCAGGAGAACCATTCTGAAAAAGCCATAAGGAAGGATATTAATGCCTCAAACTGGAGACCTACGACTAAATTAACTATACAGACCATGAGTGCAAAAAAACCTATTCCGCCTGCCTGAATGACAAGCAACTTGATGATTCTTTTTGAGTTGCCTGCGAAGAAGGCAAATACGGTGATAACCGCCGAGATTAATAATGTAATTAGAACTACAATTTCCATTTTCTACACCGCAAATATTACTATTATTAAGATAATTATTACACCGATGATGAATGAAAGGAAAGCTAAGGAAAAACGTTGACCTATATCAAATTTAGCCAATACGTTGCATAAGGCTGTGAATTTTCTAATTATGAAATAATAGAAACGGTCGACATCTGATCTGCGTTCTGCTTCATCGAGTATGCCATAGGGTATTAAAGCCTGATAATGTAGACCTGATTGAGAGTCATATTGATCTGTGGCTTCTTCACCACAAAGAAACGGCTTAAAAGCATCGGGGTTGCCAATATCCCGCTGTTTTTTCTTAGTAAAGCGATTGATAAATAATGCAAGGGCTAGAACAAGTGTAATAATAATTCCACTTATAACAAGCGGGGTCCAGAAACCAAGAGCAGTGCTAATCACTCCGAAAGATTCAGGCCCATTTGTCGGAAAACCTAATTGAGCAATTCCAGGAAGAATCAACGAATCAAGCAAAACATTTGGTGCTATACCTAATATTATAATGAAAGCCGCCATTATCGCCATGGGCGCAATCATAGTAATCGGAGGGTCTCTAATCTTAGTGGTAGAGTTTACATGTTCATCCTTGTCTAGAAACACAGAATAAAGCAACCTAAGAGCAATAGCTAGATGGAAAACGCCGCCTAGGATTGTTGCTGCAAGAAAGAAAGGTGACCCTATTTCGAGGGTTGAATGAATTATCAAATACTTTCCCGTAAACTCACTTAGCAACGGTAAACCACCGATGGCGAGAACGCTAATTGCGCTAAACATCGCTGTGAGTGGCATGTATTTGTATAAGCCCCCGATTTGATCTATGTTTGTTTTTCCAGTTGCATAAGTAACTGCACCCATACACAGGAAAAGCAAACCAGCGACGAGGACATGAGATGTTAAGTAGAATAGTCCAGAAACCACACCCAATGCGGTAGCAAACCCAGTAACCATAACGCTGTAGCCCAACTCAGAAATTACACTGTATGCCAATATTCTTTTGAGGTTAGTTGCTAGGAGCGCATTTGCTGCAGCGAAGAGTAATGTAATTACTCCTATGATTGACAGAACGAAACTCCAAATGTTTATAGTTCCAAAGAAACCAGAAAAGGGCACAAGTGGCAGTTGCGCCATTGTCGGTGCAAATACTTGTGTGAAGAAGCGGATTATCAAGTAGATTCCAGCCAAATCACTTGCTAAAATAAAGAGCATCACAGGAGTGGGAGCTACTGTTGAATCAGGTAGCCAAGTGTGGAAGGGGATCTGTACAGCTTTTGGGAGCAAAGCAACCAGTATAAGGGGCAACATTAGTAGGGCAACGATACCAGTTGGCAACAAACCGTTTTGGAAGTCAAAAAACCGCAGGGTTCCCGCTTGGGAAAATAAAACGATCGATGCAACAAACAATGATAAGCTGCCTATATGTGTAATTATAAAACATTTAAAAGCGGCTCGAACGCTGGCTCTTTCTTTATTCCAGAAAGATATCATTCCGAAAAGGCACAGACTTATCAGCTCCCAAAAGAACAGAAGGCTAATCATATTATTGGAAAAGAGTGCCCCAATGACAGATGCCACCAAAATAAGTGACAACGGATATAATCGGTTGAACCCAAAAGATATGGAGTAAGCCTTGTTTTCGGGGGAAAGGTAGTGAAGGGTATATATCAACGCTAATATTCCAACGAAGGAACACAATATTGCAGGAAGAATCGCTACTGCGTCTATATAGAACCCTAACGTTGCAGTGGTATTACCAAGCGAGAAATTGAAGAATTCTGCTTCAATAGGGTTTAATTGCACAGCGGGAACAAGAAGCAATAATCCGAGAAAAACCGAAAGCACCGTTGCTATGCATAGTGTCTTTGCGAACATTTCGCCGATTCTATGCAAGTGAGCTAATAGCCACGAAATAGGGGCTGCCATAAAAGGGGCAAATATGATTAACAACATTAGCCCCGAGTACTCAGACATAGCCATCAGCTTCCCTTAACAACTTTTTCCGTAAATAAAGGATATTCTTAAAAAACTCGATTTTCACATTTAATTCTAAGTTTTAATCGGTTGTTTTTAAATTTTTTAAAGGAAAGCTTTTATCTTTCCAGCCATCGGGCAAAATAAGTTTGTTGAGTGCAGGATGACCAGTAAAGTATACCCCATACATTTCATAGATTTCGCGTTCATAAAGTAATGCGCCTATGATGATGTCGCTAATTGTTGGGATTGAGCATTCTGCTTCAGGCAAAATCACTCTTACAGTAAGTAAAGAACCTGCCTTGTCTAAGTGATATAGAATCTCGATTAGATTGTTGTCCGTTTGAGAACCAGTTATAGCAGATAGATGAGAGAAACCGTTTTTAGTCAGAAATAAAATTGCGTCAATTAAGCGAAGATGAGAAATTTCAACGAAAACTTGGCGTTTATTCGGATACACGATCGATAAAATTGATTCCTCGCCTATCTCCTGTCTAAGCTTCTCAATTAGTTCGTTATTTTCCAAACTTAAATACCACATTATTGTGTTTTAAGTAAACTATAGTTTAACAATATATAACTTGGCAGAAACTTTTCAAAAGTTGCTTTGGACTCTGCCAAAAAAAGGAAGGTGATTCTATTCGAGATGCCCAATTGCGGGGCTATACTTATTTTTGATGTTCTATCTCCAAGCATGCCGTAGAAATATTAAACGAACACTATTATTTTCCTCAAAAATTCGTGTATACTAAAACTATAATTTTCAGCCAATTTTAGGCTGTTTCGCTCTTAGCCACACAAAGAGCGAGTATGCAAACAGCACCACACAAAAAAGGCTCGGAACCACCAGAAGAATAGGCAAAAAACTTTCTTGCCCTCGACCCAGTGAAACTAAAGGCCCCAAAACCGCGCCCAATGCAATAATTAGCGCCCAGTTCTTGTTGGAGGGTTTTAGTAGAGTCTGCAGATCACCATTCCTATACATTAATGGGATAACTGCGAGGAAGAGTAAAAACTCCGTTAATGCAATACCTAAGCTAGCTACATTAAAATTGAATACTCCAACCAAACCATGGGATAAGGGCCAGAATAGTTCAATTCCTCCTGTGAAGAAGTCTCCTATGAGGATGTGGGAGAGTAGGGCAGCGAAGTAGGGGATGGTCTTCTTGCCGTAGATAATAAAAAATGGGATCATCAAAGCAGTTATCGTTAGTATTGAGTGTGTTGGTCCTCGATGCATCAAAAAGCCAAAAAGCAGATCAACATCTGGTAAAACCGACGCCGCTAACAGAAGAGGGAGATTTATGTTAACGTGGACAAGTTTTGATGACCCTTTTCCAAAAAGGTAGCCGAGGGCAAAGTGACCAATCGCAAACGTAACAATAAACCTCTCAATACAGCAATTACAACGCTTAAATTGAATCTGTAACTAAAACTTTTCCATGTCAATTCACATATCCATACTGAACCCATACAAACGACGTTAACATCCATCAATGATCACAAAACCAACGGCGCAGTTGAACAAAAACCTAGATTGGGCTTTTACTTTTGACAAGTACCACTTGGCAATCTATTTTTTGCAATCAAAAATCCCTTGGATGAAGTTTTTAGTTCCTGCATATCTGCTCTACACATGTTCAGCGGATCATGTTTTGTGATATATCTATTACTGCAAGAGGATTCATAGCCCCTCAAAGTGTTGAATCGCATGAAAGACGATAAATATTGGTGATTGGCCTCGGAGAAATCGGATACAATAACTCCAAATATATGACAAAAATAGGATTATCCGTCGAAGGATACGATATAAATAAACAAGCAGTGCAACGAGCACTTGACGCAAAAATCATTCAAAAAAAAGCCAAATCCTTCAAGGACTATGACTACTACATGCTATGCGTTTCCACACACTTCCCCTCCCAACATGTTTATCCCATATCGCGACGGGTTGATAACCGTAGCCGAGAAAATCGCCATAGAAGCAAAACCCGGTGCTCTATTGGCAATCGAAAGCACAATACCCACTGGAACAAGCAAAATAATATTCAACATACTTCAACACAAGCTTCACGTCGCTCATGTACCACACAGATATTCTAATAAAGAAAAAACCGACCACGGGGTAAGACAACTACGTGTTTTAGGCGGCTGTAGACCCTGCTGTTCAAGTGAAGCACTCCTATTTCGATGTTTGTGTGTGGCGACAGCAATAGGTTGGTGAAATCGGCAGCTCTTATTTTACCTTAAGCGAAAAAAGGTAAAGAACAGAGCCGTTTATAATCGCATTAAGTGATTCTCAATCTACTTAGATCAAATTGGGTTATAGATTGGCTTTATTGCCAAAGTAACACAAAACCATGCAATAAAATTAAATCATAAATATATCAGGAGCCGACATTATGAAATTTCGATTTCGCATTTAATTCAACATATAATATCAACTAGTTACCACCATAAATATAGCCCAAGTAGATCTTCATAAAATCGATTTTTGGAATAATGTTTATATCGTCCCTATGGGTCCGAACTTGATTGAGAAGGAACCTCTATTCGAGGGACGAAAGGAAAATGTTTTACAGTTTTAATTATAGAAATCTAAAAAGTGGAAAGGCTATATCAATAATTCCAAGTTTGCTTCTGATGATATTACTAATCACCCCATTTATAGGAATAATTTCAATTCAGCCAGCTTCAGCGGCCGAGACCGTTTTAACACCCAAATGGACCCGCACTGGACTAGGCACAAACTGGGAGGGCGGATTAGTCATTGGAGACGTTACCGGCGACGGTCAAGAAGATATCGTTTGGGGTGGGAACGACAATCTAGTCGTGCTAAACGGAAATACCGGAGCCACTGTTGCCACATATGCGCAACAAAGAATTGGTCAATATTGCCAACCACAATTATACGACATTGATAATGACGGCATTCTAGAAATACTGGTACCTCTATACTACCAGCCTGGTCTAGCCGCGGTAAAATACGATGGAGATAACACACTCAGACAACTCTGGATAACCAACACCGAAGGCACAACAGGATCCGGCAGCGTAATGGCAAAACCCGTCGCAGGCGATATAGATGGCGACGGAAAAATAGACATCTTCATAGGATCCCAAGATGTTTCACCCGGTGGCTACTACAATGATCCTGATACTCAAACGGGTTATCATTATCCAGACGGCTATGATGGCACGGTTTGCAGAATAGACGCAACAAACGGAAACATCATAGCTCAGACTTTTACATGGCGCCCATGTTCAGGAGGACTATCACTAGCCGACACAGACAATGACGGCGTTTTTGAACTCTACCAAGGCGACCGCGGCATCTACTACGGAGACGGCAACTATGGCGCAGGTGAACGATCATGGTGGGCTGAAAACCTAACAATAAGATGGAATCGCCTTGATGCTCTAACCAGCAGCCAAGCACCCGCACTCGTTGACGTAAACGGCGACGGGATATTAGACGTAATCACCGGAATGTACAGCGAAATGAGCATTCTAAACTCAACTAACGGTCAATGGATAAACCACTTAACCAGTACAGGTCAAGAACTAGCCCCAAGAGGAGTCATGTCCGTACACTATGGCGTAACCGTTTATGACATAGACGGCGATGGGCACCAAGAACTCTTAACCAACGACGGCGACCACGATGACAATAACGCAACCGACATCTACGACCTAGTTACAGGCCAGCTAAAAGCACAACTACCCCTAGGAAACTTTAACAGCACACAACCCTACGACAACAAATGGGCTCCCCTTGTCGCTGACATTTATTCTAACGGCAATAACGCCGATGGCTCACCCCGATTGGAAATCATCACAGGCGCCAACACTACTCGCCCCCCTGGAACCACCAACACCGCTTGCCTGCTAATTTACGACAACAGCTACAACCTACTACAAAACGTAACTAATTCGCTAAGCGGCCAGATCAGCTACCCAACAGTGCAAGATATCGACCGTGACGGTCTTCTCGAATTAGTATGCGGCTCCTCAATAGGAAGAGTATACGCTTACGACACTTCAGCACCGGCACCAGGCTATAACCAAGCCGCATTGCCAGGATCACAAAGAATCAGATCCGAAGTTACCTACTTTGGCGAAAAAAGAACCGGCGCTGCAGTTTATCAACCAGCACCATGGGCTCCAAACTATTGGACAACCCCCCTCGTTGCAGCAAACTATCCAGGAACCGACGCACTAAAAATTCCACAATCAACAACTTCACTTAGCTTCAAACTAAGAGACCACCAGTCCATTCCATTAACATACACAGTCACCACTTCACCTGACATTGGAAGTACAAGCGGCTCAAGCAGCGGTAACCCATACAACTGGGGAACATATACCTTGAACTTCAATAAACCTCTCGCCTACGACACCACATACAAGTACACAGTGACTGCTTCAGACGGAACACATTCAACCCAAAGAACTTACAACTTCAGAACTCAACTTGCACCAAACACCGGCAACAGCGCTCCAACACAGGGCAATCCCTCCTTAATAGCCCAAGATGGATTGGGAACAACCTCATCCACTTTTATCGCCACAAACCAAAGTACAACTGACCCCAACGTCGGCGATAAAGTAACAAACACATACCTATGGTCAATCAACGGGCAACAAATCGCCAACTTGGTTTTACCCTTCAACACCCAAAACGAAATAACTACCAAAGACTACTCAGCATATAGCAACGACGGCACAGTAATCGGCGCCACATGGACAGCAAACGGCAAAGTAGGAGGCGCCTACATCTTCGATGGACAAAATGACGCTATAATAATTAGCGACGGCGGCGCAGGATACTACGACAACAAAACATACTCAAACTACAACCCAGAATTAGGCGGCGACGGAACATGGACAGCTATGTCCGCTGAAGCATGGATCAACCTCTCCGCTTACAACAACGGCTCCCGAATTATCGCCAAATATCCAAGCTACGAGATAGGTTTCGAAAGCAACTTTAACGCAGGTCAATCTAACCGACTAGTAGCTTCCGTTTGGCCTCATACAGGCGCAGTCTCAACAGACGATAACCACGCTTCTACAGACCGCGCACAAACCACAACCGCAAACGTTAACCTACAACTAAACACTTGGTACCACATCGCATTTACTTACGAAAGCGGAGTCGGCATCAAACTCTACCTAAACGGTGTACAAGTGGCACAGAGAACTGGAGTAACAGGAGTTTTAGAAAACAGTTTAGGAGCACCAGTCACCATCGGACGCTTAGTACAGCCATTTGCCGGAATAATAGATGAAGTCCAAATCTACCCATACGCTCTGTCCGCTACAAACATAAACAACTACTACTTAGCAACCAAAGACGGTTTGAGCACAAGCTCAACATTCAACCCTTCAGGCATGGTCGCACCAGGCAACACCTTAACATGCACCATAATTCCAAGCGACTCCTACGTTGATGGAACATCTAGATCAACAACTGTAACCTTGCAAAATACGGCGCCAACAGCATCAGGACTACAAATATCTCCGATACGCGTTGGCAACACTCGACTAAGTACAGAAACTCTAAGTGCATATTACACTTACCTCGACGTTGAAGGACAACCTGAATCGGGAAGCCAAATAAGTTGGTATATGAACGGCGGCTTGCAATCGGGGCTAAACGACCAAAAGAATGTTCCCTCTGCAACAACACAAATTGGTCAAACATGGTACTTCACCGTTACTCCACGCGATTCAGACGGCGCCCTTGGAACAACACAAACATCCCCAACAGTTACAATCCGAGGAAACACTGCACCAACAACCACTACACCAATATTGGATTCCGCTAACGGTGGGGCAGCCTACTCCGACGAAGACCTTACAACAACCGCAGGAACAACAACCGACCAAGACAACGACGCAACCACCAACATCTTCCACTGGACACAAAACGGCATTTCACAAACCAACCTGCAAATGCCCTTTGACACAGAATTGCCAACAGTTCCAAACACAAATGGATTCGTAAAGGACTACTCTGGATACAACAACAATGGCGCAGCAAACGGCTCCACCTGGGTCGACGATGGAATTATCGGAGGAGCATTAAACTTTAACGGTGACGACTACATAACCGTTCAGGAAAACGGTAACAGTCTTGGCGGAGATGGTAGCTGGTCACAGATTTCACTTGAATTCTGGGCTCAAGCTTCCGGCGCCACAAGCACTCAAACCGTCGTCCTTAAGCCTGATAGCACATATGGTCCAGGCATAAACTCCTTTGGAGTAGGATATCGAGCTCAATACCGATCTTATACAAATGGCTACAGAATCTACTGGATAATCGGTAGTGGTACCACCTTAACATCGCTCAACGTCCAAATCAACGAAGGCCCAGGCGAATGGCACCATGTGGTATGCACCTACCAATCAGGAGTAGGGCTAAAAATATACACAGATGGAGTGCTAAGAGCAACTCTAGCCGCAACAGGTAACATCAACGCAACACCTGGTGGACAACTATACATAGGCGGAGTAAACAGCGGTTCAGGAGACTTCGTAGGGCAAATGGACGAAGTTAGAATCTACCCAACAGCGTTATCTCCTTCACAGGTATTCCAACGCTATAGTGATACTAGTGACGGCATCAGTGAAAGCGAAACCATAGTTCCACAAGAAACAGCTACCAATGACAACTGGCAATGCCAAATAATCCCCAACGACTCTTGGGGCGACGGTGCAGGAATTAACTCTCAGACTATATCAATCGCCTCCAGAAATACCCAACCGCACATAGACTGGTATTCCCCCGCCAACAAAATAATATCTTCAACAGTCGGAAGCAGTTTAAGTTTTCAACAATATTCCTCTGACCCTAATGGCGACTACTTAAGCTACACATGGACACTCGATGACATACAACAAGCTACAACACAGAACTTTACCCTTACCACACCAGCAGGATCTCACAAAATTGAAGTAACTGTTTCAGACGGAAGCTTAAGCGACAGTCAAACATGGACAGTGAATGTTCCATCAAACACAAATTACGACCTGACAATTTCATCATCAAGCAACGGTGCCACAAATCCAACAGCTGACCTATACCAATACGCCGAAGGCACTTCTATTTCAATTCAAGCAATACCCGACACAGGCTACAAATTAGACCACTGGATACTTGACGGTGCAAATGCTGGCGACGCAAACCCCTACTTAGTCACTATGTTTAGCAACCATGAGATTACCGCCATTTTCACACAAATCCCCGAATCGACATACTACCAACTCTCGATATCAAATAGTGGCTCAGGCTCTACACAGCCAACGGGCACAAACAGCTATCTTGAGGGTTCAACACTTTCAGTTACGGCTACTGCAGCCCTAAACTGGGAGTTTAACCACTGGACCTTAGATGGAAACAATGTTGGCTCAACAAATCCACTAACATTAACAATAAATGACAATCACAATCTCGTCGCAGTATTCACTGAAAACCCACAATACCAGCTCAGCATAGAATCGCAGGGTTCAGGCAACACAAACCCCGTAGGAACTAACATGTACTACGAAGGCTCAATTGTTCAAGTAACAGCAATAGCAGACGCAAACTCAAAACTAGATCATTGGCTACTTAATGGAAATGATGTCGGTGGATCAAACCCTTACACAATAACAATTAATGCTGACAACCAACTAGTAGCAGTATTCGTTCCAATGGCAATTAATCCACCAGTTTTTGCAGATGGTTTTGAATCAAGTAGTTTTAGCGCCTGGAGCTCAACGACACGCACCACAAGCGAGATAACAACCGTCCTAACTAGCCCAGTGCATTCAGGTAACTATGCCGCCTTATTTACTTCAAACGGCGACGGAGGATACGAGCGGGCATATGCTTCACGCAGCGGTCTAAGCATAGACGAATTCTATACACAAGCTTACGTCTATGTCGGCCAGAATGGAATTGTTGACAATGGCGATCGCTTCTACTTTATGCAGATGATGGCAGGCGGCAATATCTTGGCATACGGAGGCTGGCGACAGGACTCAAGCGGAAATCTGCATTGGCACCTAATGATTCGAGATGGAACCAATACAGTCGGCGTTTACTCGACTAATGTACCAACAACTGGAGTTTGGTATCTCGTAGAGCTACACTGGAAAGCCGACGCAACATCAGGCTTAGGTGAACTTTATGTCAATGGTGAATTGGTAGCTTCAATAACTGACAGAAATACTGCTAACTATGGAAGTGCAACTACTGCACGTATAGGTCTTCCAGAAATCTACAACTGTGAAGCAACAAACTTGTATGTTGATGACGTAACCATAGGCACCCAGACATCTGACACGCCTTTACAATATTTGCTATCCGTAAATACTGTCGGCTCGGGCTCTGTAATTATGAATCCAAACCAAGCCAATTATGCCTCTGGGTCTGTAGTCCAATTGACCGCTCTCCCGGTAGCTGGATGGACGTTTAACAGCTGGAGTGGAGATATCTCAGGAACCGATACGACAATTCTGGTCACGATGGATGGAAACAAGGATATAACAGCAATTTTCACCGAAAACTCATTGCCTCAGCAATACTCTCTAAGTGTAAACATAGTCGGTCAAGGCATAGTAACAGTGAATCCTCAGTTAGCCCTTTATGATTCAGGCTCTCAAGTGACTCTAACGACAGTTCCAGCAAACGGATGGATATTCGCTGGTTGGAGCGGAGACTTAACAGGCAACACTAATCCAACCTCAATAACAATTGACAGCGACAAAACTTTAACCGCAACCTTCACACAAACACCCCAAGGCACTATATTCGCTGATGGCTTCGAATCAGGGACTTTCGACGCTTGGACCTCAACTAGCACTGGCAGCTCTGGCTCAGGAGAAACATTAAGCATAACTACAAACCCAGTATATTCTGGAACATATGCAGCGACCTTTTCTTCAAACGGCGGAGGAAGCTACGAAAAAGCGTACCTATCAAAAACTTTGAACCCTACATTAAGCACGATTGATGTACAGGGCACCTTTAGCTTAACACAAAATGGCATTATAGATAGTTCAGACCGAATTAAGCTTATTGAACTTAGGGCAGGAAGCACCATTATTGCAGCAGCTGGTATTATACAACGTAGTGGTAGTTTCAGTTGGTGGGTGGAGACAAGAGACGGTACATCTTATGTAGAGACTTACTCCACGCAAGCCATGGGTGACCTTTCAACATGGTTCACAATTGAGCTTCAATGGGTCAATGATCCATCAAATGGAGGTGCGACGCTCTGGGTGAATGGTTCCCCAGTAATCCAGGTTAGTGGGGACAACACTAGCAACTATGGCAACGCTAGTCAGATTCGGATTGGGCTTGCAGAAGTATACAATTGCAGTGCAACTACCGTAATACAGGATAATGTAACGATAGACAACAAAAAAATTGACCCTTAATTTGACCTGCCTAACTACAATTAAGAGATTAACATCTCTCCCTTCACTTTTTATTTAAATTTTAATTTAAGACTGCCATCGGAAACACGCAATATTACTAAATCGGAACTATTAGATATATTCAGGCAAGATCTCCAAATAGTCTGCATTAAAAGGTATCTCAATGATAGCTAAAATCGTAGCTTTTACTCTTGCTATTTTGCTTACTTATTCAATGATTCTTTTTGTTCCAGCCGAAATAAACCAATTAAACGACACGGCATTTGGTGACATCACTATCTTGGACGTTCCTGACTTGGTTCAAGCATTAAGAACCGCTCAAGCGGAGGGGGTGGAGATGTGCGTTCATGGCTGGCGGCACGAACACTTCGACGCAATTTCAGCCTCTAATGCTTCAAATCTTGTTAAGGACGGTGTGCAGATTTTCAATAAGGCTGGTCTATCACCGGTTGCATTTTTATCGCCCTACCAAAGCTTCGACACACTTCCCATTTCTGTTAGGACATCCATTACTTCCACAGGTATTGCAACAAGTTTACCTGTTCTAAGCACAAATGGATCACGGGTTGGAGATTATGGTTGGATGTGGCGTACAATGAAAAGCTTCGACGATTCTCGATACGATAAAACCCTTGAAATTATGCTTAGAAATCAACCAACCACGATTACAACCCATGTAGAAGACTGGAATATCTATCTAAAAACTCTATTTGCAGAATACCTCCAAAAAACTCAACTCACCAATATCACACTTAGAATTGATGATATTGAAGTTAACACACCCACAGCTATAATCTACGATATGGCTGATATGTACAAATATAATTCACTAGGACAAATAGCATACGCTGTAATCCCCTCAGGAACTTGGCGCGGAGGGGACCCAGCGATCCTTGATTTTAGCGTTAACGATATTTTTCATAGCTACTGGCTGATTTATCTTCTAACCGCATTGTTCCCATTTGCCACTTTGTTTTTCTGGCGCGGTATGTCTCCAAAAAGAAGAAATAAAAAAAACCCTCCAAACTCATCTTGCAATAATGAAAATTCCGGCGCCCCGACTGCCCCTGATTTCCCCCTAAACTCTACAATTCAACCCAAAACAAAGATCTCAATTATAGTTCCAGCATACAACGAAGAGAAAAACATAGCCAAATGCATAGAAGCCATGCTAAAACAGACATCTAGCCACCAAATCGAGATAATACTTGTGAATGATGGATCAACCGACAAAACAAGAGATATTGCCTCAAAATATCCAATAAAAGTGATAAATCACAACCCCAATAAAGGAAAAGCTACCGCACTTAACACCGGCATAGAAAACTCTACAGGAGACATACTTATTTTCTCTGATTCAGACTCCGAAATCGAGGCAAACGCATTAAATTCAATTATTGAACACTTTGAATCCAATCCAGATGTTCAAGCTATCGCAGGAAACGTTCTAATAAACAAAAAAACCGGAAAAAGAAGTCTTCTGCGGAGTTTTCAAGAAATCGAATACTTCATGGAACAAGAAATTACTCGATACCTTCAGAGTACATCCGGAAAAGTGCTAGTATGTCCAGGTCCACTATTAGCAGTAAGAAGAGAAGTTGCTGAAAAAATAAAATTCAGAGACACCACAGTCATTGAAGACGCCGATTTCACTGTTAACCTTCTCAAAGAGCACTTAAAAGTAGTCCAACTTACCGAAGCAAAAGTCTATACCAACCCACCAGACTCACTCAGTAGTTGGATGCGGCAAAGAACAAGATGGTGGTATGGTAATCTTCAGCTCTGGAGAGTTCACCATAAATGGGCGCAAGGTAATAGTTGGATGATATTAAACTACCTCAGTTTTCCACTGAGTGCTCTTTCGATCGGGCTTCTTGTTCTACTTCCCTTTTTACTTGTAACCTATGACAATATCAATTTGGTAATGCTGCGAGCAATACTTTGGGTAGTTACTCCATGGCTAATATTCATGGTATTCACAATACCGCTTTTTATAAAGCAAAGAAAAAGGCTTATACTGCTACTTTTGCCATATTATTTGATTTATGGAACAATGAAAGTGCTCCTACTATCCTACCTATACCTTAGATATTTACTAGGAATAGGAATACGAGTCAAGTTTGGACCACGAGATCTTAAGGTGAAATGATGATGAAACAAACAGCTACCATTTTTTTGATAGTTCTGCTTTCCATACCAATTCTGACATTCTCAAATGTTCAAGCAAATAGTGAACAGTTTACCCTCCTTCATGGAGTGTGGAATAATTTCGACTTTACTAAACCAGCTCAGGACTGGGCTAACGCGGCCCATAATTATGAAGGGGAAAACAAAGGAATAGTTGATATAGTTGTGGCACAGGCGAGCAAAGAGGGCCTTGTTATGCTTCCTTTTCCATTTCAAGATAGCGGATACGGATTGACAAGCTACAGTGAAGTGGATCTATTGGAACCCTATCTCACCGAGTTTGATTCGGATAACATCAGCGTATTACTTTCAATTCAACCCCTGAACTCAGATGTTACCCAACTAATAGACATTTTACTTGAAAGATATGGACATCACAGTTGCCTCATTGGAATAAATGTTGACATGGAATGGAAAATGACTGGAAATCCTTATCACGTTAACGATAATGAAAGAGACAAATGGCTTACCGAAATAGCACACCAAAATTCTAACCTTAAATTGGTTTTAACTTACTTTAAAGACTACAGATATTTCCCAAATGACAAAGCCAACTTAGTTGTTCTCTTCGACGGAACGGGAGACTCGCAGAGCGTCCTTCTCAACTTATACTCAGAACTTGCTGAACACTTCAGTTCAGTTGGTATATACACTGGGTATTCCCTAAGCTCTCCGCCAACAGCATCCGACCAGAGAATAATAGATGCCGTTCCAAAGACCAATTACATAATTCACACAGAAGATGTATTCTCAGAAAAAACTACGCTAATTTTTGAAATGGACGACATTGAAGCTGGCTGGAACATTTACACCGCCATGTCCCTTGCAGACCTTCACTTGAAGAAAAATATGCCCCTGCTTTGTGGAGTTGCCCCAGCAGGTCTGGATGATACTTCAGCACCTCAATATCTACCATCTTACCTCAAAGATCTGAATAATAATTACTTTGATACTTTCGAAATCGCCCAGCTTGGATATGGCAATAACGATTCCGAAGCATTGCAGGGCAAGAGCTACGAGGAACAGAAAACAATAATTGAAAATGGGCTTAGAGTTTTAAACCAACTTGGGATTCAACCTAAAACTTTTATTCCTCCAGTTGGATCGGCTGACAGGACTACTCTTCAAATAGCTGAGGAACTTGGATTCCAAAGTTTTGTAGACTTATATGAAAACATGACCTCCGATAATCTCTTGGTGCTTAGCTCTTACGTGTCACTTATGGACCCAACATCCCACATTTTAAAGCAGCCAGAACAGTTGATGGCGGATATTGACAATATGACAAATCAGAATCCAATAATTATCCAGTATCAAGTTGCAGATTTTGCCAATAACACAAAAACGAGACTTAACAGGCTATCTACGATAATAGATACTTTGCGAAGCAGCGAAAAATACCTTTTCATGACAGCCGACCAATACTTGGAGAGTGTTAATGCTCATTATACTCCAATTCCTATCGAATCAACCCCTACTTTTCTCCCTTGGGCGTTATATGTGGGGGTCATCTCAATAGCGTTAACAATTATTTTAACTGTGTCACTAACATTTAGAAAGCGGAGATCCAAACGAGAATCGAACCAACAACGGCCTAAGCAAAAATTTTTGCCCCCTTTCGTTTATAAATTGTTGGATTTCGTATGATAAGGGACCAATACTTGTCTTATAATATTGCTATTAAAAACGGCGAAGCAGTGCTATACCTTATTTTTTCTCCTAACACTCACGATATTCAATATAATCTTCAATTAATGCAATATTTTTTCGAAATGATTTAACTAAACTTCGATAGGGCATCTACTCCTTATTTAAGTTGTTAGCAAAACCAAATTTGCCAACCATTTCTAACTTTAAATTTCCCAAAAGAGATTTACGATAAAATTAAAAATTCAGATTTGTTCCTTAATTCTGAATTTTTGTTTTTATCAGTGAGAGTTTTAAGTAGTGTTTTCAAAATTAGCAACTTTGGTCTTGATAAAATTAATTGTTGGGCTACCAAAACGCAATGAAATGGATTACAAGATTTAACCTTTTCCAAAAATTAAAAGGAAAGGGGTTAGAAAGTGTTAAGCATCTACTTTTTTCGCTTTATAATAATGACGCTAAATAACACTGCTGCAATGGCGATTATGGCAATTAGGGTCAATGGACTCAGCCAACTAAAAGCGGTTTGCGATTCGTTTGCTGTTGGATTTGGTGTTGCTGTAGGCTCTGAAACTGCTGGAGTTGTAGTTGGATTAGTTGATGGGGTAATCGGTGTTTGTGTGGCGGAGGGAGCGGGTGTGGGTGTAAAAATGAACCTTACAGTTGGTTGAGGTGTTGGCTTAGGTGCTTGAGGTATTTGGATGAATTCAGGTGTTATATTTGTGTTGACTGGCGAATTCAAGGGTTGCGCATCGTAAACTGACGGTAGTATATTCTCCCAATAGTTACCTGAGCAATTGTTGTTGCCTTGTGATATCAATCCATTATTGTAGAAATTGTTGAGTTTGACAATGTTGTTGTCGCCTTCTATTGCAGTTCCATTCCATTTGTTATCAATAAAATTGTTATAGCTAACAATATTATTGCTTGCATTGTCATTTACATTGACTGCTATGTAGGCTCCAGTATCGAAGTCTGTAAAGGTGTTTCCTTTAATCTTGTTATCGCTGCAGTTTCCATTAATTTGAATTCCATTACCGTTAACTCTATACGCATCTCCAGAGTCCATGTTATTTAGCATTATGTTGTTTTGTTTAGCATTAATCAACTGTATTGCATCATCAGCGTTAGATGTGAGGTCATTCCAGAATACCATGTTATTTGAGGACCAGGCTATTTTTATTCCGTCCACTGCATTTTCGATTATTGTATTGTTTAAAATTCTACAATAGTATGCATTAACTAATGTGATACCATTCACGCAGTCTTGAATTCTCACGTCTTGTACGGTTACGTTCCAAGCTTTAGTCAAGTTGAAGCCGGCTTCCAAGTATAACTCACTATCATCCAAGTTGTAGGTGCCTTTTACTGCATTACCTGTGAGGGTGTATCCGGCACCGTCAAAAACTGCGCTATCTCTTTGGATAGTTATCGTCCCGGTGATATTTTGAGTGAGAACATAATTGTTGCCAACATGTGTTATGGCTCCATTATTAGGTTCGACTGATCCGTCTGCTTTTATAGTATAATTTATGAATTCAGTACCTTGTGCATTTACGGTCAACAATGAAATTGAAATCATTGAGATCATAAAAAGCCCAATAATAGTATAGCAGTATAACTTATTTCTCAAATCTCATTTCTCCATTTTTAACATATCAGATAACAGTTCTGCAAACCATGCTTTTATATCTTATTCAACTGAAATTCATTGAATACTCAATCTATACTGTTTAAACAAAAGTTTTCGCTCAATTGAGTTTTTAGTCTCAAGTAAAAGCTGCTCTCTATCTGTTTTCATTTTCCACTTCAATCAAATAATTATTTAATTTTGTTCGCTTTTGTCCATCACTCCCTATATTACAAAAAAAAGTGAGGCACATTAGAGAACACATACCTTATTTAAAAAAACTAACTTCTTGCAAACTCACCTGAAATTCATATAGCATCAATATTCCACCTATTAGGGCAGAGATTTTTTGCTCTTCCTGTCCTTCTGTTCTCTTTACTAACTAAAGAAGTACCCTTGAAATGGGATTGATTATAAAAGAAAACGAAGAAGAAATCCTTGAATTAAAAAAGCTGACGTAGCACTGAAAGTCGGAGAGAGCCTGCTTGAGTATCGAAAAACTTCTAAATGTTCCCGACCAAGCTAGAGCAAAGGTCCCAAAACGGCGCCCAGTTCTTATTGCGGGGCTTAAAGAAGGACCAATCGCGAACTTTTAATAAAACTCTTATCAAGCAATTACTACGTTTAATTTTAATTTAGTAACTAAAACTTTGGGATTTAAATTTACCCTGTTATAGTTCCTCAAAGCAATAATCAAGGATTAGTTTATCCTTCAATTGATTGCGATAATTGTTATGGTTAGGGGCTGGATTAGGAAGAGAGAGGTATCCACACGTTTAAGTGGATGGAGAATGTTTCACAGCCCCTAACCAAAACATTAGTTGAAATAATTTATTATTAAGGCAAGTTCCCAAGAACGGAATATGACGTGAATGGATACGGTTTTGCTTTTTCTAGTTATTATTTTTCCTTCTTTAATCTTCGAAGGGTATACCGCCCTTTCATGCTTCTTGATAGCTCCCAAAGACAATTTTGTGCATCCATGAATGCAATACATTCTCCTTTTTTAAGATCGATTACAAGGAGCTTATCGTTATCAAACAACTCCTTTTTTGAACCCTCAAATCCTAACAAAGACTTGATTGCTAGTCCAACTTTCCCTTCGAGATCTTTGACTCTGACTGGCGATTTAATATTAACCAACTTTTTGTCTCCTATAAAATATTTTATCACTCAGTAACATACGCAATTAATGCCAAAGGCTTGCTTATCATCTTAATGCAGCCAACAGAGCATCCGTTGTCCGCGGTAAAATAACATTACATGTAAAACTGCCCAGGCATATTTTTAATAACAGTTCACTTGTGGAATATTTGCTAGCTATAAAACAAAAATAACCGGAACTCAATTGATTATGAACAAAAATTTCCGAGCAGGAAATTGTCTGTTTTTCCATGTAAAAGCTTTTTGCCCGCCACTATTTTGCATGCAAAAAATGTTCAATTTCAGTTGTGGTGCAGGTTCTTTAGGTCCTTTTTCGTAACCAAAATAATGTTTAGAATCTCTTGAGTGGATGACTCTGAATAGGTAATATCCACTTCAAACTTTTGATCTAAACGAGATGCTATTTTCCCGTTAAACTTTGATGGGATCTCCAAAACATAGCGAATGTAGATATGGTCTTTGCCTTTATAGTGGCGCTTTAACATTCGTTTAAGGAACTTTCCCAAATCTCAAACCCGAAAACAGTAGGTTAGGAAGCATGTTGAAGTGCGCGAAGCAGTTCATTGACTTGCTGTTTCCCTTTGTCAGTAATTTGTACGAGCGGTTCCTCATCTACAGAAGGGTTATAAACTATTTTTAAAAAACCCAACCGTTGAAAAGCTGCCCGAAGAGAAGTAACATCAATTGTTGCATCTTCGAATGTTGTTTTAATATGCGATAGTTTAACGCCGCGGTCAAATGGTTGGTTATCTTCTTTTTTTATTTCCATAGCTTGGGAATCTAAACTGGTTTTCATAGTTTCTCCCGACTTAGGCTGTTGTTTATTTTGCATTTAAAGAAAATCTACAAACAACCTCGGTCGGGAGTAGAGTGTATTGAAAGTGGAAACCTATTGGTCAGTTCAATCTACTGTTACTTGATTTTTTTTCAGAATCTTGCTCTAAGTCGATATTATCTTTGGGAATAAGATTTTCAAGAATTGCTTGACTTTATCTCTATACGTAGATCTACTGTTGTTTATTTCCGTCTCTATATCTGAGAGGAGAACATTGTCAAGGCTATTTTGCAGTTCCGTGAAATTAATTTTAGAGTTGTTGCTTCGAGTCAAATCCTCAAGTTTTCGTTTGAGGGCTACTTTTTCTTCTTTTGGATCTTTATCTTTTACAACTTTTCCAAGCCAGCGAGCATTCAACATTAAATATCCCAGAACCATGTCTTTGGTTTGCCTAAAGTTGGGGTGGTTCTTGATGAGTAATTCGTTAAATCCTGACGAATCAAAGTAATTATGTACTACTGCCAAGATATTGAAAACCTCAGTGGCTGTCTTTCTAGAATCTTTTTTGTGAATGGCCTTTATGACTTTGGAGTAGTCAATAGTGAATGTTGGTGTTTCTTTTCCAGATAATTGGAGGTGAACTCCCCGATCTTGGAAATACCCCTTAAATCGTTGCCAATCAATTGGACTGGCATTTAAGCCTCTGAGAATATCAAAGGAGATGTCAATAACTTCCAGGCAAGAATTCACCAATTTTTCAAACTCATCAATTTCAACAGACTGCTGCTCTTCTGGAGGTGTTATCTGTTCTTCAACCACTAAAGGAGTTTCTTCTGTTTTGGTTTTAGAGCGCCTACTCAACGCTGGAATTGCAAATAACAAGACAATCCCAACTGCCAAAACAACATACGCTATGATTCGCGCCAATTCCTTGCTTAACCAATAGAACGCTGAAAAGACAGGCGCCTCAAAGAACCCCGTTAAAACGCCAATAACCCACAAGAACAAACATACAGAAAAAACCATCAAGCCAAGCTGGATTTTAGATAATCTCTTCAAATCCAACGAATAAACAAACTTTTTTGCTTCTGCCAAGACTAAACGCCAATCTCCAGTTAGTTGTTGAACTTATTCTTAATACAATGAGTGCCTTAAAAAAATCCTTCCAAAAACATAAACAATAACTCTTTTATAACCTATCATCCTTTGTTTTAATTGTGATTTTTCATGGAAAAAATAAATAAAAATGCATCTCAAACATTAGAAAAAGCTTCTGATTCACTTGCAAACATGGCACATGATATGAGTGAGACCGTAGTGCAAGTAATCGAAAAGCTTGCGGGAAAAGAATCTAACATAAAATTAAGCTTTGAAAATCTAACTTTAGAAATGGGTCCGATGAAAACTACAGTTAGCGGAGCAATTGTTTTAGATCTTGTTTACGCTAAGGACGCCGAAACCAAAGCAAAATCCAGGTCCGAGTCTTCTAAGAGTAAATTTTAAGGTGACTGTTTGCAGTTACCTACCATGCTGCTTGAAGCTATAAAATCAGGAAAGGTTACGATAAGCCAGAATGATACACCTGCAGTCGAAGTTAAAGCCGGAAATAGACGATTAGACATAAACACCCTAAACAAGGATTTCATTAAAGAAATAATGTCCAGTTTTCGAGAGGCAAATACCAAAGAAGGCGTAATCGAAGGGCTAAAGAGAAGTTTTGGTGCAATTCGTGAGGCAAACAAGTTCCTTCCACTTCTAAAAAACATTGCAGAGGATCTTTGTAGCGAAGACTTTACTGTCACAGTCTCCTACAAAGGTGATCTTGTGTTAACTATTGGTGCAGAGGCAGACTCGAAACTTACTCGTTTGGTTACAGGTACAAAAGGCATTGAAATTAATAGTCCACTAAAACTTGCGGAAATGGGTCTATAGATTGCATTAATCCAGAAATTAGATTTAATGCAGATTTCTTCGAATATTAGTTAAGACTTCACCTTTTTTAGGCTTATTTCTATTCTTTGCTTACCGCAAACGATAAACCCCTCTTTTATCATCATTTGAGCTACAAAAAGGTTAAAAAAGGCATGAGTAAAGCTGGAGATATTGCGAAAATATCAGCGAAAGGCAGCTTCAATGTGCTGTGGGGTTTGGTAATCTCAACAATTATATCCTCAGTTGGCACGATATTCATCGCTAGATTACTTGGTTCAGACCTCTACGGTCTATACACAGTGGTTTTAACTGTTCCAGCTCTTATTCAAATCTTCAGAGACTGGGGCATAACCTTTGCTATGATAAAATTCACAGCCCAGTACCGTGCAGAAGGCAGAATAGACGAAATCCGAAGCATATACCTCACTGGAATATTATTCGAAGTTGCCGTGGGCTTGGCTCTCACAGTTCTTTCGTTCTTCTTCGCCGATTTTCTAGCCGCTAGCGTCTTTAATCGCCCCGTCATTGCACCTCTAATCCAAATAATATCAATATCAATATTCGCAACAGGATTAGTCGGTGCAGCTACAGCTGCATTCACCGGGTATGAAAGGCTGGAACTAAATAGCGTAATGCTCATCTTACAAAGCATCGTTAAGACTGGCCTCATAATCGCCTTGGTAGTTTTCGGCTTTAGTATTGCCGGAGCCACAATAGGATATGCTACTGGCACTTTCATTGCAGGTTTAATCGGCATAGCATTAATTGGTGTCATTTACAGAAAACTGCCTCGACCGTCATCTAATAGGTATGCACTCAAGTCTTATCTGTCAACTATGTTGACATATTGTCTACCCCTATCTATTGCTACAATTATTACGACGCTTCTGCCCCAATTCTACGCTTTCTTACTACCAATACACTACTCAATAAACAATATCCCCATTGGCAACTATGGGGTAGCTATGAATTTTGCAGTTCTACTAACGTTCTTCGCCTTGCCCATAGCAACAATGATGTTTCCTGCCTTCTCCAAATTAGACCCCGAAAAAGACAAAACTTCTCTCAGAAATATGTTCAGATTTTCGGTAAAATATGGTTCATTGCTAGTAGTACCGTTGACAGCTTTGGTTATGAGCTTAGCTCAACCAGCTGTGGCGACGCTTTTTGGAAATACCTACGATACTGCTGCGCTCTTTCTTGCTTTGCTTTCAATTCAATTTCTGTATATTGCTTTTGGTAACATAAGTTTAGCTGCTCTTTTGAACGGTCAGGGTAAAACAAGTTTTACATTAAAGATGGCTTTGTTGTCGGGTGCAATAGGTTTTCCTCTGGGGTACATTTTGATTATGAATTTTGGCGTTTTAGGTTTAATTGCATCAACCTTGGTGTCAGGAGTGCCTAGCACATTTATAGGGTTAGTTTTTATTAGGCGAACTTTTGGTATGGCAATTGATTGGGGTTCCTCCGCGAGAATTCTTCTCTCATCCGCTGTTGCTGGAGTTTTAACTTATCTTCTGGTTACAGAGTTGGCATTTGCCAGTTGGATTCGTCTATTGATTGGTGCAGTTGTTTTCATCATAATTGTAATTCCCTCTTTGTTGCTATCCCGATCCGTTACACGCTCTGACCTTGCTAACCTAAAGCTTATGGTGGATGGGATAGGTACGCTTGGCGGAATAATTAATCGAATCCTGAACCTATTCGAAAAGATAATGGATTTTTTGCGGCTTTAGGAAATAATTAATTTTTACAAAATTTTCCCCGTTGAAGTTGAGGCAACCTACTGACTGACTTGCCTTAGTTTTGTGCTCAGGATTAAGGCTTAACCATTTTGGCGACTTCTTTTGTCCACTGGCGAATCGCCTCTAAATCTCTTAAATCATAAACCCCTGTTTTTGACTCTTTGTAGCCTGCTCCTTCAAGCTTCGGCTTAATGGATGAGAGAGTTTTTTTGAAAAACCATGACATTTTATTGAAGTCGTAGCATCCTCCAAAGAAACCCAGAGCAACTGGTTTGACGTTGAATTCTACGGATTTTTCTTCAAGATACTTCTGCTTAGCATTATCTATTTCCTTAGTTTTTTGTTCGCCCTCCGAGAGGGGATTTGCACCACCGCAAGAAACAAACAGGGCTAATGTCTTGGTGGATAATTCCTTTTGGAATTTTTTGAGGAAGTCTTGAGGTTCGCTTGTCCATTTTCCCATTTGGATTCCGCTACCGACAAGGATGAGCTCAAATTCGTTTATGCTTTGAACTTTCTCTTTTTTAGAATCGACAATTTTGACTTCGTACTCCATTTGTCTTAGGGTATCAGCGATGATTTCTGCTGAATTTGCTGTTGCTCCATAACGAGTTCCATAAACAATCAACGCCTTACTCATTCTCTTTTCCCTCGTTCCCAGATTTGTTTTTGGCTATGTCTTTTTCAGCGAAAAATCTGGTCTTGGCTTATCCATTTCTTTTTCGAGTGCATCCGAGTTAGCTCTGTAGTCGCTCCAAATTCGGTTGGTGCAGTTTAGGCAGAACCGTTTACCGACTTTTAACCCGTCTTCGAGTAATTGTTTGTAAAATTCCTCAAACCCTCGATCGGGTGACATAACGCGTGTGAATAGTTTCCATTCGGAATCGGTACTCTCTCCGCTAAATAGTGTGAGTTGACCGCATTTTGCGCATAAAAAGTCCATCTCAGGTAAATCATCGCATACAGTTAGGCAGTGGACGCAGACATTTTTGATAGCTTGGGTTGATTCCACCGCTTGTCCTCTCTCAAAAGATACGACATGGAATTCAAGGTCATGGCGGAGTTTGCTCATTTTACACCAGGGGCAATTTTTGTCAACTGCGTAGTCATCAGTTATTCTTCCGCTGTCAAAGGCTATCTGCATACCTTTTAGTTACTTATCGTTTGCTTTTATGATTTTTGTTACGATTTAGCTACTAGTGGGATATTTCACGCGAGCAACTTTGAATACATGAGTGCAGGTATTGCAAGTGTAGTATTTCAGTGAGAAGTAGTCGTTCTCAATTTGTTTTTTTAGTTTTATTGATTCTTTTCTACATTTAGGGCATTTAGTCATCCTGGGACCCTTCAAAGAGATTTTCAAATGTTTTTTATAAAAGAGTTTGTGTCCAAAATGTTGATTTCATACATGAAAATATATTTTTAAAGACTGAAGCTTAGAGCAGATATCATTCTAACTCAAGTAAAAGTTAATTCATTGTAAATTTAACGAAATAAGCCGCTTTGATTTTTATTGATTAATCAATGAATTATGAATGAGTCATCGAGTTTTTCTATCTTTAAGTTATATTTTTTGACTATTGGCTCAATAATTTGTAGGTGCTTTTCTTCTAAGTTGTGTTTTATTTTTATTACATGGTCGTCGGGCGTCTTGGATAGTTTTGGGTCTGGACCAATGATTATGCTGTTTGCTGGCAGAGGTTTGTCGAATGCAACTATTATTTCATGTGTTGTGAAGAGAGCTACTTTCTTCTCCATAGGTTCTCAAGTCTATGCTTCTTTTTTGTATGCTCTAAACTTGATGGTTTACTTTTTTATAATGGTGTGTAAAAAAGAATGTAACAGTGAGTAACTAAAGTTGAAGTAAATTCATGGCCTTTTGAGTCAACTGCACCACCTTGCGATTCCCCATTTTGGTTTCAGTCAAATATTCTTTAGACTTTAGTATTGCCAATTTCCTTCCCAAGGTTGGTCTACTAAATCCAAAGGCATTTTGTATATCAAAATGGTTGGGGCTAACTCCTACCTTGTTTTTAGAACGGACGAATCTAAGTATTTCAAGCAGTTCTTCAGAAATTCGAGGCAATTTGGGTTCAAGCGGTTTTGTCTCCTTTTCAATAAGCCCAAGTTCTTTCGTACTAAAGGTGCCGGAATTAAACGGTAATAGAACTATGTTGCCAGAGTATACCGCATATTCTCTCATCCACTGAATCATAGATACAATTACTTGAGTTCCAAGTTTGGAGCATAAATAGTCTAATCCGTCAAATAGGAAAACTGTGTTTTTGTTCTTTGCAGCCATAACGTTTTTTAATTCTTCTATAACGGGTTTGAGGGTTCTTTTGCCCTGTTCCGCCAACCAATAATAACTCGAATAATCTCCAATCAATCTCTTAAAATCAACTTCACACATTCTAGAAATCACCACAGCATCAAAACCTATCTTTTGAAGGTCTTTGAAAGCTTCCAAAGTAATCAAAGCTGAACCCTCACGGACTGTGTATACATTGCCGTCTTCAAGCTTAAACTTCAGTGTTTGTAGTCTCAAAGCAAGATCTCTCTCCTTTTGCTCAGTTATGTCCGCGGCAAATCCAATAACCCCAATTATGTTGCCCTCTGAGTCGCGGTAGGGTATCTTGTCGGTCTTAAGCCAAAGAAAATTATCTTTAATCTTTACTTGTTCTATAATTCCAAGTTTGGGTTTGCCAGAAGCCATAACTTGCTTATCGTCTTTCCAATAGCCCTCTGCTTGCTCTTTTGGAAAAAACTCAAATGATGAATGTCCTTCTATTTGCTCTTTGCTTAATTGCATCGCTTCAGCGAAAGCTTTGTTCACGCGAACAGCACGGTTTTCTTTGTCCTTATAAAAAATCCAGGTGGGAGATGCGTCAAGAATTGTTTGTAACTCGTCATGTTCTCTTTTTAATGCTTCTTCCGCTTTTTTACGGTCTGTGATATTGGTGTGCAAGGCAAGATTGGCGATATGTTGACCATTTTCATCAAAAATTGGTGATACTTTACCGATTGTCCATACTATTGTTCCATTTTTGTGTCGAAATTGGTATTCACTTCGAATTTTATTGTTATTATCAAGTTGTTTGCGCGTTTGAACTATTATTTGTTCTTGATCTTTCATTAAGAATTCAGTTCCGACTTTGTCAATGAAGTAGTCAGGACTGTAGCCTATCATATTAGCCATTTTAGGGTTAACAAAAAGTGTTACGCCATCAGGTTTAGCCATCCAGATGCCTTCTTCGGCTATTTCTATTATCTGACGATATTTTTCTACACAATGTCTGAGATCTTCTTCAGCTTTTTTGTGTTCAGATATGTCTCTTATGATTGCTAGTAGGCCTGTTTGTTTTCCAGAAGTATCTTTTATAATCTTAATAGTTGATTCAACATCAATACTCTCACCATTATGTTTGATGTGAATGTTTTCGCCCTGCCAAACTTCTTTTTGTGCCAGTGCATTAATTGCGTTATGTTCATCCTCTTTACTAACATAAAATAGTTTGTAGAGGTCTGTTAGTTTGGCGCCTAATGCTTCTTTTGGAGTTACCATATATTGTTTCTGAGCAAATTCGTTTAGGTAAGTTACCTTTAGTTCGTTGTCAACTATAATTACTGCGTCTCTGAGGGTTGATAGAATAGTTGACAAGTATTGCTGGGACCTCATGTCAACTTCTGAGATTTGTGGCTTATTTACTGGTGTATCCTGTTCGGAGTCCTCGCGGGAAGTTTTAGACACATTTTGTCCCTTTAGAATTAATTAAAGGGCTGAGAATATATGATTTTTCAAACACAAATCAACAATTTGACTACTTTCTAATATTTGCCAACTCTGCATTGCCAGAAAAATGGAGTGGCAGTGCCCATTGTTAGTTTGTTAAATTTCAATCATGTCACCAATTTTTTCGCCACTTTCAAGATTTGCCCAAAATAGGAAAATAAGAGTAATCACTCAAAAAATATTAATCTAAAAAAAGTTTTGAGCTGGGAAGAAATTTTTTGTTTATCTTGCCCAACAGGGTCCATAGCCGTACCCATACGCGTAGCCGTAGCCGTTTTGGTATGGTGCAGGAGCTTGACCATCAGAGACTGCTGGCGGAACAACGTACTGCCCCTGGTTTGGTTCAGCTGTACGGTATCCAAAGCAGTTGCCTATCCAGCCCCAAAACCCTTCAGCAGGGACCGTGTTGGGGTCTGCGCCGGGAACTATTTGGGTTTGGTTTTGAGCTATTTGGGCTGCTGCCAGTCCGACTGCGGCCAGAGCAAGCGCCGTGACTGCGACGAGTGCAATTATTACTTTTGTGTTCATTTTGTTTTATCACCATATACTAATATGGTCATGGGCTGGTATAGAAGTTGGCTGAAACAAAACTGAAACAGACATGAAACACTTTTTTATTGTTGCATAAGGCTAAAAAAACGATGTGGCTTGAAGTTTGGGAAAAATCTTTTCTTGCATTGAACTATAAACCGACGTGTATTTTGTATTCATAATGAATAATAAGCATGTATTAAATCTTAAGAGTAATTTACGTCGGAGACAGAAACATTTGCCTAATGCAACAGTTTCAGGTTTGAGTGATCTAAGAGAAACTCAAACAATTAGAGTTCTGCATGTAGACGACGATTCCTCAATTCGAGAAATAACAAAACTAATGCTTTTGGATTTAGATTCTATTTTTGATGTTGATGGTGCCTCTTGTGTTGATGATGGGCTTAGAAAATTAATTAGCCAAAATTATGATGTTGTGGTTTGCGATTATGAGATGCCCCAAAAAGATGGATTACAATTCTTAAAAGAATTTCATCAACAAAAACATGAAATTCCATTTATATTATTTACAGGTAAGGGCAGAGAAGAAGTTGCTATAAAAGCATTAAACCTTGGCGCAGATGGTTATATCAACAAGCAGGGTAACCCTGAAACCGTTTATGGTGAACTATCGCATAGCATAAAGTTAGTTGTTGAACGTAATAAAGCAAAAAAAGCCCTCCAAGAACAAAACACTCGGTTCACTAAACTCGCGGCTAATACTCCGGGAATGCTTTTTCAGTTTTTAAAACATCCAGATGGTACATATTGTGTGCCTTTTTCGTCTGATGGAATTAGTGATATTTTTGGGTGCTCCTTAAAAGAAGTGAGAACTGATTTTTCGCCTATTGTCAGGGCAATATTTCCTGAAGACCTATTGAAAGTTATTAAATCAATTGAAGAGTCAGCTAACAATTTATGGCTTTGGCAATGTGAGTATCGAGTGCAACTGCCTGGTCAAGAAATACGTTGGCTTTGGGGACAGTCAACTCCAGAGAAATTAGAAGATGGTAGCATACTGTGGAGTGGCTATAACACAGACGTAACCGAGCGGAAGATGGCTGAAGAAAAGTTTAGGGAAACTTATGCTGTTCTTGAAAAAGTTGGGGAAGGTGTTGATGCTGGATTAGCTGTTATAGATAAGGATTACCGGGTTATTTGGGCTAATAAACGCCTAAAAGATTTGGGAGTGGCGTCAAATAAGAAATGTTACCAAACCTTCAACAACTTGGAAACAGTTTGTCCAGATTGTGGAGTAAAAAAGGTCTTTGAACAAGACCTCAGTTTGGATGTTCATGAGTTTGAAGCTGTAAACTCAAAAGGCGAAAAAACGTGGATTGAGCTAAGAGTAACGCCTCTTAAAGATAAGGAAGGAAATGTAATTGCAGCTCTGGAATTGGCTGTGCCGATAAATGAACGCAAAAAAGCAATAAGAATTGCTCAAGAAGAACTTGCTTTAAGAAATGCTCTTCTGGATAATATTCCTTGTATTGCATTAATTCTTGACAAAAAAACTCGTAAAATTGTTGCTTCAAACAAAATTGCCAAAGAGATGGGTGCGGTTCCAGGTAAAACTTGTTACGAGACCTGTGCTAATGACAGTTTTCCCTGCTCTTTTTGTTTGGCTCCAAAACTTTGGAAAACTGGAGAAAAACAGGTTTTAGAAGAAGTAGAACATAACGGCAAATACTACAAGGGCTTATGGTTACCATACAATGAAACTTTGTATGTTCACTACATATTTGACATAACAGAAACCAAAAAAGCTGAAGAGAAACTAAAAGCTTCGAAGGCGAAACTTAAGAGCATTATTGAGAACTCAACTGATCAAGTTTTCATGATCGATAAAAATCTTAGGTACTTATTGGTTAATCCAACTTTAGCTAAACTTTTAGGAATGCCTCCCGAGGAGATAATTGGTAAATCAATCAGTGAAGTTTATCCTCCAGAGACGGCGATCAGCTTTTCAAATAATATTAAACGAGTGTTTGAAACAGCCGAAAACTTGTTTATTGATGAAAAAATGTCAGTTCAAGGTCATGAATTATTTATCAGCACTAGTTTGAATCCGGTAAAAGACGAAACAGGAGTTGTTATCGCAGTTTCTGGAGTTGTTAGAGATATTTCTGGTCACAAGAAAACCGAAGCTGAACTTGGAAAAAGTATTGCTAAGTTCAAGGAATTTGCTAATCAATTGCCCGAGATGGTTCTTGAAATTGACACTACAGGCAACATTGTTTTTGCTAATTTAAGATCCTTTGAAATTACGGGGTATTCCAAAGAAGATTTTGAAGAAGGTTTTGATGTTTTGCGTCTTGTTGCTCTCGAGGACCGTGAACGGGCTAAAGAAAACGTGAAAAAGAGATTCGATAAGAAAGGTGTTCATAATGATGAGTATTTGTATATTAGAAAAGATGGTTCACGTTTTCCAGTTTCGCTTTCTTCTTCTCCGATCTTTGAAGGTGACAAAATTGTGGGTGCTCGAGCGATCATAATCGATATAAGTGAACAGAAAAAAGAGGAAACCCAACTAAAAGAAGATAACCGTCAATTTCAGTTAACAAATGAAAAATTACGTGTGTTGGGTAGTTTAACTCGGCATGATATTGGCAATAAGTTGATGGGTGCAAAATTGAATGTGTATTTGTTAAAGAAGCGTCTGGGTGCTAATGCAGAGTTAGATAGCTATTTTGATGGCGTTGAGTCTGCATTTGGAGTGGTGGATAAGATTTTTGATTTTAATCGTTTGTATGGGCAGATTGGTTTTGAAAAGCCTTCAAAAGAGAATGTTTTTGAGTGCTTTAGCCAGGCGGTGGCTCTGGTTCAAAACTTGGGTTCGGTTAGAGTTTTTAATGAATGCCAAGGATTGGAGCTTATTGCGGATTCGTTATTAAAACAGCTTTTCTATAATTTTATTGACAATTCGATGAAGCATGGAGAAAAAGTCACGCAGATTCGTCTGTACTGCACTAAAGATGTTGATAGTTGTAAAATTATTTATGAGGATGATGGTGTTGGCATACCTGAGGCAAATAAGCGTCGGCTTTTTGAGGTTGGTTTCACCACTGGGAACGGAAGTGGACTTGGTTTAGCTCTGATAAAACGAATTATTGATGTTTATGGTTGGAATATTGTTGAAGCGGGCGAACCTGGTAAAGGAGTAAAATTTGTTATATCGATTCCTTTACCTTTAGTTAAAGACTGACAAGGGCAGAAACCCCCTATTTATTTACCCTTGTGCTTGCAAATCAGTAATTTATAATGGCCCTATTCTGCCAAATACTGAAATTATAGGTTTCTAAAACTCCCGGATATATCTATCTTTTTTGAAGACACTTTTTGAGAAACTGGTAACTCTAAAAGTCACGCAAATTTTACTTTTGCCCAAAAATCTGTTTTGAAGAATATTTGGCTCTTAAAAATAAACAAAAAATTAAACAAAAAAAGATGTTGGGGAGATAATAGAGCTATCCAATGATTATTTTTTGAACATCGCTTCTTACTTGTTTGATGTGATCTCCATCGGCTTGTGCATAAATTTTGGCTGTGTTGTCCCAGAAATGTGGCGCGATGACTTTCGTTGAGAGATTGAATGAACCGTTTTCATCAGTATATCCGACAATCCAAGCTGAATCCAGCATGAATGATCGATCATGCTCAAATATTCTGATTTTAATATTGGGTATTCCGACATCGCCTTGGCTTAGTTTTCCTTTGAAAGACACTATTTCTCCTTTAGATACATTGTCGGGGAGTTTATAGAGCTCAAGCATTGGTTCAGCCATAGACATTGGGGGTGGCGGAGTTGTTATAATCATTGGTTCAGCTGGAGCTGGGGGCATCTGGACTTGAACTGGGGTTATTGCTGGGGCGGGAGCTTCTTGCATCATAGGTTCGGGGGCTAGCCATTTTTTCGGTGACTGTTAGATCTTCAATTTCTGCTCCACAGCTTGCTTGCATTGATTTAATGCCGTTTAGAACTGATTCTTTGGTTTCATATGCTTCACTTGCGCCTATGATTTGTCCGTTTGAAGCAGTTAAACGGAACCTAAACTCAGTTGCGATGTCTTTGAAAACTTGATATTTTGGAAAATTGATCCTTGGTCCTTCTACGGTTAGATCCTCAATCCCGACCGTGCAGTTGTTTTGTATGCTTTGGACTCCGTTCAAAGCGCTAACATGTTGTTCGTAGGCTTCGCTTACGACTACTATTTTGTCCATATCTGTTTTTAGGCGGAATCTGTATTTTCCAGCCACATCTTTGTATACTTGGTATTTTGCTGCCATGACTCATCAACTGAAGTTCGAGGTTTCAGCAATAAAAGACTTTGTTGTTGGCACATTGCAATCACAAATTGAGCATTCTTTAGGTGAATTATTTTTTGCTTTTTAGATTTTTTGAATAAATATGCGATTATTTACGTGGATTAATTGGTTGCTAGAGTATTTTTTGCTCTAAAACCTGCCACATTAACGAGAGCCTAATTCTTAGCGGTATAGTTCTTTGGAAGAAGTCCGATTTGTTGATGGTTTTATGTAATTCTACATGGGTTTCAATGACTTGATTCATTTTTGACAGCGACGGTGTAATAAGGAGTTCTTGTCCGCAGTCTGGGCATTTTATAAAGCCTTTGTTTTGAGGCTGGTGTGTTGAAACTGTTCGCTCATACAATTGATTGATTTTGGTATCTTCTTTGGTGTTCGTCGTGAAAGCTGTCTCCTTTCCAGTTTATTGTATCTTAACTGTTATATCGCGACTAAGTAAATTTTATGTGCTTATAAAAATTTTTAATATGTACGTATATACATGAACGCATCTAATTTCACTTATTTGCTGGAAACCGCAAAGTAGCTCGCAAGACGTTTAATTTCTTTCTCTAAATTATCTAATTTAGCTTCCACTTCTTCAAAACGGCTATCAAATGCTTTTCGGCTATCTATCTGTTCTGTCACATCAGATAGCTTACCAATCATCTTATCCAAATTTTGTTCATGTGCCTTTAAAACTTGAATTAAGAAGTCTAATGTAGCATCACGGGGACCTGACGAATCTATGGGACCTGAGTTGTTGGACATTTTACTCTTTTCCTTCACGATCCCACTATCAACCACGTTTTTAACCCATATTTCCGCCATGGGAATATATCCACAACCAAACGTCATTCTGAGTTTTGTGGTAACTATCAAAGCATTATGTTTACTTTCAGTTCAGACTCTACTATACGGCTAGGTCGTTTTGGCTTATGCCTTTTATGTAATAATAGAGCAGATTATGCTATGGGGTTCTTTGATTACTTTGACTTGACTAAGCCCTGTGATGCCTGTGGAAATCTTAATGCAGGGCTTAAGTGGTGTCCCAAATGTAAAATCAGCTTTTGCCAAGTTTGCTACGTGAATTTATTGTATAATCAAATAATGAAGGATCCAAACTGTATGACTTTGATGTGTCCTTTGTGCGGTGGATTATTTGAAATTCCAAAGTAGCGGTATTTTTTGATGAGGTGCAACAGCAAGATCAATTTGGTTTATGGCGTCGTTGCTCGCTGCACTTACAAAATTCCCGCTTGCAGCAATTAAAACAAGAAAAAAGTTGAGTTGGTTGAGGTAGAACGCTTTAAGATAGGCGATTAAACATTGTCTGGGACGAGTTTTTTTCCCTTTTCTGTGATTTCTATAGCGCCAATTTGTTTGAAGATATTCACATTGTCTGTGACGTTCCAGTACTCTGCAAGTTTGCCGTTCGCGATGCGATATATGTCAACTGCTTTAGATGTTATCTTCTTTCCTGTGGGGGGTAGTCCCATAAATTCGCCCTTATGTGTACCAGTGTAGGAAAGGCGAACCCAAACTTTGTCTCCTTCAGCGATAATGTCTTCAATAGTTTCGTGCCAATCAGGAAAAGCATTAACCCCCATAGCAATTAGTTGTTTGAGACCTTCACGACCGATATTGTTAGAGTGATCAACATAATCTTGTGAAACAAAATTGTCAATCAATTCTATTTTTTGTTCATTGTAGGCTTCAATAAATCCACGAACTACTGACTTATTCGTTTCTAATGACATATAACTTCAACTCTGAGTTATTGGTATGTTAAAATTAAAGATTTTGTTGATGCTCAGATAGTTCGACTTCGAATCTTATTCAAGAGCTGAATATTTGTTTGTAATTTGTTTGGGCTTCTGTCAGTCGTGCTTGGATGGGGAATTTTTGTTGGAAACAAGAAGGAAAGCACGAATTGCTAAGAGGCGATTTACAAAAGTCCTTCAAAGAAGAGTGATATTGGCACTTTAAATTAAGATAACTCATTTCAATGGGTATTTCGAGTTTATCTTTTTTAATCAAGCTTAGAGGTTGCCTTTGTGCCATATTTTTATCGTTTCGTAGCTAAAAATTAGGAGAAAGATTGATGTTATTAATATTAAGAAGAGGTATTCTGGATTTAGAAGGTTTGGTTGGAGAAAAATCATTTCAATTGTGAGGGCAAAAACTGCGAGTAATGAATAGAAGAAATATCTGGGCACTATGAAATGGCTTATTTTTATGCATCTTTCTAACATCACTTTGGTTACTTCGTAGTTGCCAAATTCGTGTTTTACAAGTTTAGAATATTCAAATCTTTTGAGGTGGTGCTGAACCATGCCTGGACTGCTTAGGTGTAGCGCTCTTTGGATTTCTCTAGCTCCTAAAGGGCGGTGTGCCTTTAGCATGTAGCGATAGATTTTGAGTCCCGTTCCGTTAAGGTCATGAACTGATTTTATTTCATCAGTCAATCCTCTCACTTCCTGCGTGACACTAAATTAGTTCTGAAAGCACTGCCTTATTAATTAATACTGAATATGTGCTGTTTGTGGTATCTGTACAACAATTATTCAAGAAAATGATGCTAAATGTTGAGATTAGTTGTTGTTTAATGTGGTGGTTGGGTTAATTTTTGGTAGTTTTTGTTGTACTAGCCTGTTTTCTTTTTGACCTAGGGCATAGTATTAAATGCTGAGTATTGTGTATTGAGAAATTAATTGGGATTAACCAATCAATTGGGCGGGTGAAAACAGTTGATAAACGCTAATAATGCCAACCACAAAAAACCTTCTCAAAGGGCAAAAATCAACCAGCGTCGTTGTATTGTTTGCGGAGGAATGCGGACGATGCTTAGGGGGCAACTTTTTTATCAGTCAGGTCGTTCGAGGTTTGGTGCTCCTTTTTGCAAAGAACACTCCATTCACTACCATGAGTATGCTCATCCTGTTTTCGAAAATAAACGTGCGTTCGATCTCTTCAAGTTTATGTTTCCTAAGTCTTTTCAAAAAAATGTTGAGGGTAAACTTGTTCTTTTCTTTGATACCTATAAACATGTGTCGGATAGCAAATGGGCTTTAGTTTTTTCGGAGTCTGATATGGAAAACAAGCTTTATCTTAATAGAACATATATTAACCCCGTTCGCTAATCAGCCATATCGTTAGCGATATGAGAGACAATGATGCAAACTGAAGGGGTTCCTCGAGGTCTTCTGCGATTCTTGGTTTTAAAATTCCTATCTGAAAAACCAATGTCTGGAGTTGAAATCGTTGACCGCATCGCTACGGAAACAAATGGGCGCTGGAAACCAAGTTCTGGATCAATTTACCCTCTTTTATCAAGATTGCAGCAAAGAGGTTTCACTTTGGAATCATCAAAAAGTGAAAGTGGAATGCGGCAATATACCCTTTCAAATGAGGGGCAGAGATTCTTTGAAGAACAAGTAAAACTTGGGCAGAAATTTATGGAAAAAATGCAGTGTCTTGCTCCTATGTTCATCGAGGGTTTTCACTTAGGAATAAGCGATGAGAAATTGCAGCCTGCTAAGGAATCAGCAAAAAGGCTTCTGCAGATATTTATCGAATTGGAAACAAAAAAGAATCAACTAACAAAGGAAAACATCGTTGAAATAACAAGAATTCTCGATGATTCCGGAAACAAACTTATAAAGATAATTCAAGAAAACGCTGGAGATAACCAGCAGCTTCACTAAATAGGAAATGATTGAGTATGGGAATAAAAGCTAGCTTTTTGATTGCATGGCGATCTTTATCAAGACGTAAAAGCAAAAACCTAAGCGCCATTTTAGCTGTAACTTTAGGTGTAACTTTGCTTGTGGGTATTCAAATTACAACTGCTACTTTGAACAATGCTTTTCTGTCAAGCCTCTCTCAAAGTCAGGGCGAAGTAGATGTCCAAATTTCTAACAGCACATTGGGTGGGTATCTCAGGCTTGAAGACCAGGCGCTGATTTCGAGTCTTGCGCCTGATGCGGTGGGGATTTTGCCTGAGCTTACGGCTCAGATTCCTGCTTTGGTAAATAGTCAATTTGATCCTAAGATGGATGTGGCGGGGGTTCCTGCTGATTATCCTGCGGTTTTCGGTAATTTCTATGATTGGCATACGGGCGACAAAATGGATATCAACAGTTTACTGAGTAGTAACTCAAGTATTCTTTTGTCAAGTAAGCAAGCTGAAAAATTAGGGTTAGATAAGCAGACAGCTTTGCCTGTTACTTTAACCACGGAATTCACTAACCTCACTAAAAACCTCATCCCCCCGACTGTTCCATTAGTTAATTGGACAATAAACGCTAACCTCACAAGCGCAGACTACCTGTTCAGTAGCACCCCAACTAATTTGACCTTGCAAGTGCAACCGATCAATTATCAGGGTATTGTAATGGCTTACTCAACTGAGAGTCCGCCACTGAATCTAACTAACTATTCTTATGTTAACATAACCGCTACGGGTTCTCCAAATGCGGCTGTAATTCTTGGTTTTCTGTTAGATGACGGAACAACCATGACTGTGGCGAATTTAACAGATCCCTCAACTCTAAACAGTTTATCTTTTAATCTTGCGCCCTATGCAGGAAGAAGTCTAACTGGTACGAGTTTTCTATCTGCTTTGAGCCTAAACGGAACCAACGCAAACCTTGACATAACCGAGATAGCCTTTGAAACTTACAACAAAACCGTATCCCCGCGGCTGCCGTTTGTCACATATTCCTCTGAGATATCGAGAGTAAAACTGCAGGTAGTAGGCATTTATGATTCTAATCGCCCAGGGATAGGCTCTCAATATTCTGGGGCAGTGTTTAAACTGGAAAACCTCCAAGATTGGCTTAGCTTAAAAGATAAAAATCAACAAACCGACATCATAAGCGCCTTCGCAATTGCCTACAAAGGAAACCATTTTGTTCAGGAAATAGATCAAAACTTTTTGCAGACCCAAGTGGACAACCTAAAAGCCACAATCCCAAAAGATACTAATCCTAACACGGGCGAGGCAGTAGATATCTACCAAATTAGTTCTGCCCGACTAAACTTCTTTGATCTGGCCTCATTTTTCATCACATTAATGAGCACTATGCTAACTGCATTGGGCTTTTTGATTATGCTCACAGGCGTGTTGCTAATCACTAACATCCAACTTATGAGTGTTGAAGATCGAGAATTCCAAACTGGTGTGCTGCGGGCTGTTGGTGATAATCGGCGAGGAATTTTCCAGTCCATAATGATTGAAAATCTCTTTCAAGGAATAATTGGCGGTCTCCTTGGACTCGTGGGAGGGCTTGTTTTTGGGCAAGCCGTAGCAGTTTACCTTGTTGGTTTGTTTGGGACAGGTGCGCTTAGCGTCCAACCGGTTATCTCCACAACAACTGTCATTCTTTCAGTTTTGATTGGTATGGTCCTCAGTATTGTAACTGGTGTTCTTCCCGCTGTAAGAGCTTCGCAAGTGAAAATTGTTGATGCTTTGCGGGGAATACAAGTTAAGTTCAAATCTAAATCTAGTAGAAACTTAGCTGCCCTTGGTGTCTTGATGGCAGTGTTGGGCATTTTTGTTCTGATGTACAACGGAGTGCTTGACAAGCAAACCCAGGTGTTTTGGAGCAGTCAAGGCTGGGATAGTCTTGGTGAATGGAGAAACCTGCTGATAGGCTTTGGCTTCTTAACTGGGGGGTTAGGCTTTATTCTTTCACGCTTCATCGACCGAGTTAAAGCCTTCAACATAACCGCGATCACTCTCTGGGTTTTCCCCTCGATTCTATTCGTTTTTGCATTGGGCAACTGGGTAAAGGGAGTCACAGGTTTATCGATTGATATTTTAATTTTAGGTATCATCGAAATAATCATAGGCTCTATCTTGTTTGTAGCCCTTAACTTGCCTATTCTAATGCGGGGTCTTAGAACAATTTTGATTAAGGTTCGCGGTGCAAAAGGCATCGCTCAATTCTCACCCGCACTCATTTCCTCACACATTACCCGCTCGACCCTAACTTTCGCCATATTCGCAATCATCCTAACGTTAAACGTCTTAGTTGCTGCATTAATCCCAACCAGCCTGGGAACTGCGACACAAATCGAGCAAGACTCAAATGGAGTAGATTTCACAGTCTTTCTAAGTAAACCTGAAGCAATTATTCCAGGAACCAACTACACTCAAGAAATCTTCAAGATTGATAGTCGAATAACCGATGTAATTGGCTTTAAAACTTTCAAGCCTGGTGATGACTTTACGAAGTTTGTTTCGTTAAGTGACCCTACGTCTGATGAGTTTGATTACAAAACGGATTTGCTTCCAATTGGCCTCGGGGAATTTACGCCTGATCAAATTCGAGGTAATGCTTCTAACTATTTAGATAGTGACTGGCGTTATCCTGCTTATCTGTCCGCATTTCCAGATGGAGTTCGCCAATCAGTAGTCTCTGATATGTCAGATAGCCAAACCTTAGACTTATCTAAGCAGTCATGGGATTTGCTCTTCAACAATACGTATCAGATGGCTGCATACAATGTTTCTTCGAATTTGCTTTCCATAATTTCAGGTGAAGGATCTATCTCTGACTTAAACTTGGGATCAGGCGATCCCTTAGGTTCGACAGGGGACGATCCATTAGCCAATGTGCAGCCATTGACCGATAACACAACTAGTGTAATCAAGCACCCCATAGTGTTCACCGACTCTTTCTTGTTGCCTGTTGGAATGCAAATTTGGATACCAATGAACGATTCATCAAGCGTATTACCAAACTATCAAGCCTTTACAATTGGAGCTAGTCTTGATTCACAAAAAGGCGGAGGTTTCCCTCTAGGCGGAGGATTGCGTTTTGGATCAGGTGATAGCGACTTTAGTTCAATACTGGGATCAGTGTATCTTTCTGGTTACTGGACAAACCAAACAAACTATTTAGGAGAAGCAGATGGTAAAACCCAAACATCCAGAGCACCAGGCCAATTTGATGCATACTTAATTAAAACCTCTCTTCCAATTGATGACCCACAACTTGATGACATTGCTCAAAAGATCCAGGAATTCACAAACACCAATGATCAAGGATATCGCCTGCTTGCTGGTGATGACTTCTATGTTGCAAGCACCAAATTAACCTACTCATCAATCGAAACCACCCTACAACTAACAGATCGCATAGCCTCGTTCCTGCAAATTTACGTCACATTTGGGCTTGTTATAGGCGCGGTAGGTATGGGTGTAATCTCGGTGCGTAATGTCTCTGAGAGAAAACGCGAAATCGGTATGATGCGGGCAATTGGGTTCTCTAGAGGAGAAGTTGTGTTTTCAGTTCTGTTTGAACTAGTTGTTTTGGGAATAATTGGTTTAGCAATTGGTGTTGTTGACGGATTGCTCATTAGCGTAGGGTTTGCTAATATGCAGGATACAGCGCTTGTGATTCCCTGGCAAGAAATAGGAGTGTACCTTTCAATCATAGTGTTGATCGCCATCGGTTCAGGTTCCATACCTGCACTTGTGGCATCAAGAATCCCCCCTGCAGAAGCTTTGAGGTATGTCGGATGAAAACCAAAAAAACAATACAATCGCAAGATGAAGCTATTCTCCAGATAAGTGACTTGCATAAGCGATACAATGAAGGCAAATCTAACGAAGTTTATGCCCTTCGCGGGGTAGACTTAACAGTCAATAAGGGTGACATGATGGCAATCATGGGTCCGTCTGGATGTGGAAAAACTACTCTGCTCAACATGATTGGGAACTTGGATCGTCGCTCATCGGGGCAGATCATAATTGATGGTGTTGACACTTCCACTTTGACTGATACTCAGAAAACTACTTTTCGCAGAGATAAAATCGGATTCATTTTTCAATTGTTCAATCTGTTTCCCTTTTTGAGTGCTGTTGAAAACGTTGAAACTCCGTTGCTGCTTCGGGGGTTAACCTCTGGTTTAGCAAGAGAGCAGGGAAAAATGATGTTGCGTGAATTAGGCATGGGTGATCGTCTTTACCATCTTCCCAAAGAACTCTCTGGTGGACAACAACAAAGAGTCGCTATAGCTCGTGCGTTAATTAATCAACCCGCCATAATTTTAGGCGATGAACCTACTGGTGATTTAGATTCATTAACAAGTGCGGATGTCATGGACTTGTTTCGTCGAATCAACCGCGTGAATCGTCAGACGCTCATTTTGGTAACTCACAACCGTTGGATCGCCGAAAAATGCGACTACATCGTTCATATGAGCGATGGTCAGATTTCAGGTATAGAAAATAACAAAAAAAGCGTGGAGGCTAAACAATGAAAGCTTACTATTCTGCCTTAATTGAGCGATCTGCCACTTCGGAAAATGCAAAACTTTCCAAGAAGTTATCATCGACTTTGAAGAGAAATTTCAAAACTCGCACTTCAAAAATTCAAAAGAAGGAATTTAACACTTTTATTTTTCTCTCCGCTGAAAGCCAAAAACCTCTCGATGCACAGACCGTTGATCAGACAAGGCAGAAACTCCAAACGCAACTTCAAGATTACTACGTTAAAAATAGATCAAAGCTTGAAAAGAAGCTAAAATCTAGCCGAGAATTAAAAGAGACTTCACATATTGTCGGAATATTTCTAAAAGAAATTGATCCTAAACTTCAAAAAGTATTCAATATTGACCTTAAAAAACATCTCTCAGATCTTCCAACTCAATTCTATGAGATACAGAATAGTAGTTTTGCCGCAGTTTGGTCTTTAAACGAAGTCCCTGTAGTTCAAATGTATCTGTCATCACGCCCAACTCAGCTTTTCAAGCTTGCGCAAGTTACTAGCCCAGCAGAAATAGAGGCTATGGTTGATAAGGTTGAATTTCTCAATTTCTTCTCCACATTTTTAGATCCAACTCTGAAGCGGCTTAAAGACATGAATGGTGTCTTGGAGCGGCTTAGGTTAGGTCTTGAAGGAACCCACTTTAAAAGCAGCGAGAAAGAAACCCAAAACAAGCTTGAAATGTTCTTGCGTATTTTGTCAGCAAAGCTTAGTGCACTGCAAAACTTGGACAAGGCTATCCTTTCGATATTTAAGTTATTTATTGAAGTAAACGAGTTCTTCAAAAAAACCAAAATTATTAATGCCACCGATGGTTTAGCGAATGTTGTTAAAGAAATTTCTAAACAGATAGCTGAGGGCAAAAAAGAAGTAGCCTCAGTTCAAAAGAAGCTCGATAAATGTCTGCTTGATCTTAAAGATTATTTGGATGAAACAAAGAACTCAGTAAAAATCGTCAGTTCCAAAGACGAGTTTAAACTATCGTTATTCAATTTGGCTGAATTGAGTTCTGATTTGTTTATTCAAGCTGAACTGTCTAAACTTTGGATAGATTTTTTTAACGCTGACATTCCCTACTTTGCATTCCAAACTAACCTCTTCCACGTAAAAGTTCCGCAAGCTTCAGATGCCTCTGCAGAAAGCATTATCTCGGTTCGAGGTTTGGTCAAAAATTACAACTTGGGCGAAACAACTGTCTATGCAGTTAGAGGCGTAGATATTGATATCAGAGACGGAGAATTTGTAGCCATAGTTGGTAACTCTGGCGCTGGGAAAACTACTCTGCTTAACTGTATGGCGGGTTTGGATGATCCGGATTTTGGTGCTGTTTTTTTCAAAGGAAAAGATATTCACGGCTTAGATGATAAAGAGAAATCTCGGGGTAGATTATTGGATATGGGCTTTATTTTCCAAAATTATGCTTTGTTGCCTCATTTTAATGCTCGTGAGAATGTTGCTTTGCCTGCGGATCTTGCTGGTTTTAGTAAAGATTTGAAGGGTAGAATTGAAGAGTTGCTTGAGGGTGTTGGTATTGGTAAGCAAGCTAAGCAGTTTCCTTCTCAACTTAGTGGGGGGCAATTGCAGCGGGTTGCCATAGCGCGGGCTTTAACTAATCGCCCTAAGGTTTTGTTTGCTGATGAACCGACTGGTGATTTAGATTCGCAGACTGGCAAGCAGGTTATGGAGTTGATCAAGAAATTCCATGAGGAAACAAAAACTACAATTATTATCATTACTCATGAGAAAGAGATTGCTAATTATGCTCAGAGGAAGATAAAGATAGAAGATGGCTTAATCGAAAACTAATGATTTTCATATCTATTTTTTGGGGATCATCCCGTTCTTATTTTTTATAAAGAAAATTCTTGTACCAAAGTTTGGAGTTAATGCAATTGGTTGGGATTTGAAGTCAAAGTCTTTTTAGGACTACTGACTATGGATTAAGACTTATTTAATTTTTTTAATTGGATCTTTTTCTTAAAAAATCTTTTATAACCTTATTAGTTTGATGCCATGTAAAGCGTTCATGAAGAAATCAAATTTATTAATACTTGCAGTAGTTGTCAGCGTGATCGCTGTTGCGGCAGCTGGTTCGCTTATTTTCTCAGGCATGGTTGGTTCTATCTTTTCAGCTAATAGTGTACCAGAGCTCAAAGATGCTTCAGTAGCATTAGACCTTGGAGGAGGATACAATGCTGAGACAGGAATGTTTGATTTAGAGGGCACTGCCCAAAACATGGGTGAGAAAACCGCAATGAATTGTAGAGTTGAAGTCACATTCTTTAACGTCGATACAAGCGAGGTAATAAAAACTGAAATGATCACTATAGGTGATGTGCCTGCTGAGAGCTCAAAAACAATCAATACATCCATTGAAATTCCAAATGGCTCGACACTAGTATCTTTCCACATAGGCGACCCCCTGTGGGGATAGTCGCTAACGCCATTCTTAGTTAACTTGTAAACCAAGAAGTTTTTTCTTTTTTTCCAAATGTGCCCGGGCAGAGTTTGGTTCTGCTATGGTTTTGAGTGTGGTTATCGTGTTAGCCATCCGTTTTTTTTGAATCCTTTTATGGCAGGAAACAATACCCAAGGCAAAATGAAGGCTGACATTAGGTTCATAATTGGTTTGTATTTCCATTGTTTGGCTGTCGGATCTCTAAATTTGTAGTCTAAACCCATCACTGAGCCAATCAGTAGTTGCCCGGCTACGTATGTGAGTGGGTAAATGTAGGAGTGCAGAAAGATTGGGCCGTAGATGAATATTGAGAAGATGACTACTGGCGCTATGAAGGCTGACATGAATTCGAGATAGAATAGTAGCGCCATGATTGGGTTTTTGTGCCAGAAGAAGGCGCTTATGAAGAAGGTTGAGCGTAAGTAGCCTTTTTTCCATCGTGTTTGTTGTCTGTAGTAGGTTCTAAAGTTTTCTGGTACGTCTGTGTATACGACGGCTGTTGGGGCGTAGACTGTTTCCCATTCAACTGCCATTGCTTGGGCTGTTAAGCCTCTGTCTTCGGCGTCGTCGTAGCTTGCCATTGAAGTTAAGAGGTGTTTTCTTAGTGGTGCTAGTTGACCTTTTGCCCAGGGTGTGGCGATTGTGAAGGTGGTTAGGTTTCTGTCGTCGCCGTATTGTATTTTGTCGTTTGCCCAATGTGTCATAAATTCGCTTATTGCCTCTCGGCGATATGCGGCTAGGCATCCTGATAGGCAGAGTACTGTGCCAAATGTGCTCTCTGAGGTTTTACCCATGTTAAAGGAGTAGTCATACCAGGCGTCTTGGCATTTTGTTAAAAAGTTTTTGTCTGCGTTGAGGACTTTGCCGTTGCCGACGATGCCGCCTACTTTTGGGTTTGCTGTGAAGACTTTCATGAATTCTGCTATGGCGTATTTGTCTACGATGCTGTCTGAGTCGATTAGAATGAGGAAATTTCCTTTTGCTGCGTAGAATCCTGTTGCGACTGCTGTTCTTTTTCCTCCGTTCTCTTTATGGATGACTTTTAGTCGGGGATATTTTTTTGCGAGTTCATTTAGGACTTGTTTGGTTTGGTCTTTGCTTCCATCGTTAACTGCAACTATTTCTATGTTGTTGTATGTGGATTGGTAAATTGCGTTTATTACTTTCTCTATGAGGTTTTCTTGGTTGTAGGCTGGTATGATGACTGAAACCATGTCGTTTGGGATTTTGCCGGTTGCTCTGTTTTTGAAGAAGATCCATCCTGTGAGTAGAGTTATCAGTGCGTGTATTGGCATTAGGGTTGAGTAGACAATTAAGGGGTCTGCGACGGATAATGCAATGGTTATGTTGAAGATCATGAATATGATCAATCCCGTGATCATTATTCCTCTTAGTACCCATGCTTTTTTGCTAACCTGGATGCGGCCAGAGGTTGCTATGCGTTGTTTGCAGTGCTTGTATAGGTCTTCTTTGTTTTCTTCTTGCTCTTCCTCATCAAAGAGGTTTAGTTCAGCTAGAGGTTCTTGGATTAGGGCCATTTTAGTATCCTCTTGTCTGAACAAGTTCTATAAGTTCGGAAGCGTTCATGAATTGGAAAGGTCCTGTTTTAAGTTCGAGTAATATTGATTCGACTTGTTGGGTTGTTTGGGTGTTGTCGAATTGGATTATTAGGGGTGTTGGGGTTATTTGTTGTGTGAGTAGGTATTCTGTTGTGCAAGCTTTTGTATCGTATATGTTGGCGGCTATTTTTTCAAATCGTTCATTTCTGTATATGTTGAAGTGATCAGTGTAGGAAAAATCTGCTTTTATGCCTGAGCGGTTTAGCATTGAGAAGATATTTTCGTCTGTGGCGCCGTTTGGTGCTTTAAAGAATGTTGAATTTGTTTTTGCGGCGTTGTCTATTGCGGTTTTGCCTTGTTCGACTTCCCAGAGTTTGAGGGAATAATCGTTTATGTTGTTCAAGTTGACGTGGTCGTATGTTAGGCTGCCGAAGTCTACTTGGTTGTTAAAGCAGGTGATTGTTTGAGGGTTTTGTTCAGCTACTTTGCCTTCGATGAAGATTGCGGCTGGTAAATTGTATGTGGATAGAGTGGAGGAGAGGTTTTGGCACCAGTTGGAAACGTCGTTTGCTTCTGATATGGTGAAACTCAGCATTACCACTTGTTTTGGCGCCGCTTTATCTTGATTAAGAAATAGTGGGGCTATCATTGCAAACCCCGCAATAATTACCAGTATTGTGGCGATTGTTGCGGTTTGGCGCAAATTCAAAACTTAAGTTGCTCCCGAGGCGACTTCTTTTTTTATTGTTTGGTTTGTTGTGATTTCAGGTAGCGGGATGAATACGAAGTTTTGATTGTTGAGTTTGTTTTCGTAGATTTCGTTTGATTTCATTGCAGCAGCAATAGTGGAGTTTGGGAGTAGGTGTTTTGAGAGTTCAAAGTACATTTTTGTGTCTTTTGGTAAGCAGTGTCCGCCTATGCCGCTTTTGGCGTCTAATATGTTTTCGTTCCATTTTGAGTTGACTGCTGCTTGAAGTTCGGTGAAGTCTAGGTTTTGGTCATCGCAGAACATTTTGAGTTCTTCAGCAAAGGCTATTTCTAAATATCTGTGTGTGTTTTCGATGACTTTGGTTAGCTCAGCCATTTCTATAGAAGACAGGGTGTGTATGGGGATGTCCAGAACTTGTTGATAGAATTTTAATGCTTCATGGGTGCAGCAATTGTTGCAACCAGCGAGGACTCGTAGTTGTTTAACTCCGTGTTCTATTTTTTCTTGATTGAAGTATCTGTGGGGAATGTGTGCTATATGAAGCCGGTGCTGAATGATGTCGTATACTTGTCTGCTTGTTCCTTTGGGTATGGTGCTTTCGATAGTTAGAAGTGCGCCTGGTTTTCCTTCAACTGCTAATCGTTTTGCTACCCCCAATAATCCTTCGAGGTAAGGAACGAAAATGTTTGTGGGGTTATGGGTTGAAACGCAAATCATGTAGTAATCGTAGTCTTGGAAGTTTTTTGCTTCTTTTTTGATGATTCCGGCGTCCAGGGCTCTTTTTACTGCTTTTTGGTTTATGTCGTAGCCTTCGACGTCTAACCCCATACCGCTCATGTATTCTGCGTTGTTGTATCCTATTTCGCCTAATCCAATGACTAATATTTTGTTATCTGTTTTCAATTGAATCCCTTTTCAGCGTATCGTATATTGAGAAGTAATAAACATTATTGAATATCGAAATTGAACTTCAGTTGTCCAACATCAATACACACTATAGAAAGGTTAGGCATTTTGAAACATTGATTAAAATAAAACTGGGGGTAATATTGGAAATAGTTACTATCTTTTTATTGGCTTGGATTAATTGTGTTTAATTTGAAATTCGCTTAAGTAATTTTTAAGTTTAATTTTTTAAAAAATGTCATTTATATTTTTTAAATTTGATGTATCGTATCTGGAAATATAGTTTAAATGCTTTTTTCTTGCTGATCTGATTTGCAGGAGGATTATAAGATAGTAACCGTAGAATGGGGTGGGAATAGGAGAAGGCTGTGTAGTAATTCATTTCACAACTTTTATTGGCGCCTCTATAAGCTTGGTTAAAAAATCGTGCAACTTACTGTTAGTTGCTATCGGTTGCTTGTTTGCTCCTATTGTTATTGGCTCTTGTCAATACTACAACTTTAATGTTAATACCAAATACTTAAATGAAATAAGCTTTGAAAGATTCTTCTATATTGAGGAGGAAGGAGATCACAGTAAAAAGGCTTAGTTAGACTACATGCTTTCTTATCCACTTCTGTCAGGAAGGGATTAGATAGTGTAATCTATGCTTGTACTTTAAGTTATGAAGTTAATTTTGAGGTGTTTTAGTTGGGTAAAAACCGTGATCGCCTTTGCATCGTTGCAGCAATCTTGGAAGCGGCGAATTCTGGCGCAAGCAAAACAAGAATAATGTTTAGCGCCAACCTAAGCTTTAGCCTTCTAGAAAAGTATTTAGACATAACTATCAAAGCTGGGTTCATCGAGGTTTCGGAGAGTAAGTATGTTTTAACGGAAAACGGACGTGGTTTCCTTCGAGAATACAAGCATATCCAATCGAGATACGACAATGCCCAGAAAATGCTGGATTTGTTGGAATATGAAAGGGATCGGCTTTCAGAGTTGTGTAAAGGATATGGGTTTAATCAATTGAAATCAATAATTGATTTAGAATAAGTTTTGTGTATATTGAAAAACTTTTTTTCCAAATGAGCCTACCAATTTTTTTAAAATAATTAGAAACCGCTAATTAAGGAAGCTGCAATTTTGACCAAAGCAGATAACCAGCTTAGCCCCTCAACACAAATAATAATTGCAGCCTTAAATGAAGAAGAAGGAATAGGCCTAACCATAGCTGAACTTCTCGACAGTATATGTAACTCTCGTCTTCTTGTAGTCGATGGGAAAAGCACCGATAGAACAGTTGAGATAGCAAAGAGCTTTGGCGCTGAAATTGTAATCCAAAACAAAAGTGGTAAAGGCGACGCATTAAAAAAAGGCCTTGAACACTTGGATCCAAACGCCAAATATGTAGTAGTTACCGATGCAGACTACACCTACCCTGGAAATAGAGTCCCAGAAATGATAGCGCTTCTAGAAGCAAACCCCGAAGTAGGAATGGTATGTGGCAACCGATTCAACGGAGACGTTAACCCCAAAGCCTCAAGTAGAGTATTCCACTTTGGGAACAAACTCATAACCTTTACCCACAATACCTTAAACGGAATCCCCCTAAAAGACCCACTAACAGGCCTACGTGTTATACGTGCAGCGATTTTGAGAAACTGGAAGGTTAAATCCAAAGGCTTTGATATCGAGGTAGAATTAAATTATCATGTTGAGCGGCGAGGATATGCCATCGTCGAAGTTGACATTGAGTATCGTGAGAGACTTGGCGAGAAAAAACTTAAGGTTAGACATGCGGCCGAAATTTTAAAGCGCATTATATTAGAGACAATGTATTGAACCATTTGTTTTCCTTAAAAAAATATAATCAATTTTACCTTCAATTTAACTGGAAAAGAAACAAACATGCACTTTCTTCGTAAAATGTCCAGCATAACCTTGTTATGCATGCTAATGCTTAGCATATGCTTTCTAAGCGTCCAACAGGCTATTGCGCAAACGGACCAAACAACCTCAAAGCTGCAGGCAGCCAACAACACTATCAACCAGGCCTTTAACGTTGTTCTTGATGCAGAAAAAGCAGGCGCAAACACTACCGATCTGTTGGCTCAGATAAACACAGCCCAGAAGATCTTGGCTCAAGCAGAAAACTCGTATCGAATCGGAGACACCAACAAGGCCACAGCTAAAGCAGAAAGCGTTCTCCCAATAGCACAACAAGTCACTCTCGACGCTCAAAACGCGAAACAAAACGCCATAATCTCCAGTCAAAACGCTTTTGGTCCACGATAGTACTAACAGTAGTCGGTGTTTTCGTGTTTGTTTTGGTTCTGTTTTTGATATGGCGCCGAGTTAAACAAAATTACATTAAGGGTTATCTGAGCTAAACCTGAGGTAGTCAACCAATGAAACTTGGAGACTACAAACTCATCTTTATCGTAACTGCGATAATTGGCTCATTACTCATCGCCTCCCCCGCAATCGCAGGAGTCATTCGCCTTCCAGAAGGAGAGCAATTTTCTGAGCTTTACATTTTAGGCCCAGAACGTATGGCTCAAGATTACCCATTTAACATAATTCCCAACCAGAACTATTCTGTTTACATTAACGTTGGCAACCAAATGGGTTCCTCAGAGTATTACTTAATCTACGTTAAGCTCTTGAACGCCACCGACCCTTTGCCGAGTAACTCAGGAACCCCAAGTTCAGAACAGCCTTTGTATGAATACCGTTTCTCAATTCAAAACGGTCAAACTTTTGAAAATCTACTAACATTCTCAATATCCAATCCAATCATCTCTAATAACCAAGCCACCATCGGTAACATCAACACAAATGGCTATAATTACTCTGCAAACAAATCAGCAATTTGGAACTCTACTAAGTCCATGTTTGAATTCAGGTTAATCTTCGAGCTTTGGATGTTTAACAATCAATCAAGCATGATTGAATACAACAGCAGGTATGTAAGTCTAGTCTTAAATTTGACTACTTCAGGCAGCGTTTTAGCCATTTCCCGCTAAGACCAACAGAATAAATATTGTGTCGGTCGAGAAAAACGGAGATTTTGTGAGGATTAAGCATGTATCTTTTTGAGCTTTTTTTTAGCATTTCCTTGATTGCCTTAACTGCTGTTACAGGTTTTTACTTGAGCTATTTTTTAATTCTAAAAAGTTGTCGAAAACGTGTTGAATTAACGAGAAAAGAGAATAATCCTAAAACTTGGAAAATGGCGTCAGAAACTCCTTCTGATGTTCCTTTTGTCTCTATTATTGTACCTGTTTATAATGAAGAGAAGATTATTTCACAAAAAATTGATAATTTAAAGCTAATTACCTACCCAGGTAAAATGGAGGTTATTTTTGTTGATGGGCACTCAAAGGACAACACCTGCGCTGTTATTGAGAAAAGGTTGCAAGGTCTCAAAACGCCTATGCGAATAATTGCCCAAAAAGAACGTGATGGTTACACAGGCGCAGTTATAGAGGGCATCCGAAATTCTCAGGGCGAAATAATTATCGCAACGGATGCTGCATCCTATTATTTGCCGGATGCTGTTCAATGCCTTGTAAGACATTTTATCAACCCGACAGTTGGCGCAGTTACTGGCCAGGAGATAGTTCTTGGAGACTCTAAGACAGTTGGACCAAAGCTTGAAAAAACTTACCGCTCTTTTTACGACTTCATGCGGCAGGCTGAGACCGAAATTGATTCAACCCCTGACTCAAAAGGAGAGTTACTTGCAGTAAGAAAAAATATTTGCCTCGAACTAATACCTAAATTATCTCTTTCCCCTAATGCCTCTTTTGACTCTTGTATTCCCTACCAAGCAAAATTGATGGGCTATCGAACCGTGTACGATGAGTATGCTAAATATTACGAGATTGTCCCTGCCTCAGCCTCTGATCGATTCACTCAGCAAGCCCGTAGAGCAACTATCCTAATTGGAGCTCTTTTATTGTTTAAAAACATGGTATTTAGGAAGCGATTCAATAAGTTTGGTTATCTTATTCTTCCAATGCATTTCCTAATGGACTGTGTTATGCCTAGCATATTTGTGATAGGGCTGTATTCTTTAATTGTGTCCACTTTTTTTAACCCTATTTTATTAGCGTTTTGGGCTACATTAAGTTTGTTTGTAATTCCAATCAAAAAATTTAGGTTATTTACTTTTGCCTTTGTCCAAGCACAATTTGCGCTTACATTTGCCCTTTTCAAGTTAGCACGAAAGAATCAAACATTGTTCATAACCAGCATTCCATCCACCCGAACTGATGTAAATCTTATTTCAACACCTATTGTTGAGTCATTATGAATGGCTAAGCTTCCTTGATTTCTTTGAGGAATAATGTTATGAAGAAAGCACTGATTACTGGTATAACTGGTCAAGATGGATCTTACCTCTCTGAATTCTTGCTTTCTAAAGGATATGAAGTACACGGCATAATTCGCAGAGCTAGTACCTTTAATACTGAAAGAATCGATCATATCTATTTGGATCCGCATGAACCTGAAACGAAGCTCTTCTTACATTATGGTGATTTATCTGACTCAGAGCAAGTAAACAATATTATTTTTAATATTAAGCCAGATGAAATTTACCATTTGGGCGCTCAGAGCCACGTAAGAGTAAGCTTTAACATGCCAGAATACACGGCAAATGTAACCGGAATAGGTACGGTTAGACTTTTGGAGGCAATTCGTCGGAGTGGTAATCATGTGAAGTTTTATCAAGCATCTAGTAGTGAAATGTTTGGACGAACTTTGGCGCCTCAGAATGAGGAATCATTTTTTAGTCCAACAAGTCCCTATGCAACGGCTAAGGTTTTCGCTTATTGGATCGCAAAAAACTATCGATTAGGTTATGGAATGTTTGCATGCAACGGAATTCTGTTTAATCATGAATCTCCACGAAGAGGTGAAATATTCGTTACCCGAAAAGTGACAATGGGTATCGCTAAGATTTTGGCGAATAAACAACGGTTCTTATACCTTGGTAATCTACTTGCTAAAAGAGACTGGGGTTTTGCTCCAGAATATGTCACTGCCATGTGGCAGATTCTTCAAGAAATAAAGCCAGACGATTTTGTGGTTGGTACTGGAGAGACTCATTCAGTCAGAGACTTTGTTGAGGAAGCTTTTTCATATGCAGGTCTAAACTGGAAGAATTATGTTAAAATTGATGAGAAGTACTTCAGGCCAACCGAAACCGAGAATTTAGAGGCTGACTGTTCAAAAATAAAAAAAATCATAGGCTGGAGATCCCAAATTACTTTCAAAGAACTGGTTCGAATAATGGTTGATGCCGACATGCGCAAGATTGGACTAACGCCAATAGGCGAAGGGGACTCAATTTTAGCGGAAAAATTTAGTGGAAGATGGTGGAAAACCGATTGACTTTAAACCTAAAGAATAAACGTATTTTGGTAACAGGGGGCGCTGGATTTCTAGGTTCACATATAGTGGAGAACTTGGTTAAAAAAAGAGGTGTACCGGCGAGCCAAATTGTAGTCTTAAGAAGTCAAAACTCGGATCTGCGAGATTTTGCTAATTGCAAAAAAGCCGTAGATGGCGTTGACTTAGTTATTCATTTAGCAGCAAAGGTTGGTGGTATAGGATTCAATCAAAAGAATCCTGGGACTTTATTTTACGATAACATAATTATGGGCGTCCAATTAATGGAAGCCGCTAGGATAGCAAAAGTCGAAAAGTTTGTCCAAATCGGAACCGTTTGCGCTTATCCCAAATTTACGCCCACCCCCTTTAGTGTAGAAAACCTCTGGAATGGGTATCCTGAAGAAACAAACGCGCCCTATGGAATCGCTAAAAAATCTTTGCTCGTTATGGCTCAGGCATATCGGCAACAATATGGTATGAACATTATTTACCTACTTCCAGTCAATTTGTATGGACCAAAAGATAACTTTGATTTAGAGTCAAGCCATGTTATACCAGCGTTAATTAGAAAGTTTATAGAAGCCTCAAGAAAAGGTGAAAAAGAAGTTGTTGTTTGGGGAACAGGTCAGGCTTCTCGTGAATTCTTGTATGTAGACGATGCGGCTGAGGCTGTTATTTTGGCGGCTCATAAATACGATAGTTCTCAGCCTGTGAATTTAGGAACCGGCCAAGAAATAAAAATTATCGACTTAGTCAATCTAATTGCCGATTTGACTTGCTACAACGGGAGAATAGTTTGGGATAATACAAAACCTGATGGCCAGCCAAAGCGGTGCCTTGATGTAACAGTGGCAAAGAGGGAATTCGGTTTCGAGGCAAAGACTTATTTTAGGGACGGCATTAAGAAAACGATTGATTGGTTTCGTTCCTGTGAAATAGGTAAACTATCAATTTAACGTTAACTTTCTATCTAAAACAAAGAGATTGAGTGAATATTTATGGACTTGGCATCTGCATTAGTTGTGACAAGGAACAATAAGCAAACAATTGAACAGTGTTTAGCTTCGATTTTTAATCAAAGCTATGAGAATGTTGAAATAGTAATAATCGATAGTTCAGATGATGGCACATCTTCAATCATCGCTAGCTCCATAAAGAATAAAAACAAAAACAATTTTATTGTAAAACACTTGCATTCACTACCGGCAGGAGTTGGAAACGCTAGAAACTTGGCTGTTAAAACAAGTTCTGGAAAATATCTTTTCTTTGTTGATGCTGACTTCTCCATCGACAAGGAGTATATTAAACAAGCTGTTGATATATTTTCTCAAGACAGCAAGATAGTAAGCATTAGTTTTTGCAAGGAATTTTCTCACGCTGCAAAAGGGCTTTTTCCCGCAGCCATTTACCTGTTTGATAAAGCTCGAAAACCAGTTGGTCCCGATGGTCAATGCGACTATTGGATATGTCAGAGAAAAGTCTTTGACCTTGTCGGTTACTTTATGGAAGATTTGGAAGCCGCCGAAGACATCGAATGGGCAGCTAGAGCAAAACGAATTCTAAAAATGTTATCCAAAAAAGAAGGCTATAAAGTCGCCATTGCTCCCCATATCGCCACCTACGAAAATAAACAATGCTGGTCTATTGGTCAATATTGGCGGAAACTGAGGTGGTATGGAACCGCTTTTGGTAACTTAAACTACATTAAAGAGACACGTAGAATAACATTTTTTGAAGTCTTCTTTATGCTTTCTCAAATTTCTTTACCCTTCTTGATAACATACGCTATCTGGGCGAATTTTCCAATATACCTTTGTTTTTTCCTTATTTCCATGTTCTTTTTGCCTTCTCTTTTCATAACTTATAGGGCTATAAGACGAGGGCTTGTAACGCGTTCGGTTTTTCTAATTCCTTTTTTGATATTATATAAATCATTCTTCTTACTTACTGGCGCTTTTTCGAAGGTACTAGAAAACCTAACGGGCGGCTAAAGTAATTTTAATTAAGCAATAATGTGAACTTCAGGTGAGACATAGAATGGAATCAAAGGTTACGACCTGGCCTTCACATCAAGAAATTGCTAAGAAGATATATGGGATAAATAATCGCTCAAATATCTGAGTAAAACCATTATTGACCTATAACACACCGCGTCGCCATAGGTAAGTGGACGCAATAAACTTGTAGCCAAATGCTCCCCACTGATGAAAACAACGATTTCACCTAATGCTCTTTTAGGATTAATTAGAGTCAAGCATCTGAATTATTGTCAATTAGTAAAAATTAGGGATGCCCATAGAAGGTTGATTCATAAATAGAAATCAGAGTTGTGTATGGTGATTCTGATAGGGGCAAAGTGGAGACTGTTAATGTAGAGAACTATAATGATATTTTACGGGAGAGAATTAGGCTGTTAGCATGACGAAGTGTCTAAAAAGACTCGATGTTTTAGGGGTACAATACTTCTGTTTGAGTTCTATTGGATCTTTATGTCTGTATTTAAGCGGGTTTGACCCCTAGAATGATGGAGGGTCGGTTGCTTCTCATGTTTAGAGTTGGAATGCTTTCTACTATCCTGTGATAACTCACTTAAAGTAAGGCAGTAATGTTTTAAGGTCAAACAGGGCATGAAGGTTGTCTTTTTTAGCCAACTCTAATTTAAAATAAGATCCTAAAAAAATGATATTTAAAGTATTAGACAACTGTTTGAACCTCAGATAAATCTTAATTAGTTAATAATGCAGAAGGCAAGCGGCAGATGCGATTTGAAAACAACATATTATCAATGGTTTTTCAATGTTCTTACCTATGGGTGGTATAAAAAATAGCTGTAAATGTAAATTGCCGTTTAAGTGTGTGTTTGGTAACTTTTCACGATTTTCCCGAGGGACAAAAAGGGGGGGAAGAACGTTTTCTCGAAACTTTTTGCACCTTTTTAACGGAAAAAAAAGTGACGGTAACGGTTGTGTCATCAGCTTCCAAGCGTTCTGGGCAAATATTTGGAGTCGGGATTAGACGATTTAGAGTTCCGTTGCTAGGCCTTACACCCTATCTTCTTTTCTTTTCCTTTATGTCAGTACTAAAAATAGTCAAATTGAATAAGGAATACGTTTTTTCTTTAATTCATTCAACAGATACAGGGTACGGTGGTCTTGCAGGACTCGCTGCCAGCAAAATTCTAAATTTACCTTTCGTGGTGCACTCTCATTGTTCAAGATCTAAGCTTCTGAAAGCGACAATTCTGTTGCACCCAGGTCACGAGAAACTCGTCGCTTCGATATATCAGAATTTTGAAGCAACGATAGACAAATTAGTGACGCGTAATGCGAATAAAATTATTACCGTTAACAATGAAATAAAGGAATATGTAAATTCTTTGGGTGTGATTAATGATAAAATAATTGTAATTCCTATGGGTATAGATTCAACGAATTTCTGTCCGGAATGTAATTCTAGGGATGAAGTCTTTAAAGAATTTCGTATTCCTAACAACGCATTTGTTGTTGGTTTTGTTGGTAGCTTGATAAGAGCAAAAGGTGTTTTTTCTTTAGTCCAAGCTTTTTCCTTATTCAAAAATTGCAGTAATGATTCTTATCTTTTGTTAGTAGGAGACGGGGAAAATATTGCAGAATTAAAAGATTTCATAACTATAAAAAAGATAGACTCTATAATTTTAACTGGATATAGAAAAGATATTGCTAAGTTGTTGGCTGCGATGAATATATTCGTTTTTTTGTCGATTTCGGAAGGTTGTCCCTTTTCTTTACTGGAAGCGATGGCTGCTGGAAAGCCGATAATCGCAAGCAATATTCCCAGTATAAGAGAATTAGTTCAAAATGGAAAAGAAGGATTGCTTGTTGATCCTAAAAATAATGGCGCTGTTGCTGACTTACTTTCAAAACTTTACTCCGACAAAAACCTTAGGGGTGAGATCGGTATGAATGCAATCAAGAAAGCGCACTTATTCCAAAGGGAGAAAGGTTTTGAAAAAATACTGAGCATATATCCCGGTAATATTCAATCTAGTTCTTCTCATGAGAAACCGCTTTATGTAAATAATAAGGCCAATACGTAAATCAGGAAATTTTTTAACGATATATTAGCATGAACTGTTGATAGATATGATAAATTCATTTATTTGGTTAAAAGGTTTAATAACAAAAAAATCTTTCTCAAGAGCATCTACAATTAGCTATCGCAATTTAGGAAAGGTAGAATGAAGTTATGAAGAATAGCTTTTCGAAACTTTTTTTCCTGTTTTTATTTTATTCCTTCGCCAGATATCTTCCGGTCTCTTATAAACCTGGGGGATCACTGGGGAAAAAAATTCGGTATATTTGTGGTAAAAATCTATTCAGCAAGTGTGGTAAAGACGTAAATATAGAAAGAGGAGTGGACTTCAAAAAAGGGGGAAAGATCGAAATTGGCGATCGCTCCGGAATTGGAATCAATTCTACTGTGGAAATAACATCTATAGGTAACGATGTGATGATGGGACAAGATGTTATTATAATTTCCCAAAACCACATTTTTTCGGACACAACAAAGCCAATGCGTTATCAAGGTCTTGAAGAGCCTCGGCGAGTCATAATTGAAGATGATGTATGGATTGGGGCGAGAACAATAATATTGCCCGGCGTCAGAATTGGAACGGGCGCAATAGTTGGCGCAGGGTCTGTCGTCACTCGAGATGTGCCTGCGTTTGCAATAGTTGGCGGTAATCCTGCACGGGTCATAAAATACCGTAAGATATTAGAAATTAACTCTAAGTTGGATGAAAAAACCAAAGTGGTAATATGAGCAACCAACTAATTAATCTAGTTTTTTGCGATTCTATAAGACAAACAAGCTAAAGAGCGGACTTTTTAGCCATTCATAAAGAATTCCATAAAATACAGCCAAAGTAAATTATGCTGAGATTGCTTATATAGGAATCGAGATTGTGTTAGCTGGCGTGTAATTCTAAGAAACTGCCCTTAATTTCTTTCATCGGGAGTACAAATCTTTAATGGCGGAAAAGAAAAGAGAATTGTCTTATCCGTAAGAATCTCCGGAGAAGGGATTAAAACAGTTACGAATTTTAGCGTAAACCAAAGGGCTGATTTTGAAAAACCTTCAAGCGACGACTTTATATTATCTTGCTTGTTCAAATTCTTATTCTAGATTTCATCTATTACTCCTAGTATTGTTCATTGAAACTCTCCTATCTGCAAATACAATCATCTTACTAAAATCATTGACTGAATGCTGAAAAAAATTTGGCAAGAACACAATATTTGAAACAAATATGAAGCTCTCTTTTTTATCTTTTATGATGTCAAAACATCTTTCAAACGACAGTCAGGACCAGACCCCCAAAACATAGCGAATAATTTGTATTTCATTCAAGTATCTGGTCCTCAAAAGTTTGGGTCTAACAACTTATAGAAATATTCGGTGCTTACTATGAGAATATTGGTGTGTGTTTCAATCTTCAAACTTCCAATCGCTGATGGCGCATCTTTGCGAGTTTTTAATATTTTCTCAAATATGCAAAAGGATCAAGAGATATTTCTTTGTTTTTTACCACCGAATTCCCGAGATATAGGAAATATTCAAAGGATAAGCAAAATTGGAATTTTTAAAAAGATATATTGTTTATCCCAAGAGGAAAATAATACTCACCATTTTTATTCTTTTTTTCTCAAAACTCTTTTTGGCAATGACCTTCTAGATCGAACTAATCCAATTGAAAGAGCTGTGTTGCAAATAATTTGCAAAGAAAAAATTGATGTCTTGCACGTTATCGACTCCCATTCTGGCATTCAATTGGCAAATATCGATTTTTCTTCTAAATTTTTAGATTTGATTGATTCGCCCAGCTTATATGCTCATAGAATGTTAAATTTTAAGAGATTTTCTAAAAATTTTTTTAGGAACTCTATAGAATTCTTTGCTGCTAAAAAAAACGAAAAATATCTTGTTAAAAAATACAAAATGATTACCCTAGTGTCTCCAGTCGACAAAAATTATATGAGAAAACTTTATGGTAATATTCAAGTTCAGCTTATTCCAAATGGTACTAATATCAGCGAAAAAACATTCGAGGTGATTAACGAAAATCCTGTATTGATGTTTTCAGGAAACATGGGATATTATCCAAACATAGAGGCAGTTCAATTTATTGTTAATAACGTTTTACCCTTAATTAAGCAAACTTTCCCTAAAGTTTTATTCTATATTGTCGGAATCAATCCATCAAAAGAGGTTAAGAAACTTGGACGCAAAGGTAATGTTATTTTGACAGGTTTTGTTGATGATATGTCATTATATCTCTCAAAAGCAACTGTAATATTAGAGCCCATTCGATTAGGTAGTGGTCAGCAAAATAAAATTTTAGAAGCTTTGGCATCAGGAAAGCCGGTAGTTACCACAAAAAATGTGGCTGATTCTTTTAGCCGAAATGTGAAGGATTGTCTCATTATAGGTGAAGGAGCAAATGATATTGCCCAAAAAACTATAAAGCTTATTAAAGATCGAACATTACGAGAAGAACTCGGCAAAAAGGGAAAAGAAGCCATTCAAACATATTCATGGTCGAACACTGCAAATTTATACTCAAGTCTATACAATAAATTAATCGAAAAAACGTCTGAAAAGAAAGCTACCTAATTCTTAACAATAATCATTGCTGCGTAATGGTCAAGGTTGAAGCTTACATGAGAAGAATCGATCTGGTAATTCCATTAGTTACTCTCTTTACTAATATTCTAATTTTTATTGATGCCCCCTTTCTTAGGTTCATCGTTGCTTTTGCATTTTTATTTTTTATTCCAGGTTATGCGATAGTTAGATTGCTAAAAACAAAATTCGGTTTTTTAGAAATTGTCATTTTCTCGATAGGTCTAAGCTTAATAGCCGTGATGTTCGTAGGCTTGATAGTTAATTGGATTTCTTTTTCGTTAGGCTTCATGAAACCTCTATCACCTCTACCATTAATGGCTGCTTTATCGGCTTTTACATTAGTCATATATTTCATAAGAATTAAGAATAACTTATCAGTATTTGACTGGAAAAGAGACTTTGACTTTCATGAAATTAGAAGTGTTTTACCTTTTCTTCCATTTATTATCTTTCTCCCTTTACTTAGTGCATTAAGTGTAGTTTTTTTTAATGTTCCCTTAATTCTAATTAGTTATTTGTTGATAGCCATTTTATGCATATTGGTTGTTGCAAGAAGGCGGACTATTTCTAATACAATTTTTCCTTTGCTAATTTTTTCGATTTCAATATCTCTGGCTTGTCAAGCTATTTTGACTTCTCGATACCTGATTGGTTGGGATGTGAACCTTGAATATTATGTTTATAGTTTGACCTTGCAAAATGGTCATTGGGGATTGATTGACTCAACATTCAATTCGTTCACTGCTTTGAATTACAACTCGATGCTTTCTATAACGCTGTTGCCAACAGTTTATTCAGTTCTCATGAATGTTCAAGGCGAATTAGTTTTCAAAATGTTGTATCCATTTATCCTGTCAATTTTTCCCTTGATTTTGTATTCGATTTACGAAAAGCAATTTGGCAAATTAGCAGGTTTTCTCTCTGTCCTTTTTTTTGTTTTTACAGCTACCTCTTTTTATGGAGCCGAACCTGTAGGCCTTAATCGACAAATCATTGGTGGATTTTTTTTAGCACTATCTATTTTTCTTTTATTGAAAAAAAATATTGATATTAACCTGCGTAGGGTTTTGTTAGTAACTCTTGGAATTGCATTAGCTTTAAGTCATTATTCTCTTGCATACTTGTATTTTGGTATGTTAGTGGTTATTTTCTTGTTTTCCAAAGTAAGACCACGATTTAACGATGTCATAGATAGCATAACTCTGTTGTCGCTTTTTGTAACAACCTCTGCTTGGTACACTCTAGTAGACAACTCTTCATTGTTAGCATTGGTCACCACAATCAAAGGAGTTTGGGTTCATTTAACAACGGGTATAAGTGCAACCCCAATTTTGGGGGCAACTTCTACCCTCTTTGCCATCAACTCCGTTCATACAACTGCCACTTGGTTTAACATTATTCTCTCTGGGGTTGTGCCGAATCTCTTTCTATTAATTGGTACGTTAGTGATAATATTCACGGCAAAAGAGGGTGGCTTTTCAACTAGGGACAAAGAATTTACCATAATGTCGATAATAGCGGGAACAATACTGCTTGTTTCATTGATCCTTCCGAGCTTTGCAGCCACCCTTAATTTTACTAGATTTTACGGCATCACCATGATATTGCTGTCTCCTTGCTTCGTCCTTGGTGGCCAAGCTTTTTTAAATATAGTCAAAAAAGGAATTAAAAGAATTGATCGGCATAGATTTAACAAGATCTTGAAAAGAAAGAATACTGACACGACATTTATTTTGATAACGGTTTTGCTGTGTGGGTATTTTCTCTCACAAGTAGGATTTATAAATAGTTTGACGGGTAGCACAATTCACTCGTGGGTTGTTGACTTCAATCGTATGCAAACAACAGATAACCTGAAAGAGAAAATTGGTCTTTATTCTGGCTATATACCTGGGCAAGATGTTAAAAGTGCAATTTGGTTGTCTAATCATAGATCACCCACCTCACAAGTACTTGCTGACCCACTTTTTGAATCTCATGTACTTCTTAGCTATGGGTTGATTCCTAACAACTTATTATTACCCCTAACTAATTCTACGATGCCCCAGCAGGGAAATTTTATTTACTTCGGGACTTTAAACGTAGTGAATAATGTAGTTACTACATACGCTGGGGGTTATTTCAATGTCTCAACCCTATCGCCTTTGCTCAATAATTATGACATAGTTTATTCTAATGGTAACAGCGAAATATGGTATGTCAACAAATAAATTCGCTTAATTACAATAATACTATACCTGACCATATTCAGTCCATGATTGTGAAATTTCCCAGATTATAATAAGCGCCATCTATAACATTAACGTTATTTGATTGAATTTTGTTTAGAAAAGCTCCTTGAGCAACAAGAAAACCCATAGATGTTTCAGAATTGCTGTTTATGATATTGTTTGTTAAGTTATTATGATCTCCGTAAACTTGAACGGCAAAAGTCCAAGAACCATTCCAAGGAAAGTCATAAATTTGGTTACTAGATACCGTATTATTTGAGGTAACCACTATTATGCCGGCATCACTAAATGAATAAATGTTGTTAAACTCAAGAATATTTTTGTCCCCTACAGCAGAACAAATTCCAATTTTTAGACGAGTAATATTATTGTTAATTATCATAGCATTACCATTGCCCTCTACTGCGATTCCCCAGCTTGCATTTCCTCCTCCACCAGTTGTACCGTTAAGATCATGAACATAATTGCCCCTTATCACAGCATTTGCGTATGTGCTTATTCCTACGTCACTGCTATAAGCAACTTCATTATTAATTGCATAGAAGTAATTTTCGTTGCTACTATAACCACCTAAAGTTATGCCGTTCCAGCCGTTGTTAAATAGCTTGCAATTTTCAATGCCTACGTTATCACTTCCCCATGAAGCGGCTAAAAAACCAAATTGAGCGCAATTATAGATACAACCACCATAAACGTAGGAGTTTTTGCATGATTCAAAGTAAACGCCTTCATTATAGTTTGGCATCGCTTGATTTATTGCGTTTCCGTCTATTGTTGGATTAAGGATTTTGCAATTGTTGCAATCATAAAAATGAATTGCGGGAGAATTCATTTGGTTTGTTATAAATAAAATTGCATCGTTCTCAAAATAAAAAGTAATATCGTTTTTGGTTTCAAGATAAATAGTTCCATTAAGACGATATAGTCCCGCCTTGAATAAAATGCTTTGCCCATCAACTAAATTGCTAATTGCATAATTAATTGCTTCACTCGCATTTTTGCTTTGACATATTATTTTCTCTTCCAAGGTCTCCGTAATTTGGGTATTAGAATCTGAAATATTAACTTCGTAAGTATATTTCTCGGTTGCAGTTTGAGCGATAAGGCCAAATGTTTGAATCTCCTTAATTGCTCGTGTTTTTCCAATCACAACAGTTGAGTTGATTAGGCTTGAAGATAACATAAGCAGCGTAAGGAGCATCGTTATGCTGAGTAACTTTGTTCTTGTCATGTTCCAAGCACTTATCTTATATAGTATGTATTGAGAATTACTTTATATTTGTTGTTGATCCGAAATAACTGAATGCTTAGCAAATTAGCCGAAGTGAAATCCTTATAATGCGTAGCACTTTGATTCCAAGTTAAAGATAGAATTAATTATTTACTCCTCTAAAGTAACAAAGGGAATAATATGATAATGACTCTACCGCCCACTTCTTTCATTGATGTAAGCTCGTTGCTCGCCATTATGGCCATATTTCTTTTTATTTTGTTAGCTATCAGTACTATTTTCAAGCCCAGTAATTTTGTGATCAATTTGAGAAAGCTAAAAAATGCTGCAATAATAGTTGGAATATTATTTTTAATAACTGTGATAATACAAATATTAACTTGGCTAGCTTTCGAATCCATCAATTAACAAGACCTTGACAAGCGTCGAGCGCCTAGCTATCTTAAGCGCACAAGAGTCAATAATCCAAACATAGCAACGCGTTGGTCCCCAGTTTACACAATGACCATAACCTTGGAATAGTTGGAAACCTTTAAACAGCCTACTTAATTTCCTTAAGCAAATAACTTAATACTCTGGTCCCAAAAAAGCTGTAGGTAGTTATTTCCAACTGGTCGTTGGAGCATATAAAGAAAAATTGTCTTGATTGCTAACTTTTCACCTTAAACTCTCCAAACGCCATCACTGTTAGCTAAAGTCTACAAAATTCAAATAGATTAGAATAGTTCCACATTAATCCTAAAGAAGGGTACTTCAATGAAAAAAAAATCTCCTAATTTAAATATTATCAAGGCGTCAACGCTTTTAATGCTATCATTTGGCGTTATAATAGTTGTCATTTCTATGCTTTACATTTCATCTGTTTTGGCCATTTCGGGCGTTGCGTTAGTTTTCTGGGGTATTATACTTCTATATTTTACGCCCATTAAACATGTGCCCCTCACTTTGTTAAATGCTGTAGCCTTTTCAGCTAATTCCAATATCGAAAGAGCGCTTGCTGAGGCAAATTTTTCTTCGAAGGGAAGATACCTGCCCCCAGCTCAGTTAAGGGATCTTGAATCTAGCCTATTAGTAATCCCAAAATATCCCGAACAAGATCTGCCGACGCTAGGAGAACTCGCAGGGCAAAAAATCTTCACAGAAAGCGACAACTTTCTATTGCTCACGCCACCAGGATTTGGACTATCTATACTCTTTGAGAAGGAAGCAGGTACCTCGTTTACTAAGGCAGACTTGGACTTCGTTCAGCGAAAGCTCCCAGAGATACTAGTTGAAGATATGGCGTTAGCTCAGACGGCTGATTTAAAAGTGCGAAATAACACCATGACGCTAGAGCTTAAAGGAAGTGTTTTGCAAGCTATTTGTAATGAGGCAAGGACTTTATTAAGAACCCACACCCAGGTTGGTTGTCTACTTAGTAGTGCGGTGGCTTGTGTTTTGGCTAAATCGTCGGGTAAAGTGGTGACTATTGAAAAGGATGAGTTAAGTGAGGATGGGAAGACTACTATAATGGAGTTCAAGTTGTGGGACACATAATAGCACAAAACAGTTGAGTTAACTCATTTTTCTTTTCTGCTTCTATTTTTCCTTTTAATAAAAAAGATGTGCCCCCAAAATTAATGCTGACCTTTTTGACTTGTTAGGGGTTGTCGCTGTGAGTTTAGGGTTACTATTTTCTGTATTTGCTCATTTTTTCAGAGTAGTCTATCAAGTGTCCCAAAGTGACTACGATGAGTTTACGGTTGCTTTTAGGACTTGGTTTTCTATAGTTTATAGTTGAATTTTGTCTCATTGTCTATTGTGTACGGGTAAGGGTTACATCGGAGCTAAAAGTTGTGAGACTGCCGGTGTTCACAGCTGTTAGTGTTAGGGTTGCTTGGATTGTTGCTCCTGCGTTTAGGACTGTTTTTGTTGGTTCCAGGTTAATGTTAGTGAGGAGCTGGCGCCGGTTGGGGTCCAGTTGCTTGGGGTCATTGTTAGTGTTTCTGGTACGTTGCCTGTGTTTTTGACGTAGACTGTTTGGGTTGCGGTGGGGTTGAGGATTCCAACGTTTAGGCCCGTGACGGTTTGAGTGCAGGCACTGTCGGATATACGCCTAAGTTTACTGCGTTTATTGTTCCGTTTAAGGGGAACGTTTTGGCTGTTGCTAGGACTGCTGCGGTTGTTACTGTTAGGGCTAGTATGGTTATTGTTAGTGCGATTATTGCTATGCTGGGTATTTTCTTGATGTTCATAAGCTGTTCACTTATTTTATGTCATGAGTCGTAAGTAGTAATAAGCATTATGCTTTAGTGATCAATGCCTCCGCAAGTAGTACACAAATACAAATCCAAAAAACACAAAGACAAAAACCGCTAGATTAATGGAGCTCAAAAATTCGACTTGATTATTGGCAAGATGTGCCCGTGGATATTTTCTGCATTATTAGCGGCGTCTCTTTAGACACAACTTTGCCGCCTCTTTATCGTTGCTATTTTTTTCTTCCATCGACGGCACCTCAGATACCCCTATTTTTAAGCAACTAAAACTTGAGGAATAGCGAAGCTGAGGTTTTTAAAGGCTGCAATTATCTGTGTTTACTATGGCGCGCACAGTCGGATTGATTGGGAAGTTTTAAATCCCTCTTCATCCCACATGTAGTTGTGGGAAAATGGGTTGGTTGAACAAGTCAACGTAAAAGTAGACTCCAAAGGCCGTATCTGCATTCCAGCTGAAATCCGCCAAGAAATCGGTGACACTGCCACCCTAAGAAGAACTCCCCAGGGATTTTTATTGCTGCCCGGCAAAAAAGAAGACCCCGTCGAGGAATTGCGAAAAGTCATCAAATCAAAGCATCGCCGAACAGGCAAACCAGAACACTGGTCGCCTGAACAGATCAAGGCAATCTGGAGCAAATCCGAGTGATCGTTGGCTTAGATACAAACATCATCTGCTACGCCCTAGACGAAGAATACCCAGAAAATAAACAGCTAAACGACATACTCCTTAAGCTATCCACTGAAAACAAAATAGCCATAAATCCGACAACTATCCACGAAGCCTATCACGTCTTAGTTTTTGGGCATAAATGGCATCCAGAAGAAGCAGCAAATGCCATAAGACTGCTCTTAAAAAACCCTACATAGAATTTTATAATCAAACACGAAAAACCAGCATCATAGCTCTCAACTTATCCGTGCAGTACAAACTCGGAGGAAGAGACTCCCTAATAATAGCCAACTTTCTAGCAAACCAAACGCCTACCATGTACACTCACGACAAAGAACTCCTAAAAATACAAAAAATTAACTGGAAAAGCACCAACATAGTCTTCACAGATCCCCTATCCCAATCTTCACCTGTTGGGCATTAATCTAGCGCGCTTAACCGCTATCCACCGTGTTTGCTGGCGCACGGTTGCTCAAGCCTCTTCTTAAAAAGAGAATACAATTAAACTTAATTAGAATAAAATACTAAAGTGTTATTTTAGGTAAAATGAAATGCCAATAGTGCAAGTTTCTGTTTGAGAAGGAATGACTCTTGAGAACAAGAAGAAAACAGTTGAGGGGATAACTAAGGTTTTTGTGGATTTAGGGGTTCCCAAGGCTGCAGTTGAAATTGTTATTATTGAGGCGCCAAAAAGTAATTGGGCAACTGGTGGGCTACTGCATTCGGAAAGACATGCAGGTACGCCGTAACCGCAACAGCTAGCGATGGCACCTATGGAATAAGCCTCAACTTCAATGTCATTCCAGTGTTAGAAAGTACAGATGTTTTGGGAACAGAAAAGAACAATTTTTCTCCCATTGATACGGTCTATGTGAATGGTCTCGGCTACAGTGGAAGCTCCGTTAATGTCTATGTTGTAATTCATCAAAGCAACTGGGTGAATCGAGATATATTGGAGGATGTGCGAGGTGCGCCAACTGCAGTTTCGATAACTGATGGAGCTTTCGACCATGTGCCGTTGTGGGTTAATCCGGTGCCTGGACTCTATGACATCGTTGCAGACACCAACGGTAATGGCCATTACGATATTTCCGCCACCGTTTTAGATTCCAAAGACAGCCTCGATGTAACTCCAGGCGGAACAGGAGGTTTCTTCGTAGTGCCAGAATACACCTTAGTTGCGCTCGCGGCCGTTGCAGCCTGTTTTGCAGCTTTTTTCGCAATTAAAAGACCGCACTTGAAAATTACACAGTAATAAAACAAAACGTTTCTTTCTTTTTTTGCCGCTTCCTTTTTTAGATCATGACTGAATAGAACCAACTCTAACTACGGAATAAGTTATTTGATAGTTAGAAAAGATTTTTCTTAAAAAAACGAGCTGATGAAAGACTCAATTATTTAGCGACTATCCTTCTTTTTTTGGAACCCACTCTCCCACCAACCATTAGAACTCAAGGAATCAACAATGTCTACCGTTTGCGGATAAAAATCAGCATCGAATCAACCCTAATATGAAACAAAAAAGCCGACAAAGCCAAGATTCAACCGACAATGGTAAACTGGAATTGGTTCCCTGTGAAGAGATAGAATACATATACTTTTTCTTCAGCTCTTCTATGGGATTACATGTGCTCGATGTATAATTTTTCTGGTTCTTGAAAGATAAAATGTTTTTTAACGCACAATACCTCTGGGCAGCCTTCGCATGACTTGAAGGTGCTTTTTTGGCATGGTAATACGTAGTTGCGGTCCATTGCTTGCTTCACCACCAATCCTGAGAGTTGATGGCTGGAGATTAAAGCATTATGAATGCAAGATTCAGCTTTCTTTAATCTTAAAAACTATCCTTTGCCGCAATTAAACTAGCTTGAATATAGCGTTACGCTTCATTGCTTTTGGTAGACTGTTTGTTAGCCCACCTTATCCATGCGTTGGAGCTTGCTTCTTCAGCGATATCAAGAAATGCGGTATCCCCTTTTTAATCGAGCCCTTGTTTATTATCATATATCCCTCTCTCGAGGTAATATCTCAATTGAGGGTTGTAAAGACTCTATGGAAATCAAAGCAACCCATAAGAGCACAGTAATCTGAGGTCACATGTGCGGAACTAATGTTTTGAAACGTTTCCAAAACATCTTTTCAATCCAACCATCCCACTTAAAACAAAACCAACCCAAAATCGCCTCTACCAACATTACTTTAGGTTATTTTGCGCGCGCTCTTTAGGTACCCTTCCGAATTTATTCGGTAACTGGCTGGGATAGGCGAGATTAAAAAAGCTCTATCTAAAAAACTCATTAGTGGTTGTTATTTAGCGCTTTTTTATATAAAATGTGCGGCTTTTAAGCGCGCGCGATTGGTTCGAGTATTACTTTTAATGATGATTCCTTTGTTGGTTCGATTAGTATCCAGTAGGTGTACTATTAGTTGGGGGTATTACTATTCTTCCATCTATGGTGGCGTAGGTTAGAACGGTTTGTGATGAGCTATAGTTGTTGAATGCTAATAAGACTGCTCTGGGGATTTCGTTAACTGCGAAGGATTTTAGCGGAGCCACTGGAACAAGCAACAGTTTGACGTTGTTCCGGGGATGGTTGTTCTGGAATATATTAGGCGGTTTGCTTGCACTGGTGGCCTGCTTTGCTGGCTTTATCGCTTTCAAGAAACGCGATATCATTCCAAGCTTCAAACGCCCATAACATAAAATCAAAATAAACTCAACCCATTTTCTTTTTCTTTCTTTTAATTTTAGCCAAAGTATAGCTGATGAATTAGCAAATCACCAAAAAACCCTTCTGCCAAACATGGATAGCAGAAAAACTAGATGATTGATCAAAAATGATTTTTCAGTCTAATCAATCCAAGTTTTCTAAAGGTATGCGTCTCATACTATTAGCTGCAAGCATTCTTGTTTTGGCAGCAGGACTTGACCTAACACTTCTAACAGAGCAGACTACCACAAGTTTTGCTTGGACCATACAGTCTTCAATAACAGCCAGCCTTCCTCGGTGCGGGTTACCTCGCCAGCTTCTTCTTAGAATTTCTCGCCTATAGGCAAAAGTCATGGACAAACGCCAGGGTTGCTGTACCTTCAGTTTTCCTATTTACAACTCTGACCTTGGTTGCAACTTTATTGTACTTCGATAAATTTCACTTCAACAGTTCAATACCCTCAGCAATGGGTGTCGCCTACCTTTGGCTAGCCATTTACATCGCTGTTCCAATTGCCATGTTAATCCTTCTCATCCACCAAATTAGACTACAAGATTGCCTGCAGCTATTACGATGCAGTCACAAGCGGGATTCTTTGGAAAATCCGCAAAAACCACGACCCATCTTACCTAAAATTCAGTCTAGAAATAATTCGCAAGCACAGCGATGAATTCATGTATTGGGGAGCCAAACACGTTGACTTTAGCTATGTGGAAAACAAAAAAGCCATGGCAACAGTCTGCTGGTTAGGACAGCTGTTTCTTCATTATGAGGAACCCAAAACACTATTTGCTAAGATACTAAAAAGCCACGGCGAAACCGTCACACTTTATCCAATCTGGGAAACTGCTGCAACCGTAACCTACGGAGAATCAATTGAGGTGATGGCTGTTGTTTCCCATCTAAAAGCTGAACAAGTGATGATAGAGGCCGGATACTACCTAAACGATTACCTTGCGCTGTACTCGTTTCTCCCCATTCGAGTACATGACAAGATCAAACGACACGGCCAAGACTATGAAGTCCAGACTGTTACACCCTTCACTTTTGGCAATAAACGGATTTACTTCAAAAGTACGGCTAGGAGGTTACTTGCAAATTGAGCGAACTGGAGAATCCTGTCGTTACCATTCTGCGTTTAATTGACTCTCGTCTCAGAACAGTCAAAGACGACGGAGGCTTAGCCCGCGTTTTATGCTCTCAAGCCAACTACGATAACGAATTGCTCAAAGACTACGACGCCCAAATTACCGTTTCCAAAACCTCTGACCCATGTCAACAACAAAAACACACCCTGGATGGACGACTGAGGCGCCGCATGTATTCTCTTCGGGCAACTATAACAACTGTAGATAAACTCACTTCAGGTTCTGATGTGGGCAGAGTCATGCGAGACAAAGTTCTTGAGCAGTTGCTCTTGATTATTCCAGAGAACCGCAACCTGCCAAATAGAACCGTTTTCTATTTTTATTCTCTATATGATACTTCTATAACCCACAAAGCCTACGACACTGCCACTATAGCTAAACCAGATCCCTCAAGCGCCCTTTGGGGTGAACTAAATAATACCCAGTATCCCAAGCTTTGGACAAGCGACGATAATAGACACTCTAAAAGCGCAACTGGACTTAACGAATACGCTTTCATGCTTTTCCGCTTCAAAATAGCATCCAAGCCCGGAGAGACACGCAATGAGCCTCGCAAACAATGCCTAAAGCAAGTTGTGTTATCCTTTGAGGGCCATGGAACTGCTCCTACTGGAAACGGAGTGACTCTACAAGTTTGGGATAATACTGCAGGGTCTTGGAGCAATCCTCAAACTGATCTTGGCGCAACAGACGAAACTCTTACCCTCAATTTAACCTCAAACCTTGCGAACTATGTTAACCAAGACGGATTTCTCTACCTGATGGCAATGACAACCAATCCATCAGACGGGCTCTCATCTGCAATCCTATTCTGCGATTTCATCCAAGTTACAGTCGATGTGAGCGGCATAACCTTCTGCGATATCCACAGCTACCGAGACGTCGACATCGTCGATGTCAAGCCTTTCCTCTACAAAGAAGAAATCCAACTCGTGGCCTGGCTCTTCGAGTCAGTAGCCATATCATAGGTGAAACCAAAAATGGTTGATACATACCACAGCAACCAAGAAAAATTCTACTACATAACCGAAGCCTCTTTCGGAATTGTCCCAGAGACTCCTGCAATGCTTGGTCAATCCTGCAGCAACATAGACCCCGACATAAACCCAAACAACATACGGGTTCCTGGAACAGGATCAATAGATCTCATTGCACTCAAGCGAGGCTTACGACAGCCAAGTTTACGCATCAAATACCCAATTCCTTCAGACGCACCCATTAATTTATTGCAGCACGCTAAACAAGAGCTAAACAACAGTCTAACCCTCCAAATAATCTACTACAAAGACATTTTCGCCACAGCAGACAGCATCATCAGTCTTCTCTTCAAAGGTGCTCGCCTCAACAAGACAACCCTAACATGTGACATAGACGGCCTTTTGGAATGCGAAGCAGAATTTCCAGCCCAAGACGTTGAGGTAACCACCGCTAAAATCGCAAACGCAACCTACACCGATTATGCAGGCGCAGTCTCAGGTATTGAAAGCTATGTCAAAATCGGCGGTGTGCCATGTGAACGGGTTACCTCTTGGAAACTTTCAATTGATAATTCTTGCAAAGCTGTGCCAGTAGTCCGATCAGCTAATGGGCATTTAGCTAAGTACCTGCCCTGGGGTAAACGGCTGCTGACTGGCGAGCTCAACTTTGAGTTTGAAAGCAAACAAGAAATCGACGATATCTTCGCAGATACCGAGCAGTCCAGTTTAGAGTTTGGGCTTGGCGGCGGCAACAAAGTTAGCATAGAGCATGTCAAATGGGACGATTTTAGTTTAAGCGGTAAAGCGGAGGACCTAATCTATGCTAAGGTGCCCTTCACGGCTCGGGGGACGCTTACAATTTCATAGGAGCACTCATAATGACATCTGGAAAAATGAAAGTTTGGTATCTTGCTGGAGCATTAATGAATCGTTTCTATAAACGCATCAGCGCACTGCCTGAAAACTTTCAGGAGGCACTATTCGCTGAATTGGAAAGTGCCATGGAAAATCATCTCGAAGTTCTGGAGAAAGTTACCGATGAAGCAAAAAATCGTAGATATTGACAATCGATTCGGCGAGGACTACCAGGGTAAATACATCTTCAAAGAGATCACCTGGGCTAAACGCAACCGCATAATCCAAAAACACACCAAATACAGCAAACTCTCTGGAGACGTCGAAAACAGCGACTTCATAAGAATTCAAGCGGAGACCATAATCGCCAGCATGCATAGCCAACCAGCAACTAAACCCATTACACTTGAGAAACTTATGGGAGAAGACGACGGAATCCCCATAGAGCTTGGAGAAATCTTCTCTAAAGTAGTTAACAGCCTAAATAGCATGGGACACGAAGATTTGCGTTTTTTACTAGAGCAATTAGACGAGGAAAACCGCATAGCGCTCTTGTCGAGTTTAGGCTATGTCAAAATTTCGGCTGGACCCCAACAGAACTCGCCAAGCAACCAGCCAGAACAATCCAGGAGTTCTGTCATATCCTAAAGGTGATGGATGAGCTGGCTGAGGAAGAAAAGCAAAAGGCGGAGCGTGAAGCACGACGGCGATAGAAATAACCTTTGACATTGATGGTATGGAAGAATTCAAGGAAGCTATGCAAAGGATAGATTCAGGTATACAAAGCCAAGTTCACTGTTTTTTGGCTAGATGGGCTGCCGACGTTAAAGCAGAAGCTATGCGCACAGTTCCAGTTCGAACAGGTTATCTTCAAAGCACAATATATGCAAAAGTTCACGAATGGATAATTAACATCGGAGCAGATGCTACATATGCCTTGTTTGTTGAATTAGGCACAAAATACATGCAAGCTCATCCCTATCTTTACCCCGCTATCCAAAAATATCTTCCACAACTCGAATCAGATGTTATCGCTGCTATTGAGCAGGCGAAAGTGGAGGCTGGGCTTTGAGTTTTCGAGAAATCGCCCTAACCATTAGAGCTGTGAATAGAGCCAGCAATGAGTTTTCCAGAATCCAAACAGACGCTGAAGCCTTAGCCTCACGGGTCAAAAGCTTAGGATCTACACTAGCCGGGTTAGGCGCAACTGGAACCGCTATTGGCTATGTCGCTAACCAATTTGGTTTGCTAAACGATTCCGAAATGAAAGTTTTCAACTCTTCAATGATGGTTGTTTCAGTCATGGGCATGTTTCTGAGAACAAGCACGGGTTTAGCTGTGGCTCAAAAGGTCTATTCTGCGGCTTGCTGGGTAGCAACTGCTTCTCAGAATGCCCTAAACATTAGTTACGGAACCTTTCTCGCTCTAACAGGGGTTGGGATTGCTGTTATTGTCTCAGCTGCCGCTGCTATGGCCTATTTTGCAAGCAGTATGAATAATGCAACTGCCAGTGTCCAGAGCTTTAACAGTGTCGCTATCCAGGCACCTATTCGCACAAGTAGTATCCAAAGGGCAGGTGAATCCGCCGTTACCGGTTCTCGAGGCGGCAATTCTTCTGATGCTTCGTTTTACAGGAGGGGCGTGGAGTAATGAGTATAACCCCCCCGATCTTGTCTGTTGCTTTGGGCTCAGTTGGGATTTCTCAAGCTGATGTTTTAGAAGCTTTAATTCATCTTGGCGCTACTAAAGAAGTTAGCAGTTGGGGAATTCGCCTGCAAAATTGGGATGGAAAATACAGCCCAAACGGAACCCACCCGCTCAATGTGGGTCAAGACGGCTACATACGCATTGGCAGAGGCACAAATGTACCCCAAATTATCACTACAAGAACTGAGAGTGTCAAGTTTCAATCCAGCCCAACCGAACATTACGCCACTGTGTCTGGGCGCTGCTGGGGCGAGAAACTTTTCAGACAAAAGGTCACCAAAGACTACTCAGGTTTCAAAGGCGAAGATATTGTCAAGGACCTCTTGGATTACTACTCAGGCATAAGCCATGTTCGAGGCACCACAGAGTTAGTCGAAGACACAGACACAACCTTCACTGACCTAAAACTGCAAGACACCCAAGTTTGGGATATCCTTCAAAAAATCGCCTCTGAGAGCGACAAAAACGGTGTATTGGGCTATGACTTCCGCACTACTCCCGATGGCAAGTTCGAGTTCTTTCCAAGAGGCAGCAAAACAAGCCCAATTAGCCTAGCCGAGAAGATCGAAGACTACGAGTATTGCCGAGAAATAGTGGCTGTACGAAATAAAGTTACGATCTATGGCGCCGCAGATAAAAGTAACCCGATTGACAAGGACCAAAGTGTTGAGAGTTTGACTCCTGCCTGCGGGGGCTGGTCTGCCTACATGGGCACATTATCAACTGATGCCACCAAAACCTTCGGAACAGCAACAAGCAGCATAAAGAACGCAACCGGCGCCAACTATGCGGGCTCAAGTCTCTTCACCCTCAATTCACCAACCAACCTCAACATCTACCCCAAACTTGTTTTGGCGCTGATACGTGATGCCGCAATCAATCCCAGTGGTTTTGATGTTCTACTGTATGATTCATCTGGAAGGGGCGCTATGCTGGCTTTGCCGAATGTAAGTGAGAATGAGTGGTCTATTTTTTCTCCTAATGTCGGCGAAGCTTATGCTGGTGAGTGGAATGTTTCTTCAGATTTTAATTGGTCGAGTGTTGTGGGTGTTAGAGTTAATGGTTGGCTTGTTTCACCATCGGTGCCTGGCAACATCTGGATGGGGCAACTATACTTCACAGGAGCAAGATATGGCAACATTCAGCAAGATGCGGCTAGCCAAGCAGTCTATGATCTTCGAGAGTTCTTAGACATAAACGAGGAACTCTGGAGTGATAACGAGTGCATGCTACACGCAAAGGCAATTCTCGCAAACATGAAGGATCCATCTGATTATATCACGCTAAAAAGCACAGTCATTGATTATGGAAATACGCCTCTTTTTGCTGCCGACACGATAGAAGTAGTTCTTCCAAACGAAAACATCAACGGCGACTTCCGCATTCTCAGTGCCGAATACCACCTTAAGGCTGAGGCTGGCGACTTAGAAATCACCTTGGAGCTTGGACGGGAAAAGACAATGCTCGCGGATTACGTGTACACGCTGCGATCTAAGGTCGATCGCGTTAATCGGTACAAAATTGCGAGGGTATGACAAAATGAAAACAACTTTAAAAAAATCTATTGAAGATTTAAGTCCAGGGGACTTAATATGCTGCAGCTGGTGCGACGCCTCGGTAGGCAAAAGCAGTGGCTCAGGCATGGCAATTGATGTTCCAGTAAAAAGCTGGGGGGTCTACGTAGGTCTAATCGGTGAAAAGGTTAAACATATTGTGTTAGCACAAAACAGCTTTCGCTACGCTGACAGCTTATTCGATTTAGACTACACGGCAATTCCTCTTAGCTGGGCAGTCGAAATCTCAATGCTGGCCAAAGAGCACATCCCCAAAGATTCAGCTAGCAAACTCGTAAATAGCTTCATGATGGGTGGACACCGAGCACTAAGCCGCCCAAAAATTTCCAGAGCCACCCATTTTCAGCAGAGGCTAAGCATTAATGGCAGACCCAATTAAACGCGCTTTAACCAGAAGGCGTATGCAAAGAGGGCACCTCGTAGTTGAGGAACCAAACGAGAAGCTTGTGCTAGGCGTTAAATTCTCAATTATCATGACAGGATTCATGTCAACTCTTGAGATAGCTCACATTCTCATCTTACACACGTGGAATCCAGAAATATTCGCATCCATTACCGGTCTAAGTGGTACTGTTATAGGCTTATTTGTGGGACAGAAAACATAGCATTCTATAGTGTAATCTGGAAGTTCTTTTTGCCGGCATTATTTGCTTTGGGAATTGTTATTTTGAATTTTACTCCTTCACCGGATTTACCTTCTTCAGAAATTGTCCAACCGTAGACGTCCATCATTTTCCTGATCAGATTAAGTCCAAGGCCACTACCTTTTCCAGTTGTAAAACCAGCTTCAAAAAGTTTACACTTATTTTCATCAGGTACCCCAACACCGTCATCCTCATAGAACAAATTCATTTCATTATTTTCTAAAGAATAATGCAATCGAATCTTGGTTACTTTTTCACCATGCTCAAAAGAGTTATCTAGAAAATTATAAAAAAGCTGCTTCAAAAGCGAATCAGCCACAACTACAACCCCTTGACAATCATTAACAATTTTTACACTAACATTTAGAGGCAGAAGATTGCAAGCCTGATTAAAACAGAAATAAACGTTCTCTTCAGAAGGCTTCTCAACCCCAACACGCTCATAAAGACGACTAAAATCAAAAATCGCATCAGATGAAGTAAGTGCTAAATCAATACTTTCAAGATACTTTACTAACCCGGGGTTATCTCCAATGCGTTTCTTTAGTAGAAAGAAATTTGCTTTTACAACCATTAGTTTGTTGGCAACATCATGCCGAGTTAAACTACCGACAACACGCAACTTTTCATTAAGTAACTTTAGATTTTTCTTTTGGTTCTCAATTTCTGTAATTTTCAAACTGTTGTTAAGAGCCAAAGCTGCATACTCCCCAAATCCCTCCCCAAGTAAAGCATCTCTCTCAGTGAAATCAGATGGCTTGTTCGAAAGACCTATAAGACCAACCGTTTTGCCACTAATGACTAAAGGAACAAACATTACATTCTTAATTTTAGAGTGACCTTTAGGCATAAACTGCATCCAATCGCTCATGCAAAAATCGTTTTCATAAATTACCCTGTTTGTTTTACGAGCAATTTCTATCAATTCATTAATGGGCATAGGTAAAGTTGGGCTGGAATGACTTAATCCCTCTGAATTTAAAAACAAAACCTTATTTTCCGAATCGGCCTCTGATAAAATACTAACGAATCCTACAGTTGCCCCTATCAAATTCTTACAGTCCTCAAAAATCTTTTGAGCGACAATATCAAACTCCTCATTATTTAGAATAGTTCTCGTACTATTGAGAAAGGCAGTGATTTCTTTTTCCCGAGTTTCAGTTTCTAATAATGTTTGATGAAATTTGATTTCAGCTTTCTTTTTTGCTGTGATATCTTCACATGCGCCAATAATCCTATGAACTGATGAGTTTATATCATCTAAATCAGCACGTGAACAAATCTTGAGCCACTTTGTTGAACCATCCCCTCGGACAATTCTTAACTCACAATTAGTTGATTCCCCTGGTTTTAAGCCAACAACTTTTTCTTCAAAAATCGATAAATCCTCTATATTAACAAGATGTTTCCAACATCCTTGTTTCTTAAAATCTTCAAATGAACAACCAAATATTTTTTCTACAGATCCAACCATCCAATCGATCTTAAAATTATTTCCATCAGATTTCACACATGAAAATACAACATCTGCCATCATTTCCGAAATGGCTCTATATTTCGCCTCACTTATTTTCAAGGAATTTTCTATTTTTTTGCGTTCGGTTATTGGTACTGCAAGTTCAAGGGCAGCAATGGTAACTCCATTTGAGTTTTTGAGTGGCGTTACTCTTAATTCAATCCAGCTAGCTTCGCCTTTAGGGTTTACCACTTTGTATTCGCGAACATCAAGGGGGCTATCATTTTGAAAAATTTCTTCTACCCCACAATCGGGACATACAATTCCAAGATAGTTAAAAGTTTCATAACATTTTTTGTTGGGTGCAACACCTAAACTCATCAAACGCTTGTTAGCCCAAACAACTTGGTAATCCTTATCTATAACAGCTAATCCAGCATCAACACCTTCCCCAACCCGTTCAAGAATTTCATTGTAATTTTTCAGCTGGGCTTCAACTTTTTTGCGCTCAGAAATGTTTCTGGCGATGCTTAGGATTGCTTTTTTTCCCCTATAGATTATGAGGCTAGAACTAATTTCAACTGGAATTTCCTGACCATTTTTTGTGGTATGAAATGTTTCAAAAGTCTGAAAATCAACATAATTCAAATTTTTGATGAGATTTTCAATTTGAACTGGTTTTAGATAAGTATCAATTTCATTAACACTCATTTTTAGTAACTCTTGATTTGAATAACCAAGAGTTTTAGCTGCAGCAGCATTAATGTCTACAAAATTTCCGTTGAAATCGATAACCCAAGCCGAATCAGTCATCCCATCAATCAAATTTCTATAATTGGATTCGCTTTCTCTAAGGCTCTTTTCAAGCCTCCGGCGTTCACTAATATCCGTAAAAACTGTTGCAAATTTGTTCTTTTCTGAAGAAAAAACAGAGATACTGAAATCCTTTTTGATCGGGGAAAAATAAGTTTCAAAATAAGCAGGTTCTCTGTTTTGAGCAACTCTCGAATATACTTCGATATAAGGTGCATCATTTGAACCGTAAACTTCGGAGGCTTTTTTCCCAATAACTTCTTTTCTCTTTAACCCTAAAATCGACTCATAAGCTTTATTCACGTCTAAAATTATGTAATCAACAGCTTTTCCAAACTCATCAAAAACCAATTCGTGAAGACAAAACCCTTCATTCATCGTTGAAAACAACGATTGGAAACGAGTTTCTGTTTCTCTCAACAATTTTTCATTATTTTTCCTGTTTACATTTTGTGTTATACAGTGGGATAGTTCTCCATAGACTGTTTCGGGGTTACCTTGCTTGTTAATGTAACCGTCAGCGCCAAGGTTCAAAGCTCTTATAGCAACTTCTTCTCTGCCCTTACCAGTGAACAAGATGAATGGGATCTTATTGTTTTGTTGACGGAGCGCTTTTAGAAGCTGTAAACCGTCTTTTTGCGGCATTTCATAATCACAAACCACAACATCGTATTCCCCCATCTCTATTTTGGTAAAACCCTCATCAACATTACATGCATTATCGATTTCGAAGTGATCGTCCAAATCTAAAAGCATTAACTTTGCTATCTCTTGTAATGATTTATCATCGTCAACATGTAAAACTCGAATTTCACTTTTTTTATTTCGAGTTCCTAACTCGGCTAACTCTGTAACTTTGATATTCTGATTGAGGGTTTGTATCAGTAATACCCCGTAACTTAATCAATTATCGTAAATGATAATAAATTACTTATGAATCTAGAATACTTAGCACAAACAAACGTGGCTAAAAATGAATTGTAATTCGGCAAACCTGAGTTTTTAGGCAAAACACACTGTACTTAAGAGATTTGATAGCTTTCTTTTCCATTCTTACTCAATTTCGGTACAGTTATACTGAATCTGACGCCTTCACCTGGCTTACCATTCTCTTCTATTGCCCAACCATAAACATCCATCATCTTTTTAGTCAAAAACAACCCAAAACCTGTGCTGCCGCCTGTGCTAAAACCTTCCTTGAATAGATTCAACTTATTCTCAGAAGAAATTCCAACACCATCATCTTCATAGATTAATTTCAGACTATCTTGGTTCGTTTTCTCGTAATATATCCTTATTGATGTGGTAGTTTGTCCATACTTTCTGGTATTGTCAATAAAATTGTAGAATAACTGCCTAAGAAAAGAATCCGCCATCAACTTTAATCCACCACAATTATTAACAACTTTGATGGACAATCCAGAAAAAAGCTCAACAGCCTCATTGATAGCTTTCTCAACATCAATATACTTTAGTTCCTCAACACCTATCTGCTCATACATTTTGGCGAAATCAAAAATCCGCATAGAATCTTTAACAGATTGTTCCATTTTACTTAATCCCTCAACAACATCGATTTGATCGGGATGTTTCTTCTTAAGCAAATAAGCATATCCCGTAACGGTTGAGAGTTTATTGCGAACATCATGTCTAGTCAGACTACCGACTACACGCAACTTCTCATTCATTAACTCAATTCTTTGACTACTTTCCTTTAGTTTTTCCTCATTCTTTTTACGCTCAGTAATATCAACAAAGAACGCCACTGTAGAAACAAACTTTCCATCTTTATAAATGGGACAAGCATTGCCGCTTACCACAATTTCTTTTCCGGTCTTAGAAACAAAAACAGTTTCAACATCCCGAACACACACTCCCGTCATGACTTGACCAAAAACATCCATGCAAAACTGAAAATGATCTTTTCGAACAACATTATTTATAGTAATTTTTTCTAGATCATCTGAGGTATACCCCATCACTTTTTTCCATTCTTCATTCACAAAAACTAACTTTCCCTCTTTGTCAACGGATTGAACTAGTACATTCGTTGCTGAAAGCAAAGATCTATGCTTTTCTTCAGCCTCTCTAAGTCTATCCTCTGCTGCTTTACGCTCAGTTATGTCTCTAACTGTGGCTTGCAGAATGTTTCGATTCTTCAAAGTGATCCTTGATAGAAGTACCTCAGCTGGAAAAGTGGTTCCATCCATCCGTTTATGGACCCAAAAGAAATTTTCTTTCCCAGACCATAAGGCCTTCATAATATGATTTTTAGCTGATTCAAGTGAAGGTGAACCATCAGGCTGCAAAGTCGGCGATAAGTCTGCAGGATGCTTCAATATGAATTCATTAACTGATTTAACCCCGAATAACCGAAGAGTTTCGGCGTTACAGTCAATAAACGATTTTTCGTCAAGAAGCATTAAAGCATCCATCGATGACTCAAAGGTGATTTCATATTTTTCTTGAGTTTCACGTATCTTCTCTTCAGTAGCCTTGCGCTCTGAGATATCCCTAGCTACACTGAGGATCATTTTTGTCCCAAATGACTCAATTACTTGAGCATGAATCTCAACTGGCATAACTTTGTTATCTTTACACAAATTTTCCGACTCAAATATCGCCTCACCTTTTTCAAGCAAATCCTTCATTCTGTCCCCAAAAAATCTTGGTTTATCAGGAACCTCTAAGTCCTTAACGGTCAACGATTGAAATTCCGCTTCAGTGTAACCCCTAGATCTGTAAGCTGCTTGGTTAAAATAGACGAGTTTTCCATCCAAATCATGGACCAAAATTGAGTCTGAAGCCGACTCGAAAAGATTAGCGGCAATTTGAAGCTCCGTTTCAGCCAACTTTATTTTAGTCATATCTTTTGCAATGTGGACAACTTGTGCAATTTCGTCCTGATCATCTAAAATTGGCGATGTAGTCACCAAAAACGGTTTTCCTAAGTGCGGATCGTTTATTTCCTCAGTAACAATTTGTTTGGTTCTAAAGGTCTGGGTTGCCGGACAATTTCCCCAGGGCGTCTTAGTTCCATGAACAATTTCATAACAAGGCTTGCCGACCAATTCCTCAGGCTTCTTGTTAAATGCCTCACACGTAGCTTTGTTAACCATAGTAATGATTCTATTTTTGTCAATCACAAACAGTAAATCGCCAATACCGTTAATGATTTCTCGAATTTCATTCGCTTTTATTTTTTCTGTTCTTTCTCGGATTCTTCTTTCCGTTATATCGCGTTCAATATGAACAACTTGAACTATTTTTCCGTCTTTATCTTCAATGGGATGTACAGTAACTTCAACATCAATTGTTAGATTTTTTTGATTAAAATGTTTATGCTCAACTGTAACAGAACTTTTTGTCTTTAGCATTTCCTGAATCGGGCAAACATCATTTGGAGGGATGCATGGGGTTGACCTATGATGTGTTGCTTCATAGCAAGGTTTGCCAATTAAGTGTTCTTTATCTGACTTCAGTTCCTTTAGTGCTGCTTCATTGGCACTTAGTATTTTATAATTTTTTGAATCAATTACTAAAATAGCATCGCTAATTGAGTTAAGAATTTTTTTAGTAGCAATCTTCTGAAACTCAAGACCTTCTTCCTTATTTGCAGTCGTTAAAGTTAATTCCAGCAATTCTGAGTCTTTCATCAAATTACTTACGTGAGACTTAGTCATCCGCTCTCCTCGTTACATGGGCTTTTCGATTTTATAGTTATTGTGAATGTTGTTCTCTTACACCAAACTAAAAATGAACAAAGTTATTAATGATGTTTATGAATCCAGAATTCTTTTTGTATTTTATTATTCAAAAATAGAAATAAAATACAAAATAGTTATTCCTGCAATTAATAAAATTAAAAGACCCGCTGAGAATTTTTGTTGTTCTAAATTGTAACAACACTACTTCTTATTCAACGATGACCTTGAATTCTTGTAAAGCATTTAAAAGTGACTTTTATGTGCAAATGTCCTAGATGCGATAATGAGGTCGCGACGCCCGACAAAAAACTTGAGAATTCAGTTTTTAGTGTATATGCTTTTACTTGCTTAAACTGCGGAAACCTTTTCACAACAAAACATTACGTTTCTTTTGGAAAACAAATTAGTTAAACAATGCATAATTACTGTCAAATATTTTCCCCTATATCAAAGTCAAACGCCAAATTATTTTGCTGCGAATTCGATCAAGCTACTTTGGCAACGTATTATTTCTACATGAAAACCTCAGTTGTTCTGACCGGTTGAAAAATTAATGTTCCATTAACTAAAAAATATTTTCAAGTGAGCTATCAGTATTGATACTTCAAAGTGTCTCTTTGCTCTTGGTTTTAGTCAAAACTTGTGTAGTTAAAAAGTTCAGGATTCGCTCAGCCTCAAGATCGGCTATACCTTCATTTTCAGCTTCAGTTTTAGAGCAATCCTTCTCAATTTTTCTATGAGTTTCAACATGAGCCTCTATAGCTTTGCTCATAGCTTTTAAGTCAGGTAACAATGGGATTTCCAATCCGCAATCGCATTTAATTATTGGCTTGTCCCCTTTTTTTGAATCGATTTTCTTAAAATCTTCCATCGCAGCATTTTTTTCAAATCTATTTTCTCGGGTTTGCATACCTTTATCCCATTTATTTAACATAAACGAAAATTCGTTGATCTATTAGCCATATTTCTATCTATAATAAAAAGACATGTTGGCTATATCCAGATACAACAAATATACACACAAAAGGGCATAGTGTTAGGGCACAGCAGTTAACCCGCTTTTCACTTTTTTCTTAGGCGAGTAGCGACAACTACCGCTAATATAGCAATGGCTACAAGGATACTGCCTATCTCAGTTAATACAACGACAGTTTGATTAGTGCTGTGATTAACGCCGATACCAACAAACGCCCAGATAACCACCAATGCATAAGCAACATCTTTTCGAGTACCTAGTACCAGCATCGTTAAGGTCAATGCTACGGCAGCAACTATTATTGTCCAAACTTCAGGGCTGATTCCAAAACCACTCCAATTGTAAGCAGTTAAAGTTACAGCTACATCAGCTATTGACGCAATAGTTATCCAACCCAAATAAACACTAAACGGAAGGTGAACTGCAATTTTCTCACTAATCTTAACCGTGGCCTTGCCAATGTTTAGACGCAAATAAATTGCTATTAAAGATATCAATAGAGCAAAGATCAGAACAACAGAAAGAACTAAGCTTTCAAACTGCCAAACAAAAATCCAAGCAATATTTATCAAACTGCTGATAACAAATAACCAGCCTATTTTCCGATGATAATCGCCACCGTTTTTTCTTGGTAATGCTTGGTAAATCACAAATACACCCAGAAGGATGTAGATGATTCCCCAAATCGAAAACACGTAACCAGCAGGCGTAATGAGAGTGGGGTATGTGTTTGAAACTGTTGCCGTATTTCGACCGCCAATAAGAGTTGTGCTACCTGCAATACTATTTATTATGACCATAAGAATGTATAAAATTATATTGGAATACCTGAGGATAGCTGGATTACTTTTTTGCACAAGAATCAACAAGATTACTTGGTTAATATTAGTATATAAAATAATCGAAACTTGGCAAGTTACATTTTATAGATAACTATTTTTAAAATATTCTGTATCAATTCAACACTGCAAATTGTTGTTGAATTAAAATTGTTACTCAACATATTTTTAATGGTTCAGTATTTTAACTGAAAATGCCTCTCTAATATTTACTTAGAAACTACTTACATAATAATCTCAATCGCAACTTCATTTCTTCTCAAAAAGCTCGGAATAAAAGGCGGATTGTAGAGCATAGAAAAAACTTCTCCTTTGGTTTTTGTTCTTGCTCTATCTAACACTTCTAACAACTCTTTTGTCTCTTTTTCAAAATGATTTTCAGACCAACTCCCTGAGAATTTTAAAACAGCCACTGTTCTAGATGGAATTTCTGATATTCTTACCCTATCATCAGTTGGTTCTGGCGTAGCTTCTAGCGTAAAATCTGCGGGCATTACAAACGAAAGTACACCTGTTTCTGAAAACACAGGCGACGTCATGGCTATTTTTTGAGAAACTACAGGTGTTGTCATCTTTACTTTTTCTTTTTGCCTATTTGCTCCAGTTATGAAATTATAAAGCAAGCTAAAAGCATCTGCATTTGGGTCATCAACATACGCAACGATAATCTTGGGATACTTACGTATTTCGACATTTTCTATTTTACCCATGACCTCATATTTTATGGTTTCAACCACTAAATCAACTCTTCTGAATTTTTCGTTTGATAAAAATAAAAAAATATTGGGTTTACTGTTTTTGCTTTACTTTGGCAATAGAACCTTGTCTATAACGTGAATTACACCATTATCAGCCTTAACATCAGCTGTTACTATGTTCGCGTCGTTGATTTTTACTGATTTGTGTAGATGCCACTTTGCAGCATCAATGTTCAGATCTTGACCCTGAAGTGTTGTAATGTGTTTGTGAACGATGACGTCTGCTGCTGGAACGGCTCCCTCAACCACATGAAATTTTAAGATTTCGGTAAGTTTGGGTATGTCATTGAGTAAGCCATCTACCGTTCCCGGGGGAAGTTTGGCAAAGGCTTCATCAGTTGGAGCAAAAACTGTGTATGGCCCTTTGGTGTTTAAAGTCTGGGTTAATCCTGCTGCTTCAGTAGCGGCTACAAGTGTTTTAAAATTGCCCGCAGCTGCTGCTGTATCACATAATCCTGGTATTTTCTTCACCTCCTTCAAAAAAAGAAAATATTTTACATACTATACTTTGTGGAAAGTAAGGTATAAGTTTTGTTGTTTTTTATACAAAACAAGAATGCTATGTATTTTGAATCTAATTCTAATTTGTAATTTAGCAGTAATAAGGGTCAGCAAATTTTTACCTAAAGAAAGCCAGAACAATCTTAGAAAACGATATTAACAGTTAAATACTCTTTTTTAAAACAGGGAAATACAATTTGAAAAAAGGTAAGCTTGAAGAAATTCTGGTAGATCCATATCTGCCTAACAAAATCGTTCCTCCGGAATACATAAGAGACGTAATTAACGAAGCAAGCAACGATTTTCCAAAATTAGATTTTGACTATGAACTTCCACATAAATGGCGAACAGAGGAATATCAAGGAAAATATGAGGAACTTGAAAGCCAAATTATTGAAATTCTTGCTTGGCGCGCACGCTGGTTAGGACAAACCAAATAACAACACCCCTTTTCCTCTTTAAAAACCATTTTTTGTTTTAATCAATAACAAAAATAGTGAATCATAAAATTATACTTCCTAAAACCAAATCGGTCAGCGAGAAATCTTAACATTGTGATTATCAGCCTATAGGATTGTAACTTCACTTTTTATTATTTTCTTGGATGATTTTTCTTGCCACCCGTAGCGCCAACGCCGACGTAGTCAACATAGCAGGTAAACCCTGCGAACACGGCATCAATGATAGATCAGCCACCCAAAGACCTTGGGGTAGAGCGGATGGGTGCATTGTTTCCACGTCACCACTAGTCAAGGGAACGGTACCTCCGAGGTGCCCCCCGTGAATCAAACCATCCACAAAAGGACCCGAGACACCTGATGCTTCCATAATCTTTGTTGCCTCATCTCGGGCTTTACTAAGACTTTTATGGTCAGCTTGAGTTAATGTTTTGATTATTGTTCCGTCGGCTGTAACTGTCCCTTGTTCAGTGTCTGCCATTTTAATCATCATTCCGACCCTATCCTCTGCAGAGACGGATTTCCAGGGTTTATGGAACCAAAAAGATAACAAGTCAAAATAGGGCGATAGTATGTAACGATCCTGTTTTATGAACCAAGCCATGGGTGGCTCGTTAAGCATACGGGAGCCCTTTGCGATGCCCCCCACAGTGAGCACGACATCAACCCACAAGCTATCCTTTGCTGGGAGATTAGATGATTTCAAGATTTGAGCAGTACCAGCACCACCAGCGGACAAAACAACTACATCAGCATTTATTTTCTCGGTTAATTTACCTCGAGAAACCAAAACCCCCGATGCTTTGCCGCCTTCAAACATGACTTTTTGTACTCTCATAATAGTTTGCAGCGTAATGCCTCTTCCTAAGTGATCTTGATAGATTCGACGACTATCCCATTTGGCTCTAGTCATGCATCCTAATTCACAGTAACCGCACCCATTGCATCTGCTTAAGTCGCAAACTTTAGGCGTAGGTTTGGGTATAAAGCCAAGTTGTACTGCTTTGTCAAACATGGTTTGGGTAAGAGGTCGCCACTTTTCTCTGGGGATGGGTGCAATCGTTAGGTTTTTCTCTATTTCCTCATATTCTGCAGTGAGGTCTAAACCGATTTCTTTCAGCCCCCTCTCTGCCCTAACCATGTTGCCACACGCGATAGAAGTGCAACCCCCCTCTGTAACACCTCTAAAAATCGCTAAATCATGACTTGCACGAGTAACAGCGTAATGCGGAAACACACGTTTAATCGAGTTTTCATCTTTTAGTAACCATGACCCCCTCAAGGAACTAAGCCAAGAAACTTTATGCGTCAGGGGCGTAAACGGTTTTCCAGCTTCAAGAATTGTTACCTCAAAGCCATTATTGGCAAGTTCTCGAGCAGCAGTTGCACCTCCAGCGCCGGACCCAACCACAATAGCTTTCACGCCTCCGCCTCCCTCCTGGTGAATTGAATGTGAGCTCTGCAACTTGAACCGCCGTTGGTCATGTATTCTTTGAATTGCATGTCTGCATTTGGCTGAAGTCCCTTGATGACGCCTTCATCAGTGGCGCTTAGAACCTGACAGGTGAGCCCAGAGTACTTTCGGGCAAGTGCGCATTGGTCAATGATTGCCTCTGCATGAGTATCATCGAATCTTCCCATATGGAATTCTATTCCTAAAATGCGATAGAGAATTTTAGCCGCCTTAATCAGATCTTTGGGGCTATCGCTAACTCCCAGTCTGGTACGCGTCTGCTTTCCCAAGTTTACACCAACTTCAAACAACGCTTTTCTACCCAACTCCACAGCTTTTTCGTGTCCAACCGCAGCATCTAATATTCCAACCATTCTTGCATGTGTTTGAGCCATTTCGGTTCTCATTTCTTGGATACTTAAGGGGATTTGCTGGTTTATTGGTTCGCCAGATTCTTGGGGGGCATATAAAGCAAGGAGTGTTTTGAGAGCACATGTGGTTTGCTGGGATATGTTATGAAGTTCCCTGCGGATAATATAGTTGGGTGTCCAATGCTCCAACAATAGAAGCCTTAATCCCAATTTCTATTCACCTGGCTTTTCCACTCCGCCAATATGTACTTCGTCTGGAGGAGCGGCACCGCCATACAGAGCGTTGAGGACTTCGGCGTATTCAGTTGAGATAAAATTGCGTTTGAGTTTAAGGTTAGGGGTTAACTCACCTTTTTCTATGCTTAGGTTATTTTCTAGAAGTGCCCATTTTTTGATTTTTTCTGGGTTAGAGAGGTGTTTATTCATTTCTTCGATAGCGTGGTCAATTGATTGAAGAGTTTGTTGGTTATAGTTTTTCTTGTCTACCCACCCGATTGCTGCGCAGTAAGGTTTAGATTCACCTACTAGTAAGGCTTCGGATACGCCTGAAATTTCCTTTATCATACCCTCTATCTTTCCACAGTAAATGCATTTTCCATACGAGGTTTTTATGAGTTCTTTTTTACGTCCAAAAATGACAAGTCTACCTTCTGAAGTTACTTTACCAATATCGCCAGTCATTAACCAGCCATCTTTAATCGGCGATTCCAGTGATTTGTCGAAGTATCCAACGGTGACCTGTGGTCCTTTGACCATTATCTCCCCATCTTCAGCAATCTTGACCTCTGTAAAGGGCATAGGTTCCCCAACAGTACCCACCCGGTTCTTTCCTAGCCGATTCATAGTAATCAGTGGAGCTTCAGTCATTCCATAAGCGTTATGAATTTCTATGCCGAGTTTGCGGAAGTTTTCAATAAGATTTTCATCAGAACGCGCAGAACCCGCTATAAGCTGCCTACACCTGTTTAAGCCTGCCCGCTTAAGGACAATATTCCTAAGAGTCCTTTGCATCAAACGTTTGAGGAGTTTACTCTTTGTCTTAATGTATAGCTTTCCAAGCGGATTATTTTCTACCGCTTCCCAAATTTTTTCGTAATGACGCGGAACGGAGAAAAAGATGGTTGGTCTAACTTGAGGCAATGCTTCCTGTAATCTTTTAAAGTCCTCTAAAAAGTAAATGTCCGCTGGGGCTGGAATATAGTAAGGCGAATAAGCTGCTAGAAGTCCCTCAACTACATGCCCCATTGGCAAGAACGACAGATAGCTACATTTTTGATTTCTTGCTTGCCACGAGAGAATAGATACAGTTGATTCAGCCATATACCGAAGGTTAGCATGAGTAAAGATGGCACCTTTAGGTTTATCCGTGGTTCCCGAAGAATACCTAAGAGTTGCAATGTCCCCAAACCCAACTGGAGCCTTACCTAAAGATGCACCATCACCTTTAGAGAGGAACTCTTCCCAAGAAACAACACCGTTTTGTACATCTATCAACGTTGGGATTCGCCAAATGGAAACTATCGGTACATTAACAGTGATTTCGTCAACACGAGACAATAAACTTGGTATACCAATGAAAAAAAGTTTGGCCCCACTAGCCTTTAAGACCTCGTTGATATCTGAAGGCGGCGTCGTGTAATAGAGCGGAACACTTACTGCACCAACAAGACCGATGGCTATGTCAATAGCCAAATATTTTGTACTGTTCAAACCTGTTAATGCCACACGGTCTCCCGCTCTAATTCCATAGGTTTTCAATGCACTAGTTGCAGCCAAAATTTCTCTGCGCATCTCTTCTGATGTTTTCCTAACGCTTTCGCCTTCAACCATATCGTAGAAAGTGATTGGATAGCTTTTTCCTTCTAATCTGAAAAGGACTTGCTCATGCACTGTACGGTCGGTACGATGGAAGAAACTATTGTAGGTAGCATAATCAAGAAGCTTAGGCATAATTTCTTGCCAATTAAAGTTATAAGGACCAAGCAGCTTGTCTATGTTGCTTCGATCAAATCTGAGATTTCCACTAAAATATGGCGCCAAAGAAACAAGCGCGTTAGAAACCCGATTATCTTTTCTCTTGAAAAAACGTTGAATTTTTATTAGAGCCCTTATCGAGGAAGCTGACATTGAGATGTAAAAAGGGTTTGGAAGTTTGACTCCAAGATTATTTTTTGCCCAAACCTTAACGAAATCAAGCATTTCTCCAAGTTGAGGCAAAGATTCATGAGGTGACACCACGTGAAATGTTAAGCCATCTGCCTTAGGATCAAACGTAAGTTGTGTTATCGCCTTTGCAACATAGTCAACTGGAACCATATTAATTCTAAAGGAGCAATCAGCGGGGATGAAACGCATTTTGCCAGTTAAATACAATCGCAAGGGAAAATAAATGGTGTTAAAGGTTTTAATTGCCCCATTTTTAGAATCTCCAACAACCATTGAAGGACGAAACACAGAGATAGAAAGATCCTTTTTAGCCGCGCGAACTAAAAGTTCACCCTCATATTTACTTCGCTCATAGTCAGTTGAAAAACCAAAACTGTCTGAAAGCTCCTCCTCACTTACTATCCCAGTTTTGCCTCCAGCCACATAAGCAGTAGAAACATGAGAGAACCGCTCGAGGCGATGGTGTTGATTTATTTTTTGGGCAAATTCTAAAACGTTAGCAGTTCCTTCAATGTTAGGTTTCGCAAGTTTTTCAAACGAGATAACATGAAAATCAGCGGCGGTATGTATTATATGGGTCACTCTTTCGATTGCCCTATTATACTCTGCTTCATTCATCCCCATATTGGCTGAAGAAATATCGCCGTACAATGGCTCGATACGTGATCCCAAAGCCTCAATGAGTTCAGGCCAATCCCACCATTCTCTCTCTATTTTCCGGAGGGCTTCATTTTCGTTCTTAGCCCTGACTAAAGCCAGAACAGTTGCCTCTTTATCCTCGATAAGGTTTCGGGCTATTTGGGTTCCAATAAAACCTGTGGCTCCCGTTAGAAATATTGTTTTTTTCAATTTAGCCACTCCGGATAATTATTTGCTATGAAAGATCTGAATAATTGCACATTTCTTTTTTCAGATTCTCGGTATCTTTCAAAGCCTACTTGGAGCTTAGCTTTTATTGAATCATTTTGATTAAAGATTGTTTGAACGTTATCACTCAAAACTTTGTATCTATTAGGATTCTCATGATCCACAAATAATTCAGGCATCCCTAAATCATTATAATAGTCTAGAATCCTAAGGTCATGCCCTATAGCAGTTTGAGGAACTTGGTTTGGCAATGCAAGAACCCCTGCATGATATCTTGACGTGATTAGCAAATCTAAACTCCTTAGAATGCTTGCCATCTGGGAAGCATTGTATTGGATTGAACTAAAAACTCTTGTTCTATCAGCATGTTTCATGTGCTGCTGGATTTTTTTAGTGAATGCAGTGTCTAAGCCTTCCATGCTTAAGAGAGCTATGTCTTTATCGTATTTTTCCACTAATTCATCTGCTTGAACAGCAAGAACATCAACTAATAATTCACTTTTTTCTTGGCAAGTCTTGGAATGCTGGTAGTAATACGGCCAGCGGTAACAGTACTGTTTTTTGTCCCAAAGCCTAATTTGAACAGGCCACATATAGATGTCTTCAGCAGCTATTCCCACAACACTAGACGCCTCAGGCCGCACCCGTTTCAATATGTCATGATCTTGGGGTTTGGGTTGAAACGCAAAAGCATTATCCGCGGTGACTTCAATGGGGGCTTTAACTCCCCATTTATGAAGCCGATCAGCCGCATGCTTTGTCCTTGCAAGTATCAAGCTGGTTTTGCTTGCCTCACGGCGAATCAACCAGCGGTTGAAACGCGATGCACTGCCAGCATCTACCGAGTAGGCGACACAGGGTTTCTTCATTGAATGCGCGTATCTTGTTGCAAGCAAATAATACCATAGGAGCGCTGACCCCCAAGTATCCATGTAACAGCTGCCCTCCACAAGCATGATGAGATCATTTTCCTTAACAAGATTTCTTATGTCAACAAAAAACAACGAGGGTCTAACTGATTTGATTTTAAGGTTCTGGGTTTCTGCCAGATACCTGCGAAGATTTTCTTCGTTGAGGGAGGGGACAGTAATGGTGGCATCTTGGCCAAGAACTGATCTGATTTCATCAATAGCAACAAGAAGCTTAGCTTCCGCTCCCGTATTATTTGCGCCATTATACCCCACCAACAAAATCCGTGGCTTCAACTAAATTCCACCCCTACTCATTATTTTCAGCTTTTTGCCAAATTCAAAGTCCAACTATTTATTGTCAATGATTCCCCAAATATCCCCTGTGAAATTTGGTTAGAGATTGACTTTAAGATTTGTCTTCCAACCCATTTCTTCAAATTTTGTCCACCAGACCAGTTCTCCCCCGCTTTCCTCGATAGTTTTAACGACGATATAAATAAGGCTATTTTAGTTTCTAATTCTTTTCTGATCCTTGACGAAATCTTCCCGTTTAATTCTGCATAATTCTCAATCACAAACCTAAACTGAGAAATTTAGATACCGATAGATCATAAAGAAGGTAAGGTAAATTCTTTCAAGTCATTTACGAAATTATCTTTAGACTTTAAAAACCTGGGATTAAACACGCAGGAAACTCGCTACAAACACAAACCTGTTACTTAATGACAACTTTTGTTAAAATAAAGAAATGTTTATCAAGTCAAGCTATACAATATAGAATCTTCTGGGAGAACTTAAATTTTGACAATCCAATGTCCTGAATGCGGATACAACTTTTCAGATAAAGCCGATTTCCAAAAATATTCTGCAACAGGAGAAACAATCCAATGCCCAGTATGCAAAACCGAACTAATGCTGAACAGAGACGAAGAGCTCGAAACAATAAATGTAGACCACATTGACGACGAAAAATAAGTTGCTTGATAGAGAAAAATCCCTGTTCAACTTTAAGATTCGAAAACAGTTTTACCTTCAAAAACGGTCTATTCAGAACATAAAAAAATTAGGCATAAAAATTGGCTTAAGGTATTGCCCCCACTTTTTCCAAACTTAAAGGAAAAATGGCAAGATAGAACCTGCCAACACCAATCCCAAGCAGGCAACAGCTACAATAACTGTTGTTTGATAAACACGTTTCTCGCTCATCCGCTTCCCAGCAAACCTCTTGAGAGTTATGTTAAAGATTCTGCCACCGTCAAGGGGATAAATCGGCAAAGCGTTAAAGACCGCTAAATTAAAATTGACGAACCAAACCCAGAAAAGCAAGTTTGCAAAAATTGCCCAACTTGGTCCAAGCGGACTTGAATAGAAAGATGCTAAGGCATCTGAGAAGGGAATGTATCCTTCGGCAAGTGTTGGGGGAACCATGTACATAGAGAGGCGCTCAATAGAGAATGATTGGTAATTGACCAACCGTTCCTCAGTCAATAAATCAAAACAAGTGATCCCCATAACGGTACGGTTCTCGGAAACAGTCACATTAACAGACGTCGTAAACTGGTACTGCCAACTATCACCACGCACAACTGTCACTTGCATAATGTCCCCTACAGTTTTGTTATCCAAAATGGTCCTCAACTCCGTTAGATCAGTAACCGACATGTTATCAATAGAAACAAACACATCTTTAGCCAACAACCCAGCATCTTGAGCAGGCATACCAGCTGTAACATCATTAATGTAGACCCCATTAACCATTGGAGTCAAGCCCCCAACTAAAACGATAAGACACAAAAGGCAAGCAGCACCCACAACTATGTTTCCGCCCACACCCGCCGCCATAACTTTTAGAGAAGGTTTGAACTTTGCAATCTTTAGCTGCTCCTCATCAACATCTACAAAGGCACCTATAGGAACAATCAAAAAGAACAACAAACCACTAGACTTAACCTTAAAACCATTATTTCTAGCAACGATTCCATGCGCTCCCTCATGAAGCGCAATAGCAACCACAATAGCAACCCACCCATAGACTATGGGAAGCATCGGATTAATTCCAGGCAACAAAAGAAGCGCACCAGGACCCACCTCTTTCAAAACCTCTCCAACCGCAGGGTTATTTATCAAACTGATCACGCTACTGATAATTAGGAAAAGCGCAATTCCAGCCACCAAAGGCACCAAACCAAGAAACAGCCACGAAATATAACGAGCAAAACGCGAAGCCCCTAACCTATCAAAAATAGGCGAGAAACTCTTAGTCCTCACAGTCAACAAAGGAAACTTGAAATCAACTCTTTTTTCTTTACTCTCTTCATTGGTTGGCTGCTCTTCGCCTTCGATGGTTTGTGACACAGTTGAAATCGCTCAGCTAAAAACCGGATTTCAACAAAATAAACATAGCGCCAATAATTAGCATTTGCTTTTATTCCTACTTTAGCCATTGGGGCAAGTTATGCTTGACCCTTTTTTAAAAGAGTGTTGCTGTAACAACCCTACAACAAATAATTATTACCAACCGAGTTAACGCTGTTATGAGGACAAAACCTTTTGAACATCGAAATTTCAATTAAAGGAAAAAATGTTTTAACAGCAACTTTGCTCATCGCAATAATGACTCTAAGCTCATTCGCCATCTTCTCCCCAGTCACCGCTGCAGAACCAACCCTAATGGACCCATTAACTATAGATAAATGGGTAAATCAAATCACTGGTCCACCTCCAGTTTACATTCCACACGTAATCAAAGACCCACAAGGCAAAGGCATTGACATACCAATACACCGTAACAATGGATGAACAATTACAACAAGTCCTACCCCCAGGGAATCCAATGACTCCTGTATGGGGATACGGAGGACTCGCCAAAGACGCAGTTACAGGCAAATACTTAGGCTACGTACTTAACTCACCAGGCCCAAGCTTCGAAGCCGTAAGAGGAATTCCATCAGTAGTCAAATGGGTAAACAACATTAACACACCCTACATGTTCCCAGTCGATCCAACACTACACTGGGCAAACCCCACAAACATCCCAATGATGGATGCAATCGATCAAGCTGGAGCTGGCTTAGCACCCCCATACCTCCCCGGATACAACGGAGCACCAGTCGGCGACACTAATCCAAACGGATGGAACGCACAATCACCAGTCCCACTTGTCCCACACCTTCACGGAGGCGAAGTCTCATCACTATACGACGGAGGCCCAACCGCATGGTGGACAAATGGTGGCACACAAGGCTCAACCTACAATAGCCTATACCCAACAGCATCTAACGCAGCAGTATACTACTATCCAAACGAACAACCACCAACAACATTGTGGTACCATGACCACGCCTTGGGTTTAACAAGAATAAACGTCATGTCAGGCCTTGCAGGATTCTATCTTCTACGCGACTCAAAAGACAATCTAGGCAATAACCTCCCAAGCGGCGCATACGAAGTACCACTAGCAATACAAGACAGAACATTCCAAAGCGACGGATCATTCTACTTCCCAGCAAACGAAGCAACAAACCCAGACGTACACCCCTACTGGTCACCTGAATTCTTCGGAGACACCATCATGGTAAACGGCTTAGTCTGGCCAAACATGGACGTATCAAAAACCATGTACCGCTTCAGACTCCTAGACGGATCCAACGCACGCTTCTACACACTTAGCCTCGAAACTGACGGCGGCGACCCAGTAGAATTCACACAAATCGGCACAGACGGAGGATACATGAAATCTGCAGTAAAACAAACTGAACTAACAATCGCCCCAGGCGAAAGAGCAGATATACTAATAGACTTCTCAAACATTGCACCTGGCACCAAAATTCTAATGAAAAACACCGCAAACGCCCCATTCCCAGACGGCGACCCAGTAGACGAAGACACAACCGGACAAATCATGCAATTCACAGTCACAGATAAGCACGTACCCAAACAACAGAAACAAGACGCACACCAAACAGAAGTTGCAACAAAACCAAACAAAATACTCAACAAAGACCTCAAAGGCGCATGGCCAACCCTACCAGAACCAACAAACACAAGAACCATGACCCTGTGGGAAGTAATGGGCGACGGAGGCCCACTTGAGGTGCTAGTAAACGGCCAAAAATGGGCTGCACCAATCTCAGAAGATCCCACAGTAGGATCAACTGAAGAATGGGTAATAGTCAACTTGACCGGCGACACACATCCAATACACTTGCACTTAACACAATTCCAACTCGTAGGACGCTACACACTAACTAACGAAGGAACCGATTACTCCGACGAATGGACATCAATAAACGGAGAACCACCATTCATGACAACACCAACCGAAGTACCCATCGACGATTACATTGTCCCCGGATCATTCGTAGGACCCAACCCCAACGAATACGCATGGAAAGACACCATACAAATGAACCCAGGCGAAGTCACTATAATACGCGTAAAATTCGCCCCCATTGACGGATCAGCAAAGTACCCATTTGACCCAACAGAGGGCCCAGGATACGTATGGCACTGCCACATCATAGACCATGAAGACAACGAAATGATGCGCCCATACATCGTAACCAAAGCAACACCAACTCACCCCCACCCCCACCCACTACCAAAACCCCACAAATTTTTCAACTGGAACTTTGGAAGATGTTAAACACCTCCACCAAACAGATCTAGCGCTTTATAGCTAGATCATCTCTACTCTTTTTTTAAAAAACCCACAACAAAAAAATCCAATTCTAATATCAGAAATCAGTTTTTAGATTAATGACGGCAATAATTTCAATGCTACCTAAATTTATCTTCAGTACCGCAAAAACCCGGTCAAACCCTCTCATATTAACCTTATCAACTCAAACAGGTGAATAAGCTACTTCCCATTTCTACGCATAAACCCAATTGGTTCCAATGACAGAGAAAAAAACCCGCCAAAACATTTAAAACCGGATTTTACAACAAGCTCCATTTGTGGCACTACCGTAAACTGTTTGGACGGTAGGAAAAATGACAAAAAAATAATTTTGAAAATACATATATATTAAAAACACAGATTGCCCCTATAAAATTAAAGGGTGTTTAAGTATGAATTTGAGAAGACCGAACGCGAGTGAGTCAACCAACACATTTAATCGATCAAAAGATGTATCGCCAATGTCGGGCATATGTTCAAACTGCATCGATGGATGTAAAGGTGGTTGCGAAATTTGGTTATCAACATTTAGAGGACGCGAAGTACTCTATCCTGGACCATTTGGAGGCATAACCGCTGGGGCAGATAAAAATTACCCTGTAGATTATTCTCATCTGAACATTCAAGGCTACGCCCGAGGTGCAAAAGGACTACCTGAAGGAGTAGAAGCAGGACCCGATACAGCACTTTTTCCTAAAGTAAATACCGAAACAGAGTACGGATGGGATAAAAAAGTAAAGCTACGAGTTCCAATATTCACTGGCGCATTAGGCTCAACCGAGATAGCTAGAAAAAATTGGGAGCATTTTGCTATAGGAGCAGCTATTTCAGGAATTACACTGGTTTGCGGTGAAAATGTTTGCGGCATCGATCCAATGCTTGAGTTGGATAACAAGGGCAAAATTACGAAATCACCCGAGATGGATCGACGAATAGAAATTTACAGAAAGTTCTATGAAGGTTTCGGCGAACTCCTCATCCAAATGAACGTAGAGGACACCCGATTTGGAGTAGCCGAATATGTGTCTTCAAAACATAATATGGATACTATTGAACTCAAGTGGGGACAAGGAGCCAAATGTATTGGCGGAGAAATCAAAGTTCAGAGCTTAAAGCGCGCAATTGAGCTAAAAAATAGAGGTTACGTTGTTTCCCCTGATCCAACATTACAAGAGAACCAAACTGCCTTTGAAAAAGGAGCAATAAAAGAGTTTGAGCGACACTCCAGACTAGGTTTTGTTACCAAAGAAGCCTTCTTAGAAGAAGTTGACCGTCTCCGAGAAATAGGATTCAAACGAATTACGTTAAAAACTGGAGCTTACTCTGCTGTAGAACTTGCTATGGCAATTCGATATGGCGCTGAAGCAAAACTAGATTTACTTACAATCGACGGAGCACCAGGCGGCACAGGAATGAGTCCTTGGCCAATGATGAATGAATGGGGTATTCCAACATTCTATTTGCAAGCTCTCGCATACAGTTACTGCGAAAAGCTAGCACAAAAAGGCATAAGAGTTCCTGATATTGCTATGGCGGGCGGTTTCTCGTCGGAGGATGGTGTTTTCAAGGCACTTGCAATGGGCAGCCCCTACTTTAAAGCAGTTTGCATGGGAAGAGGCTTGATGATTCCAGGTATGGTCGGAAAGAACATAGGAACTTGGTTGGCTGAAAACAATTTGCCTAAATCGGTTTCTAAGTACGGCAACTCTGCGAACGAAATCTTTGTTGCTTACGCTGAACTCGAAGAAAAGTATGGTTCAAGGATGAAAGACATACCTTTGGGTGCTGTAGGTATCTATACATACTGTCAGAAATTCAAAGTTGGATTGCAGCAATTAATGGCTGGGAGCAGAAACTTCAGTCTCACAAATATATCCCGCAAGGACCTTATGGCACTGACAGAGGATGCATCAAAAATCTCGGGATTACCCTACGTAATGACTGCATACAGCGAAGAAGCAAACAAAATCTTGGAAGAATAAAATCTTCCGCTCTATTTTCTTTCTAACATTTTCATTTTTAATCAAGATTTAGTGTTTTTTAAGCTGGATTACGTTGACTGTGCAGCTTCTGTTGTTTTCCAATATCACAAAAAGCTTTCAGGTAAATAGCAAAAAAGGTTTACACCCATTCCCTACCCTGGATTGTTTTGACATTATTTGACAAAGAATGCCAACTAAAGCCAATGATCATTTATATCAAGACAACTTTTCTTAATCCTAAGGCTTAAACTGAACTTCAAAAAAACACCCCATTATGCAGACTAAATTGGCATTTAACAAAAACATACTCATTTTCTGCAAACAATCAAATGGAGTAATACCACAATCAGCATGGCAAGATAGCTAGAAAAATGCTACCTCTTTTGAGCAAACCTGACCTACACAAAACACCCATCATATTAACATTATCAACCCAATTAAGTTGATAATCTGTATCCTACTTCTGCGCATAACCCCCAATTGATTGCTATGCAAGAAAGCACAAAACAGAAACACGAATTCAAAAGATACCAAATAGAAGCAGTTTTTATTTTACAGCTAAAAATTCTCAACGAGCAAGCACCCAAAATTATCCAAACATTATTCAGCAGAGGCCAAAAAACATGACAAAAGGCAAACCCTGGGCAATCGAAGACGAAAAAAACCTCAAAGACTGGTTAAAGATGGGTGTTAGCCTTGAATCATTAGTCTTCAGTTTCGAGGGAAAATATTCAAAAAATGCTATTTACCAAAAAATGACAGATTTAGAGTTGAAAGAAGAAGAAGAAGCAACCCCCCACCGAAGTCTTCTTCTTCTTTTGAAATGACACTGTCTTTGCCAGAAGACCTGCCAAGTGTTGAAACAGCTCTAAAAACACTCAGTGCAGCCCTAAAACTACTTGAAACCCCGCAACTGGAAAAAACTGAAACCCTTCGCTTAAAAACAATCATACATGGCGTAAAAATCTACAAAGAACTCTTCGAAGACTACGTTGACTATCGCGGTCTTGAGGAGGAACTCTCAGAGGCGAACAAAAAATATGCCGAGATTGTCAAAAAAATGCAGAACGCTCAATCCAAGTAGCCTCTTCAAAGAAAGAATCCAACTCCAAAAAAATACAAAAGACATCCAAACCGCCCAAGAAACACAAATCAACTCCCTCATAACCGACACAAAACGATTTTTCCAAGAAGCACTCGGCTTCACACCCTACCCATACCAAATAGAACTAGCCGACCTCTTCGAGAAAAACCAATTTTTAGCCATACGATGGCCAAGACAAACAGGCAAAAGCTTCACCGTCTCAGCTCTACTTCTAAAATACGCCTGGGAACATCCAAACAGCACCATAGCCATCGTAGGACCAAGCTGGAGACAAACCAAACTAAACCTAAGACGCATAAGCACCTTCGCCAAAAAACTCCCCCAACAACAACTACGCACACAAAAAACCCGCATATCACTCCCAAACGACAGCGTCATCGAAGCCTTCCCCAACAACCCCGAAACCATCAGAGGACCAACATTCCAAGTCATATGGATCGAAGAAGCCAACTTCATCCCAAACGACGAAGAACTCTACGACTCCATCCTATTCACCCTCGGAACAACAAACGGCAAACTAATCGCAACCTCAACACCATGGAACACCGACTCACTCTTCTGGAAAATGTGCAACCACAAAGATTACCAAGACTTCGCCCAATCACACCTGCACTGGAACGACGCCCTCGAACCCAAAGGACCACTCAAACCCGCCATTGTAGAAAAAATAAAACGCCAATTCGGCGACGACCCACAACGATGGCGACGAGAAATGGAAGCAGAATGGGCAGAAGACGAAGACACCTGGCTCCCCCAAAGCCTAATCGTTAACTGCATCGGCACAACCAAAAACTGCGACCAAGACCTCCAAGAATACAACCCAGAAAACAACTTCGAAGGCGACTTCTTCGCAGGACTAGATCTCGCCCAAACCAAAGACTACAGCGTACTCTCAATTGTTGAAAGACAAAATGACAAACTCTTTTTACGCCACCTCAAAATTTTCCAACAACCAACCCTCTACGCCCAAGTCTTAGGCTACCTAAAAACCCTACAAGACCGCTGGGGCGGATTCCAAAAAATCCGCATAGACTACACACGCGAAGGTCCAAGCATCATAGCTGATATGACAACAGCCGGCATAGACAACCCTGAAGGCGTAAACTTTAGTGTACCCAGAAAAAGCGAGATGGCAAGCCTACTCAAACAACGCATGCTAAACAAACAATTCTTCTACCCCCTGCTCAACTGGGAAAGACCCTACCGAGGCGACATCTGCACAGAACTAAACATAGAACGCTTCGACCTACGAAAAGACGGCACCATAGGCTACTCACACCCACACGGCACCCACGACGACGTATTCTGGAGCATAGCCCTAGCCGTATACGCCACAGTTGAGATGGCACCCGAACCATTTCTAACAATCATCCCAAGGTGACCCCACATGAGAAGACCAAACAACATCAAAATACAACAAATCAAACGAATCTACAACCACACAGAAAACAAATTCACCTACAACATAAGCTACCAAACCCACACCAAACCAACACCAAGAACCATAGCCGTAGCAGAAGCATTCGGCTTAGGCATCGACGAAACACAAAAATTCCAAGTCCTAAATACAGAACTCAAAATCACCCCAACAGACATCGTCTACATCACAGGCGATTCAGGATCAGGCAAAAGCGTACTACTAAAAGCAATCCGATCAGACCTCGACCAAGAAGCCATAGAACTAACCGAAGTATCAATAGACCAAGACAAACCCCTAATCGAAACCATAGGCACCACAGTTGAGCAAGGCTTAGAGCTACTAAGCAAAGTAGGATTAAACGACGCCTTCCTCTTTCTACGCACATACAACCAACTCAGCGACGGCCAAAAATACCGCTACAGAATCGCCAAACTCATCCAATCACAAAAACAATGGTGGCTCATGGACGAATTCGCTGCCTGCCTAGACCGAGACACAGCCAAAATCATCGCCTACAACCTACAAAAAATCGCCCGACAAAACGGCAAAGCAGTCATAGTAGCTACAACCCATAGCGATTTGTTTGAAGACCTAAAACCAAGCGTAATGGTTCACAAACGATTCGGAGAAGAAATACACATAGACTACTACCCAAACCAACCCGCCGCCCAATGCAGCCTAATTAAAGAGATGCAAATCGAAGAGGGAACCAAACAGGATTGGCAAAAACTAAGCATTTTCCACTACCGAGGACACAAAACATCAGTTCCACGAAAAATCTTTCGAATAACAAGAAAAGACGAACTCTGCGGAGTTATCGTGTACTGTTATTCTCCACCAGCCTGCTACGGAAGACGCATGGTACTGCCAAAAATGACAATGCAACAGATAAACAATCAACTAAGCATCATCAACCGAGTTGTTATCCACCCAAAGTACCGAACCATCGGTTTAGGCGCCAAACTAATTCAGCAAACCCTCCCCCAAACAGGCACCAAATACATAGAAATGATCGCCGTCATGGCAAAATACAGCCCCTTTGCAGAAAAAGCAGGTATGCAAAAAATCACAGAACAAACAACAGTAGAAAGCATATCAGAAGTAATAGACACTCTCAAAGAGTTAGAATTTAATCTTCAACTCATCAGCAGCGACTCTTATGTCAAAGAAAAACTCTACAATCTCAAACAAACACAGATCGATAAGCTCAAAAAAGTCACCATAAAAAACAAGCATCCAAGATTCAAAAGAGAAGCAGTAGCAAATAGACATGCCCCCTACGGAAAAACCAGCGACTACATAAAATACATCCAAAACGCAGATTATCTCATGATAGCAAAACTGATTAAAGTTCTCGCGACCCTATCCCAAACAAAAGTATACCTACTCTGGACCAAAAAACCTCAATAACAACACACCACAAACCAAAAAACAATCTAAACCAAATTTTGAACCTGAATTAACCCCTTGTCAAAAAGTCGTTTATGCAATAGATATTTATTTTTACAACTATATATAACAAGCCTAACTTGGGTGGCTGGATTAAAAAGTGAAAATATGCATTATGGGTCTCGGCAACATAGGTTTACCTGTAGCGATTTACGCACGCGAATATTTTCCTAACGTCGTCGGCTACGACATCAACGAAAACGCGGTGACACGAGCTTTAACCAAAGGAGTCACAGCATCAACAGTTCCTGAATACGCCGACGTGTTTGTTATCTGTGTTAACACTTACTTTAGAAATAACTTAGCTGATATGACAGCCATCGAAAGTTGCTGTCAACAAATAAGCAACCTAAACAATAACGCATTAGTCTGCTTTGAATCAACCCTCGCAGTAGGCACCGCCAAAAAAATGGCTACAAAATACAGCCTAAAAAATACAGCGGTTTGCCCACACAGATGGTGGGAAGAAGACCAAGAAAACCATGGCGTAAAACAACTACGCGTCATAGGTGCATTCGACCACCAAGCCATGCAACAAGCCGAAGAATTTTACAAAAAACTCAAAATCCCCCTACACAAAGTTTCAACATTAGAAGTTGCAGAAGCCACAAAAATCGCCGAAAACGCCCACCGATACATCCAAATAGCCTTTGCAGAAGAACTAAAACTCATAGCCGACAAAAACGGATTAGACTTTAACGAATGGCGAAACGCCATCAACACAAAATGGAATGTTGATCTACTCGAAGCCCGCAACGGCATAGGCAAAGAATGCCTCCCCAAAGACACAGCATTTCTGGCAAGCATGTGCCCATGCCCCGGTATTCTAACTGGCGCAATGCAAACAAACGAAACCTACACTCAAAATTGCGTCAAACCCCCAACAGCATCATACGAAAATGAGCCTTTGCTTACTATGCCTAAGCAGCACTCGAAATAAGCTGGTACTGCAATGCAACACAAAAAAGTAATCATCGCAACCATAATTTGTGCTGTTATTCTTGTGTTGCTATATCGACTCTCACACATTTACAACCCCGCCCTTTTCGTCTACGCAATAGGCACCTCAACAGTGCTAGGGTTAGTTCTCACCTTATCAGTCAAATACAAATCAGTCCCAGTCGACCCAAACTACCAACCCAAAGTAAGCATAGTCCTCGCTGTTTTCAACGAACCCTTAGAAGTTCTCAAAAAAGTAATAGACTCCACACTAAACGCAAAATACCCCCAAGACAAAAAAGAAATCATCGTCGTCGACGACGGAAGCGCCAACGACTCAGTAAAACAACTCAGCAAACTCATAGATCCAAACCAAGTCAAACTCATCTACTTCGAGAAAAACCGCGGCAACAAATTCGCACGAATGGAAGGCATCCGCGCCTCAACAGGCGAAATCCTGGTCTTCTTAGACTCTGACACCACACTCGACGAAAACTCACTACTAAACATCGTAGCCCCATTCAAAAACCCCAAAGTAGGTTCAGTAAGCGGCCACTTAACCGTACAAAACTGGAGCAAAAACCTACTCACCAAATTCCAAGAAGTCTGGTACTTCATCGGCTTCCGCGTCTACAGAGGCGCTGAATCCGAAATCGGAATGGTCTCCTGCTGCGCAGGCGCCTTTTCAGCACACCGCCGAGCAGCAATTACAACCCAAATAGAACACGAATGGCTCTACGGCAAATTTATGGGCTTAGAAGTAACCGCAGGCGTCGACCGCGCCATAACAAACTTAATCATCCGAGAAGGCTACGACGCAGTCTACCAAATGGACGCAGTCGCCCAAACAGAAGTCCCAGAAACCACCAAAAAATTCCTAAACCAACAAGTCAGATGGACAAAAAGCTGGATACGCGAAACACTATACATGATGACCTTTGCATACAAACGAAAATCAAAAAGCATCTTCTTCTACCTCAGCACACTTGTGCACTTTGTTAACTATGCCTTTTTAGTCTTCATGCTCTACCTTTGCCCCTTCCTCATCCAAGACGGATGGATGGGCACAGTATTTTACCTATTCAGCCTATCCCTACTAGGACTACTCTACGCCCTCTACGCAAGAAAACACACGCACGCATGGACTTCACGCATTACATTCCAACTCATATTCTCTGTCATAAGCGTCCCCATCTTCATCTACAGCCTCTTCACTTTGAAAAACAAAAAATGGGGCACCCGATAACAAAACTAACTACCAGTTGGACAAATACACCTAAAAACCAAAAGTGATAAACACACCAACAGTTAACTTACAAAGACAATCGACTGGATGAATCAGAAATGAGCAAAGCTACCGAAATGGCAAAGGTTTCAGCGAAAGGTAGCGTAAACGTCCTATTCGGGCTTGTTGTATCAACCCTCATCTCAGCCATCGGCACCATCCTCATCGCCCGATTTTTAGGCGAAGACAACATGGGACTCTACACAATCGCCCTAGCCGCACCCAACCTCATCGTAACATTCAGAGACTGGGGCGTAACCACAGCTATGGTTAAATATTCAGCCCAATACAACAGCGAAAACGACATAACAAAAATACGCAGCATCTTCGTCTCAGGACTCGCCTTCGAAATCATTGTCGGAGTAGCACTAACAATTGTCTCCATTGCCCTATCAGGATTTCTAGCAAACCTATTTTCACGACCCGCCATAGCACAGCTAATCCAAATCTCTTCACTATTCATCTTAACAGGCGCATTAGTCAACACCGCCACAGCCGCCTTCACCGGCATGGAACGCATGCACCTCAACAGCGTCATGATGATTACCCAAGCAGTAATCAAAACAGGCTTGATACTAGCCCTGGTACTCTTCGGCCTAGGAACATTCGGCGCAGTGGCAGGCAACACAATCGCAATCCTAATCGCCGGCATAGTCGGCGTCTTGCTCATGTTCACCATATACCGAACACTACCCAAATCAAATAACAACAAATTAGAATTACTAAAAACCATCAAAACAATGCTACGCTACGGACTACCCCTCTCGATAGGCGTAATCATCACAGGCTTCCTAACCACATACTACAACTACATAATGGCATATTTTGTCACTGACAACGCAGCCATCGGAAACTACTCAGTCGCAGCAAACTTCATAATTTTAATTACCTTCTTCGCAACACCAGTAACCACCATGCTGCTCCCAGCTTTCTCCAAACTAGATTACAGAAAACAACCCGACCTTCTCAAAAACGTCTTCCAATACTCAGTAAAATATGCAGCACTCCTAGTTATGCCCGTGGCAGTAATGGTCATGGCTCTCGCCCAACCCGCCATCAGCACAATATTCCAAGAAACCTACACCCAAGCACCCATCTACCTCGCCCTACTATCAGCAACTTACCTTTTAGCAGCACTAGGCAATTTAAGCATCCCAAACCTGATCAACAGTCAAGGCGACACAAAATACAGCCTAAAACTATCCATACTCACCGTATTAGTAGGCTTCCCACTAAGCTTCATCTTAGTATCCCAGTTCGGCATAATCGGTTTAATATTTACAACAATAATTGCCGGTCTCCCAAGTTTATTCTTAGGATTACGTTTCCTAAAACAACGCTACGGAGTATCAATCAACTGGGCATCCTCGATAAAAATCTCACTATCATCAGCAATAGCTGGTATACTAACCTTTTTTATAGCCACCAATCTACCTTTCAGCAGCCCCATACGACTAATCATCGGAGCAGTTCTATTCTTAGCCATTTTCATGGTTGCAATAATACTTACCAGAAGCTTAGATAGAGCCGACATGCATAACATTCGAGAAATCGTAAGTGGACTAGGCCCACTCAATAAACCCTTAACTATAATCGTTAACCTGATTGAAAAATTAATGCCAAAACAAAAAACCCCCAAAACCTCAACCTAAAAACATTAAATTGCATCCAATTTCGATTAAATAAAAACAGAAAAAATTGCTAAATTTACACTAACTCTCGGCTCAAAAAACGCACCAAAAAATTCAAACGCCACCGCAAAATCAGAACCCCAAATACACAAATTTTTAGTACAGGCGCTATAGCATTATTAAGATGCATTGCTTTGGGGAATGATATGAAAGCGCTTGTTCTCAGCGGCGGAAAAGGAACACGACTTCGCCCTTTAACATTTACCTGTGCCAAACAATTAATACCTGTGGCAAATAAACCCATTTTAGGCTACGTTCTCGACCAAATTGAAGCCACCACCATAAAAAAGGTAGGCATAATCACTGCACCTGAAACTGGACATTTCGTTGAAACCTACGTCGGAGACGGCAAAGACTGGCAACTAAACGTATGCTATATCCCCCAACAACCTCTGGGACTAGCACACGCTGTAAAAACAGCCAAAAAATTTCTTGGAAAAGATTCTTTTGTTATGTGTCTAGGCGACAACGTCACAGGACAGGGCTTACAGGGGTTTATCAAAAAATTTAAAACAGAAAAATTAGACGCCCTCATAATCCTCAAAGAAGTCGAGAACCCCTCAAGCTTCGGCATCGCCAAACTCGACGAACAAGGCAACATTATCAAACTTTTCGAGAAACCAAAAACACCCATGGGAAACCTCGCAATCATAGGCACCTACCTCTTTTCAAACAAAGTCCACGACGCTATCGAACGAATAAAACCATCTTGGAGAGGAGAACTGGAAATCACCGACGCCATCCAAGAAATGATAAACATGGGCTTCACTGTCAAAGCAGAAATCCTAAATTCCTGGTGGCTAGACACCGGAAAGAAAGATGACATACTTTCCGCCAACGCCAAAATCCTCGACGAATACATCCAACGAGATATCAAAGGCTCAGTCACAGGCAGCGTAGTAGACGGTCGAGTTAAAGTAGCGGCAGAATCAAAAATCATCAACAGCACCATCCGCGGTCCTTGCGTAATCGGCAAAAACGTCATGATAGAGAACTCCTTCATAGGCCCCTACACAAGTATTGGTGACGGATCCTCAATTAGCAACTCTAACATCGAATACTGCGTAATTCAAGACTGCGTATTAATCAAAGATATTGAGCGATTAGAAGACAGTTTAATCGGAAAAAACGCAAAAGTAACCCGTAACAACAGAAACCGCACATTGAAGTTGCATGTCGGCGAATACTCGGAGCTTGAAGTTTAGCGAAAAAAGAGAACATTATATAAACATTTTCAAATGATATCTTTGTGGCGGAAAATTACTATGTTAAATGGCGTAAGAATTAAATCGATAAAACGGTTACCTGACGAACGCGGCTTTTTCTGCGAAGCAATGCGAACAGACTGGACAGACCTATTCGACCAAGACATCATAGCACAAGCCAATTTCTCCTTCACTTACCCAAATATTATTCGCGCATGGCACCGCCACCTAAGAGGACAAGTAGACTATTTTTTAGCACTAAAAGGAACAATCAAAATCTGTGCCTTCGACGAAAAAACCCAAGAACTCAACGAAATAGTTTCAACTGGCACAGATCTGCAAATAGTTCGGATTCCAGGACACTACTGGCATGGCTTTAAAGCAGTAGGCAATGAACCCGCCATGCTAATATATTTCACCACAAACCTCTACGACCCAAAAAACCCCGACGAAGAACGCCGAGACTGGAATGACCCAACACTCATCCCAAAAATCATCAACGGTAAAACATCAAATCCACGTGTTGGCAAAAACTGGGACTGGAACTATCCACCCCACAAGTGAGTGATAAACTATGAAAGTATTAGTTACAGGCGGTTTAGGATTTATAGGCAGCAACTTCTGCAAGCACATGCTTGCAACCTTCCCCGATATTGAACTGATTAACGTGGACAAAATAGGCATAGGCGCCAACCCGGCAAACCTACACGACATCGAAAACGACAAACGCTACACATTCATCAAAGGCGACATCTGCAACCCACAACTAATAAACCGCCTCATCCACCAAGTTGACGCCATAGTCAACATAGCAGCCGAAACCCACGTGGACCGAAGCATAGCTGACCCAAACATCTTCTTGCAAAACAACACCGTAGGTACCTTCGTAATTCTAGAAGCCATCAGACGCCACAATCACAAAGCAAAACTTGTACAGATCTCAACCGACGAAGTCTACGGCGAAGCACTCCAAGGATCATTCACAGAAAACACACCCCCTAAACCATCCAATCCCTACTCAGCCTCAAAAGCAGCCGCCGACATGTTCGTACTATCCTACCACAAAACATACGGCTTAAACGTCTCAATCACAAGATGCACCAACAACTTCGGCCCCAACCAGCTACCAGAAAAACTAATCCCAAAAACAGTCATCCGCGCACTACGCGACTTGCCAATACCCATATATGGCAAAGGCAACAACATCCGCGACTGGATATACGTCACCGACCACTGCCAAGCAATCAGCACAGTGCTCGAGAAAGGCAAACCAGGAGAAATCTACAACATCTCCGCAGAAAACGAATTAGCAAACCTCGACATTGTCAAAAAAATCATCAAACAGCTAAACAAACCCGAAAGCCTAATCACCTTCGTTGAGGACCGCCCCGGACATGATGTTCGCTACAGCTTAGATTCCTCAAAACTCCGCAACGAACTAGGCTGGAAACCAAAAGCAAACTTTGCACAAGCCTTGCACTCCACCGTGCAATGGTATTTAACCAACGAACATTGGTGGACACCATTCGCCACCGACGTGATTCTCCATCCAACACCATGGAAACTAGGCGCACTCCATTGAAACTACTCATCACCGGAGCCAGCGGACTCTACGGCTCCAAACTGGCTCAAATAGCCCTCGATAGAGGCATAACCGTTTACTCCAGTGCCATCCAGAACCTTTCAGCCTATGGGCGCTTTGTTGAACTCGACATCACTAACAAAACTCAGGTAGAAGCAGTTTTCAACGACATAAAACCCGATATTGTAGTTCACGCTGCTAGCCTAACCGATGTCGACAAATGCGAAACAAATAAGGCTCTGGCTTGGAAAGTCAACGTTGACGGAACAAAAAACATAATTCAAGCATCACAAAAAACAAACTCCTTCGTGATTTACATATCTTCAGACTACATTTTCAGCGGAGACAAAGGGCACTACAAAGAAAACGACACACCTGACCCAGTAAACTACTACGGTACAACCAAAATGGAAGCCGAAGAAATCGTCAAAAACCTCCCCGAATACTTCATCGCCCGCCCCAGCGTAATCTACGGCGCCACACCAACAGCTGGAAAAGTCAACTTTGCACTTTGGCTAATTGAAGCCCTCAAAAAAGGCGAACGCGTCAAAATCTTAACCGACCAATATAACACACCCACCCTCAACACCAACCTAGCCCAAATGACCCTGGAAGCCGCAGAGCGACACCTGACAGGAATTTACCATTTATGTGGCTCCACACGAGTAAGCCGCTACGAATTCGCAATACAACTCGCAGAAGTTTTCGACCTAAACAAAGAATTAATCGATAAAGCTCTCTCAGCACAATTTTCCTGGCCCGCCCAACGCCCCCTGGACTCTTCACTAGATACCACCAAAGCACAACAAAACCTGAAATGCAAACCACTTGAGTTAACTGATGCGTTTAAGCAACTAAAACAAGAGTTAATCCAAAAACACAGTTAGATAGCGCAATTGTTATGTAATTGAACTGGGTCTTTTGCATTTGTTTAAAGTCATGATGAAGCAGACCACCATCAAACAGATAGCGCATCAGCGCATCTTGATATTGTTTGAGCAAGCCAAAAAAATACGGCGAACACAACCAAACCTTGCGATGCAATATGTTGCCATAGCAAGACGGATTGCCATGGCCGCAAAAATCCGCTTTCCAATGGAATTCCGCCGTCAAACCTGTCGAGAATGCAATAGCTTCTTTGTGCATGGGGTTAACTGCCGAGTTAGGATAAAACAGAAAAGGGAGCCCCACGTGGTAATAACATGTTTAAACTGTGGGGACCAAACCCGCATAATGCTAAACAAAAAGGTGCAAAAAACAGTTGAGCAAGATAACTACAAGAATGAAACGACACGTTAGGCACGTCTTGAAAGACGAAAACCCCACCATCTGGGTCGGCAAGGACGGCTTAACAGCTCAATCTATAGGAGAGATTGAGAAACAACTTCAAAGGAACAAGATGATTAAAATTAGAATACTCCCCGCAGCGCTCCAGGAACTGAACACAGCTGATTCGATTGCTAAAAAAGCAGCACAACAAACAGACTCAGCCTTAGTCGAAGTCCGCGGTCACGTATTTATCTTGTTTAGAAAACGCAAAAACCCTGAACCAGAAGAACCTAAACAATAACTTTCATTTCACGAAATTGCATCAATAAACTTTCTCTTTAATTAGAGCTTTAAAGCTAAGGCAGCTTTTCTATAGAAAAGCAAAACAGTACCATTTTACAATTTGAAGCATATTAGACTCTTTTACTCAACATCAGAATCTCAGAATCCAACATTTTGAATCCAACAAACTCAGCTCCTACATGTTTGAAACTTGTTCCCTAAACAGGTAAACTTTTTAGAACGCTAATTCTAAGAACACCTCCAGAAGAGTGCCCTGCATTATTGAAAAAAGAACCGAACAGAGGCACTGCTTTTGTTTCAATCCAAAATTTAAAATCAAATCAACAGAAAGGATGATGAATATTAAATGATAAATAACTCTGATAGAATCGTTGTTCGAGGACTAAAAGATGTTGCCGCAGCTGAAACCAGAATTAGCTACGTAAACTTCAACGGGGTCCTTTATTATTTAGGATACAACATCGACGATATTGTAGGCAAAGTTACCTACTCAGAAGTGGCATTCTTGCTAGTTCACAAACGCTTTCCAACCCGAAAAGAACTTGATAATTTCAACACAGAGCTTGTTTCCGCAATGGAACTCCCAAACCAAATAACTGACAGCATAATACACACACCAAAAAACTGTCACCCAATGGATATCCTACGAACAGAAGTTTCTCATCTCGGCGAATACGACCTTGAAGGGAATGACTTCTCTGACGCCGCAAACATGAGAAGAGCCACACGCCTAATAGCCCAAGTGCCAGTAATAGTCGCTACTATACACCAAACTCGAATTAACCAACCAGTTCCAAAACCAAAAGCAGAATTTGGCTTTGCCAAAAATTTTCTCTACATGTTTAAAGGGGTTGTTCCAGAAGAAAGTGAAACAAACGTTTTACACCGCTACATGACTCTTCACATTGATCACGGATTCAACGCTTCCACTTTTGCCGCGCGTGTCACAGCAAGCACAAACTCAGACATGTATTCAGCAATAACCTCCGCCATTGGAACCCTCAAAGGGCCCCTACACGGAGGAGCCAGCGAAAAAGTCATGGAAATGCTTGACGACATTAACCTCGAAGAAGAAGTGGAAGAATACATCAACGGCTTATTGGATGACCAAAAAAAGATCATGGGCTTTGGACACAGAATTTACCGCGCCCAAGATCCTAGAACTAAACACCTGAGAGGTATGGTAGAAGACCTTTGCCACCGCGATAGAACTCTAGGACTGTATAATAAATGCGTAAAAATTGAGGAGATAGTATATGGACGCAAAAAAATATATCCAAACGTCGATTTTTACGCCGCAGTCGCCATGGATTCACTAGGTGTGCCTAAAGAGTTCTTCACACCATTTTTTGCTTCAAGCAGAATTGCAGGCTGGGTCGCTCATGTAATTGAGCAATACGAGGATGCCGTTCTTCTCCGTCCAGAATCAAAATACATCGGCGATTTTAACCGACAGTTCGTTCCAATTGAAAACCGGTAACCCCAAATTTTGACCTCAAAACAACACAAACAAATCAGCTCAACCCCAAACTCCCCCATTCTCTTTTTCAATAAAAACTCTCGCGAAAGAGAACCCATAAATTTTGACTCATCAAATTCTCCAGGCACCCCTGATAAATTCCCAAGAAATCTCATTTTTATCCTTCCCAACTCAATTCTTATCTAAATAAATAATATTATCCAGTTTTCTAATTCTAACCTCATCAAATTACTGGCTATTTGACTACTGAACTTTCTTTGTTAAGAAACTTGCCTAACTCCAAAGACTTGATACCACATTCAAAACCTGGTTTTTCTTTATATTTTTATGGATTTTGGAATTATATTGACGGAAATAACTTCTGAATACATTTATATGGGTCTTCATTGTTTTACTGCAAGGAAAAACCATAAGGATAGAGAATCTTTGACGACTCCACACGACGTTCCAGCTTCAAAATACATAGACCGATTAGCAAAGTACCTGCGGGAAAACGTAGATGAAATTCAACCACTCCCATGGGCAACCTTCGCAAAAACAGGTACCCACGTCGAAAAGCAACCACAAAACCCCAACTGGTGGTACACACGCAGCGCATCAATCCTGCGCAAAGTCTACATTCACGGTCCCATCGGTCTAGAAAACCTGCGCTCCGAATACGGCGGCAGAAAAAACAACGGCGTCAAAAAGAACCACGCCTCCAAAGCTGGCGGAAGCGGAATCCGCAAATCACTCCAGCAACTAGAAACTGCAGGCTTGATTCAAATCAAAAAGCCTCAAGGCAGAATCATGACTCCCAAAGGACGCAAGCTGATGCAGGAAGTAGCCGGAGACCTTTCAAAAGAACTAGTAAAATCTATTCCTGAGCTCAAGAAATATCAAGGCGAATAGGAAACCATGTCAGATGACGAGCTTGAGCAAATTCGCAAACGCAAACTTGTCACGATGCAGAATCGCGTAAGCGATGAGCAGAGACAATCTCAAGCCGACCAACAATACGAACAGCAGAAACAGGCACTGCTGGCAAAAATATTAACGCCTGAAGCTCGGCAAAGGCTAAATAACCTAAAACTGGTTAAGCGTGAATTTGCAGAGCAAATCGAGTTACAGCTCATCGAGATGGCGCAAACTGGAAAATTGCCAATTCCGCTTTCAGATGTGCAACTCAAAGGCATCCTAATACAGCTTCAATCACGCAAAAAAGAGACAAAAATTAGACGGATATGATAAAAGATGGCGAGAGTAAAACCAACCGGCAAAAAACTCAGGTTAGCTAAAGCTGGCAGAGAATCACAGTCTGTTCCAACATGGGTTATCGCCCGAACTGACGGTAAAGTTAGAGTTAACCCCAAACAGCGACGCAACTGGCGAACCCGTAAAATAAAGGCTTAGGAGAATAACAAACAATGTCTAATGAAACTAAACAAGTAGCACAACAAGAAGAAACAATCGAAGAATTAGTAGAGATGCCTGAAGAAGAGACTCTGCAAACCACCCAAGCGGAAGAACAAGCGCCACAAACTGAAGAAGCAGCTGAAGAAAAAGCTAAGCCAAAACGCAAAAAGAAAGAGGAAGACGAAATAGTCGAAGAACGCTTCTACACCATTCCCCTACAAAGAGCACTTGTTCGCCCACCAAAAAAACGTGCACCACGCGCCATGCAACTCCTAAAAATCTTTGTCATCAAACATATGAAACTTGAAATGAAAGTTTCCGAGGAAGAGGAAGAAGAAGAGCTACCCCACCTTATAGTTTCAGCAGAAGTTAACGAGAAAATCTGGGACCGAGGTATCGAGAAGCCCCCACGCAAAATTAAAACCCGCGTTACCAAAGACAAAGATGGCAACGTCACGGTTTACTTAGCGGAAAACTAGTAATTTTTCCCCTTTTCCATTTAAATCCATATTCTAAACACAATCTCACCACAACCTAAAATAAGAAGAAAAATAGAAACACCAATCAAGCTAATTTAGAGGAGAAAACCTTCTTGACCGTTTACTTATCTAGCATCGTTGGATGCGTAAGCATTGGCGTTTACTCGCTAGCAACAGAACAAATAGTTATTATACCAGTAATGGTGCCAAAAGAGAAAGCCCAAGAATACGCTGATTGGCTAAAAGCAGACCTTGTTTACACAACCATGAGCGGCTCAGTTTTGATCGGAGCTTTATCATGTGCAAACAGCAACGGAATGATACTTCCAAAATCCATCTGCGAAGAAGAACTATCCTGCATCAAAGCTGTCTTCAAAGGCAACATCACCATAATGGACACCAAAAAAACCGCATACGGCAACCTCGTCTTAACAACGGACAAAGGCGCAGTAGTTGACCCACGCTTTAAACCCGCCGAAATCAGGAAAATCTCCGACGCATTGGGCGTCGAGGCAGTCCCAACAGAAATTGCAGCCTTACCCTATGTAGGGTCTTTGGCTTCTGCAACCAACAAGGGAGTACTAACGCATCCGCAGCTCAAAGAGGAAGAAAAGAAAATTATAGAAAGCGTCTTGAAGGTTCCCGTGGATGTGGGCACTGTGAACTGCGGTATTCCCTATGTAGGCACTGGTTTAATCGCTAATAGCAAAGCAGCTGTAGCTGGATCCATGACGACTGGACCTGAAATGTTCATTATTGAACATGCGCTAGAAACAATATAATCGACTTTTAAATCAATTTAAAACCTTTTTTCCCTTCTGTTAATGCTCAGTTTTCTTCTTCAGTGTTTTCCTAATAAACGTAGAAACTATAGCCAACAAGGCTACAAACACTGCTAAAACAATCACAATATTTTGAATATTTGATGAATCAACTGTTGGTGCCTCAGTTATACTGGGTTGAGTTGGTGTTGGTTGAACAGTAGGATTTTGAGTTTGAATGGGTGCGGGCGTGGGGCTGGCTGTCACGGTTGGTTTAGGCGTCGGTTTGATTGTTATCCTGGGGATCACATCGGGTGGTCTAGGGGTTGGCGGGGCTGGGGTGATTGGGGGAATGGTTGGAATAGGTGTACTTGTGGGGGAAGGTGAATCAAACCCTAAAACTGTAATTGTATGTGGCGTGGTTAGGTTTAAGAACGTATATGATCCTGTGATTTCAACAGGGTTATTATCAACTAACACTCTTGTTATTGTATATCCGTCGTCGGCTTGGTAGTTGAATGTTTGATTTTCGCCGATGTTAACATTAACGAACCCCGAAGGGGTTATGCTACTGTAGCCTGAGCTTGCTGAGTATATTTCTGAGTAATTTGCTCCGCCAAAATAAAGCCGAGAAATAGGCAACTCAGATAATTGGGTTTTTGAGGTCAAACTATTCCAGTCACTGCTAAAGGTCAACTGCCAAATCCCTGGAGCATCTATGTTATACTGGAAAATGTTGGTGCCGAACATGGAAAGAAAAGTTCCTGGATTAGATACGCTTATCGTTACTGTTCGGCTAGCCAGATCCATGTTAAAGGAGGCACCATCTATTATGCCGTTTAAATCTTGATATACACTATCCATAACAGGTACAGCTAATGATCCCGTAACCGGCACATTTGAGAGAAGCATTAACAATACCGCGGCATCCGCTGTAGCTTCTGCGCTGATAGGGCCATCTGAACGCATCCGAAACATACCTGTGGCGCTATCAAATAATTGGCTTCTCAAAGTTAGGTTCCAAGCTGGAGCAGGTCCAGCAGTGCCATTTAGCATCGACTGAACTTGATTTCGCATAGTCAATGTCATATTACCGTAAAGTCCCAGCAAAGCCGCCCATGAAATTATTGTGTTTTCAAGACGTTGCTGAGGATTACTTGTTGCATGCGTGACAACAAAATCTCCCCATTGGGGACTGCTCCACCCATCAATGAGTGCCCTAGTTTCCAGGTCCACAAATAGGTTAGCTATGTTTTTGGTAGATTGATCATAAGCATAGAGTTTCCAAATTATCTGATCAAATGAGCCTGCCTCACACTCAAAATCATTTGTGCCAACTGAGTACTTGTAATAACCTTGACCTGAGATGCTGTTAGTCCAAAGATGTTCATTTGTCCAGTTCCACCAAAACTGAGCTTGTTTGAGCCCATCCTCTATCCCCAGCAACCAAAACGTTAGGTACATATCGATTGTTTGGGCGCATTCATCATAGAATCTTGGACCATTAATTATTCCCCACCCCTTGCCGTCGGAACCAACGCAGAGAATAGGTTTGCCGTATGAGTTAACGGTGTTATTGAAACAATTATATGCGCTGGTAAGATTCCATTTCTCTGTTTCATAGTCAAGTTGGCTTGCCCATTGATAAGCATACAAAATATATCGGTTGTTAATGAGAAACGATGGGGTGCCAGAGTTCAAGTAATTGAAAGGTAAACATCCCACGTTTGGTAACATAGGCATTGTATTTAGGGCATTTTTTATGGTTGTTGAATTTATGCAGGCACCCAATTTGCTGAGTTGATAGTACCAATAAAACGCGGTCTCAGCCGTAGATGAAGAGTTAATATTTATTGCATCAATAGAATTTTGAAGTTCAGTTATGGTTGTTTGACCCAAAGTTATACCATCATAAATTATCTGATATGTGCTGTTCCAATCGCCATGTGTGCTAACGTTACCTATTAAATCTAAAATCGCTTCAGCCGAACCTCTTGACTGAGTTGAAACTGTTTGTGCATACGCAAAATTGCTTGTGCCACTAAAGAAACAGCTAAGAAGTAACGCTGCAGTTAGCACTACGGCCAAAGTTTTTAATGTGGGTAACTCTTTTTTTGTCATGCGTTTTCAGGCTGAATAAGACTTTTAAGAAACCCGGTTTCTCATTTTCTCCACTATTTGGACTCCCATTAAGTTTACGCTTCAATCTCGTTAAGACTTTTGTTCAAACTCATCATTAAACTTCATCAGTTGGAATTGGTAACATCCAAGAATGTGGATCATTTTACCATTGGTTCACTATAATAGAGCTTAGTGTTCCTTTTGGTGAATACGTTTATAATTGGGAATGCACTGGATGTTGTGCAGGTAGAAGAAATCATGAAAGCTTTCAAAGTAACCGGTCAAATCAAAAAGCCACAACTTGCAACTCCCTTCGCTAAAGAAATAATAGCTGACAAAAGCGAACACGCCGTCGAGAAAGTTTACGCTGAAATCGGCAGTAAACACCGCGTGAAAAGATTCCAGATCAAAATCGCTGAGGTCAAGGAATTGCAAGCGGATGAGATTAAAGATCCTATTTTAAAGAAACTTGTAATCGGAGAAGAATAAGTTGACTCAGAGAGTTCAAGCTGAAGAGGAACTCCGTAAACTCAGCATGGAAATGAGATATCTAGAGCAGACTGCTGAAACGCTGCAACAACGCATCGGCATGGTTAATGCAGCCATTACTGACTTAACCTACGCAACTGCAACGCTGGATGGTATTGAAAAAGAGAAAGAGAATGTAGCGATGCTAGTTCCCATCGGCGGAAGCTCTTATGTTAAAGTTAAGCTTGCAGACACAGACAAAGTTATCGTTGGCATGGGTTCAGGTGTCTCAGTCGAGAAACCTTTAGCCGAAGCTAGAGTCACGCTCAAAGAGCGTTTGGATGACCTTGAAAAAACTATGAACGTCGCTCAACAACAATTCAGTCAAATAGCCGACCGCATTAACAGCGGCAGAAGCAGGCTTGAATCTTTGCTTTCCAGCGCCAGAGAAGGCAAACAATAGAGCGAAAGGTAATGTTTGAGAAGCTCAAGTCTGGGTTTAAGGGTTTAGTTAACAAGGTAACCACGACTGAGCTTAAAGCTGAAAGCTTAACTCCTGTTTTATTAGATTTCAAGATGAGTTTGGCTGAGAACGATGTGGCTTTTCCTGTTGCAGACAAAATCTGTGATGAACTTGAAAAGAGGCTTGTCGGTGTCTCAGTTAAGCGACTTGAAGATCGCAAAAAAATTGTGGAAGAAAACCTGCGCCAAGTTCTCTTAGAAGTTATGTTAACAAACGTCCGAATTGATTTACTTCAAAGAGCAGAGGAAAAACGCAAAAAGAAAGAGCCCTTGATGCTTATGTTTGTGGGGATCAATGGTACAGGCAAAACCACAACTATCGCTAAAGTCGCTAAATTTTTCCATGAAAAAAGCTACTCCGTAGTTCTTGCGGGCGCTGACACTTACCGCGCTGGCTCCATTGAACAGCTGGAGGAGCATGGGAAACGTTTGGGTATCCGCGTGATTAAAAGCACCTATGGCGGTGACCCAGCGGCAGTAGCTTACGATGCAGTTAATCATGCTAAAGCTCACGGTCTAAACGTGGTTTTGATTGACACCGCTGGGCGAATGCAAACAAACCAGAACTTGATGAATGAACTCATCAAAGTCAAGCGCGTTGTGCAGCCGGACTTAACGATTTTCACGGTAGATTCGCTTATCGGCAACGATGCCGTGATGCAGGCAGAGGAATTCAACAAAGCGGTTGGAATCGATGCAACCATTCTCACTAAAGTCGATGCTGATGTAAAAGGTGGTTCAGCCTTAAGTGTGACTTATGTGACCCAGAAGCCAATTCTCTTCATAGGGGTTGGGCAGACCTACAAGGATTTGGAACTTTTTAACCCCGAAAAATTCGTCAACATGGTTCTTCGGTAATCCATGGTAATATAGTTTGAAGATTAGGCCTGAAAAATCCTCTGAATTTCCGATAATTTACGATTTTGTAAAGTTGGCTTTCCAAACCGCAAAAGTGGCCAATGGAAATGAATCAAATTATGTAGATAAACTTCGTAAAGGCAACAATTACTTACCTGAGCTCGCGCTGGTAGCGGAAGAAGGTGGCGAAATTATCGGGCATATCATGTTGACTAAAGCCTTTGTGACCTGTGAGGATTCAAAATTTGAATCATTATTGTTAGCTCCTCTTTCAGTAGCGTTAGGGCACCGCAATTGTGGTATTGGCTCGAAACTTGTTCTATCCAGCTTTGATTTAGCTAAAAAACTCGGGTACTCGGCGGTTTTTGTAGTTGGCGACCCGGATTATTATTGCAGATTTGGGTTTATGTCATCTGCCAACTTTGGCATTGTACATGTTCCAGAGATTCCTTCTCAATATGTGATGGTCTGCGAATTGGTTACTGGTGTATTAGTCGGTTTTTCTGGAACTGTGACTTTCACTTAAGGGTTTATGTGTCTTCTACTTCGACAAGATCAAAGCGGATTTTTGTTGGGTAAAATCGGAATGCCTTAATGAAATCTTCTATTTCTTGGTCAATGTCAACTGCTTCAAAGAAGCTCAAAAAATCTTTTTCCACGTTCTCGAGGTTTTTTGAGGTGTAGATATTCAATGTAAACAGGTATTGGGTATCTTGTGCAAGATTTTTTATTTCAATGGCCTCTGTTACATCAACGGTAAACATAAGATTTGTTAGGACGTCAAGAACCGCTATTTTACATGCGACTGTATTTATCTTCTTAATAGTAACTAACCTTTTCTCAACAATTCTAAAGTTCCATTCACTTTCAACGTTAGAAGCAGACATAAAAGTTCACATATAAGGAATAACTAATCAACCTTTAAAAACTCTAACATTAACTTGCTGCATTTTTCCCAAACTTATTGTTTCAATAGGACAAATTATTTTGGTTCCGCTGATTTTTTTCGTTCTGCAACATCACGCAGATTCAACACAGGGGAATCCTCTCCATACCCCTGCTTTGCTTCGGTTTTACGTTTGTAGGTTTGCTCGGCAATTTTGGCTTTGCCTTCTTTGCTACTAAGCTCAACACTATTGCCCAGTTTATACAGAGTTCTGCCGAGGCGACGTTCCCCAACGGTTCTTGTGCATCTACCCATAACTGAGGTATTTAACGTCAAAGGTTAAAAACCCTTCCAACCTACAATGTACTTGTAGTGGTCAATTGAAGCAAGAAGTAACAACAATAAAACAAACCATAATCATCCCAAATGTGCCCCCAAAACAGGTCTACGATGTATATGTTGATCCCAAAAAACACAGTGAATTCACCGATAGCAAAGCGACAGGTAAACCAGTGGTCGGCGGCAAATACTCCTCTTGGGACGGCTACATTTTCGGTAAATACATACTTTTAGATGAAGGCAAGCGGGTGGTGCAAGATTGGACAACTACAGATTGGGAAGAAGGATACCATGCCTCAAAACTGGAGTTAACGTTCACACAGGTTCCTGAAGGTACAGAAATTGTAATGGTACACTCAGATGTTCCTCGTGCCCAAGCCGTAGAAGTTGAGCAGGGTTGGACAGAATATTACTGGAACCCCCTTAAAGAGTACTTCAGCAAAGCAAAACAGTAAGGTTACTCATTAATTCTCTTGTTCGGTATTACGCCAATAATACTTTTCACAGTCTCTTCGCAGACTTCTGGTTTCCAATTGCAGATACCCTCAATTATCTCGTCGAGATAATGCGCCAATTCATCACTTTTCACGTCTTTAGCGCAGTCAACTTTGAAGTCGATTTCTCCGTTCCTTCTACTTACCCTAATAGAAACTAATACTTCTTCTGCCATATTCGGGTGCCTCATCTGCTTATTTGAAATGCTTAAAATTTAAGGTTTTTTGATAACGCCGAAAGCATTCCTGTTCTTCAGGAAATCTAAACCTAACAACCTTTAAATCGCAATTCAGCCAAACTAAAAAACCACTGGGTAAAGGCAATGGATAAACTGAGCTCAGCACTATCAGCTACATTCCAAAAGTTTGTATCGCTGAGAATTCGCTACAAACTTATCATCATAACCCTTGCAGCCCTTCTGGTGTTTGTACTCTCTAAAGGTCCACCGCCTGGTCAGAACCACTTTGTCTATTTAGCTGACGCTTTTCTTCATGGGCAACTAGGGCTCTCAGGGGGCGGTACGGCTCTCGCTGAAATTATTCCCTATCACGGAAACTTTTATGTCGTTTACCCTCCAATGCCTGCTGTTTTGCTTTTACCATTTGTCGCGGTTTTCGGTACATCATTTGATCAGGGGATACTATCAATTCTGCTTGCAAGCCTAGCTGTTTCAGCTACGTGGCTGATGATTAAGAAAACTGTTACTAACCAAAACAAAGCTCTCTGGTTAACAGCCCTTTTTGGCTTCGGAACCTGCTTTTGGTACATTGCTTCAATCGGCTCAGCATGGTACATTGAGCATGTAGTCGCTGTATTGTTCCTCACATCAGCCATCATCTTATCCCTGTATAAGAAAAACAGCTTTCTCATCGGGTTAATGCTAGGTTGCGCAACACTTGCCCGTCTCCCCGTAGTCCTGTCTTTTCCTTTTTTTCTGCTTATGATTTATGGGCAACATTCTGAGTGGAAACAAAGACTGCGTCAGGCAGCCTATTTTCTATTAGGCTTAGCTATACTTGTAGGATTAAATGCGCTCTATAATTTCGCTCGCTATGGCGTTTTCACAGATATTGGTTACAGCCTCATACCTGGCATTCAAACTGACCCTTATTACGCTGAGGGTATCTTTAGTCTTAGTTATATTCCACGGCACATCTATGCCATTTTCTTCCAGGGGCCTATTCTTCTAGATAAGTTCCCATATTTTGAGCCCTCACTCATGGGTCTTGGTCTCTTCTTTACCACACCAGCCTTCATCTACATTTTCAAAGGTCCATGGAGTAACCTCAGCAAAAAAGCAGCCCTATCAGTTGTGTGTATTTTGCCGATTTTAATCACTCATGGCACCGTAGGCTTTACCCAGTTTGGCTATCGCTTCAGCCTCGATTTCACACCGTTTCTGATGCTGCTAGTGGCCAAGGGCATGCGGGAAGATTTGGGTTGGTCTGAAAAGGTGTTGATTCTTCTGTGTTTGCTGGTTAACCTTTGGGGAGTCGTTGCAATCATCGGTTTTGGCTTTTCTAGTTTCTAGTTAAATGGTCAATCTACAGATAGCCAATTATGTGCTAATTTGGGTAAAAATCTGTAAGCTTCTGGGCTTAATTTTGAAAAATTGTTTAATAAACGATCAGATACCTTGCAGTTGATAGGAGGTGTAAAAATAAACAAAAAAACTCTCGCAGTAAGTCTGATACTGCTGGCAACAGTTGCCGCAGTAATGGGTGCATTAGCAGCAACAACATTGGCATCAGCAGACACAAACTCCATTACAAAGGATAACGCAATCGCACCTCAAACAACAATCCAAGACGAGAATAGTCCACAATCACTCAATGGAATCTTTATTTTGAATTCACAGGGATTCGGCGGACCACGTAACCGACAATGTGAACCAAGACTTGGACCAGTAGGTGGCATGGGCGGCATAGACGTCAGCTCTGAATACACCGCAAACGTTAACACTATCTTAAACAGCGACACAGATGTAGCAAACTTGATTTCACAAGGCTATAACGTGACAGCAATTCGTCCTATTGTTAAAACTGTACTTCAAGGTGACGGAACACTAATAACCCACGCAACAAGCGCCGTCGTGTTAATGATAAACGGTCCCTCAGGATACGCAACTGTCAACATTGATATCGCAAACTCGCATGTAACAACAATAACCACGGTAACCAGAACTGTAATTGACAAATCTAGCAGCTAATATGCCAAAAACAAGACAACCAGAAAGCTCATTTCCTCTCCCATCTTTCAACTAGAAGGACAGCTGAAGTAGTTCTGGAGGAAAACTTATTTTTAGTTTAGTGTTTCCTTCTCAAATCCCTACCTCCAGACCTCACCTCAGTAATCCAGAGCATTTTTTTTGATTAAACTACATAGGTAGCTCTCATAATCATCTGTTGTTTTTGGTAAATATGATTATAAATGCGAAACCAAATCTGTGTTTTAAAACAAATTTGGGTTAATTTAAAAATCTCAGTTTTGCACTGATGATACTTCTTTTTTTAGTTTCTTGGTTAAAACTAACCCACGGCGGTTTCAAATAATTTTTTATATTCAAGAGAAGAAGAAGGGCGGTGGGGGGGTTGTTTCTTCTTCTTTGACTTTTAATTTGTCAAAAGTAAAAAATTGAGGTTTTTTATTAAAATAAATATTTTAGTTATTTGTTTTTGAAAAAAAATTGTTGGAGGTGGCTAGACATATTTTTTGTCGTTGTAGCAATACCATCTTTGATATTGCGGTATCCAGGTGAGAGGCTTTTGGCATGTTGGGCAAATCGGTTGAGTTGGTTGCTCAGTAACTTTTGCTTGTTGCTGGGGTACACTTTGGGCTTGGGCTGTTTTTAGGATGATGAAATCTGCCGCTGCCTGAACTTCTTCCCAAGAAACATTCTGTAATGAACCGTCTTTTTTCTCGACAGTTAAGGAAATGCCTGATTTGCCAATTGAAAAGGCTAGATCCTTAACTTTTCCAAGTAGCTGACCGTATGAATTGATAACCTGCATGCCAATTAACGCGTCTCTTGTTAACGGGTTTTCTGTTTCCATTTATTTTCATCCTCCAATGTTCATTGTTTATGAAGCTTAAAAATTTTATTACCCTTCAAAAAGCAGAAGGCATAGCTTCAGACAAAACTACTATTATTTATTTGACTCTGTTCAACTGAAGTTGAGCTGAGTAATTCACTTGTTTTCGGATACAGTGAATCTTTGCTATTTGATTTTGTAAACAACCCTATTTTTATTGGCTGCCGAAGAATAATTCATATGTTTTGCTTTCAAATTGATAGTAAATATGCTATAAATATTTGTAATTATTGATCCAAATATAAAATTATAAATACATCTAGCTCTCAAATAATGAGATTGCACTTTATGTGCTATAATATTCAGGAAGAAAAATCTTGAAAACAATAAAAAAAGTAATATCTTGTGCAATTCTATTTGTTCTACTATCATCTCTACTGACTGTATTTAATATAACCGCTGCTCAAACAACAGACTCACTTGAGACCTATCCATATATCGGCGCTGTACCCAACCCAGTTGGTATTGGTCAAGAAGTGTTGCTTCACGTAGGCATTACGCAACAACTATCATTTTCCACGGAAGGCTGGACAGGCTTAACCATAACTGTCACTGATCCTGATAATAAAACAAACACTTTGGGACCATTTACCACTGATTCAACCGGCGGAACAGGCACTGTTTTTATCCCAGATAAAATAGGTACTTATTACCTGCAAACTAACTTCCCGGAACAAAAAACCCCCAGTGAAATTAGAGCTTTTGCTGGAATCTCAATACCTGCTGGCACCACAATGAAAGCAAGCGATAGCGAAAAATTACCCCTCGTCGTTCAAGACACACCCATTCAATATTACCCCAATTTACCCCTACCATCTGAATACTGGTCACGTCCCATAGATGCACAGATCAGGGAATGGTACACCATCGCAGGAAACTGGCTTACAACTCCCCCTAACTTCTATGCTCCATATAATGATGATGCACCTGAAAGCTCACATGTGCTTTGGACTCAACCCTTCACTTCAGGCGGAATGGTCGGTGGCACCTTAGGAAATCCCTATGACGACGAAGCAATGGGCTACCATTCATATGAAATGGGAGATGCATACGAAGGAAAATGGACTGGATCAATAATTATGGGTGGAAAACTGTACTACCAAAAATACGCAAATCCTGATCAATTCAAAGAAATAGTTTGTGTAGATCTACACACAGGCGAGCAATTATGGTCAAAATCGCTATTGAACAATTTAACCATTACCCGCGGACAATTAATGTATTGGGACACGTATGACTATCACGGAGTTTATGATTACATTTGGGCCACAGCCAATGCACAAACGCGAGACTTACTAGGGCTACCATCTTCAGCAGGCACTACATGGTGTGCATTTGACCCATACACTGGAGACTTCGTATATGCACTATATGGAATTCCCTCAGGAACAACAACATATGGTCCAAAAGGCGAAATCCTTGTTTATACTTTAGACCAAAACCGCGGTTTAATGACACTTTGGAACTCAAGCAACATACCCCAACTATACGCAAGCACCCAATACGCCTCAATGGGCTGGGGAGAGTGGCGCCCTATGGGCAAAATCCAAAATGCTACCGAATCAATTACATCACCGACAACACCTACAGGCTTAGCTGGATATACTTGGAATAAGACTATCGACACATCTCTACCCGGAAGTGTCCGTGCTGTCTTTCCCGGTGACAAAGTGGTTGGGTCATTCTACAACTCAACACAAGTTACCGTTTGGGCTTTAAGTCTAAAATCTGGCCAAGAAGGCACGCTTCTCTACAAAAGTACTTGGAATGCCCCTTCGGAATGGACAACAGGAAACCAATACATAAGTTCTGGAGCTGTAAGTTCAGACGATAACCTCTACGTACTTTGGTCAAAAGAGGCACGGAAATACTACGGGTTTAGCACTGAAACTGGAAAGTACCTGTGGACAACAGCTGAATCGGAATATTATTTGCAGTCTTATGTTTCTACTGTCAACGCAATTGCTAATGGCAAACTATTCTCTACAGGTGCAAGCGGCATAGTTTACTGTTATAACGCAGCAACAGGAGAGCGCCTTTGGGCATACGAAGCAACTGATGAGTATTCTGAAATCTTGTGGGCCAATCAGTGGTGGAACCGCATTCAATTCATCACAGACGACAAAATCTATGTTGGTCATGAAGAACACTCACCTATTGATCCAAGACCACGCGGTGGACCCTACATCTGTCTAAACGCAACTACTGGAGAGGTCATCTGGAGAGCTGACGGATTATTCCGACAAACCCATTGGGGTGGACGATCAATAATCGGTGATAGCATAATTGCAGGTCAAGATACCTACAGCCAAAGAGTATTTGCGATAGGAAAAGGTCCTAGCGCTCTAACAATCAACACACCCGACGTCTCAATTGAACAAGGTAAATCAGTGATCGTAAAAGGAATGATAACAGACATCTCTCCTGGAACCAACACCTATGAAGTGAGTGCACGATTCCCAAGTGGCGTACCAGCTGTCTCAGATGAAAGCATGAATGACTGGATGCTCTATGTCTACAAACAATTCCCAAGACCAAGCGACACCACTGGACTCGAGATAACCTTGAGTGTAGTAGACGCAAACGGTAACTATCGAGATATCGGAACAACTAATAGCGATGCAGATGGCTTCTATAGCTTCTCTTGGCAACCGGACATCGATGGCAAATACACAGTATATGCCTCATTTGGTGGTAGTGCATCTTACTATCCTTCACATGCAGTATCTGCTTTCTTAATTGACCTACCAACACAAACACCAGCTCAAACAGCAGATCCTCAGCAGTTGGTCTCTGAAATGTACTTTATTCCGGCAGTTATAGCTATTATAATCGCAATAATTGTTGGCTTTGCTCTGACAATACTAGTACTAAGAAAGCGCCAATAAGAAACCAAACCTTCCATTTTCTTTTTTTATTAATAATTTTTTAATATATCTTGGCAGTTTTTTTTATCATTTCTAATATTGAAGACTTGATCAGAGGCTACCTTAATTTAGAAATATTTTCAGAACAAGTTTTATTTGAAGACTCACATCTTCTCCTTAAAGTTGTTAAGAGCAAGAGATGACCCACTTGGGCGGCAGATTTGACGTATTAATAATAGGCGCAGGCGTGATTGGTTGTGCCATAGCGCGGGAACTGGCAAAATTCAAAATTAACGTTGTGCTTTTGGAAAAGGAGAGCGATGTTGCATCTGGCGTTAGTAAAGGTAACAGTGGCGTGCTTCACACAGGGCTTTATTATCCCAAAGGGAGCTTGAAGGCTAAACTGTGTGTTGAAGGACGCTTAATGTTTCCAGAGTTGGCGAAACAACTTGGTGTTCCCTTTAAGCTCTGTGGGAAACATGTGATTGCTCGTACAGACGCGGAACTCAAAGACTTGGAAGCGTTAAAAGCCGTTGGAGAAGCAAACGGCGTGAAAGGATTAACGATAATCTCTGGGGAAGAACTTAAAAAGAAAGAACCCAACTTGGATGCCCTCTATGCTTTATATTCTCCTGTAGCTGGAATTGTTCCCCCTTCGCTTTTTACCATTGCTTTGGCTGAAAATGCTTTAAACAATGGTGTGAAAGTTCACGTCAACACCCAAGTGTCAGCAATAAGGCAAGTAAGCAACGGTTATGAAATTACAACAAATCAGGGAGCTTTCCAGGCAGATCTCGTCGTGAATAGTGCTGGGCTCTTTGCAGATCGAATCTCTGCTATGATAGGTGTTGATAGTTACAAACTCTATCCTTGTAGAGGCGAATATCTTATTCTTGAAAAGAATTGTCGCGACTTAATCAACAGTATGGTCTATCCTGTCCCACCAAAAATTGCAGGAGTCCTGGGTGTTCATCTTACGCCCACGTTAGATGGAAACATATTGATTGGACCAAGCGAAGAATTCATCGATGATCGAGAAGACACAAGAACGACCAAAGAAAAAATTATACAATTAGTTGAGGGCGCTAAGAATCTTTTGCCATCTATTCCCTTAAACCAAGTTATATACGGGTTTTCTGCAGTGAGATCCAAGATTACTTCACCAGAAGAGAAGGGATCCCGTGACTTCATTATTCGAGAAGACGCTGAGAACTTTATCAACATGATAGGGATGGAATCCCCTGGTCTCACATCCTCGCCTGCCATTTCAAAATTGATTGTTCAGATGATTAAAGAGAAGACGGATATGGAAGAAAAAACAAATTTTAATCCTATTCGTAAACGCACAATCCCGTTTAGTGAAGCATCAAGAACAACGCAATCTTCTCTAATTAAAGCAAATCCTGCATATGGTGAAATCGTTTGCAGATGCGAACATGTGTCCAAACTGGAAATTATCGAAGCGCTAAATAACCCAATTTCAGAAAAAACCATCTCAGCCGTCAAATATCGTACCCGCGCCGGCATGGGCAGATGCCATGGAGGTTTTTGCTTACCAAAAATTGTGGAGATTCTTCACGAAGAATATGGACTATCCCCTGAAGAAATCAAGCTGAAAAATGCCGATTCGCCATTGTTCTTAGGTAAAACTAAAGATTTGAGGGAGAGTAAAAAAAATGAGTGATTTAAAGTCTCAAGATATTGATTTGGTTGTGATAGGTGCTGGACCTGCAGGTCTATCTGCAGCCATAAGTGCAAAGAAAAATGGCATTCAAAACGTAGCAATTATTGAAAGGAACAATTGGCTTGGTGGAATTCTTCCTCAATGCATACATGATGGTTTCGGACTTGGACTCTTTAAAAAACAAATGACTGGTCCGGAATACGCTCAAAAATTTATCAACAAACTAAAAAGATTAAAAATTCCAATTTTGCTTAACAGTATGGTCCTTGAGGTTACGCCTGAAAAGAAGGTATTTGTTGCTAGTCCTAAGGGTCTGTTTTGTTTTGATGCCAAAGCTATAGTTCTTGCAATGGGCTGTCGCGAACGAACCCGCGGGCAGATTTGCATCCCAGGAACAAGACCTGCAGGAGTATATACTGCTGGCGTAGCCCAGAACCTCATCAACCTGAAGAATATGATGGTTGGCAAAGATGTCGTTATTCTCGGTTCTGGGGACGTTGGTTTGATTATGGCTCGTCGGCTAATTCTAGAAGGCGCCAAAGTCCACGCCGTAGTGGAAATTCTTCCTCATGCTAATGGTTTGCCTCGAAACATTCAGCAGTGCCTAATTGACTATGATATTCCTCTTGTTCTCTCACACACAGTTACTGAAATCCATGGCCAGAATAGGGTTGAAGCAGTCACGATCTCTCCAGTAGATAAGGATTTAAAACCCATCAAAGGAAAAGAACAAAAAATTGCCTGTGATACTCTCCTTCTCTCCATAGGTTTGATCCCAGAAAATGATCTGTCGAAAAATTGTGGTGTGGTCCTCAGTCAAATAACTGGAGGTCCAGTAGTGGATGATACTCTTGAAACTTCTGTGTCTGGTGTTTTTGCGTGTGGAAACGCTCTCCATGTTCATGATGTAGTGGATTTTGTTACTCTTGAAGCTGAGGTGGCGGGAAAAAGGGCGGCGGAATATGTTCTTGGAAAAATTCGAAAGATGGATCGAATCCCCGTTGCAGTAGGCAATAAAATCAGATACGTTTTGCCACAAAGCATTCATTGTGGAGTTGACTGTGACTTGTCGATTCGTGTAAACATCCCTGGCGAAGATGTGACGGTTGGGTTCTTTGATTGTGAAAAACTGATAAAGACAAAAAAGTTACGTAAGGTTCATCCAGCTCAAATGATTAAGATAAAGCTAAAGGGAAACGAAACCAGCACTATTAACTCAATTAAAGTAGAGGTTCTGAAAAAATGAAAAAGGAACTGATCTGCATTGGTTGCCCCATGGGGTGTTATCTAAATGTTGATTATGTTGGGTCAAAAATAAATAATTTTAGTGGAAACCGCTGCAAATTTGGATTAAAATACGCAGAGAAGGAGATTTCCAATCCAGAAAGAACCTTGACAACAACTGTGAAAGTGAAACATGGCTATCTTCCTTTGGTTAGTGTGAGAACAAATAAACCAATGCCGAAAAGCAGAATCTTCGACGCTATGACTTTACTGGCAAAAGTTGAAGTAGAGGCACCAATAAAAATTGGAGATACCATTATCCAAAATATCTTTGATACAGGCGTAGATGTAGTTTCTACAAAGAACGTTTCAAAAAAGACGCGCTAACACATTTTGGTAGCAGCATTGATAAGTTGAAGTATCCTGCGAATTGAACTCAAAAATGTGGAGATGCCTTCCGCAATTTCATCTTTTAATTATTGGGTTTTTTGAACAAAAAAAGAAGAGGGTTAGAGTTTTTCAGGGGCGCAGAGATTTTCTCCTTTGGCAGCTGTTCGCATACACCCTTTACAGATGTATTTTGCATCTTTCACAAGTGGCTTTATCTTCTCTATAGATACTTTGTCCTCTACCATTTTGCAGAGGTGATTTTCATGTCCAGGATGAGGTTGAGCTTTCGACAAAACATAACACCTAAGCTATTGGGGGCTATAATGTTAAATATACTATTGTGATTGTGCCCTCACAGTAACAAAATAGAATGCTATTTTCAAAGCTTTACTATCTTTCGAAATTTTATTTAAAAGAGAAATGAGGCTATTTTACCATACTTATGCAACAAATAATGTTGCAAAAGTGGAAAACCAAATAAAGGGTACATTTTCAATTAAAATGTATGGTAAAAAAGTTTTAAAACTTTTGATTTTGCGACAATTTTTAGGGAAAGCGATTTAACCATAATTTGAGCTTTATTTGCAAAACAAACAAAAATAAGAAAAAATAGTAAAAAAGAATTGAAAAGTTACCCCTCATTTAGGGTACAATTTGTAAAACCTAAGGTTCTGATTGGTTAAATTATTGCCATTTTTTCCATTAATTTTAGAGTGAGTTTACAAATATGATTGACCAAGAAGAGATACAGCGTTAAGGTAAAATCTTAGTTAGTTTTCTCATATTTGGTAATGTTGGCAGAGACAGAACAAATACTTAATGCATCAACATTTCAAACCTACGTCTATCTTGTTAAGGTTGGAAAACCAGTTGGACCAAGAGATGTAATGCGTGGCGCTAACCTAAGTAGTCCAAGTGTAGCTTATAGAAACCTACAAAAACTTATGGAATTGGGTCTAGTTACTAAAGACCCATATGGAAATTATGTTGCTAAGGAAAAGATGGGCCTGAAAGGTTATGTTTGGGTTGGAAAAACGCTGATTCCAAGGTTTGCCGTTTTTGGTTTGATTTTCATAGGAGTGTTAATCACTGAATTTGTAGTTCTTCTGCCGCATTTATTCTTTGGTGCTTCAATTGAAGGGGCATTTTGGCTTTTGATCATAGTTACAATCGTTTCGGCAACGATTTTTATGGTCGAAGCTTTAAAATTTCGAAAGAAGACTAAATTAGCGAAATCTTGACTTGGTTCAATTATGCTGTTCCAGTTCTGGAACATTTTGTTCTGTGAGTAGAACTAAATCAGAGTTTGTCAACTCTTCGATTGGTGAACTCTTATGAGTAACATTCAAGAAAAATACTCTTTCAAAATCCGGTTCTGCATATTCATCACAGTAATAGTCTATCTTGTTTATTCGGTGTTTTTTGCACTTTATGGTTTACAGTTTAGTGTTCAACTTTCCAAGGATACTTATGTTTACGACTTGATTTCTAAGAACCCACTTTTTTGGCAGATACTGTATTACCTCAGTGAGGGTGTAACGGGTTCAATTGCTATTGTTCTTAGGGCTTTTGCTGCTTTTTTTGCTGTTATTGCCGCATACTTGTATTGGCGGAAAAAAGATGTAGCGATGTTATCAGTTCGTAAATATGCTTCAAGGGCGCTGCTTTTAGAAACATCTTTTTTCTTGGCGATTATGCCTTCAATTATTGCTGCGATTGTCTACAACTTACCAACTAGTGATTACCTTTTTTACTTTGATCACTCTCCCGAACAGATATTGCTTTTCGGCACAGCCATCCCCTGTCTAGCTATGACTATTACTACAGTTCCGTTGCTGCTTAAACTTCGATCCAAAATTAATGCTGATGCTCCTCAAAAGGAGATTATAAAGTGGGCTAGTCTTGCTGGAATTGCATACGTTATTGTTGTTTTCTGGTTCAACTATTGCATGCTCTGGATAGCTAACATGGTGCCCTATCCGCGTGCTAATCAAGTGTTTGGTTTAGATTTTCTTCTTCAACCAATTAACTTGGTGTCCTTTGTTGTCACAGTATTTGGACTATTTGTAATAGGTTTAGCTGCTGTGTGGACGCTTCGTCCAGCAATAGACGGAAAAGTAGGTGAAGTTAACCTTAAAGCCCTAGGCGGAGTAATGATTGCATTCTCATGCTACTTTATTTTCAATACACTCTACTATATAGCAACTGGCGGTTATGAGGCGCATCCAAGTGTCTGGTACGAAGTTATCAGTCCAATGCATAATGCTAACCTATGGACCATAGCTCTGATAATTATTGGGGTACCCTTGCTTTTTTCGGGTATGAAGAATGAGGTTATTACATGATGAGAAAAGATCTTCGGTAACTTCCTTGAGACATTTTAAGGCATGCTCTATACTTTCTTTTCGAAGGTATTCTTTTGAGGTAACTTTTCGCATCTTTTTACCCTTCACAATAAATCATAGGTTGCTATTTCATGAGGCGTAATTTCTTTATTATTTTATACCCTAAACTAAATATACTATCCTATCCACCTACAAACGTCAATTTGTGTGTGTGAGGGACTAAATTTTGGTCCTCAAATATCTGCCCTGAATACTTCTCACCAAGATTTTTTAGAAAGGCCCAAGAGTTTCATTTACCGCCCTTTTGTTTTTCCAAAATTTTTACTTTTGCAAAAAACCTATAATATTTAAAAACTATTCGTTAAATGAACATTTTTCTTAAAATAATGTTCATCCGCAAGTTTTATTATATAAAAACCGCAAATTAACTTGAGTGCATTTTATGCCGACACAAAAAGAAAATGAACTAAGCCGCGAAAATAAAATAATGAATGCAGTAATTAATACTAGTATAATTCTAATGAGTACCTTAATGGATGGTTTTGGTGAACTTATAATTGGTGCAGCAGGCGCAATGGCATCGGGAATGGCTGAAATTGCAGGCGGAGAAGGCGCTAAAGAAGAAACCGAAAAAGAATTCAAACAAAAACTACCCCAAGTCTCTGACAAAATGAGAGCAATGATATCAGATATAAGAAAAGACTTATATGAACAGAGGGAACAAAAAAGATTAGAAATAAAACCATTTTTATCAGATCCCCTTTTCGATGTTGGACCAGAAACCATTGAAAAATACGATTTTGGTATTCCAAAACTAACACAAGAACTCGACGATAACGTCCTTGCACAGTATTCTTATCTGCTTCTCAGTGAAGATGGAACATTTGGTGAACTCTTTAGGTCTCTTGGAGAGTGGTTGAACAACCTGCCCACTTTTCCAGAGAAAAAATAGAGCATACGTCATATTAACGAGTCAGTCTTTGATGCTAAGAATTACTCACAAAATAATTGCGGAAAAAATCGCGAGTAATTTGAGCTTTTCACCTCAAAATTCAAATATTTTTGTTGATGGAGTGCTAGGTCCAGATACCCACGGAGATTTCCCACACAAAACAGGAAAAGATAGCAAAATCCTTCAAAAGATCAGTGAAGCACGCCAAATCTTTTTCTTGAATGACGATTGTTCTTATGGAGAACTTGGGACTGCATTACATTATATCCAGGATAAATGGGTAGACGATTTCAAGTTTGTTAATCAAACGAACCTACCCATAGATGATGACTCAGTATTCACAGAAAAAATTGAACATAAACAAATGCCTGAAAACCTCAAGCAAGAATATCTTAAAATTGCAAAAATGCTTTTTAGAATAAAAGATTTTGGAATTGACTCATGGTTTAATCATCAGTGGGGCATTTGGCATAAAGACTTCGCAAGTTGTGTCCTCGTGTTTGCAGACATAGTGGAAATAATGATGTCTACTTTGCAACCAAAAAGTACAATATTAAATGACAAAACAAAACTAAAACAATACGTTCTATCAGAAGCATTTAAAACGGCAATTAACGATGGCTTTTTTGCCTCATTAAAAACAAATTATCTTTATCCAAAAATACAAGGCTACACAGCAGCAATGTTTACACTCTCACTGGTTAGTCCCCCATCAAATCAGAATTACCCTGAGATTAACCTTCAAATAGTCTATAGACTTAGCCAAGAAATCGCAAGATACACACTTGCTAAACCTGAACAATTCAACTACCCCGATGACTGGACACATAAAATTGATCTACGACCTGCAAAAATTGGTTTACTGAAACCACACTATTTAACTCTAATAGAGCGACCAATACAGGAAGTCCACAAAGAGAGGCTATTCAATTTCTTTGGCGAAAACCAACATTTTCAGCTTGAATACCTAAATATTCAAAATACGCTATCAACAATAAAACGATCTGAAACCTGGAAGATTATACTTTCAGAACTAATGGAAATACTCAAAAGAGAAGAAAATAGGTTGCTATTATAAGAAAACGTTCAAGGCACGCTTATATCCCCAAATTATACTAATCAACGCCCGCTTAACTTTAGAACACGTTTCATAGAAATCCCTGGCACCTGCTTCTTTAATGAAGAGGCGCGCTTGTACTTCCCAAGCATCAGGATCAAACTCATCCGGACCAAACACCGTGAAATCAACACCCATAAGAAGCAAGTTCAACTTAAGATCCCATATGAGTTCTTTAAATCGACCCAAATCACTTCTTTTTAATAAATCACGATCAGATTTTGGAATGTTTACTCTACTAATCAGCAAAAAATATGCATCCGTCGGCTTCTGATGAACAAGTTGTACTTGAGGAAAATTTTTACTTTCAAAAAAATTTATAACAAAACTAAACTTTGAATAAGGAGACGAATCAAATGTAAATCCAGTCTCCGTAATCCAGCCTTTAACCTCAAAAATAAGTTGTTCACGGTCAAACGATAACATTTTAACCAAACTTATGTTAAGGAGATAGTTATTTATAACCAATCCGTGAATTTGTCTCAATTTATGTACTGAAACTTGCAAATTTAAGATATTTTTTCTTAAACATGCAGTAGATTTTAGGCTTCATCGGTCTTCAAAAAATTGGATAGTCATAGCAATCGATTACGAGCGGTGGGGGATTTAACTCTTAATATATTGACCCAAACAAGAAAATTATTGAGACCACTTTGATCTTCCTAAGTGACTTTCCTTTTTCAAAGAAAATTTAGTTTTCACAATATAGAGCTTCGTCATTTAGGAATGAAAATTGAGGGTGAATTTTGTCCCCTTTTCGCTTTCACTCTCAAAAGTCACGGTTCCACTCATTGCTTCTGTCAGTTTCTTAACTACGGCTAAGCCGAAGCCTTGACCTTTAGCTTTAGTAGTAAACAATGGCTTGAACATGTTGCTCTTAGCTTCTTCAGGTATGCCAGTCCCGTTATCTTCAACAGTAATAATTGCATTATCTTTCTGGCGGCAAGCTCTTATTGTCAGTTTACCTGTAATGGGCATAGCTTGAACCGCATTGGAAACTAGATTTGTTATTATCCTCTTCAAATAAGACTCATCTAAAATGAGCATCGGGAAGTTTTTTTCCATTAAAATAGAGACAGTTATCCGTTGAGGAATATTGGCTTCCGATAATATTTCTTGAATTATTTCTTTCACGTTAACTGGGGCTAATTGAGGTACCTGTTTTCTTGCAAAATCTTGAAGGTCAGAAACTATCTTGTTGATGTAACCCAAGTTCTTTTCTATGCTCCCTAAACTCTCACTGATACTCTTTTTCTCTTCGCTTTCAGGAATAGAAGCCAAATCTGACTTGACCAAATAAATATCACAGGTAATCGCTTGTAATGGATTACGAATATCGTGACCCACCATGCCTGCAGTTTTTCCGATAGTTGCCAAAATTTCAGAGTCCACAAGTTCCCCCGCTTGTTCTATAACTTGATGTTCCAAAGTTGCGGTGTGAAGTTTCCGGTTATTTTCCCATACCTTAATCTCCGTTATGTCAGAAAAGGACAAGACTGCTCCACCTACCTTCTTTTCATAGGTTATATAGGGGCGAATCCTCATCTGGTACCATCGGTCCTTCGCATTAATTTCTTTTCTAATTATAATTAGTTTAGTTGTCACTTCTGAAAGTTCTTTTTCCAATTCTTCCGTCGGAATACCCAGCCGAATCTCAACTATTGAATGTTCAATATCGCTGGAGGTAAGCCTTAAAAGCTCTTGAGCTGAACTCGTAAAGCGTTTTATCTTAAATTCATTGTCAACAATAACTACAGCTGTGTCAATGTTGTCCATAAGGTTGACAAGGTCATCATTCAAATTCGAAACAGTTTGATTGCGATTCTTAAGTTCATCATTTAAAGTAGTCAGTTCCTCATTAGTCGACTGCAGCTCTTCTTTAGCAGTTTCTAACTCCTCGTTGGTGCTCATCATCTCTTCATTGCCAGATTGGAGTTCTTCCAAAGAAGAATTGAGCTCCTCATTGGTTGCTTCTTGCTGTTCTATAACAGTCTGCAATGTTTGCTTAGTAGATTCTAACCATTCACTTAACTCTTTGATTTGTTGGTCCTTTACACTTTCAGTTTCGAGTTGAACGTTTGTGAGTTCAGTCGATTGGTGCGAAGGTATTATTTTGGTGTCTTCCTTGAACAACACAAGAAAGAAACTATCTTCTTTTTCCGAAATGATTATGGGTTTTATTTTGATTGTAACAGTTTTTGTTTGATTATTCTGTTCAACGCAAACGGTCTCTGTTTTTTCTTTTTTATCTTTTTTTGCTCTATAAACAGCCGACTGAAGGGCAGGTCGTAGTTCTTTTTGAACTATTTTAGTTACGTTTAAAGTTGCTGTGCCTGCCTCAATTGATAGGTAGGGGTCAACTTTCCCTCGGAACCCCAACACATCCAAGTTACTATTAATAACCAGGGAAGCCGGAACAAATTCCGACATTAAAAGTCGATCAACTTCCTTTTCCAACAGTGTTATCGAATCGTTTTTACGGGGTTGCTCAAATGTTTTTTTCAAAAAGTATGGTTGGGAGACTTCCGTTCGAAAATCCATTCTGGGTTGAGTTAGTTTCTTCTTAAAAATCACACCCTTACTCGTCATTGGTTCAAAGAGATAGGTGAATTTTCCTATGCTTTCAGATTCTCCCAGCGTTAGGTAGCCGTTGGGTTTTAATCCATAGTGGAAGAAGGGTATTATTTTTTCTTGGAGCTTTGTGTCAAAATATATGAGTAAATTTCTGCAGACAATCAGGTCCAGATTCGAAAATGGGGGGTCATTTGTCAGGTCATGTTTTGCGAATATGCACATATCACGAATTTGCTTTGTTATCTGGTAATTCCCATTGATTGCTAAGAAGAACTTTTTTATTCGTTTTTCTGAAATACTGCCTTCTATGGTTTTGAGATAGATTCCCCGCCGTGCTTTTTCGATGTTTTTATCGTTAACATCTGTTCCAAAAACTTGGATTTGAGTATCAAGTATATTTTTTTCTTCCAGAAATTCTTGGATTGCTATTGCGATGGAATAGGCTTCTTCTCCTGTTGAGCATCCGGGAACCCAAACTCGTATGAGTTGGTTGGATGGTTTTTTTTCAGTTAGTGTATGGAAGATATTCTTTTTTAAAAGTGAGAATGTTTGGGGTTCTCTGAAAAAACCTGTTACTCCTATTAGTAGGTCTTCAAACAGGGCTTGAACTTCATCTTTATGGGTTCTCAAGTATTCAACGTATTTTTTTAAGGATTCAATATTTTTCAGGACCATGCGCCGACTTATACGTCGGTCTGTTGTGGTTTTTTTGTAGTTCGTGAAATTCACGTTCAAAGTTGCTTTTAGGATAGCAAATATTGCTTGTTTGTCATTTCCTCCCTCTTCAGATTGCACTCCGGTGGGTTCTATTTTTTGGCGGATGATCTCGGGGTGCTTGGCGATTTCAGCTAGTTCGTGGGCTATCTTTACTGGAGGTAGCACGATGTCTACAGTATCTTCAGAAATAGCATTGTTGGGCATGTCGGGGTACTGGGCGGATTTTGGGTCTTGGGCAAATGTGATTCCGCCTTCCCCTTTTATGAACTTTAATCCTTCTGTTCCATCGGAGCCTGTTCCTGAAAGTATGATTCCTCTTGCCTGAGTTTTGCGCTCTTGGGCTAACGAAACAAGAAATTCATCGATGGGTTTATTAAATTCACGTTTTGGTTTAAGCTTTAGCGTGCCATCTTCAATAGTCATAGTTACTCCGGAAGGAATTACATAAATACGATTTGATTCAATTTTTTCTCCATTTTCAACTTTATCTACTGGCATTTTGGTGAATCTGGAGAGTATTTCAGGCAACATGCTTTCTTGACCCGCCGCAAGGTGCTGAATAACTACAAAGGCAAATCCAGTGTTTTCAGGTAAATTCTCCAACAATAATTTGATTGCCTCAAGACCGCCTGCTGAAGCTCCTATCCCGACAATCGGGAAAGTTAAGTTAGGATTGCTAATAACTTCCATTTTTTTGCTTTCTAGACGCACACCAATATTTTGCAAAAATAAACCTTCAAACAAATAATAATACTTTTTAGGTGACTTTTAGCAATAAAGTTTGCGGTAATTGAGGAAACGACTTCTTAACTTTCTTGAAGAAGCGCAAAAGAGCTTCAAGCTAAAGATTGTTAGGTATGTGCTGTTGACCATTGAAATATGGTTCCTTAACTAAACATCGGTATAGTCGTCCAAGTAATGAGGTGGCTTATTATCATTCTTTATATAATGATTCTTTTGCTTCTTCTGTGAGGTCTTTTTCTTCTTCAACAAATTCGTCAAGAGATTTTGCAAGAAGCTCTGCTTGTTCCTCAGTAAAACCATATTCTATTAACGATTTCTTGAAACGCGTTCGATCCTCAAATGGCATCCAAGGCACCAATATATCATAAGTCGCTCAATCTAATTAACAATTTCCAAAAATCTGCCAATAGATGACATTGGAATGTGAACACGAAGATATTTTCCCCGTAATCCACTCTTTTAATGCGCCCACTTTGTTTGAATATTAACTGTTTGTGAAATTGTTATAAATTGCTTGTAGGTAAGTTATAGTTTCAGAGGTTGTTTTAGTTGAAATTTAAAATTGAAATTGATAGAGAGAACTGTATTGCTTGTGGAACATGTTACTCTTTAGACCCTGTTCATTTTGAACCTAGCGAAGACCGAAAATCAAAAGTGGTGGGTGGAAGTACCAATGAAAAATCTGAAGGCTCATTTGATGATGATAAACTGGATGACGCTCAAGAAGCTGAAGAATCTTGCCCTGTAAACGTCATAAAAGTTACGACTTAGTCCTAACCTAACATGCAATATGGTAATTCCTGTGCTTATTTTATCCCACGTTAGTTGAAACTCTCTTCGGGTCTGAGGGTTCAACATCAACCAATTTTCTATCCACAAAAGGATAAAGATCGACGAATAAGAAATTTCAATTTCTTCTTTATCTAACAAATCATTCTAAGTATGTTTTTGACAATGGAAACAAACACAAAATAGATAAACCCTGTTTGACGGCAGAGGGTCCTTAAGGACCAACAAAAAATGTTGGAAATTTATTGTTTATTAAGGCTTTGCGAGGGTTATTTCCATCGTGGAAACCATTCGAGATCTGTTTTCGCCTTCACGTGGTGGCATTTCAACGGTGCCAATTGCCAGGTTTTTCACTTTCAGGTCTTTTATGAAGCGGTGCCTTGCGATTTCTGCGCAGTCAACTGCAGTGGTGATTGCTTGGCCTCTTGCTTTTAGAGTTATTTCTTTTTGGGATCCGGAAAATGCGGTTATGATGGCGAGTACATAGCTCATTGGTGGTTTGTTTCCGACGAAAATTACGTCATTAGATTTTTCAGTCATATACTTTTCACTTCTGAGTTTTAATGTAATCCTTGATTATATAACTACCGCTGTTTCAGAAACTTCTGAAGGGATTGTGTAGGGAATTCTATTGAGCAAGGTCCTATTCTAAATCTAATATTAGAAAAAATAAGAATAATTAATGAAAGTCTGTTTCTATTCTCCACAATCCATTAATCATTTTACAGAAATGAACACTTTTAAGACTGTTTTTGCAGTAATATTTTGGGATATCCATGGATTTTAATGATGTTGTTTCATCAAGAAAAAGCGTTCGAGGATATTCAGACAAACCCGTTGAAGAAGAAAAACTCATGAAAGTACTCGAGGCTGCAAGGTTAGCACCTTCGTGGGCGAATAAACAATGTTGCAGGTACATCGTTGTCAAAGACGCGATCAAAATTCAAGAACTCTCCGGAAACTTTGGATGGCTCAAGCAGGCCCCTATCATATTAGTTGCCTGTGCTGATCCAAAAGATTCAGGTGATCGAAACGGCATGAAATATTTTCTTGTAGATGTGGGTATTTCTATGCAGCAACTGGTTTTGACAGCAACCAATTTAGAACTCGGGACATGTTGGATTGGCGCATTTGATGAAGAAAAAATCAAAAGAGCTTTGAACATTCCAGAAAACGTCAAGGTCGTAGCGATGACACCTTTAGGTTACCCCGACAAAGAGGGGATTGGAAGCAAAATTCTTAAAGCTGCTATAGGAAGTGGAAAACGAAAAACTTTAGAGGAAATTGTTCACCGCGAAAAATGGTGAAGGCTAAAGTACCCGAACAGGATACCGAAGCTAAATAATTTAGTAATTGAAGTTAAACATGTGGTGCCGTGAGCAGTTTGGTGGCTTCAGCCTCAGTCCATGCTTTCATCGTCATTGTGCGGATGTTTCCAATACTGGCTGTGCACAAAGCAATTGCTGCCATGTCTTCATCCTTTGGAATTTCAACTAGAAGAACAAAATCATATTTTCCCATTGTTGTGAAGAACTGCATTTTACCTCCGGCCTTTTCAATCATTTTTCTGCTTTGATTGAGTCTTTCCGGAAGCTCCACGATATTTTTTATTCCTTGTTCGGTCCAGTTTCCTAAAACAATAAAATTCGACAAAAATTATCACCAATATGACTTTGAAAAATTGGCTATAAAAGGATTCTGGACGTCGAAAAACACCTTTCTAAATTCTCACAACTTCGCATTATGTTTTTTCGATATTTCTGTGGTTTAGAAAATCTTACCAAGAACTATTTTGTTCATTTCACTTAGTCTGAGCGAGGAGCTTGAACTGTATTGTTGTTCTACACATAAACTATATTGTGTAGTGATTAATATGATTTAATAGATTCTTTCTATAATCCATATTTGGAGACAATATTGAAACAAACGGTTATAGAAAATTACCGAATCAGCGTCGTCATAAATTGTGTAAAATTTGGTTTAGACGCCTTCTTAATTGTTGCCGGTGTTTACCTAAGTGTTTATGCTGAATTCATAAATATTTCTCCAGCACACGAGATTATAAAATTCTTTATTTTAGGTATTTTTTGTATAGCCACTGGGTTAACTTCTATCGCTACCTTGATCTATAGGAACTACCGCAAATGATATGGTTAAATTTTGTATTTCAAGATCCATGCAAAATCCATTTCTTTTTTCTAAAATAAAATAACATTCCAATTGTGATTATAACCATGGAAAGTAAAACAAGTGGATATCCCCAGATAGAATTGAGCTCAGGCATGTAAGCAAAGTTCATCCCATAAATTCCAGCAATTAATGTCAGCGGTATGAAAATAGTTGCGATTATAGTAAGTACTTTCATTACCTCATTCATTCTGTTGCTGACACTGGAAAGATAAATGTCTAACATTCCCGCGAGGGTATCACGAAAAGTTTCCACCGAATCGATTACTTGAATTGTATGGTCATATACATCTCTCAGATAGATGTCGGTGGTTTCTTTTATTAGCCCAGATTCACATCTTTCTAAATTATTAACGAGCTCTCTTAAAGGCCAAACAGATTTCCTTAGCGCAATACTTTGCCTTTTTAAGTTGTGAATAGTCTGCACCGTTGCAGGTTGTGGATTTGCAATTAATTGGTCCTCTATGTCTTCAATTTTAGCTCCCATTTTCTCGAGAACAGTAAAATAGTTATCCACGACAGCATCAATTAAAGTATAAACTAAATAGTCCGCGCCCATCTTTCTGATTTTTCCCTTATCGTTTCTTAGTCTGTCTCTAATGGGGTTAAAAACATCGCCTTCATTTTCCTGAAACGATATAACTAAGTTTGAACCCAAAACTACGCTGAGTTGTTCAGATGTTATTTCATTTTCCTTTTGGTCATATTGCAGCATCCTCAATACGATGTAAATATAATTCTCAAAGTCTTCGATTTTTGGACGTTGCTCAGTATTAGCAATATCTTCTAGAGTGAGAGGGTGAAGATTGTAATGTTTTCCGATTTTTTCAATATTTTCAACTTTCTGTAGACCGTCAATATTTATCCAAGTAATTCCCGGTTTACTGCTAAAGTTAAATGCCTCTTCAATTTTTTTTGCTTCTTTTTCTTCAAAAGATGATTCGGTATAATTAGTTATTCTGATCCGTGTTTTTTCGTTTTTCTGTTTGCCAACATAGACAATGGTCCCCGGGGGGAGTCCAGCTTTCTTTGCGCTACCTTTATGCAAATGAAGATTCATAAATTCATTAATCAAGGTAAGAATCATATAAGTTTTTTATAAAGACTGATTCTTCCTAACTTCTTGTTTTATTTAACTATTAAGAATGAACGAATCGAAATTTGCTTTGAAAGCAAATCTGAATAGAAACAAAACGAAGTTTTCAGAAAACGCAAATTGTAGCTCCAAAGCTGGAGATGTATGACAAAGAACTGGTGGATGGGCTTTTGAGTTGAAGTACGATTCCTGACCCCGGTTAGACTTCACGGGAGTGGCTTGCATACATATTATCGATCCTCCAGTAGCTGACTGGCTTATAAAAACGAGCTTCGTCCTCCAATAGGGGTTGGATTCGAACCCTCTGTGAATGGAGAAATCACCCGAAGACTTAACTTATTAATTAGTTTTTTGAATAATATGATATACGCATTATAAAATGAGACGCTTTGCAATAAATATCTTCTGTAAAAATTTTGATTAGTGAATAGGCTTACTTTCAGCGGTGCATCTTAGGAATGAAAGAAAAGATTGGAATCCAGGAACTCAAAATTTCTACCTCTGCGCGCGCGGTAAAAAGGGTTAAATGATAACAAAAGAATTAGTAGAATAGATAAAGAGGAGATTTTGATGGCATTAGAAGAGAATAAAGCAATTATTCTTAGATTACTTGAGGCTGTTAACAAACAAGACTTATCGCTATTGGATGATTTACTAGCGCCTAATTATGGGAACAAGACAATAGGGTTGAAAGGTCGAGAAGATCTCAAAAAATTATTGCGTGTGCAATATGAAGGTTTTCCAGATATTCATCGAACTATTGAGGATATCATCGCAGAAGGAGATCAAGTATGGGTTCATGTAAAAATCACAGGAACACATACCGGAAATTATCGGGGTTTAGCTCCTACTGGCAAAAAGATTGTTATAGCAGCTGTTCCCACTTATCGTGTTATTGATGGCAAGATTGTAGAGGGATGGTCAGTTTGGGATGCTTTAGATATGTTCAAAGTACTGGGTGTTATTGAGTACAAAGGATTTCCAGATGATTCGCAAGAAAACTTGGCGAGTAATTTATCATCGGAGAAGTAACTTTTCTTTTAAGAGATTACCAACAATTCTTTCCCTTTTATTTTATTCTGGAGCCTTTTCTTGTATATCGAATTTTACTTGAGTTGTTGGTTACCCATTAAGCAGATCCATGGTTCTTTGACGCCTTTGATTACGCACGCTAATTTATTAGGAAAACTGTGTGCGGACTTTATAAGTGAGAGTAAGCAGAGAAAATAAATTAATGCTTTGCTGGCTTGCCAAACTCTGGTAATGCGCCGATTTGTTGCATCCAGCTCAAACGGTCGGGAGAATTCCACCACTCAGCAATCTTACCATTGATAATCTTCGCAAATCCGATAATAGGCACGATTATTCGCTTATCAGTCGCTGGTACGCCCATAAACTCTGCTGTGTGAACCGTTCGGACAACACCTCGAAAAGCGACCCTGTCCCCCTCTGCAATCAAATCTTCAATTATTGTTTCGGTATCTGAAAAACTGGCGTAATAATTTGTTTGGTACCGTTCAAAAGCCTATAGATCAAGAGTTGATGTTCCATCGATATGAGCCATAAAATCCTTCGTGCACATCTCAACAGGTGTTCTTCTATCACGGTTGGCTTTCTCAAAAAAATTTCTTACGAGAATCTTGTTTTCTTCCATCAAAGCATAACCATCCTCTAATGTTATAAACTGATATATCACCAACGCTTTTATTAAAATATCAAGTTTGCTCGCTTTCTATTGTGCGCGCACTTTTAATAATATGTGATAACTCAAGTAAAAACTTGAGAGATCACCTGCAACCCCTTTTTTTATTGTTTGTTAATGTCAATAATTTGCATATTTTAAGTGTGCCTGGCGCATTCGTTAGGAAAAAGTTCTAAACACCATTACTTGAAGGTTATCTGTGTCTTGTTTTGAGATTACCGTCGGGTTGGCAGTGTCCTGACATTAAATTCAGAGAAAAGGACTATTTAACCTGATTAGTTATTTTTTGGTGGCCTCTCCATTTGAAACGGGTAAAAATGTATCAATTCTCTTGGTGTTTTGATTTTTCTTTTTAACCTCTTTGGTTCTATAATCAAAGTTTGTTTTGATTTTTAAGTCGTTTACTTTTGCTTTTTTTGATGTCATTTCTTTTTTACCTCTAAAGATTTTTTGTTTCGAAGAATTTGATTTCTATCGGGCACGAAAACATTGTTTCCATTAATACCTCATCGGAGGGTAGTGTTTAAGCAATTCTGGTTTCATATTCCTTGAGACTTCTGCTCAAGTAACAGTGACTTAACAGAATCACCCAAAAGATTCTGTTACCTACGACTCATTGTTACAACTCTTCTGCTGGAACAATGAACGTGGGGTATTCTGTTTTTCCATCTTTGTTATTGTGGCCACTAGTGCATTTCATGCCGTATTTTGTTTTATCTTTGCTTTCCCATATTTTCTCAGTATTTTTTCCACAAATTTCACACTTAAAATCCTTCACGATAAGTCCCCGCTATTTTAATAGGTTTTATGACAGATTCGCCTTTTTTGAAAGAGAATTAACTAATCTTCCAGTTTAACAGATGCATCTTTAGTTAATATAGCTATTTTCTGGCTCGTCACTTAATCTAATTTTTCGCAAAGAGTTTTAGAAAAAATGAAGAAAAGTTGCAATTTAAGGGGGATAATCTAAAATCGAAGTTACTTCTAGACTCTTAGAATTGTTGAAGCCCGAAGGTTTGGGCTTTTCTTTAATCGGAGATAGTGAAAGAATTAAGCGTAAAGGCTGCCTGTACTGAGAGTACAGTTTACTATGATTTTGAGACTTGTGGCAAGTTGGCCGCTGGTAATTGTTTTGAGCCCGCTGGATTTGAACCCTATGACGAGTGGAGATGTCTCCCGCGTTCCCCTTTTTTTCGTGAACTTTAGCTTGCGGGAACTCTTAGAGTGCGTGAATGGGCTATTCTATTTCTTATGAAAAACCAAACAAACGCGACAACCACAACGATAACTGCAATTATGATAATAAGATAGTCAGGAGGAAAAACAGCAATTTCTTGCCAGCGATATACTCCATCAGCTCCTACAATCCACCCGTCACTTGAGCTAACCATATCCACACATGATAACCATGCATTAGTTGGACTGGTTACATCTCTCCAACTGTTTCCGTCCCAATGGATTATGCAACCGTCTGAGCCTACTGCCCATCCGTTGATCGAGTTTACCATGTTAACCGAAAACAAGTGTTTGTCGACTGGAATTGGACTTGTTACATTATTCCACTCTGTCCCATCCCATCTTAGTATTATTCCACTGTCGCCAACTATCCACCCATCAGTCGAACTTATCATATCAATCGACCATAATGTTCGGGTTCTAACGATCTTAGGGCTTTCAACGATGTTCCAGTCAGTTCCATTCCAATGAAATATACCTGAATTATATTTGTTGGAGCCTACCGCCCAAGCGTCTGTTGCACTAATAACACTTATTGATTCTAAGGGGGTGTTAGTTGGGTTTTCTATCTGAGTCCAGTTTATTCCATTCCATCTAATTGTTAATCCCCCATACCCCACTGCCCACCCATCAGTCGAACTTATCATATCTATTGACTTGAGATAACTTTGGGGGGTTGTTACGTTCTTCCAGCTTGCTCCATCCCATCGGATTACGGATTCATTAATTGGAACCGCTTCAACGAAGGCTACTGAGTAAACTTCATTTGAGTTGATCACGTTCACTGCTCTTAGGTTGGCGGTAGTTGGACTGCCAATGTTGTTCCATCGTATTCCATCCCAATGGACTACTGTTCCTTTGGATCCTACTGCCCACCCATCAGTCGAGCTGACCATGTCGACAGACTGTAAATTGACGTTGTCTGCCATTTTAGTCCAGCTCCAGCTTTCAGCTTTCACAGTCACCATAGACGTTGTCATAAGGCTCATTGAAACTAAAAAGAATAGAAGTTTTAGGAGCGCATCTTTTTTCATATTGACTTCATATCTATTGCGGATATAATAAACTATAGATAAAGAACAATTTGGCAAAATTTCTCAAATTTGAATGATTCAATTCAAAATATTTATGGTGAAAGGTGGACTTGAACACCAATTTCTCCACCAAATTGTTCAGCAAACACATAATTATAAAAAGTCAATCAAAATGGACTCCATGGAGCATGGTGGAAAGGCATATTACCACTTTCGGGTTTAAAGAAGTGGCTTGCATAGGGATTAAAAGCTTCTTTCACTGGGTAAAAACATACTTCAATCAGCGGTAAATCAATAAAACCAGTAGCTCTTTATTTAACAGAGAGTAGCCGTGTCGTCACGCCATTTATTTGCGTAGCGAAGAAGAATTTATCTCTAACTGCTCCGAGTTTGGGTGGTTTTATGCGGGTCTGTTGTACAGTTCTTAAAGTGTAAAAATTAAGGTCAAAATATGGTTTTCTGAATAAAGGTTTACGTATCGAATTGTTTTTGCGTTCGACAAGTGGGGTTTTGGTATGCTTTTGGTATGTACGAGGGTTTAATTGGTGGTTTACGTACATTGATGATATAAGAAATGTGTCTAAAAGAGACACATTGTACAAGAGTACAACACAACAGCGGAGAATTTCAACATGAAAAATAAACGTAACGTTATTAGTAATTCTTCTGGCAAAAAAAACATGCCTAAACAACGGATCGAAAAAAAAGAGCTCGTTTTTAAACGATTAGTAACCGATGCAGGGTACTCCAAAAAAGTTGCAGACGGCATCTTGAAGTTGTATGATAATTAAAAGGTGAAAGGTACAAAGTTTAGTAACCCTAATTCTAACTGATTGGTGTGGTATCCTTAATCAAATAGATTGAAGATACAATAAAAACGATGAGGAAGGTTTCATGATTTGGTTGGACTTCCACCCTTGTACTTTTTCCTCAGGTAACCTTTGTAAAGAACCCGATGCGCAACCGTTTTTAACTATGGCATTCTTGGCTACTATGAGAATCACACTTTAGCACCATCATTAATCTCTTAATGTCTTTTTACTGTTGATTCAACGTCTTTTGACTCAGGAATAGAGGGGTGGGTACATCCTTCTGTGGGAAAAGGTTGAATTGAAAGAAGATCCAAGTTTGCTCTTGTTTTTCGTTATTTCTTACCATTTTTATGATGAAGAATAGATTTATTGCTGTAGAAGCAAAAAAGAGAATGAGAGGAAAGTTTATCATTTCCCCAAGTGCTCCCACTGCAACCCAGTTGCCATTGACAAAAGACCCTGCAAGATTGTACTGAATCAAAAAAGGATTCCAATGAATGTAGTATAAGCTATCAGGATAGCTATTGAATTCATTTCCTATGCTATAATCTGCATAAACAAAGAGTAAGATTAGAATGATATTTATCAATAAAATAGTTCTAAGCTTTTTTGTTGACATCTTTTAACAGATTTGTCTAATTCAAACTTGCTTTAAGAAATTTGCGATATTAGAGGGTGGGTACACCTCATCGTTGGAAAAGGTCAAAGCATAGGTTAATAGCCTTGAAACAAAAGATGGTTGACGAATCAAGAATGAAAAGAAGCACTCTGATGAAAATATCTGGGATTCTGCTTATTGCTGCTTCTATGACTTCGCTTATCTTAGGAATATTACTGCTGAATTCCTATAGGTCATCTTTAGCAACATTATATTATATCTATTATAGTGCCTTAACTGGTGGCATTTTAAATCTTGTTGCCTTTCCATTTGAATTATTGTCAGGAGCATTATTGCTGAGACAAAAATCTGTTAGGTTAACAGTAATCTTGAATGTTGCCATAATAGTTATTGGGCTTGCCTCTCCAATAATACTTCATTTTGAAGGGTATTTTTGGGAGACTGGTTTATTGTTTGGTTCACCGATGATTATTTTCTCTATTGCAGCTTTGACTTTTGAAGTTATAGCCCAAAAAACCGATAACAGCCAAATCAAAAGATAATACACTCAAAATGTAAAAATGAATAAACGCTTGGAGAAGGAGTTTGGGGAGTGTGTTGTGGAAAAGCATGGTTGGCATTGGGTGCTAACAAAAGATGAGTTCGAGTCTTGGATCAAAATAGATGATCCCAAAACTTAAATTGAGTTTTACCGCCATAATTATTGAGGGAAAAAATTGGTTGTTTGTCCAAAGTGCGGTAGCAACCTTCAAGCACGAAAGCTACTTGGGCTCACTAACCAAAATGCAATCAGATGCCACGTTTGTTCTTCAAAGCTTCGGGTAAAAAACAAGGCTACTAGTAGTGCTATAGGTGGAACTTTAGGTGGACTAGGTGCTGGTCTAGGAACCTTGCTGTTCATGCTGTATTTTTGGACGGGTAATATCGTTTACTTTGGGTTAAATTTACTGTGGTTTGTTGGCGTTTTTGTATTTGCTTGGCTGTTAGTTATGAAATTTGTTAAGGTTAAATTAGATGAAAGCTCAAAATAGTAGTTGTATCGTTTGTTTCTTCATCCCAACCTCTTAACCACTGAAAGTATTTTCTGATAGCGCCTTTGTAATCATGCTTGGTATTATCGGCGTAATTTGATATATTGATTTGGCTAATAATTTTCTCCATGCCTTCCTGTCAAAGTTACCTAAAGGCTTGCCTGGCGGTATTTAGTACAAATCCTGCAACAACAATCAGCTGATTCATATATTTCACAACCCGTAATGGGGTCATGTTCTTAGCCAAAAGGTGGTCGACAAGCTCATGTGTCTTTGTTTTGTCCTCTTCGGGTATTTCGGTTGATGTTTGCAGCCGTATAAGGGCTGTTTGAAGGATTTTCTCTACTCTATGTATGTCGATTTTTTTGGGTTCGTGTTGTTTGTACCTTAAGAGAAATAGAGATTGGTTTGGAAACTAGAATAGAATTATGGAGCTGGGGATGGGAATTGAACCCATATCCGTTGTCGATATCGCCAATTATGCTTATCCTAAGCAGCTTCTCTCCCTTTTTAACGATATAGGTTTCTTATCAAGACTGATTGTTTCAGGGAAAATTGGGTCGATAGGAGGTTCTTAAATTTGGAGTTGGTTGACCAGCAGGAGTTTTACCTTAAGGGTATTTATCCTGTCGACGTTCTTTCTGAGGTGAAAGATGGTTTAGTTGAGGTTCGGGCGAAAACTACTTTTCTGCATACCAGCGCATATTCAGAGGGAAAGCGCCAGGTTCGAGTCGGCGTAACTGAAAAGCGTTGGGTCAGGCGAGGGGAGGTTTTGAAGGTACCCTTTCGTCATGTTTGGTCGCATCGACGTCGTGTAGCTTCTGGGCATGCTTGACTATATGTTAACTGTTATATTGGCAACTCTAAAGAAGGGATTGTTTGATGCTGCAATGCTCAAACTGAACTATGAGGTTCTCGCTTCAAAGATTCATCTCAGTATGCAAGGCCATAGGGACAATAAGGGCAAGTTTGATTGGGCAAGTGCTGTTCTCGACGCTGGCATTATCAGCGGTATCACTTTTTGTACGGGGTTAGGTACTTTGGCGTCTAGTAGTGCCATTTCTTCTACGAGCTTTTGTGTGCTTCTCAGTGCAGTTGGGGCTGAGTTTCTGGGGATCTTAGCGACTAAAAGAGGACTCATACAAAAACCCGTTGGGGGCTGTTAAGAATTGGAAGCTAAGACGGCTTTGCGTGTACCTGACTTCATGAAGCCTATTCTTGAAGACATTAGGCTTTTGCAATCAGACGGAAACAACCCAAACCGGATGACAAACAAGCAAAAAGAGGAACTATGGAAAAGCCTAAAAGAGTTCGGCTGGACTGACCCCATCCTAACAAACCAAGAGGGCGTTTTCACTGATGGGGAACAACGGGTTAGCGTCTGCATTGCCCATGGAGAATTTTATGCGCCAGTATATCGTATGAATGACCTCTCTGAGGTACAGCGACGCCGACTCAGATTGATCGCCAACGAATTGAAGGGCAAGCACAACAAAGAACTAGAAGAAGAGGAATGGCAGCGCATTATCGAGTTAGGACAACGCGAAGAGCTACAATGTTTTTTGGATTCGATTGGGGAAAAGCTGCCTGAAACATTAAGGGATGAACACGAAAAAGTTTCCATTATCCCTGAAACTTACGAGTTAATTGTGGAATGCAAAGATGAAGCCGACCAGAAAACCAAGTTAGAGGAGCTACAGGCTAAAAGTTGGAAGGTTCGAGTTCTAAATCTTTAGGAGGCTTCAAAGTGGATTTTGATTTAACTCACCGGTGGCAAGCTGGCAATTCATTCCGTGAAGAAGCCGTTAAAGGCACCTATGACCTCAGGGACGTCAAGTTGGAGAAGCATATCTGCGGAAGCCTTCCAATTGAGGGCTTGAATTGGCAGATCGGCGTTATAGTCGGGTCCAGCGGCAGCGGAAAAACCAGCATAGCCCGCCATCAGTGGCCTGAGGCTTACTTTGCAGATTTAGGGGAGCGCTATAAGCAACCTTGTTTTCTCAACGATTTCCCATCTGAACTAAGCATCAAAGACATCGAAACTGCCCTGTGTAGCAGCGGATTTAGCGAGCCGCCGTCTTGGCTAAAAAGCTATTCGGTGTTAAGTCAGGGTCAGAAGATGCGTGTGGATGTTGCCCATGCGCTTTGTCTTCCCCAAAACTTAGTTGTTTTCGATGAGTTCACAAGCACCGTGGATCGCACTGTAGCTCAAATCGGCAGCTATGCGATTAGCCGTGCCGTTCGAAAGCATCCTGGTAAACAGTTTATCGCCGTAACCTGCCATTTCGACGTGCTGGATTGGCTTGAGCCTGACTGGGTCTATGATGTAGACGCTAACGTTTTTTGGGATTACACAGGCACATTGCCGGACCAAAAGACAGCTTTAGGAACCCAAGTTAGGATTGTAAAAAAAAACGACGTCACCCGCCAATCAACTTATCAGTGCATAGGTGCAACCTTGCCCTGTGGCAGGTGTTTAGGGAACATCACTATCTAAACACTAAGGCTCTTGGGGCTGGCATACGATGTTATGTCGCCAAATATGGGGATAAACCCATTGCGTTTATTGCAGTTGCAAATGTGCACATGAAGGTACAGTATTATCGGGTCAGTCGGCTTGTTGTCCTTCCAGATTATCAAGGCATCGGTGTAGGCAAGCGGCTATTGAATTTTATGGCGGATCTCTACACAAGGCAGACTAAGCGTCCTTTCTATATTGTAACAAGCAATCCTCAACTTGCACGTGGCTTGGCGAATTGGAAGGTTAAGCGGTTTGGGCATGGCAGTTCGGGAAGAAATAACACAAGAATAAATCGGGGGTTGGTTAAAGCGAACAGTAGAGGGCGCTTGACATTCACATTAGAGTATGTTCCAAATATGGGAGCGCCTAAACAATGACTTTTATCGCTTTCTTGGACAATTATGTCCAAAATATGGGGGTACCCCATGGAACCTGAGTTGTTTAAGCGACGTCAAAGAATGCTTAGGCTATTGGCTGTCGGAAACTCGCTAAGCGCTATTGTCCAGACTCTAAGTGCAGAGTTTCATGTTAGCGAATGGGTAATTTACAAAGACCATAAACGGATGAAAACCTGGGTTCATGCTTTCGAGCAAGACGAGGTACTGGCATCTATTTTGCGGGCACGGTTGGACTTCTTGAATCGCGAAGCCATGGGTCTTCTAACTGAAGGCGACGACAAGAAGCCGCTAAGCGTCAAAGATAAGTTTGTGAAAATTGGCGCTCTAAATACTGCTCTCAAAATTACCGTTGAGCAAATTAAGGTCGGGCAGGAACTTGGGCTGATTGAGAGAAAACCCGAAGTAATTCAATCCGCGGTTAGTTTGGCTATGCCGTTTGAGGCGTCGCCCGAGATTAAGGCTGCCTACATCAAATTCGCTGAATCTCAAAGGGCTGACAAAGATGCCACAACAAAAGCTGAACCTGACGCCGGGAACTGATTTCCTCCGATACTGCCCTCATCCTGCCCAGCTTCCTTTTCACGCAGGCAAAGGCATCTATAGCCAACGGGCTTGTCTCTGTGGAACGGGTTCGGGAAAGACAAAATGCGGGTTGGCTGAGGATATTCGCTGGGCGCTGGATTATCCTGGGAGCGTCGGCTTCATTTTTGAGCCATCTTACCCAATGATGAAGCGTATTCTCTTCCCAACATTGGAGAGCAAAGATTTCTTTGGCTGCCGCTATCCTTTTACGCAAAATCCCTACGTGGCTGACTTTAACCGTGGGGACATGCGGCTGGATTGGTTTAACGGTTCGCAGTGGTGGTTTGTCTCGCTTGACGATCCAGAAAAAGCCGAGGGTCCTAACGTTGATTATGCGCATGTCGATGAGGCGCGGCTTGTTCGCCACTTCGACACAGCGTGGCTTACAGTTGTGCGTAGGCTTCGCAAAAGTGGCCGCTGCATGGTTCCAATTAATCCGGGCATTTGGCTTACGACAACGACCGATTCTCCCGGCAGCCCTTTGTATAATATCACGGAGAACCCTGAGACGAATTCGCCTAATATGCGGATTTACCGTTGGAGCATCTTTGAGAACCCAACGTTGCCCAAAGAATTTTTGGCAGAAATTGTACGGACTCACACGGGTGGCTTAGCTGACCGCTTTATCTATGGCAAATTTGCCACTGTCGCCGCGGGTAGCTTGCCCTTTGACTCTTCAAAGCATATTCGGGAGTTGACTGATAAGGCGTTGATTAATCGGGTTAGCTTTGGCGTTGACTTCGGTTGGAGTGCACCCAGCGCTATTGTGGTGAACGTTTTTGATCCTGACGGCAGAGCCTACGCAGTGGATGAATTCTATAAACGTGAAACTACAGATGAAGAGTTAGCGGAGGCAGCCAAAGACTTGCAAGAGACATGGGGTGAGGGAACGTTTTGGTGCGATGCCCGCTTTCCCCAGTCAATTTTAAAGCTTTGCCGTGCAGGATTAGACGCTAAGCCCTACACTTTCAAACGGGACGATGGGCTGAGGGAACTTGGCAGCCGCCTGACTCCTGCGAGCGATGGGAAGCCTCGCCAGTTTGTAAGCAAACGCTGTGTCAACCTTATCAGCGAGTTGTTGGAGTATCGGGAAGACATCAAGGAGAATGACCATGCGACTGATGCTCTGCGGTATAGTTTGCCGCTGGAGCAAGAAGAGAAGCCGTTTTTGTATGTAGTTAGGCGTTGACGCCCTCAAATAGCAAGAATATAAGCACTTAGCAAGTGAACTATTCTTCTATTTTGAAGAATTCGCCAATTTGAGTGAGATGCAAATTAGCTCTGTCAAGAATAGGTTGTAAGGACTGTCTTGTACAAGTATCAAAAGAGCCTTTGAGCATTAGAGAGCATACGCCTTTATCATCATTAATAGAGATCGAGTTAAAGTCGATTTTGTATTCGGAAGTATTTAGAATTTCTTTGAGAACCACTAACGCCTTATCTCTATTCATAGCAGAGTTCTCCACTAACTTGAGTCACATGATATTGTTTAAAAGGTTTAGGTATTTGGCAACATAGGGCTTAGTTGATGTGCAAAAATACATCAACAAGGAAGTTAATTCTGCGGTAGCTCGATTGTGAACTTTGTGCCCTTGTCTTCTTGGCTTTCAAAAGTGACGGTTCCACCCATTGCTTCGGTCATACGCTTGACTACTGCTAAGCCGAAGCCTTGCCCCTTTGATTTTGTGGTAAACATTGGCGTAAACAATTTAGCTTTCGCCTTCTCTGGTATGCCAACGCCCGTATCTTCCAAAGTTATAATGACATTGTTTTTCTTTTTGTCTTTATAGGCATGTATTGATAGTTTTCCACCCATGGGCATGGCTTGAATCGCATTATTTACCAAATTAAACAGTATACGATTTAAGAATGAAGAATCAGCTCTGATTCTTCGGACCTCGCTTTCCACCTTAACACTTATCTTAACATTCTCTGCCAAAACATTCTTTGACAGCAAATCATCAATTACAAGTTTTGTATCAATATCCTCGAAAGTTGGGGTGAGTGCTCTGGCAAAGTCTTGCAAATCAGCCACGATCTTGTTAATGTAGTAAACGTTCTTCTCAATTCCCTCCAAACTTTCATGGACATTTTGCTTCGTTTCGCATTCGGGCATTGTACTCAGATCAGACTTAAGCAAATATACATCACTGGCAATCGCCTGCAATGGATTACGAATATCATGACCGACCATACCCGCAGTAGCACCGATAGCGGCCAAACGCTCAGAATCTTTAAGCTGCTTAGTGCGCTCTTCAACAATCTTCTCTAAATTCGTAGTGTATTTCTGCAATTCTATTTGCGCTTGCTGTAATACTTCTTCAGCTTTTCTGCGCTCTGTTATATCTTGGACTGTACCAAAACCACCGAGTAATTCGCCTTTTTGGTTGGATTCCAACTCAGCTTTTTCTCTTACCCATATAACATTTCCATTAACAATAATCCTATGTTCAATATCATAGGGCTTGCCTTTTAGAGCTGCATCCCATTGCTGATTAACATATTCACAGTCGTCAGGATGAACCCTTTGCAGGAACTTATCATACGACATTTTAGTGCCTGTTGGAATACCAAAAATGTGGTAAGTCTCATCAGACCAGAATAAATCTCCTTTAATCGTGACTCTCCAGCTACCAGTTTTAGCTACAGCCTGCGCACGGTTCAAATCATTACGGCTTTCTGTTAGCTGTTCCTTGATTTTAGTCTCCTCTTCGAGCATTTCTGCCAATTTGAGGTTTGCTAACCCTTTCTTTGATAACATCTTCGTTAGGTCGGTATAAAACGACATCAGGCGCTCTACTTCGGCACGCTTCAATCTTGGGACATTTTTGAGGGCGCAAAGATACTCTTTCTTATCAAAGCCGTATTTCTCTGCCTGAGCAAGGAAGCGGTTAATATCCTCTGGCTCTTCCTCAAAGAAAAATTGCCCTGAGAAAATGTTGCCAACGTGTTTTCCGCCTATAAACAATGGCGTCACTGTATCGATAAGACCGTTTTTACACTTGTAGATTCGGTATTCGCCCTCTTTTACTCCCTTTGTTAGTTCAAGGTCGCTTTCTCGGCAGTTGTTGAGTGTTTGAGGGTTTTTGCGATGGAACTTTGCACATATATCTTGCCAGCTTGTACCGATTAGTATTTTTCCATCGAGGTCAAGAAGGTAAAAACCTATTCCGGTAATCTTAGTTAAATCTTCCATCATTGCTTGTAGTGCAGGTAGGTCTATTATCTTGGCGATGTCTTGGGCGTTAACGCCTACGCTGGAAGCTTCCGTAGCCATACAAGTGACCCTTTAAAAAAAGTACGGTAACTTCGTTCATATAAAAACATTTGTTGTAGCAAACTAGCAACCACAAACAACCCCACCAAGCACATGCGTTCCAGAAAAGCTTTCATCAGCCTCCAACTCTGATTTCTCGTTTTCAGCTTCAGCGTTGACTATATGTTAATTCTTATAAACTAACTTTGGTGATAGGGCTATTTTGTGTAGGCAGCTCTGGGGAAAGCGGTAAGCTTTAACCTCTCCCCGGGGCTGCGGGCTTGCTGTTTTCCCCATGGGTTGACCGAGACTTCAGGTCTGTTGCTAAATTGAGTGAAGGTTCGGGCTGTGGGAAATGCAAGCGAGTTCATGAGCAGATAGCTCAGATTCTGCCTTTTCGAGTTCTGGAAGCCGCTGAAGGTAAGCCATTGCGGATTGCAGGCGTCGCTATGACTGCAGGCATGTCCCGTAATCATAACGTTTACACTTCTGAAGAGTTGGAGGCTTTTGCTCCAAAACTTGTTGGGGCACCCATCTATCTTGAGCATGTCGCCGTTGAATCAGCCATCGGAAAGGTTACTAACTGCGTTTTTGATGCCCCATCCAAGAGCTTACGGTACGAAGCGGAGATTTACGACGCAGCTATGGCTGAGAAGATCCGTCAGGGTTTGATTCAGCATGTGAGTGTTGGGGCAGACTACGATGCACTTGATACAGCCAACGTGCCGCATGGGTTGCATAACGCGGAGATGTCGCTTGTTGCAGTGCCCGGTATTCCTGAAACCAACATCCAGGTTCTAGAAGCTTTACAGAAGGGGGTTAGGGGTTTGGAAGAAAAGGAGATTGAAAAGGTCGCTGAGAAAGTCGCTGCCAAGATCGGCGAGAAAAATTCTCTTGAAATTGAGGGTCTAAAAACAAAGCTTTTGGAAGCGGAGGGTAAGTTGGTGGCTGCTGAGGGTAAACTTGCCGAAGCCAACAGGACAGTTGAGCAGTTAAAGCAGCTTGTACCCGGTGTAGACTTGCTGAAGAATCCGCCCAAACTGATGCCTGTTTCTGAGGCTGTCAATATGGTTAAGGAAGCAATGCCTGCGTCGATGATTCAGCGTTCATGGGGACTTGGCCCTCAACGCATGTGTCAGGACCTGCAGCGTGTCATCCAGAAACTTGAAACTAGGGCTGGTGGCAAGTAATGGCTGAGAAATCTGCCGAGGGAAAACTCCACGAAGTCGATGATGTCGAAGCTGATGCGGTTATTGAGTTTGCAAGTAGGGCTATTCCTCATAACGAGATGCTTGGTCGTGTTATCCGCAACATGTACAAGCGCATTCAGGAGTTAGAAGCCCAAATTAAGGACCTACAAGCGAAGCAAAAAAAGGCCACCGCTAAAGTTGGAGGTCCATAGTTTTGCTCACTTTTGTGGGGCTAGTAGCGCCAGGACGAACTGGTGTGAACGCAGAAAGAATAAGGAGATTGATTTTAGATGACTGATTTAACTGGAAAATCTTGGATGGCTGTAGGAGAAACTGACGATCCAAACGCTGTTATAGAATCTTTTGAAGCAGGTGCAGGCATCACTAAAGGCTCACCGGTTTACTTAAGTGCAGACGATAAGGTTTCCGCCAGCCCAGGCGGAGACAACGCAGTAGGAATTGCTATGAAAACCGTTTTGACTGGTCAGCGGTGCCCAGTGCTAACCCATGGGAGAGTCAAAGTGACAGCTGGCGGCGCTATAGCAAGAGGTACAGCGGTCTGCAGTGCTGCTGCTGGCAAAGTGATTCAACTTGTCGATCAAGCTGTTGACGAGGGCGGCGCTGCGAAATACACCATTTTCTTCAACCGCAGACTTGGCTATGCACTAGAGACTACTACGCAGGACACCGACCTCCTGTTCATTGAGGTGGGATAATGAAGCCCAAACTCTACGAGTCATTGATGCAGAAAGACGCTGGATTCAAAGAAGTCATGGAAAAACTCAAACTGAAAACCGACCATCCATTCCTGAAACGATATTCCGCTTTGGGAGTGAAGGAAGGCTTCTTCAGCGACATGTCAGGCGCTCTTGGCAGAATGCATGATACGATGGTTGATGCTGCATGGCCTGAACTGATTGGCCGTAGCATAATCAACGTAATGCCAACCAACGAAGCCATGGAACGCTTCCCAATCGATGCAGGCGCAACCGCTTACGAATACGCTGAAGGCACCATTACCCGGCTCTCAGGCAAAAAAGCCTCAACTGTTGACATCAACGCAAACATTCTGGCAGACTCTTCAGACGAGTGGACAAGGGAATACCTTGAAGACGCATCTTGGAACGTCATGGACCGTGCAACACAGAACATCGGCAACGCCCTAGGAGTCAAAGAGACCGAGAAGATTCTGGCGCTATACACTGCTGTCTTAGCTGCTGACCTGGCTACCGGTGCAGACTTGGCAGGCGGCGGTACTGTGATGAGCTGGACAAAGCTGCTTAGCTTGTGGCATGCTGTTAAGTCTGAGAAGCGAAGAGCAACTGTTATCGCCCTAAACGATATGCAGGTTGCACAGCTCCTCAACGATAGCACCTTCACAAACGCACAGTCTCTACCAGCAGCACAAACCGACCTCGAAGCAGGCGTTGTCAGTGGCGCACTGGGCATGAAGATTGTTTCAAGCCCACTTGTCACCAACGGTGTTGCATTCGCCATCGATACACGTGTTGCCTCCGCGATGCTTCTACGCCGAGACGTAACTGTCGAGGACTGGGAAGATGTCAAGAACGGCAAATACGATGTCAGAGCCACAACTCGCTTTGGCTTAGGCGTCCTGGATTCCAAAGGTATTGCAAGAATGACAAACATCAAGACGACAATCACTTAAACGGCGTATTGCCTGTTTTTCCCTTTTTTTGGGTATCAAATCATTGGGGGTCTAAGCATTGAGTAACGTTTACAGAAAGATCCGTGAGGTCCTCTCCTATGCGCCTGTTTCAGGCGTGGCAAAGCCGAATGGTAGAGTTTTCTTTGATACTTCCTGCATTCCCCTAATTGATGTTATGAAGCTCTATGACCGTGACCCAACCTGCAAGGCAAGCGTGGATCTGTTGGCTGCTTCTACAGTTGGCATGGGCTTCTACACTACAGTTGACGAAACCTATGATAAAGCGAAGGAAGCCAAAGCCGCTGTGGATAATTTCTGCGAAGACATCAACTTGGACGGCTTGCTAAACGATATGGCAAAGCCGCTGATTGGCTGCGGGAACGATTTTTGGCTTAAATTAACTCCTGACAAACTCACCGAAACCTTGCGCATGCCCATAGATGCCGTGCAGCGTATTGGGCTTAGCAGTGTGCCCGACCTAAAGCTTCCTTACAAGGTTACAGGTTATCAACTTAGGAGCATCTATCGAGGTAATAGCAACCAAGACGGGGAACTAAAGCCAGAAGCGGTTATTCACTGGCACCTAGACGGCGACATTCCCTCTGGCTACGGCGTTGGCTTGCTACAGGTGCTTTTGCACACATTAACCGTTGATTCGGATAAACGCCCGGCTGTTGCTTGGATGAAAGCCAAAATCGAGCGCATCATGCCAAAGATTTTCGAGAAATACGCGGGACCCGACGTTTTGGCAATGCTGGAGGGCGTCGATGAACAGACGGTGAAGTCTTTTGAGCAGGCCATCAAGAACCGTGATGAAGAGGGCGCTTGGCTATTCTACAACAAAAAAATCGATTTAAAGCCGGTTACGATTGACCCACGAGCGCAGGGCTTTGTTTACTACATCGACCATATCATTAACCAGTTCTATTTGGGCTTGGAAACGCCTCTGCCGAGGTTGTTTAGCACTCCAGGCTTTACTGAAGCATCGGCTAGGGCAGCGTTGGATTTGCAGGATATGCTCATAAAACCCGTCCAACGCTATATCAAACGCCAAGTGGAACGGGAAATCTTCTTACCCATTGTTACTCAAGCTGGGCTTGACCCTGTTAAGGCTAAGGCGAGGTTGAATTATGGTAGCCCCGAAACGCCAGAGTTGAGTTCAGCCGATCTCATCAAGGCTGCTGAAGCTGGGTTGATTCGCCAAGAGGAGTTCCGTAAGAACGCCGTGAAATTTGGTTGGGAACTTTGGGAAGAGAAGTCAAACGTGCGACATGATAGCAGTAAACAGCTTGTCCAAAGAGGATAAAAAACGCTCTCTTTTCGCTCGTTCAAGTAGCGTCTTGCGAATAAACCTGATTTCACGTCGAAACGCTTTTACCTTTAAAAATAGATTTTATTAATGTGACAAATTCTGACAGTATTATGGTTTGTGTAATCGATAATGTGTTAAGATCCCTTCCTGAAAAGGATCACTTCTATATAGAGCTCCAAAAATTGGGGCTTACCCTTGAAGATATACCCGAAAACCTGTACAGTTTCCATGAAGTCCTAAAAAACACGTTTGGAAAACATCATTACTCCGTTGAAAATCAAATAATCAAATTTCTGCATGAAAATGTTAAACAGGGAATCTATGAAGAGAAAGACGCCTCTAAGATAGCCATCCAACTAATCGATGTATTTACTAAAGAACACAAAAAAGAGATAGAAGCAACCAAGGATGCGTTGAGTCAAAACACTTACTTGCGAATGCACTAAGTTAATAAAAGAAGAATCGCTTTTTTAATTATTAATTTGGGTGAATTGTTACGCTAGACAAAACAGAAGCGCCTTCAAAAGAAGTTCTTGACCAAAAGGATGACGAATTCCCAATCGTTGGTATCGGCGCTTCTGCAGGCGGATTAGAGCCTATTAGGGAACTGCTGGGGCATCTTCCAAGTGATTTAGGTTTATCTTTTGTAATTATTCAACATTTAGCGGCTGGACAAGAAAGCCTACTCCCCGAGATTCTTGCAAGGTCGACGAAAATGCAAGTTGTTCAAGTTACAGATAACATGAAAGTTCTAGAAAACCACGTCTATGTTATCCCACCCGGAACAACGATGACCTTAGAAAACGACTACCTAAAGCTTGTGCCAAAAGTCGACTCGCCGAGACCGATTAACGCATTCTTTGCTTCTTTAGCGCTGGAAAGAAAAACACAGGCAATCGGAATAGTACTTTCTGGGCTAGGTAACGACGGAACTGAAGGATTAAAAGCAATTAAAGCCGAAGGCGGAATAACCTTTGCACAAGAACCAAAAACCGCTCAATATACAGATATGCCCCGCAACGCCATTGACTCACAAGTCGTAGATTTTATTCTCCAACCTGAGAGAATGGCAAAAGAATTGTCGATTTTAGCCAAACACCCTAACCTCATTCATGCCAAAGCAAAGGAACTTGGGATTCAACTATCCAAAGAAGAAACTGATCTAAGAAAAATACTCATGATAGTTAAAACCGCTTTCGGTGTAGATTTTACCCATTACAAACAAACTACTATTAACCGACGAATAACCCGACGTTTGGTTATCAACAAATCAGAAAACTTGCACCAATATGGGAATGTTTTGCGTTCTAACAAAAAAGAGCTGCAGGCATTATTTGATGATCTGCTGATAGGTGTTACAAGCTTTTTTAGAGAGCCCAAAACGTTTGAAATCCTTAAACAAAAAGTATTCCCCCAGATAGTACAAGACAGATCACCAAGCACTGAAAAGCTGCGTTTTTGGGTTCCAGCATGCTCAACTGGTGAAGAAGCATATTCTCTTGCAATCGCTCTTCAAGAATTTCTTCAAGATAACGATATAGTCAATATTAGCGTGCAGATATTTGGAACCGATGCAAACGAAAAAAGCATCGAGAAGGCACGCCAAGGAACTTATCCCAAAGCTATAGAAGAGAACGTTTCTGAAGTTAGACTTAAGCAGTTTTTCACCAAGTTTGATGGACGATATCAGATAGCAAAGCCCATACGTGATATGTGTGTTTTTGCAAAACACGACATAACCACTGACCCGCCATTCTCTAATTTGGACCTTATTGTTTGCCGCAATTTGCTAATCTACTTTGACCCCTACCTCCAAGAAAGAGTCCTGCCTGTGCTACACTACGGGCTAAAACCTGACGGTTTCCTAGTTTTAGGTGAATCGGAAAGCGTCGGCAAGTTTCAATACCTCTTTGAACCGCTCAGCACTAAAAGCATCATTTTTAAGAAGAAACGAGCCCAGCCACAAGCAGCCATAGAGACCGGAACTTTTGTACCATATACTGATAAAAAAACCTATAATCCGCCTCAAAAAACAGATACAATGACTTCATTAAAGCAAGAAATCGATAATGAGTTAATCGAGCAGTATGTTCCTGCAACATTGCTAACTAACAGCAATTTAGATATTCTCTTTTTCCGTGGTCAAGTTAACCCATACCTGATACATGAATCTGGCGCCGCAAGCTTCAACGTCAATAAAATCGTTAAAAAAGAATTAAGACCACAAGTTCAAATGGCCATTCTTAGAGCAAAAAAAGAAAACAAAGCAGCTACTGAAAGAGTTACATTCGAAGAAAAAGAAATAAACAGAATAGTTGAAATCCAGGCTAAACCGTTTAACGCGCCAGAGTTCGACGAGACTTTCTTTTTTATAAGCTTTAAAGAATCATCAGTTCCTGCGCTTAAAACTCCCATCAATGAGGAAGGGTCGAAACCCCTGGGCGGGGATTTACGAGAAAAACAAATTCGTGAGCTTACTGAAGATTTAATCTCTTCTAAGCAGACCTTACAATCTATTATTGAGTCGCATGAAGCAACAACAGAAGAGTTACGCTCAACAATAGAAGAAGCTCAATCAAGTAACGAAGCCCTTCAGAGTACTAATGAGGAATTGGAAACAGCTAAAGAGGAGTTGCAATCAAGCAATGAAGAGTTACAAACCCTCAACGAGGAATTAAAAAATCGCAACGAATTACTAACAACAACAAACGATGACTTGGCAAATTTGATAAAAAATGTTGATACCACAGTTGTTATTGTAGATAATAGTTTTATAATAAGGCGGGCAACCGCGACGGCTTGGGGTGTGCTTAACATTCAGCCATCGGATATTGGGCATGCTATTTTTGCAACAAATATTGGAAACTTCATCAAGGACTTAGAAACCAAGCTAAATAACGTGACTACAAACTTTACGCAGGTAGTGCAAGAAGTAGCAGGGCAAAATGGGTTGTACTATGAGCTTCGAATCCGTCCATATTTGACTTCTAGCAAAAAAATTGCTGGAGCAGTCTTAACCTTCGTTAATATTACGGAAAGAAGGCTTCTTGAAATACAGCAAAAAGGTCACACTGAGAAGCTTGAGGCTCACGTTAGAACCCAAGACGCCAAATTGATTGATTCCGAACGCATGGCAGCTATTGGCCAAACCGCTGGAATGGTTGGACATGACCTCCGCAATCCTTTGCAAACATTAGTCGGCGAATTATACTTGGCAGAAAAGACTTTAGAGGAATTACCGGATAGTGAGCAAAAAGGCAGCCTACATGAAAGCATAGCAGCCATTACTGAACAGACCCAATACATGGATAAGATAGTTAGCGATTTACAAACTTTCGTCAAGCCAGTTGAGACACATAAAGAAAAAGTCCTACTAAAGCAACTAATCGCAGGCGTTTTAGCTACCATAGACATACCAAATATCATTAAAATTAATGTTGAAGTCAGCGAAGATTTAGTGATCGATGCCGACCCTCAACTACTCAAAAGAGTGCTCATAAATCTTGTAACCAATGCGATTCAAGCTATGCCAAATGGAGGACATATAACCATCGAAGCAGAACGTATCAATAACGGACAAGTGAAGATTGTTGTTGGGGATACAGGTATAGGCATCGCAGATGAGACTAAACCAAAAATTTTTACGCCACTATTCACAACCAAGTCACGTGGTCAAGGCTTCGGTTTAGCGGTATGTAAGAGGGTAATTGAAGCCCAAGGCGGGACGATAGAATTTGAGAGCGAAGTCGGCAAAGGAACAAAATTCATAATACAACTGCCAATCACCCAATAATTTTGGTTTAGCGTTTAAACGGTTTTATAGTTCTATCGTCAGGGCATCCGTACGTTTTGCTTATATGTTAAGTCTTTTATGCGGTTTATTGCGTAACCTCAAACTTAAGGTTTAGTTGGCTTTGGCTGCGGTTACGGTTGAGGACGTTTGGGATACTTTGAATGTTGGCGATTCGGATATGTCTGAGGCTAAAGTTCTCAAGATGATTAAGCGAGCCGAAGTGACTTTAGCGCTTGAACTCAACGTAGAAATTGACTATGCAAACTGTTCGGATGCCAAAAAGGAAGCTATAACGGTTTTGGCTGCGATGTATGCGCTGTGCTTCTTGACTGGCGGGTCAACTGTTGGGTTGAACTTTAGCGTAGGCGACCTTAATGCCAGCCAGCCTTCGAAGCTGCCGAGCATGGATGTGCTGCAAGGCGAATTTTCCCGTCTGCTAGACAAGCTAAAAACGCCCTATATCGGGGTGGCTTAGCCATGGGCACAGTTCCAAACGCCTATTTTCAGTTTGTAATGCACTACGCGCCCTACTACTACGTTGTTCCCACTAACTTGGCTGCGGATGCGGCTGCCGGGCAGAGAAACGTCACTGTTGCGGACGGTTCGAAGTTTCAAGCTAATTTTCCCGTTGAAATCAAGGATTACTCCCATAGCGAATGGAATGAGATTGAGAGCGTTCTTGGCAATGTTGTAACCCTCAAGAACAATCTGGCCAATAGCTACTTTATTGCAAAGGCTGGATTGATGGAAGGTCCTGACCCCGCGTTTGGTCGTGGCACTTTTGCCGCTGCTTTCGCCATCGAGTTTCTCTGCGAAGCCTACTCCGCCCCTCAATTCATAAGCCAACAAAGTAGCATACTCGCCAAAATTGTGGAGTTAGCCGACTGGTTGCTAACCCAGCAATGTACCGATCCAGCGAGGACTGCGTATGGCGGTTTCAAAAGCGGAGAGTCATCGACTGACTATTGGAGTATTGACGCTGGCAGGGCTATTCCTGCACTGCTGAAGGCTTACGCCGTTACGTCAACGGCTGCATACTTGGCTGCGGCTAAGCTGGCGGGCTACCCTTTTCTCTACAACATGCAGCGTCTGCCGGTGGTTTTGGGTTTGCATGACTGCTACTATGGCGGCTTTGCTTCATACGTTACCATCGGTGATGGTTGGGAGGCGTCGATGTATGTCGAGAACCTCTATTGCCTCATAGGCTTAAAGATGCTCGCCGATACTTACGACACCGCTAACGCCCCAACCTACAACGGGGTGATGAGTGACGCGGTTGGTTTCCTTCGGGACGGTTTGGAGGGGCTTTGGCTCTATTTCTATCCTTTGCCCTCTGGGGATGGCGCTTGGCACCGGGTAGGCTTGAATAACACTGAGGTTTATGATGACCCGATAAGCTTTGCCCTGCTTGGCTTGTACACCTGTGAGGGTTGGACGGCTAGTTGCCAACGCGTCTATAACGGCGTGCAGAGTATCAAGTCAAGTGGTCAGTATCCCGCCTATGTTCCTGACGTCTGCTGGCCTGGCTACATAGATGTGGTTTCAAGGTTTCCCGCCTGCAGCTACTATGACGGTGTCACGATTGGGATTCTTTGGAAAATCCGCAAAGACCGCGACCCTCCGGGCTACAAGTTAGCATATGATATTGCTGAGGAGTACGCCGATGAATTCATGGCTTGGGGTCCGCTCTTCACGGATTATAGCCCAATTACGCTTGCCAAAGCTATGGCGAATGTAAGCTGGATCGCCCGCATGTTTCTAAATTATAGCGAGCCTGCAACCCAATTTATGAGGATTCTTAAGAGTAAGGGTGAAGTGGTTCTGCTTTATCCAGTGCGCCAAGCGGTTGAAACCGTTGATTATGGCGACCCTCTTGAACTGTTAGCCGTGGTTTCTCAGCTCAAAGCTGAACAGGTCTTCATAGAGCCTGGGTACTACCAAAACGACTATTTGGCGTTCTACACGTTTTTGCCCGTGCGCAGTCACGATAAGATAAGACGTCAAGGCGAAGACTATGAGGTGCAGACTGTGTCGCCCTCTACTTTTGGTAATCAGCGGCTCTACTTCAAGAGCATGGCAAGGAGGCTGCTTACCAGTTGAGTGAGCTAGAAGACCCCGTAACTACCTTGCTAAGGCTGATTAATAGTCGAATCCGCGTAACCAAAGATAACGGTGATGCTGCTAAGCTATTGGCTTCGGAGGCAGCGTTTGACCGTGAACTCCTTCTCAAAGAGTATGACGCCCAAATTGCTCTTCAAGTTGACCCTGTTTTGGGTGTGCAAGACCAGAAGCTAAACTTGTCGGGCAGCAAGAGGCGTTTGGTGCATTTCTTCAAGTGCACGGTCCACTCCATCGATAAGACTGCTCCCGGTTCTGATTTGGGTCGAGTGATGCGGAACAAGGTTACTGAGCAGATTAAGGCGATTGTCCGTGAGAACAGGACTTTGCCTTATGAGACGATTTATAATTTTGCTGGGCTCGGCTATCCATCGGGTGAACCGCACAAGGCATATGCTGTAGGTGCCGCTTCTGAGTTGGCGCCGTCTAGTGGTTCTTGGGCTGAGCTTTCCGCCGTTGATTATCAGGGCATTTGGTACAGTGACAATGTCCGCTACTCCAAAAGCATAGCCGTCAACAATCAGTACGGCTTGATGCTTTTCAGGTTCAAGGTTGGGCCAAGAGAGCAATGCGTCAAGTCTTTGGTGCTGAGCTTCGAGGGCTATGGCACTGCGCCCGGTGGCAACGGTGTAACGGTTAAGGTTTGGAATCATGTCGCGGGTGCTTGGCAGTATGCGCAGTATGGAACCGCAGGCACGGACGAAACCCTAACAATTACGATTTCGGCGAACCTGACGGATTACGTGGACTCGGATGGCTATGTTTGGATGTTTGCCCGAACCACAAATCCCAGCAATGGCGTAACATCCGCCGTGGTCTACTGTGACTACCTGCAGTTGACCGTTCAGGTTCTCGGAATCACTAACTGCGATGTCGTGAGCTACAAGCCCTCAGACATCGTTGAGGTTAAGCCGTTTCTCTTCAAAACAGAGCTCACTTTGAAGGGTTGGGCTTTCGAGGAAATAACTTTAGGCTAATGGAGTATGGAAAAGATGGTTGAAACCTACAGTACCGACCAAGAACGCATTTACTATATAGCGGAAGCAACCAAAGGCACAACCCCAACAGTGACGCCGGCAATGCTTGGAGTACCGCATGAATCTATCAACCCAGGCTTTAGCCCAAACAACCTGCTTCTGAGAAGCGGCGGAAACTATGACCTCTTTGCCATCAAAAAAGGCACCCGCATGCCCTCCCTCAAAGTCTCCTACATCGTGCCCTCAGCTGCTCCAATCGACCTGCTGCAATACGCCAAAATAGACCTGGATAAGACCCTAAGCGTTCAAGTATTGTACTATAAGGGCGCTTGGGCATCAGCAACAGACATCCTTTCGCTACTTTACAATTATATGCGGATTGGCAAGGCGAGCGTTAGCTGCGAAATTGATGATGTAGTCAAAGCAACCCTCGAAATGGTGGGGCAGAACCTCACCACTGGCACGGCTAAGCTGACTGATGCAACCTACACCGATTATGCTGGGGCTGTAGCATTCAACGAAACAGACGTCACCATTGGGGGAGTTGCAAACGACCGTGTTGTAAGCTGGAAGTTCGATGTAAACAACAATCCCAAGCAAGTGCCCGTTATTCGTAGCACCAACGGCTATCTCGCTAAGTACATTCCTTTTGGCAATCGACAGCTAAGCGGTGAAGTCCGCTTCGAGTTTGAGAGCAAAGCAGAGATGGACAATGCCCTCGCCGACACAGAGTTCAATATCAGATTTGGGCTTGGGGGCACCGCGTATGCTCAGATGGATGCTGCCAAGTGGAGTAACATAACAAGCGAGAAGTGGCTTGATGACCTAATCGCGGTTAGGGCTCAGTTTGACGCTAAAGGACCGCTTAGCATAGCGGCAAGTTGAGGTGAGAAAATGGAAGAAGTGAAAGTGGAAGACTGGCTTAAAATATGGGAGAAAATAGGCGTTCGTCTCCTTCAGCTTCCGAAGTGGATGCAACAAATCGTACTTGAAGACATCAACACAGCCATCAGTAACAGACTTGCAGTAATGGAGGTAATCAACAATGTACACAGAAAAAATACGGATTAACGAGCGTTTCGGCGAGCAATTTGTAGGCGACTATGAATTCCGCCAAATTACTCAGGGAGAGTATGAGCGGGTACTGGTTAGCTATATGGATGCAGCGGGCAAGGTTCCCAAACAGGACATTCTCAAAGTTAACCGGGAATGCCTCTGGATGTCAATCGTCAGTCAGCCCGCCTCTAAACCTCTCTTCAAAGACCTCATAGTTCAAGGGCGTCTCCCCTATGGTCTTAGCCTAAAGTTGCAGGAAATCTACGACAACGTCAACGGCATCGAGATGGACGAGCAGCGTTTTTTATCATCGCCATCAGACGAAAGCAACCAAACCCCAGACTCACAAAGTTCGTCATGTGTGAACGATTCGGATGGACAGAGCAAGAATACAACGCCACAAGCAGACAAACCATAGCTGAGTTTTCACTAATCCTTCGCACTTTAGAAGAGATGGCAGAGGACGAAGCAAAAAAAGCAGAACAGGAAAAAAGAAAATGTCCGTCGAGGTAGCATTTGACATTCAAGGCGTGGACGAATTTGTCCAGGCAATGCAGCGACTAGATAAGGATATGCAGGAGAGAGTCCGCGCTTGGCTCTACGATTGGGCTCAGCGAGTAGTTGATGAAGCCAAACGTAATGCTCCTGTACGCACGGGTTATCTTCAAAGCAAAATCTACGCCATGGCTCAGGAATGGGTTGTTGAAATCGGGGCAGGGGCAGCGTATAGCTACTTTGTGGAGTTCGGGACCCGCTACATGTCCGCCCACCCGTTTCTATATCCTGCAGTGCAAGCGTTTCTCCCAGAGCTAGAAACCAACATCATAGGTGCAATTGAGCAGGCAAAAGCGGAGGCTGGATTGTGAGTTTTAGAGAAATTACAATGTCTATTCGGGCAATCAACCGAGCAAGCAGTGAGTTTAATCGTATTCAAACAGACGCCGAGCTTATGACGGCACGCATCAAAAGCTTTGGTGCTGCTCTTGCCGGCATAGGCGCAGCGGGCACAGCCATTGGGTACATGGCCAATCAATTTGGGATTTTAAACGATGAGCAAACCAAAGTCGTCACAGGCACCATGATGCTTGTTTCAGTCATGGGTATGTTTCTGCGTACAAGCACCGGACTAGCTGTAGCTCAAAAAGTCTATGCCGCCGCATGCGCGTTTGCAACGGCAGTTCAAAACGCCCTAAACATCAGCTATGCAACGTTTTTGGCACTAACAGGCGTAGGCATCGCCGTTATAGCAGCCGCTGCAGTAGCGATGTATGCCTTCGCCAACAGCATGAATACAGCAACGGCAAGCGTGCAGAACTTCAATGCATCGGCAGCCGAGACGCCGACCCGCGTTAAGGGCATTACTCGTGCAGGAGACGCAGAACTAGCCCGGCGAGGGATTGAGTAAATGTCCACCGCTTCCCCAAGTATCGCTTTGGTTTTTGGTGCCATTGCGCCTCCCCAAGCTGATGTTGTTGAGCTTCTGGTGCATTTAGGCTGTAGCAAAGAAGTCAGCAGCTACGACATCACGCTACATAATCACAACGGCAAGTACAGCCCAAACGGAGCAACACCCATAACCGTGGGCATGGACGGCTCAATCAGCTTAGGGCGAACACCAAACTGTCCCCTGCTCTTGACGTTGCGGGTTGAAAAAGTCCATTACCAAAGCTCGCCTACCGAAAGTTACTTGACTGTTTCTGGGCGTTGCTGGGGCGAGCGGCTGTTCCGCCGAGTAGTCACGGCAACCTATTCAGGCATGAAGGGCGAGGAAATAATCAAGGACCTGATGGATTACTACGCGGGTCTTAGCCACAACAGAAGCGGCGTTGAACTTATCGAAAACACGGACACCACCTATTCAGAATTGGAATATGAGGACTCTCCAGTCTGGGACATCCTCAAATACGTTGCCGAATCCGCCGATAAATCAGGCGTGATAGGCTTTGATTTTCGGGTTTCCCCAGATGGCAAATTTGAGTTTTTCCCCAAACTCTCCAAAACCAATTCAACAGTAATCACAGAGAACATCGATACCACGGCAGAGTATGAAAAAGAAATCACTCGGATAAGAAACAAAGTTACTGTTTATGGCTTAGCGGACAAGAGCAGGCCAGCGGATAAGGTTTCTTGGACCCGCCAATTGTCACCTACGGATGGTACCTGGACGGCAAGCGCTGGATCTGTAAGCGTTGATGGCTCAGGTGCGCCTGACGGTGGGGCATGTGTCAAACTCTATGCGCCCAGCAACTATTTTGGAAGCGCAAACTTCACCTTAAACCCGGGGTATCTGCTTAATTGTGAGCAATATCCCATTTTGGCGTTGATGCTCAAGGCAGAGGCGGCTTTCGGCGGAACTGGCACGCTAACGCTCTATGATAACTCTTACAAGGTGGCTGCCAAAGAAGTCTCGATTTCTCCAGACGCAGCTTGGCGTGGCATTGAAACGGGTGTAGGCTCAGCCTACGCCAACCAATGGAACTCCGTTCAATCAGGGTTTGATTGGACACAAATCCTCGTAGTGCGCATGACCCTTTGGTTTCCTGGAACGGTTGGGACGGGTAGCTTCTGGATTCATCAACTCTACATCGGAGGACGACGCTACTCTGGACTCTCTCAGGATGCAGCAAGCCAGGCAGCCTATGGCCTGCGGGAATATGTGGAAGTTGATGAGGAACTGTGGAGCGATGGCGAATGCAACCGCCGCTCAGCCGCACTCTTGGCGTATCTCAAAGACCCAGCCGAACACCTGCACATAATTAGCACTGTTTTGGATTATGGGACGTCGCCGATTAAGGCAGGCGATAAAGTGCACGTGGAACTTCCAACAGAGGGCGTTAACAGTGACTTTAGGGTTGAGTGCATCGAGTACCTTGTGCCAAAAGAGGACCCTACAAAACTCGAATTAACATTGGAGCTGGGCAAGGAGCCACCGCAACTAGCCGATTACCTCTATGGCTTGCGTACCCACACGCCCAACGTTGAGAAACTTAGCAGAACAAAGCTTGGCAAACGAGGCGTCCCTGTGGCTTCTGGCGGCGGAGGCGGGGGAAGCAGTGGCAGCTACTTTAACAGTAACGCGGAAATCGACAAAGCCTCTCCCTGCCTAAACCTAATGACGACAAGAGTGCTGAAGGCAGCGTTTGGGCATGACGGCGCCAACACGTTTCTAGTCTCCTATGCAGGGGACTTAATCGCCTACTCAGCGAATCATCTTATCCGCCCAATCACAGACGGAAGCGATGACTTAGGCAACGGATCCTTCCGTTTCGGCTCAGCATACCTCAAAAACAACCTCTTTGTTGCAGGCTGGGAAGTCGTAGCCAACACGGGCAGAATAAACATGTCTTCGATGCCTCGTGATAACTCGGGTCTGGTTCTGGAAGCCCAAGGTCTAAGCAACTATCCGACGTACGTTGACCCCAACGGCAGATACACCCCAGCAGCCCATAACCATGCCAACATGTACCCTGCAGGCGGCAACAACACCGGATCATGCGGAGACACATCGACTTACTGGCATGTCGTAGCAGGCGATAGCGTCTGGTACAATGCGCTAGGACACATGGACTACATGGATGACCTATCCGTAATCAAGAGCATTCGAATGAGTGAGAACGTCGATAAACTCGGCGTACCTCTGATCGATAACAGGAGCCTGCCTGAAGCTATGCGCTCAAAAGAAGGATTGGTTCATAGTGGCCATCTTTTGGGGTTAACTCTTGGAGCCATTAAGCAGCTGAACAGAAAAGTTGAGACGTTGGAAAAAGAGTTAGAGAAAATGCGTTCGTCTTAACAAGGCTGCAGAGTTTAACTTCAACTGTTCGAGTTTCATTTTACCTCTCTTTTATCCACCTTTTGCAAATAATTTTTCATTAGACTTTCGGTATCTAAGCTGAACTCTTTTAGCTTTTGAACGATTAACTCCTCGGAAAGAACACTGCCTGAAAGCGAATTGAAGAACCTAACGGTACTACCCTTAAACTGCTCTAACGAAACTGCCTTGAAAACCCAAAACGGTTGAGTGGGATAAGCATCGCTTTTCAGCATGTCAGCCGGGTGTACCATTATAGGTACTCCTTCACACCCTTCATAATATTCGCTAAACCAGCCTATGTCATTACTTAATTGTCCTATTTCACTTTTCGAAATGCCTGTTCTTTCAGCGGAAACCATGTTTTTGCACTCAATTATCCAGTATTTGTTTGTATCAACCTGCCAAAAGTTATCAGGTCCTCTTCCGGTTTGTTTTTCAGGTCTTTGTGTAGCAAAGCCAATGGCTTTACCGATCTCGTCGATTCCTTCCTCAAATTCATCTGAGACAGCATTGAAGGCTAGTTTATCCATTATGTTAGCGATTTTTACGACTAGCGCGCTGTGAGATTCAAAGCCTTTAACCCAATCTATTATCCGTGTTGCTCTATTGAGCTTGGTTGAAGCTAGTTTTGAGTAGGCAACTCCTGTTTCTGGACGGAAAAGCTGCGGGTTTTCGGAATGTGCCTTTAGCTGCTTATCCATAGATGCGGTTGAATTAACAGGGTAAAGATAAGTTGCCATCAATTGTAAGAACCAGCCGCCATCTGTCTTATCCGATTCTCCCACCAATTTCTGGAGGGTCGCAACTGCTTTATCAGGGTGACCCTGCTGGTATAGGATTTCAGCGTCACGTTCCAGTAGTGAACGATTTAACTGTTCTTTGCTAATTTGTTCGGTCCTTAACTTTGCCATTCGCTGTTTGTAGTATTCTTTCCACTTATCATCGCGCTTCAGGCATTGATTAATCAGCGTTTCTACTACACTTAATTTCGTTCCTTCGCTCTTCATCGCCTCGGCGAGTTCTTCGCCTATCTTAATTTGCATTTGCGCTTCTTTGGAAAGGAATGCTCTTTTGGAATTTTCTGATAGAAAATCGGTTAAGTTATTGCCGATGGGAACGACTATGCACCAGTCGCTACTGCCTCGGATTGCACGTCCCATTCCTTGTTCAACTCGCTGGGCTAGTTGTTGGCGCAGACGCAGAGAACCCGGCCTAATTTCCTGCATATATCTGTCGATTAATGAGTTGTATGAAGGTAATGAGTCTAAGCACAATATTCGGCAAGTGCTATCGGGTAAGTCAACCCCATCATATTCGTTTACTAGCACGAGTGTCTTGTTGGCTGTTTTTTTCTTGACCTCGTTTTTTAAATCATTTATATTGTTGTATAGATTTTTGACGTTGGTACTATTTGCCCCTAGTTCTTCCCATTTCTTTGCATGCGCGAAAGATGGAGTAATGGCAACAACTCCAAAATCACCATGCTTGGAAGCAAGCGCAGACACCCATTCAACCAATTTTTCTCTTTTCAAGGAAGTGTCTACTAGTGTCGGCATTAGAATGAGCCGTTCACCGCAGTAAGGAACATCACCAACCGAAAGAGGGTTTGTTACGCTTTCTGTGCTTATTCCTAAGTCCCTAACTAGAAATGCGTCCTCGGCTAATGTAGCAGAAAGGAAAATACGTCTTTGGGCTTGAGTGAATGACGGGATCAATTCCAAGGGAAGAAGACGAGGTGCAATTTCAATCCGATTTCCCGAGAAAACGCAAGTTGTCTGATCGAGCCTATCTTTAAGTAAGTCCCAAACGTAAAGAAGCTCTCCTTCTTGTTTGTGCTCTTCCAAGATTTTTAATGCTTCTTTACGTTTATCGTGCCATGTCCAGAAGGGAACTGCCATTAGACAGTCTTTTCCATGGGCAATGTCTAAGCAAGTGCCTTCTCTTTGCCTTCTGATGGATTCTTCAAAAATCGTCCATAGTTCTGAATATAATGCGTTTGGCTTGCCGTCTTTATCATCCCTTTTTATGACAAAAGAAAATGCTTCTCGAATTATCTGCAGACATTTGTGTGCGTCATCAATTACGATAGCTCCTATTTGGATCGGTTCCTTACCTGACCCAGATACGCCGAAGACTGATTTTCCATTAAAGAGCTTGTTGCAGTTTATTACCAGAATCGCTTCTGAGTTAAGGAATTCTCTTGGAAGTTTAAAGTCAGGGGAAACTTGCACAATTTTAAATCCAAAAGAACGGGCTTGTTCAACTGTTTGATTAACTAGGTAATTGTTGGGACAAATGTAAACTGCAGGTCCAAGCCCTTCGTTAATGTATGATTGTAGGATCGCCAATCCGATTAGGGTTTTGCCTTGACCAGTATGCAATTTAATGATTGTATCCTTTTCTGACCGGAGTTTTTCATGCCAAGCCTTTAGTACTGACTCTTGGGGAGGACGCAGGTATTCTTTGCCGCTTTCTTTATCCAAGTTAGCGAAAATTGCGAGAGGGTCAATATCTTTGACAATCTCAGTTTTACCAAGTAATTTATCGAAATCTACCAAACCTCGTCCCCCAGACTATCTCTCTACTGATGGTATGAGCTATTTCTTACTGTTACCTCGCCTTTCAACTTTTCGACAGAGCCTTTCATGGTCCTGTAATGGCCTTGAATTCGTAACTGAGATTGTTAGGTTATCCCGAGGGTATCGTCATCGACTGAAGGTATGCTTCCAAGGGCTTAGTTATTCGCTTTCTTTCTTGGGAGATGGCATCGTAAATGTTTAACCTCTTGTTTGGATCCTCAAGGGTTATAACGACTGCATATTCCTGTTCTTCATTTGCCCCAGTTATCAGTTTTTTGAATCGAACTCTAGGCGTAATCATTAAAGTCCATTCCATTCCCCATCCGCTTTTCTGCCATCGGAAAACATCAGTCTTTACATTATCCCATGGATTTCGGAAATAGTTATCCCATTTCATTTGCTTTTTAAATTCGCCGTTCTTAGCTTGTTTGAGCAGTGCAAAGTCAAGGTCAACTAAATTGTATCCAACTACGCCCATATGAACGGGAGGATTGTACACTAAGGTTACACGGATTCTTTTTTCGCCGAAAATGGAGCTCATTGCGTAAGGGACATATATCGGAATAAAGGCAACCTCGTCATATCTAACGGCGTCTTCAATGATGTATGCAGGTGAAAAGTTCTGTGAAAAAGCGCTTTTTTCAAATTCGGGAGTTCCTTTGCCATACAAAGACTTTTTCAAATCACTGTCTGCTGGAAGTGAAAGATTGTTTTCATGCCAAAATGCAGAATGTATAAGAAGCGCTTTTAGAAGGTTCGGACTAGCGTCAGGATATTCCTTGAGTAGTCTAGCCAGTATATTTGAAACAGCTGGTGTTGAATAACTAGTTCCTATACCGTATGCTAACGTTTTGTTAGATAACCCTAAAGAAATCACGCCGAGGTGTTGGTTATCAGAACCTAAATTACGTGATGCATCAATTTCGAGGTTTCCTGCGCTTGAGACGACGTCAGGTTTTCCTCTTAACCCAAATTCTCCGCGTCTTGTAAAAGGACTCGGTTGACCCACCTTCGCGATTGACATGGGGGATTCTTTATGAGCCAAACCTCCGACTGTTACCGCCATGCTTGCTTCGGCTCCGCAGAAAACCTTACAGGCGCTATCTTGCAAATAGGTCGGATAAGGTAACGACTTTGCTAAAGCAGCCAATTCGTCTTTTACATTTCCGCTACTGACCACAAAAGTCACTCTATATTCTCGGGATAACTTGTCTATAGTGTAGGCTAGGTCTGAAGGTAAAGAGGTATTGCTACATTTTGGGTAGTTTACTGATAGGGAGAAAATTTTTGCCTGCTCGTGAAAGGTTTGAACTGCCTGTTCTATTCTTTTTTCCAGATATGGATATTCATTGTTCTTTAGACCGTGAACTTTGACACTAATCAGGTTTGCCGAAGCTTGGGGATCCCTGCGGTTTTCCAAATTTCCGTAAGCAGCAAGACCAGCTACAAATGTTCCGTGCCCCTTGAAATCTTTAGGATCACCATCTTTGGTCAAATCAATCGAGTTAAGTAAAATATGCTTCAAGAAGGGTTGTTCAGTATCGACGCCTGAGTCCAAGACACAGATTGTTTTTACGTCAGGCTCTGGCATTTTAGGAGATGGCATTTCCTTAATATCCATACTTTGAGGCTCTTCGCTAAGAATTTCTGGTGCGATCCGAGTTTGCCATACTGAATCCATGCCTTGTAAAATTGCCCTAGCTGTTTGGGGATTAGCATATGTTCTAATGGAGGCAATGTGGTCATCAATTCTTGAGTCGAGAATCAGCGCATTATTTTTTCTTAGGAAGTTTGTTAGTTCTGCGATTAAATAGGTATAGTTTTCGCGTCCCAAGTTCGGGAACATTTCAATTTCAATATACTCAGGAGTTCCAGAGTTTATCCATTCACTAAGTTCTGGGCTGACTCGGTTAATTCCGATAACGGATATGCGTTCGATTTGGTTGACATAAGATCTTAGTTTAGAGGTGTTTTTGTAGACTTCTATGTCGCTTCTGAGTCTTTCTAAGCCTTGCTTATCTACAGAAACAACTGCTGAATAATCGTTAACCTGGAGGGAAAACCGCATAGATAGTCTATCCAATACGCTATCCTCGTAGGAAAGTGGTTTCGCCGTCTGTACAGTAAAAAAGACATTTTCTCCGGGCATAATTTTTTCTTTTCTTTGCGATAATTTGACTGATTCCTCAAGTTGTTCAGCTAAATATTTTCCTTGCTCACCATACTCTTTCTTCTCGCCCATTTCAGGTGGAGGACCTCTCGATTTTTTAGGGCGTCGACTAATGTTATCGGTTGGTATACGAATATGCCGATGGTTAGCCCAATTTTGAGACATTAGTTTACACCTGAATTCTATGCTCGACCAGAGTCGGCTGGCGCGCGCGTTTTAACGAACATATTAAAAGAAATTGTATATCATACTTTCGGAGACCCTAAATTAAATTACTTTTGTTTAAATGAATTAAAATAAGAAAATCAAAAGAAACGGCATTTATTAGTAGCGCGCGCTCGGTACTATCGTTCGCTTTGATGAGTTGTTGTAACACTAGTATTCATTTGTGTAATTTCTCATCGAATGTTTTCACTTTCACTCACCCCTCCCCTGCTATAAGATGTCGTTTCATCAACAGCTTAAAAGGACCAGTGGACGCAACTCTGGTTGCCAAGCAAGGATGGACGACAATGGGAGAAAATGGGGTTAACGGGGTAAGCAAGTATGGTTTTGCTGATTCTTAGAAGAACGGTAAGGCGCCAGTTAAAAATTGAAGGGGGAGCGACCAGTAAACCTTGCAGTCAACTCGAAGACGTTGAGTTTGTCTTCCCAAAGAAATACAATAAAATGCTAAAACCACTATTCAATGGAAAGTATGACTATGAAGCAAGAGAAGAAAACGGCAGTTTAACTTTTATACTAACACCGACAAAATGCACTGAAGACGAACCGCTAATCCCAGAAGAGACGGTGAAATGCCCGAACCTGGAGGAGCCTTAATTGAATGGTAATAAAAATTCGGCTGCGCATGGTGAAAAGAGTGTACAAAGGGTTTCATTCCTACCCACGATGCTGGATGGAGTTTCCTAAAAAAATTTATAAAAAGTTAGAACCTCATATCGCTAAGAATTTCGACGACATCGACGTCACATACGAAGAGAACTCAAATCAAGAAATCGTAAAAATAATCTTGATCAAGAAAAAAGCACCTACTTAAGAAGACAAGCCAAAACTCGTTTGAGCTCCAATTCGCCCCCGCAATAAGAATTTCAGAAGCGTAACTGCCCTACTACATGTAGAAAAGCCCTCGGTAAAACGTTTCTACATGTAGGAATACGCCTGAAAAAAACGGGCAAAAGTGCACGCCGAGCCCTCTAACTGGCTCTGGTTTTAACAGGAAAATGCTAGTTTTGACAACATACTTTTAGTTTGAGCATTTTATCCATGCTTTTCCTACATGTAGAAGAATTTTACCTGCAGACAAGAGCGCTTGAAATGGCTGGGTTAATGTGATAAGTAACTTCTTAGCAAAATCGAAGTTTGCGGTCTTACCTTGCTTGGCAAAAAAAGGTCTATGGCTGCAAGCAACAGCGAAGGCACCGAGCTTGCGGTGTTCAAAGGCATAAAAGTAGACTTAACCCAGGCTATACTCCGCATCCTATCTGATGAGGTGCTCGTAAAATATGACGTTCACAAAAAACTGGTCAAGCAAGGTTTCAAACGCACCCGTTATGGTACTGTCAAAAAAAGGATTACGGCGCTGGAGGAAGGCGGCTACCTCAAACAGGCAGGCGTAAGGAAAACGCAGCCGGGCAATGAAGGCATCCTGTACGAGACAACCTTCACGGGACTTTTGGCGCTAAAATTGAGTGCAACCAACTTGGACAAGCTATTCGAGAATATGGATGACAACATAGCTTTAACGCTACTAGCAGCCCTGGAGCAAGTGCAGAAAAAATAGGCTCCGCAGTAAGGGGTTTTAGAGATACTATTTTAGAAAAGGCATTTTGTAAAATACTATTTCTTGCAAGCGGCAGAATTCCTTTATTTTTTCTGGGCGACCTAGTCTTAGGTGTATAAAATGGTTAACTTGATTGAGGACTGGGAGGTCCTCGAAGAATACGCTGGCGAAAAACTGGGCTTCTACCAGCTTCTCGCCATCGACGGGTCCGTTGAGATCCGTGTCATGACCGGAAGAATAGGTTTCAAAAAAGAGTTTAAGGATAGCAACGACAAACTGCTAAACCAAATTCTTGATTACTGCAGGAAACGCCGCTTCATACAGATCAGCGACCACCTCCGAGACGAGGACTTTTTCAAATAAGCCAGGAGCAACCGGGGAGTAACCATGGATAAGCAAGTTGAATTTCTTGTAAAACTCAGAGATGCCAGCCTAATGCTTGCCGACGCAGCAAACCAATACATAGACGAATTAGCGCCAGCAGGATGCAAGCGAGAAGAAACCAAACAAACCCTCGTAATCCAAGAGTCAAACTTTAACCTCCTAAAATTTGACGTCCAGCAAAGCGCCAAACTAGGCGAATACGAAATCGCCAATAAGCAAGGCAGTCCAGCTGACAAATGGAGTAGCGTCTATAATATTCTAAAAGGCGGCAACGCAACCATCAAAGACCGTTACCATTGTGAAGGCTACCAATACAGCTACTGGCTATATGGTGAGGACAAAATCTACCGCCAAAAACTCAAACCGAAAAATCAAGGCTAATCGACGTGGACCGGGGACACTTTTCATGAGTCAAGTCAACATACTAAAGGAAATCTTCGTCAACCGCACAGACTGCTACTGCATCCAGCTAAAACAAGGATACTCCAAAATAGCCGAGCCACTAACCGACGAAACACTGCTTAAGCACCTGTCGGGCGAAATAACAGTAGGATCATACCAGCTTGACAGCTGCAGCTATGTTAAGTGGCTGTGCTTTGACTTTGACCCTGAAAAGTTGCCTGACCCTAAAAACGCTGCGAAACAGGTCTTAGAAGTTCTATTGCAAAAGCGAAAAGAAGAGGACGGCATCGAGCGACCAAGAGTATGGCCAAACTGCATCATCTTGGAAGCATCTCGTTACCCAGATTCCTCATACCACATATGGGTTCTCTTTCTCCTCCCGGTCAAAGCTAAAGTGGCAAAATGGCTAGGGCTTCGGGTCCTGGAAATGGCAAATCTAAACCCCAAATTAATGGAAGTTTTTCCAAAGCAGAATGAAGTCACCTCCGAAAAGCCCTATGGGAACTTTGTTAAACTGCCCCTTGGCAAACACCAGGTCGAAGGCAAATGGAGCAGAATACTTGACGTTGAAACCTTCGAGCCGTTACCCAGCGAGGAACTAGAGAACAAGCATGGTCTAAGCTTCAGTGAAAAAGACCTGGAAACTCTCGAAGCCATGGAAACCAAACGAAACGTCCAAGTCATGTTTGAAGCCCCGCAAACCTTCAAGAGGCTAAGCGACAAAGACCAAGAGAAAACAGTGCTGTTTCTAACTCGTTACTGGCAGCCAGGCTACAGAAACGACCTCTCTTTGAGCTTCTGCGGCATGTGCATCAAACAAGGCATTAGCTGCGAGTCAGCAAAGCGGGTAATCGAAGAAGTCTGCAAGAGAACAGGCACCTCTTCGCTGGACACAGCGGAGTTTCTTGGCAAAGTAGACTACCAATTTACCCACCGCATGAAAATCGGAAACCTCAAGGGCACCTCAGGAATCCGAGACGTCGTAGATGCCATTCGCAGTGCAAAAGCATCTCAGAAGGAGCGAGGTCAATGATAAGCGGCAAACTAAATAAGATAGAGAAAGAGGTTGAAGAAAAAGACGTCTATATCCCAAGGCCCACAGTCGTCACCCCTCAGTTCATAGCAGAGGAAATTTGGAACCGAAGAGACCCGCCGCAATACCTAGTCTACCGCTTTAATGAAGACCGATTTGAAACACTATGGGAAATTTCTCTGGGAGAAACTAACGCCAAAGGGCAAAACATCATCTATACACCTGTCTTCAATGACTCACTCAAAAAAGGCTTAGTCATCGTCCCCACAGGATACGCCGAAACTAGTTTTACGGAGATATTTCGGGAGATAGACGAATTTGCCCTTCTAAGCTACGACCCATGCGGCCAAGACGCACTCGTGAAACTGTTATCAAGAATATGTGTTGGATCTTGGTTTCTTGATCGCTTCGTCGCCGACCCAGCCTATGATATAGCTGGCAGCGGAAAGTTTGCCCCAATAATTCCTATCCGTGGACCAAGCCAAAGCGGCAAAAACCGATTAGCCTTCGTTTTGCGACTGCTAAGCTACAAACCTTACTTTGAAATGTCCACATATAGAATCCCAAGCCTCTACCGCCCAATGGACCTATGGCAAGGCACCTTAGTGCTTGACGAGGCAGACTTTGCGAACACGAACGAGAAAAGCGAATTGGTTCATTTCCTAAACTGTCGGGCGACGGGAACGCCGTTGAGCAGGCAAAACCCAACCAACTGTAATATCACTGATACATTCAGCAACTTTGGCTTAACTATCCTAACGCAACGCAAACCCTTCGACGACAACGCAACAGAGAGCCGAGCCCTACCCTTCTACAGCGAAACCAGCGACAAAAAACTTCCAGTAATCGAAACCGATGAGATGCTCAAACGCGGGCTGGAACTGCAAAATAAGCTCCTCTATCTAAGGATGAAATACTACCGTCTTGTCACTATCAACAAGGAAGAATGGGTTAACGAATTATGTGACCACCGCTTAGTGGCTTCTCTACTTCCGCTTCTGGCTTTGAGTAACCATGAACCAAGCCTAAAGGAAACTATTACCAAGACAGCAAAAGAGGTTGAGAGGGCTAAAGTTGAAGAAAAAGCCAACAGCATGGACGGCTTAATCGTCAATTTCCTCTGGGAAAAAATAGGCGACCGCCTATTTGAGAAGTGGCGCCCAAACATCTTCTATTTCCTAGAAAAAACAGAAATTGAAACCGTTGGCGAAATAGAAACCGAGCATAAGACAGCTCTGACCACCAAACATCTTTCAGACCAATTCAAATGGAGCTCTCAAGCTATTCGCAAAGCATTGGCGAGTTTGGGAATCGTTGAAAAAGGCTTAGTTAACTCCGTTAAAGTAGACGGGCGCACTCAGCGGGTTATATTCTTCGATCCAGCAAGGCTTGAGAAGCGACTCAGAGAATTCGTAGTCAACTACAAACCCAACACGGTTACAGAAGTTACGGGAGTTACAGATTCTAAGCCCAGCCTACAAGACAGCCCTCTATTCAATGGTGGAACAAAAAGCGATGCACCGCCCAAAAAAACCGTAACTTCCGTAACTAGCGTAACCGAAGATCAACCTTCCGATTTTATGGACAACTTTGAACTGCCAGGAGACGAACCCGAATGAGTGAATCTTCCGCTGACTCTGAAGTTTACCCCGACGGCTATGAGGAAGCCTTAGCGGACTGCACCGTCCTAGCTGCACAACTCCTCAAAATGGCACTAAAAGCAGCAGAAACCAAAAACGGAAAACCCAGAGACGATTAGGAGAGTGGGAGGGAATGGCTGGACTTACACCGAAAGAAAGCATATTTGGCAACAAAGCCGAAACAGACGGTAAGTCGCCTCCAGGCGGAGACGTCGGCTCCAGCCCCCTATGCCCACGATGCCACTCCAAAAGAGTATGGAAAGACGCCAAACGCTACACACCTATTGGCTTTGAGATTCAACGCTGGTCCTGCAGAGACTGCGGAATGCGCTTCTCAGACCCAAACGACTCTAAAAGAGCCAAAGAAGCAGCGACTAGAGACGTTGAAACAGTTGATACGAAGTCATTAAAAAGCAAAACTGGCATAGTTACTACTCGCCAAATATGCGTAACGGAGACGAAAAACTTGGCAGCAGAACAACAGAAACCTGAAGTTCTGCTTAGGAACGAAGCAGCGATAACCAACGGAAAAATCGTCGAATACGAGTTCTGGATGCTGAAAAGAGGATATGCGCAGAGTACTATTGAAGGCAGAGTAAAAATCATGAAGCGCCTATTCAAGCTTGGAGCAAGCTTGTTTGACCCAGAGTCGATAAAAGATGTTCTAGCAAAACAGACATGGAGCGACGGCAGAAAAGAATACGTCACCGAAGCCTACACTAACTTTCTGATAATGGTAGGCGGCAAATGGGATCCACCAAGATACTGCAGAGTTGAAAAGATACCTTTCATACCTACTGAACAAGAAATCGACCAACTCATCGCCGGATGCGGAGGAAAAACATCGGTAGTCCTTCAGATACTAAAGGAGACGGCAATGCGGATAGGTGAAGCTTGGAAACTCAAATGGATCGACATAGACTTCGTAAACTCAACCATACGAGTTACACCAGAAAAAGGCAGCCACGCCCGAATGTTCAAAATGTCAAGCAAATTACTGGCGATGATTTCAGCGCTCCCAAGAAAAACAGATAAGCTATTCGGCACCTACGACTTAAGAGGATTCAGAAGCTCCTTTATTAAGCAACGCAAAAGAACTGCTAACAAGCTCGGAAATCCACGGATGATACAGATAACATTTCACACCTTCCGCCACTGGAAAGCAACCATGGAATACCATAAGACCAAAGACATCTTACACGTCATGCGACTACTCGGTCACAAGAACATCAAAAACACGCTCATCTATACCCAGCTAGTAACTTTCGAAGATGACGAGTATATTTGTAAAACAGCCGAGAACGTAAAAGAAGCCAAAGAACTTATCGAAGCAGGCTACCAATACGTATGTGACATGGAGAGCCTAAAACTCTTCAGGAAACGAAAATGATGCAAAAGTATATGGATTTATCCATGGAGCTGGGGATGGGAA
>CAWGYA010000006.1:0-203219 GCA_963826715.1 Candidatus Bathyarchaeota archaeon
AGCCTTAATCTCCAGTGGGATCGGCAAAAAAGCAACAAACGTAGTAGCAGCGCCCGCAACTGTGCCAGCCAAAACGATCAGGGCTTCCTTATTCTCAGATACCTCTATCTCATCAACCAAACAAATCACCTCCAGCGAATATTAACAACAAAAAATCATTTGGGAATCATTCACGTTCATCTTTCAGTTCATTAGTGAGGGCAGGTTTCCTGATAAAAGAGACCAGCAGCAAAGCTTGCCCATAAAAAAGATTCTACCGATAAACAAAACCTAAAAACAACAAGAAGAAGCATAATGAGACGAGGGAATTAGTCAAGAAACTTTTAACTTTTTTTATTTGCTTTTCTTGATAGTTAAAAAGGGAGGTAAGCAAAGTGAATAAGATGATTGGTAAATAGTTTGAGAAGAGCGTGTGAAAATAGTCTTAGCGCTGCTTCGGCCATCTATGCCGCAGTAGATATAGCTTCAACATTAACTATCGTGGTCAAATCAAAATCCTCACAGCATACTATTTCTTATATGTACAATTATCCAACAATAAAATAGCAAAAATAAGCGCGAATAAAGAAATGGGTGCACGCCTAAGGTGAATTGTGATGACGAAAAGCGGCGAGATATCAGGGTTCGTTAAGCCGGGGTTTGCAGTCTCTGTTAGCGCTCCGTGTTCCGGCAGATTTTGGCGCCTCACAAAAAAGACAGCGCCTGAATTTGGTAAAATTTATATAATATTTAACTCGTAAAGAGTATGAGTTACTGGCATTGACGGCTTTTCCAAAATCCAGACAACTAATTAGTCCATATGAGGAAGCAGAACAGCAGCAAGAAGATAAAAAAACTCAACTTAACCCGAAAGACGACCTTTTTTATTCTTTGTTTGAAAACAGTTTTGACCCTATATTGGTAACTAAGCCTGATGGCAGCATTCTTTCCGCAAATCCAGCAGCATGCAACATGTTTGGCATGACTGAGGCCGAGCTCAAAAAGGTTGGTCGAGAAGGTGTGGTTGTGCTGGACGAGAAAGCCAAAGCAGCACTTAGCAGACGAGAACGTGAAGGCAAAGCAAAAGCTGAACTAACCTTAAAACGCAAAGACGGCTCAATTTTCAATGCAGAAGTGTCCTCCCGCCTCTTCACCGATGTCGAAGGCACAGTCAAAACAAGCATGATAATAAGGGATATAACCGAACACAAAAAAATGGAAGAGATACTTAGGCAAAGTGAAGAACGCTTTCGTGCAGTTTTTGAAAAAACAGCACTTGGCATCGCAATAGGCGACCCAACGGGGCACCTAATCAAATGCAACGGCGCGTTCCAACGAATGCTAGGTTATAGTGAAAAAGAACTGTGCGACAAAGTTTTCTCGGAATTCACTCATCCGATAGATGCAAAAAAAGAATGGAGTCTAGTCGAAGAAATAGTTGCGGGAAAGAGAGACTATTACAAAATTGAAAAGCGATATATACGCAAAGATGGGCAGATATTTTGGGGGCAAACAATAAGTAACCCAATATATGGACCGGACAAAAAAACAGTTATGGCCATCGCCACTATCGAGGATATTTCGGAACGTAAGAAGGCTGAGGAAGGACTTCGTCAGGCTAAACAGCGATTGGAGGCTCATATGAAAAATGCACCTGAAGCGATTATTGAATTTGACCCACAATATCGCGTCATACGTTGGTCTGACGAAGCCCAGCGAATTTTTGGTTGGTCAAAAGACGAAATTCTAGGAAAAGCTATTGCTGAGATGCCTTGGGTTTATGAAGATGATGTTGAATTAGTTCAGCAATTATCACTAGACATGATTAATGGAAAACGCCCCAGAAGCGTTAGTTCAAATCGCAATTACCGAAAAGATGGGGCTGTCATATATTGCGAATGGTATAACTCTGCGCTCTATGACCCTGATGGAAAGTTGACTTCGGTTTTGTCGTTTGTTCTTGATGTAACCGAGCGTAGAAAAATGCAAGAAAAGCTTGAAGAATATGCTAAGAATCTGGAAGGACTTGTTGAAGAGCGAACGAATTCGTTGCGCGATGCAGAGCGTCTAGCTGCTATTGGTGCAACAGCTGGAATGGTTGGGCATGACATACGTAATCCGTTGCAAGCTATAATTAGTGAAGTCTACATAGCCGAGTCTGATTTGACTTCACTGCCTGATAGCGAAGCAAGGCAGAGTTTGATGAATAGCCTTCGCGAGATTAATATGAGTGCTGATTATATCAATAAAATTGTTGCTGACCTTCAAGACTTTGTCAGACCGCTCAATCCTTCGATTAGTGAGGTGGATTTGAAATCGCTTATTGAAGAGTTGCTACTTAAGGCAACGTTTCCCGAGAATATTCACGCTTCATCTCAAGTGGAACAGGATGTCAAGGCAGTTCAGTCCGATGGGGTTTTCTTGAAGAGGATTCTGGGAAATTTGATTTCTAATGCTGTTCAGGCTATGCCGAACGGGGGAGAACTTTATATTCATGCTTATGCAGACGCTGACGATGTGGTTATCGCTGTTGAGGACACAGGTGTAGGCGTACCTAACTCGTTGAAAAGTAAGTTGTTTACACCCTTGTTTACGACAAAGAGCAAGGGTCAAGGTTTTGGGTTGGCGGTTGCTAAAAGGCTAGTTGAGTCGTTGGGTGGTTCGGTGAGTTTTGAAAGCAAAGAGGGCAAAGGCTCGACATTTAGCTTACATATTCCCAAAAATATACAGGTTGAATAATTAGTTCTTTTTAATAATCAAGCAATGCTCAGCTTTGTTGCTTAGAGTTTTCCGAATTGGGGTTGGCAGGTTATCCTTTTAGCATTTTCCATTATCCCTTCGCCCACTAAAAAAAGGGAGTGATTGCTTCTCAATTTAACACAATTTTAAACTAAAGACAACCCAAATTTTTCCCAAAAAGAAGAGGGTGGATGCTTACGGTTTGTTGACTTTGTTTTTCCAGTAGATCAGAATCGCGCCCGTTATAGTGGATGCTAACGCAGCAGAAGGGGCCTTAATCTCTAGCGGAATCGACAGAGAAGCAACAAATGTAGAAGCACGCCCGCAACCGTGCCAGCCAAAACGATCAAAGCTTCCTTATTCTCAGATACCTCTATCTCATCAACCAAACAACTCACCTCCAAAAGTTAACCTAAAACAGAAATGCGAACTCAACCCAAGAAAGATTCAAACATTTCAGTTAGACAAGAAGATTTTAGTAAGCGCATTAACTAATCCTAAATTGTGATCTATTTTGAAGTTCGCAGTCATCGTTGAAAAAGACGAAGATGGCATTTATGTTGCCTCAGTTCCAGACCTTCCCGGCTGTAACACGCAAGCCAAAACTCTTGACCAATTGATTAAACGCATCAAAGAAGCCATTACTGCTTACCTTGAGGTTGAAGCTGTCAAACCTAAAGAAGGCATAGAGCTTGTCGGTTTACAGCTTGTTGAGGTCACCACAAATTGAGCCTGCGACCACAGCCAGCCAGAAAAGTAATTAAAGTCTTATCTGCTCTGGGTTTTGAGGTTGCTAGAAAACACGGCAGCCATGTTGTCATGAAACATGCAGACGGTGCAAATTCTTCAAGTCTCATTCCTTCCGTAAAGAACTGCTTGGATTCCAAAGATAGATTAATCGGTCTAGCAAATGCCCATTGAACAAGCCATTGAATTAAACTATCTTGTACTCTATCAGAAGTGGAGCTTTCTAAATCTCGAGTTTCCGATGCTTTAGTATCGACATTTGAACTGGTTTTTCCTTCAACACTTACCGCTTTCGTTTTTGTTCGGTTTCTGTTTTTGCTTTAATTTGCTTTTGAATTTCTTGATGTTTTCTGCAAAGCGCCATATTGTAAAATTTTGTTGAGAAACTATGTTCTTTGGCAGTTATTTCTTCTTGACAAACGACACAGCGATAGGATTGCATAAACAAAGTTTGTTCTCTTATGAAATATAAAGTGTACTAATTACAAATCTATAACCCTCCTGAGAGCAAAGTGGTGCAAGAAGAAAACTTGGATCAAAGCGTTTACGAACCTAACAACCCCAAAGCTACCCCAGAAGATGACTCGCTGCGACAGACTAAAATTTGAGCAAGCTCTAAAAAGCAACCCGCCCGGCTACAAAGTAACTTTTAATGTTCCATAAAACTGAAAAACTTAAATAGAATTTCAATATAATGGAACAGCCATGAAAACATCCGCTGGCGAATACGCATTCAGCAAAGCAGAATTGCAAATACTAAGAGAAATAGCCAGAGCAAACTATGAGCTATCATCAATCCAGGCAAAGCTCTCTGTTAAACCCTCACTGCTAACATACACCCTTAAAAAATTGCAAACTAAAGGCCTGATAAAGATCGCCCATAAGGGTGCCAAAAAACAAGTATCTTTTAGCGACACAAAACATGCAATTCTGCTAAGAGAATTTACTATCGATTTACGATTATGTTGACTGGGAAAACGTACTAAAGGGGACGGCCATCGAAATTCTCTTTCAAGTTTTAACTGACTCCGACAAATTAACGGCTGTTCCAAGAAACACTCTTTGGCGCTACATGAAAGATTTCAAATCAAGGGGAATAATACAAGAATGCAAAGTTAACCCTCAATTCAGAGGTCTGTCAGAATTCCTGGAGGAGTACCAAAGCTTCTTTGCCAAGAAAATGGCTAACGAACTCTCCGATAATTCAGTAATCCTTTGGCAACGTGAAATGGAGTTTTTGATAAGAACACCTAAATCCGCTAAAGCTCCGACTAGAGCTTTCCACAAAACTGCAACCTCAATTTTCTCTGTATATGATCTGCCGCTTTTCTCAGAATTTGATATTTACTTCTACTCAACCACAAAAAAATCGATCACACCTGAGGATGCTATTTTGCATACTCTTTTGTTGGAACCGGGTAATGTAAGATACTCAACTTACGCTCTGCTGTTGCTTAAAAAAACGGAAAAACAAATAGACAAAACATACCTTCTCAGAGAAGCGGAGCATTTTGGGCTAGAGACCCAAGTAAAGGGTCATGCTTGAATTCTTACAAACTCATATTCGTCCTGAAGGGCAGCCTCTGCCTACTTGGGACGACTTTGCAGGTAAAGCCCGTGACTATGGAGTGATGGTTTAATGGCTCAAAGACATTCCTTTGACAAGGACTATCTTAAGCAAGAATTCGACAAACTAAACACAATAGCAGAACGACCCCTTGCGCTTTACTTGATAGGAGGCGGCGCCATGGCATTCTATGGTCTGAAAGTTGCAACTAAAGACATAGACATTATACTTACAAACCAAGAAGACCTAAACAGTCTCCAATCCGCCTTAATCGCCACAGGTTACAAAGAACCAAATCCCATAGTTATCACCCGGCCATACAACGAAATGCAAACCAGCGCCATACTGGAAAACAAAGATGGCTTTCGATGGGACTTATTTCTAAACAAAGTCTGCGGCAAACTATCATTCTCCGCGGACATGCAAAAACGATCAACCCCACTATACCAAGACAAGCGTCTAAAGGTTTTCATAGCCTCAAAAGAGGACCTTTTCTTATTCAAAGGAATCACATCTAGGGACGCGGATTTGGATGATACCCGAATACTTGCCCAATCAGGCCTCAACTGGAAAACTATAGCTCACGAATGCAACAGCCAATCCCAAGAATCAGGCAGATGCTGGGAAGACGCACTCTACCAAAACCTAAAAGACCTCAAAGCAAAATATGGCATTGAAGCCCCAATCGAAAAAACCCTAAGAAAAACAGCAGAGCGAAAAATTATCGAGGCAACTCTACTTGGACAAATAGAAAAAGGAAACAATACCATTAGCGGCATTGCCAAAGCAATCGGTGAACACCCCAACTTTGTTAGAGTCGAGCTCTATAAATTGGCCGACAAAGGGATAGCTAAAGTCGATAAATCCAGTAAACCGCATAAATTTCGATTAAGACAAAGCTAAGCAAAATTATAGCACTGATTGCCATTGACTTGCAGTAGGCTTTAGCTCCTCTGAGGCAATGAATTCCCTTAATGCTGCCGGAAGTTTCTTAGCAAAAGTATGAAGTGTCAGCCAGGTTGTTGGGAATCCTAAACGTGTTGGAGCAAACAAACCCTAAACCCGAAATTGACAAAACGATAAAAATCTTAAAAGCGATAAACCCAAACGAACTGTCTGCAGATGAAACTAGTATAAGGCAAAAGCTGAAACTCTACAATGCCCTGTAACAAAAGCGTACAATTTGACTTTTAGCATTCGTCTGGTAAGGGAAAAAAAATTCTTAAATATCTGTCGCAGAAAGAGACGGCAAACCTACAGCGAGACGATACTCGTTAACTATTGGCAGAGCTTCCTTAATGATATCGGGAGACCTGCTTGCGCATACGTGTGTATCTTGTGTTGCTGAAACTAAACAAATATAGCCCAAACGTCTCAAGTCTTCGGCTACTTCCAAAATTTCACCTTTTTCGCCACGTGGTCTGCCTTTTGGTATATTATCAAGTGATGTGTGCCCTAGATGTTGTCGTTTGCCTTCGCCACACCAGTACCTATCAAGCCATAATTTATGCAGGATAAAGCCTGCGAAGAAACGCTCTCTTGGTTTCATTGCCGATAGGCTTTTTGGTGGCATAAGTAAGGAATTACCCCTTGCTGTTTAAACATTTCGACTTTGGAATATTTTAAAATCTTATTGGTATTTAGTAAACTTTAAGTACCGTTAGTACCAATAATGCTTTAGAGCTTTTCCTAAGGAGATAAAAAAATGCAGACATACCAAAACGAGAATGAAAAAAAAGTCGATTCCGAAGAATACGCAACACGCGGACCCTTCTCGAGCATATTTGGTGGCCCTACAGCACGCTTGATCGACCAAGCCTTATTAGTTGGAAATTCAGAACAAACAATAACTTTACTGTCCGAATCCACAAACCTCTCTTACAAGACTACAAAAGAAGCCTTAATGAAGCTTGTGAAAATGGGTTTTGTTATACCAACAAGGAAAATAGGCAATGCCCAAGCATACAAATTCCACGTTGAAAACCACCTGAGTAGCTTACTAGCTTGCGGCGCGAAATTCCAACGCGAACGTCAAGACATCTAATTTTCTTTATTGATTCAATTAAATAATAGCGTTCCGATTCTCCAACTTCAAAAGAGCTTTCAAAGATTGCGTCAGAAAAACGTTAGTACGCGAATGACTAAAAACATCAAATCATCTATTTTGGTTTGCGAGCATCAACTAATTCTTTTTGTATTTCTTCTTCGGTCATTTTCAATTCTTTCTTATCCATCATTTTGAAAATGTCATCCCATTCTTTCTTTAAGTCTGGGAGCTATAGTTTCTTCATTATGATAGTATCGCCTCTTCCGTAAACTAAGAATTTGTTTTTCGGATTTATTCCAAGCTCCCTGCGTATGGACTGTGGTATTACTACTTGCCCTTTTTCGCTGATTGTGGTGACTTCAGGCTCTTCAGTGGTCATGTCTATCAGTGGGAAAAGTTTACTTTAATTCTATTAATTCTTTTGGAAGAGCGAAATGCGCCCAACTTGCAAAGCAAAGCTTAAGGTCAATGCTGCTGGGTTTAAAGATATAAAAACCTGTGGCTGAAGCGCAGTTAATTTCTAGAGGTCCCCCTGTTTCTTACTCGACACCCTTTTATTATAGTTTATTTACTATAACATTATAGTAAAATGCTATAATACTTAAGTGTGAAGAGCGATGGATAAAGTCACAAATCGAATCATAGAAGCAATTTCTTCTAGTATAGGTGATTCTTTATCAATTAACGAATTAACAAACCGAATAAAGAGTAGATACGGGTCTGCTTATTACGCAAACATTTACGAGAAACTACAGGACCTAAAAGGTCAGGGTTTGCTCAATCTGGAACCAATCGGGCGTTCCTCTAGCATCAGGCTAAATTTTGAGAACTATCTTTTGATAGACACTTTATCAGATATGGAAATAGAAAAGAAAATTGAATTCCTGTCCAATAAAGCGAACCTATTTTCGTTCTTTGCAGAGATGGACAAATCCCTACGTGAGAAAAGCTGCATTAGATCGATCAGTGCAATCAACCCAGCAAAGAACATTAAATTAAACCGAATCGAACTGCTCTCGCTCCTCAATGAAACTCCTGATTATCTCGACCAGACGGTAGCGCTCCACAGAATCGCCCTGAACCTTCAAAGAAAATTCAACCTAAAAATAAACAACCTAATCTTAGATACAAACGATTTCTTTGACTTGTTAACCGTGGATGAAATTAACCCCGTTAGAGAAGCTCTAAGCCAACAAATTAACATCTACAATCCTCAAGCATTCTGGAGCCAAATCAAAGAAATAGCTCAAAAAAACCAAATCAAAACACTACACACAGAAACTAAACCGTTAAACATCCCTGATTCAGATCTAAATTTCAACCTTAACAGGTTTGGATACAGCGAATTTGGCACAAACATTGTCGAGGGAAAAAAATTCTGCATTGAATACATAACGATCGCTTTGCTTCTTAGGGAAGAGGCTCGAGGGATTGATGCAGCAGCGGTTATTCTCGCCAAGAACAGTTTTAACAGTAACGTGCTAGCATTTCTTAGTCAAAAGTATGAATTGTCAGCCAGGTTGTTGGGAATCCTAAATGTGTTGGAGCAAACAAACCCTAAACCCGAAATTGACAAAACGATAAAAATCTTAAAAGCGATAAACCCAAAAGAACTGTCTGCAGATGAAGATAGTATAAGGCAAAAGCTGAAACTCTACAATGCCCTGTAACAAAAGCGCTCTCTTTGATTTTCTAAGCGTTCTAAACGAGGACTTGATTAAGAAGATTACCCTGGTTGCTGCAGGTGGGACAGCTATGACTCTGCTTGACCTAAAGCCATCAACCATCGATATCGACTTTACAATTCCAGGCTGCGATAGAATAGAATTTGAACAAGCTCTAAAAAGCAATCCGCCCGGCTACAAAGTTGACCGATGGACAGACGGATGCATATTCTGCCAGACACTGCCAAAGGACTACTTGGAGAAAAGCATCCAAATCAAGGAATTCAGCCATATTGTGCTGAGGGCTCTTCAACCAGTCGATATAATTGTAACCAAAATCGGGCGGCTAAACGCAAGGGACCTGCAAGACATAGAAGCCTGCATAAAAAAGACAAATGTCTTAGAAGTTGAAATCCAAGAAAGGGCTCTGTTGGTGGTTCAATCATATGTTGGACCCGAAGAATACTATCTATACCACCTAAATCTGGTGCTAAACAAGTTCTTCAAGAAATAAAAACCTCGCAAAAATAACAATCATGAAAAAACACGCTCACTTTAGATAACGAACAACGACAGCTTTTTTCACCAAGAATAATTATCCCCTTTATATCCTTCAGAAAAACAAATCCGTCGTAGACAAGAAACATTAGAAAAACCATATAAAAAATCTGTACTCTAATATCACTTATCTAAAAGTTGTCTGCAAAGGGCAAACTACATGAAAAATAAAAAAATATTCGTTCTTATAATAATTAGTTTTATAGTAGCGTCTGGGCAAATTTGTGTTGTGTATTCCGCCCCTTCTTTTGAACAGAATAAGGCTCTAGAGTTTATTGAAAACGTTCTTCCTATAGATGGTTCTCAATGGCATATTGAACTCAAAGTTGAGGGTAATAAAACAAATACACAAGTTCGCCAGCGACTCGAAATCAACAAAATTTATGTCAGCAATAGTGATAATGTGTTGATCTATTTTCTGGGTTCAATGGTGGGTACTGCGGATAGCCTTGAGGTTATTCTGGCAAACAGAGAAAACAATTTTTACCAAGGGATCGTGAATATCGACAACGCACCGTCTTACAACAGCTTTGGACACCCACTTGAGGTCGCTAATATAACGAATTTCTTGATTAACTACCAGAGTTGGTCAGGGCTCGATTCAACAAAAATGATAGAAAAACTATCAAAGGTCGACATATCCCAAAATACCAGCATAAATTCAGTCAACCTGTCGATGTCAATAAAACACACAGACGCTTCAACAGCGATCAACTGGATCTTCCAAGATTCGCGTATCTTTAGTGTTTCTTTCAAAAACAATTTTCCAATCAGTTTCTACGATGAACGCCAGATTCCTTCCATTATACCAACACCTACCACCACAGCGCTTCCAACAATTAATACTGGAGCACAACCTCCCCAAACCGAGGTCCTCCCCATTACGATTGTTGGCGCCGTCGCCATATTAGCGGCGGTTGCAGTAGCTGTTGTTTCAACTCTACTTCTCCTAAAACATCGAAAACCTGCGCATCAACAAAGTGACTTCTGAAATTAAAGCAAAAACAAACCAATATTAAAAAAGTAAATATAGGTTTTAAACAACCCGAAAATCTAAGTGAAAAAATTTCACAATCGCCTATAGGCTAAAAGTGGGTAAACCAAACAAAAAGCCCGCGACGACTTATGCGATCCGTCTCTTTTTAGGATCTTACACCTTTTTTAATGCAGATACTTTTATACTCACAACAGAGTTGGCTGCCTTCTTTACCTCATCTTCTGTCATATTCTCCATTTTGATTGCATCTTTCAAGGTGGATTCACTTACGATGTATTCAAGAGGATATGTTTTTTCTTCAAGGACTTTTACGTCTTGGAATCCAGCTTTTCGCATTAGATCAAGGTACTTATCTTTGAGCTCTGCTCCAGAGATACATCCAGCATATGCTTCAACATTATTCTGAATAGATTCAGGCAACTTTTTCAAAAGAACAATATCTGAAACCATCAATCGACCATTTGGAGCAAGAACTCTGAAAGCCTCCTCAAAAACACGCCTCTTGTTAGGAGCGAGGTTTATAACACAATTTGAAATAACTATGTCAACTGAATTGTCTGCAACTGGCAGATTCTCGATTTCTCCGAGTCTAAATTCAACGTTTGTGTATTTGCCTTTTTTTGCATTTGTTCGTGCTTTGTCTAACATTTCAGGAGTCATGTCAACGCCCATTACTTTTCCCAGCTTTCCAACTTTCTTAGCAGCTAAAAAGCAGTCAAAGCCTGCACCCGAGCCCAAATCTAAAACTCTTTCACCCTCTTTCAAAGAGGCTAAAGCTGTTGGATTACCACAACCTAATCCGAGATTAGCCCCTTCTGGAACAGCACTCATTTCTTCTTCAGAATATCCAATCATTTTGCTTACTTGCTCGTTGGTTTTCGCTGAACAACAACTGACGCTTGAAGCACAGCACGAACCATTGGTTTTAGCAACTTTTGCATAACGATTTCTAACTATTTTCTTAACTTTTTCCTCTTTCATATTTAACTCTCCTGTTTAGTTACTCCTCTAAGCATAGGAACAAGGGTTTTTGTTATTGCACCACGAAGACTATCGGCTTTAACCATCATTATACAGCAAACTTCACCCTCTTTTTCACAAGCAACTACAGCAATTTTGTCGCCAGGGTTGAAATCTGCTTTTTCTCGCAAATCTTTTGGGAGAACAATCTGACCTTTAACATCGATTGAAACGATTGCATCGATTCTACAGGAATCACCATCGCAGGTAGCCATTTTCAGTCATCCATTGATTGATGTAGACTGGTAAACTCTTAAACCTTTCTGAAAAATCAGAAAAATCAGATTGAATTCCTAAATTACTTATAAGAAAAAAAGCCGAATCACCTTACCAATCAGAATATTCTATGAACAATACATCATGGAAAAGCTAAATCTTCGGATTAACACCTCGGCTTTTTGAAGGGTTCGAATCTTAACCCAAAAACCAACTCAAAATAAATAACATGAAGAGACGAAGAGGCTGCAAAGTATCAATAGCAAACACAGTCAACCCCAATTTTTCAGGGTGAACTCAACGTGTTCAAGATCTTCAATGGATTATGCGGTACCTAAAAACTGTGGCAAATGCTAGTTTATTTACCAGCCTGCCCAACAGGGACCATATCCATAGTTATAGCCGTAGCCGCCTTGGATTGGCGCTGGTGCATCAACTCCAGTTGGAGGAGCAACATATTGTCCTTCAGATCCTTGTGCATCTCTTAATCCAAAGCAACTACCAATCCAGCCCCAGAAACCATTGTTTGATGTTTGTGTGTTAGGTGCTGCATTTGTGTAGAATTGATTTTGGGCTACTGCCACCCCAACTACAGTTAGTGCGAGTGCTGCTATTGCGAGTATTGCGATAACGATTTTTGTGTTAGTCATTATTTATCACCATATTATAATATTCTAATATAAACTTATAAATGTTACTTCAAAACAAACCTTAAAATGTCCAACAAACCCCAACAATTTACGATTTAGCTTCAAAAACAAAATGACACCAACAAGATAATGAAAGAGAGGGTTATGGAAGCAGTTTTTCTCTGCGAATTAGACGCCCAATAGATAGTAACAATGCAATTGAAGCAATCAAAATAATAGCAGCAATTAATAAATCGAAAACAATGGCGTAAGCTGGGAACACAAGGGGCAAAAATAAAGCGGGAAACATTGGAACAACTCCAACGATGACACCTAAAGGCTGGTTCGCCCCCATAGGCGTTCTCTGGAAAGAACTAAAAGCAATCATGCAGACACTCACAAGAAATACTTCTGAAATACCAATTGCAAACGTAAGAATCCCAATAGTAGCCAACACAGAAAGACTTGTTCCCACCATAACACCCACAACAGTGTTTAAAACGATTGCAAAAATGAGCAAGTATGTTGCTAAAACTATTGAGGCTTTTACATAGCCTTTGAATATGTCTAGTTGGTCAAGACCCGTCGCTAGGAGATATTCCAAGACACCATTATTTTTATCGTACACAAAGAGCATGATTACAGGTAAGCCAAAAAGCACAGCTGAAAAGGATAGCAACGCTATTGACAAGAGCGGGAAACTACCCACTAAATCGATGGGTACGGGAGTATTAATGTCAGTGGGAATTATTGATGGAATTATTGTCATAAGATTCGAGAGAACTACGCCATAAATAGTTGTAATGGCCCCTATGATAAAGTAACTTCTACTCAGTCTAGTGCTTCGTTTCATTGTGGCGTTCCAAAAACTCACAGTTAGCTCTCCTCAAAAAAATCCTGCAACGGATTGTCAAGCTCTCGAAGCTCGATTATTTTAGCGCCCCCCGCTACAATTTTATTAACGATCTCCGCCACTTCCTCTGGGCTTTGAACAGTGACTACAAAATATCCGTTCTCAAGCTTGGATTTTGGAAGCAACTTTGATATATCATTCAGAGTCTTGAAACCTACACGGTATTGTCGGGTCTTAACATTTTCTATTTTGTCAAAGTATGTCAAGGCGCCATTTTTTATCACAATTAGATAGGTGCCGATTTCTCTTGCTTCATAGAGATTATGAGAAGAGTAAAGCACAAACTTGTTCTTGCTTAATCCGACAAGTAATTGTCGTATTTCTTTGGAGATTCTCGGATCCACGTTTGATGTTGGCTCATCAAGAAGGTACAGATCTCGTTCCCTGAGAAAGATCTTGCCGACTGAAACCCTTTTTTTCTGTCCTTGTGAGAGAGAAACAAATTTCTTGTTGCGAAGATCCTCAAGGTCTAAAATGTCAATGACATGCTCAACATCACCGCCTTCAATATCCGCATAATACTTTAAGGCATTGTAGACAGTCATTTCCTCTGGCAGTGCATTTAAATGAGAAAGGTAAGCTACCTTCAGTCTGGCTTCTTTAGAATTAAACAGATCTAACTTATCTAGCATGACTTGACCAGAAAAAGGCCTTAAAATACCACAAATAGCTCTAAAAAGTGTGGTTTTCCCAGCGCCATTTGGTCCTAAAACAACGTAGATTGATGGTTCAGTTAGCTTTAGATTAATCTTGTGAATTATTTCTTCTAGACCATACCCCGCGCTAAGATCCTGTAACTCAAGCTGCTGCATCCCAAACCTGACCTTCTCGCTATTTTATTGCAATCTATTTTTAAATTTTGCTTAGAGAAAAACAAAAAATCATTTAACGATCACATAAAAACACGATAAAAGACTTATGAAACAGGCACATCACCCTAAAGTATCCACTCGATATAGAACGAGGGCGCTAAATGAGGGAATTTCCCAAACCCATTGTTGTAGTCTCTAAATGTATCACTTTCGAACCCGTTAGATGGAATGGACAAATAATAGCTAGCGAATTCGTTGAAAAAATTAAACCATATGTAAATTTTATGCCTGTTTGTCCAGAAGTTGAAATAGGACTTGGTGTGCCGCGCAATCCAATCCGTATAGTATTAGTAAAGGGAGAAAAAAAACTTCTTCAGCCAACAACGGGGTTTGATTTCACTGATAAAATGGAAAAATTCTCGGAGTCTTTTTTGAATTCTTTGGATGGAGTTGACGGGTTTATTCTTAAAAGTGCCTCTCCGAGTAGTGGTTTTAAAAATGTAAAAGTTTATCCAAGTATTGAAAGTGTCTCGTCAATAGAGAAGGCCGCCGGATTTTTTGGGGGAGCAGTTGGTCAGAAATTTTCAAATTTGGCAATTGAAGATGAGCGCCGTCTGCTTAACCCAAGGATTGGAGAACATTTTCTTACGAAACTTTTCACTTTAGCTAGTTTTAGAGAAGTAAAAAAATCTGGGAAAATCAGAGATCTGGTTAAATTTCAATCAGATAACAAATACTTGTTCACAGCTTACAATCAAACTGAGCTAAGAATCTTGGGAAAATTAGTGGCAAACCAAGAACACACTCCTTTTGATGAAACAATATTGAGTTATGAGACTCACTTGTATTCTGCTTTGGCACGTACTCCCAGCGCTGGCTCAAACATAAATGTCATGTTAAAAATAATGGGGTATTTCTCACATCAACTTTCAAAGGACGAGAAAACATTCTTCCTTAATTCTGTTGAAAATTACAGGGAGGGAAGGTTGCCGTTGAGTGCATGCATGAATGTATTGAAGGCTTGGATTGTCAGGTTCAAACACGAATACTTAATGAGTCAAACTGTACTTGAACCATACCCGGAACAACTTGTAGAACTGACCACTGTTTTCTCAGCGGATAACGTAAAAAACTACTGGAAATAAAAAATAAATAACTATCTAACTTAATCACTCATCCCTATTCTTTAGACTTAATTGATAATCTGCCTGTTAAAGCTCTTTATTTTCGTAGACAAAGCAGAGTAGTTTTGCTTTGATGAGTACTCTAAAAAAGGAGAACAGATAATTTAGTAATTGCCGGTGTTAGAAATCAAAGAAGTAAAGATGCCAAAAATGAAAGAAAACGAGATCGAAGAATTAATTAGAGGACAGTTCCTTTGTCGAATAGCCTTCAAAGATGATTTGCACCCTTACATCGCCCCTTTTCAGTATGCTTATGTTAATGGTAATATTTACTTTCATTTCACAGATTACGGGAAGAAGAAAAGTTTTTTCAAGCAAGAAGCCCCTGTTTGCGTAGAAATTGAACAATATACTTCAAATCTTAGCGAATATGGGTTCGTGGCACTTACTGGCAAACTAAGATTGGTGGAAAATCTAGAAGAAAGAAAAATGGCTATTGAAAAGATGGCTGAAGTGGGCAAACAGAAAATTTCAAAAAACTTTCTGTTGGCCCATGGCTTTTCCATGGGTTCCGATTGGAGCGATTTTACTCTTGATAAACCGATTTTAATAATTAAGCTTGATGAAGTGATTGAGAGGATAGGTCTCAAGTCGCCTTAGTTTAATAGTAAAATTATTAAAACGGCACTATTGAAGATCTCCTAAAAAACATACCAAAAATTACAGAGTTTTAACATAGTGAAAGGAAAAGTTCCGGCAAGCGACGTGCTGCGAAACCCAAAACGAACAATAATTCAAGATCAAGGTGTAAAGATTGACGCAGTAGAATGGCACATAACACAAATCAGTCAAAATCAATGGCGCAATTAATGTAATCGACAAATTATTATTGCCAAAGTAGAGGAAAACAAAAATACCTTATTTTTTTATTATTATTTTGCTCAACGGTGGATATTAGTGGAAGACATAGTAGTTGTTGATAGCCTGCATAAAACATACGGAAAAAATGTAATTGCTGTAGATGGCATAACATTTAAGGTTAAGAAAGGAGAGATTTTCGGCTTCTTGGGCCCGAACGGTGCAGGTAAAAGCACAACCATAAAAATCCTCACGACATTACTTGAAAAAACATCTGGAATAGCCAGAATCGATGGACTAGACATCGATGCCGACCAAGTAAAAGTAAGACGGATAATCGGCTACTCTTCACAGGAAGTAGGCGTAGATGACGATCTTACAGCCCGAGAAAACCTTATGCTTCAATGCAGCTTTCATCACATCCCAAAGGAAAAAGCGAAAACTAAAGTAAACGAGCTTCTGCAAACTATCCGTCTTGCTGAGGCTGCAGATCGACGATTAAAAACATTTTCTGGGGGGATGAGAAAACGTTTGGACTTAGCCTCATCCCTTGTCTCAGATCCAAAAATTCTATTCTTAGATGAACCAACAACAGGGCTAGATCCTCAGAGTAGACAAGACATTTGGGAATACATCGTGAAACTAAATCGCCAAGGAATGACAATTTTCCTAACGACACAATATATGGAAGAAGCAGATCGGTTAGCCAACCGGCTATGCATAATCGACCAAGGCAAGATTGTAGCAGAAGGAACACCCAACGAACTTAAGGCTCAAGTCGGAGCAGACAAGATCACGATACGTTTCAAAATAGATGATCTTGATAGTTGCGAGAAAGCCAAGAATTTACTGTCTAAGCTTCAAGGAATTGAAGCAGTGGGTAACTGTGGGGATGGAGTGGCTGCTCAAAACGGCTTAACAATAATGACTAAAAATGGTTCAGCTTTAGTCACACAGGTAGTAAGAGCTTTGGATGGAGCTGGAATCAATGTGGAACAGCTCAACTTGTCGGCTCCTACTCTTGATGAAGTCTTTCTAAAGCTTACCGGAAAAACGTTGAATGTAGTGGAACGCAAGCAAACAACGGGTGGATGGGGCAGAAGGAGAAGATAAAAATGATGGAAATGCTATCCGAAATCGTAGCGATTTTCTCTCGTTGGAACAAGAAATTACTTCGTCAGCCTATCTTGATCTTCTTTAATCTTATTCAACCATTAGTTTGGTTTCTTCTTTTTACCCAAGCCTTCTCAGCAATTGGAAATATCCCTTCATTTCAGTTGCTTACGGGCACTAGCAGTTACATTACATTCTTCACTGCAGCTGTAATAATTCAAACAATTGCTTCTTCCGCTCTTAACACCGGTATCGGTTTAGTTAATGATTTTGATAGCGGTTTTATGGATAAAATGAAAGTAGCACCGATCAACAAATCCTCAATATTGTTCGGCAGACTCTTCAGCAGCGCACTTACCACAGTTATTCAAGTGGCAATAATACTAGTCATCGGTTTAGCCTTGGGAGTAAACATCGCTTCAGGCATAGCAGGGGCGATAATAATTTTCATTTTAGCTGCATTATTTGGAATTGCCTGGTCAGGCATATCCTTGTTTGTAGCTCTAAATACAAAGAACGCAGAAACCACACTTTCAGTGGGACTGTTAACGACCTTTCCACTGTTATTCCTATCAGCATCAGTAATGCCCATCGGACTACTACCCAGTTGGGTTCAACAAGTAGCAACCGTCAACCCCTTCACCTACATAGCTGAGGCGTTTCAATCATTAATCATAAACGGCTTGGTCTGGCAAAAAATAGAATACGCTCTAATTGCAATACTCATTGTTGGAATACTAAGCTTAGGCGCGAGCATCTTACTTTTCAGAAGAAAAGTAGCATAACACACACAAAACCATGAAATTTCACTTAATGTTTAAATTGATACAAAAAATATAGTTCTCAGAAAAAAATACACATTAAAAGCTATTTCAAGGCTAAAACGCAACCATTAAGCTAATTAATCTAAAAGTATTAAATAGAATAAGGCGAAAGGAGGAATAGTAATTAACTATAAAGAAAGACAGGAAATAATTGCAAAATCACCTATCTCGCTCAGATACCTAAAGAAGTTCAACATTGGCGCAGGAACATTACAACTGATTAATGGTATTGTAATTTTGGCCTTAACTTTTCTTCTAACTTGGCCTAAAGGCACAGACATCTACACCTTCTACTTAACATTCGCCCATGTAAGTCCAACAAACCTTGCAATTCTTGCATCACCAAACCCCCAAGTTCTCTTCACTGTAACTCATTTGGGACTCTTGCTTGCCGCTTTTCCTCTGATCTCGGCATTTGCACATTTCATGATTGCTTTTCCAAAAAACAAAACCTACAACGAAAACTTGAAAAAAGGAATGAATCCCTACCGATGGTTCGAGTACGCTTTTTCAAGTTCCATAATGATCTGGATAATCGCAACTTTTGTTGGAATCTGGGACTTTTGGTCGCTATCAATGATATTTGTTTTGAACGCTATGATGATAATGTTTGGATATCTAATGGAGTTGGTAAATCAGAAAACAGAGAAAACAAATTGGGCATCGTTTATTTTAGGATGTATATCCGGCGGTTTTCCCTGGGTTGTTCTTTTTGCTTACTTCGGAGGTGCTGTAGCATCAAGTGCAGGCAGCGTTCCAAACTTCGTTTATGTGATATTCATTGTATATCTGGCGCTGTTCATGAGCTTTGCAGTCAATCAAGTTCTGCAATACAAGGGCGTTAGTAAATGGAGAGATTATCTTTATGGCGAAAGAACATACATTGTACTTAGTTTCGTAGCGAAAACATTTCTAGTCTGGTTAGTGTTTGCAGGTTTATTCAAACCCTTCTAACCACCCCATCATCTTTTTCGTAATAAAAATCTAGCTCAATTATCAAAGATAGAAAGTAGTAATTTACGTCAGACAAGGAAATGTTGATTAGTATGTTTCAAACGAAAAGTTGAAAATCTATAACTTCTCCAGCAATTGCACTGCAGCCGATACAGTTTGATTTTGTTGGAGCTCTCTGGATATGGTAGCTACATTATCTCCTGCTTGGTCTCCATACCAACCAAAGAAAGCATGATTGCCTCCAGATATTTCCACCCGAATAGTTGAAGAAGGAAGAAGTTTCATGGAATCAAAAATTTGTGCTTCACTAACAAGTCCGTCGTTGGTACCATGAATGGTCGTCACAAACAGATCGCTACTTGAAAGGTTTACTCCAGAAGGCGGATATGCTGCCATTAACAATAACCCATTGACCTTGGAAGGGTTGTCATAAACAAACTGGGCAGCCATACTGCCGCCAAGAGAGTGCCCGCCGATTGCCCAAGTGTTGATCTGCGGGTAGGATTTGATTACGTCGTTTGCTATATTCGCTCCAAAAACAGCCAAGTTGAGTGGCATCTGAGGGATTACAACAAAGAATCCTTCGGAAGCAATTGCGTGCGCCAAGGGCGCATAGGATCTTAAATCTACCCTACCGCCTGGATAAATTATTAATCCGGTGGTTGCGTTCGAAGATACTGGGCTAAAAACCAGCCAGTTACCCGTAGAAACACTAACTGCTGAATCAGACTTCAAAGCAGAGAGAGCTTCAGCCATAGGTACAGGTGGGGTCTCAGCCCAGACAAAAAAGCCAACTAGAGCAACAGCAACAACTAACAAAATTGCAAATATTAACTTGTTTCTTCGACGCATATTTATTCCCTCTTTCTATCTTGGTTAACCATGAGATATTGCTTTTTATAGTAAACTTCCGCCTTTTTGGCGGTTCTCTTGCTGTAACCATACTTAGAAAAATTAATAAATTTAGGTGAATAACCTATCACAATGGACAAGCCATTTATTAATACTGCATCCAAAAAAGCTTTGTCACCAGAACAATTTAAAGAAATAGTTAGATTATTGAGTGCTCGTTTTGAGAAAAACATGAATCGCCATGAAAGTCTTGAATGGGCTAAAATACAGACAAACCTGGAAGCTAACTCAGAAAAATTCTGGGCTCTCAATGAAATGGAAAGAACTGGCGGTGAACCAGATGTCGTTGGAATTGATAACAAGACGGGCGAATACATTTTTTATGATTGTTCAGCGGAAAGCCCAAAAGGTCGCAGAAATGTTTGCTATGACCAAGAAGGACAGAAGGAGCGGGAAAAGCATGGAGTGCATCCAGAAGGTAACGCTGTGGGGATGGCAGCCGCCATGGACATTGAGCTTTTGACGGAAGAACAGTATCGAGAACTGCAGAAACTCGGAAATTTCGATACAAAAACCCAAAGCTGGCTAAAAACACCTTCCGATATTAGAAAACTCGGCGGCGCAATCTTTGGGGACAACCGCTATGGTCATGTCTTTGTATACCATAACAGCGCGCCCTCTTTCTACAGCGTTAGAGCGTTCCGAGGATCACTAAAACTCTAAAAGACACCACCTAATTAAGATTCGAGGCGTTGCCTAATATGAACAACCATGCCACGAATTGTTATAGCTAATCCACCTTCAGCAATAGCTATTTTTTAGGCATCTCCAACTTTTGGTTGCTCCTTACTTCAATATCAACCATAGCGCATTATCATCACGACCAAGAAAGATCGAACCGATCAAGGTTCATCACTTTGCTCCACGTCGATACGAAATCATTCAAAAACTTTTCTTTTGAATCCTCACAGGCGTAAACTTCCGCCAAGGCTCTAAGCTGTGGGTTAGAACCAAAGATAAGATCTACCCGTGTACCTATCCATTTGAGCTCTCCAGTTGCGCGATCGCGACCCTCGAATAATTCTTCGCTATCAGAGATTGCTTTCCACGCTGTGTTCATGTCGAGCAGATTCACAAAGAAGTCGTTGGTAAGTGTCTCCGGATGTTTAGTAAAGACACCATGCTGTGATCCCCCAGAGTTGGCATTAAGAACACGTAAACCACCAATGAGAACAGTCATTTCGGGAGCCGTTAGCGTTAACAACTGTGCCCGATCAACCAAGAGTTCCTCGGGCAATACAGCATTTTTGGTTTGGAGGTAATTACGGAATCCATCCGCAACTGGTTCAAGTACAGAGAAGGACTCTACGTCAGTTTGCTCCCGTAATGCATCCGTACGTCCTGGACTAAAAGGAACAGCTATATCCCAACCTGAATTCTTTGCAGCTTGTTCGATTGCTGCGCATCCACCCAGGACAATCAAGTCAGCAAGAGAAACCTTTTTTCCGCCAGACTGAGCGTTGTTAAACTCTTTTTGGATTCCTTCAAGAACTTGCAGTACAGCCATCAGTTTAGTCGGATGATTAACTGCCCAATCTTTTTGCGGAGCAAGACGAATGCGCGCCCCGTTAGCGCCCCCACGTCTATCTGAGCCACGAAATGTAGATGCTGACGCCCAGGCGGTAAAAACTAAATCCGAAATCGACAAACCTGAACCAAGAAGTTTGCCCTTCAGACCTGTAATATCCTGTACATTAATCAGCTCATGATCTATAGCTGGTATTGGATCCTGCCAAATAAGTTCCTCAGCCGGGATCTCAGGACCTAGATAGCGTGTCCGCGGACCCATATCTCGATGAGTAAGCTTAAACCACGCTCGGGCAAAAGCATCTGAAAGTTGATCAGGATTCTCATAAAAGCGCCTTGCAATCTTTTCATAAACCGGATCGAATCGTAAGGCCAGATCAGTGGTCAGCATAGATGGCGCATGACTCTTTAACGGGTCATGTGCATCTGGCACAGAACCAGCCCCAGCATCGTTCTTCGGCTTCCACTGGTAGGCACCAGCAGGACTCTTAGTCAACTCCCACTCATAGCCAAACAGGTTCCGTAAAAAGTTGTTACTCCACTTAGTTGGCGTCTGTGTCCATATAACCTCCAAACCGCTAGTAATGGTGTCATCGCCTTTTCCAGTACTAAATTTGCTCGTCCACCCCAAACCCTGCTCTTCAATAGGAGCGGCTTCAGGTTCAGGACCTAACAGCGACGGGTCACCAGCGCCATGGGTTTTTCCAAAGGCATGACCGCCCGCAATGAGGGCTACCGTCTCTTCGTCATTCATCGACATGCGCCCAAATACCTCGCGTATATCCTTGGCAGCAGCAAGTGGATCAGGATTACTGTTTGGACCTTCTGGATTGACATAAATTAGCCCCATCTGAACTGCAGCAAGAGGATTTTCCAGATCCCTCTCCCCAGAATAACGTTTGTCACCAAGCCATGTGGTTTCTGAACCCCAGTAAACATCCCCCGGCGGCTCCCAGATATCCTTACGTCCACCAGCAAAACCGAAGGTCTTAAAACCCATTGACTCAAGGGCGCAGTTACCGGCAAGTATCATCAAATCAGCCCAAGAAATTTTCATACCATATTTCTGCTTAATCGGCCAAAGCAAACGGCGTGCTTTATCGAGATTAACGTTGTCAGGCCAACTGCTTAGAGGTGGAAAACGCTGCGCACCTCCTGATACACCCCCACGACCGTCACCTTTGCGATAGGTACCAGCGCTATGCCATGCCATGCGAATAAAAAGCCCACCATAATGACCGAAATCGGCTGGCCACCAATCTTTCGAGTCGGTCATTAACTCATTGAGGTCCTTCTTCAAAGCATCAAAATCGAGTTTTTTGAATTCATCAGCATAGTTGAATTTTTTCCCCATAGGATTGGACAAGGGAGAATTCTGGTTCAGAATATTCAAGTTTAACTGGTTAGGCCACCAGTCTCGATTTAATTTACCAATGCGACTAGCAACATTCTTTTTGTCATTCAAAACAATACAACTCCTTGCTTATGATAAAACGTTTTTCTCTCATCGGCAGAAAAGTCCTTTTTCTTCTCTATTGAAAAGATAGACAAGATTTATTTAAGAATTATTATTATCTAATAATTAAATGACAAACTCTCCGCAATCTGACATATCTGCAATTAAAGCCCTTCGGAGCAAGGGGTATAAGGCAACTCCACAGAGAATAGCAATCTGCGGAATTGCGCTAAACAGTAGAACCCACCCATCAGCTCAGCAAATATACGATGAAGTTAGAAAAATTCATCCGACTGTGAGTCTTGCGACTGTTTACAAGACTTTGGATGTACTAAGAGAGCTATATTTAGTTCAAGAGATTAATTTTCCAAAGGGACAAGCCCGGTTTGATTCCTATTTGAGGCCGCATATAAACTTGGTTTGCTTGAAATGTGGTGGCATCACAGACTTAGATGAAAAACTAATAAGAGAAATTACAAGTAAGGTTATTTCATCTACAAAATTTAAGCCTACTGGACAACGCATGGATGTATATGGAATTTGCCAAAAATGCAGTATTAGTCCTACCTAATAGAAAACGCCAGTGCCGAATCTGGTAACGCAGAAATTATTGTTGCTCCCAAGGCTGGTTTACTCTGATTTTTAAACAATCCAGACTCTCAAAGACTACATTTTTTTTATTTTAATTTGCCAATCAAGATCTAGACTTAACACTATTCTTAAAAGCAAATACGTCTAACTTGATTAGCGCTTAACTGAATGTGAGACATTGTATGAGTAACTTTCTTGAATGCCTAAATAGCCAGCAGAGAGAAGCTGTGGAACAGAATGAACGCCCACTCCTAATCATAGCGGGTGCAGGTTCAGGAAAAACTTTGACAGTGGCAAACAAAATTGCCTATCTAATATCGAAGGGTGTTGGGCCCGAAAATATTTTGGCGTTAGCATATAACCAGAAAGCTGCTGAAGAATTGAAGGAAAGAGTTCTGGGTTTGGTTAAGGATTCTGAGGAATTGAGTATTTCGACTTTTCATTCTTTTTGTAATCAGGTATTGCAGGATAATCTCCTTAATACTAAACTTAATGCTAACTATAGAATTATTACAGACACTGCTCAGCTGGTTTATTTTACTAAAAACATTAACAGTTTTGGTATTGAGTTTTTGCAGTTTAATCATGAACCCTTCACGTTGGCAGATGAGGTCAAAAAGTTCATCGCTAGGTGCAAAGACGAGTCCATATCTGTTAGAGATTTGGAACAATGGATTGAAAATCAAAATAGAAAGCAACTTGATGAAGAAGAGCAAATTTCCTTTAACAACGTAAAAGACATTATAAAAATTTACGAATCATACGAGAATTATAAGGCCAAGCATAACATGCTTGATTTCGGGGATATGCTCTGCACGGTATACAGCCTACTAAACAATAATCCATTGATTTTAAGATACTACCAAGAACGCTTCCAATATGTTATCGTTGATGAATTTCAAGACACCAATTACATACAGCTCCAAATTGTACATTTGATAGCTAAACACCATGGCCACATCACAGTCGTGGGGGATGATGATCAGAGTATCTACCGCTTCAGAGGCGCCTATCTCACCAACATTGCCGAATTCAAACAAATGTTCCCAAACTTCACAGAGAAAACCCTGGAGCACAACTACAGAAGCACCAAAAACATTGTCGCTACAGCCAACACTCTAATCGAGACCAGCCCCGAGCGAACAAAAAAGACCCTTTTCACAAACAACCCCGAAGGTGAAAAAGTCACGGTTGTAGAAACACCAACCGATAATTCTCAAGCCAGCTATATCCTTGAAACAATCAAAGAACAACTTAAAACCCATCCCCCAAAAGACATAGCAGTCTTATGCAGGAGAAGAGCAAGCGCCGAACCCATAATCAAAGCCCTAAGAAAACAAAATATACCCTTCAACTTTGTAGGAGAGACAGGTTTCTTCCAAGAACCCATAATCAAAGATATCACCGCCTACCTAAAAGTAGCAAGCAACCCACTGGAGAGCAATGCTGAACTCGTTCGAATTCTACACCGTTTCAACACCAGCCCTGTTGACATCTCCAGATTTACCGCCTATGCAAAGCGCAAAGACCTTTCGCTCTACGAAACCCTCGATCACCTCAATGAGTTAAAGGTAGATAAGCTCAATTTCCACTCAGTTAAGCAGCTTTTAGTAAAGGTCTTAGATAACAGCAAGCGCATGCGTACTCTCGACATGATCCATAACTTGCTCTTTGAGCTTGAATTCTATAAATACGAGTTATCCTTGCAGAACAATAGAAACATACAATTGCTAAATCAATTTTACCGGTTTGCAGAGGAATTTGACAGCCTATACCCAGGCAGCGATATTGATGACTTCACGGAATATCTCTCTTACGCATCAAATTTTGAAGTCGAACATGCAGATAGCGACGAGCAAGCTATCGTGATCTCAACAATTCATGGCGTTAAAGGCATGCAGTATCCCATCGTGATTGTTCCGGACCTTGTAGACCGCAAACTACCAACTAACCACCAAAAAGACAAATTCCCTCTACCCCAAGAATTACTCAAAGGCATAAAATCAGAATTCGACGATAAGGAACTCCATCTTCAAGAAGAACGCAGACTATTCTATGTATCTATAACCCGTGCCAAAGAACGACTCATTATAACCTATGCTAAGCGTTTTGGTGAAAACAAAACGGACTCCAAAGCCTCCAAATTTCTAAAAGAATTACAATATCTAAACAACCCAAATATAGACTACAAACAGGAAAACCCAGCCGAAGCTGAAGTTGAATGTGTGTCAAATGAAAACCAAACAGAAACAATCCTGCTAAAACAAATTGTAAGTTCGATAAAAACACAAAACTACTACCAAGCAATCCAAAACGTTCTTCTGATGGCTAAATGCAAAAATAAAAACCTCAACGTTCAATCTGACATAATAGATAAAATAACAGAGCCAGACACGACCTTAGAGCAGACCTGTCAACAAACCCCTTTACGTCCGCCCGAGAACCACTTCTTTAGTGTATCACAATTCATCTCTTATAAAAAATGCCCAAGACTCTACCAGTACCGCTATTTGTTAAAGATTCCTGAGAAGCCTCGATACTATTTTGACTTTGGCTCCTCCATCCACAACATCGTCGAGCAACTAACTAAACTGATCAAGGACGGAAAACCGATAAACCAAGATATTGCTTTTGAGTTGCTCCAAAAGTATTGGGATCCAAAGGGCTATAAAACAAAAATAGACGAAGAACGTGACTACACAGAAGCAAAAGCTGTCCTGAAAGTATTTTTGGAAGAACAAGCCAAGAGCACAAGTAAAATTTTGGATATTGAACGTTGGTTTGAAACAACTATAGGGAATGTCAAAATCACCGGCAGAATCGACCGCATAGACAAAGACCCAACCGGCATCACCGTCATTGACTATAAAACAAGCAAAAAAGCTCAATCACTAAACGAACTCAAAAATGACATGCAACTACTAGTTTACTCAACAGCTGTTAGCCAAATTTATGGTGGCAAGCCAGTAGTTGGCGATTGGTTTTTGAGAACAAACGAGAAAGTATTCTTCGAACCTGAAGAACAAGCGCTGAATGAGTTAAAAACTGAACTGGTAGATATAGCTACTAAAATCAAAGCGGGCATATATGAGCCTAAGGAAAGCTGGGAATGTAACTACTGCGACTACACCTGCCTCTGCGACCTCTAATTCAACGGCTGATTCTTTTCTAAATCAGTATTGAACACCATATCGATACTAGCAGACAAAGGCATGATACTTTGCATACTAAAAAACCATTAAGCGAGTTAATAGAGAAACGAGTCAGGATAAAACAATATATATTACGAGTCGCTGATTTTTTTTAAGAATGGAGATGTTTTTATGCGTATTTTTAAGAATAAAAAAGCCCTAAGTGCACTTATCATTGTTTTGTTGGTCGTTGGACTTGTTGTAATAGCAGTTGGAGCCGTTTTTGTTTTTCTTTGGGTTTCACCTGGCAACCTAAGAACAGAAAACATGGAGTTTAGCAGTTTTTCAAATGTAGAAGCTGGCTCAGCTTTCCAAGTAAACATAACACAATCCGATACCTTCAGTGTAAAGATTTCAGCTGGAGAAAACATTTTTGACAGAATACAAGTCACACAAGAGGGTCAAACCCTAAAAATCCACATAAACCCAGGAATATTTTTCGGCACCTTAAACGCGAAAGCTGAAATAACAATGCCCACCTTGAACAGTCTCGATATAGCTGGTGCAACCCATGGAACAGTCGATGGTTTTAACAGTTCTGAACAATTTGCAGCCAAAGTATCAGGAGCAAGTTTCTTAGAACTAACAAATCTCATGGTTGGAAACGTAGACTTTGAACTGTCTGGATTCTCGCATCTTACAGGCGCCGGTACAGGAAGCAATCTAACATCAACAGTTTCGGGAGCAAGCAACTTAGATCTCACAAACTTCCAAGTTGACAATGCCAACGTTGACCTGAGCGGAGGAAGTCACGCAACCGTTATGCTCAATGGACGATTAGATGTTCAAGCAAGCGGAGCATCGTCTCTTGAGTACATTGGCGAACCAACTCTTGGGACAATTAACACATCAGGCGCATCATCCATCAACAAAAGATAACCTGACTTCCGAATAAAGGACCTATATCATAGGGTCCTTCCCTCATTATTTTTTGGATTTTTTATAAATCGAAACAAAGTTGTTTTCTTTAATATAGAACCGCCAAGGTCTTTTCTGCCATTCGCCAGCATAATCTATGCCCACCCGGGAGGTTTCAATTATTTCTCCTAAATTGATGGTGGGAGCATCGTTAATATAAAGTGGAGATTTTGTCACATCAAGTTTATTCTGCTCTATCGTTATACCCATCGCCATACAAAGCCGGCCAGGTCCATTGGACAAGTTAGACCTATTTCCACCTCTGCGTTTAACCATAAGCTCCTCACCAACAACCGGCTCAAGTGCTCTAAGCAAAACAGCCTCAGGTTTATCAGCAACACATCCAGCAGTGATGTTGACACAAAAGTACATTCCATAAATTAAATACACATACACATGACCTTTTTCTCCATACATAACTTCATTTCTAGCAGTTCGGCGTCCACCAAAGCTATGCGAAGCTCGATCTTCAGGTCCACAGTATGCTTCGGTCTCCACAATCTTACCAGCAGTTATACCGTCGGGTGACTCGTGCACAATTATCTTTCCCAACAAATCTTTTGCAACAGTGAGTATGTCTCTTTCATAAAATGCCCGAGGCAATATCGCATTCATAGTTTTCCTCTCTTAAATAAAGGAGTTAGGCGTCATCTTATTTTTTCTTTAGCTCTCGAAAATCGATCCAAAGCTGTCTTCATTCAAATCTCTCTAAATACTTTAAGGTAGCACCGACAATTTTCGATTCGCCAAAAACAGCACATAGTCATTTACAACACCTTTTTGCTCAAATAACAATAGGGCTTTTATAACCATAAAAGACTGATAAAGTTTGACTGATAAGTGCCAATCATTTACGTTTGCAGAAAATGCAAAAAGGATCATTCTAAAGAAGAATACTTACTGAGCAGATTCTGCATAGATTGTGGTTCTTTTCTATTGTCAACATTCAGAATCGAAAATCAGGCTTTGACAACGCATAAGAAGGTTACTCAAAACACTAACTCTTCCAGAGAGAAAATTTCTTTATTTATGGCAGCTGAAAATCTTCGCCGGAGAGTCACTCATTCAAAAGAATATGAAATAGTCTCTGAAACAGAAAAAGAAGAGGAACAAAAAGCTCCATCTTTTGAAAGCTGGATATGGAGCTCTGAGTTCGATGAAGCCCTAAAACTTGAAAAAAATCTCATAAAACAGTACAAAAACCAGAATCTTGAAAATGCCATACCTGGAAAAGTAATTTCTAACCAACAAGGCGAATGCTATGAAATATCAGCTTCGTGTGCGTCTACATTTAAAAAGATAACCTACGAAGAAAGCAGACAAATCATAATCTCTGACCTCAAAGTAATCTCAGGTATAGGACCTGTAAGCGAAAAGATATTAAAAAAACAAGGTTACCCGACAATAGAAGACTTAGAACGTCATCCACGCTGGAAAAAACAAGCCTCTGACTACATGAAAATAGTAAATAACAAAGAAATAAACTCCGCGCAGAACTGGTTGTGGCAACGTCTACCAAAATCTCATCCATTTCTCCACTACTTATCGGGCTTTTGCCAAGACCAAGACTTTGCAATTATAGACATTGAAACCTTGGGGTTATCAGAACGACCAATCATATTGATAGGGATTGCTAAACCTACAAGAGACCAAATATGCACAAAACAATTTTTGCTAAGAGACATACAAGATGAACCTAGCGCAATCTGGGCTTTAGTCTCCCAACTTGAACCCAACGCATCACTTATAACCTTCAACGGCAGAAGCTTTGACATTCCCTACATTAAACAAAGGTTAGCATACTATGGATTAGATGCCCCCTTGGAGAATATCCACTTTGACCTTCTGCATTTTACTAGACGAGCCTTGAAACATAAGTTAGCGGATTGCAAGCTAGATACCGTTGAGAAATATATTGGCGTCGAAAGAGGCATCAACATCCCCGGGGCACTAGTTCCCCACTTCTATGACACTTATCTGAGAACAAAAAACGTAGGTCCTCTTGTACCCATAGTTGAACACAACCGACAAGACCTATTAACACTGGGAAGCCTGTTTTCCAAGCTTTATGAGGAATGGAATCTTGATAGATGACTACATAAAATCAATAAAACACATGTCATCTTACAAAAAACAAATCGTACACAAAGAAGAAATCCCCGCCCAGGATGCAACCTTTGGAAAACTCGAGAAACCGCTTCCAGAAAATATCCAAACTTGCCTATTAAAAAGAAATATCAAACTTTATTCCCATCAATCCGAAGCCATAAACTATGCACGGCAAGGCAAAAACGTTGTAATTTCAACCCCCACAGCCTCAGGCAAAACTTTAGCATTCAATATTCCAGTTTTTGAGGCATTAACCAAAGACAAGAAGGCTACCGCATTATACCTCTACCCAACAAAAGCGCTAACAAACGATCAATTAAAAGTCCTAAAAGAACTCGAAAAAGATACGTGCATTAAAGCAAATTCAAATGTCTATGATGGAGATACACCTCAACATCAAAGAGCTGGAATTCGAGAAAAATCCAGAATTATATTGACTAACCCATATGGCCTTCATCAATATCTGCCCTGGCACTACAAATGGCGGACCTTCCTTCAAAACCTCAAATTCATCATAATAGATGAAGCACACGTCTACCGCGGAGTTTTCGGCTCCAACGTGGCCATGGTTATCAGAAGGTTACTAAGAATCTGCAATTATTATCACTCAAATCCTCAAATAATTCTCTCGTCAGCAACAATCGCAAACCCTATAGAACATGCCAACAAACTCACCGGAAAAGAGTTTGAAATCGTATCAAACGATGGTTCTCCAAGAGGAAAAAAGTCATTTCTATTCTGGAACCCACCATTCATCGATACAACAAACACAGTTCGACGATCCACCCATCAAGAAACAAAAGATATCCTAACAGTTAACATCCTCAAAAACTTACAGACACTTTGCTTCACAACATCAAGACAAATGGCTGAACTTATAACACGATGGACCAAAGAAGAACTCACAAAACGATCAAAACCAACCAATATAATAACGGCTTACCGAGCGGGTTACTTGCCCCAAGAACGCCGTGACATAGAAAACCGACTAAAAAACAAAAAACTAATCGGTGTTGTCTCAACCAATGCCTTGGAACTAGGAATCGATATTGGATCACTTGACGCAGTAATAATTTCGGGCTATCCCGGAACCGTAATCTCTACATGGCAACAAGCTGGACGCGCGGGCAGAAGCAACGCTGATTCAATTGTAACACTAGTTGCTTTCCAAAATCCATTAGACCAATATTTCATGAAACATCCAGAAGACTTTTTCGGAAGACCCCACGAACAAGCTATTATCGATCTTCATAATCAGTACATCTCTTTGGGACACATAATGTGCGCCTCAAGTGAACTACCACTTACAGAAGCAGCCGATAAACAGTTTTTCCCAGAAATACTATCTGAAAGTATTCAAGCACTCGAACGGGAAAACCTAATCAGAAAAACACCTCGAGGATGGGTCTACTCAGGCACCGCGAGAACCACAGAAGTTGTGAATCTTGAAAGTATTTCTCATCAAACCGTTACCGTGATCTGCAAAGGAAACCTACTAGAAACTCTCACCGTAAACAAAGCATACGAAGAAGTTCACGCTGGCGCAGTTTTGCTGCATCAAGGTGAAACCTACATCTCAGAAGAGCTCGACCTAAACCAATTAGTAGCTAAAGTTAGGCAGGAAAACGTCAACTACTATACTGAGACACTAAAAGACGTCGACGTCGCAATCAAAAAAACTCATGAAGAAACAAACAATGGAGTTAAAGTTGGACTAGGAGAACTATCAATAACTGAACATTACCATACCTTTCTAACCAAAACTTATGATGAAGTCATTAAAAGAACCCCGCTCAGTTTGCCACCGCTCTATTTTTCAACTGTGGGTTTGTGGTTCATAATCCCAGAAGAAATCAAAGAAGACATTGAAAACAAAGGACACGACTTCAACGGTGGACTACATGCAGTTGAACATGCAATGATAGCAATCTCGCCGATATTCGCAATGTGCGACCGATGGGACATCGGAGGACTATCAACACCTCTGCATCCTGATACTGGAGAGCCAACCATTTTCATCTACGACGGCTTCGAGGGCGGAATAGGAATCTCAGAAACCCTATACTCAAAAATAATACCACTCTGGGAAAAAACACTACAATTAATAGACAACTGTGAATGCAAAGACGGCTGCCCCTCATGCATTTACTCACCAAAATGTGGAAACGAAAATAGCCCATTGGATAAGAAGGCAGCAAGTATCATCTTAAAGCATCTTTTGAAATTGTCTGCAAACAAAAACCGCCGGGGTACCAATAAAACAAACCGTTAAAAATCAAACATAATCTAAATCTATCTCCAGAAAAATCTAAAGAATTACAGGTAAGATTAAAAGAGGATTCTAATTATCAATGAAATAACAGGTAATCGTGATGATAATTGACTTTTCTCAAAAATATTTGAATTTCTATGCTCCAAAGAGCCAAATCGCTATAAATGGCGAAGATATCGTTCAGAAATACAGCGCAACTATATCAGTGGCAACTGTTGGAACAAGCGATTCCAAAAAGCATCCCAAGCATTCATATCAAGAACAAAAATTTCGATTACGTTCTATTTGCTTTGGGGGCATTGTTGATTGTTGTTGGAGTCTACTTAAGCACGTATACCACAATGGAAATGGTCAATTCATCTGTTTCATTCTACAGCAGCCCAACGCCCCAAGAGGTTCATCCATATCAGGCGGCAGGCATCTTTTGCATAATCTCAGCACTTTCTTCCGTTGCAATGGCATTCTATGATATCTACCAAAAATAAGGGCGTTGTTGCAAAAGAAATTGGAACCAACAACACGTTACCCTATTAAAAATTAGTGAAGAACCACCATTAGACCTTTTTACTGAATCCTTACCTGTATTGAACAGGATGGGCGTGAAACATGGCTGTCCTTGGGCAGGGATAATGGGCAACCATGCTTCCGCTCACCAACCATAACAATGTTATATCAACATATTAGCTTTGCCCCTTACAATTACGGGTTAAACTCCAAAAATTGAATAAAAAATGTAAAAAAATCATTCTGTATTACTTAAAACTTGCATTCCTAGTTGGCATCGCATTGATAATATAACCATAATTAAAAGTAAATTCAATTAAAAAAAGAAAAAGAAGAAGCAACCCCCCACCAAGTCATTTCTTCTATTGAAGAAAAATAAATCTCTTACAAATACAGCTACGCCACCATCAATTTATAAGATCATATTTTCTAGAAAAGTTTTCCTGAGTATTAATTACTGACATATCTGTAAGGTATCAAGGAGAAAAACCAAAATTGACAGGCGAATTTGAGAAACAAGTTAAAAAGTTAAATCTTGACCCTAAATTCGAAAAAACACTAATAGACATGTTCAACAAAGCCTCCGGCGAAGACCCCTGCACTAAATGCGAATCAAAAGGCGGCTGCGAGAATTTTAAATGGCACAAAAAATATCTTAACACCGACAGCTGCAACTGCAATTGCTCTCCCTAAACCCTTTTTAATTTTAGGCTACAAAAACTCTTGAATAGTTCTAAGGAGCATCCCTTTCAAGTCTTCAAAAATACAAATATCAAAATAACAAGATGGCACAGCAAGAATCTTCAAAATTATTGAAGAAAACTCATTAAAAAGACAGTTTCACATGCTTTAACAAACACTTCTTTTATATTCCACAAATTTACTGGTATTATAATGGAAAACAAGAACCCAAGATAAGAGCACACTTAAATGGGTTAAACAATAAGCAACAGAGCATTTTGCGGTGAGGAGCTGAAAAATACGCCTAAAATAATTGAAGTTAAAGACCTTGTTTTAGTTTACTCCGATGGAACAAAAGCAGTTAACGACATTTCATTTGATGTACAAGAAGGCGAATTCTTCGGTTTCCTCGGTCCAAACGGCGCTGGAAAAAGCACCACCATCAAAATATTAACAACCCTACTCAAAAAAACCTCAGGAACCGTAACAATTGCAGGGTATGACCTCGATAAAAATCCATCAGATATCCGCAAAATAATAGGCGTTCAAAGCCAAGAAACCACCTTAGATGGAGATCTTACAGGCAGAGAAAATATTGAGTTACAAGGGCACTTCCAGCAAATGAAAACAAGCGAAATCAAACAACGAGCAAACGAACTAATGAACCTAGTCGGACTGGAATCCGCAGCTAATAGACGCGCCAGAAACTATTCTGGAGGCATGAAAAAAAGGCTCGATTTAGCTACTGCCCTAGTTCACAAACCTAAACTACTCTTCTTGGATGAACCAACAACAGGTTTAGATCCCCAATCACGCGCAACCATTTGGACTTACTTAGACAAACTAAACAAGGAAGAGGGAATAACAATTTTTTTGACTACCCAATACCTTGAAGAAGCAGACAAACTATGCAAACGACTTTCCATAATCGACTATGGCAAAATAGTAGCCAGCGGCTCTCCTGCCGAGCTTAAAAACCAAATTGGAGCAGATTCCATTCGCCTTTCCCTAGAAAACTGCAAAAAAGACAATGCTAAAACAAAAGAAATCATCAAGAGTATGAACGGCGTAACTGACGTCTTAGACTCAGAGGAATGTTTAACTATTTACGCAAAGAACGCAGGCCAATTAGTCGCAGATATTGTACGAGCACTGGACAGCAGCGATATCCGACTCAAATCAGTCACATTCTCTTCGCCGTCCCTTGATGACGTTTTCATGAAACATACTGGCAGGCGCATAAGAGCAGAAGAACACGTTAAAGCTCCAAGCGCTACATCTGGAGGATTTGGGAGGAGATAAAAATGACCTTACTTTCTGACACAAGATACATTTTCATAAGGTACATGAAAAAACTCATCCGAACCCCTATCCTGCTTTTCTTTTCACTCTTTCAACCTATCCTATTTCTAGTGCTTTTCACACAACTACTCACAAGACTTAGTAATTTCCCAGGCATATTGCCCCCCGGAGTTAGCTATTTAGAGTTTGCAACAGCAGGAATTTTGATGCAAAACGCATTTGGAAGCGCATTACAATCAGGAAACTCCATAGTCGCCGATATTGATACGGGCTATCTACAAAAAATGCTCGTGACACCATTGAGCCGCCCAGCAATTCTTTTAGGACGACTAAGCAGCGATGCCTTCAGAGTAGTCGTACAATCAGCCATAATCTTGGGACTATCATACGCGTTAGGTGCCTATGTCACAACCGGCATTCTCGGAATTCTGGGAATATTCTTCACTCTTGCATTCTTTGGACTTGCTTGGTCAGGAATTTCCCTATTTTTGGGTATGAAAACAAGAAGTTCTGAAACAGTTTTCGCAATAGGCGGAATCTTAACCTTTCCATTGCTTTTCTTGAGCCCTGCATTATTTCCAATTGACTTCCTACCTGAATGGGTTAGAACCGTCTCCATGTTTAACCCTGTAAGCTACGCGGTGAACGCTAGCAGGGCATTCATGATTACCGGCTACGATTGGGGGACGATACTTCCAGCTTGGGGAGTAATCGGGCTTGTCGCCTTGATAACGCTGAGCGCCACATTATACCAATTCAGAAAAGTAGTCAGCTAAAAGAAACAAGAAACGCTGATTGAATGCATGCGAAGACAATAACTCGAGTAGCCAATTGATACCCTAAGAAAAACTCTAATAATCCAGTCGGTTCCTTAAAATGCCACCAACAAAGCTGAAAAAATCCTAAAAAACAAAACGCACATACACAAACGAAAACGCTTTTCTAAAAAACTATGAAAAATTGCGTTGTTCATAGCAAATTAACACATTTATGTCAAAAACCAAAATCGAACAACTGAACTCTTGGACAAAATTGACCACACACACCACACAAATGTCTCAAAAATTTAAATCAAAGCCCATATATGTAAGGCAATTGACCATTTTTTGCACAAAACCACCTATATTTCGCCACTGTACATTATATATTGTAGGCCGGGAAGTACGCTTTAAATGCGATGCACCAAGGCAAAGAGTGAATCGATCAAAACAGCGAAAAATCGATTCGCGACTAAAAATCTGCTTTGATGGGCTGAAACAGCACGTTGCAGTAAGGCTTGAGCGACAGGGTCAAAACGGTGAAAGACCCCGAAGCGGCAAAGAAAAGTCTTAATGGACCGCACAACACTAAGGCTTAGACCCGGCCTGCTCTTCTAATTATTTTACCTATCAACCAAATTTTTTAACGATCTCTTTAATAACATTAAAGTTCCGTGTAGTTGCCTTCAATCCCAGCGTCTTCTCCAAAAAAGGGTTAGGTAAGGCACCTTCACCTCCACCATGAGTAACACTGAACACCTCTGAGGTTTCATACGAGATTATTTCAGCTGTAGATCTTGGAATAATTCGGGGAAGCGAAAGCGGAAAAATATTTGGCATAGAGTCAGTGAAGGTTACCAGAAAACTTGAACCCTCACTCTGTTGACCTTGAAATGGGTTTAATTCAATGATAAATTTTAACCGAGATATGGTTCTAAGAAAAATAGGAACATCATAACCCAAGATTTTTTTAAGGCAGCACTCAATTTCAGCTTTAATCACCCAGCTGTTTTCTACTTGAGTTTTAAAAATTACATTCCCGCTTTGCTTATAGGTTGAAACTTCAAGGTACCCCAAACTTTGGAAAGCTTTTTTCAGTATATCTTTAGTTACGATGTGTCCGCCGACATTGATTCCACGCAAAAAAGCTATGTAACAGGTCATAAAGAAAGCTTTAGCATTATATAGTAATAAAACTGCCTCAAAACTTCAAAAAAAAGTTGCCGCAAACATAATCAATGAACTATAACCCCAGAAACCCTTCAATGAACAATACATAATTCTTCGAAGAAAAAAGAAAAACAGAAAGCTAAAATTCAGACGAATTTATTGTAAGTTTTTTGGCTGCTTCTTTGGCAATGACTAAAATCATTTTACAAATCCTTAATCGTTTAAGGAGTTATTTCCTCAGAGTCTTTTTTGGCTTCCTTAGCAGTTTTTTCCTTACCACCATAGTAATAGTTCATTTTCTTTTTATCCTCAGTCAAACAACTTCACCTTTAATTTAATGCAGAATACTTCCGCTAATTAAGATATGTGACTACATCAAGCTACCAATAACTTCCCTACATAATCGTATAACCGCCATCAGACACAATAGTTTGCCCAGTGATGAAACTCGCTTGAGCACTAACCAAAAACAGAACCAACGAAGCAATATCCGATGGATTACCCATCCGCCCAAGCGGAATCCCCCTAACTATTTGACTATACATTGCTTGATTTGCTTCAACTCCACTAACGTCAATAGGACCAGGAGCAACTGCATTAACGTTGATACTATGCGGCGCCATCTCAAGGGCCAATGCACGAGTGAAACCTGATATGGCTGCTTTGCTTGAGGAGTAGTGAACTAAACTGGGGAAGGCAACGAAGGGGCCTGAGATAGAGGATAAATTCACGATTTTGCCGTATTTGCGCTCAACCATTCCAGGTAGGAAAGCTTTAGTGCAGTTAAATACTCCATAGAGGTTGATTTGGATAACCCGGTCCCAGTCATCTGTGGTCATTTCAAGAAAAGGCTTCTGGGGGTAAATTCCTGCATTATTTACCAAAACATCGATTTTCCCGAATTTCAGGTAGGCTTGGTTTTTTGCGTCCTCTACTTCGGCAACCTTTGTTACATCACATTTTATGGCGGAAACTTTTACGTTTAATGCTTCAACCGTTTTTGCTGTTTCAAAAATTGAGTCAGCAACATCGGTAACAACAATGTCCGCACCTGCCTTGGCAAGTGTGAGAGCAATTTCTTTTCCTATGCCATGCCCGGCGCCAGTAACAAGGGCGACTTTATCTGTTAAATCCAACATAAAAATACCTCAAAAGAAAATAAAAAGAACTAACTATTTTAGCTTTGCCACAAACAGCTTACGCTAAATTAAATTACCCACAACTTTCATGCGTTCCAGGACTTCTTCGCTATGCGGCGCGATCTCTATTATCTCAGTTAGATCTTCGCCCGCCATATGTCCAAGGTGCTCACCATCGCCCCATTGCAAAGAATCAGTTACATCGTATACCTTACCTTTGAAGCCCACATAGGCCGGTTTACCGTTTTTTCCATTGAACTGAGCTAACTCAGCCTCTGAAAAAGTCTTATTTTCAACCATTTTATAATCTCCCAATTAATTGTATGAGAACTTTTGGGTGTAATAAAACCTTCTGTAATTGAACAGGGCGTCAAAAATATCTTGATTCAAGTCCATCTTGTAAAAGAAAAATCTTTTTACATCCGAAAGCCTACTGGAATTTGGAGAATACCACTTTTGTCAAGCGCCCCATCTGAATCAACGCATGATACTTCAATCAATGTCATCAAGAATGGACCATACCTCGTAAAAGGAAATGTACCCCTCTATGAAATGATCATCAAATGCGGTGAAGGAAATATCCCCTCAGAATGGAAAATTGGCAAAAGGTTCAACACCTCCAAAACCTATACTCTATGCAGATGCGGCCACAGCAAAAACAAACCTTTCTGCGACGGTACTCACGCCAAAATCAATTTTGATGGAACAGAAACCAACCCAAACACCCCCTTTGACCAGATAGCAAAACAAATCGATGGCCCAAAACTGTTGCTAAAAGACGCAGAGGTTCTCTGTGCCTCCGCCCGCTTCTGCCACAGAGGGGGCGACATCTGGGATCAAATCCCCAAGTCAGATAACCCCCTTTTAAAGGAAAATAGCATTCGTAACGCTTCCGACTGCCCCTCAGGTCGTCTGGTTCTCATGGATAAAGAAACAGAAAAAATACTGGAACCGGTGCTTGAGAAATCAATCGGAGCCATATTGGATCCAAATGTTGGCACTGAAGGACCGCTATGGGTTAGAGGCGGAATTCCAGTTTTCTCCGCTGATGGGAAACCCTATCAGGTTCGCAACCGCATAACACTATGTCGTTGCGGAAAATCAACTAACAAACCATTTTGTGACAGTAGCCATTACCCAGAAGAGTACCAAGAGGTGAAACGATGAAACAAAACGAAAAAAACGAAGTTGAAATTGAAGAAAAATTGAAAAACAAAGACAAAGCCTACGTGCTATTCTATGCATCTTGGTGTCCTCATTCTCAGCGGTTTCTACCCATTTTTGAGGAGTATTCTAAAACAAATCCTGATGAATGCATGAGCATTATGATTGATTCCAAACCTGATGTGTGCGACAGATATGATATAGAGTATTACCCCACCGTGCTGCTTTTTAGAAAAGGGAAAGTACAAAAAAGGCTCGACGCAAAACCAGGAGTTGGATTAACTAAACAGCAACTCTATGAACTTACAGCTAACCCATAAATGAGGTTTGCTTGAGTTCTTTTTCCAATTTTCTTTGGAATTAATTTTTACGCTATTTAAGTTAGGGCTTTGAAGATCCTCTTTTGGCGTTTCCTACAAGCTTTTTGTTTATTACATGGAGAAATAAAAAAAGACCAAAGAAAAATTAATGCATTAGCTCTGCTTCTGCGGGCAACGGAACTTTACTGTAGATTATATTGCTGATATGGTTAGTTTCTTCTTTTTGAGCATAACAGTTACAAAGCACTTTTTTTTCTGGTTCATCCACTTTCAATTTACATTCATGCAACATCTTAAAGGTCGTTAATTTAATAGCGTCAGCCAAGCGGAACCAAACGGTATATTGACCTTGCTCGTCCTTAACAATAGCAACTATATCCGATTGCATCTTGCCAGATTGATGAACATACTCTCTTATTGTTTGATTATGCGGCACTAAAACCTTCAACTTCAAGGTGTTATACTTGCAGTTCCAACAGGTGTTTTCCGTGAATAGTTCCCCTCTCAGGTGCCCTTTAGGCTTCCAGTATAATAACATTTTTTGAGAACGCTAATTTGCTTGATTGTGAACCACATTTGACAAAACTTTAAACACCAAAAACCTTCTTCAAGCAAAACGTCTTAACCTCGTCAAGCATGTAACTAATTTTCAACTTCAACCTAACAAACAATAAACGCCGAATACCCCTACTGCCGCGGTAGCAGATCCACATACTCAGGATTTACTTCACCGTGCTTGCTAAGAAGTATCTGGTTTATTTTTCGCCATTCACCGCTAATGCTTGGCCAGATAGGTCCGGCGATTATACTTTTCTTAACATACTCATCTAAGGCCCCCTCCCGCTTGAGCATTCTTGTCTTCCAATCCACACTAATTAAATTCGAGCGACGCAAATACTGGATATTGCGGGCCATCTGATTTTGGTTAATCGGGTAAGCAAGAGCGCTGTTTAAGTCATCAGCTAAGGATTCAATAGAAAACTCTTCTTCCGCACGCAAACTAATAGCAGCTATCATATCCTGCATTAGCTTCGCGGTTCGGGTCACATAGAAAGCGCGTTTCGGCATCAGCACTTGCTCAAGGCGATAAGCGTGACGCTTGTAAAACCAACCTTTGACCAATTCAGCCACCAATAAGTAAGCACCTAAAAGCAATGCCAAAACAGCATAGAACAACAGGGGAGGCGCCACGAATCCAAAGATTTCACCAAGCGGAGTAAAGGGCACAAGCATTGCAAAGGAAATGATAGCTATACTACTGATTACAAGATATTTACTTGGCTTACTCTTCCAAAAAGGCCGACGTCTAGTCCGTATGACAAAGACAACTAGAATTTGTGAAACAAGAGATTCGATGAACCACGCCGTCTGAAACAGATGTTCCGGATATCTTGGGTCAGCTAGCAACGCTACAGGAATTATGGGTAAGAAAACAAAAAGCATGCTAAAGAAAGTTAAAAAGTCAAAGAGTGAACTGACAGGACCAAGAGAAATCATAAATCGCCTAATGAAAGTGATGTCCCAACGTTTAGGGCGCTCAACATATTCGTCGTCAACCTTGTCGGTTGTAATCGTTGATTGAGAGAAATCATAGAGCAGATTGTTCAACAAAATTTGTACGGGAAGCATGGGCAGAAAAGGCAGAAAAATGGCCGCGGCTGCGACGCTAAACATGTTACCAAAGTTTGAACTGACACCTATCATGATGTATTTCATTGTGTTACCGAAAGTCTTTCGACCCTCTAAGACACCTTCTGCGAGCACAGTTAGGTCATTTCGGGAGAGAATGATATCCGCAGATTCTCGCGCCACATCAACCGCATTATCAACCGAGATTCCTACATCGCTTGATTTGAGTGAAGGCGCATCATTGATGCCATCGCCCATATAACCGACAACATGCCCATTCTTTTTGAGAAGCGTGATGATGCGATCTTTCTGAACAGGATTAACGCGACAAAAAACATTAGCTTCCTCCACAATCGCCATCAAAGCCTCATCAGTAATATTTGCTATTTCACTACCTAAAGCGACACCTTTAATTTCAAAACCTAACTCATCGCAAACTTTGCGTGTAACAAGTTCGTTATCGCCCGTTACAATCTTAAGTTCTATTCCTGCTTTACTAAGTAACCCAAGGGATTGCTTTGCGGTTTCTTTGGGCGGATCCAAAAAAGCCACAAAACCCAAGAAAACCATTTCTTTTTCATCATTAATGGAGTAAACAGCTTTGTCTTCTTTTAACCGCTTATACGCAACCCCGAGAACACGTAGACCCTCAACGCTATAATCATGATATTTCTGCTCGATTTTTTTGCGGGTTTCTTCATTTAGATCAGAAATTACTCTATCAAGTTCATAGTAAGAGCAAACCTTTAGAATTTCTTCTGGCGCACCTTTGGCAATAAAGAATCTTTCCTCTTCACATTCAACCACGACAGAAACACGGCGGCGAATAAAGTCAAAGGGCACCTCATCAATTTTCTGATATTTTGAAACGTCAACTTCTTTGTGCTTTAAAATAGCCTCATCAAGGGGACTGCGTAATCCAGTTTGAAAGTTACTGTTTAAAAAGGAGTACATGAAGACTTTTTCATCTTCCTCACCCTCCAAATTTACGTTTAAGATGAGTTTTATACGGTTTTCAGTAAGCGTCCCTGTTTTGTCGGTGCAGAGCACGTTCATGCTCCCGAAGTTCTCAATGGCAGTAAGGCGCTTGACAATAACCCCCTTCTTGGACATTGCCATGGCACCACGAGAAAGGTTAATTGTGATAATCATCGGCAACAATTCAGGAGTTAAACCTACAGCAAGCGCCACCGCAAAAAGCAGCGCACTCACAACACCGGTATCAGTAGGGTTACGGAGCGAAATTGTTAGAAACACAAAAATAACTAACAGGAACGTAACTTGCATAATTAGAAAACCAAAACCCTTGATTCCCCGCTCAAACTCAGTTTCGGGTGATTTCTCTGTCAGTTTCTTGGCTATTTTACCATATTCAGTGGCACTCCCTGTTTTAACCACAACAGCTGATGCTGTGCCGCTGACCGCTGACGTCCCCATGAAGCAGTAGTTGCTCCAGTCAACTGTTGACCCTGTTTTAGCTTTCACGGAGTTAGAAGTTTTTTCAACAGGGAATGATTCACCTGTCAAAGCGGATTGGTTGATGAAAAGGTCTTTGGCGCTAATTACGCGACAATCAGCAGGTGCAATGTCACCGGCGGATAGAAAAATCACATCGCCGGGAACAAGCTCAGGCAGCTTTATCTCCTGCCTTATCCCATCGCGGAATACAGTGGCGGTTGAGGTAACTTTCTGTTTTAAAAGTTGAGCAGCCTTCTCCGCCTTATTTTCCTGGTAATAATCTAAAATTACACTAACAAAAATAATCGTGAAGATAATTGAGGTATTAGCGATTTCGCCAAGGTAACCTGAAACTAACCCCGCAATTAAAAGTATGATTACTAAGGGGCTTTTGAAATGCAGCAGAAATTCTTTAACTGCAGAGTGTTTGTGTTGGCGCGCAAGCTCATTTGGGCCATAGTATTCAAGGCGCTCAATCGCTTGCTCTGAGCTGAGTCCTTGCGGAAAAGTTTCTAGACGACTTAAAAGTTCCTCAATCGGCAACGTCACGAGTTCTTCGCTGGTGAAAGCTGACTTCATGTTGGCAGCTGCATCTCCATTTTTATTGTTGCCGTTCTGGATTGGTTTTGCCATGAAGCCCACTCCTTTGAAGCCTAAAGTAGAACACACTACTTTTAAAGGGGTTTCTCAATCCCCAACTGGTGTTCCCTGAAACTAAAAAGAACAGCAACCTCTGCACGGTTTATTGTTTTCGGTAAAAATTCATGTAGGTAGCCGAAATCAGGGCATTTTCAGCTACTTCCATTTGGTTAGGATTTCTTCTCTTTGGAAAGTTGCCTTACTCAAATAGAATAACCCTAAATCCGCAGCGGCTAAAGCGACTGTAACAATTAACGCCAACCAAATGGTTGCAGAGAATATTGAACCAAGCAGCACCACTAAAACCAAGGGCATAACCACTATCCCCCCTAACTGCTGAGCAGCTCTGATGTCGTTTACTCTGGAAGAGACAATAACATTCGTTAAAACGCTCAAAATGCACCCTAACGGTGCTATAGCAAAAGTTGTTAGCGCCCAGTTCCAATTAGGTATCAAAGGTATGCCGATGGTGTTATACGACCAAATGTCAATTATAGGGGCAAGTATGGCTGCAGCTATGAATGTAACTGCCATGCAAGGTAGAAATGAGGCCAAGCATTTACCAAGTAACAATTCACCGTCAGTTGTCGGGGTTGCAAGCAAGGGCTCTAAGCTTTTCTCTATTTTTTCTCCAACTATGCTATAGGAGGCAATGATAGATGGTAATACAACTGGTACAAGAACAAGGTACATAGAAGCCAAACCTCCAACTTGGATAACTGTCTGATAGAGCTCTTCACTTGTCATTTGACTGGCACTAGCTGCTATGGTCTGTGTAAGAAACAGAGGCAAAACAACGCCCAGTATAATAGGCATAGCAATTAGAGAGTAGAAAACGTACTTGTTTCGTCGGATTACACTAAGGTCTTTTTTAGTAACTATCCATGCTTTATAGAATCTCATTGCGCTGGAACCTCCCGAATTAATTTCAAATAAACATCCTCAAGCGTAGAACGTAACTCAGTCACATACTGAACGTTGCCGCCTGCCAACACAATCGCCCGCACAACCTCAGGATTATCACGTTCAGGATTATCCATGTCCAATATCAGCTTGTTATCGCTTGGACGCACTTCTTTAACAACCCCAAGTTTTTTCACCGCAGAAACAATCCCATCGGAAACACTGGAAAGGTGAACAATGGTTTTTCTGTGGTAAAGACTGCGCTCAAGATTCTTTGGAGAATCCACAGCAACGAGTTTGCCTTTAAGGATAGCGATGCGATCACAAAGACGTTCGGCCTCATCGAGATTATGAGTATTTAGGAATATGGTACGTTTCTCTTTTTTCAGGTCCAAAATGAAGTCACGAACGGTTTTAGAAGCTTCAGGATCCAAGTTTGCGGTGGGTTCATCAAGAAATAGCAGTCGAGGGTCATGGATTAACGCACGAGCAATAGCAATTTTCTGTTTGGTGCCTTTGCTAAAAGTTCCTACTGCGTCTTCTCGGCGATCCCAGATATCCAGAAGCTTAAGGAGACGTTCGATGTTTTCTTTGCGTCTTGCCTCAGGAACCTCATAAAGTTGCCCATAGAAATCTAGATTGTGGTAAGCACTTAGGCTATCATATAGGCCTACGTTTTCAGGCAGAAAACCCACCATTTTGCGGATTTTAAGGCAATCATCTTGGTTGCTAATGTTGTAGCCACCGATTGTAGCTTCGCCGCTGGTTTTGCTAATTAGGCAACAGAGCATGCGTACAGTTGTCGTTTTGCCTGCACCATTGGGACCTAGAAAACCGAAGACTTCACCTTTTTCGACATGTAGGGTGACGTTGTCTACGGCAGTAAGATTGCCGAATGTTCGCGTGAGGTTAGTGGTGTCTATCATTTTTATCCTATCCGCTGGAGAGGTGGTAGAGATTAATACGAATAAGTATTTAAATTCGGCGAAACCGTTTTCACTATATGAAACTAGTAAAAGTTCTCGACCCCCAAACCTCAAATCTTGTCAACGATTCCTTAAATCAAACTATTCTCCGAGAACTCGTAACTAAACCCTTCTCAACATCTGACCTCGCCTCAAAACTCAAAGTACCCAAACTTAGCATATGGCGCCGTATACAAAAACTCCAAAAAGCAGACCTCATTGAGCTCGCAGACACCCAAAAAGTCGGCAACCTAGAAAAGAAACTATACCGGGCAGTCGCCGCCTGGTATACGCCACAGCAACTCTTTAACTTTAAACCCAAAGACGTTAACCTAAAAGAAGCGTTTGAAATCTATCAAGGCATTCAAAACCGAATGATAGCGCAGGTAGCTACCTACAATGAAATCCCCAAAAATGCCGAACCAGTCGATTTTTCGCTGTTCGTTAACATGTTAGTATTTGCGGAAGTCTGTGGAAGACCCGAAGTGCAAGCAAAAATTGTGGAATTAAAAGAAAGACTTGCTCAATTTAAGTTGCAACAAACAAAGCAGTTTTTCTAAGGTTTCTCGTATTTAGAGTCTTCAATTCGTTTATTTTCCAACTCTTCATCGGTTAAGCTTGATGTTCCCTGTTGTCTTGGTTCATTGGGAGGATAATTAATGGGGTTTTTAACGTAAGTATTCATGAAGCTGGATTTACTGCAGGAGGGACATCGTAACTGCTTAATTGGTCCTATATGAATTCCCGAGAAGCTATGGGAGGCATCAAATACCGCCCCGCATTTTTGGCACTTCGCCCTCATCATACCCGGATGCTTGATCATATATAGACGAAGAAAAATAGTCGCAGCCAAAACTACTCCAACTACAGCTATACCCACATAGGGATTGTTAGTTAAGTCGGATAGTATTTGAACCATCGATCATCGCAGCTTAGGTTGCCTTTTCATATTTTGAGTCCTCGATGCGTTTGCGCTCAAGTTCATCTTCAGATAACTGCGGCGACTCTACCTGTTTCGCTTGAGCTTCAGGGGGCCACGTTACGGGATCCTTAACTGAGCTATAGATATTCATCCAACTTCTTTTTCCGCATGCGGGACATTTAATGTAATTAAGCGGACCAATATGTGGCGCCATCGCTGCACCAGCATATCCCTGTTCGAATACATTGCCGCATTTTTTACATTTCACTCTGGTCATGACTAATCACGATTTAGTTTGTACGGAGAGTATTAAGGATTTTACAATAAATAATTGAAAATCCCCAAGAGCAACATTAACCTATGTAAGCTTTTTTAGAAGCTTCCGATTGACTTGTCCTATGTCAGCCCATCTAGTTTGGCGCAGAAGAACCCTACCCAACGGCTTAACAACCATAGTTTATCCAAGACAAAACGCAAACACCACCCAGCTTTCCCTTGCCGTAAAATACGGTTCCATCCAAGAACCAAAAAAAGTCGCAGGAATCGCTCATTTCCTAGAACATATGTTAGCCGGTGGCTCAGCACAAAAAATCAAACGGTCTCGAAGCATCGAAGAAGCCGGAGGTATCTTGGACCTCTACACGGACCGCGAACACGTTTTAGGTGTGGCCGACGTTTTGCCCCAAAAAATCACGGAAGCCGCGCGGATTCTCTCTGACTTATTCTTCACCGGCGGATTTGAAAAGGAAAAATTCGAGCTTGAACGCAAAATAATACTTAATGAATTAGCCGAAGTAGCTGACGACCCAACTGTAAAAATCGAGGAATTACTCATGGAAAGCCTCTACAAGCGCCACCCCATCAGCCGCCCCGTCGGCGGCTACCCCAGAACTATTAAAAAGCTCACAATTAACCAACTCGAGACAGAACATAAACACAATTACATACCAAAAAATATGATTCTGGTTTTAACAGGCAAAGTCGATGAAGTTGAAGAAAAAGAGGTTTTGGATACCTTCAAAGACCACTACGCCCCAGATAATCCTCCCGAACCGACACATCCCCCTGAATCGAAAAAACCTAAAGCGGTGGTAGTTGATGAAAAAGCTGGAATTACACAAACCTACCTCTCTATCGGCGCCCGTACCGTTTGCGCCACCGACAAAAAAGCACCTGTCTTGGATTTAACCGCCACCATCTTAGGTGGTGGTACTAGTTCGCGACTCTTCATTGAGCTTCGGGAAAAACACGCGGTAACCTATGATGTAAGTTCAGCACATTGCAAAGGTAAAGATTTCGGCTATTTCAGCATAAATTGCGCAGTTAATAACCGAAAAGTGGAGAAAACTAGAAAACTCATTTTTAAGGAACTGACGGATTTGAGCAAGCTTAAAGTTTCAGAGGTGGAATTGGAACGTTCCAAAGCGATTATGCTCGGCAGCGTATTACGGGGCTTGGATGACCCTCGGGGCACATCTGAAATCATCACTTATATGGAAATGCAGTTTGGCAGCGCCTTGGGCCTGAAGGATTATGTAGATAAAGTAAAGGCGGTTACAAGTGAGGACATTAGGGAAGCAGTATTAGATACCCTCAATGAAAACAGCCTCTGCAGTGTTATCCTAAAACCCATAAAATAAAAAAAGTTAAAATTAATAATATGCCGTTTGGCAAATACCAATGCTTTCGTTAGTGATCACCCAAAGATTCAAACTTATGAGCCTAAGCCCATAGGGGTAAGGGGAAAATAAAACCTCTACACGTCAGCATAATTATCTGCCAAACGTCGTCGCTTTCTCCTCGACAAGAGGATATAACCAAACAAAACGGTATAAGAATATGTGGTAGTATTCAACCAACCACAAAAAAGATTTTGTCTTAAAAATTCTGATTTTTCGCAAAATTCGTCAAGTGCAAAAAAAATAAAGGGTTGGGACAAAGTCCCTTGGTTTGTTTTATGGTCGTTTTCTGAGCAACAGAATGGTCACAACGAACATAATGGCCACGAATATGAAAAGCCCAGCGATTGCTGGAACAAAGTACATATCAGCCATTGATGGGGGTTGAGTTGCCGGTGGAGCTGCTGTTGGCGCTGGCTCTGCTACGGTGAAAACGGTTTCCTGATATGACGGCCAGTAACCGTTTGTGCCTCCGAATGCTGCGATCACGTAGTATGTTCCTGATATGTCTGGTGTCCAGACAAGGTTATAGTTGCCTTTTGAATCAGTCATTGCAGTGCCAATGTCTCTGTAGTTACCGTTTGCATCTACTACACTGATGCCAACTTCAACTCCTTGGAAGGTGCTGGGCAATGGTTGCTGCTGGTAGATATAACTCATCCAATCGCCCATGTTTGCATCAGAGGAGACTGGTACGCCGTCTGGGAAGCGGGCTGCTTGTTCAATTTGAGCTGTTCCGGCTGAGAGATCAGTGACAGATCCTTCGATGATTACTGCGCTGCCAAGAACTGAAGCTTTGGGTCCAGCTTGTACTGTGGTGTAACTTGGTCCTCTGCCTAGAGTGTAGATTTGGTGGTCGTAGCTGTTGAAGAAGTTAGTGTAGCCGTCTGCAATAGCAAAGCTTTCGCCAGCGAATTCACCGGTGGCTGCGGGTAGAGTAAAGATTTCTGTTCCGTCTGTTGCATTGACTGCTCGCAATAATGCTCCTTTGTAGATTGGAGTTTGGAAAGTGTGTTCTGAAGTTACCAGATATACCACCCCATTACCTATTGCGTTGATGAAGGTTGGATATGGTCCGGGAACTTGGAATCCGCTGTTTGTGGTGTTGCCGGGGGTGTTACCGTTTCCGTAGGTCCAAAGTACATTGCCAGTTGACATGTCATAGCAATAGAGTATGCCTGAGTAGGCACTGCTGTAGCATCGACCGTAAGCTACAACGTTAGACAATGAGCCAGGTCCGTTGCTACCATAATAGTCAAGTGCCGCTTGTGGTTCTGCAACTTTAATGAGTGCACCTGTGCGCAGATTGAAGAATGCAAATTGTTGAGTCTGTCTGTATGATTCGCAGAAGTATCCTGAGGGGTCAAGTCCAGCAAATGAGACTGTTGTGATATTGCCAGGGGGGTTGTTTACGTTTTGTCTCCAAAGAACCGAGCCGATCATGCCTTTAGATGCATTGAGGTTGACTGCAAAGTATGTGTAGTATGTAGAGGATCCGCCTAGTGATGGGTATGAACCGTTTCTGCAAAGCAGAATATCACCGTAGATCGCGCCGAGAATGCTCGGGTTATTCGGCATTGTATTGCGCCAAGATATTGATTGGTTTTGGGTTGTTGGGTTAATCCAGTCGTACATAAAGCCGCTATTTGCTTGGATGTAAGTGCCCGTTTCATCCGTAGTTGTCATGTAATTGAGTGCGCCCATAATTGCTTGGCTCCAGAATCTGCTAGAATTCCATTGATACAGAATCCAGTCTGGGTTAGTGTTGTTGCCTTGGTTATAGAAGTTGTATTTTATCATCTCACCGCTAGGTCCAATCACACTTGTTCCAGAGGGAACATTGGTTACGTTGAATATCCAGTTGCCTGTGGCAGCATCGAAGACTTGCCCAAAGTTACTTGTGCAAAGGAATGCGGGTCTGGTTCCGTGGTAGTCGGGAGTATCCATGTCCTGTATGTAAGCAAACGAGAATGTTGGTAGGTCGCTTCGTCTCCAAATTTCTTGGCCTGTAACGAGGTCAACGCAGACGGTTGGTAAGATAAGACCAGCAGGAGCGCGGAATCCCATTGAGCCTGTAACCGAGAAGGGTTCTTGGTAGTAGATTCTTCCGTTTACGATTATTGGGTTTACATATCTTTGAGAGTAAGCAGTTCCTTCAAACCATGTATCACCTGGCACTTCTGAGAGGCTTCCGCCTACGACTCCGCCGATTTGACCATCCGGCTTAGTCCACATAATGTGAGAAGTCTGTGAACCAATGGCGTCTGGTGCAAACTGTCTTTGGTTTGGTCCGTTAGAGCCTCCATATCCTGGCATCCCACTACCTAACCAGTTCGAACTAATCGACCACCACATACTGTTTTGCCCAAAGATTGGTCTAGTCCAGAATTCAGATGGAAGTGGTGATAGCGGTATGTACGAGATTTGTTCGTCTTGAACTGTCAGAGTTGTTGTGGCATTGCTTGGTAGGAAGTAGTCGTTGAGGTACGCAGAGGTTGGAGAGTGTGAATAATCATTGACTTTTTGTCCGTCGAAAATAAATTGTAATGTATAGTCGCCTACTTGGTCAGGGGTAAAGGTTGCAATTTGGTTTGAGGTTGTGTCCCAAACGGTCTCAAATGTTTGGGTAGTTTTAGTGCCGTCGGGGGCTGTGATGACAAGTTTGTAATTGTGGAATCTGTAATCATTTTCGATGTTTGTATCAGGGTAGGTTGGTGTTAGAAACAGGTATATAGGCTCTTGCTGTCCTATGCCGATTGGGTTTATTGTGGCGTATATATGCGCAAACGTTGGAACCTCCCATGAAGGTGTATGTGCTGCGGCGTCTGGCATCATAATTGCTGAAGCTGATATCGATACAATAAGCAATATTGCAATACTAATAGTAGATAATTTTCTAAAATATTTTGTTTGCATTTTTTCGTTTCCTGAATTTTTGTAATTGCCTATATCGTTCCATTTTGTTTATAAATTTATGGTAAAAGCGTTTTAAGATTAGCAATTTTACTCTTAGTATTGTAATATATTGGACGGTTAATTATGTAAAGAACAGTTTTTTTGGGAAATCAAATTGTATTTCGTCAGCTTTTTTCTTTAAATATTAGAGTTATTTGCTTTCTAAGCAAAAGAGGACACGATACAAATGCAACTAGAAGAGATGAAAAAGGAAATCGAAAAACTCGTCTTATCCAAAGGTTTTTACAACCGCCCCGAAGACATTCCCAAAAAACTGCTCTTCGCATTCATAGAGCTAGGCGAAGCCAGCGACGCATGGAAAAAAGGGATGTCACAAGAGAAAATCGCCGAGGAATTAATCGATGTGCTCTTCTACATCCTAGACACCAGCCGATTAGCCTGCCCAGACCTGAATATGGACGAAGTATTCCAGAAAAAACTTGAGAAGAATCTAAACCGGCCCTTCCAATATGGGGAGGGACACCGCCAAAAATAGTGATAAACATCAAGAAGCAGCGACATACATTTTTATCGTAAAATTACCATTTGGCAGTGACACAAAGTGGACTACACTTATCCAACAAACGTCGCCTTCAGCTGCAATTGCTGTGGGTTATGCTGTGGCAACACTCCCAACAAGACACGTCATATTCTACTTTTGGAGCGTGAAGCAGATGAGATTTCCGAGCAGACAGGTTTACCTATTGAAGAGTTCGCAGCTGAATCCTCAAACAGCACACCATATATGTATGAGATGAGAAAACCCTATGATGGTAAATGCTTTTTTCTCAAGGACAACCGGTGTAGCATCTATGATGCGAGACCATTAATCTGCCGATTCTACCCATTCGAGCTCCGGTACAATAAAGACAAAAACACTCATGTTTTCAATTACACACTCGAATGCCCAGTTATCAACAAAGGCAAAACAGTGACAAAGAAGGATTTTGACGAGCTATTTTTTTTGGCTGAGCAACGATTACGTTAGATTTGCCCCAAAACATCATTTTGTTCTATTGTGACTCCGCAATAGTAGCATTTGAGTAGCAACGGATCTTCGGTTTTAACTTGGAATTTGGATACAATAGGTTCGTTGCTATTGCTTACACAACTGGGGTTAGTACATTTTACTATACCCTCAATGTTTTGAGGAAGTTTAACCTCCAACTTTTTTTCCACCAAGTAATTGTGAATAATGTTTATGGAGGCATGAGGTGCTACCAAGGCTATGCGGTTAACTTCCTGAGCGTTGAGTTCTTTACGCTCGATTTTTATGATGTCTTTTACACCGAAGCTCTTGCTAGGTACATTAATTGCGATGGTCATCACCCGCCGTTCTTTTCCGGTTATCCCCAAAATTTTTACCACATCCAAAGCAAAACCGCCGCGTATGTGGTCAATAACTGTACCATCCTTGATTTTTGAAACCCGCAATTCCCGCTCGCTCAAGTTAACTCCCAATTAGGCTATGCAGAGCTACCAAATAAGAATTTACTTACACAAGAAGAGAGAAAAGTTAAGAACGCAGATTAATAACAGTTGTACCTGCGAACTTGTCAAAGTACCGCATAAATGCGGGACTTCTTATGCGCCAACCCAGCAACAAATCAAAAGGCAAAAGAGGTAAAACCTTGCCAAAGTTGCGCACTGCAGCGTGGTCATAAGACATTTTTTTCCCATCAGTTCGAACCACCTTTAATCCTAGAAGACGTTTTCCAATACTTTGACCGTTAAAACCTTCTAATAGAGTTGAATAGAACCAAAGCACACCCACAGTAATGAAAAGAACTGTACTGATTTCTCCGCCTAAAAAGTCAGCCGACGAAAACGAGAAAATCTGTGGAATAATTGTGATTGCCACAGTTATGGCGAAGATAAACGCGAAGTCAAAAACAAAAGCGAAAGCACGCTTTTCGATAGAAGCAAGCGGAAGCGAAAAGGCTTTACCCTGTACATCAGCGACTTCTGCCCAGCTACCAACATCGTGGATAACACGGACAGCACTTTCTCCTGCTCTGCTAAGCCTATATTTGCCATTTGATGTCTGCTCTATGAAGGGCGCAAGAGAACGGAGATGAAAGCTAAGTTTACCTGTATCAACCTTGAGCAAATTCAGCAGATCTGTGAAGGAGGATTCGCCATTGTCGCTAAGGTCAAGTAGAATTTCCCTTCGAAGAGGATGTGAAAGGACAGAAAGAACCTTTGAAACGTTTTCTTCATTCACTGCCATGCTTTAAAACCATGCACTAACCTACTAATGATACCTTTTTGAGGTAGCTCTAGCCTATAACATCTAAAGTTATAGACTCTCCCATATAAGGAACACTCAAAAAACTCTATTAAACATGAACTTAATGTGAATAATCAAAAACCCCCTAATAAACGGTTAGTTGATTATGTCAAGCGCCGAAAACGCAGTTCAAGTATACAGAGAGCTAGAAAGCGAAGACCTCAGAGTACTCCATATCATTGAAGCTGCCATGGCAAAACGGGAATTCGTTCCAACTGAGCAAATCCTCAAATACGCCAAAGTGCCCCTCGACCGCATCACCTTCACCTTAAGCAAACTACACAAACTCGGCATAATATACCAAAGCAAAGGCGCCTATGTTGGCCATACTCTTAACTATGCAGGATACGATTGCCTCGCCATAAATACACTAGTTAAAGCTAACATCATCTCTTCATTTGGACATATCCTCGGTGTAGGCAAAGAGGCGGACGTGTACGATGCATTAAGCCAAGATGAGAAACGTATTGCCGTCAAATTCCACCGGTTAGGCAGAATCAGTTTTCGACAAACCCGCCGTAAGCGTGGTTACATCCGTGAACATTCCACCTGGCTTTTTCAGTCACATCTTGCGGCAGAGAAAGAATTCCAAGCCATGAAGATAGTTTATGAATGTGGAGTTTCCGTGCCAGAGCCCATCAGCCAAAACCGCCATGTAATAGCAATGGGTATGATTGAAGGCGCCCAGCTGATCAAGTACAAAGATATCGGGAACCCCCAAACTGTTCTTAGGGAAATATTGAGAAACGTCAAAAAAACATACACAAAAGCGCACATTATTCATGCTGACCTTAGCGAATACAACATCATACTCGAGCCTGAAGGACACATACTGATTATCGACTGGCCACAGGCGGTTAAGACCGACCATGCCAACGCTAAGGAACTAATGGAACGCGATCTAAAAAATGTACTTACTTATTTCAGCCGCAAATTTAGCATAGATCTAACTGTGAAAGAAGCATATGAATATGTAACAGGGGAAGCTAAAAAGCTACCCGTTTAGTGTATATTCGCGTTTAAAACTATGTAAAGGATGTTGTTTCCGCGGAGCAACACGTTACCATAGTTAGTCATGAGCTGGTCTTCTTTGAATTCAGTGGCGCCTTCCAAGAGAAGGTTCATGTGCCCGTCGCACTTAATCATTTTACCTTTGTATTCATAGCCGTTTTTGAGAACAACTTCAATGTTACCATGCAATTGTTTAATGAGCACGTTTAATGGTTTTTTACTTGGTTCCATCATCATGTCGATGACCTTGTCCATTCCTTGTATTACCCATGATCCTCTTACCAAATATAAAAGGCTTATGAAAAACATTCCAAAACGGTATAAACAAAAGAGTGCTTCATAAGCATAAAATGCTTAATTTGAAAAAATACGCAACTAAATTTTTTCTGAGGTCCTTTAAAATAAAAAATGGTGGTTCTAAAGTTTTGAAAGTATCGATAGGGCAGCAACCACAAGGAATGCTATACCAGTCCAAAACAAATCTCCACCTGTTAAAAAATAAACAACTATTGCAACAAGAATCGCTGGTATAAGCACTATGAAGAGCTTGATGAGGACAATTATCACTAAACCTATGATTACAAGGATAATTAGAAATGTTAAGTCCAATCCTCCGAGCCCCAGACTACTAAGTATGGAGTAGACCATTGCCATCAGAATAGGAAGTGTCATATTTTTTCTCCTTAAAGAAAAATCAATAATATGAAAGTAATATAGTTTTCCAAACTGGCTACGCTAACTCATTTTTCCGTGCAGTTTAGTAAGAACCTCTTGCTCAACCCATTTTTCTCCCTGCAGTGTCAATTTAAAGTCAGGTTTGCTGGGATCAGGCTTAAAAACTTGACCACGCTTTGTCATCTCGTTAACCCGCGCTGGAACCATAACTTTTAAACCGCTTGACTCAAGGAGCTTTTGCACCTGCGCCGCCGTGTTCTTCCTATCATCTGAAGCATACAAAATGAGTCCAACAGATTCGTAATGCGTAAGATTTTCTCGAGTAACTATAACGGGACCTTCAGTTGTTGCTTCAACTATGCCCTTAAGCTGGGCACCTGAGGGTGTTAAGCGGTTCGCAACGAAGTCGGAGAGTTTCTCAACGAAGTCTTCAGGCATGTCAGCAAGCACATCGAGAATTTCCCTTGGAGTATCAGCTTGTATAACGACTTCGCCAAAAGCAGTTTTTACACGAGCTTCAATATACTTCAAATAGACGACCTCGATTAAAGTTATACGTCTAGATTACTTTTAGGATTTGCGGCTAAAACAAAAAGATATCATTTGAGCCTCTCCCGAAGCAACTTCCCAACGAGTTCGGGGTTAGCTTTGCCTCGAACTTCTTTCATAGCGGCACCCATCAGCATACCAAAAACATTCTTTCCAAGGTTTGCAATTTGAATTTGGTTGGCCAAGATTATACGATCAATCACCGGCACTAAATCTTCTTCAGTGAACATTTTCAATCCCAAAGCAGCAGTTGCTTCGACTACGGTTTTACCTTCATTTTTAGCAATCCAGCTAAACACATCTGAGAGAGCTTCTTTAGCAAGTTCACCGGAGTCTACTGCTGCAAAGATGCCACGAATTTGGTCGTCGGAAACATTTTCCACTAGAACACCATCGCGTTTAAGTGCCTTCAAGGTTTCTGTTAGAAACGCAGCCACTGAAGATGTTGCAACCCTGCTAGTTCGAGCAGTTTCCTCAAAGATCCCTATGTATTCAGAGTCGACAAGCTGCTTGGCAAGTTTCTCGTTTAACCCATATTGCTCGACTAGCCGCGCAAGTTTTTTGTCGGCGGGGTCAGGCAAATTATCCTTAATGGCTTCAACAAGCTCAGTAGTTATCTCTTGTGGCGGTATATCAGTTTCAGGATACATGCGAGCGGCACCAGGGCGCGGACGCATATACCGGGTCGTACCATCATCCTTAGCGGTACGCGTCTCCTGAGGTATTCCCAAGCAGGCTTCCTGCGCCCGGTCCACGACAGCTTTGAGAGCGCCACTAGTATTTTCTACGGTGTCAGCCACGAAAATCACAGCGTCACGCTCTCCTGCAAAGGCTGCCTTTCGAAGTGCAGCTATCTCTTCGGAGGTAATGCCGTAGTTCGCGAGGTTTTCGTCAGTATGAAAAATGCCGCCAACTCTACCCCAGAATTTAGCGCGATCTGAGAGTTCGCTCCCAAATCTGAAGTTAGGCATCAACTCTTTTCCGGTTAAACCTGCAAACCCCGGGAGCTTTACAGCAAGAACCTTTTGTTTTTTATCTACTGCCTTGCGGATAACCTTACTCTTAGTTTCCTTAAAAATAGCAGTTACGTCTACAAAGTCCGCCTTAAGCGATTCTGCGGTGATACCGCGCTTGGCGAGTTCCCCTATGATGGCGATTAAGCCTAGCTGCCGTTGAACCTCATAATCAACCACCGTAGAAATAAGCTCAAGCTCCTGCACACCTTTGATTTCGATAAGGGCACCATTTGGCAAAGAAACGTTTAGGTCCTGACGAATAGTTCCCAATCCCCGCATAACCTTACCTGTGTCACGCAATATTCTACCTATAGCAAACGCGACTTCTTGGGCTTCCTGTGGAGAGTAAATCACAGGTGCTGTAGCGACTTCAATTAGAGGGATCCCGAGACGGTCAATGCGGTAGCGAATAGTTTTCCCTTCATCCTGCGTTCCAGTTTTGCGAGCAGCGTCCTCTTCAAGACTAGCGGCTTGCATAGGGATGGTTTTATCGCCAACTTTTATCCAGCCATCAAGAGCAATAATAGCAGTACGTTGAAACCCCGTTGTATTGGAACCATCTATAACGGTTTTACGCATTACATGTACTTCGTCAACAGGCTGCATATTCATCATCAAAGAAGCCGTTAAAACAACTTTCACCGCTTCAAAATCAATTGGATGCGGCGGTTCCTCGTCCATCTCAACAAGACAGCTGCTTTGACTATTGGCTTCGTAGAGGATTCTAACGCCTTTCTGGAACTCAAAGTAAGCGGCAGGGTCCACTTGCCCAAGTTCGCTCTGGGTGGGTCTTAGGCGGCGCAGAAAAGTTATTTCGGGTTCTTCCTTGAACAAAATAGGGGGACAACTACAGAATAGTTTGCTGTTAACTGCAAGTTGCTGATGTATCTCTAAACCGACTTTTAAGCCAACTTTGGCATAATCAATGGTCATTTATCGGTCTCCTTCAAACGTAAGCGACCCCTCTTGGGGTAGCGTGCGAGATGAGTATTCTCCTGCGATATTGGTTTTCAGTAATTTGATTGCTTCTTGAGGGTCTTCGGTTTGTCCCAATGACCACATAAGTTTTACTAACGCTGTTTCAGGAAACATGTTCTCAAGTGGCACCACGCCAAACGATTGCAGATCTCGACCTGTGTCATAGACGTTCATATTCACCCTACCCCAAATGCACTGAGAAGCCAAAGCAATCACCAAACCTTCTGCTGAGGCGCGTTTGATGGCGTCAAAGCAGTATTTGTTCACATGCCCCAACCCCGAACCTTCCAAAAGGATACCTTTCATGCCTCGTTTAACGTAGAAGTCGATGACTGCTGGATCAAGTCCCGGATGGAATTTAACTAATGCTACTTTGTCGCTGAATTTTGGTTTTAGGGTTAGTTTGCGGTTCGGGTCTCTTTTCTGGTAGTTACCGTTTATCATGGTTACTTGGAGGTTTTGGACTTTTGCTATGGGGAAACCGTTGATGGATTTGAAGGTGTCTCTGCGGCTAGTATGACATTTGCGCACCTTGACTCCACGATGTACTACGATTGCGGTGTCAGAAACCGTCTGGTGCATGGCTAAGCCGACTTCGGCAAACGGTGCTTGGCCTGCAGCTTTTACTGCGGCTATGAGGTTGGTTGCTGCGTCGCTACTTGGGCGATCAGAAGAGCGTTGAGCACCAACCAGGATAACAGGAACAGGTAAGTTCTGAATTGCAAAACTCAATGCCGCTGAAGTATATGCCATTGTGTCGGTACCATGTGCAATCACAACACCGTCCACGCCCTCGTCTATGCGCTGTGACACTTTTTTTGCGAGTTCTGTCCAGTCTTGCGGACGGAGGTTTTCGCTGTAGATGCTGAAAACAATTTCTGTGTCCACACGTGCGACATCGGCTAGCTCAGGCACTACACCGTAGAGGTCACTTGCAGACATGGCGGAACGGACGGCTCCCGTGCGGTAATCCACGCGGCTGGCTATGGTTCCACCGGTACTCATTATAACTACATGTGGCAGGTTAGGGTTCTGCTTTGGCAATGGAGGCGCGACAAAAGTGGGTTTTGGTCCAATACCAATTTTCTCAACCTTAACTTCGGATGTGGCTTCTATACCGATGTTGTAACCGCTCTTCATTTTGATTATTATAGCTGAGCCTTCCCCGAAGCGGGGGATAAGGATACCCTCCAAGGTTTTACCTTTACTATTGACTTTTAAAATGTCGCCGACACTACAATCTGCCATCTTTAACATCTCTAGTGCCTTGCCTCGGTAACCTGAAGCTTCAAGATCACTCATATTCAATTAAGCCTCTTTGAAACGTAAACTCCATCACGCCTGTAACCCAAACGCATGTAGTATCGTCTTGTTCCTAACGCACTAATAACTAAAAGCTTTTCCAATCCAAAATCCACTCGTGCAATCCGCTCAGCCTCAGCCAAAAGTTCCTTGCCAAAACCCCGATGCTGCCATGCGCTGGCTGAATGTTTGCCAACAGGAACAAGAGGACCATAAACATGCAATTCCCTCACGATAGCACATGAGACTTCGGTAATTTCAGGTCTATGTGCCTTCTCGGAGGGTATACGCATACGCACATAACCTAAAAGCACATTATTTTCGGGGTCTTCAGCCGAAATGAAAACTTCGGTGCCCCCTGAAGCGCTATACCGTTGAGTTAAGATTTTAACTTTTTCAATATCAGGCCTCACATGATCAACTGCTAAGCGGTGCCCCACTTCACGACAACGGATACACTGGCACTGCCCACCTTGCTCTTTTAGTCGTTTCTGCGCAAGCTCCCGCACATCACTTCGTTTTACCCCAGCTAAAATCAATCTTGCAGGGATATCACGTTGCACACGCATCACCCTCACCCACGGGGGGATTGTTTTTTTGATTTCTGCAATCAAAGAAGTAGCTTCCTCGGTTGTATAAGGCGTGTAGGTGCCCTGATGGTACCATTCATAAGCTTTGGTGCCTGCGATGGCTAGACATGGATAGATTTTAATCATGTCTGGCTTAAACATAGAATCAGTAAAAATTCGATGAAATGCCAATTCATCTTTTGGTTTATTGGAACCTGGCATTCCAGGCATCATGTGGTAAACAATCTTTAATCCTGAATCTTTAGCGATTTGAGTTGCCTCAATCACGTCTGCGACGGAGTGGGTTCTGCCTACTAAGTTGTAGATTTGGTCATCTGGGTTTTGAACACCAAGTTCAATGCGAGTTACGCCCATTTCAAGCATAGCATCAATGTGAAGTTGCTTTGCCCAGTCAGGGCGAGTTTCAACTGTAATGCCGACAATACGGATTTTACTGACCTCTGCGTTTGCTTTGGCTTCCTCCAAACTATCTGAGTTTTTGCCGGTGATAGCATCAAGGCAACGCTGAATAAACCATGTTTGATAATCTAAGGGTGTCGCAGGGAAGGTTCCGCCCATAATAATGAGTTCAATTTTGTCGACTTTGTGCCCAATCGCCGTAAGTTGATGTTTGCGATTCTGTACTTGCATGTAGGGATCAAAAGAATTTTGGCTACCACGCAGCGCTGCTGGTTCATATCCTGTGTAACTTTGGGGCGAACCAATTGTCGGTCCACCGGGACAGTAAGCGCATGGTTCAGGCTGAGGGCAGGGATAGGGTTTGGTCATGGTGGCGATAACGGTTACTCCACTGATGGCTCGAGTGTTTTTTCGCCTAATGATTGGGAGTAGCTTCTTGGCTTCTGATGCTGACAAAGCCTTAATCAAATCAGCGTTAGAAGGCACTGCTTCAAGTCGATATTTGGCTGCGACCTTGATCTTTAGGCGATTAACATCATCACTTGTAGGTGAGGACGCAGAAAGTAGAGTAGTTATGATTTCTCGGAGCGCAATTTGATTAGTCAAGACGGCTATACCAAAATCAAGTTCTATTTACAAATAAATAAACCGTTACATATACAAAAACTGAAAATAAAAGAAAAGAGGTTACATCCAGTTTTGGCCTGCTTTGCGCTGCAGAATCACACGCTTCTCATAGTTGCGTCTGGTTCTGTTTTTTGGGCTTGGAGCAGTCCTTTCTTGAGCTTGAATTTTAGGTGTTTGAGACCTAACTTTTCCAGCTTTTGAGAGTGAACCGTGAGTTGGCAATACATTACACCTTTGACGGATAAATCCTAAACGTTGCCTTTAAACCTTTAGCTACCCAGACGTACTTTAAAGAAACAATGTAGCCTCAAACGCCTAAAAAATAGCCCCATCCTTCCTCAGGTTTGCTACATCAATATTTAGCCCTTAAACTTGAACGTTTTAAAATTTCAAGGCATCAAATAAGTCGAAGATTTAAGAGGGTGAATAAAAGATTGGAAAAAGAATTCGGTGGCAGGAAAGCGTGGATAATAATGGACACTGACTATCTTTGAGTTTGAAGTTTGGTCGAAGAAGAAAAGAAATACCGTTAGTAACACCTCTACCTTAGAGTATGCATAACCTTTATGCAATCCTCTTGTAGCAACAATATTAAGCCAATGGATCGTTGAGGTAATCTTGAGTGCCCCTTTCAATTCTGTAATGGATGGGAAAAAAATTTCCGAAGGAAAGATAGAAGCGGTCAAGCAATCTGAGAAAAATAGTCCAACTCAAAATAGAGAAAGTTTTCCAATTGTTGGAATTGGCGCTTCAGCAGGCGGCTTAGAAGCCATCACATTAATACTCCAACATCTTGATTTAGATACGGGCTTAGTTTTTGTTTTCATACAGCACTTAGCTACAGGACAAGAAAGCATGCTCCCAAACATTCTTGCCCGAGCAACCAAAATGCCTGTGCTCGCAGTTACAAATGAAATGCAGGTAAAACCCAATACCGTTTACGTTATCCCATCAGGAAAAATAATGACTCTTGATGGAGAATACCTCAAGCTAATTCCAAAAGGAGCATCACTAAGACCCATAGATGCCTTTTTTGACTCTATAGCCCGTCAACGAAAAACTCAAGCTGTAGGTATAGTGCTTTCGGGAACCGGTACTGATGGAACCGAGGGGCTGAAAGAAATCAAAAACGAGGGCGGAATAACTATCGCCCAAGACCCAAAAACCGCCCAATCACCGGAATGCCTCAAAGCGCCATATCAGCTGAGGCAACGGATTTAGTGCTTTCACCAAGCCAAATAGCTCAGGAACTTTCAAAAATAGCCAGCAATCCCAGTTAATTCGAGCCGAAATCGAAGCTGCCGAAAACAAAAATCAACCAGTTTCGGGGGCGCTATTTTCTTTGTTGAAGTCTAATTTCAAAGTTGACTTCTCTCACTACAAAGAAGCCTTTCTGAATCGTCGTATCAAACGACGTATGGTACTAAACCACATGGAAAACATCAAGGAATATTCTGATTATGTTCGTACGCATCCTGAGGAGCTTCAGAAACTCTTCGACGACCTGCTTGTGGGAGTCACAAACTTCTTTAGAGAACCAAACACCTTCACTCTTCTAAAAGAAAAAGTCTTTCAAGAACTTATCAAAGGCAAAACAGCCCAACAATCTATCCGAGTTTGGATAATAGGGTGCTCATCAGGCGAAGAAGCATATTCGTTCACAATAGCTTTACTGGAATTCTTGGAGGAGAAAGCGTTGACTAGTATCCCAATCCAAGTTTTTGGTACAGACGTCAACCAAAAAAATATCGACAAAGCGCGCCAAGGAATATACCCAAAGACCATCGAGACATCGGTCTCAGAAGCACGCCTTAGAAAATACTTCAACAACTTCAATGGTGGCTATCGAATATCAAAAGGAATTCGTGAACTTTGCGTATTCTCAAAGCAAGATGTAACCGCTGATCCCCCCTTCTCGAACTTAGATTTGTTAGTTGCCGAAACATCCTCATCTATTTTGATTCCGAGCTTCAAGAAAGAGTAATTCCCATATTGCATTATGCCTTAAAACCCAATGGTTTCCTTGTTTTGGGCGAATCTGAAAGCATAGGCAAACTAACGACATTATTTGAACCACAACGGCAAGGGGAATAGTTTACGTTAAAAAGAAGGGGCATCCTCAGGTAATATTTGGCTTTGAAACTTATGATAATCAACAAAAAAGAGTGAATACTTTGCCTGAGCGAAAAGAGTCTGTTTCGCTTATCCGTGAACAAATTGACAAATTACTTTTAACTGAATACGTTCCTGCTTCCCTTCTGGTTAACAATAACTTGGATGTAATCATTACCCGCGGAAATGTTGCACCCTACATAAAACTTGAATCAGGAGAAACATCTCTTAACTTGGCTAAGGTTCTTCATAGAGAAGTCAGGGCAACGGTTCAAACTTTAATTTATAAGGCCAAAAAAGATAACAAAGCAACTAGAGAAGAAGCAATCAGCTTTGAATATCAATCCCATCCATTAACAGCCAATATTCGAGTCACTCCAATTAACATAGTCCAGTTTGAAGAGCCTTTCTTTTTGGTTCTTTTTGAGGATGTAAGTTCAGCAGCTGCTCATTTGAGGCAGGTAATTGAGCTTACATCGACTCCTGATGGTCGAGAAAGTGCTAAAGACCGCCAAATTATTGAACTCAGAGATGAAGCAGACTCAGCCAAAATAGCTTTTCAGTCAATTATTGAGGCGCAGGAAGCAACTAATGAAGAACTAAAAGCATCAATGGAAGAAGTTCAATCAACCAGTGAAGAATTGCAGAGTACTAATGAAGAGCTTGAAACGGCTAAAGAAGAACTCCAGTCAAGTAATGAGGAGTTGACAACGCTCAATGATGAACTTAAAGACCGAAATCAAACAATCTCTCGTCTTAATGCCGACTTAACTAACATTAATGAGAATGTTGATTCAGCGGTTGTTTTGGTTAATTGTGATTTGAATATTAGGCTTTTTAATCCTGCGGCTGTAAGAATTCTAAAGCTCTTGCCTCAGCAGATTGGGCTTCCAATAGCTAGTGTAAGCTTGGGCTTACTTTTTGAGGATTTAGAGAAAATAATTTCAGATGTTATTGCAGCAAAAGAAAGGATTGCGCGTGCTGTTAGATATAGGGAGGGGCATGTGTATGAAATGCGTGTTAGGCCTTATCTTGATGAAAAGGGCAAAGTTGATGGTGCTGTTTTGGCGTTTAATGATGTAAGTGAGTTGGATCAGGCTCGGCGGTTGGCGGCTGTTGGCGAGACAGCTGGCATGGTTGGGCATGATATTCGCAATCCTCTACAAGCTATAACCAGCGATGTATACTTGCTGAAATCTGAGCTATCTTCTTGCCTTGAGGGAGAGAAGAAAAAGAATGCCCTTGAGAGTTTGCAAGAAATAGAGCAGAATGTTGAGTACATTAACAAGATCGTCGCTGATTTACAGGATTATGCTAGACCGCTTAAACCTGATGTCAGAGAAACCGATTTAGAAAAAGTAATCGAGAACCTACTACTCAAGTACACGTTTCCGACAAACATCAAATCAGCATGTATTGTAGATAAAGATGCAAAAAAAATTATGACTGATCCTGACTTATTAAAGCGTATCTTGGGTAACTTGGTGACTAACGCAATTCAAGCGATGCCAAATGGCGGCGATTTGTCGATTAGGGTTTTTAGAGAGATAGATGAGGTGGTTTTAGTTGTTGAGGATACAGGCGTTGGAATTCCTGATGAAGTTAAGCCTAAGTTGTTTACGCCTTTGTTCACTACAAAATCTAAAGGTCAAGGCTTTGGGTTGGCTGTTGTTAAACGAGCTACTGAAGCATTGGGCGGAACAATAAATTTTGAGAGCCAAAAGGGCAAAGGGACTAAATTCGTTTTACGTTTCCCCCCCAGTTGCTAAACAGTAAATGGACCTATAAATAAGATCTAGTTTTCTAATTCTTGTTTGGCGAAAAACATAGCTTTAAAATTCAGTTCGACAAATTCGTTTCTCGATCTCTCCTGTTTAAGCTTCTTTGTCTATTTCCTCAGGCATTAAATTAGAAGGGGTATACTGACTGGTTGTTTTTCTCGTCGTCAAATCCAGAGGCTCATGATAGTTAACAATTAATTTTAAACCTTAACAGAGCTTAAGAACAGCCTTTTCATCAGAATAAGCCCATTTATGGCTTAATGGTTTCACCACGAGTGAAAAAGATTCTGCCAAGTAGAGAAACTGAAGACAGAGATGTCAGCGGTTAAGACCAAACTCAACGAAGCAGAAAACCTCGCTGGATCGTCTTATTATAAAATAGCGCCAAACTGAAAGGACTGAGCTATACTACTTCCTAAAATACAGAAAATGGACAAAGATAACATATATCTGCATCCCGGAGTTGTCAAGGCGATTAAGGCAACAGTTTTGCTCATTATTGACGATTCAAACAAGAGCATCCTGTACATACTTCGTCTGTTTGGTGGAGGTAGCTGGTGATATAGCTGGACTTCCACATTCACAACTTGTTATTCTTCAAGGTACAACCCATTATACACTCTTCGAATGAGTCGATTGGCTAAGCTCCATGGTTGAGATCCCTTGTTTATCTCTTCCTTAAAGAGGTATATTTATTTTGACGATTAAATAGCGGCTTCTTTTACAAAAAACAATAAGAAACATTTTCATAAAAATTATAGAAAAAATTTAGGGAAAGAATATGGAGGGATAACTCACTCCAAACAGTGCTCCGACAATAAAGCTTAGTACGATAAAGATAACCCATGCCAGGACTGCAATCATTATGGCACGAATCCAACCTGTTTGGAAACTAGCTTTGTAAACCCAAATCCAAGCTACAAGCGCAAGTATATAGCCAAATACAAATGCACTGGTTCCAATGACTGCACTCAAGAAAAAGTCCACTACAAAAGTTACAATAAAAAATATTATTGGTCCCGCCAAAGTAGCTAGTAGAGCATCGCCGAAAGTTGCTTTTCCACCTGTTATGGCTTTACCTGCCAACCAAACAGGTATAGAGATGACAATCCAGAGAATTATCAAACTTATTATTGTAAAAAGCACATTTGGGACTGATAACTCAAAAACCAAGCAAAATCCTCAACTACAGTAACAAGCGCAAATATATAAGCGTACCTTGATTGACAAACTAGCTTTTCAATTTTGAGATTAATAAATCACATTCCAATTGTTATTCTCTGCTAACGGTTTTTGCTGCATTGCCGCAACGAGTTCTTCAAGTCTATCATAAGAATCAGTGACGCCTTCCTCCGTGCCACTTTGCACCATTCCATCCCTGTCGGCAACAGACAAAAAAACATCTTGAGCAGCCAATTTGGGCCGCCCACCGGGTAACTCTTCAAATTTCGTAATTTCTAAACTTACATGCCCTTTTTCTGATAAGCCTTCATATTCAAAAGTACCAATAACACGCTCTGGTGCAAGAACTTCATGGTAGAAACCATGGAAAGCGAATTTGTTTCCTTTTTCGTCTTCATTTATAAATCGATAGCTTCCACCATTTTTTGATTCGAGCTTTTCAAATTCTGTTGTAAGGCCTTCTTGGTCCAAGCCACTGTGAATAGAGCTTTGGATCAGTAAATGCTTTGAAAACAAGTTCTCTTGGAGCATCAAGTTCTCTGACGATAAATCTCCTGTTTCCAGGCTCAACAATCATTTTAGTTTTATTTACCATAAAAGATCACTAACTTATTGTAATTAACAAAATATCAATAATGACAATAGTCTTAACTGTCCTAAAAAAAAGAATTGGTCCTAACGTTTTGTAGATAGGAGCTTTATGGTTGCTTTGCAAAAATCGGGCAAGTCATGAGGAGAACGCGAAGTCACAATATTTCCGTCCACGACGGCAGGTTCATCTACAACCGTGGCGCCCGCATTTTTAAGATCTGTTCTAACTGAAGGCCAGCTTGTGACTGTCTTTCCTCGAACAATATCCGCTTCAATGAGCATTTGAGGACCATGACAAACTGCAGCAATAACTTTGCCTTTACGATTTGCTTCCTCTACCAGTTTGACTATATCTGAATAAATCCTCATACGGTCGGGCGCTTGACCTCCAGGAATAATTATTGCATCGTAATCATCCAAATCAATGTCACTTGGTGAAAACTCTGATGTGAAAGAGACACCACGTTTACCAACATATTCTTTTTTTGAAAGCGGCGCAACAATGTCCATTTTGAAGCCCTCCTCTTGAAAACGGTAATAAGGATAGATAAATTCTGAATCCTCAACACCTTTTTCTAAGAGAATTAATATTTTCTTCAACTTTTTCACCAGAAATCGGTAAAAAATTTAAGGATTCTTTGAATTTAGTCTTTGTTTTTACGCCAAGTTGAATAACAAATCGCTGAAATTTGCTCGTTTGACCGTTTTTCACCATCAGACTTGCTATTATTCTCTTCGTGCATGAACTTTTCGCATCTTGAAATATAATCTCTCTCAGACTCATCTGTTTTCGGTTTAGGAACAGGCATATAAACACCAAATTAATGAATTCAATTCTTGATTCATTAGGATATGTGATTGGTATACCACAGTAACAATCGGTTATATCTGGCTAACTCATTTGATAGTGTAACAAGAAGTGCTTGTGGAAGATAGAAGCATACTAATTAAATGGAGATTTGTGAGTGGGAAAAGCAAGGGCAATACTATCTATAGTTGCAATAGTAATATTATTAGTCGCAGGCTTCGCTGTATATGCTGGAGTAACTTATCCCAGAACAACTGCTGATATACAAGTCTCGTTTACGGTGGGCGCAGACGAGAAAAAAATAGCCTTTGATCAACCATTCCTAGACGACAAGGCTCAGATTCAAGTAACTGTAGAGACGGGTGCTGCTCTGTGGCGAGCCCAAATCTTAAACGGTGATGAAATCATCTGGGAACATTCGGCAGCACAAGGTGAGCAACAAAGTTACAACAGCGGCTGGATTTTACTTCAAAGCGAAAACTACAATTTCACTTTCGGAACCATAGGCATCGGATCACTTGATGCAACTGCCACTGTTTCTTCTAAAGGCGGCTTCTGGTAAAAACAGGTTTTTGGGAGAGAACTATGACATGTCTGGAACTTCTGTTTCTATATTATCTTATTATCTAGTACTTATTGGCGGAATATTGATGATTCTTTTCGGATTGCTGGGATTAATTGCAGATTTTGGCAGTTTCATCTTTCATTGGAGTTTTTCTTACGGAGGAATCGTGACCTTGATAATGGGTGTTATTGCTATTATTGGTTCAAGAAGTGTGAAAATACTTGTTTGGGCGGTTGTGCTGATTATCGTTGGCCTAATTGGTGGTGGAGTAGGCGGATTGCTTGTTGTTCTTGGGGGATTAGTCGGCTTAATATCATCGCTGATAAAAAAAGTCGGATGATGAAGAAATGTGGGATTCGGTAGCTATATTGGAGGTTTGGCAACCTGCGTGCTACCAGTACTAATAGCGGTTCTCGGATTCGCAATCTTGCGGGGATTTTTTCCATTGATACCAAATAGCTTTAACATTATTTTAGGAATTGTTGTTTTAATTATAGCCTTGGTTACCTTCCCTTCGGAAGGTATCTGTATTCTTCCGCAAAACCAAAAGGAACTATAAACGTTCACAAAGTATAATTGGGGTATTTCGCTGAAAGCATGTTGTTCGTTCTTGTTACTGCCATTTGCTCTCCCGAAATCGCGTCAATTTCGTATGAACTATCACCATTAACTTAATCTTTAAACCTGAAATCATAAAACCCACCCATAATTCAGCTCACCGCTTTCTTCAAGAGGGCGACGATCCTTGCCTCTTCGGCGGCAGTCAACTTCTTCAGTGCAAAGGCGACCGTCCACATTGCCGTTGTCAAGATTTGCCTCGTGCTGAAAACCGAACGTAACGTACCTCGTTTTGAACTTCTCTGCGCTTTGGAAGAAGCAGACGACCTTGCCGTCCTTGGCAAACGCGGGCAGCCCATACCAGGTTTTCGGCGGAGAACTGGTGCGTTGACTTTGATGATCGCATGGAGCTTCTCGCCAATAGCGCGGACCGGTTCTGACATGGCAGCAATCACTCTAGCACGGCACTTTCGCCAGTCGTCTTGTCCATCGGCTTAGTCGATTCTTTCTTTGAAGTTTTCATTTTCTCTAGCCTTCATATGCTTTTTCTAGGTCTTTGATGACAATCTTTTTCATCTTAAGCATTGCATCCATGACTCTTTTTGCTTTAATTTTATCTTTGTCAGTTAGTAGTTCGCCCATTCGCTTAGGAATAATCTGCCATGAGAGGCCGTACTTATCTTTCAGCCAACCGCATACCTCAGACTCTGGAACCGCCGATAGCTTTTCCCAATAGTAATCAACCTCTTCTTGATCCGCGCACTCTACATAGAAAGATGTCGCCTCTGTGAACTTGAATATTGGGCCTCCATCAAGTGCCATAAAACGCTGTCCGTTAAGCTCAAATATAGCTGTCAGAATCTTTCCTTCCATCCCCTTAACTGGAATGTTCGATGGTTCCTCCGGGTAACGTTGAATGCTTACTATCACTGAGTTTTTAGAGCTCTTAGGAGAGGAATTAAAAATTGATATATAGAATTTTATAGCTTCCTCAGCTTCTTTATCAAACCATAAACAAGGAACAATTTTTTGCACAGTTCATCAACCTTTTTTTCGATAAAATTCGATGAATTGCTTGTTGACGTTTTATTATTTTAGGCTTTGTAGTTGTATTCTTACAGTCACAGGTTAAGGTTCTGTTTAACGTTTTTCAGGGGTTATTTTTTCGCTGGGTTGCTTAACAATCGTTTCACAATCAAAATGATCCTGTTTTTATTTCTATGTCCCGCACGTAGGTAGTCACTAATACGCCAGTTGTTGAAATCTTGCGTTCTAGGAGCTTAAAAGAAGCTGCCATAATGATACCTATAGGATCATTTCAAGGTCAAAGTTTTGGCTTGAAACTCCATTAACGTTTACACTAAAATGCAAAACCGTGGGACCCTCGTTATGAATTCAGAAGGATTAAGTTTGATATCAAAAAAGAGGGGAAAATGGGAAAACCTAAATTTCTTTTTCTTCCACTCAATATTGCAGATCTGGTCTGAGCCTTATTGTCGAACGCAGCCCATCTAAACCACGTCTTAGCTGCAACAGATTCGTTCGCCGCTTGGAATCGCTGCATCATGGAGTAGATGCTTCAACAGCACATGACCAGCCCACAAAGGCAAAGACTTAGTCGCGGGCCAATCGTTCGCTGTTTAGAGTGGCTCACATCTGTGCCTTGTGCATGCGTCTAAAGCTTGCTCCCAGACCTGTAACTACAATTAGAGCAGGGTCTGCTATAAATTTTGTGACATATATGCTATAAAAGCAAACAAAAATGTATCATTTAGTACAACAGTTTGGGTAAACTCAGAAAAAAAATTTAATACCAACCCGGTAACTATACATATAGTTATCCAAACGGCAAAAAATTACTTGTCAACTCTAAAGGTTTAGATTCTTCACAACTCAAGCAAGCAATTGATTCCAAAAATTTATTCTAAATCTTTTACAATACAGCTCATCTGTGAGATAACTTCTTTCTGCAGAGTATTCACAAGTTCGAAAGTTAAATCGTCGATAACTTGATGAATGTCAGGATCCACAATGGAGTACATGCGTTTGGTTCCATCTTTACGACAACGGATTATGCCTACGTCCCGAAGGATTTTTAGATGTCTAGATACAACGGGTTGAATGAGGTTCAGGTGAGGAACGATTTCACAGACACATTTTTCGCCGTCACGTAGAAAAGAGAGAATTTCTAAGCGGTCAGCTGAGGATAGAGCGTGGAATACTTGGGCTTTGAAGCGGAGTCGGGTAGAAGTTTGTAGGGTCATAGTTTTAAAAGAAATTCATAACAATATTAAAATATATTGATGGTTAAATGATTTTTTGAAGTTGAAACCAATGCCAAAAGAAGAAACCTACCAAGGAATCCCACGAGAACTAATCCCTTGGGAACCAAAAATTAACTACACAAAATGTACTACCTGCGGCAAATGTGTAGACTTCTGCCATAATCAAGCGTTCGGATACGAGGAAGAAAATGGAAAAAGAAAAACCGTCGTAACAGACCCAAACGCTTGTGTAATCTTCTGCCACGGATGCGAGGATATCTGTCCCTCAGGCGCAATCACCCATCCCTCAGATGAGGAAACGCAACATCTCATTGAGAAACTAAAACAGAACAAAAAGTGATTTGAGGGCAGGAGCAGGAAAAAGCTCTTGTTCATTCACATTGAAAATTCTGGTAAAAGGCATTACATCATTTTCTTGAACTAAATAACATCGTTCATTATATATTTAGGAAGTTTTGTCATGAAAAAAATAGAAAACAAGTTCCCAAAAATAAAGAAATCAGGAAATATGGGTATGTTTCTGGGTGTTCATACCATACCAAAAGAAAACTTTAACAACAACCGCAGTTAAAACGGCAGCAAGCATGCGCGCCAAAACTGTTAAAGCAAATCCAAGGACACCCGTTACAACGTTTGCAGTTGACATTTGGAATACAACAAACAAAACTAATCCCCCAATTGTTGAAGCAACCAAACCCGAAAGGAGCAGTCTTTTGAAGTTATCTGACCGCTTATTTAACGCGCCAGCCATATAGCCGATTAACATTGGACTGACGATGTATGCTAAAAGAACCGTCCCTGAATCAGGATATCCATGGAAACTGTTTGCCCAATATAATGCATAGAATGTACCCATTAGAAAGCCTGAGGATCCACCAGCCCATTGATTCCACAATAAACCAAGTGCCAATGGAACACCGACTATAATTACAAGTTCTAGTATTTCCATTGTAAGCCCAGTAACTATTCCAAAGCCGCCACCAATTAGTGCTGGGAGTTTTGAAATTAATATAATTACAAAAACTGCAATCACAGGGAGGATAATTCCGAAAAGGAGATCGTTTTTTGTCCATTTTTTCCAATCCAAGCTCATAAATGATGCACCGTGTTAGAAACAATGTACTTTATAGTTACATATGAATATTGCTATGGGCTCTATAAAGCATTGAACGCACAAAAATTGATTTGCAAATAAGACAGTACGTATTTATTTGTAAAGCCCATTCAATACTAAAATAATATTCAATGCAGGGGTCGCCAAGCCAGGTCAAAGGCGTAGGCTTCAGGAGCCTATCCCGCAGGGGTTCGTGGGTTCAAATCCCACCCCCTGCACCAAATAGCAGACTATTGGGGGTCAACCTCAAAGAAACCTTGGCAAAACAGTTTATAAAAAAATTTTACGTATTTGTTTCTTTTTTACCATGTACTAGTTTCCCAGTTTATTGGACAAGTTCAATAATTCTAAATAAATCAGGGAATATTCTCTTCAACTAGTTTCTCGGCTTGTTCTTCAGATAGATAGTCAGATAAGTACAGTTTGATGAGATCTCTTAGAGCTTTCCGTCTCACTTCCTTGTTCTTTTCAGTGTTTGACGCATCATTAATACAACTATTTTGATTGTTAATTATGCTAGTTGGGTTATTGACGTCGTAATTTTGATTGTGGAGGTCACTTTTTGGATCATTCAGGTAGCTATTGAGATTGCTGTCTTGAGTTTGCAAATCTTTGACAATTTTTCTAAATAATGCACCGATTGTTATAGGCATAAAAAACACTTCCTGTAACTGGGCTATATTAAAAGTAAACCGAGCTTATTAGACTATTAGGTTCTTTCCTTCACGAATATATCAATTTCTTTTTTTAATCAATCATCTACCAGATCTCCTCACTAACACACAGACAAAGAAAGAAGAGTTAACTGAAGGTTTTGTTTCTTCATGGGTGCCAATGCATGAACACGAATTTTTGGGTTTCAATGAAATTCCTGATTTTCTTAAACTAATGCTTTTCTTCCGCCTCTGGTACTAAGCCGCCAAACGAAAAAGGCTTCAACAAACAAAAGGAAGCAGGCAACAGCAACAAAAGTAAGACCTAACGGAAACACATATCCCGAAACATTGTTCAGTGACAGCACAGCCGACAAAATCATGAACACACCACCAACTGCGAAGAGCGCGAAGTACCCTTTTCTGGTTTTCTTTTTCTTTTTAAGCCAGCCTCCGAGATAAACCAGCACTATACCTGTTAAGAGACTCATCGGAGGAATGATGCTGGTTGAGAGAATTAGGTTTTTGCCACCCATAGCAAAGTCAGGATTAATCAACGCATAAAGGATTAGCAGTGAAAAAGAAGCCAAAGCAAGCCATCTATCAAATAGTTGCCCGTTCGCCGCTGGCCCGTAGGTCCGACGCCAAGGGACAGCTTTTGACTCTTTCAAGTCAGGATCAGACAGCTTGGTTGTTTCTCGAGATTTTTCATTGATGAAGCAAACTCGGTCAGGCGGATTCTGATCTATTAGTTCAGGTTTGCAGGCACCATCTCTTAATGTTGCAGTCAAGGTGTAGCGACCCCTCTTCACAAGTCTGGAAAAGGGGAAAAGCCACTCGACACCTCTGTCTTTCTCCGTGGTGAAGGAATCTATAAAGCTATGGAGGAATGCGCCTACTGCAAGCCAAACGTTCACAAAAAACAATCCCGACAGGAAAAGAAGGTTATGAAAAAGCGCCCGATGATACTGTTCTTCTCGAAAAGCTTTAGGACTTACGAATAGGTATTCGCGGTCCAGATCGGGGATAAAACTACCTATGCCCGCCAACAAAGTGAAGTAAGGGTTGCCAGTTAAGACAGCTGTGACAACGCCAGCAAAAAAGATGTGAGTCCCAAGATTCAAAACTAAAACCTAATAAAAAATAGGCTGTTGCTAAAATAAAAAGATTTTTCAGTTTTGCAGGCGGAAGCAATTAGAATAAAATCAAATCATATTACCAGCTTCTCTAAAAGTTTCGACTCTTAGTTTCTTGTCCAGCACTTAGAATTATTAAGAAATGCTCAACCTTCATAATGTGGGTGTGGCTTCACAGTCACATACGTTTAACTCCTTAAAAGGCCATCTAAAGATTAGAGAGTTTATTATGAATACATGGTTAACGATTGCTATTATTATTGTAATACTTTGGGCTATTGGATTCTTTGCTTTGCCGGGCATAGGTTCACTAATACACATACTACTCGTGATTGCAGTAATCTTAGTGCTTGTTTGGTTATTCACAGGCAAAAAATTATGGAAATAAACCCCGCTCTCTTTTTTCCCCTAAAAAATTTGGAGAAGTAAAAATGTTTGGCCAAAGATATCAACCCACACAATCAGTCAACATATTTATTGCCGCACTCAACGAAGAAGAAGGAATAGGTGCGACAATCTCTGAGCTTTCAGAGAACATCAACGCGAATCGCATTCTATTAATCGATGGTCACAGCCAGGACCGAACAGTTGAAATTGCCAAAGAAAATGGCGCAGAAATCTTTTTCCAAGAGGACAAAGGCAAAGGCGATGCGTTGAAAAAGGCAGTGCAGTGCATGGGTAAAGATGTCGAGTATGTAGTTATCACTGACGCTGACTTTACTTATCCATCCGAAAATGTGCCTGAAATGATACAAATCCTTCAAAATAATCCCCAGATAGGTATGGTTTGCGGGAACAGATTCAGTAAACAAACAGCAGGAAATGCCTTCAAAGGTCGGTTTACATTTGGAAACAAATTATTGGCTTTTGCTCACAATATTCTTAACGGAATAGATTTGAAAGATCCATTAACTGGATTGAGGGTTATTCGTGCAGATATACTCAGGAATTGGGTTATTAAATCGAAAGGTTTTGACATAGAAGTTGAATTGAATCATCAGGTTGATAAGCAAGGATTTGAGACAATTGAAGTTCCGATTGAGTATCGTGAGCGATTAGGCAAGAAAAAATTGAAAATGAAGCATGGCGCATCCATTCTGAAAAGAATCGTATTAGAAAGCTTCAATTAGCACAATTTAATATGACGCCTGTAGAAATATTTGGCGGGGTATATCGCGCCGATGCAATAAAATCCTGAAAGCCCTAGGCAAAAGATTTTTTCCTCTTGACCGCACTAAGTGTTGACCAAGAGTGTGCTTCTTCTACTTGACATAGAACAATGTTTTTTTAATGTCTGATGATTAGATTCTAAGTTTAAAACCTCTTTCTCTGTGGAATCAAATTTTGAAAGAGGTCGGTAGCACTGTAAGGTCATGATTCTGATTTCTAATCCAGCTGAAAATATTTTATTAACACTTTGATTTTAAATAAATCTAATTATAGAGAAGGCAGTTATTCTGAATACGTTGGTTCATAAGGTGTGAGAATTTGCTCTGAAATTAAATAAACACCATCATCTAATAACATATTGAGGTTATTCTTTTTGATAAAATCTTCAACAGCGTCAAGAGATTCACTATCTACTATATTATTATCCATGAACTTTAAGACAAGACCATCATGTAGAGTCTCAAGGATTTGCACATCTATTTTGCACTTTTTATTTAATTCTCTTTTTAAAATCATCGCATCAAATATTCTAATTCCTAAGTCACCCCCAACAATTTTTTAAATAACACAAAAACTGGTTGGTTATTGTTAAATCAATAATGTTGTTTGACCCTTAAGTTTGTTTCCATTATATCCAAACACACAATTTTAATAATAATAGTGAACGCAGACCTTATTCGAAAAAAGAATCTAAAAAAATCAAAATGTTCTTTATCACATTATTGTCGTCAATATTCAAAACTCAAATTCTTAAAAATATTCTCAATGAAATTGCCGACAAAAATAATTTCAAATATGAATAAAAATCAATACGATGAATATAGAAATAATTGTAGCTATAATGGCAGTAGAAAAATAGGCGTTGGGGTTGAATCCCCCTTCAAAAAAATAGTTATTCTTGGTTATAACTATACGTCTAAGATTTCGTTTCTTTCAGGGATATAGACATCAGTCAAACCCGAAATCTTTTCCGTCAAGAGTTCCGCCTGCTCCAAATCGCCGTGAACTAGGACCGTTTTCTTTGGTCTAAGTTTATTGACAAATTCAATAAGCTCGGTCTGATCAGCGTGCCCAGAGAGCTCATACTGCTTAACTTCAGCCTCCACATCGAATGCTTCATCGTCGTTTTTGAAGATGTGGTCTTCCTTTGCAAGTTTCAGCGGGCTGTCAGGAGGAAGATAACCCGAGGTTAAGATTATAGAATTGTCTTTGTTTGGTGCCCACTTTCCTAGTAGGTTAAGGCTTGCTCCAGCATGGCCAAAACCTGAAGTACATATGACAACTGCAGGTTCATCGATTTGGCTTGTTCTATATAGATGTTTAACATGACGATAACTGAAGGGGTGTTTTTGTTGCCTAATTTTCTTAGTGAACAATGGTTTATTCTGGTTAAAATAACCGTTTATCCGATGTGCAAGGTTAGATATTGTATAAACATTGTAACGTGGCAAAAGACCCGATTCGATAGCAGTGTCGAGTCTTTTGGCCATCTCTTGGCTTCTGTGAAACGCGAACGTTGGAATCAAAACGTTTCCCCTACGCTTCATGGTTAACCGCATCTGATCCATAAATTCGTCGATTAACTCTTCTCGGGGGCGTCTAATTTTTCCGCCGTAGGTTGATTCTGAAATTAAAACATCAGGTTTCTTATGGAGCGTTTCGAGTTTGCAGCCCTGTAGAATCTCTGTATCATGAAGGCAGAAATCACCCGTATAAACAATCGTTTTTCCCTCAGACTGAAGAGTGGTCATTTTTGCGCCAGCAACGTGACCTGCAGCTTGAAGCTGAATATTCAAACCGGGCATTGCAACAGCATCGCGACTCCACCAACAGGCCCCTATACGTTCAGCGTGGCTGTCCTGATAGTCAAAAACGCCTTTTTCATTTTGAATTTTTATCATGTCATATAAAAGGTCAACCGTAACATCGCGGCTAATATCTGACCCAATTATAACGGGATTATTTTTGCTTAAACTCAATAAACTTCCAGTATGATCCAGATGCGCATGGCTAATGACAACAGCATCAAAATCCTTAGGTAACTTCTTTGCTTCACCATCAAGCTTTATGCCATAGTCTAATGCAATCTTGGCCGAGTCTGTTTCAACTGAGATGCAGGAGCCACCTACTTCTCGGGCTCCACCGAGTACTTCTATTTTCACTTTATTTTTCATCCGATTATCTTAAAACGTTAGTCTTCCAAAAATTGGTTAATTCCAACCCAAAGACAGGTAAACCAAAAGTGCTTACCCCTTTCCGTTTAACGCGTAAAGTACGGATGCGAGATATTAAGTTATTGACCAATCAATCCAACTTGATTCATGCAAATCGAAATTCATAGTAAAAAATAGAGTATTTAATAATGGAATTATGTAGAGTTCAAATCAATCCGAATAATTTTTGAGTTTGCCTAAGACTTAAAAGCAGAAAATTGCTTACATGACAGCATGAATAACACTGTAAAGCTATTGGCATTTGCAGTTGCTATTTTAGTAGTTTTAGCTGCCGTAGAAGCCTATATGCTTGTAGAAACAACAAAAGACGTACATCCCGTACCCATCCGAGTTGCCTGCGTCGGAGATAGCATCACAAGGGGCACCGAATACACCATAGAGCTCGGACACAAGCTAGGCAACAACTACTTAGTAGGTAACTTTGGGATAGGAGGAGCCACAGTTGACGCTGACTCAGGCAGCGGATACATCAACGAAACCGCCTTTACAGTGGCAAAGGATTTCCAGCCAAACATCGTGGTCATAATGCTGGGAACAAACGATGCGAACCCCACACTCAACGAATCAGCTGACGCTTTTATATCGGACTACAAAAAATTAGTGGTTGCTTTCCAAGAACTCGACACCAAACCCCAAGTTTGGTTGGTTGAACCACCACCTATTTACATGAATTCCGGAAACCTCAACAATAAAGAGTTGACACAAAAGATTATCCCCAGCATCCGACAACTAGCCCAACAAATGAACCTGCCCATTATTGACGTTAATTCGCCACTTTTAGGGCATCAGGATTACTTTATCGATGGAATCCATCCTAAGGTTAATGGCGCAAGAATAATCGCGGAAACAATCTATTCGGCTATAATTACAACCGAACATAGATAGAACTCCGACATTAACGCTTTTAACTTGATAAAGCAATATTTAGAATAAAGATGAAAAATAAAGTTAAGCTGCTCATAATAGCAGCTCTCGTATTAATTGTAATTACAGGAGCCTTCCTCATTCAAACTATTAACAACTCCCCAAACTCAGTTGCACCCATTAAGGTCGCATGCATCGGCGACAGTTTAACTGAGGGCTCCAATTATCCAGAGGATCTCTGGATACTTCTTGGAGCTAATTATACTGTGGGCAATTTTGGGTATAGCGGAACAAGTGTTTCTCTACACGCACCAACGCCCTACATGAGTGAAGGGGTCTTCCAAGAAGCGCTTAAGTTTGAGCCAACTATTGTCATAATTATGCTTGGCACTAACGACGCCCTACCCAGCCTCAAGAATTATAGCGAATTATTTGTCGATGACTATCTAACCCTCATCACAAGGCTTAAGACCCTTGAAAGCGAACCCAAAATTTGGTTGGTGCTACCACCCCCCATTTGGCATAACGGCACAGGACTGAGCACCGAATTTCTTGAGCAGCAAATAATCCCCGGTGTCAAACAAGTTGCCGAGAAAGCACAACTTCCCACGATTGATGTTTACTCAGCGCTACTCAGTCATCCCGATTTCTTTCCATATGATGGCGTTCATCCAACAGAGGAGGGAGCTCAATTTATTGCCAACGAAATATACAAGGCAATAAGCGGAAAGTAAAGAAATATTGCGATTTTTATGTTTCAGTGTCTTTGCATACTTTGTCCTTGTAGGGTGTGCTCAGCACTTCTTTGACACGATTGGTTATTACAGGTCCCAACCCATGCACAGAGCTCTCCCAATCAGCTACGTTAATCAAAGCGTTGAGTGGTGTCTGATAAGATTCTAAAATGGCAATGGCTTTCTCGCGTCCAATGCTAGGTAAACTGGCAACAAAATACACCTGTGCATCCGAGAGGGTATCACATTTCTTAAACGCATGAACCACTGCACTCCGCTTTTCTACAATTTGCTCCTGTCGCGCTGCAGTATAGAGAAAATCCACAGTTTCTTTTTGACTAGCAGTGTTAACGATTGCGATACCGTTTTTGGCGAGATTAAACATGGCCCCCCAAACAGAAGCGGGCGATATGCTACTGTACTTATAGATAATTGGTAGGTACCCCTCTAGAACTATGAGAGATTTGGGGTAGACATCTTTTAGACGGAAAAGCTGTTCGAAAAGGTAACGCCGAGTCAGCGTATAAACAAAATCATTAACAGTTTTACGTTCCACGGCGCATTGGTCACTTAGGATATAGTCACCCTTTTCCAGCATCTCGGTCTTTACAGTTACACCGCGCTCAACTAGACCCGCCACAATTTTTTTAGCACTGCTAGCTTCACGGCTATCCACTATGATTGTGGGCTCTTCACCCTTTCTCTTGTTTTGAATAAAGGGCACAAGCGTTTCTGTTCCAGACATAGATTCCACTATGCTTAGGTAACCAGAATTTGAGACTTATTTTACTATCGGCTATAAAACGAACTTTAAAAAAAACTAGCCACGACAAAAATAAAGCAGATATGGAAATGGAAGATAAAAACTCTAATTTGTAGTGAAGTAAGTGAAGTTTTGTGCTACTGTACACCGAACTTCAAAAGTCACAGCTTCAAGTAAACCATATTTAGAGAAATATCCTTGCTTAGGAATTTCTTTTTGGGCAGGTCAACTTTGCTATAGAGGTAATCCAACTGCCATACAATGGGATACATACAAAAATCAAAAACTGATACACGAAAACGTAACAAACGAATCACAAAAACAATAACATATGAGAATTATCTAAGATTTAAATTTACTAAAAATAAAAATAAAATTGAAAAGGGGTTTTATTGACCCTTTTTGGTAATTTCTTTAATTGCGCCTGCTGCGACGGTGGTGCCCATGTCTCGGATTGCGAATCTGCCGAGTTCTGGGAAGTCATTGAATGTTTCGACGGCGATTGGGTGTAGTGGTTCCATTCGTACCCAAGCTGCATCTCCTGTTTTGAGGTAGCTGGGGTGTTCTTCGGATACTTGACCAGTTCTCGGGTCAATTTTCTTTATGAGTTCGATGAATCTGCATGCGATTTGTCCTGTGTGGTAGTGTAGTACTGGTGTATAGCCTGCTGCGATTGCTGTTGGGTGGTAGATTACGATAATTTGCCCAATGAATTCTTTGGCGACTGTTGGGGGGTTGTCAACTGGACCTGCGACATCTCCGCGGTGAACATCGTTCTTTGATATGCCTCGGACGTTCATACCGATGTTGTCTCCTGGTTCTGCTTGTGGGATAGTTGTGTGGTGCATTTCAATTGATTTGACTTCAGCAGTTTTGTTTGATGGCATAAAGACTATGCTTTGACCTGGTTTGAGAATACCTGTTTCAACTCTGCCTACTGGAACTGTACCGATACCGGTGATGCTGTAGATATCTTGAACTGGAACGCGGAGGGGTTTGTTTGTTGGTTTCGCTGGGAGCTCAAGGAGGTCGAATGCTTCCATCAGGGTTGGACCAGTGTACCATGGCATTTTCTCGCTCTTGGTGAGCAAGTTATCGCCTGTCCAGCCTGAGACGGGGATAAAGTGAACTTTCTCAATCTTGTATCCGACCATTCGGAGCATTCTGGAGATTTCGTTTTTCATTTCGTCATAACGATCTTTGCTCCAGTTAACAGAGGCATCGTCCATCTTGTTGATGGCAACGATTAGCTGGCGTATACCTAAAGTGAAAGCTAAGAATGCGTGTTCACGAGTTTGACCGCCTGCACCAATTCCTGCTTCGAACTCGCCTTTCTTGGCTGAGCTGAAAAGGACTGCTGCATCGGCTTGGCTTGCGCCGGTAATCATGTTTTTGATAAAGTCTCTGTGTCCGGGGGCATCGATGACGGTCATGTTATATTTCTTGGTTGGGAACTGGAGGAATCGGAGGTCGATGGTGACACCTCGTTCTCGTTCTTCCTTTAGGTTGTCTAGAACCCATGCAAAGTGGAATGTTGTTTTGCCCATGCTTTCGGCTTCTGCTTTGTAAGCATCAATTGTTCGCTGGTCAATTACGCCTGCTAGATATAGTAAGTGTCCTGTGGTTGTTGATTTGCCGTTGTCAACGTGCCCCATAATGATAATATTTAAGTGGGGTTTTTCGGATTTGCTCATTTTAATTCCTTCTATTATTCTATCTAAATTTTGAAATTCGTTAACACATCAGTCCTCCAATTATTAAAAGCTTATGATAACAGCTGAGCATGGGGCATGACTAAAAATCCCAACTTAAGCTTGCACTTTAAACAAAGTTAGAACATAGGGTAACACTACCTGCGTTCGATGAGCTCGATTAGGGTTCCATCTGGGTCTTCCACGAAAGCAATTGTAGTGTTTTCGTTAAATTTTCGAGGTTCATCGGTTATGGTAACATCTGCTTTCGTCATAGCTAAAATTGTTTTATTGATATCAGCAACCTCGAAGCCTAAATGGTCGAACAAGCGCTGCTCGTATTTAGCTTGTAGAAACTCTTTTTGATTTCTGTATTGGGTTAATTCGAGTGTGCAACCTTTGCCCTTTGGGTCTTGCAAGAAAACTATTTCGGCATTGGTCTGCTCAATTACGTGACGCCCCTGGATTTTTAAGCCGAAGTAAATGCTATAGAAATCAATAGATCGCTGCATATTGCTTGTTCGAATACTTGCATGAACAAAAGCACCAAAAAAATCATTATCACAGCCGCTACTATGAGAGGCATTATTTTTTTTCTTCAAGCCCTTACACACTTGCTCATCCAACTCCAGATTAACAAGTTCATCCGCGCGTTGAATCTTAGGGTGCGTTCGCCGAACATTAACGAAACTAACTTTGCTAAAGCAGCTCAACAAGCTTCGGACTTGCATTTTGAGCTTTGCCAACTCTGTATTTTTTACAGCGTATTGCCCGTTAAGCTGCTTGACTACTAATTCGCTATCTAAGTGACAAATGAGTTCCTGTGTTTTTTGGTCAACGGCAAATCGTAGGGCTAGGAGAAGCGCTTCATATTCGGCTTGGTTATTGGTGCGAATACCCAAAAAACGTGAGTCTTCCTTAACCAAGGCACCATTTGCATTTGTTGCTATGAAGCCAATAGCTGCTGGTCCAGGGTTGCCTCTCGCGCCGCCGTCGCTGTAAATCATAAGACACTGACTCAACAAATCACCTCTCAAACTATCAGCTACGAGGTTATTTAAACTGTTAAGCAATCCTCGGATAGTTAATTTTGCAGAGTTAATTAATAAGGATAAGAAATCAAATAAACCCAAGAATAACTGCCGCTTCTTTGAGTTATTCACAAAATTAAAATGGACAAGTTACGTAGTAGCTGTCAAGTGTTTTTGCCAAGCGGTTTTTAACTCCAAAACAAACCCTTCTTCATCCTCAGTAAGGCGCTTTCTGATTTGGCGCCAGACAGGGGGCAGTCGCCATCACCCAATATTCCTTTTATGATCATGTTAAGTTCCCTTTTATTTTCTTTAGTGACTTCTATCTCGGCCTTTGCAAATACGCCATTTAGGTGACGAAAATAACAAGTCATAGTTTAACCTCAAGTAACTATTTGGATTGAAGGTTAGTAAATTTATTGCCATTCCAAAATGCAAACGTCTAATTAGCAAATACTAAATAATCGCTAAACGATAACCGCATGGGGAAAAGTTTGAGCAAACCCACGCCGCCGACCTTTAGGGGCAGAAGCATAGGAATTGTTGCCTTGACGACTGGGCAACTACTCATCGGCATCATCCATGCCTTTTTCGGAGGATTGCTATTAGTTTCAGAAAATTTTTTGGCGCTTCCCACAACCGTAGCTTATGATATCTACACTCTGGTTTATGGTTTATTAGTGATAGTTTTCGCCGCTTATTTCTGGGCAGGCAGAACTGCTGGGTGGGTTGGCACAATTGCGGTTTCGATATTTGTTATCACCGCTGATTCATTGACCCTTCTGGATTTACCCAGTATACCGGGTATTCCCAAACTGCCTGGATTCGCTGAGATAAGCTACAGCCTTCTGTTGCTTACGTACTTGCTTTTGCCGAAAGTCAAAAAGAAATATTTTAAGTAGCTACTTTATCGGAGGCTAGCATCATTGGGGTACCCACGGCTTTCCCAGAAGCCAAGATAGTTCGGGTTGTCGGTTAACTCGATATTTGTTATCCACTTTATCCATTTGTATCCATACTGACTCTCCGATACCAATTGGAAGGGAAAACCACGCTCAGGTGGCAGTACCAGCCCGTTCATTTTGTAAGCTATAATGATGTGGTGGCTGGTTAAGTAGTCAAGCGGAAGCTCAGTGGAGTAGCCATCGTATGCATAAAAGATGACGCCTACCGTGTTGGGGTCTATTCCCGCATCATTTAACAAATCCGTTACAAGAAAACCTTCCCAGAGAATCGTAACTGACCAACCTTCTACACAATGCAATGTGGTAACTTTTTGATAGCTTTGGAATTTAGTTAAAACCTCATTGTAAGTGTATTCGATGGTTCTATTCACTAACCCTGTGATTTTTAAGCTATATGTGGATTCGTTAATGTGCTGTGGTCCTTTAATGGAGTTCTCTCTAAAATCAGCAATGGATGAAAGGTTTACTCCCTGATAATCACGGATTTCTCCTGGGTAGAGCATCATGGGAGAATTCTGCTGCGAATAGTAGGCTCCTATAGCAACTATCACTAAGAGCATGATAACAAAGGAAGCCGCAGCAATCTGAACCGCGCGCTTCCTTTTTGTTTTCTCCATTATCCTCAAAAACAAACAGTAAACGCAGGCTTTAAAGATGCCTATTAAGTCACAAAACAAAAGCCTGAAAATTTTGAGCAGAAAAAGCGCGCTTACTTTAGCAGTTTGTCGTTAACGAGTAGACTTCTGTCGCGACGTCACTAAATATGTGGGAAGGCTTTCGATGCACTGCACATCCCGACCAATTAATCCGTACAACTCACGCCACACTCTAACATTCACTTTCACTTTGCAACGTTCCAGATTCTGCTGTAAGCACTTTGTTCCTTCCTGACCTCGCCTGTCATAGTCAAGTAATAAAACAACTTCGTCAACATCAAGCGCCTCTATTTGCGCGATGGCTTGCAAAAATGATTTGCCACCTGTTTTCAAAGTAAGAATTGTTCCGATGACGCCCAATTCAGCAAGTGCCTGGGCATCTTTTTTGCCCTCCACTACAACGGGTTTACCTCTAGCTACCTCAGCTGCCAGTTTAGCTATGATTTCTTGGATTTTCTCTAAGCGTTCTTGCAAATGTGTGGACAAAGCAGCTACCTTGTGATTTTGGCCTGCTGCACCGTTTCAAGGCAGTTTTTGGCTTCTTTGTTGTTAGCGAAGTAACGGCGTACAGGTTCAAGGATGTTGCCAAGTTCAGTCGCTACACCATTTTTGAGGTCCATTGGATGTAGTTTACCCTCGCTATAATCGGTTTCAAGCTGCTGGAAGCTTTCGAATTGGATGTTTCCGCCGAATTTTGCAGGCCGTTCAATGGTTAAGGCGTTTCTCTCTCGGAAAATAATGTATTTGCAGACATCCATTATTGGATTGTATTTGACTGTTTTATCTGGACAGAACGCTTTTGACATTTTCTGCTTGATTTCCTCGGGAGAGTCGTATATGAATATGCAAGTGTCAGGTTTACTCTTGGACATCTTCGCTGAAGCAACAGCTTCTTTTTCCTGTCCTTCAGGAATCGGCCATAAACTGGGCTTTGCTAGTCCCTGCAATAAGTGATGATGAATGCAAACAGGTTTCCAATAACCGATTTTTTCACCTATCTCGCGGGCAACCATGTTTGCTTTCCTTTGATCCATGCCAAGCTGGCACATTTTAACGTTCATCTCAAAAATGTCGGCTACCTGCATGGGGGTATAGAGATAGTCGCTGACATAGTGAGCTTCTCCTTCCTTGCGCCCAGCGATTTCCAGGGTGCGTGTTGTTCGTTTAATAGTGAGTTCTTTTGCGATTTTTACGGTTTTAGCCCAATAGTCGATGTCATTGTAGAGTTCATCGCTATAAATGAATTCAATTTTGTCGCCTGGTACTCCGAGTGCGAGCCAGCTGTGGCGGAAAAGGTCTGCGGCTTTGCGGATAAGTTCCTGGTCGCCGCCGAGCTTGTTGTTAAGCCATGCATGCCACGTAGCCAAAAAAGCTTTGAAGTGAATGCCGGCTTCGGCGAAGTCCTTCATTTTGTAAGCGCAGATAACGCCTGTACCAAGGTGTGCAAGTCCTGAAGGTTCCCACCCGTTGTAGGCGATTGGTTGCTCCTCGGCTTCAAGGAGGGCACGGAGGTCCTCTATGGTTACGATTTCTTCGGTTGGCGGTCTGCAGATGAGTTCGATTTTTTTCTCAATATCCACGTAGTTCCAGCTCTCTCAAAGTAGCTATAAATGATTTGGGAATTTAAGAATTTACTTGATGAAGAAAATATTTTACGGGCGGTTTGTCTCCCGACGTAACCTAACACTTCACCTCACAGCTAAGCGTCGCTATAAGCTTGGTGAAGCTCTCTCGGCGCGGGAATTTATGCCCGAGTCTCCCTGTACCATAATTGGGTAGAACTCGCAGGTCACTGGTGCAAGATTTGTGTTTCTTGCGTTCCTCGGTTGAGTCCGTCGTTATGGATGCTCAAATATTGGGAGACATCTACAAGAGAGAAGTAGCTGAATTTATGTTTACTTCCTTCTTTAAGGGATTTTAACGCCATTGAACGCTAAATTTAGGTAAATTGAGTTTGAGAAAATAAAAACTTAGAAAATTTGATTCACTCTTCAATTAAATTGTTTTTTAAATAAGTTTTATACGCAACTGTAAATTCAAAACCTTCTAAGCCGTTTCTTAGAAGGCCCTCTCTATTGTAAACCTCCAAAAAATCGCCGCTAAAGACAACTTTAACCAAGGGATTATTGATTAGTTAAAGTTAAGTCATTTGTAAAGTAACACAGTATATGCCTCAAAAATTTGAAGAGTTAATAAAATATGGATATTGGCAAAACAGTTTATTTTAGTGACCGCCAAAGTTGGCGTAATTGGCTTGCGCAACATTACAATAAGGAAAAAGAAATTTGGTTAGTTTACCCCAAAAAGTCAAGTGGCAAACCGCGCATAGTCTACAATGATGCAGTTGAGGAGGCCTTGTGTTTTGGCTGGATTGACAGCACAACAAAAAGAATAGATGAAAATAGTTATGCTCAACGATTCTCACCGAGAAATCCTAAAAGCACCTATTCTGAAACCAACAAGCAAAGGTTAAGAAAACTTGTCGCGGAAGGCAAAGTTATACCCTCAGTGCAAGCAGCAATCAAAGATTTTCTGGAGGAAGAGTTTGTGATGCCAATGGATATTTTGGAAGCAGTTAAAGCAAATAAACAGGCATGGGAGAACTTCCAGAAATTCTCGTTTTCATACAAAAGAATCCGCGTAGCTTACATTGAGGGTGCTAGAAACAGACCAAACGAGTTCAAGAAACGATTAGAGAACTTCATTAAAATGACTGAGAAAAACAAGCAATTTGGCTTCGGAGGAATTGAAAAATATTACTAGATTATCGGAGGGCCGGGGCCGAGATTTGAACTCGGGCGAAAGGCTCCACAGGCCTCTATGCTGCCAAGCTACATCACCCCGGCCACTTTTCCATAGATTTCTTGCACCTCGGCCGGTTTTACTTATTTCCGACCAAGATTCGCTTGGCGCTGTTATTGTCATGTCAAACACCTTTATTTGCGTTTTCTGAAAATTTTGCGGCCATCGTTGTACTCTCCTGTTATTTACTCAAAGCCAACGTCTATGAACTCGCATGCTTGTTGTGTATTGAGCGCTAAGCGTGTTATGTATTGGTCATTTGGTAAGTCTTTGAATAGGCTCTTTTCTAGCTGAACGTATAACCTGGTGTTTTCTATGCTTTTATGACTAGGAACTCTGCAACGTATGAATATCGGGTTTATGATGGTATAGCATTGTTCCCTTCCAATAACGGAAAGTATGCATGTGTATAGCTTCTAATCGAGGGTTTCCAAGTTTGAAAGCTAAGCGTTTTCTAGTTCGACCAAGTTGGTTTTTTAATCCGTATTGGCTGACATTTCCTAATAGCATATTGTTTTCTTTTGGCAAGTTGCTAAGCATGTTTAGCAGTTTTCCAGACAGGTCGTTGAATATTCGGGGGGTGCTTCCTTTCTCGGGATAGTTGCACATAATAATACGTCTTTCTAAGTCAACGTCTTTCCAGGGAACAGCTATTGCCTCACCTCTACGCATCCCGTTTCCGTTAGTAATTGCAGAAAAGCCGCTAGTATGTTGGGTGATCCAGCGATTAAATCATCGATTTCTTGTTCCGTAGGTATGAAAGGCAGTTTTCTAACAATCGAATATCTAGGCGCATTCCAAGAAATACCTAAATATTTCAAGAATTGCGTATATGCGATTATTACGTTTCTTTGCCGGTTACCGCTCCATTTCTGTTTTGCCATTACTTCTTTGACGCTTTCAGGGTTTGCTAAGTCTGCGCCTCTTTTCATTAATGTTCTTAATGCGGATTTGCTTAGCGGATTGTTGAGGGGTTGTAGTTTTGCAGCTCCATTTTTCCGTGGTGTTTAGCGATTTTTATTTCGATATTTTCCAAGTTACTCGTAACAGTCTTTGTTTCTGTTAACTTAGTAGGTTATTATTGGTTGACTATTCACTTTAGCATTTAAAAGGTTAAGCTAAAGTCTCAGAAGCCACCGTAACAGACAATGAAACATAAGACATGGTTTTAATTAGGAAATAACTTGAAGAATAATATTTTAAATCAATTATTGGTTTAGGAGTCTCTTTCTTTTCATTTTTGCAATGAGCCCTAACAAAGTATGGGTAAAATTTTTGATTCTGTTTTCAGAAGATATTCAAATCTACTTTCCGATCTAACTTGCAAAACAACTCAGGAAACATGGACACTGGAAAATAGAGTCTGTTTTTGGAATGCAAGTCGGGTAAGAGGCAACTCGATATAAATAATGGAATAGTTCTTAACCGTAAAGGAATATCTATCTCTGCCTTTTCAGCTAGAAAAATAAATTTATAGGTAGCGACTTTGCCGTTGCTGGTTTCTAAAGTTTTAATACGGGTGTACCTGAATACGCAAATCGATTAAATCAAAAATTTTTCAGATTGAGGAAAATTCTTAAGCTTAAATGTGTTGCTGCCAAAAAGATTAAGGTAATGATCGTGTTGCGTTTTTCTTTGGTTTTTCAGATAACCATGAAAGAAGGAAGATTAAAGAATCCACTCATTCTAACAAACAGGGTGTAGGCTGTGGATTCTATATTTGTTTTATATGAGCTTATTTGGTACACCGTATTTGTGTTTACCTTAATTTTCTCGCTGAAAAGACAAGGGTTCATGCACTCACTTATTTTCTTCTTACCCGGAATAGTTTGGGGGCTATTACTTGAATATGCGACCCAAGAAGTCTTTCACAGATATTTTTACGGTGAAGGTTTTCTTGTATACATTGCAAATGTCCCTTTATGCGTATCGTTGGCTTGGGCAGCTTTAATGTATATCAGCTATTATTTTGTTACTCAGAAACTTCAGTTAAAAAATTCAATAGCTGTTGCGGTTGTTGCAAGTATTCCTCTGCTTTTGGTGGATGCTATTATTTTAGAGCCGACTGCTAAAATCTTTGGTTTTTGGGTGTGGACACCTCAAGGTTTATGGTTTGGCTCTTCTATAGGCAATTTTTACGGTTGGTTCTGGGTAATCGTGTTATATCTTTCTTTTTACCATTTTTTGCTTTGGAAAATAACCAATTTGAGAAGAGCACTATTGCTAAATCTTGGGCTTATCACCCTAAGAGTTATCATTCTCGTTGCATTGCTCCAATTATATAGTGTCACATTTGGAAATCTTTAACATATTGGCGTTAAATTAAGTAAAACTATTTCTCTTTATCTTCAGCCGTTACATTTTAATTGTTGCCGTCTATCGATCGTCCATTTTGTCTTCAACCAACTATCGCTAATAACTGTTTACTTCAAATTGACTACTGTAGGATGCGTAAGAATAAAAATAAAATATTATCGAGTCAGCTGATGAGTCGTTGTACCCCGATTATCAAGGCATCAGTTTAGGCAAACGATTTCTAAACTTCATCGCTGAACTCTACACTTCACAAACGAAAATGCCTTTCTATATCCTAAAAAGTACCCTCAAATCATTAGAGGAACCATGAAGAATTGGCGAATAGTACGTTTTGGGCATGTAAGCAAAGGTAATGGAGCTACACTAATTAACAATGAGATAAGAAGTAGCCTAAGCCGAAATCGTATAACAGTTTCTCTTCAATATGCTAATTCGAAGTCTTCTCTCAAATCTTGACTTAGATCAACGAGTTAGTGTTAACAATAGTATTCGTGCTAGTAGTGATGTTGGAAACATAGGAACCTTTGTTTACAATCTCCATATGTTTTTGAACTAATTCGAGCCTTGACATTCCCTCATTCAATCCACAATTACTGCAAAACTTAATTTTCTCTTCTTCTGTTGGTGAAATAGCACAAAATCCGCCACCTACAGGAGAAGCTGTACAGAAACCACCCCTATTCATGTGGAATAGTGTTGAAACAGTTCAGTGACCTTGAAATCTTTGCTCACAAAGAAATTAGCGCCGCCAGTTTCATAGTCATAAACACTAACTACATAGGGGTCATCAATCGAAAAATGTGTGAAATATTGAAAGCCTCTAAAATCCCTACTTGGAAACGTCACCGTCATTGAACCAAAACCCTTATCGTCAAGTGCTACTGAACCCAAACATGCACCGCCGCCTTCCTCTCCACACTTAACCTTAATATTGACGGCTTGGGTAAGATATGCGTCTGTTCTGAAATTGATAAATTTGACTGTGATTTCTACGGATTGAGGAAGGTTTGTTTTATCGATTATTATTTTGACCTGAGGTTTTGGTGAAGCTAATGCAGGAGTTATGAAAAGAGAAAATGTTATTGCAGCTATTATTAAAAATATAGATAAATGTTTTAATCCATGCAAAACTTCAAACCTCGCTATAGTTTACAAGCAATTTATCTGTAATCTGGTAGTTAACCTTTACGTGTTGTTTGAATTTAGTGTGACGGCGGTTATGTGATTAGTCGCATTGATATCGGGTTGGCTCAAACAAGTAATTGCCGTACAGCCTCGGTTTCCGATGACAATTTCAACAGCTTCGTAGAGCTACAAGAATAGCCGTATTTTTCTATTTTTCGTTTGAGGTATATCAAGTGAGTTATGGAACTAAAGGTGGTCACGGTTACGGAAACACCCTTTTGCGAAAAGCTAGAAGAGTTCAATCTCGACGCAGTCTTCACGCTAAAGCTATTGATGATCGTTTGAAAACGCCTAAAGCTGTTGTCTGGATAGATGCAAACCCATCTTCGCTTAGTTTTGTGTATGGTGTATGTGCCGTGACCGCTTATAGGTCTATTGATTTAGAAGTGTGAGATACATAATCATGACTCTGCAAGGCCGTAAAAGCGTGAATAATGCAACTAAAAAATAAAAAAAGTGGATAACTTATTGTTTGAGTTGGTGGCTTGACTGAGTTGAGCAGCTATGGCATTACTGGACACAAGACATCAGCGTTTGGCATTCTAGCAATACTCACGTCGCTACTACCCGCTGCAGTCATTAGTTCGCCATAGGATTCAATTAAGTAAGGCGCTACATTCCAAGTGACAAAATAGACCATCCAGTGCCCGCCATTATATTGAGGGTCTCCAGGAGCAAATTGAATAACGCTACTTTGTTCTTCGTTTGGAAAAGCATAGAGAGGGTCAGTTCCTGGATTATTCAGTGGATGCCCATTAGGAACAAAAGTCCTTACCTGATACCCTTCATACCAAAGTGCGCCAAATTCGCGACCACCAGCATTGGAATGCGCAGGAGAAGCTGCCATAACCGCAGAAGCTTGAATTGCAACAATAGAAGCTAAGAGAACTGCTATTAAAACAAAAGATAATTTCTTCATTGTTTATTACCTATAAAAGGTAGCGATAAAAATACATTTAAAAGCAGACGGACAGAACTTGAAACAAACTAGTACAAATCTCGAATTAAGATAGGTTACTCTTTACTGTTTGTTTTGGAAGTATCTTTAATTTTTGGTTGTTTTTCGGGTAAGATTTTGAAGTCTGTTTCCATAAATGAACGCAAGACTTTGCTGATGAGCTTGTCGGTGAAGCTTGACTCAGCCATAAGAAGGGCTTTTCTGACGTTTTTGTTTTGAATTGAATAGATGCTTTCGTAGCCTATCTGTTTTTTATTTAAGACGTAATTATCCGTCAAATATTTGAGATAATATGAGAGTGTAGAAGAGGGAAGATGAAAATAATCCTTTAAATCTTGAAATTTTACTATTTTTTTCTCAAGAACGATTAACACGATTTCTCGCATCTTTTCATGTCTTAATGCTGAAATTAGGATATGTTCCTCTTCTGTAGGGTGCTGAGAAAAATATCGTGTGAACCCGCCCTCTCTTTCTCGATATATAACGTTATGTCTAACCATATAGTCAACATGATATTCTAGTGACGAAAGGGGAATTTTTGATCTTCTTTGAAGTTCTCTGAGATGGAGTCCTGGGTTACTTTTGATAAGATCAAAAACTCTTTTTCTTATTGAATTCGCAAGCACAATTTCTTTAAACATATATTCTAATCCTTTAGCACACCGACAACTATGAAAATTAAACCTATTAGTTGAAAGAGAAGAAACACGTTTTCGGGCATCATAAAGCTGTATTGTTGACTTAGAATTTTTGGCAGGTGTAAAATTGCCCCAATAAAGAAAGTTCCGAAGCCCAATGTTATGAATAGCATTCGAGTTGTTCTTATTCTGCAATATGCCAACAGAACAATTACAAACAAAAGTGTTGTTGTGGCTATCAATCCAATTCCAATAGCCATTTCAACCATTATTTCAAAGCTCATTTACTTCCCTATAGTATTTTTTCAAGCGTCATTAAAATCTGTTGAGTAATCTGGGCCTCTCATCCCTAATTTTAAACTCTTCAGCCCTCGTGAATACTATTACAACTTTACATCCACCCTGAGCCACATATAATTTAGAGTTTAGAAAACACTGAAAATTTTTTATCAATCCTCAAAAAAGAAAAAAGGGATTGCATGTTTCTTAAATACAAAAACTGTTGGTGATGTCACCAATTGAGGGTATGCCGTGCTAGGCTACGATCCCTTTTCAATCACTTTACAATGGGTTACGTACCTATCTATGAAGTCTCGGGGGTAACTCCGAGTTTTTTGCGTGGCCTAAAACCTGAAACCTCAACATCGGAACTAACCAATTTTAGAAGCCTCCAAAAAAAAGAAAAGGGAAAAGGTTACGAGATACTTGGAAAAAAGCCTAAAATCGCCCGAGATACATCACCCCGGCCACTTTTTGATGTTTTCGTCTACTTTGCCTGCGCCTAAAGCTTGGTTATTACCTATTTTCGCTTCTTCATAAATATTAAGTTGTCCTTTTGACAAACGTTTTCGAATCCAAATTCTCATAGGGCTTTTATTTACACGAGACTTTCAACAACTTTTAATTTTACTCGTCTGTAGTTGTTTCAAATTTTGTATTGAATATAGATTTCATTACAGGAACATGCATTGTGTTTGTAGTTGCCTTGATATGTGAAGGTGAAAAAATAGACAAAATTAGCAAAAGTCATGTAAGTATATTTAATCTGCAAACGAGGAAAATAGACATAGATTTTTAAATTAAGGCTATATTTTTATTGGGTCAATTATAGTATTAACCCATGATTGGTGTAGCATGTCGGTAGCAATTGTAGATGGAGTTTCTAGTCTGTTAACTGGTTTAGTTTCTGGAACAGTCGCTTTTTTCCTAGTTATGCTACTATCGATAGTATATAGGTATTTTACAAACGAAAAATTGTCCTCTTTCATTGGCATCGTATTTGGATTAGGATTTCTAGGATTTTCAGGAGGACTACTAGCAATCTTAGAACAGCCTTCCTTGGGCGGTGTCATTCAAATTGTCGCGGTAGCCATATTCATAGTTTGGGGACTAAATACTGGCGATAAAATAGCTGAAAAGATTCCCAGAAAAAGCCCTACCTCAATTTTAAATGGTATTCGAGGAGGAAAAACGACATATAAAACAATCAAAATGCCAATTTCAAGGCTAATACACGACATGGTGGGAAAACCCCGAGTCCCTGAATCGTTAAAATCTGAACTATCGGAGCGAGAATTCACTCTTCCAGCTGACATTCCCGTTGAAGAAATTATAAATCGAGTAAAGAGGCGATTGATTACAGATTGGGGAATTGGTGAAGTTGAACTTGAATTGGATCAAGAAAGTAAAGTCATCCACCTAGCAATAGCGGCTAAGGAACGAGGCTTGAGCGTCACAATACCAAAAGGCAGTGTGGCCATACCCATTGAATGCCAAGTAATCCCATCTAACCTCGTTTCCGGTGATTTAGTGAGGATTTACTTTGAAAACGACAAAGTCATAGAAAAAATCGAGGTAAAAGGTATAGATGAAGAGCACAGAGTAATAACAATTATCGCAGATTTGAATGCATTGGATTCAATACGTGGGAAAAAATCAGCTTTGGTAGTTGCTCTCCCTTCTGATTTGCCAAGCCATCAGATAATCAGTGTAGAACAAAAATCAGGGGAAATTGAAGATTTTAAATTTCAAAGAATTGTAAGTTACTTAAGAAGAGTGGAGGTAACTAATGAAACTGCAAAAAGGATCGTAATGAGTGTTCAGGCGAAACTAAGCAAAATGGACCCTCCAATTTCCACGCGGATAATCAAAGCAGCAGTAGTTGAAGAATTGGAAAAAGAAGATCCAGAAGCAACAAAGAAATTAAGGAAACGAAAATTGCCGGATCTAAAGGGGCACTAAATTGGTTGGGTGGATCAATTTAAGTCTCTTTCAAAAATTATTGATTATTCTAACCCTCATTACAAAAATCAGAATCTGTAAAGAAATAAAACATAACGAAAAAAATAATTGGCAAATTACTTTGACCAATTATGATATTGGCAATTACTGACAGAGCAATAAAAAAAGAAAAAAGTAGCAATACAAGCTTTTTGCGTTGATGATGAAATGAGAATAAACACCCAACAATATACAGTGTCTGAATTTCATGAAGACAGCAAAAAATATATTCTTAAATGAATTAAGTTAAAGGTAGGTGCTCATTTTTATGGAGAAAAATAAAACAGAAAATAAGGAAACATCTAAATCCAGTAAAAAATCTGTTTCTAAAAATAAACTTGCTACAAAAAAACCAAAGAAAACCACACCGATTAAGCAAGCAAACCAACAAGAAGCCCTAAAAGTCTTCGATAACGCTTTTGAAAGATTCCGCGATGATTTTGAAAACCTGCTTTTCCCAAGCGACATAGACGAAATGCTTGAAGAAGTTCCCGAAGTCCGCGTTCCCATGGTTGACCTTGAAGATAGAGAAAAAGACTATCTGCTGAAAGCAGAGATGCCGGGTTTCAAAAAAGAAGAAATCGAAATCGTTGTTCAAGATGACGCAGTTGAAATTACAGGAACCGCGGGATGGAAGTATAGTGAAAAGGACGAAGACTACGTATGCAAAGAGCGAGCTTGTAAATCCTTCTATCGCTACATCGATCTACCTCAAGATATAAAAATTGATGAGGTTGATGGAAAAATAAGCGACGGAATACTGGAATTGATGCTCCCTAAGAAACAACCTAAACGAACACGGAAAATCTCCGTGAAATAATCCCTTTTCCTTTACTTTTTTTAATATAAATGGCAGAGGATTTGCTAAAGGCTTTTAGGAGTAAAAGCTTGTAATAGCTGCTTGGTGTACTGTTGGATAAAACCGACTTAATAATATGTCAGCTTCTCCTTACCAATTCGCGAATCTCCTATAGAGAACTTGCGGAGAAACTGGATTTATCCGTAACCGCAGTGCATAACCGCATCCAAACACTTTTGGATATGGGGATTATTCGCAAATTTACAGCGAGCTTGAGTATTCTAGCCCAGAACGCAATTCACATCCTAATCTTCGGCAACAGCAAAGTCATCTCCATCAACAATCTAAAACCCAAACTGGAAAAGCATGGGTCAATCTATTGGCTGGCGGTTGCAGGCGGAAACAGTCTATACATAGGCGCATACATTAGAAACATCGCTGAACTCGACGAGTTGGTGAAGTTTGTCAGAGAAACCGCGGAGATGCCTGAACCAACGGTTGGGATAACAGGTTCACCAATTCCAGCGGTCTTGAAAAACATCCACCTCAAAACCGATCTCTGTGAGCTTGATTACAAAATAATTCGCTCGCTCAAAGATGATTCCCGAAAACCCATCTCGGATATCTGCAATGAAATTGGAGGCTCAGCAAAGACAGTTCGCCGTAGACTCGACTATATGCGCAAGAACTTTCTTATTCAACTTTCCATCGAATGGTACCCTGACGAGTCAAATGACATCATCAGCATTTTCCATATCCATTTTAAAAATGAATCTAACCCAAACTCGGCCGATATAATCTTGCAAAAGTATTATCCCAGAACCCTCTTTTACTGGAGCTTTAGCAATATACCTGGAAGCTACGTTTTTTTGATTTGGACACCAACCAGCAAAGAGCTGAGAGAAATCCGGGAAAGCCTTGAACAAGAGCCCTCAATCCAATCGGTTGTCCCAAACGTGATTTATACAGGCTATATTCTCACGAGTTGGCGAGATGAAATCCCTAAACCAGCAAGTCTAGTTTCTTAACCCCTTAATTAAGAAAAAGAACTTTTCTATGGTTTTGAGGACCGCTTTTTCAATTCGGTAGTAAACATGAATCTAAATGCTTAAACACAAACTCAAGTTAATCGATGGAGGATACAAAATTGAGCCAATATGCGATATTAATTGAGAATTTAACTAAGAAATTTGAGGACAAAGTAGCCCTCGAAAACTTAACCCTAAAAATTGCTAAAGGTGAACTCTTCGGGCTTCTCGGTCCCAACGGCGCAGGCAAAACAACCGCTATTAGCATCGCCTGTGGACTTCTGACACCCACAAGTGGCACCGTCAATATTCTAGGCTACGACAACCAAAAAGAAACCCAGAAAGTTAAAGAACAAATCGGTGTATGCATCCAAGAAACAGCCATTTATCCTTACTTGACTGGCAAAGAGAACCTGGAACTCTTTGGCAAACTCTACGGGATGAATAAAAAAGCAATCAAAGAAAGAAGCACTATGCTTTTGGATAAGATGGGACTTAGTGACGACGCAAAACGGGTAACTGCGAAATACAGCGGGGGTATGAAGCGACGATTAAGCCTTGCATTAGCACTTATTCATGATCCCCAAATCGCGTTTCTTGACGAACCTACAGTTGCCATGGATCCCCAATCGCGCCATGCCGTCTGGGATTTCGTAAAAACTCAAAAAGCCCAAGGCAAAACGATAATCCTTACAACCCATTACATGGAAGAAGCTGAAGAACTCTGTGATAGAGTCGGCATAATAGACCACGGTAAACTTATCGCACTTGGCACTACAAAAGAGCTCATTGCCAAAAACAATGTCAATAATCTAGAAGAAGTCTTCATCGAGATCACTGGCAGAAATATGAGGGAGGAAATTTAAATGAATCTACAAAGAGTCTCAGCACTAACCAAAAAAGAACTGAAGAAAACCATTCGCGAACCCGCTGTCTTATTTATGATCTTTCTGTTCCCCATTGTTTTCGTATTCGCATTCGGCGCGTCGTTCGGAAGCTTCGGAAGTAGCGGAACAACAACTTATCAAGTAGGAATTGTCAACTTTGATAACACAAACCAATACTCACAAATATTCATTGACAGTTTAACCGCTACAAAAATCGTTAACGTCAATATCTATAACGACAACACAACCGCCCAAACTGATTTGAGCCAAGGAAAAATGCAAGCACTTGTTATCATTCCAAGCATGTTCGGAAGTAGTATCCAAAGCTACTTCAACTCCCCATCCGACGCAAACAAATGGATTAACACAACAGTTGCTCTCTATCTCGACAAGGGCTCGTTAATTGCAACACAGGCAGTCCCTCCCATCATTCAACAAGTCCTATCCTTTACTGTGAACCCAAATCAAACTAAACAACAAAACTCCATTCAACTTCAAACTGCTTCATTAGTTGAAGTTAAGCAGGCATCAACTCTTGACTTCATCGCACCGGGAATGTTTACTTTTGCATCGATATTCCTGATCATGATGGTAGCTCAATCGTTTACTCAAGATCGCGAAAATGGAATGATGAAACGGATTCGCATATCACCGGTGACACCCACAGAGTTCATGGCAAGCCAAGTTGCCTCCTATATGGTCATTGCTTTAATACAAGCTGCTCTCGTCTTTGGTATGACCTACGTTATGGGCTTCCAGCCAAACGTCGGCGTACCAAGCTACATCTTTGCGTTCATGCTAGTAGTTGTATTCTCTATTTCCAACGTAGGCTTTGGATTGATTACAGCAACGATCGCCAAATCCTCTGGTGCAGCTACAGGATTAAGCTTTCTCTTCGTACTACCACAGCTTTTCCTAGGCACCTTCGTTGGCGCATCTCTCTCAGGGGTAGCTCAAACCGCAGGTAAATTCGTTCCTAGCTATTACGTTACAGATGCCCTCACATCGCTATTCCTCCGTGGCGCAAGCTTAACAAGTGTAACTGTCCTGATTGACTTCACAGTCATTTGTGCCTCATGCATCGGCATCCTGGCACTGGGCATAGTACTCTACGGGAAATACTACAAAATCTAAGCCTTCCTCTTCTCTCTTTTTGAGCAATCATTTTTAGCCGCAAGCACATATCTCATTTAGTTGATTAACTTGGTTGACGCTTGGCGAGAGCCATATCATATTGTTATCGAAGTGGAAAACAAAGAATGCAGAATGGTTGGCAAACTTAATGCTTTGGGTTTTAAGCACCTCAAAGTGGTAGATGTGCGAAGTTCCAAAAGCGGTTGCGTGCGACACCTGATGGACCTAGGCGAGGATCAAGCAAAAAAAGTGCCCCGAGAACTCGCCGCAAAAGGTCATGTAGAAGGTAAATCTGCTGTTTGGCTGGAAAGCGAAGGATGTGGAGTCTGTAACACGATTTTGGCGCATGACGCTTTTTTGGTGTCAGGTAAAAGTATGCATGACAGCATCATAACCTACAGTTTCATGGTACCTACCCATGAAGCTTTCAGCGGTATAATCGCGGACTTGGAAAAAGCGGGGCACAAAGTCACCGTGCGCAAAGTAGGCAAATTTGAGCAACAAATCGGGGTTTTAACTGAGAATCAGGAACGCATTTTCTGGTTGGCGCTGAAAAGCGGCTTTTTTGATTATCCCCGCAAAATTGGGATGGCGGAGCTGGCGGCAAAACTCGGGATTAGCGCTGCGACACTCTCGGAGATTATGCGCCGGGGCACACGGCGGTTGTTGGAGCACTATTTCCAAAGGGAACTCTAAAGAGCAAGCTTTTTTGGTTTCATGATCAAAGCTATTATCTAACAGTAGTGTTGATGGTATTAATATACAAAAGTAACCATTTGTCAGCTGTTTTTCTGAAGTCAGCCCAAATTCCCTTATATATACGGGGAAAAAGCTATCAACTAATTCACCTATATTATTGTTAGTGAAAAATTATGAGTCAAAATCAAATGTTCTGTTACCAGTGCGAACAAACAGCCAAAGGACAAGGCTGCACAGTCATGGGCGTATGCGGCAAAAACCCCCAAGTCGCCAGCCTCCAAGACCTACTTGTTTACAAGCTACGGGAACTCAGCCAGATAGTTCTCCAAGCAAAAAAAGCTGGGTTTGCAGACGAAAAAACAGACGTGTTTACAGCAGAAGCGTTATTTGTAACCTTAACCAACGTAAACTTTGACCCAGATGCAATCATAGCCTACCTAAAGAAAGCCGAGGAAATCCAAAATCAGCTCCAAACCAAACTCAATATCAGCAAGGCCTACACAAAACTCGAAAACACAAGCGAAGGCATGGTTGAACAAGGCAAAAAAGTCGGCATAAACGCAAATTCAACCCTAAACCCCGACGTGCATTCGCTACAGTGGCTCCTAACATACGGGCTCAAAGGATTAGCCGCCTATGCATACCATGCGTATCTACTGGGCAAAAAAGACCAGAAAGTCTTCGATTTTATCAATGAAGGACTCGTTGCAGCACTTGACAATACGTTGGGTGTAAATGAGCTTGTTGGATTAGTTTTCAAATGCGGCGAAATCAACATCCGCGCCATGGAACTCCTCGACGCAGGCAACACCGAGACCTATGGGCACCCCGTTCCAACCAAAGTGTCGCTGGGACACAAAAAAGGCAAAGCCATACTCGTCTCAGGACACGATCTGTTAGATTTGGAAGAGATTCTGAAACAGACACAAGGTACTGGAATTACAGTTTATACCCACGGCGAAATGCTGCCTACCCATGGTTACCCTAAACTAAAAGCCTACTCCAACTTCTTTGGGCACTACGGCACCGCTTGGCAAAATCAACAGCGCGAATTTGCTCAATTTCCAGGCGCCATCCTCATGACCACAAACTGCATTCAGCGCCCTATGGAAAGTTATAGCAGTAACATTTTCACCACAGGACCCGTCGGGTTCCCCGGCATCGCCCACATCGAAGGTAAAGACTACTCAGCAGTAATCAAAAAAGCTCTGGAACTGCCAGGTTTCACAGATGATGTTGAAGGCAAAAATGTACTGGTAGGCTTCGGCAGAAACGCTGTGTTATCTGTCGCTGACAAAGTCATTGAATCCGTCAAAAATGGTCACATAAAACGCTTCATCTTAGTCGGAGGATGCGATGGTGCAAAACCTGGACGTAGTTACTACACTGAGTTCGTGGAGAAAGCACCCCAAAACACAATCATCCTAACGCTAGCTTGCGGCAAATTCCGCTTCTTCGACAAAGAACTTGGCACCATCGACGATATTCCGCGGCTGCTCGACATAGGACAATGCAATGACGCTTACAGCGCAGTAAAAATCGCACAAGCACTCGCAGACGCATTCCATGTTGGAGTCAACGACCTGCCACTTTCACTTGTGTTATCCTGGTATGAACAGAAAGCCGTAGCCATACTACTCTCGCTGCTCTACTTGGGTTTAAAAGATATCCGAATCGGACCCAGTCTACCAGCCTTCATAACACCCAATATCCTCAACGTGCTGGTTGAGAAATTCAACATCATGCCCATCAAAACACCCGACGAAGACCTCGCAGCCATAATGAAATAAAAAACTATACCGCCTTTAGGCGGATTTTCTCTTTTATTTTTTTGTTTTAGCGGGAGTTAAAAAAGGAAGAGTTGGCTTCAGCTTTTGATGTGTTTAATTGTTTTATAAGCCAAGCCATGTTTTTACCCAGAGTTTCCATTGTTTTCATGCCTTCTTCATCCTTTGAGACGTCACCTATTGCTCGTCCTATACCTATGTTCCAGTATGATGAACCCGGAACAATCATCTGGCTAATCAGGAAGAAATGGTTTATTGCGTCAAAGGTGGGAATACCTCCTGCGCGTCGGACAGCCACGACAGCGGCACCGACTTTGCGTTTAAACATGGAATCGTTGCCCATTGCAACGAAACCTGCGCGGTCGATAAACGCTTTTAGTTCAGGTGACATCATAGAAAAGTAAGTGGGGGAACCTAGAATTATTCCGTCAGCTTCCACCATCTTGGTGATGTAGCTGTTAACGTTATCATTAACTATTTTGCATTCACGGTTCTTGATTTTGCGGCAGGTCCCACAGGCAGTGCAACCATGAATCTGTTGACCTGCAAGTTCAATCAACTCGGTTTCTATACCTTCCTTTTCAAGTTCTGCTAGCACTTGGCGAATCAGTATTGCTGTGTTGCCATCTTTTCTTGCGCTACCAGAGAAAGCTACAACTTTCATCAAATCACCTGTTCAAATAATTGAACTTGTAGATAAAAAAGTAGCGCAAAAGCTACTTTCTTTTTCCACGCAACCAAATTCCAAGCAATACTGAAGAGGCTAAAGCAACAAAAATCAACGTGAAAACAATTAAATCAATGGGTAAAACCGTAGTTTGGCTTAAAGTTGGAGTGGGTAATTTAGCGGGGCTCTGCATGAGCGGATAGCGATCTTGATTTAACAAATCAATCACATAAGCTGTGTCTCCTACGCCGTCGCCGTTGCCGTCAATTCCGGTATAGTCACTCCAGAAGTTGCCCTCTCTTCCGTTATCCCAGCTATGCGGTGGCTCTGAGCTATTGTAGTCTTTACATAAACAGCCATTGAGTTGCACCTCATTGTTTTCGAAATCATTGTGGTTTATGATTATATCTGAGGGTATGATTTCGTCAGTTTCTAGATTATTAAAGCCAAAAAATAAGCCTCGTTTGTTGTTTTCGACGTAATTGTAGGTTACGCTGTTGTTTAAGCCAGAGAGCAGGATCCCAACGATATTTTCACATATACTGTTTCTGGTGACAGTGTTGTTTTGAGTCCACATATACATTCCAATGCTAAAGTTTCTAATGTTGAGGTTTTGGATGGTAATCCCTTCAATGGCTTGGCTACCGAGGTCTATGCCAATGGTGTATTCGGCCATGATTCCCTGCGGGAGCTGGTCTGGACCTTCGCCGATAACCCAGACATCTACTTGAGTTCCATTGTAAGATCCATAGAGACTATAACCTGCTCCATCGAGAACTATGTTGCTCTTCTGGATTTTCATAGTGGCAAATAGGTTGTTGGTAAAAGTGTATCTGTTACCATCGCGCAGGATGGGCACATCAGAGGGATAGATGCTACCGTCTGGGCGAATAAAAACAGTTATTAAAGCACCGTTAGATTGGGACTGCGACTGTACACTCTGGGGATCGGCAAAGATAAATCCCATTAACATGGAAACCACTATTATCATAATAACGATACCAGCGGCGAATTTCTTCTCCATTTTCCTTGCCTCTATCACTCCAATTTTACTGAGTCTGATTTATTTAACCAGTTCCTAGATTTAACTACCGTTTTACCAACCAGCTTGAGTTGCAAACAATCTTCATTGGGACACATCTCAACACATCGCAGACAGTAAATGCATTGTGAATTGGCGACGTCACCACTTTTCTTTTCGTAGACGTCACTTACCTGAGTGGGACAAACACGTTTGCAGATACCACATTTAGTGCATTTCTCCTCCACCTTATGCAGCCGCACCCCAGATATCCACTTGAACGGTGGAAAACGATTAAACAGTGCAATCAAGGCACCCAACGGGCAGATTTGACACCACGACCGCCTAAAGAAGAACGCTGCAACTGTAACTATGGCGAGAATTATCAGGTTAGTTGAAGTCAAATAAAATCCTATACTCCAGAAAAATCCGCCGGTATTCTGAACAAGCCAATCAGGCCGCATCAACCCAACGCTCATCTCACCCAGCAGACACAAAGGCTTCATGGGGCAGACTTGGCAGAATGGAGCGGCAAAGTATGTAGATATGAAGCCTCCTTTTTCGGTTCCATCAATTATTTGAGTGCCGAAAAGGGCTTGGGAGCCGAAAACCACGCTTAACAGGATGATTAGCGCCAAGATAACGTAGCTGAGTTGGTGGAAGCGCTGGTTGAATCGATCGGAAAAGAGACGTCTCTTAACTTTCAGGGCTTTGCGAAGACGCGTCATCATATCCAAATACAAACCAAAGGGGCACACCCAACCGCAGAATATCCTGCCCAAAAACACCGCAGCAACTATTACAATGCCGAAAACCACTGCCAACCGAAGAACCCCTTCAGATGAATAATGAACCCCCCAGCCACCCCCGACGTCAAAGAAGGGGTAAATATAGGTTTGAAGTTGCCAGAGCGCACAGGTGACGGTTTTACCGCATGGGTAATAGCAACCGAAAAACGGAGCTGGCAATCCATCGGGCATATCCACACCTAACACATTAGTTCCAATTAGGAGCTCATGAGGTGCAATTTGCTCAGCAGGTACAGGCAAAACGTAGTGGTCTACGAATATTCCAGCAAAAATCAGAAAAATCAAGCCTATTTGAATGAAGGTTCGAATAGAAGTGATTTTTCGGGTTTGGTTTCGAGTACCGAAATAAGCGATGACCGCACCAACGCTTAGCAAGACCGCCGTGATACCTATTACGGAAAAGTTGGCTTTATAATTAAGCGGCACACTGGGAGTCGGCGAGGGCGCGTTAGGATTGGCGGGGTCGGTTACCACTGCGAAGAGACGGTCGCAGATATGCCCGTCGATAACGAATATGTTCCAGTAACCTTCCATATCGAGCTTCTGGGTAACAGTAAAGTTGCCGGTTTGATTATCAGTGAGTGCATACTGTTCAATGAAAGTATAGTCAGGACGGGTAAATGCTATACGCACCGTTTTGTTGTCTGCTGCAGGGCATACTTCGCCCGTAACAGTGACGGTTTCGTTGAGGTTAACGTCGGTGCGGTCAATGTCGCCTGTTATATGGGGTCCATAGCAGCTACTTGCTGGTTCAACGTATTGCACACTAAAAAGGTAAACAACAATTATTGCTGCTACGGTAAAGCTAAGCAATGTTCGTTGTTTAATCCCAATCACACCCACGAAGATCCATTACACTTTTAAGTTCATATATTTTTGCAAACAATCCCATTTTGGTTGCAACCTCACAGATGTGACTATATGCCTGTTTACCTTAAGTTGAAATAAAGCTTTTTGTCAAAAAATATTGAGTGACAAACGATTGTTTAGTCAAGGTTTCTTGACTAACCACTTGCAAATAATCGAATGCCAGTGAAAAAGTTTGAGCGTCAATTTATTGACATTTTATAAGCATTCAGAGTTCAGAAGGAAGGAAAAACGGAAACTACAAAGTTAAAAAACAAAGAAAGCAAATGTTAATTGAATTTTTGCTTTTTGACCAAGAAACATAGTCAATTAAACCACAAAATAAAATTAGAAGTTCGCTGTTACGGGGAAAGACAATGGGACATCAGAATGGACTTTGAAAAAAATAAACCCTTAACTATTATCTTGCTCATCGCAATAATGTTCTCTGGTGTAGGGATGTACAGCGCCTCAGTAAACGCAAGCACCTCAGATGATATCCGTGTTGCCTGCGTCGGCGATAGCATCACCGCTTATAGTGGATACCCCCAAAAGCTCCAGGGACTTTTAGGAAAAGAATATGTTGTCGCTAATTTTGGAGTTTCAGGCTCAACCATTTCGCAATGTTCCAGGCTCCCCTATCTTCTTCAGCCTCAATTTCAGAAAGCTGAGAAATTCAACCCAGACATAGTCTTGATTATGCTGGGAACCAATGATGCTAACCGTGAACTCACCCTTAGCGATAGAAGTCTTGAAGAAGACTATACTCAGTTAGTAACATCTTTCCTATCTTTACCCAATAACCCACAGGTTATAGTCGTGAAGGCACCACCTATTTTCACTAGCTCCGATTCCGCCTATAACAACACCAACCTTATTACCAATGTGAATCCCCGCGTCGAAAATTTTGCCGCCCAAATGAATTTACCCACAATTGACATGTATCAAGCATTTGGTGACCACGCAGAATACTTCGCAGATGGTGTTCATCCTAACGATGACGGTGCCTCCCTTATTGCATCAGTTTTGTATGATACAGTAAATTCTTGGGGGTAACTTTTAGAATTTAATAGATATGCAAAGTGTTATAAACATAAATGAATATAGGTTTTTTAGGACTTTAGGACCACAATGTGTCCTGAGAACTATGATAATTCTCTACCGGTACAGCTAATCCGTGCAGTTGCCATCGTATTGGTTATTTTACTTCACGCATCAATCGAACCAACCCTACAGTTACCCAGATGTCAATACCGGGATCCCGCTTTGGTGGACATCGGATGTATATGACTCCATAGCAAGAGTATCTGTTCCCCTCTTCATAATTTTGGCAGGAGCTCTTCTGCTTCAACCTTGCAAAGTGGATGAGCCCCTGAGAGTTTTTTTCAAAAAACGTTGGAACCGTATAGGCATACCGGTTCTTTTCTGGATAAGTGCCTATTTTGCATGGCGCTTTTTTGTTAATGGTGAAACCTTGACCTCGTTTTTCCAAGGGCTATTAGTAGGACCATATTATCACTTCTGGTTCATCTATGCACTATTCGGTTTATACCTAATTACGCCTCTCATTCGAGTAGTTGTTGCCCATGCAGAATGGAACGTAATTAGTTACTTCTTTCTCTTGTGGCTGGTAGGAACCGCAATTGTCCCTATTCTAAACCTATTCGTAAACATCAATCCAGAGGCTACATGGTTTAAGAATAGCGTTTTTCTGCTGACAGGTCTTGTAGGCTACTTTATTTTGGGTGCTTTCTGGAGTAAACTTCGGGTGCGCCCAGTGACTTTGTTTTTAATGTTTTCGATGAGTACACTCTGGACGGTAATTGCAACCTATTTTTTGGTTGGCATAATGGGTGAAATGTATAGTCAGTTCTTCCTTGACGCGTCCAGCTTCAGCGTTATAGTTGCTTCGGCATCATTGTTTCTCATTTTAGCCTCTGTCCCCAAGCGAACAATACAAAATCGTTTCCCCCGAGGAAGTCAACTCCTTAAAGTCGTCGGCGAAAACACCTTGATTTATCTGTTCCACGTCATGATTTTAGAAACCCTTGAGAAGAGCTATTTAGGTTTTAGGATAAGCGTTACAACCCTAAACCCCATAATTGAGATTCCGTTGGTGACGGCTGTTACATTGCTGATTTGCCTTGCCATAATTGTTCCGTTGAAGAAATTACCTTACGTGAAGCGAATAATTGGATAATCAAAGCTGCTTGATTCTGATTCAATCTGAAATTATTTAAAAGAGAAATACCCCTGTTTTACCATACTTATGCAACAATTAATGTTGCAAAAGTGACGCAAAAGTCGAAACACGAATAAACGGTACATTTTCAATTAAAATCCATGATAAAAAAGTTTTAAAACTTTTGGTTTTGCGACAATTTTAAGGTACAGTGAGTTAAGGCTAATTTGGGCTTTATTTAGCAAACAAAGAAAAAATATAGGTCGAGAAGACTTTACAACTACTTTAAAATGACTTTACAGCCGTATGAACGATGAAAAAAGGGTTAAAATTGAAATAAACCACAGGTTAAACGATGTAGAGAAAACAAAGGTTGCAATGTGGTTTAATAATTTCAATCCAACCTCAAAAAAGCCATAATATGATAATTATAAATATCCCAGGTATACAATAACTTTAAGCATATGCTGCAAGAAGAAACTAATTGGACGGGGTAAAGGAGATTTGGAGTTTTTTAGGTGTCCGCTTTGTGGTGGTCCTCTTTCTATGGATTTATGTGAGGATTGCGAGGGAAAATTTGTAATTGAATTTTTTTGTGAGGGTGAGGGTGATGATCGTTTTAGCTTTGAAATTAGATCTGGTTTGTCTAATCAAGATATTGCTAATTTTAAGGAAGGTGATTTGATCAAGAGAGAAATGTTGGTTAAGATCACTGAAAGAATAGAAGAAAAAGAAGATGAAATTTAAGAATCGTGCACAATGAATTAGTGGCTGGTCACCGCGTTGCGAAAACTGGTATTTTCAGGAATAAAGCCTTGTAGTCGCCTTATTGCTTCTTTTAAGCTGTTTTCACATGTCTTTTGAATGTTTAAACCCATCTCATAAGCCATGTTTACAAGTTCAGGGTTCAATTCTATTGCGTTTATTTGTGTGGTCACAGTGCAGACCTCCAAAAATAATCAATTATTGACCATGAATATAGGCAAGTCTGTGCGTCGAAAAGTCTCAAATTTTAATACTCGGGTTGTTGACTTTTGACTATTACCCTCCTTCCGTGGCTAATTGGCTCTTCAAAATCCCAGTTAGACCACTGAGGGTCAATTTCCTTCCATTCTTCGCTCATAGGTTTTCCTGCTTTTTTCAGTAAATCAAAAAGTCTGATTGAAAGACTTCTCGTGATAAATAAACAATAAATCGCTTCGCGGGTAGAAAACGTTCTTTCATCCAATCTTGTTGGCAAGAATGGGTCTCCAGACATATGTTTAGTTCGACGGTATATGTTGTTAAACTCAAGAAGATGCTCAGATAATTCAGATTGATTAATTTTCACCAAGTAATGTGATAAATCTCCGAGTGGTCGATTACGCAAGTTGAGTAAATATGCCAAAAGACCTTCAAGATGGTTTCCCATCATGAAAATCATGTATCTAGGGCTTCTAAAGAACTCATGAGGATGGTTAAGATAATAGATAGTTCGATAAACAAAAACAGGGTTGCGCGTATAAAGATAGTTTCCTTCCACTATCCAAAACACAGGAAATATTTGTTCAAGCAGAGCCCAAGCCTTAAACATGTTATCATTTTCTATTAAAAAATCAAGTCTTTCTGCAACAGCTATTTCATCTTTATCCAATAGCGAATTAACAAGCGCTTCTATTTGGTTTTGCATCTTGTTATAAATGATTTTGCTTCCATAAAAACAATGGGAGTGTGAATTTGGCTTAAATTTAAAAGCGAAGAGACAAGCATATGCATTGATGAAAAATGCCTGTCGATGAGGTTTCTGCATCTCCACCAACCGAACCAAAGAAAGTAAGCTTAAATGCAGTATTCTCTGCAATATCAAACCCGCTAAAAGTAATTCTTACTGAATCTGCAACCGTTATAGAGCATCCCAGCACGAAGGGCGATGCTAGTGAGTTTCAATGGGTCAAATGGTTGAAAACTTATCTTCCAAAGAGGTACTCAGCCGATAAAGGGTTCGTTATTGACTCAAGTGGAAGTTTAAGTGAACAGCAAGACATAATTATTTAGTTAAGAAACCTTTTTACTAAATCTACTAATTATTAGGCCTACATTGATTTAGGTTTTTTATAAACCGCCTTTTCTCCATGTTTTAACTGTTTCAAAACAGAAGGCTACTGCACAAAAAAGGGTAACGCCAACAAAAAAGACATAGTCTTGAGTTAAGAAGGCTGGCTGAAAATATGTTAGCTCTATTGCAAGAGCAAAAAAGGCGAAAATTGAGTAAAATAGGAATCTTGGTATTAGAAAACGGCTAACTCTAATACAGTTCTCTAACAAGTTTTTGGTGATTGTATATTCACCGTTTGTTTTTTTAATAAGATCAATTTCCTCAAGCTTTGAGAGATGGTAAACTGCCAAAGATGGGCTGCTAAGATTTAGGGCTCTTTGAACTTCTCTTGCACCAACTGCCTTATTGTTCTTAATCATGAAACGATAAACTTCTAATGTGGTGCCTTTGAGCTTGTCTTGCGCTTGTTCACTAACCAATACTGCCATCCTCTTAACACCTAAGTGCTAAAAAGCTTGATTTAAGAGCTTTCATGTTCTACATTCTTGAACACCTGTTCAAAATAATAGCATTAAGTAGCTAACCTTGCCCTGTAGTAACTAAAAAATTGAGGCGTGAAAATATGAGCGAACAAAAATCAAAAATATTCATGGTAATAATAATGGGGGTTGTTTCAGTTCTTCTAATAGCAGCAGTAAGTATCACATTTCCCGCAAGAGCTTTTATTCCTCTTGATATTGATTTTAAAGTTGGCGAAAAAATGGTTTATGATAGCACACAAACAAGTGTATACTTTGGAGAAAATTCATCACAATCATCTTTATCAAATGTTGATTCTACAAAAGAAATAGTAGAAGTCACAGACTTTGACGGGCAAAGCTATACCTTAAATCATACTGTTCAGGATTTGAATCAAAGCATAAGAACCCTATTTACAGAAACATTGAGCACAACTGGTGCCTCTATTTTGCATATCAAAATGGGAGATGATACCGTTAATGGAAGCGGGGGAAGGTATGCCTTTGTTCCTAACGTGTTAGAACTATTGACAAAGGAACCTCAAGCTAGAGTAGCTGATAGCTGGCGTATTGCATATGAATCTTCTAGCTCCGAATCGAGCGGTGATTTGATAATTACTTTCTATGGACTTGAAAACCTAACAGTGCCGGCAGGCACCTATAATGTGTTCAAAGTTGGAATTAAAAGTGATAACATTATACATCACAATGCTGTTTCGGTAAACGGCTTTGAAGCCAATATCGCTGAAGACTTTAACATCCAAATTTACTTTGAATATGGGTCATTACGACAGATTAAGTATAGCGCGCAAGGTTCTATCTCTATCGAGCCATCCATTGAGGATCAATCATTTCTGAGTAGGATACCCCGGGCTATCCAACAGGAAATGGTTTTGATAGAGGACATAAAACCTTAAACGAAAAGTGAATGGTATGAACAAGCAGAAAAAACACAGAGGGCTAAAAACGAGCAAGAAACAAGCGTTAATTTCGAGTATTGCCATCCTATTTATTTTTCCACTTGTTACGGGTTTTCCGTTCCTTGTCGGATCTGTGGTCGCACAAAATCCATCAAACTATTACGTTACTGTGAGTTCAACAACATCAAACTTTCTCATGTATACACCTGTAGGAAGCGATTGGAATGTTTCATTTCAAGCACTATGGAGTTATGGAGGTAATTTGGGTCAACACATCAGTAATGCAACCGTCACTGTGCAAGTGTCTGGTTCAAAAAACGGAGCATTGACTGCTCTTCAACTCAATACTACCTCGGGGGTTTTTTCGTTTAATTACTCTTCATCAACAGCTGAAATCATAACTTTTACACCCACAAAATTGGTAACTCAAAATGGCACAGAATGGAAACCCACTCTTCTTGACTCAGGAAACAATATCTATGGTTTCCATTCTGAATCTGTTGTTGTATGGTGGGACACTTTTAATGTCTCTTTGGTTGACTCTAATACTGATACTCTAGGCAATGCCGGCGTCACCGTCAATGTTACTTACCTATTGCTACCAGAAGAAGGCTTAACCTTGCCCAGAGAGGCAACTTATTCAAATCAAACGTTTCTGCTAAAAAATGTTCAAGGTGCAAACGTAGTTATCAACGGTGTTAACGCTCAAGAAATTCAACCCGGTCTATATTTTGCTAATGTATCTATCTGGTTACCCACAACATATGTTCACGTTGCTGTATCCCAGGAAGATTGGATTACAACCCACACTGGTTTTAGCTTTGCCCATCTATCCAATGAGTCTATTTGGATGTATACTATTTTGTTTAGTTCAATGTCTGGAGTTGCCATTCTGTTCGTCTTTGGGTTTATTTTTCGAAAAACAAGAAATAATCCCCTGTTGTTTAGGCGTCAGAATTATCCGTTTTACGGCGGTGTTCTGATAGCGATCTGTTCGATTATTAGCTTTTATTGGGGGTTAGTTGGGATCGATGGATTTTTACATGGTTTTGATTGGATTTTTTTTGCAATATTGGGCATATTATCCTCTATTGTAGCAATTATTGGCGCTATAGTATCTCTACTAAGAAAACATCAAGCATTAGCCATATTTGCACCAATTCTGCCGATTTTTTTAAATATGGCGGGTATAAACGTTTTTCTAGATAGTTATCAGTTATCAAGCCCTTGGTTAATACTGATTGCTTCATTTGTCATGGCTTCGCTTAGCGGATTTTTAATTTGTAACTCGGACAAATATTTTGATGCTAAGCAAAATCCGGACAGCTAAAATGAATTGTTAATGTCGATGAACTAGCTGGGTTTAGATTTTGAATCCTCTTAGTTAGGCGTGAAAGTAAGAAAAAGAATAGGCTAAAAAAAAATAAAAAAAGGGGAGTGGGTTGTTATGGACAAATAAAAGCAACGTATAAGAAGTATGCATCAATCCACGATACTTCAAACCAGCCTGATGCCATGGCTGCAAATACAACGTCAACATCTAAGCTGTCACCGGATTGAACGTTAAGACCTGTAAAGGTAAACTGGTCTTCTGAAGTTATTCTTGATTTAGATTGCACACCTTGATAGTAGCCATTTACATAGAGTTTGACTAACATCATCATCAAATTCAACAACAACCACTTCAACACCAACCCCAACTAACTCATTGGGCAATCCAGTTTCTGTGCCTTTGGATACATTGATTGTGGTTGTCGTAATCTTCTAGCTATAATTGCTGCTCTATCACTATTACTTTTTAGAAGGCAACGAAAAACCATCTCTCAAAGTAAAGGATCTTTTCCAGCGATGCGGTGGGTTTGAACGGTTTGATTCTTTAGTTTGACCCCAAAGTAATATACAATCAGATAGCCTCCAATTGCCCCTATTACTTCTATTGGAAACCACGTCCAATCTAAATAGCCTTAAGACAAATAGAGTTGCGGATAAACACAAGCCCAAGTAGGAAGCAAAAATATGGAATTTAACCACATCTCTGCTTTGTTTGGGGAACTCTTTTTTGGACACTACTTGAACTCCGCTCGTGTTTTCAAAATGAGGAAAATACTTAGTATCAGGGCTATAATCATTGGTAGTCCAAGAATCATGGCAAAAAGAATACCAGTAAACCCCGAGCCTGTAGTCGCATAGAAGGTTATTGTACTAGCAACAGCTGGAACTAATAATAAACCATTAACCAGAAGTGTAAAAGTATAGCGATTTCGTCTTATAGCAGAAATTCCAGCCCATAATCCAAGAGCAAACAGGGGAAATGCGAATGCCGCTATAATCAACCAAGTAATTTCTCTAGGGTCACCCAATTGTACACCATCAAGAATATTCCTGCCAAAACCAGTCCCTCCCATGCCTAAAAAAAGGATAAACATGAAGCGAAGATTGTTAGAGTCCCTGCAAACACAAGAAAATGGGACCGTTTCTGTGTCTTCTTAGCTTTTTCTAGGTATTCTTCATAGCCATTTTCAAGGTGCTCCAGACATTGAATAGAGTCCCCTCAAAGCTTTTTCTCCTAGAGGAGTTAAGATATACCTCCCTTGAGTATTCTTAGAAATTAAGCCCTCAAGTTGTCGTAGATGATAATTCAGCGAGCCAGAATTAAGACCTGTTTCACCCAATATGTCACTATAAATTGCCCCATCTTTTGCAAGTTTAATTATTATTACAATTGTTCGTCTTTCTTTATTGTTTAGTCCTTGAAAAATTACCTCTTCGATATCGGGGTCGTAATCTTGCATGAGTAATTCCTAAGCTTGATTCATGAACTATATTGCTTAAATCACTTTTGAGAATAGAACTTATGACAACAAATCTTTTCATTGACAAAGCAATTATTATCATATTGATTGGTCTTAAATTCCTCTACAATCTATCCTATTGGGCAATCAAAAATAGCTATAATGAAGAATCCGATAAGCAACTCATTGAGGATTCAAAGGAAGATTCAAAAGGTGACGGATTACGCCTATTCTATGACTCCCCTTATTCCCTGAAGAGATAGATGAAGACTGCTAACTACCTTTTCCTATGAGAGAGGGTATCGGGTGTCTGCCGTTCCCAATTTTGCTAAGCATTACTATGCTTTCAAGGGAAAGAACTATACCTAAAAAACCTAAAACAATTGAATAAGTATGAAAATTGAACTCAGTCATATAAGGAAAAACAGGAAGTAAAGGAATAACTAAAATAACCAGCCCAAAAAGGATTTGACCACTCAACCCGATAATAATTTGTTTTACTCTTTGGCTTATTCTTTGAATTGCAGAAATACCAATCATGTAAAGACCAAGAAAGATAAGAGGTAACCCCAACAGCAAATAAGGCTTAGAGTTACCAACAGATGTACCTGATAATGGCGTTCCAGTTAAAATAAGAAAAATTCCCGTTAATATCAAAATCCAAAAAGTAAGCTTTTTTTCCTTTCTACTACTATTAGCCATTGATATCCAAATTAACTATTTTTTCACCAAATTAATACTTTGTTAAAGTATAGAGGTTAGGTATTAAGATAGCTAAATTTGGTTCTTGCTAGAAGGGATTTTGAGAAATCGAATGACCATAGCAACTAATAGCAGACATACAAGACTTCCTATCTATGAGGGGTAAGTTTTCTATCGTTTTTTACCCCTAATCCTATTATTTACTTTATTTTACGAGGGGTAACTTTTGCTACATTTTTTACCCCTTGCTACTATATCTATATCCAAACCATCCTAAACCATAAGAACCATCCTTTACTTAGGTAACAACTGTAACAGTTTGGTTTGGTTTGGTTGGACTAGATTTTAATCCTCCAAATATCCGCCCTAAATATTTTTCATCAAGTTTCTAAGAAAGGCAAAGAGTTAGAATAGTCGCCCTTTTGTCTTAGAAAAGTCTTAGACTTTTGCAAATAACCTACAATATTTAATGTTACTGTAACTGTACAACCACAAAACTAAATATACTAAATTTTGTTCCCTTTAAACAAGCAACATAAAAATTTTGGTGAATAATAAAATGGTAAAATCAAAGATTTTTGTTTTAACTCTAATAGTTACACTATTAGCTTTAGCAACAGTTTGCTTTAGTGCACAGGCCCAAAGTCAAGCAACAGTAATAATTGCAGACTCCGTTGGCGGAACAACCGATCCAGCAGCTGGAACCGCAACTTATCCAGACGCAACACAATTAACTTTTACAGCTACCCCTGACGATTCATTTGAATTCCAATATTGGGTGATTTCCACCTCTGATGGAAGCAGTTCTTCTCCTGAAAATCCTGTAACTATCCCTGTTTCTGGTGGAGTAACATATAATGTGCAAGCAATCTTCCAGGAAATCCAAGCTGTTCCAGGTCAAACTCTTCCTAATAATCTTGATACTGCAGCTATCGTTGTTATCTTGCCTGGAAATGGTGGAACAACAAGTCCTGCACCAGGAACTTATGCTTTAGCCGACGCCAGCCAACTCATGCTTGTTGCAGCACCTTCAAGCGGCTGGCAATTTTCATATTGGGTAATTTCAGGCACTCCAATGAATCATGGAGCATACTCTTTTACAGCTACCCCAACCGATAACCCTTACACAGTAGACCATGGCTACGGAAACACCTACAGCTATCAACCAGTCTTTACTCCAATAGGCTCCGATATGCAAACTCCAACACCTACACCTGCAGGAACATCAACTGGCGGAATTTCGATGGAAACAGCTATAATAATTGGATTAGTGGTTGTAATAGTCATTATTCTGATTGCTTTCGGATTCTATGCTATGAAAAAGAAATAAAAAGCCTTGATTGCTTCTCTTTTTTTCTTAATCACATTTTGTATACCTCGGTAACAATACAATTTATATACGATTTTAAGTGAAGAAGAAAAATTCATTTTTCGCTAAAAGGTTACCCTAAATTCCCAAAAACTACTAGCGGTACTTATTTTTAGAAGCCTTGAACTTTTATTTCTTGCAGTAAGTGTAGGGCGGTTTTCGATGCTCTGGATAATTATGGCGTTTGCCCTTGTCAGCTCTTGCTGTACTCCGCGTTTTTTGCGGGGCTTAAAACCTGAAACTAAAACATTGGAGCTAACCAACTTTTGAAAGTTACAAAAAGGAAAATGGGGTTGCGGGTGAAATCACCAGATTTGCATGTTCAAACCCCGCCCTCAGCACCATCGAATACTTTTCAGATATTTTGGTATGAGAATTTTGAATAAAGCTGTATACAAAATTGTCATGCGGACAAAATTGGTTAAAATTTGGTTTGCTAAGTTTGTTTACGTCTTCTATCAGACATTATTTAATATTTAAACCACTAAAGTCATGCCAAAAACTCAGACGAGTTATACATGGATTGTAACTCTAACTGACTAAAGTTTAATCAAATTAGCAATTTAATATAAAGTTAGTCAAAAATTATAGGAGTATTATTCGTTTCGTTGTGTCTCCTTGGATAATTTTAAGTTGTTTTCCAATTGGGAAAACAAAACCCGCGACTCTAATGAGAATTCGACCATGTGTTGGGCAAGCGAAAATATTTTTCCAAAGCGAAAGTCAGCCTTTCGCATTTTTTTAAAGCTAAGTTTCTTTTGTTACCTTCATGGAGATTTTGATGGTAGTTTTATCAACCACATACCATGAATTTGTTTTAAAAACTCTTATGTACTTGAGAAATCATACTGCAAAGTGATGCGTTATGGATACCGACACAGAGACCAAAATCAAGCAGGACCTTCTATCTGAGATCCAAATCCTCGAGCAGAATTACAGTGTGCTTTCAGGTTTCATTTCAGGCACCGATAATGACCCTGTCACCGTTGGCAATAGCATACAAGCCTTCAAAGACAGCCTAAGTCGTTCCAGCGCCTTTGTACTTGCCCTATACAACCTTAAGGGCAGACGTGTTAACATACCTTGGGAACCGCTTTTCACCAGCCTCGATTATGCGTTGGCGACAATCTCCGTTTCGACGACCATCAAGCAACGAGATGCCGTGAGAACGATTTTGGCTATGTCGTGGGAGCAAATGAGACAAGTTCTCGCCTACTTTGAAGCTCTAAAAGAAACCCTGAAATAACCCTATTTCTGAATAAAGCATTCTTTATTTGGTAATAACTTTATTTAACAATCAAATCAGGTGCATAACATGGCCTATCTACGCGACGAAAATGAAAAGGTGGAGATAGACTACCCCATAGAGAAGATCTGGGCTACTATCCCTGCAGCAGTGAAGACACTTGGATGGACAATCGAGGAAAAAGACGACTGCGCATACAAACTAAAGATCAAAACTAAAAGCGGTTTCCTCTCTTATGGCAGTGTTATATCTCTGGAAACTAAATCGGTAGATGAGAAAACCACACGGATGACCTTAACAGCACAAACGCCAGTAACCACCATAACATCAATGGCAGATTTTGGTAGAACACGTGACCGAATAGACATTTTCATAGAAGCATTAGCAAAACAGATAGACAAAGAAAAGAAAACAAAGAAGCCTAAATAGGTCCTACTCTGATATCTCCCAACGCTTAAACGCGAACAATGCGACTATCAGGAAAACCTCTATGTATAGAGCGGCGACGGCTATGGATCGCAAGGTTATGTTTCCTATTGATTCAGTATATAGCAACGTTGGCTGCGAAGTGAAGTTAAATAGGTCTCCGTGGTAAAAGCTAACTGTTGAATTGGGATAGAGAATTGATTTTATGATGTTACCACCTATACTGTCTGTCCCAGTTGATACTGACGAGAAAGTGTTGACAGTTACGTTTGCGATTGTTATGTTTTGTCCGCCAGGGATGTTTAGGGTTCCCGATGCACCACTACCAGGAATATAGTTCAGTGCTCCAGGATCAGAGGATAACTGAGAAACTATTCCTCCACCGATTAGTAAGGCTACAAACAAACCGAATGTGGTTAGGATGGCGAGCAGCGAGTTTTTTGAAATAGTACCTGCTGCTAAAACAACGCCTACCCAGATGAAAGTACCCAATAGATCACCTAATAAGGCCAAAGGCGCCAAGTAGAGATCGTTTTGGGGACCGTAAACGAGTATACCGCCCACTGTGGTATAAGTGAATAGCACGCTGTAAGTAATCAGCAGTACTATGAAAATGGCGAAGAGTTTACCAAAGAAAACCATCGAACGCGACACTGGCTTAGTTAGTAATGGAACGATTGTGCCTTTTTCATATTCACCTGAAAGGCTATACATTGAAGTAACTATGGCAAAGAGGACAAACGTTATGCTTCCGGCACTGAAGGTTACTGCGAAATATGGATTTTGTTCGACACCGAATGATGCGGGCAACGCGAGATTTATGGTAGCGAAGATAAATGCGAATATTAACGCACCTATGAACATTTTTTTGCGAATGTTCCAAAGCATCTCGTATCGGACAATTGCCCAAAATCGTGTCAACCAGCTAGGATGTTGAGTTAACACTTACTGTTTACCTCCTTGTGGTTTGTTGATTAGTTGTATAAATACATCTTCTAAACTGTGCCCCTTCTGAGTCATGCCTACGATGACGCCCCCAGCGCCCGTTATCGCCTGAGAAACATGTACCCTTACATCCTCAGCAGTTGAGAGTGTAATGTTTAGAATGTTACCGTTTCGGGCAGCTTCCTTAACATAAGTTAACTTTTTCACAGCTTCAGTTACTGCACCAGTAAGGTGCATCACCTCAACCCGAATTGAGGCAGGACCCGAAATCATGTTCGAAACAGTCTCCAAGGTATCGGAGACGAGAGCTTGTCCACGATTGATTATGGTTACGTGACTGCAAATTTGCTCAACTTCATAGAGTAAATGGGACGAAACCAGAACTGTCATACCACCTTTGGAAATCGCTTTGACGAGTTCACGAACTTCCACCATACCTACAGGGTCTAAGCCGATACTGGGTTCGTCAAGAACCACGAGTTCAGGGTTGCCAAGTAGTGCCTGAGCAATACCAATGCGCTGTTGCATGCCCTTGCTGTATTTTCCGATTAAATCGTTTTCTCTACCTCTCAAACCGACGAGTTCAATCAATTTGGAGATCTGCTGTTTTAGTTCCTCTTTTGGGATGCCGTACATTCGACCGTAAATGTCTAAAAGCTCAGAGCCTTTTAGGTGCTTGGGAAACTTGGGCAGTTCAGGCATATAGCCGATTTTAAGCCTTTCGTCTGCTTGATCAACGTGGACTTTATGACCTAGCACATTCGCAGTGCCTGAAGTTGCTTTAAGTAATCCAACCAGAATCTTGATGGTTGTGGATTTACCTGCGCCGTTGGGACCTAAAAATCCGTGAATGCTGCCACGTTCAACTTTAAGGTTGAGTTTGTTCACAGCGATAAGTGAGCCATATTGTTTGGTAAGGTCGATTGTTTCGACTGCATACTCCAAGTTTGAGCACTCCCATAAATGTTAGGAGACATTTTTAATATAAGTGAATCGATTGTTTGATTTACTATTGATTTCTGCACCCGCATTTTTTCAGGGCGTGGATTTTTAACTTTGTTAATGATGTTTTTTAACAGATAGAATTATCTTGATTTGCTTGATTAAATAATTATCAAGTCTTAAAGACATCAACAAGAAGGCAGCTAAACCTAAGTTATGCATTATATTGGCATAAAAACGTGCATAATGCATTATAGGTAATAAGACCTTTGTCAAAGAGAGTTGATAGCCCATGGTTTTGGTAGTTGCAGCAGTTGGTTCAAGCGGCTCAGGAAAAACAACTACTATAGAATATTTAATTTCGCACTTTTCATGCGAAGGCTATAGTGTTGGTGCTATAAAACACATCCACCACGATAACTTCGCGATGGATAGAGAAGGAACCAACACTTGGCGTTATGCGCAGGCAGGTTCCAACGTTGTAATCGCTATCGCTCCCCACGAAATCGATATTATTAAAAAAACGGAGCGGGAGCTAAAGGATTTAGATACAATAATTGCTCTACTCGAGAACGAGAATCTCGACATTGCATTTATCGAAGGTTTCCATAAACTAATCGCTAATCGGAAAGACATCCCCAAGATAGTTACCGCAAAAGACCAAGCTGAGCTGCTAAGATCTATCCAGGGGACTTCGCCACCCATATTAGCTGCTACAGGTCTGGTTGCTGAGGTCTTCAGTGAAAAACATTTTTTTGAAATACCCGTCATTAAGGTTCCGCAGGAAGGAAGAAAACTAATTGAACTCGTAGAAGCCAAATTGAAAAAACAGCGACAACCATAGGCTATTAAAGAAGTATTCTCTCTGGGCAAGTATAAACGTTCATGCGTTTGCCACGGACAAAACCCACTAGGGTGATGTTTGCTTTAAGTGCTGAAGACACGCCCGAATTCAGCACTGCCGCGACAGACGCCACGATAGGCAACCCCACTTTAGCAGCCTTGTAAATCATATCGCCGGGCACCCGACCTGTGATAATCATGAAGCTTTCGCCAAAGTTTTCATGGTTAAGCGAGGCTTGCCCAATGACTTTGTCAACTGTATTATGTCTCCCCACATCCTCAGAAAATGCCACCATAACGCCATCAGCTTTGAAGATTCCGCTGTCGTGTAAACCACCTGTTTCCTTGAAGCCCTTCGCTTCTTTGTTCATTTGGGTTATCGCATCAAAAATAACTTGAGCTTTAATGGTTAAATTTGAATTAACAACGGAAAGTTTCTCATCGCGCTGATATTTTGAGGTACTGCCCTTTATGAGGGGAACAATTCGAGCTCCGAAACGTCGATTTTTCAGACGCTCGTCAAGGTCAATGTTGGCTTTGAATGTTATATCGCATGTGTTTTTGGCTTCGTTGGAAATTACGCTTTCAATTTCATTAACCGAGTACAGTATGTCTTCCGCTATAAGGTACCCAACGGCAAGCTCCTTGAACTGCATTGGTGAGCTCCATATGACAAAGTAGTATTCGGCGTTGAGGATGATTTTCAGCGGAATCTCCTCGGCTACTGAATCACTCATTTTTATAGTGGTTCTATTGGATAAATCAAGCCTTGTTATGTCAACCTGACGCATAATATTCACTGAGCCCTTGAGATTTTAGGATTCTACGAGTTGATAAGTGATTCGGCTATCTACTATTACCCTAAAAGCGCAAAAGGAAAAAATCAAAAAAGGTCGGACCCATGTTCGGGTCCAATAAAGTTTAGAGGTATTTTTCGTAAAATTTCAGGGCGGGGTTGTTTAGTTTTGAAGCAAATATTTTGCCGGTGCCATGCTCTGATAAGTCGCCTAAGAAAACATAGAAGGGACCTTGTACGGTTTGGGTACTATCTACTTTGACTTTGGGTTTGATACCTTCAATAGTGAACGAGGGAAGAACTTCTAGTTTACCGCCGACAATAATTTTCCCACTGTGCATGCATGCACCAGCTCTGATATCGCAATCTTGTTCGACATAAATGGCTCCGTCGGACATATGATACCCAAGGAACATACCAGCGGACCCCTTGATTTTGATGATCCCTCCTTTTAGGTAGCAACCCACGTCTGTGCCGACGTTTCCGTCAACAGTTATTAAACCCCCTTTCATGCCCGCATCGTTACCCCTATATGGCGAAGCCATATAATCGCCGCCGTCGCCATGTATTTCGATTATGCCTTTCCTCATTTCGCTGCCTGTCCATCCACCTGCGTTACCGTTGATAACGATTTTGCCACCGAGCATTTTTTCGCCAGTGTGCATTCCAATGTTGCCGTTGATAACGATTTCGCCGCTTTTCATACATTGCCCGACACGTTTAACTTTGCTGCATTCGCCGTTGATTATGATATTTGGGGTTTCTTGTTTAGTTTCTTCGATTTTGAAAAGGTCACCTAATGTTAGGTTACGGTTGCCTTCTGTTAGGGGGAGAGAGGCGAGTTCTTTTACAGTTTTGCCTGCAAAGTTTTCTGGTGTTATACAGGGTGCTTGAATGGGGACGTCAAATGCTCGGAGAACAGTTAAAGTTATCATGTCTAAACACTTGCCTTTATTGTTAATTTTTGTGGAACCTTAACATAATGATCTGTAACTGGGTAGTTTTCAAATTCAATTGTCCAATAATCTCTGAATCTTCGTTTCATATCATCGTCAATTCTGCAGGGGTCTTTGGTTTGTACGTCAAGCCAGTTGGTTCTGCCTGGAACCTTGCTGTTAACTACTTGCCCATCTTTTACAACTATGACACCGTCTTTGATGGTGTACGCTGAATCGGTAAGTGCTTTGCGCGCAGTTCGGAACTTCTGGGCAATGTCTAGAGTTTCAGGGTTAAGATTGAAAATCGCTACATCTGCATCTGCACCGACCCCGAGGTGCCCTTTATTGGGCAAACCTAAAGCTTTTGCAGTACCGGCACGAGTCATTATAGCAAGTTCGTAGAGGCTCAACTCGCGATCAATAGAGGGCAGCAAGCTCTTTCTCTTGGCGCTCTTATGACATTTTTTAAGTGTGGCTTCACGGGCTTTTTTGCTATATAACCAAGCCAACACTCTGGGGTAGTCATAGAAGGGCCCTCCGTTGGGATGGTCAGTGGTCATGAAAATTTTCCACGGATCCTTTATTAGTAAAGCAATTTCTAAACCGATTGACCACTGCAACGCATTGACAGGGCTGTTTTTCTTATAATGGAACGGTATGATGCCGCCACTGCTTTCTGTTTCGATATCGCTGTTAACCCATTTGTTATGACCGCCTAGTTCGTAGAGTGAGAATTCAAAGGGTCCATCAGCAGTCATGGTTGTTGTATCACTGAAGGTAACTTGCCCCATGTCCAAGGTTAGGTGGTTATGAGCGTTCATGTAGTTAGCGATTTCTTCTGCGCCAGATCTGAATTTACTCCAGTTTTCCCCCTTGAAACTTGCGAATTGAATATGGGTAATATGAGCTACGGGTTTGCCGTCGGTGGATAAGTCCTCCAGCGCTTTCATAGTGTCAAGAGTTGTTTGGTAGTTTCCAGGGAGTCCCAAATTGTTAGTGTGTAGGTGAATAGTGTGGGGGAGATTGAGTTTCTTGTTGACTTTGACAAGTCCACGTATAATTTCTCGGGGTGAGATGCAGAAGTTTGGCACTTGGTCGTCAATACTATGCACATTGTGACCGAATCCCCATGATTCTAAGCCACCGGGGTTGACGATTTTGATGGCGTATCCCTTTGAAGCCTGCATAAGCCAAGCTACGAGACGGGCGCACTCATCGACGTCCCCCTTAGCAAGGTTTTCCAGTACAAGCCACCAGTCGCCCATCAAAACGTATGTGCCTTTATCAATAAGAGGGATGTCATTTAGTTCTTCATGGGCGTGTTTAGCTTTCAGCGGTGCTATTGAACCGTTGAAGACTGAAGTATAACCCATTGTTGAGTAACGATAACCAGTAACGAATGTCGATGGTATCGAGTAACCTGTACCCGCCCGCGTGATCGCGGTTTTGCGTACCACATCTTTATAGTGATCTTCGGGGCGAATAATTCTGCCCATGTTGACTTCTGCTCCGGCTATGTGGCTGTGTATGTCTACTCCACCAGGCATAACTGTCATGCCAGCAGCGTCGAGGACTTTGGCTTTGCTGCTGACTTTTTCAACAATTTTGTTGTCTTTAATGGCTACGTCCATCTTTTCACAGTTAATCTTGTGTAGTGGATCAATCACAAAACCATTTTTTATGAGTATCTCAGTCATTTAGGCAACTTCCTTCTTCTTTTTCACTGCTCTTTTAGGCTTAGCACAAGCTTTCACAAACCCAGCTTTGACCTTCGAGTCTGCAGGCTTAATTTCAGCTTGTTCTACCATTTCTCCTCGTTTAGCTTTGATGACACGGACTTCTTCAAGAATGCGAGTTAAGAGCTGTTCGTCGGTTAAAATTCCTGGCGGGGGTTCAACTACTTTTTTGAGGGTAATTGGAACTGAGTCCATGCGATATGCGGTGCCTTCATATTCTATGCCACACCATTGAGCAGGGAACACAACGTCACCTAAGCGTGAAATAGCATTCATATCGGGATTGATAGTGATTAAGGGGTGCTTCATCATGTTTTGCACCGCAGTCTTGGGAAAGTGGGCACCGGGATCAGCAGAGATAACCAAGGTTGCATCGATATCGCCGCGCCTGAGCAGATCAACAGTCGTGTTTTCACCAGGGTTATATTGAGGATATCCTTGCGAGAAGTCTATTGCATATGGGTAGCCTGTTTGCCAAGCAAAAACCACATTTGCGCCTGTAACATTGAAGTGCCCCCTCATAGGTGAGATGACGAATTTGGTTTTTCGGTTAAGGTCACGTGCTAGTGCTATGGCGATTTCTATGTTTCGGAATCTACCTAGGCTCTGTGTCATGCCGAGCCCGAAGAAGATGGTCCCGAACTCACAGTTCACCATTGCGTCTGCAACGTCGCGCAGAGAATCTACTGGGATACCGCCGACTTTATCAACATCGAGTTCTTGGTCGTTAACTAGGCACCGTAGCGCCTCGATTACGTCATAGTCTCTGTTAGGTTCAATCTGTAAGAAGTAGTCTGCCGCTTCCGCAGTCATAGTTTTTCTTACATCTACTACAATCATTTTACGACCGGGTTTATCCATCGTCTGAGGCGGAGGTCCATTGTAACAAACCTGCGAACGGACATTTGGAGTAACACGTGCTATTCTTTTAGAAGCCACCTCCATCTTTTTGCGACCTGCACCTGCCTTTAGTTTCTGCATGTAGCTTTTCCATTCGCTACCCTCAAAGCGACCATCAGTGAAAGCTGTGTAGCGTTCGACGTGGCGAGGGTGGGAGGTCCAGGGGTTGCATGCCCAGTAAACAATTAAATCAGCGCGGTGACGAATCTGCCCTAACGTTGCAGCGGGGATACCAATTTCCTGTGTTGCCATAACAGAGGGACCATGGCATACACTGCAACAATTATCGAGTGCAGAACCTAATTCTTCAGCCAATGCTACACCAATACGTTGCGCTTCCCCGACGGTGCTACTCCAGCCAAAAAGCAGAGGATACTTTGCGTCTGTAAGGATTTGGGCGGCTTTGCGGATTGCTTCATCCATCTTAACGGGCACTAGTTTACCTTCTTTGCGTATCATTGGTTTGAGGATACGCTCGTCGCTTTTGTAGCCATGCACCATCTTGGCTTCACAGACAGCGCAGCCGTTCTTCATCTTCACGATCTCATTGTTTTCCACTGTTACTTCTAAGTCGTCGCATAGGCAACCACATATTGGACAAACAACGTCTTTAATTTCTGTCATTTTAGTTACTTCCCATATTCCAGCTTAAGGAGCTCATCTAGGGTCAAGACAGGATCACTTGGCGACGCTTGTTCTACTTCAACAGGGAAGCCTTTGAAGAGAGGCATACCCATGCCAAAGGTTTCATCGCCGCAGATAGCATTTGCCCACAAACCGCACGGTATGAAAACCATGCCAGGATTTGAGCCTCGAAGAATCTTCTTGGCTTTGAGGACAACTGAACCATATTTGGAGGTAACCCGCACCTTTGCACCCCCTTTCAAGCCGAGTTTTTCTATATCTAATTTATCCAAAAAACATACTGCGGCGCTATCGAAGTATTCTTTTGAGCCTTTGCCCAGTTCTTTTCCAACACCTTGATCGATAGTTCTTCCAGTAATTAAGGTTACCCGTAGTTTTTGCTCCACCATGGTCTACGACCTAATCCAATAGAAACTTATTCAGTTATATTTAAGAGTAAAGCCCATAATAACCACAAAATTCCTATAAAATCAATAGAATAAAGAGAGTTAGCACTTTAATGAGCTCTCTTAGTGAAGCAAACTGCTAAAAAAATGGAGAAAATAAAGGTCACTTAATTTTTGCTTGCTCAGCTTTGAAGACGGCATTGTATGTTCGCTTGTGAGTCTGCTCATTTTCAGCGCATGTCACATCACCGATAAACCGGACGCCCCGCAACCTACGCAAATCTTTGCTCATATCGGGTTCTGCATCATCAAACCAGCATATCACGTAATGGTCTGTTTTGCCCTCAGCAGACGATAGATAATCAGCGTCACCCATTAGAGTAAAAAAATCGTCAATGGCACCATTAAATTTGGGTTCGTTTCCAGCAGTAAGTGTTAGCTGCCGAGCCTTAATCACTACGAAAGGGTCAGATTCGGGGTTTACATTGCGTTCCCTAAAAATGCAAACAACAGGTTTTTTCCAAATAGACTGAGACAAAGAGAAATCCTCATCTAATCAAGGTTTATGCAGTTATATAAATTTGCAGTTATCACCTAAATTGGCTTGCAAGATACTTGGAATGTTGAGGATCCCCCGGGGGGGAACCACGAAGAATATTGTGTAACTTTGTTGGGTTGCGCCGCCGAAGGTTGCAGTGTATGGCTGATCTGCACGGATTGCGAAATCAGTACTTTGGATGTCGCTTAGAATTCGGTAGAGGTCCCCTGCCGCGCAGATGTGGTTTGTTCCAGCGTCCCAGTAGCCGTTGTATAGGTATACGTCGGTCCAGCCGTTGACTCCGCCAGGCATTTTGGTGCAGTTCACAGTTAATTGGTAGTTCTCGTTGGCGGCAACAGTGAAGGGCACATAAACCGTTGAAACAGAACTGTTGAGAAAACGTGGGCAATCGCTACTGCCGCTGATAGTGAAGTGAAATTCTCCTGTGGGCGTGTGAGGCGTAAGCGCGGTAACCATTAAAGAGGTAAAAGCAAACACCGCTAATATACAAACAATTACTATTGTGATAATTAAGCCCGAAAGCTTCTGTTTATTCATTAAGTACTTATCCCACCAAGATTGTTTTGCTTTCTTGGGGCCGTTATCGACTTTACCTTTTATAGTTTACTCAAAATCACCCGCTATTAATTAGCTGAAATAAGTTATAGAAAATTTAAAAAGCCCTCTGTGGGCATCATACATTTATGAAGTATTCTTTCAAGATTGGTTCCGCATGGGGGATCCCCATCGAACTGCACTTCACATTTATTCTACTTATATTGGCAGTTCTCGCCCTATCTGTTTTTAGCCAAGAATTCTATACCTTCTTTATCGTACTATTTTTGTTTATTTTTGTGGTTTTCCACGAACTCGCTCATTCCGTCGTGGCACGTCGGTATGGCATTAAAGTACGTAAAATCGTGCTCTACCCCATAGGCGGCGTTTCAGAAATCGAGGAAATTCCCGATAATCCGTCCCAGGAGTGGCGCATGGCAGTTGCCGGTCCACTAACCAGCTTAGTTCTCGGCATTTCGTTACTTGTGGTAAGCTTGATTTTAACACCTCAACTGCTCCCCGCAGTTATCACCTTCCAAGTTACAGGCAACTTCCTCTTTGACCTAGCCATCCTAAACGTCCTATTGGGCATTTTTAATTTGATTCCAGCTTTTCCAATGGACGGCGGCAGAGTTTTTAGGGCACTACTAGCAGAACGAATGAAATATTCAGATGCAACCCGATATGCAGTGAACTTGGGTAGGATACTCGGTATCGCTATGGTGATTGTGGGTTTTGTTTATAACTTCTTGCTTATTCTGGTCGGCTTATTCGTCTACATTGGCGCCAGCGAGGAAGGCGAACAAACCATCATTTCCACTAAACTTGCAGGGTTAAGAGTTAAAGAGGTAATGCAATTGGAGGTGGGCTACGTAAATCCACAGCAAAGCCTAAGTGAAGCCTTAGAAGTTATGTTCAAAAACCGTTACCATGATGTACTCGTTGAGAAAGATGGAGTCTACGAGGGAGTTGTCACTTGGAACGAGCTGATGAAGGTTGAACCTCAGCAACGGGACGCCATGCGGGTAATGCAGATGCCGTTGAAAAAAATTTCCGTTTTCTCTGACGAATCGATTTTAGAAGCAAACAAAATTATCACCCGAGAAAAAATCGATTTGATACCTGTTGTTGCAAGGGAAAATCCTACGAAAGTAGTGGGGACTCTAACAAGTGAAGCCATAGCAAACGCTTACGAGCAAGCTCGAAACCGCTAAATCATTATTTCGAGACAGCGAAAAAGGTTACCTTTGAAAAAACAAAATCTTTTATCCAAAAGGGGAGAAAACTAATATTTTTTTAGGAACACAAAGTTAGCGTTCAGAATTTTTTTTGCATTTATTATTACATGAAGGCTTAATAGATAGTTTCAACCTTAAAATGAATGAAGTCTTTCATAAAGAAATTGTTGAAAGATACAGGATTTGGTTTTGATATGTCATGGTTTAAAGCTTTAAGAGAAAAAGAGCCACCTGAGCCTGTTACGCCCATTGGAACTGTTGTTATTGGTACTTTAAACCCTGACCTCATTGACACCGCCAAAGAGATGGTTAGGAAATCACTTAAGATTGCTCAGTTTAAAACTTTAGATGTGGGGAAATCAGCATCTGTAGATGCTTTTGTTTCAAAGGCTAAAGAAGCTAAGGCTAACATTATAGTAGTTACTATTAGTATTTCCGCTGCAAAAGATAATCTTCCAAAACTCATTTCCGCTATAGAACAAGAAGGATTAACCGACAAAGTTACTCTTATGATAGGCGGTGCGGCTGTTACCCAAGAGGACGCAGATAAAATAGGCGCTCTTTTTGGTAAAACAAGAGAAGACGCAGTTACTTTAGCAAAAGAAGCAATTAAGCAGAAGCATAGCAACCCATAGCTACATTTTCAGTTAGGTTCACTTTAGAGTTAACTTATTGACTATTTTGTTATTGTCCTTAAGTCGCCCGTAGTCGCTTATCACGATGCTTTTAATATTGATTAGTGCGACACATCACTTAAATGAGTTTTAGGCAGATTTTTAATAGGCATATCCCGAAATGAAGTGTACGTGCACCAAACCCAAAAAGAAGGCACACAAGTGGTCATAAACCTCTTCGCATATGTTTCGCTAATCTCAGCTGTATTCTGCTTAGGCTTTTAGCCATTTTGGTTCTTAACTTAAACCGTAAAAACAGCCTAAATAAACTTTTTTTCTTAACAGTTTTGACTGGATTTCTCTACTCATTCACCACAGTCATGATGTGGATATCACCTGGGGCATCAACCGCTCTTCTATGGCATAAACTAGGAACAATCTGGCCATTTTTCGTAGTATTAGTCCTCAACTTTGCTCTATTGTTCACCAACAATAAATGGCTCAAAAATAGAAGTTACTACCTGATTCTCTATTTGCCCGCAGTTGCTTTTTTCCTAATTGATCTCTTAACAGATTTTATTAATACAGCGCCGGTCCTGGAGTACTGGGGATTCAACGACCAAGCCTCAGGAACATGGCTTTATGGGGTATCTACTATTTGGTCTGCTACCCTACCACTTCTGGCATTTGTATTGTGCTTTAAGTACTACCGAGGTGCCAAAGACTACATTCAGAAGCATCGAGGCAAATTTGTAACCGTTGGGTTCAGTATACCCATAGTGGCATTCATCTTTACCAACATGTTGGCGCGCAGTTTTAACATCGGTGTTCCCAATCTCGGGGTAATTTCCACACTATTTTTCACCGTTTTTGTGGGCTACGCTGTGATTAAATACAGCTTGTTTACGATAGACGCATCTTTGGCAGCGGAAAACATATTGTTAACCATCCCTGACTCACTAGTTTTAGCTAATCAGCGTTCCGAAATGCTTAGAGTGAATGAGCGTTTGATTAATTTTTCTGGCTTTAGCCCAAGAAGAGTTAATTGGACAACCGATAAACAAACTGTTCTCCTCGGAAAAAATCGAGTGTGACAAGCTTTTAGAGAAAATATTTAAAGAAAAAATAATCCGTAATCATGAACTCGTACTTCAAACCAAAAGCGGAGAGAAACAGCAAGTGCTTATTTCAGGTTCTGTGGTTGAAACCAAAACGGGGCAGGTAATTGGTTTAACCTGCGTAATCCATGACATAACTGAGCGCAAAATGATGGAGGAGCGACTATTAAAGGCAGAACGGTTAGCGTCAATTGGTCAATTGGCGGGGCAGATCGGACATGATTTACGTAATCCCTTGGCAGGGATAAAAAATGGCGTTTATCTTGTGAAAAAGAAAGGAAATAGAATCAACGAGCAAGAACGCGAAGAGATTCTCAAAGTAATTGAAGCCGCAATAGAAGATTCAAACCGAATCGTTACAACTCTTATAGAATATTCAAGTGAATTAACCATAGAGCCTCATATTTGTACACCTAAATCCTTAACCTCCAACGCACTCAGCAAAGTAAGAGTTCCAGACTATGTCCACGTTCAAAACAACGTATTAGATGACAAAGAGCTCTTTTTGGATGCCCCTAAAATCGAAAAAGTCTTTGCAAGCATAATCCAAAACGCAATAGAATCCATAGAAGAAAGTGGTACCCTGAAAATATGCGGGAAATTAGAAGAAGAAAATCTTGAGGTAACATTCACCGATACAGGCATTGGCATCCCACAGGAGATGTTGACATTGCTTTTTACGCCGCTGGTCACTAATAAAGCCAAAGGAATGGGAATGAGTTTGGCCATCTGCAAGCGAGTGGTAGAGGCTCATGGTGGCAGAATTGCGGTCAAAAGCACCCTGGGAAAAGGCACTGTACTTATGGTTTCGCTGCCAGTTAAGAGCTCTAAAACTGAATTTGCTCAGGCACAATTAGTTACTTCGACGCCAAGTTTTGTTTGACCCTGAATTGCACGATTTCCTTCACCAGTTGAAGCGGAAGCGGATCGTTGAGGGGAAAGCGGATAGTACCTTTGCTGGTTTGATAATTTGAGAGTTTATCTTTGAAGGCTTCCACCCCATTTGCTGTGGGGAAAAAACCAATGTGATCCTTGAATGCCGCAAAATAAACTAAAATCCCGTTTTGACAATAAGCGGGCATTTGATAGCTGATGGTTTCTTCGGCTTGCGGTGCAGCTTCACGAACGGCTTGACGCACCTCCCGTAGAGAAACTTGTATGTTTTCTGGGAATGAATCAATATATTCCTCGATAGTTTTGAATTTTGTTTTCATCTTATCACGCAGAGTAGCATTTAACGAGAATAAAAGAAAACAAAGCAATATAAGATGTGGTGGGGCTTCCCGGATTTGAACCGGGGTCTATAGCGCCCGAGGCTACAAGCCTAGACCAAGCTAGCCGAAAGCCCCTCTTGTAATTTTACGGTTTTAGCGGGCGCGTTCTATGTTATTTGTTGGGTTGGCTTTAACTTTAGCGGTTTAAGCAAGATAAGATTTTGAGTTTCTAAGAATTATATTGGGAATCCAAAAATCTAAACTTATTCACCCTCTCAAAAAGCCGCATCAACCTTTTTTTCTATAGCGCTGTGAATGCCCAAAATTTCATTTAAAAGATAGAATGATTACCAATCAAGCGGTTTCGAATTTGTTACATCTTTCCAACATCAAAATCCTCCTTTTAAAATGTAAACGAAAAATCCCCTTGAATCTTCTGAAACTATCTATAGCATGAATTAGAGAAAAAATCACAAAATTATCTAATATATGTTGACCCCTATGTTTCCTTTAGAAAATCATGTTGTAGGCATGATACAGTCACAACTAAAAGAGTATGGAAAAATAAAAACTCAAATCAGAAGAAGTTCAATAAACCACCTATTAAGCTAAAGCAAAAAAAAATTTACAAAAAAAGCAAAACAAACCATCTTTCTATATAAATCAAGTTTTCTTTGTGTCCACCTCATTTTTTAAGAGAAAAGTTTAAGGGCGAATGATTGTTTTAGGTTGCAAAGTATTCCTGCATTTGGGGTTTGTGGTTTGAGCATCAACAAAATGGAAACAATCGAAGAACGCAAAGCGGAAGTCCTAATTAAATTAAGAAAGTACAAACTTGTGGAAAAACAAAAATACGAAGGCGCATATGCCTACATCATCGACATTCCACAGGACAAAGAACGCGCAATCGTCTGGTGCATTCTAGGCGAAGCCACAGTCGGCATCGCAGCCATGAATACCCTCTATAAGGTGATGAAGGAAAAAGAACTTGAACGCGCAATCGTCGTTACCGAAGGACGCTACACACACGCCGTGAAGCTTGGCGCAAAAAAGAAAAACGTCGAATTGCTGCCCAAATCTTTCCCAGTCTTTGACATCTTCGAGCATGCATTGGTGCCCTTCCATGAAATACTCAGTGAAAAAGAAAAGAAGGAACTGCTCAACCAATTTAAAGTGAAGCCGTATCAGATGCCCCAAATCAAATCAGGTGATCCAGCAGTTAAAGCCATTGGCGCACAACCCGGCGATGTGCTCAAGATCACACGGAAAAGCCAAACTGCAGGCGAACACATCACCTACAGATATGTAGTTGAATAAATCGACTTCTTTTCTATCTTTAATTTTCTTCCATCAGAGTTTCTTTTTTAGATTCTTCTAACTCATTAAGAATAATCAACGCTTCTCCAAAAGGCATCCCTAACCGTTCCGAAAGCTCCTGAGGTGAAATATCAGGTTTTGAGAGTAGAATTGTGTCTCGGGTGTAGGCTTTGTGAGTAGGATACATTACAGAAGCATGTACGGCTTCGACAAGCAATTGCCATAGGCGTTCTTTTGTATAATCATCTATTTTCATTTGAAACAGCTCTTCATTGTAGTACCGCAGAACTTGCATAAAAACAGTAAACATAAATCCCCCTGCTCATTGGCTATAGATGGATTGACTGATTTTGAAAGCCGCAGTTTACCGTGGACAGTACAACATAAAAATAGAGCAGGTTCCAGAACCCATAGTTAAAGAACCAAAAGTAATTGTACTTTTCAACGCTGGAAGCATCTGCGGTACCGATATGCACTTCTACCGCGGTGACTGGAAATGGATGAAAAAAGGCAGAATCATTGGACATGACGCCTGTGGTATCCGCAAAGACACGGGCGAACGCGTAATAATGGTCCCAATCGTCAACTGTGGCCACTGTTACTATTGCATTAGAGGCTTACCGACATACTGCATCCGCGGCAAATTCTACGGCTTAACGCGCGACGGTTTTTTTGCCGAATCAAAATCCATGCTTCCAAGGAGCCTAATTCCGTTACCTGCAAACATCAGCGACGAAGAAGCAGCTGTTGTAGAACCTGTTGCCCTTGCGCTTCGCGTACTAAATTATCTGCAACCTAACTTGGGCGATTGGGTCACAGTGATTGGACAAGGCGCAATCGGTTTGTTGATGACACAGATAGCGATCATGAAAGGTTGCCGGGTTATTGCAGTTGATTTAGAAGATTACCGACTTGAACTCGCTGAAAAATACGGTGCTGACGCAACTATAAATTCGAAAAAAGTGGACGTAATCAAAGAGGTTCATAAACTAACCAAACATGGCTCAGATTATGTAATTGAAGCAGCCGGGACCCAAGCAGCAGTCGAGCAAACGCCGTTTCTGGTTCGTAAAGCAGGCAAAGTAGCATTGGTTGGCGAGTCGAAAGGTTTTTTGAACTTGGAGGATGCTGATGAAGCATCTTTTTCAACTATGTATATTTCGCCTGTAGAGTATCCTACGGCAGTTGAGCTTATAGCAAGGAAACTTGTAGATTTGAAGGGGTTAGTGACACACCGCTTCAGGCTTGATGAGTTCGAAAAAGCGCTGCAAACTATTGATGACCCTAAAGAGAAAGCGCTTAAAGTAATAATAAAGGAATAGAGCGCTAAGCTGAAACTTTTTACCGCAAAGTATATTTCTCGTCAAGAAACTGTAAATCCAAACTCGCCAGACAAGGAATCATTATCAATGCCGATTAAAGCTGTCCTTTTCGATTTAGACGGAACCTTAGCCAATTTCAACTTAGACTACAAAACTCTACGTTCTGAAGTCAGACAATACCTTATGAAAAATGGAGTTCCCACATCGTTGCTTAAAGTCAACGAAAGCATTTTTGACATGCTTGCTAAAACTGAGATATTTTTCAAAAACAACAAAAAATCCACGCAAGACTTCACTACAATCCGGCAGCAATGTCTAACGATCGCAGAAAAATATGAAATGGAAGCGGCATCCACTACAAACCTTTTGCCAGGCGCAGTAGAAACCCTAAAAGAACTCACGAAATTGAGATTGAAGCTAGGTTTATGCACAACAAGCAGTAAAAATGCTGTGACATATATAGTAGATCGCTTCAAAATAGCTGAGTATTTTGAGGTTGTAGTGCCCCGAGAACTGGTCAAACGGGTAAAGCCCGACACAGAGCAGTTTCATTTAGCGCTTAAAAAATTAGGGGTCCATACCAACGACGCTATAATTGTCGGTGACAGTGCCGTTGACATGGAATCCGCCAAGGAACTCAAAGCAATAGCAGTCGGGTTACCCACAGGTTACTCAACACCAGAACAGCTGAAAAGTCATGGAGCAAACTATCTGATAACATCGCTAATTGACTTGCCTGTTTTAATAAAGAAGGAAAACAATAAGGAAAGTTAAGCAGCAGTTACTAGACCGTTGTCTTTGCAAACCAATTTACGTTCGCGAACCAGCCGTTGGAACACCTCATTAAAAACTACTTTTGCATCTTCCCCTAAATGCTTAATACCAAAAACCTGCGCAGTCTCAGAAATTAGCGAATCATCGCCTATACCTAAGGCGAATTGGGCAATTTGCATCATGGCAGCTTCTACTTCTTCAGGTGCAATATATTGAGGTCTTCGTTTAGATCCAGGGATACCGCGTACCGGAACACGAACCGGAGTTTCCTTCATTCCTATTGGCCAAAGAAAACTACCTTTAAGGATAACCTTCTGTTCGCGTAGAAGGTTGTTTAGAGCTTCTTTTACCGCATGACAGATTTTCGGAGATACTTGCTTCAGTCCCCAAGTCGCAGCTAACCGCTCCACCGCATAATCGAAATGAACGGGTCCCTCATTTTGAACAAGTTCATCTAGCATTTTGATTTGGTTTTCTCGGTTTTCAGGAAAGTAAAATTCGTTTTTCTGTTTTGAGTCCACACTGGCGCCCACTGTTGCAACTTTGATATATGGATTATACGCTGCCCGTAGTGGGTGGATTTTGTAGGGAACACCAATTTTTTCTTTGCCTCCATATTGGTTCTTCTGCACTTCAGTTGCTGGGGCTAAAGGTTTTTGGGTGTCTTTTTCGATTTGCTGCTTACTGGCTTGTTCGAGTATTTCTTTTAAGCGGCGGATTTCGCTATCGCGTCTTGCAACCCAAACAGGCGCCCAGATACGGTGGATATGCCAGCCAAGTTGTCGCAGAACGTACTCACGGAGTCTATCTCTGTCTCGTGCACTGTTACTGGAACGGTAGGTTGTGCCATCGCATTCTATACCAAGCAAGAAGCAATCTTTGTTGACAGGATCAATTACGCCTATGTCGATTTTGTGACCGCTGCACCCGACTTCAGGAATAATTTGATACCCGAGTTTTTTGATCTCGTTGGCAACGTCCTCGTCGAGGGCTGACTCGAAGCCGACTGCGTTGCATATTTCTTTTAACGAATCAGTACCGTGTTCAGCATAGTCAAGATACTTGCCAAGTGTCTGAACCCCTAAAGCTTTGGTTTCAGGATTTATGTCTGAGCCTTTTATGGAAGCGACAATAACCACTTTTTCTTTAGCACGGGTAATAGCAACGTTTAGACGTCGTTCCCCTCCGGGCTTATTGAGTGGACCAAAGTTCATAGCAATTTGCCCTTCGGCGTCGTAACCATAGCCCACGCTAAAAAAGATAACATCACGTTCGTCGCCCTGCACGTTCTCAAGGTTTTTCACGAAAAAACCTTCAAGACGATCTTCTTTGAAAAACTGATCAAATTCGGGGTGCTCTTTAAGTCGACGATCAATAGCTTCTTCAATTGCAGTCATCTGCGCGATGCTAAAAGTTACAACCCCCAAAGTTTTATGCGGGTAGTTTTTAAAGTGCTCGAAGACTAAGGTGGCGACTTTCTCTGCTTCAACGGGGTTGTCACGTTTACCTCCACGGTCATAGATGCCATCTGGAATATGAATTAGTTTTACCCCCAAACTGTCAGTCTCGGATTTGGCGGAGGGAAATGTTATCATAGTATCATCGTAGAAACAGTGATTTGAAAATGCGATGAGACTTTCGTCTTTACTACGATAGTGCCACTTTAACGTCTTAACAGGCAACCCACTTCCTAAGCATTCGTCGAGAATGCTATCGAAGACCTCAATATCTTCATCAGTGAGTTCATCCCAATCCGGGTCGACAAGCAGGTTTTTCTGGAAAAATGATGTGGGTGGAAGCTGCTTATCATCGCCTGCAACCACAATTGTTTTTCCACGGTAGATAGCCCCGATGGCATCTTCAGGGACAAGCTGCGAAGCCTCATCGAAGAGCACTAAGTCGAATTTAACGTCAGGAGATAGGAACTGACTTACTGAAATAGGACTCATGAGGAGGCAAGGCTTGAGTTTAACAAGCAGATGGGGGATTTTCTGAAGCAAAGTACGCATCGGCATAAGGCGACGTTTTTTAGCGGCCTCTTTAGAGAGGATCCCCGCTTCTGTGTCGGCGGCTTGGATAAGAATACCCTGAGGTTTTCGACTGTTAACAGCATCAATAACCATACCAGAAGTTAATCGTATGAGTTCTTGATCGAGTTTCCTAAAATCTGCTATGACCTGTTCATGATTTTCACGGCGGAACCCGCCGAGTTTCTGGTCATCAATATAGAGGTTGTTTATCCATTCTTGATAGACACTTTTACGGAATAATGGGACCAAATCCGCTGCAGGCAACTTCGCTTCAACTAGGCGATCAAAGAAGGGATTGAGCCCTCGGAGTGTAAAATTGTTTTTGGCATCTTTAAAGTCAATCCACACTTGTAACTCGTCAACACAGTTACGTAGTGCCATTACGCGTTCTCTTATTGTTTTGATATCTAGATCTATGAGCACCTGTTTCTTGTAACGCATCTCAGATTCAAAACGGGTTTGCAGGTCAGCTAAAATCTTTTGAGAGGAATCCCTTTTTGCCAAAAGCGCCTTGTTGGAGGGCGCCATTGTAGGTCCCTTAGCCGCAATTTCCGCAAAAGCTTCAGGTACTGACATAGAACCAAACATGTATTGCACTTTTCTGACCCATTCCAACACCGTTACAAGATCCTGCCAATCTGTTTGAAGCTCTTTGAAACGGATTCCGAATTTTTCTTGCAACTGTGTTTTTTCGCCGACAATTTGCGCTTCTTTCTTTCTGATGTCCTCAGCGTTTTTAAGGTCATTAATAAGCTGAAGGTAGTTTTCAGGTTCCACTTTAGATACAGTGAGAGTATCTTTGGTTAGTTTGTTGAGAGAGGTTAGCTGAATTTCCACTTGAATCAACCAATCCCCAAGTAGAGGCAGCGATGTTTCCATGATTGACTTATCAGATTTAGGCAATTTCTGTGGAATTAGTTCTTCGAGTTCTTTTGTTTGGTTCGTCCATTTCTCAATTGATTCCTGAAGTTCCTCCCCCAAGTTCTTAATCATAGGAGAGGGACTGGCCGAAGCCGTAAGAAGTTTAATGAGATCCTCAGGAATATGGGTTGACCATGAGAGTTTCTTGATTTCTTCAGTCAGGGAAAGTGCTTTTTCTGCGCCTATAAAATCTGTTTTGCTCTTGTGAAAATAGTGTCCAAGAAGCTTGGAAACGGTTTCTGCTGAAGATTCGATTTTGCCTTGGAGCTTTTTCAATTTGCGGGCATCAATTAAGTCCTTAAGAACAGTTTTTGGAACCTTCCCGTTGTTAGCTAATTTTGCAATGCGTTTTTGATCATTACGATAGCCCCTATTGAAGATTCTCATGCTGCTCTGATAGGGTCCACTATAATTGACAATGAGCTCATTGAGATCCTGGAGTTCGAAGAAATCATCACTGTAGGACTCATCCAAACGGTCTTTAAGAAGGTTATATTCAAGATAGAGTTGCCTTACTTTGCTAACGGTTTCCTGAACTTCAATAAGATAGTTCGCATCAAACCACTGCGGTTCAGGCTTATTCTCAGCAAAACAGAGCTGCGCCATCCGAGATAGCTGACGCAACTGCGTTATGGTTAAGTTGGCACCGTCTAACCCTAACATCGCAGGAAGCGTTTGGGAGATTTCCTGCCACTTCTGCGTTAGCAACTGAGTATTTCTAATATATGTTAAGAATCTTTCTCGTTTCGATAGAAGATCCCCCTTTGAGAGATTAACGTCGCCAATATCTTTTTCAAGGTTGGTTAATGCATGCAATAAATCCTGCGAGCGGGACAAAACCAAATCGAAAAGTTCAGGTTGATATCTTTCAAGGAGACTATCGCTACTCTGCTTTATCCACTTGCTGATTTCAAGGTAAGCATAAGCTTCATCGATCAGCTTGTCGAGTCTGATGTTAGTCAGCCAAAATTTTTCAGGCAAAGGGCTTTCAAAAAGGAAGTTACTTACGTCAAGCAACCACTGGATGTGAGTAAATGTTTCAGGCGGAGTAATTCCAAGTTTTGCAGAAAAGTCTTCACTTTCAGATTCCAGCCCGCAGAGCGTTTCATTTATGTTTTCTAACATTGTAAGGAGTTCGCTGCGGATTTCCAAAGTATATGTATCAGCCCGATAGCCTAACCATGGAAAATCAGACTCATCTATAACCTTCCAGACCTTGCTCAGATGCGAAACAAGCTCCTCAAGTTCGCGCATCTTTTGCGGTGTAAGCGTTCCCACATCGCTCAATCCTACAGGCACAAAAGGCGCACGCTCAAGGCTTGATATAATGCTTAACACTTCGTAAACACTGCGCTGCAGATAAGGACGTTTTTCATGCAATGCGGTTACATAGCCGTTTAAGGTACTCCGGTACTCAGATAATAGTTCAAACTCATGGGCAGAAGGCAAATTTCGAGGCACAATATTCTCATCTAGGCTGCGTTTGAGTTCACCAACTACCTGTTGCTTGTTTGCCTTGGCACTATGAAGCTCAAGACAAAAATGTGCTAAGCCTACTTCGCTAAGTCGCTTATATACCACTTCAAGCGCCGCCATCTTATCACTGACGAAGAGCACACTTTTGCCGTTGGCTATGCATTCCGCGACTATGTTGGCAATAGTTTGGCTTTTACCTGTGCCAGGTGGTCCCTTCATTACAAAGCTTTGCCCTCGAAGAGCGTATTCGATGCTGAGGCGCTGGCTGCTGTCAGCATCAAGCACTTGATAGGTTTTGGCAGGCACCTCTACTGTGTCAACATCTTTCTCTTCAGGCAACCCTGAAACAATTAGGTTTTCATCGTGGATTCCTGCAATAGTTTTGATTATGGGGTGCGATGTGATCATTGCCGCATTGGATTCGAGGTCCTTATAGATTACTAGTTTTTGGAAGGAAAATAAACCTAAATCAACAGTGTCCTCTGTTTTCCAACCCATCCCTGAAATTGCCTGTTCCACCTGACTGTAGTATTGATCAAGTGAATGCGCTTCCCATTCCTCAGGTAAGTCGGGTAAGTCTATTTTGAAGTCATTATGTAGTTTCGCTTGCAGAGCAGGGTTCAAGACGGCTTCTTCTTCCACCGGCGGCAGATTGATGCTATAGGGTTGCCGAATTGTTTCGCGACTGAGTTCAAGTGGAACTAGAATCAGCGGCGACTGTACCTCTTCTTTGGTTTCCCAATCAACCCAGTTTAGTGTTCCAAAAGCCGCATTGAGAATACGTACACCTCGTTCACGGTAATCTAGAAGTGAACGCCGATCTAGAGCTTTGAGATAACGTTCAAGTTCCTCACGGTTAAGTTTGGCACATACAAGCTGATTGCCTACTGAGGGCTTGAGCCCTTCTTCGTTTGCGGCTTTAAAATATGCTTTATTGGCACTAACTTTCTGCACTTCACCATTGCTGTTTCCTTTGCATTGCAGCTTCAGCTCATTTTTTTCTGCATTATGCACCTCAGGAGATAAATAGAATTCTAGACGACTCTTTTTGTTTACCAGAAGGTCAAAAACCTTTTGGGAATTAGGCGCCGAAATTGTGATATTGTATCGTTTATCTTTGCGGAAGTAGAGAAGATTATTTTTTCGCGATAAATCGATAAGACGTGATTTCCAATCTTCAACTCGTTTCATAGGTGAGGAAGAATTCGGGGCTTGAGATCGTTCAGTCATCGAAGGCACATCCACATCAGGTACAGTTTAGCTTATTGTCTTGTTGGTTCTTTAATCCTTATGGTAATGTAATATGCCTCCAAAGAATCAAATGGGCCAAGTTTAGATGAAAAAAAGTGTCAGTTGAAGCTTCAACTGCGCGCTATTGCATCCGAGACGACCCGCTGCACGTTTTCAGTGCCGATTTCGCGGGTTTCCAGAACTTCAAGAGATATTCCAGCTTTTTTAATTGCTTCGGAAAGTTTTTGTTTATCACCACAAGTATCCAAAACCACAATACCACGTATACCTGTAAACATTGAAGCAAACACAATATCATCCATACCCTCACGACGCATGTTCTCTTTCATGTCATCGAAGAATTCTATCATACCAGGACCCATAAACATCAGGTTGTGATCTGGGTCAGCATTCTGGGATTTGCCTCCGCCTCCAAGTTGGCAGTCAATGCAATTAAGTGCGTCTACCTTGACAACTCCAAACGCATCAGCAAGATTCTTCATCTCGCCATCCTGCCCCAGACAGAGATCACCATAGACCAAAATGATTTTTCCATTAAACCTCTTTTGGGTGTGCTCCAAAACTTTACGCAGATTATTCTCTAACTGAGCGTAGTCTACATGGAAATTTTTACTCACGAAAACTAGTTCAGCGTCGAGTTTGCCTTCTGCTTTGAGTTTTTGAAGTTCACGTTTGAGGACGCTGCAGGAAACAAGGCAAACAGGTGATTTCTGTTTCATTATCTCAACTTCAAGGTTTTATTGTTATGATTCCAAATAGCTTTTCTCAGACCAAAGCGAAAAAGGCTCCGATGATTCTCGAGTCTCTTCCGCTCTCCTAAATATAGAAATCTATTGTCCACACGTTTATAGTGTCTCACTTTAACGCTATCAGTTTTATTTAAAAGAGAAATACCCCTGTTTTACCATACTTATGCGACGAATAATGTTGCAAAAGTGTTACAAAAGTAATAAACCGAATAAACGGTACATTTTCAATTAAAACTCATGGAAAAAAAGTTTTAAAACTTTTTGTTTTGCGACAATTTTAAGGTACAGTGAGTTAAGGCTAATTTAGGCTTTATTTGGCAAACAAAGAAAAAATAAAGGTCGGGAACAGCTTACAACTACTTTAAAATGACTTTACAACCGTATGAATGATGAAAAAAGGGTTAAAATTGAAATAAACCCCAGGTTAAACGATGTTGAGAAAACAAAGATTGCAATGTGGTTTAATAATTTCAATCCAACCTCAAAAAAGCCATAATATGATAATTATAAATATCCAAGGTATACAATAACTTTAAGCATATGCTGCAAGAAGAAACTAATTGGACGAGGTAAAGGAGATTTGGAGTTTTTTAGGTGTCCGCTTTGTGGTGGTCCTCTTTCTATGGATTTATGTGAGGATTGCGAGGGAAAATTTGTAATTGAATTTTTTTGTGAGGGTGAGGGTGATGATCGTTTTAGCTTTGAAATTAGATCTGGTTTGTCTAATCAAGATATTGCTAATTTTAAGGAAGGTGATTTGACCAAGAGAGAAATGTTGGTTAAGATCACTGAAAGAATAGAAGAAAACGAAGATGATAATTAAGAATCGCACATAATGAATAGCGGGTGGTCACTGTGCAGACCTCAAAATAATAATTGTTTTGTTGCAAATATAGGTCAGTCTGTAGCTTTCAACCCTTTACATATAATATCGATAATTTGATGGCAGAGCAACTTTCAGTAGTTGCCATTTCAGCAAGAATATTCCCTACTTTTTCTTACCAAGAAACGAAATATTCGTCACCAACATACTCGACAATACCGTTTCGGTTATATCGGATGTCACCAACACTGCTGTTGCCACTATACCCGTTGGGTCACAGCCAGAGGCTCTGGTATACGATTCTGGTAAAAACGAAATATTCGTACTTAATTTTGGCGATAACTCTGTTTCTGTAATTTCAGACATCACCAACACTGTTGTCGCAACTATACCCGTTGGATCAATGCCGAATGATTTGGCATTTGATTCGGGCAACGGAATGGTATACGTAACCAATTATAATGATGCCACAGTCTCTGCCATATCAGATAGCAACAACACCGTTGTTGCAAACATACCTGTCGGAAAACTGCCAACTTATCTAACACATAATTCTGGTCGAGAAGAAATTTGGGTAATAACTGTTTTTTCAAACTCTATTTCAGTTATATCTGACAGCAACAACACCGTTACTACAACTATACCAATTTGGTCCGCACTTCAATTGAGGAATAGTTTATGATTCAGGCAAAGGCGAAGTCTTTGTTGTTAATGGCGAGATATCAGTCATATCTGATGCTCCAGATTTGACTCCTGCCTCAATCTCTGCTGATGCGAATTCCATCAGACAGGGACAAACAGCAAACTTGACTTCAGTGCTAACAACAGGTACTTCTCCTTATACATACCAATGGTTCGCTGAGAATCCTGAATCCTCCAATTACTCAGTTATAGAAAATACAACTTCCCAAGACTTCAGCTTTGTAACCTCAACTTCGACGGATACGGGCAACAGGAGTTAGATATAGCCAGGGGGCATGGCTTAGATGATCTCCAAAATCTGAATGTTCATCCTGGAAAATTAGCGAGAGAAATTTTTTCTAAATTATTGCCGGCTTTTTCTTTGGAGATGGCTTAACTCGAATATGGTCATCAGCTCATCGACAAATTGATTCATGATTTTCTAATCAATTTTTATGCAGTTAACTTAGCTATTACAACAATTACATAAATCCCACTAAGTTGATATCTGGTCTTCCAACCAGAATATTTGCAGGTTTTTTCTTATTGAGATCAATCTTATTTATAGGATTGAAACGGTCATCATGTGTCCTGAGGGCGTTTAAAACAATCCAAACCACTTTAAACCGTGCATTATCATCCAAAGCTTTCTCTGGTGAAATATTACTTGGAATGACAACAGGAATTGTGATTTACCTAATTTTTCCCTTCAGAAAGCCTCATCACACGACCAACAGATTGCACAACATCAATCTGGGAATTCCGTGCAGAAAAAACATTACAGCATCTAAAGTAGGCGCTCGCTTGAATTGATAAAAAGGGAAAATGAGGGGTTATCTATTTGTTTCTTTTCTTTACTACCAATACGATTGTTGTTACTGCAATTGCGGCTATTATAATCGCTATTACAGTTGCGGTACCGACGCCTAATGGCAGGTTGTTTGTCTGGAGAGATGATTGTGAAGGGGATACAGAAGGTAGTTCAGAGCCTGAAATGTCACCATTATCAACTTCATCAACGCCGCCGAATGCTATGTTGCTGTATGAGATGATTTCGCCAGTATTCGCCCAGATGAACGCTGTAATGCCATGTACACTGCCCGGGTAGGTTTGGTTTAGAGGCATTCTGATGTCCCAGCAGGGTCTAAGTTCATAGTTCACAGAAGAAGTTGTTAGCTCGGCTAGAATATTGTTTTCAGCTACGTCAAAGTCTTTCACTATAGAGCCATCAGGCAAGTTATATGAGTAAGAACGCAGGTTTTTCAGGGCTATGTCAATTGCTTGTTCTTTTGAGATGTTTATCGATGTATCACCGATTGTGTAGAGTGCCCGATTATCAATGAAAGACGATATTGCTCCGTTCTTTTGAAAGCTAACCTGTAGTGAGGGATAGTCTACTCCGTTGAGGGTGTGTGTCCACTTAAATACGGTCAGGTTCGTTCCAGGCCAAAAGGAGTTAGAAGATATGGTTAGTTTCGTATTACCTAATACAGTTGTGGAATCTTTTGTTAAGTCAACGTTATCTAGCGTAGCTAATAGGTTGGTTGAATCGATCTTGGTGTAGGTTTGATATCTTTCAAGAAAACCCTTTATGGAATCAAATGGAATAGTATACTGTTTGTCTGTGATAACTTGCTCGTACATCGGAAGAATGATGCATTGCAATACTATGCCTTTTTCGACAATAAAACTCACGTCTACTGTGCTACCTTCTGAACTCAACTCATATTGTAGCGTAGTAATCTTTCTGTTGTCTTTTGCAAGTGGTACGCCGTCAAGTGTTGAATCATGCTTAAGGCTGATTGTGTATTTTGATAGATCCGCTGACAGCACATTCTCTATGATGTCCATAGCTTTATCTTGAGCGGTAGTTTGTTCTGCATATGCTATGGGAAAAGCGCCAATAGAAGTTGCAATTAATGCAATAAGCATGGGTGCGAAGAAATTTGTCAATCGTTTTTTCATCTATTTTCCTCCTAAGGTAGTCCCAAGTTTACATTTCCATATACTACAAGCCACTCTGCTAGGTCAGTGTACACAAAATAAGTGTTATAGATTATAGCAGATATATAGATTAATGCATCAGCTGTTGAATAGCCGTTGCACAGGTAATACCAGAACGTGCCAGCAATGTTAGCATAGTTATAAGCAACGTTAATTTCCCATTCGTATTGTGGTGATCCACCATCTAAAGGGTAGGGGTCTGGCGGTACTTGATCGCTCCAGCCCAAGAAAACTTGGTTACCAGAATCTTGATAACCATAATATCCTAAATCAGGATTATGGGTCCAGCAATAGGGCATTCCATGATAATCACCATTCTCATCCATTACTGCTCCATCGGGGTACCACATTGATGTTTGGCAATGCCAAATGAATGTAAAAGTATTTTCAGTTGATGTTAAAGGGTAGAGTTCGTCGGAATATTGGTCAAAAATCCAATTATCCCATAGCGTGTGGCCATCATTATCTATAAGTCCGATATGAAGCGGGTCGCTCTGTGCGTTTCTGTGTCCCTTTGAAAAGACTATCGATTGGTCAAAGTAGGTTTGTAATGTCGACAGAATACTCGTGTATTGGCTAACTGTACAATCATCGTCATAACTATAGTAGCAACCATGGGGCGTATTATAGTCAGCTATTGCGGTCGTTACGTACTGGGCTACACTTAGAGATAGCTGAACTTCATTTTCAGTATCTACGAGTTGTTGGAAGTTATTTGGTAAAAAGTTAGCTGCACCAGTTGTGGCTGAAGCGAAATTTCCTGAAAGAAATTGCATCGTCGAAAAAAATAGCAGGCTTATTAAGAAAAAACTTGTGAGAACCTTGGTTTTCTTCATTTGTTTATCTCCTCTACTTTTTCTCAGTGCTATTATTGGATTGATAATGATTTAGCACTATGCTTTAGGACATTATGTCCTAAATTGTAGGACACCTTTACGTTAAGCAATGCTTAAAAAAGTAATAAAAATCAGCGTTGCAGTTATACCATGTAATTGAGTAAATTATTCTGCTTGCATTTTAAGTTAGGTCATAAACTGCGTTTATGCCATTCGTTTACTGTTTCATAGCAAAAGATTGAAACAAGCATATCGATAAAATGGAATAAAAGTATTCACGAGAAAGCACTAAAGGTCTCAATAATGGTGATTTGAATCATTAAGAGCCCAATGGCAGACAGGGTGTCGAAGAGCTATCTTGGGACTAGAAAGCGGGCTAATTCGTAGTAATTCTCCAAAATAACCTTAGTAACAACATAATTTCCTTTCTCAGAAGCTTTGTTCGCACCAACGATCATAAGCTTCCATTAAAAGCTCCTTAACTTGACTTAGTTAAGTTTTTTTTGGCTATATTCCATTATTTATTTTGAGAAATGTCAAATAGTTCCACTTAATCAAAAGATGAAAGTAGATTTATGCAGGTATTCTCCATGTTTTTCTTAATCTAACTAAAAACAATTGATAGTGTGAAGATGAATATGGGTAGAATAATCAACCATGAAAACTCTTCAAGTTCAATAATCCTCGGGTTATCATTTTCTTTCTTGTCTTTTAACGATTAAAGTTAGCCAAAAAACATAACCATCTGAGAACTTCATTTGATCTGTGTTCCTCCAATAATTATACCCGTTGAAACATCCGTCCAAACTTCATAGTAGATTCCATGTCCGATTGGCTGCTCAAACCTAATAATCCAACAGAGTACACGCTGTTGGCTCTCTGGTTTCTCTAATCCGAATCTTTCTTGCCAAAAAAAATTTGGAGTTTTTTCTTCAAGCTGAGCCAGCAACGCATTCCCTATGGTGTAATTCATGCTTTCAAGAAAATCTCGACTTACTTGAATAGCTTGCTCTTCAGTGAGATTGGCTTGGTCAGGGTCTTCTGCAGAGCGAGGAGCAATTGTTATCAAAGAAAGAGCTGAAAGAAAGACTACGGCAATCAGTATTGTTAGAAAAAAAGCGAGAGCTTTTCTTTGCATTTTGTCCCCACGGTAGACTAAAATGAAAAGTCCCTTATTATGCTATGCTATAGAACAGGATGTCCTAACAGTTTGTTCTACCGAGTACTACCGTCATTTTTCTTTGTTGGGCAAGTTTATTCATAGTTGGACTCTGAAGTCTAACTAATAATTTAGGATTTCTGGAGTAGAATACTTTGGCCAGATTGAAAAACTAATGTTGCAAAAAGTTGTTACTTCATCCGCTTGACGCCTATTTAGTCTTCGATTGTATTTTAGATCCGCAAACCTATAGTCTTAGTTAAATCAACTGAAAAAAATTGTATCAAGAATATTAACATAGACTAAAAAAGGTGAGTATAGGTTTGTCGTACTATCTGTAGATTGGATCTCCTGTGTCTTCGTAGGTGAATGGAGCTTCTCCTTGCTGTAAAGATGATTCAGCTGCGTCAGCCGCTTCGTTATGAGCGTGTTCGGAATGATTGTAGTCATGGTACCAATCGTCGCCGAAGGTTTCTACGTATTCAAGAGAGTAATCAACGTTAACCGGTGTATCGGTGCCCATAAAAGCGCGCGTATATGAAGTAGAGCCGCCTGGACTCAAGAATGTGTCATTAAAGCCTAATGCATAACAGAAACTGCCTAGTCCAACTCGTAACGTAGAATAATCATAGGTACCCGTTGTAAAATCGTCGTCAAAGTAGCAGTTATTCGAAATAATCACTTGGTATTCTTCCATCCACGCATCGTAGCAAACATAACCCACATCACTCTCAACTTCAACGCCGTGACCGTTCCAATAGACATCAACGGTTCTATACGTTGCGCATGCCCAAGTAGTCCAAGCCCAAACATTATACCACGTGCAGTCGTCATTCTCCATGAAATGCCAATAGTCATACGCGCTTGTTGAACTGATATCGCTGCAAAAAGAATCGAACTCTTCTTCGCATTCATATGGCAAATCAATTGTTGTTCCAGGATAGTCCCATACGCCAAAACATAAGACCGCCCTTTGGTCCAATAACCAGTCTAAAGAGTCACCACTTGATTACTTCGCAGCGGTCACATCTTGTATATCTGGCGGTTTGGACAAATCGAGTTCATAAGGCGAAACACTATCTGTACCAATTAGGTTGACCTCTGCACGGGGAGAATCAGCTGTGATAGTGAGGTAGTAGTCTCCATCTTCACCAAGTACTGGCATTGTATTGTACGAACGTATAATTTGCACCATCAGTTTTGAAGGAATATTTGACATGCTATCTTTCGTGTAGCCTAAAGTTTCAAGAACTCCTGATGCGTCAACATGCACGTTGCCTGGTCTTTGAAAGGTCGCATCTGGCTTCTCAGCTGGCATTGCACTAACAAGGACTGTAACGGTGGAAAATAGTAACATCGAAGCTATTAACAAACTAAAGATTTTTGTTTTAATATTTTTTTCCTCCTTAATGAATGCAAGGTTCCAAACTAGAACTAATTTCTATATTTTAGGATGCATGTCCTAAACTTTAGGACATTTCAATGTCTGACTCAAAAGTCACATATTGACTTTTAATAATAGCTCTTAAAAGGTGGTGCGCTACAATCTGCCTTTACGCCAGACCTTTACGGTTTCATAGCAATAGATTATGAAAAAAATTGACGTCGCAGACATGAAGAAAAAGTATTCGCGGCTAACCACAAATGGTCTTAAGAAAGTAAGTTCTATCAGCAAGATCATCATAGAAAATATAGAGTAAAAGAGGTATCTAGGAATTAGAAAGTGACTAATTTTTATGCAGTTTTCTAACATGACCTTATTGACAACAAAATTGCCGCCTTGCCGTTTCAAAAACATAGTCTGTTCTAGCTTAGTTAGATGATATTGAGCCACCGATGGACTACTCAGATTTAGTGCCCTTTGAATTTCTCGTATTCCAAGGGGTTTTCTGGCCTTGAGCAAAAAACGATAGACATCAAGAGTAGTTCCTCTCAGAACATCATCAGTTTCTTCTTCCATTAAGCCTGATTCCCCCCCCAATTGCAATTATAAATGATTGACAAACATTTATAAAATGCTAGTAAATCCACGGATTAAAAACTATTAGACATGTGTACAAAAAGTAGTATACTTTCTTAAAACTATGATTAAAATAGCAGATTCTCCTTACAAACTTTAAGAGTAAAGACTTAGAGGACATGTGCAACTTATGACTAGACAAAAAACGAAAATGGCAGCAGCGGTTATTCTTGCGATAATGTTATCTTTTATACTCGTTGGAATTAGCAGCAGTCTCTTTCCCGACCAAAAATCACCAACTAAAGTAATCCCTGACCAAGAACCTCTCTTAAATAAAATGCTTTGGGCATTTCAATATATAAGCGTAATTGCTTTGACATCAATTGTAGTAGTAGGCGCAGGGATTCTCACAAATCGAATAATAAGCAAGAAAAAGCCTAAACATACACTGAAAAAAGTTTGAGTCTCTTCTAACGTTTTCAGTAATTTACTTCTATATTATGTTTTGGCATCTTCCAGAATTTTTCAATTACGCCAATACACTTGGATCAACCACTTCAAAATGGTGAACAATTCGCTCTTCCTGGATATCCTCTAAACCGAATAAAGCAATGTCTTCAAACATCATAAGTAAAGAAAGACTTTGTTTTTTCAGGTCTATCAACTTCAGGCATTTTGCTAAGATTATAAAAAACGTTTTGGTGGGCTGCTGCGCCACAAGTATAAATTTCTTTTTCGGCTATATACATGGAACGTATATTTGATGCTTGTTGAATTTGGATTGAAGGAAAAAATAAGTGGCTTACAACAATTTAGAATGCAGGCAGAAAGTAAAAATAATTTTATTTTTCGTCATTTCTATTTAAAAACTATTCGTTAAATGAACTTTTTTCTTAAAATAATGTTCATCCGCAAGTTTTATTATTTAATTAGGGTTTGAAGCAATATCTGGGCCAAGCTGGCCATTTCTGAGGCTCGCTGCAGGTGCCAAAGTCCAGCGTTAAATCCATACCAATTTTAAGCTTCTCTTGAGATATATTCTGAATCATCCCCGGGATTTTCAGCCCATTATCCAATTCCACAATGCCTACAGCATATGGCGTTAAATTCTGGAACTGCTCTGGCGCCACATAAATAACTGTGTATGTGAGGAGTTTACCTTTGCCTGAAATCTCAAGCCAGCTAAAGTTTTGAGATAAACAGTTGTCACAAAGGGGACGCGGCGGCAGATGGATTTTGCCGCATTTTAAACATTTACCCGCCATCAGTTTACCTTGTGACAGATACTTGTAAAATTGGTCAATTGTAAATGGTGCTTCTTGAGTACTCATTGAAAGTCTCTCCTGTAAATATGGACAGCTGCAGTTGCACCGGATCCGCCTATATTTTGTGTCAATCCAACTTGAGCGTCCCTAACTTGGCGCCTATCAGCTTGGTCAGTTAACTGCAAATACATTTCATATGCTTGGGCGGTGCCTGTTGCACCAACAGGATGCCCTTTTGATTTTAAGCCACCACTGGTGTTAACGGGTATGCGCCCCCCAAGGCGCGTCTCGCCGCTTTCTATAAGTTTGCCGCCTTCACCGACCTTGCAAAATCCAAGGTCCTCATAATGCATGATTTCAGCGAAGGTGAAGCAGTCATGGACTTCCGCCAAATCCACCTGATTACCTGTGACGTTTGCCATTTCATAAGCCATCTTAGCCGCTAGTTTGGTCGATTTTAGCGAGGTGAAGCTTTCACGTTCATAGAGTCCGATAGTGTCGCTAGCTTGCCCGCTTCCGATTATGTGAACGGGTTGATCCGTGTATTTTTTGGCGAGCTCTGGCTTAGTTAATATGACGCAGCTAGCACCATCGGTTATGAGTGAGCAGTCGTATAGTTTTAGGGGCCACGCCACATAACGTGATGACATGACAGTTTCAAGGGGGATTTCTTTTTGCATATGCGCCTTAGGGTTGAGGCTACCATGGTAATGATTTTTAACGGCGACTTTGGCTATTTGCTGCTCAGTTGTGCCGTATTTGTGCATATGTGCCGTCGCCATTAGGGCAAATAATCCAGGGAATGTGATACCGTGCCACTGTTCAAAGGGGTAATCAGACGCCATAGATAGGTACTCGGTCACTTCGGCTGTGGTTCGATGAGTCATCTTCTCCACGCCACCTACAATAACCACATCGGCTAGCCCAGAGAGCACTGCGTATATCCCAGAGCGCAAAGCGACGCCTGAACTGCCGCATGCTGCTTCTGTTCGTGTGGCGGGTATCCCAGAAAGCCCTGCCCAATCTGCCATTGTGCTACCTGTGTGACCTTGATGTTCATAGGCTTCGCCCATGTGCCCAACGAAAAGAGCTTTTATATCCTGTTTGGGGGCAAGCTTAGGGCAGCGAGTAAACGCTTCCGAAGCGGCCTGCGCAAAGAGTTCACGTGTAAGTAAACCTTCATGTTTACCGAATTTAGACATACCTGCGCTAATTATGCTGACAAGTGGTTTCCCATTCAACCCGCTGTACTCCTCTCTATTCCTATAAAGTGATAACGAGCACAAATAAAAACTATTACAACTGACCATATCTGATTTTCTAAATTATAGAAATCCTACATTTGCAACTTGAGCCTTTGTTTGGTCTAACATAAGGTTAAGGTAGTTCTGGGTAATACCTGATTACGTCGTGACAATATCAATAAAGAAGAAAAACTACTGAGAGCACTTAGAATGAGCATTTTTTAGAAGGCAAAATACTATATGTAAGCCTTCTTTTGTTTGCGTTATGAAGGATGGATTTGATTGTTAATTGAAACTTTTACAGTGGGCTTGTTATCAACCAATTGCTACGTTGCCAGTTGCAATTACACCAAAGAAGCCGTTATAATCGATCCAGGCTTAGATTATGAATCAGAAGCACAACAAATACTCGAGTATGTTGAGCATGCGAAACTCAAAATCAAATATATTATTAACACACATGGACATAATGACCATATAAAAGGCGATGTAGTTTTTCAGAAAAAATTCTGCGTACCCATTTGTATACACAAACTCGATGCATACTTCCTTGAAACTTTGCCCAACTCAAACGCCCTTCCGCCTGTGATACTTGAGGAAGGTAATCTAATCGGGTTTGGCAACGAAAAACTAAAAGTTTTGCATACCCCAGGTCACACTCATGGATGTATTTGCCTTCAGACTGAGCGCCTTATATTCACTGGTGACACGCTGTTCGCAGGCAGTATCGGCAGAACAGATTTTCAAGAGGGTTCTATGACAGACATGAATTGTTCTCTGCAGCGGATAGAAAGATTACCGGATACGTTGCTAGTTTATCCTGGACACGGGGAAATGACGATGATTGGAGAAGAAAAAAGAGTGAACCCCTTCCTAAACCATCAGTACCAGACCTAAGTTTCAAGTTTTAGGCGGGCATGTTCTCTTTTAGTTCCCGTAGCGCCCTTAACCGCTTGATGAGGTTAGGGTGAGTTGAAAGAATTTCGCTGAACTTATCGAAAGATGTAGGCTCTTTAGCTAATGTTTCCCGCAAAAGAGCTTCTTTGGTAGTTGCATTGCTTGAGTGATGAAGTTCTGCAGAATCAACTGCAGCACGTTCGGGGTCAGAAATGAAAAGGGCTTTGAAGGCACTGTTGTTCTTTTTCTGCTGTTGCTGCTCGCGATTGGGTTTCATTATTCGTTTGCTTTCTTCCACAATAGTAACCAAACCAGTCGAAAGTTTCTCTGCCCCGTTCTCCACGATTGAAGCACTATGCCTGTCCGCGTAGTACTCTCGCAGACGACTTAGATACAAAGTGAAAAGTGTGAGTATCCATGAAAACGCCATGAACGCTATTCCAAAAAGCGCGTTGTTGCCGCCGCCTTCACTTCGGCGTCCGCCGCTGAACATACCCTGAAGCAACATAACATATCCTATATAGTAGAATAACGCTGGAAGGAAAGAAACCACCATCATAACCTGGACGTCACGATGTTTTAAGTGCCCCAGTTCATGCCCGATTACAGCTTCAACTTCGCCATAATCAAGGTGATTTAGAAGTCCCTGTGTAACCGCTACTCGGCTTCCCGTTAGGGGAGAACCATATGCGAAGGCGTTTGGTAATGGAATCTGAGCTAACATAAGTTTGGGTTTTGAGATTTGACTCTTTTTGCTTAAATCATCAACTATTTGGTGAAGCTTGGGGTTATCACTTTCCTTAAGTTCCTTGGCTTTGTATATTGCACCAACAAGATAGGGTGAGAGTAGCCATTGTACTAAGTTAAGTAACAAGAACGAGGCCGCCGATGGCATAGAGACTCAAACCGAAGCCCACCCAAGTCAATACAACAACAAAAATCAAGGTTGTTAAGCCGAAAATAGCTGCTAAAGTTGCAATCATGGAAAAACGAAGTTTCCAAGCGTTCATGAAATTCACTCATCTCATCTTCTTGCACATGTTTATAACTTTTATGCGAAAACCAAAAAAAATATGCCTAAAATTTACAAGCTGATGATATCATAAGGAGCCGTGTAGCGTCGGCACTATAGGGTTGCATCGCGTAACCACCGAAAACACTCTCAACCACAAACTCAGCTTTAATCAGCAACTTCTCAAGTTGTATCCGGTCATAAAGGCGGACTTGATGCTCAAAAGTTAAAATTCGCCCATCCTCCTTAGTATAAACCACCCATAAATCACGAAGTAAACTACTGTCTCGGTGCAATGAACGTTTTTGCAATAGCAAAAAACTCGGGTAGCATCGCCACTTAAAAGCCCAAAAAAGCAGCCGAATACTGTGGAGCTTTAAGAGTAGAGGCAACCCCGCCAATTTAAGCCGCTTAGAAAATCTCCGATGCAGGTATCTTCTGGTCAGGTGTTCAAGATTGAAGACATCCAAAAAAAATCTTCCGCCGGAATGCATCACACGCCGAAGTTCCACGAGACTCTGTTGGTCCGCATCATGAGTGGGCAAATAACCAAAACTCGTATCCATACTTATTGCTTTCTCAAATATCTCTGCTTTGAAGGGCAAAAACCTCATATCCCCCAAAACTACCGCAACGCCATGATTACGTTGCTTGGCAATTTTCAGTAACCGCCGGGAAACATCTATTCCAACCACCTCAAATCCTGCTTCTGAGAGAGGTATGGAGTGACGCCCTGTTCCACAGGCAACATCTAAAACAACGCCAACTCCAATGAGCTGCTTTTTTAGGAACTGTATTTGGTTACTAGTCTGATTTTTGTCGGCGATTTCCGCCCAGAACTGAGACATTTTATCAAAGATATTAATCGACTAAATCTCCACCATATGAGGTTTAGGAGCCCTTTATCTAATTAATTATCCGCGCAATATCTTAAGAACCAACACATATACAATAAGTTATTGAGGAATTTGATTGAATCCTGTGGGTTGGTGAACTTTGCACTTTGATTGGAGATTAAATGGAAATTACCATTGGATACAGATATACTTTAACTTTGACGGCACCTTCCGCCTATTTAGCTGGACCCAATGAAGGCTCATGGGTATTATCCGATGACATTATTATTTTGAGGTTTAAGCGTTCCTCCGGATCAGAAAACAACACTATCTACTCGGGTGAAGCAACCAGAAACTTCATGTCAGGAGCCATGATGTCAACCAATGGAGAAAGAGGACACTGGTTTGCGATAAAGAAAAGCACCAAAGTTTACGCTCTAAATGAGAAAACGACCCTCCCTTATCTGGTAGAAAAAGAGAGCAAACCAAAAATTGATGCGGCAGGCAACAAAATACCAATGCAATAAAGGAAAACAAAACTGGTTTCGAGCCGCTTAAATATGCAACAGTTCATTTTCTAAATATTGGAGATTCCTGCATGACACAGAAACAGCGGTGGCAGCATCAATATATGCTCCTAAAACTCGCCGAGATGGGGACTTACAACCGAACCGCCAAAATTTCAACAGATTATTTAGCCAAGAAACTTGGCATTTCTCAGCAGACAGCTTCCAGATATCTTATTGAGCTAGAACATATAGATTGGATTAGCCGCAATGTTACTCCTGAGGGCAGCCTCATTGAAATCAAAGGGGAAGGTGTAGTTGAGCTTCAGAGAATCTATTCCAACCTAAAAGTTCTTATGGAGAAAACTTATCCGCCATCAGTTACTCTGGAAGGAACTGTCTTTACGGGACTGGGCGAAGGTGCATATTATATCTCCAAGCCTGACTACAAAAAACAGATTATAGAAAAACTCGGCTTCGAACCTTTTCCAGGCACCCTAAACGTAAAGTTAACCTCGGACTATGATATAAAAACCCGAATGGAGTTAGAGGCATACCCAGCGTTGGAGGTCATGGGCTTTCAGGGAAAAGACCGCAGTTTTGGATTGGTCAAGTGCTACCCTGCCATCATCGGGGGCAAGGCCCAAGGTGCCTTGATAACAGCTCTTCGTAGTCATTACGACGCTTCAGTTCTTGAAATCATTGCGTCTGTCTGCTTGCGCAAACAGCTGGGACTTAAAGATGGGAACAAAGTTAAAGTCGAAATATATACATCTCTTTAACTCCTAAAATGGTGATGTTCGATACTTGAATTCAGCCGTGTATTGCTGGTGCGGTTTTCGTCGAGTAGCAATGATGTATCCGAGTACTAAACCGAAAACCAAGCCACCAAGATGCGCAAGTATGTTTACTCCTTCGCCTGTGTTAATAAAGAAAAGGAAAAAAGCATACACTAATGCTCCCAGAATAGACTGCCTCACTGAACGACGATCGTATATTATGCATGCACCAAATAGGGAGAAGATGGCTCCTGAAGCTCCCACCGAGATGAAGTAGGGACCAAACACCAATGATAATAGGTTCCCAGCTAATCCTCCAAGCAAATATATTGCAATGAATTCGGGAAGCGAAAACATTTCTTCTCCGCGCAACCCGAAAATCAGCAGAAACAGCATGTTACCGACTAAGTGGAAGAGTGATGCATGAATAAACATAGACGTGATTAGCTGCCAGTAGGCGCCTTGAAAAACAAAGGCATTGACCTGCCCCCATACATAAACAACGTTATTACCCGTTGTTAAAGCGTTTCCGCCTACGATAGCACCTACAATGTAGATAACCACGTTTAATATGATAAGTATGTAGGTAGGCTTGTATTTCTCGCTGTTCATGGCGACATCAATTACTTTGAGAGCTTATCAATTATTTTCTGTTTAATCTTTGAGGAACTAACTAAAGAATTCTCCTCAAACTTTCCCAACCTAATGACAGAAATATCTAGTTTATGTGCCGCCAAATAAGCCTTAACTTCATTTTCCATATCTGTTTGGTCATAGCCCAAAGCAATAACATCTGGCTTGATTTTCTCGATGACCTCTCCAATTTCTAAGCCCTCATAACCCAAAATTGCCTTGTCAACTACACGCAGTGACTCAACAACTGCACGGCGCTCATCCTCATTCATGATTGGCTTTCTACCCTTGGTTTTCTGTGCAGTACTATCTTTGGCGATAATCACGATTAATTTTGACTTGGTACCGCCCGTTTTTTTGGCGGCCTCAAGAAACCTCACATGCCCTAGATGCAACAGATCAAAGACACCAGAAGCTAAAACTAACTTTCGTTTTGTACTTGCTTTGTCGGCCATACAAACTTCACTGCACCAATTAATCGTAGCGCGTCAAGTAGCCCTTCACAATAAGCTACCGACGTTAAACTGGTTTCAAGCTTGCCCTGCGCCTTATAATACTTTGCATCATTAAGGTAATCTCTGGCCCAAGCCAAAACCTCAGTCACATTAGTCCCCCCCACATCAATAGGAAGCTGCATCAGTTCAAGTTCTGAAAAAACCTTTTCGGCTGAAAAAATGTATTTAGCCGCAAGTGCTTCAAGACTCATTCAGATAACCTCTTAAATTCTGACGGGGCAGCTGCAAATGTAATTAACGCGTCGATTTCCATAAAGTGCAAACTACCAGGAACGATTAAACTGAAGGGCGGATCGCCAAAATCGAATCCCACCAAGTTGCCAATAAAATCAGCCTTCAAGCATGGATTGGCGCTACCTGCGCGAGCTATTCCTAAAGCGGGCGTATTGGGTTTTATTACCCCAAGTTGCTTTTTTGCTTCAACCTCTAAAAGTTCCCTAATACTTTCGTTGATTGTTAGGTACCTGTTTTCCGTTACCCTCAAGTCTAAAAGGCAAAGCGTATGCAACCCCAGGTTTTTGTTTTGCCTTATCACGTTATATGGTGTTTCTGAGAAGTTATCAGAGAAAGGCACTGTTACCGTTTTCCCGAACTTGTAGTTATGGAGTCCAGATAGGCTCACTATGGCAGATGTAATTGATATGCCATGAACCACGCGCGTTGGGATACCCATTTTTTGGGCGTCAATACGCAATGTAATGTGAGTTGTTGCAATAAAGGGATCACCGGGAACCAAAAAAACTGCCTTGCTAGCTTGTGCAACTTCAAGAATAATTTTGCCATTTTCTTCTTCAAGGTCCTGGCGGGTGATCAACTGGATTTTTTTACCGCACATAGCTTCAAAATTCGCCATAGAAAAGTCGGGCATGCGACTTGTGTATGTTTCCATAAACACCACATCGGCGCTCTTGGTTTCCTCTAAACCGTTCACTGTTATGCCATGCTCATCGTTTAAGCCCAAACCAACGAATACAAGTTCCTTCAAGACTATCCATTACTCTTTTTGGGGGAGACCCTGATTTAAGTTATTTTTCTTTAATTTCGCCCTTCTTAATTAACTCATCATAGAGTGCACGGCAGGAATCTATGGAAAGGCTGTAGCGTTGACAAAATGTTGTGAGGATTTCCCCAACTGGCTCATCTGGTTTTCTTTCGTCAATCATATCTTTTAGCGCTTGAAGTGAATGTTCTTTGTCGACTAAATTTTTACTCATAATCTCAGCCCGGAGTTATACAATACACATTGTTGTACCTGTGGAAAAGGGTTTTGCTAAAGATACACTTTGGATGGAACATCCAACCAAACCTTTATATGATTACATGAAAAAGGAAGCATAGTTCAGCGGCGTGCAAAGGGAATAAAATGAAGCCTATTGAGAATTTGGTTAGAGATAACGTTAAAAACTTAAAACCTTGCCCTCACGGCGCAGAAGTTTACGGCGCTGCCGAAGAAAGCGGGTTAAGCGCCTTTGACATTTTAGATTTCAGTTCCAGCGTGAACCCTTTTGGTCCATCTAAAAGAGCCCTTGTTGCGGCCAAATCGGCATTTAGCGAAATCTCAGCTTATCCTGACTCGAACTCAAATGCGCTACGTCAAAACATTTCAAGCCGCTATAAAGGTTTGAGCAAAGATAACATAATTGTTGGTAATGGCTCAACTGAGCTCATGTATCTCTTCGCTGAAGTCTTCCTCAAAAAAGGGGACAAAGCCTTGATGGCGGCACCAACATTTGGAGAATACGAGGCGGCAGTGCGCAAAACAGGTGAACAAGTAAAATTCGTTAAACTTGATAAGACCTTTCAAATTGATGCCGAAACTTTCAAGAGGGAAATGGCAGGGGTCAAAATGGCATTCTTGTGCAACCCCAACAACCCCACCAGCAAACTAATCCCCCAAAACACTCTCACTGACATCTTGGAAACCGCGCTATCACAGGATATTCTAATATTTCTTGACGAGGACTTCCTTGAATTTATTGATGATGAAAAAGAACGATCCTTAATTAGCAAAATCATCAGGTTTCCCAATCTATTTGTGTTGCGTTCATTCACCAAAATCTTCGGCTTAACTGGGCTTCGGGTGGGCTACGGCATAACCAGTAGAGAAATTGCCGATATGCTACTCTGCGCAAAGATTCCGTGGAATGTGAATTGTTTAGCACAAGCAGCTGCCAATGCTGCACTTGAGGATGAAGAGCATTTGTCAGTAACTCGGGAGCTTATTAAAAAAGAAAAAGTGTGGCTTGGACACGAACTAAGCAAATTTAACGGCTTTAGCTTTGAAATGCCAGACGCGAACTTTTTCTTCATAGACATCCGCAACGCTGCTTTAACGGCAAATGCGTTAAAACATAGAATGCTAAAAAAGGGTATTCTAATCCGGGACTGCAGCTCCTTTAATGGATTAAATGAATTCTATATCCGAGTAGGTGTTAAAACCCATGAAGAGAACGTGCGGCTAATTGAGGCGTTTGAGAAGGCGTTAAAGTCGGTTTGATTGAATTATGTTGGCACTTAACGTCTCCTTGCTTTTGGATTCAGCTCTTATTTTTTTCTTAGCATTCATTATTGATTTAGTTTTAGGTGAGTATCCCGACCACATCCACCCCACAATAGGCATTGGGAAACTGATTCTTTTCTTCAAAAAGAAAGTTAAACACCCAAATCCGAATATTGAGAAAATCAATGGATCCTTGATGGCTATAGCTATCATTCTGATTACAGCGTTACCAGTTTTTGTATTGCTCTATTGGATAAGAACCCTACCTCAACCATTAGGCGAAGTGCTCTACATAATAATCGGAGCAATACTATTCAAAGCCACATTCGCTATAAGCGGCATGGGACAGTATACCAAACCTATTGCAGCCGCATTAAAACACGAAGATTTGGATTGCGCCCGCAAATGGCTTCCTTACATCGTCCGCCGTGATCCTAAAACCTTAAACGAGCGCCAAATCATATCCGCTGCTGTTGAATCCATCGCTGAGAGCACCACAGATGGCATTACCTCGCCTTTCTTCTTCTTCGCTCTCTTCGGGGTCCCAGGAGCGTTTGCTTACCGAGTGATTAACACACTGGATTCTATGGTAGGCTACCAGAATATTGAGTACCAAAACATCGGCTGGTTCAGTGCAAAACTCGACACAATCACTAATTACATTCCCGCTAGAATAACGGCATATTTGATGGTTATTTCCGCTTTTCTACTTCGTGAGGATTGGCGTGATTCATGGCGAGTTCTGCAACGCGACAAACACAAAACTTCAAGCCCGAACGCGGGATTCACAATTTCAGCAATGGCTGGTGCATTAAACATTCAACTCGAGAAGAAGGGCTGCTATCGACTCGGTGATGACAAAGGCAAAATCTCTCATGAGAACATTGGTAAAGCACTAAAGATGATGATTTTGACGGCGGCACTGTTTGGGTTGGTATTAGTTGTACCAGTTTTGGCGCTGCGTATTTATTTTTTCGGAGTATAAACAGCTGGTTTTAAGCAAGTTTTAGAGTTGATTTTGGGTCCATATTTAGCTACCCCGCTTTTAGGGTTCTAAAGGTTCTAATTGGCTCCAAAGCTGATGAAAACAGGAACCATTATAGCAAAACAAAAAAGTATTAATGAGAAGTTTAAGCATCAAAACTCTGCTGGAACCCAGTAAGTCTTATGTTGCATCCACATCTGCCGCAAGAGATTACCAATGCGGCAAGTTCATCATTGACTACTTTGGTATCCAAGATTTGATAATTTTCTTCTGTTTCGTCATCAGGCGATATAGATATGCCGCATTTTGGACAGCTAAACGAGCCGTCGCCTTCGACACTGGCTAAGTTTATGGTCTGTTCACATTTCTTGTCCAGCTTTTTCATCATCATTCTTCTTCCTTCACTTCTATAATATTTTGGTTAAATAACAATTATGAATCATTAGTCTGTAACCAAGCTCCATTTAAATTTTCACCCAAATTAAGAAAAAAGAAAAGGAGTTTTCTATCTTTTTCTTAAGCAGAAGCTTCTTTTTCAAAGCATTCAGGCGAGATATAGTCGCCGTACTTCGCTTGCGCATCTAAAAGTCGTTGACGTTGCATATAGAGTAAGCCGAAAAGCTCCAACGGTGTTTCAGTAACGTTTGCTTGATAGAACTCCTGAACCCTTTCGATCTTTGCCAAGTTCTCTGGCACACGGGTTGTGAATTGCCTGATGTAGTCTTCCTTAGTGTAGTTTTTGTCAAGCACCTGTTTGAAGAGTTTTTTAAGGTCATCATATTTCGGAATGAAACCTGTGGGGGCTTTGAGGGCTCCGACTTCATTGTGCACACGCAACTCCATCCATTTGATCCAGACATGCTTATCCTGCGGGCTGTTAAGGTATTTTCCGTTGCTTTCCTCTCGCAGGAAATAGTTTACCCCGAAGACTATGGGTTGCTTTTGGAGTTTACATCCAAAATTAAGATTGTTCTGAACGTTTCGACCAAGCGGTATGGAGATAAAGTCTTGGATACTCATCATGTTGATTTCAGGAACACCTTCTTTGCCTATAGTGGCAAAGGTCGTTTCTGTTTCTAATGATGCACCATATGCAATAATACCATGTTCCCAGCTGAAACTCTGCTGCACAGGCACATAGGCTTTTGTGTCCCGTCCACCATACATTATCCCACCAACTTCAACACCGCTGGGATTATCTAGTTCAGGGTCACAGTTCTCCAATGCTTTAAGCGTAACTGCATAGCGAGCGTTTTTGTGGGCTGCAGGGATATCCTTTCCTGCTTCGTCCTTTTTACCGTCATACCAAGTTCCTGAAAAGTTTAAGCCATCTTTAGGTAGCTCTTGCCCCATGCCAAGCCAGTAGGGTTTACCATCCTTAACGAGGATGTTGGAAAAAATAATTTCGCCAGGTGAATTGAGCACTTTCCAGATTAAGGCGTCATCTTTTGGATTCACGTCTTGAATGATTCCAAAGATACCGGATTCGACGTTGACAGCTCTCGCCGCGGAATCAATTTCGCGAATATATGCAATATCGTCACCGAGAATGGTTTCGCCAGGAAGCATTGCAGTCGATGTTTTGCCGCAAGCACTCGGGAAAGCGCCTGCAAAATAGGTTTTACGACCACCAGGTCCAAAGACACCCATAAGCAACATATGTTCAGCAAGCCAACCTTCGCTGCTAGCTTTGCGGATAGCAAGACGAAAAGCAAGTTTTTTGAAGCCCACACTGTTGCCTGCGTATTGAGTGTTAACGCTGTAAATTGTTTCGTCCATATGGTCGATATAAATGCGTTTTTTGTTGCAGTCAACGCTGACCATGTCACCGCTCAGTTTACCTGCAGAATGCAAAACCTTGAGGAACTCGGTTTTGTTACCAACTTTAACAAACTGTTCATAGCCCGGTCTGTATAGCAATGATTCTGAATGAGCAACATACCAAGAGTCTGTACACTGTAACCCAAGTATAGTGAACACTGAATCGGCAGGTCCAAGGGCAATAAAACGCACAATCATGGTTTTGCCAACCATTGAATTACGCAATAAACCCAAAACTTCTAGAAGACCTTCTTGGCGGTCTACTTGGTTTAGGGCTTTGCTCAAAGTAACGCCCTTCGCAACGAGGTATTTGGTTGCTTGGCGATCTCTGCCTTGGTCTTGTTCACCGTCAAAGTGAACGGTGTGACCTTCAAGTTTCAGGATTGCTTTTTCTTCACCAGTGGATATGGATTGTTTCCTGATATGCTCAAGGTCTTCGGCTGAGTCTGTACAAATAAAAATTTGTTCAGGATGACAGAGATCGCTTTCTTTTGCTATAAACTCGTGCACATTGGGATTATCGATTGCGCTTAGTTTTTTGAAGTCCATTGGACTTAGTTTTTGTTGAAGTGCTTCTAAATATGGATTCATGGATTTTTCAGTCCGTTCTTTTTATTTTATAATTCGTTTACGTTTCCTGGCACTCGGGGGAAGGGTTGACATTCGGCAATATGCTGCACACCTGCTAGCCACCCAACTAAACGTTCCATCCCTATACCTCCGCCGGCAGTCGGCTTTAATCTGCCTTCCTCAGCCATTTTAAGCACGAGGACATAGTTTTCTTTCTTAACTTGGTCTCGTTCAATCTTGGCAAGTATTTTTTTATACTCATATTCGCGTTTCGCACCCGATAGGACCTCACCAAACTGGGGCATAAACAAGTCATAGTTGTCCCATTTACCCGTTGTGAAATCTTCAAAGTCATAGAATTCGCGTGGAATGTTTGTTACCCAAACTGGTTCGGTTATGTCTTTTGCGATTCCAGTTTCCCAGCCATCAGCACCATATTTAGCCTCTAAGTCAACGCGATCGTATATTTTGAAGGGAAACTTGGGAACAGTAAGGGCGTCACAACGACAAAGCATGGACAATTCGTGAGTCATATCTTTCTTTAAGTCTTCTACGAGGGTACAAATAGCTTCCTCGACTAACCCAAATACATCTTTGGAGCTAGCATCTCTGGCTTCAAAGTCAAGTTGTGTAAACTCGTAGATATGCTTACCTGTTTTGGCGCGTTCAGCTTTTTCGATTCGTATGTTGGGTGAAAGTATGAACAGTTTGGGATATGCAGTGGATGCGGCAACGAGTTTGTGGATGATCATACTGGCGGTAGTGCGCACCGGTTTGCCGTAAATATCAACTTCAATGCGTTTCTCTATGGATGCACCTGGGTCTGGCCACAGTGGGTCTGTGCTTTGGCTCAAAGCCACTGGCAGGAGCCATTGGAAGCCCTTGTTGGTGAAGGTGTTTGTAAGGCTCTTAAGCGTGTAAGTCATAATTTTGCCTAAACAGGCTTTACGTTCAAGCTCAGTTGTCGTTAGCTGCTCTAGCGACTTAGGAACTTCAATTTGTTCTGATTTAGTCATTTTGATCACTTGGATTATTTGTATACAGCTAAGCAAGGCAGGTAATAAATTTTTTATAAAAAAACATAGATAATTTACATTAACTACAACCTTTTATAAGCCAAAACTGTAATAATTACATATGAGCTCTAAATTAGATGAAAAAGACATTGCAATCTTAACCCTTATACAAGAAAACAGCAAACTCACCGCCAACCAAATTGCCAAAAAAATCATTTGCCCAATCACAACTGTGTTCGCCAAAATCAAAAGAATGGAAGAACTCGGCGTTATTAAACAATACCGCGCCATCCTCGACCCAACAAAACTTAACTTGTCCACCTCCGCTTTCATCTTAGCCGCAGTATCCTACGGAACAAAAAACGATGGAAACCCCCTCTCCCAACGCGACGTCGCCGAAGAAATAGCCCATTTCCCCGAGGTGCAAGAAGTCCATATTATTACTGGAGATTGGGATTTACTAGTGAAGTTACGGGCAGAAAACGTAGATGCTGTTGGAAGGTTTGTGGTGGATAAGCTGCGTCGCATCAAAGGATTAGAGAAAACTCTAACATGCATGGTGTTTGAAACGGTTAAGGAAAGCACCAGCCTCCCCCAAGTCGTCAAAAAAAATCCCCTTCTTATCAAATGACTAAGCAGAGCTGGAATAATAGAGCAAAGGAAGCGCTAATAGGACCGTATTTTTACCCTTCTCTGTCAAAGCGTAGGCGACACGAAGAGGAGGCCCAGCAGTGACGTTGCGGGTTATATAGCCGTGCGTTTGCAGGATCTTGAGTTTATCTGAGAGGGTACGGGAGTTAACACCCAATGTTTTCTTGATTTCACCAAAACCTATGCCGCTCTTTAGCAGCAAGGTGTAGAGAATTTCAAGGCTCCATCTCTGAAAGAGTAAGTTAAAGCTGTCCTGTAGGCTTTCAACTTCATCTTTGAGTTCAGTGGGGGTTATTTTCTGTGTTTCTATGATTTGGTTGAAAGTCTCCTCAACGCCGCGCAGAACCTGGTTCATGCGGGCTTCAACGATTCTGCGAAATTCTGCACTCAATGTTAAGGGAGCACTCATGGCTATACACTCGGTGTGGTTTTGCTCACTTCATAATTTATAAGCGTTTACTAATACAACAAGGTATACAAAGTAAAGTTAACAGTGGAGAAAAACAAGCCATGGAAAAATATGACGCCGTAGTTGTTGGCGCAGGAACAGCAGGTTGCTTAGCAGCAAAAACAATAGCTGAAAAGGGTCTCAAAGTGGCACTCATCGAAAAAAAACCCAAGGAAGAAATCGGAGAAAAAATCTGCGGTGACGCGCTTGGTGAGCACCACCTTAAATTTTTGGGACTTGAAAAACCTCAAGGCGGTGAATTGGAAGCAAAAATCGACGGTATCAAAATCTTTTCGCCTGACGAAAACACAGTTTTTACAATAGCAGATAAAGACTTTATAGGATATCTTCTCAACAGACGCCTCTTTGGGCAATGGCTCCTCAAAAAAGCCACCGACAGCGGTGCAGAACTAAAAGATAATATGAATTTCCGAACAGCCTTATTTGAGAAAGGCGCAGTTGTTGGAATAACCACCAAAAATATGAAGACAGACAAGATCACAGAAATACGCAGCAAAGTAGTCGTCGATGCGACCGGCTACTTTGGCATGGTACGCAAACAACTACCATTAGAGATGGGAATAGACCGAGACATAGCAAACGAAGACGTTGAAGCATGTTACCGAGAAATCCGCCAACTAAAACAAGAAACAGAAAATACTCGCTTCTGCGAAATCTACCTTAATCAAAAGGCATCGCCGGGCGGCTACGTATGGATTTTTCCGAAGGGGGGCGCAAGAGTCAACGTAGGAATCGGCACATGCATGCGCAAAACTGGATATCCGAATCCCAGAGATCAACTCTACCAAACTGCTTTCAAAAAACCAATGTTTGACGGCTCTCTCATGCTAACCGGCGGCTCATGGTTTGACCCAGTCCGAAGACCACTCGACAACATGGTTTCAAACGGTATCGTATTGGTCGGCGATGCAGCTTCGCTCGTCAACCCAATTCACGGCGGAGGAATAGGACCCTCAATGCTTAGCGGTTACTTCGCAGGACAACAAATCATAGAAGCACTTGAAAACGGCGAACCCACCAAAGAAGCACTATGGGGGTACAACAAACGATACATCGACACCTACGGCAAAAAACAGGGCACCCTCGACATTTTCAAAATGTTTCTGCTGTCCTGCAGCGATGATGACCTCAACTACGGCATGAACGAGAAACTCATGACTGAAGACGACGTCCTCAAAGCAGGCATGGGCGACGATTTCCACTTAAACATCACCGAAACCGCCAAACGCGTCTTCCGAGGAATACGCCGCGTCGGATTCTTGAACAAACTACGTTTAACAGTAACGATGATGCGTGGACTCAGCGCACACTACAATACATATCCCTCCACTCCGATTGGCTTTGATGAGTGGCGTAAACAAACAATCAAGTTGATTGAAGAAGGTCGAGAAAAACTCGTAGCCTAAACATCAACCTACCCCTTTTCCACAGATTTTTTTGTAATCTCACAGTTGTTTCACTATTTCTTCAATTGCAATCTACCATTCTATTAATAATGATTGAGTATGAACTCTAAAAGCAAACTCAACATTCTTCACTACCACAACCTAACCAAACCATGCATAAAGTGAACAAAAAATCAAGCGCCCCACAACCAAAACACAATCAAAAAACAAACCAAAACAAAAAACCAACCCAAACCACAACCCAAGAAGTGAAAAAACCAAAAACCCCACAACCATGCAAAACAAAAAAACCGATTTACCAATTTTACATGAACTTAAGTAATAGTAAAGTAGAACGCAGCTATGTTGAAAAGCTTAAATTCTGATTGCCACATGCATAATTACTGGTGACAAAAAATGGTCTATTGCTCAAAGTGTGGTGCCCAAATCGCTGAAGACGCATATTTCTGCCCTAAATGCGGCACTAAAACTCAAGCAGGCAAAAACGCCAAAGTAACCTACCCCACAGACGAAATCCAAGATGCATTCTATCGCGTCGGAACCGAACTGGAACGGGCTTTCACGATTGCCGCCCACGAAACCCACGCCGCCCTCAAACGCGCAAGCGAAAACATACAGCAGAAAACCAGCTCCTCAGAAACCAACGAAACCAAACAAGAGAAAACAATTATCTGTCCCAACTGCGGAGCCAAAAACATGCAAGGCACATTTTTTTGTTTTAGCTGCGGCAAAAAAATAGTGGTTGAGGATTCCCCTGCAAACACATAAGATAAATCAGAACAAAACGCTCATCGTCTATGAGAGCAAACAAGGAGCCAGTAAAGAGGCAGCGGGGATAATTGCTGAAGTGCTGTGTAACAAATTTCAGTTGGAAGTTGACCTGGTAGACCTCAAAGAGCAGGAAAACCCGGATTTGACTCAATACCACAACATAGTCATCGGTACTGGTGTTAGAGGCGGCAGAATCTACGGCAAAGCACTAAAGATCATAGAAAGAGACCTCGGTGACAAGCGTGTGGCTTTTTTTGTTTGTTGCTCATGGGCAGGAACTCCAGGAAGCTATGACAACGCAAAAACCCGATTCATCGACAAAAACCTCGCTAAACATCCCAACATAAATTTTGTCGCGTCAGAAGCCTTCGGCGGACGAATCAAATACTTCAGAAGACTGATGCTCGACAACACCGACCCCAAAAAAGTCCAAGCTTGGGCGGAAAAACTGGGCGAATCCTTTTCACAACAAATACTTTAGCTACGAAATGGGCGAAGAAAGTTGAAAAAAAATTCACCCAATAAGACCTCATATACAAAGGCTGGAGCGCTGCTTTGCCCAGTATGCTGTATTGAATACATAGAGGTAGAGTTTGATTTTGAATTTGACGGTGTGGTTCTACATAACGTTAAGGCGCTTCGATGTCCTATCTGCGAGGAAGAGATTTTTTCACCTGAACAACAGGAAACAATAAGAAAAAAAATCGGCGTTTAAATTCTATAGTGTTTTCTTGAATTTTTTTCTTTCTTTTAGCTTGCCAAACCTCAAAGCAGCCCTAATTAACCGTTCGAGCGCTTCAAAATCAGTGTGCTGAATTGTCCGCTCTTCTTGGACTATATAATTACCTTTTTTGGCCTGGACAACGAAACGTTCGAACTCGTCCTCTAAAATATCCCGTGTCATTATTAGTGAACCATTGAGTAGTCGACGCTCGCACGTAAGACAGTATTCGAAATCAAACCCGACCTTGCGCCCCTTCGAGTTTCCTTCGCCAAAGTATTTAGTGTCTGAGAGCTTGATGAAGTTAACGTCGTCGAATTCTATGAAGGAAACGTGGGTTTTTTTGGTTTGGTGCTTATGGCGCAAACTTGCTTCCTCTGCAGCTAATTACTTAATGATTATTCATATGTCTTTACACTTAGCCACACAACTAACGAGGCAAACATACGGCTAAGCAAAAATAGCTAATGCCATTTTAAAAACTGACATAAAAAAACCGAGCCGCAACCTATGATCTCTTTTCCAAAACCAATTTTTCGTTGTCAAACATGTATTCGCCGAATCTTGTTGTGTAATAGACCCGAAGATATTCTGCTGCGAACTGTGGACTAAAAGGAAGATCTGAAGGTACTAGCTTCTCTTTTTCTCTCAGGCGTTCTGTTATCGCTGCTTCCGCCACCGGATAATTCATAAGCAACTCTTTACGCTCTGCATACGCCGCCACCGTTTGCACTGCTTCAGCAATGTAGCTTAAGTAAAGAGGAAGACTCTCCATGATTTGGTTTATACGTTGCCCTGTTGGGTTACTCATCTGCTGCGTAGCTATCTCCAGCCGCTCCCTAAGTGAACCATTTTTCTGCCACATATAATCTTTAGTGGGCAAAAGGCGCTCTATGATTTCTTCATCCGAAACCATCTCGTTGTATAACATCAAAAGAACGTCGTTTGCCATCTCAATAAAACCCATTACATCATCATGTAAGGAAACCAGGTCTAAAACATCAAGGTTGATTTTTTCTGCGCGCATTTGAGCAGTTAATTTCATATTCTCAGCTTTCTTTGCATAACCAAGTACCTTAGTGGTCTCTTCGCCGAAAACCGCAGGCAAAACCTCGTTTTGGCAACTCAAATCCGCGATAGGTTTTAATGAAGTCTGCAGATACCTCAATGTAGCTTGGATATCCTTGCCATACTGGCGTTTCCAATTGTTAACTGCGTTATAAAGAGCCTCAACTGCGCTCCAAGGCGCTTCCTTCTTCTCCAGTTTCGCGTTAGCAAACTCCACTGCGTAACTTTTTGGCGGCAACGATTGATCATAGAGGGGCCGAATAATATTGTATATTGGTTCCACTGTAGTTGAAACTTCTCTAACAAGCACCACTCCCGCATCCAAAATTTGTTTTGTTTTTTCTAAACGCTGCTCCAAAGGCAAATCTTTCTGAAAATCAATTATAGCTGAGGTTTTGATGTCTAAACCTGCAGCTTTAAGTTTTCCAACCCAATTGGAAAGTTCTCCCATAGAGTAAATTTGGTATTCAGCAAGTATGACGTTGAGTTCATCTTCAATTGCATCGCGATCTTTTCCAAGCAGATCAAGCGCTAAGAACCTGTCATTTATGTCAGCTTGGCTTAACTCGTGCAAAGTTGCTGCCTTCAGAACCTCAGAAACGGAATCTTTAAGCACCAATGCTTTGCCTTGAGGTGAAGTTATAACCACGGGGCAACTGTTTTTTACAAGTTCAATTTGACTTTCGAGCAACACGATTTTATCGAGCAATGCTTGAGATTTGTCGATAATCTCCTGGTTTGTAGCCTGTGGTTTAGGTGCTGGATCAATAAAAAGCACAGGCAAAGTCAACAGCAGTGTACTAAATATTCCCAAAATTATCGTTGTGATCCCCACATCAGCAGTAAATGCTAATGGCTTCTGAAGAGAATATAATAAAACAAAGAAAATAGCTGCTGCAACGGTTGCAGTGAAGCAGGAGAAGAACTTGTCACTTGATCGCAAAATGCCCTCGCTGACCAACAACCGAGTGAAGAAAATCAAAGCTAACGCAAGTCCAGCAATAATAACAATAAACATGACTATACCTGGAATTGAATCAAGATACTGTGAAAATGCATCAGCAAGGGTTCGTCCATTCCAATTAGGAATCCAGGTTAGCTGTCCAGCAATGTCAAAGATGAATTTTGAAGTGTCATACAACCTGAATTGCGTAATGGAAAGTGTAAGGTCCTTGGCAATGTCGCTTAATGAGACAAATAATGGAGGAGCCGCCCCCGCCTGAACCCACCAGTCATCTCGAACAATATTGATAACAACGTATTGATAGTACTGCACCAACTGAAGAGGAACAGAAATCAAAACATAGTAGACTACAGTTAAGCCAACGTATTTTTTGAAGAATACCGCTGAAGCAATAATTAGGGGAATAGCCAAAAAATAGATAGGAGCATAAAAAAGCGAAATAACAGCGAGTATCCCGAAATCTATAGCGAGAGCGCTTTTGTAACGATTAAAAAATAAAGGTAAACAAATAAACAACGTCATCCAAACAACCAGAAATGCAACACGAACAGTTGTATCCCCTAAAAACGAAATGAAATATAGCTGTGAAAGATGATAGAACAAACCAAGCCCCAATATGGCACCTCCAATTGGCATGCCAAAGCTAGGTTTTCTGTAGGTAGCAAAAGCCACCAAAACTGCAATCAAAATTGGCAAGGGCTGAGGAAATAGTGAAAGGTATGACATCCCCAACGCCATTGCAATTACAGTGATTAGGAAAGTAAGTAATTTTATTCCTTGGGTTTCGGTGCTGCGCAAAAGTGCCTCTTTTTCCTTTGCTTTTTTCTTTCGATTCTGATTCCAAGAATTTATCTCAGAGAGCTTAAACGAGGGCTTTTTCAAGCAATTTACCTAAACCTTATTTTAAGTAAACTCACTTAAAGCTTATGCAGGTACCTCGGATGAAAGACGAAAAAGGCTCCTTTAGTATACTAGCAAGCATCGAAAAGCACATTGAATCGCTAAAACCGCTACAGGCTAAACAAGCAATAATTTGCATCGGAGAATACCCCATAAAAGTTGTTCTAAAGGAGCCAAACGTAAACCGAAATGGCATTCTGCCTATCTTTATGGAAAAATCTAGCGATGATATTTACAAATGGATACCCAAAGGATATGAACCGTATTTGGTGATTGGTTTTGAAGAAGCAAAAATAGACACCCACTTCTGGTACAACGTACTGCCCACCATCGCACAGGATAACTCCATCATTGATAGCCTAAAGAAAAAATCCGCCGAGAAGCTTCGAGGGGCAATGCTCTTCGCCACCATCTCAGACGGGATTGGGAGCGCCGCTGTGCCAAGTTTAATATCTAAGTTTAAGGCTCAAAACATCGATACCCTATCAATCGCAGTTATGCCCGCCCAGATTCAACCAGCAGATGCTCACTTTAATGCTTACTCAACGTTGCAAATATGTTTGGCAACAGAAGGCTCTACATTATTACTTTTAGACAGAGACTATTTGGAGACTTTCGATGGTGTAGACAGAAAAGGTATACAGCTCAAAGGCAACACTGTTGTCAATTATCTTTTGAACGTCTTTTTGGATAACGAGCTACTGGTGCAGGAGGTGGCTGAGTTGTCAAGAACTTTCAACGTTAAATTATTTGGTGCCTTAACAGTTACAGCGGCAAGCTACAAGATTTATGGTTCACTCAAGAATATGCTTAACGCTGCGCTACTAAAACCGCTTTCAAAATTTGATTTATCAAGCGCCTCGCTACTTTATGTGCTCTTGCGTATGCCCTTACAGTTAAGAGAAAAAATTCCAAGAGCTCAGATCGAGCTAGAAATAACAAAGTGGTTTAAAGAAAAAACAACTCTCCAATCTATTCACATATCTGAGCCAGTTTACACAGATGATAACAGCGACCGCATTGATGCTGTTCTCTTAATTGGAGGCTTTGACACTAACAAGATGTTTGCAGAGGTAGAACCTAAGCTTCAGAAACTCAAGCGAATAGCTGTAGAAAAGGGATATATGACTGAGAATTGGAAATCTCTAATCAAAATCGAAGAGAACCTCAATCCTAAAACCCCACATACAATAGAACATCCTCAAAGCATTGTTGAAATATCAAACATAGAAACCAAATCTGTTCCTATTCACAACGCAAAAGAGGTTAGAACAAAAACTATTAATAAAAACGCTAAAGAAGAAAAAACCCTCAAACAGAAAAAAATACAGCGAACAAAAAAAACCAAAGTCCAAAAAGAAACTACAACCGCAAAACAGCTTGAAACCACCGAAACAGGAGTACCATTGAAGCCTCAAAGGCGTAAAAGAACACGAAATTCTAAAGTTTGAACCTAAAAAACTTGATTTAACAAAAAGTTGGGAGCAGATGAACTGCTTCAGATAGATTATTTTTTATTGCTATTGTTAACTACCGGTACATATCCGCTGCTTTGATTGATTTCTTTGATGATGTTGGTTGCATGTACGCCATGTTCAAGCAGATAAGAACGAGAAAGATACCTTTCGAAATCATTAGATTTACTGTAGAGTAACTGCATTTCGTCGAAGGATTCCATATCTTCAGGTTTTCCGCGTCCACCAACTACAAGTACTCTGGTTATCCAAGGATCTCGAGATTCCACGACACGAACAGTGATAGTTCTGGAAACTTCACTTGTAACGTAGCCTGCCAACGCAGTATAAACTTCCTGCGACATATCCTCAGTCCACATTTTTGGTGGAGTGGAAACAGTTACCCAGATATAGTCGGTTTTGTAAGTTGGCTTGTAACCCAAAATTGTCGGAGTCTTGAATGAGCGAACAACACTTTTTATGTAGTCTTTGAAGTGATCCATGTCTAAGATATCTTTGTAGATTAAGTCGTGGGTTAAGCCCTCTTCTTGGTCCGTGAGTATCTTGAAAATAATTTTCAGTTGTTCGCGTTCTGTCAAGTCCGCAGATTTTTCGAAGTACCGTTTAGGTGAAGCTATTTGGGTCATCTTCGCCGTGTATTCGGAGTAGGCATCAACAATTTTGTTTAAACGTTTACGGTATTCAGAGGTTAATTCAAAACGTCTAGCCAACTTTTCGTAAAGCTTTATGGTACTGTCTACTTTGGCAAGGTTCTCGAGGGCAATAGCTTCCTCTTCGGCTATTCGTCTAATGTCTAGATCAATATTCATCAATTGCTCGCGTGCATATCGTTTAGAGCCAAAGAATTTGCGCGCTTGCACATCCAACTTATGTTTATCGAATTCTTTACGTTTCTTAACTTCTGCAACACGCAAAGCTTCATTGTCGAGAACACCTCGTTTCTGCAAGCGCTTAGCTAAAATTTCATTGATGTATGTGAGGTGCTCATCAATCATCTTGGATTCGTCGCTGGGTGTACGAAGCATAAGCTGTATTACGAGATAAAGCGTTCCAAGTTCTTTTTGAATATCATGTAACTCTTGCAGTTCCATTTCGGATTCAGGCAGAACCTCGTAGTAGCGGATAAGTGCATCAGTTAAATAGCGAGTTTCATCATAGAATTTAAGTAGATTGAGGGTTTTCTCGGCGATTTCAGTGATGTTCACCAAGTCATCAAGAACTTTCTTTTGGCGAAGCGTGAATACTTGCGAGCTGGGGATAAGCTGCTTTAAGCGCTCAAGGATTTCAGCTTTGCGTTCCGAAAAATCCAGATGTGTTTTTGTTAAGTTTGTAAGTAGGGCTTCTAAGTTGTTCACTTTTCGGGAGCCCTCCTTGCGCAGTGAAAGATTGATTATGGCTTCTTCAATAGGTCCTATTTTACCCATTAGTTTTATGGTTGAGAGGAATTTCATTATATCCTCTATCCAGTTTCTAGCTTGAATCTCGATACCTTTTACGTGCAGTGCAATGTCCTCTTCAAGTCGCGGATTGCTATTGACAACAGTCTTTAGTTTCTCCTCAAATTGTTCCTCATTGAAGGTTCCGCTTTTTATGAAATAGTTTTTGAATAGTTCACGCACAACGTCATTGTCAACTTTGACAATGCTATCTATTTCATCGATAATGTTGAGCTTTTCTTTTCTGGATTCCTGCAAAAACTGCATGCCTTCAAAGTTAAGTTTGAAAGCGGCAATATAGTCTTCAACTGGATACATCACTTTAACCATGCCAAGAGTATGTGTTGAATTGGTTGTTAATCCGACCTCGGTGCCGATACCACCCATCAAGTCTGCTAGGTCAAAGTCCATAAGAACATAGAGTAAATCAACAACCATGGCATCCATTTCTTTTCGGGCGCTTACGATGTTACCGACTTTTGAGAATGCTGGAAGTAACGGCAAATAAATTAGGGCATTGAGGGGGTTTCGATAGACATCACCAAACACTTTGCATACGTATTCATTGTAATCTTTGTTTAACAATAAAGATAGCTCATTCATAGCAACAAAGGCTGAGCACCCTTTTGCTGGAGGGTCATCTCCACCACAGGGGGTAATCACAAAGGCAATTATAGGAACACCTGAACCTAAAACCTTACGCAGGTGTCTAGAGAAATCAAAGAATACACCGCTACCTGTGCCGCCGCCTAAACCGTAAACCAAAGCAACTGTTGGCGTAACTATTGATGAAAGCGCTTGCTCTTTGAAGGCAGTGATGCAGTTTTTAATGATACCGAGTTGGTAATAGTTCAAAGCGTAAATAGCTTTAGCAAGTGCACGTCTTCGCCCAGCACCACCCGCCATCGGAGGAACCGCCATTGTTGATTGGAGCCAAGGAATATAAGTTGCAAGTTTTGCGCCCTCATTGGTGACGTATTCTCCGTATTTTTGGTTGATAAAGTCAAACATTGCTTCTGCTGTTGGGAACTTGACAGATTCGGCAATTAGCCTCATGCGTTCTTTGGGTACACCTGCTTTTGCGAGGGCTTTAGAGATTTGAGCGTGAGTTTCCTGAAGACTACGGATTTCTGGATCAGCAATGTCGATGGCTAACAGAGAAAGACGTGTTAAGTCGTTCTCTATTAATTCCTTGGTTTTTTTGTTGGCTAAGAAGGTTTCAACAATATTTGTGCCTGCTGAACCCAAACCAATCAGATGAACACTATTCTGGTAGATTCTCGTTGTCTATCACATCCCGACTATTCTTTTTAGTCTATCCTTAACAGATTCCAAGTTAGTTGACATTGCACGGTCAAGTCTTGCCGCACGCATTGTTAGACCCTCTAAGTCCTTAATTTGATCTTCAACAACCAATTGGAAATAACTTATTTTGCCGCGGGCTCTTAGAAACAAAACTACAAACACTACTGCTATTGCCGCTGTTACACCGACAATTGGCAAAAAGAGCATTTGCAAAGTTGAGCCTGCTGGCACTCCAGTGGTATCCAAGCTATCTAGCATTATGAGTGCACCGTCAACGTCACCAGTGTTAGCCACTTCTTGGGCTGCATTAAGACCATTACTATAGAGTTCTATAAAATACTGATCCACGCCATTATCAATCAATGACTGCAGTTTATCCTCTTTTTGGCTAAGTAGTGTTAAGAAATTATCCATTTTTGCGCTAGTTGCAGTAATTGTGATTTTATCAAGGGCAACTCCACCCGATGGACCAAATAAGCTAAGAGCAGTCAGGGATTTAGTGTTGTTGCTACTTGTTGGAACTTTTCCGTATAATGTAATAGTAAATTGCCCAGCAACCCAGTTAAACTCTGTAGAAGCTGTGTTGGGGCTGAATGCTGAACCTAAATCATAATCTGATGTTTCGATTGACCAATATGGACCTGAAGTTGGTTTCAACAGACCTGAAGTAAGTTTAAGATTACCGGAACCAGAAGCAATGACGTTAACGTCAAAAGTTACTTTTATGCTAGCTCCAGGCAAAATTGGTGAGTAACTATCTGTTCTATTTGTGCTTGGGTTATATTGCGCTAGAAGCTGGTTTGTCTGGGCATCATAGATTGAGAAACTTGTTATCCAACTTCCTTCCCCTACACCTTGAACAAATGTTGTTTGAGTTAAAAATATGACAGTAAGTATTAGGATAATGCTTGAGGCTAAGATCTTTTTTTTCATTTTGACCCCTTTCAGACTTTCTTAAAGATACATATAACACTTATGCTTTTCCAATCCATGAAGAAAATTATTAATACCCAATGATTTCTCTCAAAATCAAATAAACAAACCTTTAATCTTAGCTGTTAATCAGGATTCAAACAGTTACTCAAATTTTTGATAAGCAAGTGTAGTATATTTTCAAAACTCAAAAAGGCTAAACGCTTATCAAAGTTTCAAAAAGTAGCCTTTAAAGTGTACTTCCATAAAAATATTCAATTTTGCAAAATTATTTCAGCAAAGCATAGAAAAATCGAACATATACACTTTCTAATAAAACTATTTTTGCGCACCCTTTCGCCACTGTATCCAAAATAAAAAGTTTCAACAAAATTCCAATAGTTTTACTACTGACAATAAAGAATAAAACCCCGCAACATCACCATTGTGGCACAGTGATTACATTGGAAATCGTAAACGTCCGTTTACCCAAAAAAATCATACTAGACATTGACAAACTTGCCAAAAAACATAGTCTAACCCGTTCAGAAGTTCTTCGCCAAGCCCTAACCATTTACCTGCATTTAACCGAAAACGTCGGCACCATGCTGCGACCAATAGTTTTCCAAGTTAAACCCGCTCAAATCAGCTACACCCGACGCGGTGACGTATCAATATTAAAAATGCCAACAGGTCACGCTATAGTAGCTGGTTCGACATCCAGCGGCGCCGTTGGTCCTAAAAAGATGGATGAAGTGAAAGTTGATGGTCAGGTGCTGGGCAAGTTTTTGGCACGAGTTGCACTTATGGATGTAACAGCAATGGGTGCTTTCCCACTACTGTTGTCAGTTACACTAGGCGTGGAAAAAGAGCCAACGGGCAATGAAATAATTGAAGGCATCAGCCGAGTAGCCCGAAGCATAGGCTTAGACCCCAACCAAGTGATCATGGAAAACACCGAGGACAACTTTCAAACATTACAGACGGGAGCAGGTTTAACCGTGTTAGGCTTAGCAAACGAGAACGAGTTACGGCTTGGCAAAACTTTACCTGGTGATTTAATTGTTGCAGTCGGCAAGCCAAAAGTCGGCGAAGAAGTCATCATGGCAGAAGCACACGGTGAAATAGCAGAGCTCAAAAATGTAACACAACTTACTCAAAGAAAATACGTTCACGACATTGCACCAGTAGGGGGCTTCGGGATTGCTAGTGAAGCCAAAATGATGGCGTACGGTGTGGGACGACAGTTAAGGTTTATGGAGACAACAGAACTAGATTTAGATACGTCAGCTGGTCCAGCCACAGTTGTGCTTGCAACCATCGATAGGGAGCGGCTTGAGGATTTACGAACGCTTATCCCAAAACCTATCAACGTTATAGGAGAAATACTTTAACCGAGATGCCTCAACATGTGTCCGTTGCGGTCAATTTCTCCGCTTATAATACGTGTAGTAGAGATGGGGCATTCATTTTCTGCTTGAACCATTTCCACTGTAACTATATCAAGATGCAACAAACCCACTTTTTGACGTTTCACGTTAATAATTTGTGCAATCTGGGCTGTTTCTTGGCTTACAATTATAGCTTCCAAACCTTTTGCTGACAGGGTTAAACCGACAGGATCGTTAAGCGGCACAATTTCAGACCTCCTTAATAACCCAGATGCCGCTAAATACCCGTTGAGTTCTCCAAGGCGTTTTGTATAGGACGAAGTTTTGTGGGGCTTATCCAATCGTGAAACAAATCGGTCAGATGTTAAGCCGATAACCACATTTTTTCCAACCTCAAAAGCTTTAGCCAACAACGCTTCGTGCCCTCTGTGGAGCTGGTCGAAGGTTCCGCCAACAGCTACTTTTTTGAATCTTTTCATTTTATCAGCCTAAAGCCTTGAAAATCTATTTCGCTAATGAACACTTGATTTGAGGGCAAGGTTCGCTTAAAAGCTTCTGCCACCATGTTAGCGTTTTTCTCTTCAACCACTGCATGTACAGCTTCACCAATCATGTTCTGAGCGGCACCTACAGCCCCTGCTTCCTTAGCTGCATCCACAAGTTTGTATATTCTCTCGGTAGCAAAACCAGCCGCCTGGGAAAAATCCCAGCAGTACTTCAAAAAATTATCGAGACAGGGCTTTTGAAGTATGGCTTTTAAAGCTTTTCTACCTAATCCTTTGATTTCCTGTTTTTTCTCTTTGGATGATAAAACCGATTTAGGGATACATTCGGAATAGTAACCAACGACAATTTTGTAATTAGATGGGATAGGGATGCGGTCGATTTGACAGACACCAGGGGCACCTGCTTTTATTACGAGGATGAGTCCGCCGCCAAAATTAAGTGAGCTAACGGTTCCCAAGCCTGTATGGCACTGGATTTCTGAGATGTGGGCAGCTTGCCCGATTTGGTTAAAGGTCAAGGCTAAGTTAAGGGCTTCTTTTAATGCTAATCCAGCGGTTAATGCACCACCTGCGCTCGTCCCAAATCCCATGCCTATTGGAACCTCAATCTGGTGCTCAACAGTGATTGCGTATTTCTTCTTCGTTTGTTGAAGAAGCATTTCAATTGTGTGACGCGTGGTTTTGGCTTGACTATGCTGGTTGTTAATAGTAATGTTGATATTATTTTTTTCAGCCGGTATCGCGGTAACGGTTGTGTAAATGCCTTTTGTGAGACCGAAGCCTCCGCCTATAGCACCAATTTGGCGTATATCCACTATGGGTTTACCGCCTTGGGTGTCATGGATTTCAAAAAAGCTAGAAATTGCACCTGGCGCGAAGGATTTAGCTTTTTTCAAGATTTATCCCTTAGTTTAACGTTCGTCTTAAGCTTGGGAATGCTCTATAACATGCTTTTATAACTGGTGGTCCGACAAGCAAAATAAAAGGGACCTCTGTGGCAAAAGTCCAGACGAACAGTGGTAGAACTAGAGACGCTGCAAAGGGAACCCCGAAGTAAGAAAGGAAAAATGGGCTCGCTAACCACACAGTAACAGATAGCAAGATAGCTCCCACGATTTGCCCAGCGACAGCACCAATGGCATAGCTTCTCCATTCGACCCAGCGGATAGAGACAACTGCGATTGTAACTAAACTTCCAACAATTGTTAAAACGAACGTTAAAATGATAACCTGAGAGGCCAAACCTGTAAGAGCTTCAAAATCCGGAAGAAACACCAGAGTAGGGACTAACAAACCCACAGCAGCCAAAGTCACACCTGTAAGTGCTTGTTTCAGGCTTATGTTTCTAAAAGATATGTATCCAATTAAGAAAAACAGCAGAAAGTTCGCCGGCACACCTGCCACAAGGCTTAAGGCCGCGTTACCGTGAACAAACATATCTCTTATGAAGATACCAATAGCGCCGCTTAATCCCCCAACCCAAGGACCATACAATGCAGCGAAGATCGCAGGAATGACAACAGCAGGCAAAAAACCGATTCCAAAGAAACTAAAATTTGCAGTTAAAATTCCAAATACCGCGTAGAGTGCTGAACAAATTCCAATTACAGCTATGTCTTGAGTTTTAAAGTGAGTATTCAAGTAATATCCCTTAAACTGAGCTTACTCTTCAGATATTATGACGCAAATAAGTATTCCGTATATATGGTTTAGACACGATTAGATTAATGATAAGATGATGATACAACTAAGTTATTTTTGTTTGCCTTTTTAGAAGTTCCTCGTGATCACGTAAATATTCTTTCTTCGAGTAAATGTATCGTTGGTTGCTTTCGGGTAGGGGTGATTGGTGTTTGTAGCCACGTTTCTGCATTTCCAAGACTTGTTCGCCATGCCTATAGTATAGTTGTTCTATTCTGTTTTGGAACCGTAGGGTCTGTGGGTGATGTTGGTATGATTTGTATTTTCTCTGCAGTGCGCCTACTATGCAGTGAAGTTCTGCGTGTTCGCCAAGCAGATGCTGGCGGTCGAGTTCGCTTACAGGAACACACCAGATTCTAACCATACCTAATTAACCGTTTTAAAACCTATAATGAACGCTAAATCAAACAAGCGAAGCTATTTTTTATGTCTTTTAATTCTGTCTTGCCGTTGTTCTTTCTTGCGCCAATCCCTCTTCCGTTGCGTCTGCATCGAGAAACGTTCTTGTCGTGGAGCATCCGTCTTCCGGAAACGTGAAACATTCATGTAGAAGGTTTCTGGATCTATTTTGTTCTCGGACAATTCTTGAATATTTCTGTTAAGTTCAGTTTTTGCATATTCGTCACGCGCCTTATCGAAGGCTTCTTCATAAACAAGGTATGCAGCGTGGAACTGAAAATTCTCAGGGTCATCAACTAAAAGTTTTTCAATTTGGGTTTGGGGGTTGTTTTGCTCGTTTGGTTGTTCGCTCATGTTTAATCCGCTTTGATGTAGGCAATGATTGTTTTTCACCCTTTTATAGGTGGTGCCTCAAAGACTCTGGGTTTGAGGAATTTTGCTGTAAATTTACCTCTCAAACGGTATAACAATTTTAATAAGGACGATACTTAACGATTTGTTGGAGAAATCATCTTGCCAGAAAAAATTCTAGTAACATCCGCTTGGCCTTACATCAACGCCACTCCACATATAGGTAACCTCGTCGGGTCCGTCCTATCCGCCGACGTGACCGCCCGCTATTACCGCATGAAGGGGGCAGACACTTTAATGGTCAGCGGCTCCGACACTCACGGCACCCCTATGGAGGTAGCCGCCTTAAAAGAGGGTATAAGCCCCAAAGCTCTAACTGAGCGCAATCATACCCGCGTTGTCGAACTATTCGACCGCTGGGGGGCAGCTTTTGATAACTACACAAGCACAGAGAGCCCTGTGCACAAAGAATTCGTTCAAAAAACGCTGCTCGAAATCGAGAAGAACGGCTACATTTTCAACCAGGAAACCCAGATGCTCTACTGCGAACACGATCAGCGCTTCCTCCCCGACCGCTACGTTGAAGGCAAATGCCCCTACTGCAATTGTGAAAAAGCCCGTGGCGACCAATGCGACAGATGCGGCAAACTTTTAGAACCCACATGCCTCATTGAACCCTATTGCACGATTTGCAAAAATACTCCAGTGATCAAAACCACAAGGCACTGGTATATTGACCTTTCAAAACTCGAGCAGCCACTTATTGAGTATATAGAAAAAAACCCTCAACTCCCATCAAATGTTAAATGTTTCAGCCTAAACTGGATAAAAGAAGGCCTCAAACCTCGTGCAGTTACTCGCGATGTAGAATGGGGCATACCTGCACCATTTAAGGGGGCAGAAGGCAAAACAATCTATGTCTGGATAGAAGCGGTCTTGGGCTACATATCCGCTACCATAGAACAGTGTCGCAACATGAATCAACCAGACAAATGGCGCGAATACTGGCTAAACAAAGATTCTAAAACATTGTACTTTGTGGGCAAAGACAATATCCCATTCCACACAATTATTTTGCCAGCATTGCTGTTGGCATCGGGGCAAGGTTATAACCTGCCCTATAATGTTTCTGCCACCGAGTTCCTCCAGTTTCGAGGGCAGAAAGCCTCTAAAAGCCAAAAAGTTGGCATCTGGATAGATGAAGCCTTAGAAATGTACTCTGTTGACTACTGGCGTTTCTTCCTAATCGCAACTCGCCCCGAGAGCAAAGACACAAACTTTACATGGGAAATGTTCCGCGAGAAAATCAACGCCGACCTAAATGATACATTCGGGAACTTCATCCATCGCACACTAACCTTCATTAACAGCAAGTTTGAGGGGCAAATTCCAGCACCTACCAAAATGGACGCAGACGACCTAGCAATCCTGGACTGCATCAAAACCAAAGTTGAAGAAATGGCTAAAGAAATCGAAGATGGATGGCTCCAATCTGCTGCCAACACATTAATAGCGATCAGCCGAGTGGGCAACCAATATCTCAACACTAAAGAGCCATGGAACTTGATAAAAGCAGACAAGGAGAAGGCAGGCACCATTTTCTACGTTGCTGCGCAAGTCGTTAAAACCATCACTACAGTTGTCGCACCATTTATGCCACAGATTGCACAACAACTTCGGGAAACATTGAATGTTGTAGGACCTATGGGTTATTATCCAAATCAGAATTATCAATGCCAAATATATCACTGGTCAGATGCAGTAATACCGCTTAAGCCAGAACACAAAATCAATAAACCACAACCGCTGTTCAAGAAAATAGATTTGGACGACGACAAACTCGACGAGCAACTCGCTAAGGTTAGAGAGAAATTGGGCAAGTGAGGAAGCGGTTTGCTGATTAATGCTGACCTCCACGTGCATACCACCTACTCCAGCGACAGCCTAATCACCCCTAAAGACATAATTTTTTACGCCAAACGCCGAGGCTTAAACGCAATCGCAGTCACAGACCACAACTACTTAGAGGGCGCCTATAAAATCGCCAAAGAAACCGACTTTTTAATTATCCCCGGCATGGAGGTCTCCAGCGCCGACGGTCACATCGTCGCCCTAAACGTATCTGAACTAATCCCAAGGGGTTTAAGCGCCGCTGAAACAGTGGACCGCATTCACAAAGCAGGCGGAGTCGCCATCGCATGCCACCCCTACGTTTACTTCAAAGGCTGTCTGCGCGAAAAAGTCAGCGCTTACTTCGACGCCATAGAAGTCATCAATGCCCGAGCATTCCCATTTGCGCGCAGCGTGCGGTTGGCGGAGTCCGAAGCACAAAAATATGGATTACCACGAGTAGCGGGAACTGACGCCCATTATGGACCCCAAATTGGATACGGCTACACCAAAATCGAAGCAGAAGCCGCCACGGTTGAAGCTGTGGTTAAAGCCATCGCTGAGGGTCGATGCAGCTCTCATGGACAAGCTGTGCCTGCCCTGCTTAATTTTCAGTTAACTGTCGCCCGGCTGCGTAGATCAATAAAAATTTAGGTAAACCGGTATTTGGCTACCCTTCGCACAACCAATATATTTTGCAATTCAATTAGCGTTGCTTAACGTGCTTTAAGATGAAGACAAAACTTGTGGTTGGCGCAATCGTAATCATCGCCACGCTCATAGGTGTAATTAGCTGGTAATCGTGCTCATGGTACTCGGCGTAACAATCCTGGTTTTTAGTAGACACTCAAGAGGAAGCGGACGATCAGGCGGCAAATGGTAAAAAAAGCTATGGGTTGAGGCGGAAAGAAAGCATATCTAACCCGATTTTTTTGCCATCCCGCAGCGGATTAACCTTCGAGCCGCCCCTTCTTCGCTCTCGCCAACTAACGGGCACTTCGGTGACAGGGTAGCCGAGTTTTTTGCATCGCACAATCATTTCGGTGTCAAAGAAGTAGCCGTCGGTTTTCGACTGGCTAAGCACAGCTTGGGCGAGATTGAGGTTCATGGTTTTAAAGCCGCATTGGTGATCATGGACTCCATCAAAGAAAAGCAGCCGGACAAAAACGTTGAAGGTTAAGCTGAAGAGCGTTCGCGTGGCACAACGCTCTACCGATGATCCTGCTATGTGCCGCGAACCGATCGCCATGCCACCCGTTTGTTTAACGACTGCGTAGAGTTTGGGTAGGCAGGCGAGGTCGGTCGCTAAGTCCACATCCATGAAGGCAACGATTTTGCCGCTAGATGCATTGACGGCTTTTTTGATGGCTTTCCCCTTGCCCAACCGATTAGGTGAATGCAGCAGCAACAATGAGGGATTATGTGCGGCCATCTTTGAGACGATTTCATCTGTGCCATCAGTGCTACCATCTTCGGAGACGATGATCTCGTAGGAAACACAGAATTTTTTTAGCGCCCCCTCCACTTTTTGGATGCACTGCTCAATCTGGGCTGCCTCGTTGTAGGCAGGCAAGAGAATTGAGAACTCCTTTTGGGGAAGCTTGTTATTCATGTGGAGTGCACCTGCGGGCTTTGAAAACAAAGGTAACTTAACCATAAATCACTTGCGTATATCAACCCAAAAACCGCATAGGTGCATCTATCGCAAACTCTTTTTAGAACCAGACACCTATTCTCAACCTAAAAAGGGGTCGCAAACCATCGCCCACCCATCGCACAAAAGCCCACAGTCTAAAAACCGAAGCATACGCTTCGTCGCCAAGCACAATTACCGATTAGGGCTGCTGGTTTTCCTAATTGTTTTCATTGTTACTGCAAGCTACGGTTTAGGCTACATGTCGGTACAATGGGATGAAATGCCGCATCTCTTCGGCGGCACCCTGCTTAGCCGTGGGCAAACGTGGGATTACATGACTACCTACGGATACTATCCACCCATCTTCGACTTAGTTACAACAGGGTACTTCCATCTGCTCGGAATAAGTGAGGTTTCAGGGCGACTTGTCGCAGTCACGTTTGCAGCGCTCTCAATTGGACTTCTCTACGAATTCACCAAACGCACCTACAACGAAAAACACGCCCTGTTGGCAAGCATATTACTCGGCACGATGCCGGGGTTCGTTTGGCTATCCCGCGTTACCTTGCTAGAAACAATGCTCATTTTCTTCTTCACACTGGCCATGTTCGCGTTTTACACTTGGCTAAGCAGAGATAGTAACTACCCCGCATTGATTTTTAGCGGCTTAGCGCTAGGCATTGGTATCTTAGCTAAGTACCAAATCATTGTTGGCGCCATAGCTATGCTGTTGAGCATCCTGTTTCTAGCTCGAAAACGCCTCAAACTCAACTTAGCCAAATTCATAGTCATTGTGATCATCGCGGTTTTGGTTGTGGCACCATGGTTTTTGATGATTTATCACTACAACGGCACGACCAAATTTGAAACCCTCCAGTACGTCATGAGCGAAGGTGGACAGGACCGACCCGCATATAGCAATCGTTTCCAGCCTCTGCCCGTCTACTACCTCGTCGAGATGACCTGGCCCTTCAACGACATCCCAGTCCACCCCATTGCGCTGCCCATATTCATTTTGGGACTCTGTGGACTTGGTTTATTTGCGTATCGCCGCAGTAGACAAGACATTTTCTTTTTGACATGGTTTTTGGTGGTTTACGCCTTTTTCACGTTGATTCCTAATAGGCAGTGGCGGTATGTAACCCCACTTTTTCCAATTCTTGCCATTGCAGCGACATGTTTTGTGATATTTCTCTATGGCAAAATCAAATACTGGCGACCTCAAATGCCTAATTATAAGGAGGCGCGGATCAAAAAGTTTACAGCAGCAATCTTCATCGCTATAATCGCCTGCGCCGTTGCCTACAGCAGCTACGAAGCCTACCAGATGACGGAACGCGACCAAATTCACATTCCCGTGAAAGAAGCCACCAATTATCTTGCAGACAACTTAGGACCCAATGAGTCAGCGGTGCTTGTTTGCTCGTTTAACCTTCTCAGTCAGGATATGTTCCGCTTCTATTTGCCAGCGAACATAAGTAGCCAGCAGATTTGGCAGTATCCCGCCTTGGCAGTGGATGCGTTCACTCCAGACTTTAATATAGACGAGTTTGTGCAGCTATGTATGGACCGCCACGTAAAATACATCATCCTCTTCGACTACGGTGTGCACACAAAATTCTTCAACACCACCTTGGACTATACACAGGTGGAAACCATGATTTATAACACGGGCAGATTCGGCGACCCCAACGACCAGCCGTTCTGGGGCGACTTCTACGGCAACATGGGATACCGCATCTTTCTAGTACGTTTTCTGGGATAAATTAGCATTCAAGTAGCACAAAGCCAGTTTCTTTATTCTTCTGCCGCAAAGCTGAGCCGCCCTGTAACTCTAAAATGACGACCTCACCTATTTGCCACACATCCACACCCATCCGGACACATCCTGTAACTGTGGAGTTATTTCTACCGAAACTCGCATGCATATGCAACTTAGGCACGTTCGATTCATCAGTAAATATAGTGCCTACTCCGACACCTTCATGAACTCCCTTCATAAGCGTCATCATCGGCTGCGGAGGCAGCTCTTTCCCGTCTCTAGGACCCACTACCACTTTACTTTGGTCCTCAGCTCCACCTAAAAAAAAGCACAATGCACTTCTAACTTGTTTTTCCGCTGCGAATTTTTCGATGACTTCGTCGAGCCGTTCGTTTTGGTGGAGCCTCAGAATAAAAGCCCTCCCAAGGATTGCTTCGGTATAATCCATGATAATCGTCTATAGTTAGAAGGATAAGGGAACTATAAAAGAATTCAAGTGGAAAGCAACTGATAATTAACGTGATGATTGCGTAATGACCGCTACTGGACCTAAACAATAGATTTCTAAAAAGAGAATCCGCTAAGAAAAAAAGAAGAGACTAATGGCATCTTGTTCTCAGACCCCCAAAAGTCTAAGGGTATTTAGAACTCAGTTTGAGCTGTAACTTAATATGAAAAAATTGATCAAATGAAGAGCAACAGGGTATATGTTTACCAAATAATCATTGATCAGTATTAAAACGTCAAAGAAAGCTAAAAAGTATTTGCAAACTTAAACCTCGATGGTCAAACACTAACTAAAATAAACATTCTCAGTGTCTAAAACGATCGTTTTTCCACACATCAGCACTATGGCTGTAACCTCGGCGCTCCCAAAATCCAAGTTCCATAGCCCGCATAAATCGTAGTCGCTCCACCCACAGCGCACTCTTGTAAGCGTACTTGGCGGGTACAATGAGACGAACGGGAAAGCCGTAACCAACTTCGAGAGATTCACCATTAAGTTTATGGGCTAAGAGCACATCATCGCCGCTAAGCTCTTCGCGAAAAAGCGAGGTGGTATAGCTGTCAGCGCACTCAAAGCTTACAGCTTGAGTAATGTAACGAGGCTTGACGAGGGTTTCAATATCTCGGATAAGCACACCCTCCCATCGGCAATCCATAACGCTCCAGCCCTCGACACAATGAAAATCGCTGACTGACACATTTTGAGGTAGCGCAAGGAATTCTTTCCAGCCAAGTTTCACCGGATTGTCTACCTCACCGTCAACGATCAAAGTGTAGGTTTCCAGTCTCAATTTTGGGTTGACGCTGGTAATGCCAGGATGATCAATTCCCCAACGTAGGATACGATCAATTGCAGATTGGTCAGGCGGCAACCTACGCTTCGGTTTTGACAAAATCATCCCTAAACTACTGTGTGGACGGAAAAAGAAAAACTTTTTGAAAACTACAACATGTTTTTTGAAAAACTTTTAACCATCAGCTGTTTCTGGTACCAATTATTCCATTCATTAACTATTTTGTCAAAATGAGTCTATCTCTTCGTTATAGATCCTGTTTGTATGCAAGTTCCATCCGATGTGCATTAAGGAAGCCTCAGGAAAATATTTGGCAAAAAACAATATTTAGCTAACAACCAGTATATCCTTAGAAAAAATGCGCTTCAATTTTGTTTACAGTCTTATTTCAAGGCTAAACCTTGAACACTTTACGTTTTAAGATTTTCACATTAACACATAGCAGACTTACTCAGAACTGAAAAAGCTCATCAGCGACTTCTGATTGGGCTCTTCACGGCTAAAACCCGAAACCTTCACACCCACACGACGGATTTCACTCGGGGATTCCGCCAAAAACTTTTCTATGAGTGCCTTCACGTTGCGGAGTATGGCTTCTTTGTCTTTGGTAGGTTGCTCAAGAGTGACGCTACGAGTTTTGCTGGATAAATCAACGTTCACCACGTAAATGGTTACTGTTTTGTAGCTATACCCTTTAGTCGAGACTTCCATGAAAACATGCTCGATTAATTCGACAGCCTTCTGCAAAATAAAATCAAAGTCATGGCTATCATGCTTCAGAGTGCCGATTTTGCTGATTGACTCCGCCGCGCCCTGTTCCACGACGGGTGCATTGTCGATCGCGTTGGCGGCATTGAAGAAATAAATGCCCGACACCTTGCCAAAGACCTCAATGAGCCGCTGACAGTCGTATTTAGCGAGATCCCCGATAGTTTTAATCCCCATCTGCTCCATGCGCACTCTGGTCTTCTTGCCTACCCCCATCAGACAGTCAACGGCAAGCGGTCTTAGAAATGGCTTTGCGTCCTCTGGTAAAACGATAGTTAAACCGTCTGGTTTCTGGTTATCGCAGGCGATTTTCGCTACCAGCTTGTTGGGTCCGATACCAATCGTGAAGGAGATTCCTACTTGCTCCTTAACATCAGCCTTAATTTTCTGGGCGTAGCTGCGTGATTTTTCAAAACTGCCATCTACCTGCTCAGTCACATCCAGATAAGCCTCGTCGATACTGACTTGCTCGATAGAGGTGGCGTAGCTACGGAAAATCGCCATGATACGACTACTAATTTGCTCATAATACTGATGGTCCACGTGATAGAAAACGGCGTCAGTGCCCTCAAGTTTACGTTTTGCCATAAACAGAGGTAACCCGGATTTGACACCATACTCGCGGGCGATGTAGTTGCTTGTGGAGACTGCACCACTGTCTTCAGTGCGCCCCGAGTATACCCCCACCACGATTGGTTTGTCCTTTATTTCGGGGTGACGCAGTTCCTCGCATTGCGCAAAAAAGTAATCAAAATCAGCTAGCATAATCACCCGATTCTGCATTGCTTACCCTCCTTTTCATTGGGCATAAGCCACGAACCGTCACATGGCGCCGTGTTAAGCTGCTTTAATCCCTCTCTGCAGACACCAAATTTCATGCCATTAGCGTCAACCAAATCCCTTACTTTCTTTAGGAGCTCAAAACGATAGTTCTTTGGTAACAGCACGCTGCCACCAACTCGTTCGCCTTGCCCAAAATACAACGGCTTAAGAATCATCGACTGATGAGGGAAGATTTGGACAATGCGTGCCCAGTTGTCAGGTTTTGCCTTATAAGTTGAAGCAGTTATGTGTTTAACGCCGATGCTTGCAAGTTTTGCAATGAGTTTTTGTGGTTGGTCATTGATGTTTGGAATTATTGGGTCTATGCGAACTAATACAGGTACTCCTTTGGTGATTAGATCCCGAGCTGCCCTTATGCGTTGGTTAGGCGATGGTGCGAAGGGTTCAAGTTTTCGGGCGAGCTCATCTTCGTCTGTGGTTATAGTAAACGCGACAGTTGCGGGTACCCTACTGAGTAAATCGTCATCTCGGCTTACAAGGTTGCTCTTCGTAATAATTTGAATTTTACAATTACTCTCAACCAAAATCTCCAAACAGCGCCTTGTTAATCCCAGTGATGCTTCAATACGCGGATAAGGGTCCGAGGAATTGCAAAGCGAAATTGTCTCGCCATTAAGTTTAGCGGCCTCATGCTTTAGTGTGTGGAGAACCTCTTTTTTGGGGTGAATATCCTTGAAGTTTGGAATATAACTTGACGCATAACAGTATAGACACTGATGGTCGCAGCCCGTGTAAGGATTAAAAGTCAGCTTAGGAAGGCAAGTGCAAAGGCCAGCACGCCACGGGTCAAAGGTTGAAATCAGAGGCACCGGATTCACAGCTGAATATATTCAGATAGAAGGAAAAAAGGATTCGCTTGAGCTTTTTACTTTAGTCAAGAAATCTTGTGAAGAAAGCTAAAAGTTAGTCAAGAAACCTGGACTAAGCTTAGTCAACAAACCTTGACAAAAATGCTTTTACTGCATAAAATGGAAGCAGATTAATGTGAGAAATATGGCCACAAACCACTATGTGATCAACCATAGACTTATCTTGCGGATACAAAAGAAGGGGCGCATTCTCTGCTTGATTTGCCATAAACCCATCCTTGAGGGACAAAGGGTTGCATGCCGAAAAGCTACAGCGGTTAGACATGAAGAATGCTATCAACGGTCATTCGTTTAGAGAAAACCACACCTTTTTCTTTAATCCGACAGAATATGCTATTTGATCCGTTCCAGTCGAAGCGTATTTAGAAGTAATAACAGAGTTACACCATCATCCCCTGATGCCACTGTGAACCAAAGCGGAGTCAAACCCAAGAGACCTAGCGTGCCCAAAATTAGCTTAACCACAAGAGAGGCAGCAATATTTTGTTTAGCAATCACCATAGTTTTTTTGCTGAGTTTTAACAGATATGGAATCTGAACCAACTGATCTTTAACCAGCACCACATCTGCCGATTCCAACGCAACATCAGCTCCCCTTGCACCCAACGCTATGCCCACATCCGACGCGGCTAACGCTGGTGCATCATTAACACCATCGCCCACCATAGCCACCAAACCATTTTTACCCTTCATTTCATCAATACACTGAAGCTTATCCTCAGGGAACAGCCCCGCATGTACATCATCTATCCCAAGGAATTTTGCAGTGTCTTCGGCTATGGCTTGATTGTCGCCTGTTAAAATAGAAGTTTTGATTTGCTGATCTTTGAGTTGATGAATCGCCGACAAGGCGTCTTCGCGCACCTCATCAACCACACAAACCGCCGCCAAACCTACCTTGCCAACTGAGACGCAAACAGCGGTATGGATATCACCCGATGTGATTTCAAAGGCTTGAGTGCAGTTACAACCTAGTTCCCGCATGAATTCAAGGTTACCGATAGCGACATGCTTGTCGTTTACTAAACCTGCGATACCTTTACCGGGGACCTCAACGACATCTGTAACAGTTAACTTGCTTAAGTCGATTCCCCGCTGAGTTGCCCGACGCACAATCGCCTGCGCAATCGGATGATTAGAAAACTGGTCTAGAGCTGCAGCATACATTATTGGCTCATCCTCAGCTCGTGAAATATCAACCCTCCGCACCTCATGCACCACTTGCCTCCCAAGGGTAAGCGTTCCAGTTTTATCGAAAACCACATGCTTGACTTGGGCGAGTTTCTCTATGAAAACTCCACCTTTAACGATTATGCCTCGCTTTGCTGCGATGGTTATAGCAATGAATACAGTGGCGGGAACCGAAATGATAAACGCGCTTGGGCAAGAAACCACCAACAGAATCAGCGATCGATAAAACCACGTCTGGAAAGTGCCTCCAACCAAAAATGGCATTGCCCCAGCTGTGAAGATCGCGAGCAAAACCACGATGGGTACATAGACTCTAGCAAAACGGTCCACCAGCCTCTCTATACTGGCTTTGCGTTTCTGCGACTCCACGACGAGCTGCACGATGCGGGAAACCAATGTTTCAGAAGATTTTTTTGTGACTTCAATTTTGAGTAGACCTCCTGTGTTCAAGGTGCCAGCGTAAACGCAATCGTTGATTTTTTTAGGCACAGGCACTGACTCCCCCGTCACCAAAGCCTGATCCACGTGAGAGAAGCCTTCAACAACGTTACCATCGAGCGGGACGCGTTCACCGGGTTTCACAAGTACCGTTACGCCTACTTCGACTTCGCCAACGTTAACGCTATACTCTTTGGCATCGCTCCCGATTACCCGAGCTTTTTCGGGGATAATTTTGCTGATTTTTTCTACAGTACGTTTGGCGCGGTTTTGGATATAGCCTTCAAAGTATTCGGCTAAGCTGTAAAGGAACAGTACCGTAGCTGCTTCAAAGCGGTAATCCAGCGCCAACGCACCTAAGCCTGCAACTGCCATAAGAAACTCGACGCTAAATTGGCGTTTAACAATGAGTTCTTTTAGGCCAATCACGCCAATATAGGTGGATGCAGTTACAATAGCACTATAATAGAGAATCATAGAAACTGAAACGGAGATATTAAGAAAGGGTACCATGAAGCCAAGACTGATTCCATCTGCGAAGAGATCCAGCGCGCCTGCAACTGCTATGGTTATACCTAGCCAAACGGTAAATGCAACTAACACACGTTTACTTTCTTCTTCGCCCATTACGGTTGTTTCTGTTTCGGGTTTTTCTTCACATGTGCCCATGGGTATTCCCAGAAGTGTCAAAAATAATTGTCAATAAAGAGTAAGGCTTGAAATAAAAGTATGTAGGTACAAGCCCCGGAAAAGTGGTTGTTTAAAGCATGTAATAGTGGCACAATGCTGGGTGACTTAAAAATGGTTTTTTCTGTCGACAAATTTACATAACAAGCATGTTTCCTACGAAAAAAATAACACAGAAGCAAACTGAAAATATTGACGAGGTAGGTTTCTTTATTGCGAACGTCACTTTTTAAACATTGTTTCTGCATTTGAGGAGGGTTGTCAAGCATTTTCTTAGAAAAAAGTTACCGAAAGTGACAGTCCGGTTTGATTCGCTACAAAAAGTTGTGCATTATTTTTTGTGTTTTTTATGGTGTAAGTCCAATTGATCTCTTCTTTTGAGTTGGTACTTCTAACTCAGAAAGAGGATTTTTTAGTTGTTTCGGTCCAAGATAGGTGGTGATGACATGATTGGGTTTAAAACATTCTTGTTGAGTTTTTAGTTTATCATGCGTCTTGAGCACTAATTACAATACGCGATGGTTTTCCAGGTCCAATAAATGTAGGAAAATAATCAACTGCACAGCAAGCCTATATAGATCAAAATATGGAAGCAATTCTATGTTTATCTACCCGTTTACTATTTTTAGGTCAATGGATGCAGGGAGCCAAAAACGCTGAAACTTTAATAAAGCCAAAACCTCGAATATAGACCATGCCTAAGCCCTCCAAAATCCGTCCTAAATCCAAAGTGAAGCCTAAGCCCAAGCAAAAGGGAAAAGCTACGCCTGAGACGCCGGGCATAACGATGCAAAAGTCATATTGGGTAGTGCTTGAAGGACTCATGGTAGTTTTCGTTTCGATTTTGGGCACAGTTTCGGGTTTGACTATAGCTACTGTGGCAGCTTTGAATGTTGCCATCGCTGTGACAGTTGCGTTGGTGGGTTATATCCGCGTGACGCCTTCCAAGCTGTCAATTAGCAAACGTGCCACGTTCATCTTTGCAGGGGTTTCCATAATCGGCTTTAGCATTTGGGCGATCATTACCCTTTACGCTAACGCCAATGGAATCCTGTTGCAGATAGCGCAAGCGGTAGGGGGCCAGGTCTTTATAGTGACAAGTCTTGTTACCTGCCTCTCAGCGGGGGCTTTTGCTGGCGAGTTAATTGGGCAGAATCGAAGAGTACAAGAGCGACTTTTTCCACCAAAAATGGATTAAATAGATAACTGTGTTTGGCAGATGCGCGCGGAAGCTTTAAGAGTACAAGCTTTAGCATTTTCTAACTGCAAGGACAGACCCCAATGAAATTCGGCATCATGACACGCAACCCAGAAGCATGGAGCAGCTCACAAGTCCGTGAGGCTCTGACCAAACGCGGCATAGAATATGAATGCTTCACTTTTCCCCGTTTAGTTGCACGCATAGCCTATAAACCCTACTTTAAAATTAATAACATAAGTATCTTGGACGACTTAGATGCCCTCATCATTCGCCCAATCGGACGCGGTAGCCTTGAGGAACTCGTGTTCCGAATGGACATGCTCTACAAGCTGGAACGTCAAGGTTTCTATATGGTCAACCCTCCTGCCGCGATTGAACATTGCGTAGACAAATACGACATACTCTCGTTGCTCGAAGATGTCGGGGTCCCCGTGCCGCGAACCCTTGCGACCGAGAGCGTAAACGAAGCCATAAAAGCTTTCGCCGAACTCGGCGGCGATGTAATCGTAAAACCTATTTTCGGTTCACGCGGTCAAGGCGCAACTCGGGTAAACGATATTGATATCGCCGACACCATCTTCAAAGCCATCACCTTTCATCACGGCGTAATCTACATCCAGGAATTCGTGCCACATGGAACCAGCGACATTAGAGCCTTTGTCATAGGTGACCAAGTAGTATCCTCGATGCGCCGAGTAGCAGAAGGTTGGAAAACCAACTACAGTCGTGGAGCCAAACCCGCTCCAGCAAGAATTAATAGGGAATTTGAAGAAATAGCTATCAAATCTGCAAAGGCAGTTGGATGCAAAATTGCAGGAGTAGACATCTTGGAGGGCCCTGATGGTCCTCGGATTGTGGATGTTAATAGCCAGCCGGGTTGGAAGGGTCTGCAGGTTGTAGCAGACGTGAATATAGGCGATGAAATCGTCAAGTTTGTCCTTCAAGAACTCAAGAAATAGACATCATCATAGTGTAGGGATCGACAGCGGTTATTGGAAAAGCCTGTGGCTTACCGTTTTTAGTTAGACACCGCTTTTTTGTTTTTGTGAATTCTCCTATGAAATACCCCGTAAGTCCTAACTTTTCTAAAGCTTCTTTGACTTCTTGTTGCGACTCTGGTTTAACAGCCGCCAAAATTGTACCAGTAGAAGACATCGCCAACAACTGTTCAGCACTGAGACCAAAATGGACTTGCAGCATCAAAGCCTCTTCTGGAAAAGGAATCATGCCCCAGTCCACTCGAAAACCTAGCTTTGATGCTACCGCCAGTTCGTTTAGCGCAGTGACAAAGCCACCCTCCGTCGCATCGTGCATCGCATGGATACCGCCGATTTTTGCAAGCACCAACGCCTCTTTTACACAACTCTGCATGGTAACAAGGTTTGCATATTGTTTCTGTTTAGCCGCACCGAAGAGTTTCTTTGCTGGTTCTAAATTTGCAAGGGCAAAATTTGTGATCGTCTCTATGCCTAAAGGTTTAGTGCATAAAATTAGGTCGCCTTCCTTTGCCCCACCGGATGTTATAAAACGCTTGGGTTCAATGGACCCGTAGATAGTACAAACACCCAGAAGGTCTTTTAAACTATCATACATACCAGTGTGACCACGAACGATAGCTATACCCAATTCGTCTGCAGCGCGACAAGTTTGCACCATGACCCTTTGGAAACGTTGGGGGTCAATTGACCGCGGGCCAAGCAGCGTGATTGTACAGAACTCTGGCTTAGCACCAGATAGAGCCACATCCGATGCAGCATAGTTAATGAGGAACCAACCGAACCATTCCTCTGGCACTCCAGTGCAGGGGTCTGTAGCAACCGCCACAACTTTGTCGCCTAAAAGATGCACACCTGAATCGAAACCGATTTGAGGCGGCACAATAACGCGATTATCCACTTTTATGCAATCGAGCATTTTTTGAAGCTCTTTGCTACATAGTTTGCCCATTTTATAAATACGCCTTCAACGCTTTACTTGCCTGCAGCAGTAAAACTGCGAACACCGTAATGCCCAGTTCAGGCAAAATATAGCTGGCGTTGTACACCGCAGAGTATAGTAAGGGGTCAACATTTGGTGCATAAATTGGCGCCCAATAGGCTACTCCTGAAATGAAACTCATCACAAAGCGCAAAGATACACCTACCGCTGCACCAGCAACTGGATACCTTGAGAAAAACCCAGCTATCCCCAAAACACCAAACGCCAACGGGTAATCAAGTAACACTTGGAAAGGATCAATTGCATAAGGCATGATTGCAAACTGGATAAAACCATAGAGTACAGCGGCAATTACACCAACTTTTGGTCCTCTTCGCAACGCCAACCAAATAATAGGCACCATCGACGCCAGCGTTATAGAGCCCCCCTGCGGCATAACATAAACCACGATAGTGCTTAACGCCGTCGCCAATGCTGTGAAAATTGCAGCTTCAGCTAAAACTTTTGGATTTCTAAAAGAATTTGGTTTTTGATATTCACTTTTATATGAAGTACTCATCTTTTTCCCTCCGCCAGTATTACCTGGTTCAGGTTCACAGGGTCGACAGAAGAAACTATCCTCTCAGCCGGGTCATTTCCCAGCTCCCCAAGAACTAAAAAAGAGATAGCGGACACGAATAATATTAGTTTTGTGTCCAAAAAGGAGGTTTAGTATGGAAGAGATTTTAAAGCAGAAACATAAAATCCGAAGTCACTAAGAAAACCTTCGTCTCCACGCCCCAATCCGAGTAAACCGCACCGGCTACAACGGGGAAAGAGCGAGTTTCCGAAGTGTTTTTAGCCGCATAGAAAAAGGCCGAGTTGTCGCTGGGTTGAAGACTGTAGCTGAAACATAGGAAGCGATTCCGTGCTTGTAGGTTTGCGAGATTCCAACGAGCTATGCGAGTTGGGTGTAACCTGTGTTTTGGTTTTCTAGCCCTTGGAGGAAAGAGGAAAACCCAACACCATCGCAACGGCAACGTGTCCCCTAGACACCCCTTAAGGAAGATTACTAAAGCAGATGCTGTGATTTGAGCTACTTTTGCTAGATTCAAAACAAGAAAGATATTTTGGTGCCGCAGTCAAAACCTTAAAGATACAAAAAAATTGATGGGACAATTCGTCTTTAAATAGCATGACATCAAAAATAGGTGTTTCACCTGTTTATTTTAAGGATTTTTGCAGATATCACTTTTTTCCGCCGAGTCTTCTTGGTTTTTTACTCGGGTAACACGACCTGCAAGAAAAGGAATTATGAGCGACATAATTAGTGTTCCAAGTATTACCAATGAAAAACCGGCTTCATCAATGAATCCTTCGCCGAAAGCAACCGTTGCAATAACGATTCCAATAGCGCCTCTACCACCCAAGATACCAGCTAGCCGCTTAGGAGATACATCCACCTCGGGCTTCAACGCTTTTCTTGAAACGTAATAAGTTAAAGAAACCCCAACACCCAAAGCTATAGATATCAACACAACTAAACCAATGTAATCTAGATAATTTATCCCCGCTAATATTACTTCTACACCTGCGAAACCAAAGAAGATAGGAACAAAGAAGATGCTATTCATTGTAGACAACGTTTGACTTACTCTATCATAAGCTTTCCTTCCAATTAAGCCATCGTGAAAAATTAACCCTGCAAAGAAAGCACCTAAAATGTAACTTAGCCCCATGATTTGGAAAACAGCAGAAACTAGAAGAGCAATAACAAGTAACAAAGCAAATGCAAAATCTGTCCGTTTAAAGAAACCTGATGCACAAAATAATATCCTCCGTATAAATTCAGGTTTATGATTCAAAAGTAGATCTAAAACCGCGAAGATAATAATGAAAACTATTATTTCCAGAATTATTGTCAAAGTACTTTCTATCGGACGTAAAATAGCAGCTAGAAAAACAAAAGCCAACAAGTCTGAAATTGTAACAGACGCGACAATAATTTGTCCTGTTGTAGTTTGAAGTAGTTTATATTGCCAAATAAGAACAGAAACTATTGAAAGCGACGGAACTGCGATCGCTAAGGCGAGAATGAAGTTTTCGCCATTTCCAAAAGGAAAGAAAAACATGCCTGCTACCATCATCAATGCAAGTGGTACAAGAAAGCTTGTAATCGAAAATAGTGAAGCAATACGGATTTTCCTCTGAAGCATTTGCGTTTTCATTTCGAACCCTATATGAAAAATAATGAAAAACAACGCAATTGAGGAAACAGCCCGCAACGCGTTGTCAGCAACTATTAAACCCAGCAAAGAAGGTCCAATTATCATGCCAGCTAAGATTTCGCCAACAACTGACGGAAGGGAAAATCTTTCAAAAAGTTCACCGATTAGAAGCGCCGCTGCCAATACAATCAATACATCAGTTATGATACTAAACGGTTCCAAGCCAATCTATGTATTCTTCAACAAACAGGTATTTCTCGTTTACTTCTCTTTCTTTTTGGTGAATGCCACTAAACTAAGGTAAGTGATCAATTCAAATAATGTATCGTGTATCATTGAAAATGGGATAATGTTTTTAGGTTCTACCTCAATCTTGCTAAAGTCAATTGCTAATATCGGGATGATAAACATGCGCTCTTTGCCTAAAGATTATAACTTTGCAGAAATCGAATCGAAATGGCAAACGAAATGGGAAGAAATGGGCATCTACCATTACGATTGGAATGACATGTCACGAGAGCCCTTTAGCATCGATACCCCCCCACCCTATCCATCTGGCGAATTACATATGGGGAATGTGCTCAACTGGACCTATTTTGACATTGTAGCACGTTATAAGCGCATGCAAGGTTTCAACGTTTTATTCCCACAAGGTTGGGATTGCCATGGCCTCGGAATAGAGATTCAGGTAGAAAAAGCAAATAATATTCGCAAACGTGAGCTTCCCTCAGAGCAGTTCCGTAGCATGTGTATGGCACTAGTCGAGAAGTATATTGCTATGATGAAAGAGGGCATCCTGAAATTGGGGTGCAGTATCGATTGGACTACCGAATACAAAACGATGGATCCCGACTACTGGCGCCGGACTCAACTCAGTTTCATATTGCTCTATTTGAAGGGCTTCATGTATAGGGGCACGCATCCCGTTAACTGGTGCCCACGAGACGAAACAGCTATAGCAGACGCTGAAGTCGATCACATTAAACGTGAAGGCACGCTACACTATATTAAATATCAATTGGCAGGCACAAGCGAGTACCTGCTCATCGCCACCTCTCGTCCCGAATTCATCCCTGCATGTGTCGCTGTCGAAGTCAACCCCAAAGATGAACGCTACGCAAAATATATTGGAAGAAAAATTATGGTTCCATTGATGAACCGCGAAGTCACAATCATCGCTGAAGAATCTGTAGATCCCAAATTCGGCACAGGTGTTGTCCAGATTTGCACTTATGGCGACAAAGACGATGTAAAAACAGTAATAAAACACAAGCTCCCCGTCATCCGTCTCATTAACGAGAGCGGCAGAATCACTGATGCAGGCTGCAAATACACTGGACTCTATCTCAACCAGGCTCGGACGACCATCGTTGCCGACTTAAAAGAAGCTGGGCTACTTGAAAAAACTGAGAAAATCCAGCAGGAGATCGGCGTATGCGACCGATGTAAAACCCACGTTGAAATTCTTGAACGTAAGCAGTGGTTCATGAAAACCCTACCGCTATCCTCCGCGGTAGAAAAAAACGCAAACGAGATTCCATGGTACCCTGATTATATGAAGAACCGCCTTATTGATTGGACAAGGGCTCTTGATTGGGATTGGGTTATAAGCCGACAAAGAATATTCGCCACGCCTATTCCGGTATGGTACTGCAAAGGATGCGGAGAACTCATTCTAGCCGAACTTGACTGGGTGCCTATTGACCCTAAATTGGAGCCGCCTCGGATTAAGGCCTGCCCTAAATGCAGCGGAAAAGATTTCGAAGCTGAACAGGATGTAATGGATACCTGGATGGATAGCTCAATAACCTGCGCAGTCCACGCTGGCTGGCCAGACCGTGAAGATTGGAAGCACCTCTACCCCACGAGCATGCATCCATCGGGCACAGACATTATCCGCACCTGGGCATACTACCTTATGGTGCGACATCTCGCACTTTTTGATGAGCGCCCCTTTAACAGTGTCCTTATAAATGGCATGGTTCTTGGTTCCGATGGTAGAAAAATGAGCAAATCTCTTAAAAATTACGCTGCCGCTCCAGAAGTACTAGGCAAAAACGGTGCCGACGCCACTCGGCAATGGGCTGCCGCGGGAGGCGCTACGGGCTCCGATATCCCCTACCGTGCACAAGACGTGGAATATGGTAGACGTTTCCTCGTCAAACTTTGGAACGTAGCTGGATTTGCCTGCAAATTACTCGGCGATTATGACTCCAAAAAAGCAAGTGAAGTTCAGTTGCAACTTCTTGACAAATGGATAATAAGCAAAACCGAGAATCTCACCAGAAAAGTTACCTCAGCCTTCGAACGCTGCCAATTTAACATGGCTGTTGAGGAAATACGTAATTTCACATGGCATGTATTCTGCGATTTCTACGTCGAAGCCGTTAAAGATCGCCTCTATCGTCCTGAGGTTTATGGAAAAGCCAATGCAGCCGCCGCCCAACACACACTTTACGAGGTACTTTACCGCATTCTTCAACTGCTTGCACCAGTTACGCCACATTTGACAGAAGAGATTTACGAGTATATGTACCGAGACGACAAAGGTTACTGTAGCATACAAATTTCGGCTTGGCCTAAATTCAACCCTAACATGGTGGATGATATCATTGAACGCAACGGAGACTTAATAACAGCTATTATGAGCGAAGTCCGACGCGACAAAGCCGAAAAGAAAATGCCTTTAAACGCTCCCGTTAAAAACCTCAAAATCTACGCTTCAAACGCCGAAACCGCTGGTGCCATCCGACAAGGATGCACCGATATAGCCGCCACCCTAAAGATTGAAACGATACGGGTGGTTTCTCAGAAACTTTCAGGGGGCAGACAGGTCGCTCAAAGCGAAGTCTTTATTGAAACCGAATACTAGGCGAATGATATGAAAAAAACAGTTGGATTGATCGGTTGCGGCGCTATCGGAACAGTTCTTGCCGAAGCGATAGAACGCAAAGTAGTTGTCTGCAATGAACTCGTTGTTTATGACACCGACGCAGCTAAAGCCCAGAAACTAAAGCGTCAATTGAGCTTTCGAGTTAAGATCGCTAGCTGCGTTGATGAGTTAATTTCGACAAAACCAAAAGTGATTGTTGAAGCGGCAGGTCAGCAGGCAGTCCGCGACTATTACGACAAACTTATAGCATCAAATTCTCAGATAATTGTGATGAGTACTGGCGCACTTTTGAATTTAAACAGTGATGACCCCAAAGTTCATTTTCCAGCGGGAGCCATCGGAGGCATAGATGCCATTTCCAGTGCCGCAAACGCAGGCATCGAAGAAGTTACATTGATTTCACGAAAAAACCCCCAAGCTCTTGGAAAAGTCAATACCGAAAAGATGATAATATATGAAGGAACCGCAAAAGAGGCAGCAAGACTGTATCCCCGCGAGATGAACGTGGCAGCAACATTGGCGTTAACAGTAAAACCGATTCAAATAAAAGTCATAGTCATTTCCGATCCTGCAGTGACACGCAATACACATGAAATCCAAGTGAAGTGGCGCTTTGGTGAAATGGACCTTCGCTTCGCAAACGATCCACACCCAGAAAACCCCCACACCAGCGCACTCGCTGCATGGTCCGCCATAAGTTTGCTTCAAAAATTGTTAGAGTGAAAATCGAACCAGTTCTTGCATTAAAAATTTTTAGAGAGTCAAGCAGGTGGGATTTAAGATCCGATTTTTTCGAGTTTACTGCAGAAAATTTTTCTCAACAGATAAAATAGATTCTATGGCAAAGAACCAAAAGGGTATTAGCTGTGAATGTAAGAGGGTGAAAAGATTTTATATAAATAAAAAATGAAGAAAAAAAATAATTAGTTTATTGGTTAGTTGTGTCGTCTTCGTTTTCGTCTGTTTGGTGGATTTGGTCGGTGACCTCGTCTGTAGCTTCTTCCTCGGAAGGCGCCTCTTGGGGCGCTTCTAAAGGGTGGGCTGGAACGTGGGCCTCCTCCACAATGACCGGTTCAACAATTTGATCTTCAATTGCCTGATCCATAACTTTCTCAAGGGTGGTTTCCATTGGAACATGCTCGGTAACTTCGAATGATTGCAACGGAACTCCAACTGTTTGCTGCGGTGCGTCTTCGGTGATTGTGACTTCGGGTGCGGTCTCTATTAATTCTTCATCTATTGAACCTTCTTCGATTGGGACTTCAACTGCAGCTTCCTCAACAGGCAAAGTAATCTCCATATTCGCATCGTCTTCCTCGATTGGGGTTTCCACAACGGCTGGTTCATAGATAGTTGGTTCAGCAACAAATACTTCTGTATCAGCTTCATTTTCGAAAGTTTCATTTTCTGAAGCCTCTTCAATTGCAGCTACGTCTTCGTTTGCAATTTCATCTGTAGTTCCCTCTACTGCGGGAGCTTCAATGAAAACTTCAGATGCTGCTTCAATTGATGCGACCTCGGATTCTGCGACCATGGTTTCTGAAGAGACATCTTCAACTGGCGCTTCTAAATGCGCAACTTCAGTAGTTGTAATCTCTTCGGGAGAAATTTCAATAGGGGCATCTTCGACAACAAATTCGATTGGAGACCCATCAGACACCTCCGCTTCTTCCACGGATTCAATGGGCACATTATCAATAGCAATCTCGCCTAAAGATTCGAGTGGAGCAGCATCAACTATTGTTTCAATTGCGGTTTCTTCTTCAACTTGAGCAGGGATTTCTATTGGAGCTTCATTAACGGGAGTCTCAACCAAGTTTTCCTCAATAGCAGGCATTTCAATAGGCATTGCTTCAACCGATTGCTCAACAACTATTTCTGCGGGGGTACTTTCAGCTTCAGTAACTTGACCTTCGATTGGAGCCTCAATGGGCGAAGCTACGATTTCAACAGCTGGTGATGTTTCAATTGGAGATGTTTCTAAAAAGACAGGTTCAATTGGCGCTGTTTCAACTGGAAGGTCAACAAGAGTTGATTCTACTGGGGTGGAAGAGGCTGCAACTACTGGAGCAGCAACTTCGGGAGCGCAAGTGCAAACACAAGATGCCGCCGCTGGTGGTTGGGGAGCGGGAAAAAGCTGGTTTGTTGCTTCCTTAATTACGCCCAACTCATTACGAGTTGTTTCAAGACTTGTTGAAAGAAGGGTCAATTCCCGAGCATAAATATCCTCGTCGATTTCTCCCACAACATGCTGGATTTCATAGTTAGCTAAGAGCATCTCCAAAGTCTTTATTTGGTTTTCCAGTTCCTGGGTTTTTGCTTGCATTTTCTCTGAGAGGTTTTGGCGTTGCTTTTCAATTTCCTCTATTGCTTTAACTATATCATCGGTAAATGCATCACGAGTGGCTTGCGAGATTTTTCCTGATGCACAAAGGTTATCTAGGGCTTGCTTCTTTTTTGTAGCAATTTCGTATTCTTCATTTAAACGTTTAAACGTGTATTTCCATGAAATCAATTTATAGGCACCGAAAGAGTTTATCGCAAAATAAGAGATAACGTTTGTTAACATGTACATATATCGGTAACTAATAGAAACCGATTTCAACGGTTAAAAATAGCTTTCTTGGTCTAAAAATAGAATATCTCTGTTGCCAATTTTGTAAATGAAAACAGCAACTTTTTTAGCGAACCAGCTTTTTGAAAGACATTCTCTTGTAAATTTGATTGGTGGAATCTGCAGGCATTTGAGTTGGTTACCGCAAACTTTTTTGAGGATTCTGAGGGTTCTTACTGCATCAAGAAAGTTGAGTTTTGTCTATAATTATTTTGATTAGATACAACATCCTGTTTAAAATCTAATAAATTTTATAAATCAAAACATGATTAAACATAAAGTGTGGTTTAAATAATGGTAGCGTTAACAATCATAGTTAACAGCGAAAAATCCGAAACCCGGATTACTAAAAAAATACACGAAAAAGTTGTCAAAAGTTTTCTAGACACAATCATCATGGCTGAACTCCAAAACGGGCCTAAAAGCGGATATGATATCATCTCGTTTATCCATTCCAAATTCGGCTTCCTGCTTAGCTCAGGAACTGTTTATTCACTGCTTCACGCCCTGGAACGAAAGAATTTAGTCGAGGGAACTTGGATAGAACGCAAACGAGTTTACAAACTAACTGACAAAGGTGCTAAAACCATAGAAACTATCCTATACTCGCACGACAAAATCAAAAGTTTTATGGCTACAATCTTTAAGCACAAACCCGCCCTCAATCATAAGTCTTTATCCATATCGGAATCGAAATACTAAAAAACCCCTATGTATTTTCCTATCAGCCGCAACGAATATGCGCGGGTCCGTAGCTCAGTCAGGCTAGAGCATCGGACTTTTAATCCGAGGGTCGCGGGTTCAACTCCCGTCGGACCCGCCAATCATTTACTTAAAGTCTTTGCCGTGCTGGTCGTTTGGGCGGTTCATCCGATTGATTTCTGGGGGCGTTAGGGTTTTTGGTTTGGGCTTTTCTAGTAGTTGCTTTACATTGTGACTGTTACATCTCGGTTGTTGGGTTGCTGGTGCATCCACAATTCGCGGTTCTCTCGGAACTGTAGCCCTGTGATTTTTCCCTTTGAACCTGAAGTTCGCCGAGTAGTTTAACAAAGGCTCTTGGAGCTCCAACTGTTCGTTGGTTACGGCGTTTATGGTTTTTCCTTCTCCGGAGGGGTTGGTTGTTGGTTTTTCGCTATCTGGCGGTGGGTAACTAATGCAGGAGGAACCTTGCGAAATACTGTTTATTTCCCAAGCTCGAGTTATAGGCAGACTATCTTTAGCTTTGAGCAGTTCGGAGGTAAAATGTGCATATTCTTGCCCTTGAGAATAATATTTAGTTGGCACCATTTGGTGCATCAACAATATGGTTAACGAAGTGCCTTCAAGTGTTGTGTGCTAAAGATGGGCAGTACCGCTCCAGTTTCATAATTAAAGCAAAAAATGATTTTTTTGGCTATGTGTTTGTCTTGACCTAAAACCGCTTATTTTTTCCCAAGGAGCATCTACTCTTTCAGCTAAAGACTTCTTTTTATCAACTGCGCAGTGAAGTAAGTTTTTGAAATCCTCGATTTGGGTTTGAATGTTTTGGTAAACGTTAGAGTTTTGAATTGTTAGATTACCGAAACAATTAAGCGTGTAAACTAAAATAACTGGAAGAATTCTCCAATTTCTTTTGAGTTAGTCTTAAGGATTTTGTCTGGTTCTTAAGACCATCTATCGACTGAGGGTTCTCGGCGAAAAGGATATTTTCCCTTGTATTCTTTTATCAAAACAAGCGCATTATCTATTTCACGCTTCATTAACCCATTTTTGTCGAATGCATTTACTTTCTCAAAGCATTAAATTGCTTTTGGGCATTTCTGACCCCACATATATTGATGCTATGGCTAATAAGACTTGCAATAGAGTTTCTATTGTGTTCAATAAAAAGTTACTCTTAGGGCAATTAATACTATTCTTTATTTTAAGCAACCACCGGGACAAAAAGATATAAGTATACTTAGTCTGTAGAAATCAGGCTTGGTTATGCAAATTGGCAACCAAGTCATTGATCATAATCGGGGCAGGTATAGCTGGTTTAGCAACAGGCTGCTACGGACAGATGAACGGTTACAGCACCAAAGTTTTTGAGATGCAGGATAAACCTGGCGGCGTCTGTGTTTCTTGGAAATGCAAGTGCTACACTTTTGATTATGCAGTCCACAACGTTTTTGGTATAACCCCCAACTCAGTTAACAACCACATGTGGCAGGAACTTGGAGCCCTCAAATCCTTGAACGCGCATAGTTTTAAGGAGTTTGTTCAAGTGGAAGACACCATACGGCAAAGTCCTCACGGTGTACAACGGACCTATGACAAGCTCGAGCATGCATTTGGAAGATCTCTCTACCTCCAGACGAGAAACTCATCGACGAATTCATCAAGGCTGCCCGAAACGATTCGGCGGAATACGACCTTGTTTGCTAGCGATGTCCGGCGGTGCTGGAGCCAAGCTAAAGATGCTTACCGCTTGATGCGTTCTTTGATGAAGTACAGCACGATATCTCTCAAAGAGTACGCAGAACAATTCACCGACCCGTTCTTGCGCAAAGCATTTGCCACTATACAGTACGACATCCCTGAGGTGCCCGTTACAGTAATCGCTTTGATTTTCATCTGGCTACCCTAAAGCAAGGGCGACGGCGGCATGGCCCATCGGGGGCTCCATGGCGCTCTCCAAAAACATCGAGCAGCGATACTTGGAGCTGGGCGGCGAAGTTTTGTACCAAGCTCAAAAGTGAAAAAGATAATCGTTAAGGATAACGACACCGGCCAGCAGGCGTTCAGCTTAGAAGATGGCGCAGAACACTTTGCCGACAGTTGTGGTTTCCGCCGCCGACGGCTACTCCACTATTTTTGGGGTGCTTCCGAGGCCAAGTACGCAAACCAAACCAGTCAACGACTTACTACAAAGCTTACCCCGAAGACTGCAGCCATTTCGGGCTGGAAGTCTGGTACGGCGTCGCTAATAAAATTACCCAGACTGAACCACATGCGATGGTGCGCTTTCCTCGACGAGCCTGTTACGGTGGAGGGAACCTAGAAAGAGATAGGCTTGATGTGGAAGTCTTCAACTTTGATGCCCACGCTCGCCCCTGCAGGCAAAACCGTTGTCAAAAGTGGTCATGGAATTCTGACTACGACTACTGGAAGGACACTATCGGTATCAAACCCTGAAAAATACCAAGCCGAGAAAGCGGAAAGTTGCCGATACTCATCGCAGAACAACATCGAGAAAACCGTTTCCCCGGATTCATAACAGAACATAGAAGCCAGCGATGTTGTAACCCCAATTTCGGTCGATGCACTGGACCGGTGCACTACCGCGGCTGCCAAGCATGGGGAGCACCCAAAGAACACCATTCAAAGAAGTCACCCAAAACGGCGTCAGCAAAACCCTGCCTGGACTTGGCAACTTTTACATGGTAGGACAGTGGGCAATCGGCACAATCGGTCTAAACACTGTTTGTCTGACTGGGCGCAACCTAGTCCGCGACCTCTGCAAACAGGACGGAAAAAATTCCAAACAACAACAAAACCACGACCATAAAATTCCAACTTGAATACCAACGGTCAATCTCATCGCAGCTAAGCAAAACTGACGACCTAATAAACAATTACATGATTTCTTAACCGGAAATCTCCAAGTAGTAGATTTTATGCTTAAGATTCTCTAACTTTTCACAACGGCAAATAGAGCAATCACCTTTCATAGACTTTTCGGCCCTCCCGCAATTTTCTTAGTTCTAGCCTGCAACCCTTACAGAGCCTAAACAACAAAACCAAACCAAAACAAACTCTACTATTTTGCAAAAACAACTGTTATTATTCTTCTAACAAACAATAAATATTCAGCAAATTGACAAAACTCTCGTGGACTTAGCCATCAGGAGAGGCTGTTCATGTCTGTTTATTACTTGGATGTTCATCCATAAGTCTGACTACCAGATAGAAACTAAGCTCGTGGTTTTCTGAATTTCTTCGCCAACAAAACAGCAGCTACAGGGAACAAAACGCCCAAACAAAACTGGCCAAAAATGTTTACGATGAAAACACCCGAAGCATTCCAGATTAAGAACACAATGCCGACAAAGCCATTAGCTGTAAACAACCATCTTATGACACATTCAGATTTCACTGCAAACACTGGAGCTATAAAGATCAGGGCGAATCCCATGAAACCATACCATAGCGCAGCAAAAGTCCAGAAAAACGAGCGAGGGTTCAAGTCTGGCAAACTACCACAGCACAGCTAACTGATTGCTTAGGAGCCCTTGCTGTACGACGGTTATTTGGATGTAATAGTAGAGGCTTAAGATGGCAGCGCAGATGAGGGTAAAAGCGAATCCCAGTTGAGTTAGAATTTTTTTGTCTTCTGAAACGGAATTGTAAATGGAGGGCATTAAAACAACAAAGAACGGCGCGAGAATCAGTGAAGGGATAAACGCCAACATCTTCATACTGCTGTACGAGCTCGCGTATTCTTCTATGCTGGTGATAGATGTCTTGGGAAAGAGGCGGATGGATGCAATCATGCCCACATCGAATCAGGTAACGAGAACAGCGATGTTGTTGCTGACCAAAAACCCATTCAGCTTGACAGTTGATTCATTTGTGTTAACCCAGCGGATAGCTGTATTATTTGTTTAGATATTTATGACCGATTAAAACCGTTGACAAGATTTCAGTGCAACAAGCGTTACTAATTTACAGTTAAGACGATGAGCACAAACAGTGTAATCAAAACATACTTTCGATTTCGCTCCCGAAGCAAAATAGATGACTGAAGCTATGGCACGAACATAGGGCGTTAAAATCAAGATAATAATGCCTACTGTCATAAACAAAACAGCATTTTCCGAAATAAACAAGCTCTGAATTTTAGCAATTATAAAAGCAAAGAAGTCCTCGCCGGAGATGAAGACATTTTGGGATTGCGACACCTGCACGTTGCCATAAGCACCGAAATAGAGAGCTATGCCACT
>CAWGYA010000007.1:0-275444 GCA_963826715.1 Candidatus Bathyarchaeota archaeon
AGTTGAATCAACTGATTAACTAACACAGTCTGAGTCTTTTCGCTCATTTGCCAAAGCGATTTTCTTAGTTAGATGATTATAAAAGGGTGTAACAACAATATCGCCTGTTGGGTCTGGTTTGACTATGTCTCGCTCCGTATATGACGTTAAAATGCTTTTTGAAGATTTCAATAATCTAGAAGAGATCAAGGTTGAAGGGATAGCGTTTAGCAACGTTTCCATCTGGCTTTTTGCACGTAAAAGGGCCTATGCAAAATATCGTGAAAAGTTTGCCCCAGACAGATTGAGAGAGGGTGAAGAGTGGAAGCGAGATTTCAGCGATTTTTTGCATTTTAGATTCAACCAGTCCTGGTCAACTCTTTATCGCAGTGGATTAGGGGCGCTATCAGATCCCGAGCGACTCAGAGATTTGCTGGTTTATTTGCAGGATGAATCAATCAGTGTCGAGATGCGTGTGAAAGAAGGATTGCAGGGAAGTTATCACTGCCAAAAAGTAGGGAAGAACATCTTAACTGGTTTGCTTCACACTTTTAAGCCTGATTTATACGGTGTTTGGAATAATAGAACTGAGGATGCGTTAAAAAAAATTGGGCAAATGCCAAGAATGTCAGGTAACGCTGGAAAGGACTACCTGGCAATAAATGCAACGTTAACAAAGCTTGCGGCTGAGCTTAAGACAGATCTGACTGCTATCGATGGTTTCATGTGGTATATAAGCAAGGATTAGACGGAGCGCATGTTTAAGGGTAATTAAGGGAGCAGCCAAAGATAATTTCAAGTATTGGTAAACCAAAAAATTAACCTTCTAAACAGCGAAATCAAAACAAACCTTATCCTTCCCAAAAGTAAAGAAGTAACATGGCGCTTACCAATAGTAATTGACAATTACAGTGATAACTCAAACTATGTTTAGCCACTTTGTCTGAAAACTTTAAAATCACATCAGGTTTTTTTGGAAGTTGATTTTTAGAAAGTCATCCGGGTAATTGATGGCATTGAAGAACAGAGGTGAACCTGAAAAGGAAAGCGGCGAAATTGGTCCGACAGTCATGAATGGGTATTGTTTGTGGTTTAGACTGCTTTGAGGGTCTCTAAAGGACTGGTACAGCTTGAGGGCTTCGAACTGTCCGCCTATTATGTCTTTGAGGGCTAATCTTTCGACTCCCCAGCCTAAGCCAAACCCAAAAACGTAGATTCTGATTTGGTCCAAGATGTCTCTGCTAAGACTTGAAAGTGTTTGGCTAATAAACATCCAACCTAACCCGTACTTTCTAGTAGTTCTTACCGCATCGACAAGTATTGCTTTGACTTTTTCCAGATATTCATTTTCTGAGGGTTCTTTAGGAGCTAATCGGTGAGCTTCATCGATGATTACTAGAGAATTCAATAGTTGGTCTTTCTTGTATGCTTCCTGGGCTTTTTCTGTGATTTTTTCTAGAAACTCTGCTATTACGACTAGCTTCATCATGTCGTTCCAGTAGATGTCTTGGGGAATATTTTTTTCTGAGAGATCAATAATTGCGATATCTTGAGAAGTATTGCCATAGCCTTGAATTTTAGCAACTAAGTCTTTAATTTTGGTTTTTGAGTTTCCGTCGAATCTAAATAGGTTGGAAATTCCAGCCCACATCTTGTAGAAGTCTTCTTGATCTGCGCCTTCTAATGCGGTCCTTACTCTTTCTCTGAGGTCTTGAGATGTGTAGATCTTTCTTAATACGTTATCAGTCTTCAAGGCATCCCAAATTCTGTTGAAAGCTTCTCTGGTGTAAGCTTGGTATGGTGCAATTGGGGAACCAAGGAGGGCGTAACTTCCTTTGGCTTTCAGTACAGCTTCAATTTCGTTAGCAGCTTGCATTTTATTGGTTTCTAGATAGATCCCTAATCTATTTAGAAAATCAGAGTGTACCAGAATTTTTTTGAATAAATCGTCACCTGTCAAAACGAGGTTGTGTAAGTCGTAAACTTGAACTAAGCGGCCCATTTTTCCGCAAAGTGTTGCTTTGAGGGCTGAGTTTTCTTTAAAGTCCTTAGAGAACTCGCCTTGAGGATCAAGGACAAAGATACCCATTTGCGGATGTTTGGCGTAAGCTGTCATGATCATCTTCGCCAAGACTGATTTGCCTGAACCGGTTTTTCCAAAGATTCCTATATGGTAAGCTTCGCCAGCGCCTTGATCTGCTCGGCCAAAGTGCTTAAACCACATTGGCATCTTAACAGTGCTGCCGTAAGCGTTTCCTAAATAGAACAATTCGTTTTGATAATCTGCTAAGAGCGAGTTTAGAACATCTTCACTAAGTGCTTTTATGGGCGTTCCTGTTGAGGGTACAGTCCCTAATATGCTCTGTTCGATTGATCCATTCTTTTTGGCAAAGACTGAGCTGACGGTCATTTTTGCGATATGTGTATCTTGTCTTTCGGTGATGGGGTCGATTCTTCCCTTTTGCCTTATTAATCCTCTTATTGTTGGGTCTTGAGCCCATACGTTTTGCATTAATATCTCGACTATTTGGCCTAACGCATAATGGTCAAGTCCGTCTTGGTTGAAATTAAATACGCTCAAACTTCCAACGAGACTTTTGCCGATTGCTGTTCCTAAAACGTCTATTGTAAGCTGACCTGTTGAAGAAGGAGAGCCTATTACTCCGATTCGTTCGGTGTTGTCAAATGTTTTCTTAATGTCTTCGGTCATTTTTTTGCCTCTAAATTCCTATGCTTGTTCGGTAACCATGCATTGCTAAGTAGATGTTCCCCATCTTGTCTTCCCACTCAGCGGACATCTGCTGGGTAGTAGTTCGTCTAATAGCTGGCAACGCAGTTGCTAAGTGTTTAACCATCCTGTCAGCCAGATAAAGTGGGAAAGGCTCCATTATGCTTGCAGAGCTGCATTGGAGCCTAAGAGACTCTAGAAGAATAGCTAATCTATGGGGATTGCTAGCTATGGAGTTAGCGATTTCTATTCTTAAAACTGGAAAGTAGCTGCAAGGTCGGTAATATAAAATTTGAAGCCCATCTAGGCCGTTGTAGATTTGATTAACTAACTCTTCGACGTTCATGGCTTTTATGGGTTTAATGTTGACATTGCGTACCCCTTGTGTATCTTGAAAGGGAACGGGACCTACAAATTCTCCACTTTCAAGAATAAAAGTAAGAAGACCGCGATCTTCATAAGTGTCCAGGCCCAAAATATCCTGTGTTATTTCAGATTTTGTGGTGTATTTTGGTATACCTGCGAATATTTTGTCGGTTCTTTCACATGTAATAACTTTACAGTATGATTCTAAGGCTTTTTTTACACGACTAGTTAGAAAGCGCTCGAGACTTTCATCAATATGGCCGATTTTATTTATGCCTTGATTAATTGCAACAAGAGGTGTGATTAAAGAACCGTCAATATACACTACGTCATGAGGTGCAAAAGCCGCCATCTCTAGTTCCATGCACATCATAACGGATCTGGCAAACTGGTAAGTATCGTCATCATGGGCTACAGTTAAAATATCAGACAAATGATGCGGATTGGGCCAGTATCTTTTTTCTGAGGGGGGAGTTAGTCCTTCCATTGCTACTGCAGCAAACGCAATCAAATCCGTGCATATCAATCGTTCAATCGCAAAAGCGCCATCAACTGCACATGTGGTTGGATATGAAGGCGCTGAGGAAATATCGGTGTCTTTATGCAGTATCTTTTTTTCTGCCAGTTTGGTTCGAATCTGGGCCTTGGAATCATGAAGTCTTTGGAAAGAAGCGGAAAGATTGGAACCTATCCTATTGCATTGACATAGCATTTCTTCTACCAGAGCTTCAGGTAACTCACCGAAGGGTCCATTATTATCTTGAGACACAATTGTTCCTTTATCTCTCATTTCAACGGTTTAGGTATAAGACATTTACTTATCTGAGATAAGTAGAATTATTAAAAACTTAATCAGACCACCCGTATTTCAAATGATCTTAGGATAGAAAAAACTATAAGGTATTTACAAGCGAACAAAAATCGGTGAAGAAAGTGAGTTCAAAAGAAAAGCTAAAGTGCAAAGTCTGTGGCAAAGTCATTGCCAAAGAAGAAAGCGAACAGTACGATGGTATGTGTTGGGAATGCTGGGACGACCAGCTAACAGAAGAAACAGACAACATGTTCGACGATCCAATTTAGGCACAAACTGTTTGGTATCAAGACCTTAAAAATTTTTCAAATTCAACGTTATAATTGCTTCTTTTCCATAGAAAGTCGTATGATGCTTGGTTTGGATCGAGGCTATGGATATCTTGAATGAATTCGTCTGGTACAATAAGGACAAGGCAGAAGAAGTCGCCATATTGTTGCCGAAATAGGGAAAGTTTAAACAAAGTTTCTTTGAGGTTATCTCTGACTCCATGTGGTTCAAGCAAAACCTTTCTGCCCTTGTTTGTGTAGCGGGGTAGTAAAAAGTCAGGTGTGTAGGTTAGTGCTTTGTTTTCGTTTGAGAGGTAGAACTTCATGAATTCGTATTGAAAAATGATTTGTTTGCTGCTTAAGAATTGGTAAACGTTGTTTTCTAGAAATGTGAAGACACCTGGTAAAATGAGTTCGCCGATTTTGTTGTAATGATTAACTACGGTTAGGTATTGAATGGGGGCGTTTGGAAATTCTTGGCTTTTTTTAATAAAGAAGCGTAGTGTTTTTTCTAAGGATTCCTGGGTATGGTCTAAATATTCTAGACCTTGTTCCCAATATGAAGAAGGGGAAGTCAACTTTGATTGGGTCATCTGGGAAAAGCGTTTGGGCAAACTGGGTTATTTTTTCTGTGTCGGTGTCGAATTCTTGTGTGTTTTTCCACCAGCTCTCCGGCCGGTTTTTACTGTTTAGGTCGAATGGAAGGTTTTCGTTTTTACTTAGACCGAGTGCAACGTGGACTCTTAGTTTGGGGGTAGTTAGGGGAATCATTAGATCCTTTGGGTCGAATTGAAAGAGCTTTAGGTCAGGGGCATCGCGTACCATCCAGCGTAGGTATAGCCAAGCTTTTGATTTATGTTGTTTATTCATCCGTTTAATTTTGTATGATAGCTGGTCAACGAGGTGTTTTGGTTTTAAGCCCTTCTGATGTAGCTGAGTTGTATACTCAATAAGGTCTCCATTGGTTTTTTGAGCTACAAACGTATTAACTGAGCACAGAACAGCGGGTAACTCGTTTTTTTTGTCGCCTAATTTATCTAATAATTCGTTTCTTTGCTCGAATTTAGGGATTTCTTTCTTGAAGTCCTCTGGGTTTAGAGTTGTGTAGAGTGTGTTTCCTAATGTATTGTGTAAGTGGTGAAGTAGCATTCTGATGTTTCTTGGGTTTCCTGTTAGTTTGTAGTCGCTTATTGAAGCTGCTAGCAGAAAATAGTGTGAGGCCTCTTTTTTGGATGGGTAACTATCTAGAGGCATGAACCAGAGTTTAGGTTCGGGTGTTTGGTCCAGTTCTAAATCAGCAATGCCACTGTATTTTTGGGTAAACTGGACAAGTAAGTTCCTTAACTCGTTTGACACTTCTTGGCTCATGGCTTCTTATTTAGTTGTTAGCGCTTAATTGTTTTTGCACAAGTCGTGTATTGAAGAGAAAGTGTTAAAATCAAGGGCTATTATCGTGTAGGCATGCATAAGATTAGGGCAATCTTGTTTGATCTCGATAATACGTTAATAGATTTTCTTCATATGAAAGAAGAGTCCTGTAGGGCGGCTGCGCATGCGATGGTGTTGGCAGGTTTGCGAATGGAAGAGAATGAAGCATATGAGCGGCTGATTAAAACCTATTTTTTTGTTGGAATAGAATCGGATAGTGCCTTTTCGGAGTTTTTAGTAAGCATCGACCAGTTTGATCATAAGTTGTTGGCGGCTGCGATTAATGCGTATTTGGATACGAAGGGGAAGTGTTTGAAGCCTTATCCTAACGTTAGGTCTGTTTTAAGTAAGCTTCAGCGGAAAGGAATTGTTCTCTCTATTGTTACCGATGCTCCGAAAACAAAGGCTTACCAGCGATTATTGGGTATGGGGATCGGGTCTTACTTCAAGTTTGTTGTTGGTTATGAGGATACGAATAGTGCTAAGCATACTGGTTTACCTCTTGTGCTTGCGTTAGATTTGCTTAAAAAAGAAATCCCGGAAGTCAAAGCAGGGGAAGTTTTGATGGTTGGTGACTCCATGGTTAGGGATATTATCCCTGCGAAAAGGATTGGGTTTCAGACTGCATTGTCTAAGTATGGGCAAATAGGCGCTGAGTCTGGTAATGCTGATTTTGAATTTGGAGAGTTCAAAGACTTACTAACTATACTATAGAGTTTATTGGTAAATTATTAAAGTAAGTTAGCCAGTAATTGCCATTGCGTGAGATGCATTGACTGCTAAGTTAACGTTCTTTGGTGGAGTAGGTGAGATAGGTGGCAACAAAATCCTTCTCCAAACAGAAGATGGAACAGTTCTGTTGGATTTTGGGCGCAGGATGAATGAGTATGGGAAATATTTCTCGGACTATTTGCAGGCTCGCTCCAAAAATGCTCTTCGAGATCTGCTGCGTTTGCAGATTTTGCCTAAAATAGATGGTATCTACACGCCTTACTTGGTTGATATGACGTTGCTGTTTGAAACTGATGATGTTGCCAGTAAAGTGCCTCTTAAGGAAGCTCTTGATTACTGGAAAACCCTTGATGTCTGCCCCTGTAATCCGGGTCATCCAGCTGTCGATGGTGTCTTTGTCAGCCATGCCCATTTTGATCATATCCAAGACGTCAGCTTCCTGGATCCCAGTATACCGGTCTATTGTACCGAAAAAACAAAGGTGTTGGTTAAAGCAATGACGGATGTCTCGCCTTCAGGAGTAGACGATCAATATTGCAAGTTAGCCAAAGAATCCACAATAAAACAGAAATCGCCAACATATAAGACCCTCTGTCCGGGCGAATGTTGCTTTTGTGAGGAGAAAGAAGAAGCACACCCCATCGTTTTGGACCCCAAAACCAAGTTCGAGTTCACCTTTGACATAGCCCCCAAATACCGCACATTCATCACCGCTTCTGAGGGAAGCATAAGGGGTATCAAATACAAGCTCATCCCCGTAGGGCACAGTGTACCTGGCGCCTGCTCAATCCTGCTTACCTTGCCCGATGGCAAACGCGTCCTATACACAGGCGACATAAGATTCCACGGTGCTGGTGAAGTCTCAATTGATGACTATGTAGCTGCAGTTGGTGGTCCAGTTGACGTTTTAGTCACTGAGGGCACACGGGTTGACTCCGATGACGTTCTAACTGAGGAGCAAATCGGCAAAGACATAACCTCCGACATCGCGTGCTGTAGTGGGTTGGTGTTAGTTAACTTTGGCTGGAAAGACCTCACCCGCTTCACCACCATCTATGAGGCAGCTAAAGCGAACGGGCGCACCCTTGCAATCTCACCAAAGCTTGCATATCTACTCTTTGAAATGCACTGCAGCTTCCCTGCCGAATTCCCAGACCCTCGAACGATGGCTAACCTAACAGTTTACTTACGCCGTGAGGGCGATCTACTCTACTCCAAAGTAGACTACGACAAATGGAAAATGGGTTACCTAAACTTCCATGGGCGAAACGTCTCCAAAGACGACCGCAACCTTGTCCGAATTGCAGAACGCCTCGGTGTAGGCGGCGAAGTAGGCAACCCCAAAAATCCCCTCCCCGCAAGCTGCGCTGGAGACGTATATGACTACAAGGAAATCTACTCGCTAGCCACTGCACATCTGGACCACGGCGTTAGGGCCTATCAAATCCGCCAAAAACCCAGCCAGTATGTGCTGATGTTTTCGTTTTGGGATGCAAACGAACTCTTCGACCTAATACCACCTAATGGCAACCACAGGACACAATATATTTCTGCATCCACCGAGCCGTTCAGCGAGGAAATGGATATAGACGAACGCAAAATGGTACAGTGGATGGATTTCTTCAAAGTTGAATGCAATTTTGAAGTTGACCAAGAGGGCGAGCGGTCGTTTAAGCGTAGGCACGTTTCAGGACACGCCTCCAAACCAGAACTTCAAGAGTTAATAGACAAGATCAACCCAACAAAAATAATACCCGTACATAGCAACTATCCGGAGATGTTCGAAGAATTGTTCAGGGGAAAAGTCTTTTTACCAAAAAACTCCGAAGCTATCGAATTATAGGGTAATTGCATGAAAGATGACAAACAGCATTGCCAGGTTTGCGGTTGAGAAATAACCAAAGAAAACTTACATTTGTCAATTTATTCAATAACTTACCCTTAAATTCTAAAAAGTTTAAAATGAAACCTTGATACCTATACAAGCTAAAATCATTTATCTTCATGAATGGCAAAAAGGTTGAAGAATCAAAATTTGAATCTGAACCAGCGTTTGAGCAGATAGTTAAACAAAACTTCATAATCCTTTTTGGTGCCAAAACTGTTTATTTCGATATAAAAAACAAATAGATTTTAGGACTTTAGGGTCTGCTATTCCTGATGCTTTCTTGTTCGATTTTAGGGATAACAATAATCTGCTCTTGTAAACCGAGTTGAACAAATTAGTATGAAATATTGGTTTGCTCTAATAACGTCACTTATTATTTCTGCCATAATTTTCATCACTTTCATTGTTTTCCTTACCGTTCTAATAGCTCCATTACTAATCAATATTGGGAACTCTACTAGAGCTATTGGTATAGTAAGGTTAGTTCCTATTGGGCTTTCACTAATAGTTAGTATTGTACTTATAGATTACATCAACTTATTTCTTCGAAGTAGGCAATAATTACTTGAAGAGTAATCCATGTCCAGAAGAGTTTTTGCTTGCACAATGAGCACTAACGACATACTTTTTTGAAAAAAACCGAATCAACGCTGCGTTTGCAACGACAAAATATCTCGGTCAGGAGTTTTGGAGTTATACCTTAATTGGAGACCCCTTAAACTACAGAAGGAGATTTTATGCTAAAGAGTTTAAACTCCTTGCGAACGTAGAAACTGTAATTGGACGAATGCTTCTATTTTCTGAAGAACAATTCGAGCATTACTTGTTAGCTTTGATTTAAGCTTGGTTGCCAATGATGACCCTGTGGTTTTTCTGTATTTAAAATGTATAACCAAGAAGTGAGAAAATACGGGGCACTCGGAGGATGGCTTGAAAAGTCTCCAAAACAATTAACAAGCCTAAAAGGGGTTGCAGGCATTATTGGAACGATCTTTACAGGGTAATAGCAGGTGGTTTCTTGAATCATCTATTGAAGCCTAAGAGCACTGTGGATAAACTCATCAAAAGAAAAACGGGTTGTTATTTGCTCCAATTGATCGGCAATAATGTATTTTGTTATTAAGCCCTCAGCGTCTGCTTCATGAAGAATATTTCTTACTGTTTTCTTTTCGCTAATGCCTAGATATTGCCAATATGAATTTTGGAGGATGTCAAATATTTTGATAGTAGAAGATTTTGAAAATAAGTAGTGGGTAAGAATAAGGAAAGCGGTCTTAGGTGTTTGAATTTCGGCTACTATGTTAAGATTGCTTTTATTATCAGCTATGAAGCCTAAGGCCTTGGAATCTATTCGAAGATTATTTATTAGGTAGGGTTTGATATCTTCAAATTCTTTTGCTAAGAATTGTTTAAACAATGTATTACTAATTTTGGTTCCAGGAACTAAAGGAAGTATGCAACGAGTGATAAATTTTGCAGCAACCGGTTGGCTTATTAGAAATTGGTACCTTAAAATCTCTTGTAAAAGCTCTTCATCTCTGTAAGAGGACCAAACCTGACTCGAGATAGTATCAAGAGAATTGTTAGGAAAAAACCATTTGAGTATATTGCAGGCTCTTATCTTCCTCACACGTTCTGAATTAAAATGGATAGTTTTTTCAAGTTCTTTACGAAATGCCTTAAAATCAGAAAACTGAGCACTCAACTTTACAGCGCTAATAGTATCTTCAAGCAGAAACATGCCTACATAAGAACTCACAACATTTCTGGATTGATTGCCCGCACTACAATCAATATTCAAGAGTCTAACCGATTCCGAATATTAGCCTAATTCCAGTAAAAGCTTTGTGTAGATTACAGATTCCGAATTAAACTAATATTTTATTAGCATTTGGACGCTAATTTAATAGCAATAATACTAATTACCAAAAGCCAAATAAATTAAAAGTATTAAGACGACAAATGAGTTTGAATCCGAAGATTCTGAAGAATAATACAAAAATTTGAAATCCAAGAATAATTTAATAAATGGAAGATCAAAAATGTTCTCTTCTTTTTAAGCACTCAATTTCTCGGGCTTATCTCTTCAGACAAGTTTGTTCCTTTGTACTCCGCAGGTGCAATTATTGCTAATTGGTCAAGGATTCTTTGTCGGCATTCAATTGCTATTTGTAGACAGTAATCAAATTCATCCGGCTGTACTGATTCGGGTGTTCTATTTGGGAAAAGTATTTTTAGAAGGCCTGACGCAGTCTTTTTTATAGCATCTTGGTTTCTTCCAGTCATTTTTCCAAAGTTAACATTTGCATCAACCACGATCTGATAGTTTCTTCGTCTAAATCGATAGAATATTTCAGCCAGATAATCAGTTATGAAACCATATCCTGAAGCATAATTCTCGGGAGCAATTTTTTTCATTTCCCATCCAGGCAGAAAACAGTGAATTCGGTCTAGAAAAGCGATATCAAGTAATTCTTTTGGAAGTACTGCAAAAAGATGCTCATAATGGCCCGATGGAGTTTTACGTTGTATATCAACATCTATATTACCGGCAAGCACAATGCTTGCTTGCGCGGAAAATTGTTGGTTTCCCCTTGAGAATTTACCCGTCTGCATGTAATCTTTCAGTACACTAATGGTGGCATCAGGGTCTGAAAAGCTTGTATTGGCAACTTCATCGAAAAATACTACATCTTTTTGTCCCAATATTCCAAGTTTTCTTGTTGCTTGGTTAAAAAAAAGTGCTGCGGGTGTTGTTTTTCCTCCTGAAATAACAAAACATTTGCTTGAGGTATTCCTGTAAGTATATGTTTTTCCTGTTTCTCTTGGGCCCAATTCTATCAAGTTGTAATTTGCTTCTACAAAAGGTACAAGCCTTAGGAGTAACAGTGTTTTCTCTCTTTTGGTAAATCTGTTAGGATTGAAACCGATACTTTGAACAAGTAAATCAATCCAATCGTCCAATGAGAATTCTGACCTTTTTTCAATATAATCATCTATGTTGAGTCGAGTAACTTGAAATGGAGTAAATTCTTTGATATAAAAAGGGTAAATCCTTCCTTTTATTTCGTAGGATGGATCATACTCTATTGTCATTGTACCCCATGCGCCGGCACCCAGTAATACGTCACCATATTCATACAGGACGCTTTTGTTTATTCGAACATAATTGTCTCCAATGGCTGGTACATCAACCCAATAGTGATCTTTGCCAGCATCAAGTCTTGCTTGCAATTGGCCAAGCAGTATGTATTCTCCCTCTTCCTTTATTCGACTTTTAATTAGCTCCCTTTGACCGCTTTCCACGTAGTGCTCGTTGATTACTTTGTCTATTTTTTTCTGTCCTAAAATCGGATTTGTTGGGTCTACATATTTTGCGACAAGGTATTCCATGACAAAGCGAGGAAATTCTTTGTAGGCGTCATTCCATCTAGTTAGAGGCTTTAGTAATACTCTTCCGCTAAACACAGTTTGTATTTTGTCATCCAATGTTATCGACAACTGCATCACTCCATTATCTTGTCTAGACCGCCAAATTTGAATTCAACCTTGTCTTTTCTTTCTCTGACGATAATAGGAATAACCCTTTTCTTGGGTTTTAAAGGTTCTTTATTCAAGGTTCGATAGGATAAAGTGATTTCTAAATTCCTCATTAGTAATGTAGGTTTCTCAAATTGAAATGAAACCTTCTGTTCTTCCTTTGGTGGAATAGATTGTAGATGTTCTTTTGATTCGCCTGTATTTAATCTAAAGGTTATCTGGTAATCAGTTGTTCTATTTCCTTGGTTAATAATTTTGATTTGGAAAGTTGAGGGAACATCTTCAGTGAGTTCTATTGAATTGGAGCATTCGATTTTCAGGTCCAATCGTGAAAAAACTATTTTTTCCATTAAAACTCCAGGAACAACTGTTTCGTCCAGTGATATTCCGCCGTGTGCGTATCTTGCGAATCTGCCGCCGGGCCGCATAAACCATTTTCTGCCTATTGCTGCTGTGAAAAAGGTATGAGGCAAATAGCTGATGCGGTATCCTTTTGGATGTTCTATGTTCTCAAGTACTCTGTAAGTGATTCCTTGTTTTGTTGTGCCATATGTATATGTGTTTCCGCCAGTTTGGAAGACCTTTTGTTCGTCGGTTTTTTCGAGTTCTATGAAGCCATGGTCACTAGTTAGTACTATTATGTCTTTTTCGCCAACTCTGTTCTCTAGGTCAGGGAGTATTATTCTGTTAATTTTTTCTTCTATGATTTTGTTTAGTTCCCGTAAGTTGTCTTGGAAATTGTGTATCCAGTCGTCGCTGAGATTGTATATTAATATGTTGTAAAGGGTAGTTTCTGTATCAAGTCTTTCGCGAGCAAAGTCAGCGTCTGCATTTACGGTTACCTTAAGTTTGTCCCTTCCTTCGTATTGTGATAGCCCAAAAAGCCTTGATGCTAGTATGTTGTGGTCAGAAGTGTATCTTCCGTAATAGTCTTCCCATTGGTTGGGTGGTTTTCCAGCTAATACAGCTACTCGTGCAATATCTGTTTTGGATGGTATGGTTGATAAAAAGAGTTTTTCTTCTTTTATTTCAAATTTCGTTTGTAATATTGGTTTTACTATTTGTTTCCATGTGTCGAGGCGCATTCCATCAAATATGAGGACCCAGATTTTTCGGTCTTTGGATGGTTTTAGATTTCTCAGTGTAATGTACTCTTTTAGAATATTTGCAGATAATCTTGGGTGGTCTAAATACCCTTTCCAATTCTTCTCAATTATTATTGACAGGTTTTGGTCAGCTTGTTCGATTTTTTCATTTAGTTTTTGTTTCAAACCATGGATATATTGTCGCAGAACTTTTTTTAAGCCATCAACTTCACAGTCTGTTTGACAATAGTTTGCAGCATCTGTTATTACTATTTGGATTTTGTAGAAGTCACTCTCATTCCACCAATCAATTAGAGCGGCTAAATCAATCTTTTTTTCAAACGGTATTTCAAGGGCATATAGGGCTGCTGTAATATTTGCCAAGAAGCGGAGTATTTTATCAGCTTTTTCAGAGAACGCGGTTTCTGTTTCTTCTAGAATAGTTTTTTGTTTTGCAAGTTCATCAGCCCAACGGATATTAGCATATTTTAGCTCCGTCTTTTTGGTGATCTCCTTTAGAAAAGTAACTGCTAAGGCATATGCAATTAGTGGGTTTGTTTCGCTCCTAAAAGCATCAACTATTTCAGTTGGTTCTGTTAGTTTTGTGCATTGAATGATTTTTAATGCATCTTGTAAAGTGAGTGTTTCTTCTGCTATCTTCTTTACTTGTGATTTAATGCTATAATTTGATTGAATACTCTTGGTTACTTTTGTTATGATGTTTTCACCAAGGTCATCAGGATCAAATGAGATAAGGCCTAATCCTTTTAGTTGAACTAATGGGTTAGGAATTTTATATCTCGATGCAACGTCTAATAAATAGAAAAATGTTGCGAGTTCGTCTCTTTTCAGTTTGAACCATGGTGAGATTTCCGCAGAGTCTTCAATTATATTTTTTTCAATAGTATTAATGAGAATTTGTCGATCTTCTTCGTTGAGTTCACTGCTTAAGATTATTTTGCTGTATTTGATTATTCCTTGTTCTGTTGGTAAGCTATTGAGAATTAATTCAGGTAGTTGCACATTCGGATTTCTTAATGCAATAAGAATTGCATTCATATGATTCTCACTGAGTGGAACCTTGGGTGGAAGTTCTTTACTTAATTCGACATAAAGGCTATGGAATTTTCTTAGATTCATTCCTATTTCTTTTGAATGTTTGAAGAGTGCTTCGGGCCATGTTACTCGAGGAATGAGTTCTTGGATTACATTTTGCAGTGATAAATCAACTATTCTCTCTATTTTTTCAACAATATCATAAACGTAGCCAAGGTCAACTTGTGTTTGTTGCCCTAAAGGTTTTATTACCAAAAGTAGCAACGCCTTGTCTCCAGTTTTATTAGCAAAATATTCCTTTCTAAATGCTAAATCATTCCCAAAATACTTTAGCACTTTCCAGGTTTTGTCATTTTCTAAATCAATATACTCTTCATTTAGATCAAGAAAACCGTCGGGGTCCAGCACCAAAACGAAATTAGTTGCCAGTGGGTATCCGCTTATTGTTTTTTCGAAATGGTCGTTGATTGTCTGGGTTTCCCTCATCAAAGTTTTTAGCCTCTTCTTAGTTGACACGTGTTACCAATTTTTTGGACTAGTTTGAATAGTATTGGAGATGCCTTAAGAGGATCAATTCTCTTGAACACTAATGCACCACGGTCGTACAGTTGCATGTTATAGCAGAACCATACCCAGAAGCAAAGTTGGTCATGATTCACTCCGATATCGTTTCCTTCCTTCAAGAATTCGTTTATTTCTTCTATTAACTGGTGGGTTGAAGTTAGAAGTTCTTTGTCGCTTTTTTCTTTGAAGTGGTAACGTCTCCAAAATTCAACATCAGTTTTTCTGTGAAATCCAGAATGGACATTGCTTTCCAAGTATTTATCAGCTTTTTCACTCAGCCCAAATCTTTGTCCAACTTTTACGAACCGACATCGCGACCCTTTTCTTTTCATTTCCTGAGTTATGCAAACATATACTGTGCTTGATGGAGATTTGCTCTTTGAATCTATTAAGCCCGTGGATAGTATTAATTCCGCTAGCTCTGTTGGACCTAAAGGTCTGTTTTCTGTGTTCAAAACTTTGTAAGCTGCGTCTGCCCAAGAGTTTTTTGATCGTTTTTCCCAGTTTTCTTTGGCACCCATCAAATTAATTGCTACCCTCCTGAGATTTGACCTTGCATATTTCAGCTATCTTTTTAGCCTTTTTGAAAACCTCGGCAGTAACATTGTTCTCATTCAGTCGACAGAACAAATCGTTCCCTTCTTGGTATAAACCGCTGTTGTAACAAAATTCAATCCATTCACAAACCTCATCATCTGTTGGTTGATATTCACTTGTGTTTTCAAGATAGCCGGTAATTTGCCGGACAGTCATATCAGTTAATTTCTTGGTCAGATGCTCTTTTTCGGAGTTTGTAGGGTTTCTCCATTCTCCTTTTTCTTCAACAAAATTCTCTTGAAGCATGCTCTGCAAATCTTTCTGGAGCTTGTTTGGACCCATTGCTTTGAAGAAATCAGGTAAGATGTCACCACATTTGCGAGGAATTCTTAGAAAGTCTTCGAGCCATTCTAGTGCTTCAGTTTCATTAGATACGTAACCGAATAGCCTCTTTTGGCTGCCTGTTTTTGGTCTCTGATAAGGGAGATACCAGTGCTCATCAATTTCTCTAAAATTGGACCTCAGAATTTTTTGGAAATCTTCAAAGCTCAGGTTTTTTAACGGTTTATTTTGCTGCATGAAAAAGCCTATGGTTTTACTGTGGAGCATTCGAGGGGTTCTTTCCTCATTATGAACTAAGGGCAATTTCAGCAACTGATCTGCCAAAAAACCCCTTATTGCAGTGTTGGTAGTTTTTCCTTTGATGCCATTTTTAGCCGTTGCCTTAGGTTTGTAACAATTAATAACCACATCATATCCAACAGCACCAGTAGATGTAACTTGTTTGAATGACCGCTGTTTTTTGTCAAATGTCCCTATCATGGCAACGGAGAAGCCCGATTGTGAAAGACCTTCTTGAATTGCTTGCCAGACATCCCCATCAGAGTTGTGAAAAACAAGAGTCATCCAACGACCCGGTTTTAAGACTCTGTATATTTCCTTGAAGGCGTCAGACATTAGACTCTTATATTCTGCAATACCTTTTCCTTGTGTTTTGTTTATTATTGCCTCATTCTTTGTGTCGGTAAGATTCCTGAGCCAAGATTCCCAGATGAAATTAAGTTCAGAATACATCAAATTTGACCCAAATGGGGGATCAGTAAAAACATAGTCTATTGAATTACAAGGCACGTTACCTAAATCAGTTGCTGATTGATTTGTGACAACCGATTCAGCTTTTGTTTGTATTAATGAAAATAATTTAATTACATCTTTCTTTTTGTTATTCCAAATTGAAAGGACATTTCTTTCGGCTGAAAAGCCTGGGACATATAATGTTCCACTTAGAGGGCCGTTACCCCTTTTTCCAAAATTGTACCTAGTAAGATGACTCACCAAAGATGGGTTAAAACTCGTGAATACAAACTGGAGCGCTATTCTAGTTCTTTCGTCTTCAACCTTGCTTATGAGATACCAAAGTTTTGCCAAGGCCCATAGATTCCGGGCAGTATAGAAATGGTTAACTTGCGTTATCCCAATTCGGTCATTGCGACGTGATTCATCTCCTTCAGGCATTCGACTGGAAGGATACCATAGCGGTTTTCCGTTTTCGTTGACAGGCCATTCATTTAGGTCTGTCTTTGGAAAGAAACTATTATCAGAAATAGCATTGAAACGGTTTTCGATCTCGCGAATTCTCGCTAATTCAGATTCTGATACCTTTTGTTCGTGTCTCTTGCAGTTTGGGCAATCAAAAACTACCTTAATTGGTGTTTTCCCAACCTTTGTGCATTTCGCTCTATCTAAATCCTTTGCACATGAAGGGCATTTGAATTTCTTCATAATGTTTTTATCATTAATTACACTGGACGCCCAAAGAGGAAAATGGGTGTTGCATCTAGGACATTGAAGTTCTTCGCTCCACACGGTGCACTCTATTTCGGCTTTTCTACCGCATTTTTCACATCGAGTTTCATACAACCATGCAACGAGCTTTTGCATTTCTTTCTGAATTTGTGATTCTGCTTGAATGAATTTTTCACGATCAAATGGTGTGCAATAGTTAAAAGCTATAAATGATGCAACTGGGGAAATATCTAGCAACAGTGCATTTCTATTTTCCAAGAGCGCAGCCAAACCAGTCATTCCCGTCCCACAAAATGGATCAAGTATTATCTCCCCAGGTTTTGTGTAATGCCTAACAAAGTGAGCGATACCCTCGGGAGGGACCTTGGTATGATATGAATGTGCATTGTATATTATTGAGGTCTTCCCTGATTTTACATCAGAGGCGTGAGGCTCTACCAAATAATTATCATCATGCTCACTATACGACGCACTGTGTCTGTTAACAAAATGTGTTACTATCTTGGACAGGTTTTGATCTGAAGGCACGACCAAATCATTCACCAAGCGAGATCCTTATTTTCTTTCCTGGCTTTTCCTTCTTTGCTTTTTCTACAGCTTTTACAAGTTCATCTCTGAAAGCTCTAGCAACTTCCTCAATGCGCTCTTCCTCAACAAAACTATGGCGCCGAATGAATTCAAAGACTGATATGTTGATTGTTTCGATATTTGCCTTCGCAAGCAGCGCTCTTATGTATTCAGATATTGGTTTGGAGAAATGAATAACAAAAGAATCAATGTTTTCAGCGTCAAGAGATTTAACAACAGCATCAAGCTTTTGATCCTTGTCCAAGGCTAATACTTGTTTTGTAAGCATTTGGCTTAATCCTTTCATTCCCTGCTTTATGTTTTCGTCGAGTTCTCTAAGAAACGCATTTTTTCAGATTCATCAAAACTATCAGTTAAGATCGTTTGACATTCTTTACATAAAGCGGAGGAATCTACGCTAACAGGGTCTTTAGCGGTACATGGCTTGAATTTTCGTTCCAAAGTAGAATAAGCACCTTTTGACGTGGGCAAATTTAGGCCAATTTGGCTAAGTCTTTGGATTGCATCAATTTTTGGCACCGTTGCTTGTAATTGTTCAAGCGCCTTTTTCAGTTTAGAATTGTAGTCTCTATGATGAATCTGATAACTAGTGGCGTACTTGTTTTTGAAAATTAAATATTGTTCGCTGATTTTATCTAATTTGGCAAAGTCACCAACAAACGATTCTGGATCAAGCTCCTTGAGCAAGAATGCTCTTTGACTACCAAAACTATCTTTATCGGATGGAAATCTTGCAGCCTCAAGGTACGATTGCATTCCAAGAATAATTGTAGCCTGATCTGATAGGTTGACTAGGGTCCCAAAAATTTTAGCGTCATTCTCTATTGAATCGTGGTTGCCTGAGTAAATATCAGATAATATTGATTGAAATTCAGCATAATTTCGTGAAGTAGTTATTTCTCCAACATTCTTAATACATTCTGAATATGGGAAGGTCTTTCCGAAAGCCGACCACAAAGCATTAAGATTAGCCGTTATTGTTGGTAGCTTGTTTAAAATGCCCTGAAGTGAGACTAGCAAGCGTCTTTCTTGCTCGAGAATATCCTCAGGCTTTGTCGCAGTTTTCAAATCTTGTTCAGGTGCAAACAAACGAGCAAGATGTACGATGTCATTCCAGTTAGCTAGTGTACTTCTTGTAAGAAGATCAAAATCTTCTTCAAACCTACCTCGCCATTGAACTTCTGGGACATTAAATGATGTTATCCGTGAACTTCCGATTGATTGCTTATTTCCAGACCTTAGACGAATTTCTACACTTGGATCTCCAAATCTCACAAAGCACAGAAGATTAAGCGTTATTATCTCGTAAATCAAACCATATGGCGGTGCTCCAAGTTCTCTATACAATTTCCATACTGGAAACTCGAAACCATTTTCTTCTAATTTCTTTTTAAGATAAGCAAATACTCGATTGTGGATAGGGTCAAAAGTTTTTGGTGATGAAGATTTAGACAGTACCAGACCTGGACCAAAATTGTCACAGGCACTTGTTGATGCCGAACCTGCATTTTTCTCAAAAAAACCGCTGAAAACTTTCTTCGCGTCTTTTGCTGTAAAATTATTTCTGAAAAGTGAAGAATCAAGCAAAGATTTCTGATACGCGTCACTCAATAGATTGTTGGCAATCAGAGTTGCTGTTCTATCAAGTGACCCTGAACCAAAAACTCTTTTCACATCAATTGCGAGAGCTTGTTGAGTAAATACTCTTCCTCCAGAAAAAATAGGCAATTGAGAATCAAGCAAAGCACCAATATGCTCACGTTTCTTAACTCTTATCCATTGACGTATTTCTTCGGCCTCTGTATCCACCTTGAGCTCAAAATCCTTCTCCATTTTTGTAATAGCTAAATTATTAAGCACTGCCTCTTTTGCACTGTCACTTAAAACATCAGGGACGCAAACGCCAATTCTTCTATCGCCAACATTTTTGGAGTCAAAATCTCCATTACGGGTGAGAAAAACAATCCTAAAATGAGTGTCCTCTCCAAGCGACTCCCCATATTCAGGCCGCCACTGTTTGGCAACAATAATCTCGCCTGGATACTCAATTTTTTGGAACTTTATGTTTACTTTATTCTTTTGGTCAAAAGTATATCCAGAAAATAAAGCTCCCCTTCCGCCTCCAGTTTGTTCGGGAGTTAGAATCAAGTTCTTTTCCCAATGCGGATCGATTTTTTCGGGTTGTTTAACAAGTACTTTCTTTATTTTAGAGAATTCGTCAGTTGGACGAACTGCTTCTTCACCTGTGACTCTAAACCGTGCACCTTTTTCTCTAATATACTCTACCTGAGTAAGATCACGTAACTTAACAAGTACATTTTCAACCTGATCGGTGCCTTTAATGATCCCATCGGATACAATCTCCATTTCAGTGATGTCTTGAATCGAAAGGTACTTGGAAACATCCAAGTATGCTAAGTTCCATAAAAATAGGGATTTAACAACTCTTTGAGCAAGAGCATTGTCTTCGTCATAAAGTTCGATGTCGTTTATTCCATCCATAGCAGATTTAAAAGACCTATTAGATTTTTGAAATGCAGCAGTTTCAAGATCTTTCGAATGAAGTCCCAGCGTCAAATCACTAACGGGAATTAGGCTCTCTTTTTCCAAAACGACATTTTCAACCAAGACATCGTGAAGTATGTTTATTCCGGCTCTAGCAGATGGCAACTCTCTTTTAGTTATGTTTCTAATTGCTTCAAAACACTTTGGATGAAAAGGAAAAATCGAGAAGAAGTAGTCTCGATCAAGCGATTTTAAGGAAGCGAAGTTTTTGTGGTAATATTGATAATACTGTTCTATCTCAGGCTCTTTTGTATCGATAATATCTCTAACTCTTCGAGCCGCAATAATATCATACTCCTGCAGTGTTTTACCCGCAAGCAACGTGATTTCATTGAACCTGTCTCCTTTTAACTTGGTAGGAGCTGACAAGTGAGATGCAACAATAATGTAGGTATTCAAACCCAAGTCTTTAGGTAACACCCAGCTAAGGGTTTCTAGAACCTCTTCATCATCAGCATATTCTTTTGAAGCTTCTGGGTGTTTCTGCTGGCGCGAAGCAAATTCGTCAATAACAAATAGCATACCGTTATAGCCGTTTTGTTCTAGCTGATTATAGATGCTTCTAATTCTATCCTTTGTTGTTGTGGAAACATCTGGTAGCATCTTTTCTTTTTCGCAATAATCTCTAACGAGCTGAGCAAGTTGAGTGACAGAAACTTTTGTTGGTTCAGCCCCCGCCTGTCTTATGAAATCATCAATCGTGTCTCTTAGCCCCTGAGAACTGTTCCAATACCAGTCAACAATCTCATCTGCAGTGGCTATTTTCACTTTAGTCTGTAAATTGCACTCTTGAACAGTTTCTTCAATATGCCTCTCAATAATCCTCAGTAGTTTCTCTTCAGTATCTCCAGTACTCGCTTCTCCTTTGAGATTAATAATTACTGGAAATAATTGCATTTTCTCAAGCTTGAACCGATAATTTCTAATTTCTTGATTTTCAACCAAATTCCACAAGGATTCGCTAGTATCAAGTAAAAGACAACTAAGAGTTGCTATAAAATGAGTTTTTCCTGCTCCATACTCCGCTTGAATCCAAAAACCACCGCCTCGATTACTAATTATATTATCAAGGATTCTTTCAAAATCATCTCGTATAGAATTGGTAAAAATGTAACTGCCAACAGTCTCCTTCGGTTTAAATTTTATCTCTCTAATCAAGGATAAAGTGGTTTCACCCAACTCCTTAACTTCTATCAAATCACTTAATTTTTTCATATCTCATTACTCCACTATGTTCTCCGGTTGAACAAGATTACCAAGGTACTTGAGAGTCGCATCAGGATTATACCTCACATAATCAGGAAGAACCAATACTTGTGGTTTCGGAACCACAAAAACTACCATTGTACGATCACCAACATAATAATCATAAAATGAAGTCAAACCTATTTTATACCTAGAAAGAATACTGGCAGAAGAGATAACCAATATTTGTTGTTTTTTCAAGTTAGAGATTTTTGAGTAAAAATCAAACAGTTTTTTCTCAATTTCTTTTTCTATTAATCTTGAAAGGTATGTTTCAGTATCGCCACTGCTTCCATTAACCTGAACATCGTTAGCTAAATCAAGCTTTTCCATCAACTCTTTACCAATTATTCCAACAAGAGACGTTTCATCACCATTCCACACGTACACATGTTTCCCTGGGAAAGGACGTTCTTTGAATTGGATAACCAATTTCGTGAAATCCTCGGAATTTAAAGCGTAAGCCTCCGCTCAATAAATTCATCAACTGAATATCTAGTTGTCACTTGCTCAAGCTGATCCGCGACAACATATTTTGCTATTAATCCATTTGCATCTGCTTCACGAAAAATCCTTCGCACAATCTCTGGGTCTCGTATACCTAAGTATTGCCAAAAATTATTTGCCAGAATGTCCTTTATCGCAACTGTTTGTACAGATGTAGCTAGCAAATAATGAGTAAGAATTAAGAGGGCAGTCTTAGGAAGAGGAACTTGACGAATTATTAACTTGTTTTTGGTTACAAGCAAGAAATCCATATCTCTACATGCGCTACGCAAAGCATTAAGTGGATCTTGCCTCACGACACCATATTTTTTTAATAGAAAATCTTTCAAAAAATCTACACTAACGTTTGATCCAGGTTCCAAAGGTAGAATGTACTCTCTAACAAACTCCCCCATAGCAGGTTCAACTGATAAATACTGATACCGCATAATTTCCTTTATTAAATCTTCATTTCTGTAAAAAGTCCACACTTTAGTCAAAATGTTATCAAGTGAAAACGAAGGAAAAAACCACTTCAATATATCCCGAGTATTTCTTAGCTTTACGTAACTAGAATTAACAGGAAGAGTGTTCTCTAATTCGCGCCTAAATGACTTAAAATCAGAAAACTCAGCACTCAATTTTACAGCGTAAATGCCGCCAGCCCATAGCAATCGTCTTACCATGAATAACTTTTTCCGACTTGACATTCCGCTTATGTTTTTTTCACATGTATTAAGGTCTAACAAGTTACCAAATATACAGTGATGTTATTTAAAACATTTTTCCGCTTGCTACGTCTATCTCTTTGATTAAAACTGCATTTGACTGTTAGTATGTTGGGGTAGTAGTCTATGTGAATTTTTTCGCCAAACAGTTTGTGGATAAGTACACTTGGTTTTAGGTCCTCTTTGTAGATCGCTATTGGGTATGACTGCTATGACTGCTTTACCTTGCTGCTAAGCTAGCTGCTATAGAGGTTGTCGGCTATTATTTTTGCTATGTCTCGGTATATAGGCAGTAGACGAATTCTTCTAAAGGTTTGGATCATTTTTCTATTCTTGATTTAAAGAACTTTTCAGTATCTTTATCCAAAAAATAGATGTAACATCCTTTCATTCCACGCGATAATAATACCCTGTAGGTGTTTTTGATTAATTCTGTGAAATTGGTTTTGGATCTTTTAACTACTTTATCTGCGGAGTTTTCTCGATTCCCTTTCCATGTTTGTTCGTCGAAGTTGTATGTGAGGTCGTTTCCAAATATTACTCCTGCATAGTCGAATTCGAATCCTTGGGAGGTGTATATACAGCCTATTTGGTTTATTCCGTTTGGGTTGTATGCCCATAGGTTTGATTTCGGGATTCCCTCGGCCAATATTTTTGCGTCGGGTTTAGCATTCCAAGGTCTGCGGTAGTCACCGATGATTACGTCGTCTTCGAGTGTTCCGTCGGATTTTGGATTTGACCACGGCCAACAGAAACCTGCGGAAACTCTTCCTGTGTCGCCTGCTTTGACTTTGTTTCTTATTGCGTTTTCTATATCTTCCGGGCTGTCAAATACTTTCAAATCAAATTCTTCATGCTGATCCCAAATCACGTTGGCTGTCCGTTTGATGCCTAAAGTGTTGTTTACCCAGTTTACGAAGGCGTCTGAACCATTACAGCGGAATTGAGCTTCCAATTCATACTCAAAAATCTTGCAGTTGTTCTTTACAGCGAATTCTTTGATGTAATTGACGGAACCGATTTCGCCCGGGCGCACCACTTGGTCATCATCAATAAAGAAAGCTGAAACCTTGGAGGCGTTGAGCAACTCCTCTATCTGTGGAGCATCAGATCTTTTTTCTTTAGGAGTAAATCGATTAAAGCTGGTCTCTCTTAGTCTGTGAGCTTCATCAGCAATTAAAACGTCAATTGAGTTGTTTTCTGCATCCGAGTAACTGTTGAAATATTTGAACTGAGCAGCTCCCCGCGACCCAATTACTTTTCTCAGAGTTTCGGTGAACGCACGCGACCCAGTTACATACTGAGTGTTGTACTCTTTCTTCAGCAAGTCAGCCATAAGATTAATGGCAATAACAGACTTCCCTGTCCCTGGACCGCCTTTAATGATAAGTACTGTTTTTTGTTTATCATGAAACCCAGCTTTTGCACATGAAACAACACTATCGTAAACAATTTGCTGCTCATCTAAGAGTATGTACTCCGGAATTCCTCGTATGACTTTGCCCACATGATCCATGAGTTTCTTGCTAGGTCTGTATTTGCTCTCTTCAATACGCTTAAGCACATCTACACCGCTCCCCAACTCAAGCTTCTTAGTCAAATAACCAGACAACTTGTTGACATCATCAGCAGTGAAGAGGGGCGAATTCAAAAGAGCCGTCGCAAATTTTTCCGAGAACAAAATGTCCTCCGAATAAACGCTATAGTTATGCAAATACGCACACGCATTTAGGATTACTGGGTTAGGCTCCTGGTAGAAGGCAGTATGGGTATCTTTTAGGTATCGCTTGTACCGGCTGACTTGAACGGAAGGATGCAACAGTTCTCGTCTACCGCCCACCCACGAGATCACTTCGTTCTCTCCGGGTGCCTCTTGGCAGCGATCCCATTGCTTTAGCTCAATGATAACGGCATTATCTATGCCATCCGCATCTCTGCCACAAATCATGCAGTCCAACCGCTTTGAAGTCATGGGCAATTGATATTCGAGAAGAATTCCTTGATCGGTAAGCTTTGCATTTTGAAAAACCATTGAGACCGCGCGAAGAGAATTTCTCCATGAATTCAACTCACTTTGGGAAGGGTAATATCTAAAGTAACCAAAGAAGGCAAGTCTGAGTTTCTCGGCAATTTGGTTTTGAACTGTATCTTCAAGAAACTGCTCGGAAGTCCCCGAAAACAACCGCATGACTAATCAAATGGCAATTATGTCTTTTCTTACTTTTTAATGGTTCCCAATATTAAGTAGAAGTTGATCCGCTGGTTGCTTGAAGCTTAAAAGAACAACAACAGTTGCCTGTGGTTTGTTGTTGTTCTTTCGAACTTTAGTCTGTTTAAGAGAAGAAGGGTACTTCACAGATGCTTCTTTCAGTTAATTGGTTGTTTTTGTTAGTTGGTAGAGTAAAACAATGTGCAGCTATCCTTCGAGTTCTTTTAAATGAGTTAGTTAAAAGACGAAAAAAGAGCTATTAGGGAAGAACCTATTTTTTCTTCTTCAGTTTGTTCTCGAGTATTATGTTTCTTCATTTTCAGAATTTAACCGCTTGAAAGACTGCTTGAATTTTTTCCCCTCCAGCGACTCAGGCTCAATCAGTTTTGAATAGGGATTGGCGATATTGTTTTCTTTGGGGAATTGTATGCTGCATTGTGGCTGCCGCTTTAGCGCTGCCTTTTCTTCTTTTGTCATTTTTAGGCCGAACTTGTGCACTTCATCATGGCACGGTTGCCTGCATAGCCAAATGAAAGGTGGTTTATGTTCACCTGTGAGTGAATGTTTGGTCATTGCATCGCCTACTCTGCCGCATTTGGAACATTGATTTAGTGTCTTTGGGGGTCTTCGTGTTTTGGTTTTTGACTTACTTTTGTCGCTTTTGAACATGCCGTAGTCTCGGTAGACTTCTTCTTTAGTCATTTCTGTGCGATCTTTAGTCACTTGCAGTCAATCCTTTTTCTCTTAGATTTGAATATTTTAGTTCTCCTACGTTTCTTATTCTACCTAAGAACAAGGGGCGATCAGGGATTTCTTAACCCTTAATTGAGACACAGCTTTGGTTTTCTTGTTGCTATCGTCAATTTAAGCACCACCAAAACTGCAACCACAATAACAAAAGCAACTGCCACACCATAAAGTATCTGAACAACGTTAATTGCACCCTCTACTCCATCCTTGTGGGCTTCGTTGCTAAATTCGATCGATATTTGATGTGTGCTGAAATGTGTGGTAAACCAAACATAATAGTTGGATGAGTCTTGGGTGTAGCCTTGGTTTTGTGCTGGCTCATTGTCAATGTAGATTATTGGGTTGGTTGTATTTGGGATTTCATTCTTGGGGAGGGTCATGTTACAGAAGCCAACGGTTCCGTTTTGGCCTGTTAATGAAAATGAGATTGTTGTTTTGTTTGTGATGGGGTTTGTTGTTACGTTAAGGTTTGATATTTGTGAGAGACTTATGTTTCCATTTAAGGTCAGATTGATTGTTTTTGTAGGGTCTGTTGATGGCGTGGGGGTTGCTTGCGTTATATTTGTGGGGGTAGATGTGGGTGTGGGCGTGTTAATTGGTGTAGTTGAAGTGCCAAAGGCATACAGGACACCATAATCTGAGCCTACATACAATACGCCATCTACCACTGCTGGAGACGACGAAGAAATCGAGGTTGGTGTTTGGCAGTTCCAAACCATTGAGCCATCAGAAGCTCTCAGAGCTGTAATATTTCCATCGCCCCCCGACACGTAGACTATATCATTAGCAATGGCTGGGGAAGAGTAAACTTCACCGCCAGTCACATAACTCCAAAGTAAGCTACCCGTCAAGGCATTTAGGGCATAGAGCTTTCCAATCAAATTGACATGAGGATTATAAGAACCAACATAAACTACACCATTAGCTAACGCCGGCGATGAGTATACCCAAAAGCTAACAGTTGTATAATTCCACAGAACCTGCCCAGTTGATGCACTAAGAGCATAGATCCCGCCGTTTGCAAGTTGATCTGCGCCTATGTAAACAACGCCATCAACTACTGTAGGCGAAGAATAGATGGTGTCACCGATTGTGCTTACCCATATCTTCGCTCCCGTTTGGGCATCAATAGCATGAACCCTTCCACCGTTATCACCAATATAGACTACACCATTAACGATTGCCGGCGAGGAACCTACGGCGCCAGCTTGAGTACTGTACGACCAAATCAACAACCCAGTTTCAGCATCCAAAGCATAAACGTTAGCGTCATATGAAGCAATATAGACAATACCATCCTCTACGGCAGGAGATGACTGCACATAACTCTGCGTTTGAAAACGCCAAAGCAACTGACCACTTGAAGCATTAACTGCATGGACAAAGGTATCCCATGAACCAAAGTATGCCCTACCGTCTGCGATAGCAGGTGAAGAGTAAACCGAACCGCCGCTTTGATAACGCCATAAGAGTTCACTGTTGGAAGCATTTACAGCGACAACATCACCATTATTTGAGCCTACATACACTACCCCGTTAACTATGGTTGGGCCTAAGAGGGTTTGTGCAGATACCTGATAGGTCCATAGCGTTTGATTTGTCTGGGGTCCACTAGAGGTTGTGTAGCCTTGATGTGACAGGTTCTTTTTGAACATAGGCCATGAATGGGTGTCAATGGAGGAATCGCTGCTTAAAGTTCCACTCAGCACAGTAAGAAAACCGGATCTACCAAACATAGAAGCATGCCGAAAAGAATAGGAACCCAGATTAGTTTTTTCATTTCCCACACTTTTACCTTAACTGTACCAAGACAATGATTGGTGTGAACAATTATTAAATTTACGCCAAACCCTAATTTAAAATAGCAAATAGGTTTTCAATTTTCGGTACCAGTTTTTTCGATTCATCTTGACCATTCAAACCTAATTCGCCAGCTCATCCACACACAAATAACAAAAAAACTCGTAATATATTTTTACATATTCGAAAACAAAAAAATTACCTGTTTTAAATTTGCATTGAAAGCAAAAAATTTTTGATTCAATAGTTGAGAAAACAGATATTTATTGTACCCTCGTATATCTCAGATACTGTGAACAATCGCAAGAAAATAACAACAGCAATTGCCGTTATTACACTTCTTATCGCTTCAATAATTATCCTAAGATTCCCTTCAACCATCGGTTCAATAGTTGTTCCAGATGATTATTCATCCATTCAGACAGCGGTCGACCATGCATTTTCTGGACAAACAATCTATGTACGAAGCGGTGTATACTCTGATCAGTCAATTACCATCAATAAGCCATTATACCTAATGGGCGAAAACCCAAACAACACAATCCTTGTAGGCATAAACAACGTAAAGTATCCGCCACCTTATGTGATTCAGGTTTCTGCGGATAACGTAAGAATTTCAGGTTTCACAATAACCAATGGATCACTTGGTGGAATCAGAATAGAAACTATTGGTAGCGACACACAGCCAACTGGATGCGTAATAACGGGAAATATCCTATGGAATAATGCAATTGGTATTAGTACATATGACGGGAAAAACCTCTCCATTTCAAATAATCAAATCTCAAACAACACCCAATACGGAATCTATGTATCAACTTCCAATAGCAACATTTTCGAAAACAGCATAACCGAAAACGGTTTATTTGGAATACTCATAGATTCTTGTAACGATGTTTCTGTAACCAATAACATCATTTCAATGAACGGGCATCAAGAAAATACCCAAGAACAAAAAGGCGGTGTTTGCCTGAAGTGGTTTGGAAGCTACCGAATCTACACAAATAACATAACCAGCAACAACGGCGATGGCGTCCAGTTCAGCGAAGGTTGCAGTAACACAGCAATTTATGATAACAATATTTTAGGCAACAATGTCGGAGTCAAACTTTTCAATTTTGCCATAACAAACAACTCGGAGAATATAGGTATAGGCTCAAACAACCAAGTCTACCATAACAACTTTGTCAACAGTCAAAATGCAGTTGTACAAATCTCTTTTTTGTTCGGCAACCTCTCAAACATATACTACGCTATAGGAAATGGAACAGACATAGTCTCATGGAATAACAGCGAAACAGGCAATTATTGGTCTGACTACAACAACAACGATGCATATGTTATAGATGAAAACAACGTTGACCACTACCCACTCAATGGAGTTGTAAAGATTTCATTAGGAACCCCCACTCTAACGCCTCAATTACCCGGCATTTCAATAACAGTACCGCTTCTAATGCTAATTGTCGCCATCGCCATAGGAATCACCTCTTTATTGCTTTACTTAAGGCATATCAAACGATGAACGTTTGATCACTCGATGTCTCACCTAAACTACAACTAAAGAGGCTTAAACGAAAAAGTGAACTTCTCCGTTACTATTGTTTTTCGCCGACTAACTGCTCTGCCTACTAAACCGGATCTTAAATATTAAAAACGGAGATAACAAATTACACATTCAGCATTTCATAGCTTAGATCTATTAGTTTGTTCATCGAATTCAAAGGTTTAATACAAGCTTCACTTATCACCAAATTGGAAAAACAGCCAAAACTGGCAAATTAACCCCGAAAACAAAAATGAGGAAAATAGAATGTCCGAATCAGAAGTAACAACTCTCAAACTACTTGAAGGCTACAAATTCAAAGCCGAATTCGAAGAAGCAGGTGTAGCAAGCTTAGTTGTTGATGAACCGAAGCCTATTGGAGAAGGCATTGGACCGAGCCCAACCATGCTTTTGTCTGTTGCGGTTGGTCATTGTCTAAGCTCAAGCTTGCTGTTTTGCCTTCAAAAAGCAAGAATAAAAGTAAATGACCTTCAAACATCCATTGAAACAAACAAAGAAAAAAACCAAGAAGGCTACCTAAGAATTACAAGTATGGATGTTAAGGTTCAGCTAAGCGTTAATGAAGAAGACAAAGCCAGAGTGTCGAGGTGTCTTGGAATTTTCGAGAACTACTGTACTGTAACTCAAAGTGTAATGCAAGGCATAAAAGTAAACGTGGACATCACCAAAGTCTAAAGTTAAGAAAACAGGTAAAACAAGAGAATCAGCCTAAAACCCCACTCGGAAAAGAACCCTTATATTCTATCCGTTGCAATACGCTGGCATGACAGAACCCAAAAATGGTCGACCAATCTTCTTCCCAGAAAATCTGGTTCTATTCGGTAACCTCGCTCTTTTCCTGTGGATCGTTCTTGACGCAATCGCTTTTATAATGTTTGATTTAACGATTGGGATTGTGTTCTTCTTGGCGACGCTGATTTTAGTTTACGGATTACTCAACATTCTCGGATGTTTGCGGCCATGCTACAACTGTATAAAATGCACCCACGGGATGGGACGCTTAGCAGCATTATTCTTTGGTAGACGCCTATTCAAAGACTACAAATACAACTACAAACTCCCAACCGCAATACTCTATAGCATCTATATCGGGGCGTTTCCAGCAGCATTCGCGCTCTACTCTGCAGTTACAGATTTCACAATTATCAAAGCAGCACTGTTTGTGGTTCTGTTGATGTTCACAATTTATAGCGCCTCAACCTGGCGACCAAAAAAACGCTCAACTCCCCAAAAATAAAATTTACACTACAACTACAAATCAAAAAAGAGATATCCTTCAACCAGTGTAAATCAATAATGGAATAGTTCCCAACAAAGCTTTGAGGAGTAACAATGGAACATCAAAATCATTATCATGCTGACCGTGTCAAGTTCTTAATGTCAGAAGAAAGAAAGCAATGGCATAATCCCCAAACTATCCTAAAAAAGATAGAGCAGGGAATGACCATTGCAGACCTGGGTTCAGGACCGGGATTTTACACAATACCAATGGCCCAGAAAACAGGAGAAAAAGGTCTTGTATACGCCGTCGATAGCAATCAGGCAATGCTAGATGGCTTAAAAGAAAACATTGCTAAATCCGACGTAAACCAAAACATCATTAAGATAGTAAAGAGCGATGTGTGCAATACAGGAATCCCGAAAGCCTCTGTTGACCTTGTTCTATTCGCCAATGTTCTCCACGAAGTAGCAGATAGGAATGCTTTCTTGCAAGAAGTTAGACGTATTTCTAAACCAACGGCCCAAATTGTTGATGTAGACTGGAAAAAGATCCAAACGGAATTCGGACCGCCCTTTCAAGAACGTCTCTCCGAAGATGAAGCCAAACAGGTTCTTGCAGAGAATGGCTTTACTGTCACTGAACAAATTGATGCAGGACCTTATCACTATCAGCTAATTTTTAAACCAAGCGCTGACAGTCAAAAATCTCAGCCTAAAACCTAAACGGTAACCTCATCTTAAATGCGGGAATGGGCAGAACAACAACAAAAAAATTTTGGCTTGTTGTTGTTCTTTCAATTGTTTAAATCTACTTTTTGAAACCTTAAATAAAAAATCTATAGTTTACAACTTGTGACAAATATGAAGCCAATTATTATTTACTCATCAAAGAGTGGCAACACAAAAAAAGTCGCAGACTATATGGCTTCCCAAATAAGTTGTGATGCAATAAGAATAACCTCAGAGAACGCTTTGTCGATTATAGATTTGGAGAGTTACGATTTGGTTTTTGTTGGAACAGGTCTTTTTGCTGGAACTCCAAACGAAGACATTATGCGGTTTCTCAAAAACCTAAATTTTAAAACCACTAAATTTTTTGCTCTGTTTATCACTTGGGGTGGGGCACCAAGAACCGATAAATTGGCTTTAGCAAAACTAAGGGTGCTTCTGGAAAGCAAAGGTCAGACAGTTCTTGAAGATCATTTTGCGTGTTACGGTGGATGGAAGGGAATATTGATGAAGAGGGGTCACCCGAAAACAGAAGAAATCACAGCCTCAGGCGAATGGGCAAAAAAACTCTTAGTTGATTTAGAAAAATCCATGTGAAAATAAAGAATACATGGAAGAGTGAACTTTAAACCGAAAGTTGACGCTCCAGAAAATCCAAAATAGCTGGAGTTACCTTCTCAGGCATTTCTGTTTGAGGATAATGCCCTGCGCCTTCTACGGTTACTAATTTAGCCGATAATTTATTCGCGACGAATTGTGCCTCTGCAGTGGGATTAGGCCAATCGGGATCTTTTGTTCCCACTATAACCAATGTAGGCGCCTTAACCTCGCTCAAGCGCTTCTCTACATGCTCTTTAGTCGAAGAACCTAAAGCCATTGCTGCTTCAAATCGACCTTTCTCCTTCAAGTTATCTCCCAAATTAGTTAAATATTCATCGAAATCTGCTGGTTTTCGAGTTGGATAGAGCGATTTGTAGTAGGTAAGCCAAGCTGAAACCTTCCATGGACCATGCAACAGTAAATCCATTGACAATTTTTTACTTAAACTCAATTCTGCATTCCGCAAGAAAGCACTAATTAGAACCAAAGACTTTACGGCTTCGGGACGCTCAACAGCCGCCCAAACTGCTGGAGCAGGCGAAAAAGATGTTGCCACAATATGCGCTGGACTAGCATTCAAATGTTCAATAAGACCTAAAATGTCTTGAGCGACGGCTGGAACATCATATTCAGGCCAAGAAACACTTGATTCACCTTGCCCACGCAAATCCACGGTAACCACACGATACCCCTTCTTAATTAAAGCTGGGGATAGGTAACGATACTCACTTCGAAGTGCACCCATGCCGGGCAACATAATTACTGTTTCGCCGGATCCACCGCTGTCATCATACGCCAGAGATCCCTCTGGTCTTGTAAAAAACTTAGTCATAATTCTCAATATTTTTAATCCAATTAAAGATAATTAAACTTAATGCACAACCATCTAATCAAAATAAGTTTATAGTAGCCTCTAAAACTCAGAAAAACCCTAAAACCACAGGCTACCGCGAAAGTTATAAAATTCAATAGAACTACACCTTCCTATTATTGAGCCATTCAATGTGAATTTTCCAACTAGTTTTATATATTGAAAGAGCCTAAAACAGAAAAAGCCCATTGGATAATCAAATTTAGGTCTCTTAATGGGCGAATAAAAATCAAGCCTCAGAGTTTATCCAACTTTATTGAAAGCAAAGGTACAACCATTTCTTCAACACTCATGCCTCCATGCGCGCCTAACTGCGGATGTATCCTATCTTCTTCAAAAAAAGGGTAATCAAGCAACCTATCACTGTTACTTAACGCGGCAAAATCCCCTAACTTCTCTTTTAATTGGCTAATACTTTTTGGCACCCCAAAAACGCCCCTCTCAATCAAGGAATCAATTAAATATAGTTTAAAATCGACTAGATTCTTCTCAAAATAGCGTCTAAATTCATCCCTTTCGTCAGGCTTGCAAAAAAGATAGGCGGCTCTGCCATCTCCAACCGGCGGCAACATCAAATGCTGCATTAACTCTGGTGTATCCTTTAGGTAGACTGACTGATTGATAGAGGCCAGGCCATGATCTGCAACTATCACCAACATGGTTTCTTCCCTCGCTTCATTGGGTAACCCATCAATAAAGTCTTCTAAACCATGCTCGATTGAGGTTAATTCAAAAGTTGTTTCCTTTGTGTATGGTCCATATTTGTGGGCAAGGGTATCAACACCACTATAGTAAACAACTGACAAGCATGGACCAAGTTGCTTCAAAGTCTCAGCTGTATGGGTCCACATATCTGAACCCAACAGGTAAGGTATAGGTGTCAATCCTCTATGTGTAACCTGCGAAAGCACACTTCCAATAATAGCACCCTTCGTAACAACAGAGCATTTTATCCCTTTCCGATCTAAAATGGGCAGTAACGGCTTAATTTCATGGGCAAAGTCGCTTACTAACTCTACTCTTCCACTGTAACCATAAATGGGTTTCATATCTAAGGTGTTGAAAATTAAGCCATACTTTTTGCTAAACATATGGTAGCCTATAATTTGGTGTTGCGCAGGCGACAAACCGGTGAAGACGCTACTTAGAGCGGTTGAGGTAGTTGAAGGAAAAACTGTAGTCATGGGTTTTAAACTGCCTTTTTCCGTTATCTCGGCAAAGGTTCCATTATGGTTTTTGATGTGATGGATAAGGCGTTTATACCCTAATCCATCAAAAACAACCAAAACAACTTTTTTTATACCTTCAAGCTCTGCAAAATAATCCCCAGCCATTGTCGAGGGCATAAGAGAATTCCCCCCCAAGACTGACCCAATCTGTGGTATTATATTTTTTAAATTAAGCCCCTCATAGTCTGGAAAAACAAAACTTTCATCAAACACTTGCTTACTGAACAAATCCGCTAACTGGGTCTCAAAAAAATCTGTATCCATAAGTACCTTAAAGCAACCTTTCCCTAAAAAGTTAATCAGAAGCAAACTAATCGTCAAGGGCCCAAGTTTATTAAATAACTCGTATTTTATGCAAAAACTTAAGGGTGATACCATCTGATTATATAGTGGCAGGCTTGATTGATGAGCGGTCAAAGTCGCCCCAAAAAATTCTTGATCCCGACTTTCTTAATAGCAATTCTGGCGGTTTCAGCTCTTGGACTGCAACAATTCTACGGAGACAGCAGCCAAACCAACATAGATAACAACCCATATGTGGGCATAGCATTCTGCGGAAACACAACCGCCGAAGCCAAAGCCCAAATTGACCGGGCCAAAAACTACACTAACCTATTTGTTTTGGATACAGGCAGAAGCGATCTAAGTAGAAACGAAACTGCCGTGATGGAAATCTGCGACTACGCTGTAGCCAACAAATTGAGCATTATTGTTAATCTAGGCATCAAAAATGCACATGAAGACGACGTCACGACTTGGTTCTGGAACCAGCCAATGTCAGATATCAAAACAAACTGGGCCCAGCGGTGGGGTGATAAGTTCCTCGGCGTCTACTACAGTGATGAACCAGGAGGTATCCAACTAGACGGAAGTTGGGGTGCATGGTACGAATGGTTCCGCGGGCACCTTAGCGGAATTGACCACTCAGCAGCTGAAGCATTATACGATATCTATCTCAAAATGGTAAATCGCGTAGACAACGGCACACTACCCCAAGACTACGATATAGAAGCAGACTTTTTTGTCAATGAAGTAATAGCAAAAGACTATGGCATGCAAAACTTAACCGCAGCTCAAATACCGACTTTTACATCTGACTACGGATTATACTGGTGGGATTACCTAGGTGGCTACGACGTTATGCTAGCTGAACTCGGCTGGAACGCAAGTGTAGCCCAGCAAATCGCCCAAGTCAAAGGCGCCGCAAGACTACAAGACAAGCAGTGGGGAGCAATGATCACCTGGAAATACTATGACGTGCCCTTCCTTGACACTGGTGATAAAATCTATAGCCAAATGCTGACAGCCTACAAGGCAGGCGCCAAATACATAATGATTTTCAACTACGCAAAAGACAACAACGGTAACACCGCAGCAGCCATGATCGATGAACACTACCTCGCACTTGAGCGCTTCTGGAAAGATATACACACCCGAGAATATGCAGATTTAAGCACACCCGAAGTAGCGCTTGTTCTTCCACACAACTACGGCTGGGGAATGCGCGACCACTACGACACCATATGGGGATTCTGGCCCGCTGATGAGAAAACACAACAAATCGCAATCACAATGGGTCTACTGCTAGCAAGATACGGCGCCGCCCTAGACATTGTCTTTGAGGACCCAGCATACCCAGTTAGCCACGTAGGATATCAGCATGTCTACTACTGGAATCAAACCATCTAAAACAGAATAGCTAAACTCGATACCGTGAATCGGGTAAAATAAAAAAAAGTCTATTTACTCTTCTTTACTGCTGACCTTCAGCATCCAGAATTTCAATAGTTATCCTGACCAGAGATTTGGGTTTAATGATCCGCCTTAATTGTTTGGGGATTGAAAGACGGTAGTCTACACCTACCGTACCCTCCAATATAACGGATTTATCATTCGCGCTTAGTATGTTGATTTCTCTTTTCGGCACGATCATGGCCCCACTGTGTTGTTCGCGGGAACTTGTAACAACAGGTAGGGGGCTGTTCCGTTAGCATCGCTAACCCAATATAGCGGTAGTTTTCCATCCCATCCTATTGCATACAAGTACTGGATATATTCAGGGGTTAATTGCTCTTGTATTATCTGGACGGCTTGCGCTGTCGCATCAGCGGAAATAACGGTTGCATTAGCATTCGCATTGGCGATAGTAACTAACGCAGTTGCATTAGCAGTGGCTTGAATAACTTGCTGTTGGGCTTCATATTCTATTTGTTGAAGTTTATTCTTTGCAGCTAAGGCATTTTGCTCGGCAGTTACTTTGGCTTCTATAGCTTGAGTGAAGGAAGGCGAGAATTGGAACTCCGTCACCGAAACCGATAATACTTCAATTCCATAGGTTGAAAGTTTGCTCTTTAAGATATTGAAGAATGAATCTTTGACAGATTCACGTTCTGTGATTAATTCTGTGGCTACATACTTTGCTGTTGCTGCTTTGAGAGCTTCTTGAATGTTTGGTGTGATAACTCTTGTTTCGTAATCATTTCGTAAATCACGGTAAATAGTCAATACGCTGTCTGATCTTAGGCGGTAGTTTACTGCTACAGTTGTGGTTACTTCTTGTAGGTCAGAGCTTGCTGTTGATTCAGTTGCTACTGCTTTTTGGATTTGAATGTTCACCAGTGTAATGTCTTGGGCAATTGGAACTACCCAGCGCAGCCCCTCATTTTCTACATTGACGGCTTCGCCCCAATTTAGACGAACTCCTTTGTAACCGGCAGGAACTGATCGCGTGGCTGCCAATGGGATTGTAATTACTATTAGTGCAATTATTACTATTGCAATTATTTTTTTTATTGTTGATGGTCTGATTGTTGGTTTTACATTTGTTGGGGTTTGTTCATACATACCATATCACTCCTTGGCATATATGTGGTATAAAAAAGGTGTATATAAGGCATTTGTAACAAAAAACACAATTGCGCCATTAATTGAGCTAATTTACGATAGCTTTACAAAATATCTTAACTACATCAGACAATAAAATGCTTGAGAGAGTAATTTTTTGACAAATGTCAAATGTTTTCGACACGGGAAAAAAGGGATGTAGCTTTTTTTTGGAGGTTTAACTTTTCTAGTACTTACCTTTAGTGGAGGAATGACTGCAAACCAGTCAGAATGAACGAAGTCGACGCTGTAATAATGGCGAGCACTGACGAGGCCAAGGATAACCATTTCGCTGCGTTAGGATGCTTTCGAAGTACGCAAATAGTGCGGTTGTGGTTGCTATGAAGACAAAGAACCAAAGGTACAAACGCATTTGCTCAACAAATAATAGCCAATTACAAAACTATTTAGTCCTTGGGTCTTCCAGTTGATCCCGTATTTTTTTTTATCCTTTCTTCAAACGTAGGATAAGACTGGGGTAAACTTTTTGATAGTTTAATATCCAAACTACTTTTCGTTCGAAGACTACTTATTTTGACAAGTGCCGATATCATAGCCTCCCCTTTATCAATCTTAACTGAACTAAGGTCGCATTCCATCTCCTGCTGACGTTGCCATTTAGCATTAAGAAACAACAAAACTATCATAGAACAAAAAGTGACCACTCCCCCAATCAATATACTTAATAGATAATTTCCAAAACTTGAATAAGTCAAAAAGACTGTGATTACCGCAATTATTAAAGCAGGCATTGGCAATCGCCAAAATCTTTTTCGTCCATGTCTTTGATTTAGATGAGTAAATTCATGAGCCGTGACGGCTTCTAATTCATCTGGAAGAAGAATTTCCAAATACTTAGCATCAAAAACAACTCTGTCAAATGACGCCAAGCCACCTTGCATCAAAAATCTGGCCTTATAGTATCTATCTATTTTTTCCCTTCTCAAAATCTTGGTTACTTTTAACCTCTCAGCAAGGTCATCAAGAACCTCTGATCTAAAAGGCTCAGCCTTAAAGACCTTCGAAAATAGAGTAGCAAAGATTCCCAAGTTATCATCCTTCTTTTAGCATTCCAATACATTCATAATTTGTTTTCGGAAGATCTTTCTTCTTTAAGCTTGCTCTGCCCCTGAAAAAGCGGTATGACATTTTCCAAGAACCTAAACGAAAAGCACTATATTATAATTCAACTGTAGATATCTTAAAGAAAGTAAACTCAAATCTAGCCAAACCATTGAGGAAAAAGCTATTGGAACCATTAAATTGGACATGTGTTGATTCAGAAGGAAGTCTCTTTTCAAGGGGGAAACATGATTATTATGCGATACTTGTCAGAGGAGTACCTGTAGAACGGCCAAAGGATTGTATTATAGAGCTTTTTGTTACGGATAAAGATATGACACTTTCAGACATTAAGTACAATCCCGAAAATGAAAGAATTGAATTGTTATCCCGCATTATTTCTTCAGGAAATTTGTATCCTGAGAAAAGTATTCAAAAAGCAATTGAAGAAATGAAAGATTATGCTGCCCGGAGAGAGAACGAGAATCCTTTCAGTTCAGTTACTAGTGCTTATACTTCAAAATAGATTGTTCAAAAGGTTCATTGTTGAATCCTAATCTCATTACTACCTCGTAACTTGTCTTTATCAAGTCTAATTTTAGTTAAAACGACTAATGAAGACACAAAAATTAATGTCAACAACACTACCAAAAATGAAGTTTCAGGCACTGAAGGTGTTGACGTGGGAGCTAAAGTAGGCTTAGTTGTAGGTTGCATGGTCGAAGGTGCCGTTGGAATAGGTGATTCTGTTTGAGTAGACGTGGGTGTTGGATTATGTGTTGCTATCGGTGTTTCTGTAAAAGAAGGAGCGGGGATTAGTTCGTTTGAACTTATATACAATGTGTGTAAAACATCTGTTAACGTATTCACAGCTAGGTTAAGCGATTCTCCAGCTCTATTCCAATAAGTAGGATTAGAGGTGTCATAGTTTTGGTTAATCCAGGTACAATTATAGCTGCCACCATTATCAAATGTGGTATCCCTAGCAACGTTTAATGTTGCATCATAAACAGTTAAACTAACTAAAGTTCCGTCATAAGATAGATAGCTATTGTAAGTGTCAATGTACTCTGATGTTCGAGTGTTAACATATGATTCATAATTCGAATGGAAATTACCTGTTTCAGCACCCCAATCCGTAGCTGAACCCATAACATGAGCAAATACCGCTACATCCGCGATATAGTGACTCATAATCCCAGCAGTCTTCGCTGCGTTGCTGTAGTCCCCGGAGTTTAGATAATTTAACGCTATTTGATATTCCTCTGACGCTCTAACAGCTGCAAAATCTTCTTGAAGTGAACCGTTTGACCTGAAGTAAACGTGATGTTTTGAAGTATCCCCTATGTAGTCTGGAGCTTGATTGTTGTCTGGAAGCTCGGTTCCATAGAGGTACGCTTGAAGATTATCTTGTAAGTACTGTTTTTCTTGGGATGGCAGCCAATCCAGGGCATGTTGAGCTATCCAATCATGAGTCCCATAAACAGGCTGAGCGGGGGTTGATGAGTAGCCACCATTACTCCAGCAAAATGCAGTATCAAAATTAGAAGCAACCAGAAAAGCACAAGCAAAAAATAGAATAAATGTAAGCGCCCTTGATTTTTTCATTACCAGTTAAACGCTCGTTTTATTTATAATACCTTTTCTAAAAGCGAATTAAGATCATTTTGCTCTTTGCATTCCTATTTTGCTGCATCCAGACTATAATGTCAATTCACTAAAATTTTTCCATTTCGTGCAATTGAAGCTAGGTCTTACAGTATTATCTCAGTTTTAGAATTAATAAAAAATAGAAAGAAATTTTCAAATCTTGAATCCTATCTGCACCAATTCTTGATGCGCATCAAAGCTCTCGGAATACACAGGTAAGAGCAGTCAGAGTTTCAACGCACCTTTTAGCGAAGTAAACTCTTCGGGAGTGAGTACACCCTCAGCTATTTTGAGGGCAGCTTGGAATGACTCTGGAGGCATAACAGCTCGACCCTGCTGGAGAATATCTACTCTTTCCATCGGAGTTATGGCGGGGAGCATCATCGCAAGGTTTTCCATACTTTCTTCAGGTGTCGAACTTGCCATAATTTCTTTGAAAACTTCCACAAGTTCATCGTTTGTGCAGAGTTTCCATAACGAGGGCATAGCATATTCTTCCTCATAATCAATGTGAGTAAAGTAAAACGATATGAACCTAGACCAAGCTCGGTAAAATTCCAAAAGATTATCATCACGTTTGTCAAAATCATCTGGCTTAATCTTTAATTCTCCAAAGCATGCTACAAGGTCATCAAATTTCGTGTGCATGATTCTATGGTCATCATTTAGTTTGTCAGCACCTCCAGGAATTCTTTTCGCAAGTAACGGATGGATACATTTCTCTTCTAAGCTTGCGTGAAGGTACATATTTTTTCGAAATGCACTCAGTTCGTCTTCAAACTTTGTTATGCCCTTTGGGTCATTTAGATTTAAAGTTCCAGCTGCTTTGCTTATCATCGAGAACCTTAAGCGTTGCCCCTTGTGGGTATCAGTATAAAAATCAACATACCTTTGCAATTGATTTCCTCCATTTTTAGTCAACTAGTTCTTTAAGTTAATATGTCAATGTTGGTGGTGATATGCAGTCACTCATTAAGAAATATCATCAGAAAAAAAATTAATCGAGATTAAATTACTCTAACCAATGCAATTGCTTTTTTCATAACCAAAAGCTACCAGCAAATAACCGCGCGCTCTCAAAATATTAAATATACAAAAAACACATAATCATAAAAACTTTTAAACAATTAGGACTCTATGAGATGGGAATTAAAATGCCATATTGTGAAAACTGCGGGAAAGAGGTAAGTTCAACTGGAAATTTTTGCACAAACTGCGGTTCACGCCAGAATATTATATCACAAAATCCACAAAATAACCAACCACAAAATGTTATCGCTCCTCAATCTCCAGATTCCAAACCAGCTACATTTGTTCCACCGCCACCCGATTCACAGATAAGCGCTCCAACAAATTCATCTTCTAATGTACTACCAATCCCTCCACCCCCACCCACTCAATCTAAGAATGAACCCGTAGTCGGAGTCATAGTTTTAAGAAAATCAAAATCACTAGGCAGGTATGATAGCTATTCAGGAGTTTTAACCAACCAGCGATTCATATTTGCCCAATTGACCTCAGAGATGATAAAGAATGCAGCTATGCAGGCAAAAAATCAAGCAAAGGCAGAAGGAAAAGGCTTTTTTGCCCAATGGTCTGAACAGATTCAGGCTTCTTATTCATTTTCACGCAGATACCTCACTATGGAACCTGCTGCAATACTATCTGAAACCCCAGGCAATTTTGAGATTAATAATAGCGCCATAAGCGAAATTAAAGTAAAATTGAAAGACATTGGTACCCCTGAAAATGATAGGCACGAATTTGAAATCGAAATAAAATCTATTTCAGGAAAATATGAATTTAGAATGGATGAAAATAACCAAAATACTGAGTTACTAAAACAAGTATATGGGCAACGAGTCAAAATGCCCTTTGGATACTTCAACCACAACATAAACATCAAAATAGGGTAACAGCGAAGGCAATTGCCAAGGATTTGTAACTAAGAAATTGGAAATATGTTTGTTTAATGAAATTCCAAAGTTAATTTAAGATAGTTGTCACCAAAACACCTGAAAAATACTTTTCAAGAAGTGATAAAGCTATCACTAAAACTCTTTCTCGATAAAAGAAAAAGATTTTTTAGAAAAATTATTTGACAACCAAAACCGGTAACTGCGTTTTTTTGATAACGCCATGACTTGTACTGCCCAAAACAAACTCCGAAAACTTCCCAGATCCCCCAGCTCCAATAACAATCAAGTCAAAATTATTCTTATCAGCTTCTTTGACTATTTGATCAACAGTATCGCCAGGAAGCAACAGAGTTTTAACTTTGAATCCTTCCGCTTTAGCTAATTTTTGGCCTTCAGCTAAAATTGTCTCAGCTTGTTTTTTAAGTAAATCAAAAAACTCTCTTTTAGAGGTAGCGTATATTGGTTCTTCTTCATACACATGAGTTATTGTGATTGATCCGCCTGTAACCTTTGCTATCTTAATAGCCTCTTGCAAAGCGTGTTTTGAGCACTCTGAGTCATTAATCGGAACTAATATTTTTTGGTACAAATAAGCTACCTAAACGATAAAATGCAATTAGAGAATTTATAATTATCGCAAACCCATATTATAGTAGAACCTACTTTTATAGCATGTGAGCACGAATTGTGTCGCAATCTACACCTCTAATTTATCTAACAGAGTGTAAATTGTTGAATCATAACGGAATACCGCGGAAAATTTTTGATTTCCACGCGAGAATTGGAGTAATTCCGGTTCGCTTTAAGGCTTTATGCGAGGTAATTTAGAACTATGGGGATTAGCTACCTCATTTTGTTATATATCGTATCTGTTATATCCTCAAAAGGCTTACCTATTAATTCGTAGCCCTTTTCGCCTAAGTATTTTCTAGTGTAAAATTGGATCATCCCCTTTACAACTGCGAACTTCATCTTAAGCTCACTTACTTGTGAATCGAATAGGAGTTTATGTTTTATCATCTGAATATTCTTGGGTTCTTCCCATTCTTCAGAAACCAGTTTGCCGCTTAGCCTTTCGAATAAAGGTGTTCCAGGAATTGGATAGGGGAGCGTAAAAGAAAGATAATCTAGTGGAAGTGAAGACGCAAACTTTACTGTATCGAGAATTGTTTTGGCATTTTCTCCAGGATATCCCAAGATAAAGAATGCTCCTGCTTTGATCCCTTTCTTTTTGCATACTTGAGTTGCCATGTACGCTTGCTTTGTTGTTATTTGCTTATTCATAATTTTTAGAATTGAATCGTTTCCAGATTCGATCCCAAAAAACATTCTTACGCATCCAGCTTGTCTCATTTTTTCAGCAATATAAAAATCCAAAGTATCTACTCTTGATAAGCATTCCCACTCAATTGCCAATCTGCGTCTAATAATCTCATTACAAACTTCAAGGAGTTTCTCCCTATTCAAAGTAAAACAATCATCAGCAAACCAAATTCTATTATAGCCAAAAGAAATTGCATCCTCGATCTCATCTACAACTTTTACAGCTGATCGCGCTCTGAACGCGTTTCCAAAAACTGGTCTACTACAGAAATCACATGAAAACGGACATCCTCTAGACGTCATTATGGCGGTTGTTTTGTAGCCAAACCTTCCCGAATAATACTTTTGATACCTAGAGTTTTCAAACAATTCTCTTGAAGGAGGTGGTAAATCGTCCAAGTTGTCTACTAAACCCCGCGAAGCGGTCCGCTTGACTGTTCCCGTTGTTTTATCTTTATACGCTATACCTTTTATCTGGGACAGATTACCGCCGTTTTCAAATTGGTGAATTATCTCCAGCATTGTTTGCTCACCTTCTCCTATGATAGCTATGTCAAAGTCAACAAGAAAATCTTCGGGTTGAGTCGTAGGAAGAGCTCCCCCTGCAACAAGTAATTCGCAATCATCTCTAAGAAGCTGAGCAAGTTCTACCGATTTCTTCCTCATCGAATACATCGACTGAATTCCAATAATATCAGGGTTTGACTGCCTAATTTTTTTTAGAGCTTCATCTTGTTTGAAAAAAGTACAATCCACAATTTCCACAGAAACATCATTTTGTTTGAGATAAGCCGCAATATATCCCAACCCTAATGGAGGAAACCTGAAAATCGAAGTGTCAGCACGGGGATGGAAATAAGGATAAACTAAAGTCACTTTTTTCGTAGAATCACCCAAAAATTTCAATCTCATATTCAAACTGTTCGTCTTTAGAGCTGAGTTCATAATCCAAACCAATCCAATCAAGAGAACCTTTAGCAACTTCCCTTCCACGACGTAAATGTGTGCCTTCAATGGTTTTTAGACCAAAACCAAGCCTACTTTGCTTATCTATGATTTTCGCTGATTCTGCCTTCACAGGTTCCCAAACACCGATTTCTTCATTAATTAATTTGAGCCCTCTAGAATCCGAGTATTCACTAAAAAAATGTGCGCCTTGCTCGTTTAATACAAAAACTTTTTGAAGGTTATTCTGGTCAAGCTGATTAAAATTCAAGTTTACCAGAATTTTGTTCTTATCTAAAGTATAAGTCACGATTACTTTACCCCTTGAGGTTGTTTTACTAAAAATAGATTCAACCCCAAACATGGACACAAACCGTTTTATGAAAAGAGTAAGTTGAGCAAAATGTTTATGATTTTGATATAATGAAGAAATGAAATCAATTTTTCTGCGCAATTCAATGTTTTCAAGTTTGACATTTCTAAATTTATCCCGCAATAAATAATCCATGAAGAATGTCTTACGAATAATTAATTGACTCGCCCTTTTATGAACTTCAAGATACGCTGTGCCTGAGAAAAAAGTTTCATTAGCACATTTTAGTATAGGGACTCCAAATCCCGCTCCTTCTCCTATGACCTCAATCCCATTCTGCAAGAGGATTAAACCTTTCTGTAGATTTGCAATTTTCATGTTTAGGGGTTTTGTATCTGAATAAATTCTAAGTGCCACGATATCAGAGATATGATGGGTATGTAGGAATACATCTGAATTTGGCATAATGTTACTATCTTTTTGTGTTTTTAAAGCTGCTTGATAATCGCATAATTTTAATTTAAATTCCTCAGCATTATTTGCCGTATTAAGCAAAACAGCTTAAAGCTGCGATCGGAAAATAAACTGCTAAAACAAGTTTGGATTGCCAAACACCTACTGTGCCTTAAGACTTTTTACAGTGCCCATTTTTCAAAGGAGTTCCTATTCAAAGTGTAAATAATTAGACAATTTTAGAAAATTGTAATTAAAATTAATTTTGTCACAAAACAAAAATATTACAATAATCATTCTCGCTTACAAAAAAAAATAATTAAGTATTAAATCTAAGGCAGCCAATTAACCTTCAACATTGAAGGTAATGTTGCAATTTAAGCATGTAAAAGCTGACAAACAAAACAAAGCGTTTTCTAATTTTCTATCAGGAGAAGAAATTATTTTACCACATTTCGGATAAATAGTCACAACAAACACTTCTAATCGATTAGGCTAAGTTAACATATCATGCATATTATATTAAGACGTGTTGTCGCTTCCGAAAACATCCAGACATAGTTCAATGATCAATCTAGTTTTAACCCAAATGTTTTTACACGCCTCAACTGAATTTTTACCTCGGTGTTACTCTGAAACGAGAAGAAGCAGTAAACCTCCTGAAAGAGATTTTTGAGAAATGCACAATTTACGATGGAACATATTTGGCTCTTATGCCACCTAACTCTGCAGGTTTGCTCTCAAATGGCTATCAAGTACATCTGAAAGTGCCAATAGATATAAAAACTCAGGATTGCATGAAACATATATCTGAAAAATACAGCTACTTTGTCTTTCACAAATAGAAACGATGAGGATTTGGTTATTATTCATCGCCCGACGAAGCCTAAATTGTAGCGGAAATGACCCGATTTCTTCAGGTCATTTAGGTAGAGTTTAGTTCGACGTCAGCAAAGTATCACCAGTTTTTATCAATTTACCAATTTTATGTCCGTTATATCGAAGGAAATCTTCGCCTCAAATAGCCTTTTAGAAATTCTTGATCATTGGCTAATTCGGTGCTTTTTACGATTTGCCCCTCAAGCCTATCCAAAGCTACTCTAAACGTCTGTTCCACACCATAACCTTCACCTGAACTGAAAAATGATCCCTTATTTGTTCTAAATTGCAAACGGCAGTGAATTAGCTGATCGCCCTTGAAGTTTGTGCCGTGGGTCTTCATGTAAACAAATAGGGTTCCAGCCTCCAGGGTTTCTCCGTATCTGTGGGTGAAAGAGTCAAAATCGTCTATAACTGCGCTTCGTTGAACTTCATCAATCTCTACATCTTTAACTGAAAACTGTATTGTTAGTCTTTCCACTGGTTTTTCCATTTGAGCTAAAGGTTCAAGAAAGTCCCGTTTAGTTATAATTCCGACCGGTCTTCCTTTGCTGACGATCACTAAAGATGAAATGTTGAATTTGTGTAGTTGTTCTTCCGCATCTCGCAATTTGGTTTCAGGCAAAACAGTGATCGCGGGCTGGACCATTAAGCCCTTCGCAGGAATACTTAAAACAGGAACTTTCTCCCCTACTCTTTCACCGAACCTTTGCACATGTCTAGGCTGAAAAACATTCTTAATAATATCAGAAAGGCTCACCATCCCTACAAGTTTTCCTTCTTTGACAATGGGAACGTGAGAGATTCCCTCACTTCTTATAAGACTTAGCACTGCCCCTAGCGATTGGTCTTCTTCTATGGTGAAAGGCTCTTTGGTCATTATTTCTTCGACGTGAGTGTTACCCCATTGATCCATTATAGCACCATGGATAACCTCTTCATCTGTTACAAAACCTAAGAGTTTCTCTTCGCTATAAACAGGAAGTTGTCTGGTTTCGCTCTCGATCATTAACTTAGCAACTTTGCTAAGAGTATCCTTCAGGGTAACCGCGGGAGCTGGGCGCGTCAAAGTTTTTACTTTGGTTCCAGATGCATCAAAACTGGACTGCCTAACAGATTTTCGGGAAATTATCCCTTTATAATTGCCTTTACTATCGAAGACTGCTAAAACAGGAGGCTTCCCTTCTTTGAAATGCGATAAACTAGACGAAAGGGTATCATTTTCCTGCACTTCTTCGAAACCCTTTGAAAAAATATTATCTACAATCTTAACCATAAAAAGACCTTCAATGCTTGTTACATAATTCTTATTGAGTAATTTAAGCCTTCACAGAATTAAATAGTTTTCTTGCCGTTATTGGTCTTTCTTTGTTTCATATTGAACCAGCTGAACTTTTAAAATCTGTAAAAAGCACCCGTTTTTTAATGAAGTCGCTCTTAAACAACCTTTAAAAATAAAGCTTTCTTAAAACCCAAAAAATATGTTCTATTTTTTGGGGCAGTTTTTATTATCGTTTTAAAGGAAAAAATAACAAAACCATTTTTGGTTATTCCTAAAGCTTTAGGCAGTTGACAACCAAATACCTATTTCAATTCTCTATCTTCACTATAGTCTCGATCCTCGTGAGCTTCTTCCTCAGCTTCATTTTGCAAATCCTCTTCTCGAATACTCGTTTGTTCCCCCTTAGCTCTTGCTCTATCTTCAGCTTGACCTTTCAGCGGGTAAACCGTCCCCAACCAAACTTCAAATTGCATTTTATACTCGGGGCTAGAAAAAACCCAGTCGCACAATCCCCCAACAACCTTACTAACGTCAATGTTATGGTCGTAAGCTAAACCTTTTACAAAATCTTCCCAATTAGCCGATAAAGTCACATAAAAACTGCCCATAAGAATATTCTCCAATAACAGAGAGTACTAAGCGATATTTAAACTTCAAATCCATTAAAATCCAAAAACCCCCCCACCATCGCTACTTATTATTCGGAGGCTTTTGGAGATGTCTATTAATTTGAAAGCTGCTAATTGAGAAATTAACGCAACTGGTGAAGGACGTACGTTAAAACAGGGATGAGCCGATAGAATAGAATCAGTGAAAAAAGACGCTATAAGGAGCAAAAAATAGAAGAAGGAGAAAAGATTAACGAATAACTGCAACTCACGCTTTAATTGTAATAGCTATTGAGTTAATTTTGTCTAAAAGAGAAAAAAATAATAGTGGATTTCTATTTAGCGATTAATCCACCAATTAATCCACCTATCGTTGATGCTATTGCTCCAAAGATAGCTAGAATAATCGCTACAACTCCAACTGCTAGCCCAGCTAAACCGCCGAAAAGACCACCAAGTAAACCGCCTGAGACACCTCCAACAACTGCGAGGCCAACAACTGCAAGTATTGTAATAATTATGCCGCCAAATATGCCCGCAAGAAAACCTGCCAATGCACCATTCAATATGCCGCCGCGAGCTATAATGCCCGCAACAAATCCACCTATTAATCCACCTATCAAATGTCCAACCCCTGGAAACAGCCAACCAAGAAGTAACGTTATAACGAAACCAACCAAAGCTCCAAGCCACAAATTACCCATAAAATCACCTCCAATATGCTAACGTATAATAATTTCTCAAAGGTGATTTTTTCTATTTTTTATTTAGTCCTTTTTTTAGACCCTTACCAAAATTACTTGCTACTTTTGCACCTTTCTTAATGTCTTTGCCTATTTCCTCTCCAGTTTTTTCAGCGGCATTTCCGATTTTTCCTTTTTTTGTAACCATTAATTTACTCCTATCTCTAAGTAACCTTTTGTAGACTTAACTGTGTGTGACTGTGAACTCACAACAACAAAGTGATAATTTTTTTGAATTAACTGACTTAGATGTAATCTAGAAAAAAAGACTTAAAATTGTAGGTTAAATCAGGTATTCAGATTTATTCTTCAGTACTTGCCACGAGATTTGGAAAAATGAATGCGCCAAAAATGTGGTTTGGACCTAATTGGGTTTTGTGTTGTTTTTCTAACTAATCCTATCTCTTCTTAAAGCGTTAGTGTGCTGTCGGAACCAATACTTCTAATAATACTTTTGAGGTCACACGCGTTACTAACGATCTCAATACTTGAAGAATATAAATCATGTAACCTTCTACTTTTTCCAAACGAATAGGTAGGCTTTTTATACTTTTCCAGTGAAGTATCGGTATGGAAAAATTTCTATTAGTTGGTCCAAATTGTTCTGATCTCGCGGAATCAAACATCGAGATAAAAAAATTTCATGACTGCGAAAATTACATTTACATTCCCGAGATTGAAAAATTAGAAGGAAAGCATGTCGCAATCTTACACAGGTGCTACCCAGACCAAGATTCACGCCTTTTACAGTTTTTCCAAATTTTAAGCGCAGTAAAACCAATTGCAGCAAAAGTAACGGCAATTATTCCATATCTTCCATATTCGAGACAGGATACGATTTCTAGACCGGGAGAAACAGATTCCGCGACAATGATTATTAAATTGTTGTCCAGTGCTGGCTTAGACGAACTCATTACTTTTAATTGCCACTTTTTAGAATCAGGCGAAACCACAAAAAATATTGCTGGCTTAAATATTGAGAATCGATCGATTGTTTCAGACTTATTTGATTATGTTAAGCCGCGAATATCAAACCCAGTTTTTATAGCACCAGATCAAGGCGCCGCTCATTTCGTAGAAAAACTGGGGGGCGTTAGTATGGAAAAAACCCTTGGTGAATATATCCATGGACCGCTTGCGTTTAGGCAAATTACATCCGAAAAACTTGATGCAGATATTGCTGGCCGAGATGTAATTTTGATTGATGATATGATTATTAGCGGAGAGACAATGGTTAAAGCCGCCCAGGTGTGTAAAAAAGGTGGGGCCAAAAGAATCGTTTGTGCTTCTGTTCATGGGTTACTAGTAGGTTGTGCGTTTGATAGGATTCGCGCTGCGGGGGCAAAAGAAATTGTTGTTAGTGATAGTGTGCAAAGTCCTGCAGCAGTAGTAAGTATAAAAAAACAACTGAAAGACTTCTTATAATGAAGTAAAAACATTTTTTTCTTTCATTAATACAAAAGGTCATAAAAGAAACCCTCATAGCTATAAAACAGACCTTCGATCATAAAAATTGAAAAACTTAATGACGCTGATATTATTGAATCAACCTTTTGTTTGTGCAGGCTAGAAAACTTGGAAGCGTACATTTTGTAGTAGGGAAGTGATAAGGTTTATATATTCCGAGAAGTCTGTCGAGACAGACTTAAAAACTAAGTTAGCGACTTAAATCGACAAATATTACCAAATAGATTTGATAGTTGGTTCAGATGGAAGTTGAAGTAATACCAGCAATCTTGGTGAAAAACCGAGAGGAATTGATAGCACAAATTGAAAAAGTTAAACCAAGTGTAACCGCTGTTCATGTTGACATTATGGATAATGTTTTTGTCCCAAACAAGACAGTGGGTCTTGAAGGTTTAACTGATCTTCCATCGGGGATCTCCTACGAATTCCATTGGATGGTAAAAGATCCTGAAAATTGGATTTTAAAAGTCCCTGGAAAACATATGCATTTAGTACATGTTGAGGCTATCTCTGATTGGAACAAAATAAAGAAAGCTTGTGCCCCTGATGGAAAAATAGGCTTAGCCATTAATCCACCCACCCCTCTCGAAAAACTTTATCCTTATATTAATGACAAAGAAGTTAAGAAAGTACTATTTATGACAGTTAACCCTGGTTTTTGTGGACAAAAGTACATTCCTGAAGTTGAATCCAAAGTCCACGCTCTTCGAGCAAAATTTCCAGAACTTGAAATTGAAGTTGATGGTGGAATAAATCCAGAGACTTCCGAGAGAGCAAGTGAAGCGGGAGCCAATATTCTTGCAGCTTCAAGTGCAATTTTTAAGGCTAAAAATATTCCGGAAGCAGTTCAGACAATCTATGAGTCAGGAATTCGAGGTAGAAATAAATCGCAAAGTTGTCGGTGTGAGAAAATGACTACAGATGCAAATATTCCAAAATTAAATACTGAACCTCCAAAGCAAACGCTTCTTGAGATAAGCCCATCCGTTGAAGCTGGAGCAACAAAGATTAACGACATAAAGAAACTTTACTTATTATCAAACAATATTAGACAAAGTATTGTAAAGATGCTTCATGAGGCAAAATCAGGTCACCCTGCAGGTTCAATGGGTTTAGCCGACGTTTTTACCGCTCTTTACTTTAATATTTTAACACACGATCCTAAAAATCCGAATTGGGAAGGTCGGGATAGATGCATTTTATCAAACGGTCACGTATGTCCAGGATTATATGCCACTCTTGCAGAGGCAGGGTATTTCCCAAAAGAAGAGTTAATGACACTTAGAAAACTAGGTTCAAGATTACAAGGTCACCCTCATAGAGAAACATTACCTGGAATAGAGAATAGCTCAGGTCCTCTTGGCCAGGGTCTCTCAATTGCAACTGGAATGGCACTTGTTGGAAAACGAGAAAAAAAGAATTGGCGAGTTTACTGTATTTGTTCAGATGGCGAACATAATGAAGGCCAAATATGGGAAGCCGCACTTTTAGCATCTAAATTTAAACTAGGAAATCTAGTCGCGATTATGGATCGCAATAACATTCAAATCGATGGATTTACTGAAGATGTTCTTCCACTCGAACCACTTGAAGAAAAATACAGGGCATTTGGATGGTACGTTATAAATATTGATGGCCATAATATCCAACAAATAATTTCAGCCTGCAACGAAGCGAAAACGATAATCGATAAACCCACAATGATAATTGCACATACCGTTCCTGGAAAGGACATCTCCTTTATGGAATTTATTACCGAGTGGCACGGAAAATCGCCGGGTGACAAAGAAACAACAACCGCCTTAGAAGATCTTGAAGAAGAGCGAAAGTTCTATCGTGATGAAGAAAAGGAGAAAACATAACAAAATCTCAGGCTTTCTGAAATTATTTTATGGTGTTAATATGGTAAATTCATCGAAAATAAATCCTCAAATGGGGCTTATAGATAATATTGATACACCTCAGAATAAAAAACCAAGTCGAGACGGATTTGGGAAGGCATTAGTTGAGATTGGAGCTGAAAATCCAAACTTATGGGTGATGACAGCCGATGTTTCTGAAAGCACCAGAACGCATTGGTTTGCTGAAAAATATCCAGATCGATTTGTTCAAGTTGGGGTATCTGAGCAGAATTTAGCAGGAACAGCTGCAGGAATTGCCTCTGTAGGAAAAACAGTTTTCATCTCAGCTTATGGGGCTTTCTCACCCGGAAGAAATTGGGATCAGGTTCGCGTTTCAATTTGTTATAACAATGTGCCAGTAAAATTACACGGTTCACATACCGGAGTCACTGTTGGTCCGGATGGGGCATCTCATCAAGCACTAGAAGACATTGCAATTACTCGAGTTCTTCCGAATATGATAATCATTGTTCCCGCAGACGTTGAAGAGGCAAGAAAAGCAACAATTGAAGCAGTTAAAACAAAAAGTCCAGTTTATATTAGATCCTGCCGAGAGAAAATGCCAGCATTTACCACACATTTAACACCATTTTCTATTGGAAAGGCAAATATTTATCGAGACGGAAAAGACGTTGCAATTTTTGCATGCGGACCACAAGTATATGAATCAATAATTGCAGCAGAAAAACTTGAATCAGAAGGAATCTCGTGTGCAGTAATTGATTGTCATACAATTAAGCCAATTGACGAGGACTCGATTAGATTTTGGGCGAAAAAAACTGGTCTGATAATTAGTGTTGAAGACCACCAAATAACAGGTGGCCTCGGAGGTGCAATCGCAGAAGTTTTAAGCGAATCAGGAAAATCGACCCCATGCACATTAAAGCGCCATGGGATAAAAAATACCTTCTGCGAATCAGGAGAACCTCTTGAACTTATGAAAAAATACGGGCTTGACTCCGAAGGAATAGCAAAATTCGTTAGAGAGAACTACAAAAAAGAATTGTAAGAAATGAATGGGACAAGTTTTAATTGACTAATCGAATGTTAAATTATTTGAGATGGAAAATATGGAATTCTTTTTAGATACTGCAAACGTTGAACAGATAAAAAAAGCAGCTGCACTCGGGGTAGTTGATGGAGTTACAACTAATCCAACACTTATTGCAAAAGAAGGCGGAAAAAGTCAACAACAAATTATTGCTGCGATTGCAGAGATAATAAAGGGACCTATTTCTGTTGAAGGAAATGCAGACACATGCGATGAGATTGTTAGCGAAGGAGAAGCATATTCAAAATGGGCAAAGAATATCGTAGTGAAAATTGCCTTTAATCAAGAAGGAATTAAAGCTGCAAAGATACTCGAAGGAAAAGGAATCAAAACTAATGTAACACTTGTGTTCAGTGCAAGTCAAGCGCTAATTGCAGCAAAGGCGGGTGTAAGCTATGTATCGCCATTTATTGGACGCCTCGATGATATATCCGAAGATGGTATGAATTTAATTCGAGATATCATGCAAATTTACAAGAACTATGGATTTAAAACAAAAATTATTGTTGCAAGTATTAGGCATCCGATTCATGTGTTAGAGGCAGCAAAAGCAGGAGCACACATTGCAACAATACCAGCCGATGTTTTAGCAAAGATGTGGAATCATCCACTAACTGACTGCGGAATCAAGAGATTCAAAGAAGATTTCGCAAAATGCGGCAGGTAATGATCGGACAAAATTAACTTGTTTTCATTTTTCGCTCACCTACAATTATTCTTTTAATTTTGCAATACGTTCATAATTTTTTAACACATAACCTTAAAACCAGAATGCTCTATACGACTTAGCGATGCAGGATGGCCAAGATAAAATTATTATTTGTAATTATAACGGTGATTATGATTTTTTCGTTGACATTTAATGCCTATCAATGGAGCACCAATCTCTCCCTGACCGGTCAAAGTGAAAAAGAGTTGATGGCTACAATTTTAATTCACGATGCATCAAGCATAAATTTAGAACTCCAAAATCTAGATGACCTACTTTCAGAAACATGCCAAAAACTATCAGTCACCGGTTTAACTGGAACTGCAGCCGAAAACATATTGAATGACCTTTACACTCAACAGTCAAATGTTATCGTTAATGCAGCTACAGCAGATAAAAATGACATTTTACTTGCTGTCGAACCTAGCAATTACAGTAATATTATCGGCCAGGACATAAAGAACCAAGAGCAAAACATTGAAATGCACAAAACAATGCGCCCTGCAGTGAGTAACCTGATCCATCTGGTAGAAGGTTTCCCCGGCATAGTTATGGTTGCGCCAGTTTTCAATACCGGTGGACAATTTATTGGTTCTCTCAGCATCGTCTTCTTACCTTACGAACTTATTCACCCGATCGTTGAAGATACAGTACAGGGCATTTATACAATCTACGCACTACAAAGCAACGGTACACTAATTTACGATGCGGGTATCGAACAAGGCAAAAACATTTTCACCGATGAAGAATATCAGGGTTATACTGAATTGCAAACATTCATTCATCAAGTTGTTGATACGCAATCAGGCTATGGCAAGTATAGTTACTTTGATGACCTTGCACCTTCAAGACCTCTAGTTAACAAGGAAGCTTACTGGACAACTATTGGCATCTATAATACAGATTGGCGTTTGGTAATAGCTCACACACTTTAAGCAATTACCTTACTTTTCTTTATTCTGACCTTTATTTTGTAAAATATTACTTCTATTTTATTGACAATCTAACACTTAATTGTCTATCAAAAGAAGATAGCTTTGAAAGACTATCCGCTTATAATTGTAGAACCTAAAAGGTGGCTACTAAAAGTATTTTGGCGTTTCTATTTTTTGAATTTGTGAGGCTCACCCAGTATTGATAAATGAGAGAAAGTTGAGTCGTTTGTTGCGCCATGCCAATGCTCTTCATTAGGAGAGATATAAGCAATCATGCCTGGGGTCACTATATTCTCCTCATTTTTCGTAGCTACAATTCCTTTTCCTTCGGTAACGATTAAAATTTGCTCAGTTATATGAGTATGAAGCTTGTTGCGAGCTCCAGGGGCAAAATTAACCATAATAACCTGAACTTTATCACCTTTATGAGCTTCTTCGAGGATAGATTGAATAGTCACTTTTCCACCAAAAAACAAAGGATCCATTGATACTTCGCGCATATCTACTTGATTGACATTAATTATTTTCATTAAATCACCACTTTATTGATGACTAAAGATTTATATGAACTATATCCTGTTCATAAAAAGTAGCAAGCACTCAAACAAAATTGTAATTGCTGATTCTGGGCTAAAGTTAATCTAACACTTTACACGCAAAACAAATTTTGAAGCGGCTACACGCCACTATTTTTGAGACCATGCTGGCCAATTACAGAGATTCTCACCGATTAATAGTAGCTATCAAGCTTCGTCTTTTGAAACGCTTGTTCCATAATGTCCCTTAAATCAAACACCCTCAAATGGTTCTCATGTTCAAAAATGGAGGAATAAACATGAAAAAAATTGGAATAGCTATATTGGTTTTACTTTTTGCAAGCATGGCTTGCGGAATCGCATCAGCAAACAACGCTGTAGGACCCGCACCTAATTCTGGTGATTGCATCCCAGACGGTAGTGGATTTGACCAGCCTAATCGACAAAACCAGGATACCATTGGAATGGGACCAGCACCTAACTCAGGTGATGGCGTCCCAGACGGCAGTGGATTCTAAAGAAACCACGCATAGTTATCACCCCAAATTATCTCCCTTTTTCATTTTTTGAATAATGCCTAAGGATGAAACGCTCGTTTCAAAATATTCCTTAACTATCGGATGCACCATACAATCATAGTGATTAAAATGACCAAAAGCAAAGCCATTGCGCTCTCTATGCTGTTTCTTCTTATGTCCTCAATGTTACCTGCAATTCTCTTAGTCAACGGTCAAGTGAACATAACTGTCGAAGAAGACTTGGTCAAATTAGCTGAACAAGCTGGAAACCAAATCCAAAACCTCATTGCAGAAGTTTATGCAGATGAAAACGCGACAGCAAAAATACAAAATGCCAGTCTTACTCAACAATTCGAAGGCAACGTAACATTATATGAAAATGATGGATTAAACCAACTAATAACTGCTAAAGAGGCTTTGGTAAAATCAAACTATGATATTGCCGCTGATTCCGCCCTAAATGCCTTAGCAATTTTCAGAGACGTTTACAGTTCTTTTCAAGGGATTTTGAAAACAGTTGGGCTGGAAAACACCCTTTCAATAAATAATCAAGGCTTAATGGATGCCATAAACCGAGAACTCCAGCGGTTAAATACCTTCCAAAATCTCCTATTATCGAATGCAACCCAAAAGACTTTCACCCAAATTGAAGCTGCCAACAACACCTTACTTCAAGCTAAAGCAGCACTCCAAGAGGGTAAATACGCTGAAGCTCAAACCCTCTATCTTAAAGCAAGAGAAAATATAACCCAAATCTATCAATACCTAAAAACTCAAGCCGAAGAATCAAACATATGGAGACTCAGCGGATACTGTGAAAGAACTCAACAAAGAATTCAAGAAAGATTCAGATATGGAAACCAAAACGGCATAGACTTCACCGGAGCCATTCATTCTCTTGGGTACCAAAGCGAGAGTCAATTCATGCAAGCACTGCAAAATAGGATACAGAGTGCCCAATCACAATCAGACATTAAAAACGCCATACAAGAATGCCTAACCATCGACCAGATGGTACAACAGATGGAACAAACACTAAACAAAGAAATCAACAGCCAACAAGGACCTAATCCGTCAAATCGAAATGGGGGAATGGCTCAGATAATGGTGCAGGTGGTGGTGGTACAACAGGAGACAACAGCACCAATAATAGCGGCAATAGTGGATACAGCGACAACGGAAACTGCGGTCAAAGCGGCAACAACTAAAAAACCTTTTTTCCTTACTTTTTGAGTATAACTTGGTTCTCGAGACCAATCTTTTTTACTTCAACAATCTCAAGTTTCTCAAGACGCTTAATCAACCGCCAAAGACTAGTCCGTGGCATATCTGGAAACCGTTCTCGAATTTCAGCTTCAAAGACCTTGCCGTCTTTTTCAGCTAAGAACTCAAGCACAGCCCTATCCTCTTTCATTAGCTGCGGATTTGCATTCAATGCCTTCTTAATATTAGGTCTACGTTTCCTCTTAAAGACTAAAAAGCCAAAAACGATAGTTACTATCAAGACAACAATGAGCGCAATCAGATAAGTTATTGGAATCATTCCTGAACCTTGAGAAAAATCAGTAGGGCTTAGGTTATTTTCATCTCCTGAAATCAACTGTAAAATATAGCCAATTTCCCATTGACCAGAGCCTAAGGACAAAGAAAGTGGAGTGGTTGTATCTATTTTATTTGGCGTACCGCTCAAGTAGACGATGGTTGAATTAATTGGAAAACACACATCCAAACTGTATGGAGTATCAAGGAGCAGGGTCCATACCTCGTTTTCTTTACTCGTAAGGGTATTTACATCGTAGGTAACCTCAACTTGAGTGGCGCCCAAGGAGTAAATAACCAAATTCTTATCACTAAACTCGTAATCAACTGTCAATTGGTCTTTATCGACAACAACCAAGTTTTCTACTTTATCCGAAACCAAAGTCACTGACGCTTGAGGAGAAAGCTCACCTATCGCCAGTTTTTGCTCAACATGCACTAAGCCGTCTCGGTAAACGCTTAGATTGGTTGAGGAAATGCTAACGGTGGATTGAACCGCAGCAGAGTAAACCAGTAGCAAGGCTACCAAAACAATAATCACTATTACTCCTAAACGCCAGCTATGCTGCCTCATGGGCGGTTCACAATAAAGTCAACTGATTGCAAAATAAGTTTTATGCACATAACCTACCAAGGCATTGACATTTCGAACCTATGAATATTGTTAAGGATCATTCTCCATGAAGAAAACGCCTCTTTTCAGACTTGAAACGCTTGTTTCACAGTGTCCCTTAAGTCGCACATCGTAATATACGCTTTTTAATGATGAACCAATGAAAAACACAAAAATCAACCTAAACAAACTCAGCGCATTCCTAATTATCCTATTAATCTTTGTATTCATAGCCCCCTTATCCACGACAACGGCCAGCAACGGAAACGGGTCAAGCCAAGAAGACCAAATCGATACAGCAAACAAAAGTACCAACAGCACTTCAACACCAAATACTGACTCAGATTCTAATCAAGGCACCAACGCCACTACATTAGCACCCAACATATCTAATGACGTAAAACAATACAATCAAACAAACGTTACACCCAAAAATCAAACCGAACAAGTCATAGCACAAGAACAAACAATGTTCCAATACCGAAATATAACCATAATAATGAACTGCACCCGCAACTGCACAGTAACTTTCACAGCTGGCGAAGAAGTAACACCTAAAATTTTCGGTCTATCTGTAAACCCAAACCAGACCATGACACTCGTTATGAACCTGACAAAATCGCCACTTAACGGAGCTATGGTCAACGAAAGATGCCTAAACTTCTACTTAGGCATAGAACCAGATGCCACTTTAGAACTCCAAGCACAAATAAGACTATACATAAACCAGACTGAACTCAGCCAAAGCATGAACCAAGAAATTAACGCTTCAAGATTGAGCTGGATATACTGGAACCAGACAACAGCACAATGGGAAGCAGTTGAAAGCTACATGGACCACGGATATTTGGTATGCAATACAGACCACTTCTCAACTTGGACAATCGCTGAAATAGAGCAATCAACAAAAGACGAAACAACACCAGGCACTCAAAACAATGCTTTCCCAATTGAATACGTCACTATAGGTGTAGTGGTTGCATTAGGAATCACAGCGCTGGGACTTGTTGCCTATAGAAAGCGTAAATAGGCAAAAATTCTTTTTTTATTATCAGCAAATCAATTATTTCAAACTTTTATTCAAAAAATTCCACCGAGAAAGAAAATAGATTTTAAAAAATACGTTTCTGTCAAAGACGGTTTCCATTTAAGGGCAATTTTGAATTTGCAGTTTGTATATAATTGAATCTGGTCTTGAAAATAATCTGGTAGGCGCAAAACAAAAAACATAACTATCAAACATATTTCAAACCAGTGCACGAATATATCAGGTTACGTAATAACTGCATATATTTAACCGCACATTATTGCTTTATTGAAAGCGCCCATGCCGTGCAAGCTAAAGAAAGACGAAGGGAGAAAATGCAAATGAACAATATTTATCAACAGAAAAAACTGTCGTCAACTATCATAGTGAGCTTTCTCATATTAGCGTAGGCGTCCACAATGGCGGCCTAAATTTTCATCGTTATAATTTCGCTTAAATTGCTTCGCAGCAATTCTCCTCTTTCTTACTTCTTTGAAAGCAAGTTTGGTTAGGAGCAAATTAAGGAGAATTTTGAGGAAAATTACCGCTGTATTATTTGTAACTCTTGACAGTGTTATACAGGCACCAGGCGGCCCCGAGGAAGATACCTCGGGCGATTTTAAATTCGGCGGTGGGCATTTGCCTATTTTGATGATTTACTTGGCAAGTCATGAGTGAACAGATGAAGCATCCTTTCAATCTGTTGATAGGGAGACGAACCTTTGAAATTTTTGTGTTATATTGGTCGCAGCATGCTGCTGATTGGTCGGGTATCAATGAAGCAACAAAGTATGTCATTTCTAAGCCCTGACAACGAGTGAGTGGGAAAACTCGGTGTTCGTTGTGGGTGATGTTGTGGAGGAAATCAAAAAGCTAAAAAAGCAAGATGGACTTGATTTGCAAGTTTATGGCAGCAGTCAGCTTATTCAAATGCTCCTAAAATATGATCTTATAGATGAATTGTGGCTGAAAATATCTTCTATTACCCTGGGGCCGGCAAGAGGCTTTTGGTGATGGCACAATGCCTGTTGCGTTTAAACTAACCGATAATAAGTTTTCGTCTAAGGTTGTAATTGTTGTAGACTATAACACTTAGGTGAAGTTAAAACTGACTCTTTTTGAGAATAGAAAATCAAATAAATTAACCTCTAAAGAGAAATTTGAGAAATAAACCAGCTCGCATTGATGCCTTTTTATTGAATTATTAAAACCTTTAGTGATTGATGCCACACAGTCACATGAGCTTAAAGACTGCCTAATCTAAATATTTAATGTGATTTTTTTGGAAAAATATGATCTGAGAACTCGCACTATGACTAGTGTTAAAGAGGTCTCTTATGTAAGCACTTTTCCGCCAAAAAAATGCGGTATTGCAACCTTCACATCTGACCTAGTCAATTCGATTAATCAACTAAAGACTCTGAAGGCTCAAAGGATTATTTCTATTGATGGCGGTCGGCTCTTAAAATCTGCTGATGAGAGTTCTGGGTACACGATTGGTCGCGACTTCGTTGAAGACTACGTTTTGATGGCTGATTTCCTCAATCATTCCTCAGTCAATGTTGTAAATATTCAACATGAATTTGGCATTTTTGGCGGAGACTCCGGAGAATACATTTGCGCATTTTTAGATAAATTAAAACGGCCTGTGGCAACGACGCTTCATACGGTGCTTCCTAACTTTGAGAATAAAACAAAAGAAGTCTTTAACAGAGTTGTTGAACAAAGCACAAATCTAATAGTGTTAAATGAAACCACACGTGCATTGGTTAAACAATACGGTGTTTCCTCAAAAAAAGTAAAGGTGATTCCCCATGGATGTCCTGATTTGCCAATGGTGTCAAGCGCAAAAGTTAAGCCTGTTTTGGGGTTAAAAAACAAAGTTGTTTTGTCCACTTTTGGGTTGCTAAGCAAAGGGAAAGGTATCGAACATGTTATTCAAGCTCTTCCAGAGATTATTAAAAGAGAATCCAGAATTGTTTATAACATAATCGGAGTAACGCATCCTAAAGTCAAGAGAGCTGAAGGAGAAAACTACAGAAAAGGACTCTTGAAAATGGCAAAAAACCTCGGAGTCAGTGAGCACGTAAAATTCCACAACCGATTTCTCTCAAAACCTGAACTCTGCAATTACCTTCAGGCAACAGACGTGTACATTACACCTTATCCTTCACCTAATCAAGTAAGCAGTGGTACATTATCTTACGCTTTAGCTGCAGGAAAAGCGGTGGTTTCTACACCTTACCTTCATGCAAAAGAAGCCTTAGCTGAAGGTCGAGGTTTATTATGCAATTTTAACGATTCAGCTTCTATAGCGGAAAAAGTAACAGAAATAGTTGAAAATAAATCCCTCCGAAGATCTATGGAACAGAATGCATATAATTACAGCAGAAAATTCATATGGCCGTTGGTAGCTGGAAAATACCTTGCTGTCTTTGACGAAATGACTAAAAATTCGGCAAAGGAAGAACATTCATTCGCTTTTTAGCTGGAGGTTAAAATATGGCTTATCTGATTATATTAGTTCAACCAGAGCTATTATAAACAATAATTGAATGCAAACCATGCCTTTTTTTAGAATACCGCACTTAAAATATAGAATGCACATAAAGAGACAAATATTGCGCAAATCCCAAATTAACTTTTGCCTCTATCTGGCGTTTTAGGCTTTTTTGGTTTGAACGCTTTTCAGTCGGTTTTGTTTTGACGGGTGGAGTGTTTGGTGGATGACCTGGAGGCAAGTCAGGAGAAGGTGCTGGTGGCGGCGGGGTTCCTCTTTTTGGTTTATTGGGTTTTTTTGAATAAGGAAAATCTGATTCAGTCATAATGCATCAGAAAAAACAATTACTTGCCCTCTTGTTAAGCTCTTGTGATTGCGTATGCACGACAACATATGCATATGAACTCCTTCACAAGATAATTTGTGTGAAGTTTTATGATAGATAATGATGAATTGAAAGGTAAGGCTAAGAAAGTTAAAGGCAAAATAAGGGAAGGCGCTGGCAAGCTAACAGGCGATACAGGGGAAGAACTTGATGGCAAGATAGAACTGGTGGAAGGCGAAATTCAGGAAAAAGTTGGTCAAGTAAAAAAGAAAGTCAAAAAAACGATGGCTTGATTTGGGGACTATTTTATGACAAGCCAAACAAAATTGGAAAACGAGAAAATTGTGGGGACTAATTGTTATAACTGCAAATATATTGGGAAAACAATGCTGTTTGATCCAAACGAACTAAACAAAGAGGGCGGCATTGATCCCAAAAAAAAGATGAACTGAAAAAAGCTGAAAAAACCGATTTAATTACCCTTCCAGGCGGAGATAAATTCGATTCAAAAAACAAAGCATTATGTGGTTATCCCCAAGTGAAAATGTATGTTACGTCTCGCATGTGTTGCGCTTTTTGTGATAATGCCCGAGTGAGAAGACCCTGGAAACAAAGCTAAACACCAATCAATCTAAGTAAGGTTAAGCATCATAAATATAATTTGACTTCTATTTGCGACTTTTTAGACTTTTTACCATCAGTTTTTTCTCCAGGAAAATATTTAATCCGAGTCGATAATCATCTAGCTAACGGTAAAAAAATGAAGGGGCTATTCTTTCTTTGGTGGAACCTGGCTCCCTTTTTTCGAGCTTCAGAAAGTCCAATTGCAACTGCCTCTTCTTACTTTTCAGTGTTTTTCTGCTTCCGCCACTTTTTAGTTGACCCTGCTTCATTTTGTGCATTGCCTTTTCCACTGATTCCTGGACCGCCTCACTGTATTTTCTTGTCATTTTTCCAATTCACCTCCAAAAATGATTATTAATTTAAAAAATTAAAGCGTCCAAAAAAATTGAAAAGGGGTAGTGTAAACTGATTGTGTTATGCTTTTTTTGATAGCGTAGTAATCAGACCAAATATTCCGCCGAGAAGAACTAACAACCCGCCTATTCCGCCGCCAATAAGTCCAACAATTATCAATATGATGGCCCAAACAAGAGTACTTGCACTTCTCGCACCGATAACTGCAATTACTCCCATGATTAAAGTAACGATTCCGCCATAAGCAAAGCCAAAGCCCCAGCCAAAATAGAAACGACCGAAAGATCCAAAGATACTTAGCAATCCCAAAAGAACCATCAGAATACCACCTATAAGCGCCAAATAGTAAGCTATGGTTGAAACAGAAGTTGAAGACATGTTGCATTTCACCTCCTAGTTTTCGTCTTTCATAATTCAACGATGTAATCTTCATTGGTTGTGAACATTTAATGTTCCTTTAGGTTTTGCCGATTGATATTACCAGCCGTAGGCGAGCGCGAAGATTGCCACGATTATTATGATTATTCCCAAAGGAATATCATAGCCTGTTGGAATGAACTCGACAAAACCTAACATCACGATAATGCCCAAGAAGACTATTATGACTGCCAATATGCCAAAGTAGTATGCCGCCGAGGAAGCTTACAAATCCCATTTTTATCATCTCAAGTTTGACTTGTTCGTTTTAACATCTGCAGACCTTAATCATTCGCTTTCAGAGACTAATCTTCGTGTACTTCTTCATGCACGACTTCGTGATGGCGATGACGTCGTGTCATGTGCAAAAGGTCGCCTACTGCCACAGAAATCAATGCAACTACCAAGAAAGTAATGCCTGACCATAGCAAACTACCTGTCAAGAAGAAAACCAATATCGCCGCAAGTGCTGCAATTGGGAACGCGAACAAAAAGCCGATGACAACTATTGCAATCAATGCGATTATGAGAAGAACTATTAGTAGCCACCAAAAGCTGGGGTCTGTTGGAATTAGTATTTGAAATGCAAACAAAATAATACCTAAATTGAATCTAGTTAGCTACCATATAAGTCCTTGTTATTGTAACATAACAGTCACAAATTCAAGCAAATCGGAAAATCGTTATTTAATTTCTTTCAAAGTTACTTTAATTGAAACAAAATTGTCTTTTGGTGTTGTTATGTTGGCATATACGACGGCTTTTTTCATAATCTTCTAAGTGAGTAACTGTTAACTTGTTTTCTTCTTGCCAGTTAACCATAAAAAGATTAGGCCTCAACTCAGTAATATTAACTAATAACTTCTGGATTTTACCTTTTTTATTGCAGTGATTTATATCCAGACATTTAGACGCACTCTTAATTCAATATCTAACCTGCAGAAAGGCACAGCTCCATCGGTGCAGGCAATTTAGACTTTGAGTTAAAAGAAACCAGTAGAGACGAAGTCGGCGAGTTATCCCATGCCTTCAATCAGATGACTGCTAATTGTAAAGCTACAACTTCATCCAAGTCAGATTTGGAAAAGCTCGTTGAAAAACGAAGTAAACAACTTAAGGATGCGGAGCGCTTAGCGGCTATTGGTGCTACTGCAGGTATGGTTGGGCATGATATCCGTAATCCACTGCAGGCTATCGTTAGCGATTTGTTTTTGGCGAGGCAAGAAGCGGATGATATGCCTCAGGGTGAATCAAAAGAAGGCCTGATTGAGAGCCTTAATTCGTTTGAAAACCACGTTTTTACATTAACAAGATAGTTCAAGACCTTCAAGACTATGCCAGACCGCTTAATCCAGCGGCAACAGAAACTAACTTGAAAACTGCAATTCAGGATATTTTAGCTATTTCTGACCCGAAAAAGCAGGAGAAAGCATTGCAGGCATTCAACAAACTATGCAATACACTTGGAAACTCTGGTTTGGAATCTATCAAGTCATAATGTTGTGGGTAGGTGGGAGGGAATGGCTGAGTTTACATCAAACGCATCTTCTCCCCAAGGCATATTTGGCACCAAAAACCGGGTCAAAATTTTGTAAGCCAGAGTCACAAGATGACTCTGCCGGCACCAGTCCCCTATGCCCACAATGTAGCTCAAGGAGTAACTTGGAAAAAACCAATTTACCAAGCCGTAAAAAAGCTACCCTTCATACCAACTAAAAAGGAACTAAACAACTTAATCGCCGGATGCAACAGAAAAACCGCAGTATTTCTTCAGCTACTCAAAGAAACAGGCATGCGTTGCGGAGAAGCTTTCATGTTCCAATGGACCGACTTTGACTTCGAAAATAAAATCGTCAACATTACTCAAGAAAAAGGAAGCGACCCACGCCAACTCAGAATAACCCTGCGACTCATCATGATGCTAAACAACCTACTACAAAACAAACCCAAACCATTTGAATGCTCCCACAGACATTTCTCACGAACCTTTAGGAACCAACGAAAAAAAGTAGCTAGCAAACTAAAAAACGATAGAATACTGAAAATCCACTTTCACACCCTAAGACATTGTAAAGCAACCATGGAATACCCTACAACCAAAGACATCCTTCACGTCATGAAAATGTTCGGTCACAGAAACATTCAAAACACTCTACTCTACACTCAGCTCATCAGCTTTGAAAGCGACCAATTCCACTCAGCAACCGCTAAAACAGTTCTAGACGCTCAAAAATTAATAGAAGCAGAATTTGAATACGTCTGCGAATTTAACGAAACAAAAATCTTTAAGAAACGGAAGTAAGAAAATGTTCGAAAAAAATAGACTCTTAAAAATCACATTCAGACCCTATATAGATAGGACCTAGAGTGTTGTGGTGAGGCCGCTGGGATTTGAAGGTGGCCGAGTTGGCGACTTAGGGATTTCTCATCGCCACACTATCTGCTTAAGCTCCGCAGCCTTCTTCCCTTTTTTTGTTCTCTCAGATGCAAATTGGCTAGGAGATGATAAGCATGAGTCAAGAAGTCAAATGTCCAGAATGCGAAGGCAAAGGTACAGTTATGGGCGTAGAACTGACAGAGGTAAGATGCTTAAGGTGTTTTGGCCGTGGAGTCATTGTCTTTCATCCGGGTGTAAAGTGCCCTCAATGCGGTCAAATCAAAGTTTGGAAACATTCAAAACGTCGAACGCCGACAGGACAAATAAAACAACGCTATTTATGTTCAGAGTGCGGCCTTCGTTTTACAGAGAAATAATTGGCTACCTTTTTTCTTTTTTCGACCATTCCATTTGGAGGTCGCTATCTTGAACCAGAAGCAGATAGAAGCTTCCGCTGTTATGCTTCAAGTTTTCCTATCCGGCTTAGCGCTTAATTTCGACGCAGATTTCCATGAGCTTGAGGAAATTACCAAGCGTGCCCTGCTTCACATAGAACAGGAGGACCGCTAGTGTTCTACTCAGTAAATCCAAGTAACGAGAGGAGAGACTACAGATGAGCAATAAAGTTAGTTTTGTTCTAAATCGCAATCCGCCCTACATGGATACGACCGTTCCTTATGAACGGACTAAAGCGGAAATTGAGATTCTGCTAAAAAGCTACGGGATAAAGAACATTCGCTGGACCACCCTTGAAGGCCAGGATGATACTTTAGAGTTCATCATTGACGCTGAAGTGCAGGGTGTCAAGAAGCAACTAGGCGTCGCAGTTAAGCCTCCCCATATAATCCTCAAAAAGAAACTTCATGGCAAACTGGTCGATACTGAGAACATTAACCAGGAGTACCGGCTGCTGTTTCATTGGATAAAAAGCAAGATTGAAGCGGTCGTTTGGGGTCTTAGCACAATCGAGAAGGAATTTCTCAGCGAGGTCTTGATGAAACTGCCCAATGGTCAGCAGTCAACAGTTGGCGAGGTGGTCGTAAATTTGATGAGCAAAGATTCGCTGCAGAGCTTGCCTTTCTACAGTTCCCGACAGAGCGAGATTCCTCGCCGGCTAATCGAGCTTGAAGTTTTGCCCTCGGAAGATAATTCGGGAGGTTCCTAGTTTGGGTTATTTTCGTATGGGTCCTCGGAATATTCTTGAGCCTTTGCTTGAGCAGGCTGCTTTAGAGGAGCAGTCGCTGGGTGCTCCTGCAAAAAAGACGTTGCTTGAAATTGCAGAGCTACTGGTTCGGTGGGCGCCTAACTTGTATAGCAGCTACAGCAACTCATGTTATTCTGACGAGGAGAAGAATGCTGCTAAAGGGTTGCTGAAAAAGTATGATTTAGAGAAGCTATCTAATTTGAGTCCCCGATACAAGAAGCCCACTCTAGAACTCATAGAGAAATTAAAAGCGGAGCAACTTTAGGAGCTGCGTTTTTTGGTTGAAGCATCTGATAACACCGCCAACACCCCTACCAACAGGTGTTGCAACAGTTGGCACCCCTTAAAACCCAGAGGCATAGAAGCACTAACATATCAGATTATCGATGCTTCAGAAGTTGAGCTTAAACCATGTGAGATAGCCCGAAAGATCCATGCTCCACGCAAGCCAACACCAGGTCAGTATTCCACCGTTCGCTTTTTCTGCTCCAAATTGCTGCAAAAAGGCCTGATCATTCAGCCTTACCCTGGAGCATACTGCAACAAAATCACCTACGGGGTGCGGTTCGTGCCGCTCTCAGTGCACAACATTAGCTTGCGCAGTTTTGTCTGTCAAGATGTTAAGCATTGGGAGATGGATGAGTTTGTTGGGGGAGTGAAGATTCATGTTTGTTTTGGGTCGGAGCGCCGCAAAATCAGCGGTTACCTCGCCTGTGACGTTGGAGGCATGAGCCATGACGCATGTCTGTTGGCGCTTAACCGTTGGTTTGACCTAGTCAACGACCGTTTAGGCTTCCAACTTAATGATTTGGAGATCTTAACTTTTGAGTGCAACAAAGACTACCATGGCATCAGACTGGATGGTGTTCAATGCATAACCAAAGTTGACCTTTATGGTATGGTTGAGCGGGTGTATCAGAAAGAGGAAGCCCTTGTTCGCAAGGAACGCAAGGTCACAAAGCCCATGAGCGTAAACAGGTTTGAGCAAGCCATAGCCAAAGGTTTTGCTGACACTGAAAGGTCTCAGCATGCATTTGAGAGGTCAAACGCAACACTGAAGCATTAAAGTATACCAATAGTAGGCTTTTGCAGCTTGAACGTTTAAACGAGGCTATGTTTGGAGCTCTAACTAAGCTCAACGATGTTTTGGGTAAGCTTGGCGATTTGGGTAGCCCTGTGCCTCTTGGGAAAGGTCAGGATTCTGAGGGGTATGTTCGTTGATAGTTATGGAGTTGATTGTTTTGGGAAGTCATGAGAAAAAAAGAGCTAAGAAACGTCAGAAAGAATTGCAGTTGCAGCTTAAACAGATGGAGGTTGTAGCGTGAGCGAGAATAAGACAACGTTGAGGGTACCTGATTTTATGAAACCCATTCTGGAAGATATTCGGTTGTTAAAGTCAGATGGCCAGAACCCTAATCGCATGACGAATAAGCAGAAAGAAGAGTTATGGAAGAGTTTGCAGGAGTTTGGCTGGACAGACCCTATTTTGGCAGATAAGGCTGGAGTTTACGCGGATGGTGAACAGAGGGTTTCTGTTTGCATAGCGCATGGGGAGTTTTGGGCGCCTGTGTATCGTATGGCTGATTTGTCGGATGTGCAGAGGCGTCGTCTTAGGCTTATTACTAATGAGTTGAAGGGGAAGCACAATCGTAAGGATGAGGAGGCGGAGTGGCGGCGGATTATCGAATCCGGTCAGCGTAATGAGTTGAAGGGTTTGCTGGATGCGGTTGGGGAGAAGATTCCTGAAGATCTAGGTGGACCTCGGGAGGGCATGAGCATGATTCCTGAGAGTTACGAGTTGATAATTTCTGGGCGAGAAAGCAAGAATTTTGATGAGTCGACGCAAAAAGCTGCTTTTGAAAAATTTACAGCTGAAGGCTGGAAAGTGAGAGTGTTGAATCTCTAATGGACTTCGACTTTACCCACACCTGGACTTCCGGTGGCACTTTTCGTGAAGAAGCTGTCAAAGGCACCTATGACTTAAAAGACGTTAAGCTTGAAAAACGGATTCGAGGCAGCATCCCCATCGAGAAAATTCAATGGCAGATCGGCGTGGTTGTTGGGAGCAGTGGCAGTGGAAAAACCAGCATTGCCAAGCAACTTTGGCCTGAAGCTTACTTTGCAGATATGCGAGAACGATATAGATGTAAGTGTTTTCTGAATGATTTCCCCGAGGGGGTATCTGTCCTCGAGATTGGCGCCGCTTTGGGCAGTAGCGGTTTTAGTGAGCCGCCTTGTTGGCTTAAGAGTTATGGGGTGTTGAGTCAGGGTCAGAAGATGAGGGTTGATATCGCTCATGCTTTGTTGTTGCCTCAGTCTTTGGTGGTTTTTGATGAGTATACGTCGACTGTGGATCGGACTGTTGCCCAGGTAGGTTCACTGGCGATTAAACGTGCCTTGAAGCATAAGGTGGGGAAGCAGTTTATCGCTGTTACTTGCCACTTTGATGTTTTAGATTGGCTTGAACCCGACTGGATCTATGACGTAGACAACAACACCTTTGTTGATTATACCGGTACCCTCGAGGATTCTCTGACTGGTTTTGGAACTAAAGTTGTGAGTGTAAAAAAAAACGATCTCATCCGCCCCTCGAGTTATTTATCTGTAAGTGTGGTTTATCCATGTGGAAGATGTTTAGGGAGCATCATTATCTGAATACTGAGCGGCTTGGCGCCGGTGTACGGTGTTATATCGCTAAGCTTGGGGATAAGCCGGTTGCGTTTATCGCTGTTGCCCATGTTAGGATGAAGGCGAATTATTATCGTGTTAGCCGACTTGTTGTCTTGCCAGATTATCAAGGCATAGGCTTAGGCAAACGGCTCCTAAGCTTCATCGCTGAACTCTACACTTCCCAAATCAACCTACCCTTCTATCTAGTTACTTCAAATCCTCAGCTTGTCCGAGGCAACATGGGGAACTGGCGTGTAAAACGTGTTGGACATGGCACAGCTGGAAGCGAAGACACAAGAATCAACTCAGAACTCACCAAAAGCAACAGCAAACGACGCCTAAGCGTAACCCTACAATACATACCTAAATTGAAATCAGGAGGTTCATAGTGCCAAAAACCTGCAAAGGCAAATGCGGCCGAAAAATATCCTACCAAAACAAAACCGGTTATTGCAAAGAATGCTTTGGCCGCTTCATTCTTAGCCCTAAGGGCGCCAATGCAAGTAGACGAGAAGTCTCAAGACAAAAATAACTTTAATTACCCCTAAGTCGTCGTCCCAGAATCGGTCTCGTGCGCCCTATGGTCGTTATCTGTCACCGTTTGGTCGAAAGCTTTTGAATAATATGCGTACGATGGAAAATTTGTAATTTGCAGTGGTGCTATACAAATATCAAAATACTCTATTTCTCTAAGATTTTGGACAGTTTTAACGATACTATTGAAGTCCTCGATATCTGTACATATCGCTTGAACTAGCAAATCAAAGTCGCCCATTGTGTGAGTAGCAACAATGACATTTTGGACATGACTAATTTTTTCAAAAAATTCCTTCGCGTCGGTGTCAGGGCAAAGTTTTATGAAAAATAATACGGATTGCTTGAAACCGCATCTTTTTAGATCTATGGTTATTGAAGCTCGCTGGATTATCCCTTCTTTTTTCAGCGCATTGTATCTTCTAATAACGGTATCTGTCCCGATGCCGAGACTTTCCGCTATATTGCTAAATGGTTGCTGCGCGTTTTTTAGTAAACAGTTTATTATTTGTCGGTCTATTTTGTCCAAAACTAAGGCCTCACCAGTTTTTTAAGTGATATATTTTCCGGTCTCGCTAGCGCCTCTTCAGGGTCGATCCAGATGCTTCCTTTTACTTGAAGAACCGCTGGGTGTCTTCTAATTTTCTCTTTTACAACTTGCATTTCAGAAACATTTCTTAAGAAAACCCAAACAAAGATGTTGTAGGTTCCTATCGTTCCTGCAAAAAGATCTGCGCCAGGCACTTCTTTGAGGTACTCGAGGACTTCAGAAACTCGTGAAGGTATCGCTTTGATGCCCAGATTTGCAATGCAATGATAGCCAAACCGTGTTAAATCAACTTGAATTATTGATCCTGTAATTATGCTTTTGTCTTTCAGCTTTTTAACTCGTGTACTTACGGCGTTTTTTGTGATACCTAGTTCTTTCGCATATTCCGTCAGATTTAGGCGAGCATCCATTTGTAGAGCTCTTATCAAAGCGATATCTGTTTCGTCGATCGTCATTCTGAACCATAATGCCTTTGCTTTAGCGTCGTATAAATCTTTGCAACAGAAAATAGCATCTATCTTAAAGAAAAACTTGATTTTGTGTGACATTTTCGCATAACAATTGTAATTATACGAAAATGTTAAATAAACTTCGCAGAAGAATAGAGCATGCTGGAATATCAATAAATTGTATTTCAAGCAAAAACTAAAAAATGGTGGAAAAAATGAAAAAAATAGTTACCAAAAAAAATAGTATCTTTGCAATCACTTTGCTTGTTTTACTCAGTGCTTCAATCGCAGTCAGTGCTTTTCCGCAAGTTAACGCAGCAACAACAACCGGTTCGAAACAAACCTATGTCTTTTTAGGCCTGTCACGTAATCCAATCGGCGTCGGTCAAGCAGAAATCCTAAACGTTGGAATTTCAGACCCTATACAAACAGGATATGGCTGGAAAGACCTAAGTGTAACAATAACAAAACCTGATGGAACAACCACTAAAATCAGTGACATCACTACGGATCCTGCAGGTAGCAGCGGTGTACTCTTTGTCCCTGATCAAGCCGGCAACTACACTCTGCAATCCCATTTTCCCGAACAATGGTACAACTATAGCGGGTTTTCAATATTTGGGCAACCTGAAGCAACAAACATACTCTACAAAGCAAGCGACAGTCCCGTAGTTTCTCTCGCAGTTCAAGAGGAACCAATACCCGATTATCCCATTGCAGGACTGCCGACTGAATATTGGACTAGGCCAATTAACAGTCAGCTATCAGCTTGGTATTCAATTGGCGGCAACTGGCTTGTATCTTGGGATGCTCAACCAGCTCAAAACTTCTACGTTACTGGCAATGATCAATCGCCGAGGTCTGCGCATATTCTTTGGACAAAACAGCTATCAGCAGGTGGCCTTGTTGGAGCGCCGCTCAACTATAGTGGTTATGATGTTGGCGAAGCCTACGAATACCAGTTTGCAGGCTCCATTATAATCAACGGCATTCTATACTACAACCAATATCCCAGCAGCTATGCAAGTGCAGCGAAAACACTTTGTGCGGCAGACTTACGAACAGGCCAATTGCTTTGGACACAACCTGGAGTTTGGATGAATCGCGGTCAACTTTTTGATTTTAGTACCGAAAATCAGCATGGAACTTTTAGCTACATATGGGCAAGGAACGGAACATTTTCGATGATGGGCGCAAGTGGACCTTGGTGTGCGTATAATGCTATGACTGGCGACTGGATGTACACAATGTCAAATGTCCCTTCAGGAACTATGATGACTGGACCTAGCGGTGAAATGCTAGTTTTAGTGGTAAATCAAGCCAATGGTTGGATGGCATTATGGAATTCAAGCGCTATACCTGCATTACGTGCTGGTGCTTACGGAACATGGCTGTGGAATCAATGGCGACCTTGGGGGAAGACAGTCGACGCTCAAGCGGTTTGTGCCGTCACGCCTGAAACACCAATTGGAATTTCGGGTTATTCGTGGAACGTGACAATTCCAAAAGGGTTGCCTGGCAGTGTAGTTACCGCCTTCCCTGATGACTTAGTTTATGGATACTCCCGTGGTGCATCTGTGATTAACCAGGTAACGCTGCAAACTACTCCTACTGATCAATTCTATGCTTGGGCTGTAAGCTTAAACCCGCAAACACGAGGTCAACTTCTTTGGAATAAAACTGAACCATTGCCGGCTGGAAACATTACCATCACTGCTCAGTTCGGGCCCCAAGATGCTCAATCTAGGACGTTTTGTGTCTTCCTAAAAGAGACAAGACAATGGGTTGGTTATAGTCTGGACACAGGAAATGAACTCTGGACAACCGAATCTCAGTATTACATGGATCAATACACTACTATCGGTGCAGTCTGGGGCATTAACAGTGCGATTGCTTATGGTCGTCTGTATGCGATCCACTACGGCGGTATCTTGTATTGTTATGACATTACTACAGGCAAAACGCTTTGGACTTATGCTAACGCAGATCCATATGGCACAGAATTAAGAAATACAAACTTCCCTTCTGATATCTGCATGATAACTAACGGAATGATCGTTATTACTCCGTCTGAATTCAATCCACTAATTCCAAGACCTCAGGGTGCATACACAGTTTGCTTAAACGCTACAACTGGACAAGTCATCTGGAAACTTAATCTGGCAGGACCCGGAGGCTCCGGAAAACCAATTATCGGCGACAATATCATCGCGGCATTCAACGAGTACGACAACCAAATCTATTCAATAGGTAAAGGACCAACAGCTGTCAGCGTAACAGCCCCCAGCGACAGTGTCACTTTAGGAAATTCTGTAATAATTCGCGGATCTGTTACTGACATCTCGGCTGGCACTACTCAAAGCAACATTGCTCCTCGTTTTCCAAATGGTGTTCCCGCAGTCTCTGATGACAGCATGATTGAATGGATGCAATACGTCTACATGCAGCTGCCGCGCCCAACCAACACTACCGGCGTACCAGTGACACTAAGCGTAGTCGATGCTAACGGAAACTACCGCCAAATCGGCACAACTACAACGAGTGACGGTTTCTTCACGTTTAACTGGAAACCCGACATTGATGGACAATACACAGTGTACGCTTCTTTTGCAGGCAGTGAATCGTATTTCCCATCACAAGGAATGACCTCTTTTGCCGTTGACCAAGCCTCATCAACACCGCAACCACCGCAACCGCCAATGCAAGGTATTGCTGACCAATACTTCATCCCGGCAATTGTAGGTCTCTTTATCTTCATTGCCATCATCGGCGTTACAGTAATCTTAGTCCAAAGGAAACGGCCATAAACAAACCAAACCACCTCTTTCCTTTTTTTTTATTTCCGTTAAAAAATGTGGGCTGAAAAGCTCTCGCAGATACAATATAGTTGTCAATAGAGTTTGCATTTCTCTTTCTCCTTAGGTGCCCAGAGCCTTAGCACACCACTATTTATTTTCGGTAATTCTACCATTCAATTGAAGGAAGGTTACCCGAAAAAACCCTGGAATTTTGCTCAATATTCTTTATGCAATTGCTTAAAGGCAAGTACTAATTAGTGTAATTATTCAAGTTAGCCTCTTGCAAGCAAGCGTTTAGTTTTCCTCGCCTCCTTAGCTGGAGCGTGAACGGTTTGCAGTGGTTTCTGTCATTGTTCATAATTTTGTTAGGGTGTTGTTTATGCCTCATAAAAGAAGTTTGCATGGAAAAATTATTCAGCGACAGCGGGAGCAAGATTACGCTGTTATTAAGGTTCAGCGTACGGCGGCTTGGCAATACATTAGAGAGACTGAATTTCGCGATCGCTTAATCTGCGAGACCGTCTGTCGAATTGATATTAATACGCTAACTGATGAGTTGGCAAAGCTTTTTGGTCAGCCTGAATCTGAAGCTGTTCCTAACGTTGAGCAGGGTTTAGTTCTTGATGGTCCGTTAAGGGAGCTTTGATTCTGATGCCTGAAGAGTCACATCCTGACTATAGCCTATGCCCCAGTTGCCCTGAGATCAAGCGCAAGATTGACCGTATAGATTTGGCTCTTTTGGGTGAGGATGGCACTGGCTTAAACGGCGGCATTGTTAGGGCTATTACGGATTTGCAAAAGAAAAATAAGGTTTCGGCAAGTTGGGCAAGTTTTGCAAAACCCATCGCAATTGCTGTTGTCACGTCAATTGTGACTTTTCTGTTAACTTACGCTTTAGCTCATTAATTTAGGAGAGGAGATTGTTTGGAACCTGAAGAGTTTATTGGCGAAATTAAGAAGACCTTTAGTCGTGCATGTGCTTTACCCGATTGGATGCAGCAGATTCTCTTAGAAGACATAAATGCTGCTATAGAAAACCGCATTCGCACAATGGAACTCATCATTCAAGCCAAAACCCAGGGAACCTGAACAATAAAACAATTCGAAGGGAGAGCACAAAATTGGTAAAAAGATCCACTTTTGAACAGTCCTTGGCTATCTTGGAAGTTGTGCGAACGCCAAAGATTCTAACGCATATTATGTATAAAACAAACGTTAATTGCAATGTACTCAAACCGCTTATTGAGGACCTGATGAAGAAGGGTTTAATCACCACAGTTGAGCTGCGCAAAGGAATTTCAAGAAAGCATTATGTGATTTCTCAAAATGGCATAGATGTGCTTTATGCTGTTAGAAAGGCATCGGAGTTGCTGCAGGCTTAAGGAGTATGGTTTTTTGTCGATGTCGATGGAAGAGGCTTTGGGCATTAAGAAACCTGAGCCGAAAGCGCCGACTGTAGAGGATGCGTTGGAGATTGAATATTCGCCTGCTGAACTGAAGAAAATCCAGCGAGATAAGATTATTCTTGAGGAGACAGCGAATAAGGGGGCGACAATTCCTGAAATTTACGAGATTTTACGAGAAAAGGGGCATCCTGCATGCCAAAAAACTATCTGGACAGTTCTGCACAGTGACCGCGCCACTAAGCTTAGGGAAGAGATGGAGCGTGCGCAGTGTCGGGATATTGCGCTACTGCGTGCTTATGCTTTGCAGGATAGGGATTTGAAGGCGTTGGCTGCGGCGATTGCAGCGCGTGGGCAGATGATTAAGAATTTGACGCCTAACAGTCAGCCGAATGTGAATGTGGAAGTGAATGTCGCTAACAAAACCGAACACGTGCTCCTCGCAGAATACGCCGGTGTCATATCGGAAGCTGCAACTCTTAACAGCAATCTTTCAAGAGTACGTGTTGGAGAATCCTTGGATTCCGAATCGTCCTCATCCAATAACGGGAAAGAGCGGTCCGACGCCTAAGCAGGCAAAGTTTCTTTTGTTGCTTGATTATTTGGAGGCTTTGTTTGGTGGCGCTGCAGGAGGCGGAAAGTCGGATGCTTTGCTTATGGCTGCTGCGATGTTTCTGGATGTTCCAGGGTATGCCGCGATTATTCTTCGGCGTAGCTTCACTGACCTGAATAAGCCTGGCGCTTTAATCTCGAGGAGTTTTGAGTGGTGGGGTAAGACTGCTGCTCGTTGGGATGGGATTAATCATACATGGCATTTTCCTTCGGGTGCATCGTTGACTTTTGGTTTTTTGGAAAATGATCGGGATGTTTTTCATCATCAGAGTGCAGAGTACCAGTTTGAGGGTTGGGATGAGATCACCCAGTTTACCGAGTATTCTTATCGTTACATGATAAGTCGTATGCGTCGGCTTAAACGGTTTGAGTGGCTTCCTCTGCGTGTTCGTGCTGCATCCAATCCGCCTCATAAGATTGGGAGCGTTGTGCAGGGGTATTGGGTTAAGGGTTATTTTTTGCCCTGGTTTGTTTGCCATCGTTGCGATTTTAAAATGCAGACTGAAAACTTAGATCTCTCAATTTGCCCTGAATGTAATAGTTTTGATAGTCATGTTGAGTTTAATTGTGATGAGGAAAGCGGTGAGCCAAGGATCTTTATTCCCTCAACTTTGGATGACAACATTTTCCTCGATAAGACAAGTTACATTAAAAGTCTAAATCGGCTGGATCCGATTACCCGTGAGCAGCTGCGTCGGGGTAGCTGGAAAGTCAGTTCAAGCGGGATGCTTAAGCGGGAGTGGTTTGTTAACGGCAAAGAGCGCCTACTTATTGATGCTTCTGCTGTGCCTGAGAAGGCTAGGCGGGTGCGTGTTTGGGATTTGGCTTGTACTGAAGAGGGCGAGGCTCCTGATCCTGACTATACAAGCGCTCTGAGAGCTGCTATGGTTGAGGGGCACATGTACATTGAGGATGTTAGGCGTTTTCGTGGCAGTCCTTCAAGGATTCAGAGCGAGATGGCGGCTTGTGCAGAATTGGATGGTCAAACAATTCCTATTCACATCGAGCAAGAAAAGGGCTCAGCTGGTAAAAACTTGATTGATCTCATTAGCCGCACTACCTTGTTGGGGTATGTGGTTGTTAGTGAGTCGCCGACTGGTGAGAAAGCTGTCAGGGCTACTCCGTTGGCGAATGCTGCTGAGCGTGGGCACGTGCATTTGGTGCGTGGCCAGTGGAACAGTGCTTTCCTAGACGAGGCGGAGTTTTTTCCCTCGGGCAAACATAAGGACCAGATCGATACGGCTGCTTATGCCTACAACATCTTAGCAATGGTTAAGAAAAGACCCAAGGCGGCAAATGCATCATGAAGAAACGTTTAGGAAAAATCTTTGCAGGCAAAAACAGAGTTCAGATTGCGGATCGCTTTGCAGATTTTGACCCAGAGTTCAAAGACCTGCAGAAGCAGGGCGCAATTAGGGTTTTAAGTACTGCATCGGATCGGTAGAATATCTTGAGTGAGAAAAAATCTTCCTGGAAGGGGTTATCGCATTACGCTAAAGTGCTAGTTTACGGCAGCACAGTAAGTTCTCCAAAGATAGGCAAAGGCGACTTCGGAACCTCCAATACCCCAACAGACAGCGAAAACTATGCAAGTATGGATAAGGATTACCGTTGGTTCCGCCAAGATGAGCTCGTACGCAGATGCACAGTCATTAATGCTTGTTTTACTGCTTTGGCAGCTGGGTTCGAGACCACTCTTGAGCCAACAAAGCCCATAGTTGATGAGAACGAAAAGAAAGCCTTCTTAGAGAAATATCAGTACATCAAAGATTATGTCGACGCAATCAACAAAGCAGTAAACTTTGACCAGGTTCTCTTTGTAGCCCAAATTAAACGCAGCATCTTTGGGAAATGCGGGTTTGAGATCGTCTTTAAAACCGACGGCAAAACTCCCGCATACTTGATTAGTCTTCAAAGCCCAAAATTAACTCCCAAGAAAAACAAGGACTGGGAGCTCACCGGCTTTAAGTACACTGGCATCAAAGAGGGCTATGACGTCGATGAAGTCCTATATTTTGTTAACACTCAGCTAGAGAATGATTTCTTGGGGTTAAGCGATGTTGAACCTATCCGTTCAACCTGCAAAGCCAGAAATTACTTGCTCGATAAGGATTTTCCCGAGATTACCCGTCGTCTTTGGGCGCCCTATACTTTGCTTGAAGCCGATACAGCCGATATGGCTGATGATGATGAGACCGCTTTTCTGAAAGATCTGGCAAAGATCGCAGAGGCGGGCAAGAGCACTGCAATTAACAAGTCTGTCACTGCGCAGGTGGTTGAGTTCCGCATTAATTTAGGAGGTCTTGTGGCGTTGATGGATAAGCTTGAGGAAGGAGTTATCCGAGCGTATGGCACGCCGCGTTTTCTGATTAACAAGACGCCTGAGAACAGGGCAACTGCTTATGTTGAGTTTGAAGCCTATGTTGAGGGGGTTATCAAGCCTAATCAGCGTTACTTCAAGCGTCTTTTGGAGTCGGAGATGTGGTATGATCGGCTAGCGAGGCTTGCTATGGAAGAGCATGGGGAGAAAATCGCTAAAGGAGTTGCTCTTCCGGTCAAGGTTAAGCAAAATTTCAAGCCAGTTAAGGCCTCTGACATCTATGCGATGGCGACGGCGGTTGCAAGTCTCTACGGTAATGGCAGCGGAGTTTTAGCTGAGTTTCCCGAGATTGCTTTTGAGATGATGAATTGGGACCAAGAGTTGCTTAAGGCAAAAGAAAAGTCTCCATCGCCTGGCAAAGCGTCAGTTGTTAAGGGCGAAGATAAGGTGGGGCATCCTACACAAAATAGTTGAAAGCACAAACTTCATAAAGACTCATAGGCGCTCTACACTTGAGAGAGAAAATGCCTAAATCAATAATATCCTCTGCACTAATTGCTATACTACTTAGCACATTCTTTGTTACCATCAACATGGATTTTGGGTTAGCTCAAAGTGGCAATATTAGTGGATCGATAACATCCAACACAACCTGGACACGAGCAGGAAGTATCTATCAGTTCACGGGTGATGTAACTGTGGCTAAGGGTGTAACGCTTACAATTGAATCTGGTGCGAGAGTGAGTTTCTCCGAAAGGTTACCATCGAAAGATTTGGTTGGCAGAGACACCTACAAGGTAGTTTCTCACTCTTTAGTGGTGGATGGTACGTTGTTAGCCAATGGAGCCGACCTCTTTAGCGAATATGGTTCTGCAATTGTCTTCTCGAACACTAGCATAGGTTCAAAGATTGAAAATACTAATGTTGATATTTCGCAGATTTTTGTATGGGGTTCATCCCCTCAACTTGTTCACAGTTCATTCTCTGGTCACTTGTCAATTAACGGTGGCTCACCAGTAATTGATACTAATAAATTGGGATTCACTTGGATAACAGTCGATGGCGGCTCACCCAAAATATCGCACAATACAATCGCCGACAGTGACACTCACAGCCGCCCATTTCTTTCCCTATCCGGTGCAAACAGCGCAACAGTCTCCAACAATCAAATCAGCGGGCAATTTGGTTTAGCAGCGGTTATTGTGGATTCAGGGAACCCAGTAATTGAAAAGAATTTTATCAGTAATCATAACACTGAGATTTGGCCGCTAAGAGCAGTTGGTTTAATCGTTAATGGTACTGCTAACCCAGCCATAAGAAGCAACACCATCGCCAACAATAAAATCGGGTTAGTCGTCTTTGACACTCCAAATTCATTGACGATTACAAATAATAATTTTGAGCAGAACAGTCAATATAACATATACCTTGGACAAGAAAGCGTCTATGGAACAACCGCGCCAGACATCAATGCAGCGAACAATTGGTGGGGAACCACAGACATTGCTATAATTGCTCAATCAATCTTTGACCACAAGAACAACAACAACCTCGGAAACGTAACAATTGAACCAATATTAACCGCCCATAACGCTGATGCAATGCCGAATGATTTGCCAACCAGCACTACGTCTACTCCTCAACCCACAAACCCTCTTGACCCAACTGCGACTCCTACCAACCCAACAGTTGCGCCCTCACCGAGCACCAGTTCACCTTCCCAGACCCCAGTAATATCGCAAGAATGGCTCTACACCATAATCGTCGGCTTGGTATTAGTAGTGGGCGTTTTGGCTGTAACCCTAATCATAGTTATCTCTCGACATCCAAAAACATTGAAAACTCCACCGCCCCTCCGCTCTTTAAGTCATAAACTACTGTATTCCCATAAAAATACAAATATCCAAAATCAACTTTAACTCTAAAATAGTTCCTCATTTGAGGATTAAGGTATTATCAATTTTTAGTCATTGCATAACTTTTCTGTCCTTAAGTTCACAGTTTAGACTTTCCATTTTGTTGTTATAACCGCTTTCAAAATAAATAGAGGTAAAATTGTTTGTCAAAACAGCAAAACCATGAGCTAGTCTTCATTGCGGGTCTGCACCGGCTTGACGCTGCCAACAAGAAGGCAGTGTTCTACTTAATGAATACAAGCCGAAACCGGAACCGCTGGGGAGTCACACAAAAAGCGCTCGATGAGGCTTTGCCTTCGTTGTTAAAGAAGCCTCTGGGCTTGGGTAAAGATTATCAGCTGGGGCATTTTCCCGATGAGCAGAGCATCAATGTTGGGGTGTTCTCGGCTTTTGAGAATAAAGGCAACTACGCTTTGGGCACCGTAGACATAACCGATGATGAAGCCCTAGCGATGCTTGAAGCTGGCGAGTTAGGACCAATTAGTTCTGTCATTTTTCCCTATTATGATACTTGCAGCGTTTGTGGTGAAGTCTTAGATGCCAATTGGGAAAGTCACCCTTGCATAACCGAAAATAAGGCGTTCTCAGAAGTGCAATCGTTCGAGTTTCATAGGTTTGATTTTGTTGATGTGCCAGCGTATCCGCAAGCAGGCTTCATGAATTTTGCCTCTAAACGTGAGGATAAGAGTGTGCCTCTTGCGCTTTTGGCAGGCATCTACAGCAATTCACGGTCTCCAATTTTACAGGAGCAAAATAAAGTGTCCGAAAAACAAGAGAAAGAGAATGAAAAAATAGCGGCGCTTGAGCAGAGGGCAACCAAAGCTGAAGCTGACCTCAAGAAAGCACAAGATGACGCATCAGCCAACGCAGCTAAAGTCAATGAGCTCAGTGCAGAACTCAAAGCTATCAAAGACGAAAAGCACACTGGTCTAGTAGAGCAAGCCTACCGTGTACGTGTTGAAGCTGGCATTGCAGGCGAAGAGAAAGCAGACCGAGAAATGCTTGCTGGGTTAGATGATAAGAATCTTAAGCTTTTCACAGTTGAGGCTCAGAAAATTGCTAAAGTTGTTTCTACTCAAGGGCATCAATCCCCCAAGAACAAGTATCAGGCGGGTGAGGAAGATGAGCTTGCAGCTGCAGTCGCAGCTAAAAGAGCAGAGCTCGGCTTGCCCGAAATAAAAAAACAGGAGAAAAAATAATTTGACGTTAGGAGATTATGGACTCAAATCCGCTCTTCTTGTCGTTGAAAAAATGACCATGAAGAGCAACACCGACGCAGTAAAGGGCAAACTCTACGCTGACGACGGCGCAGGCTTAGTTCTCGCAACCGCTGCCCTAGCAGTAGTAACAAAGGTTGTTATGGCAAACGAAGATCACGACTACAGCGAAGAAACAGACCACGACATCAGCGTAACCGTAGTGGGCTTGGTTGAATGCGCAAAAATCGCAGGCTCCGGCTTAGCACGTAAAGGCGACAAAATCATGATTTCCGCAACAGCAGGAGAATGCACAAAATTCGTAAAGGGCACAGTCTCCCAAGCAAACACTTTTGCAACCGCAACTGATCAAGCAGCCATAGACACTAACTTGGGCAGAATCGGAACAGCCTATGAAACCTCAGTCGACGCAGATACCACACAGAAAATGTGGTTAGGAGTCTTCTAGTATGTCTCATCCAATCAGGGTCTTTAAATCCGCTGTAGACGGCAAATTCTACAAAGCAAACTACACTGAACGAGGAAGAAACGCAAGCTTAGCTGCAGGCGGAATCGTTTCCCCAAGCGATATTGAAGCTGTCGAAGCCGTAACAATCCTGGAGCAAGTCTTAGGCTACGCATGGCCCAACTACAACCTACGCTCAATATGCCGCACCATCCAGATGGATAATCTGCAAGAACGAATCGACATCGCAACCAAATCGACAGGTCAACGCAAAGTTAAACCTATGCAGGAAGCCGAGATCAGCAAAGACGCATTCGCACCAGTGAATTTTGACCTATGGAAGAACGTTGTTCATGTTGCAGTGGCAGATGAGGCAGGCATGAAATCAGCGCACAACATCCTGCAGCTCCAAACTGAAGCTGCTGGCAGAGATCTAGGCCGCATGGAAAACCTCGACATCAAAGACATAGCCGAAGCCTGCACAGAAAAAACAGCGAGTACCCCATATGTGGATTGGGCAGCCAAGACAAGCGGTATAAGCACAAACGATCCCTTCGATGCTATCATTCCCGCCATCGATTACATCCAGGGAAAAGGCTGGCCCGTTGACTTCATGGCATTGCACCAAACACTGTACAGCAAATTCATACGCAACACACACGTCCGAGAACTTGTTCATGCGGGCATTGCGAGTTTGGGTCCAAACGGCGGCGCCTTCACATTGCCAGGGTACCCAACAGTTAAGGTTGTCACTGACTTTGCATTGACAGAAACTCCGGATGGCACTCATGGTCCACTCATTGGCAGTTCAGTTGCTCCAGGCTTAGTTTTCGGTGAAGGTCCAACGATGGCAGCGCAGTACCGCGACGAAGTGAAAGGTTTTGATGGCTACATCATCCGTAAGTGGCAAGAGCCCAAAGTCGTCATACAAGATGCTATCACCAAAATCTGCACCTAGACCTCTTTTTTTCTTTTTTGTGATTATTTTGGTAATGAGATCCCGTCGATGGGATCGTATGGCGCATAATATAGGTACTCACCTGGTAGAAAGGGTCCCGGGACCTGAGCCTTGTAGAAGACCATCTGTAAGCCATCTCCCATGAAGAATATGAAGTTCCAGGGCGTTCCCGAACGGAAGTAGATAGTGCTGCAGTTTATGGATTTGGCGGTGGCAGCGACTTCTGCATATGAAGTGAGCTGTGTGGCGCCTCCGCCATGGCGGTAGTAGTATTGGCCAGCATCAACCACGATCAAGCCTTGTGACTGCAAGTCGTTGACGTACCATTGTACTTTGGTTCTTCTTTCAGCGGACGCCAAAGCGTTTGGGGTAAGCAACACGACAAGCAGAATAGTGCTTGTCAGAAAAATGGCTGCAATTATTTTCATGCTCTTTTGGCTGGGGCTTCTTTTCCACAAATAAAAGAGCATAGGGATTCCTGTTCCCAGAATTAGTCCCAAAGATAACAGTTGAGTAATCGGTCCCCAAGGGCCAGGAGAATAGTTTGAACGTGGGTATCCCCATTCCAAGAGCGCATCCACTGTAATACCTATGATTATCAAATAGCAGATTGCAATGGCTGCCTTCTTTATCTTAGACTGCATTGATTTTCTAATTTATTGAAGAATCAGGTTTGCTTATAAATTCGCTGCCTGTAACGACTCCCTCAAGGGTGTTGCTGCTGTGCCGCTTCTTGTTCTGTTAATGGTAAGTTGCAGGTTGATTTGATGCCTTAGAACTGGTAAACATGATGTTGATGGATATGGGGTGATATGCTTTGGTTTCTGTTTGTCCTGACGATGTACGCGACGTACTAAATGTTACTTCCTCGGAGATTAGTGATGCCCAAGTTGCGAAGATGCTTAAAAGGGCAGCGGTAACTTTGAGCCTTGAGCTTTTTGTTGAGATAGACTATGCAGACTGTACTGATGCACAAAAAGAAGCAATTACACTCTTGGCCGCCGTTTATGGGATCTGTTTTTTGACTGGAGGTTCAGCGATGGGCTTGAACTTTCAAGTAGGCGACCTTAACGTTAATCAATCTTTCAAGGCGCCCAGCTTAGATGTGCTTGAAGGCGAGTTTTCCCGTCTACTTAACAAGTTAAAGCGAAAGCCGCCCAAAATTGTGGAGGCTTAGTTCTGTGGGTACGGTTCCTGATGCGTATTTTCAGTTTGTGATGCATTACGCCCCCTACTATTACGTGGTTCCCACAAATTTGGCGGCAGATGCGGCTGCTGGGCAGAGAAACGTAACTGTCACAGATGGTTCGAAGTTTCAAGCCGATTTTCCTGTTGAAATCAAAGATTCCGCTTATAGCGAGTGGGGCGAAGTTGAAAGCGTACTTGGAAACGTTGTAACACTCAAGAGTAATCTAGCCAACAGCTATTTTATTTCAAAGGATGGGCTTGTGGAGGGTCCTGACCCTGCGTTTGGTCGGGGTACTTTTGCTGCTGCGTTTGCCATAGAGTTTCTTTGTGAAGCCAACTCGGCGCCTCAATTTTCTGGGGTGCAAGCAGATATTTTAGCCAAGATTGTTAGTCTCTCGGATTGGCTGTTAACTCAGCAATGCACCGATATAGAGCGGACGGCGTATGGCGGCTTTAAGAGCGGGGAGTCATCGACTGATTATTGGAGTATTGATGCTGGCAGAGCTATTCCCGCACTGCTGAAGGCTTACGAGGCGACGGCAACGGCTGAATACTTGGATGCAGTAAAGTTGGCGGGCTATCCTTTTCTATACAATATGCAGCGGTTGCCGGTGGTTTTGGGTTTGCATGACTGCTACTATGGCGGCTTTGCTTCCTATGTTACCATCGGTGACGGCTGGGAGGCGTCGATGTATGTCGAGAATCTCTATTGCCTCATAGGCTTAAAGATGCTCGCCGACACCTACGACACCACAAACGCTCCAACCTACAATAGCGTGATGAGTGACGCGGCTGCTTTTCTTCGAGACGGCTTAGAGGGGCTTTGGCTTTATTTCTATCCGTTGCCCTCTGGGGATGGCGCTTGGCACCGGGTCGGCTTGAATGGCACCGAGGTTTATGATGACCCGATAAGTTTCGCCCTGCTGGGTTTGTACACTTATGAGGGATGGACGGCTAGTTGCCAACGTGTCTATAACAGCGTGCAGAGTATCAAGGCAAGCGGTCAATATCCCGCATATGTTCCTGATGTTTGCTGGCCCGGCTACATAGACGTGGTTTCAAGGTTTCCCGCCTGCAGCTACTATGACGGCGTCACCATTGGGATTTTGTGGAAAATCCGAAGAGACCGCGACCCTCCAGGCTACAAGTTAGCCCATGACATTGCTGAGAAGTACGCCGATGAATTCATGAATTGGGGGCCAATCTTCACGGATTATATTCCGATTACGCCTGCCAAAGCTATGGCGAATGTAAGCTGGATCGCCAGGATGTTTCTAAACTATCAAGAGCCTGCAACCCAATTTATGAGGATTCTTAAAAGTAAGGGTGAAGCGGTTCTACTTTATCCAGTGCGCCAAGCTGTGGAAAGCGTTGATTACGGCGATCCTCTTGAGTTGATCGCTCTATTTTCTCAGCTCAAAGCTGAACAGGTCCTCATAGAGCCCGGGTACTACATGAATGACTATTTGGCGTTCTACACGTTTCTGCCCGTGCGCAGTCATGACAAGATCAGGCGGCAAGGCGAGGACTACGAGGTGCAAACTGTGTCGCCTTCTACTTTTGGTAATCAGCGGCTTTACTTCAAGAGCCTGGCAAGGAGGTTGCTTACTAGTTGAGTGAGTTAGAAGATCCCGTAGCTACCTTGTTGAGGCTGATTAATAGTCGAATTCGAATAACCAAAGACAACGGTGATGCTGCTAAGTTGTTGGCTACGGAGGCAGCGTTTGACCGCGAAATACTGCTCAAAGAGTATGACGCCCAAATTACTCTTCAAGTTGACCCTGTTTTAGGCGTTCAAGACCAAAAGCTAAACCTTTCTGGTAGCAAAAGGCGTTTGGTGCATTTCTTCAAGTGCACGGTTCACTCTATCGATAAGACTGCTCCTGGTGCTGATGTAGGCAGGGTCATGCGCAACAAGGTCACTGAGCAGATTAAAGCGATTATCCGCGAGAACAGAACCTTGCCCTATGAGACGGCTTATAATTTTGCTGGGCTCGGCTATCCATCAGGTGACCCGCATAAGGCGTATTCTGTGGGTGCCGCCTCGGAGTTGGCGCCGTCCGCTGCGGGTTGGGCTGAGCTTTCAGCTGTGGGTTATCAAGACATTTGGTACAGCAACAATGTCCGCTATTCTAAGAGTGCAGCCGTTAACAATCAGTATGGCTTGATGTTGTTTAGGTTCAAGGTTGGGTCTAGAGAGCAATGCGTCAAGTCTTTGGTGCTGAGTTTTGAAGGCTATGGCACTGCACCTGGTGGCAACGGTGTAACGGTTAAGGTTTGGAATCATGTCACGGGTGCTTGGCAGTATGCGCAATATGGAACCGCAGCCGCAGACGAAGCCCTGGCAATTACGATTTCGGCGAACTGGACAGATTACGTGGACTCTGACGACTATGTTTGGATGATTGCCCGAACCACAAATCCCAGCAACGGCATAACCCCCGCCGTGCTCCACTGTGACTTTGTGCAGTTGATCGTTCAGGTTCGGGGAATCACTAACTGCGACGTCGTGAGCTACAAGCTCATAGATGTTGTTGAGGTTAAGCCGTTTCTCTTCAAAACTGAGTTGGTATTGAAGGGTTGGGCTTTTGAGGACATAACTTTAGGCTAATGGAGTATGCAAAGAATGGTTGAAACCTATAGCGCAGACCAAGAACGCATCTACTACATAGCGGAAGCAACCAAAGGCACAACGCCAACAGTGACACCCGCAATGCTTGGAGTGCCCCATGAATCAATCAACCCAGGCTTTAACCCGAGCAATCTGCTGCTGCGAAGCGGCGGAAACTATGACCTCTTTGCCATCAAAAAAGGCGTTCGCGTGCCCTCTCTCAAAGTTGCCTATATTGTGCCCTCGGCAGCGCCGATCGACCTGTTGCAATACACCAAGATAGACCTGGATAAGACCTTGAGCGTTCAAGCATTATACTATAAAGGCTCTTGGGCATCAGCAACCGACATCATTTCACTGCTATACAACTACATGCGGATTGGCAAGGCCAGCGTTACCTGCGAAATTGATGATGTTCTCAAAGCCAGTCTGGAAATGGTAGGTCAGAACCTCATTACGGGCACGGCAAAACTGACTGATGCAACTTACACGGATTATGCGGGTGCAGTGGCATTCAACGAAACCGATGTTACCATTGGGGGAGCTGCAAACGATCGGGTTGTAAGCTGGAAATTCGACGTAAACAACAATCCTAAACAGGTGCCCGTTATCCGCAGCACCAACGGCTATCTAGCCAAATACATTCCTTTTGGCAATCGGCAACTAAGCGGTGAAGTTCGCTTTGAGTTTGAGAGCAAAGCAGAGATGGACAATGCCCTCGCTGATACCGAGTTCAACATTCGTTTTGGGCTTGGCGGTACCGCGTATGCTCAGATGGAGGCGGCCAAATGGAGTAACATAACCAGCGAGAAGTGGCTTGACGACTTAATCGCGGTTAGGGCACAGTTTGACGCAAAAGGACCGCTTAGCATAGCGGCAAGCTAATGGTGATCTAAAAATGGAGACTGCAAAAGTAAAAATCGATAAGCGTTTTGGCGAGCAATTTGTAGGCGACTATGAATTCCGCCAAATTACCCAGGGAGAATACGAGCGGGTACTCGTTAGCTATATGGATTCAGCGGGCAAAGTTCCAAAAACGGATATTCTCAAAGTTAACCGGGAATGCCTCTGGATGTCACTTGTTAGCCAGCCCGCCTCAAAACCTCTCTTTAAAGACCTCATAGTTCAAGGGCGACTCCCCTATGGTCTCAGCTTAAAGTTGCAGGAAGTCTACGATAACGTCAATGGCATTGAGATGGATGAGCAGCGTTTTTTATCATCGCCATTCGAGGAAAACGACCAAACCCAAGGCTCACAAAGTTCGTTATGTGTGAGCGATTCGGCTGGACAGAGCAAGAATACAATGCCACAAGCAGACAGACAATTGTAGAGTTCTCCACTATCTTGCGAACTTTAGATGAGATGGCAGAAGGCGAAGCAAAAAAAGCAGAACAGGAAAAAAGAAAATGTCCGTCGAAGTAGACTTTGATATTCAAGGTGTGGACGAATTTGTTGCGGCAATGCAGCGCCTTGACAAGGCTATGCAGGAGAGGGTCCGCGTTTGGCTCTACGATTGGGCGCAGCGATTAGTTGCTGAGGCGAAACGTAGTGCTCCTGTACGCACGGGTTATCTTCAAAGCAAAATCTACGCTATGGCACATGAATGGGTCGTAGAAATTGGAGCAGGGGCAGCTTATAGCTACTTTGTGGAATTCGGCACCCGCTACATGTCTGCTCACCCATTTCTGTATCCTGCAGTGCAAGCGTTTCTTCCCGAGTTAGAGACTAACATCGTAGGTGCCATTGAGCAAGCAAAAGCGGAGGCTGGATTGTGAGTTTTAGAGAAATAACCCTATCTATTCGGGCAATCAACCGAGCAAGCAGCGAGTTTAATCGTATTCAAACAGACGCCGAACTTATGACAGCCCGCATCAAAAGCTTTGGAGCTGCCCTAGCTGGCATAGGCGCAGCAGGCACAGCCATCGGATACCTGGCTAACCAATTTGGGATTTTAAACGATGAGCAAACCAAAGTCTTCACAGGCACCATGATGCTTGTCTCAGTTATGGGCATGTTTCTGCGTACAAGCACCGGGTTAGCCGTAGCCCAAAAAGTCTATGCCGCCGCTTGCGCGTTTGCAACGGCAATCCAAAACGCCCTAAACATCAGTTACGCAACCTTCCTGGCGCTTACTGGTGTGGGCATTGCTGTGATTGCCGCTGCCGCTGTAGCTATGTATGCCTTCGCCAGTAGCATGAATACAGCAACGGCAAGCGTGCAGAACTTTAATGCTTCGGCAGCCGAGACGCCGACCAGAGTTAAAGGCATTACTCGTGCAGGAGACGCTGAGCTTGCTAGGCGAGGGATTGAGTAAATGTCCACCGCTACCCCAAGTATCGCCTTAGTTTTTGGCGCCATAGCCCCTCCACAAGCCGATGTCGTTGAGCTTCTGGTGCATTTAGGCTGTAGTAAAGAAGTCAGCAGCTACGACATCACATTGCACAATCATAATGGCAAGTACAGCCCAAACGGCGCTTACCCCATAACCGTGGGGATGGATGGCTCAATTAGCTTAGGGCGAACGCCCAATTGCCCGTTGCTTATGACGTTGCGGGTTGAAAAAGTCCACTATCAAAGCTCGCCTATAGAAAGCTACTTGACTGTTTCTGGGCGCTGCTGGGGTGAGCGGCTGTTTCGGCGAGTAGTTACGGCAACTTATTCGGGCTTGAAGGGCGAGGAAATTGTTAAGGACCTGATGGATTATTATGCGGGTCTTAGCCACAATAGAAGCGGCGTTGAACTCGTCGAAAACACAGACACGCCCTATACAGAGCTCAAACCCGAGGATTCACCTCTCTGGGACATACTCAAGTACGTTGCCGAATCAGCCGACAAAGCAGGCATAATAGGCTATGATTTTCGGGTTGCACCTGACGGCAAATTCGAGTTTTTCCCCAAACTCTCCAAAACAAACTCCACTGTAATCACCGAAAACATCGATACTACTGCAGAGTACGAAAAAGACATCACTCGCGTAAGAAACAAAGTTGTCGTCTACGGCTTAGCCGACAAAAGCTATCCTTCAAACAAAGTTGACTGGACAAATAGCCTAACGCCTTCGGATGGTTCTTGGAGCGGCTCAATAGGCACAGCAAGTCTTGACGCAACCGCAAACCCCACTGGCGGCGCTTGCATAAAACTCTCTGTTACCAGTAACTACGTAGGAGTGGTTGACCTTGACCTCGCTGCAGGCCATGAAGTTAACTTTGATGCCTACCCCGTTCTGGATTTGCAGCTAAAAATTCAGGACACCTTTGCAGGAACAGGCTTCATTCTGCTAATGGACACTACAGGCAAATTTGCCTCCAAAACCATCTCTATTTCTCCAGACGAAGCCTTTCACGTTTTTGAGACTGGCGCTGGGTCGGCTTATGTTAATCAATGGGAGCGGGTTGACTTAGGCTTTAATTGGGTTGCCGTCCAGAAAATTAGGGTTTCACTTGGCTTTTCAGGTGTTGGTAGCGGAAACTTTTGGGTCTATGCCCTCTACGCTGGGGGTCGCCGCTACTCTGGCGTTGCCGAAAGCACACCAAGCCAAACTGCCTATGGTCTGCGGGAATATGTGGAGGTTGATGAGGAACTTTGGAGCGATAGCGAATGTATTAGGCGGGCGTCTGCGCTTTTGGCGTATCTCAAAGACCCCGCCGAGCACTTGCACATAGTTAGCACCGTTTTAGATTATGGGACGTCGCCGATTAAGGCAGGCGATAAAGTACACGCAGAGCTCCCAACGGAGGGCGTCAACAGTGACTTTAGAGCTGAAAGCGTTGAGTATCGGGTGCCAAAAGAGGACCCAACAAAGCTGGAAATAACTTTGGAGCTTGGCAAGGAACCGCCGCACCTAGCCGATTACCTCTATGGTCTACGTACCCACACGCCTAACGTTGAGAAGCTCAGCAGAACAAAGCTTGGCAAAAGAGGCGCTCCAATCGCCACGGGCGGCAGTGTATTAGGTGCCTCTCGGTTTACAACAAACGTTGAAGTCGATAAAACCTCCCCCGCGTTTAACTTGTTTATTTCAGGCGTTCATAAGGCTGCGTTTGGGCATGATGGAGCGAACACTTTTTTGGCAGCCATGGCGGGCGATCTTATTTTGGAATCAGCCATAAATCATTTAATCCGCCCCAACAGCGACGGCAGCGACGACCTTGGCAATGGTACCTTCCGCTTTGGCTCAGCGCACTTGAAGAATAATCTATTTGTGGCCGGCGGGGAAGTAATCGCCAACACAGGCAGAATTAACATGTGGTCGATGCCGCGAGATACCTCTGGTTTGGTGCTTGAAGCCCAGGGAGCAGGCAACTATCCTATGTATGTAGACCCCAACGGCAGATATGCACCCGCCGCCCACAATCACGCCAACATGTACCCTGCAGGAGGAAACAATACCGGGTCATGTGGGGACACATCGACTTATTGGCATGTGGTTGCAGGCGATAGCGTCTGGTACAATGCCCTTGGACACATGGACATGATAGATGACCTAGCTGCCATCAAGAAAATAAAACCCAGTGAAAGGACCGACAAAAAGGGTGTACCGTTAATTGATGCTAACTCTCTGCCTGAAGAGGTGCGATCTGGTGAGGGTTTAATTCATGCTGGTCATTTGATGGGTCTAGCTCTGGGCGCTATCAGACAATTGAACGCTAAAGTTGACACTTTAGAAAAAGAGCTAAAGATGCTGCGGTGTGCTCAATAGTAACTGGCTGGCACAAAAGATTCCGCAATACGTCGAAGAAAAATGAACTGCTCGGTTATGTCGATTGCTTAGTTAAGGTTTCTTGACGAAAACACCTATAAAACGAAAGCGTTCTATCAATCTTCAGATAAAACATGAGAGCACATATTGCTTTACTTACGATCTGTCTCATTGTCTCTCTTTCAAGCCTTGCACTACCTGTTAAAGCTCAAGAATTAGAACCGCTCAACCTAACAATCAAGCCAGATGGAAGCATTGAACCAGACACCGATGTTATTTGGCTTCAAAGAAACGGAAGCACATACACCTTTGTAGTAGATATTCTTGCTACCATAACAGTTCAAAGAGCAGGAATTACAATAGACGGAGCAGGACATACCCTTCAAGGCAACTCCAAATCATCAGGCCTCGGAGGGATAAATTTGGTTGGACATGACGAGACATTCAACGCTTACGGCAACGTCTTAGTGAAGAATCTTCGAATCATCGATTTCTTTGAAGGCATACGCACCCCCTCAAATAACAACAGCTTCATCGGCAACCGCTTTGAGAACACACGCATCCACATCCTGGGGGGACCAGCAGGAAACGTCGTAAAAAACAACTTTTTCATAAACTCAGAAATTTTTGTCGATTACAACTACGGAGGACACGATGCCATAACTGAAAACAACTTCTTTGACAGCAACATACTTGTTGATTTAGCGGATCCACCATCTGTGGATAGGAATTACTGGAGCAACTACACAACCAAATATTCTAACGCCACCCAAGTTGAAGGGCTGGGAATCTGGAACACACCCTACGTAGATGATACTTACGCGTGGGCAACTGGCAGAAGTATTGACTACCATCCGTTAGTCAGCCCAATAACCGATTTCAAGATTCCCAACTTTGGCATCCTTGCAATGCCGACTTTGACACCTTACCCAACTATTAATACTGGTCCAGAGCCACCCAAGACAGACTTTCTTCTACCAATCTTAGTCATAGCCTCCATAGTGGCAGTGGCTGCTTTGGGTGCGGGTTTGATAGTTTATAGAAATAAACGTAAACATGTCTTAGCCGCTGGATAATATTCCTTCTATCTTACAGTATTTCGTTAGCTGACATTTTTCGTAGGACTTTTTTTGGTGCGAGCTGAGCGATTGCTCTTCTTCCCTCATGGAACTTAAATTTCGAATTCTAATTTTGATCTGATTTTTCCTGTTAATGCTTCTTGGAGGTGAGTTTTGTTTGGTTGATGAGATAGAGGTATCTGAGAATAAGGAAGCCCTGATCGTTTTGGCTGGCACCGTTGCGGGTGCTGCTACTTCGTTTGTTGCTTCTTTGCCGATTCCGCTGGAGATTAAGGCTCCGGCTGCTGCGTTAGCATCCACTGTGACGGGTGCGATTCTGCTTTACTGGAAAAACAAAGTTAACAAGCAGTAAGCATCCACTCTTCTTTCTTTTTTATTCTTTTCAGTCTTTTTTTTGGCATTTAAATTACTGTTTTAGCGGAAGCTATTTACGACGTACGTCAGAAGGTTAAGGTTGCAAGTTTATCAAGAATAAAAACAACAAAATTTAAACAGTTATCATGTTACTTCTTTAGCATGGTTCGGAAGCCTGCGCCTAAAATATTCGTTTCAAACGAACTTGCCGAATGCTTAGAGAAGCTCAGGCCAGAACACAAGATTATCAGATGGATTAACGATATGACGGGAGTCCTTAAGGAAAATATGTACGCTGGCGAATTGATCAGGAAAAGTCAGATCCCAAAACAATACATTGACAGGTACAACGTGAACAACCTTTATCGCTATAGTCACCCTGAAGGGTTCCGCTCATGCTACACAATTCTGAACGGTTGCCCATACATTCTGGACATTATGTCGCATCCTGAATATGATAAAGTGTTTGGGTATAAGACAACCTAAATGGTTAAGGGATTCTCACGCTTGACTTTATCAAGGCTTCCAGTTTAGGATTGTTGACTCCAGTGTAAATTATGCTGGCTCTATCGAAGCTGATTTTTCCAGAGGCTTCCAGATAATCCAGAATACGTTTGAACGTCTGGTACTGCATTTTTCTGGGTAAACTTTTCCAGAGCTCAGTTCTTGTGGGATACTCTGTGGCGTTAATTATGGCTTTTTCTACCATCAGGATAGTGTCTAGTTTGGGTTCGTGGAGAACCTCAGTTCGTATGTTTGCCATATCTCTCACATTGCCGTTTGTATAGTTGGTAATTAACTACCTAACTAATCATATAAACTTATATGATGATTTAGACTGTATCTTTGGAGGAAATAAAAGTGCGACCCCTATCCTATTACTCCCATCCCACAAGTGCGGGCATCATTGCCTCGGATAGGCCTTACTCGCAGTTAATCATTAAGTGTGGAAAGTCATTAAAAAGTTTGTGGTAGCCTACTCACTACACACAACATACTTTGACCCTGCAACGGTTTCTTCAATTTTTGTTTTCCATTATGGCGGCGGTATATCAGAGGGCTCGAGTGCTACAAACAGTTCATAACCTGAAACGTCTTTTGCAGCATATTCTAGTTGAAGTTCAAAAAAGCCTGTTGCGCCTTTGTTGATTTGTGTTATTGAAAAGCCCGGTTGCGGTGAGGTAATAGTGAGGATGGGTTCGATTTTTTCTCCTGCAGTGTTATGAACGTTCGCTGTTATGGCAAAATAGTAATCTTTGTCATAGTCATTTCTGATTGTACCGTTGATGATAATACAGGGGTCGCCTTTGTTAACTGAATAGTCGCCTGTTGCGCCTGAACGTGAGAAGCTTTCATCATATGACCCATAAAAAAGTTGTGAATTAATTAAATAGACTTTAGTCTCAACTCCTCCTTGATAATTGCTTGGAAAATGCAGGTAGATTTCACTTTTTGATTGGACAATTGAAGACGTTGTTGATTGATTCCACACATAATAGACTGATAAGATTAAAAAAAGGAAGAACAAGGAAACGGCAATTGATAACAGCACGCGTTTTCGTGTCATTTTTTCAGCCTTTTTAGGCTATCCAAGCTTGAAAGTGAATTTCGCTATTTTCCCACGCCCAACTGCAACGCGCCCATGTTCCTTGAGTAGTTGATCCAGATGCTTGAATGACATCTTGTGGTTTCTGCCATCCGTTCTGAGTTCTTGCCCATCTTATGTAAGCATGGTTATGCTGAGAAGAAGGTAGATCCATACTTCCAGTATAGTATATCTCTGCAAGAATATCAAAACGACCTATTTTTGTTGCATCAGTAGGGCTAGTATGGCCGAGATTGTGCCAAACACCCGCGTAATCCTTCACCCAGCCGTCAACAGCGGAATTCGGGGTAACAAACTGTCTGCCTTCTTGGATGTCTGCAGCGTAAGTAGCTACTACAGAATATTCAGGTCTTGAGCCGTAGTAATAAGACATAACAGTGTATTGAGAACCTGAAGTACCGGCGTCACATGTTAAAGCGCCTAGCATTGTTAAATCAGGTTTTGCAAAGTGGGATGGGACTCTAAACATGTCTACTCCTGAGCGTGGTAGATCAACAATGTCGTATGTGTAAGCTAATTCTAGCAATGTGACTCCTGATTTCGGAACCCATCCTTGTCCCGCTTGATCGTAACTCATGTTATTTGTCTCCTATGGAGCGGGTATAAAACCCGCCTTATCCTTGTTCTGTGAGTTGTAATCGTCTCTAGCTTTGGCTATTACTTCGAACCATTTGTCGCGCTCAGCGTTTTCATCAGGCAAATTTTCAGGTAGCTTATTTTTTTCCATTTTAGCTTCCTATGCATAAAGCTGGTAAAACAATTATTTAATTCTACGTTTTAGTACATTGTGTACTAAACGCGATACAGATTGTTGGCCTGAACTCTTATCAAGAAGAAGAAAATGCTGAAAAAAAGAAAAAGTAGCTAGTTGTGGGTTTCTAATTTTGTACCCATGTGTCCCAATAGTAGCTGTAGGTGCTCATGTAATGGCTTTCGTGTACTGGAGATGTGGTGCTCCAACTTGTACCGACTGAATTTGTCCAGTAGGACCAGCCTCCTGCGTTGTGTAGCCAGTTGCGGTAGAATGTCGAATGTGAGGCGTCATTGGTGAATTGTCCGTTGCTGTACACTTCATTTTGGAAGCCTGCTTGAACCCAGAGACTAGATAGGTGTCCGCTTCTGACCCAATTGTAGTTTATCCACACATCGTATTTCCAACCGCTACCATCCTGCGTCCCGTCTAACATCATAATATAGGTGTCTGTTGCAGTTGAAGGAGTGTTCTTGTTCATGTAATACGTCATTCCACCTCCGCTTTCGTCGGAATCATAGGTGTACCATTTGTAGACTTCGCCTATATTATGAGTAACCACTACTTCAGCCCAGTTTGTGATCCCATTCAAATCACCCAATTGAACGCAAAGGTAATGATTCTGAGTTTGCCCTGACGCCACATTCATAGAACCGCAAACTAATTCAGTGCTAACTCCTGTCCATGAATATCCGTTTGTTCTCATGCTTGAAACTTTGCTATTCAAAGAAGTCACTCCATTGCCCTGTTGGGGAGTAACTGCATTTTCAGTCGAAGGTACTGGTATACTGATTGGCATTTTAGCCTGCTCTTCAGAAGTCAAAGCTCTTCCAATCCAAGTCGCGCCCGTCTTTGGATACCAACCCATGCCCAGCTTTTCAAGCTCAACAGTTATTTGGTCATCGCTTAGTCCTTGTTCCCTAAATTCTTGAATCTTTAAAGTTACAAGGTCAACAAAGTCTTTCGGAGGCTGCCAAGAACCAATGCCAGAAGTCTGATCATCTGTCTGCGCTGCCACTGTAAACATCATTGAAGAAAGCATCGAAACAACAAAAAAAATAGCGATTAAACAAAAAGCTCTTTTATTCTTAATCATTTCATCATCTCTCCAACGCTAAAATGCAAAGATAACCTATTAATTACTACACAATAGGACAGCCTGTACTACAGCATAGGACAGATTGCTTAAAAGTCAAAGAATGAAAAACTAGTTTGGAATAGGCCATTTGTATGGGTTTATTTTTATAGGCTACCTTTACGCCATATTTTAACGGTCTCATAACAAAAGATCAAAAGAAAAACAACAGTAAGAATTACAGAAAAGAAATATTCTTGATAGAGAACGTTTGGTTGAAGAAAAGTAAGCTCAAATACAAGAGCAAAAACAGACAACAATGTGTAAAAGAAGTATCGGGGAATTATGAAGCGGCTAATTTTTATGCAATTTTGCAACATTACCCTGTTGATTACATAGCCGCTCAAATCATGTTTTACAAGCCCTACGCTTTCCAGCCTGGAAAGATGATGCTGAGCAACCGAGGGACTGCTGAGCCTTAGTACTCGCTGTATTTCTCTTATTCCAAGTGGTTTACGGGTTTTTAGCAACATGCGGTAAATATCAAGAGCGGTGCCTTTGAGGATATCAGTAGATTCTTTTTCGGTTAACCATCTTCACCCTAATCTAAGAAATACGGTGTATTAACATTTAAGCGCTCTTATTCTCTCCACTATTCTTAGGGCTTAAGAGATAATGTGTAGAACTGTACGGAAATTAGTACAAATATAATGTTAAATAACACACTGTACTTTCATAAATGACTAAAAACGCTTAGAGCTTAGAAATACAGTGTTTGGACAAAAAACTAAAATGGGGTTGGCAGTCATCGCCGCTTTACTATTGAGCCTTCTGCTAACTGGAATAAGTTACCTTCTTGTCCCTAGCAAGTCAAACCAAACGCCTCTCCCAATGCCAGTTCCTTCAATATTAAACCAGATATTTGTAGCAATTCTTTGGATAGGCTTAGCCGCTGCTTTAGCAATCATTATTGTTGCAACAGTTTTTCTGATAAATCGGATAAAAAACAAAAATTTTACGCAAAAACAGATAAGAGATTCTCCATTTTCCTCAGCGTACATCAATTACTAAACTATCATGTTTTTTGCTGTCTTAAAAATAAAGGGGGTGTACTAAATTCAGTACACTTTGTCCTAGAGCATGGTATTAACTATCTCTTGATTAGTAAGACATAGCTTGCAAGGTTATAACTTGCAAGAGATAAAAATGAAAAAAACACGTTTTGGTATTATTTTGACAATAAGCCTTATGTTTCTAGTGCTGAGCGTTGGTTTAATTGCACCCATTCAAGGACAGTTAGCAACAAAAGAAGCCTCGCCGCTTTCTGCAGAATCAATCATGGCAGCAATGAAGTCCCTCTCAATCTACAAATCTTCTGACAATACTTTGGTGATTGAAAGCCAGTATCAAAAAACAATCGTGGAAAAAATCACAGATACACATTACAAAATGACTTTCATAAACTCAACGGGTTATATTAAAGTGCTCGAGGCAACAAAAGATGGCTCTAAAACAAGTGTTCTATTTGATGGCAAAGAATTGCTTAAAAATCCCACTAATACGTCATTAACCGATTCTGCTGACTTCCCATTACTTCCAATACTTTCCGCAAATCTGGCTGAATTACCCCAAGACATCGTACAAGAAGTTATGCCCATGGTTACAGATAGCATAGACCACTACAATTGGGATGGAGTCCCATTCATTTCAGGAGGTGGGGGCGGTCAAAGCATAAAATACCCACATCCAGACAAAGAAGCCCTTTCCATCTGGATATTCGGCGACTGGTCTACTGACGGAAACTATCTACAGCATAACATGTTTAATCAAGCGGCATCTATAGCAATGGGTGAATTCGGACCATTCGGAATATCAGGCGCTATCGGTGCAGCGATTGGAGTGGCAATCGGAGGTCCATGGGGTGCGGCAGCAGGCGTAATAATTGGAACCCTCTACGGCATATACCTATGGTATTTCTACGGGTATCAAGTCCAAGATGAAGACCTAAATATATGGTGGTGGCAAAGCCTACCATTCATACATTGGGTAAGCGAAAATGCATGGTACATTGCTGCACTAGGAGAATATGCTCTGCCTTTCGTTGAGTACGAATTCCTTACTTCAGGCTACATTAGAATTGGCAGTTGGACATTCTTTAATGCGTTAGGCATCAGTGACCCAGCCCCACCACCGCCACCACCATCTTATTACTACGTGTCAAGCATTGCTCAAACTGGAACTTGGGGTGCCGGAGCTGTCAATAATCCAGATGGTTTGAGAGGTAGTTCAAACGATGGAAGCTATGTTCAACTATGGGGCGGTAATTATGGCGATGGAGGGCAAATAGTTGGCTGGATGAATCAGGAAGCACATGGACACATCTATCTGTATGGTCACTCGGGTTCAGGATATTACACGCACCTTTACACATTCGTTTCATACAACAATAACAATGACTGGACACAGACAAGCGTTCAAACAATCACAGGTACTAATGATCGCTGGATTGACTGCGGCTCGTACAACGATAATTTCAGATATATCGCTATAGCCGCCATTGATGACAATGGAATGAGTGCCAACATATTCATAGACTCAGTAAAAGTAAATCTCTAAGTAGCTTTCAATATATCCTTTCTTTTTTTATTTTTTTTGCGGTTTAGCTTTTCACTCAATCTATGGATTAAGCGCTTAAATTGAAATGTTGATATATCTTTTCAGCGATAAAAAATAACAAGAAATACCTTTTTGGAAATTGCTGTTCTAAGAGAAAATGGTTATGTGTTAACTATTTGGATAGGGTTTGCTTGTCGGTATTTTATATGAATAAAGATTGCAACCGACAAGAGAACAATGCCCATGATACCAATCGTCAAAGTTAATGACCAAAAGATTTGTGCACCCTCTGAAATAAAATACATTATAAAAGAATAAAGTATTGCAGCGCCTCCAACAGCGCCTAACCCTCCGACTAATCGATCTCTAACCGACTTATTCATCTTTTATTGCCTCCCTATGTTATCGACTATATGCCCGATAAGCTATTAATGACTATAGGATAGGACAGGGTGTACTACCTGTTAGGACGGCGGTTTGATTGTCAGCATCTTGCGAGAGAAGTAACGTCGACTCTACTTGTCGTACTAACCTCTGTACCATTTTGCCCTAGTGTATGGGATTAATTATTGAATTAATAGATAAAAGGAGTGTTGAAGTGACTGATGAAGAATCGCCCGACGGCAAACTAACAAATTAAGTTGGTTTATTATCACTTTTTTTGATGCTCCTCCTTCTGTCCTACCCAGAATAGGAAAAAGAAATAGGGCATTCCTACAAACCAGGAGTCTATGGACTTCTTTTTCTTACCTAAAATGCTCCTTGAGTTTAAGCATGTAAACTGTCTAACTGTCCATGGCTCATTATCTACTCAGCCTATACATTGTCAAGGCTTAATAGAAGGATGATGGCGCACCTTGGGCTTGGATGCTTTATGACAATGTTTGTCGCTTGTTTTTCAAAAAGGGGCTGGTAACAGCTTTGTAGATTTGAGTATTCACTTTAGCTAAAATAATTAGTGCTGTCTGTACTAAGTTCCGTACAATTTGTCCTAGACAATAGTATTAACTATCTATTGTTTAGTAAGATAACCATTGCAAGGATTTAACTTGCAAGAGATTAAGAAAATGGAAGTCGAAAAATTTAGGAAAATTAGAAAAAATCCGATTGTTTGCATGCTGCTCATTGCCCTAATGCTTTCCAGTTGCGTTGTTATCAAATCTGTCGTTGCTGACCCCGTTGGATATCAAAATGTTAGTGTTCAAGAAGCAAATAATCTCATCTCTAATGATTCTCATGTCTTCATTTTGGACGTGAGAAACCAGAGCGAGTATAATCTAGGCCATCTTAATGGTGCTACACTTTTACCTTTATATGAAATTCAAGACTGGAACTGGAATATCACGTCTGGACAGCCATCCCTAAACTTACTCCAAGCGCACATCAATGATACAGTTATAGTTTATTGCAAAGCTGGTTCTAGAAGTGCGCCTGCCTGCCAATTACTAGTGGAACATGGCTACACTAATGTGTATAACATGGAAGACGGAATCGTTGGCTGGATGCAGGCGGATTTTCCTCTCAACACACGATACCATCATATTCAGGCTGAAAGTATGAGTGAAATAGACATAGAACCTTTGCTTCTTTACCAAACCGAATGTATCACGTGCCAAAACCAATCGACATGTTCAATGGCTGATGCTCTCCCTGCAAACAGTAACTTTACAGTCGTAGAACAAAATGCTACACATACTATTCTCTCCATAATTGGTGAGCTAAACGGTACCTTAACCGAATACACAGTGACCTTAACGCTACTTTCTAGCTACTCAACTATAGAGGATGGTACGAACAAAACAGCAACTATGATGTCTATGGCGATGACATCTACAACCTTTGAGCAGATATATTATGCATTAAAATACAGGGCGGAAAATGATGCCTATAACTTTACCGTGGTTTCCAGCCTTATACCAACAAACCTACAAACGTATAACGCGTCCGTTTCATATATCAGCATTGACCATAATAACGCATCGCCCGGTGACGTAATAAAGACTCAGGAAACTATAGATACAAACTCTTCGATGACCTTATCGGAATACTACAACATTTTGAGTAAAGTTTCAAAAGAACTGAGTGAAGAGTACGGAGATAGCGAGGATTATTCAATCGAACAACTAGAGAGTGACTACAAATCAATTAAAAACGAATTGAATAGCTTATCACAGATCGTTGAACAACAATTCGCTGATCTGGACAAATCAATAACTGAGCATTCAAGAACCATAATGGGCGTAGACTTAGGGATAAAAGACCCTAACGGAGTCACTAACAACGGCTTTGAGAGCGGGCTAAGCGGCTGGACTACAGGTGGAAATGGTTACCACTGTAACGGCGCTGAAGTATACGAAGGATCATACTCCTTGCTGCTAGGACGAGGCGATTGGAACCCTCCGCCCGGTCAAGACTGGGCCTATCAATTGGTAACCCTGCCTGAAGACGCAGTCAACATTGTGTTTGGCTACTATTATCGGCTGTATACCTACGACACTCATTCATATGACCGTCTTGAAATCTATGTAGCAAAATTAGGACAGGATCCGGTTCTATTCTACGATGTGGGACAATATGGCACTCGCGGCAACTATTACGTTGATGGCTGGATGGGTGTTTTCCATGATTACAATATGCAAACCTACGCTGGCAGTAGTTTTTACATATACTTTCAAGTCGTGAACGGAGATAATACTTATCCTACATGGGCATATATCGACAGGGTTTCTGTGTCATATGAAGAAATCTATGAGTGCAGCTGGGAATCTTGGCTTAATTGCGCTTGGGGGGATTTTGATACTGCAACGCTTTGCGGTTGGATATTGGATATTTGCGATGAAGCTCCTTCGGAATATAATCCAGCATGTGCAGCAGGACTGATTTGCTCACTTTCCTACTCGCTCTATTGTGCACTTGAATACTGTGTAATTAACTAAATTCCTTTTCTTTTTTGACAAAAAAGTTATTAAGAAAAAACGACTAAAAGGATGATTAAATATGAACCCATTGGATAACCTTATTCAAGGATTTGCTTGGTCAATAATCGTAATTCCAGTTCTCGTTTTGATCATAGGCTCAATAGCTTCATACTTCTTGCCGAAACATAGAAAAACGATTGGGATTTCGCTAATAACGCTTGGGGCTTTAGGAACTGGTTTGTTTGCCTTGACTCTTATTATAGGGATCGTTGAAGGACTTAGTAGAAGCTTGACGTCAGAGACTTTTTTATTAACCGTTTTACTCGTTATCGAACTCATAACATTAGCCGTTGGAGCGCTTTCACTAAAGCCAAGAGACCAACAAATTGGTATAACGAATAGACCAACAGGTCATGTCTAAGCCTACGTTGCCGCCATTTGCTCGACATCCACTCGTTATCTAACATAACTCCCGTAAAACAACTTGAGTTATAGTCGAGCTGGTGATCTACCCTGGTGCAACAAAGCCAAAGTAAGATTCACCTTTTTTTTACTTAAATACTAAATCGTAATTTCGGAAGTGCCTGCTTACTATCAAGGTTATGCCTGCGATGATATTAAATATTCCATAAATAGTACAATTGTGTTTCCGATGCCCCGAACCCAACGTCGACAAATTTCCCTCCCCATTTTTTTTAAGAAGCAACATCATTATGGAACAGCCTCCCAAAAAGTTGGATAGTCTTCAGGTAAATAATGACTATTCTAAGCTGCAAAGAATCGATTTTTTTCGCTCGGAAGTTGCGTTTTTCGCCATACCAGAACTCTTACTTTCTTCAAGTGTACATTATGTGGCTTTACGATACGGGAGGCTGAATAAAGGAATGAACGATGCAAATACAAAGATCTTAAGGAAGGTTAGTGTAATTTGGATTTTTCCCCTTTGCTGCTTAAGGCTGCCTGTGAGATTAGGCTTGTGACTGTTTGGTTCTCTTGTATTCTTCGTACTTGTACAGTGCTTCGCTTATTTGGCTGCGTATGAATTGCTCCGGACTGCGAAATGGTGTTCCCATTTCTTTTAGGGCTTCTTCGAGCTCGTTATACTGCTCACGGGAGACTTCTAGGAATTCGTTATCGTTTTTCAATCGTTCTAGTCGGTAGCGTATAGCGTCACGGACAAAGTCCTCTTTGTTGGTGAAGCCTATGTCTTTGTTTTCTTCAATGAAGTTTTCCACTTTAGCAATGACTTCAGGCGGAAGAATAACCGACTGCTGCAAGAGGGCGTTTATGGCGTCTTGGTAAGTTTGCATTTTGTTTGTCTCAGCGGTGAGCTCTCCTAGGAGACCGGTTAGTTTGCTGTGGATGTCGTCTGAGATTTTTATTGCTTTCATGGGTATTTCTCCTGTTAACAGAAGTATGATTAGTAGGATTAGATTTATAAGGTTTCTCATTGTAACGGAGTTAACTAAGTTAACTATAAGGGGAATTGTGAGAAATGAAAGCAAAAGTCGCCTTCACCATTGATCAAGCGGTCCTAAAAGAAATAGACGCCTTAAGGGACCTAGCAACGCGAAGCGCCTTCGCCAATGAAATCCTCAAACAAGGACTCAAAGCATACAAGGCAACGCATAAGCGACCCAAGGCGCCATTTCCAGCCGTGACCTTTGATACGGCTGAGGAAACAGCATTAGCGAGGGAGAGACCATGACGGAAGGACATAAAGTTTGCCCCTTAGCCGCAGCCCATCCTCAACAGGGAAATAGCGATTGCCTAGGCGAAGCGTGCGCATGCCACGTAAAAATGCAAAAGCCACGCTTAATGCAAACAGGCAACACCAGCCTCGTTGATCCAGAAAGTTTCTATCGCTATGTCGGATGCGGATTGGTGGCACATATTCCCTGGGAACTTGTCAACTGCGAAAACGACTCTAAAATCAAACAAGTAAATTAGCCAGGTGCAAAACTGCAGGAATGAGGAGTGGGAGGGAATGGTTGGATATTCAAGCGGGGTTAAGTCTCCTAATGTTTTTAGCGCCTTCTCCAGTTCTTCCGCTTGTGGATCCACGCTTCAAGAAAGCATCCCCCTAAACCCACCTTGCCCTCAATGTAACTCAAAACGGCTATGGCGAGACTCCAAACGTTACACAGCCGCTGGAGACGAAATACAAAGATGGCTCTGCAGGGAGTGCGGCTTAAGATTTTCCGATCCAAATGACATCAAAAAAGCCGGCACGGCAGTTGCAACAGTTGAAAGAATTGAAACGAAGACATTAAAAAGCGCAAACAACAACTTCTCTACAACCCAAATCTGCGTAAAGGAGACGAAAAATTTGGATGCAGAACAACAGACCACTGGAGTTCTGCGGAGCAACCAAGCAGACATCAAAGGCAAAATCGTTGAACACGCTTTCTGGATGCAAAAAGAAGGATACGCCGAAGCAACAATCTCACGCCGCATACGCTTTCTAAAAACAATGATGAACAAAGGAGCCAACTTAGCAGACCCCGAATCACTAAAAGAAATGCTAGCCCGACAACAAAACTGGCAAGCAAAAACCAAAAAAATAGCAGTCGAAACCTATAGCCTCTTCCTAAAAATGCAAGGCTTAACCTGGAACCCACCAAAATTCAAAAGCGTCAAAAAACTGCCATTTATCCCAACAGAGCAAGAAATCAACAGCCTAATCGCAGGCAGCAACAGAAAAACAGCAACCTTCCTACAACTACTCAAAGAAACAGGCATGCGATGTGGAGAAGCCTTCCTACTCAAATGGACCGACTTCAACTTCGAAAACAGAAGCGTCGACATAACACCAGAAAAAGGCAGCGAACCAAGACAACTACCAATCTCAAATCAGCTAATAGCAATGCTAAACAGCCTACCAAAAGACCAAGAAAAGCCCTACGGATGCAGCGAGCGACATTTCGCAAGAGCCTTCCGCCTACAAAGAAGCCGAATAGCCTTTAATCTCAAAAACGACCGCTTAAAAAAAATCCACTTCCACACCCTACGCCACTGGAAAGCCACCACTGAGTACGCTAAAACCAAAGATATCTTACACGTAATGAAGCTACTCGGCCACAGAAACATCCAAAACACCCTACTGTACACTCAGCTCATCACTTTCAAAAACGACGAATTCCACAGCGCAACCGCCAAAACCGTTGAAGACGCACAAAAGCTCGTTGAGGCAGGATTCGAATATGTATGTGACTTTGGAGACGTAAAACTATTCAGGAAGCGAAAGTAAAATGACTAAAAAATTGAACAAAATCATCGCCAATAGGGCCACTGGAAATGTGGTGAGGCCGCTGGGTTCCAGTCGTGCACACGTTAAAAGGTACCACATCTTTAGCGTCGTTTTATGTAACCTCCTTGCGGAAAAGCTCTTTAAGATGCTCAGCAAGCAATGAGAGCTGATGATTCTGTTTCTGATCTAGAGCTTCAGTGATGTTTCCTCGGAACATTGCGTCTTTGGTGAGTATTTCTTCAGGGTTTCCGCCCCATGCCCTGATGATCTCTTTTAGTTGGTCAATGCGGTTTACTTCGGTTTTTGATCTGATTGTTATCCCAGAGGTTGCGTAGAGATTTCTCAAGGTTTCGATGCCTAAGCTTTGAACGTCTGTGTATGTGTCGATAGTGTGTCCCATCATGTATTCCACAAGTTCGGGGTCGATCTTTGCGATGCTCATTTGGCTTCGGAAGAATTTGCGTAGACTGTGAACTCTTACGCTATACATCCAGCTGTTAGGTAGTTTCTTTGCGATATTTTCGCCGACAGCAAGTTCGTGTATTATGTCTCTAATTGCTTTTTCAGTAACGCCTAAAATCTTGTCTGCTATGCGGCAGTTACGGATAAGTGGTGATTCATCTGTTAACTGCTCGGGTGGGAAATACCTGTTGCCTCGTCGTCTTTCATCGATGTAGCTTTTTAGCAGGCTGCAGGCTTCAGCGCCAAGGAACGTGTCGTAGTCGTGGTATTTGCCTTTGGTGATTTCTGCTTCAACATGAACGTGGATAGGGATGCGATTTGCTTCTAAGTCCTCGCGGATGTGGCGGTATTTGAGTTTTACAAAGGTTCCTATGCGGAATCCACCTGTTGATATGGCTGCGATGATAAAAGCTTCTCGGGTAGCGGAATTATCAAGCATTGTGGCTATTTCTTGAGGTTTTGGAGCTCTGTCTTTGTAGATTACTTTGCGTTTTAATGGCTCGTCGAGTTCAACTTTTTTGACGCCGTTAGCTCGGTAAAAGGTTTTTACTGCTTTAATGCGATTGCATACAGCGTTGGGTGCAAGACCTGCATCTTGGAGTTCTGCAAGATAATCGAGTAGAAAGCCGCAGTGCGCTTGGACACGCTGCTGGTCAGGTATGGCACCCGCGGGTTTAACGTCTGCTATTATTGTGTCGGGGCTGTGTCCTAGCCACTCAGCGTATTTTTTTAATTTTGTTGAGTACATTAGACAGCTTGCTTTTGAGGCTGAGCAGTGACGTAGGAAATGCCTCGCCATTCTTTGCATGCTGGGGTATTCGAAAATATAGGGAATTATGCCTGGTTGGTGCTCGATACAGCTGCGTATGATATAGTCGATGAGTCCTTTCTCTTGGGCGGCTAAAATTTTGTCGAGTTTCATGATTACTGTTTTTCGTAGACGGTAGCCGTTTAAGCTTTTTTCGATGGCAACGGTGTCCCCTTGGATTATCAGCGGTAGGTTGAGGCTTTTTAGTTCTTCGACGGAAAGTTTATGATTTCGGGTTATGGGAGAGGTTACGGTAGCTTTCGCTATAGATATGGTCAAAGTTACTTTTTCTCCTTCGCTGTTTTTCCCGGAGTATCTGTGACTCCGCGAGTTTTTCGCTCCGATGGACGGAACGCATACTCACTATCTTCTTTGTCTTGTTTGCTTTTTAAATTCAACTCACAATTTCGTTGATGCTCTGGAGAAAACGCTACCATGCGTACAAGATCCGATTTTAACAGAACTAACCCCGAGGCTTTGGGGTCTCCTCCGTGCAGCGTTGGAGGACCAGAATCCCGATCCCAGGAAATGATGATGTAGGTGTCCGCCTCATAGATCAGCCAGCCAACGGCTTCTCTGGTTTGAGGCTGCATCAAAAGTGCCGAAGAGCGATTATACATGACATGGTCTAGGTACTGGACAAACACTAATTTTTCAAAGGCAGGGTCAAGCTTAACCAAAGTGTTGACCTCATCAACCCAGCCCCAATCATTGTCTTCAGCCATCCCGCCCACCTCTAGCTTTGTTTAGTTTTCCTTTGCGGTTTTGTGTGAGTCAAAAAAGAGGATGGGTTTGTCTTTGACGTCTTGCAGGTAGGTTACTGGAAACATTTGCCTAAAGAGCTCAACCGCTTCTGGGCTTTCAAAGATCGGAGTGGCATACTCTGAAGCTTTGATTAAGTGTTCTCTGCAGAACGGAGCATAGAGTCGTGTTGTGCCACTTTGATAGTAAACATAGCCCGTGTGCCCTGCTGGATGTTTTCCGCAGACTACACATCGGTTTCGATTCAGCCGCTTCCTCATGTTTCCGCCTCGCTACTTGAAGAATTGGTCGTCACGCATGTTTTCGCTGATTTGGATGAAGCCCTTTTTCTTGCAAAAATCGTTAATTTTTATAAGCAGCGGGTCGTCGCCTCTTTCAAACTCTTTTTTAAAGCCAATCCTTCCAGTTTGAACCCTAATCTCAATGAGTCCATCTGTTCCGAGAATTTGATAAAAACCCAACTTATCCCCGGCATACTCCTCAAGGGCACCCCAGTCCTCAATAATATTTACCACTTCAATGTCACCTTGACTTTTCGAGCGCGCCTGAGTTCAAAAACAATCTGGTGCTTTCAAGGAAACTCCTTGTGACCCCCCTCTGGGGAGTTTCCTTGTGAGGGGGTCTCGCGGAAACTACCTAAAACAGTCAAATTAAGAATTGAATACTTTCATCATTATGAATAAAATTGACTATTTAATGTCAGAATTGTTTCTAGATACAGAAAAATAGGCAATACCTCTCTTTTTATGACCTATCTCCAGCATAGTCACTTATTTTGAGATGCACACTTACCCTATCATGTGTTCAACACGTGTAAGTAGTAATTAGTAAAATGATATAACCCGGTAAAAGTCGTGTAAGTTGTTGCAAACCTAAAAGTCAATTGAAAATCAACCACTCTATTACCACCACCAACCGTAACACTCCCAACTTCTAGCGGATAGGCTACCTCTACTTGCTGTTGGATAATTTCGCTTCTCGGCGCCTGAATAGATAAAAAGAATTCGTTGTAGTTTATAGTAACTGAATCTCCAGAACCATACTGCAGATGAACAGACACTACAACCTCAGTCATATTATCTCCGAGGGTTCTTCTGCTTGCTTCGCTGTAAGTTAAGGCTATGTCATGATCTGGAAGTGAACTTGTTCGAGGGGGCGGAGTAACAATCGGCGTTGGGCTCACTACTATTGTAGGCGTTGGATTTGATTGCGTTGGTGTCACAGTACTTTTGCTACTAGGCAAGGGGGTAGGTGTAGTTTGAGCGGGTTCGCTGTCAAGGATAAATCCGATGTTTATCCCTATGCTTAAAGCAAAGGCAAAAAGCAAAACGACAACTAAAACCACTGTGGGTGTTTTCATGAAAGTTAGCTATCCTTTTAGTATCAGACACTAATTTCTTTAGCGTCCCTGTTTTATAAAAGACTTCTTGTATACATCTCTTGAATAGCCCGGTCAAATTTTCTTGACAAAAAGAGATTCCTTTGAGTTGTCACACTGCGGCGGGTCGCCACATAGTGTATCCTACCCTGTTTTGGAGTATCGCGGGCTTTCAAAGAACCAGATAGAATTGGGTGCCACAGGCAGTTAGATCCGGGTTTAGCATAACTCTCTACGTTACCTTGCTGAAAGCTTAACGGACCTTCTAGTCTTTTTGGGATTCAAGAACATTTAGTAGCGCTAACAGGATATTTGCTGCCTGCGTGTCTGTGGCTTGGTCAATTATGTCTTGAATGCTATTTTCTTTGAGAAACATCGCAAGGTAGGCTTTGGTTCGCAGCTCATAGCTTACCAGGCTCTTGGCGCCTTCCAACTCTAATTTGGCTTCTCCGATGTAGCCCGTTTGCTGAAGTGAATGCAGACGTTTTGTTAGGCTTGCATAGTAGGTTTCCTCTAAACCCTCATACCTACTTATTCGTTTAAGTAACTGTTTGATATTTTGCGGGCTATCTTTGACTAGGGCATCAAAAACAGCGACGTTAGCTCTAGCTGCTCTATCCGAGAACACCTCCAACTCAGTTCCCTTGCCCTTCTGCTTCTTCCCCGCCAAAGATTACACAACCCTCCAGCCTTTGGAAGGAATAAACAATGCGTCGGAGCTAACTTATGACGTTAGCCTCTGCTTGTTGGGCGGTTTTGTCTTGGGCAATATTTTTCTAGACTAGAAATACTATGGGCAAAACGCATTTGGCGACGCTATGGAGACATAATTGACAGTTTCATGTAAAAAAAGGGCAAATAACGTTACTTGCAACGGTGTTTTTCCGAGGTCCAAAAAAGCGCATTTCTTGAATAGATGCATTTTACCGGGCACATATTTATGATAGACTCTTAAGTGGAAACGGGGAATCGCAACTGCGTCGGCAAAACGGGAATCATATTTGATTGTCTATTAGCAAAATATAGGTGGTGTTGCCGTTTCTGGTTGCTTTAATCTCTAGTTGGCGGTCGCGCAGGCACTGCAAAAAATCATGAAGTTCCGTTGGAAACCGTAAACAAACCTCTTCATACACGTACATATCTTTCTTGCCTGGCTTTTTAACAAAGTAAAAACTAAGTTTGACCAAAGCTAACCACCCCGTCTTTGGGCATTGTGGCTAGCTGCTTTTCGAGTTCGCCAATTTTCTTTTGCTGCCCTAAAAGAATACTCATCACCATAGGCTCAAACAGTATCGGGTTGCAAGCGTTTCCAGCTGCCATAGCGTTGTTTCTGCACATATCCATAATTTCATCAAAAGCCTCCCTGTCCAGGTCACATGCCAAAGCTTTTCTGTAGCTCTTCCAAATGGCGATCTCGGTCTCCAAAACCATGCGATAAGAAGGAACAGTCTTACCCACCCCTTCTAAGCCTCCAAATAATCTGAATTCGGTTTCATGCAAAATCCCACAGGTCATGCATCCAGTAATTTTGCATATAAAACAGCGGTCGAAGCCTACTTGCTGTGCAGTGGAGAGTAGGATGAAAATGATTGAAACTACAATTGCGGCACTCCAGTGAGCGAATTTGTCATTTTATTGGTCTGTCGAATCGGCGTAGCAGGCGATTTATCGGGGCTTAAAGTATGAATACCTAATACTCTCTTCAGGGAGCTCTTCGATTTCAAGGCTTTTGAGTTTTCCGTTTTCTTTTTCAAAAATCATGATAACTCCTTTTCCAAAGTAAGGTTCTAAAATCTCCCTGACAAAATCTATCGGCAACAAAGTCTCACTCTCTTCATCAAGAGGATAAAATTTTATTTCGCCCGTTGGAAGCTTCACAAGTTTTACCGCTATAGCCGTTTCTTCCATAATTAACCCCCAGTTGTTAGCGCACATTAGAGTATTAAACTCTTCAGTATATTCAGATATCAGATACCAACCCATGCTTGCCACTTGAACCGCGTTAGGCTTAAATATAAATCACTCACAGAAAGGATTCTATGGAACTCTTCTTTCTTCCCAGAGAAACGATCTTTCTAACCTTCAAAATGGCAAACGGTTCCGGATGGTTAACTAGCCACCGCCTAATCCTATGCGAGCATCCACCTGGACAAATGAAAGGACATGTCCCAGAAGATTATTGGCTTAAAAACTTTGAAAAAGCCCAGATAAAGGATTCAAAGCTGACGGTTAAATTCAAAGACAAAGAAGCCCAAATCCAACTTCAATTGTACGCCCCCAGCATACTTGAGGATATAAAGAACTTCCTTGAGGAAGCAGCTAAAAACTGTAAAAAACGATTTCTTAGCGAGAGTTAAGCAGAATGAACGAAAAGAGCTCTAAGGTAAAGCATGTTTGCTCCACTTGCGGAAAGGAAATATCCGAGCAAGACTGCCAAGACTACGATAGCAAGTGTTGGGAATGCTGGGACGACCAATTGACGGATGAATCGGACAGTATGATAGACGACTTGATGTAATATAGAAATTTTATTACCTTAAAAATTAAAGAGAAAAATTGCTTTTCTTCATTTCATCTGCTGCTATTTCTTCACCTGCATACGATCCCCATTTAACTGTAAAACCTGTCCTAAACATCTCTTGGATTAATTGAAAGATAACTTGCTTATAGGCAACTGGCGCATTAACAATTAAATCTTTAATACTAGCGGAAATCGAGTTTTGACCAATCAATTGAGCTTTTTGGCTATTATCGAGGTAGGGTTAACTAGTTAGTGCTTATGGCACCATCAACAGATTACTTTAGGCTAATGATATAAATTATTAAATGAAAAATCGCAAAAAGCCTTTTGAATGAACTGTTGATTAACAAAATATAAAAGGCATTACCGCAGACATAGGAACCCTAAATCATTGAGCGCTGGTAGGTAGAAATGAGACGTTCACGTATCAAACAATCTCTTGAAAGCTACTACACTTGTCCTTTTCAAATAAACGTCAAAGCGCGGTTGCGTTCAAAGACAGGAAAGTTTTTTTGCGCCGTAAAACAAAAGGGTTCAATTCATGCAAATAAGGAATGGAGCGAATTTAAAAGCAAACACGAGTGCGAATGTGGTATTTTAACCGATGAACAATTAAATGAACAACTAAAAATTGCAATTAAAAACTGCGGTATCATACAAACATTAGTCAAAGCATTCGAGAACAGAGAATACGAGATAATTCACAATTTTTTCAAGGAGATAACAGATTATCAAGAATGGCAAACTTTTGTTGTTTACACAACAGGAATCGGTTGGAGTCGCTGGGAAATGCACATTGGTACCTGGCTCTTGAGGGAATGCCGATCAGACCCCCAATCTCCTTTCAAAGCAATGCTCCCTGAATCCAACCGTGAATAATCTTTTTTGATTTTGACCTTCACCGGGTTTATTGAAAACTATTTGTTTAACTACTTATTGTGGTTGGCCCCAATTACGCTTTAAATACTCAGCCATTTCAAAGCCTTCTAAAAGCCTCTTTCTATTTCCATCCCTTGTCCAAAGGTCTCGAATTTCTCTGCCACCTATCTTATCTTTGAAAAACGTCGGTACGCTTGACTTTTGGATTTGAACAATACATACAATTTCGTCATCTATAGGTTCAAAGCTAATTGTAATTAGTCCAGGTATGTAAGGTTGGATATTTTCGATTATGATATTTTTTAGATGGTTTTCAAATCCATCTCTGTTTCTGTTCTTTGGCTCAGTAAAAGTCTTAAAGTCATTTTTAATACCCAGGACTTTCTTACTTTCGTTCTCGACTCCAATTATCAACCTTCCTCCTTCACTGTTCAGAAAAGCGCATATTTCCTGGATTGCTGCTTTCTCCAATTTAGGATCACCTATTTCAATACCTTTTTTGGCGGCTTCATAATTATATCTCAAACTAGCTTTGAATTCAAGGCATTGTCCTTCATCTTTTAGCAAAAAATTTTTGAGGTTTGAGTTTGCTTGCTGTGGTTGATTATTTAAAATTGGCTTAAGTATTTCCTCCATGAATTCATGTTGAGCATTAGAAAATTCAAGTGAGAGAAATTCTGGAGAATAATCTGCCAATTCTAGCTTTACAAGGTCGCTGCTCGTAAGCCTGTGTAAGAAAGAAGATGTTCCGCTTTCTCTTTCATCGGATTTGTTGATATAGAAAGGTATTAGGACATTTCTGTAATAATCTTCGTCTAGTAATTTTTTTATAAAGGCATAAAGGTCTTCTCGATACTTTACGTTTTCTTCGCAGGAGTCTGGAAAACCATTCTTTTTGACCCATAGGCAGAAAAGCAAATGATTTATCAGATCGTCAAATTCTCCGATCTCAACACTAAAGTCCTTCTTTTCAGAAAATATTTTTATCTCGTCAACCATGGGAGGCAGCTCCCGTGATTTATAGAGCCCAAAAAATGTGCAAATTAGAACAGGGTCAATCTTTCTTTTGAATTCGGATATATTCGCTAGAGATTTCTCTTGTATCCCTTGTTCATCTGCTTCAATTGGTGGAATTCCTCTTATTATTTGTTTAAGATTTTCTGGAATCTGGATATTTCCTTTAAGCTTCATTGAGTACCGCCTCTTCGTTTACTATTTGCGTTGGATTAGATGATATAAAAGGCCCAAAATCAGCGATTTCAGTAGGCAAGCAAAGGAGTATAATTTGTTGATGATTTGCAACTAAGTGTCTTGCTAGTTTTTCTCTGTGACTACCAACGTTTCCTGATGGTGTATCGACGATTATTGGGTCTATTAGCGTTAAAGCTTCGGCAAAACAATAGGATAGAATGAGACGACCTGAATAGCCACCTCTTTCACGCCCATAGTGACCATCTTCACCTAATACAAGTCCTTCTTCGACGGAGAGCCTTGCAGAAAACTTTGCTCCCAAAATTGATGAAACCCCTTCTGAAATGACTCCACTGATTATATCAATAGTTTTAGATTTTATTGTTTCACCGGCAGCCTCGACTTTGCTTATGGATTCATCAATTCTATCAATGATAACTTTATTTTCCTTTAACGTTGAGTTTTTGCTTTGCAACTCTGCAACTTGCTGTTTCAGATCTGATATCCAAGAATTACGTTCATTTAGTTTGCTTAGCAAATTGGCATTGTTTGTAATAATCAAGGCAATGTCCTTTTGTATTAGTTCTCTTTCAGTGAAAAGTTGGTTATCCTCTGTGGTGAGTTTTATATTATTTATTTGGTTTTGGATTCTCTTGCATTCATCAATCAGGTTCTTGATTTCCTTGTATTCTTTCTCGGTATCGAGCACATTGGTTCTCGGATCAAGTGTTTTTTGTAAAAATGTATGCACATCTGGATCGGCAATTACAGATTCTAATGCCAATATGTGTTGTCTCGAGAATTCATCCAATAATCTTCCACAGATTTCGCATTTTCCAGATGATAGACAATTTGAGATTAAATTCTTTCTAAAAGGTTCAGGTAGATTTCCTTTTTCTCGTACTTGAGTCTTAAGCTGATTAATTAATTCAATATCGGCACTATACCATTGTGAAGCAAAGGCATAGATAGCGGAGCGTTTACGTGCAATTTCAGCAGTTTTGGTTTTCAAGTCGTCGTCAAATCGTAGTTTTTGAACAATTTCGTCTGCCTTAGCCTGAGTTATCTTGTTTTCAAGCTCAATAAAACGTTCCTGTTGGCTCTTTAGTGCTAACGAATTGGCAGCCATGTCAACCTTAATTGAATTCGTTTCTTTCTCAAGCTGACGCAAATCTTCAATCGCAGTTCTTAGACGCCCGATTAATATTTCTAGTGCCTTATCGGATACTTTTGCATTAGCTTCTTCCAGAAGTCTATTTTTTAATCCGTTAAGCTTTTCTTTATATTCCTCAATTCGGGGGTGAGTTGCCCTTTGGTTTACAAGGAATAATAAGTCACCTACCTTTTCAGAATTTGAAGAAAGCTGCATTAATTCACGTGCTTTTTCTCCATCGAAACAGAAAAAGTCTGCACATTCTTTGAACCGCAATTCATCTTTCAGAAAATCGAAAACTGCGTCCCCTGTTAACACATTTTTCCCTTGGTCTATCTCTAAGGTATCGTAAACCTCCCTGATTATATCGGAGTTTGGTTTATGCTCTAGATCAGAAATTCCATCAATAGATCGTGTAAATTGGTAAAGATGCTCTTTCCCTTTTTCGTCAAATGCGGAAAATCGGATTAGTATCTCGCAATGTTGAGGGCCATTTTTGGATTCGTCAAGAACATAAGCGTGAGTAAACCATGTGTGACTAAAATTATCGACACATTGACTTTGGGGATATTTAAAGCACCACCTCATTAGTTCGATGGTAGTCGTTTTCCCTGTATTACCGTCCATAACAAAAATAGTGTGCTGACCTCGCGGATTCATTTTTAGAGTAAAGTATCTCCCACGATAGCCAGATACTTTTATTAGCAAAAAATGAATGTTCCTCATTTTTTATTCCCCTTTAGCAAACGTTTGATTTCCTCTAATGATATAGAATCAATTTTGTTTTGACGAACTAATTTTAGAAGAATGTCATCACCAGCTTCAGCAAGAAGTTTGTCAAATTCAGCATTCATTACTTCTTCAATCCTGCTTTGAATAGCAATTTGTTTTTTATCATTATCTACTCTTTTGGTCACTCAAATCACCTGATATTTGATCAATAGATAATAGTGTTTCATAGCGTTCTCTTTCTAAAAGTAAGGGCTCGCCATTTGTTTCGCAAAAAACTACGTCTATTATTTCAGCTATTGTGTGAGGGCTTTTTTGATCAAAACGTAACGCACGACCGATTTTTTGTATCCAGTCTCTTTCAGATTTATCCGAGCCATGAAGGATAACTTTATCAACCTTTGGCAGATCGAACCCCTCTGAGAGCATTTTTTCTGAAATTAAGCAATAACCTACGTTCTTTTTAAATTGATTGAAGGCATAGGTTTTGTGATCTTCACTTTTTGAGGAATCGTAAACATATGTTGACGCTTCGGGGTTCCATCCGGGTTGCTTAGTTATAAAATCCCTCAGATGCTCCGCAATCTCGTTTGTTTGCACAAAAATAATTGAAGCTTTATCTGAAAAACCATCGATATGAGAAGTAATATAATTTTGCAGAACTCTAACGCCACCCGGTAAGCTTCTTAGCCATCTAGCACGCTTAATAGCTGCTGTCGGTTCATTAGCTCCTCCCAAGGTAGATTTACCGATTTGAATAGCTACATTTTTGCTAAGGCTTTTGAATTCATCCATTTCTGCGAGAGTCAAATTATACTTTAAAGGGATGTATCTTAGCGGTTTTAATACTGCAGTGGAATTTAGCCTATTCCAATAGGAGTAAAAACGCTGCAACGAAATTTCGAAACGATTGTTATTTCCATCCATGAAATTAACGAAGTTTTTTACTTCATCTTCCCTGAATGAATCGATGGTCGCTGAAAGACCAAGTCTATACGTTTGGTTTCCAAAAGATTGAATTAAACTACTAAATTCACTTAAATTATCTATATGACCATAGGAATTATGGCACTCATCTAAAATTAGTAATAAGGAGGGCTTTAAAATTTTTGCTCGCTTATAATACTCGCGATATTGATCAAAAAATCTACTATATAATGTCACTAAAACTCGATGGCTTGGATCTGCGAAGTAAGATCCCAAGTTGTTTAAATCCGTACCCCATTCTAAATTTGGTATGTTCGCTTGGTCTAAAAGTCTTCTCCATTGATTTAAGAGCGTAATTGTCGGAACTATCACTATAGAAGTCATATTCGAATCTTTACCAAAAAGGTATTGTAGGTATGTAAAAGCAATCTTAGTCTTGCCTGTACCGGGCGGGATGTTTACGATCGAACTGGTTTTATCTTCTAACCAAGCTAAAACCTCAAGTTGGTGTTTCCACAGAGAAGAGAGTAATTTAGGATCAAATTTCGAATATGCGGTCGTCGTTATTGGTGACTTTTTAATAGGCAGATCGGTATTTGGGATCAAGCTAAGATCGGCATAAATTTGAGGAACATTATCCCAAATTGTTTTGCAATTGGAAGTTAAATAAAAGAGTGACTCGAAATTCAAGTTCGAATATTCAGAAAGATTGGGAGAACCAACCGCTAAAAATTTTATTTCCCCTTCTTTTTTAAACAAGAATAATTTAGCATGAATTAATGTTAGATTTTCTGGAATAGTAAAAAATGCAAGTTTCTTTAGTTTCATGAGATTAACTAATTCTTCTGAGTGTTCTGTTGAATAGGTAATTTTTTCAGCATTTGACCAAATAGCAATTCTTTTCAGCGAAGGGTATTCTTTAAAAAGCCTTAAAACAAGATCGAGACTGACATTATACGCCATGCATTCAAGCTCGTCGCACTTTTCGATGTCCAAGCCTTTGGATAGCATTCGTTGAAGCACATTAAGCCCAAGATCATGTTCTAACTCTATCCTTCAATGCCCACCCGTAAGTAATTATATATCACAGTTTAGACTCAATCTCAACTGTGAATATATGGATCAATTGAGTTAACGCCGAATAGGTACATTAATTTTGCGTATATTTTTCAATTCAGGCTAGATTTTAAGCGAGGAATTTAACATATTCAGTTTCTGAACATTTTGAATAATTAATTTCGAAGCAAATTCTATCTCTTCCTGTGTGTTATATCTCCCTAGCCCTAATCTGATAGTTGTATACGCCCTTTCTTCTCCAAATCCTAAAGCAAGGATAACATGTGAAGGCTTAACCCTAAGAGTTGTACAGGCAGATCCCGTAGAAATTGCCAGTTTATTATTCACTGAATTAATTAATGCCTTATTTTCAACGCCGCTAAATGAGATGTTGATATTATGAGCTAGCCGCTGAGTTGGATGTCCATTTAGCTTGACAAGGTTGCATTCAGTTTCAAAGTTCTCTATTAGAAATTTCGACCATTTACAATATTGTAAATTTTCCATATCCATTAGTTCAACTGCTCTTTTTAATGCTGACGCCAACCCTACAATTCCTGGGACATTAAGTGTTCCAGAACGTATCCCTTTCTCATGTCCGCCCCCAAATATAATTGGCAGAGGTTTGGCTGCCCAATTGCTGTTTCGTACATACAATGCACCAATACCTTTAGGTCCATAAATTTTATGTCCAGAAATGGAGGCTAGGTCTATGTTGTTAGCGTTTACATCAAACACTATGTGTCCTACCGCTTGTGAAGCATCTGTATGAAAGGGTATACCGTGTTTACGCGCGATAAAACCAATCTCTTTTAAAGGTGCTATTGTGCCGATTTCATTATTCGCGGTCATAACACTAATTAGGGCAGTTCTTTTAGTGATAGCTTGTTCGAGTGCTGGTAGATCAACAATACCGTGGTTATCAACTGGAATATATGTTACTTTTTTACCTATACTTTCTAAATATCTGCATGTATCAAGAATAGATTTGTGCTCTGTGACGCAAGTTATTAGATGGTTTTTCTCCGGATCCTTTTGAGATATGCCTTGCAATACAATATTATTTGATTCCGTTGCTCCACTTGTAAAAATTATGTTCTCTGGTTTAGCATTTATGCATTGAGCAATTTGTTTTCTTGCTTTTTGGACGGCCTCGAATGCGTCAATTCCATATTGATGGTCGATACTTGAAGCATTACCAAATTTTTCAGTAAAATAGGGTAACATTTCTTCAAGAACTCTGGGATCAACGGGTGTAGTTGCGTGGGAATCTAGATAAATTGGGAAGTTCAAGCGGTTTTCTCCTTAGGAAGTAAATCCCGAAAGTCTTGGATAGTCTTTACTCGGTCGAACAATACATTTGCGCCCCGATTCATATGTGCTCTAAATTGTGGAAAGAAATCCTGATCTAGATCTAAATTGTCCTTTAACATACGCTCTTTTAGCAAAGCAACAAAAAGCTTGTCCCATTCACCAATTAAGGTATACCGGTTTATTTCTTGCCCATCTTCGTCATAGTTAGCCGGGTTAGGGACAACAGGATCGCTAAGTGATAGACAGAATCCGATCCTACAAAGTATATTGGGTGTTAAACCCGTTCGCCCTTTTAGCATAGATAACCGAGCGGTTGCTGATTTGCTTAATCTGAGTCTATAGAAACTCACTGTTGTGCCTCCGTATTTTTCCAGAAGTATCCTTCTCTAACGGTAGTTTTGCCCATTGGGGGATTGTATTCTAAGCTATACGCTTTTGAAATGTTAGGATACAGCAAATTGAAATATGGTTGGTCTACTTCGGTATTAGTGGAAAAGATTATTATTTGATGGGAGGCATTCGCGAGAAAATTCTTTAGGACATTTCTCCTATGATCTATGTCAAGTCTTCCTAATGGCGTATCTATCATAAATGGTAGCTGTCTGCCAGAAGTTTTGGCAAGGGCCCAAATCATTGCCATTGCATAAATCTGCCGTTCTCCTGCGGAGAGCTCGCTTTTTGGAAGGGGATCGCCATGAGGTGTGAATAGCGTGATGTTAAAGTTTGTTATTGAAACAGTTGCATTACCAATCAAGTTGTCTTTTCCAATTAGAAGGTTAAAACATTCAAGAAAGTTATCTTTAAACGCAGTTATTTTTTCGTTTCTTGTTTCCTGCAAATAATCTTCTATTACTTTTTGCGCTTTTATCCCAAGTTGGATTTTTCTATTATGTTTGTCAAATTGGGTTTTTTCTTCCAGAAGCTTTTCTTGCTCATCTATGCTGATTTTTAGCTGTTTAGCGTTTGCTTCAATTACTTTTTCTATGTTTGCTTGGTTTTGTAATTCTCTTCCAAGTTCTTCATGCAGTTCGCCCAGCTTTATGAAATATGGTTTTAGTAGTTCATCGGAGGGGGCATTGGAAATATATCCATTGATTGTTTTTGCTTCAGATTCCAAGAATATTAACGAAGAGGTAAGTTCCTCTAACTTAAACGGCGCCCTACTTAATGCGGTTTCAATCCATCGCAGGAGGTCACGTCTTTCAAGTGATGATATAGCGTGGATACTCTCTTTTGGACTACCATTCATTTGTTGTAGCCTATTTCTTAGAGTTTTAATTGCCTCACTCGCGACAAGTTCTTTCTCATCTTTTGATAATTTTAGGGCATCAAGAAATAGAGCATTGCTTATATCCTTCGTTAGGTCATTTGCTGCCAAATTGAGGTAAGCAAGGGCTGCCTGCCTTTGTTGGACTTTTTCTTCATTCTTAAGTCGATTCTTAAGGGTAAGGCATAATTGAGGGGTAAATGTAAAAGGAAGTAATTCGGCACATAAAGTGCGGATTTGTTCTTTTATCGTCTCAATTTTCCCCTCAAGTTCTTTTGCCTTTTGTTTATACTCTTCTCTTTGAGATGCAAAGCCTCCGCCAGCGGTAGAAATTGCTTGCTCTTGGCTTTCAATTTCAATGTTAATTCGAGAAATCTTGTTTTGGAGGTTGGCTTTGGTTTGTAGAAAAGAGTCTATTTCTGTTTCGATTATTTTTCTTTGTTTCTGAACCTCGAAAAGTTTACGTTCAAATTTTTCAGGGTCTCCCGCTGATTCTTTGGCTATGAATGTTTTAACGTCATATCTAAGGTCTTCAATCAGATCTAAACCTAATAGTGAGTTAATTGAGCCAATAATATGTTGATTTTCACCTTGACCACGAGATAGACTCTGGATTTTTTCACCATCAAATAAGAATAGCTTAGAAAGACCTGGCGGAATGAGCTCTATTAGGAAGTTCTGCCATTGTTCTTCATCTGCTTCTTTTAGAGCTTCATTGTTTTGAATAACAGCAAGTGTTTCTATAAGCAGGGTACCATTGTAGTTCCAAGTTCTTGTTACTTTGTAATTGTCGATCACGCCCAGCTTAGGATAGTCAAAGGTTAATGTTATTGAAGTCGTTGTCGCTTTGGTTCCATCAGGATTTCTATGGATACGAGCAACAATATGCTTATTGTATAATGATTTTGGCATTTTTTGGCCTTTAAATGCATCACCATATAGACAAATTTTGAAGGCTTCAAGCAGAGTTGTTTTTCCACTACCATTTTTTCCGCCAAAAATGATGATGGGTTGGCATCCATCGGATGATTTTTTGGGCATAAGATCAAAGGTTTGTTCTTCAGAAAATACGCCGAAATTTGCTATTTGAAGACTTTTGAACCTTATGCTGATTCCTCCAATCTCAAGCTTTCAGATCTCTTCTTTTCAAGAAGTACCTCTTCTTCGCTTCGCCATTCTGCCGAAAATACTTGGTTTATTTTCTTGTGAATTGATGCTCTTCGGGTCATTCCTTTTGATTGAATAGCTGCATCCAGTAGTTTCATAACCAGTCTTAGCGGAACGTCATTTTTTATACATATTTCCTGTAACCTAATCTTATCTTTTAATGAGAACCCAATGTCGTCATGTATCCACTCAAGTTCTTTACCGGTTATTTCTTGGTATATTTTTGGCACTGAGTCTTCCCAATCGCTCTCTTTGGAGAGCCATAAGCGTCTGATTTCGAAAAGTTCCTTATGTGAGACTAAACATACGCTATGTTTCGAGTTATCTATGCAGATTTGAGCCTTGAGTAAGGTGGCTAAAAGCTGTTTGCGGAAGTCAAGGGTATAGGGACCTCTTGTAATAGTCCCTGAACCATCAGATTTAAACCACACTCTACCATCCTTTCGTTTATAATCTCTATAAATATGCTTATTCCAAGGATCTTGTGTTTTAACTAGAAGATCATGTATGTCTAGCAGCGGTTGCAACCATGTTTCTCCTGCATCAATGAGAGCACTTAATGATTTGTCCTCGTTGACTAAGGTACAGACCCAGCATCCGAATCGGCTATTGCCGCAGGTAGGTGTTGTTTCATCGACGACTAAGGGGCACTCTCCTTGCGCAGTTTTGTATAATGCGACGAGGTCTCGATTTTCGTTCCCCCATGGTGATGGAACTTGGAGGAGATATGACCAAACATCATTTACGCTCCATTCCTTGATTGGTGTATAGACGAATGCGCCTGAGAAGGTTGAATGCCTTGACAAGAGACTATTGGGTATCTCATAGAGACTAATTACTTGAGCACGTGTCGCACTCTCTTGGCGACGCACACCTAAAATTAATACTACTTCGCCATGTTTTGAAAGATGTTCGGTTATGAATCTATTTGAGGGGTTTATTTTTAGACGTTCTGTGCACCATCTAAATCTCTGTGATGGAGCTGGGTATCCTTTTCCAAGTAAATTAACCCAAAAGCTATCAGCTATAACCGGTTTCAATCTATGAGTTATTATGGGTAAATTAAGCTCTTTTGCTTTAGTAGCTACTCTATTGAGACTATTATTAACTATATCTACCATGACAGGTGTTTCAACTAAAGTGTCTGTAGCAATTACATGGATTGGTTTGCTTCGTTTTTCAGGTGGCAATTCAGAAATGGCATAAAAGATTAATTGGAGAACAAGTTGTGGAGTCTTTACCTCCACTATAACCTAACACCCAAGGCCGCTGATCTGAGTGATAGACTTGTTGGATTTCTGTATAGATATCCCGCAGACTACGTTTATCAAATATAGACGGTTCTACTGTTTGATCACTATTTTCAGCCATGTTTAGTTACCTCGACTTTCCTCTGCGAAATCTTGCTCTAAGGTTTGTTCAGCTTCGCTTAAGCTTAAACATAAGATCTTCTTGATTGCTATAGAGACAAGCGCCGTATTTTTTGTAGACGCAGTAATAGTACCCGAATTAATAATGCGTCCTGCCCATAAACCGTTGGATCTAGACCAATCGACTTTTTCTAAGAGGCTCAACCGCTCTCGCCAATCATGAGGATGCTCATCAAGTAAGGTTTTTCCAGAAATACCTAGAGCCTGAAGCATAATACCATGAACGTCAACATAGTTTTTCCTGAGTTCACTTGCTGGAGCCTTCCCCGCCTTGACAAGCAACCAGTGCTCCATGTGTTTTGAAACCTCTGTCCAATATTGGATGGCTTTAGTTTCGTCTTTTTCAGCAATGCGACCAAAATTTTGCCCTATACCTAATAAGTACCTAGTGGCTTGGTAAAGACTACTGAGTGTAAACAGTTTTAGGGACCTGTTAGATATTGAGCTTTTTTCAAATTCTATTTTGTCAACGAATACTGGGACTAAATCAGCGATCTTTTTGGTCAAACGAGATAGAGATTCCCTATGATTGTAAAGAATTGAAAGAGACATTGTGGGTCGCAGAGCGTGTTTATTTAGATCAGAGAACATTTGCTGACTCCTTTTTAAGCCACCGTCAACAAAGAAAACAACAGATATATGCTCTGAACCTAATTGGGGCATTTGCTTTAACGCTTCCTCAATCGCGGCTTTTCTATGTTGACCATCATTTATCAAAAATCTTGCAGATTGAGGAATTATCAAGTGACCTACCTTGCTAGCAGCACCACTTTTACTAAAGGGAACAAATTCAACGCGACAGTCGACTGAAGCCGTAATAGAAGAGAAGACATAGTTTTTTGGGTCCTCGAGAATATAGCGGCTGATGGCCGGAATCCTTGAGCGATTCAATTGTCGTTGCGCCCTATTAGTCGAAGGTAACTCTTTTTCATCAAACAAAAACAATTTAGGAATGAAACTGAGCTGGACCATTACTGAATAGTATTCTCGACCAGCTTGTATTCCCCTTAGGGCCATAAAAGTGTAATTATTAGATTCACAAGATTCAACGCTACCCAATAGATCATTTATTTGCCCCTCAGTCATTCGCTTCACAGTCTGCTTATCTATCGAAGGAAGTTAAAAGCTTTATGCAACTTCCAGAACAATATTATAAACTTCCATCTAAACCTGAAAAATAGGTTAAATTGTCAAAAAGAGCACAAATTAAGCGAATTTCTGAGAGAGACTCAACAACCTAAAGATGTCACCTTTATCTGGCGACATAATAGTTGAACAATCTTTTTGAGCGTTTTGTGCATTTCCAGACTGCCGTAGACAGGCTTGAATTGACATGTGAGAAAAATAAAAGAGTTTATGCAGAAAGTCACAAGTTAAATATAATTAACTTCAACCGAATTATTGAAGTTAGAGACTTAAAAATAGTGCAAAATAACATGTTTGACACAGCGAAGTCGTCGGCAGCGGAATCCCCGCTCAATAAAGAGTTAACTTACGCTAAGAAGACAATAAAAGCCCTGGAATTGATGGACCCTCAACTATCAGACAATGCATGCATTGTTCACGGAAAAAAACATGCCTGGATACGGATTAAGACCTGCCTAAAAAAGACGAATTTCTATCTATTTATGGAAAATGGTGCAATTTGCGTTGACTTATATATTGGCGGCAGGGGCAAAAAAGAAGCTAACCAATTAGTTTTCGACCGATTCTTTGCAAGAAAAACTGAGATTGAAAGTTTGTTTGATAAACCGATTTCTTGGGTAAGAAAACATCCGAAGTCTTCGCAGGCATCCAGAATCATTATCCGAAACACCGATTTTCTGGATAACGATTTTTCAAACTCCAAACAAGCATTAACCTGGGCAGTAGACAACCTCATAAAGCTATACCAAGCTCTCTCACCACAGTTATGTGAGATTCTTGAAAAGTATAACCAGGTGAAAAAGCAATCAAATCCTCTCCAAAGAAATAAAATAAAAGAGACCTAAACAGAAGTCTCAAAAATAACATGCAGTATAAATAATTGTGGCATTTAGCTGTGCCCGGGTCGCCGATTGGAGGTTTTTGCTATCTGGCGCGAGAAATACAGAGAAAAAAATTTTCCCCATGGGTAATTTTGGTTTGGGGTGTTCCTAGACGGCGGTTAGGTTGTTTGTCTACACCAAAACAGGTAAACTTTTGTTTGAGATAGCATTGCAAGAATCTTAATCAATCTGCCAATTTTCAAGTTATCCGCAGTTTGCATGGATGCCAGATATTCGGATGTTTTTCCATATGGGTTGTGTCGGCTAGGCGCCACTTCTTTTTTAAAGCGTGGATGTTTGCTTGCCATGAAGGCTGTTTTGAGTTCTCTTATTTGTTGCTCAGTTAAGTTTTCGAGTTTTGATTGTACATAGCGCTGGCTGCCAATAAGCTGTAAGTTAAACCCAAGGTGTTGCAGTGTATTAGTAATTCCCTTAAATCCTTCAACAGATTGCTGTTCCATAACCTTTCGCATTCCTGCCTTCTCTGCAAAAGGCGAATATTTTGCCATTACAGCAATCAACTCAACGTATGGGGTGCCAGCTTGGGGTAGTGTATCACGGATTATTTTCTCTCCAAGACCTATTGTCCGGTATTTGGGGTGGATTACAATACGGTTTATGGTACTGAGTTTCTGGTTTATTTCTGCCATTGTCATCCTTGGAAGCACAAGACGTCTTCCATAGCAGGCAGGAGGGGGATAAGTATAGACTATTACACCACAGAGCTCATCACCCCTGGCCATTCTGAAGATTTTTCGGGGAACAGAGACTCCGTGTCCTCGATAGTGGAAAGCGCTTAGTTTTTTCCAGTCTTCTTTTGTTCCCTGCTCTATTTTCATTTCCTTGGTTAAGCTGCATTCAGGCGCTGGGTTGTTTGGGTAATAGTTAATTCTGATTTCTTCGCCAAACCTTTTGTTGACAAGTACGCTGGGTTTTAGGTCATCTTGTAAGTCGCTATGGGTTGTGGCTGCTATAACGGCTTTACCCTGCTGGCGGGCAAGCTTTTGTAAGTTGTAAGCAATTATTTTTGCGGTGTCTCGATCTAGGCAGGCAGCGAACTCATCCATCAACCACCAGTGCCGCTGCTTACCAGATTCGATGAGTTTTGCGATTCTGTAACGGTACTTTTGGCCGTCGCTGAGTTGACTGTAGGTACGTAGGAAGAGGAAAGCGTCGTTTAAGCCCACTTTGCTAAGAAGCTCCAATCCTTGCTCAACTGTGGCACCTACGGTTTCAATTAACGGTTTCTCTGGATCTACTTCAACATCTGATAGATCGATGGCTTCTTCGCCAAGGTCAGCCCTTATTGCTCGTAGCAAGACGCTTTTGCCGCTGCCGCTGTCCCCTGTGATGTAGACGATGTCTTGTGGTCCAATCTTTAGTTCCGCATCCAACACCTTGAACTTCTGCGTCTCATCGATTCCTAACCCGAAGGCTTCAGCTACAACAAGACTTCTTGGCGTGGGCTTGGTATGTGTTTCATAGCTGATGTTAAACGTGAACTTGCCTTCAGCCCTATCGTAGACTCGTCGGAATTGCGTTATGCGTAAGTCTCTTTGTCTTCTCATTCCATCGTTACCTCGGGATTACTGCTAAGAACGGTTCAGGCTCCATTTGGACTGTGGCAAACACGGCTAGCGCTATGCTCCAAAAAACGTCGTCATGCGTTCCGTTTGGGTGCGAGTATCCTATAGCGCCATCTTTGCGCAAGTCATAACGCTCAACGTTTAGTTCTGTGCATATGTCGCCTCGGTATGGGCGTTCCCAATTCAGCAGTGGATAGACGAACTGTTTGTTCATCATACGCTGCTTAAGCAGGCTTGCCATCTCGCTTTTTCGGGGCACACTAAAGTTTACTCCTTCAGCGTTTTCTATTCCTGCATTTTGCATATCGGCAATAATGGACGGTCCTTCCCGGGTGAAGTCAATTCGTATCTTTTGGAATCCACCCCACCGATCCTGCAACGCCTTCAAATAACCAAGAACCTGAGCATACAATGTCGGCTGCTGAAAAATCTTCAAATGCCTAAGAAACAGCCTATCATTTAGTCGCTCAATAACCGAGAGGACGCAGTAATCTCTTGTTTGCGCTAAGTCAAGCCCCGCGAAGAAATCGCCCTCAAATGTCGCCTCAGGATTGAACTCTTGCAGGTCCTCGCCACAGTTTTTGGTTGTACCAATGCAGCTGACAATAAGTGACTGGGCAAGCCAGGTGTCTTCATCCTCCGCCCACTCAGCCTCCATTTCCCGACGCCAACGCTGCGGATCATCCCCAAACTGCCGCTTAATCTTCTCCACAATCGCCAACTTAAGCGGACCATCAGGCTCCAACGCATCACTCCAACGCACATGCGAGCGGGCAAAATCCTGGTAGTCTTTGTGGTTACACATCTTCCAAAACAACGAATCAGAATTCCAAGGCGTAGACGTCGCAATCAACTTACCATTAGTAGTACCCAAAGTAAACAAAATAGCATCATAGAGTTCCTCATCGTTAGGCACGAAATTAGCTTCTTCAATCCAGATCACTTTGAAGGTGGGACCTCTGATGGTGTCGGGATTGTTTGGGAAAGCTTCAATCATGCTCCCGTTTGGCAAACTAATCCTTGTCTTCTGCACATGCAAGCCTGGCTGCTGGGGAAGCTTTCGACAAAAACCACCCATACGCCTTATGTTTAATTTAGTTTGACGCCAGCTAGGCCCCACAATCGCAATGTAACTGTCGGGATGCTCCCAAGCATACTTGAGAAGCAAAGCAGAAACCGAAAAACTCTTCCCCGTCTGACGCGACCAACGCACAGCAGTAAACTGGTTACTCTCAAACATGTCCGCAAGCTCCAGCTGATAGCGATAGGGTGCAAAACCGAAAACCTGCTTACAAAACCCACTAAAGTCATTTTGTAACGCTTCTACTTGAGTCTGCTTTTTAGCCTCATGAGCCGTTGCCAACTGCTGGACACGTTCCATTTTGGCTTTAGCTTGGTTTATCCTCAGTGTCCGAGGGTTTTTTCTCCAAAGAACCATAATCAGCCTCCAATTTGTCTAAACGCTCTTCAATTCCCCGATAATCCAAGTACTCAGCAAAAGCATCCTTGTAGGTCTTAGCTAAAGTGGCTACAACCTGTAAACGCTGAACCTCATCCTTGCTTAGCCCAGCTTCAGCACTCTTCAATAGAGCAGCCGCCAAAATCTGCAGCGTCTCCTCAACGTTAGGCATGTTAACAGGGAGAACAAGTTTAGAAGAAGAAAAAATCGTCTTTTTCCCAGAAACAGCTATTTTTTCTTCTTTCACTATCTTAAGTTTAAGGTCAAACAGCTTCTGCGTGATAGCATCATGCGTTTTAACCATGATTTTGCAGATAGATTCAACGCTTTCGCCTTCCTCTACTAGCTGTCGAAGTTGACGCTCTTCATCTATATCCCATGGTCTACCCTTCGTCATGTTTTCTGCCCCACAAACAACCCAACAACAGTCCCACTCAAGCCGGTAATTGACGCGAAAATCTCAGCATTCCACGTATGAAAGAAAACCATATGAGCCAATTCAAGAGCGGACATAAAAGTCGTCATAGCAATAGCAAATTTAACACCCAAAACCAACTTTTCGTTTGGTTCCTCAACTATCAGGCGCCCCCGCTGCAGTCGTCTTCTTGTCAGAGCACGTTTAATTGGGTCTGCCATCGATACTTAGCCTCTTTTGAAACAGTGTATTGCAGAAAGTTCTTGGACGATTAAACGCCCTATGTCCACCGAGCATGAAACTATTAACCAGCTTGCCCGCAGCCTCTTTGGGTATGTGTTCTTTAACTAACACTGAGACATCAACTGCCCAGCTAAGCGGAATAGCAGTGTAATCCAAATCAAAAAGACCATCAGCATAGCGGAAGCTGTTTTGAGCCAGTACTATGTGCTTAATTTTGTCGCCGATTAGACCAACGTATATGCCCCAGCTTTGTACTGGAACATCTATTGCCATTCCTGAACCGCTGCTTTTACCAACAGAGGCATCACACCAGCTGCAACAGATTAAATCCCCCGGGCATAAACTCTCAAGTGCACTTCGCAAACTGCTCTTCATTTCTCTACCTCGCCACCTTATACCTGTTAACATGATTTACTTTGGATCGCAAGGCATACACGTAATCTGCCAGAAGCGCCTTCTCACGGCCAAGCTCCAAAGTAATCTCCAACTCGCCTGTGTCTTTTTTTACGCTGTATTCGACACTTATAATGCGGAAATTCCCACTAACGTTCTCAACTGGCAAAGAAACTGGAATCAGATCTCCAGCAAACAAAGGCGTAGCACCAAAATCGATAACGGTGCTAGTTAATCGAATATACTCGGCGATGTCCTGCATCTTTTCCAAAACAGCTTTGGCCCTTAACTCGCAGTCAGCATCACTCCAAAGCTCCTCATCAGTATCCACAAACTCCCGAACACCAAAAGCCGCTTGACTAGCCACATCCTGCTGAACGCTACTATAGCGGGCACCGCCAAAATAGAGCTGCCCCATCCAAATATTACCCGGCGTCGCCGGCGCAACAAGCCAACCGTTAATCCGAACAGCAATAACCTGCGTCCAATCAAAGTTAGCAACAGCATTCCACTGCGCAGAATACTCAGCGCCGACACTGAGCTCAAAAGCCGACCACTCATTCTCGTTAACTCCAGGGACTGTTTGAATTGCGCCTCGTCCTAAAGTATCATAGAGCAGCACATCAAAACCATCACCTTTGATGTTAGCATCACGCATCAACGCCACAACCACCTTGGGATATGTGTTGAGGTTAACTGCAGCGCCAAACGTGAACAAGCTGGATCCTGCATAGTTTGCGCCGGTAGCATTTTTTATGCTACTATTAGCTGTTCCAAACTTGACCGCTGCGTCGAGAGATAACGTTCCAATGTAGGCACTCCAGTTCCCGCTGGCAGGAGTTAGGCTCTCAACAGTTTGATCTTTGTCTAGAGGAGTGCTTTTGTCTGCAGCACCATAGATGGTGATTTTGTTGCGGATTGCAAAAATATCCTGCTGATAATCATAGTCTTCGATGCGGTCAACTATGCTAACTGGGCTTACCTTTGAACCTGTAGCGAAAAACTCGAGTTTGCCATCAGGAGCAACTCGAAAATCATAGCCGATGACGCCGTTTTTATCGCTTTCAGCTGCAACTTTCTGTATTAGTTCCCAAACATCGATGTCCTTGACTTTTAGATCCGCAAAAGTCGTATCAGTGTCTTCAACTAGCTCAATACTGCCGCGGACATGACTTATGCCAGAGTAGTAGTCCAGTAGATTTTTGACTATGGCTTCGCCTTTGAATCCTGAGTAGTCCTTGGTTACTTTTTGGCGAAAGAGTTTCTCGCCCCAGCACCTACCCGAGACAACAACATCATTTTCGGTAGGTGTTGAATGGAATTTCAGCTTCTCGGTGCGAGTTGTGATGAGTTGAGGCACATTAGGGGTTCTGCCTATGCAAATATAGCCGTCATGCCCAACATGCAGAGGATAGGCACCGTTTGCACTGTATTTGCCAGTCGAATTATCCAGCCTCAAACTCCAACTGCTAACTTCTTTGGTAGCGCCCAAATGAACGGAGGCTTCTATGATGTCGGATTGGGGAACGCCGATGGTGCCAAGTGCAACAGCCATCTTCGATCCGGTGACGTCAGGATTCATGGAGGGACTAAAAACTGGAGTGACAGTAGTTGCAGTGGTTAAATTGAAAACGTAGGGATTGCCATAAATCAAAACGCCATTAACGACCCAGTTCTTGAAAGTGTAACCATTTGCTGTGTCTGGGTAAGCAGTCAAAGTTATCTCTGCATTGTAGTCATAGTAGGATTCGCCCGCTGCAGGAGTCGTCGTACCCCCCACCCCGCTATACATAGTTAATTTGAATTGTTGGCTACTGAAAACAGGTGTCACTGACGTATTCGCATTTAGATTAAACGAATACGGGTTAGCCGTGATATGCACGCTATTGATCAACCATTCAACGAAGTGGTAGCCGTTTTGTGTGTCTGGGTAAGCTGTGAGCGTAACTTGCTGACCAGCAGCCCAACTCGACACACCTGCAGCAGGAGTCGTTGTTCCCCCCGTCACACCGTACATAGTTAGATCATAAGTGGTGCCTGAACCGTTTTTTGTAGGCCAACTATTCCAAGTCGTCCAATCAGCGGACGCCACAACTTCATACTTCCAAAGACAGCAGCCAGAAAAGTTAGAATACGGTCCATGAGCGGCTAACTGCTCATCAATAGCAGCCAACTGAGCAGAAAACAACGTAAAAACCGGAGTAAACTTGCCTTGACACCACGTCCCATTAGCAGTCTTAGTCCCATAGTAATCACTGCAGGCAAACCAGGCGCTGATTCTTTGCTCATAGCTGTAATTTGGGTATGTGTTAAAGCTCCAAAGATAGGCACCTTGATAACCGTCAGCTCGCAAAACGTTGATGAGGTTGTTTTGCCAGGTTTGCTGCCAACTACCAAATACCTCAGTCCAATTGCTCCCAGACATAACGCCGTTGAACTCAGGGATAACTACGCACTTATTGGCAGCAATCATCTCATTAGCCCTAGTCTCAGCTAACGCAGCGCGAATCGCAGTCTCAGTATTTGTTCCCGTAGCGAATCCGTAGGCGTCATAGCCAAACATGACGTTGCTTCGCTGCAGTCCGATATCAAGCTCAAAAGCAAAGCTGCCAACCCATCGACCGCCGGTGCCAATGTCAGTGAGCATCGCATCAACCATAACAATTCTATCAGCGTCAATTGCTCGTATGGCATCTATGGCAGCGCGGCAATGAGTCACCCAATCCGCAGCAGAGACGTTCATGGGCTCTCCGCACAACTGGAAAATAACGTTACCATAAGCTGAGAGCTGAGTCGCAAATATTGCCCACCAATTTACCCAGTCCGCCCAACTATAGACGTCCCCGTCAAAGTAGTCGTTGACATAGTGAGCAAAGCAGTCACTTCTACTGCTCCAGTGCACGCCAGCATCGATGAGAACAACCAAATTTTGGGCTGCAGCCTGAGTAATGAGATACTTTACGTTTGTCCACCAGGTCGCATTAGTCAGCCAGCCGGCTTCAATATCACCAAACGCAACGGCAACTCGAATAGACGTCGCACCCATAGCTTTCGCATATGCAACCTGCTCAGCAATACGAGTCCCATTAATTACCCAGCGGTTGGCTTCAATAACATAGCCATCCATTTTGATGATGTCGCCATGGATGTTTTTGAGGTAACGCCCAGAAACATAGAGGCCCTCGATAGACTCTTGCTTTTTAACCATCAGCCCTAGGGAGATTTTGCAGGCGCAGTTTGTGAGCACATAATTCATGTAAGTTTTAATTGTAGCTGCAGGCAACGACTCGCTCGCATAAAGCATCGGGTGAACAACATCAATATCAGCGCTGCTCAAGTTAGGATACAAATTTTGATAGTCATACCCAGAGCGAATCTGACCCATGCAACTAAACATTTTACCCTGAACATGTGCCTGATTGCCAATAGCATTCCACAGAACAGCCAAATTCGACGTTGACCCACTATACGTCTCGATGTCGTCACAAAAGCCATCCAAACCGATAACATTGACATAGCCAACAGCCAAACTAACTAGAGTCGAGCGATTTGTGGAACTGTCAATGTTGAGATCAACCGCTGGAGCGCCCAAACTTGATTTAGAATAAACCCAAGCAAAAATCTTAATCGTCGGATCTACTGCCTTGGCAGCTACGACCCAAGCCTGCACAACCCCATCACTAAACTCCTTAGTTATCCCCGTGGGGACACCGGCCGAGCTTGTCGCCCAATTACCAATTTTCAAGTTTAGGTGGGTTATATTTCCGGCATTTGCCTTTGCAACAACAGTTGCAGGCGTATCATTTGGGGTACACCATAGCGCATTTATCAACTACTCTTTTCCTCCATTTTTTTAGTTACTATCATTTTATTCGATTCCTCTGCGGTAAAATGAGGCCTCAGATGAACCACTCCCAGAGCGGGAAACAACTGCGGCTTCACCTGATCTTTGAATACTACGAGTGTGAGTAGGCGTTTCAGAGGTGGCGCTATTGAAGTTCTGCACACTATCAGTTGCGTTGTTCATGCTAGTAGCAAAGTATGCCATGGCTGCTGCAGCCGCCACAATAACCGCAATCCCCACACCCGTTAATGCCAGGAATGTTCCGTAGCTAATGTTTAGGGCATTTTGTGCTGCAGTGGCCACCCAGCAAGCCGCAGAATACACCTTCTGAGCAACAGCTAAACCGGTGCTCGTTCGTAGGAACATACCCATAACTGAGACAACCATCATCGAGGAGTTGAAAACCTTCATCTCAGAATCATTCAAAATACCAAATTGGTTAGCAACATAGCCGATAGCGGTTCCAGCAGCACCTAAACCAGCTAGTGCAGTTCCTAAGCTCCTAACTCGTGTTGCTAGGGCTTCAGCGTCTGTTTGTATCCTGGCGAATTCATTACTAGCTCTATTTATCGCTCGAATGGTTAGGGCGATTTCTCGAAAACTCAAAGCCCCGCCTCCACCCTGGCCTGCTCAATGGCTGCGATGACTACGGATTCGAGTTGAGGCAGATACTCTTGGATGGCAGGATAAAGGTAAGGATGCGCCTGCATGTACTTGGTGCCTAGTTCTACGAACAGAGCATATACGGCCTCTGCCCCAACATTAACTACCCATTCCTGGATCTTTGCGTATATGGTGCTTCGCAGATAGCCGCTACGGACAGGGACAATTCGTTGCGCCTCTGCTTTAACATCGGCAGCCCAGCTAGCCAAGAAACTGTGGACCTCACGCTGCATGCCTAAATCAAACCTTTGCATAGCTGCCTTGAACTCTTCTACGCCCTCGATATCGCAGGCTATTTCTATCGCCGTTTTGCTTCACGCTCCGCCTTCTCTTTTTCTTCCCTTGCCATTTCATCCATCTCCTTTAGGATAACGCAGAACTCCTGCACGGTTCTTGCTGGCTGTTTGGCAAGCTGATTTGGGGTCCAGCCGAATTCTTTACATAACCGAAACTCACCAAGAGCAAAGTGAGGCTTGGCTCGTCTAACTGCTCTAATAAAAAACGCAGATCCTCACGACCAACGCTGGTGAGTTTGTTAGCTACTTTAGAGAAAAGCTCTCCAATCTCGATGGGGATCCCGTTTTCTTCGCTTAAAAGCTTCTCAAGTGTTACGGGCTGGCTTTTTGGCTGCCCATGCAGGCTGGCCATTATGGTTTCTGCTTGAATTGCAACAAAATCGCTGCTCTCAACATCGCCGGATAGCTTGTTGTATTTGGTGTGTCTTTGGATAATGCGGTTGCGCTTAGCCCATGAAATTTCACCAAACATGTATGTGCCCAGGTATTCTTCGCCGAAGCGAGCATCAATTTCAAGTTTTTCAGTTTTCATTTTTTGGTCTCCTTGCTATGAAATTGCGAGTGGTCCTTTGGCTGTGAAAAGAGCTTTGGCATAGATCAAATCCTCAGCCTTGCCGCTCAAAGAAAAATCATCCCACTTTGCATAAGCCACATTTACCTTATTGGCTCCACCAAGGCCAAACTCCAAACTCGACAACTCAGTGTCAGCTAAGACATCGTCAGCTTCCTGCTTGCTCTCAAACTCAAAATTAAGCTCGCCTCCGAGTAGCCGCTTGCCCCAAGGTAGATACTTTGCCAAATGCCCATTAGTCGACCGTATTACGGGGACCGCTTTGCAGGAGTTGTCGATTGAAAGTTTCCAAGAAGTAATTCGCTCGCATGTTACGCCGCCGATTTTGACGTAGCTTTCGCTTCCACAGACGGCGCCTTCATAGTCGGTGTAGGTTGCGTCAGCGATTTTGGCTGTGGTTACCTCGATGTCTTGGGCTGGAAATTCCGCATCGCATTCTAAGAGGCCGTCTATGTCGCAGGTTAAGGTAGCCTTGTTGAAGCGGGCACCCTTGTAGATTAGGCTGATGATGTTTGTTGCTGTGGCGAAAATGTCTTTGTAGTAGAGCACCTGGAGTGTGAGGCTGTTGTTTAGTTCCTGCTTGACATATTGCAACAAATTAATGGGAGCCTCCGACGGAATGGGATATTTGATGCGCAGGGTTGGCTGTCTTAAACCTCGCTTGAGCACTATGACGTCGGCTGATCCTGTTCCTGGGATTTTGATGTTGTTGGGGTTTATGTCTGGACTTAAGTTGCTACAGGAGTGACCCAACATCGCTGGAGCAGCTGGAACAACACCAAAGGAGCCCTCCGTCACGTAGTAGAATTTCTCTTGGTCACTATGGTATGTATCGACCACTCTTTGTCACCTATTACTATGAGATGGCTATGGACTCAAAGAGCCAGGCCACAAGTTGAATTTCCTCTTTAAACAGGAACGGTTTGACATCGACGACATCGACGTCTTTGTAACTGTGAATATCGCAAAACGTTATGCCCCTCACATCGACTGTAGCTTGGATGAAATCGCAGTTTAAAACGGCAGGAGAAAGCCCATCTGATGGGTTGGTTGTCTTTGCCATTATGTAGAGAAAGCCGTCGTTGTTGACGTAGTTTGCAAGGTTTGAGGTTAGGGTGATGGTTAGGGTTTCATCTGTTGCTCCAGTACCGGTTTGGGGATTGCTCCAAGAGTCTGCAACGTTATCCCAGACTTGTAGAGTTACCCCGTTTCCAGCCGGAGTAGTTCCGTAGCCTTCAAAGGACAGTATAATTTGCTTTAGGCATTGTTTGCGAGGCTCATTTCGGGTCTCTCCGGGCTTGGATGCGATTTTGAAGCGGAAAAGCATGAAAGCATAGTCGTTGAGCCCAGTTGCACTTTTAGAGTGCCTGTCATTGTCGCTTGCCCAAAGCTTAGGATAATCTGCGTTATCTATCTCACTCCAGGAAGCGCTTGAAGGTTCAGGCTCCCCTTCGGCAGCTGTGTCGTATGCTTTTTGGGTTATAGAACTGTCGTATAGAGGATAGTAATAGAAGCCAGTTCTATTTGGCAGGTTACGATTCTCAGGTACAATCAAAAGCAACTGCTCAAGGACCTTATCACGCATAACTCTGCCCACGTCTGAACCTGCATTTTGCTTATCCACAGTCGTTATGGTTGCTCGAAGAGAGTATATACGACGCCTCAGCTTACCATCTAAGGTGTGTTTTTGCTGTTGGCATGGGTCAGCGGTCTTGGAAACGGTGATTTGGGCGTCATAGTCTTTGAGCAGTTCGCGATCATAGTTGGCTTGAGAGCACAAAACGCGGGCTAAGCCACTGTCATCTTTGACAACTCTAAGGCGCGACTCAATCAAACGCAAAACAGTAACGACGGGATTTTCAAGCTCACTCAAGTGGCAAGTAACCTCCTAGCTGCACTTTTGAAGTAAATTCGTTGGTTGACAAAGGTGAATGGTGTCACGGTTTGGATTTCATAGTCTTGGCCTTGCCGCCTGATCTTATCATGCACTCCAAGGGGCAGAAACGTGTAGATTGATAGGTAGTCGTTTAGATAATAGCCTGCTTCTACCATAACCTGCTCAGTCTTAACTGCAGAAACAACAGCCAATAGCTCCAGCGCCTCACCGTAAGTCACCGTTGCAGCCGCTTCCCGAACAGGATAAAGCGTGATGGTTTCACCGTGTCTCTTTAAAATCTTGGTAAACGGGCTTGAGGGCTCTTCGTAATGAAGAAATAGTTGTCCCAGCCAGCAAACCGTTGCCATAGCCCACTTATTCTCCACATAGCTGTAGTCTGCGTGTTTGGCTCCCCAAAACATGAACTCAGCAGAATGCTTGTCGATGATTTCTACGCTGAATTTAAGGCTGGGTGGGTCGTGGTTTTTGCGTACTCTCCAAAGAATCCCGCTGGTGACCGCGTCGTAGTAGTCGGAGGCGGAGAATCGGCTAATGACATCTATGTAGCCAGCCCAACAGATCGCGGGGTTATAGGCGGGGTATTGGGCGCTTGCTCTTATGCTGTTTAGGTAGTTGTAGACTCTTTGGCAGCTATTGCTCCAGCCTTCAACCTCGTACAAGCCTATCAGGGCGTAGGCGAATGGGTCATCATAAACCTCGTTTTCAGTTAGGCCGACTCTGTGCCATTTGCTATCTGTTGGGTCGTAGTGCAACCATAGGTTCTCAAAGCCATCTCTTAGAAAACCAATTGCCTTGCCCATAATTCCCTGGTAAATTGAAGCGTTCTGGGCGTCATATTCCTCGGCTAACATCTTCAAACCAATTAGCCCATAGAGGCATTCAATGTCGAGTTGCAGAAGCCAAGCATCCCCGATTGTGACGGCTCTAGCGAAGCCGCCGTAGGCTTGCTGGTCCTGCATGGTTTTAAGAAAAGTTCCGCTGGATAGCTTGGCACTATCCAAATAATCTGTGTTGCCGCTAAGTTCGTAAGCTCTTAGAAGGGATGGAATAACTCTACAAGCGTCCACACTGTAGTAGTATGTGCTGATCTCTGCGCTTTGAAATCCCCCAAAAGCTTTCTTATCTGGATCAAGGCACTGTTGAGTAAGGATCCAATCGGCTAAGCTTATGATTTTGTCTTTGATGTCTTCTTTTCTTTCTTCGAATTGTTTGGCAGAATATGCTTCAAAGAGAAAGTCGATTGCAAAGCTAGCTGCCAAAACACCCTTACCGAATGAGGGGTCCGGTGTATCGGGTGGAATAACATAGACATAGGGCGCGTAGTCCATGACGAATTGGTAGTAAGCTTCTGGAACGGTTCCCATGGCTACACGCTCCCCACGTAAGGCTCTTTGAGGCCTGATAGAATCCGCTCAAATTCTAATTGCAGAACTGCTAAGCTGGGTAGAGCTGAGTTTGAACTTGTTAGGTCGCCGACGCTGAAGTTTAAGCCGATGACGGAGCCGCCAGTTAAGTAACAGAGCGCATAAATGGCTGCTAAAAGAGTGATGGCTTCTTTTTGAGTATCCGAACAACTCAAATAATCAATGCTCTCCGAGAGCTCCAGCGCCAAAGTCACTGCAGAACGCTTAATCATCTTTAGGACTTGTACATCGGGAATATCAGAAGCATCTACATGTAAGATATCGCGGACATCTTCAAGGGAGACAGAAGCCAAGCTATGCATACCTCCCACAGAGCAGTAAACCAAACGCTTTTGATACGTTCGTCAATTTCTTTTGCCTCTTGTTGGTTTCTTGCACAGCCCCTCAAGGGAGCCATGTCAAGCCAAAAATGGTCAAGTTGGGGTTGGTTTCACGAATTTGAACCAGAAAGCATTGAGCGTCACGCTGATAAAGCCCAAAATACCGCAGGCTGCAACTTTAAGCCCTGGATCTATAGGTTGTGTTGCCAGAAATGCTGCGCCCGCTCCACTTGCCTCCGCAATTCCCAAAATGAAACCTTCTTCATTGTTTGATAAAATCGCCAATCAATCACCTCCTTTTTTGATCTTAGAAGCGTTACTTTGACTTGACTGCTGAGAGGAAGCATCCCAGAGTTCCCAACCAAACTTTACAGCATTCTTACGGAACTCTTCATCTCTGACCAGCCCTAGCTCAGCAGCCCTGATAAGATCAGCCGGAACCATCTCTGGTGTTTCTGGGCTACCAAAATTCAATCTCACCTTCGCCTTAGCAGCTTCAAACCCGTTTTGGGCAACAATGACAGCGAAAATTTCTTTCTCTACTTGACGTTTGATGTAGCGCTGAGCAGGCTTTATGAGCATGTCCTGCAAATCCAACGCCGCACGCGCAGAGGCCTCGGTAAAACCAGGAGTGCTAAATAGCCTGGGCAGAGGCGTCTCGCAGCCAAGATAGAATTGATTAACCATGTGATCTATGTAGTACTCAAAACGTGCCCTTGGGTCAATTGATACTGGGTAGACGCCGACGTTTTTGGCGCCGCTAAATAGCCATTGTCCTTCTTCGGGGCGATTCTTTATTGCGCTCTCATATTTCTTGATGGTGTCTTCTTTTTGTCCCTCAAGCTGAACCACAACGTCTGGTCCAGCATACTTGACAAAGATGTTTGGCAGGATCTTCTCTATCTTGGCCTTCATCCAAGCATAACTTGGGCGCTTATCTGCGTCAAGAGTTAACGTGTGTAAAAGCACCTGTAGTAATCCTACGCCAAAGCCGGAGGGGACATCGCCGCTTAGGCGCCAGTGAATCACAGCTTCGGGTTTAAGCTCGTTTCCTGCACCGCCGCCATAGGTGCTCATGAGCTGGTATCCTGTAACCTTGTAGGGCAACTTTAGGGTAGGAACCGAACTGAGCCCAATCCGCTGAACAGCATCAATCGGCATACGCAAAGTATCAACTAGCCGCTGGGGAGTGAGTTTTAGCCAGAAATCATTCCCGCATGCAATCAAAGGCTTAGCCATATCGTTTAGAAGCCCATCAAGGTTGACGTCTTCACAAAACTTGTCTACAACAGCTTTTGCCTCAGATGCCTTCTCATATTTCTCATTAGCCGTCGTGTAGAAACCCATGCCAACCGCCGACGCGGCTAGCAAATCAACACTGCTCTTACAGGTCGGATCTCGCTCATAGAGCTTCATAACATCACATAGCGAAATGGCTGAGGTATCAAAGAACACACGCCCATTTGGCGACGCCACGCCTGCTGCAGGAGCACGGGAAAGCACTTCACGGATCTTATTGATTACCTTACTCACTTCACGTCTACTCCAAAGGTTAAACCAAAAAAAGGGAGGCCATTGGCTTAGAGTGGCGCTTTAAGTCAGCGTCGTTTTGATGTTTGTCATCTTGGCAACAGCGTTGGAGCGAAGAACACCTAGCCCAAAGCGGGTGGTGCCTCTAATGCCTGAATTGCCTGTCTTAGAATCATACCAGTCCTCAACAGTAACATCCCTGCGAAGCAGCATAACGGATGCTACTCGAGTGTCAATTGCATATGCTGTGCCGTTGGGGATCTCGGTGCTAGCCTGAACCTTCATGCCCAGAATTGTACCTATGGAGCCTTGGTCTATGTCGGTTTGAGTGCTCGGCAGCATAACGCCGTTTCTAAAGTTCTCATCATTAAGTAACTGATGCAGCTGCATTTCATTGATCGCTAACACGTTAGGCTTCCAATTCGCACTACGAACCGCATAATGCAAAGACAAAAGCTGCGCCCAACTAAACACTGCACCGCTACCAGCAAGCACAGCACCAGTCGCCAAATCAGCATCTGCAATAGCAGCATAAAGCGAGATGATCTTCTGGGTCTCCTTAACGGCAACTGCTCTGCCTACGTTTCCCACCATGCGGTCCATGACGTTCCAGGTGGCGTCTTCATCAAACTCCTTGGTCCACTGATCGCCAGACTCAACGGTGATGTTTGTGCTGACATCTACCTTGCCGGGTTTTTTACCACTTAAGCGCACGACTGCGCCTTCAGCGTATTGATAAGCAACCGCTCCCTCATCGAGCGGAAAACGCTCCAGAGCCTCACTAGTAGGTGTGACATTGATGATGCCTCTGCCGATGAGTTCTGGCCATGCAGCCTCAACCATTGTGTCATGTACTCGCCCCAAAGCGTTTGCAGAGTCGCTAAAAAAGCCCTCTTTTACACCCACCGCAACATAGCGCTTAAGAAACGGATTGACCTCAAGCTTGCGTTTTAGGTCTTCGTAGACGCGCTTTTGCTCGCAGTCACGCTGTTGAAGAGCTTCGTATAGTTTAGGTTTCATCCGATCACTTCTCCACTTCGATAAATAGCAAGTCACCGTCAAGAGTAGTGGTTTGCAGAGCGGTTCCAAGTTTGCGGTTGTAGAACACGGTGTAGGTTGCTGCGCCGCCTTCATCGACTGCCTGGTCTACTAAGGGGGCGACTTTGTTTGCTGCTGCACTGCAGACTGCCTTTCCACGTGTTATTGCTCCGTTTGCGGTGACTTTGACTCTGCCACTAGTGAGGACGGGGCACATCTCACCGATTGCTACGGTTTTTGTTGCTATGCCAATAGCGTCATCTCCGCCTGGGCTGGGTGAGACTTTGTCGTCACTGCTCAAATAGACGGGTGCGCCTTTGGTGATTGCTGCCTCAGCCTCAAAAGACTCTATGATAGCCGTGGGGTCGTCGGAATCTCCTGCATCCATCCAAGTTTTGCCTGTTTTATCAGCCATACAAAATCAAATCGAATGTTTGGTTTGAATTTCCCAAAGTTCGTCCTTTGGTACTTTTCCTCATAGAAATGAGCATAAACTAGGAACCTCCGGCTAGCCGCCCTTTAGCTACAAAAAGCGCTGCTCTTACAGCTTGGGCTTGCCGCTGCATACCCATGCTAGACCTCTCCACCACCAAAGGAGGAAGCAGCCCTTCCAAAATGGTGATGTGTTCTGAGACTGGCATCATCTTTGACGGATCTTTAAGCAAGCCTCCACCTGGAAGTTGTTTTCGAAGGTCCTCGATTACTTTTTCAGATTCAGAGAGCTTGCCTTCGGTTTGGGTCAGCTTTTCGTGTAGCTGCTTATCCTCGACCTCCTCGATTACCTTAATGTTGGTTTCTTGGACGCCAGGGACCGCTACGAGCGATAGCTCGGGATTGAAAAGGCCATGAGGCACCTTAGCATCCACCACATCAAGCGTATCGTAGTCAGCGCCGACACTAACGTGCTGAATCAGGCCGTTGCGTATTTTGTCGGCTATGGTTTGGTCGTAAATCTCAGCCTCATAGAGCAAACAACGGCTAGCCGAATCATAATTGCACTTGGTAACTTTTCCTGCAGCAGTCTCGACGGCGACATGCTCGATGTAGACTGGAGCATTAACCAGCTTCTCAGCAAAAACCGTAAGCTCATTTGGCGTGTAAACGTTAAAGTTACGAGACATACCCGCAGCCATAGCGATGCCACCAATCTTTAGAGGCTTGTCATCTGCTGATTCTAAAATTTTGAAGGGTAAAAGAGAGGCTACATGCTCTTTGACGTGTCTGCAACCATCACAGGTTTGTATTGCCATATAGGCAAAAGAGGCTTATTTTGCTGAAAAAGGCTGTTGTTAAGCCTTGTTAAAGATTAACAATAATTGTTAAATACAGACAGGCAAGTGATAACTTTGTAAGAAAGATGAAAAAACATCCAGTCAGCATCGCCCTTTCCAATCGTATTCTGCAGAGGATAGACCAAGAGGCATCAAAGCAAAAACGCTCAAGAAGTGAATATGTTGAGTTATTCTTCGAAGAAGCCCTCTTTTCACAAAAACAGAATTAATCTATCAAGACAAAATGTCGCTGGCTAATTAACCCTAAAACAGCTTTGTCTATTGAACCTCAAGCCCAAAAAAAGAAGATAGAAAGAATCTTAACTAGTCTTTTTGGCTTTCATCTCGGGGATTTGATAAAGTCTTACGTCTTTAACTTCAATTTGCCTAATTGCAGCAATATCTTTGTGAAGTTGTCCAACGCCGGATTTTAACACACTTAGATTTCCGCCAACTGCATGATACATCACCTTTTCAGCTGCCTTGCGGTTTACAGCACCAGTCAGCATTCTTTTTCCCGCGATATTCCATACTATATTATTCCAAGGGTCATTTGATAAGTCTCTAGGAATCTTCGAAACCCTCTCTACAGCTTTTTCTAAAGATAGCTTTTCATGTTCGATTAACAAGCGAACGATTTTTACGTAAATCAGAAGACCAATAGGTCTAAAAATGATATTTCCACCATCAACGTGTCTATATTTAACTGCAATTTCGTCCTCAGGATTGCTATCACAAACCTCTTCTAATTCATTAAAGTATTTGCAGAATGCATCCCACAAGGCAATGGAAGATGCATATAATTCATTTACTTTTTCTTCGCCAGGGTAAAAACGTTTGAATTGATCCCAACCGGATTTTGGTTTTTCTATAAGGTAAGTATTTAATGCTTCATAAAGTGTGTTAATATTAGTTAAGGCTTGTTTGTCGCTAGACGACATACTTGACATGCTTGAAGAATTAGACAAAGACAATTTTCCATCAGAGAATAAGGCGTATTCTTCTATTAGTCTTCTAGTAATTATTGCAATTGCATCGTCTTCATCCAGGGTAATTATTGCTTTTTTGCTGACTGGTTTTGCATACCTATTTAAGGTACTAAAAAGCCGTCTTGTTCTTTGGAAACCGGACGGGTCCTTAAGTCTTTCCGAGACCTCAATACCTTTCACTATTATTATTGGAATCTCCTCATGACCGAGTTCTGGATGATCTTTAATAGTAATTCTAATACCTTCAACTCTATGCTGCCCATCGATTGCAAAAAGTTTCTCTTTACCTGTAAAAGTAAGAAAACCTAGTATTCCTTCGAAATCTTCAGAAGCGCTAACACCAGTATCCAATGGGCCCTCAAGTTTTATTTCTGTCCACTGTGGATCGCCAGCACATGTTCCAATAACTAAAGAGTTAAAGAAGCGCTGTGGTTGCGACACTAAATATTCTTTGATTTTTATTGCACGCTGACCTTGAAGATCTCTTTGCAAAAGTTCTTCCAAGATCTTACTATCATAAAGAGTTTGAGCTCGAGAGATTCTATTGGCAATCGCTTCCATTTTCATGTAGGTGATATAATAAATCCAGTCTCCCATATTTGCTCTTAAGGCTGGTAGAACTAAGGGTTTTGATGAACTCAAGTAAATGCCCTCCTTGCTTGACCCATTGATCCTTTTATTTTAGTGTTTAACGGAGGTTGATAAGCGTCCGTAAGCTCGTCCTCCAATTGTACTGCTTCTTCCTTCTTGGCTTTAATATAATAGAAGCAAATAAACCCATCATATAAATTAAGAAAAACAAATACTTTGGGTCGACCAGTCACGCGTTTTTCAGAAGTCAAATATTCATGAAATCTACTTCTTAGCGATTTTTCCTCTTTTCCAACATACATCAAATAGGAACAAGCCGGATGATTAGCTATGCCGGGCTGAAGAACAAGGGTATAGACACCTGGTTCGTTAGGTATTTGATCTTTCTTAGAAAAATCGAGCTTTTGACCATGCCATTCGTGAGTTAAGGTATATTTTTTCCAGGTATCGGGGCAAAGCAAAAAATGCCTGCTCCAGCCACATGCCTTCAAGTAATCATTCAATATGTCGGCGAGCTCTGGCTTACTCATAACCTCATCATTCAGCGTTACTTATTATTTTGTCTTTCGCGCATACCAAATAACCTATTAAACACTCTATTGAAGCTTCAGATAATATCCTACTTTGCTAGGGCTAAAATATCTCCTTTAAAATTTGGTTTGAGAAAGCAACTTATCCGATTTGTTCAATCTTTGCAAGATTAAGATGATTTTTTCAGTTTCATTATCCGGCAAGACTTCTAAGCACTTAGTCAAATACTTTTGTTCAGCCTTCTCTTCGCCAATTCGCTTAAATGCTGAAGCCAAATTCCAAAGAATACCAAAATGCTCCATTGGGCTGGATAAACTCGGAGTTTTCTCTTCCGCTTCTCTGAAATAGTTCCAAGCGGCCTCTTTGAAGCCCATTTGCCATTCTGCCTCTCCGATATTCTTCAGACCCACAGCCACCATGTACTCATTACCGCTTTTTTCATATTCAACAAGTGCCTTTTTCATGTAACCGATCATAAGCTTGAATCGCTTATTATGCCTACATATGATTGCATTATTTTCAAGAATTATGCCTTTTTCAAGAGTTGTCAAGTTACTGGATTTTAATAGTTCGTTGTTTAGCGTTATTGACTGTAGAAAAAGTCCTTGCTCTTGAAGAGAAATAGCGCACATACCTATCAGGAAGTTGACCTGCTTCTCAGGTTCTAGTAGAGTTAATAATAATTCTCTTGCTTTCGACGCATCCACAAAATTATATTTGAATGGATAACCTTTTGCAATGAGGCTCTTTCTTATTTCTATGTCTTGATTTTGGAACCATTCCTGGGCAATAATGGAGGAAACTTGCCTATAGAAGACTTCAAAAAGTAAAGTAAACTGCCCGCTTTCAGCGCACAAGTATTTGTGATATTTTTCTCTTAAAAGGAAGTTCTGCTTTGAAATTACATCATTGCACTCTTCTCTAAAGGAAATAAAATCCTCAACATATTCAGGCATTATAGGGCTAATTGCAGCGTTGTGACGGATCATTTCCACAGCGATGGGGTTTGATTCCCAGTATTCCTTGTCTGCTTTTGACAACTGCAAAGCAGGAGAAGTTGTGTCTGTTTTAGGCAGCTCCTGTGAACTAAAAATAGTCGCAATTGATTTAACTCGATCGTCAACTTTTTGCCTTTTTATCGGAGCCGGCTCTACCTCATAAAAAGCGTCTGGAACATATTCGTGAATTATTCGTTGCAGATGTCTGCGGGTGTAATCATCGTTTTCTTCAACCGATAATGGCTTCTCTATTAAATCCTCTAACTTGAAGCCTTCGGGTCTAAACATTGAAAGCAGGAAAGCTTTGGTTAGAGTTAATCTTTGTCTTTTTAGTTTCGGGGTTGTTCTTGTCTTTTTGAGAACATATCGATAAAACCCGGGTATGCAAGCTCTTTTGGAGAGCAGTAAACCTATTTGTCTTCCGAAGTCATTGAGTTCATTTTGCCATTTAGGACTTGCTCTATCTAATGCACCGATGTATCTTTCAAGATATCGTTGACTAATCCGATCAAAAGAAGTCATTATTGAATTTGCTATTTTGTCTCTTTCAATCTTTTCTTCTTCTGTTAGTCTGGCATCCTCTTCCTTTGGATAAAAAAAGGGAGGCCTTTTGCCTCCGGGATTATCTTTTTCCATGGTTTCCTGCTCTGGAATAGTGGTATGCTGCATTATTGGAGTTGAGTTGATTGGCTGTATTGTTTTGGGCCGCTCTGTACTCCGAGCTAGTGGGGTTTAGGACTGTTGATCTTTGATCGTTTGGGGTTGGTTTATCGGTCATTTTATCACTGATTCCTTATAGAGCGCTAATTTTCTTAAATAAAAATCGGACATAGAATCACTATATCTCAATTTTGCCTGCTTTAGGTTCCATTAAATGCATTATCGCAACCAACGGCATAAGGACAAACGATATCTAACTGCTTAATCGGTCCGCCATTTTTCTTTTTGTAGAATCCCGCCAGTCGAATATTATAGTCGCAAATGGATCCCGCAAGTTCTCCACTGGTCACTTTCCAGCTTGTGCGATGTTTGCTTGTGTTAATAGCAGTGACAATTTCGATAGCAGTATCTTTCATACTCTCTTTATCCACATCACTGAGTTCTGCAAGTCCCTTTTTATCTCCAAATTGAGGATGAGAGTGAAAATCACCCACATATTCAAGGTGCATCAATCGGGGAATAGCTTCTTGTATCTTAATCTTTTTCTTTGGATGAGGTGCCACTTCACTATACGTTCGTTTAGCAACTGCCTGAAAAGGAACTGCATGTTCTACTATGATTTTTCCTTGCGACTTAATGCCTAATAGAATACCGAGACATTCCTTCTTGTAAACTTCGATCGAAGAAAGCACTATTCCAACAAAGGCTTTATCGGATAGAATAATCCGAGTCTTACCGTAAACCGGCAATTTATCACCGATTTTAATCAATCGGTTTCAATTTAAGGCTTTGCAGATTAACGAATACTTAATTGCTAACTATTGAATTGACTTATTACACGGGTAGGAAAGTTCACATCTGTTATAATCAAGCAACCAAAGAAGTGTACAAATAGCGAGTTAGACATATTCTTCGATTTACTCATGAAGGGAGGCGAGGTTGAAAAGCGAACTGCGGCTAGCGGAATTAGACGGGCGGAGTTTCTTGCATTCAACTTATGAGAAGAATATTCTAGCAGATCGCAGCAATAAAACAGCCAACAGAGACATATAGAGAAAGTATATTTCGGAAGGCAAATGCAAACGAGCAGGGGATTAATTACAACCGTGAACTTGGGTATATAGTCACGAATGAGGCGTATAGAGGACGCCGGATATGCTCTAATCTGATTGACCAATTGTTGGAAAGATGCCCAGTCAATCTCTATGCAACTACAAAAACAGCAAACATAGTCATGCAGACGGCGTTGGAACACAATGGTTTTCGGAAGATAGGCAGTCAATATAAGGGAAGACTAAATCATAGTAAACAGGATTACCAATTACAATTATATATTAGGAATATTTAGCCTTAAAGCGATTCCTAGTTCCGTTCAGAAAAGTTAGACCACGCTCATCAATTTCTCAAACCATTCCTCTTTTCCAAAGCGTTCTTGCATGTCTATAAGTTTTTTGCAGTTAAATTGATCTGGACAGGTAGAACACTGAAAGTGTTTCCGCTTAACTTGTTCTAATAAAATTTTTTTCAGCCGTTCATTCTGGATTTGCTTGGAATAATTCGTGAATGGAGTTAAGAGAAATCCTCTATAACTTTGCATTTCAGCAAGAAAGAAGTCTTCCAGCTCAAACTCTTCCTTTTCACCTTTACCCATTTTTTCTTTTTTTAACGCAACCTCATATCTTTTTGCCAGTTCCTCAACAACAGTTAGATGGAACTGCTCGCCTATTTTCCCAAGAGTAATAGCCGATATCTGCGTATATTGCCATAAGAAGCAGGTAAAAGACGATATCACCGGTTTGAACCGATAGATTGTAGACTTTTTTGAATTCCGATTGTTCAAAATACACAAAAGGAGTTATTTCAGACCCAGGTTGGAAGTCTCTCAAGTTGGTATGGATATAGCTAGAAAGCTGATCATAAGTGAAATGTATCAATTCCGAGCGTTTATAATCATCATACTTTAAGCCATCCAGCCACAAATAGTCAAGACTATCAGGCAGGTTACCAATTCCGCTAATATGTCTAAATTTTTAATCCGATTGGAAAAATCTTTATCGTGCATCCATTTGGTTAATTTCTTATCTGGTTTTTTTTAACTCAAAATCAGTATATTCCAAAAACTCCATAAATTCCTCATAACTCATGCTTTGTCCCTTATGGGTTTCATTTCCTGTCAGCATTGATTTATCATCGATTGCCACAAAAGCTTTAACGACTGTTTCTAGCATCCATCTAAGCGTTCTGGCTGCGGAATCGTAAGCTCCCACCAACTATCATTAACACTACTCCATTGAACTCTCTCGAAACTATTCTCGTAAGGTTAGCAGAAAGTGACTGATTATCTAAAAAAGGGTCATTTTAGTCTATGTAGTCCCCGCACTTGCTACGATACATTGATGGGATCTTTGTCTCTAACCATTCATACAAGTAATTTATTTTCTGCAATAACGCAATGCGCTTTTTATTGCCTTTTACTTTTTGCGTGTCATTAAAAACATGGATAAAGTGCTCAGGAAGCTTTGTCGGCATAGAAAAATATAGCTTTATTTTTGTTTTTAAAACTAATTGTATAACAAGACTAGCTTGCGTTTAGCTGATTTCTTAATTGAAGGCAATCGCTAATATTTACGAAGATTTCACTCAATCTTTTCAGCCGCTATCTGTTGTACCATATTTTGTTTTTTCGGCGTAGTCTTAAGAGTTGATCTTTTTGTGTGGAAGTAGCGTAAATATATTTGTAGACTTCAATGTCGTCCATTAAGCCATTAGCTCTCCTTACGTATACATCAGGAAGGCTTTGACCACTTTTTGAGATATCTTCTTTTAACACCAAAAATTTTTCCTTAGCGTTGACTCTGCTTAGGAAAAAAAGCGCTTCATTTGCTGTAGAAATTTTCCCTGATGGATAAAAACTACCTTCGGTCCATTTATAGCATTTACATTCACCAACAATATTTCCGTCGTCTGATACTAAATCGAATTCATGTCGCATCGGAGACCCGTCATCCCTTCTTCCGATTACAAGTGATTTTCTGGATAATTTCCAACCTTTGGCGGCTTCAAAGGCAGCTTTGACTTTCTTTTCAAAGCTCACGCTTTCTGATTCCATAGGTAATTTTCTAAACTCTTCGGGGGTAATGTCCACCATATTATCTGACCCGTTACAGTTAGCACCTTTTATCGGCTTTAATTCTTATCTACTTCAGGTTTATCTTAAATTTATATAGAACAGCAGCAAGAGCCAAGTGCTAGTTTTTACATCAAGTTGTAGGTATAGGTGTAGGCGTTGGAGTGGGTAATACGCTCAATAAAGAGGACGAATCCATAAAGACGACTTGAAGAGTAAGAGTAGCCAGTAGTATAGTGATGAAGACTATCGGAAGCCAATAGACCAAATTGCGTATCTCAAACCCGGGAATGTCATCGGGATACATTTCGGGGAGATTATCGCTTTTTGATAAAGCTTGGGCTTTATCTTTATAGTATTCAATGTATTTGCTACTTCTGTATTGGATAAAGAGCCATACTATACTAAGAAGAATACCTAGAATCACAACGAGAAGTTGGAAGATGAATAGCTGAATTGGAATACCGAATGGTTTTTGCGTATATGCTAATGTTAAAAGGCTCATTACAACCAAAAAATAAGTGTTACGATTCCAGGTAATACCTGCTTCATGCTCAACTCTGCTTCGGTATAAATTTAATAGCTCCATGCCATCTGGTGTTTTTGTTTCTTGGCCGTCTTGAGGCTGCGATTGTTGTGGAGAGTCAGACATTGCAATAAGTGTTACCGCTTTTGTGCTTATTTGAATTCCTATAAGCTATTTTCAAGCTCGGCAAGCAGACAGAGTACTATCGTTAAATCAGCGTTTTTTTGGTTTTTATACTCATTAAGTGCGTTGAATAGTGCTTTCCTAAGGTTTACTGTGAACCCCGCGAATCTTTGGTCGGAATCAAAGAAATACATTGGTTGCCTAGAAAAGATGTTCTAAGAGTCTATTTGCCGCGTTGTTGTCAGAAGTATTCTTTGCGATGTACGCAGTTAAAGCATTTTTTATAGCTGATACTTCATCTTCATCAAGCCACTCTTGTTTTTTAACGTTTGACAAAGTTAGCCCTCGCACTGTTCAATCGTGTGATAGCTCTCAATTTAACTGTTATGCTATACCGTATTCTCATTATCTCTTCGGAAAGGATTTAGTTGATTTCATCAGTTCTTCTAAGGACTTTCTAACGCATCAACTGATTCCCCGAGCCAAGGAGCATTTTATCATATTTTCATCGCTCGTATGTGCCAATGCAGGTCTCCATAGATAGAACACACTCTAGCCACTTTCCTTTAGCAACTTCTCGAACCATTCCTGCTTCCCGAACCTTTCCTGTAATTCAAGAAATCTTTTACACGTAAACTGCTCAGGGCAAATAGGACATGTGAATTGGTTGCGTTCAGCTGCTTCTAATAACACTTGTTTTATCTGTGAATCCCTTATTTGCTTAGAATACCGTGGACCATGCCCAAAAACTAGTCCTCTTAAACTCGGCAACTGCTGGAAGAAGAATAACTGCTTCTCTTTTTCACACTTATTTTCCTCGTTTTCTTGCTCTTCCATACCCTCCGACAATTCTTTTATTATAGTCTCCTGAAATTGTTCCCCAAACTCCCAAGAGTAGAATCCTACATCGGTATAGATGGCCATTATGAGTAGATAAATTACAATGTCTGACGTCTGTACTGCAAGTTGGAAAACTTTCTTGAATTCCTTTGGTTCGTAATAAACAAAGGGTATTATCTCAGATTCTATTCTGAAGTCTCTCAAGTTTGTGTGTGTATAGCTGGAAAGCTGGCTATATGTAAAATAAATTAACTCAGCTTTTTTATGATCTCCATATTCTAAACCGTCAAGCCAACGATTCTCAATAGCATTGGGAAGGTTACCAATTCCACGAAGTTTGGTAGGTCGCTTTTTTTCTTTGCCAACTCGTTTATTTTTTACCCAAGTTGTCAGCTTGCTATTCTTACTGAAGTCTTTGGATACTGAGTCGGTAAACTCGAGGAATTCTATAAATTCTTCAAAAGTCATGCTTGCTCCTTTATGCGTCGCATCACCAGTTAGGATCGATTTGTCATCAACAGCGACGAAAGCTTTTATCGTGGTTTCTAACATCCAACGGAGAGTACGAGCTGCAGAATCGTATGCCCCGCCTGTAATCATTAGCACAACTCCGTTGAATTCTCTGGAAATAATTCGAGTTAGCTTTCCAGGAAGCGAGGACCCTTCTTCTATTAAACAATCATCGATGTATTTGCCACATTTGCTTTTATACAAATGCGGAATTTTTGTCTCAAGCCACTCATACAAAATACTAATTTCTTGTAATAAGGCTAGACGTTTCTGGTTGGTTTTAGCTCTCGAAGTATAATTAAACACGTGGATAAAGTGGTCGGGTAATCGAGTGGGCATTTTACATCCCTGCAATCAGTGTTTAAGATTGTTTACCGGTCAATTGATTGTTTATCATAGAAAGTGCATTATTATATTTAAGCGGTTTATCGCTTAGCCTAGATTTAATATTGGAGATGATGCAATTGATAGTAGGGTTACCCCTAAATGGCTGAAATTGAAGAACAATGTTGTGAGGATTGTGGTTCCGAGGGTGAAATAGGGGACGGTCTTATTCGATGTCCAAGGCTCGAGAAGACTAAAAATCGGAAAATCTTATGGATACATAAAAAATGTTGTGCAACCGACCAATTAACATACCAAAGAAAACTGCGCTTGCTGGGAAAGGAAGCACAGATACCAGGGATTGAAGAATGTTCAAAATGTGAACAGGGAAAAGAAGCAATAAAAGAAGGCGGTTACGACAGCTGGCCATGCTGTGAGAGTTGGGATTGTGACGTAGATTTTAAGGGTTTAACAAAGGAAGTTTGGCGTGGCATACCTGTCTATGTGCCGCCAGATAAAATATGGGCTATTACAAATGAAGGCGATCGGCTATTAGAATTATTTAAACCACTAAACATTGTAACTAGTTCCATAATTGACGAAGAAGCCCAAGTTTACTATGTTAAAGACCATAAGAAGAACATCACTGCATACTCACTTCAGTCTTTGAATGAAATTGAAAAAAGGCTCCCGTGGGGGTTTGGTAGCACTGAAAAATTTAGGGCGGCTAATGGTCCACTTTGTATTTTAAGTGAGCTTTATGATAATCCATTCGGTGCAATGCTGGCACCCTGGTTGTGCAACAAAGGCAAGGATATCAAACAGATAGGCCTCGATTTAGCCACTAAGTTTAGGATTAAATATTTTGAAGCAGAGAAATTTTTTGGTGTAGATCTTGCGGCGAATCATGAAACGCTCAAGTGTAAAATACAAAGTTTGTCTGAAAACGCGTTTATTCAAGAAATTCTAGTTCCAGTATTAAAAGCTCAAGACTTTCAATCAGTTAAGCCTATTTCTTTCCACGGTCCGGGTGAATGCGGCGGAGATTTTCATCCATTCTATAAGGTGAATGAATTTGGAAAAATTGTGTATTATTCCGCCCAAGCCAAAGCTGTCAAGATTCATGCGACCTCTGGAAAGAAAGAAGGTAACGTAAATCAACTAATCGATGAACTTAAAAAGCTCTTTAGAACACCTTTCCCAACATTCGTTGACAACACTCAAAAGAGAATTACGCAAGCTTTCGTTTTCTGTTCGCAAGATATTACAAAGGAAGCAAGTGATCAATTATTTAACGAATTTGAAGAAAGACAGCAAATACTTCTTATCGATATTGACGACATAGTTGATGCTGTACTAGAGAGAGGGTTGGCCAGCCAAATACTGGATAGTTGTATGAAGAAAGAAACGATCGATTCAAAACTTTAGTAACTCATCGTCTTTCGCTTTCAACATAGTCCATGACTCCATGGTAAACGTTATGAGAGCCCAATGCCAACCTCGTTTTTCTGCAATATGTACACCTAATTCTTTTCCAAGCGTTTATCCATTTTCTGGATTCTTCTACTTACTAGGTGACGGGTTACTTCAAATGCTCAAGTTTGGCCTGCAAATCTTCTGGCAATAAACCGGGATTACCTGCTTCATAGAGAAGTTGTATTATTTCTCTATCAATCTCATCACAGCAGGTCATTTGCTCAACTAATGATTGATTAAAACTAAAAGAGCTTTTTAAACCAGCAAAAATAGTTCGCAGCATTAGCATTAGCTTAATCTCCTTAACTTCCCGTAAGATCTGCTTGAGTAGTTGCTGGTTTTACTTTAGGCGACCTATTTTGTCGCTTTGGCTGCGCTTCTTTTTCTGGTTCTGAACAGGCTTTTGGCTCTCTTCCATGTCAGAATGCACACTCCATGTTTTCTGCTCCATCAACGCATGGCAAAATTAGCAGTGGGTAATCAGGACTAACGAACTGTAGATTTGTGACTTCTGAAAAACATGGACTTTTCCCATGCCCTCGCACAGGGTCCAAAAGTGCTTTTGAACACCTTTTAACTTCCAAAACCGCTCTAAGCAACGTAAGCCATCCCGCCTTTACTGTTCTCCAGTGAACCTTTTGGTTTACTTTGCTGGACAGGATTTGCATCAAAAAGATTTGAAAGAATACCAGCTACCTTCTGAAGCGCCTCGCTGTTCTTAATCTCGGTTTTCTCCAACTTGTCAAGCTTATCTAAAGCATTATCCATCGTATCGGAAAAACTAGCGATAACTTCAATTGAATCCGGGTGAGTGCGATCCCCAACCTTAATCACAAGGCCATGACTCTGCTCAAAATCTCGAATCACCATATACGGCAACCGCTCTCCTGCACAATAGGGAAAATGGCCACTCTTTGGGCGAATCCGCTCCAAAACCTGGCTAAGCACCTTAAAGTCAGTTACCAACCCAGAGTTAACAAAAGCATCACAAAACAACTGCTTAGCCTTCCCCAAATTCCCCGGACGCCGAACATTTAACCCAACTAAACCAGTTTCAAACCAAACAGCCCGACCAAACTTGCCCTTCCAGATCCAAAAACGATTCCTCGCCCTAGAAGCCACCCAACCAAAACCGAGCCCTTTTTTGTTCCAATCTGTCTGCACAACGCACCTAAGAGCTACACTTAGCTCTAAATCCAGCCTACCCTTCGCTTTAAAGCAGTGGAAATTTGAACACTTTGAACCTCGTTCATTTCTATAGTAATACTTCCACTCCCACTTAGTCTTAGAGACGTAGTTGTGGTATCGTTTGTATGTTAAATTCAGCAGTTCGCAGATTTGTTTGGGCGTTAACAATGGGTTGGATTGGCCTTCGCCGTCGAGAAGCTCGAAGATTTGTTTGCGCAGATTATTACTATTACCACTCTTACAGTAAGAGTCTGTCTTGCCTGTAGTGTCGGTCGATTGCTTAGCCAAAAAAATTAGCTCCTTTTCCCGTTTGAGACTCTTTCGCATGCTGGAGAAGATGCTATGCGGTTAACTGATTTTCTGCCTTTCATAGCCGGCTCGGTGCAACGTTCACACCAAAAAACGCAGTCCATACAGTAGAAAATGTCTGATGAAGTTGATTGATGAACGGTTAGTTTGGTTGATTTAAAATTAGGCGATAAAAAAGAGGAAGAAAAATGGTACTTTTTAACGTGAGCATTGGTGGGGCCGCTGGGATTTGAAGGCGGACCACCGAGGCGACATTTTTCCAGTTATCGCCACAATGTCTGTTTAAGCTCCGCAGCCTTCTTCCTTTTTTTCCTAACAATGCCCACTTGGAGGCTAACCCATTGAATCAGAAGCAGATAGATGCTGCCACGGTTGTCCTTCGAATTGTCCTTTCAGGATTAGCCCTCAATTTTGATGCAGATTTCCATGAGCTTGAAGAAATTACCAAGCGTGCCCTACTTCAGATAGAACAGGAGCCTATTTCTTGAGCATCACTTTTACTTACCTACGTCAGCCTCTTAATCGCTATACATTCAAGGCGCCAAAAACTAAGGCATGGGTAGAAGAGCAGTGCAAAGGCAAATATGTGCTTAACCTGTTTGCAGGTCCCACACGATTGATGGGTTGCATTGAAGTCGCCAACGACCTAGACGATTTGCCGTATACTCTTTTTAGGATGGATGCCCTGGACTGCGCCAAACATCTCGGGGAAAGAGGCGAGTTATTCGATGTTATTTTGCTAGACCCGCCGTATAGTTACCGCAAAAGCATGGAGCTCTACAATGGCCACAAGAATAGCCGTTTCAAGCAGCTGCTCGATGTTCTGCCTGATATTTTGACGCCTCTCGGCTGGGTTATTACTTTTGGGTATCATAGTCGCGTTATGGGTGCTAGCCGAGGCTTTAGGATTCATGAAATTTGTCTGATTAGTCATGGTGGGACTCAGCATGATACGATCGCTACGGTTGAGATGCGAATCCAAGTAACGAAAGGAGAAATCAAAGATGAGCAATAAAGTTAGTTTTGTTCTAAATCGCAATCCGCCGTATATAGATACGATCGTTCCGTATGAGCGGACTAAAGCGGAAATTGAGATTCTGCTGAAAAGCTACGGGATAAAGAATATTCGCTGGACCACTCTTGAAGGCCAGGATGACACTTTAGAGTTCATAATTGACGCTGAAGTGCAGGGTATAAAGAAGCAATTAGGCGTCGCCGTTAAGCCCCCTCATATTATCGTCAAAAAGAAGCTTCATGGCAAACTCGTTGATACTGAGAACATTAACCAGGAGTACCGGCTGCTGTTTCATTGGATAAAAAGCAAGATTGAGGCGGTCGTTTGGGGTCTTAGCACAATCGAGAAAGAATTCCTCAGCGAAGTTTTGATGAAACTGCCCAACGGACAACAATCAACAGTTGGCGACGTGGTCGTAAATTTGATGAGTAAAGATACGCTGCAGAGCTTGCCTTTCTACAATTCCCGACAGACTGAGCTTCCTCGCCGAGTAATTGAGCCTGAAGTAATTCTGCCCTCCGAAGATAATTCGGGAGGTTCATAGTTTGGGATATTTTCGTATGGGTCCTCGGAATATTCTTCAGCCTTTGCTTGACCAGGCTGATTTAGAGCAGCAGTCGCTGGGTGCTCCTGCAAAAAAGACGTTGCTTGAGATTGCAGACATGCTGGTTCGGTGGGCGCCTAACTTGTATAGCAGCCTAAGCGACCCCGGTTACTCTGATAAGGAGAAGACTGCTGCTAAAGCCTTGCTGAAAAAGTATGGTTTAGAGAAGCTTGGGAATCTGAGTCCCCGATACAAAAAGATGACTCTGCAAGCTATTAGGGCAGAGTTAGCTAAGGGGGCTTAATTTTTGGCTGTAACATCTGTTACCTCTTCATGTAAGTCTTGTAACACCAGTTACAACAGTTACGGATCCTACGGTTACAGCGTAGAAGCCCAAGTACTCCATGCGATCGAAGATTCGGAAATTGAGCTTACGCCAGCAGAGATTGCACGAAAAATCCATGCACCAAACAAACCAACCAAGGGGCAATACACAACTGTCCGAGTATTCTGCCGACGCTTACTCGAAAAGGGGCAAATGCGTCAGCCTTATCCTGGAGCTTACTGTAGCAAAATCACCCACGGGGTGCGGTTTGAACCTCTCTCAGTTCACAACATTACTCTTCGCAGTTTTGTTTGCCAAGACGTTAAGCATTGGGAGAAGGATGAGGTTGTTGGGGGTGTAAAGATTCATGTTTGTTTTGGGTCGGAAAGGCGAAAGGTCACTGGATATATTGCTTGTGACGTTGGCGGTATGAGCCACGACGCTTGCCTTTTGGCTTTAAATCGCTGGTTTGACCTAGTCAACAGTCGTTTGGGCTTTCAGCTTAACGATTTGGAAATTTTAACGTTTGAGTGCAACAGGGATCACCAAGGCGTACGTCTCGACGGTGTTCAATGCATAACAAGAACCGACCTTTGCGGAATGATCGATCGCATCTACCAAAAAGAGGCGTCTTTGGTGCGTGCAGAATGCAAGGTCCTTAGTCCTATGAGTGTTAACAAGTTTACACAGACCCTTGCCAGCGGCTTTGCAGACTTCAAGAACGCTCAACACATCTCTGAGTTAAAACAGGGTGTAAACAGCAATACTGAAGCAATAAAGTTTGCAAACAGTCGGCTTCTGCAGATTGAGCGTCAAAATGAGGCAATGGTGGGCGCAATAATTAGGCTTACAGAAACTCTAACCAAACCCAACCAAACGGAAGATCCATCGGGTATTAGGGTGCCGAAGAATTTTGAGGGTTATGTTAGGTGACAGTTATGGAGAAATGGATATGGAAGAGAGAAAAACAAGTTTGAAAGTTCCGGATGCTTACAGGAGCCTCCTCGAAGACATCCGCAACCTGAAAAGTGATGAAACAAACCCCAACCGAATGACCAACAAACAGAAAGCCGAGGTCTGGAAGAGCCTCAAAAAGCATGGTTGGATATACCCAATAGTAACCGATCTGCAAGGCATCTTTGGTGATGGCGAGCAACGAGTGCAAGTATGCCTAGAACATGAAGAATTCAACGCTCCCGTGCTTCGTCTTCAATTATCTGACGTTCAACGCAGGCTTCTAAGACAGACTCTAAACAAGCTTAGGGGAAAGCATAACCGAGAGCTTGATGAAGCCGATTACAAGCGCATAATTGAGGCTGGCGAGAAAGAAGATTTACAGGCGCTGTTGACGGCGATTGGAGAGAAAATTCCCGAAGATCTAGGCGGACCTCAGGAGGGCTCTATGTTGATTCCTGAAAGTTACGAGCTGGTCATTGAGTGCAAAGATGAAACTGACCAGAAAGCCAAATTTGACCAATTAACCGCGGCAGGATATGCTGTTAGGGTGCTGAATCTCTAATGGAATTCGATTTTTATAACACCTGGAGGGAGCCTGACAGTTTCCGAGCGCAGAGCGTCGTAGGAAGCTTCACCCTAAATGATGTTAAGCTGCAGAAGCACTTCAAGGGATCTCTACCCATAGAAGATGATGATTGGCAGGTAGGCATAATTGTTGGCCCCAGCGGATCGGGCAAGAGCAGCATCGCAAAAAGACTCTTCCCCAACGAGTACATCACAAGTTTCCAGTACCAGGGCAAATGCATCCTCGACGACTTTCCGGCTGAGCTTAGCACATCAGAGATTACCCGTATGCTCTGCAGCGTCGGATTTGCTTCTCCACCGGATTGGCTAAAGGCTTACAGTTGTCTTAGCCAGGGCGAGAAAATGCGAGTTGACGTCGCAAGGGCATTATGCCTGCCTCAGAAATGCATTGTCTTCGACGAATTTACCAGCGTCGTGGACCGAGAAGTTGCTAAAATCGGATCCTACGCCATCAGCAAAGCCGTCCGAGTCCAAAGCGGAAAACAATTCATAGCGGTCACCTGCCACTTCGACGTCATAGACTGGCTAGAAGTCGATTGGGTCTTCAACACCGATACAATGGAGTTTGACCGAAAAAAAGAAGTCGGCCGCCCGTTGAGCTCAAAGTTTACCGGTGCGGCAATTCCATGTGGAAGAGCTTTCGGCAATATCACTATTTGAATGGTAAGCTCGGTGCCGGAGTGCGATGCTACGTTGCTGTCTACAACGAGAAACCTGTTGGTTTTGTTGCTGTTGTGCATACAAGGATGAAAGCCAATTACTTCCGGGTGAGTCGCCTGGTGGTTCTGCCCGATTACCAAGGAATAGGCTTAGGCAAACGGCTACTCAACTTCATCGCTGAACTCTACACTTCCCAAATCAACCTACCCTTCTATTTGGTTACTTCAAATCCTCAGCTTGTCCGAGGCAACTTGGGGAACTGGCGTGTGAAGCGTGTTGGGCATGGCACAGCTGGAAGCGAAGACACTAGAATAAACTCAGAACTCACCAAGAGCAACAGCAAACGACGCCTAAGCGTAACCCTACAGTATATGCCTAAGCTGAAATCTGGAGGTTCTTAGTGCCAAAATACTGCAAAGGCAAATGCGGCCGAAAAATCTCCTACCAAAACAAAACCGGCTATTGCAAAGAATGCTTTGGCCGTTTCATTCTTAGCCCTAAGGGTGCTAATGCAAGCAGGAGAGATACATCAAAACTAAAATCAACCAAAAGGTAGAAACACAAAACTACTATGTAGTAATTCGCCATTTAACATTAATTTAAACTCAGCACTATGACCTGCAACCTTATTCATTACGTCAAGACCAGTCAGAATGCTCGCTTGTATAGTCTTTGATTCACCAGAACGAATGATACCTATAGGTTCATTCCAAGCGCTATAGTTTTCGCTTGAAACTCCAGTAATGTTCACACTTAAAAGCAAACCCTCTATATCATTGATGCCCTCGTTATGAATAGTGACGTTGATTAAGCAATCCATAGTCATTCCTGCTGGATTCCGCCAAGTGTTCCCAGATGAGAGAGAGACAATTTTTGCGATATTAATCATCGGGGTAGGAGTTGGGGAAGGAGTAGGCGTTGGGGTTGGACTAAGAGTTGGAGAAGAAGTGGGAGTGCTATTTGAAGGTGAAGGAGTGAATATTTGAATATTCTGCGTAAAATACCAAGCAGAAAATGTTATTCCCACTATAGCGATAAGAACAATGCCGTAAACAGTTTTTCTATCTATTATCACTTATTTCAGCTTCCAAGTTTTCTATTTTAAGCAGTTAATTTGTCAGCTTAAGAGCTTTTTTGTCCACATTCCTATACTAACCTTTGTCAACGTTTCTTGACCAAAACAAAGAGAGGGTGGATAGTCTAGTCGTGAGAAAAAGGTCTTAATTGTCTCTATGAAGGGGTCAGTTTTGTTTCTTTGTTCCTTATCGTTTCATAATGAAAAATACATTGACTACTATAGTGAAGATAAAAATAAACAACGGATAATTGGGTAATGGCTCAATTAATGTTGGTGGATATTTAATTGAACTTTGAAAACTAACATCTATGAAAATACCTACATTACCTACAATCGTGTCTTTTAATAAAAAAAGGAGTTGCTCAATAGACAGAAATAGAAACAAATCCATTATAACGTTAAACATGAGGATGATTGCTGTAAATCTTTTTGTCATAGATAAACACCAATCGAATGTGATTCAATAAGTTCAGATTTGTTTTGACCTTGCTTAAAGATTTTACAATAACTAAGAAGGGGTCTGTTTTGTTTCAGTTATTTTCATTTTTTGAATGATTATTGCGATAGTAATTAAGACTACTCCGATAACCAAAAAAGCCACATTCAAATCCGATGCTAAATTCCAGCGGTGAGGGTAAAAGATGAAATTAAAAATTGAAAATACAAATAAAATAGTTCCAATGACCGATAGAAGACTAACGCTCATTCTTTTGGTTTGTTTGTCCATTTTTACTTAATCCTCAATCAAGTGTTAATTTGTTTTGACCTTGCTTAAAAGATTTAGCGTTATAGGCAAGGTACATCCAAGCGTGGGAAAAATGTACTTATTAGGCTGTAACAAGTCTTAATACTATTAGTTGTGAAGCCAATATTTAATCAAAGATGAAACCTTCCTATGTCAACAAAAAGATTATTTCATTTTGTGTCAATACTTACTTTGGCAGTTTTTGCAATATTAGTAGGTCTGTTTCTTTTCAAATTAAGGTTCTTTGGTGATTCAGACATCTGGTGGTATGGTGCTCTTTTCCAAGTTGAACATTACAGTAACTCAGATGTATGGCTTTATGGTGCAGTAACAGGTTTTTTTGCATGGCTATTCTTAGGACTACTTATTGCAACGGCTTTTCTATTTTACAAACTCAGTATGGAGAAAAGGCTGCAATAAGAGAGTTTGAAACATTGAAGTTAACCCTTGTCGTTACTTAGGCAGGGTGGGGTAGTCTATTGGTGGGAAAAGGTCTTGAAATTTTGATAAGTCCAGAAAACTGGACTGATTATTATTTACCGTTTAAGGCTGGTCTACAAAATAGGGATTAAATACGTTAATAGATATTTATGATTGCAAGGAAGAACCAACATGGAAGACCTGAATCGGATAGAACAAGACAAGCAAAGGGCAGAAGTATTTGACGCACTAGGTCATCCGACACGGATACTTATTCTTAAAGTCTTAAATGACGGTTCACTTGGGTTTGCAGAGTTAAAGAAGAAGACAGCTATTGAGAGTAGCGGACATCTGCAACATCATTTAACAAAACTCAATGGGTTGATAAAGACTGATGAATACGGCAAGTACTGCTTATCAGAACAAGGTAAAGATGCCTTACTAACCGTTCAAACAGTAGAGAATGCGTCACCCAAAAAAGAGGCAAAAGAGCAGGGAAAAAAACACTTAAAGGTGGGTTTAAAACCAGTTGTTGTCCTACTTACCGTTCTGTTAATTACAAGTTCGGCAATTGCAATATATGAATACAACCAAACGCTAATTCTAGAGAAGGGCAGTCTTTCTCCACAAATCCTTACTTCCTACAGTAGCGTAAACAATGGTTTGCAATTATCTATAACTCTTCACTTAGGCAAGACCCAATATAAAATAGGTGAAGTAGTACCCATAACCTTCACCATTAATAATGTAAGCAACCAAACACTAACCTTCACTAACGTAAATGGCAACGCAAATTTCAACTTCCAAGTATACAATGGCAATAACAAAGAAGTTTACTCTTGGGTGCTTGGGGCTTATCCACTAACTAATGCATCTATACCTTTGAATCCAAACGGAAGCTATGCACAAACGCTTAACTGGAATTCTGAAGTAAACCTATCAGGATTTTCACAGGCAAAGGCAGGAGTATACTATATAATAGGTGAAATTGGTGAAAACCAGCCATACCAATTCCAAACAACACCACTTGCGATAACAATTGCTACCTCATAATGCTTATCCGACAATTTGTTTCTTAACAAGCGTTCTTTATCTACAATTACAGATGGTGGATACACCCAACTGTGGGAAAAGGTCAATGTTTATCTCAGCAGGTTTTTCTTCTTAAGGATTTGTAACTGTTAGGCTGAAGGTGTCTCCGCTTTTGTTTGTCAACTGACTATTTCCAAAAGCAATGACCATTGTGTAATCACCTATTGGGATATCTTTTGCCAATTCAACTGTCAAAATTGAAGAGTTAGTTTGCATAGAGGCAATATTGATGGAATTGGGATTAAATGTGTAATTGAAAGTTTTTTCTTGTGGCGAAATATCATAATAGGTCCAATTTGAAAACCTCAAAGTAAGATTCTCAAAAGGTATGGATATTTCTGTTTCAAGAAAAGATTTTAAGGTAACATTTACTTGAAAAGTTGCGCCTTGGGCAACATTTGGATGAAACGGAGAAACATCTGATGTAATCATTTGTTCGGGTTTAAAAGGAATCAGCCCAATTGGTCTATTTAACCAGTAATACCCACCAATTAAAAGAGAAGCGAATAAAATAGCAATTAATGCTCCTATAGCTAATTTGCTATTCAAGCTTATCCCTATAATCCATGGTATTTCAAGTCGCATTTAAGTCTAGGCTTTAGAACAGTCTCTATCTTCAGCTATACTTGCTTAAGATAGGTACAATATCGCTGGAAAGGTCATTGAGCTGGTTTTGTGGTTTTTTGATGCCTTCTAAAAAGCAAAACAGAAATGGCAATAATCACAATTATAGCCAATATAACGCCAACAGGTAATAAGTAATCTATCGGTTCAGAATGTGGTGGATTTTTTGGTGGGAGATATTCACTGTCTTGTTGGTGTATAGAAACTGTTGATTTTGCATCATTGACCGTTATGCCAAAGTTAGCCCAATCCCAACCATTGCCTTGTTCTTTAGCTATTCCGTCAATGTAAACGGTGGGGTTGCTATTGTTTGAATTATATAACTGAGAATAGTCTAGTCGTTGAGTGCCTTTTCCTACAACGGAATAGTTAAACCAGCTATCGGCTTTGAAGAAATAATTGCCCAAGTCAGTTAGATAGAAGTTGTATGAAACAATGGTTACATTGCAGTTATGAGCAGAAATGCCTAATCCTGTTGTTCCATTTCCTGTAGAAAAAAGGTTAAAACTCCATAGTGATGCTACATATCCGTCATCTGTGGCATTATGGGCAGGATAAAATCCAGATGTGTCATGATAACCACCAAAAGAAGCACCTTTTTGGAGAATGATTGTTGCATTCTCATCGGGGATAGCATACAGGGTAGTGGTTTCTATGACTGTAGGATCTGCATTTGCAGATTGAAAGGTAGCTATAGATATTAGGAATAATGCAACAAGCAATAAAACGGAAATCTTGCCGATACAACCCATACTCAGTATTAGAAATCGTTTATGATAAAAAGCTTTCAGCAAACTCTCTTGACTAAGCTAAGTCATCGTTCACTTTGTTGCGGAAGAGGGTTGAACTCAAATCCTCTGGCACATCTGGGTTGTCAGTGGCATAATTATCGCGGGAAATCCTTACATAATGCTTAATTATTTTTCCAAAAATTCTTTGAAATCAGTTTTGCTCAGTATTCCTGCGTGCAATTGCTTAAAAGCGAGCGCTTATTAGTGTAATTTATTGGTTAGCCTCTTGCAAGCAAGCGTTTAGTTTCCTCGCCTCCTTAGCGGGAGAGTGAACGGTTTGCAGTGGTTTCTGTCATTGTACATAATTTTGTTATGGTGTTGTTTATGCCTCATAAAAGAAGTTATCAGGGTAAAATTATTCAGCGGCAGCGAGAGCAAGATTTCAAAGCGATAAAGATTCAGCGTAAGGCGGCTTGCCAATACATTAGGGAGACCGAGTTTCGTGATCACTTGATCGGCGAGACCGTTTGTCGAACTGATACTAATTCGATTACCGATAAGTTGGCAAAGCTTTTTGGTCAACCTGAATCTGAAGCGATTCCTAACGTTGAGCCCGGCTTAGTTCTTATTGGACCCATTGAGGAGTTTTAATTCTGATGCCTGAAGAGTCATGGCCTGATTATAGTTTATGCCCCAGTTGCCCTGAGATCAAGCGCAAGATTGACCGTATAGATCTGGCTCTTTTGGGAGAGGATGGCACTGGCTTAAACGGGGGCATTGTTAAGGCTATAACGGATTTGCAGAAGAAGAGTAAGGTTTCGGCGAGTTGGGCAAATTTTGCAAAACCAATCGCCATTGGTGCTGTCACGTCGATTGTGACTTTTCTGTTAACTTACGCTTTAGCTCATTAATTTAGGAGAGGATTGTTTGGAACCTGAAGAGTTTATTGGAGAAATAAAGAAGACCTTTAGCCGTGCATGTGCTTTGCCTGATTGGATGCAGCAGATTCTCTTAGAAGACATAAACGCCGCTATAGAAAACCGCATCCGCACGATGGAACTGATCATTCAAGCTAAACCAATTGCTGCAGAGACCTTGAAACCTGGACAATAACACAATCCGAAGGGAGAGAGTAAATTGGCAAAAAGATCCACTTTTGAACAGTCCTTAGCTATCTTGGAAGTTGTGCGAACGCCAAAGATTCTAACGCATATTATGTATAAAACTAACGTTAACTGCAGTGTACTCAAGCCACTTCTTGAGGACCTAATGAAGAAGGATTTAATCACAACAGTTGAGATTCGCAGAGGAATTTCACGAAGGCACTATATCATTTCTCAAAAAGGCATAGACGTTCTTTGCTCTGTTAGAAAAGCATCGGAACTGCTGCAAGCTTAGAGGGTATAATTGCTTGTCAATTTCCATGGAAGAGGCCTTAGGTCTTAAGAAATCGGAGCCCAAGGTTGAGGAGTCGCCAGCAGAGGAAGAGGATAAAGAATACTCGCCTGCTGAGCTTAAGAAAATTCAGCGGGATAAAATTATTCTTGAGGAGACGGCAAATAAGGGCTCGACTATCCCTGAGATTTGCGAGATTTTGCGAGAAAAAGGGCATCCCACAAGTCAAAGAACTATCTGGACAGTTCTGCACAGTGACCGCGCCACTAAACTTAGGGAGGAGATGGAGCGCGCGCAGTGTAGGGACATTGCTCTATTGCGTGCTTATGCCTTGCAAGATAGGGATTTGAAGGCTTTAGCTGCGGCGATAGCAGCGCGCGGGCAGTCGATTAAGAACTTGACACCTAACAATCAGCCCAATGTCAATGTTGATGTCAAAGTAGACAATAAGATTGACGTCAGCAAAGAAGTTGCCGAAATCATAAAGTTTAGTCGTGAAGAAGATGCTGGCAAGTGAAAGCCGATGTTTTGGGGTACGCTCTTAGAGATGGGCAGCTAAAGATCGTTGGCTCCGTGCTAGATCCCAATGTTAAGCGGCTTATCGTTAGTGCAGTGACGCAGTATGGCAAAACGAGGGCAGTAGCCATTGGTGTTTTGCTCTACATTTTAGCGAATGAAAACAAGCGAATCTTGTTCATCGCGCCAACCATCGATCAAACCAATATTATCCGTAATTATGTCTCAGAGCATATTGCGGCAAGTCGTCAGCTGGCTTCTTTGGTAAATCGACCTAGGCGCAGCAGCCCTGAAGACTTAAAAAATGAGATGAGCAAGAAGCGTCTAACGCTCAAAAACGGCTGCGAAATCATTACATTAACAGCCCATGGCGCCGGAGAAGAACCTGGGAAGCAGCTGATGGGTTTTGGCGGCGACGTCATCGTCGTTGATGAGGCTTGCCTAATTCTTGATGAGGTTTATCGTAAGCGTATTAAGCGCATGTTGGGCAGTAACCCAGACAGCAAACTCATCATTTTGGTTAATCCGTGGCATCGGCGCAATTTTGCTTTTAGGGCTTGGCGGAATCCGAAGTTTAAGAAGATCCATATTGATTGGCGTCAAGCCGTCTTAGAGGGGCGTGTTACTGAAGAATTTATCGAGGATATGCGCCAAGAGCTTTCAGATTATGAGTTTAAGGTGCTCTATGAGAGTGAGTTTGCGGAGGATTCTGAGGATTCTCTGATTCGTTGGGATTGGATCCAGCGTGCTCTCGTGAAGAAGGTTGAGTTTTCGGGTGCTACGCAGACGGTTTGGGGTTTAGATGTTGCTGAGCAAGGCAAGGACCTCACCGTTCTTACACGTGCAGAGACTGATGGCGTGCATTACGCTGTGACTGGACAGCAACATATCCAGGAGCGGGAAACAATGCCCACAGCAAATCGAGTGGCGGCTATTGTTCCAAAAAATGAAGCCCTGCATGTTGATAGCATCGGTGTAGGCGCTGGCGTGTACAGTCGGCTGTCTGAAATGGGGTATAGAGCAGTTTCTGTTAGGGTTAGTATGTCTCCAACTTGTGAGGAAGATCGCTATCTGAATGAGAAGTCGCAGCGGTTTTGGAAGCTTCGCTCAATCTTTGAGCAAGACCTGATTAGCATTCCAAACAATCCACATCTAATTAGCCAGTTGTCACAGATACGCTATGAATTCACAGCTGCTGGCAAAATCCGCATTGTTGATCCGGAGGGTAAGAGCCCAGATTTTGCAGATAGTTTAATGTTAACGCTTCTAGATTCGAGAAAGAGACCCAAGGCGGCAAATGCATAATGAAAAAAAGGTTAGGAAAAATCTTTGCAGGCAAAAACAGAGCTGAGGGTGCGGATCGCTTTGCCGATTTTGACCCAGAGTTTAAGGACCTACAGAAGCAGGGCGCAATTAGGGTTTTAAGTACTGCATCGGATCGGTAGAGAATCTTGAGTGAGAAAAAATCTTCCTGGAAGGGTTTGTCGCATTACGCTAAAGTGCTAGTTTACGGCAGCGCAGCGAGTTCTCCCAAGATAGGCAAAGGCGACTTCGGAACCTCCAATACCCCAACAGACAGCGAAAACTATGCTAGTATGGATAAGGATTACCGTTGGTTTCGCCAAGATGAGCTTGTCCGCCGATGCACGATTATTAATGCTTGTTTTACTGCGTTGGCAGCTGGATTTGAGACCACTCTTGAGCCAACAAAGCCCATAGCAGATGAAAACGAAAAGAAAACCTTCTTAGAGAAATATCAGTACGTCAAGGATTATGTCGACGCAATAAACAAAGCAGTAAACTTTGATCAGGTTCTTTTTGTAGCCCAAATTAAACGGAGCATCTTTGGGAAATGCGGGTTTGAGATCGTCTTTAAAACCGACGGCAAAACTCCCGCGTACCTGATTAGCCTTCAGAGCCCAAAGTTAACTCCCAAGAAAAACAAGGATTGGGAACTCACAGGTTTCAAATATACTGGCATCAAAGAGGGCTATGATGTCGATGAAGTCCTGTATTTTGTTAACACTCAGCTCGAGAACGATTTCTTGGGGTTGAGCGATGTTGAACCTATCCGTTCAACCTGCAAAGCCAGGAATTACTTGCTCGATAAGGATTTCCCCGAGATTACCCGTCGGCTTTGGGCACCCTATACTTTGCTTGAAGCGGATACCGCCGATATGGCTGATGATGATGAGACTGCTTTTCTTAAGGATCTGGCAAAGATCGCTGAAGCGGGCAAGAGTACTGCAATTAACAAGTCTGTAACTGCCCAAGTGGTAGAGTTTCGCATTAATTTGGGGGGGCTTGTGCAGTTGATGGATAAGCTTGAGGAAGGAGTTATCCGAGCGTATGGTACACCGCGTTTTTTGATTAACAAGACTCCGGAGAATAGGGCAACAGCTTATGTTGAGTTTGAAGCTTACGTTGAGGGGGTTATCAAGCCTAATCAGCGTTACTTTAAGCGTGCTTTGGAGTGTGAGATGTGGTATGATCGGTTAGCGAGGCTTGCCATGGAAGAACATGGAGAGAAAATTGCCAAAGGTGTTGCTCTTCCAGTTAAGGTGAAGCAAAATTTCAAGCCAGTTAAGGCCTCTGATATCTATGCGATGGCGGCAGCGGTTGCAAGTCTGTATGGTAACGGTAGCGGGGTGTTGGCTGAGTTCCCAGAGATTGCTTTTGAGATGATGAATTGGGACCAGGAGTTGCTTAAGGCAAAAGCGGACTCTGCTTTGTCTCCCGGTAAAGCAGCGGTTGTTAGGGGCGAAGATAAGGAGGGCAAATATGAGGAGTATATTATCCGTCGCCGATTGCCTGCAGCTCATCAGCACAGTTGACGTCATAGAGGTCCTTGAAGCCTTCAAGCGCATCCCAGACCAATTTCGGAGTTTTACTTTCTTTGGCGCTGATGACCGCTGGCTGTACATTAAATCTGGCCACCCGAACCTTTGCGAGAACTGTTTGGGCTATGATGGTGAAGTCTTCTACGGTGATAGCCTAAGATCAGAGTTTCCGTATCTTCGAATTATTGATGAGAACACGATTAACCCCAATGTTCACCCCCATTGTGAATGTCTTCTGATTCGGATTTCAGCGTAACAGGATTTCAAATTACTAAGAGGTAAAATGTTTGTTAAAACAGCATAGCCACGAACTAGTCTTCATTGCTGGTTTGCATCGGCTTGATGCTGCCAACAAGAAGGCAGTGTTCTACTTGATGAATACTAGCCGGAACCGTAATCGCTGGGGAGTCACGCAAAAGGCACTCGATGAGGCTTTGCCGTCGCTGTTAAAGAAGCCTCTAGGCATGGGTAAGGACTACAAGCTGGGGCATTTTCCCGATGAGGAAAGCATGAATGTTGGGTTGTTCTCGGCTTTTGAGAATAAGGGCAACTATGCATTGGGCACGGTCGACATAACGGATGATAAAGTCTTAGCGATGCTTGAAGCTGGCGAGTTAGGACCGATAAGTTCAGTCATCCTTCCGTATTATGATACTTGCAGCGTTTGCGGTGAAGTTTTAGATGCTAACTGGGAAAATCACCCTTGCATAGCCGAAAATAAGGCATTCTCAGAAGTGCAATCGTTCGAGTTTCACCGTTTCGATTTTGTGGATGTGCCAGCGTATCCGCAAGCGGGCTTCATGAATTTTGCCTCCAAACGAGAGGATAATAGTGTATCCCTTGCGCTTCTGGCAGGCGTCTACAGCAATTCACGGTCTCCAAATTTACAGGAGCAAAATAAAGTGTCCGAAAAACAAGAGAATGAAAAAATAGCGGCACTTGAGCAGAGGGCAACCAAAGCCGAAGCTGACCTCAAGAAAGCACAAGACGACGCATCAGCCAATGCAGCCAGAGTCAATGAGCTCAGTGCAGAACTCAATGCAATCAAAGATGAAAAGCACGCTGGTCTGGTAGAGCAAGCCTACCGTGCACGTGTCGAAGCTGGCATCGCAGGCGAAGAGAAAGCAGACAGAGAAATGCTTGCTGGCTTAGATGATAAGAACCTTAAGCTTTTCTTTGTTGAGGCTGGGAAAATCGCTAAAGTTGTTTCTACTCAAGGGATTCAATCCCCCAAGAACAAGTATCAGGCGGGTGAGGAAGATGAGCTTGCAGCTGCAGTCGCAGCCAAAAGAGCAGAGCTTGGCTTACCCGAAATAAAAAAACAGGAGAAAAAATAAATGACGTTAGGAGATTATGGACTCAAATCCGCTCTGTTAGTCGTTGAAAAAATGACTATGAAGAGCAACACTGACGCGTTAAAGGGCAAACTCTACGCTGACGACGGCGCAGGATTAGTTCTCGCAACCGCTGCCCTAGCTGCAATAACAAAGGTTGTTATGGCAAACGAAGATCACGACTACAGCGAAGAAACAGACCACGATATCAGCGTAACGGTGGTGGGCTTGGTTGAATGCGCAAAAGTTGCAGGGTCCGGTTTAGCACGCAAGGGCGATAAAATCATGATTTCTGCAACAGCAGGAGAATGCACCAAATTCGTTGCGGGCGATGTTACTGCTACAGTCAACGAATCCACAGTTGAAGCAGCTAACCTAGTTAACCTTGGCAAGATCGGCACAGCTTATGAAACATCAGCCGACGCAGATACCACACAGAAGATGTGGTTAGGAGTCTTCTAAGATGTCTCATCCAGTTAGGGTCTTTAAATCCGCTGTAGACGGCAAATTCTACAAAGCAAACTACTCAGAACGTGGACGAAACGCAAGCTTAACTGCCGGTGGAATCGTTTCCCCAAGTGACGTTGAAGCAGTTGAAGCCGTAACAATCCTTGAGCAAGTATTGGGCTACGCATGGCCAGCTTACAATCTGCGTTCGATCTGCCGTACCATCCAGATGGATAACTTGCAAGAACGCATAGACGTCGCAACTAAATCCACTGGTCAACGCAAAGTTAAGCCCATGCAGGAAGCCGAGATAAGCAAAGATGCATTCGCACCAGTCAACTTTGACCTCTGGAAAAACGTAGTGCACGTTGCTGTCGCCGATGAGGCAGGCATGAAATCAGCCCACAACATCCTGCAGTTGCAAACAGAAGCTGCCGGCAGAGATGTAGGTCGCATGGAAAACCTCGACATCAAAGACATAGCCGAAGCCTGCACAGAAAAAACCTCCAGCACCCCATACGTGGATTGGGCAGCAAAATCAAGCGGCATAAGCACAAACGACCCCTTCGACGCCATCATACCCGCCATCGACTACATCCAAGGAAAAGGCTGGCCTGTTGACTTCATGGCACTACACCCCACAATCTACAGCAAATTCATCCGCAACACACACGTCAGAGAACTAGTCCATGCGGGCATTGCAAGTTTAGGTCCAAACGGCGGCGCTTTCACACTGCCAGGCTACCCAACCATCAAGATTGTCACTGACTTCGCATTAACAGAAACTCCAGATGGCACGCATGGCCCACTCATTGGCAGCTCAAGTGCTCCAGGCTTGGTTTTCGGTGAAGGTCCAACGATGGCAGCGCAGTACAGAGACGAAGCCAAAGGCTTTGACGGCTACATCATCCGCAAATGGCAAGAACCCAAAGTCGTCATACAAGACGCCATCACAAAAATCTGCACCTAAACCCCTTTTTTTCTTTTCAGTGATTATTTTGGTAATGAGATCCCGTTGATGGGATCGTAGGGCGCATAGTAGAGGTACTGGGTTGAATTTTGTTTTTGCGTAAAGGTTAGTTGCAGTCCATCGCTCATAAAGAATATGAAATTTGTTGGGGTTCCGCAGTGTACGTTAATAGTTGTGCTGTTCAATATTTTAGCCGTGTTTACATATTCTAAGTATGAGGCAATTGTTTTTCCCCCGCCTCCACGATGGTAAGCGTATTGGTGAGCATCGACTACGTTAAAACCTTGGGACCTCAAATCATCAATGTACCACTGAACTTTGGTTCTTCTTTCAGCGGACGCCAAAGCGTTTGGGGTAAGCAACACTACAAGCAGAATAATGCTCGTCAAAAAAACGGCTGTAAGTATTTTTACGCTCTTTTGGCTGGGGCTTCTTTTCCACAAATATAAGAGCATAGGGATTCCTGTTCCCAAAATTAGCCCCAAAGATAACAGTTGAGTGATCGGTCCCCAAGTATCAGGAGAATTGCTTGAACGTGGGTATCCCCATTCCAAGAGCGCAACCATTGCAACACCTATGATTATCAAATAGCAGATTGCAATGGCTGCCTTCTTTAACTTAGACTGCATTGATTTCCAATCTATTGAACAACCGGTGTTTGCTTATAAATTCTGCCTTACATTGTCCAATTAGCGCCCGCGGAAAACCACCGCATCCCCTAACTAATTTCTTTCTTACGGCTATTGCGGTAAACCAAAAGGGCAGCAACGCCAACAACTAACGCTGCTACAGTAACAGCCGCAGCAACCATGATTGGAAAACCATTCTGATTCGAGTGAGGTGTTGGCGAAGGAGATGGTGACTGAGCATCAATTGGTGCATACGCTTCATTAACGGCATATCCCTCACCCGATGACAAGATGTTGCCACCAGCACCTCCAAGAGCATACATAGTATTATCTACAACTGCTACTGCCAATCTATCTCGAGCAGTTAACATAGGAACACCAACACTCCAAGAACTATTTTCAGGGTTGAAAACTTGAAGCATATTCGTTCTGCTGCCGCCTGTCCCCTTCTCGCCAAGTTGTCCACCAACAAGATAGATTCTTGCAGAACCAAGCGGATCCGTAAGGGTGCATGCTGCTGAATTTAGCATAGTTGTTTGCATCGGAATTCCAATAGTCCAAGAGTCAGTCGTGGAATCATAAATTTGGGTAATATTCAAATTTCTCGGGTCGTCGGAATTACCTTGACCGCCCAGTACATAGATTTTGTTGCCAATTACTGTCGAAGAAAAAGAAGCAACAGGATAAGGTATAGGTTGTTTTGTTTCCCACTTCTCGCTAGTTGGGTCATAGACTTGATTTGTAGAGACCGCTGAATTTGGTCCACCTGTTATGCCACCAATCAAATAAATTTGGCCATTGACTACGTTTGCTTCAAAATTTGCCCGCGGGGTAGGCATTGGCTGTTTTATTTCCCAGGCATTGGTTGCAGGGTCATAGACTTCAATTGCTCCAGTAACTGAAGAACTGAAGGGAGCGCCCCTACCGGTTAAGCCGCCAATGCAGTAAATCTTACTTTGATATGCTGCTATGGCAAAGCTAAACCTCGGAGTGGGCATTGCTGCTTTGATTGTCCAGGTATCGGTTATGGGATCATATTCTTCAGTATTGTTTAGATCGGTAAAACCTCCGATAGCGTAAATTTTTCCATTTACCTCGGCGGCGCCTAAAGATGTTCTTGCGGTTGGCATAGGCTCTTTGGACACCCAAGTGCCTATATCCCCATCAGCTCCATAAACAGGAGTAAGGACTACAACACCCGATATAAGAAATAAGGCAACAAGCAGCAGAGCATGGCTTTTTCTCATGCTTAGCTCTTGACTGCGTTTGAAATAAAAGCTTTCTCGTAAAGCTTTCTTGACTAAAGGCTAAAAAATTGTTGAGACTTTGGTGGTTCTTTATGACTGATCAGAAATATGGTTCTTTGGTTAATGTTCAGGTTATGGCAGGCGTGACTGTAAATGTTGACGTGAGCTCCGTCGCTTCTGTTTCTGTTATTGGTTAAGTTATTAGTAGATTTGGAGTGATATGGTTGGTTTCTGTTTGTCCTGACGATGTACGCGACGTCCTAAATGTTACTTCCTCAGAAATAAGCGATGCCAAAGTTGCCAAGATGCTCAAAAGGGCAGCGGTAACTTTGAGCCTGGAGCTTTTCGTTGAGATTGACTATGCAGACTGTACTGATGCCCAAAAAGAAGCCATTACACTCTTAGCCGCCGTTTATGGCATCTGCTTCTTAACTGGAGGCTCAGCGATCGGCTTGAACTTTCAAGTAGGAGACCTAAACGTTAATCCATCTTCGAGTTTGCCAAGCTTAGAGGTGCTTGAAGGCGAGTTTTCACGTTTACTCAACAAGTTAAAGCGAAAGATGCCCAAAATCGTGGAGGCTTAGCGCTATGGGTACTGTTCCTGAAGCCTATTACCAATTTATCATGACTTATGCACCTAATGTTTACGTTATCCCGCCTAGTACACCGGATCCAGCTTTTGGCAAAGGTGTTTTAGCAGCTAGTTTTGCTCTTGATTTTCTCTGTGAAGCCCAATCGGTACCGCAATTCGAAGGTAGAAAAACCGAAATTTTTGATAAGATCGTGAGTTTAGCCGATTGGGTTCTAACTCAACAGAATCTGGATCCCGCGAGAAAAGCTTACGGTGGCTTTAGAAGTGCAGAAGAGAGTACCTACTACTACAGTGTTGACGCTTGCAGAGTTATCTCGTCTCTTCTTTGGGCTTATAGATTAACAAGCGATTCACGTTACTTGGATGCTGCTAAGTTAGCAGGCGGGACCTTCCTAAAAACAATGCAAGACCAGCAGACATACGGTGGCTTTGCCAGAGCCGTCACGATTGGAGATGCTTGGCTTCTGCAATTAGACGTCGAATGCCTCTATGGACTAATTGGCTTAAAGATGCTAGCAGAAGAATTCGATGTTGCTAACGATGCACTCTACCAGGGGATTATGAGCAATGCAATTGGCTTTTTGAGAGAGGGCTTTGAAAATCTATGGTTAAACTATGATCCTTCAGATAACAAATGGCACAGAGTAGGCCTCAGCGAAAATCAAGTTTACGATGATCCATTTGCCTATGCACTGCTTGGTCTATATACGGTTGAAGGTTGGAGTGTTAGTTGCCAAAAAGTCTACGATGCCCTAAATAACATTCGAGCTAGCTCAACTTATCCAGCTTATGACCCTGCAGTTTGTTGGGCGGGATACATAGATGTTGTCAGCAGGTTTGTTGCAAGCGATTACTATGATGCAGTCACTAGTGGGATTTTGTGGAAGATTCGCAAAGGCCATGACCAACCTAGCTTAGAATTGAGCGTGAAAGTGATCGAGAAGCACTTTGATGAGTTTATGTTCTGGGGTGTAAAGCATATCGATTACAGTTGCGTGGAAAATAAATGGGCTATGGCTACAGTTTGCTGGTTAGCTCAGTTGCTCCTAAACTATGAGGAGCCTAAAACACAATTTACAAAGATTCTAAAAAGCAACGGCGAGGCGGTTGTGCTTTATCCTGTCCGAGAAACCGCTGATACAGTGACTTATGGTGAGCCGCTTGATTTGTTGGCTGTTGTTTCTGCGCTTAGAGCTGAGCAGGTGCTAATTGAAGCAGGTTATTATCTGAATGATTACTTGGCGTTCTACACTTTCTTGCCTGTTAGAGTGCATGACAAGATTCGCCGTCAAGGTGAAGACTATGAGGTGCAGACTGTGACGCCTTATACATTTGCTAATCAGCGTCTCTACTTCAAGAGCATAAATCGGAGGTTGCTTGGGACTTGAGCGCTACAGTTCCTCCTGAAAATCCTATGTCTACTGTTCTGCGCCTTATTGGTAACCGTATTAGAGTTGTTAAGGATGACAACTCAGTAGCAACCGTAAGATGTAGTGAGGAAAATTATGATCGAGAATTGCTAAAAGGCATCGACGGTCACATCACCTGCAGTTTAGTGGATAGGCAGGATCAGAAGCTTAACAACAATGGTACAAAACGGCGTAAAGTTGTATTTCTCAAGGTTTTGACTACCTCAGCTAATCGGGAGTTGCCTTCCGCTGATCCAGGGCGTACTATGCGGGATAAAATCGCAACGCAAATTAACAATATTATCAGGGAATGCAGGCAGATTCCTTACATAACAACCTACAATTTCTATGGACTCGGCTACCCCGAAGGGGCACCCCATAAAGCCAAAGATGCTGATGCCTCTTCAGAACTGACGCCCTCTGCAGCATCCTGGCTGGAGCTTGATGCGAGCAATTATCAAAAAATCTGGGCTAATGACGATGTCTTGCACAGCAAAGTCACCTCCGTGACAGGGCAGTATCCTCAGATGTTGTTCTGTTTTAAAATCGGAAAAAGCGTAAACACTGACCTGCAGCCTCTCAAAACTTGCCTCAAGCAAATCATGCTCACTTGGATAGGCTACGGCATAGTAGCAGCAGGTGTAGATGGCGCCACAATTAAGGTTTGGAACAGCCAGACGAACACTTGGACTAATGCGGCCTCCGGAACAGGGAGCGCAAAAGAAACACTTTCGATAACGTTAACAGAGAACCTCACAAACTACGCGGATGCAAACGGCTATCTCTGGCTCATAGCGAGAACTACAAATCCCAGCTCTGGAGCTGCTGCTACTTTGTACTGCGATTTTGTTCAATGTGTAATCTATGTCCAAGGCTTAAGCTACATCGATGTGGTGAGCGACAAGCCCTCAGATATCATTGATGTTAAGCCCTTTCTCTTCAAACATGAGTTCCAGCTTCGGGGCTTCTACTTCGAGGATATATTATTGTAACTGGTGACAAAGAATGGTTGAGACCTATAGTGCAGACCAAGAACGCATCTACTACGTAGCTGAGACCGTAAAAGGCACAACACCCGCTAACCCCTCGATGCTTGGTGTTCCTCATGAATCAGTCAATCCAGGCTTCAATGCAGGCAATCTGCTTTTGCGTAGTGGCGGAAGCTATGATTTGTTCGCCATCAAGAAAGGCACTCGTGTGCCCTCCCTCAAAGTTTCCTACATCGTGCCCTCGGCAGCACCAATAGATCTGCTACAATACGTCAAGATTGACTTGGATAAGACCTTGAGCGTTCAGGTCCTCTATCATAAAGGCTCTTTTGCATCAGCAACCGACATCCTCTCGCTGCTATACACTTACATGCGCATAGGCAAGGCAAGCGTAAGCTGCGAAATAGACGACGTCCTAAAATGCAACCTGGAAATGGTCGGGCAAAACCTCGTCACGGGCACAGCAAAATTGTCCGGTGCCACCTTCACCGATTATGCTGGGGCAGTGGCATTTAACGAAACAGACGTCACCATAGGTGGCTCACTAAACGATCGTGTTATGGGCTGGAAATTCGACGTAAACAATAACCCCAAGCAGGTGCCCGTTATCCGCAGCACCAACGGCTACCTAGCCAAGTACATTCCTTTTGGCAATCGGCAGCTGAGCGGTGAAGTCCGATTCGAATTTGAGAGCAAAGCAGAGATGGACAATGCCCTCGCTGATACCGAGTTTAACATTAGGTTTGGGCTTGGCGGCACAGCATATGCTCAGATGGATGCGGCAAAATGGAGCAACGTAACCAGCGAGAAGTGGCTTGATGACCTAATCGCGGTTAGGGCACAGTTTGACGCTAAAGGACCGCTTAGTATAGCGGCAAGTTAACGGTGATCTAAAAATGGAGACTGCGAAAGTAAAAATCGACAGGCGTTTTGGCGAGCAATATGTAGGCGAGTATGAATTTCGCCAAATTACTCAAGGAGAATACGAGCGGGTGCTCATTAGCTATATGGATGCAGCGGGCAAAGTTCCCAAACAAGACATTCTCAAAGTCAACAGGGAATGCCTCTTTATGGCACTTGTCAGCCAACCCGCCAATAAACCGCTCTACAAAGACCTCATAGTTCAAGGGCGCCTCCCCTACGGTCTCTCATTGAAACTGCAGGAAATCTACGACACCGTAAATGGGATTGACGTTGAGGAGCAACGTTTTTTATCGTCGCCATCCGAGGAAAACGACCAAACCCCCGACTCACCAAGTTTGTCATGTGTGAGCGGTTTGGATGGACAGAAGCCGAGTATAACGCCACAAGCCGCCAGGCAATAGTCGAGTTTTCACTGATCCTGCGTACTTTAGATAAGATGGCCGCTGACGAAGCCAAAAAAGCTGAACAGGAAAAAGGACATGTCAGTCGAGGTAACATTTGACATCCAAGGCGTGGACGATTTTGTCCAGTCAATGCAACGTCTAGATAAGGCTATGCAGGAGCAGGTTCGCAGATGGCTCTATGATTGGGCACAGCGGGTAGTTGCTGAGGCAAAACGCAATGCTCCTGTGCGCACGGGTTACCTTCAAAGCAAAATATACGCTATGGCGCAAGAGTGGGTTGTTGAAATCGGGGCAGGGGCAGCTTATAGCTACTTTGTTGAGTTCGGAACCCGCTACATGACAGCCCACCCGTTTCTTTATCCTGCAATTCAAGAGTTTCTCCCCGAGTTAGAAACCAACATCATAGGTGCAATTGAGCAGGCAAAAGCGGAGGCTGGTTTGTGAGTTTTCGAGAAATCACTTTGTCTATTCGGGCAATTAACCGAGCTAGCAGCGAGTTTAATCGCATTCAAACAGACGCCCAGCTCATGACAGCCCGTATCAAAAGCTTCGGCGCAGCTCTCGCTGGGTTAGGCGCAGCGGGCACAGCCATCGGGTACATGGCTAACCAATTTGGGATCCTAAACGATGAGCAAACCAAAGTTTTCACAGGCACCATGATGCTTGTCTCAGTCATGGGCATGTTCCTACGTACAAGCACCGGATTAGCTATAGCTCAAAAAGTCTATTCTGCCGCGTGCGCGTTTGCAACTGCCGTCCAAAACGCACTCAACATCAGCTACGCAACCTTCCTGGCACTTACAGGTGTAGGCATCGCTGTGATTGCCGCAGCAGCTGGAGCCATGTATGCCTTCGCCAACAGCATGAATACGGCGACGGCAAGCGTCCAAAACTTCAATGCGACGGCTGCCGAGACGCCCACCAGGGTTAGGGGTATTACTCGGGCAGGAGACGCAGAGCTGGCAAGGCGAGGGATCGAATAAATGTCCACGGCTACTCCAAGTATTGCCCTTGTTTTTGGCGCGGTAATGCCTCCGCAAAACGATGTCGTTGAGATGTTGGTCCATTTAGGCTGCAGCAAAGAAGTCAGCAGCTACGAACTAACGTTGCACAACCATGACGGCAAGTACAGCCCAGGCGGATCAACACCCATAACCGTGGGAACGGACGGCTCAATCAGCGTAGGGCGCACACCAAACTGTCCCCTGCTCATGACGCTGCGAGTGGAAAAGGTCTGTTACCAAAGCTCGCCAACTGAGAGCTACATTACTGTTTCTGGGCGATGCTGGGGGGAGCGGCTGTTCCGCCGAGTCGTCACAGCAACCTATTCGGGCATGAAGGGCGAAGAAATAGTTAAGGACCTGATGGATTACTATGCAGGTCTTAGCCACAACAGAAGCGGCATTGAACTTGTTGAAAACACGGACACAGCCTATACGGAATTGGAGTACGAGGACTCGCCCGTCTGGGACATCCTTAAGTACGTTGCCGAATCCGCCGACAGAACAGGTGTTATAGGTTTTGACTTTCGGGTAGCGCCAGATGGCAAATTCGAGTTTTTCCCCAAGCTCTCAAAAACTAATTCAGCTGTAATCACCGAAAACATTGATACCACAGCAGAATACGAAAAGGACATCACTCGGATCAGAAACAAAATTTTAGTTTGGGGTTTAGCTGACAAAAGTCTCCCAAGTAATAAAGTTGCTTGGACACGCAGCCTAACAACGCCCGAGGGCACTTGGACAGCAAGCGCTGGAACTGCAAGCCTTGACGGCTCAGCGGCACCGGACGGCGGCGCCTGCATTAAACTGTATGCACCCAACAACTACTTTGGCAGCGCCAATTTCACGTTAAACACGGGAAACCTGCTAGACTGCGAAAAATACCCTATCTTAGCAGTCATGCTCGAAGCAGAGAATACATTTAGCGGAACAGGGCAAATCACCCTCTACGACAACACCTATAAAACCGCAGATAAAGAAATCTCCATTAGTCCTGACGGTTCTTGGCATAATTTTGAGACTGGTGTCGGTTCTACATATAAAAATCAGTGGAATTGGGTGCAAGATGGCTTTGACTGGACAAAAATTCTAGTCATTCGCATTACCTTCTATTATCCTGGTGTAGGAACGGGAAGCTTTTGGATTCATCAACTCTACATAGGCGGCCGCCGATATTGCGGCATCGCTGAGAATGCAGAAAGCCAGACAGCCTACGGATTAAGGGAATACGTTGAGGTCGATGAGGAACTTTGGAGCGATGGCGAATGCAACAGGCGAGCAGCTTCACTTTTGGCTTATCTCAAAGACCCAGCTGAGCATCTGCACATAGTTAGCAACGTCTTGGATTATGGGACGTCGCCGATTCTAGGCGCGGATAAGGTGCCTGTGCAGTTGCCAGTTGAAGGCGTCAACAGCCAATTTAGGGTTGAATGGGCTGAGTATAGAGTGCCAAAAGAGGACCCGACAAAGCTGGAAATAACTTTGGAGCTCGGCAAGGAACCGCCGCACCTAGCCGATTTCCTCTATGGCTTGCGCACCCATACACCAAACGTTGAAAAACTTAGCCGAACCAAGCTTGGCAAACGAGGCATCCCCGTATCCTCTGGCGGAAGCGGAGGAGGCGGAACAGCAAGCAGTTACTTTAACAGCAATGTGGAAATCGACAAAACCTCACCTGTGCTGAATTTGTTAACTAGCCGTAATCATAAATCTGCTTTAGGGTTTGATGGCGCCAACACTTTTCTTGCAGCCTATACCGGGGACCTGATTCTAAATTCGGCGCTCAATCATCTTATTCGTCCTAACTCAGATGGCAATGATGACCTGGGCAATGGCACTTTCCGTTTTGGCTCGCTTTATCTTAAAAATAAGCTGTATGTTGCAGGCTGGGAAGTTGTTGCTGACACGGGCAGAGTTAATATGCATTCATTGCCTCGTGACGTCGCGGGTTATGTTTTGGAGGCTCAAGGGGCAGGTTTCTATCCAATGTATGTTGACCCGAACGGGAGGTATATTCCAGCAGCTCACAGCCATCAAAGTCTTGTTCGTGGAGCAAAATTTGTAGAGCTTGATGCGACTAATGCTGTAGCCAACTTTTATGACGGCGCTAACCTAAAAGGCGCAGTAGGCCATGACGGAGCAAACTATTTCGTAGTTGCATACACCGGAGACCTTGTTTTAAAGGGTGCAAACGGGATCATTAGGCCAAACTCTAGCGCGAGTGATGATTTGGGGAATGCAACTTTTCCTTTTGGCAATATCTTCGTTAATGGAGTTGGCAGTTTTGGCTGGGTGAACGTTGCGGGTTTTACAGTGATTAATTCCTCAAGGCAGCTCGTCAATACCTCAGTTAGCGCTTTGAGCATAGATAGAGATGGCGTGACTGAAGATGTTGCCGTGGCAAAAGTCGGCGGCGGGACTAGAACGTTACATTTTCAGAACAGCCGATACACCGGATATACAGATTCCTAATTTTCTAAAGTTTCGGTTGGCATGTTTGCCATAAACCTGCAGGCGCGTTTGTTATGCGCTTCCACTGCTTTCTTTTATAAGTCTTTTAAATCGCGGGTAAAGCAGAAGCCGCTGCAATCTGCTTCATAGTACTTAATCAAAACCTGTTTTTCAGAAGGCTTGTGTCGGTGGAGGAGGGGGTGGTAGTGTTCTTGCTCTCATCGAATAGTAGTAGAGAGTTATGGCTATTGCGAAGATTGGTGTTATGAGCGCCGTCAGAATGCTCGATATAAGCGGACCAACTACTCCAAGTGGTCCGGTGAATAATACGAAGGAGACGAATACGAAAACCCCATTTATTGCATAGACAATAATAGCAAGCAAAAGCAACAAACCGAAGGTTTTTAGCCATCTGTTGCTAACAAGCTCGCGACTTCTGGAGAGGCTTCCAAAAACGCCTGTGCCCTCAAGCATTATAGCTGGGTAAACAAGCGAAAACATAAGTGCGAGAATTATTCCTGGAACAACCAACGCAACAAATCCGAGAACGATAAGAATACCTGTGATAATGCTTGCTGCCAACAAGAGCAGCAACTTTGTCAAAGTAAAATTGAAGGATGTTTGCAGGTTTGCTTGTCCTCTCTCCAGTAAATCTGAAGTGAATTTTGTTGTGATTCCTGTTGTGAAGCTGTAAGTGATCCAGCTTACGATTCCGGATAAAAATAGAGACGTAACGGTCGCTGACAAGAAGGTTGGAAACCAAGCTAGTAGTTGCTGCGATGTTGGATGTAATGGTGCTTCAGGAATGACTATGGCTGACCTCACAACTATAGTTGCCAATCCTGTAACGATTCCTGCAACCAAGAAGGGAATCAAGTACTGTACAAAATTTCGCGAATACAAATTGAAGGTCTGTGATAATATTTCACCAATTGAGAGTTCGCGTTGGAGATTTTTATTTTCCACTAACTTGTCCTCAGTTTGCTGATATACTGTTTAGAACTTATAACATTTATGAGGTCATTCTTGCTGCTCATTATGTGTTTTTGTTCTTGTTGTTTTTTAGGTGTTGTTTATCGACAGAATCTTTTTCATGGGAAACCTTTGTCAGAAAATTTGATTTTTCCTAAACTACTCGACTATGCTAAATGCTTAGTCAAAGTTTCTTGACGAAAAAGCCTTTAAAATGAAAGCATTCTATCAATATATCTGATAAAATATGAGAGCGCATATTTCTTTACTTAGGATCTGCCTCATTGTTTCTCTTTCAATCGTCGCATTACCAGTTAATGCGCAAGAATTAGAACCGCTCAACCTAACAATCAAGCCAGATGGAAGCATTGAACCAGACACTGATGTTGTTTGGCTTCAAAGAAACGGAAGCACCTACACCTTTGTAGTAGATATTCTTGCTACCATAACAGTTCAAAGAGCAGGAATTACAATAGACGGAGCAGGACATACCCTTCAAGGCAACTTCAAATCATCAGGCCTGGGAGGGATAAATTTGGTGGGACATGACGAGACCTTCAACGCTTACGGCAACGTCTTAGTGAAGAATCTTCGCATCTGCAATTTCCTGGAAGGCATACGCACCCCCTCAAACAACAACAGTTTCATAGGCAACCGCTTCGAAAACACCCGCATACACATTCTGGGGGGACCAGCAGGAAACGTCGTAAAAAACAACTATTTCATAAACTCCTCAGTATTTGTCGATTACAACTACGGAGGACACGATGTCATAACTGAAAACAACTTCTTTGACAGCGGCACGCTAGTTGATTTAGCAGATGCCCCCTTTGTAGATAAGAACTACTGGAGCAACTACACCATAAAATATCCTAACGCCACCGAAGTTGAAGGGTTGGGAATTTGGAACACACCTTATGTAGATGATAGATACTCGTGGGCAACGGGCAGAAGCATTGATTACCATCCGTTAGTTAACCCGATAACCGATTTCGAGATTCCTAACTTCGGCATCCTGGCAATGCCGACATTGACACCGTATCCAACCTTTAATACTGGTCCAAAACCACCCAAGACAGACTCTCTTCTACTAATCTTAGTCGTAGCATCCATATTGGCAGCGGCTGCTTTGGGTGCGGGTCTGATAGTTTATAGGAATAAGCGTAAGCATGTCTTAGCTGCCGGATAATATTTTTTCCATTCTTACTGTATTTCGTTAGCTGATATTTTTCGTTAGAATCTTTTTTGGGCAAGCTGGGCTGCATACAAAAATTTAAGTTCTAAATTTGTTTTCGAACTAATTTTTTTCTTGTTAATGCTTTTTGGAGGTGATTTGTTTGGTTGATGAGATAGAGGTTTCTGAGAATAAGGAAGCCCTGATTGTTTTGGCTGGCACAGTTGCGGGCGCTGCTACTACGTTTGTTGCTTCTTTGCCGATTCCGCTGGAGATTAAGGCGCCGGCGACTGCGTTAGCATCCACTGTAACAGGGGCAATTCTGCTTTACTGGAAGAGTAAAGTCAACAAGCAGTAAGCATCCACTTTTCTTTCTTTTTAGCGCAGTCTAAAGGTGTTTCCATTTTCACAAACCCCTCTCCCCTGCTTCCAACATACGCTTTTACAGCGCTTTTTTTAAGGACTATCAGCATATGCATCGCCCGATGGATGTCTGAATCAAAATGAGAAGTGAAAGTCAGTGAAAGAGATTCAAATGTCAGACGAACTTTACATAAAATTTCGTGAATTAGCTGCCCGTATCACCTTAGTAGAGGGTAAAGAAACAACCATCGTTGATGCATTAGAACTTGTTACCGTGCCCCTGAAAGCTTTCGGCGAACCCGAAGAACGGATGCCTGAAAATCTGCAGAAATACCAAAAAATAGTGGAGGAAAACAAGGATCTTGCACAAGAGAATCTTGAAATGTTGTTATCGGGCTTAATACGCGACTACAATGATTTCCTTGACACTAAACAGAATCCCCAAGAGCCAAACCAGACAAACATCTGAGCTTTTTTTAGTCAGTTATTTTTTTGGCTTAGCGGTAGCTCTGGCTTCTTCTTCATCTGCTTTTCTTTCGTCTTCCTCGATTTCTTTTAGCAAGTCTTCGTCTTCAACTAGGCAAGTGTTCTCCTCATCCACTTCGACGGCTCGGTCTTGGATCCGATGTTTCGCTATTGCAATCGCTTCTTCTTTGGTGTTTGCATCCACAATTTCTGAACAATATTCAATTATAAAGTAGTTCTTTTTTGGTTTGGACATAGGTTAATCTCCATTATGCTGAGCCTTTACTATCTTATTATGTCTAACGAAAAGTTTGGGCATATGGGGCGCTCGTTTGATTACTCGCAGACGGCACCTACATCGCAGTCTCGCCAGCACCAGAAAACATCAATGCACTACTCGCAGCAGTAGCATACATCTGCGGCTAGCCGTTACCAACCTTTCGGGAAAACCTCTGATTACTTTGCTAGCATTTTAAACGCTGATTCTGCGAAATTGGCGAAGCTGATTAGGCTTGTTGAAATGCTTCAGCAAACAAAGGTTACCTGTTTTTGGTTAAACTTTAGCTCATAGTCCAAAATGCTTATAGTTGTCATTATACATTTTATTAACTGACCATTATGTCTGAGAAAACAGTCTCAATCCTTCGAGCAATAGGAAACCCGAACAAAGCAAAAATAATCGCGCACCTGGCAAAGCATAGAGGTGAGACGGCTGAAGGCATTGGAAAACACTTAGGCTATCCGCTACCAACCGTTTACAAGTACCTTCGAGAGCTTGAAGCTGCAAGCGTTGTAGAGAGCGAAGCTAAAGGCAACACAAGAGTGTATTTTGCTGGCGATTTCAAGCTTGAAGTTTCTCCTGAGAAGTTAATGGAGGCGTTCGAGGAACAAACGATGATGGATCTCCACAAAGGCCGATTTGGGGCTAAGGGCATAGAGAAGTTTAACAACGTTGCAGCTAAAGCGAAAGCGGGAAAGATGACTTTTAGGCAAGCAGCCGCCACACTGGGAATAACCTACTACGAGTTTATCTCACTTTTAGAAGAAGCCGGCGCTCTGGATGCCTAAGCGTCTTGTAGTAGATTCGTCAGTTCTCATATTCTATGATAGAAAGAGGAAATTAGAGGATTTCTTGCAGGCGAAAAAGAAAGAAAACTATAAAGTCATAATTCCAAAAGCGATAGCACAGGAAGTCGTTGATGAACCAAAAGAGTTTGCAAGAGAAATCAAACAAACAGCTCCCGAATCCGCAAAGCAAATACTTGATTCTGTGAAAAGGTTCAACACTGCCATTGAACAAGGACTTATCCAAGTAGAAAATGTGAATTATAGAGAATATTCGAAAGTAATAGATAACGTTAGAAAACACTTAAGCAGGCTCGATGCTACTCCGGAATACGCGGTAAAGAAGGGCGACCCAGAACTCATAGCGCTTGTTATTCAACTCTACGGTGAAGCTAAAGAGAAGGTCTTTGTTGCAACATTGGATAAGGGGTTGCTAAAGGCGCTCAAGCCATTTGGAGGCTTAGTTGATTACGAAGTCATGGTCCAAAATTCCATCCATAAATGAAATTAAGAGCATTATTTCGATCTAATTTAGCGCTGTGGGACCATGTGATTTGGGTCGCTGATTGGGGTTTCCGCCATTTCGGCTTGGACTTGAGTCATGTTAACGGGGATTGCTTTAGCTGGGTTAAAGGGCGGCAAGGTAGGCCAGGACCAGTTTCGGTCGCGGTTATGCTTGGAATTTTTAATGGTGCCAAAGCATGCTGAGAATTAGCTAATGTTGCATTAGAGTTTGAGAACTGGATTAGGTCAAGCCCTAATGGCGTATTGGATTGTATTGATTGTGCGAGGACCGTTACAGTAAAGGCAGTGATAAATAAAATTACAAGCAAACTAGTTGCTATTATTTTCTTTATCTTTTTTCACCTCTATACTCAAATCTCAATCGGCAAAATTACCGCTAAACTAAACTGTGATAAGCAATTTGAGTTTTTTCAAGTTATTTACTCCTTTGCAGTTTTATCATGAACCATAGGTTAACTGTTAATAGTCCCCAAAATAACCAAAAAGGTGTGTTCAAATACCAAAAAATACCTTGAACAGCCGAAAGGCTACCGTTGAAGTATGCATAATGTTGAGCACTAATTCCTATTGGACCCAATGACTAGTTATTAGAATTGTATTAGTGCCATTCATCGCATTCCAAATTGTGGCGTTAGAGTAAATAAAAAGCAAACTTAGGATAATATTTGTAACGATTAAATATTTAACTATTTTTTGCGTGTTTCTCAACCTCCAAATATTGCTTGCCCTTTTTTTTGTTCAGCATTAATTTCAAGCGATGTCTGTTTGTGAATAAGGCAACTGAGACTATGACAGCACTTGCCATAGCAACAAGCAGTAAGTAAGGTAACCAGACGGGTGAGATTGAAGCTTTAGTAGTCGATAAACTGGAGTCTATCAGTGATTGATCTACAGGCGCAGGCACAGGCGCCCAAGCGTATTTGATGCTAACATTTGAAGTAGCTCCCTCAACTATGAGTCCTGTGCCGTATGGAATCACTCCATCGGTAAAGTTCAAACTGGATGTGTTATAATCTGCTTGTTTGCCATCAATGCAAACCTCAACACCCAATGGCCAAGTGAACGTTCCATTAATGGTATCTTGAGAAGGCTCTGTCCAATTTGCCAGATTGAACCGGATTCTAATAATTTGCTCTCCAATACCAGCTACTGTGTAATTTAGCCAGCCCTCTGTTAACCATGAACCCCTATTCTGGTTGTCACTTCCATCTGGGGTTAGAAGCCGTTCGAAACTGGTTATAGTGATATTGCTGTCTTGTGTTGTTATGTTTAGGTTTGCGGTTGTTGGGCTGTCAGAGAGGATATCGGCGTGTTGTGGGTCAAGTTGTAGGTGAGTAAAAACCCATGTGTCATCGACGAGAGTGGCGTTACTATAATATCCTGTCTCGTTGAAACATATGGTGCCGTTTGTTGTCGGGATGGTAAATTGGGTTTCTGACGTGAACGCCATCGAAGTTGCGATGCTTGTAAATATGTTGGTTTCGTACGCTTTTATGGGAAAGAAGACATACGACAATGCTAAGATTACACAAAGTGCTACAATGATATTTCTGCATTTCATTGTTGTTACCTCTTGCTTTTGACACAATACACTGATGTGGGGCGGTACTTAATGCGATGTTTTAGAACGAACTGTTCTTTTTTTAGAACATGCTTTACTAGAGGAAGTCATTATCTACCGATTAATTTCCTTCTTGAGGCTTCTTTCTGAAAATAACAAAAGAGCAGCAACTATCGCAACTACTATAGCGGCAACAGCAAAAAGAATTGAAACTATATTGCCACTTAATGGGGTAGTTTGCGCCACTGGGGGTGATGTCGGCAAGGGCGTCATTGTAGAATTAGGATTTGAGGTAGGTTGAGGGTTTGGGGGACCTTGCGAAGCATCTTGGGGCAAAAAACTTACCGATCCTGCAAGCAATAAGGCTAATGCGATTGCAAGAATGGGCGCGAACAGCATTTTCTTTCGGAGCAGGCTCATAATTTCAACCTTACCTACGATACTCATGAAAACACGCAGTCGGTTATTTAATGCTATATTTTATTGAAGGTGTTCTAATTTTCGAACAGGCTACATGAGTAACTGTTGAGGGTAGCTCTTAAATTATTGTTGCGCTTTGTTTTGGCATGTGAAAGAGTTTGGTTGACGATGACCCCAAAGAAGTGCTAAGAGGAACTACTCTTGAAGTTTACCGTTTTCTGTTAAAAAGCAACAAGCCTATTGGAACAAGGGAACTTCAAAGAGCTCTAAACCTTAGCAGTTCCTCGGTAGCCACGTACCATCTATCTAAACTTGAAGATGCCGGGCTTCTAAGAAAGGAGCCTGGCGGTTTCACCGTTAGCAAATTCCTTTTGGAAAACAGCATCAAAATAAATCGTTTTCTAGTTCCAAGATACTTTTTTTATGCGATATTTGCCATAGCAATTCTCATAATAGAATTGACAATTATGAAGCCGGCTGTTCTTTATCGTGAATACGTTTTTTCGTTGGTTGCAACCGTTATACTCACCTTTTTCTTTTGTTACGAAACACTAAAAACTTGGCGACGGGGCAATTTGTAATAGATATCAGGTCACAGGCAAATATTACTAAACCCTACCTTCTATTTATCACTGAAGATCGCCGTCTCCTTTTTGCTCTAATGACAATGATAGTTACTGCGGCTATGATTGCGGCTGCAACTAATAGTCCGATTATAAGTGGAGTTGAAAAGGAAGTGGCTGACTGGTTCCAATAGTATATTTGGCTGTATTTTTCAGTGATGTTATAGGCTGGGTCGTCATAGACTATGTCTAGTTTTGAGCCGTATTGCGCCAGTTTGTTTTGGAGCTGGTTCCAGATTTGCTGTGACGTATCATTTGGTTTCCACAATCCCCAAATCGTGTCGTTTGTATGCCTCATGCCCCATCCATAGTCTTGGGGTAAAACCAATGCTGCTTCACCTGTAATTCCGCCATGGACAACCTTGGGGTTTTGCACTACATCGTTCCAGAAGCGCTGGAGAGCTTGGAAATGCTCAGTCTGTAATGTTCCATAGGGATCAGTCATGTTTTCAGCGTAATTAAAAACCACAACATACTGAGCGCCACACTCATAAGACAAGTGCATTTGATCATACATTTCATCTCCGCTGGGTAAATAGGGCGGCTGATTGTATTTCCAATCTATGATAGTGCCCCAATTTTTACCCTGCAAATTCGCCGATCCTCTTACAAGACCGATTTCTTGGGCAACAGTATTATTCCAGCCTAATTCAGCAAAGACTGTATCATAGCCAATTTGGTAGTCCCACCAATAAAGAACATAGTCAGAAGTGAAAAGCTTAACGTCATCTCGATTAGCTATCCAATCTGTTGTCGCTTGCTGGTTTTTTAAATAAGACGCGGCTACTGCGGATAAATCATCCATTGTTTGGAATGGACGTGAATCCCAAAGTTGTCGGTAGGGTTCAAACTGGGAAATATTACCCATATCCGTCACCGCTACAAAAAAGGGTTTATTTAACAATTGGTTGAGAACAGTTCCAGTTGTTCTCCAAGAGTCATTATTTGCGTTCGGAGAGCTTGTTTGTTTGAGCACGGTTCCATTTGTCAAGTAAATCACATATTCATTGTTTTTTGCAAGAGCGATGGTTCCATTCGGAAAATAGTTAATCATCGTGTAATTGCCTGCCGCCAAGTCAGCATACTGTACATTAATCTGTCCTGAAAAGTCAGGACTATAAAGGAATGATTTACTCGTCATGATTGAGCCAGAGGTTTGGCTGACGGTGAGGTCATGGCTGCTTACCGACACATTGCCTATATTGGGTACGTTATCCAAGCGCATGATTCCATCGAATGCTTTTCCGCTAGGTTCATCTCCATAGTATATTCCCAAGAAGTGGTTGCCCCATCGTTCCTGCGCTGTATCGATAAAGGCAGCGGTTTTATCCCTATTTGTCTCGTATGAACCGAAATAAACGATGATATCTAACCCTGATTTAACAGCATAATCGCAAGTTTTAACCAATTCGTCGATATTACCCTGTAGGGGACCTGAAGCTACAACAAACAGGTTAGTATAATCTTTAACTTTATCAATCAGTATTTTCGCATCGGCGGCGTTGTCCCCGCCGAACGTTACGCCAACATGAAACGGCTGGCTATCTTGTGCGTTTGCATTACCTACGCTGTTAACTGCAAAAATATTTACTATAAAAATGGCTATTAAAAGCACTGCAAACGCCGAAAATAGTTTTGCTCTTTTCATTCAACAGCTCTCCTTTAGCTTCTAATTACCGGTAAATACAGCATTAGGCTTCTTATTTTTATCCCTAATTCGAAGTGTTCTAATCTTTAGTGCAGTCTTGGTTAAGAAACCTTGACGAATGCACTTATATCTTTAATGAGTGCCTAACAAATTGTAGAGATGATGATGTGAACAAGCATTGGGTTCTGCCAATCAGCCTTGCCTTTCTTTTGTCCATGGTTGCCACTATTCCAGTTATCAATGCACAATCAGTTGGCAATATAGTGATCAACTCCGACGGCGCCTTCACAGGGACAGATGCCATTAACCGCAAGGGTAACACCTACACTTTAACGGCAAACATTTCAGGCAACATACAAATTCAGAGGAGCAACATAATAGTAGACGGCGCAGGGTATTCGCTTAACCAAGGTGGAATAGACCTAACAAACGGAATAGGGCAAGACCCAACACGTTCTACCATTATCAATGTAACAATCGAAAACTTGTATGTCGAAAGCGGCAGCATAGGCACTAATGGGGGTGGAAATTACACTTTCTACGATGACTACATACCTTCTATCCAGTTTTTAGGAGACTGTATTAACAATAACATAACTTTCTGCACCGTTGAAGCAGTATCATTTGATTACGGAGGAAACGCAACATTAACTGAAAATAACCTCGGTAGCGTCTTAGTATGGTTAAGCTTTGGCGGAGTTGCTGACAGAAACTATTGGAGTGATTATTTAACAAAATATTCTAATGCTACAGAAATAGACAGCACGGGAATAGGTAACACGCCCTATGTATATTCTATAGTAGAAACACAGACGCCCTTAATCTATAAGGACAATCATCCGTTAATGAAGCCAGTTGCAATTCCGTTGATGGGTTCAAATACTTTAAGCCCATTAACCCCAACACCTACTATAACACAGCTTCCTACAGTTAATACTGGTGCAGAAACACCACAGACAGAGTCTATAATTATTGTCGCTATTACCTTTGTAATCGCATTAGCGGTGGCTGCTGGTTTGTTTTACTATTTCAGGAAACAGAAGCATGGAGCTGTACAAGGATGAAAAGAACAAAATTGGCGGTAATAGTCATTTTAGCGCTAGTAATTTCAGTGCCAGCGCTTCTACAAGTTAATTTGGTAAGAGCGCATTATTATCCACCGCCCTCCATTGAAATCTTTTCGCCAATCCCTGCTCCCGACGTTCATTCAACTGCATCTGTTCCACTTCAGGTTCGTGTTAACGTCTTAACAGACGACGCTGCCATTACTTTCATCCGTTATAGTCTGGATGGAGGAGCCAACGTTACACTTACCGATTTAACAAGAGAAGACGGGCTTTATTATTGGACTACTACAAAAGGCGTTTTTGCACATGGCAATGCTTTCAGTACACAAGCCTCTTTGGACAACGTAGACGAAGGCAATCATACGCTTATCGTGTACTCGCACGCTGCTGATGGTAAAGAAATGTCGCGAACACGAGAGTTTAAAGTGGACTACAACTATGTGCCGCCTCAACTACCACCTTTAACATTGCCCAATGGCACATCAATGCAACCAGCGACTTCATCAGCCCAAACTGAAACACCCATAACAACAAACGCAGATAGTTTCCAACCCTTCGAAGACCCTGCATTATTCATAATTATAGCTTGCATTTCGGTATCGCTGTTAGCAGGAATACTGTTCTTCAGAAAAAAACCTAAAGGTTTTATGAAATTGAAGGACAAAGAAAATTGAGTGTACCAAAACGTTGGTCGCTTGTTCTAAACTGTAGCATTAAATATCACTTTAAAGCTTAGATAGACTGGGAATGCCACCTAAATGAAAATAACTCGAAAGCATACGCTATTACTAGTTGTTATTCTTTTAATTGCCCTTTTCTTAGTCTTAACCGTTTTTTTGGCGAGTAATCAACCAGTGGCCTCTTCTCCCCAATCAGAAGGTAGTGTCTATCTTCATTTTCCAAGTGATTACCAAGGAGGCGAAGAAACCAAGGCTTACTTGATTGACTCACAACTTTATTATGGAAATTACAACCAAAGCTTCACCCGCTCAGGCGCCACAGGCTCTTATTCTATTAACAATGGCGATGCGTGCGTTATCATAAATGGAACAATTAGAAATGACTACTCCAAAGATTACTATTTCAGCATAACAGCAAATGTTTACAATTCTACAAACCAAAAAATCGGACCAATTCTTACCGCAAACTCGCCACAGCCAGGTTTCACCATTACTAAAGTGAGCAACAGTTCAATAGGAACATTTGAAATACAAATACCATACGACAGAAAAGACATCGCAAACTACGACCTTCTTCTCGCATTCGAACCAACCGAAACCCCACCCCCTTAGGAGATTTGACTTGAAAAGCCCAAGCGTCCAACCAAATAATGCAACTGTTAACGCGATTCCTATAGCGCTAGCAATAGTTACGGTTGCTGGTTTGTTGGCGTACTCCAAAAAACATAAGCCGATGAAGTTAAGTGAGCTGAGTAAAGGTTTGGCTTTAGCTTTTGTTCTAACATTGGTTGTGTCAAGCCTAATGATGGTTGAATCTGCAGTCGCTCAGACACCTACACCTGTTGCAACTTTGACACAGTCAGAACCAACTGTTTCTTTTGCTCTTTGGCATACAAATTCATCTGTTATTCAGCCACCAGCAGATGAACTTGAACATATTCCTCCAATCTGTGAAATAGTGTTTCCTGAAAATCAAACTGTGTTGCAAGCAAGCAACTTTACATTAACAGTAGATGTGGCTTCGTATTTTTGGACGATTGATAGTGTTTATTACCAAGCGGATTGGCAAGACGGTATTCACCAGCTTTTTGGTATTCAGACTAATTATGTAAACTCATTAAACGCCTCAATTGTCGCAACGTTTCAACAGATTCCTTTCGGTAATCATACATTGACCGTTTATGCTAATACCCATGATAACTCCCATAGCAATGCCACAGTTACATTTTCAACCGAAAGGTTCACAGAAAAACCTCAGCCTTCTTCGTCTTTTTCCGTCGTAGCTGTTGTTGCTGTCATCTTAGTAGTTTTCGGAATAAGTGTAGGTTTTATGCTTTATAGAAGGCATCGAAAAACCGCTAACCCCTGAATTAAGGCCTTTTCTCAATCAAATGTATAATCACCCAATCGCTTGCTGTTCTTTTAGCGGAACAGATTGTTCTCTAAGGAGAGCTAAAAGTAACTCTAGCATACTCTATTTTGAGCAGAAATAAAGAAAGCTCTGTAACTAAGGGGAAATGATGACTAAATGAAAACCAAAGTAAAAGTTTTAGCTATAATAATTTCAGCAATAGTCATAGCAACCATTGGATTTACTGTTGAATTTAGTGTTATACCAACCGAAACACAGTCTATTTCTTCACTAATAACAACGCCAACGAAACCTATAACAAATAATGTGACAGTCTCAGGTTTAATTATTAGCCACGGCTTAACTGTCCCACCTACCGAAGTGCAATTCATAAACACAGAAACCCATGAGGTTTACAAAGCGCCAATAAGTCAGCCACAATATTCCTATGCTATATCTCTTCCAGTTAATCAAACGTATGGTATAGAAGGCGACTGGAACGGCAGGACATTTAACGCTACTGGAATACCGATGGGTGCCATAACAATGAGATGTGACAATGGTTTACCAATTCTAAATCTATACAACGCCAACAGCACAATGATACAAAATCTTGTCGTTGGGCAATAAGAGTAAGTAAACCTTTTCCCACGGCTAGAATACACTTTCATTTTAAGGCATGCTGTTTAGTGGTCCCTTTGCCTGCGACTGGTGAAAAGCATATTTCTCTAATTATGGACGCAGTTGCGGAAAAAGCTCTCATCAGTCTCCAGCTTAATATCCCCTGTCTTGAGCTTCAGCGTTGACTATATGTTAATTCTTATAAAGTGGCTTGGTGATAGGCCTATTTTGTGTAGGCCGCTCTGTGGAAAGCGGTAAGTTTCAATCTCTTCCCGGGGCTGCGGGCTTGCTAGTTTACTTCAAGAAACGCAAATACTACAGTCAATAGCAAAGAAACAAAACAGAACCCTTGGCATTCACCCGCTTATCCGCACGGATTCTACAGAGTATAACATGCGGCTGGCAGGAATGCTTTCTCCAAAGGAATGCGTCTCAAGTACAGTCGAGGCCTAATTAAAGATGACAAAGTAATCTCAGGAGTGGACAAGAAAGAAGTATTCACCGCTTTATAATTGACCTGCCCTTTGCCACATGATCGCGAGATATTAGAAACAAACCTCTTTGGCAAAAATAGAACCCAAGCGACAACTGATTTGGTTAACGGTATTGTTTGGTCTTCTTGTATTCATCGTATTTGTAGAGGGTTTCGGATATTTGGCTGCGTATAAATTGCTCTGGACTGCGGAAAGGTGAACCCATTTCTTTTAGGGCTTCATCGAGCTCATCATACTGCTCACGAGAAACTTCTAGGAATTCGTTATCGTTTTTCAATCGTTCTAGTCGGTAGCGTATGGCATCACGGACAAAGTCCTCTTTGTTGGTAAAGCCTATGTCTTTGTTTTCTTCAATGAAGTTTTCCACTTTGGCAATGACTTCAGACGGAAGAATAACCGACTGCTCTAGGAGAGCGTTTATAGCGTCTTGGTAAGTTTGCATTTTGTTAGTCTCAGCGGTGAGCTCGCCTAGGAGACCGGTTAGTTTGCTATGTATGTCGTCTGAGATTTTTATTGCTTTCATGCCGTATTTCTCCTGTGAACAGAAGTATGATTAGTAGGATTAGATTTATAAGGTTTCTCATAGTAACGGAGTTAACTAAGTTAACCATAAGGGGAATTGTGAGAAATGAAAGCAAAAGTCGCCTTCACTATCGATCAAGAGGTTCTAAAAGAAATAGACGCCTTAAGGGACCTAGCAACGCGAAGCGCTTTCGCCAATGAAATCCTCAAACAAGGACTCAAAGCATACAAGGCAACTCATAAGCGACCTAAGGCGCCATTTCCAGCCGTGACCTTTGATACGGCTGAGGAAACAGCGTTAGCGAGGGAGAGACCATGACGGAGCGACATAAGGTTTGCCCCTTAGCCGCAGCCCATCCTCAACAGGAAAACAGCGATTGCCTAGGCGAAGCGTGCGCATGTCACGTAAAAATGCAAAAGCCCCGCTTAATGCAGACAGGCAATACCAGCATTGTTGATCCAGAGAGTTTCTATCGCTATGTCGGATGCGGACTGGTAGCACACATTCCTTGGGAACTTGTCAACTTCGAAAAGATTCCAGAACTAGACAAGTAAACTAACCAATCACAAGAAACTGAAATAACAAAGGGTGGGAGGGAATGGTTGGATATTCAGGCGGGGTTAAGTCTTCTGACGTTTTTGGCACCTTCTCCAGCATGCCCGCTTGTGGATCCACGCTTCAAGAAAGCATCCCCCTAAACCCACCTTGCCCTCAATGTAACTCAAAACGGCTATGGCGAGACTCCAAACGTTACACAGCCGCAGGAGACGAAATACAAAGATGGCTCTGCCGAGACTGTGGCTTACGTTTTAGCGATCCAATGGACCTCAAAAACTCATGGACCAATAAGGAAAGGGCGCATCGGACCAATCAACCCAATGAATTAAAAACGGCACAGGGAATACTATACTCAAGCCAAATATGCGCAATCGAGGCGAAAAATTTGGATGCAGAACAACAGACCACTGGAGTTCTGCGGAGCAACAATCAAGCAGACATCAAAGGCAAAATCATTGAACACGCTTTCTGGATGCAAAAAGAAGGATACGCCGAAGCAACAATCTCACGCCGCATACGGTTCCTAAAAACAATGATGAACAAAGGAGCCAACCTAGCAGACCCCGAATCACTCAAAGAAATGATAGCCAGACAACAAAACTGGCAAGTCAAAACAAAAGACATCGCCGTCGAAACATACAGCCTCTTCCTAAAAATGCAAGGCTTAACCTGGAACCCACCAAAATTCAAAAGCGTCAAAAAACTGCCATTTATCCCCACAGAGCAAGAAATCAACAGCCTAATCGCCGGCAGCAACAGAAAAACCGCAATTTTCCTACAGCTACTCAAAGAAACAGGAATACGATGCGGAGAAGCCTTCCTACTCAAATGGACCGACTTCAACTTCGAAAACAGAACCGTCGACATAACCCCCGAAAAAGGCAGCGAGCCAAGACAACTACCAATCTCAAGTCAGCTAATAGCAATGCTAAACAGCCTACCAAGAGACCACGAAAAACCCTACGGATGCAGCGAACGACATTTCGCAAGAGCCTTCCGCCTACAAAGAAGCAGAGTAGCATTCAACCTCAAAAACGACCGCTTAAAGAAAATCCACTTCCACACCCTACGCCACTGGAAAGCCACCACTGAATACGCTAAAACCAAAGACATCTTACACGTCATGAAAATACTCGGCCACAGAAACATCCAAAACACCCTACTCTACACACAGCTCATAACTTTCAAAAACGACGAATTCCACAGCGCAACCGCCAAAACCGTAGAAGACGCACAAAAGCTCGTTGAGGCAGGATTCGAATATGTATGCGACTTTGGAGAAGTAAAACTATTCAGGAAGCGAAAGTAAAATGACAAAAAAATCGAACAAAATCATCGCCAATGGGGCCACTGGAAATGTGGTGGGGCCGCTGGGATTTGAACCCAGGATCGCTTGCACCCCAAGCAAGTATCCTAATCCATGCTAGACGACGGCCCCGCGGGATACATGCTTTTCAAAGGAGCTAAAAGAAACACAGCAAGCAATCATAAAAACCTTAACCTTTCTTTAAATCAACTCTAAGTGTGAAAACCGTAAAAAAGCAGAGTGAAGGAAAGTTTAAACAAATAAACAGCTCAACAAAGCGTCAATGGTGAGCTAAGATAGTTGGTACTTTCAATCCTCCGTTTGTAATTTGCTAAAATAGCTTATTCACTCTGGATTATAAGTAAAACTTGCTCTTCCATCATTTTTGTGATTTAATATAAAAATTATTACAAAATTTTACCCAGATTTAATGAAAGATATATTAAAGCAACGAATAATTTATAGAATGATCAAATTAGTTATGTGGGTGAATTTATGATAAATTTCGAAGAACTTGTGGGTTTAGACATAGTAACTTCTGAAGCTCGGATCATTGGAAAAATTAAAGGCGCAAAAGTTGATACCGCGAATTGGGAGATAAAGTTTTTGAACGTAAGGCTTACTGGCGAGGCAGCTGAGAGTCTTGGTATGAAGAAGAGATTTAGAAGTTGTCAGATATGCATTCCAGTTGGTATGGTTATAGCAGTTGCGCACGTGGTGACTATTTCACGTTCATTATCAGAGTTGGAGAGTTCTCAAGAAATCGCAGAATGCAAAGATTAAACTCCGAAGCCTTTAAGTACTAAAATTCGACAGCATTTCCAACTCACTCTTAGTTGGACTGAAAATACTCTTCCAAAGGTACCTCCCTCACTTTGTATCTTGCCTTTTTTTAACCTAGGAAAAAGTGTTAACTGGAAAAGCAAACTATGCTTCTGTGACTTTTGCATTTTTTAAAACATTAACGTTGCCAGTTCCCTTAGTTACGTAACCCACTTCACAGTGACGGACTTTGTGTTTATCAAGTTCACTCTGCAAATTATCCGAATCTGCCTTCGCTACAGCCAAGAGGATACCACCCGCGGTTTCCTTCGCTTCACCCGATAGAAGTGGGTAACCGAAGAGGTCGGCAAGTTTAGGCGTGCCTGGAATTACCCAGAGGGTATCGATGACTATATCCACATTGCTTAGAACCGCCATGTTGGCTGAGTGTCCCTTAAGCCCAAAGCCAGTGACATCCGTAGCGGCATGCACTCGAACCTTTTGCATTACCTCTGCAACAGGTTTGTTAGAGGTAATCATCCCCGATATAGCACCGCTAACAGCTACCTCTACCATATCCTCGGGAACATCAATCAAGAGTTCTTTGCCCTCCTCATCTTTGCGCAAACGATAAGCAGCCATGGCGGGTGCAATTCCTAACGGTTTGGTAAGGAATAATTTATCGCCTACTTTGGCACCTTTCGTGTAAACGATTTTTTCGGGGTTACCTATACCTGTTGCTGCTCCACCAATAATGGGCCAGGGGTTGCGAATAGTATGCCCGCCCACAACAGGGGTGTCCATTTCTCTACAAAAGTCGCCAAAACCTTTGAGCATACCGACAGCGATTTCGCTGGGCATGTTTTCAGGAAAAGCCATTATTGTGAGGACAGAGGCAATTTTGGTGACTCCGAGTGTATAGATGTCGCTTGTGACGTTGCTGCCCGCAATACGCCCCTGAATTTCAGGTTCATCAACCATCGGAGTGAAAAAATCAAGCGAGTTTAAAACCGCTATTTCATCAGCGATTTTGATTACACTGCTATTTTCCCACGGACCAGCCAAAACGTCGGGTTTAAATTCTTGTGTTAAGCCTGCTTGGTCAAGTAATTCGCCAAGTTGATACTGCGGTAATTTGCAACTGCATCCATGAACGGGAACAGCTTTGGTTAATCTATAACTCATTTGGTTTTCCCCAATATGAAACATGTAGTTTTACATTATAAAACTTTTAAATTGCCCATACAGAAAGGAGGAGGAGCCATCAGGCTTGCTTTTTGCCCTGGATTATTTCTAGGAAGGCCTCAATGCGGGTTTGAATTTGAGGGACGTCACCCATGGCGTAGTCAGTTTCGATTTTAAGCATTGGCAGCCCTTCTGCTTTTAACCCTCGCTCAACTTTAACGGCTTCCACATTGTAGTCATGGCAGTTTTGCAGGGTATAATATATTACCCCATCCGCCCTGAATTGTTTGGCAAGGTCAAGTACATTTTTTACTCGTCGATCGTTGGGGGTGAAGCATGCACAAGGAATCTGGCTATACTTCTCAACAATAGCCCAAAGTAAATCATTTATTCCCTCACCCTTGGGCTCAACAAGTTCTGAGAAGTAACGAGTGCCAACACAGCTTTCTTCCACCACCACTGTAGCACCTGTTGCTTGCGCTATACTGTGGATTTTCCAGTTGGGAATCGCCATTGGGCAGCCTGAAATCATCAACCTTGGAGCATCTTTAGCCGCAATGCCGCTGCCGTTTTTGATGCGTTCTTCAAGTTCATCACAGAGCTCGTTAACTTTAGCGGTAAAGCGCACGGGATCATCGTTGAAACTAATTTGGTTAATAAGTAAAGCATCTAATCCGCTGATGGGCGAGGGGCTGTTTGCCCGTAAATCGCTTAGGCGTTTTAGGGCTTTGCGTTTGCCATTGATTAATCCAATGGCAGTTTTGAGTTTCTCGGCGGTTATTTTGTTTCCTGTAAGTTCCTCAAGCTTGGTTTTAAATGCTTCAAGCTCTTTGAACCAGAAATCTTTACCCTGTTGCGAGTCGGGTTTGTGCGGTACTTCTATAACATAAGTTGGAATAAGCTCGTTTAGTAGCTCGTACACTTTCTTCTTACCATCGCAGGTGGTTTCACCAACAACGAGGTCGCTAGATTGAAAGTAGGGGCAAGTGCCATTGAGTTTGAAGCCATAAAAGGACTTTATTAGAGGACAGAGGTTTCGGGGTAGGATGGCTTCAGCATCGGGAACCGAGAAATCTGCTCCGCCGCATAAACCCACCATTGACGCATCCGCAGCGTAAGCGAGTTCTTCTGGTGCGTAGATGCAGAAGGCACCGATGACTTTTTTACATTTTGCACGTTGGTCATTTAATTCTTTTATGCGTAAGCCGTGGATTTCGGAGACGACGAAGTCAAAATAATCCATTTTTTTGGGGCGATTTTTTTGGGCGAGGTAAATATCTGTATAAAACTGTCCTAGGGTGTTTAGGAGTACGTTGTGTTTTTCAATGTCGATTCCGATGCTCTTCCACATTTCAACGTATTTTTCTGACATAGAGTTCACTTGGTGATGTTGAGAGATAGAAAATCAGTACTTATTAAAATTATTGATAATTAAAATTAAAAAAAATAATAATGCCTACTGTTTTTTAATCAGCACCACAAACTCGGCGTTATCCTTATGCGCCTGCACTACCTCATGACCGTTATTCTTAACCCAGCGCTGAATATTATCAAACTCCAATTCACCCTCACCAGTAACTTCCAAAAGCTCTCCAACAGCCAACTCTCCCAACCTACGTTTGGTGAGTGCCACAGGAATGGGGCACATTTTACCTTTAACATCAAGCTTTTCAACGCTCACGAAACCCGCTCTCCTAGAATGTTAGGACTTTATCGCTGATAGTTGTCCACTCAACCAGATCATGAATGGTTGCAAGTTTAACGCCTTCAAAAAGGTCATCTTGGGTTAGCCCACGTGCTTCTGCGCAAACAGCGCATCCTTTTACTTCCACGCCGCCCTTGACCAGGTCTTCTAACATCTGACCATAGTTGGTCAAGCCCTGGGCAGGTTTTTGTCCTTTTTTAGCGAGGTAAACTCCATTTTCGAAGAGCCAGATTCTGACTTTGTGGCCTTCCAAGTCAGCGGTCCATGCGAATCGGAGGGCTGATAGAGCACGTTCTTTTGCGTAGGGGGACTCAAAAATTATCATGGTAAAATTCGCCATGTACAATCTAACTCTAAATTGTTCTAATAGCTCTTATTAGAAAATCGAATATAAGGCTTATCTTTGCACAGAAACGGAATACAAATATAAACATACAAAGAAAACAATAAACGTGGGGATAGACAAGCGCATGGAAACAATTCGTTTTGATTACTTAAACACTTTCTTAACTGTAGCTCGAACACATAGTTTCTCAATTGCGGCCAAAGAACTAAAAACAAGCCAAGGCACTGTCAGCCACCAAATAGCTGCGCTAGAAGAATGCTTCGGAGCAGAACTTTTCAAACGGACATCAGATGGCACAGAGGTCACTGAAGCAGGTAACACCCTAAAAGAAGTCGCACAGCTAATCCTCCAAGAAATACAAACCGCTAAAGCCAAAATCTCCGCAGCCGAACACACCCTCTCAGGAGTCATTCGCATAGTCGCAAGCACTATACCTGAAGAATACATAATACCCGGGCTAATCGCTGAATTCCAAAAGAATTTTGCTGACATCAAATTCAAAATAACTGCACAAGACAGCTTAACCAGCCTAAAAGGTCTACAGAACAATATCTTTGACTTCGCAGCAGTGGGCACAAGACTTGGCTTCGAAGAAAAATTTGACTACATAGAAATAAGTGAAGAAAATTTGGTCCTCATCACAGCATGCAACCACCCTTTAGCCAAGCGCAAAACAATCAAACTCACTGAAATAACAAATTACCCCTTCATTAACCGCGAAGAAACCTCAGGCACAAGAATAGAAATAGAGACACTTATGGAAAAAAATGATATCCAACACAGTATTCCTCAAGTTGCCTTTGAATTAGGCAGCACTGAATCCGTGGTAACAGCGGTTTCTGAGGGCAGAGGCGTTAGCATAATCTCTTCTATCGCCGCCGCAAAAGCCTCCGCGGCAGGATTGGTTAGAGTTGTAAATATTGAGGAATCCAAAGGCACACGCAAAATTTACATGGCAAGACCAAAAAGGGCACTGCTTAAACCATCTGAGGCATTTTGGGAGTTCTGTCGCAGTTACAAGTTCAAAAATCAAGCCATTATTTGCCCGATATAATTTTATTTTCATACCGATTTGCACAATTAACTTCTAGGAGAATTTTGATAGAAGCCTGAAGAAAACAAAAATGACAAGTTAGAAGTCTTCTAATTTAACCCATATTTTACCGGATTCCACTTTGAAGGGAAAAGTAACAAGTACATAATCCGGCGCCTCTTCATATTCTCCCGATTCAAGATTAAATCGCCAATCATGACAGGGGCACACGATTACATTGCCATCTAAGGTTCCTCCAGAGAAAGCACAGCCCATATGAGGGCATCGATCGTCGATGACATGAATTTTGCCGTTATGTTTGATGAAAAGCACAGGTGTACCTTCAATGCGGACAAGCTTCATTTTGTCTTCTTCAAGCTCAGCCTCATCCAAAGCTGCAGCATATCCCTCATCATCCGACATACATAGTTACCCTTCTAAAGTTAATTTTCTATGTATTATATTAAGATTTTAAAGTCGCCATTTTTGAAAAATGCTTTTTTTAGCGCTTAATTTTCACAACAAAAGATCTATTAGCAGTAAATTGTCACTCTAACGGGAGGATACTACGTGGATACATCCAAGCTCAACATCGGCAAGGCTAGACCTCTTATACTTATTGTTTTGGATGGTTGGGGGCTTCAGCGAAAAAAACTTGGAAACGCCATAGCCCAAGCAAAACTTAAAGAAATCAATAGAATCTGGAACGAATATCCCCATACCGTCCTTAAGGCTTCAGATGGCGCCGTTGGGCTTCCCGAAGGCGTAATGGGAAACTCAGAGGTTGGTCACCTAAACTTGGGAGCTGGACGCGTAATCCCACAGGACCTAGTCAGAATAAACAAAGCCATCAAAGACAGCGACTTCATGCATAGCTCAATCCTCAACAAATACCTGCAAGAAGCCAAAAAGGCTGGTCAAAATATACATTTTATGGGGCTATTATCTGACAGCGGAGTTCACAGTGATATAAACCATTTATTTGCCTTGCTAACGCTTGCTAAGACTTTAGGCTGCTCAGAAAACGTCTGGATTCATTGTTTTCTTGATGGTAGAGACACTGCACCTAAAATAGCTGAAAAATACATAATCGCCCTAGAGAAAAAAATCGAAGGTTTGTCTGTTGGAAAAATTGCCAGCGTAATGGGGCGCTTCTATTCTATGGATAGAGATTGCCGGTGGGATCGAACCGCCAAGGCATATTATGCCATAGCTTTAGGTAAAGGATTAAAAGCAAAATCCCCTCTGGAGGCTTTAGCACAAGCGTACCTGCGAAATGAAAACGATGAATTCGTTCAGCCAACAGTGATAGAGAATCATAAACTGAATTATAACGGGTTTAACGAAAAAGATTTAGTGGTATTCTTTAATTTCCGCTCCGATAGGCCAAGACAGCTTGTCCAAAGTCTCTATGCAAAGGAATTTAACGCTTTTGACCGAGAACGTTTTTTTAAACCCCAAATTGTCTGCATGACTCAATACGATAAAAAATTTAATCTACCCGTAGTTTTTCCACCTTTGCAGATAAAGAATGGTTTAGGGGAACTTCTCAGTGATCTTGGGTTGCGTCAGCTTCGAATAGCAGAGACAGAAAAATATGCCCACGTCACTTTCTTCTTTAACGGAGGCAGAGAAACTCCCTATAAGGGCGAGGACCGGGTTCTTGTTAATTCCCCTAAGGTTACAACATATAATTTGCAACCCCAAATGAGCGCTTACGAAGTAACAACGATTCTCATTGAGAAAATTAAATCAGAAATTTATGATTTCATACTTGTTAACTATGCAAACCCCGACATGGTTTCACACACCGCTGATTTTCCAGCCACCATAAAAGCCCTTGAAGTAGTCGATGAATGCTTAGCAAAAGTTATCTCAGCTTCAGCTGAAGTTGGGGGTCTATGCATAGTAACTTCAGACCATGGACATGCTGAGCAGCTAATCGATTATAAAACGGGTGGTCCCTGGACAGCACACACATTGAATCCCGTGCCGTTTATTATAGTGACAGACGCAAAACTGAAGTTGCGTCAGGGTCAACTAGGCGATGTAGCCCCGACAGTTCTGGAATTAATGAATATTGCACAGCCAAAAGAAATGACTGGACGTTCCCTAATTAACAACTCTCCAACTTAGTGAAATAGTGCAGGACTAACGTTAGCTTAAGGTTTAAGCCCTAATATTTTTCTAATTTCATTTTGTGTTTGTTTAGGTTCACCGGTAGTGTTGACAAGGTATGCGTCGCACTGACTTAGAAGACGGCGGAAAAAGTTTGTGCGCAAAGCCATTTTGCGCTCATCACGCACCAGTTGGTGAGGATTGCAAAAGTTATTTTCGGAAAGATAAGTAATAGCTTGTTCTGTGCTAAGGGGCGTAATAATGTTTTGGTCTGAAGGATCTCGCTTAAGCATTATAATCTTATGAAGAGTTGTCATGGGTACAACTCCTCCCGCGCCAACTATCCAACGGATATTTACGATTGCTCTGCCACGGTTGTCAAACAGAGTCTTATCTACCAACCGCTCATACTCATTCCAGATTTTACCGATATCTGCTTGTATGTAGGTGTTCTTCTCTGAACCAAATGCCAACGGTTCTCGAGTGCTGAGACGCACAAAGTACCAATCATCACTAATCAGACGTGCAGTGGGGATTCGAAGTAACCCCCAGGAATGAGTGGTTTTGCCTGTGCCCGACGGCGCAATTATAGATACACCAAGACAACCCACGTCTATAGCTGCGCCGTGTACCGAATAGATATGGTGCTCATCCTCTAAAACGTCTCCTGCAACTGAGAGTGCGATACTTTTTATCCATCCGTAATAGTTCAGGTTAATGAGGAACGCAGTTTTAGTATAGGCATCATACTTGACGCTTAAGGGTTGATTGGGTTCAGAGAGGACGATAAGGCGTCCATGAGAGCGAGTATTTTCGTTTGCTGTATAGAAATTATCTTCCCATTTATCTTTGGTTTCAATTGAGTCAGTCAAAAGTTTGACGCAACAGCCATAAATATCGGCTTTATTGGCGTACAATAAACGCGGTTCATAAGTTTCGTAGAGAGCATCTTTCTCTTTAGAATCGATTAATTGTACAGTATAGCTCATTTGGCTTTCTCCAAATCTATAGATACTTGAAATGAAAAGAGAAGGATAAGGATTCCGTGCGAATAGGTTACTGGCATTCAACCTCTAAGTGTGGCAAAGAAGCCCCGTACCACATCTTTCATTGATTGCAGCAGCGGATGCCGGATGGAGCCTGGCGTAAGATTCTCGAGGCGATCTACACGGAAGTAGATAGGGGGATGAGGGTCCAACCCAAGCCACTCCTGAATACGGTAGGAAGGTACACGTTCATAAATCAGACGCTGGAAACCAATTTTCTCTAGTGATCCCGCCAAAATCTTAGGATTACCTACCACCAAGGCTGAGACCAAGTCAGCGCGTGCCTCAAAGAATTTTGCGATGAAAAAAATCACAACCATAACTACCCAGAAATACGCGAAGAATAAAAACGACGAGAAAATCATCGGAAACAATGGGAAGAGCACATAAAAGCGAAAGAGAAACTCCGTAGAAACCAAACCATAAAGTATGAGAGGGTCTCTGCCCCGAAGGTGACCAAACTCATGCCCTAAAACCCCTAGCAATTCATCCTCTTCGAGCTGCACAAGAATGCCAGTTGTAATAAGCACCAACCCCCTCTTGGGGCTTGGACCAGAAGCGGCAGCGTTTGGAACCATGGTGTTTGAAACAACAATTTCAGGTATGGGAAAATTAAAGCGGTCAGCAATATTTCTAACTAGTTCATATACGTTAATTTTTTTGGCTTTTAAATTATCGACTTCACATGGAACCCCATGCTTAAGAAAAATTTTTTGTGCAGATCCAACATCGACTTCACCGTTTTTTGAAATTACTTCATCGTAAATTTCTTTTTTAATTGCTATTAAGGTTTCTTTGGGGTATGTCTTGTTAAAGCTATTTTTTTCGCTCACGGGCAGATAATATTCTAGTAAATGGATAATAGGGTTTTTTTCCGTAATGTGCCAGTCCGCGCTACGAGCGATAAAGCGGTTAGAATAGAAAACGAACCCAAATTGGATACCAATTAAAATCAAAGGTGCAATCCAAAAGGCGCCAGGCACAATTGTGGATATTGTTATGAAGATAATCATTCCAAATACGATGAAAACCACAAAGAACAACACCTGGGTTTCTAAAAATAGGCGGTTGAAAGATTTCTCAGGTTTAGTGAAAGCTTCGGGCACAATTTCCTCGCCTTCTCGCCAAGCAAAAAAAACAGTTGCATCGCGTGTATTCTGCGAGAAAACCTGCATCGCAATAAGAACGTCTTGTTTAGCCTCTTCCACGGTTGTGTGGGATGCAACAGATGTAAGGGGGTTAACTTGTAATTCAAAGGGTGTGCCGCTTTTTAATTCTACCCCAACCAGACGGTTGCCTTGAGAGTCTACAACTATGTAAGATAATTTTTCTCCTTTAGGGGATGATTCCCGAACTATGTCGGTAAAGCGCTTTTTTTGGGTAACTATATACTGGGTATAAATGAAATCGAATAGTTTTTCATAATAACTTGGCGGGACTTCAGGAGTTATGTTATAAGTAAAACGCGCGGACATATCTAACCTTCAAAACCTATACTAAAAACATGTTTTTCTATTTATAACTGTATTGCTGACAACAACTTCCTCACCAAAGCTGCAGTCGAAAAAAATTATCTGAGCATAAACAAAGGGGATAGAGTTTATTAAGATCGAAAATCATTGTACGATTAATGCTGGAAAGCAGAAAAAAGTTCTAGTCACCAATTAACCTTTAAATTATGGTTGATTTAATCTAGAATTTAGCGGCAAACAAATAAAATTAAAGGCTTTAAAAAACTGATTATATACAGGAGGAATAGGACGTGGCAGTTTCCAAAAAAACTATCTTAGTTGTCGATGACGACAAATCTATACTTCGAACATTTTCCCGTATTCTTGAAAAAAGTGGATATGAAGTTGACACTGCAGAGACCGGAAAAGAAGCCATGCAGAAAACCGAGAATCGGCAATATGATTTAGCACTTGTAGACATAAGATTACCTGATATAGATGGGACAGATTTGTTAGCGAAATTAAAAAAGCAGCTTCAGCAAACTGTTAAAATAATGATTACGGGTTTTCCATCGCTGGAAACAGGCGTTAAAGCACTTGATGAAGGTGCAGATGCTTATTTGGTTAAGCCAGTGAAGCCGCAAGAGCTTCTTGTTCTGCTGGAAGAGAAACTTAAGAGCCGGGAAGAAGCCGCAAAAGTAAGCCATTAATTGGTAACTATTCCAAAAATAATTAGTTATCGACTGATTTCCTTAATTATTTTAATCCATTCCCCATTATATCCCTGGTTGGTTGATGGAAAACTAAGTTACTTTAATAGTCAACCTGCCTCGGGCTGATTGGACAATGAATAGCATATAGTTAAAGAGTTGAAGAAAAAAATCCGATGGGACCCAGTTATTCTATATAAATAGCAGGTTGATAGGGCATAGCCATTGCTGAACGATTTTTAGGATCAAAGCGGTGCTCGTCAGATTCTCTATACACAGATATTTCAGCTTTGAATCGGTCATGCATAAAATCTGCAGCTTCTAAAAGATTTTCTCTCTCGTTAGCTTCACCGATTTTTAATATTTTGGTCTTGCGTTCGCTCGACACTTTAGTTAATGCCTTAATGATTCTGGGAACCATTGGTGCAATTTCTTTCATATGTACCTTAAAGGTTGAATCCTTGGCGAATTCTTTCATAAGCTCATTAATTTTAGCTTCACCAGCAACTGTTTTCTTGAGAACTTTTAGATATACCTGCCATTTCCAAGAAGCCGCAATATAGTAGTATATCCGATGTGGAGTGATTTTCATAGCTTTTAGGATATTGTTTGTGTCATCCATCACGTCAATAATAAAATTCTCCTGTTCTTCCGCAGCCACATCCACAGTATCTGCATTGAATTCAGGCCATTTTGCGACGCTGATGAATCCTTCCTCACCGTTCTGGCTCCAGAGTTCCTCGCACATGAATGGCGCAAAGGGAGCAAGCATTCGAATCCACACTTTTACCGCATCACCCAATGCTTTGGCTTCTGTGTTTCCTTTCCGCTGAATATACCAACGCAAATCATTCCATGTTTCAAATAGTGCTGTTTGCAATGCAGTTCGCGTTTTAAGTTCATCTAGGCTTGCCGTGACTTCGCTTATGCGTTTCTGAATTCGGCTAGTAAGCCAACGCTCCAATGCCGTATTCTCCGCATTTTTAGCTGAAGCAAGAATTGATCCTGCAAAATCCATCAGCGCCTCAAATTTGCTTTTGAGGTCGGAGACATTTTCAGCACGCCAGTCAGGATCATCCATGCCTTCTGCACCTAAAAGCAAACCGCAACGTGTGGCATCAGCACCATATTTTTCTACAGCCCCCTTCATAGTGATGAAGTTTCCTTTGCTCTTATGCATCCCTTGCCCTTCAATCATCAGCATGCCATTGACGCCGATGGCTTTGGGCCAGTGCTCTCGGGGAAACAGCGCTGCATGATGGAATATGCAGAAACTTAGATGATTGGGTACCAACTCTTTTGCAGAATTACGTAGATCAAATGGGTACCAATAAAGGAATTCACTACGCATAGCACACAGCAAGGTTGGGGTTATTCCAGCCGTTTGTAGGTCTTCTGGTTCTCCTCTGCCAAAGAAAATGTAATCAAAAACTTCAGGCGTTAGCGATTCGGCATTGATCTTGTTCTGTTTAATGTGCTTGTTTATGGTGTAGAACGCCATGTAGACCGTGCTATCACTGAGGGTTTCAATTATCCAGCCTTTTCCCCCAGGAAGTGGTGTTCCAAAGCCCGTGGTTCTGGCGCAAGCCCATTCCCGAAGCCAATCAATCACGGTATTAAACCAGGGCTTAGCTGTTTCGGGGAAGATGTTTAACTGCTCCACAACCTCATGTGCAAGTTCTTTCCATTTGGGGTCTGAGTAGTTAAGGAACCACTGGTCCGAAAGGATCTTCACAAGACACGGTGTCATGCAACGGCAAACCACAGGGTCCGCCAGATCATACATGATTTCGGCAACTCCAAGTTTCTTGAAGTCAGTGATTAGGAGATCTTTAGCTTCGCGAATTGATTTGCCTGCATGTTGTCCGCAGTTAGATTTCAAGATGCCGCCGTGGTACTCTTTTTTGTAGAGTTCTTTGGTAGCTTGGTCAGCTTTTGCGTCGTTTTGATCGACTATTCCCATTTTATCGACGATTTCAACGGCAGGGTAATCGCCAACTCCATCAACTTTAATGATCGAGATGGGCTTAATTGCAAGAACTACTACTGGGTCTATGCCGAACTGCCTGAGAACCTCAGGTTTTCGTTGCAAATCTCGTAAAGCAAGCCAATCGTAGGGTGCATGGGCTGGAACACTGTAAACTACTCCAGTTGCGGTTTTCGGGTCAACAAACCACCCCGGGAGAATAGGAAACTTTAGGTTTGTAACTGGATTTGTGACTGTTTTGCCGATCAGTTCTCTACCCAAGAAACAATGCTTAACTTCGACCTTGCGCTCTTGTTCTTTAAGTTTTTCAGCAGCTTCTTGGCTAACTATCCAACACTCACCGTTAACCTCTGCTTCGACGTAAGTAGAGTCAGGATTGATCCACATATTGGTGATACCATAAACAGTTTCGGGTCGGAGAGTCGCTGCTGGTAAAAACGTTTTCTCATCCAATCTGTACTTTATTAGCGTATACTCCTCTGGAGTAACACCTTCACCACTTTGACGGTCGTGGTCGCCTGTAGGAGACTGGTCTTTTGGGCACCAAACCACTGGGTGGGTGCCGCGAGTGACATAGCCTTTTTCTTTAAGGTTTTTGTACTGCCACTCAATGAATTTTTGAAAGGTCGGCATAATCGTTGTAAATTCGCGTCGCCAATCAACCGAGAAACCAACGCTTTTAACGGCTAAACGACCTTCGTCAGTATAATATTGAGCCATGTAAAGGGGGTCAACGAACTTCTGGAGTTCGCTTTCGGGTACGCCATCGACTTCGCGTAGTACTTTGATGTAAGCTTGATCTCCTCTCGCCACACGCTGAGATGCGCCTAAAAGAGGCTGACCTGTCCAATGCCAACTCCATGGCCAAAGTACATTGTAGCCTTGCATGCGTTTGAATCTGGCGTAAGCATCTACGCGGGAAGCAGTAAAGGTGTGCCCAACATGGAGTGGACCGTTCATATATGGAAATGGAAAGGTAACTAATTTTTTTTGGCGATTAGGGTCGGGGTTGGCTTCGAAGAGATGTGCTTCTTCCCATTTCTGTTGCCATTTCTGCTCCATTTGTTTGGTTTGGCTCATAAAACCCACTGATTAAAGGTTTGGCTATTAAGAGTTTTGCTTTGGTGATACTGTAGTTGTGTAGTTCAAGTTAACGGGTTCATGAAAAAAGGTTTTACGTTTATATATTACGACTTACGACTTTACTTGTTGTGAGCTCGGGGACTAAAATGAAAAAACTTGTCATAGCCATAATCCTCTCATTCCTTATTTCACTACCAGTATTCACCACCACAGCAACCGCCATAACAGGCAATCTAAACCCCGACTCAAAACCATACGTGGGCGTAATAGTCCTCCTTGACGATCAACAACAACCGATTGGCTATTGTAGCGGATTCCTAATTTCCCCGACCATCATGGTAACTGCAGGCCATAGCTTACTCAACGCACAATACGTAAGAGTCAGCTTTGACCAAGGGGGCACTATCTACGAAGGTACACCAGAAACTTATTCTTCATACGTTCCTACGCTTTCGGGAAACAGCGAATTCCAAACAAGCGACATAGGGCTAATAAGATTTGAACAGCCCGTTTCAGGGATTACAGATTTTCCAGTATTACCCACCATAGGCTTTACTGAAACATTGAACCATAAAACAGATTTAAAAGTCATCGGTTACGGAATGCAATACCAAACAACACCAAGAAACAATGGAGTAACTAATTCGTGGATGGGCCAAGTTACTCAAAACAGTGCAACAGTACAATTGTTGAATGCAAACTTTGCTGGTAGCGATAAATATCTAAAAGTAACCGCTAATAACGCCCAAGGCAAAGGAGCAGTAGCATTCGGAGACTCAGGCGGACCCGTTATTTACACCGATATGAATGGTAAAGACATCGTGTTAGCCCTTAACGCATTTGTTTCAAGCGCTAACTGCAATGGAGTAAGCTACCATACTAGACTCGATACAGAAGAAGTGCATAAGTGGCTTGAGGAGCCCTACTTGATTTAAATCTGCTAATTCAGAACAGCGAAAGAGGTGAAAAATATGAATACAAAAAGAGCAATCAAAAAAGCAAAACCAATAACCTTCGGCGGTTGGTAAACAATCATCTAAGGGTTAAATCCCTCACTTTATTTCCTAAAATTACAAATACAAAGACGATTCAATATCAATTATGCAATCAAACTCTCTCACGGCCTTGGCTATAGAAATCATTGATAGGCATGGTAGTTTCGCGCTCAATGAAGCTTCAAAATATATTTTGGAGAACAATGGTTGTGAAGGACTTATTTCTAAAGCATTAAAATATTATGCAAAGATGATTTTTCCGAGAGTTTTGCCTATCTTTCCAGCATTAATTGAATTATCCTGCGGATCGGTGGGTGGCAAACCCAATGAAACAAACCAAATAGCAACTGCAATGCTTCTAATTACCGCTTCGGGCGACATCCATGATGATATTATAGATAGGTCCACTCACAAGTTCCAAAGAAAAACTCTCTTTGGTAAGTACGGAAAAGACATTACTCTTCTCGCCGGAGATGCCTTATTAATGCAGGGAATGGAATTACTCCAAAACAGCCTAGAACTTTTCCAACCTAAACAAAGAAACCAAATCTCCAAATTGATGACAAAAGCCATGTATGAAATAACCGAAGCAGAAGCCATTGAAACTCAATTGTGGAAAAAAATTAACGTAAGACCAAAAGAATACTTTGAAGTAATAAATCATAAAGCAACAGTCGCGGAACTACACTGTAAGATTGGCGGAATAATCGGAGATGCGGACGAAGTTGCTTTAGAATGCATTTCTCGTTACGGTAGAACGATTGGTTTGTTATCAACGATGAAAGATGAATTCTTGGATCTTGAGAATTTTGATGAATTTACAGATCGTGTGATCCACGAAATGCCGCCATACCCTGTTATTTGTGCTTTTCAAAATGAAGACATTAAAAATAAATTTATTCCAGTTATGAACCGTGATAAATTGTCAAAGAATGACGTAGCCTCAATTGCACAGGCGGTTTTAACCTCTGTTGAAGTGAAAACGCTAAAAGTCAAGCTGAGACAGATGGCTGAAAAAGAACTGTTGTATAATTATCTCTTGAAAGATAGCAAAATGGGAAAAGAGGCGGCAATTATACTTGAGGCACTAGCTATTGAATTATAGCTAATTAAAAAAGTGCTTACCAACCGCCAAAAGTTCGAGTTAGTTTTTTGTTTTTCAAAGCTACTCCTTCCTCATTTGTAGTTTTGTAGTACAATAATACTTAAAAAGTTAGCGGTTGTAGGACACATCTACACTTCAATTTCAATCTAACCCCATAATACTGTTTAGTAATTCTGAATCCTTAATAATTCCCACGTTATAGGATGATTTAATGCGATAACGAATGTCAAACAACGTACCCCTAAAGTCATCAAGGTTCAGCCTAACAAATGCTTCAGTCAGCAGCTTTTTGTTAGTGAACGCTTTCGTATGGTACCTTTGCGCGTTTAAATTTTTGCAAGATACAATTAACCTAAAAGGAATCTCGAGTGATTTATCACTGTTAGTAATAGGTGTAAACTTTTTAGCCTTTATTTTCTTTGGTTTTCTCACAACATGGCTTATTAACCGATTTAGTGACAGAAAAAAATGGCTAAAATATTGGCTGATTGCAGGTCTTTTTGTCTCTGCAATATTTTTCTTCCTAAACTCAGCTGATTTTATAACTTTAACATTATTAGGCTGCACAATAGGTGCATATTTTGGATTAGGAATGCCTGTGGTAGCCGGCTATTTTACTGCATGTACCGAACCAAAAAACAGAGCAAAATTTGGAGGCGCAGTAATTCTTTTATTAGTAGTATCTGTTCCAACTTTGACCATCATAGGAGCTTCAGAAACCTATCTAACTCCACTTGTCTTAGGTTTATGGTTAGTGATCGGTTTGGGACTTTTATCGTTCAAAGCTCCCGAAAGTAAGGCTGAGCCAAAGAATCGGGCATCTTTTCGTTCTATCTTCTCAAATAGGTCTTTCTTGCTTTATATTTTGCCCTGGTTAATGTTCTCGCTAATAAACGACTTAGCCTCACAAGTAATCTCAAATTCCTTTAGTGGTTTTCCCTCATTCTTTTCACAAGGTTATGTGGTTTTCACAAATGTCCTAGCAGGAATTTGTGCACTCGCTTTCGGCTTTTTAGCAGACAAAAAAGGCCGAAAACGATTGGCTTTGGTAGGTTTTGCTCTCTTAGGAACGGCATACGCCGCCTTAGGTCTTTTTAACGGAAACTACGCTGTCGCATGGTTTTATGCAATCACCGATGGTGTCGCTTGGGGAGCATTCACCATGCTATTCATAACGACACTATGGGGCGATATTTCTCAAGGCAAGAACGGTGAAAAATACTACCTTTTAGGAATTTTACCTTATCTTTTTTCAGTCTTTGCAGGCGACTCAATGGGTGCATACTTAGCCCAGAACAACCTTATTTCGGAAACAACTGTCTTTTCTTTTGCTGCCTTCTTTCTATTCGCAGCAACATTACCTTTGTTTTATGCTCCCGAAACATTACCTGAGAAAGTAATCAAAGATTTGGACATTATGAGTTACGTGGAGAAAGCAAAGAAGAAAGCAGATGAAGGCACCAAAAAAACCCGCAAAGAAGATAACTCCAATACCTCAATAGAAGATGACAAAAGCTACGAAGAAGCTAGAAAATTAGCAGAAAAATACTATTAAGCATGCGCAAGGTTAAGCATAAACATGTTCTTCCACGTGATACTCACCAGTGACTGCAACTTGCAATGCAAATACTGCTTTGGGGAGAGCCTTGATGACTTCGATGAGGCCTTCGGGGGAGACATAAAAATAGACTATGAATTACCACGAAACCTGAACTACGATCTGACGATGCTTAAGCACTTTTGTAGCCAGGATCCAGATTGTGTGCTTACTTTCTATGGCGGTGAACCTCTGCTGCAAACAAGTAAACTGAGGGAAATAATGGACACCATCACACCTAAGCATTATATGATGCAGACTAACGGCTTGCTTCTTGACAAGCTCGAAGCTAAATACATCAATCGCTTCCACACTTTATTAGTATCAATTGATGGTGAAGAAGCCCTAACTGACCACTACCGTGGCAAAGGCACTTTCCGCAAAGTCATAGACAATCTAAAGCTGATTAGAAACAATGGTTTCAACGGTGAATTGATCGCGCGGATGACTATTATGGAGGAAACTGATATTGAAAAACAGGTCAAATGGCTCCTTCAAAATGATGAATTCAGCTTCACTTCAATTCATTGGCAGCTAAATGCTGGTTTTTGGGGAAATGATTTACCCAGGCGCAACTTTGAGCAGTGGAGCAAAAGTAGTTACATTCCTGGAGTTTACGCGCTGGTCCGTTTCTGGGTAGATTTCATGGACAAGCAAGGTAAGGTTTTGAAGTTATATCCCTTGTTGGGTATAGCAAACTCCCTTTTGCATGGAGAGAGGGATTGCCTTATGCGGTGCGGCGGAGGCTGGACAAACTATGCTATTCAAACTGATGGCTATCTAATTCCGTGTCCTACCATGTGGGGCATGAAAGACTATTATTTAGGGCACATAAAAAATACAAATCCGCTAAAACTGCGTAAAATGTTTGTTGAACAGAAACCCTGTAGCGAATGCAAAATCATAGGTATATGTGGAGGACGTTGCCTATATACTAACATAACCAAACGTTGGGCCGATCAAGACTATACCAAAGTTTGCCAAACCGTTGAACAACTCATCGCTGCAGTGGAAGCTGAAATGCCCAAAATACGAAACCTGATACATGAGGGCAGAATTGGGCTAAGCGATTTTGATTATGTAAAATATAACGGCTGCGAAATTATACCATAGCTTTGTGGGGTATCCACTATATTTCATTTCCTGATTTCTCTCAGAAATATTATTTTGATAATTTTTCTTCTTGAGAGATATTGTGTTTGTTTTCATTATCGGTTTTCTTTCTTGCTTTCTGAAGGCGTCTCCTACTGATGAAGTTTGAGTCTGGAGCAAGAACTGTAAATTGAAAAGCAATGTATGACAGAACAGTTTTAATGAAGAAAATCACTACTCCACTTAGCAAAGCCACAGATGCTCCTATGGCGAAAGGAACACCCAGCGCGTTGTAGATTTCACTTGAAATTATTTGAGCATACCCAATAAAAGCATATCCTTGAGCTTCAACATTACCTGCGACTGAACGAACTATTACAACCTTGTCAAGTGGAATTAGTTGTCCAAGTGATGCGAACACAAAAAGTAAGGCGAGGACTTCAAATCCCCACGCAAAAAATGAAAGTATCATCGGTTTTATAAGCACTCTAGTGTTTTGCAACAACTCCTTCATGCCTTCATGATAATCATCCAACGCTTTTTGCACCTTAATTTCCAATAGCGCGAGTCTTTTGCGATTTCTACCCAGGGACGATATGAACCCGAATAGAGTACTGACAAACTTCTTTGCGCTGTTAGGTTTAAAACTAGCAAGGAGCAGTATGAAAAGCGGCAGAGTTAGAAGGAACATTATGCTCCCAAGAGTTATGAGAAGAGAACCTTCGAGAGTGTAGTTCAGTAGAAGCAGAATAATCCCAAGAATCATGCTGCCTAAGTTGAATATTGCTTCATATACATTCTTTGCAACAACCGAAGCTACAGCTTTACCACTTTCTATCTTTGGGTCTTTATTGAGAATATATGCTTTAAATAAGTCGCCTGACCATCCTCCCGGAATCAAATTATCTACAAATACTCCGACCCAATAGAGAATGTATGTTCGGCGAAAACTTAACCTAATCTTTAAGGTTTTGAGGAGCTGGAACCAAACTAGAGTGTGAAAAGTTAATGATATTAAGACGCTAGCGATTGCCAAAGCATAGATGCCTATGTTTACTTTTTCTATAACCGCAATTAATTCGGCCAGACCAACGAAGTACAGAAGATAAAAAATCAGTCCTGTGTAGCCAAGTAACGCTGAAATAAGTATCCATTTTTTAATCGAAGGGCTAATCAAAGGATGTTGGTCTTTTGTCATATAATCTATCGTAGGAAAGACGGAAGCTGGAATATATCAGGGTTACCAAATTTAATCTTCCACTAAATTAAAATCTGTTTTTCAAATCCCGCTTTCCTTATATAAACAGAAAACACATTAAGCCCTTAAGGTGCATAGTTTGCCCAAACTCGTTGCTGTTGTGGGAGCAAAGCATTCAGGCAAAACTACAATTATAGAGCATTTAATCGCGGAGATCAAAAGTCGAGGTTACACAATAGGCATTATTAAAGAGATGGTGCGCATCCCTAGCATAGATACACCAGCTAAAGAAACTGATCGATATGCTAAAGCAGGCGCAGAAACTATCGTTGCAGTCCCGCAGAAAGAAACGGTATTTTTCATCAAGAAAAAGCTTACCTTAAAGGAAATTATGCTTCACTTAAAAGGCATAGATTTTGTGATTTTAGAAGGCTTTGAAATTGAAGCCTCAATCCCCAAAATTGTTGCCGCTAAAACCTCTGAAGAAGCCCACAGTTACCCAGCCAAGACCATTGCAGTCTCAGGCATAATCACCGATTCAGAAACAGAAACTAAGCTCGCTTTGGACTTAAAAATTCCGTTGCTTAGTAGTTTTAGTGAAATAAAGCAATTGGTTGATATAGTTGAGCATAAGGCGTTGGTTTTTTAGTTGACTTGGATCGCTGAGATGCCCCTAACCCACCGTTGGGCATAAAGGTCATCACCGATGATTAACCGCAAGGGTCCCTCGCCGCCGTCTTTTAACAGCGTGAGAGGTGTGTCATCTTTTTTATAAGCGATTAGGGTGTTTTGGTTTTGTGCTTCCTCCATTGTTATAGTTGCTCCATAGCCGTCTTGAGCTTGCACAAAAACCGAAATGCCATTGATATTTGCTTGAGCTTGATTGAGTAGGTCTTTTAAGCAAACCCCTGTGTAATTGAAGACGCCATTATCTTCTGTTCTGCTACTGGAAGTCAAGCTCACCTGTATGGTCTTTGAAGGATAAGATTCTAGTTCGGCAAATGTTAGAGTGATGGGATTGTGGACGTCGCCTTTAACCTGGAGTGAATTAAGCTGTGAATTATCGGGGTGCGTGTAAATATAGAGAGGGACGGCCACTAGGATTAAAATTAATAAAAATATAAGGGCCCTTTTGGTATTTTTTTGCATTTTAGTCACCTATGAAACCGTTATCTCAGACATCCATCTGACCCAGTTTTGACCCCATTTAAACTCTTCAGTGGGTACAAACAAACGGAATGGTGCTCCATCATTGGGCGGGATGTATTTTCCGTTTTCTTGGTAACCAATTAACATGTCGTTACTTTGTACTTGTGCGAGAGTGAATTCTCTACTGTAGCCATCGATGGCAGTTACCGTGATTTTGGTTGCGTTTGAAAATATACCACTTGCCTGAAGTACGCTCTCGACAGTAACCCCGGTCCATTCTGATGTTCGCTGAGGTTCTCCACCAGGAGCAAAAGGGGCATTTACAGTTTTTACTTCGTAGTTTGTAATGTTGTTTCCTGTCAGTACCATTGGATATGTAACTGAGCCATTGACGGTTATGGTCCAGGGATCTATGTTAATTTCCGCGACACTTTTAACGTTAAAGTTAGACTGTAAGCCTGGTGTAATGAGTTTTAGTGGTCCCTCGGATGTATCAGTTATCCAATGTCCATCTTTAGCTAAAGCTAAAATGAATTCGTTTCCCGAATATTGGGTACTGTTGTATGCTTGATAGGTGTTTATTGTTCGTTTGAAGCCGTCAGAGGAAATGATATTGATGAAGCCAGCGTTCCAGGATGCATTTGTTTCATTAAGAAGTTGTGTTACCGATACTCCTAGATATGTTGCAGTTTCATCTTTAATTGTAGTCGTGACTTTAGTCAAGTGCATACGAATTAAATCTGATATGCTAAGTGTCTTTTCAACTGCAACGTCCCCCGTGATCCTTAGTTCTGCGTTCGGAGAATTTCCGAATGGGATTTCTTGATTAGTTGTTTGAGGTTTGTTGATGTTGGTTAAATAATAAAGTGATGATCCCAGAGCAACTACCACAACGATAATTGTCATAATGGTTAAGACGATTTTTGTGTTTTTATGCAATTTTTTTTCCTCCTAATCCAAGGGACCCTACTCTGACAAGAAGCATATTCGCGATGAACCCACCGACAAAACCACTGATTGCTGCAATTACACTTAAAAAAGCAAGCACAACCCACGGCAAAAAAAGTACCGTAACGCCAACAAGTACAGTTCCTACAACGTTTGCCAGACTGGATGCCCCCATACAACATGCAAGGCAGCATGCTCTATGTCTAGAAAATAAAAAGAAAACGTCGATAGCTAAGCCCGGGGCAAGGTATATTATGAAATTAAGCAAGCCAAAGTTGCCAAAGGGTAGAATTAAGCTAATGAATGCTTGAGTAAGCGATACTAAGGATGCGGCGCCGATTTTACGGACAAAGCCAAACGCCATAATTGGCCACATCATGTATAATCCGCCTAAAACAGCTCCTGTCGGGATGTAAGCTGCTCCTATGAATGGTCCCAATAACGGGTGAAGAAGATTTTTGGTTGCTAAGCCCAAGCTTGCAAAAAGTGAAATAATTACTAGATCTACTGTTGCGATTCTTAGGTTGCTGTTGCGATTGGTTTGGTTTAGCAGATTCTTAAAGCTCCGATATTATATCTTGGTAATATCGAGAAATTAAAACGTTACCATTAAAAATTCATGTAATTATGAAATTTCTTTAAGAGTGGCCTCCAGTTTAGCCTGAGCTTTTCTAAAACGAAATACCAAATCCTTTCCGACCATGGTTACCTCTGAGGAACCGCCGCCTTTTGCGCCACCGCGAACTCGTGTAACCAATGATTCCTCAAGCCGATCTTCTGCAAGCGTTATTCGGTGAAGTGCATAACGATAGGACATCCCTAATTCTTTGGCAGCCTCTAATATTGAGTGGTGTTTGTCTATTGCCTCTAGAAGTTGCGCTAAGCCATCCCCGAAGACTGCTTCGTTTTTCCCGTTTATCATCCAAAGTTTAAAATTGTAACTCAGTGGGTGCATTTCGCATTCACTAAAGTTAGTTAAGGTTTATGCAAATAAATTTAATGCCAGTTTGTGTGGGTTTGGCTCTATTACGGTTCGCTTTTTTTAATGTTGAGGTTGCTTTGATGATCCAGCAACACTTTTATAGCATATATATTGTATATACAATTAATATTATTGCCGAACACGTTTGCAAATGGAGAACGGAAGTGCTAGAAAAACTATGCAAAAATTAGAACTCAACCAAATTGTTGAAAAAGAACAACTTAATTCTGTAACTAAAAAAATCACCGTTTACGCTCCTGATATTGCAGCAAAAGCCAAAGCTGGGCAATTCGTAATCTTCAAAGTACATCAGGACAGCGAACGCATTCCCCTAACTTTATCCTCTTGGGATAAAGAAAAAGGCACTATCTCCCACATATTCCAAGAAGTAGGTTTTTCAACAAAAGAACTCGGCGCACTTGAAGTCGGACAAAAAATCCAAAGCGTAGCAGGTCCATTGGGAAACCCGAGCGAAATCAAAAACTTTGGAACCGCTGCAGTAATTTGCGGAGGCTTAGGTACAGCCGTGGCTTACCCTGTAGCTAAAGCCCTCAAAGAGGCCGGGAATAAAGTCATATCCATAATCGGTGCGAGAAGCGCTGAACTATTCATTTTGGAAGATGAAATGAAAGCGGTATCTGACGAGGTCTTCTTAACCTCAGACGACGGTACAAAAGGACAGAAAGGGTTTGTCAGTGACGTGCTTAAATCCTTGATCGCGAAAAATTACGACTTTAACATAGTTTTCGCTATTGGACCCCCCATTATGATGAGCGTAATAGCAGACATCACGCGACCCTACAAAATCAAAACTATTGCCAGCCTAAACCCAATAATGGTAGATGGCATGGGGATGTGTGGTGCCTGCCGGGTTTCGATTGGTGACAAAACCCAATTCGCCTGCGTGGACGGACCAGAATTTGACGCTCACCAAGTTAACTTTAAAGAGCTAATGCAAAGGCTCAAATGTTACTGCACTGAAGAAAAACATGACGCCTTAACAACTCAAAAACCAGGAGGAACATGCCAATGTCACAGCCAATAAAAGAAACCCCTAAACACCAAAACCGATTAAAAGCAGTTGAAGTCCAAAAACAGGAACCATCCGCCCGAAGCAAAAACTTTGATGAAGTCGTTTTGGGCTACAATGAAGAGCAAGCTCAAGCTGAAGCTTCTCGGTGTCTAAACTGCCCTAAACCCTTCTGTGTGGAGGGATGCCCTGTCAGCGTGGAAATCCCCAAATTCATTGCGCTAATCAAACAGAAAGACTATGACGCAGCAATCAAACAAGTCAAAGAAAAAAATAGTTTACCGGCCATCTGCGGTAGAGTTTGTCCGCAAGAAGAGCAATGCCAAAAAAGATGTATTCTTGGCAAGAAAGGCGAACCTGTTTCCATAGGACGCCTTGAACGCTTCGTTGCCGATCTTGAACAGAAGAAAGGCATATCTGCCCAAGCTGTTCCAGCGTTAAACGGCAAAAAAATCGCAGTTGTCGGCGCAGGACCCGCTGGCTTAACAGTTGCCGCAGACCTTGCCAAACTCGGTTACAAAGTCACAATATATGAAGCGCTCCACACTGGAGGAGGCGTCTTAGTTTATGGTATCCCAGAATTCAGATTACCCAAACGGATTGTGCAAGCCGAAATCGATTACATCCAAAAACTCGGGGTTGAATTACAGCCTGACTATCTAATCGGTAGAATATTTACCGTCGAAGAACTTTTTAAGAAAGGCTTCAGTGCCGTCTTTATTGCCACGGGTGCAGGACTGCCTAAATTCCTCAATGTTCCAGGAGAAAACCTAAACGGAATCTATAGTGCCAACGAATTTCTCATCCGTGTTAACTTGATGAAATCGTATGACTTCCCAAAAAACAAAACGCCTATTCGCGTCGGCAAGCAAGTGGCGGTTATAGGGGGCGGCAACGTAGCTTTAGACTCAGCGAGATGTGCGCTGCGTTTAGGTGCTGACAAAGTAACAATAATCTATCGCCGTACAAGAAATGAAATGCCTGCACGCCAAGAAGAAATCGAGAACGCTGAAGAAGAAGGAATAGTTTTCAAGTACTTAACTGCCCCGCTTAAATTCATGGGAGATGAGCTAGGGAATGTTAAGATCATGGATACAATTTCAATGAGACTTTGCGACTCAGATGACACTGGAAGACACCAAGTTGCTCCAATCGAAGGCTCACAAGAGGTTATGGATGTTGATACAGTAATAGTTGCTATCGGGCGCACCCCAAACCCCATCATACAGGGGACAACACCGGGTTTGAAGACCCAACGCGGTGGCATTATAGCTAGCGACGAGAACTTCAAAACCAGCATCGATGGCGTATATGTAGGTGGCGACATCGCAACAGGCGAAGCAACCGTTATCAGTGCTATGGGTACAGGTAAAACTGCGGCTAAGGCCATCCACGAATATCTCTCTAAGGAAAAACAAAAACCCAAAAAATAAACTGCTAACTTTTTGTTAGCCTCAAAATTTTTCTTTATTGTTTTATTTTTAATTCATAATTTTCAGGTGAGGCTTCTTTAAAAGCTCGGTTTACTGCTGTTTCGGCTATATTGAAGGTGCAATGAGCAATTCGTTTGATGTTGTCGCGAATCGAACATATTCCGCATACCAACTCTGCACTTTTTTGTGGTCCTGTAAAGGCGCGGGAAGTAATTTCAACATCAATTTTATCCATTTTCTGGCGGAACTTCATGATTCTTACTGCGTTGTTGACGTCTTTTGCGAAGAAGGCTTCAACCGCCTGTACGTAAAGATTTGTAACTTCTGTTCCTGCGCTGACCATAAGAGCCAATACGTCATTGGGAATGGTTTGTTGGACACCGCTTAGCATGATTATGTGGCGAGTTATGTCCGAGGCGTAATCAGAGGCATGTTCCATATGGGTGACAAGCATCTGATGGTCCATACAGTCCAACGGGTCAACGTGTAACTCCTTGGCTAAATGTGGGTCTTGACCTGCATTACGCAAAATTCTGATAATGAAGAAGGCAAATTGATCCACATCGTCATCAAGAGAAAAGGAGGATTTCGCAAGCGCTACATCATTGTTTTTAAGGGCGGTTAAAGCGCCTTCGCACATTGACCTTGAAATTAGATGCATACGTTGAAGTGCCTGCTCGAGAGATGCTTTAGACTCATCCATGAGGCTTTGGATATAAACGCATTTTGCATCAGCCTCCATAACTCTAAGATAAAGGCGCCCAGCCATGTTGCGGATGGCTTTGGTTTGAGGTACAGTGAAAATATTGTCAGATGTAAGCATAATGCCTGTGTAACCGTTGAGGAAGGCGCCCAGAATCTTTTGGGTTATGTAAATTTCCTCTTCGTTTTGCCCCACAGCTAATGTAATTTCTTTTAGATCAGATTTCTTTGTCGCGCTGGGGTAGATAACCAAAGAGCGGTCTTTTTGAATGTTGACGATAACAGTTTGTCCTTTTTTGAGGTCGTTTAGCTGCATCCAATCTTTTGGAAGGGAAACTACTAGCGAGGATTTCCCCAGGGACATGATTTTTCGTTCCAATTCTAATTCACAACTCGGCAGATATTAACTGTTAATACTATGTCGCATTAAATATATATTATGCGTTAGTTGATTAGAGAAAATCCAGTTGACAAATAACAAGCTTCGTTAACTTCCAGAATTAAAGAAAAAAAGTGTTACATTTTACTAATTGTTGACCAAACTAAATTTAGAAAGAAAATTACTACACTTGAATAAAGGAAAGCAGCCTCATTTTTATCAGCATTGAAAACTAACTCTTATAACCCGATGATTTGCTGGTTTTAGAAAAATTCGCAATCCCACTTCATTTTATCGGGAATTGACGGGCAGATTCAATGGAACAGATTTAAGTGGTAGACCAAGTCTTGTTTGATTATGTTCCAAATCAAAAAATTGCGCAAGATCGACTTTACTTTTGCAGTAGAGTTAGCAAATACTATGGATTGGAACATGGCCCCTGAAGATTTTGAATTCATGAACATGCTGGAGCCAGAAGGTTCTTTTTTGCTTTATAACGGATCAGAGAAGATTGGTATAGCTACAGCTATCAGCTATGACAAATTAGGTTGGTTCGGTAACTTAATTGTTAAGAAAGAATACCGTGGAGGGGGCGGCGGTAGCGCCCTTGTAGATCACGCCGTTAATTTTCTGTGCGGCAGGGGTGTCAAAACTATTGGTCTTTATGCATATCCCCATCTCGTTGACTTCTACACCGGCTTAGGCTTTAAGCAAGATGAGGACTTCTCAGTTTTACAATCCACAATTGTTAGGACGGTTGCTGCTGAAAAGCTTCCTGAAATCGAAAAAAGTCAGCTCTCTAAAATAATCAAATTTGATAAGGATTGCTTCGGCGGCGATAGAACACGGCTGCTCAAAGCAATACTTCCTGAAGAAGACAACCTAAGTTTTCAAGTTACTGAAGACGACCAGATTGTTGGATATGTTGCGGTCACAGTTTATCCGACGTTGGCTTGGGTTGGACCTTTAATTTGTCAATCCCATAGAAGCGATGTTGCACGTTCGCTTGTAATGGCAGCATTATCTCGTCTAACCGGAAAAAATGTGTATTCTGTAATTCCAAAAAATAATTCTGTTCTCTTTGACACATTTGTAAATGCAGGGTTTAGGGAGAATTTTTTTGTGAAACGTATGTTTTGGGGTCAACCTACAGGACAAAATTGTATATACATGGCTGAATCTTTAGAAAGAGGCTAAGCTTATGGAAGATTACTGCAGAATTATGCTAGAGGATTTTCTGAATAATTCTTTTATGACCGTTGAGGCTTTAGTGGAAAAAATATCTGTTGTTAAGGGGCAAAACATTGATCGAAAAGTAACTTTGTTTCGCTACGTCAAAGGAGAAAAAGTATCTATACCATTTGAAGGCGACCACTTTTTTTTGCGGGGCTCAGTTGAATATACCAATCCCCAAATAACAATTGAGGAAATTCAAGGAATAGTTGCGACGAGGTTACTTGAAACCTGCAGCAATTATTTTTACGAGGCGGGATTGCATAAACCAGATAAGCGTGATGTTGACGCAATCTATGAGGCACTGCAGAAACCGACTAGCGGTTATATTGTTCCTTTTTTATTAAACACCGACGACGTAGAGGCTGATCGCTACTCGATTAATCCGCTTCGACATTCAATTGTTGAGAGCGGGCAGAGCGCCTTTCCTGTCGTTAACGTAAAAACTGGAATGTTAAAAATTGACTGTGAATACGTCAAAAAATATCTTGGAAAACTCATTTCTCAAGAAGACCTTGATCTAATTGAGAGTGAACTCAAAGAAAGCAGCGGATCCTACATAGATCTGGTTGATTCGATTAAGTATCGTCAACTTCAAGAATTAACAGGGTTCTGTGGCATGAATCTCTCTCTCTATACGCTACGGATGCCTCTTACAACTCTCCAGGCGGAAAGCGAGGATGGCTTGCTTCACCACATTATTAGCGAAAGTAACCGTGACTACAAATCAGTAGAAGAAGCATACACTTGCATGGGTCGCAGTATGAATAAACGCACAACACTGCTGACGGTGCCACATTCAAAGCAAGGATTCGGGTCCAAACGTGCTGCTCGAGGCAAACTCCATTTTGAAGATGGCAAATTACAAAACGTAACTGTCAAATACCAAACTACACCGCTTTATCCCAACGGAATCGACCCAAAAGATGTTTCTACAGCAGTCTGCGAAGACAACTTTGTGGTCGCAGGCGAAAAACTCTCCAATTACAACTATGCGGAGACACCATCATCTCCTCAGTTTTTCCTCTATATGATTGGATCCCCTGAGGATGCAGCAGTCTGGCATGGCGTGGGCGCTTTCGCTTCTTCACAACTTCTTCAAAGTTACTCATCTGCTCGCAACGCCTGCAAGGTCGGGACGTTAATTAGGGATTTAAGCCAGAAGTACCGTGTTAACATGGGTGTTCCATTACAATTTAATCTTGTACCCGACGGCATGTGGCGCCACCCTAAATACAACAACATAGACGCAAGTGTGGGTAGCGTTGAAAATCTTGCTGATCTAGTAAAAAGAGGCATGAGAGTTGAGTTTCTCTCTGATTTCAAGTAGGAGCCATCAATTTGCCTGGGCTTGAATACATTTTCTTCCGGGTTCTTAGAGTATTCCGCCGTTTGCCAATTAACCCTCTGAGTATTGGTAACCAAAAAGGTTTTTTCCTCGACTATTTCAAGGGCTTTGATAAGGTTCCTGCAGTGAGGAGGGTATTTGGTGAAAAAACTACACATATTCTCACCCACTTAAAAGTCGAGTTTACATGGCTTAACGGCTACATGTTCGTCGATGGCTCCGACGGACATCTTGTTATAAGCAAAGGCTACTTTAACAGGGGGGATAAAACTGATATTTACCTCGACTTGATCCACGAACTTTGTCATGTAAAGCAATTTATGGCTGGACATGAACTCTTTGATCCCAGTTATGACTATGTTGACCGCCCCACAGAGATTGAAGCGTATAAGTATGCGGTCTGTGAGGCGCGGCGGCTAGGTTTTGACAAAGAGCGAATTATGTGTTACCTTAAAACTGAATGGATGAGCAACCACGATCTCAAAAAACTAGCTAATAATATTGACTTAGAAAAGACAGGTTAAAAAAGGAATAGGGGTTCTGTAATTTTGCTCTCAGTTTTACATCTCCAGGGCTTCTTTATAAACGCTTAACATTCTATTTGCACATAAATCCCAACTGAAATTCTCGCAAACAAACCTTCGACCCTCAGCACCCATTTTTTCCCTCAAAGACTTATCCGAAAGAACCTTCAATAAATAAGCTGCCAATTCTTCACAATTGCCGCTTTTAACTAAAAACCCCGTTTTCCCGTCGCGAATAGTTTCACAAACTCCGCCGGTCCCAAAGCCAATTACAGGTATACCGCATGCCTGTGCTTCTAGCAAAACAATACCTTGACCTTCCTGAATCGAAGGTAAAACAAAAACGTCAGCGGATTGGTACACACCCGCGAGTAATTTTTCTGTTAGGTTTCCTAGGAACACAAAGTTATCTACGAGACCTAATGCTTTTATTGAATCCTTAAGTTTAGCCTTAAGCGGTCCTTCACCAACAATTAGAAACTTTGTGTTGATTTGTTCTTTAACAACCTGTTTTGCTGCCTCAATAAGAAATGGCAAGCCTTTTCTTAGAATTAAGCTGCCTACAAACAGCACACAAGGCTCGGCGCCTAAGCCGAAGAGCTCTCTTGCAGTTTTTGCATCGCCAGGCTTGAATTTTTCTAGATCGACTCCGTTGGGGACAATCCGAACCTTCCCAGTGTCTATGCCATAGAAACTCTGAATCTTACTAAGGGAATATTTGCTTATAGTCACTATTAGTGATGCATCTTGGGCAGTTTGTTTTTCTAGTTTGGATAGATATGCCATAAAAGTGTTGGTCACTCGTGCCTTTAGCGATGGGTAACCGCTTAGTTTTGCTTGTTGATACTCGTCAGCTAGAACGCCATGGATGGTGTGAATGAAAGGTCTTTTGCTCCCGTTTTGCTGAAGTTTTTTGGGAAATCCATATCCGCTCACCGTGTGGGCTTCATAAACGTCAGCTTGGATTTCACTGGCTTTTTTGGTTAGGCTACGGTTAAAAAACCAGTTGTCGAGGGGGAATACTTTATCGCTTGCATAGAGGGGAATTAATTTTATTTCTTCGATAGATATGGGTTCTTTAAAACCTGTTTTAGTGCCGCTGTAAATGGTGGTTTCTGTTTGAGTTTGTAGCCGCTTAGCAGTTTCTATGATACGTCGCTCTACGCCTCCATAGTAAAGGTGAGGCGGCTGGGTATTGAAAACTGCTAACTGAAATTTTGTTAATATTTCCCGCATTAAGTGTCTGCTTGTATGTTATGAATTTAAAAATATAAACTCTGCACTCGGCTTAGAATAAAATTCGAATTTGGTTGAATTACTTCCTTAGTTGTACTTCTTTTGACTTTTAGTTTATTTTTTAGTCGACAATAGAAGGAATTCAAAAATTATTATACTCAGTTTTAGAGAAAATTCATTTTTTTCAAAAATTTTCAAAGGAATCTTGAAAATAGTTTTTCTATTTTTCTCAACAATTGGTTTTTTTTTAACTCTGTTAATTATAATACTTCTTTTTTAAACAAAAGAAAAAATAGTGAGATTATCTCACATAGTCGTCGAATGTCCAGAAGTGTTCTTCTTCTTGGACTATGATGTCTTCGAACATGCGCCTTGTAGTTGTGTCACCGAGCTCAAGGGCTTTAGCGATGATTTTTCGGTAAAGGGTAATTGTGTCACTTTCGAGTTTGTGGTCAAGCGCAAGAAAGTCCTGGGCAGTTTCACCTACAACTGGCAGAGTTTCTGGCTTTGTTACTGCTTCACCTTCAAGAAGGTAAATTCGTTCACTGATTTTTTCTAGATGATCCATTTCCTGCATGAATATTGGTTTGAGGAGTTTGCTTATGACCTCAGCTTTGTTGGTTTCGGTTACTGCTTCAAGGGCTGAGTTTTTCTTTCGTAGTTCTAAGAAAGCGGCTTTTTCGTGCTGGGTGATGTATTGGACGATGCCTGTGATTTCCGCTGAGACTGCCTTGTTTAGTAGAGCGAAGTAGTCTTCGGTGTAGATTTTGCGCCACTCTGGTACAGATGTCGAGGAGTATTCATCTTTTTCATTTTGGAAGCTGGTGTATTCTTGGAATTTGAAGAGGTGACTTTCTTCTTCCTTGTAAATTTTCTCGAAGAGCTCTCGGGTTTTCCAATCACCAATCTGTCCTGCAGTGAGGATAATTTCCCTGTAAAGAGTAAGAGCTTCTTCTTCGGCCGCTACTCCTAGCTGAGCGAATTCACTGATGCTGTTACCGATGACAGGTTTGCCTCCTTTTGTAGTGGCTTGACCGCCGAGATAGTAGATGCGTTCCATTATGTCTGCGGCATGCTTCATCTCTTGGATTGCGATGTCTCGGAGGAATTTGCCGACTGCGTCATATGTGGTTTTGTCTAAAAGAATATTCTCAGGAATGGTTTTGCGAATGAGCTTCTCCATTTTTCCATGTTGAAGAATATATTGGACTGATACTGCTAGTTCCCGTTCAACAGCTTTGTTTAAGAGATCTACATACTCTGTTGTTATTTTAACAGTCATAAATATCACAATGTCTAAGCTCAAAGAGCCATCTCTGAGATATAAAATTTTTTGTAAACCAATATAGCTTGCGATGACATATTGTAGAACAATAAGTTAAACGCTGTTTTTCAAATAAAGGTTAGTTTTTGAGATTTAGAGTAAAAAGATTTTTGCTCAACCAATTAATGAGAGTTAAAAATTCGAAGAGGAAAAATTATTTCCAGTGACCTTGTGACCAACGGTAATAGCTAGTCGGTGTAATTTTGATAATTGGCAAGTCACCTTCTTTCCATCCGCCTTCTTCAGTTTGGTACTCTGGGAATTTCTCCTTCAGCAAATCATGTGCATATCGGTACTCTTCCCCGTTCCAAAGCAGTTCTGCTTCACCTTGAATGCGAATACCTTTGATGTTGGACCAATTACTTTTGTCGTAGTCGTCAATCACCAATGATATTTGAGGATTTGCTTCTATATGCTCTAGTTTAGGAGTGTCAGGATCGGATGCTATATAGAAATAGACGCCATCAAAGACAGGCCAAACCGGTCTCACTACGGGTTCACAGTCTTCAGTCGCTGTTGCTAATCGTCCAACTGGCAATTTATTAATAAATGCTTTATCAGATTTTGATAGTTTAATTCCCATTTGATCACCAATAAAGGCGCAGGAAACCTGCACTGAATACTTAATTTGTCTCCCTTTTAAAACTTAATGCTCTATGAAACAAAAAAGAATTTAGACCACTCATCCCGGACTTAAATCTTAGGAAACCTGCTGAAAACTGGAAAAGCCAGGTCGCTATTGAGAAGGGGTTATGATTAATTGTTAGAATCGTTAGTTCAGATTTCTGCTTCATAAGAGATTAATAAACAAACAGCAGTTTCACAGTGAAGAGGAAGCATATGAAAGACTCAAAAGGTATAAATAAAAAGACTCTCAAAGCAAAAATGGCTGTAGCCCTAAATGATAACATTTCAACACTATCTTCTGAAATGCGCAATATCCTTGTAGATGATTTAATTTGCGCTTTTGAAAACAGACTAAAAATATTATCAAAAGCAGACTCTAACGTTAATCTCTCAGTGAATATTGAAGATATAGAGATTGTCAATCCAGCGCTCTAAGGAAAAAATATTTAGATTTAATATCCTTAGCAAAATAGGCTTTAACTAGAGAATCAATTAAAGCTCAAAAGCAGAACGGTACGAGTCATTCTTGAATTTTTAGTTTCAATAAAATAATATGATTTTAATTTTAAAATAAAGTTTTTATTTACTTAAATACTCAAAGTAATTTTTTTTTACTCACCACTATTTCATTTCTTTCTCGAAGTTTTGATTATCAGTCAAATTTTCTTCTTAACAAGCACTTATGACAATGAACTTTTTTAAAAATGGGTTGCGAAATAAAGATTATTTACAACAGTTTTTAATCAAAAGTATTTAATTATTCAACTGCAAAAAATCTAAAACAAAATAACATTAGGTTCTTGAATTTTTTAGTACAAAAATAAACAACAGAATTGTATCATTATGCGATAAATAAAATTGTGTATTTTGAATTCATAAAAGTCATATGCTAATTTTTAATAAATATTAATTTGATTAAAATTGACACATTGTCCTAACTGCGGGAAAGAAGTAACCAAATCAACAAGAGCCCTGAAGAATCAATGTTTTACTATAGAGATATATGACTGCAAAGAATGCCACCACAACTTCAAAGTTACAATTAATCAAGCACCATACATCTTTGAAACCTTCTTCACAAATTCACAGTCCCAAAAAATGGTTGCGGAATGATCGAGTTTGTAATTTTGTCGCGAGCACGCCGGACAGGCAAATGATTATGTCTAACATAGATTCTATTTATCTATTACAATTAGCTGCCAATTCATTTGCAACAACTCACCCTGTATAATTTTATGGCACTTTCAAGAAAAAATAATTTTTTTCTGTATAATTATGACCCGATAGTTTATTTGTAAAGGAAGCTGGGAAAACTTTAATTAAAGAATGTCTTAATGAATCTGCAGAAGCTGTCAACTAGGTGTTAAGAAATATGGGACACCTGATAATAGCTAAAACAGGCTTGGAATTAAAAATATTATTGTGCGGGATTCCCCAAGCCTGGTATGGGGCAGGCCTGCTAAGTCTGTGGTCGAAAGGCCGCGTGGGTTCAATTCCCACATCCCGCGCCACAACTCCAACACACCGTTTATTGATTTTTTGAACCATAGCTTACGAGAAGTAACCGTTAAAACCTACATTAAACGCCTTCAATTACTATCTAAGATAGGCAATTTGGATAATCCAGAGCAAATAAAAACCTTAATTTGTACTTACCAAGCGACTGAATCTTTTAAGGAACTATTAACGAACAGCTACGATTACTATGTAAGATTTATTGGTAAAACCTGGGTGAAACCACGTTTTACCCGTGAAGACAAACCGTTCTTTTTGCCAACTGAAACAGAGATAGACCAGCTAATTTCTAGAAGTTACTTTAAGATGTCAGTGTTTCTACAACTTCTAAGGGAAACAGGCGCGGATAGCGGGGAAGCATGGAAACTCCGTTGGATTGAACTTAACCCTATCGAAAACACGATTTCATTAACTCCGACTAATAACCATAATGCAAGAACCGTTAAGATAAGCGCTCATTTAACAGGTAGGCTTTTACAGTTGCCTCGTAAGAATGAAAGGGTTTTTGGTTGCAAAGAATTAGATGACTTTCGTCGACGCTATGAAGATATGAAGAATAGTTTATCTGTGAAATTGCAAAATCCCCGTTTAAAAGAAACCGCTTTTCGAAGCTTTCGACACTGGAAAGCAACAACTGAATACAGGAAAACAAAGGATATTCTTTACGTTAAATGGTTGCTAGGTCATAAACGAATTGAGAATACACTTGTTTATACTCACTTGGTTCCGTTGGAAAACTCTAATTATGTTTGTAAGGTTGCTAAAACACTTGAGGAAGCTACTTTATTGATTGAGGAAGGCTTCGAATTTGTAACTGAGATGGATGAGGTTAAATTGTTAAAGTAAAATTTGTTTTTTAAGTATTTAGCTTTTAGAAGTTTCAAATCCAACTGAATGCAAAATCTAATAAACAAAAAGCAGAGATAGCAAACATAATCATGATTCATAAAACCATGTTAATATAGTCTTAACAAAGGGTTTTCGAGTCCTTTAGCGGTTAATTGTACAATTTCAATTGGTAATGTTGAAAGCCCTTTTCGAAGCTCATTTTATTCTTCATAGAAAAAGTTCCAACCATTCAAGAGATTGCGCTTGTTAGCTTTTTTATTCCAGTCACCGCTAAAATGGTCAAATATAATTAAGGTTCTATCGGGGATTTCTTTGTGGGCACAACATCAAAAAGCTTTTCGTGCGTGAACCTTTGAATTTCTGTTCTTGCAGTACTGCAAGTGAACCAATTCAAAGCAAACTTGAATTCGCAAAGAAGGATTTTTTCATCATCTAACTCTAAAACTGAATCAACTATTATATTTTTTAGTGAATAAAACTCCTTTAGACCCAAAGATTGCTTATTTTCAACAAAATTTAAGGCCTTATTCTCAAGGTCTGCTATTTTAATTCGAATTCTTTTTATACCCGAATGTTAGATGAAGATACGATTATTCCTGCTCTTCTTTTTCGTACTTCAGGCTTTGTTTTTTTTATGAATAATTCTTCTATTTTCATTCTAATTAATTCCTTGCTGGCTGAACTAATGACACCTACAATTAGGGGCAAATAAGTTACTTTTTCTTACGTGTCTTTCCGGCGTCTTTACGTTTTTTTCTCCAAGACCCATCTTTGTTACGTTCTCGTTCTTTCTCCCATTTCCCTTTTTTATTTTAGGTGTTGTCATTCATATTCCTCAAGGAAACTTAAGTGACGAATTTGGAAAACTTGAAAAATCTGGCTTTTTTTGATGTTCTTTTTTTTTAACTTGCCTCACGTAGAGTTTTGTAATCTTTTCTAAAAGACCCTTTCTTTTTTTGATAAGAGGGTGATTTTAAGTCTCGTTTTATTTCATGTAAATTTGAAGGACAATCTGACAAACGAATCTAACAGTTTTTTCAGTTGGAGATATAGAAGGACTCCTCGTATGGTGGAATATTCCTCTAGTTCCTGTACCCCTACTTCCCCACTTTAAATTTTTATTACAATTTCTACTTTCACATTGACCTTGTGCTCGTTCAAAAACTGCCTTCTTCATTTATGCGCATATTGTTCTTCTACTTCACTGGAGTTCAAATGGATTCTTAGCGCTAAACATATCGAACCCTCTATTACTTAATTTACTCAGTTTCTTTTTAAACTGGTTAATTACTAATAAGTTCGATTATTCAGGAACAAGTTGGTTAAATACTTTAAAAATAGTGTTTCCTGTTAGAAGGTTCTATCTTGGCGAAAATAGACAAAAAGTACACTGCAATAATAGCTATGATCTGCATTATTTTGCTAGTAGTCATTTTGATTTGGTTTCAAATAAGCCCAAGAGACTTAACACCTAACCTAAACAAACTCGACGTAACAAATCTAAGAATAGAACCTTTCAGTGACTGGAAGAGTTCACAACTCTTTTTTACGGTAACTAATGTCTACGATTCACCTATAACAGTAATAGGTTCACGCCTAAATGGAGTTAATTTTCATTATATAGATTTTGAGTTACCTCCAGGACAAACAAAAGACGGAAACATTATCCTCAACGGTCTAAACATCCAAAATTCATCAAGCTATCATGTCAAATTAGCATTTACTGCATGAGGATGGACAATATTCGAGTTACTCTCAAACAATTACCCACAAAAAATATAGCCCTGGCTTTTAATCATGGATGCAAACGAACCATTAAAGATTCTAACTCCGTTGTTTACGTCGTTGAGCTGCAAAACACTGGAAATATTCCTATGGTGAGTGCTAAAATTTTGATTGATAATTATCAAGTCTCTTTGTCACTAGAAAAATGGTTGCAACCAAAAGACAAGATAACTTTAGACACATCAATTTCTTTGCCTTTCCAAAAAGGAACCTCTTGGAATATTGAGTTAGAGGCAACATATGCAGAGGGAAGCACTTTTTCCGCTACTAACATCTTCACTTTTCAATAATCAAAAAGCGTTTTTTGCAATTTTATAGAAAGGGCAGTGAATTGTTTTGGTAAGGTTAACAAAAAATAAATAAGTGAAACGGAGCAACTAAACAACACATGTTTGATATACCGCTATCCAATCAATCGCAGAATGAAGGAGAATATCTAGGCGGACACATTCAACATCAAAGCGGGATTCGAATATTAATGAAGTTTGAGAATTCAAAAATTGATATTTTTCAATATAATCCCGAAAAAAACCATAGTTCTGAATTAGTGAGTAATAGACCGTGTATTTCTATACTCTATGATAAGTTTGTAGGTGCTCAAGTCATCGGTCAAGAAAAGCTCAATACGCTACATTTACTTGTATATGGTTCTCTTGTAGCTCTATTAACCAAAAAGAATGAGTTGTTTTTACAATTAATTTTCAAGGATGATATTGGGTTAGAGCAGAATTTAATCTAGATTCAAGGACAATAATGTTGTCCAATCGACGATATTAAATAGAGTCACTAAGAGTAGGCAGAAAATTTAAGTTCCATAGGTAAAGACTGGTAAAGTCACAGGATTAACCCCTTCCGGTTTATGATTGCTTTTAGTATTAAAATTTTTTAGGAAATTAAGTTAATCTATACCAATTTTTCCGCGTTTTTTAGTTTAGAGTCGTCAGTAAGTTTGAAAGGGAACACTAACATATTGTATTTGTTAGGGGTTTGAATGGTCTTTAAAATTGAATGCGATTTCCAAGGATCGCAACTGCCCTTCTGTTATCAGCTAATTATGAGGCAAAGGAAGTTAGAAAAATTAATTGCAACAACGATAACGAGCAAGCATGTTGTTACCTCTGTTCACGCTATCAAGGCTGCGAAATAAGCTGCAATTTCCTAGGTGAAAACAAAAACGCGCCACAAAAAAACAACTTGGTAGAAAATTTTGAGGATAATAAAATCCGGATTCTGAGATGTTCTTTGTGCAATTCTAAAATGCTTAACACAAAAATGAACTTGCGCGCTGGAGGTTGGGAAGGGTTTACAAAGGGTTTCGTTTGGAATAGGTGAGTTTGGAGAAATATCTGAAGAACTGCTTCCAGTAATTGTTTATGTTTGTCCTAAATGTGGCAAATTGGAATTTATGGCGCAAGAGAAAACAAAACAAAAGATCATCAGTAGACTCTGAGTGGTGGAACAGTTTTCTTTTCTGTCAAGGTTGATTATTTCCCATTTGTTGTGCCAACTCTGACTTTTCTTTTAGAAGATGATTTCTTAATGTCGGTAAAATGTAAGTATCAAAAAACATATCCCAACTTTCTAGAGTGAAAGTGTCGCATTGCGTCTTAAAATATTCATCAACTAAATCAGATGCGTTATAGTCGTTAATTTCTTCTCTTCCACTGGCTCTGGTTTAAGCTTTGGTTGTGGTCTGATCATAGCTGTTTAGTCAGCTTTTTCTTGCTTCGTTTCTTTGAAAAGATTCCGACAAATAATCCAATTCTAAAATCTGTGATTCTAAGCATCGCCGCCATAGTCGTTATCGAAGTCCTTTCAACTTTTGGCAATCCAAGCAATGCCTATGTCTACCTTTTAGTCGACACAGTAATGAACATTCCAAGGATTCTTGCTCTTGGAATAGTCATTTTGCTATCTATACAAAAAGCTGTACGGATCAGAGAGTTTACGCCAATCAGACAAGCACTAACTAAATTCAAGATACCACCTATATTGCAGTTTTCAACTCCCTTGTACTTGCCACAAGGGTAAAAAACCCCAGCGTACCAGGAGTCATCTTTTTTTTATGATGAGGCGTGTAGTGGCTCGGAGACAAGTGTTAAATAAAGGAAAAAGCCATAAAGGCAAGTCATGGGCGCCAAAGCTTCAAAGCCAAATTATGCTAGCTTAATTACCAAAATTCTGATAGTTCTGGTCATACTCAACATTGCTGGGGACGTTTTAGCTGCGGCGTTTTTTCTGTCGGACCCTTCCTTAGGAGAGTTGTCAGTATACGGCGGTTTGATTGCAAGTTTTTCGGGACAAAATGGTGCCGTTATGATAACAAGCGCCATTCTTTTAGGCTACGCGGTGGTTTACGCTGTTTCTGTTTTTGGGTTGTTAAGTAAATTAAAGTGGGCACCGCTTCTGGTTATTGCAGTTTCGGTAGTGAATCGTGTGCTTGCGCTGGGGGTTATTTTTGAGCCAAACGTTGCTTGGCTAATCTGGTCAGCATGGAAACTTGTCATAATAGCTTTAGCTTTCTATCTTTGGCGCAAAACGTAATCAACTCTTGGGAGGTCGTGATACTAAGCTTCGTCGCTATGGGCATTGTCTTTCCCTTGCTCGGATTTGCAGCAAGCCTTACGAATGATGCCTTGCATATCTTCCTCCATCGCGTACGTTTAACATACCAAGGTTTCTCTTTGCAGGAGTAGTTATTGGATATCTATACAAAAGGCTGTTCGGATCAGCTTAATTTGGGTCTGGTTTTGAACCTGTTTGAGTATGCCCCCGGCGGATCCATCAAACTCCAATACTCCAGGTGGTTTTTATTGTGGAACTTAAACGTGGAAGTAAATCTTACACCTCGAGCAATTTAATTTAGGTCTTAATGCCATTCATAATACTGAATTTGTCAAATAGAAATCGCGCTTTGTTTATGCGATATTGGCTTTTTTTGGGGTTGTTACTTTTATATAGTCTCTACGCATATTTTGCCTTACGGTAATAAATTTGACTGCCCCCGCCATAGCTGAGCAAAACCAGAATCTGCCACCAAATTACACCCCGCTTGAACTTGAAAAAGAAATCCGCGAATTCTGGACTGAAAACATTATACGTGAAAAACTCGAGCAGATTCAAAATTCATCAACCATTAAAGGCACACTCGGATATGTTGAAGGTCCACCCACCCTCAATGGTATCCCTCATATTGGACACGCTCGTGGACGCATTATGAAGGATATCCGTTACCGTTGGAAAACTATGGAAGGTTACTACATGCCTTTTTGGGCAGGTTGGGATTGTCAAGGCTTGCCTGTGGAATTGGAAGTCGAGAAACTTTTAGGTGTACGCAACAAGAGGGAATCCATCGAAAAATATGGCATGGAACGTTTCATAGAAGAATGCAAAAAAGCAATTATGCGATATCATGTGATGTGGCTTACCGCTGACAGTAAACTAGGGATCGCTATAAACCAAGAGAAAGCGTATTGGACCTACAAGGACAGTTACATCGAACGAGAATGGCAAATCCTAAAACGCGCTTGGGAACAGGAGCTTCTCGAAGAAGGGCATTATGTTGTAGCATACTGTCCAGGCTGCCAAACCAGCCTTAGTAGCGCCGAAGTTGGCTACGAAGGAAGCTACAAGGAGATCGAAGATCCCTCATTATATTTCAAATTCAAAGTGTCCGGTACTATGAACGAGTTTTTCCTTGTCTGGACAACAATGCCCTTTACAGTTATTACCGACACAATGCTTGCGGTTCAGCCAAACGCCGAATACGTTAAGGTCAAAGTCGGAGACGAAATTTGGATAATGGTTCGTCAACGCGTGGAACCACTAATGGCTGAAATGGAAATTCAAAACTACCAAATTACCCAAACTATGACAGGGAAAAGTCTTGAAGGAACAGCTTATGATTACCCCCTCAAAGATATGATCCCAAAGCAAGCAGAACTTGAAACTAAGCATCCACTTGTCCATCACGTCATCGGTGAAGACTTCGTGGATGTAGACACAGCCACAGGTATTGTGCATCTTTCCCCGGGCAACGGCGAAGACGACTTCTGGGCAGCCCAGCGCAGAGGAGTGCCAATCTTTGCTCCATATGATGACGAAGTCAAATTCACAGATGACGCTGGATTATTCACCGGCGTTTTCGCTAGGGATGCGGACATGCTTGTGGTTGAGGAATTGCGCAACCGCAACTCCTTTGTCAAAATTAAAAAAATCAAACATGAGTACCCAACCTGTTGGCGAAGCCATCACAAACTGGTTTGGATTGCACGAAAAGAATACTTCCTACGCACGGACAAAATCAACAAGAAAGTGCTCCAGTCAGCCGAGCAAGTCAACTACTATTATGATGAACCTAAAAACCGCTTCTTAGGTTTTCTCAAAGAGGGCAAGCCATGGTGTATTAGCCGCGAACGCATCTGGGGAACTCCGATACCGATATGGAAGTGCGAGACATGCGGCGAAAAACGCCTATTGGGAAGCAAAAAAGAACTGATTTCATTGGCGCAGGAACCGATTCCGGAAGATTTTGAACTTCATAAGCCCTGGGTAGACCGTATTACTCTGAAATGCCCAAAATGCGATGGCGTCATGCGGCGAGAAGACTTTGTGCTCGACACCTGGCATAACAGCGGAGCTTCCCCATATGCACGCTTCACCGACGAGGAAGTTGCGGAGTTTGTGCCAACAGCATTCTTAACCGAGGGCATAGATCAGACAAGAGGTTGGGCAAACTCACTTTTGCTTGAATGGGTAATCTTAACGGGGAAACCCCAGTCGCCATACAAGGCATTTCTATTTCAGGGGTTAACCCAGGATGCAAGAGGCAGAAAAATGAGCAAAAGCCTTGGCAATGTAATTGAAACCAACAAGCTGCTTGAAAATAACAGTGCGGATCTCTGTCGCTTTTACATGATGCGAAAGTGTTCACCTGTAGATTTCATGAGTTTTGATTTACAGGAACTCAACCGTAGAAGCTATCAGGTGCTATCAACGCTTTATCATTTAAATCGCTTTTTTATTGATAACGCAACTTTTGACGAATTCCAGCCTTCTAAATACACTTTGAAATGGGCACTTTGTTCGAAACGTGTTGAGGCCGCGGATCTCTGGATGCTTTCAAAGCTTCAGGAAAAAATCGAAGACTACACTTCTAAGTTAGAGTGTTGTGAATTCAATTCTGCCGTGGCGGTTTTGGAGGATTTCGTCATCGAAACGCTTAGCCGACTTTATGTGCCCATGGTTCGAAAGGAGCTCTGGACCGATGACCCAGAAACCTTTGAACGTCGTCAAACTATCTATGCTTTGCTGCATCATGTTTTAAAAACGGTAACGTTGTTGTTTAACCCTATTACACCATTTCTCAGTGAAGCTCTCTACCAAAAAGTATACCGCAAGTTGGAGCCAAGTTTGCCTGAATCTGTAAACTTGGCAGTTTGGCCAACGGTTAACAATGACATCCGTGACAAAACCCTTGAAGAAAAATTTGATGTATTATTCAAAGTTGTGTCAATTTCTTATGCTGCACGTCAGCAAGGCAAACTTAAGCGACGTTGGCCTCTAAGCAAAATTCTCGTGGTCGCACCCGAAAAAATCATTATTGCCCTCAAAAGTCTTGAGGTTCTGCTTCTGGAGCAAACAAACGTGAAATCCGCTGATTATACTATATCAGTTCCCGAGTTTGTTGGCGGCGAAAATTGGGTCTTTAGCCAAGAAGATGACATAACAGTATTTGTTAGTGGACAACGCGACGAAACATTGCTAGGTGAAGGTATCATGAGGGATTTAGCTCGTCGAGTTCAGGCGCTACGTAAAGAGATGGGTTTTGTGCCTACTGAAGTTTTGGAATCAGTACATATCTCCGAATTGGATACCGAGAGTGTAGGGTTGTTGCAGCCGTATCTTGTGGAGATGGCTGGGCTTGTTCGTGCTCGAAAGGTATATCTCCATGTTAATCGAAGCGAAATTGAAACAGATTGGCATCAATCCGAATTGGATGGCAAAAAAATCTTTATCAACATCCACTAGGGAAGACTATGACCGAGCAAAACAGGAAACACTATCAAAAATGTCCATATTGCAACTGCATTTTTTTTACGCAGGTAGACCTTCAAAAACACCTAAGTGTATTTAGTGAATCCAAGGGACAGCATGAATATCTCTACAGCAAAACCCATGGCAGACTAGAACGTGGTTATGGCAACGAATAGCCCTGCTCTTTTACGATTTTTTTTAAATTCCTATTCTGGGTAACCAGATTAAAAACACTTCGTTGTCATTTTTTCTTAATCAAATTTAAATTCTGCTTGCTCCTCAAAAAATGATGACTTTTTATTCCTTTAAAAAATAGTTTTCCGAAACCTTAAATTCCTTTAACTCCCAAAACTACTTGTGGCAGAAGCGAAGAAATCAGTCTTGATAATATGAACAGGAACTTTGATCAATGACTTTAGCTAACAAAAACCCTATTGCGATAAACCGAAAAATTCACCCATTGAACAGCGGGATAAATAAAAAAAATAGCGCACATAGCCACAAAAACATTTTCGATGTGAAGGCAAATGGTTATTGAAAGTTTAAACTGGATGGCAGGCGGACCACAAGGCAGCGGAGTCGATACAGCATCCAACATATTTGGAAGAGCCTGCGGATACGGCGGACTTTACGTCTTTGGTAGAAGAGAATATCACTCAAACATCAAAACAATGCATAGCTATTTCCACCAAAGAATCTCCAAGCAGCCTACTTTAGCTAACATCAGTGACGTGAATTTGCTAGCTGCGTTTGATGCAGAAACTGTGGTTAGGCATGTTGGTGAAGTCGTGAATGAAGGCGGCGTTATCGTGGATTCCCAGTTTCTTGATGCAAACGCTTTAGGCATAATTACTTTCTCTGAGGAATACAAAAACACCGTTCGTCAATTTATCAAAAACAATAACGTTAGTGGCGAAACAATCAATGATTTTCTTAATTGGGCTAAACAGAAAAATATCCAAATTTTCCCAGTTCCATATATGGAACTTTTAAAGCAAGTCGGAGAAAAGCTAAAAATAGAAAAAATTAGCCTACTATCAAAAATGATTAATGTTCTAGCAATCGGCGTATCTTTTGCGCTTTTAAAGTATGACCGAAAACTCGTTGAAGACGCCATCAAAGCAACCTTCAACGAAAAAATTGCTGCCATGAATGTAACCGCAGTAAATGTGGCGTACGATTTCACAGAAAAAAACTTCAACGTAAACAACTTTAAACACAAACTAGAAAAACAGCCTACAAATGAAACACGGATTTTCCTAACAGGAAACCAAGCAGTGGCCATGGGTAAAGTTTTGGGTGGTTGTAGAGTTCAAACATATTACCCAATTACGCCAGCAGCGGACGAGAGCGAATACTTGGAGGCCCATGAAATTCTGAAAACAACAAAAGGTAGTCAAGAAGCTATAATTGTGCTGCAAACTGAAGACGAAATCGCTGCTATTAACTCAGCGTCAGGCGCATGCCTCGCTGGGGCAAGAGCTGCCACTAGTACCTCTGGACCTGGTTTCTCTTTGATGGCTGAAGGATTGGGCTGGGCAGGTAATAACGAAGTTCCAGTGGTTGTCACACTTTATCAGCGAGGTGGACCCGCAACTGGGCAACCGACACGGCATAGCCAGCAAGATCTTCGATTTGCGATGCATGCTGCACATGGGGAGTTCTCAAGAATTATTGTTGCGTCAGGTGACATAGAAGAATGCTTCTTTGACGCTGCAGGTGTTTTTAATTTGGCTGAGAAATACCAAATGCCAGTTATTCACCTGCTTGACAAAGGAATGGCGAATTCTTCTCAAACATATCCTATTTTTGACTACAGCGGAGTCAAAATTAACCGCGGCTTAATCGTAGATGAAAAAGACCTTGAAGGCAAAACTTATAGCCGTTTCCAATTTACCGAATCAGGTGTTTCTCCTAGAGCATTTTTGGGAACAAAGAATGCTATTCAGTGGTATAGCGGTGATGAGCACAATGAAATGGGTAACATTAACGAGGAACCTGAAAATCGGCGGAAGATGATGGATAAGCGCATCGGAAAACTCGATTTGGTCCAAAAAGAAGTGCCTATTGAGCTCAAATTGAACGTTTACGGCGATAAAGACTCAGAGAATATAATTGTTAGTTGGGGTTCGCCTAAGGGTGCAATAATCGAAGCGTTAAATCAGCTTAAAGAAGAGGGTTATAGTTTGGGTTTCATCCAAGTACGGATGGTGTTTCCACTTCCCTCTACCTACCTAAACAAAGCGCTTATGGGTAAAACTAGAATAATTGACATCGAAGACAATCACAATGCCCAGCTCGCAGGCGTAATCACCCAATATGCACTGATTAAACCAAATTACTACATTCTCAAATATTCTGGGCGTCCCATGACAGTTACTGAAGTTTATAACGCCCTCAAGGCGATTTTAGATGACAAAGCAGCCGAAAGGCAGGTACTCAACAATGGCGCATAAACCCTCAGAATATAAAACAGACGTGTACGTGGATTGGTGCCCAGGATGCGGCAACCACGGTATAGTTTCTGCGGTGCAGATGGCTCTTGACGAGATGGCTCTGGAACCCCATAACGTCGTAGTGGTTTCAGGAGTCGGCAATGCCTCCAAACTCCCTCACTTTGTTAAAGTCAATGGCGTCCATACTCTTCATGGTAGACTCTTGCCCTTTGCCATGGGAATTAAGATGGCTAATCCCAACCTTGAAGTAATAGGAGTGGGGGGCGATGGAGATGGCTTAGGTATAGGTGCGGGGCACTTTGTAAATGCTGGTAGAAGAAACATCGATATGGCCTATATTATCCATAACAACGGCGTTTATGGTTTAACCAAAGGTCAGGCTTCGCCAACGCTTCACCTTGGAGAGCAAACCAAAGGGTTGCCTAAACCCAACATAAACGAAGCTGTCAATATTGTTTCACTCGCCATAATTTCAGGCTTTACCTTCGTAGCACGTTCGTATGCATTTGACATTGTTCACCTAAAAAACATGATCATTCAGGCAATAAATCACAAAGGTTTAGCAGTAGTTGAATGCCTGCAGCCCTGCCCACCCTACAACAACATAAACACTAAAGATTGGTATGCAGGAATGGACCGTATAGACTCCGCTACAAATAAACCACAGCCACGACTCTACAACCTTCAAGATCAAGGCTTCGATCCGCTAGTACATGAAGAAAGCGAGATTTTCAAAAAGAAAGTCGCTGGCATGGAGAAAGCCCAGGAGTGGGGTGACAAAATCCCCTTAGGTGTCTTCTATCAAAATCCATTTGAATCTACGTTCCAAGATCGCTTTGTCAAACGCATACCCTTTTACCTGCAGAATCCACCCGCAAAGCAACCTCTCAAGGACGAAACAGGTGCTTCGACTGTGGACCTAAGTGTATTCATGGATGACCTGAAAACAAGTTAAGATAGAAAGAAACTGTGAGGAAGCTTCTCCTTTCTCCTCATCAGACTATTTTCTTCTTGAGCTTATTAATCACTATTTCCAATGTCGATATATGTCATGGTTCTTCGTCAACATAGCACTCCTGGGTGAAGCGGGGAGTACATACACAATAAAACACCAACTCCTCTTTGCCAGTGTTAGTAACCTTTTGGGATGTTAATGCTGGGATAATTACTACATCGCCGATAGTTACCTCGGTTGGTTCTAAGTTGCCGATGTAGACCTTTCCTTTTCCGCTTGTTACAATGTAGATTTCCTGTACATCTTTTATAAGGTGGTGGGCTTTGGTGGTTACCCCGGGTTTTACAGTTGCTCGGGCAATCGACACTTTTGGGTCACTGTAGTTTTCAGCTATATAACATCTCTCAGGAGTCAAGTATTCGTAAGGTGTTTGGGCTTTTACTATCTTTGGATTCATTTTCAAGTTTTTCTCCAGGCTTTTTGGTATAAGACACTTCTATTTTAAAATAAATACGGGTGATTTGTCTTTAATTATTATAATATTTGCGCAAGCCTTAATCAAAGTGTGTATTTGTTCAGATAAGGCTGTTTTTGCGAAAAGGGGTTTTTTCTGCTTTTTTTGTTGTTGCAGTTTTTGTATATTTTTCATGGTGTTGTCTTTGGTATTTAATGTTGTATTGTGGTTTTGATGTAAAAATACCTTATATAGGCGCTAACTGTAGTGTATGGTTATGCTTGTTGGCACTATGCACATGCAGACCATGAGTATGAATAATCTATGAGATGCCCTTACTGCAACTCTGAAAATTCAAAAACCCTTGAAACGCGTGACTCTCCAGAGAATACTACGCGCCGCCGCAAAGAATGCATCACCTGCGGCAAACGGTACACTACCTACGAATACCTCGAAACGGTCGAACTCATGGTCCGCAAAAAAAATGGTGAACTCCAACGCTTTGACGTTAACAAAATCATTCGCGGTTTGCAAAAATCCTGCGAAAAACGCCCTGTAAACATGAACCAAATTAACGAGTTAGCGGATAAAGTGCGCCAGGACCTAATGACTAAAGGCACCGAAGAAGTCGCTTCAAGGGAAATCGGGGATTTAATCATGAAGCATCTAAAAAAAGTCGACCGCATAGCCTACATACGGTTTGCTTCGGTTTACAAGCAGTTTGAAGAGCCTGAAGATTTCAGGAAAGTACTCTCGGAAGTGAAGAAATAATGAAGTTTGTCCTAAAACGTGATAGTAAATTAGAACCCTTCGATCAAGAACGCATAACAATCGCAATTTGGAAAGCCGCAAAAGCAGTTGGCGGCAAAGATAAATCGCAAGCAAAGCGTGTCAGTGACCAAGTTGTTTCTGAATTGCAGAGACTCTACGGCGACGATGGGGTGCCAACAGTTGAGGAAGTTCAAGACCTCGTTGAAAAGCAGTTAATAGAAAACAGCCATGCCTCCACTGCTAAAGCATACATACTTTACCGCAAACAACACACTGACATGCGTGAACTCGCAGCGTTACTGAGTTCTTCGGACATGGTTGATCAGTACCTTGAGGTCGCAGACTGGCGCGTAAAAGAAAACAGTAACATGAGTTATTCGCTTCAGGGTTTAAACAATTATCTCTCATCCGCTGTTATTGCTAAATACTGGATAGCCCGTATATACCCAGAAAGCATTGCTGCTTCTCACTTCGCAGGCGACATACACATCCACGATCTCGGCGTTTTGGGACCATACTGTGTTGGTTGGGACATAAGCGACCTTTTACTATCTGGCTTTGGTGGTGTGCACGGCAAAATTGAGAGCAAACCTGCTAAACACTTACGGACCGCCCTTGGGCAAGTGGTAAACTTCTTCTACACTCTACAAGGTGAAGCAGCTGGCGCACAGGCGTTTAGCAACTTTGACACTTATTTGGCTCCCTTCATAAAATACGATAATCTCTCACAGAGGGATGTGGAGCAGGCGCTACAGGAATTCTTTTTCAACATGAACGTTCCCACCCGCGTCGGCTTCCAAACACCATTCACCAACCTCACGTTGGATTTAACAGTGCCTGATTTCATGAAGGATGAAGCTGTACTCTATAATGGCAAAATCACTCAAGACACCTATGGTAGCATGAGCAAGGAGATGGATATGTTCAACACAGCCTTCGCCAAAGTCATGGCGCAGGGCGATTCCAAAGGCAGAGTATTCACCTTCCCCATCCCCACATACAACATAACCAAAGACTTCGACTGGGACTCGCCTGTTTCGCAGGCAATCTTTGAAGTCACCGCCAAATATGGTGTTCCATACTTCAGCAACTTTGTTAACAGTGACATGAAACCCGAAGACGTCCGCAGTATGTGCTGCCGCCTTCGTATCGATAACCGTGAACTGCGCAAACGCGGCGGTGGATTCTTTGGCGCTAATCCCCTTACCGGCAGCATTGGAGTTGTCACTCTAAACCTTCCTCGTATAGGATACCTCTCCAAAAATGAAGACGAATTCTTTGAACGCCTTGAAACGTTGATGGAGACCGCCAAAGCTAGCCTAGAACTGAAGCGAAAGGTGCTTGAATCCTTCACGGAAAGCGGATTGTACCCCTATTCTCGTCGTTATCTGCGTCATATTAAAGATGGTTATGATAAATTCTGGAAAAACCACTTCTCCACTATAGGAATAGTCGGAGTTAACGAAGCCATACTGAATTTGCTTGGACAAAACATTGCCTCACATGATGGACAAGCCTTTGCAGTTAAGATGCTTACGTTTATGCGTAAACGCTTAGCGGATTACCAAGAGGAAACAGGCAGCATATACAACCTTGAAGCAACCCCTGCCGAGGGTACCTCTTATCGGCTTGCACGTTTAGACAAGAAACGATACCGCGACATTATCTTTGCCAATCAAAAACATATGGTTGCAGAACATGCTGAACCCTTCTACACAAACTCCTCACAGTTGCCTGTGGATTTCTCAGGTGATCTCTTCGAAGCTCTGGAGCATCAAGAAACTCTGCAGACACTCTATACAGGCGGGACGGTTTTCCATATTTTCCTCGGTGAACGCCTCAACTCATGGAAATCCGCAGCGGAACTTATCAAAAAAGTCAGTTGGAACTCGCATCTGCCTTACTTCACGCTGAGCCCGACCTTTAGCATATGCCCAACCCATGGCTATACAAACGGGGAACACAAAAACTGTCCAACCTGTGGAACACGATGTGAAGTGTACTCGCGAGTAGTTGGTTACTTGCGTCCGGTTGATCAATGGAACGACGGTAAACAATCTGAATTCGCTATACGTAAAACCTTTGACCGCTCATCCGTGATGGCATCTGCACCCCTATCAGTATAGGTGAAGACTAAAAGTGAAGTTTAGTGGATTACAAAAAACAAGCCTCCTCGACTATCCTGATCACATAGCTTCAGTGCTGTTCACTCCAGGCTGCAACCTCCGTTGCCCCTACTGCCATAATTGGAAAATCGCTACAAACCCCCAACCTCCTTTTCTTCAAGAAGGTGCTGCCCTCTCAATTTTAGAGAGTCGCAAAAAATACGTTGACTCCGTAGTCATCACTGGTGGCGAACCGTGTATGCACAAGGAGCTGCCTCGGTTCATCACAAAACTCAAAGAACGAGGCTTTCAAGTTAAGCTAGACACAAACGGCTTCTTCCCAGTTACGCTAGAAGAATGTCTCGACAAAGTCGATTATGTAGCCATGGACATTAAGACTAGCCCCGAAAAATATTCCCTTTTAGGTCAAGACAGCAATGCTGATTTGAGGAGTTCGGTTGAACTGCTCCGGACAGGTAACGTCAAATATGAATTTCGTACAACAGTTGCTCCTGAAATAGTTACTAAGCAAGACATTGATGCGATGGGCGAGATGGTTAGAGATGCAAAGCTACATGTTCTTCAACAGTTTATCCCTGAGAGCACACTGGACAAACGTTATCAAACACTAAAGCCTTACTCGCCCGACGAAATCCGTGAGTTCGGTGAAATTTTAAAAAAATATTGCCAAAAAGTTGAGTTTAGGCTTTAATTTCACTGATTTTTTAACCATAAAAATTAGCCATTTTTATGCGATTTTTTCACATTAAAATTAAAAAAATATACATTAAAATGTATGCAAATCTTAAATTAAAAAAAGGTTGATAAGGGCAAGTATGCGCTCGCAAAGCGCATATACTTTTAGGAAAAAAAAGATGAAAACAATAAACAAAAAAACGACAGCGGCATTGTCACTGCTCTTAATAGCAGTTTTTCTTGTCTCAATGTTTGCTTTACCAACCTCAAATTCCCAGACAACAACTAAAACAAAAGCAACATACGCTGTATGCGGTCTTATGCCAAATCCTGTAGGAATAAATCAAGAAGTACTATTATGGATAGGTATCACCGATTATTTGGAGAATGAATCTCAAAGTTGGAAAGGCTTAACTGTTACCGTAACCAAACCCGACGGAATAATCGAAACCCTTGGCCCCTTTAAAACTGATGCAACAGGCTCAACAGGCACAGTCTTTGTCCCTGACCAAATAGGTAATTATACCTTCCAAACTCACTTTCCAGCGCAATGGTTCAACTGGTCTATGCCTTCTATGTTCGACCCTCAGATCAGCGGCAACATATTCTATAAAGCAAGCGATAGTGAAGTAGTAACGCTAGTCGTTACTGATGAACCAGCTCCTAGCTATCCGTTTAATGCGCTTCCAACAGAATACTGGACACGGCCAATAGATTCCGAACATTATACTTGGAATACAATCTCAGCCAACTGGCTCCAGATCCCGGTTAACAAAAACGCAATCGATAATGACTTCGCCCCCGAGAGTTCACATATACTTTGGACTAAACCATTAAACCTTGGAGGTCTTTCTGGAGGATTCAATGATGATCATGGACATGAAACAGGCGATGCCTACGAAGGAAAATTCGCAAACTCTGTTATCCTTGACGGTAGATTATACTACAACAGGTACGCACAAGGTTTTAGCGGCGGCTGGGCACAGCAAGGTATCTTTTGCGTAGATCTTAGAACCGGTGAAGAAGTCTGGTTCAAGAACAACAGTCGATTAGCTTTTGGTCAAACACTCTATTGGGACGCATGGAATATGCACGGAGTTTTCTCATACATCTATACATCGACATCTGAATTTGATTTCGCAACCTTTTCTTCAGTCACAACTTGGAATGCGTATGATCCATTAACAGGTGAATACGAATTTAGCATTAGCAACATTCCATCAGCAGGCGCAATGTTTGGCGCAAGCACCTTGCAAACAGGTCCAAACGGTGAATTTATCATTTACAATATCGATTTGGTGCACGGATGGGTCGCCAAATGGAACTCAACAACTGCAGTTATCGGATTGCACCCCTCAGGAGATATGAGTGGTGGTAGTTGGGGTTCAGCAGCTAACACACAGCAAACCTTTGACGGAAACCGAGGATACGACTGGAACAAAACACTCACTGCTGGCGCAGGTAATTTACCAGGCGGTATTAGCGCGGTTCTCGATGACAGAGTAATAGGTTCGACTGCTGAAGCATGGGCAGGCATGGGCGATAAACCCATCAGTTTATGGGCTTTCAGTCTTGATTCAACCACCAACACGCTACCGACATTATTCAATACTACTTGGACACCACCTGCAGGAGACTTAACGGTTAGCTTTGGCGATTCGAGTTTACCTGACAAAGTTTTCACGCTTGAAATCAAAGAGAAACGGCAAATCTATGGATTCAACATGGATAATGGTCAGATAATTTGGGGTCCAACTGAACCCCAGACACAACTACAAGTCTATGGTATGTCAGGTTGCATCGTTGACGGAAGACTTTTCTCTACTGGGTATGGTGGCATAGTATACTGCTATAATGTTACAAACGGAAACCCTCTCTGGACCTATGAAGCAAAAGATCCTTACAACGAAATTCTATGGAGCACTGATTGGCCTCTACAGGTCTGTTTTGTCGCAGGAGACAAAATCTATCTGTCACACAGCGAACACTCCCCTGTAAATCCTTTACCAAGAGGCGCACCCTTTGTTTGCCTTGACGTCGTTAATGGCTCAAAAATTTGGGACATCCCATTGCGTGGAAGCAGTTGGGGTGGCAACGGAATAATTGGCGACAGTATCATCGCAACTTGGAATTCCTATGACGGATTAATCTATTCTGTAGGTAAAGGCGAAAGCGCTACAACTGTTATCGGACCCGATATCGGCATTCCCTCAGGCTCCTCAGCTATTATCAGGGGAACCGTTACAGACCAATCACCAGGTGCTAAAGGAACACCCGCCATATCTGACGAATCCATGGATGAATGGATGAGGTACATATACATGCAGTTTGATCAACCTATAAATGCTTCAGGAGTTCCAGTATCTATAGATTCCATTGATCCCAACGGCAACTTCATTCATCTTGGTGACACAACAAGCGATACAAGTGGTACCTACAGCTTTAGATGGATTCCACCTGCAGACATTCCAGGTAAGTACACGATAATTGCTACTTTCGCAGGCTCTAATTCGTATTGGCCTTCACACGCAACGACAGCAGTTTCCGTTGATCCCAGCGCGGAACCAACAGCTATACCGACAGAGGCATTAGTCTCAATGGCTGACACATACATTGTCCCCATTGGCGTGGCAATAATCATAACAGTAATTATCGTCGGCGCAATGCTCGCTTTGCTTATGAGAAAACGATCCTAAATATCTCTCTCCTTTCCCTTCCTTTTTTCTTTTGTAGTTAAGATTCTTAATCAAAAATGACTACAAAGGTTAACTGATTGAAAACCAAAAATGGCTTTTAAAAAAAATAGCTAAAAAATTTCTATGCTTCTTTACCTCTCAGAGATGATGGGAAGATAGAAACATGAGGGCTTAAGGTTACTTTACCACTTTTTGCCAGTTTTCAACCCTATCAAGGAACTCTTGTACAGGTTGCCCGCCGAAGCTTCTCAGTTTTTGTCGCAATTCAGTTTTCTCGACAGCTGCTTTCTGAAAATCAAGCATTTCTTTTTTTCCATCAATCAGGTAGAGAAAGCCATTTACGCCTCCAACGCGTCCGCAGCGGACAGTGACAGTGAGTAACTCGGCGGGGGTGGGTACATCTTGAGGGATGTCGCCTGGACCGTAAACATAGAGGCTTATGTAGAATGGTTTTTTGAGCAGTTTCTTGAAGCCTCGGGTCAGCATTTCCCAATACCATGGTGTAGCGTAATTTTTGCTAAACATGACCACGTTAAAAGCGTCGGCGTATTTGGCTGAGTCTTCAAAATCCACACCATAACGTTCAAGTGAACTAACTGGGTCGGGCTGGAGGCTCAAAATAAGTTCCTTTTTAACAACGTCACGGATCTGGGCAATGTAATCGGTGACTTCTTTTCGACGCCACTCAATCCAGCTTAAGCCGCTTTTTTGGTAACGTTGTGTACATCTAGGGCAGGTGCAATGTCCGTGCTCGGCGAAGTATTGACTGTTTAGACAGATACCTTGTGATTGCCTATCGACTTCGGCCATATATTTGAGTTGTTCTTCGCGGTAGTCAGGTTGGGTTGCACAGAGAACGCTCCAGTAAATATTAAAATTGTTGTTTCCAAATTTGGCTGGCCCTAGCGGGGATTGTGAAATCCAGTCCGGGTGAGTTTGGCCAGTTTGTGTATCTGCAAAGACAGCGATGTTGCTGTACATGTCTGAAACTGGCTTTAGTCTTAGACCTGTTTCGGGTTTGACCCGGAAAACGTGGAAGTCAAAACCTTCTGGTTTTTGTGGTTGGAATGTAAGTGTGCCGAACTTCATTTGGATTGCCTATTGGGGCAATGAAGCGCTGTTGTTTTATAAGGTTTTTTGCTGAGGAAGCGAAAATGAAAATTTGTTTTATAGAGCTGTTACTATGTGAGGAAGGTTATTTTAATTGAAGTTTTCATAATTATTGATTGTCTGAGCTGTTGTAATTCACATATTGACTGGTGAAAGCGTTATGTTTTTTTGTTTTCTTTGTTAATGATTGATTGTTTATTTTTTTAGTTACTTTTTGAATATCTTTTTATTTTTAGCTTTGATGTTTAGTTTATTTTGGATAATTGCCTTGCTTTTGAACAAAAATTTGGATGTTTATTTAGTAATTTGATTGTGAAACAACCAAATGGATAGTTTTAAATAGTAGAATGTTGTAATTGCACAGATAATAAAGAAAAAAATAAACAAATGTCGAGAGGAATATGTAAAATGGCGTCAGGAGATATAGCTTGGATAATAACTGCAACAGCTTTAGTCATGTTAATGACTCCCGCGTTAGGATTTTTTTATGGAGGATTAGTCCGCAAAAAGAACCTTATATCAACTATTGTGCAATGCTTTGTCATTTTTGCAGTCATAAGCATAGTCTGGGCTCTCTGGGGATACAGTCTAGTTTTTGGCGAATCCATCGGTGGAGTCATAGGTTTCAGTCCAGGATTACTGGGGATGGGAAACCTGAGCATAAGCTTCGTTAACACTTCACTCGCACCAGAAATTCCTGAACTGTTATTCTTTGCGTTTCAGCTTAAGTTCGCCGCTATCACTCCTGCTTTGATTATCGGTGCATGTGCAGAACGTATACGCTTTAAGTCGTTGCTCATCTTTATGGTGCTTTGGTCTACTATCATCTACGTTCCAATCGCACATTGGGTATGGAACCCCGATGGGTGGCTCAAAGGCATAGGGGCCATTGACTTTGCAGGAGGAATCGTTGTGCACGTTGCAGCAGGAATATCTGCGCTTGCAGCAGCACTAGTCGTAGGTAGAAGACAAAGTGAAAGTTGTCCAACTTCCGGAGGCAGTTCAATTCCATGGAAAACCCACATGGTAAAGCTAGATGCGCCCCCGCCAGCTTTCAAACCAACAAACATCCCATATGTCTTGTTGGGGGCCGCATTGCTGTGGTTCGGCTGGTTCGGATTCAACGCAGGTAGTTCCCTTGCCGCAAACGACTTAGCTGCATCAGCACTAGTCACTACAAACCTTGCAGCTGCAGGAGCAGCAGTCAGCTGGATGATCGCGGACTGGGTAATCAAAGGCAAACCTTCCGCAGTCGGTGTGGCAATCGGTGCTGTAGTTGGTTTAGTTGCAATTACGCCAGCAGCGGGCTTTGTCAGTGTTCCAGCTGCGATGATTATCGGTTTATCAGCCGGAGTCATCTCAAACTTAGTAGCTAACTGGCGGGCTGGCAGATCACGAATCGACGACTCACTTGATGTATTTGCATGTCATGGCATTGGTGGTCTTTGGGGTTCAATTGCCACAGGTATCTTTGCTTCTGCTGCGATCGGCGGGGTCAACGGCTTGATCTTCGGGAACGTTGGTCAATTCATTGCACAGCTTGAAGCTCTTGCAGTGGTTGTTCCGTTTGCTTTTTTCGGCTCGTATGCCCTGCTGAAGGTTGTGAACATATTCTCTCCACTGCGTGTGAGTGCCAAAGCTGAAGATGCAGGATTAGACCTAAGCGAGCACGGCGAAGAAGCCTACCAGCTTGACTGATAGTTAAGCTTCACTTCCTTTTTTTATTTTTTTGTTTTAGTCTTGATACAGTTTGTAGTTTTGCTTTTAATTTAATTAGTTTCCCTATGATGACTTTTAGATAAGTTTTAAATAGATTAATTTCGTATAAAAGCGGCATACACTAATTCAATATGGTGTATTATTATAAAAATAGGAGAAAAGAACTTGATAAACAACAAAACAATAGCTAAGATAATGGCAATTATACTGACAATAGCAATAGCAATACCAATAGTCGGCATGCAGACTGCAAGTGCAGATAACGAAGGAGTAACCTACGCTTACATCGGCGCAACACCAAACCCCGTAGGAATCGGTCAAGAAACACTGCTACACTTAGGCATTTCTCACCCAACCGCTTGGCCACAAGTGGGTTGGGTAGGTATGACCGTAGTAGTTACTCACCCAGATGGGCACAACGAGACCTTGGGACCATTCACCACTGACCCAACCGGTGGAACAGGTACAGTCTTAATTCCTACCGAAGTGGGCAACTATACTCTGCAAACCTTCTTCCCTGAACAAAAACTAACAACTGCAGCATACGGTACACCAGAAAATACAACAATGCAAGCAAGTATTAGTCCACCTTTAACATTAGTTGTACAGGAAGAACCTACCTCTGTACATCAACAATATCCGCTCCCTTCCGAATACTGGTCACGCCCAATTAATTCCCAATTCTGGGCATGGAATGACATTGCAGGCAACTGGCTCGCATATAGACGAGGAACTGATTTCGCTCCATCCTCATCGATCGCGCCATATACCACAGGACCCGAAACCGGTCACATACTATGGACTGAACCCCTCGTTCTCGGCGGACTAGCCGGCGGCGTAGAAGTTGGTCCACACAGTTATGACATTGGAGACGCTTATGAAGGCAGATGGGGACACAACTCTGGCAATGGAGGACCTGTAATAATCCAAGGAATACTATTCTACAACATCTATCAAAGCGACGGAACTGATGCACTGGAACAAACAGTCAAAGCAGTAGACTTAAAATCCGGCGAACTTCTCTGGGAAAGACAATTAACTGATTCCGAAGGCAATGTACACAGACTCGCTTTTGGACAAGTATTTTACTTTGATGGCTTTAACCAGCACAGTGTCTATGCATATCTCTGGGCAGTTGATGGAAGTACATGGCATGCATTTGACCCACTAACAGGAAGATGGGTCTACAGTATGACAGATGTACCCAATTCCAGCAACCGAGTATATGCTGAAAACGGCGAAATCTACACATACGGTATTAACCTCAACCAAAACACTCTTACCTGGTGGAATTCAAGCAAAGTAGTCGAAGAAACTCGACGCGAATTATCCCGCGACTATGATACTGATTCATCTCGAGGCAGCTGGATTAGACAATACAATGGAATGGTACTCAACGGAAGCTTAGGCATTGAATGGGTAAAGGCTATCGGAGGACAACCAACCGGGACAAGAATTTTGCCTGGTTCTGCATACAAAATGCGCGATGGTGTAATCCTTGGCGCGAACTTCCAACGCGGAGCAGCTGCACCTTCACCTGCAGCAATGTGGGCAATTAGCTTACAGTCAGGACATGAAGGACAAATACTATTCAACACCACCTACACATTCCCACCTAATGCGCACATGAGCATTGAAGATGCAAGCCCAGAAGACAACGCTTTTAGCATCGCTTCTCAAGAAACAACACAGGTTTGGGTCTTCGACCTAAGCACAGGTCAAAAAGTATGGGGACCATCCGCCTCGCAGAATTACCAAGACCAATTCGGCTACGCTTCAGGAAACCGTTGGGATGTCATATACAATGGCACACTCTACACGGGCAACTGGGGCGGAACATTATACGCTTATGATATACAAACAGGCAATCTTAAATGGAGATATGATATTGTTGACACCCACAACCAAATCCTCTGGGGCAACAACTGGCCACTACGAATTGCATTCATCGCTGACGGCAAAATATACCTCGAACACACTGAGCACTCACCAGTTGATCCACTTCCACTCGGTGCACCATTCACTGCTGTTGACCTAGAAACCGGCGAAAAAGTCTTTGACATAACCATCCGCGGAACAGAATGGGGTTCAACTCCAATTATTGCTGATGGCGTAATTGCGATGTTTAACACCTACGACGGTCAAATATACAGTATCGGCAAGGGTCCAAGCTCAACTACTGTCACTGCACCAAACGTTGGCGTTGAAACAGGTAAGTCAATTGTAATTCGAGGATCAGTGCTTGATGTCTCTGCTGGCACAACCCAAACCTCAATCGCTGCTCGTTTTCCAAACGGTGTCGCTGCTGTCTCCGACGATAGCATGACTACATGGATGGAATACGTTTACATGCAAACACCTCTTCATTTGGACATTTCAGGCGTTGAAGTCTCAATCGATGTCATTGATGCAAATGGCAACTATAGAAACCTTGGTACTGCTATAAGCGACTCTACAGGCATGTTTAGCTACACATGGCAACCAGATATTGAAGGCTCCTACACGGTCTTCGCAACATTTGCAGGCACTAAATCATACTGGCCATCATACGCAGAAACAACTTTCGTAGCTGATCCTGCAGCAAATGACACACCCCAAGCAACAGCCCAACCTAACTCTACTGCTGACACCTACTTTGTCCCAGCAATCGCAGGTCTTATAATTGCCATGGTTATAGGTTTTGCCTTAACCATTCTGCTGCTAAGAAAACGACCATAAAACAACCAATCTAAAACCTTACTTCCCTTTTTTTAGTTTTAAACCGAGAGAAATATGGGTTGAAAAGACTTTGGCAATTACTCTGATGAATAAAGCCATAGTTCATCATTCGTGTTTGCATTTGGAACTCTCCTATCTGCCGAGTCTCAACAAACCATTTCTTTTGGTTAATTTATTTGGACTGCTGCCCGTATTATAAACATGTTGGCATTTTTAGTGTTTTTTTGGACAATTTTATTGTTATAAGCTTTAGAATCGATATTTGTTTGAGTGTATGTATCGGCAATTTTAGTATTTTGAACGTTTATCAAAAAATAGCTATTTAATCGATGCGAATGTATCGTTTATATATTTGTTTGAATAAACCAGAGGAATAAATACGCATTAAAATAGGGAAGCAGATGGAGAACGCAGCGGACATCGCATGGCTTCTTATGTCAACCGCAATGGTTATGTTAATGACTCCTGCCTTGGCCTTCTTCTATGGTGGGTTAGTCCGCAGAAAAAATCTCGTCTCTACACTCGTCCAGTGCATTATTATCTTTGCCGTCGTTAGTTTGATATGGTTTTTTTGGGGCTACAGTCTAGTTTTTGGTCCCAGTCTAAACGGTATCATAGGCAACCTTTCTCTGGTGGGATTAAACGGTTTAACAATAGACCACATAAACGTAACCTATGCTCCCGCCATCCCTGAAGTATTGTTTTTCGCTTTCCAGCTAAAGTTCGCCGCTATCACACCTGCTCTAATTATCGGTGCGTGCGCTGAACGCATACGGTTTAAATCCCTGCTGATATTTGTTATTCTCTGGTCAACCTTCGTTTACTCCCCCATTGCACATTGGGTATGGAACGCTGACGGTTGGCTGCATGTTTTAGGTGCATGGGATTTTGCCGGGGGGATAGTTGTTCATGTAGCTGCTGGTCTCTCCGCCTTGGCGGCGGCTCTAATTGTTGGAAGAAGGCAAGGATGTATTTACTGGAAAGACCAACTCAAAGCACTTGACCGTAAAGTTAACAACAGTAAAATGCCTGCAATGGGAACTGAATTCAAACCTACCAACATACCCTACGTCATACTTGGTGCAGGGCTTCTATGGTTTGGTTGGTTTGGCTTTAATGGCGGTAGTGCTTTGGCCGCTGATAATATCGCTGTTTCAGCTGTTATCGCTACCAATTTGGCGGCCGCGGCAGCTGCGGTAAGTTGGATGCTTCTTGATTGGGTAATAAAAGGCAAACCCTCCGCTATTGGCATCTCTGTTGGGGCGGTTTCGGGTATGGCAGCGGTTACTGCGGCTGCGGGCTACGTAAACTTTACTGCGGCTGTCCTGATCGGTTTGGCCGCAGGGATAATTTCAAATTTAGTCGCTAACTGGCGAGCGGGGCGCTCTCGAATCGATGATACCTTAGATGTATTTGCTTGTCATGGAGTTGGCGGTATTATTGGTGCGGTAGCGGTGGGTTTGTTTGCAACTGCTGCAGTTAACCCTGTAGTTCAGGGTCTTTTCTATGGCAACCCTGTTCAGCTAGGTATTCAGGTTCTGGCAGTTCTGGTTGTCGCAGCCTTCGCTTTCTTTGGGTCTTATCTTCTCCTAAAGCTGGTGGATATTTTCTCGCCTCTTCGCGTGAGCCCACAGGAAGAAGATGAAGGATTAGATTTGAGCCAGCATGGCGAAGAAGCTTATCACCTAAACTAGTTTTAGATTCGCTGGTTTTTATTACTGCTACTGTCGATTATTTTTTTAGATTAAAATTCAGTTTAGATGAGAGCTGCTATCTCCCAGCTATTTTCTCAAAAATTCCCGTTTAACCTCATCTATGCTTGAACCCAAAATTTCGATATTATCTATTTCACCGACTTCTTTTTGGTAAGCGCCTCTAATATGGCTGATTTCATGAGGGTTAAACCCCATAACTCTGGCGCATGTGGCGTCGGTGGAGACGGGATCTTTACCTGCTATTATTAAATTCATCTTAACGGGCTTTCCATCAGTAGGTCCCCGTCCTTCCATCGCAACGAATCCATCCACAACTGTCAGGTGAGGTTTTAGAACTGTATTAATGTCAACAATGACTTTACTTATGCCTTTGGTATGATACTTGAATTTGAGTTTGTCGGGAAGCATTCCAAACATGTTCTTCATGCCCAATGTCACTTTTGTTGCCATGTGGGTTTTCATTTTGGCGGCACTAATAATGGCTGATTCGGTAGCTATACGGGGAACAGTGATTTCTTTGAGGGCGTCGCCGTTGGGAATGGTAATTTTAACTTTGTCTTCTATATGCCTTAGGTTAAGAGTTTTGACGCCGTTGCGTTGGCACATTTCAGCCATACCCGTGGCTTCAAATGCTTTATCGGCATTAGTCATGGTTGCGTCAGATTCCACGACAAAGATCTCTACAGGTAGTTTTTGGAGTCGTAGAATAATTGCTTCAACCATAAGGGGATCTGTTGTAGCGCCAGTATCCCAGGTCATGGTTGTTATAAAGTTGACTTTTATTAGGACTTTGCGGAAGCCAGCGAGGGCAGACTGGTAGTCTATTAAATCCAGTGCTTCAAACACTGGTTCATGTCCACGTTCACCTCGAACAATTGCAACTGTGGATTTTGGCTTGGAAAACATAGTATTTAGTGAGTTATCCTATAGCTTTAACCTTTATCCTCTTGTAAGGAGCCAAAATTATCTATTATATTCCTGGAATTGAGAGACCTACTGATAAAGCGGTTAAGAAACCTGCGGCCAAGCCCATTATGATTGGAAAAGGTAAACCCGGAAAGATGCCTCTTTTTTCAAGCATATAAAGTGTTAATACAGAGCCTGTCATGATGCCAAATATTGATGCAATCACTGGATAAAGTGAATTTGGAAATCCAAATATCATGGCGCCTGTGAGCATTGAATAAAATACCAAGTCCCCTAGCCCCATTTGTATTTCCTTGAATGAAAAACTTAAACCCTGCAGCTGGTCAAGTCCAGAGGATTGAGCAATTTTACCCACCGGTCCCTTATAAACAGCAAACACGTCGTAGATAGCCAAGAAAATCAAAATTAAAACGGCGCTCCACAGCGAGATCCCTGCGATGTTGTAGCCAAAGAACATACCTAACGCCCCACCCATTATTATAACGGCAGCGTTGCGGGGAACGTTGCCTAAACGGAAAATTGCTAAATCAAAGGTTGCTGTAAAGAAAAGAGAAAGCGGAATGATAATTAGCCAATTCCCTATGATTGGAAAGTATTCTGACAGAGCGATTAAATAAACTATTGAAAGCAGCAGTGCGGCTGTAGTTAGTGCAAAAATTATTAGACCTTTGATTATTCGCTTACTATTCCGCTTGAGTAGAATATAGAATAAAGTTGCGCTAATTGCTATGAGTACTAAAAAGTAGACCGCGTTTCCCCAATCAGCACCTGGGGTCCCTGGCGAGATGGGCGTGACCTGCGTGGGAGGTACGGTTTGAGGCAATAATGCAAATGCGCAGACTAACCCAAAAAGTATGCTTGCCAGTATTGGTAGGATGTAAACGAATTCAAATTTGAATCTGTCCTGTTCGCTTGGTTTAGGTTTACCTTGTTGTTGAGTCACTTGGCTTTCTCCTGTTTGGGTTCGGTGCTTGTTGTTTGTAGATTGCAACGCTCACAGAATAAGTTTTGTTTTTTCTTACTCAAATCCATTGAAAATCGCCTAAATGCGCCTCGGTTTTTTAAATAAAGGCGATCATATTTTTTTTAAATGTTGAATTGGTCGCCCGTTCGTGGAGCTACTGCTTCCAATCCAAGTTCTGTTCTTGCCCAATTTGCAAATAGCTCACAATTTCCCTCTGCGCCATGTACCATGTAAACTTTAGGTTTGCCTCCGAGTTTGGCGAGGGCTTCTTTGAGTTTACTTGCACCGCAATGGCTTGAGAAATCAAAGTGTCGGTATGCTGCTTTGATTTTTCTTACTTTTCCATCGATGGTACAAATTCCTTTTTCCATAAGTTCACATCCGGGAGTGCCTGGGATTTGGTAGCTAACAAGATAAACTGCGTTTATGGCTTTCTTGCCTAGTTTAGATATGTAAAACGCAGCCGGTCCACCTTTAAGCATGCCCGCAGTTGAGATAATAACACCGGGGTTTTCGAGAGCTTTTTTGCGGTCTCGCCAACCTTCTACCCAATTACAACTATGCATGGCGTTCATGAATAGTTTGGGGTCTTTTAGGAATTCTTTGTAGTTCATTATTACTCGGCTGGCTTCTCGTGCCATGCCATCTATGGTTATAGGGTATTCAAAGTGGCTAGCCGTTAAGATGCATGCCATCTCTTGTGCTCTCCCTACACCAAAAGAAGGCACCAGTACGGTTCCGCCAACTTCTACCACAGCGTTGCAGGACTCTACAAATTGCCGCTCCACTTCTTTTCGTTCGGTATGATTTGCGTCTGCATAGGTGCTTTCTATGACGACTGCGTCTAAATTGTCGTAATCCATTGATGCGCCAGCTAGTAGTTTGCTTTCTTCAGTGTTAAAGTCGCCTGTGTATAGGAAGCGTTTGTTGTCTGCTTCAATTAGCACCTGCGCACTTCCAGGGGTATGTCCTGCATTAGCCAGCTTCATTTTCATGTCTCCAATAGTTTCTTCCTGTCCAAATTCAAGGTGGTGATTGTTTTGCATCATGCTTTCGAGTTCAAGGTATTCAAAGGGGAGGTAGTAGCTGGAAAGGTGGATGAAGTCTTTAATGAGGAGCTGTGATAGTTCAAGATTGAGTTTGTTTGTATAGAGAGGGATTTTATCGTTAATGTAGAAAAGCGGTAAGGCTCCGGAGTGGTCGAGATGGCTGTGGGTTAGAATCAATGCATCCACATCTTTGGGTGGGATATGCCTTGGGAACCCTGGTTCGTTATCTAACATAACACCGTAATCTAGCACAACTTGAGTCTTAGCTGACTTAACCGTGATGCCAAGTCTGCCAACCTCTCGCGCACCGCCCAAAAATCCAATCTGCAAACAAACCAGCCTTTCACGTATGGTTATAGATAAAAATGGGCTTATGCTGTTTTAAAAATGTTCGGGAAGAATTCAGAAAACGACTTTTTATTAGGGTTACGCGTTTTTTTGTTTCTACAAAAATAAAAATATTGTTAATTCTTTGCCACAATTACTTATTACAAGTGGTATCAGCACGTATTAACGCTTGCATCTAAATCTTGTGTGATATTGGTTCCTTGTCCATAACTGCATCTGTTCTATTTCAATTTAGGTAAACGGCTACAAAAGACTTTGAACGGCAAAACTGTTAGAACTATACAAGTTGATAATATCAATTTACTGGTGGTCTTGGTAATTGAGCTTCGACTAAACCCTTTTTTATTGCCGCTAAAACCGAATCTACCTCTAACTTAGACTCAATTCGATTAGAAACACTAAACAACTCCGAAACCATATGTGCATCACTACCTGCGGTTCCGGGCAAACCGAGTTGATTCGCGAGTTCTTTGGCTTGTTGGTTTGCCTCTTTGCTTGAGCCTCCGTTCAGAACTTCTATGGCGTCGACTTTTATATTTCGCGAGGTCTCGCCCATTCCATATGTTCGGAAAGGATGAGCTACAATTGAGACACCATCAATGGATTTTGCGAAATCTGCCACATTTTCGGGTGACCAAGGCTTTGGTGGCAGTTCATAAGTACCTAAAACTACCATGTCCCCTTGTGGTGTGCTGATCTCACATCCGGGGATAATTAGGATGTCGGGGTAGGCGCGCGCTAACTCTACCGTTGCTTTGCACCCTCTGACGCTGTCATGGTCGGTGATCGCCGCGACTTTGATGTAACTATGTGCAGCGAGCATGTCGATCAACGTTTTAGGTTGAATGAGCGAATCCGAAGAATAGATTGTATGAATGTGGAAGTCTGCAAAGAGGAGGGTCATATGTTGCTTATAGGGGTTGGATGCTAAAAAGTTTCTTGGTTGATCAGCTTTCAAAATTTGGGGTTGTTTAGGTTATTTTTATTATTTTCTTCGTTCCTTTTTAGTTTACTGTACGGCATTTTCTAGGTCATTGGATCGATTTCGTTATTCTAAGTTTTAGACTTTTTCGTCTATATTTATCAAAAAAATGTAGGTTTAGATAAAATCTCGGGTTTAAGCTTTCAGGAATAATACTTTACTTCTTATTTTCAAAATATAACTTTTAGTCGCCTACTTGGTTGCGCAAAAGTTCTTCTAATCTGACAAGAAGATCTCTTGTTCCAGAAAAATGAGCGTCGGCTGAGCCAAATCTAAGATCTTTTGACTTACACGCTGTATTGCATGCAGTTTTGATGTTGTCTCCCCATAGGTTTTCATCGTTTAACAAAACAACTCCTTGGTAGTTGCTACGCTGAATGTATTGAGAGACTTGAGATGCAACGTACATGATAGTTCCTAAATCTAGTGGCAATGTGGTTTCATGCTGACTGAGCGGGTAGACTTCATCAAGTTCTAATGGGATTACACCAAATGGAGCGGCGTAAACACAAAGATGTACTTCTTTCCTTTTTTCTGATAGACGGCGAAGAAGATGGCGGATTTTTTTCATTTCAGGTGCCTTGTGGAAGGGTTTACAGCGGGTTTGAGGCACTAAAAACAGGACTTTAGCTTCAGTAGGCGGAGAGAAGCGCTCGCTAAGGCGTTTTTGGTAATGAGTGATTTCAGGTCTTACCAACCCAACTTCGTCGAAATAGAAAAAACCGCTACTTTTTACGGCTGGACTGTACTTTTCTAAGAAGTCACTTTGACTGCGGATATGTTTTAAGGCAGAGAGCAAAGCAGGGTGGGCATGGAGGCGCATTTCAGTGTGTTCCCAGAGTCTGCCGTCTCGGATAGCTTGTTTAATCCTGCGTAACTCGGCAACGCAGACATGAAGATTATGTTCCGCTAGCGCAATTTCCCGTTCTTTGGGGGTTTTCTTTCGTAAGCTCTCTGGAGTATCAGAGATACATTGGGGGCAACTGCAGGGGAAATAGTCAAGTTCCGATAGTCGCCAGGTTCCGTTTTCGGTCATGTAGCGACCTTCACGAGCATATAGCGCGTATGCGGCGCTATCGAAAAGATCACACCCCAAGGATACAGCGAGCGCGAACATGGAGGGGTGACCTGCGCCGAAAAGGTGTAATGGGCGCTCAATAGGGATGCCTTTTTTACAGGTTATTATCATGTCGGCGAGGACGTCATATCGGTAGTTTTCCATAACCTCTGTGGGACTGCCTAGGGCGTGGATGGGGAAATCGAGTTTACCCATTTCTATAGCTGATTGCGCCACTAAATCGAGGTGTCGCCCCCCTTGGACTGGTCCAACCCAGAGGATGTCATCACAGGTTTTTTCTTTAAAAAAGGCTTTGGCGCGCCTTAAAGTTTCAGCCACAGTAACTTCTGCTTCCTCTTTGGTGACTTTCCACCCTGTTGGGATATCAAGTATAGTGGCTATGTCGCTTCCTATATCTTCTTGATAGTTAACGATTTCTTTTTGGGAAACTTCAACTTCGCCGTAAACAAGAATTTGATAAGCGCCGGAATCGGTCATGATTGCGCCATCGTAGTTGAGAAATTTGTGCAAACCACCGATTTCAATAATTTTGTTACCGTACCGTTTTTTGTTAATGTAGCTATTGGTGATTAAGGCTTGACAACCGAAGGTTTCTTTGAGTCGCTTGCAGGATATCGGTTGGTTGTTGGGGTTTATAACCGGGAAAAGTAAAGGTGTCTCCACTGTGGCAGATTTAGTTTTTAGTTTGCCGATTCTGCCAAGCAAATCTTTCTCTTTAATTTCGAAGCTCAAGATTGTGAAACCTACAATTGATGCGTAACTCGCTTATTAAAAACATTAGCTCAAAATGATGTTTGCTAACCATTAGTAATAAGCACGGAGGTTTTTTCTGTCAAAGCGAAGGTTTATTTCAGGATAATAATGCCCGAAGTTAATTTTGCTAAAACTATGACAAAGATGTTGGCTATCGTGAAAAAGAGAAAGTCAATTCATTGTTGATTAAATTGTAGATTTATGTAGGCTTTTTTTTACGTCGTAGGTACCAGTATACTCGCGATTATTGAAAATTTTAATTGGCTTAAATATCAAAAATGTAGTTGGTGGAGAAACCTAAAGGCCGATTAATGCTCTTCTAATATGAGGCATCTCTTTATATCAGCAAGTTCTCTAACTTACCAAAATAGAAGGCAAAGTGTCATGGTCTGCGCAATCGATATAATCGAGAAACCTCAACTCAACGACCCCATTTTAATCGAAGGGCTACCGGGAATCGGCTTTGTAGCAAACATTGCAGCCCTACACCTAATCAAAAAACTTAATGCCAAAAAATTTGTTCAAATCTTCTCCTCCAGCTTCCAGGACTTTGCAATAACAACCGAAGACGGTGGAGCCCGCACACCGATAAATGAGCTCTATTATGCAAAACGCGAAGACGGCGGACGCGATATCATCATCTGGTATGGTAACACACAGGCGCTTACTACGGTAGGACAGTACGAACTCGTGGGCAAAGTCCTTGATATAGCACTGGATTTAGGCTGCAGATTTGTCGTCTCAATCGGTGGATTCAAAAAAGATGAAGTACAGCCTGTTCCAGCTATTTATAGTACTGCAACCGATTTGGAAACGATGCAAGATGCACTAGATTTAGGCACCAAAGTCATGGTTGGTCACGTCTTTGGAATTGCAGGTCTCTCGATTGGACTTGCGCGGATTAGGGATTTGAAGGGTTTCTCACTTCTAGTAGACACGCCAGGCATGGATCCGGATATCAATGCAGCTCGGCACGCGCTTCTTACCTTAAGCAAATACCTAAAATTAGAAGTAGATCTGTCGAGTTTAGAAGCAAGTGGCGAAGAAATCAAAAAAATGCTCGAGTCATTTGGAATTATTCGAAGCATTACAGAAGAAAAGAAGAAAGAGGAACAGCAATTACGCTGGTTTATTTAGGCTTTAGCTTCGCTCATGAATTGATCATAGACTTTCTGGACGCGGTCAGCAGCTGGTCCAGAGCCTTCCACGATGCCTTTTTCTGTTAGTTTAACTTTGTCCATGACCCAGATGAAGCCATTGTCCTCATAAAGTTTAACCATAGTTGGGAAGACCTTTTCTAATCTCCCTGCTAGGGCTTTGAGGTCAAAGGGTTTTTCGGCGCTAGATATTTGGGCGACGATTGTACCGTTTATGATGAGGCGGTTGAGGATTTTTCCGTTTTCGTCTTTTACGTCTGCTAAGGTTAAGCTGAGGGTATCTGGGTTGATGCCGATGAGGGTGCCATTGAAGATTTTTCCGTTAGTGGTTACGACAGCGACTACTTTTTCTGATAATGCTGCCACTTCTGTAAAGTATTTTCTTTGAGCTACAGACAACTTTTATTTCTCCTTATTTGTTTTATGAGATTGCGTTTCAACTATTTATCTCCAACTGTCTCTTAGCTGAAACTTTCAGTAGAAATGCTATAACGAGTAGGCTTATGAAGAATCTTTGAAATTGTAAATAGTGAATAAATTATTAGCGGTGTTTAAGCTACTTACTATTTCAGGGTAATTGATAGTATGGTTAGTTTGAGGACCTTTCTAGTGACTCAAAATTTTTTTGCGCTTTGATGATGATTATGCAATACAAGCGAAAAGGAGGTTAATTCTGCTTGGCTTCAACAAAAAATTATGAAATTGAAAGTGCTTGTAGTGTTGGTGAAAGACTAAATGAATTTGATAATCATTTGAATACTAATTAGAATAAGGGTCGCGCCAAGGATTAATTGAAGCCTATCACCTGAAACTTTCTTAGATAGCCAAGCGCCAACTTGTGCACCTATAAATGCACCTATTGCAAGCAAAAGCGCAAACGTAAAATCTATGTTTCCAAGTGCATGATGTTGAAAAACTCCGAAAACTGAAGTTAATACCATTACAAACATTGAAGTGGCTACCGCAACATGAATTGGCACAAATACTACAAATAACAAAATCGGTACCAACAAAATGCCTCCTCCAATACCCAGCAACCCAGAAGCTAAGCCTACAAAAAAACACAATACAAAACCCGTGATTAAATGCGACCTATCAGCAAAACAATCCCTCTCGCATTTAACGGTTAGTTCTTTATCACTATTTTTCCTTTTTCGAACAAGTTTGTTAACTGAGATAATCCTGATTGCAATTATTATTAGAAAAACACTGAAAATGATGCTTAAAATTGTTCCAGGTAAAAAAGAAGTTAAATAGGCTCCAACAATTGCCCCCGGTGCAGTTATTAGTGCAAAAAGTAATCCGACCTTAAAATAAACACGTTTTTGTCTGGCATAACCTATAGAGGCACCTATTCCCCCAAAAACCATGATCAATAAGCTTGTGCCTATAGCATGATCAGGTGAAAACCCATACCCCAACGTTAACAAAGGTACGAAGAAAACTCCTCCACCTATGCCCGTCATGGCGGCAATTACTGCAATAAAGAAACCTAGAAGAGGAAGAATCAGTTCCCACAAATTATTAAAGACTCCATTCTAAAACATTTTCTATTAAGATTAATATAATCTCTTCTTCGGATACATTGGGTTTAAGCTTTAAAATCAGATGAGGCGGGTCACCGAAAGCTCTAAATGTGCACAGCACCGTATTTTTGCAGAACGGGCCGGTAGATCAGCCTGGTATGATCGCCGCGTTCGCAACGCGGAAGCCGCGGGTTCAAATCCCGCCCGGTCCACCACATAAAATTGGGTATGCCGTAGTTCTTGTTGATTTCTTTTTATATGTGGAAAAATAACTTGCGCCCGTTTACTATGTTTTTCTTGAATATACGGCAGGCTATATTACTGACGTCCTCAAAATGATTACAGAATTGCTATTAGAATTCGAGGCGGCACAGCTGAGTCTCGATAAATCCATCTAAATAATTTTCATGCCCAATAGTAGAACGGTATAGCGTGGCTTGAAACTCTGAAAATTAAATCTGCGTATTCTTAGGTCGAAGAAGTGTATCAGCTGCACTTTGAGCCCACAAATTATCATGCCAGAGAGCCCGTCCCACTGCCACTAAGTCTACTCTACCCTCTTCCACTATTCTATCCGCAAATTTTGGGTCTGTAATGCCGCCTACACCGATGACCGGAACCTTAACCGCCTTCTTGATTGCGCTTGCCTGTGGGATAAAGTAGCCTTCGATTTGTCGAAGTTGTTTTGGTTCGCTGCCGCACATGCCACCTGAAACATCCAAAACATCCACTCCTTTCTCTACAAGCCTTTGGGCAAAAGTAATAGCGTCTTGGATGTGTGTGCCCATAGGTGCCAAGTCATCTGAGCCCAGTCGATACAGTAGCAATCGCTCGCCAAGACATCTGCGGACACTCTCAACCACAAGTAGGGGGAATCGCATGCGATTCTCCAACGAACCCCCGAACTCATCAGTGCGCTTGTTGAGAAGAGGAGTGAAAAACTGATTTAGCAAATAGCCGTGTGCTCCATGGAGTTCTACGCCATCAAAGCCTGCTTTAATTGCCCGCTTTGCCGCGGCAGTGAAATCGTCGACGAGGTCATAGATCTCCGATTTTTCAAGCATGCGGGTTTTCTCTCCCTTACAAGGACCCACAGGGGTTGTGCCTATGACTCTTTTGTTTGTGACTGCGCCTGAATGGCTGAGCTGTACTACAGCAGGAGCCCCCATTGTGTGTATGCCCTCTGCAAGTTTCTCAAACCCACCGATTATGCTATCGTTGTAGATACCTAGCTGTTTTGGTCCGATTTTACCCATAGTGGAAACGTAAGCATGCTCAACGATCGGTAGACCTACCGCACTAGAGCGCCGAACATAGAAGTTAATGAGTTTACTTGTGACTTCGCCTTCAAAAGAAGCTCGTCCTGATTGCATCGGAGGCATCACTATGCGGTTGCGAAATGTAATATGCTTAACCGTTAGAGGCGTTAGTAATCCAACCAAACCTACACCAACGCCCTCTATGGCTCCTCGGAATAATATAAAAACTATCTTTCAAGATGCAAAATGTTTCTATCTACTTTTCTTTATAGATTGACTGACTATTTCCTCTTCCTCTATGCTTTTCTGCATTAGACTTCGTATTGCTTCATTAATATTGCCATTGAAGTAGGGTCTAACGATTTTAACAGCGAATTCTTTGAGCATCTCGGCGGAGAAGTTGTGGAATGTCAACGATACAAGTAGCTCTTCTTCTTCAGCTATTTGCTTTTGAGTCATGGCCTTTTCACATTTGCCATCTATGGCTAAATTGCTTTTAATGGGCTTCCTCCAAACGACACTGTACATCTGGGGAGAGGTCGATGAAAGTAACTGTGTTATTGGCAGGTATCTTTTGCGAAGTTGCAGCTATCCTTTTGGAGGATTTTCTATGCTATTGGAAAACTGGAAGGACCCGTATAGAATTTGGCATAAAAACACTTCAGAGGCATTAAGCTATCTAATACTGGATAATTGCGTGTTTACCAAGGAAGCTATTTGTAATAAAAAAGATTTGTAGCCAGAAATTGGTGATGGCTATTGGGTAAAAGCCATAGGCCAATTCGGTGGCGCTTTGTTAAGCTCTTGCTTTTTTATGTGAATGGCAGCAACAGTTGCACCAACGTTTTTCTCTTCCACGACAAGAATAATCTGTGAAGTATGAGGCGCAAAGATGCCTCGTTTGATATTTATTCCTGATATTGCCCCAATTGCCAGAGAAGCAATTCCTGGCGAATCCTTCATGCGATCGCCAATAAGTGTAACCACACCGAGACCATATTCAATTCGCAAGTTCTCATCAAAGCCCTTGAGTTTCTCCTCATTTCTCTTAAGAAATTCGCTATCTAGAAAGAGAAAGTCGCGGATTCGCTCACCTGTCTCCATAGTTTCCGCTCCAAGGTCCAAGAAGTCGTTTCTGCGCTCCCAAATCCGCAGACTATCTTCGAGACTTCGACTTTTTTCATCATTCATGGAAAGGATAGCGCAACCAGATTTGCCTGTTAAGCATTTCACGGTTTCGTCGCCCTTGTTTTTTGCCTCAATCACTGAAACGTTTGCTGGTTCGTCAATTGGGACAATTGTTAAGGGTTGAGCAAAATGTCTTGCAGTAGAGATCGCGGGACCCATAACGATTTTCATGCCCATCAAAGATGCTTTGTGGGCTTCATTGTAGGTTAATGCTTTGACATGTTCGGTTGTTTGTCCTTTTACCACTTTAGGGTCGGCACTCTGCACGGGGACGTCTTTATAGAGTAACGTATTTGTAGCGTAGGAGTTTTTCAGTAGACATGATGCGAACACAGCGGTTAAATCTGAACCTCCTCTTCCCAAGATAGTTTCCAGCCCATCCTGGGTGACGCCAAAGAAACCCGCTAAACAAACAACCTTACCTGCTTCGATAGGGTTAGTTAGACTGCGTAGCCTTTTTTTACTTAGGTCAAAGCTTGGCACAGCGTCTTCAAAGTTATCGTCGGTGACTACGGGCCAATTTTCTGTTGGGAGGCAGTAAGAGTCTACGCCATTACTTTTGAGAATATAATCCATAAGCATAGACATGGCAAGCTCACCCCCTATTGTGAGGGTACGGGCTTTGATGTTTCCATTGAAACGTTTGTTGACTGAATCAAGTGCAGTTTGAGCGAGTGCTTTATAGTTGGATAGTTCATTCTGAGCCTTTTTTTTCCATTCACTGCTAACATATAGATTTGCTAAGTGCTCGTAAACATCAAAAACAGGCTCCAAAGGCAAACCGCATCCCTGCGCGTGAGATTCGCCAATTCTAATTAAAGCATTAGTGCAACCCATTGGTGCTGAAAACACAGCTATGGGTCCATTGCCATCTTTTTCTTTAATTGATTTGATTTGCTCTATGATTTTTGGGATTCCTTTGCCTTCTGCGTCAAGGAGGCTGCCGCCAAATTTAGCTACAGAGAGAGTTTTGAAAGGGCATTCCACCTATAATCGATGGTAACAGAATCTGGCATGCGGTTAAATAAATTTTCTAGTTAATCCACTAAAATGAGCTTTTAATTTTTGAGTCAAATTCATGCTTATATAACTGTTACAATGGAGAAGATCACGGAACATAGTCAGTTGGTGCCAATTCGTTAACCACTAAGTTAACTTAAAAAGTCGCTCGGCATAACCAAGTAAGGCGATGCGATATGGACTTGCTGCAATCCATAACCTTAGGTTTAATTCAGGGCACAACCGAATGGCTGCCTATCAGCAGTACAGGTCACCTTCGAGTCGCTGAATACTTCTTTGGATTAAGTGTGCCGCTGCTTTTTGATGTCCTGCTCCATGCGGGCACTCTGTTCGTAACATTGATTTATTTCAGGGGAACCATCAAAAATTTACTGCTTTCTCTTTGGCATCGAAACTTCCACTCAGCTAATGGAAAACTAATTGTGCCAATAATTATTGGTTCTATTCCTACGGCTATTATAGCATTTTTAGCTGGGGATTGGTTGGACTCTTACTTTAGCAACTTGTTTTGGCTAGGTGCATGGTTCATAGTAAGCGGTGCTCTACTATTTGCAACAAAATATAGTTCTGAACGAAGAGATTCGATAAGTGTTCCCGCGGCTCTGTTTGTCGGAATCATGCAGGGGTTATCTATTATCCCCAGTGCCTCTAGAAGCGGCTTCACTATCGCTGCACTATTATTGCTCGGTGTAAAGCAGGAGATAGCCTTCAAATTTTCTTTTCTACTCTCAATACCATCAATAATAGGGGCTGTGGGCTTAACGCTCTATCAAGAGCATGGTTCACTTTCTATTGCTGGAATCGGTAACTTGGAAATCATAGTAGCGCTTGGCGTTGCAGTGGCAATTAGTTTTGTAGCTCTTAAAATATTGGAAAAGAGTTTGGAGAAAAAGAAATTCTACTTATTCTCCATTTACTGCTTTGTAATAGGTGTTGTGATGTTGGCATTGAGTTTAATGGGTTTTTAGCCAAACCGGCTTTCCCGACAGAAATTTTGTTAGGAAAACTGCGAAATCCGAGTTTTCAGTGTAACTCTTTAGCACTTGTTTATCGCACAGAATTTTTAATTCTTCTTGCAATGCTTTTACAACCAATTCTGCTACGCCAGCGTTTTTGCCTCCGTCAGCAAGCTTTTCTTTCAATAGTGCCACTGCATCAGTAAATTTGCGGGGTATCTCGACAACCCAGCGTCCGTCTTCTACATATGGACCCGCTACCAGTTCTTTGCCGGTATATTTGGAAAGGAATTTCGTGCATTCGTCCCCCCGTTCAAGTTGGGGTCCCAGATGCTTCTTTACGTTGGGTAATAAGTGTTGTTCAAGCTCAAATGCGAAGATGTTAAGGGATTTTTCATTACTCCATGTTGCGTCTCTTAGCACTCGAAAATCATTTGTTTCTAATAGTTTGCGGAGGGCACGTTTGGAGCGGTAGAGTTGCCCCCAAAGAACGTCTGGCACAGTATCCAACTCTCCGATCACTAAATACAAGTGAGAAGAATTTTCGCCTGAAAGATGGCTTTCTACAATGTTGGGCGGTAACGCATGTATTGGACGTGGATAGAAGAATTCCTCACTTGGATTAGACAAAAATGCTCTTGTTGCTGCAATGAATTCGTAAAGTTTCTGGGTTCGCACTGCGGAGGCTACGTTTCTGCCTGCATCAACAGGGTCCACAATCACCAGCGGCTCAGTAAACAGCATCTCAAGATCTTTCGTGCGATGGATATAGACGTCTTCCATGTCAATTATAATACGTTGACTGTATGCTGCAAAAGCTTCGATTACTTTGTCAAACGAGCCATACTTCATAACCAGCAGTTCACAGAGGTAACCGCTGAAGCCGCCGACTTTAATTTCTGCACCATAAACACCAATACCTTGCATGAAACGCTTTAGAAGCCGAACCTGACCATGCAGCTGCTCTTTCAGATGTTTTTTAATATAGTCGGTGTGGTATGGGGTGCGGTCTGTGGCGCTTTGCCACTCACCAGGCTTGGTCTCATAGCATGGCACGATATCCACGCGGTAGCCATCGGTGAAAATTTCAAGATAAGGATGCTCCGCGAAGCGCTCAAGCTGTTCTGCATCTCCTGAGGCGATTTTAGCGATTTTTAGACCTATTTCGCCAAGGTTTTGGCGGGGAATTGAGATAGGTAGCCTAATAAAAATATCTATATCGGGGTTCTCAGCTAGCCAGGTATCCTTGGCGACGGATCCCTCTACTCTAACCGTGGCAATTATGCCTTCGGCTTTAGCGACTTCGGCGATTTTCTTTTCAAGTTTACGGCTAAGGGTATCAACTCTGGCGCGTTCCTGATCTTTTGGTGTAATTTTTTCTAATATCCGTTTGTTTAATTCTTCAAATTCCATATTTTTGGCCTTCAAGGGCAATATTCTTTGAGGGTAGTGTACGTTGGACCCTTTGGCGATATTTGACTTTTCTTGAGTCGTAGACATTCGGCGCGAATGTTGCCGAAGTCATAGTTTTCTTGGCGTTGTACCAAATCAACCAGTCGTTGCTTGTTGGCTCCGCTGCGAACTCTAGCAATTGTAAGATGAGGGCTGAAGCCGTTTGGTTCGGGCGTAAAGCCTAAATCGTGTATTTGGGGTTCAAGCTGTTCAAAGATGCTTTTAAGCTGATTTGCGCCGTCAGTTATCCCTGCCCAAACCACTCTGGGGTAATTCATTGTGGGAAAAACGCCCATTCCAGATAGTTGAATGTTGAAGGGAGTGAATTTGATGTTTTTCATGGTGTCATAAACTTTCTCCACCATCTCTAAGTTAATTGCGCCCAGAAAACGGACGGTGACGTGAATGTTTTTGGGTTCGACCAGTTTGAGGTCTGCGTTGGTTTGTATCAGCATTTTCTGTGCGGCGGCAAGCCTGTTCAAAACGCTGTCATTATCAATGTCGAAAGCTATGAAGCTTCTTATTTGTTCGGACATATGCGATCTTCAAGTAATTTAAAAACGTAACCTTACATAAATGCTTTTTAATAAAAGGAGAGCTGCTATACATCCAAAAAAGGGTAAGTTACAATGGATACTGACAAACTCATAGTGGGCTTAGGTGGTATGCCTGGTTCAGGCAAATCCATAGTTGTTGAAACTGCCAAAGAAATCGGCTATAGCATTGTCACAATGGGTGATGTAATACGCGAGCAAACTCGGTTGCGTGGTCTTGAACCGACCCCCCAGAACATAGGCAAGGTTATGTTAGAGCTGCGTGCGGAGGGCGGCAACTATGTAATTGCTCAAAAATGCATCCCAAAAATCGAGGTTCAACCCAGTCGTTGCATCCTCGTCGATGGCTTACGCAGTCTATTTGAAGCGGAAATATTCAAACAGCACTTTCCAAGCTTCACATTAGTTGCGGTTCATGCGCCGCCAACTGTTAGGTTTGAGCGTCTTAGGATTCGTTGTAGAAGCGACGATCCCCCGAACTGGGCTGTTTTCCTTGAGCGAGATATGCGGGAGCTTGGCGTTGGTTTAGGGAACGTTATTGCGATGGCGGAGAAAATAATAATTAACGACGACAGCATAGATGGCTTTAGGGCACTTATTAAAGAAAATTTTAGCAGGATTGAGAAGACATGGTTGAAGTAGAAGTGTTTGTGGAAACCGAAGTTAACTCCACAGAAGAGGAAGCCAAAGTTCGCTTGGCAATAAATAATGTGGTTGGCAATGTCGAATTCGCATTAAAACCCGCTGCAAAAGGGGACGTTCTAAGTGCCCATGCAAAAGGACAAAACTCTTTGGTTAAACTTCGCAACCTCATAAGGAACGACCTTATCCGTGACGCGGCAAGACGTCTGCTTTTCAAATCAATTCATGGTAATAAAATAAGTTTTTTCCTAAACAAACAAGTTGCTTTTGCAGGTCATGTTTCCTTCTCAGAAGAGACAGCGGAGTCTCCACTAGGACCTATCCGATTCACAATAGAAACAGATAATCCGCCCCAGATAGTGGAATGGTTGGCAGAAAAAACCCGTGAAGGATGAATTTTGGCTGAGAGGGCTCTGGTAACTAAAAGCGGTGCGATTCTGTTAGGGGATCATGTCGCCTGCGATGCTTTTGACGGGACGCGCCCACTACGTGTTGTGACGCATGCACATGCCGATCATCTCTATGGGTTACGCAGAAGTCTCAAGAGCTGCCAGAAAGTTATCATGACTAAAGCTACCCGCGATCTAACTGAAACCCTTCATGATTCCCTCAAACTTCAAGATTCACCTATAGAAACCCTCGAATATGGCAAAGCTCTGGAATTTGGCGGGGAAAAAATTACTTTGTTAAAAGCTGACCACATTTTGGGGGCGTGCCAAGTTCTAGTGGAGGATGCAGGAGGCATTCGGATTGCATGGTCAGGCGATTTCCGTTTAGAAGGCACTGAAGCGGTAGACTGTGATGTTCTCGTTGTTGAAGCCACATATGGCAGCCCCTCATGCCGTCGAAATTTCGACGTTGATGTACGGGAGCTATTGGTGTCGATGGTTGAGAAACGCCTGCGTGGAGGAGCCGTCTATGTTTTTGGTTACCATGGTAAACTTCAAGAAGTCATGCAGATTCTGCGTAACGCCGACGTGCAGGTTCCCTTCGTAACTCCCGAACGAGTATATGAAGTCACTAAGGTTTGCGAGAGACATGGCATGAATCTTGGTTGCCTCTCACTTTCAACCGACAAAGATGGACATGAACTCTTGGACGGAAACTTGCCTTGTGTCGCTTTCTATCACATGAACCAACGGCAGCATGTGGGATTACATAACTCGCGTATTTGTGTAAGTGGCTGGGAATTTCAACGGCCTTGTCGTCAGATAGGCGACCGTGAACACCTCATAGCTTTAAGCGATCACTCCGATTTCGACGGGCTAATTGAATATGTGAAACGGACTCGCGCCAAAAAAGTTATCACTGATAACTATCGAAGCAATGGTAGTGCATTAGCTAAGGAAATTAGAAGACGTCTAGGTGTTTGTGCTATTGCCCAACCGATAGCCCCCGGCAAAACTACACAAACTACTCTGTAATTATACGTTTGAGGCTAAGTTAGTTAAAGTTTAAAAGCCAAAAACCGTTTTCTCTCTTCCCAAGTGAATGAGTATGGCTAAGTCATCAGTTATTTCAGGCTTCTACAAGCTTTCCCCTAAAGCACGCCTGGAAATAGTTGCCGATTTCGCGGGTTTAACAGCCGAAGAAGTCCAGTTTCTACAGCAATCTTCATCCTTACCCGTTGAAGTAGCCGACCATATGGTGGAAAACTTAATCGGGGTATTTCCGGAGCCCATGGGAGTAGCCGTAAATTTTCAAGTCAACGGCAAAGATTACCTTATTCCAATGGCAACAGAGGAACCTAGCGTTATCGCAGCTGCCAGTTATGCGGCGAAAATGGTGCGAGACGGAGGAGGTTTTAAAACCAGCAGCACTTCCCCCGTTATGATAGGGCAAATTCAAGTTGTTAAAGTAGATGATGCTGAAAATTCAAAGAAGGCCATTCTTGGTGCCAAAGTTGAAATTCTCAAAAAAGCTAACGAGCAGGACCCTATCCTTAACAATTTTGGAGGAGGTGCAAAGGATCTCGACGCTCGAGTTATTAACACCTCTATGGGAAAAATGGTTATTGTGCATCTATATGTGGATTGTCGAGATGCTATGGGCGCCAACGCCGTTAACACAATGTGCGAAGCCGTTGCTCCAATGATTGAAATTCTTAGCGGTGGACACGTTTATCTTCGCATCATATCTAACTTAGCAGTAAGACGTCTCGCTAAAGCCAAATGTACTGTGCCTAAAGAAGCAGTCGGTGGTGCTGAAGTTGTTGAGGGGATAGTATACGCCTCAGCTTTTGCAGCGGCAGATCCATACCGGGCGGCTACCCATAATAAGGGCGCAATGAATGGCATGATAGCTGTGGTTTTGGCAACAGGTAACGATCACCGCGCCATTGAAGCTGGGGGGCACGCATATGCCGCTTTAAATGGATCTTACACTACTTTTTCGAAGTGGACTAAAAATGCGTCCGGCGATTTGGATGGGGAAATCGAATTGCCCATGGCAGTTGGTTTGATCGGGGGCGCTGTTAAAACTCATCCGATAGCCAAAATTGCCATGAAAATTTTAGATGTGAAAAGCGCCAATGAATTTGCCGAAGTTTTGGCTGCAGTAGGTTTGGCTCAAAACCTTGCAGCTTTGCGTGCACTTTCAAGCGAGGGGATTCAGCGTGGTCATATGTCCCTTCATGCTCGCAATATTGCAGTAAACGCAGGTGCAAAAGGCACGCAAATAGACTTGGTTGCGGAACGCATGGTTCGAGAGAAGAAAGTCCGGATGGATCATGCCAAAGAAATCTTGGATGAGTTAAACAGTAACAAGTAGTTTTTACTCTTGCAGGATCAATTTTTATTTTTTTCTTGTTAGGTATCCGCGATTCACGCAATAGTGTATTTGTGCACTTTTTCTGGTTGTTGCTTTGAGTTAATGATATTTAGGCGAATTTAGCCTCATTTGGTATTTAGGCTCCAGAAAAAGCGTTATCACATATGTATTTTAAAGGGAAGGGGGATCTCTTTTGAAGACAGCTTATTCCAGGATGATTCTTGCATCAACAGTTATTGCGCCTTTTGGGTATGCCATGACGGGGTTTAAGTCAAGTTCTTTGATTTCAGGGTATTTCATAATTAACCGTGATGTGTTGCAGAGTATGTTGATGAGTGCGTCTATGTCTGCTGGTTCTGCTCCACGGTATCCGTTTAGTAAAGGGTACGCCTTTAGTTTGGTTATCATTTCTTTTGCCTCCTCTGAGGTGAGGGGGGCAATACGAAAATTCACATCTTTTAGAAGTTCCACAAAAATGCCTCCTAAACCGAACATTACTGTTTGGCCGAATTGAGGATCTTTAATTGCGCCGACGATGACTTCTATTCCCTGAGGGCCATTTCCTGCACAAGAACACCAACAATTTTGGCGTCGGGTTTGTACTTTTTGGCGTTTTCAATTATTGTTCTGTAGGCTGTTTCAACTTCAGCCGCGGTTTTTAGGTTAACTTTGACGCCTCCAGCATCTGATTTATGGCTGATGTCGGGAGAGACTATTTTGAGTACTATTGGATACCGATTTGTTCTGCTTGTGCAGCGGCTTCCTTTTCGCTTTTGGCGAGGTTAAATTTGTTAACTGGGATCTTGTATTCTGCGCAGATGGTTTTTGCTTCAGTTTCCAGAAGTGCGTGTCGACCTTCGTTTTTGGCTTGGTTGATAATTTTTGTGGTTTGGTTCACATTAATTCTTCCGTTGGCATGTGTTTGTTTATTGGATGTTTTGGGGGGTTTAAAAATCGTTTTGTTGTTGTTGCGTATTTTTGCTTGTTTTAGGTTCAGTTGTGTAGTTGTTGAACACATTACTTCCAGTGTTTATTGAGACATAATACTTAATAGTGATTCTTAGAAAAATAATATATCAGCCCCCCAAAACTGGCCACTGATCCTTTCAAATAACAATTCAAAATCAATTACAACAAAACCTCCCAATAACAGCATCACCCAAAAAATCAAAACAAAAATAAAAAAACAGGTGAAAAATCATGTTTAAAAAAATCCTGACCGCAGCAACCATATTTTCAGTGGTAGTGTCCGTTACAATGATGGTAAACTTAACTACTTTCGCAACAACAACTAAACCTATAGAATTAAAAATCTATGTTAGCCCAAGTAGCATACTCGCAGATAACAACACATACACCTGCATCTTTGTCCAATTATTAAATGCTGATGGAAATCCTGCCCGAGCAGAACAAGATACAATCATTGACCTATCATCTAGCGCTCAAGGCATAGGAATCGTAGACCTAACAACAACAATTCCCAAAAACTTCACATATGGGTCAGCCAACTTCACCTCAACCTATTTACCCGGCACAACAACCATCACCGCCACAGCTCCAAACTACTCCACTGTAACTTCAACTCTAACAACAATCGGACCTTACCCTTACCAAACAACTGTCTATGGGTTTCCCTCTGTTCTTCCGGCTGATGGGGGAACATATGATGCAGTAATGGTTCAATTACAAGATTCTAACGGTTTGCCTGCTGGGGCACCAAACGATGTTCAAGTATCGCTCTTCTGCTCAGACAATTCAGTTGGGTCGGTTACCCCGTCAATTACAATTCTTCAGGGTCAAACTTTCGCAATCGCTACTTTCAATACGACCACAATGCCAGGGATTGCTAACATCACCGCGGTAGGTCATGGCTATGCTTCAACTCAGCAAACATTTAATACAACAACTACAACCTTCCCAGTAAAACTTGCTATTTTTGAAGGTCCCCCACAAGTCCTTGCTGATAACAATGTATACAGGCAAATTGCCGTTGAGTTACAGGATTCTTCAGGTCTATCAGCGACCCGATTTTCAGATACCTTAGTTACAGTAGCTTCTTCTGATAATACTATAGCTACAACAGATAATGAAATAACAATTCCAGCGGGTTCCACATATGCTGTGGTCGCTATCATATCTACTTATAAGGCAGGCGAAGTAACCATAACGGCCGCAACAAACGGTTTGGCAATGACCGTGAGACTTTGACTACTGTTGGTTATACTCCATCAAAATTGGCGGTTTTCTGTGCTCCGTCTAATTTACCCACAATAACTCGGCTTACTCCGCTATTCAGGTCAGCTTCAAGATGCCCAGGGAAGACCTGCGAGAAATCCTGATTCAGGTACCATTTTGAAGTTATTCTCTTCAAATTTAATTGTGGGGGATATAATCTCACCCATAACGATACCGCTAGGACAAACCCAGGCAACAAGCAACTTCACTTTAACCAATACCCCTGAAAAAACTACGATCACTGCTATATCCTCAAACTATACAACAGGTCAAACTGACATGACAACATTCTTTATCGATTACCGCCCAATGCAGACTACTGTAACAGTCCATCCAGACCTCGTCACTGGTGGAAACAGCCTGCAAGTTTCAGCCTATGTTACAGGAGAAGACACCCACTTGACGGGTGCAAGTGTAATATTCACCTCAGTATCGGCGGAACCTTCTCAGAAGTACAACAAGGAAACGGATACTATAACACCACATTCCGAGTCCAAATCTTTTTCAAGAAGCAATTTGCACAATTACGGTGTATGCATCAAAAACTGAATGGTTAGACTGCGTTGGAACATCACAAATAACTGTTTTACCCGTAGTCATTCCAACAACTAATCCCACTGAAACTCCTGTTTCAACGATAACACCGACGCCTTCTCCGTCTCCACAGTCGAACATCTTCCCCGACTTCTTCTACGGTTAATCCAAGTTCAACCGGAACTGAAATGGCAATCCTTCAGTTATGGGTTAAAAATAGTGACGGTATGTCTTTAAGTGGAATAAATGTACAATCAACATCGCAGCCAGAGGACTACCGGCATTATCCGCTAAGACGAACTCAACCGGATTCGTTACTTTCCAGAAGTGTCAGTGGGATCTTATACTTTCCAAATAAGTAGCGAAGGATACGAAAAAGTAAACCAAACATTCGAAGCTACAAACAAACAATTGACACATACAATTTTTCTAAACAACGATAACTCTGAAAGTGCAGAACAAAACAGCGCCGCATCGCCTTTTCTATTCCAGCTGTAGTGGCGATAATCATTGTTGTGTCCGTGGTTAGTATTGTGCTTTTCGTTAGGCGTCGTTGGAGCATAAGACTCTCCCTTTGATTTTTGTCCAATAAGTAGATCAACAGAATTGTAGTTGGTATGGTTGTATTTGATTGCCTTACAGTTGCTAAATTGATTTAATGAGTTTTTATGGAAAATCAATCACTTTTAAATTCCTTAAGGTAAATGCTTCTTACTTTTTCTGTTTGTTAAGTTCGAGAATTTTTTGGTAATAGCTTAGTAAGGTTGTTAGTTTTCTTAATATTGCCTTTTGGGGTAGTTGTATTTTTGTTTGAACAGGTTTACCTGACATTTAGTGAGACATAATCCCTAATAGTTGTATTCTGTGAAAATATGTAGGCTGAAAATGCGAATCCCTCCTATCAAAGAATCTCTCAAACAATCAATCCAGAGATCATCCGCCAAATTAGCCCAAACTCTTACAAACATGAAAAATATCAATAACAAAAATTTATTCCAAAAAAAACCGAAAGAAAAAATCAAAAAATCTTTAAAAAA
>CAWGYA010000008.1:0-1293929 GCA_963826715.1 Candidatus Bathyarchaeota archaeon
TGCCTTTTGCGTAGGCTGCACCGTTTTTGCCCATCATCATTAATAGAGGGGACAGGGCGGGTAGAGCGTAGTAGAATAGTCTGATGATGAATGTGGGTTTTGAGAAGCTGAGGGCTTGGTATATTCCAAGGGTTGTTCTACGTTTATAGGCTTCTTCTTCTTGGGCATTTGAGGTTCTTTTAGTTGTCACATAGGCTTCTGAACAGAAATATGCTTTAAAACCCAGTTCAAGTGCCTTAAACAAAAGAAATGAGTCCTCGGCTATGCAGGGAGGGATTGGCATTATTTCCTCGAGCACATCTCTTTTGATTAGCATTAATTCTCCGCTAGCGCACACATTGAAGCGTTGCCGAATGGGATTGAGGATCCTATAAAACATTACTTGAGGACCCTCGTCAACGTGAACACGACAATAAACTAAGTCAGCTTTAGATCCTAAACAAGCTAATGCTAATTTATGATTATGGATTTTTGTGTCGCAATCGTTAAAGATTACGATTTTTGCAGATTTTGGGATAAATTTTGAGGCATAATTGATGGCTTCCCATTTGCCATTAGCCTCTCGATAGACAACGTTTGGGTGATCATATTTTTCACCGCAAACAATAATATAGGATAATCCAAGATCTTCTAGTTCAGCAATTTTTTGTGGGACATTTGCTGCGTCTCGTGCGCATACTATAACAAAATTTTTTGAAAATTTCTGTTTTGAATTAGAGAACCAATCTTTTACATATATTCCATTAGGGGTTTCCAGATCAAGGGTGGGTTCTTCAATCGGATCTGAAGATATGGTTTCCAAGGTAGCCTCATCAAGACTGATAGCATTGGTTAATTCGTCATCTTTGTCAAAAAGCTCCGATGTTTGTTTACTCTTTTTGGTTTCTTGAGTAGCCATCCTTATCCTTACTCCATACCCTACTATGCTGGTTATCGCTTATAGTATTTGTTGATATATAATACTTACTACAGATTCACATTTGCAAGAAATCATTGTAGCCAGATGCAAGAAGCCTTTCAACCAGTTAATTGCTGTTAATTCGCTGGGCAAGTTTATGTTCCATTCTTTTAATCAAAGCAGACATGCTTGCAAGAGTAACAGACTGAGAACCAAAGAGCAAAAGCAAAACACCAGCAAGCGCCCAGCCACTATGCCAAACACCCACAAATAACTGCCTATAAACAACCCAACCTAAAATACCCAAAGCGGGAATAAACACTAACCCACTAATTGCAGATAAAAGAAGGACCGGATTATATTTCCATGCTAATTTTACTACAGCTGAAAGTATACCAAATCCATTCCAGGTTGATAGTTTGCCTTTTCCAATTCTCTCTCTATAACCAATCGGCACCTCAGTTACAGAGTCAGTAACTGCGCTTTGGGCAGCAATTTCTACTTCAGTCATGAAACCTTTAGAGCTAAGTTCAAGGCTCTTTGCAAACGTTGTATTTAACAAATACATCCCAGAACAAACATCAGATAAGCCTGACCCGAAAAGTACGTTAAAAGATTTTGTTATCACCCAATTACCCACTCGATGCAGCCTACTGATATTTTTGCGGTCCCTAACACCAATGACTTGAGCATATTTGTCAGCGTGAGTTAGTATACGTTGGATATCTTCGGCGGGATAAGTGTAGTCACCGTCAATTAACAGAAGATATGGTGTTGCCACGTTTTCTATTGCAGTTTTAACTGCACCCGTTTTCCCTTTGCCATGCTGTGAAATTACCCGAACACCATTCTTCGCGGTAAGGATATCTAATGTTTTATCTGTTGAGTAACCATCAACAGCCAAAATATGCTTAAAACCTTCAGAGTGCAACTCGTCAATGACGTGACTTATAGCTAATTCTTCATTTTTAACAGGCACTACAACTGTAACTTGATCTTTAGTTATCTCTAAAATCTCGCTGCTCATTTGATTTATGAACAAATCTGGAGTATCTAAACGTTTTGAAAATTGACTAATGATTTAAACATCTCCAATTACCTATGCGCATCAAACATGCATCACCGAGTATTCATGTGACCAACCGCTAAAAATCTAGCAAAATCGGTATCAAAAGCCCAACTGATAGCTGAATGGTTGCCCCAACCAAAGGATATGTCACTGATTTTTTGAGCCAGAGATAAACCAACTATCCTTACCATCCGATCAACAACGCTCTCTGATGCCGTCTTTAGTTTTTCTATTATGGCCGTCAACACTTTGGCCAGTTTTGCACTGCGGATGTATTGCACGTATTGTGTAGTAAGGTCTAGTATGCCTCGCTCGACTCTGTTTAAGGCGCGAAACCAGATTCCGCGTCTTTGAGCAAACTTTTTTATGAGAGCGAGGTCTGAACCTCGAGCACCAAAAGATACTTTGGCTTTGATTAGACTGTGAAATGATCTAAGCAAACCCGCAGGTTTTCTAGCGTACAAATGTTTCCCCTCTCTCTCAACCGCTCTTTTATCATGATATTCCATAAAAGCCTTTCGAATGCAGCATTCACGTAAACAATAAAATATACAGACAAAAAAACTAATAAAATAAAATATTTAACAACAATAAGTATTATTTACAAAAATTAAACAAAGCTAATAAAGCCCACATAAATTAATATACAAAAAACCAAACAAATCATCAGAAAAACAGCTGCACATATAAAAAATTCCAACTGCAAAGGCGAAAACTAAAAATTGCCACAAGATACAAATAACAGAACCGAAATAGATTTCAACAACCCTCCACACTATATTATATAGTAAGAGACCACATATATGGAAGAGAACGCCTGTACCGAGGATCCACGCTACATAGAAACAAGAAAAACAGTCCAAGCTTTTGAACGACGATTCAAACTCTACATCATTTTCTCCATTCTATATGGATTGATATTTGTAAATTACATCGACATCATAGTAAATGGAGGGGGCACAGAAGGCTACCATTTATGGCTCGTCATCATGTACTTCTTTCCCTTCATCGCCTTAACGATATTTTTCCCCAAAAATTGGCAACTAACACTCGGATTGGGACTCATAGTATCTCTCATGAATGATGTATTCTACGGAGTAGTCCGTAATTTCATGGGGGTTCCGATGGATTTAGGTTGGTACTACAGTCGCTGGCTCATTCCAGGAGATGCAGTGCTGTTTAACCTAAATCTGGGTTTCGCAACCATCCAAGTCACCTCATGGATGATGGCTCTAACAATCTATGCAAGAATCGCAGTGGTCGTCCTTCTACTAAGATCTTGGAAGGCACAAGCAAAAATCCGCTGCCTAAACAATGCCGCATCAAAAAAGAAACGCCTAAAGCTACCCCAATGGACAAACAATATCTTGCAAAAACTTGGGCTAACAAACTAGAAAACCCCTTTCCTAATCACTGTTTTCTCTTTTTGAACTTCATTAAAAATAATTAAACCTTGCATGTCTCCTCCAAATCCACAACAAACCAACAACCAAAATTATCCGCGCATATATGGAGAGGGCCATCATCCAAGAATAAACAGGCAATACAGTAAAACCGAGATTCAGACTAAAAAGAAGATCACCTTGAGGAATCAGCCATAAACTAAAGTATTTACTTAAATCAACACTCATTCCGATGGCGTACTTTACGGTTCCATAGAATAAATCGTTCATAAGAGAGGAAATTAAGCCAAGACCCACTACAAGCTGCCAATTCTTGGGAAATGTTATAAACAGTGCTATGAATGGGAAAAAATACATTACTGTTAGCCAAATGTGATAGCCATACCCGGAGAAGAGGATGTCGATATAGTTTATGAAAATTAATCCGTAGAGTATGGATAGAACTATGTAGGGCCAAAATTTCTTCCCAAAAAAAGCAAACTCTTGCCTTGTCTGCACCTGTTTAGGGCTCTCAATAGGAATCTGACGTATATTCGTCAAAGTTTGCCGTTTACCCAGTATTTTTCGGAAAACCCGAATACCGAAATCGTTGGACATTACCTTCTCCTTCCTTCAACCCAAATACCAAAACTAAGCTAACAAACCTAAGCTTTTAACCCATATTTCAACAATAGGATTATGTCAAACAACGCCATAACCCCACAAGCACACCCAAAACTGAAAAGAAAAAACTTCGCCCAAAAAAATAGCCAATCAACTAGCTACGAGTACTACCTCAACATTTGAAGACCATCTCAAACCTGCAACTTTGCAGCAGCAAGCTTTGCTTTAGTGATGGCTTCAAAAGTAACTCTACGGTGATAAACCCGCGCAACAATGCATATCCCCGCCGCCACAATAGCCAACAAAAACGGCCACTGAAAAGCCGAAAACACAGCCACACTAACGGTAGCACCCATGGTAAAACTCGCAGGCAAAACAACATTAAAACTCCCAGATAAAGGAATGCTCATCCCCGAAAAAGCCTGCACCGCAAGAGTTGTAACAAAAAGACCAGCCACATAAATAATCACCATATACAACGGCTTACGATAACCAAAACTCAACAAATCCATCGAAAACGACCTCGCAGGAAAAACACTATAGATCAACAGCACAACTCCACTTATCGTCAAAGTCAACATACCAATAACGTTTAAAGCCCAAATCAAAGGCACAGTAAACACCGTACCCATTAACCCAAAACTAGTATTCACAGGAGACGTATTCACAACAAACAAATTCTCACCTATGACCAAACGCCACCACGAAAAATAAAACGAAATCGGAACAAGCACCAACAACAAAGCTGCGCCAACCAAAGCAAACCAATTAATCTCTTTTAAATTCATCAATATCACCCTAAAGTTCCCATATACTGTTGAAGTTCAGGCGGGATCTGGATATCGCCGATGTTTTGTTTATCAATATGAACCATTACCCCCGCAACATCCACATTAAAATCAACAAAATCAAGATTAACAGAGCTCAAATTAGTATTTTTCAAATAATTAAAGCCCTCATCAGATAACACGCCAAGCGCAGTTATGTCAACACTCTCTCCCGGAGCCAACTTTATCGGATCCTTAATGGACACATTACCCAAAAAGATACCATCACTAGTCACAACGCCACCGGAAAGCTCATTCACACTTAGATCCGTCTTTAAAGGATTAGTAAAATCAAAGCTAAATGAAGCCGTCTTTGTCGCAGCATCAAACTGAGGCTCACCCACAGGCTCAGGAAGCTTAAAATCAGAACCCAAAAAACTCGAAGCCATATCCTCACCATTGTCGTCACCATTTATCAATTGGAGAACCTGTGGAGGAACAACCAAAGCCATCAAATCATTTTGATTTTGCAAAACCACAAAAACTATTGGCGCAACAATTATCAAAATGCTAAGCAACGTAAGGGCAAGCTTTACAATTCTCAAAGCCACATCATCAATCATAAGCTATAATTCTTAAGCATTTATTGTTTATGAATTTCAAGCAACTAAACACTAAGCAAACCAAAAACAAAAACAGATAATCCTATTAATTACCAAAACACCTAGAATTAGGGCTTAAATGCCAGAAATTTTAGACAGACCAATAGTCGTTAGCTTCCTAAAACAAGCCTTCGAACAATGCCCACAACTAGAAGGCAAATCAATTAAACTGATGCCGCCAAACGCAGACAGCGTACACTCCAAAGGTTATCAAATACACATCCAACCCAACAGCGTCAACTTTGAAAAATGCATGCAACCCATAATCAAAAAACACAACTTATCCATGATACATGAAGAAAACACGTTAATAATATTCAACCCCTAGAAAGAACCTACCGCACAATTTTACCTCAATAAATAAAACAGAAAAATAGACAGTAGCTATCCAGACAAAAAATAAGAGGCCGAATTGTTTCACCTTTCAAAAAATTCTTAAACAAATCCACATACAATACTATACAGTGAATTCGATGATTTCTGCAAGAAACATTATTGAATTATTAGAAAGAGAAAAAATCGTAGCATACTTTGTTCTCCTATGGGCTGGATCATTCTTCTTCTGGAACATAGGCTCCGAAATCTACTATGCAACACACCTTAACTCTGCACTAAGCGGATTTGCAGCATTTAACAATCTGCTTGAAATATTGGCAGGCGTTGTGCTAGCTTTGCTTGGATTCAAACTCCTAGGCATGAAACTACTTCCCATGTTTTCAAAAGAAAAGCTACTAGTCTACTTTTTGCTACTTTGGGCAGGCACATTCTTCTTCTGGGCCATCTATGACATAGTTGATGTTGGACCATTAACCGCAGAAGCAGGTTTTAGACTCTTAGGTTCATTATGTGACTTAGGCGCTGGAGCAGTACTTGCATTCTTAGGCTGGAAACTTTACACAAGCAACGACAAACCACTCCCCCCACCACCACAATAACCAAAGACACCAAAACCCCCAAACCCCCTTTTTCCAAAACTACTCAATTCTTTACAATATAAAATTCAATTTTGACCACCGCTCTTTGAAGTAACCTTTAACACTACAAATTTCACTCTACTTAAGTAATAAATAATTTAAATCCAAAGTTCTAAAATAAAAAAATAATTGATCATAACAAACAAAAAAATACCATAACAATTTCCAACCCCCCAAAAAAAAGCCAACTAAACAACAAAAAAAATTTGATTCTGCCCTAAAAAAGAAAACAAATCAAGGTTCTATTGACTGATGCAGTTCCTCCCCTACATTAATCAATATAAATAAAGATATCCGTTTTTATGTTACCCTTCTTAACAACCAGTTGCGAGTAACAGCCAACTAAAAGCCCAAAAGCCTTCAAAAAGTTAAATATTTTTTAATTCAAATAGTAATTTAAGAAGTGATTAACTGTGGAAGAGTTATTTGGTGATATCAGTTTAGTTTTAAATATAGTTGCTCTTGCACTTGTTATTATTGGTGTTTTTGGCCGCAGAACCTCTAGAAAGGCTCTGATGAGACACGGTTACTTATCTATCCTGGGATTTGCTATTAAATTAGTAACTGTCTTCGCAGTTATGATACCCATACTTTTTACTGAAATGCCTGAAATAATAGAGTTCTCAGCACTCCCACTTGGACTTGTTACATCAAAGATTGTTTTAGGTATTGCCGGTGATGTCATGGGTTTCGTTTGTATTGTTCCTTGGTTTTTAAAGCCTTTAGCGCAGATGAATTGCAACCGAGTTAAACGCTGGATGTTACCTACATTCATAGTGTGGATTGTATCAATAATTCTTGGCGTAATTATTCATCTTGGTAAAATTCTATAAACGCTACCCTCATTCACAAGCAAATAGCCAACCCCTTAACTCCACGACAAAAAATTAACATTTTATCCATAAAGAAGGTCACAGAAATCAAATTAAATAGATTAATAAACTCCAAAATTTACGTGATAAACCAAAGAAGGTCTAAGAATTCCAAATTCTCTTTTAAAATTTGAGTGACAAAAATGCCCAGAGAAACAGTACTCGGAAACGGACGCCTAACAGTTGCAATTGACAACAAGCTAAACATACGGGATTTCTCTTACCCAGAAGAAGGTTTAGAAAATCACGCCAAAGGACACCCATTCCGTATAGGTGTTTGGACAGAAGGGACTTTCTCATGGTTAGGAGATGAATGGAACGTTACATCAAAATATTTACCAGATACCTTAGTCAGCCAATGCTCAGCGCTAAACCCAAAACAAAAAATTGAATTAAAAATAAACGACACCGTCTACAATTTTCAAGACCTGTTTTTAAGAAAAATTCGAGTCACAAACTTATCTGAAAAAGACCGCGAAGTCAGAATCTTCTTTTCTCACGATTTTCACATCTATGGCGAAAAATCCGGTGACACCGCTTTTTATGAACCAACCAACAAATCAATAATTCACTACAAACGCTGCCGATACTTTCTCGTCAACGGATTAGTTGAATCAAATAAGGATGGTCTCTACGAATTCTCAACAGGACAAAAAGAATCCTTCGGCAAAGAAGGCACCTGGAAAGACGCAGAAGACGGAAAATTAGAAAAAAACCCCATTGCACAGGGCGCTGTAGATTCAACCGTTTCATTTAAACTCAACATGAAATCACAAACAACCGACACTATGTACTACTGGATAGCATGCGGAAAAAACATCCAAGAAGTAAGAGACCTCAACATCTTAGTCAAAAACGAAAAAGTAGAACAACTCTTAATGAAAACAGAAGACTACTGGAGCGCCTGGACCAACAGAAGAAGCATAGACCTCTCAATCCTACCAAAAGAAATCTCAAATTTAGTAAAAAGATCACTTTTGACAATGAGGACCCAGGTAGGCGACACTGGCGCAATCATCTCTTCATGCGACTCAGATGTCTTATACTTTAACAAAGACACCTACGCCTACGTCTGGCCAAGAGACGCAGCAATATGCGCCCAAGCATTTGACACAGCAGGATTTCAAGAAATCTCACGACTATTCTTCGGCTTCTGCAACAAAATAATATCAGAAGAAGGCTATTTCGCCCATAAATATTGGGCAGACGGATCCCCAGGAAGCAGCTGGCACGCACTAATTGATGAAACAGGACATCACCAACTACCCATCCAAGTAGATGAAACCGCTCTCGTCTTAATTGCCCTCTGGAAACATTTTGAAAAATACCAAGACGTTGAATTCATCAGCAAAGTCTATCCAAAACTAATCATAAAAACTGCAGATTTCCTAAAAAACTACATAAACCAAGAAACAAACCTCCCAAAACCATCCTTTGACATATGGGAAGAAAAAGCAGGAACATTCACAGCCAGCGCAGCATGCGTTTATGGCGCATTAACAGCCGCAGCAAAATTCGCGGAAGTGTTCTATGATATTAAACGTCAAAAAGAACTAAACAAAATTGCCCAAAAAATGAAAGAAGCAATCACAAAAACTCTCTATAACCAAGACCTCAAAAGATTCATAAAAGGCATCTACCCCAACGACCAAATCGACACCACATTAGACAGCAGCCTAAGCTTTATTTTTCTCACCGAAACCTTCGATCCACAAGACACGCAAGTCATAGAAACAATGACAGCCCTACAAGAAAAACTATGGATTGACAACGCTTACAGCGGAATGGCAAGATACGAAGACGACGAATACTATCGAGTTTCAAAAAACATTAAAGGAAACCCCTGGGTAATATGCACGCTTTGGCTAGCAAGATGGAACATTGCAAAAGCAAACTCAAAAGAGGATCTAAACAAGGCTCTAGAACTACTCAACGCCGTAGCGAAAACTGCATCGCCCACAGGGCTCCTACCAGAACAAATAGACCCATATACCGGAGAACCTAAATCAGTATCGCCACTCACCTGGAGCCACGCGGAATTTGTTTTAACCGCAAGCGAATACATAGAAAAATACAAAAAACTATACAACTAACACGAGGAAAAAACCGTGGAATTTATCAAAGTATGCAACCTAGAAATAGCCCCTCCGCCAGGAAATCTAAAAGAATTCAAAATAGACAAACTCGAAATCTTACTTATTAACGTCAACGGAAAATTCTTCTGCACAAGCGCCAGATGCCCACATTCTGGAGGAGCCCCACTTTCCGAAGGCACCATAGACGGAACAGTATTAACCTGTCCATGGCATGAAGCACAATTCAGAGTAACAGACGGTCAAGTACTAAGAGGACCCGCCACAGAGAACTTAATTTCTTATAAAACAATAATAAAAGACAATCAAATCTTTATTGAACCAACAACCAAAAACTAAACAAAACAAACAGAAGATGAAACAAAAACCCTCAAAAGTTTTATTTTCAAAAGCTTATAAGCAGAATCAATCAAACACCCCTTATCCCCAAGGTACCAATATGAATTCAAACTTGAAGTCTCTAATTGTTGTACATTCTTACCACCATAACAACACCCAAAAAATAGCCCAAGCCATGGCTAAGACTCTGGAAGCAAAGGTTAAATCTCCAAAAGAAACTAACCCCCAAGAACTTAATCAGTATGACCTTATAGGATTCGGAGCAGGAATAGACAGCGGAAAACACTACAGAGAACTAATAGAGTTTGTTGATTCCCTGCCACAAAATAACAACAGAAAAGCATTCATTTTCTCAACCAGCGGTGTGACAGGAGAAAAAAAACGCACCAAAGACCACTCAACCCTCAGAATAAAAACTGCAAGCTAAAGGTTACACAATTGTTGATGAATTTCAATGCAAAGGCTTCAACACTAACCTATTTCTCAAATATTTCGGAGGTATGAATAAAGAAAGACCAAACAGCGAAGACCTCAAAAACGCAAAAGACTTCGCTGAAAAACTGAAGGCATTAACCTTAAACCCAAAAAAACCACAAACCTGGAGCCAAACACATGTTAATGGACAAAAGTTCTTTATTTCGTGACTCCCTAAAAAACCAAGTTGTAATTGTAACTGGAGCCGGACGAGGAATCGGTTTTGAAGCTGCCAGAGCCTTTGTGTGGCTTGGAGCTAACGTTGTAATCGCCGAAATCGACGAAAAAACCGGAAAAACAGCAGAAGAACAAATCAACAAAGAATTCGGAGCCGATAATGCATTCTTTGTAAAAACTGACATCGGCAACAAGAAAGACATCGAAAAATTATCCGAAGCAACCTTAAAAAAATTCGGCAAAGTCGATGTCGTCCTAAATAACGCCACAGTCTTCCCCATGGGAACCGTGAAAGATACAACCATCGAAAAATGGGATTTCAGCTACCAAGTAAACCTCCGCGGACCGGTACTTTTAGCAAGAAAATTCCTGCCAGACATGATCAAGCGTCACTATGGTGTATTTATATGCGTTTCCTCCTCAGGAGCAGCACCATTCATGGGAGCATACGAAGTCTTCAAAACAGCCCAAATCGAATTAGCAAACACCATCTCCGCAGAACTGGAAGCAACAGGAGTCTACGCCTTCACCATCGGTCCAGGAATTTCTAAAACACCAGGATTCATTGAAGACGGAGGAAAAGTAGCCTCACTAATGGGCATGAGTTTAGAGGAGTTATTTGAATTAAATAAGAACGCCCAGATTTCACCTGAAGCAGCAGGCGCAGGCTTTGCCATCGCAGTTGCACTTGCCAAAAAATATAACGGACAAGAAACAAGCTCCATTCAAGTACTAAGAGAGGCAGGAATACCCCTAACAGAACAAGAACAACCACAACCTACAGAACAAAAACAAAGCCAACCCAAGGAAGAAAAAATAAAACCAAGTGAAAATAGAAGTGCAACTGAAGTCTACCAAGAAGTGCTAAAAACCTATATTGAACAATCCGAAGGCTGGAAAAAACGAAACCTATTCGAGCGTCAATGGGTCTCAAGAGACTTCAAAAAAACCGCAGGACTATCAATTGACGAAATGCAAACCACCCTCAAAACCTTAGGAGACAAAATAAAAACAAACACTCCAACAACAGAATTCCTCAACCCAATAAACCAGCTCGCAGGATACTATAGGCATCAACAAGATCAACTCAAAGGATTTGAAAAAAACCCACAAAAACTACAGGAAAACTTGAAAATCATAGATCGATGGATAAAAGACGCCGAAGAACTAAAAGAAGCTCTAAAAAATTAAGCTTCCAGCTAATTTTCCATTTCCCATGCCTAACACCATTCTAAAAACCGGATTTCATATCAAAAAAAGATAACAACGCAATTCTAACAAACTCAAAAAACTTTCAAAAAAATCAAATATTAAACCACAAAATTATCCAAATAAGAATAGCCAAAAGCAAGGCAAAAATTGAAATAAAGTACGCAGAATGCCGACGTGCCTCAGTTCGTTGATAAAATTGACGCGGATGCAACACCTTTCACTCGAAGCATAATCAAGCAGCCTAACTGCAACCCAACAAGATAAACGATAGTCAAAATCAACGCACCAAAAAACAAGGCACCATCAAAAAGCGCCAAACCAATTCCAGCAACCGCCGCAGGAGGCAGCAGAGCACTTGCAACCCCCACACCCACAAGCGTTTCACCCAACGCAGAAACCAAAGCCAAACCCCCCGCTAACCCAATAACAAGCCCAATGCCTACGTCTATAGGTGTTGTTTGCCCTCGGATAGCAATTTGGTTAGTGATGGGCAAATCTATGAATTGAGAAAAAAGAAAAGTAACCAAGGCAGACAAACCAATAACCGATAATAAAAGCACAACAATTGATGTCTGAATGCGAACAAGATTTTTGACCCGCCCCAAAGTCGTATTCACAGCAAACGCATTAATCGGTCCAAGCAACGGAGAAAGCAGCATTGCACCAATAACAAGTACCGCATTATCCAAAAAAAGCCCTGCAATAGCAACTATAGCGGCAAAGAGAGCCATCGCCAACAAATCTTTGTTAAGTTTTCGGTACTTCTCAGAAGACTCAACCAACCTCTCAAAAGGGTTCGGGGCAGGGCACTCCTTAATCACTTTATCTTTTAATCTATCAGCATGGGTGGAAACCTGAGCTTCAACACCATAAATTGCAATAGTATTCTCCTTTAAACGCAAATCAATTTTATTTCTAACTTCCTCTATAATAAAATCAACAAATTGATCAGGCAAAAGAGCTGAAAAAAACACACAACGCTCAGCATCAACGTTAACCGAAGAACTCGTGAACAACACATCATTTTTCCTAAAGAGCTCCTCAAGTTCAGAAGACTTATCTAATGTCGTGGTTACTTCAATTTTTTTCAAGCAAAACACAAACTAATAATTTTCAAGATAGATACACATAATAAATCTTGCTCTGCCCATAGGACCAAAAAAATGAGCAGTATATAGTTACCAACACAAATGGTAGAATAGACATGTCACTACTTTAGATTTTTCTTCCGACGCATGAACCGTTTCAATGTGACCCTTGAGTTCTTCTTTGCTGTTGAAAACTTTTCCACACATTGAACACTTGTACTTGCGAGTGCGTTCATCATCTCCAGCGGTAGGTTCACCCGGTATAGGTATATTCGGAGGAGGGCGCCCCGGATTATCAGGTGAGGTAGGCATGGGAGGCATAGGCAAAGGAGGTATGCTTTGGTCTTTAAAGCTCTTAGAACTCAAATTTATCACAACAAAGATAACTGAAAGTAGACTCTTAAGAGTATGTGGTTGCTTTCCGGAACCAACAACATAAACCTAAACAGTAAACATCTGCAGCCAAAAAGCGCACATACAACAGACCAAAACAGAATTGGGTTTCTCCCTAATCATTTAGCCTGCACCTAAGTCAACTACTCTCCTCCAAAAAACAAACTGATAATTAAAAAACAATTTATGAATTTGATTCATCATTTAATTTACAAAAAAAACCAAACAAATCAGTACTAAAAGAAAAAAATTAAGTAAGGCAAACCAAGCCATGCGTTACCCAAGAAGGGGTCAAAAGAGAGGTAGGGTGGGCAAATACCGCCTTCGTTGGTTAACAGCCTGATTGCCTAACTGTAGCTATACCTCGGCACTCCAAACTATCCATAAGTTGTTTATTGATATAAGGAAATGTGGTTTCAACATGATACAACAAAAAATAAAATATTAAAAACAAATAAATGCACAAAACAACTCAACTTCTATAACAACACCAATTTAACCCCAAAATCTCATCAGTAATTCTACAACATCAAATTCACAGAGAGAATAGTTAAACTTCTTTGTAAATAAAAAAGTATCAAAAAACAAACACTTTTAGCTTATTAAAAAAATCAAAGAGATGTCTTAAACTCAAGGATCCGTCTTTCAACAATCCTTAAAATTTCCCTTCGTAACTTATCCCCAGAATCTTCCGTTTTTATGTAGCATAATCTGTTAGCCAACTCTTTGTCCTTTAAGACATCGCGGACCCATTTCTGAAAATCACCTCGAGGATAATGAAAATCAATGACTGCCCCGTCAACTTGAAGTAGCTTCTCAGCAAAATCCTCCAAGCTAATTGCAGTTACATTTGTATCTTGACCTTCAGCCCTATGAAAATGAAAGCCCTTTTCCTTTGGAACCTTAGACAAAATATTAGCGATTTCATCCTTTGAAAGTACACGACTCATAGAAAACCCCTGGCACGTCTAAAATACAATAGTTTGCATATAGTGGTATGTGACTGTAACCCCGCAACCACAAGGAAAACTCAAAGCTAATAATGCATGCTATTTGAAGTGTCATTAATCATAAGGGTTAAGGCGCTAGTGACACCTGAAACTTGCTTTAGCTTAATTTTAGATATGTTTTTAATTTCATCTAAAGACGCAGCTTTAATTTTAACTAAAAAATCGTAGACCCCACATAACTCATGAGCTTCCTCAACACCAGTTACAAGCTTCAAGTTTTCTAAGACCTTATTTTGGGAATTTAAATCTGTATTTAACAAAACAACAGCGGATATCACATTCTAAACCTCAACATTAAGCGACTAACCCCTAACGCGTAATTAAAACTGTGTTGTTGCTTAGGTGAAACCACAAACTGCAACATATAAAAAATGAAAAAGGACACTTCCGTTACATCCCAAACCAAGGATAGCCAAAACCATTCCCGAGACTGGCAAACTAATTAAAAAATCAAGATTCCACCATCATCAAATAAGTGGAAAGAAAGAGGAATAAACTTGACTAACAACTGATTTGAATCCTAAAATTTTTGTTTTCTAAATTTCATCCTTAGGGAATTGATATAAACCAGCATTCTTCAGTATTAATTACCTCCCGGAGATTCTTCCAAATGATAGGCAAAAAAACATTATTACTTGCTACTGTATTGCTGATCGCCGTAATCGTAATAAGCTCATTTATTTACATCAATTCCCAAAAACCCTACTCTGGAAAAACAGAGACCATTAACGTAGCATATTCACCATTTGAATCGCTAACACTTTTTTGGGTTGCAGAAAACCAGAATTTCTTCAGCCAAAACGGCTTAAATGTAAACTCACATAAATACAATACAGGATCAGAAGCACTAGGCGGAGTACTAAATGGACAAGAAGACATTGTAGTAGGAACAACCGAGTTTCCATTAACATCAAACATTTTAAAAGGAGCAAAAATTTCTACAATCAGCAGCATAGCAAAATCTGAATTCATATACCTCGTCGCCCGAGCAGACCGAAGAATCACCCAAATTTCAGACCTAGAAGGCAAAACAATCGGAACAACATTTGGGACCATCGCACACTTCTACTTAGGTAGATTCCTTGAATTAAACAACATAAACATTCAAAACGTAAGCCTCGTTGACCTCAAAACACCAACAGAATGGGTCGATGCAATAGTAAACGGCTCCATAGACGCCATCGCCACCGCCCAACCATACGTAGAAACGGCAAAAAACAAATTAGGAGACAACGCTATAGTTTGGTCAATTCAAAGCAGCCAACTTTTGTATGCTGAAGCAATTGCAACCGATACCTGGATATCAAACCACCCTGAATTGGTAACCAGATTTCTCAGATCTCTTTTGCAAGCAGAGAATTTTGCAATAGAACACCCAGCCCAAGCAAAAGCAATAATAAAAAACCAACTTGACCTAACAGACGCATATGCAGACCAAGTATGGATGCAAAACCAATTCGCCCTCTCACTTGACCAATCACTAATAGTTGCAATGCAAGATGAATCGCGTTGGCTAATGCAAAATAATCTAACCAGCACAACAACTGTCCCGAGTTTCCAAAATAGCATATATGTCAATGGACTAATGTCGGTTAAACCTGAAGCTGTAAACATAATAAGCTGAGATAAAAATGAAGCTAAAAAGTCAACTAATCATCAGCATCATCATCTTTGGACTAGTAGTGCTAATTGTTTCCGGTTCAATTGTATTCACAGACCAACAAATAGCACAGATTCGCAATCAAGAACAGATAGCAAATGATCTCAGTGCGGGAGCTAGCAGCCTTGCATACATATCTAATGATTACTTCCTCTATCAACAAATAAATCAAGAAAATCTATGGCAACAACAAATATCCGCCCTATCAAATGATCTTGCAAAACTAAACCCCAACGGTGCCCAACAACAGATACTAATAAACAACGTAGGCGCAGATTTACAGCGTTTGGGCACAATATTCAATAATTCAGTGGCACTTGTCGGGAATATACCCCAGAATGATACAGGCCAAGTTCCTACAGAATTGAAAACTGTATCTAGCAGATTAGCAGTGCAAAACCAAGCACTAGCCTTCGACGCTTCAATTTTGTCAACATCTTTTGAAGAACAAGCAGACCGACTTAAGCAAACAAACAGTATACTCATTTTTACTTTACTAGGTGCATTTGGAGCATATTTTGCAACATTATATTTTGTTGTTTTCAGACGTACCTTTGGATCAATCGCAAAACTCCAAAAAGGCACAAAAATACTAGGTTCAGGCAACCTTGACTACTCAATTACAATAGAGAGTAAAGATGAAATCGGCCAATTATCCCACGCTTTTAATCAAATGGCGTCTAACCTCAAAACCATGACAGCTTCAAAGACAGAATTAGAACAAGAAATTATAGAACGAAAAAGAGCAGAAAAAGAAATTGAAAACATCGCAAAGTTCCCCGCTGAAAACCCTAATCCAGTATTGCGCATTGACAACAAAGGCAAAATTCTATATAGCAACGAAAACGCAGCTCTTTTCTTAGATGCATGGAAAACTAAAGTCACCGAACAAGCACCAGAACACATAAAAAAATTGGTAGCAAAAACCTTAGAAAATAAAGAAAGAACTGAAATTGAAGAACAACACGAAGACAAGACCTTTTTACTTTTCTTCTCACCAATACCTTCGCAAAACTATACAAACATTTACGCAGTTAACATTTCAAAACTCAAAACAGCAGAAGAAGAATTAAAAAGAAGCGAACAGCGCTGGGCAACAACCCTATCAAGCATCGGCGATTCTGTTATTGCCACCAACCTAAATGGCGAGATAACATTCATGAACAAAGTCGCAGAGCAATTAACAGGTTGGACACTAAGCGAAGCCTTAGGAACGCAGCTAAAGGAGGTATTCCACATAGTCAATGAACAAACTCGCATGGATGTGGAGAGTCCAGTTGCCAAAGTCCTTGAGAAAGGAATAATTGTTGGGTTAGCTAACCACACGATTTTAATTAGAAGAGACGGCGGTGAAAGCCCTATTGATGACAGTGCTGCTCCTGTAAAAGACGAAAACGGCAAGGTAACAGGGGTTGTGCTTGTGTTCCACGACATAACCAACCGCAAAATTCTAGAAAATAAAGTGAAAAGCCACGCCAAAAACTTGGAAAAAATTATAGAAGAACGCACAAAACAACTAAAAGACTCAGAAAGATTAGCCACCATCGGTGCAACCGCAGGCATGGTGGGACATGACATAAGAAATCCACTACAAGCAATAACCGGCGATGTTTTCCTATTAAAAACTGATGTAAAAACGATCCCCGAAGGGGAAACACGAGAAAGCGCGTTGGAAAGTTTGGAAGGCATTGAAAAAAATATTGACTATATTAACAAAATCGTGCAAGACCTTCAAGATTATGCTAGACCCCTAAACCCGCAGTTTGAAGAAACAAACTTAACAACAGTAATTAAAAAGTTTTTAAGCAAAAAAGATATTCCAGAAAACATTAAAGCAACTATCAAAGTGGAAAATGTTGCTACCAAAATCAACGCGGACCCTCACTTCATAAATCGAATAATGTACAATTTAATCACTAATTCCGTTCAGGCAATGCCAACCGGAGGAAGACTAACCATAAAAGCCTTCAAAGAAGAAAAAGACATTGTTATAACCGTTAGAGATACCGGTATCGGAATTCCAAAGGACATACAACAAAAAATGTTCACACCAATGTTTACCACTAAATCTAAAGGCCAAGGCTTTGGTTTGCCAGTAGTTAAACGAATGACTGAAGCCTTAGGCGGCCAAGTAACTTTTGAAAGCAAAGAAAGCAAGGGCACAAAATTCACACTACGCTTCCCCCAAAAAAACTAAACAACCCCAATTGGAACAAAAACAGTTGCAGTAGAAAAGAAAAAGGCAACCGATATCGCGGTCGCTATAAGAGTCATCATTCCAGGCTGGAGTTTTCTTAATTCCTGCTTTAGCCCTGTAAGAAAAGGCCAACCACCGTAGACGTAGATAATTGTGGCTAAATCAGAAGAATATACGGTTGATAGGGAATTGTAGGGGCATAGTTAAACCATGTTTGAATCGCTTGAGAGAGAAGCAGAACAGGTAGGGTTAAAGCAGGGCAAACAAAAAATCGTTTCTTGAACATGCCTGTATGCATCGCATGCATGGAGGCACCATGCTGCATTCCCTGCATGTTTTTCATTGGCATCTCATGTTTCATTCCTGAGTGCATACTATGATTTTCTTTTTTCAAATCAGTCCCTTCTCTGAGTTAAAAGGAAAACGAATTTTTAACAAAATCAAACGTTAATAATTAATTTAGAGAGCTAAATTTGATTTAACCTTTTAGTCTGTCTGCCTCAGGTAATCTTAGTTTTTACTTATATAATCAAGAATGTTAAACCACTTTGTTTGCTTAAGCTGTAGCTGTTGTTTCGTTCATTTAAAAATGTCTGTTTTAACCACAATACTTTTAAGCCATATTAGAATATTATAATATACAATAAGGTGAAATATTAATGGAAAAAGCACACAAAATAAGCTTCAAAAAGGGCAGTTCCACAATTTCAAGAGTTGTTTCAAATCTGTTTCACTATTGTTTCACCCAACTAACTAATCATTCGAATATCATTATATTAGGTATAGCAAAATTGGAGGTGAACTAAAAAATGAAAACTCTGAAAATTGCAACAATCATTGGAGTAACAATCCTTGCAGCCACACTCTTAATTTCCACAGCAGCAGCCGCTTGCGGACCATGGGGCGGTGCCTTTGGCTACGGCGGCGGAATCATGAGCGGAAACGCCTATGGCTACAATTACAACACACCCTACACAAATCAACCCACCACAGCAACACCAGAAACCCAGTACTATCAACCAGTCTTTCCATTCATGTTCGGTGGAGGATGCTTTGGAGGATTCGGTTGGAATGGACCCTACACCAATGCAGTCCCCTACAATAGCGAAAATCCAATAGACATTGCAACCGCAGGCACCATAGCTCAAAACTACGTCACTGCACTCAACAATCCAGACTTAACCGTGAATCATATCGAAGAATACACAGCAAACTTCTACGTCCAAGTTAACGAGCAGAGCACTGGCAACGGAGCATTCGAACTCCTAATCAACAAATACACTGGCAGCATCTACCCAGAAATGGGTCCCAACATGATGTGGAATATAAAATACGGCATGATGCGAGGAGGAATCTTGGGCGGAATCTTTGGAAGTCCAACAGCAACAATGCCCGTGACAGTAACCCAAGCACAAACTGATGCACAGCAATATCTAACCACATACATACCTGGCGCAACAACAGGCGACATAACCACATTCTACGGATACTACACAATCGAAGTACTAAACAACGGAAACACCTACGGCATGCTAAGCGTCAATGGTTACACTGGGCAAGTGTGGTTCCACACATGGCACGGAACATTCGTTCAAGAACTCCAAGTTAGCTAAAACCCTTTCTTTTCCCTTTTTTACAGAAAATTTAGTGACAAAAATTGAGAGATGAAAAGAATGTTAGAATATTCAAATAAGAAGACAATTGAAATTTCAAAACCAGATATGGAGATATACGCCCTCCAAGCAGAGATATCAAAGACACTATCGCACCCCTTAAGAATCGCCATTATTCACTCATTGCGAGATACCGAGAAAACAGTAAATCAACTAACTATAGAACTGGGCGCTAGCCAATCAAACGTATCCCAACATTTAGCAATAATGAGGCAAAGGCAAATAGTCCAAACAAGAAAAGAAGGTTCATCAGTATTCTATAGCGTAACAAACCCAAAAATCAGTCAAGCCTGCGACATGGTCAGAGAAGTCCTCTATGAACAATTAAACCAGAGACACAAGATGGCAAAAACATTCGCATTATAGGAGGAAAATAATTTGTGCCCTTTTGGTTTAGGATGTGGATGCGGCGGTTGGGGATCAAGCAGCGATAAAAAAGAAGTTACCCGTGAAGTAGTTCGAGAAATCGTTATGATTCCCTGCAAATACTGCGGAACCCTCTTTCAACAAACAGCTACTTTCTGCCCTAATTGCGGAGCTAGAAGAACAACTTAATTACAAGAGTAATATACAACAAAATAGGAGATTTCATTTGCCAAAATTCAAACCCTTAACTTCGCTTCTAGCTGTCGTTGTCCTCACAGCGACACTGATTTTCCCTGTTATGGCGGCTTCATACAATCCGGGAGTCACAGTGGGGCAGTATGTAAAATACGGAAATTTCGTTGGAGTAGGACCAGGCGCGGAAGCATTTAATGACTACAACTGGCTAAAACTTGAGGTAACAGATGTTTATGGAAAAGCAGTCACTTTACTTTCCACAAGTCAATTCAAAAATGGAACAGCAATCGCAGGCAATGGAACCATATCCGTTTGGAATATAGAAAAAGGAACTGAAAACGGCATTCCTAGCACACAAGGGCCCATAATCCCAGCAAACCTAAATCAGGGAGATTCAATCCCGCCCCCAAGTACATATAAAATCAACAGTACTGAAAGCCGAACATACTTAGGCATTAGTCGAACAGTGAACATTCTTGATGCATCAATATCAACTCCAGACTATAACGCAACGTTAACGTATATTTACGACAAAAACTCGGGAATGCTCCTTGAATCAACAACTCAAACTACAACCCAAAGTGACCCACAACCCGTTACTACAACGATTTCATATAGAGTGATTGAAACCAACATTTTTGGTTCCAACCCTTCCCCATCTGTTCCAGAGTTCCCTACGTCAATTGTCGCCATAACAGCAGTAGCCCTAATAGGCGTAGCATTAGCACTAATTTTAGTGAAGAAGAAAAGATAGAGTACCAAATACCAATTTTTGGATTTGGGTTATCTTCCAACTCGGAAGGTTACTGATAGATATTAGTCCCGTTTAACCACTTGACCCCTGTTATTTCCGACAAATCTCTTTTAAGACAAACCAAGTCGTCGATGTCCAATTTTCTGACATCAGATTTCCCAACAATTCTAGCAAAATTCGCTACTTCTAGAGTTGATACATTCATAAAATTGGTCAATCTACGGATTCCCTCCTCGACATCTAGCCGCCCAGCCAAAGCAGGATCATTTGTTGTAACTCCAGTTGGACAAAATCCAGTGTGACAAAGTCGGTATTGCTCACAATTAATGGCTATTAAAGCAGATGTCCCTATATAGACTGCGTCTGCTCCAAGTGCAAGGCACTTCGCAAAATCAGAAGAAGTTCTCAATCCTCCGCCAGCTATGAGGCTTACATTATTCCTTATACCTATTTTTTTCAAATGCCTAACTGCTCTTGGAAGAGCTGCAAGAATAGGAATACCCACATTTTCCCGGACAAAGGAGTCAGTTGCGCCTGTTCCACCGCCAAAACCATCAAGCGTAATGAAGTCTACACCACCTTCAACCAGCACTTCTACATCCCGTTCTACATCACCACAGCCTATTTTAGCCCCTATTGGAACCCCACCTGTCAGTATACGCAACTCCGTTATTTTTTCCTTGAGCTCGTCTTTATTTCTGATATCAGGGTGATGCGCAGGAGAAATCGCATCCTCATTCTCCCGAAGCCCCATCAATTGCGCTACTTCTTGCGACATCTTTTTTGCAGGCAAAACACTCTCCCACCCAGGATAAGCACCTTGACCAAATCTAATTTCAACAGCAGCAACGCATTTCAGAATTTGCTCTGTTAAAAGAAATCTGCCCGTAGCATACTGAACAATAAGATGATTCGATGCAACATCTAGCTCCTCGGGCAAAACAATATCCTCACCTGAGTTCACTCCAACCCTCAAGTTCGCAGCCACTCTTGCCAAAATCAACCGCACATTCTTTGAAACAGCTCCATAACTCATTCCCGAAAACATAATTGGTGAGGAAACCTTCAGGGGTTTTTTCGCGTTGGGTCCAATAATAACCCCTGTGTTAACGGCTTCGTTTCTGTTGAGGGGAACTTTGAAAATTTGAGCAGGCACAAAATGAAGATCAGAAAAAGCAAACGGCATTCTTTTGAGTGACCCCATGGAACGCATAATACCCGTCCCTTTATCGGCGATAGCCTTTATGTCAATCATTTCGGAACAAAAGTCTTCTTTGGTTGGATTTTTCTTCATTTAATTTCCTCTGAGATTCAGCTACTTCATGCTAAACAGTAACCTACTTAACCTATTCTTTTGCTTTCACATTAATGTTCTATAAACAATTATTGTCAAAAACTTAAGAAACTCTATATCATAAAAATTACATGATTAGGTATCCGATAATCTTAAAAAAAAGGTTAGACGAGTGATGCCTATCTGCAGAGCGTTCAATCCCATTCGATCCAATAAATACATCAATTAAAATAAAGAAAACACAATTCGCAGATCCATCAACTCTGCACCTGGGTTAGAATCAAAAACCCTTCACGAAAACGTTTTAACAATGCATCTGTAGCAGCAAGATGTATAAAACGAAAACTGGATAATGTTTAAGCCAACCCCTAAACTTGATGGAAATTTAACAAAAATTGTTTAAAGCAACTTTTTGTTTTCTACGAACTCTTCCTTCATCTAATAAAGCTGAAATCTCAGCATCAGTTATTCCAAAAGGGAGAAAATCCTTATGAACGCGCTCAATGTGCAACCTAACCTCAATTACAGCAGTTTTTTTATCACTAAAAGTTCCAAAATCATAGCCGCAAGGGCAGTGACCTCTGATTTCCTTTTTCAAATAGGTCCACTTCCAAGGTTACGCTATATAAAGAAATAAATTAGAATATTAACTTAAGTGATAGGGACACGACAGTCACAACTCATACTTTTTAGTCTATTCATGTGTTATTTTATTAACTTTTGAATTGACAGATCAGTTTTTTGGATGAAAACTGCATGCATACGGGCACAACAGACATAAAGGACGGAAAACAAACTATTGAAGGAAGCAAAATAATGCTTAAGAACCGTGAATTTGTCTTATTAATGAAAACAAAAGCCAATCTGTTGTTGAGAACATCTTGCTTCTCAAACAATGAGCTGGCATAAAATGATCAATAAATTTGTGCTGGATAATAGCCCAAAACGTATCGGATATTTGAGCTCTTATCCCCCAAGAGAATGCGGCATAGCAAATTTCACAAAAGACTTAATTGATGCCATTTCTGAAATTAATGACTTTAAGCATTCTATAATTGCCATAAACGAAAAAGGCGGAATATACGATTACGATAGGCGGGTTAAATTCAAAATTGACCGCGACAATAAAGAAGACTACGTTAAGGCTGCTGAATACGTTAACGCGTCAAATATCCAGATAGTAGTTATTCAACATGAGTTCGGTCTCTTTGGAGGAGACCATGGTGAATACATTAAAATCTTCTTAGAAAATGTCAAAAAACCAATAATCACCACTCTCCACACAGTGCAACCTGATTTTGACCCCAAAACAATTGAAGTTTTAAGAAACATAGTTGAAAGAAGCGAAGCAATCGTAGTAATCGCACATGCAGCAATCAATATGCTAAAAAACCAAGCAATACCCTACAAGAAATGTGTAGCGATTCCACATGGCTGCCCAAGTATTGACTGTACAAACAACAAATCAGTCAAAGAATCCCTAAGTCTAAATGGACGCCTGATTGCTTCGACCTTCGGACTAATAAGTCGCGGCAAAGGAATCGAATACGTTATTCAAGCTCTTCCCGAGGTAATTAAAAAGGAACCAAAAATAATTTACCTCATCATAGGAGAAACGCATCCTGAAGTCAGAAAACATGAAGGCGAAAAATACCGAAATGAACTAACGAAACTTGTTAGTGACCTCGGTTTGGAAGAACACGTTAGATTCACAAACAGATTCATCACAAAACGTGAACTAATTAAGTTTCTCCAAGCCACCGACATTTACTTAACACCTTATATTTCCCCTAACCAAATCAGCAGTGGTACTCTTATCTATGCCCTTGGCGCCGGAAAAGCTGTTGTATCTACACCATACTATCACGCTCAAGAAGTCTTGGCCAACGACAGAGGAATACTATGCAAATTTGAAGACTCGAACTCAATTTCGGAAGGCATAAACAAACTCTTAGACGAACGCGTCCGTATTGAGATTCAAAAAAGAGCTTACAAGTACAGTAGACGGTTCCTCTGGAAAAATGTTGCGCTAAAATACATAAATCTCATTAATGCAGTAACTGAAAAACGCGTGAGCCCAAGTTGATTACTTTTCCAATAAACCTAGATTTTGTCAAAACATTAACGGATGATTTAGGAATCCTCCAACACTCGAAATACGCAACCCCTAATAAAAAAGAAGGATACGCAACAGATGACAATGCAAGAGCCCTAATTGTAGCAACAAATTACTGCACACTTTTTAACGATCCAAGTGTTAAGAAACTGATTGAAACATATCTGAGCCTATTACTCTTCATGCAGAGACCTGACGGCAAAATGCACAACTTCCTCAGTTATGATCGTCAGTTTTTGGATCAAGTAGGTTCTGAGGATTGTATGGGTCGAACGCTTTGGGCATGCGGATACTGCTTGGACTCGAAATTACCCGAGGAAACAAAATACCTCTCGAAAGAGATTTTTGATAAGCTTTTTAGGTGGAGTCTAAGCTTTAAATCACCAAGAACAAAAGCATTCTCAATTATTGGATTGTATCATTATCAGAAAGCCCATCCAGAGGATCAAAATGTCAAAATAAATATGCGCGCACTTGCTGACCAGTTGACTGGCCACTTTGAAGTGGAATCTTCCAAAGGGTGGGACTGGTTTGAAACCTATCTAACTTACTGCAATGCACGATTACCTCATTCGCTTTTTTTGGCATACGAGGTCACTAGAGAAAAAAAGTATCTTCAAGTAGCTTCGAAATCCCTGAAATTTCTAATAGATATCCAAACCATAAATGAAATATTCGTCCCTATTGGGAATCGGGGATGGTACAGAAAAGGATCTAACAGGGCAATCTATGATCAACAGCCCGTTGAGGCAGCTTGCACAACAGAAGCCTCAATCGCTGCTTTTAGAAACACCAACGAAGAAGACTATCTTAATTCAGCTTATACCGCTTTTGAATGGTTCTTGGGGCGGAACCTAAAAAGTCTAAAGCTATATGATCCGGAAAACGGTAGCTGCCACGATGGCTTAACACCCCAAGGACTAAATCTAAACAAGGGCGCCGAGGCTACACTATCTTACCTCCAAGCTCGTCTAAACTTAGAAGAAATAAAACAAGTTTGATTCATTTAAAAAAATAAAAAACCAGATCAAAAAAATATTTTTAAACTCAAAAGTTTATGCGTAATTCACATCATTTATTAATTCGTAACTTTTGATTAAGAATGGTAATGGATTAACATGATGACCCGGGATTTAATGCTAACAGAGGTAGTTACCTCACACGCAGACATCTCTGTAAAAGAAATAATTGATATTCTTTTCAAAAGACACATTGGTTCCGTTGTAATTGTGGACGAGGCGAATCAATGTATAGGAATCTTCACTGAACGCGATGCCATTAGAATCGTAGCCCAAAGTTTACCACTAGATTCAACAGTAGAAAAAGTCATGACTAAAAATCCTTTCACTGTTAACGAAGATTCAACTTTTGAAGAAGCAAAAAAAATCATCAAATTTAATAAGATTCGGCATCTTCCCGTAACAGCCGCAGATGGAAAACTAGTTGGACTTATATCAGTTAGGCACATATTGAATGAACTTTTTGAACTTTAACTGAAAAACAAAACGACGTGGGGAAGAAAAAAGTGAAAAGGTATGCGCATAATCCTATACTTGAGCCGATAGGAACCCATGCTTGGGAATCAAGCTTGGTCTTCAACGCAGCAGCATTCGCAGCTAATAATCGCGTCCACATTCTCTATAGAGCAATGGGTAATGATAATGTTTCACGTATAGGACTAGCATCCTCCGCGGATGGCTATAACATAGATGAACGTTTACCTCTACCCGTTTTTACCCCATCCAATGACACAGAAAGCCAAGGTTGTGAGGATCCTCGACTAAGTATATTTGGAAATTCACTAATCATGGCATATACGGCCTTTGGAAACCATTTTCAACATCAAGTTTACCAAATCGCTTTAACGTCAATAGACATAGACGATTTTTTAGGCAGAAGATGGAAATGGGGCGAAAGGATTTTGTCTTTTCCAGGGATCCATAACAAAGATGCAGTGCTATTTCCTCAGAAATTCAACGGAGACTACGTAATGTTTCATAGATTAGAACCTGATCTTTGCATCGCCCGCTCAAACGACCTACGTCGATGGTCCGACTTAAAATTCATTTTAGGTCCACGAGATAAAGGGTGGGATTCATGGAAAGTTGGCGCTGCAGGACCACCTTTTTTAGTAAATGAAGGCTGGCTTTTAATCTACCATGGAGTGAGCGCGGATAGAGTGTATTCCTTAGGCGTTGCACTGCTGGATAAGAATAACCCTGAGCAAGTTCTCTATCGTTCCGAAGAGCCAATCTTGACACCTACTGAAGATTATGAACGTTTTGGCAAAGTTCCTAACGTAGTTTTCAGCTGTGGACAAGTTATGATGGACGGCCAACTTTTAATCTACTACGGTGCCGCAGACAGTACTTTATGCGTAGCGACTGCGGATCTTGCTGAACTTTTGCCAAAAAAATAATTGCAATATAGATTTAAAGAAAGAGTGGTTGTTACTGGCTTCCATCAGCTTTATCAACATTATATATTTGTTGATACAAGCTTCTTGTGAAGCCTTTTTGCTACTTCATCAATGAATTCCTCGGTGTAAACTTTTCTATTACTCGGGTTCGGTTGGGCAACAAGCAACAAATCACCAGTCATAACTCCACTTTCGATAATTTCAATAGCTGCTTCTTCAATCTTTTTTGCCAACTTTACAACAGTGGGAGTCCCATCTAATTCCCCTCTTTTTCTAAGGGCACCTGTCCAAGCAAAAATCAACGCCATTGAATTGGTAGAAGTTTTTTCTCCCTTCAAGTATTTGTAGTAGTGCTTCTGAACCGTACCATGAGAAGCCTCAAACTCATAGAACCCCTCAGGGCTGACAAGAACCGAAGTCATCATCGCCAAGCTACCATAAGCTGACCCCAACATGTCACTCATAACATCGCCATCATAGTTCTTACAAGCCCAAAGCAATCCGCCCTCTGTCTTGATTATTCTAGCAACTGCATCATCTATCAGAGTAAAGAAATATTCAAGATCTTCCGCCTCAAACTTTGACTTCCAGTTATCTCGGTATTCTTGACTGAAAATCTTTCGAAATTGAGCATCATAAGTTTTAGAGATCGTATCCTTAACACCAAACCAAACATGAAGTTTCTGGTCATAGGCATATGTGAAACATGCTTTCGCAAAACTAGAAATCGATTTATCAGTGTTATGTATACCCTGAACAACCCCTGGACCCTTGAAATCGTGAATCGTTCCACGCCAAAGCTCCACGCCAACATTATTAGTGAACACTATCTCTGCTTTTCCTGCTTCAGGTACCCTGTATTCACAGTTCTTGTAAATATCTCCATAAGCGTGCCTTCCAATGTGAATTGGTTTCTTCCAAGATCTAACCGCAGGCAAAATGTTTTTCACAAGAATCGGCGCCCGAAAAACAGTCCCATCTAATGCAGCTCTGATGGTCCCATTGGGACTACTCCACTCTTGCTTTAAGTTATACTCTTTTATACGGTCCTTATTGGGTGTGATAGTAGCACATTTGACCCCAACACCATACTTCTTTATCGCCTCAGCGGCTTCAATCGTTATTTTATCATTAGTTTCATCTCTCTTTTCAAGCCCCAAATCATAGTAAACAAGATCTATTTCGAAATAGGGCAAAATTAGTTTTTCTTTCACCATTTTCCACATAACACGGGTCATTTCGTCTCCATCTAACTCAACGAGAGGTGATTTAACTTTTAGCTTATCCATTATATTTCCTCTTTTGGCGAACTTGACTCTTTAGGAAGCAAACCAACCTCATAAAGTGTATGTTTTCTATCAAATTACCCGACGACATCCGAAACAAACAAATAGAAAATAAATTATTGTAGGGAGAGTTTGCTGAGGCTCTGGAATAGGAGAAATGCAAACAGGATAACTATGGCTTTTTTACTATAATTTAACCAGAGAGCCTTCTCAGCCCATTATTGTCGATTAATTAAAATAAACAAAAAAAGAAGGTTGATTGATTTTTGATAGTTATGGACGTCTTCTTAGCACAAGTATTGTAATAGCAAAACCAATTGCGACTACAAGGATTATCGCTATGATTCCTGGGAGTATGTATGTGTCAGCCATTGAATTGATTGGTGTGTCGGTTGGTGCGGTTGTTGCTGCCGGGTCAACGTTGAATGCTGTTATTGCATGTGATGGCCAGTAAGCTTCGCTGCCGCCAAATGATGCATAGAGTGTGTATTTTCCTTCAATGTCGGGCATCCAGCTAAAACTATAGAATCCATCAGCATCGCTTGTGGTAGAACCGATGTCTCTGTAGTTGCCGTTTGCATCGACAACACTGAATGTAACTGGAACACCAGATGCTGTTGTTGGACGTGGACCTTGCATGTATACGTAACGCATCCAATCGCTCATGCTGTCATCAGATACTGCTGGTACCCCATTGGGGAATCGGGCTGATTGTTCATTCTGATTGGTTCCTGCTGCGGTGTCAGTAACAGTGCCTTCTATGAGCACGCTACTGCTTAATGTGGTTACTTTCGGTGATGCAGTAACAGTCATTGCACTTGGTCCTCTGCCTACGCTGTAAATCTGGTTATCATAGCTGTTAAACCAGGTTGCAAAACCATCTGCAATGGCATAGTTCATCTCATTGAATTCGGCCACGTTGCTTGAAAGTGTCCATATCTCTTCGCCAGTAGTTGCGTTGATTGCACGACATAATGCACCTTTGTAAATTGGTGTTTGAATAGTGTGTTCAGTTGTAACAGTGTATAGGATTCCGTTGGCAATTGCGTTAATTGAGGTTGGATAATGACCGGGCACAGCGAAACCACTGTTGGTGCTGTTGCCGGCTCCATCGTTGCCATAGCTCCATTTTAGGTCTCCAGTTAATGCATCATAGCAGAATATTATTCCGCCATAGCCACTAGCATAGACATTACCATAGGCAATGAAAGAGAATACTTGTTCGTGCCCTGGGTTTCCATAATAATCAAGGCTTGGTTGGTCACCAACTGGTCCCCACATTCTGTCACCAGTTCTCAAGTTGTAAGCCACCCACTGATTGGTCTCCTTCATTTTTTCAACAAAGATACCAAGTTCAGCGCTAGATCCACCTTGTATGACAGTAATGTTTGCGATTGCTGGAGTGTAGGTTTTCATCCAGAGTATTTGACCTATATGACCGTTAGAGGCATTGAGGTTGACTGCAAAGTAGGTGTATGGATCTTGGATTACTGGGTTACCACCGAAACCTGTGAAGCCACTGTTAGGCAAAGTTCCGTTATAACATAGCATAATGTCGTTGTACCAAGCCGCGACCACGGTTGGATTGTTTGGCATCGTGTTGCGCCATGGTATAGAAACGTTCCAGTTGTAATAGTTTGGTGTGCTTACATCAAATTCTCCTGTTTGCACTGGTCGGATTCCTCCGTTATATTGGAAGAAGGCCAAAGATGAGTTCCATTCACGAAGGATATAGTCAGGGTTTGTTGAGTTTCCTTGGTTGTAAATCACGTATGTCATGTATTCCCCGTTTGTACCCATAGCTTTTGCTCCTGATGGTACATTGGTGAAGTTGAACATTGAGACGCCTGTGTCGCCATCATAAACCCGCCAGGTACTTCCAGAAGTTTGAACCAACATTGGTTGAGCAACTCCGTGCTGTTGGGGGTTATGAATCGCTTCTATGTAGCCGAAAGATGGTCTAGCTATGGCTTGATTTGACCAAAGAACTTCTCCTGTTCGCAAGTCAACACAATTAGTTGGACCTCCTGCAGCCTGCTGGAATCCTACAGGTGATGTATAGTAGAGTTTTCCATCCATAATGATTGGGTTTACGAATCTGTTAAGGTATGCTGAACCATCGAAATATGTGTCTGATTGAATGACGAAGTGGTTTCCTCCGACAACTCCTCCAGCATCAATTGGTTTTGTCCACATGATGTGAGAAGTTCGAGGACCAACGCCATCTGGATTGTAAACTCTGTTTTTAGTATTAACGAACATAGGAGATCCGCTGCCGAGCCAATCAGATGCAATCACCCATGAGTCTGTGTTTTCACCGTATATTGGACGTGTCCAGTACTCGGTTGGAAGTGGATAGCTGCCTAAAGTGGGTATTGAATCTTCTTGGACGGTTAAGGTTGCTTCTGCACTGCTTGGTAGGAAGGTATCATTTACATATGCCGAATTTGGGTTGTGGCTGTATGTGTTGTAGTCTTGTCCTGGAAATTCAAACAAGAGTTTGTATTCGCCAACCATGTCTGGGGTATAGGAGTAGCTTTGCGATGACGTTGTGTCCATGATAGTTTCAAAGGTATGGACTTCAGTTGTATTGTCCGGTTTGGTAATTGTTAATTTGTAGTTGTGGAATCTCCAATCATTTGTTAGAGCTGTATCGGTGCCAAAGGTTTTGTCGATCCACATGTAGATATATGTTGATTGACCCACACCTACAGGATCAATCACAGGTTGAACAAAGGCCCAAGTTGGAATTTGCCATGCAGGAGTATGCGCACTAGTAGAAGGTAAAAGAATCATTGATGCTCCCATAGAAATTACTAGAAATAACGAAATCAAAGTAGCTAATTTTTTAAAGTTTATTGATGTTATTTTTATTTTCCTCATTTTGTTTTTAAACGAAGACTATTTTAAAAAAATCATCGTTCAAAACATTTTAGTCTTCTAATAATTTAAAATAAAGCCGTAAGTCCAACTTACGACAAAGAATTAAGAAGTAGTCTTATCTTTTAAAAATTTAAAAGCCCAAAAGATCAATTATAATATTATGGATCTATCGTTTGAAGTGGACGACTTTACGCTTCTCTCGGATTTGGGTCTTAGCCGAATCCAAGCAAAAATTTACTTGGCTTTACTCAAATTAGGCATAGACTCAAAAGCCGTTTCTATCTTCAAATATTCAGGAGTTGCAAGGCAAGATGTATACAGAGTACTGTGCGAGCTACAGCAAATAGGGATCGTTGAAAAAATTATCAGCAAACCCGTTCGGTTCAGAGCCATTGAACCAAAAAAAGCAGTAGCCCTTCTACTAGAAAAAAAGAAGAACACTTTCACTGATCTTAACAAGAAAGCGGAAATCTTTGTCCAACGAGCAACAGTTATTCACGCAAAAAAATATTTTTCACATGAAAAAGATAGTCTCCTCTTAATTTCTGAGAAACACGCACTTATAAAAAAATGTCAAGAAGAAATTGAGAAGGTAACAAAAAGTGTTGAGATAATATCCCCAAGCAAAGAGTTTACAAAGTGGGTAACTACTCTAAATGAAGCTTTTGGATTAGCAAAATCAAGAGGAGTCCAGATTAGATGGCTTATAGACAAACCTCTTGACCAGGAATTAAAAACAATCCAATATTTAGTAAGCGAAAATCCAGCCTTCAACATAAAATACACCGAGAAAAATCTCCAGGTTAAATTTGGAATTTATGATGGAAAAACATCCATTTGTTCAATTTTTAAAGAGGGAGACTTTGCAGAAACGCCAGTTTTGTGGTCAAACAGCACTATGATAATTGAACTAGCCAAAAGCTACTTTGAATCGCACTGGAACAAAGCAATACAACTAACCCCACAAAACAAATGTTGACGAACCCGTATTCGATACTATTTCTAGAAGAAGACAGTCTGAATTATTGTAAGTATATTTTAGCGATGACAAATCTGGGACACTAGTTAAATGCCTTTTAATTGAGCATTAATCACAGAAGCTTCCATTTGAGTCTTTATACAATTCTTACTAGAAGCGGCACAGAAATTTCAGCTTTGACCGATGCAGAAATTGCTCAATTTTTCGGACATATCTATACATTTCTTGCCGTCGGTGCAATATCACTTTTTGGATGCAGTATTTGTTTAAGCCAGAGAAAAGTAACATCAATTTAGATCCGAGTATTCGTTGAGTTGGTTGCGTACCCAACCTTTATTTTCAATCAGGAAAATCTCACAATAAAGCTCGGAGTTAACAAAGCAACAACAGCTAGAGCTATCTCCAAAACTTTGCAATCAGTTTATGTAACTAGAAAAAGAGATGAAAAAAGACAAAAGAGCCTACAAGATATACTTGACAAAAAAAGGTCAAGAGATAACACCTAAACTAATAAGAATCTCCCATCAACTAAACCCAAACGCTTACAAAGATCTTAACAGAAAATGAAAAGGCATCTGTAAAGCAATTGCTTGAAAAGATGAACCGGAACATTTCAGCTGTAAATGAAAAAACTGGAAAGCCATCAAATGAGTGAAGCATCTAAGAAAAACTCATTATTCATAATTTTAGCAGCTGGAACATTAGCTGTCATGGCAGGTTCAATCATTTCACCAATTATTAGTTTGATGCAAGGAAATCTACAAGGCGCGGATGAAAACAACATCCGATTCGTTATAACCACTCACGCCCTATTTATCGCAGTTTTTAGTCCAATTTTTGGAATAATTATTGATAAAATCGGCGCCAAAAAACCATTCGCACTTGGCCTAATACTCTACGGTATTGCAGGAGCATCAGGGTATTTCATAACAGACATAACAACAATGATATTTAGCCGGGCTATTCTAGGAATAGCTGTAGCTGCAATAGCAAATCCACTTGTTGTATTAATTTTAAATGTCTACAAAGGAGAAGAATGTAGCAAAATCATGGGCTGGCAAGCTAGCGCAGCTTCACTAGGAGGAATCATCTGGCCTCTTCTTGGAGGCGCATTAGGACTATTAGCATGGAATTTACCATTCGGCATCTATTTAGTCGGCATCCCCGTCGGTTTACTCGCATGGCTCACGATACCAAATGCCGTCAACAAAAGAAAAACTGAAAACAAAGCGACCGACACTATTTCAGTACTCCAAACGATTAAACAAAAACCATTCATTTTTGCAGTTTATGGTCTGGGGTTATGGATGATGGTTTTACTATACACAAATGTCACGTTCATCCCCCAATTATTGAATGGAACTTTTGCTATCAATAACAGCTTAATCATAAGCGCATTTATTTGCGCTATGGGTGGCGCTGCATCAATAAGCGCTTTTATGTACAAAAAGATAAAAAATAAATTTTCATATAACACCATTGCGTTAGTTGGGCTCAGCTTATGGGCTTTCGGCTTGATTTTCTTATCTCAAACAATAAGCCTGCTAACTGTGTTAGTAACGCTGATACTTTTTGGGATTGGGCAAGGAATAATCATGCCCACCGTAAATCTATGGGTAGGCGAACTTACAAAAACATGCGTCCGCGGCAGAATGATATCTTATCTAACAACCTTTCTTTTTTTAGGTCAATTTTTGCCCCCGATAATATTTAACCCAATTTTTTCGGCTCTTAGTTTTAAGGGAGTATTTTTAATTGCAGGGGCAACAAGCATTATCTTGGCAGGACTATTTCTTGCTAATTGGAGAAAAAATATTAAAAGATAGTAAATGGGTCCATCAAACCTAACATTTGAATAAATAACTACTCGAAACAGAAAAAAAAGACTTCAATCACGAAGAGTTAACAAAAAATTCAACAAAGATTTTAAATAAGATGTTGTTGAATTTGCGTTTTTAAAAAATAGTACTTATAAGCCAAATATTACGAGAGTTTATTATATGCTGACTTTCAAGAGGCGCAGAGGAACCGCCATTGTTGATACTCCAAAAGGCATTCTTGTAGTTAGTCATAACAATCGTACGTTCTATTTACCCGGAGGCGGCGCAGAAAAAGGAGAGACCCGAAGAGATGCTACAATAAGAGAATTACAAGAAGAAACTAATCTACAAACACTCACATGCAAATTTCTCTTTGAATATGAGTCATTTACCAACAGCCACAAAGTCTTCTTAATAGAAAGCAGCGGCATTGCTAAACCAAGCAATGAAATTCAATACATTAACTTCTTCAATGGCTCTAACATAAAAATTTCAAACACTGCATGGGAAATACTTGAACAATACCGGGCAGCCAAATTATCCAAATCCAATCTGGGTAAAACCCAACCCTAAAAAGTCAAGTTCGTTACATATCAGGTAATGGATGGTTTACCAAACTCGAAGGCAAAACTAAAAGCTCTAACTTACTCCTTGAGTATTTGTCAACTTTGCATCTTTTAGAGTGTAGTCAGCAGAAACAGGCAATTTTTCACACATGTCAGTGGTCGACATAACAATCGTGACATTCTGATCCTTATTAATTTTAACAAGTAAATCCATAAGAAGTTGAGTATTCTCATCATCAATGCTCGATGTAGGCTCATCAGCTATGATTAACTTGGGTTTGTTAGCAAGAGCTCTGATGACGGCGATACGCTGCTTTTCCCCTCCTGACAGGTTGTCTGGAAACCTATCAATCAAATGGCTCAACCCGAAATAATCAACAAGCTCTGATATCCTTTGCTTTCGCTCAACTTTCTTAACTGAAGCAAGAGCCAATGGTAACTCTATATTTTCTTGAACAGTCAATGAAGGAAGCAAATTAAAGAACTGAAATACCAAACCGATATTTCGCAATCTAAGCTCAGACATTTGGCCATCATCTAATTTTGCAAGACCTTGCCCAAAAAGTTCAACAGTTCCTCTATCAGGCTTTTCTAAACAGCCTATAATCTTAAGCAAAGTAGATTTACCTACCCCCGACTTTCCCCTTATCGAAACGAACTCTCCTTCCTTAACAGACAAGTTTACTCCACTGAGAATTTGAGTAGAACCAAAGTCTTTCTGTACACCGACCAATTCAATTACACTATTTTTGCTTTGCATAGATGGAAACCTCAGTATTTACAAAGATACAATTGTAATCAGTAAGCCTATCTGTCCAGTTGGCAGGTAACAGCACAGGGGAACCGCCATACAGGACATACCCATTTTGATACATTTGACTATAAATATATAGTAATTCCGGCGGTGAACCGTCTTCGCCTAAATAATTAATCCCCTGTGTAACACTCACACTTTTATCAAAATAACCCTTAACCAAATAAGAGACCTTAGCATCACCTGCAATCGATTGATTGTTCGAATTTGTTATTAACCAGTTAGAAGCTGAAAATTCAGAGGGCTCGTAGCGCCAAAAATAACCAAGATAAGGTTCCTGCAAAGACACCGTGGCATAAACAGTAAATGTGCCCACAGTCACCATTGACACAATAACCACCACCGCCAAAACAGAAGTTATTCGACGGATATCTAAATTCCGCGGCTTACTGAAAAAAATATAGAGCCCAATTGCAACAAGAATCATCAATGGGGGAACCACAAAGTTCACTGAACGATAAACTAAACTTATTCCACCTGAAGGATTCCCGAAAACCGCATACAATGTAAAAGAGAATATCCCCATCACCCAAAAAAGAGGAAATAGAAGCTTTGATTCCCTCCGGTACAACCCCCTTAACCCAAAAATGCAAAGAGGCAATCCTATGATAAAGGGCAAAGCATACAAGAAATAACTAACAGGTAGAGTTGGGGCACCTGGAAAAAGAGAAACCTGAGTAACCAAAAAGGTCATCAAGAAAATAACTACAAACCCCATAGCAGACTTTATGAGCGTTCTTTTCATGGAAGAATTCTTTGCTGAATAAGCCAGATACACCACAAGCGAAATCACAAGAATCTGATAGGTAGCAACCGAAACAAGACTTTCCGAAGTTATAGTCTGCATAAACGAAGGCGAAGCAAAGAGCAGAAAATAGAGTCCAGTTATTCCTCCGAAAACTGAGAGAAATAATAGATTTGACTGACCTGAATTTTCATTCCCAATATTTTCTTTCTTGATAACAAACGAAGCAACCGTTAAACTAGCAATTATGCCCAGCACCAAAAACGACGTCAAATGATGAGTTAAAGCTAATGACACAGAGAGAATAGAGAACAAAAGCATTGTCTTCCAGGTATGCTTAAGCAAAAAGACAAGGATCAACGAAATGTAAATTGGGCTTGCAAACGTCTCCTTAGTCACCCCAGCTGTAAATAAAGCATATGGAAAAACAGTAGCTAACAAAGTGGCAGCAATAACAGAAACAGCACTATTCTGAGTTATTCTTTTAACTAAAAAGTAGAATATCGGAATCGCTAAAGATGCGACTATAGGTATACCCAAAGCCATGGCTGAAATCGCCGGAAGCGCAAAAACTTCGGACATAACAACCCCAAACACTTGACTAGCCGGCCAAAAATTGTTATAACCCTCAAACAAAGCGCTGTTAAGTGGCACCGGAGTGTTCGCTGTCAGTAACTCGGTGTTTCTTATCAAAGGCCAAGCGTCCGTAGAAAAAGGCATCCCGCTAATCAGGGTAGGAAAAAGCCTAATAGCCAATGCAATAGCCAAAGGAATCAGTATATAGAGAACCTTTCTCATCGCCGCAACTCCGTTCGGGCCATATTTACGCTAATAATTAATACAAGAAGAGCAAAATTCGCTACAATAATAAGCGGGTCAAGCTGAAAACTAATTGTGTGAGACAACACTTGAAGATAACCTATTCTCTGAAAAAGATCAATTACAACAGCACTAACAACTGTTCCCAATGCAGTCGATATCAACGCCCAACCAACCATCTTCACAGTAATATCGAGCTTTATTTTCCTATACGAGACACCAATCGATCGAATTGTGTTTATATCAGTTGCATGTTGCTCTACAAACAAAGTCGTCGCAGTTATCGCGGTTCCACTCGCAAACAAAAACACAACTATCGACAACACAATCAAAACATTCTTACTAACCCCATATTCCTCTAAATAACTCGACATAAATTCCTGCGATTGATCCACACCAACAAATTGAAGATCAATGACACCACTATCAAGCGGAATTAATGACCCAAGCTGCTGTTCTGCTTGACTAGTAGGTGAGGGCGTTGGAAATTGAGTAGGCGCTGGATTCTGTTGATTTTCAGCTAAAGCTTGAAAGAGCTGATGAACACCTGTTTGATTAACATCAAACTTGGCTCTAACAAGAGTAATTTGGTAATAATTCTCGCCCCTCAACCACTGCCCCGCATAAAGAGGAATCAAAATCTCATCGTTTAAAGCCTGCTCACTACACTCAAAGATACCCTTAACTTCCAACTGTAAATATTTTTGATGCATCACACCAAAAACTATGAAATCATCACCCGTTTTCAGATCAAGTTTCTGAGCGGCCGCTTGACCTATGATAGCTTTATTTGCGTCATTAAGGACCAAGTCATTTCCCTCTATCATACTAAGTTGATTGATTTCAGCAAAATCTTCAGGGACTATACCTCGTACGAAAACAGCTTCATCATTAACCACACTTGGATTAATGACCTCGGGACTTGTAGCCAAAACTCCAGTTAAGGTAGCAATTTCAGCCTCCAGGCTCGTGTAAATTAAACCTGTATAGGGCGTAGTTGCTTTTGTGCTATAGAACACAGCGATATTTTCGCCCCCACCCACATAATTAGTAAAACCATTGTAGAACCCCGTGAAGCTGTAAGCTGTAATAGAAAAAAGCGTAGAGGTCAGTGCAAGTATCAAAATTAACACCGCGATCCGCTGCCGCCGCAAATACTTAAAACTAAGCAACCTCAAAGCGACACCTCCTCGACCATAGATTGAGTAGCCCGAACTGCCGGATAAATGGCACCCAAAAACGAGAACACCCCAGTCAACAACAAAATTTGAAGCGCTTGAATCGGCTCAAGAAAAGGCGCCAGCAACGAATTACCCAAAAACCACCGGATACCTGTTGAAATAACCTGTGTTCCCACTAAACCTATAGCTAAACCTATAACTGACCCAAGAAAAGCCAAAACCAAAGTATACACCAATATCAGAGTGACTATCCCATTCTTCTTGGTTCCAAAAAATCTAAGCATAAAAAGCTCATACTTCGCATCATTCAAAACCCTCAAAGCAATGACATAAGAAGCCCCCATAATTACGGCATAAACAGCTACCGACCAAACACTAATGAAATTAACAGTTTGATTGTTTATATCCTTAGCAAATGCAATCGTCTGCTGAACACCAACTATTTTTACATCAGAGGGCAAAATCTCCACAAGATCATCCAAAACCTTACTCGCCTGCCCAGAGCCATCGATCGAGAATTCAACAAAAGACACCTTCGCAGGGACTTGAGTGATATTTTGAAGAGAATCCAAAGACAAAATTAACTCAGAATCACTCTGATCATTCATTCGCACTACTGCAGTGACGTTTAAGGGAATCTGCTGATTATTCAAAAATAGAATTAAATCGTCAGCTCTACCTAAAGAGGCCATATTCGATAAAACAATCCCCACAACAGCCTCCGAAGCCCCCAAGCCAACCTTGCCACTTACACTGGCGTGTCTATTCTTTAAAAAAGCAGCCACATCATCAACTGCACGTAAATTAATCGAATACACCCCAGTTTCCGTTTGTATGCGCACACTCAAAATCTGCTGAGAACAAGCATAAGACACACCGGACCGACCCTCAAATAAATTAATCAAATTCCAATCCACCCAACTATCAGTCAAAGAATTCGAACCCACACTAGTCACCAAGTAAGTCTGCCCAATAGGAGGCAAAGAAGCAAACAAAGAGGTCTCAGCATTTAGGTTATTCACCAAAGCACTCGTAGAGGATAATATTGCAATTAGAAACGCCACAGCAATTATAGCGGACGCTGTTCCCTTTTTGCGAAACAGCACTTTAAATGCCAAAGATTGCACGCTAATCATGCCTCAGCTTACTTTAGCGGGCAGGGGCAGTCACATTAACCATTAGTTGACCCCATTGTAGATACTGATTTTGATTAATAGTTTGATTAAACGACCAAAGTTCAAAGATTATCCGCTGATTAATTCCCTCTTTACTCAAAGACATCTCCATGGGAAACACCCAGCTTTGATTATTAGCCACCACCTGTCGATACTGCTGGAAAGGAGAAAGTGCAGAAGCAGGATTTACAACAGTCTCATTGTCACCCAGCTTAACCATAAAAGTATAGAGCATAGGCTCACCCATATGATTTCCAACATAACCATAAAGATTAATCGTTTCACCCACAACAACCCGCGAAGGATAATCACCCAACATCATGTTAGGACCTAAAACCCCAAGCTCCGAGAATTGTTCCCCCGAATTCACCGAAAACAAAAATCCTGAAACCGAAACTAACGCCAAAATAACTGTAACCGCCAAAATAACAGCACATAACTGTTCAGCAGTTACAACCAAAGAATTACCCGCCCCATTGACTTTCTTAAGTCCAACACGATAATTTCGCCGAAGCCTAAACCACAAGCCCCAAAAAAGCTTAGGACCCAAAAAGAAAACAACAACACCTACAGCAACAAGAGCAACAGCTAAAGAAACCTCAACAACCGGAAAAGCACCCAAAGCAGAGTGCTCAACCAAAGTAGCCTGTTGAGTCACATTAAGAGCTACCTGCCGAGCCTCAAGCGCCAACACACCAGCTTGCTCAGGATTAGCAACCTCCAATTCTTGAGCCTGAGAGGTCAAATTTAACGCATAATTTAACTGCTCAATTAACCGGCTAGTTTCTCCACCAGCATGAGAAGCATCAAGAATAGCCAAATAAGCTTGAGAAATTTGAGTATTAGCATCTGTAATTGCCGAGGACTGAGCAAGAACAAAAGAAGCATTCGAAAGAATAACTATGAACACTAAAAGGGTAACCCAGAATTTACTTGTTCGTTCCATCCCCCGTCTCTCAATCTCTTAGAATAAGGTTGTTTTAGCACAAGACATATATAAAAATTGTAGAGGATACCTGTATCAAGACGTAACCAGAGGAACAAAAAGTGGGCGACGACATAAACATAATCGTTACAGAAACTGCCAAATCCATGGGGCAGCCCACTATCGCAGAACTCATAGACAATATAGTCGAACAAAGAGGCATAAAACCAAAAGACGCCACCAAAGCAGTCTACATAGAATACAAAAAAGGCAACTTAGACCTCACGCAACCCAACCCACCATCAAACATAACAAGCTATTTCCTCAACTTAGAGAGCGCCTGGTTTTGGGCAACCACCGCCTTAGTCGCCATAACCTTGATAGTCGTCTTCACAGTTAACGCATCACTACTCATCTACGTACGATACGTACTGGGAGGCGTTTTCATACTGTTCCTTCCAGGATTCATGCTAATCTCAGCACTCTACCCAAGAAAAGAAATGGACGAACTTGAACGAATAGCACTATCAATCGGATTAAGCCTAGCTATTGTTCCGTTGATTGGACTTGCACTAAACTATACCCCATGGGGAATACGTCTAGAACCAATCATGATTTCGCTATCATTATTCACAGAGATACTCGCCGTTGCCATTGTCATCCAAAGATTTAGGTACTTCCAACTCAACCAAAACACAAGTACCACACACCCAACAAACTCAGCGACAAAAAATATAAAATAGACAAATAACCCAGTCCCCAATATCCAGTTATTCGCTATTTACATAAATTTGCAACTTTCAACCTATAAAAAACTTATTAAAATAATCAAAGTGAAAACAACTCCCTTTGATCCAAAAAAGAATTTGATTATATCCGCTCTTTATCCTTAAAAGTTATATGACCGGCAGGTAACAACTAATCAGTCCAACCAAGAAAGAAGTCAGGGGACACAATAAACATCGGGAGAGCATAAGCAATTCCGTTTAAAATAACATACCAAACACTTGCCACAACCCTAACAACAACAGGCGTACTGCTTGCAAGTATAGCATTCCTAATCTTAAACTCAACACCGCTCACTTCACTGGGAATATCAACAGTAATTTTAGGCGCAGTCACCTACGCCATTTCCAGAGGACAACAAAAAGTTTCCCCAGAAGCAAGCGCCATCCTACTTCAATCAGGCATAGAAAACATCTCAGCCCTAGTTGAAGAACTCGGACTCAAATCAAAAGCAATTTACCTACCAAAATCCATCACCGGCGAAAAACCAAAAGCTCTCATACCACTAGATTCCAACATAAAATTCAACAATCAGACTCTCCCACAAAGACTCATAGTCAAATATGATGCCAACCCCCAAGCAGAAGGATTGCTAATAACTACACCTGGATCAGCCATCGGCAATATGGTTGAAACAAAACAAGATGCATCAGCAGGAGATTTAGAATCTTCAATTTCACAGGTGCTTGCAGGCACTGTAGATTTAGCTGATGGAGCACGAGTCACATTAAACGAGGACAGGGTTGTGGTTGAAATCACTAATCCCCGCCTTGAGAGCAACAAAATGTGGATTTACGAAACTATTGGAACACCAATCGCATCCATCGTAGCTTCAGTTGTTGCTCAAATTCTAGACAAACCTGTCACAATCAACAGCGAAGAACTCGGAAAGGGAAAATTCATTGTAGAGTTAAAAGTGCTGGAGAGAAACGTGTGAGAATCCATGAAAGATACCTCCTCACACTAACACTCACATACGCCCTCACAACATTCGCTTTCGCATTTTTCTCATCAAGCACAATCGACCTATACATCTCAGTATTCATAGTCGAATACTTCATACTAACACTACTTCATTCCCCACTAAAACCAAAAACACAAAAAACAACAAACATAATCGGCTACGGCCTCTTTGGAGTATTCATCCTAATCGTAGCCCTAAAAGTACTTGAAATATTAGGTGCTAGCTTGTCATGAAAAGCCTATCAGTTATTCTAATAGTTCTTCTAATGGCATCATTGATAGCACCCTTAACAGTAAGAGCTCAACCAGCTGCAATCCCACATGAGGATCCCCAAACCGCCCAAAGCACAATTAACCCATTCTCATTCCTAAGCCAATATGTAGACATCTTTGAGCTTATGGCAACCGGAAAATACAACAATGCCAGCCAACTAAGCGAAAAATTAAGCCAAATAGATGTCCCAGACGAATACCGCTACATCATAAATAGATACAACGACTTAACCCAACAACTCATCAACACCCTAAGCAACTTAGACGGCGCACTAAACAACGCTTCAACCTTACTAGATCAATATCGAATAGGTGAAGCTCGACAGGCAATAGATAATGCAGGTATATTGGTTGCCAAAGCACAGATTCTACTCAACGATCTAAAGGAAGCAACATCAACCCTAAGTCAGCGTTTAGGCATTTTCTCCACCCCACTTGAAGATAAAGCCAGACAAGCCTACACACAATTAGAGAGTATGCTAGACCGATTAAATGCACTAATCGAACGCTACTATCAACTGCTACAAGCTGCCAATCAAAGAATTGAAGGCACCCAAAAAATCATTCCCACCATACTCAGTATAAATTTGGACGCAACAGAACGCTTTGTCGGAAGCACCCTACAAGTGTCAGGAACGCTCAGCACAACAAGCGGTCAACAACTAAGAAATCGGGCAATACAAATCCTCATTGACGGCGACGGGGTCACAACCGTCAACACAGCAACAGACGGATCATACCACAAACAAATCCAAGTACCTTACAAGTACGTCGACCATATATCAATACAAGCATTGTACACACCTCAAGGCAGCGACAGAGGAATATACCAAGCCGCTTTAAGCCCAATCATCCAACTCAAAATATTATATTACAAAACCAACCTCAACGTTATTGCTTCAAGTGTAGCTTACCCTGGATTAACTCTTGTAATTCAGGCCAATGTAACCTCACAAGACGCAAACCCACTAAGTGACCGCCAAGTAAGAGTACTCTTAGATGGAACGCAAATCGGCCAAAGCCAAACTGACACCCAGGGAGGCTGCATAATTAAATATTCAATCCAAACTCAAGCAAAATTGGGCAATCACACCTTAACAGTGAAAGTGGACCCCTCAGGAACATACGCCGATACAGCTAAAAGCAAAATACTATCGATCCAAAAGAGGCAAACAACAATTGAGCTTAATTCTCCAAGCGTCCTTATGCTACCAGGGCAACTTCAAATAAACGGCTCAGCTCACTCGACAGATGGACCCTTAAAAAACGCAAATATCAAAGTGGAATTTGCCAACGCACTATCCACCACTAAAACATCAAACGATGGCAACTTCAACATAACAATAGACGCACCAATTAGCATAATTTTTGCAGGGAATCAAGAATTAAAGGTAACCGCTCAACCCTCCGAACCATGGCAAGCTACTACTCAGAAAACAACGAATATTTTTGTCCTAAACTACATAAGCATAGCAGTCGCAGTAGCATCCTCATTAGCAATAATATTTATGGCATACTCAAAATACCTAAAGAATTCAAACAAAAAAAGGGAAACAAAAAAAACTGAAATCCTCTTAGCCACAACACAAAATAGCGAAGATACGATAGCGGTTGCCGCGTCAATCCCACAAGCCCTATTTGAAGGAACAAAAGGAAGAGTTCTAAAAGCATACCTCAACGCTGTAGGGGCAATCCAATCGGTCACAGGCGAGAACTTAACACCTAATATCACCTTACGCGAATATCTAAAGACCACAACTCCAAAGATGGGAAAAACTGGTGATTTATTCTCTGAAATAACAGCTCTAACAGAAACAAGCCTCTACTCCACTCACCAAATAAAGCCAGAGGACGCTGAGCATGCAGAGGAGTTAGCAAACAACATAAGGAGGAGTCTAACCAATGGAAACCCGTAAGAAACTCCCGCTCCTGATGCTAATCATCATTCTAATCCTCTCTATGATCATATGGTTTTATCCTCCAACGGGAGACTTTAGAGTAGAAAACCCATTTTGGAATGGCATCTCAAACCTAAACGAGCAAAAAAACGTCACACCAACAAATTCATTCGATAACTTACCATCTTCAAGCTCAGGAACAACCTTGCTTATCGTTCCATACGAACAATTCACGAACACTGAGCTCGAGCAACTCAAAAACTACGCCGCTACAGGTGGAACAATAGTTATTTTAGACGATTATGGCTTCGGAAATCAAGTCCTAAACAGCCTAGGGCTAAAACTAAAATTCACAGGACAAACATTGCTAGATCCCCTCTTTGAATACAAAAATCAACAGTTGCCAAAAATCACCGATTTCACCAACCTTCCCACAAACGCCAGCATCAGCAGCATCGTCTTAAACCATGCAACCACCCTACAAGACACCTCAAGCGCAACAATAATTGCCAGTTCATCAACCTTTAGCTATCAAGACTCCAACAACAACCAAGAATTGGATACAAATGAACCAAAAGGGCCATTACCAGTGGTTGCCTCCGAAAAATTAGGGCAAGGATTTGTGATCGCCGTTGCAGATCCAAGCATTCTAATCAATAACATGATCAGCATAGATGACAACGCCAACTTCATAGATGAAATAATAAACCTTCAAGGCCCAGTGAACCAAATTTTCATTGACCAAAATCATCTTCCCAATTCACCCTTAGATACAGCAAAATCTGATATGGCATTCGTGTATAATTTAGTTGCTTCCCCAATAGGAACACTAACCTTAATAGCCGTCGTATTGGCAATATCATTAAAACCCATCTGGAAGAAAAGAGCATGAAAAAAACCGAAAAACCACTTAGCGTTCCAGATAAAATTTTATCAGAAATCTCCAAAGTTGTAGTCGGCAAACAAAACGGAAAAGAACTTTTGCTAATAGCCCTGCTAAGCGAAGGACATGTTCTAATTGAAGGACACGCCGGTACAGCCAAAACATTGTTGGCAAAAACCTTCGCCAAAGTTATAGCAGCAGAATTTAAAAGAATACAATTGACCCCAGACATGCTACCATCAGACATCACCGGTTTTAACGTCTACTCCCCTGATGGCACCGCCAGATTCGTAGCAGGCCCAATTTTTGGAAACATCATACTGGCAGACGAACTTAACAGAACAACACCCCGTACACAATCAGCCCTCATCGAAGCCATGCAAGAAAAACAAGTAACCATCGAAGGCTCAACCCATCCACTATCGGATATCTTCATGGTAATCGGCAGCCAACTCCCATACGGATCCGAAGGCACATACCCACTAACAGAAGTGCAAGCAGACAGGTTCATGTTTAGAGCATGGAGCGATTATCTACAAAAAGAAGATGAACAAAGAGTAATCACTAACGTCGACTATATCGAAGAACCAAACCTAAAACCAATAGTAAAAATGGAAGAGATCTACCAACTTCAAGAAGCCATTAAAAAAGTCCACATCTCAGAAGCAATCTCAGCCTACATTGTCGCTATAGTCGCAAAAACCCGAGATGACCCAGATATCCTCTCGGGTCCTAGCACAAGAGCCAGCGTTTCACTCTACAAAGGCTCAAGGGCACTAGCATATCTACGCGGAAGAGACTATGTATTACCTGACGACGTAAAAGAACTCACCCCACCAGTTTTAATTCACAGAATCAGAGTTAAACCTGAAGCAGAAATGGAGAACATAACCCCCCAGACTATTATTGACAGAGTGCTAAACGCAGTTCCAGTTCCAAAAATATAGTCGTTATTTGAAGAGTGCCAAATGACCCTGTTAACCGCAGAAAAGCTTGCAAGAACCTACCTAATTGTAGTGCTCGTACTGTCGGTGATTGTGGCATCCCCCCTGCAACTTGGCATATCAGCAGCACTTTTAGCAATCCAGCTTTACTCTGCCTACAAACAGCCAAAACCAAACCTACATCTAACCTTAACCTTTGCATCAATAATCCTTGCACCAATAGTCTTTGAAGCAATAGCAGGAGAAATCGCAGCAGTCACACTTACAATACCTACAATTTTAATGCTAGACCACGCCTTGAAAAAATTTACCCTAACCCAAAGCTACAGCTTTAACCGAATTGGAAGAAATATCAGCAACACACTCAAACTACTATCAGTCTCTTTGACCATTATTTTCCTAATCACTTTAGTCACTGCAAATCTAACCCTTTTACTATCAACAACATTATTGATTGCTTACCTCACCGCGGCAACAATAAATACCCTAACTAAAATCCCAAAAAAACCTCTACAAGAAAGCAACTCATGGACCAGAATAGTCGTCGGAAACTCGGAAAACACAGAAGTTCAAATCCAAGCCAAAACAGCTTTGCCTACTTATGTTTCACTAGAACCCGTCGATACATGGGTCAGTTTGGAACCATCCAACTATAGAATAAACCCAAAGAGCGAAACAAAATTTAACATCAAATTCACACCCCCCCTAGCAGGACCAACAAAAATCCAGATCAAAGCATCCTTGATCGATCCCCGCGGACTAATACAAACGGGACAGATTATAGAACCACTAAATCTAAGCATCATCCCCAAAGCAAAATACGCATCATGGTTAGCCAATAAATTCCTAGAACAAACCACCCCAGGCGGTGGTATGGCTATTGCTATCCCCCACCCAAGCTCAAAGCCAGCTAGCTCCGGAGTTGAATTCTACAGCATTCGCCCATATCAACCCGGGGACACACAAAAAGACATCGACTGGAAACATACCTACATGCTAAGTGAATTGATAGTCAAACAATACACTGGAACGCAAGGACAAGTCGGAATAATCGCAGCTAATTTGACAGCAAAAAACCCCCAAGACGCAGATATATTGGCATACAATTTAGTTATGACAGCATTAACACTAGCCACTGAAGGTCTACCTTCAGCGCTAGCAGTTTACAATGACAAGGAAGTACTAGCAGCAACTCATCTAATGAACCCTCGAGAAATACTAAAACAAGCTCTACAGTTAACTGAAAAAATAGCAATCATAGAACAAAAACAGAAGGTGCTACAATCAATTGAAACACGTAGACTTAAACGATCGATCGAGCAACTCTCCAAAATTGGAAGCGAATCAGCCGCAAAACTAGAGAAACTGTTGGAGTTCGAAATAGAGGCAAAAGCTATGGCTACAAAAAATCAACCTGCCACTGAAGCATTAACAAAAGTTACAGACAACCTTCAAGGCAGAGCCGTGATAACTGTAATATCGGGTATGGATGCCCCCTCTGAAGCTTTGTTGCTGACTTTGGAAAAACTGCAGGAACAAGGACATAGCATAATCAAATTAAAGTAAAAAATCTTTTAAATAAAAATTTAATTGGTTGCTTTTTCAGCTAAGAGCCTATAACTTGCCGGAATTGCGCAAGCGAACAACCAAGAACAGTACACCAATTATAACAACTATAGCTATAGCGATTATTAGAATCCACATTGTTGATCCATCAGTACTCTCAACAATTTTTGTACCGCCAATAGCAAACAAAGGGTCATCTACACTTGTCAAAGTTATAGTTAGGGTTTTAGCATCCAAGTCGGCAGTTGTGGGCATTTCAACGTAACTGTCGCTTTCAGGTAAGTATTTGTAAATTGAATAGGGCGGCTGCAGGTTTTCAACATCGCTATCACTGTAGTTAAATGTCACTGTGGCACTGGTGAATTCGGTTGGATCCATGTCAAAAGTTATTACTGTGAATTTGCTAAGTCCGATTTCATTGGAGTAACTAGCACTAGTCTGAGGATTACCAGAGTAAACACTAGTAATTATAGATCCAGTTGCACCTGGAACACCATCAACAACGTAAGTAACGTCGAGTTCTTCTACAGTAACTTGCTCAAAACCATGAGAGTCAAGTTGTATTTGAGTAGTCTTTTCGGTCGAATACTGTGAACTCACTAAACCAATAGACAACGATACCAAGAGTAGTGTAACAATTGATATGCAAACCAATTTAGATTTTTGCATTATGGATTTCTCCAAACAGAAGGTATTAGTCACCGTTAACCTTAAAAGGTTTACTAACCGAGAAAACTCTCAAAGGCATCATCATAACAAATTACCAAATATTAATATTAAAAATATAACTTAAACTAAAATTCAATAAGCCCAAAAAGAATGCCGTTAAAAAAATCAAAGAAAACCAAAAACGCAAACGTCCAACCCGCCCAGCGAAAACCTGGACAATATAAAACAACCCCAAAACACAAAAAATCACCCAAGGCATTAAAAATAAAAACCTATCAAATACAAAACTTTCTGCCGCAAACAAAATCGACATACAACCGACAAAAAACCAGGAAATAAGAAACCTTGAAATCTCAGTTTTAAAGCGCAACAAAACAAAAAGACCTACAACTGCCAAGATAAGCAAAATCATTCTAGCAAAAACTCCGCCCAAAACAAAATCAACCGTGTTGCTCATTTCATTTAACAAAAACCCAAAATTGGGTAAACCCAAACTAGACTGTGCAGTTCCCAATGTAGAAGCAGAAGATGAAACAGAACTCAACAACCCTCTAGAAAAGTCACACAATAACCCAACCGCTAAGGTTGATGCAACAAAGACACCCATCATTTTGAATCTGCCAGACCCACTACCTCGCGTAGACACGCGCCACTCCAAAAACAAAAACAGCAAAAGCGAGAGCATAAAAATAAACCAAGTCCATGAATGACTAAACAAGACGCCAACCGATATAGCCAGCAAACTAAAAAAGCCTAAAGCAGACCAATGATCAAGTAACCTAAAGAATAGAACAACATAGCCAAAAACCAAAATCAAAGCCAACATAGTCGCAAAATAACCTGAGTAAATAAGCCCTAGAGCTTGAAAACTAAACGGCACAAACAATACACCTAAAACCCAAATGTCACGAATTCGGCAAACCAAGCGCAGCACAAAAAAAGAAACAAGCCCAAACATTACAATCAGAAGAGCTGAAACAAACTGTGTAATCATAGCGGGCGAAGCAAAAAAAGACAAGGCATACGCTAAAACTAAAAACAGTGCACGATCGTTACTAAAAGCAAAGGAAGCGCGTTATCTGCGTTGACATTGTGCATGTAATTGATCCATTGGTAAGTAGACAGGAGAGTCGACACTCACCAGCATGCCAGTGGGATTAGCCCAAGGTAACAACGTAAAAATCACAAACAAACATGAAACTACAGCTGAAACAACAACCGCTAAAGCCACAATAAACCGCTTACGTAGAAAATTAAACCAGAGCCATCGCCTAAAACAAATAAACCATGTAAGCGGTGAACAAAGTTACTAAACCATAAAGACTTAATCCGGAAAACTAATTTGTCAAACGAGAAAGCCTCAACTGCAAAGGCAACAATACCTAACAAAACAAAAAGCAGATAAGTATAGGGTAAAAGAGGATAAGACAGATTAGCTAAGCTTAACTCGACATTATTCCAATGCAACGCCAAACTGGAGAACCGGGGGTCTAAATTAAAAACTAAAGGTGCATTAAAAAAAATCAAAGCTACAAGTTCTACAAACAAAACAAAAAGAATAACCCCAAAAAACAACCGTGCAAACAAATCAACCTTAGAGAGTCCAAATAGACTCTGCGAAAGCATCAAACACAAAAAAGAAAGAAAACAACTAACCAAAACCAAAGAAACAAAACTAATTACACCAAAAATAACCAAAAAAACCCAGCCGACAAAAACTAAGGATAGTACAAACAAGTTGATGCGAGGAAAAACGCTCATAACGCTAATCTTTAGGTGATATAGAATGGATGCCAAGACCACAAACAAAGCACCTGCCCATATTACCATGTCCAAAAATTGAGAAAACAGATAATTGGTAATTGAATGTTCGAGCATGCCACGGTTAACAAGAACAAAAAACGTTACATCCAAAAAATTAGCCAAATATAGCAACGAAAAGACCAAACACAAACCAAGAGAAACATAAACTAACCACAAAGACCAACAGTGCCATAAACGCAAACTGCTGAAAAATAATTCACGCATACACCGAAGCCCCCCGTGCATTAACTTTCTCAGGACGACATGGCGTTTAAACTTATGGACAAAGGGCACTTAAATAAAAGTGTGGGGAACAGCACCAAAAAAGACTATGGATTTTAGTTATAATATAACAATCTCTCAAAGTTATCGCTGTCAAGCTGCCTAAAATATGGAAAATAAGTACAAGCTTAGTCATTCACCAAAAAACCCCAATTATGCACCCAATTGCTTGATTAAGCCACAAATTTAAGGCGGTTTTGTAGCTTCTAAATAACTGATCCAGCTAAAAAGTCAACCGAGTTAGCTGTTATGCATAGCATAAATTCATAATTAACTAATAATAGGCATATCGTAATATACAATAAAATAAACAGGGAATATAACATGAGAAACAAAAACAAACATTTCAAAATCATCGGAAGCTCAATATTATTATTTCTGCTCATAGCTCTTCTAACGACGACACTATCGCCCAATATAACAACAGCACAAGTCTGGGATGAGCCCGTACCAAACTATTTCGGACCATATCCTAACTTTGCAACAAGCCAACTTCCCACAGTCACAAGAGACCCGACAACCGGAGAAGTCCTCTCAGCCGATGGAGGAATACGAAAATTCATTGACTCTCTGCCACTTCTCGGACCAGAAGGCACCAACAACTTAAACCAATATCTACCTGTCGCAATTTCTGACACAACAACCTATCCAGGCTGCGATTACTATGAAATAGCTCTAGTAGAATTCACCCAAAAAATGCACACAGACATAGCTCCAACCACACTTCGGGGATATGTTCAGCTTGAAACGTCCGCAAACTATGAACAAAGTCAACATTATCCTCTATCGTATCCTGACGGATCACCGATTCTGAAGGCCGATAACACCCAAGCAATCTGTGTTGACCAACCACGCTATTTGGGTCCGTTTATAGTGGCCCAAAAAGACATGCCTGTACGCATCAAATTCACTAACTTCCTACCAACTGGCGAAGCGGGCGACCTATTCCTACCAGTCGACACAACTGTTATGGGATCAGGCATGGGATCCATCCCAATGCAGAACCCAGACGGCAGCCCGATGCGCAATCCCGATGGAATGATCATGTATGAGTCATACACCGAAAACCGTGCTACTCTTCACCTTCACGGCGGCAATACCCCCTGGATTAGCGACGGAACGCCACACCAATGGATAACTCCTTCTGGAGAAGACACTGTATACCCGAAAGGCGTCAGCGTACAATATGTGCCTGACATGTGGTTTGTCGACGGAGAAGTAATTCCAAACACCATAGGACAAACAACGCCGCCAGTTGCAGGAGCATCCAACAATCCAGGCGGCGATTCAATGACTTTCTACTACACAAACCAACAAAGCGCCAGACTACTCTTCTACCATGACCATGCATACGGCATTACCCGCCTAAACGTCTATGCAGGAGAAGCCGCAGGCTACATCATCCGAGACCAAGTTGAGCAGGCACTAATCAGCCAAGGCCTAATTCCACAAGATGAAATCCCACTTGTCCTACAAGACAAAACATTCGTCCCAGACACAACCACACCAATCACAAACATGTGGGGAACCTTCGATTCACAAATTGCCTTCCAAGACCCAACATGGAATACTCTACGTTGGGGCGATACGGGCAGTCTCTGGTACCCACACGTCTACATGACTATGCAGAACCCAGGCGACACATCAGGAATGAACACATTCGGACGATGGCATTATGCACCATGGTTCTGGCCACCCTACACGCCGGAACATCCACCAGTTGCTAACCCCTATATGGGACAAGTGCACCATGGCATAACTGAACCAGCACTAATACCAGGAGTACCAAACGTATCTGCTCCAGGTGAAGCATTCCTAGACACACCGGTGATAAACGGAGTTGCCTACCCATACCTCGATGTGAAACCCCAAGCTTACAGATTCCGCATCCTAAACGCCGCTGATGACAGAGGATGGAACCTACAATTTTACGTTGCCGACAGCACAGTAACTACCATAGACGGAAGAAACAACACAGAAGTCAGAATGGTCCCAGCAGTCCCAACCCCAGGATTTCCAGACACTTGGCCAACCGACGGAAGAGACGGCGGAGTACCAGATCCCACAACCGCAGGTCCAGCATTTATACAGATAGGAAACGAAGCAGGCTTACTACCCACACCAGCAGTCCTTGAAAACAAACCGGTTAACTGGAACTGGGACATGGGAACCTTTGACTTTGGAAACATTAATCAAAACACATTAGCCCTAGCAGCAGCCGAACGTGCAGACGTTATCGTTGACTTCTCACAATTCGCAGGTCAAACCCTAATTCTATACAATGACAACCCTGCACCAAACCCAGCGCCAGACCCACGACTTGACTACTACACTGACAATCCAGATCAAACAGACAGCGGCGGAGCACCTTCAACCATCGCTGGTTACGGTCCAAACACAAGAACCATAATGCAAATCCGTGTTGCAGACACAACACCTGCCACCGAATATAATACAACTACCCTTAACAACGCATTTGCATCAACATCCACAACTGAAGGTGCATACGCAGCAGCACAGCGAGCCCCCATTGTACCTCAAGCAGCGTACACTTCAGCATTCAACCAGACATTCTCAGACGTCTACGGCACAATATATGATAACTCACTAATCTTCACACCGATAAATGCAACCGATCCGGTAACTATGTCATTTCAAGCAAAATCAATCCATGATGAAATGGGTGGAACCTACGACGTCGAATACGGAAGAATGCAGGTCCAACTTGGTGTTGAGCAAACAAAATCAACCCCACTAACTCAGACAACCATTCTATACGGCTTTGCTGATCCTTCAACAGAGATTATAGTTCCAGGCATAGAAGCGGCACCAATTGGCTCACTAAGTGACGGTACTCAAATCTGGCGAATCACACACAACGGAGTAGATCAGCATCCAATGCACTGGCACATGTACGATGTCCAACTCATTAACAGAGTTGCTTGGGACAACAACATAAGACCTCCAGATCCCAATGAGTTAGGATGGAAAGATACCATCAGAGTCAACCCACTACAGGACACATACATCGCTCTAAGACCTATCGTTCCAGACCTGCCCTTCGACTTACCCAATAGCGTTCGCCTCTTAGACCCAACAATGCCAGAAGGAGAGGTCCTAAAAACAACAGGATTCATCATGGACCCAACCGGACAAGCAATAACCCTAACCAACCACGTAGTTAACTTCGGATGGGAATATGTCTGGCACTGCCACATACTTGCACATGAAGAAATGGATGCAATGCGAGCAGTCTCAGTAGCAGTTCCACCAGTAGCACCAACCAACCTCATCATAACACCCACAGAAAGTGGAATTTCACTAACTTGGACAGACAACTCACTTGGAGAAACAGGCTTTACGATTCAACGCTCTGAAGACAGCCAATTCACAACAGGCTTAACAAGTTTCACTGTCGCACAGAACTCTAGTAACTATATCGATAACTCCACAGTGACAGATACAACCTATTACTATCGGGTAATAGCCAACAACCTAGTCGGAGACACATTTGACTATACAATCACCAACCCAAACGCAAAAGGTTTCCAAACCGTAATGGTTAACTCAACAGCTTCTAACACAGCATCAACAGATCAATTATACAATATTATTAGAGGTCCAAACGATGAAATCCTCTACAGCACCTACAACTTTGACACCGCCCAATGGAGCGACCTAATGGCTCTACCAAGTGGGGCAACAATTGACACCCCAACTGCAACAACAATAGGTGGACAACTATACATAGCTGTACGTGGAACCGATGGAAGCAGCATATGGTTTTCCAGCGTCAACATAGCAGACAACTCATTCTCCGGCTGGACAAACATCCCCGGCGGAACACCTTCAGCGCCAACACTAACAACAAACGGACAAACACTCACACTAGTAGTACGAGGCTTCAACAACCTAATCTACTATAAGACATATGATCCTATGACAACAACTTGGAGTAACTGGAGCAGTGTTGCCAATGCAGCTACAAGCGACAAAATAGCAGCCGCAATGATCAACGACACAATGCACCTTATTGTAAAAGGCATGACGCCCAATGCAAACTTACTCTGGTACGCATCTGTTAACATCTCAAGCAACACAGTGTCGACATGGACCTTAGTTCAAGGAACATCGCCATCTGCAGCATCACTCACGGCAGATCAAGCAACAAATCGACTCTTCCTTGTTGCTAGAGGTGAAAGTAATGCCATTTGGGTAAATCAAAGGGTCTCTTCAACTTGGCAAGGTTGGACTCTTGTGCCATCAGGCGAAACTAACCTTAGCCCAACAGCGGCATTAGTAAATAACCAACTACACATTGCGGTTCTAGGAATAAACAACCTCTGGCACAACTCTATGAATACAACAACAGATACCTTCTCTGGTTGGACAGCAATGAGTGGTTCAACAACATCAACTCCAACCCTAACAGCGTAAACAAACAACACCATTCTCTTTTTTTTATTTTGAACCAACAAAAATTAGCAATTATTGCTCGTTCTTTACCATTCCAAACTTAAAACATCTTGGATCTTCTTGTTATGCAACACAACAATTTGTTATTCATTGCTTACCGGAGTCTTTCTATGGCATACAAAAGATATGCATTATTTTAATAAGGAAAAAGAATTGGAAAAATAAATCTACTACCCAACCGAACTGATTTAATCTGCAACTTAATCCACAAAACCCGCCGCTCTAAGGAAAAAGCCTCAACTGAAAAGGCAACAACCCCCAAAAATACAAAAAGCAGATAAACAAAGGGCAAAAGCGGATAAGCTAAGTTTGAAAAACTTAATTCCACATTATTCCAGTGAAAAGCCACATCAGAGAGATTAACCTTAAGATTCAACGCTATAGGTACTTTAACTATAATTAGGGTTATTAACTCTAAAAACAAAACCCAAATTCCTCCTCCAAATAGTAAACGAATAAACAAACTAATTTTTGATATTCGAAAAAGAATTCTCGAAAAAATAAAACACACTATAAATAGCAAAAAGCTGATCAAAACAAACGAGGCTAAACTCACTAAGCCAAAAATAACCATAAAAATCCAGACAGTAACAGAAAAAGAACCAATGTAGGTAACTATACGAGAATAAAGACTGATACAGTTGCCTTTTAACCGATAGAACGCAAAAACCAAAATCGCAAATAATGCAAGACCCCAAAACGCCTTGTCCCAGGTGGGAGAAAAAAGCTACTGCTCACAGATTGCTCTATCATACCACGATCCATAAGAGTAAAAAACCGAACATCCAAAAAGTTACCCAAATAAATCATCGAAAAGACCAAAGATACACCAAAAGAAAGATAGACTAACCAAATAGACCAGTTACGTAGGGATTGTATCCAGCCCATAATTAATTTACCCAATCTTAAGTTACCGCCAATTAGCATTGTCTCTTTACAATATGGTCAAACCATCTATGAAAGATGACCCCTAAATAAACTTCATTAAAACTTGAGCATCTTTGAACCTAAATATGTAATGAGTTACAAAGAAAAAGCAAAGGGTACCAATTTGCTCTGGAAGTCTTGACAAAATTTAAGGGCAATTCAAATATCGAAATTTATTTCTGAAAGGTTAAATATTAGACTGCTCTAGTCCCCATTGGTAATATCTTTGAAAAGTAAGATGCTAATTTTGGTTACAGCAGTTTTATTGACGACTATTTTACTCTCATCTTACAGTGCATTCGCTGCAGCAGCACATCAACCACAAAAACACTATGATAGCTTCACATTAACGGCAAGTGGCCGAGCACACAATGAGCAAGGTAAAATAGTTAATGTAGAACTTACAATTGAAGGAAAAACAAACGGAATAATAAGAACGGTATTCCACGTAAAAACACAAGGCGGAGACGCAACTGTAACTGGTTATCAAACGATATCTGCAACCAAAGGTTACGGCATAATTATTAATAAAAACCACTTTGCACAGTTCTACATATTGATGAGCGCACAGTATTACGGAGGAAGCAGCACTTTGTGGATGCTTAAAGGACACACAGGAACTCTAAGAGATGATACACTCCCAGTATCCTTAGAATCTAGAAGAGTTGTCCTTCCAATAGACGGTTATCCAAGATTAACACATTTAAAATTGCGGGGCACAATAACCTTCAGCTAAAACACATCAACCTCGATTTTTTATTAATCTTCTCAAACCCTGATTTTGCCAATTGTGGATCATAATAGATGTAGAGGCGCTCCTTCAACTGAACGCAAAGAATAATTTAGCATAATTAAGAAAATTAACAACAAGCCAACCACCTTACAGGCCAAATATACCTTGTTATTTTTGAGAATATATTTTTTCTCAACAACTTCGAAGACCCAAAATATCCCCAAAACAGCCAAAATCTGCACAGGAATTACATACAGTAGGCGATAAAGCAGGTAGTCCTCCGAAACAAAAAATAAAGCTAAGGAAGGAACAGCAACCCAAAGCAACATCAATCTATTGAATTTGCTAGCAAACAAAATAATCGCAAACATTCCCATGATAGCCAGAAGTATAAGCAATGAATTTGCGTAAACTCCACCAACCCACATCTCGACTATAGTTTTCAAACCTTCAGGTAAATTCATTATATTAGGTAAAGCAAGATTTCTTCCAGCAAATGAAACACCGCTAGTCACCGATTTTCCAAAAGGCAATATTGAATAGAGTCCATATGCTGCAAAGTTTAAAATTAAGACAAAAAACAATTGAAAAATATGTTTATATCCGTTGTTCCCGGGAGTCTTAAGTATTGTTAATAATTCCCAGAGTAAGTAAGCAAACAATACACCTATGATAACATCCCAAGTGTAGGGATGCGTGAAGAGCAAAGCCACCCCAAAAAATGCAGCGGTTATTACATAAGCCCATGAATTGTTTTTACTGCTTTTTAAAATCAACCCGAAAAAAATAAAAGCCCAAGTTAGAGCTAACCAATTGGAAACACTGTAAGCGTAGATTCCAACTGTTGTCTGAAAACCAAGAACCGTGAAGAGAGCTGAAGCTAACGCCAAGACATCATTATTTAGACCTACTCTTACAAACCAAAAGACAGCTAAACTTAGAGTTACACAACAAATAACTGGCATAACCTTGACAATGGTATCAGAAGATAACGCAAAAGAATGCTGAATAAAAAACATTAACAGGTTAGATAATGGTCTATCTGTCTGTAAAGCAATCCATGGACCTTTCTCACTCATGTCTTCCATCCAAATATAGTAAATAGCAGAGTCAGAACCTACAAGTGAAAATCCTGAAGTAGTAAGCAAAGGATAACAAGAAACAAAAACGCCAATTCCAAAAATAACGAGCAGACAGAGAATTAATGTTTTGGTGTTTAATCGAACAAAACTAAAATTAATAGATAATTGCTCCCAATTGAAAGTGGTTTTTAATGCTTTTACATTATTAATTACTTTCTTGGTTAATGGGATCCAAAGCCAGCTTAAGAGTAGAGCAATAAACAAGCAAGGAACCAATGGATAAAAGACATTGAAAAAATGCAAATCAATCAAAGCATATCTCCAATGTGAAATATCAACAAAGGGAAAACTATAATCAAATATGTTCCAAAACCAAGTAGCCAGCAGAAGCAAAACTAAAAACTAAAAAGACAGACACCAGACCCAACAATAAAAAGAAAAAAGCATTTTCCCTTCTCATAGCGGTGTTAAATCCTAAATATCCCCATAGCCCAATTATAATAATTCCAAGAGGGAAACCAACCAACAAAACGAAACTAGCATCGAATAATGAAAATAAAAATACTGCTAAACCAGCAAAGCAACAGTAATTAAACCATGAAGGTAGATGCTTATTTCTTAAATTAGAAAATAATGCTAAAAGCAAAATGAAAAGAAACGATAAGGCCCAAATTAACCAATCAAGTGAACTTCCGAAGATGGAGATATTAACTATTTTGGGTGAATAAAAGTAATAAAATTTTATCGAAAAGACATTGGCGAATTTAATAAACCCGAAGAAGAGATAGATCACTGAAAGAGCGATTATAATGATGGATTTTATCGATAGATCATGAAGATCCTGACCAATTTTTTTTACAGAATTATCTTGCCTTTTAAGAGAAGAGGGCATTTTTTAGCCAAGACCATTTTTTTTGCGTTATCAGCACTCATCACTTATTCCTGTATAAAAACAGTAGTTTTAAGACCTTCATCGGGCATGAAATCATACACACTATATATTACCTGACCATTTTCAAACCTATCATACGTTGAATAAATACTCCATTCAACTTTTGTTGCAGCACCCAATTCATCTAAATTGGTCGTTATCGTAAATTTGTTGCCATCTACAATAAATTGACCTATGTCAGTAGCATTCGTTTCAACATTTTGGACTAAACAAAACAACCCAGTGGAATTGACGTCAACAATAAAATCATAGGTTTGCAAGACATCATCTTCATTTTCAAGAACCGTTATGACATCAAATTGTGCTGCTTCTTGACTACCAAGCGTCTTTATAGGATCTTTAACGTGCACAGTGATCTCTAAAGTGCTCTGATTTTTTTCCAAAGATGCGCTCACTAGGTCAACTATTCCTTTGGAATTGGAAAATGCAGATTCATCCAAGTTACTTGGCAAAGGAACATTAACTTGAAGGTCGTTCTCAGCTTCTTTAATTGCTGAATTAGACTCCGGAAAATAACTATTCAAAACTAGCACGCCAACAGCAACAATAAGCACTACCAACAAAATTACTATTACCAGTTTAAATCTTCCAACCTTAAAAAACAATGACATATATCAGAAGTAAAATAATTCGCTATTAAGCATTATGTAGTCAAACCCTCAACACATAAAACCAAATCTCACAATCACAACTAAACTAAATGAACAAAAAATGAAAAGTTCATCTGTACCCAAAGTTTCTTAGATGAAAACTGCTGCCAAAGTAATAAATGTATTAACATTTTTTCTAACGGTTCTCTTTAAATTTTGAGCATTTTTCTCTTATCTCTTGGGAGGAACTAATTCTAAATATTATCTTACTATGAAGGCTTATTTTCTGAAGTTGTCGGCAAACAAAAATTTGGCTTTACTCTATTGAAACAAAGAATTCAAGAAAAATCCTTCGAATTTTGAAGGCAACCGTAAACGTGAGCTAATTCCTGAAAAAACAAAAAAAGAGGAAATGGGGTTTAGAGCGTTAATTATGGTCCAATGTATGTTCTAGAAATTGTGCATTCATCTGCATAAATTTCCAAATTATTCTGGACCCCAGTTGCTGAAGAAAGACCAAAAATAGCAGAAGTTACTTCCCCGTAGGTTCCAGTGTTAAGACCAGTTATCTGCTGCACCCTAACTCCATTAATAAAGAGCTCAACTACACCGCCTGTGCTGCTTTGTTTCCAGTGAAGTTCAACACAATACCATTGCCCCGCAGATACTGAAGAAGAGCTAACATAGAAAGGCCCAACCCAACCTGATCCGCTTCTAGCATAAAGCACCCATTGGTCAACGCCATTGTTGTGCCTAATTCCAACTCCAGCTAAATACTGACTTCCAGCCATCAATTCGGTCAAGTAAAACCGATCACTGTTGTCTGCAAGAGGCAAACCGTTTGCCACATAAAAGTAAGCCCGAGCATAAACTTCGGATTCACTTATAGTTTTATAAACGTATGCATCTTCAGTGTTACTTCCGCCATTTGACGTAAACTTGGCCGAATACAAACCAGAATCACGATTCAATCTAACAACACTCGCAGATTCACCACTACTGATTTTTGTGTTAGTCCACTGGTTAAAACTCTGAGACTCAAAATTATCTGCGAAAACCACATTTGAGGGGGAAGGCGTAGAGGTAGGTGTAGGTGCAGGAGTTGGAGACAAAGTGGGCGATGGTCGAGGAGTAGGTGAAACGGTGGGTTTAGGAGTAGCAGATGGAGCAGGGGTTGGGGTGGGTGTGGAATAAGGTGGATCTTGACTTCCACTTTGTCCAATGTATGTTCTAGAAATTGTGCATTCATCTGCATAAATTTCCAAATTATTCTGGACCCCAGTTGCTGAAGAAAGACCAAAAATAGCAGAAGTTACTTCCCCGTAGGTTCCAGTGTTAAGACCAGTTATCTGCTGCACCCTAACTCCATTAATAAAGAGCTCAACTACACCGCCTGTGCTGCTTTGTTTCCAGTGAAGTTCAACACAATACCATTGCCCCGCAGATACTGAAGAAGAGCTAACATAGAAAGGCCCAACCCAACCTGATCCGCTTCTAGCATAAAGCACCCATTGGTCAACACCATTGTTGTGCCTAATTCCAACTCCAGCTAAATACTGACTTCCAGCCATCAATTCGGTCAAGTAAAACCGATCACTGTTGTCTGCAAGAGGCAAACCGTTTGCCACATAAAAGTAAGCCCGAGCGTAAACTTCGGATTCACTTATAGTTTTATAAACGTATGCATCTTCAGTGTTACTTCCGCCATTTGACGTAAACTTGGCCGAATACAAACCAGAATCACGATTCAATCTAACAACACTCGCAGATTCACCACTACTGATTTTTGTGTTAGTCCACTGGTTAAAACTCTGAGACTCAAAATTATCTGCGAAAACCACATTTGAGGGGGAAGGCGTAGAGGTAGGTGTAGGTGCAGGAGTTGGAGACAAAGTGGGCGATGGTCGAGGAGTAGGTGAAACGGTGGGTTTAGGAGTAGCAGATGGAGCAGGGGTTGGGGTGGGTGTGGAATAAGGTGGATCTTGACTTCCACTTTGCAAAAGCATAACCGTGTAACCATTCAAACTTAACGTATTTTGAGCGTTGATTACCCCTGTTTGAAGCTGAGGTGTTTTCCAAGAAATGCTATTATCAATCTTGGAGAATGAAAGTTGTCCGGTTAAGCCGTGCAAGTTTACACTTCGAGCTTCATTGACCTGGCAAATTAAAAGAACATTAATTTTATCCTGGTGCTGCCATGTAATTGCTCTGACATCATTTGAGGTACTTGAACTATCTAAAACATTATCGCCCACTGCAATATTTGAGCTAAACATCTGTTGAGCAAAATATGGGTACCAAGGCTTAAGGTTATCATTATTGATCATCCCAAAACCAGCACCTCCAGAGGGCTTTATCTGTTGAGCTGAAGCGCTATCAGATAGATGGAAATAAACCCGATAATTGTAGTTATTTAGAACGAAAGTTCGAATGCACAAAGCATTATAAACCGCGCCAAGCATTTGCTGAATTCTCGGATCTGTTCCAGAAGAATATTGATAGTTCACATTGTCCTCAGATTTTATCACTTCAAGCTGAATACCTTTAGCATTTTTGTAAAGTTGCCTTGCGTTTTCAACGCCATAGTAACTTCTGGTTTCAACAATTCCCTTGGTTTCAGCTGCTTGAAGTATTTGAGCATCAGAGGTACTGCTTGTTCCAGTCGCATAGTCATGGTAACTCAAAAAGTCAAGCCTTTCTCCATTAGAAATAAAGTAGTCCAAAACTCCTTTCATTGTTGAAGCATCATTGCCTAATTTTACATTAGGATTTACGGCACGCATAGCTTTTGCGGCTGAATTATAAAGATCCATAAAATATCCCAGTTTAGGCTGAGCTGTGGGCCAACCATCATTTTTCCAGTATTGGAAAGGTTCATTTATTATTTCATAATACCGAACCTGCAAACCAGCCGATTTAAAATGCGCCGCCCACGCTGCGCAATATGCACCCCAACTAGCGCTATTGGGTAATCCCGTCGTAGGATTTTTCGACATACCTTGCGGAGTCACTAAACTATTGCTTGCCCAACTGTAAAAGCCCAACACAATTAAAGGCTCTGCGCCGGAATCTAAAATCTTCTTAACCAAATCGTCAACGCTTGTCCAACTCCATGTACCGGTGCGCGTTGACTCCGACCAAGAGGTACAGGGCTCTATAAAATTATTGAAAACTCGGACCATCTTGAAATTAGCTGACTCAGCAAGCTCTCTTAGCGAAGAACTTTGTCGCCAAAGACTGATTTCGCCTCCATCAAGTTGAAATCCTAGAGCTAAGGTATTTTGAGTTACTATCTTAGATGTATTCAGATTAATGTCAATGGGAGTTAAACCTGAAACTTGATTATTTGGTAAAAAAGTAATAAAAACTGAAATTATTAAAATCGCTATTAATAATACGCCTGAGCTGAAATTTTTAAACCTCATTCTAACATGTTCTCCTCTCAACGCCTTATGTTGAGTATTCACATATAAGAGTTAGTGAAAAAAAGATTTAAGATGCAAACACAATGTAAACATCTATGAAACATTAGTTTTCATATAATGTAGAAAATGAGCTTAATTGTGGCATCATGTTTTTTCTCGACACTCTAAGTTGCTCTGAGCACACCATTGCTTTTTCACAAATCCCATAGGCGTAAATATGCTCTTAATCGAGGGAAGTTCGGGAATATTCAAGTTCTCATTGATCTCAATACTACAAATTCAAAACTACCACGCCAACAGCAACAATAAACAACCAACAAATTACTATTACCAGTTTAAATATTCCAATCTTAAAAAACAATGACATATATCAGAACAAAAATAAAATCGCTATTAAGCATTATATCTGATCCTGGAATATAAACCTCCAACTATCAAGTTGCTCCTGTTTGTGTTGTAGTGTCTAAATCTTTTATATACTCAAGTGATTCTAAATAACTCGTATGATTCGTTGTTGACTTCCTTAATTCACATACAAAGTTCTAAGTTGCCAAAAGACAACAACTCTCACATCAACCTACACCTTGACCACAATTTATGTAATCCAGTCCATTGGCTACTCTCACTATCACATAACATCTTCAGCTGAACTCAATCATCATAAACCATACTTCTATTTTGTTGCCTATTTTTAATAAAAATTTATCTAATATTTTTGTTTTTGCTGAACTTGCCTAATTAGAAAAGCTTTCGGGGCAGTATAAGGAGCTTCTTAAAAAAGTAAAGTTACGGACAAGCGGTTATAAACAACAAGGTTAATAGTTTAATTTCAAACAACATTAACTGACCCTATAAAGAGTGATCAATTTAGTTCTCTCTGAGTTGAACAACGCATGATTAACATAGTCATAGAATACATTTATAGAATCAAAAATTTAACGCTAACTATATTGTTTTCAACTACATTTGCAAAGTTGAAGAGGGCATCAAAAAGTATAGATAGATCTGTAGATTCAGTAGGGTTGTTGATGCCTCTTAAAATTAGCGAAAAAAATACATACGGGCACAGCTTTTTAGCTCTAAAGTGGATTTCTAATATAATCATTAAAAAATCAATTATGGTTTTTTATGTAAGTGTGATGTATTTTGGAATATGAATCAAACATACCTTTGCCAGTTAATAGCCTATCTGAGCTTTTAACTATCGTCGGAATTCCAGCTTATAATGCGGAAAAGACAATCGCACGGATTATCATTGAGGCACAAAAATATTGCCAAATCGTTGTGGTTTGCGATGATGGGTCAACTGATTATACAAAAGATATCGCAGAACATTTAGGGGCTCATGTTATCGTGCATAAAAGAAATTTAGGATACGGGGCGGCCTTGCACAGTTTGTTTAATCAGGCAATAAAACTAAACGCTGATATTTTAGTAACCATAGATGCTGATGGACAACATAATCCATCCGAAATTCCGAGATTAATCGATAAAATGAAATTAGATCAAGGAGATGTCATTTTGGGTAGTCGATTTATTGAAAAAAACGGTACATCTGAAATGCCTGCTTATAGGCAATTTGGGATAAAATTAATCACTTTGCTAAATAATAGATCTACAAAAAATGGTGTAACAGATGCACAAAGTGGATTTAGAGCATACAACAAAAACGCCATAAATCATCTTATTGATATATCAGAAAATGGCATGAGTGCAAGTATAGAACTTCTTCAGCTATCAAAAAAACACAATCTGAAAATCTCGGAAGTTGCAATAACATGCAAATATAGCAGCAGTACAAAAGAGGAAACATCATCTAAACATCCGATCTTTCACGGATTAGGTCTCACTACAACAATCATCAAACTTATCGTCGAGGACAAACCCATACGAATGTTGGGGATTCCCGGAATCATTTCAATAGCATTAGGAACTTTTTTTGGAGTGTGGATGATGAATTTATATGCAATTGAACATAGAATAGTAACGAATGTTGCTTTGGCATCAATTGCGTTCATATTGATAGGATTCTTCTTAATTTCAACGAGTCTAACATTATTTGCAATTAATAGACTCTCAATCAAATCCACACGTCAATAAAGAAATTATTTATTCGATATGATTTTTAAGAATCATCTTTTTTAATTGCAAACTCAAAGAATACATCGAAAGCAAATAACAATAGGTGAAAAACTTGAAAGTTCTGGCAATAGTATCAGCAATCGACCTAGAAGAAGCGCCAAGGGGAACCATATTCTGGTGGCAACTGTTTAAAAATATGTCAGAACTCGGCGTAGAAGTTATTGTGGTATCATTCTTGGGCAAATCAATAGTAACTCCATGGTGGGAATGTTATCCAAATCCGGCGTACTATACAGCTAAATTAGCATATGGTACAGTCAAAAACTCACAAAAAAACTATACTATCAAATCAATTAAATCATTCGCCGAAAAAATAAAGATAGATATTGCTATCGGACGCATAATAAGCGAACAATGGGAAAAAACCATCTCAGAAATTGCAGTTAAGGAAAAAAATATTGATGCCGTACTCTTGCTAAGTTTACCCATCAAACCACTTGAACCACTTATAAGGCAAATAAAAAAGAAAATTGGAAAAAAAATAGTATACATAGAAGCTGACATGCCTGAGGTACTTCCTGAATATAACATGTTTGGATATAGCTACTATGCTAATACAGATCTCTCAATTTTTGACGGCTACCTTTCAAATTCAGAGGGAGTCTCACAAACTGTAAAAAAAATGGGCGCATCCAACGTCGGCACTTTGCACTTTGCTATTGATCCTGAAATCTACAAAATATATCCAGAGGAGAAAATTATAGATATTATTTTCTCAGGTGTTGGCACAGGTGGTCGTAGAGAACTAATAAATAAAATGATTATAAAGCCAGCTATCGATAGTTCACTTAAATTCGGGGTTTCAGGTATCTGGAAAATTGCGTTACCCGAGAATGTGACTCAATTGGGTTTTGTTCCCTTTGCAAGATGGCTTAGAGTGATATGCTCAAGCTATATCGCCTTAGATGTAGTTAGGCACGGTCATGCTGCTGTTCGCGAAACATCAACTTACAGATTATTTGAATTATGTGGCCTAGGTCTACCGGTAGTAACCAACAAACGTGACGGTATAGAAAGATTTTATCAACCAGGCAAAGAAATCATAATGTTAAATGATAACGATAATCCACTCCAGGTTTATCAAAAATTACTTGAAGATAAAGAGAAGTTAATTAAGATAAGTCGTCTTGCCAGAGAGCGAACATTAAAAGAACACACGTGCAGACATAGAGCGCTTGAGCTAATTGAGTATTTGAGAAGAATTAAATGAAAATAACTCAGATTTCAACAAGATATTGGCCATACGCAGCAGGACTCGAAGAATTCTTATATTCACTTTCAAAAGAACTATCGGCAAATGGAAACGATATTAACGTGTTAACAACAAATTCGAGTGGAGAATTTTCTATCCCTCAAATCCGATTAGGCAGATTACCGCTTAACAGAATAACAAGTCCTTTCCCTTCTGGAACCACACGAATTAATGATAACTTCAAAATTCAACGTCTAAAAGCATATGTCAGATTCGGGCCGTTTCACCTTACTAATGTTATGAAGTTAACTAAACAAAAAAGCGACATAGTTCACGTCCATGCACTAACAGATTTTCTCTTTTGGTTACCTGCTATAGGCAGACTTTCAGATTCAAAATTCATTATAACAATTCATGACGTTGCCCCAACAGTTGCCACTGATCTTGAGGCTTTATTTTGGAAGCCTTACTCGCAATTCTTCGTTCCAAAATTAATAAAAAGATTCCAGCAAATAATAGTTCCCTCCTTGACCCAAATAGAATATCTAGAAAATGTAGGTATTAACCGGAAACAAATTTCGCTGATTCCCCTTTGTTTTGATCCAAAAATAGAAAGTATCGCCAATGATAATGAAAATAGCATTAAATCAATCCGAGCAAGATACGGAGTAGCCCCACAAGAATTCTTGATCATTTCTATAGGACGTTTAATAGCTACTAAACGTTATGATTTAGTTATCTATGCACTAAACCAAATTTTCCAGGAAAAGCCGCTTGAGCAAATAAAATACATTATAGTGGGTTCAGACGAAGGGGAACTGGCTACACTAAAAAAGTTAAGTCAGCGTCTAAAGTTGACAAAAAAAATAATTTTCACCGGAATAAAAAGCCACATAGAAACTTTGCAACTACTAAAATCAGCTGATTTATTTTTAATGCCCAGTGAGATTGAAGCTTTCAATCTTGCCACTGTAGAGGCAATGCGACTGTCTATACCGGTTTTAATAAGCAGTGGTGTCGGAGTCCGCTATTTAATAAGACAGGATAAGAATGGGATTATATTCAAGAAAAATGATATAGCTGACTTGACTATAAAACTTTTAAAAATAATAGATGACCCTTCTAAATATCAAAGAATGGGCATAGAAGGCAAAAAAACTGCTGAAAACGTTTGTTCACCAAAAGTTGTAGCTGAAAAACACAATGAACTATACAGGAAGTCCCTTTGATGATTCCCGTAGCAGCGTTGAAAGATCCAAAAAAGAGAATATGGCTTGTTTCAGTAGCCATCTCTTGTGCCATTATTACATTATTTTTCGTTACCCAACAGATGAAACATGAAGTCAGCTATCCCCTTGGCTGGGATCAACCTGTGTATGTTCACGAAGCTAATCGCATTTTAGAAATGGGAATAATTCCATGGATTCAATCTGTAAGAGTCCTAGACCTATACTGGGCCTTTCCCGCATATATAGGAGCATTAATTAACAACACACAAACTGCGGTAATCCTAATTGAAATAATACAATCCAGCACTTTAGCCATACTGTTCTCAATACTCTCTTACAGAATTACTAATTCGCCGATAATTGCTTCATCCACTGCTTTGCTTTACCCGTTTCTAAATAACTCGGTTCAGTTATTTGTTCTGCCGCGCGAAGCCTTCGCTTTAATCCTGCTTCTTTCAATAATTATTTTCGTTCAGAAGCTATACCAACCATTGAATATAAAAAAGGTAAAAACGTGGCTTTTTGGGATAGCTTTCCTTATCCTTTTCCTTTGGAATATAACAAATGCCGCTTTCGTAGTGGTATTGTTTTCAATAATATGTATAATGATCCGGAATAAAACGTTAATTCTTAATTTTCTCATTCTCTTCGGGATAAGTGCAATAACAACCCTTATCTTATCATACGCTTTTTTTGGAGGCTATAAATACGAAGTTACTTATTGGACCCCAATGTCACCAACAATAAGCTTTTTTACCTCAAAATTTATTCAATGGACAGGAGGTTCCATACTACTATTCTCAATAGCTATTCTTGGTCTAATAATGCTATGGACCCAGCGGAAAAAAATTAATCTACAGTCAAAGACTACAATAGTATGGAGTATTATAACATTAACATTGTTCTTTGCCGGTTTTCTTACGAGCCCATTCATAAATGAATGGTATGTTTATGTTGATAGAGCATTGCTTCTATTTCCAATACAGCTATTACTTCCAATAGGTCTAAGCTTTCTGTCAATAGGTACAATAAAATTCCTTAAATGGGGGTATAAACATGCTAAACAATGACACCAAATCAAAAAAGACAGCCTTAATTGTCTTCTCGGCAATAACAATAATTATCATAGCCTACAATTACCCCAACTTTGAAAATCAATTAAACCTTCATCTAAACACGTGGGTATCAAAAAGTTTTTACGATAGCATATTATCAATAAAAAATCAGCTCAAAAATGACACTGACCCAATTGTATTTATAGCCTTCGCGCCCCAAGCAAATATCTTATCATATTACAGAAACATAATTCAGATGGAAATAACAAACGCCCATCTTTATTACGGAAAACTCGATTTTCTAATCCAAAGACAGCCTACACCAACAAGATTCTTCAAAACAACAGATGATGCAAACTACAGCGCATACTATTTTGAAGAGACAAAAAACGTAATAACTGCACCAAAAGAATTCACAATTGTAATTTTGAAGGAACTTTATGGCATAGATAGCACATCAGCAAAACTTCTTGAATTTTCTAAGATAAATGATGGCAATTACTTGAAAAACATCAGCAACAATAATCAAACATTAACAATTCCAATTCAAGTAATAACAGCCTACACGGATTACACAGAACTCTCAAAGGGATTTTATGTTCTTGAAAAAGACTGGGCTTATGCAGGATCAATCCTCGAATATTTCTACGAAAATAAGAATCCCCAAATTTACCCTAATGTTTATGCTAAAGTAACTTACCCAATATGGCTTTTTAACGCTCAAAACACCCAAATGGATGTACACTTGTTTGATGCCTTTGATAGCGATTGGGGCACCCTCTATTTTTCTCTTGACAATCAAAATATAGGAAATTATACATATGAAGGAACCGGAGAAAACAGATGGTTAAATTTTACAATACAACCTCAAGATGAAGGATTTCATTCTTTATTAATCGAACTTAGATCTATAAATCAGGGAATCTTAAGATTGGACGTCATCCAATTGAGTTCCAATCCTGAAGAAAAATAAAATCTATGAAGGGGTACAAAGTGTACCTTAAAAATTAAGAAACAAAACCATACAATTTGAATAATAAAAGAAAAAAATAGTTTACTTTTCACAATAACCTTTTGGAGCTATATAATTAAAAATTTAACCGACTAAAGTTGGCTTAGATGGTGTATAGCCCCCGAGTATACTCTAGTCGCATAGTTCCGGGTTTGCCTGGTTTTGGATCCCATGCCACGTGATGCCGTCACCGCCTATAACAATTAAATGCAGTTGATCACCTATCATGGTTGCTGCAGGTGTTTTAATTGTTGAGCCAGAAAATGCGCTCCAATCATGCCACAAGTTGTTGTAATAATTATTTGTATAAATGCTTCCGACTGTACTTTTTACTACTATAGTTAGAAAATTAGTTGTCTGTGATCTCGTTAAGGTAGCTGAAGAATTTGATGTTCCTGGCAGGCAACTCCAAATAGAAACAGTCACAGTTACCATATCAACAGTGGAATACCACAAAGTATTATTTACATACGAGTCTGTTGGATTATAGCCTCGAACCACTATTGTAATTTGTTTCCAATTTGATAGACTGCAGGAGTGTCACATGTAACACCACTTGACAAAACACCCCAATCACTCCACAATCGTAATTGGGGACTATAGGTTCTATAGTAAATCGAATTATCTAATCCACTAACCACGAGCGTTAAAGAGGTACCATTAGACGTTAAAGCTCAAGCTGAAGAAGTAGCACCGCTCAAAATGCTCCAACCAGAGAAAAGCAATTGGACAAACTCATGTATCCATGCCCTTTCAGAGATATACGGGTTATAGGTATTCAAGAACTTCTTAGAGGAGAGAGACATTGAACTTAAAAGGCAAAACAAGAAGCATTTACAGAGACTTAAAGACTGGTCGTTTCATAAAGAAGCCATAGAAACACATCTTTTTTTATTTACACATGCTAACCAGTCACGTAGTCATCAAGTGGCAAATAGCAAGCTAAGCCGTTCTGAAGATTAATCCAATTTACACCGTTTGTTTATATGCCTAAAAAGTTTGCATCTTGCTGCGCAACGAAAGCCCATAATTTGGGATTTTGATACAAATCCCAACTTGCAGGGATAAAGCCATCATAACAGTCTGGTTGGTATCCACTCCACAAAGTTATTCTTGTATAACCTAAATTAGTCATTTGCTGATATTGGGCAGCAATTTCGCTCATATTGCAATTTTGCCAACTTGGACTGCCCATCCAAGTTCCACCCCAAATATAACCGCCAAGACTCAAAACCCCATTGCATTGAGAAAGTGTGGTAGTGTAGTTATATGTTAATGGAAGATAAAGATCGTAATCGATACCTGTTGCGTTATTCCCAAAGCAATCGAACTTAACGGTGTAGAACTATCCACTATCTGGTTTGATTCGCCATAACTGTTTAAAGTTTGAGTTTGCACAACCGCCGTTAAGAAATTGTTAATTGCTGTAGTAGTGTTTAACCATTGCATGTCGTCCCAATAAATTCTATCCATAGTTGCTTGTGGTAGCATTCCATTAATACGGTCAACCCATTGAGCAGTAGTATAAGTGCTAATATCTGAAACATCATCAACCTGCCACATAGAGTAAACCCACCACACTGTAAAGCCAGCATTCATTAATATTATTGATTCTTGCTGCATTTGCGACATAGCAACACCTTGTGTAGTAACACCGACATCGGTAATGTGTTCCTGATGTAACCAGTTTGTCATTGAAGCATTAATTTGACTTGGCAAACAATTTATCCAAGTGAAAATATGCAATGGACGAGCTGAATCAGAAGCATCTGAAACAATCTGTGCGCGTGCGGGCGAAACAATCTGTCCATCAACATAGAAAACGTTATTGCTATAATCATTTATGTTAGCTGTTGCGCCGACGTAATAAGTTAAACCTGTTACACCTGCATTTAGAGTTAAATTTGAGCCCGACGGAATAAAGATTTGAGTATTACCATAATTTCCCGCTTTAACAACAACTTGTACATTTAGTGCGGGCGGATACATAGAAGCACCTAAAGAGTTAGTGCTTTCCTGATAAACGGCGTTAAAAACTGTTAATGCGTTAAGTGAAGTTTTAAAAACATTTCCATTCGGCTCTTTAGCAGTATATTCATTTGTTAGTGGGTTTTTGTAAATTTGCCAAGTAGGATTCGTCGGTTGGTTATTCTGAATATTCGTTGCAGTAAAATTAAGTACAGTTAATGAAGAGCCAACCAAAATAGCAACTATAAAGGTGGCCAAAATAGCCTTCTGCGCAGTAGTCCAGTTACTATGGTTTAATTTCAGAGAGGGTCTTGATAACCTCATGATTTTTCTAAAGCTATTTCTAGACATTCTTTCATTAATTAAATTTAGGCAAAATCATTCTTGTGTCTATCTGTTTGTGTTTGTTTTTTTTACGAGTGCCAGTCAGTTTGACAATGAGACTGACTGGGTGAGACATTCTGATAGTGACAGTGAGGGCGCGCGGGCACGTGTGTGTATGGGAGCGTTTGTGTTTTGGTGAGTTCAAAGTCTTAAGCGTTTGAGTTCAAGAGAGAAAGAGAGAGAAAAGATTAATAAATAATCCTCAAATTAGCAAAACACTCTGCTTCTTGTTTTTTTCAGTTCTATCAAACAAAGTTATCCTTTTGGAGAAACGGCATTATTTGATACAAATAAAAAGAAAGTGTCGAGAAAACGTAGGAGTCAACCAGTTAGGTACATTAAAACTTACATTGAAGATGCTAAACCAACTTTTATTGATAATAGATTCAAAACCTGTTGCCTTTAGGATATGTTTTAATGAATTATTATTATATAACCTAATATGCTGACCCTTTTTGGTTACATCAAGTTCGGGGGTTGGAAAAGTCCCACCCAAATAACGTAACCGCATATAGAGGTTAAAAGGATTATGAGTTGAAATAACGAGTTTTCCACCATGCTTTAAAACTCTAAAAATTTCATGCAGTGCATTGTCAGGAAACGCTAAATGTTCAATAACTTCAGTAAAAATCACGTAATCAAAGAAGTTATTGCAGTATGGAAATTTCTGGAATGAGATATCGCTTTGCTTTGCTTCGATGCCTTGAGTATTCAAATATGTTACGCATTTCGGTGATAGATCAAGTGCATGTAAATTTAAACTTGATGATTGTATACTTTTCAAAATGAAACCTGAACCTGAGCCCACATCCAATATTACTTTATCATTTAGTTCTTCTTCCAATAAGATTTTTATAACAAATTTTTGCCATAACCGAGGGTGGTTATTTGGTTGAAAGTCATTATAGACCTCATTGTCATAGAAGGATAACATATCGTTGGAATGACTTGCCGCAACATTTTTTTTCAAGTATTTACTTTCCCCGTTATTTACAATTTATATTTAATGCGTTTAGATAATCCTTTATTCCTGTCTCCAAAGGACGGGGATTTACGGATAGAGTTTTTGATAATAAAGAGGTATCTGCCATAGTCCATTCTAGATATTTTGAAGGTTTTGGTATATAATATGGTTTAATATCCTTTTTTAGATAATTATTGATTAAACTAACCACTTCATTAAACGTGTAGCTCTTTCCAGAGCCTACATTCAATATTTCAGGTAAATCATCTATTTCACAGCATTTTATGATTACGTCAATTACGTCATCTATGTAAACAAAGTCCCTGGCTTGACTGCCATTACCATATAGTATTGGTTGTTCATCTCTTATAATGGAACTTAGAAAGAGTGTAATTGGACTAGAAATTTGTTTCTTATGTGATTCACCTTGGCCGTATCCCGCGAAAATTCTAAGACCAACATTATTGACTTCTTCAGAATAGAGTTTAGCTATTTTCTCGCATGAGAGTTTGCCCACAGCATAAAGATTACCTGGATGAGGTTCAACTTGTTCAGAAGAAAGACCTTTGTTTTTTCCGTACACACTTCCAGATGATGGATATATCACTTTTTTTATGTTTTTTTTGGTTGCGATATTAAGTACATTTATGAAACCTGCTGTTGTTGAAGAAAAAGCTTCCAAAGGTGATTCATTAAATTGAATAACTGAGGATGGCCCAGCAAAATGGAAAAGATAATCAAAATTACCAGTTAACTCTCTTATTAAATTCTTTTCACAAATATTGGATTTGATGATTTTAATATTATCCTCGAACTTAGATAAATTCGTTTTAGGTGAAATATTAAAGTTATCAATAACAGTAATGTCAGCACCTTCACTTGAAAGTTTAGTTACAATGTTTTGTCCTATGAAGCCTGCGCCGCCAGTTACAATTACTCGCTTTTTTTTCCAGTTCATCATCTTTTCCTCAAGTTATAGGATTAAGTTGTATGTATAATCCCATAGATATTTAGTGTTGTAATTTTTTTTAATAAATTCATAATAGTATCAACATATATTTTTCAGATACCCTTGTGCAATATATTCAATAATAATTTAATTGCCTAATATCATTCAAAATTAGTTGCATTTAATACTTAAAAAAAGAAAATAAGGGATTTTTGCTAACTTGTTAGGGTGGGTATTGATGGTGTTGCACCATCAAGCAAGCTCCAGCCTGAGAAGCTATCAGTGGTCTGGTCTAAAATTCCATGCCACATGGTAACCTCATCACCGCCAACAACAACAATGTGAAGTTGATCATCCACGGTCGTAGCTGCAGGAGTCTTTGCAGTTGAACCAGAGAAAGCCTCCCATCCTTGCCAACCCAGACTAGTATGTGTATTAAAGTAGATTCCACCACTCATTCCTTTTACAAGCATTGTTACATCATCGCTCGTTTGGGAACATGTCAAGACTGCAGGAGCATCAGTCGTACCCGAAAGCATTTCCCAAGTAGAAGCACTGTTTGTATCAAGATTTACAGTACTGTACCAAAGAGTGCTGTTGATATAACTGTCAGTCGAGCTGTAGCCTCTAACCACCACATGAAGCATGTTACCATTCTGAGTTGCCGCTGGAGTATCACAGGTTGCAGCATCTGCAATAACCTCCCAACTGCCCCATACTCGAGTTTCCGGATCATAGGTTCGATAGTATATACTGTTGTCTAATCCTTGAACTACAAGAGTCCCGGTCGTACCGTCAGATGTTAGAATTGGCGCCGAAATTGTTGTTCCACTAAGCACACTCCAGTCTGAAAAGACACTAGTTGATAGGTCAAGATAACCATGCCACAAGGTATAGCCATCTCCACCCTTAACAACTAAGTGAAGCTCATTGCCTATCACTGCAGCAGCAGGAGAATCAATAGTTTGACCTGGTAATGAAACCCAATCATTCCATGACTCAGAGATCGAATTATACGTCTTCACATAAATGCCATTATCTGATCCACGAACAACAAGATAAGCATTCTCAGCCGCTATAGGAATGTCAACGACGTTTACTGTCCATTCTTGGTAGTCAGTCAACAAGCCATCGGATACTGTTACTCTGATTGTGTATGGGCCTGGTGCAGCTGTAGAGTCTGGTGTGTATGTCCAGTTGGCTGTTGTTGCTTGCTCTATTGTGTCTATTGTCCATGAGTAGCTGAGTGTGTCGCCATTGGGGTCTGAGGATATTTGGTTGAAGTCTATGCTTGAGCCTTCGTCAACACTTACTGGGTCTGCGGTTGGGGAGTACCAGTCGATTTTTGGAGCGATGTTCTCAAAGTTTGCGATAACATGTAGTGTGCTTGAGGTCATTGGTGTTCCATCTTCCCATGAGTCTATTGGGATAACTGTTACTGCGAAGTCATCTCCTATACTGGTTTCTTGGCTTACGATAGTGTTGCTTGCGCTTGAGCCGTCTTTGGTTTCGATGTAGCGTTGGAAGATTTGTTCAGCTGATAGTGCTCGCGGGTAGATGCGAACTTCGTCCATTTGACCGCCAAAGCCGTTACCAAGGTTTAGTAAGCCGTTTGAACTGGAGTCTATTGGGTCAGTGAACGGTGTGGTTGCCTGTATGGTTCCGTCTATGTAGAGGTTGAGTGCTACGCCGTCGTAGGTGATTACTACATGGTGCCATTCGCCCACGTTCTCGTAGTCGCTGAAATCAACGATTGTACTTAAGCCGCCACTGTAAGCGTAGAAGCGGAAGCGATCGTTATTGGAGTTGTCGTAGACTCTGAGACGGTAGCTACTGGAGCCTTCAGTGCTTTGCATCATTATCGGATAACCGTTGCCATCGACTTTAATCCAAGATTCCACTGATAGCTGAGTCAAGCTACCTGTGCCGCTTAGACTGTTACTGACTTCCTGAACTGTAATTGCGCTGCCACTGGGGAAGCTATAAGCTCCGCCGACAACGCCGTCAGGAATCCACATTGCACCTACATTTAGTCCATCGTTACCAATGCTGGAATAGTCAAGCACAGTTCCGTTGTGATCGATGTATAGTGGGACTTCAGTGTCAAAAGGCATCACTAAGTTGGCGTATGGGTTGCCATTGACTGTCCAAGTATACACGTTGGTTACGTCGTCGCCGTTAGCATCATCTGTGTTCTGTGCTGTTGCGATTAGGTCTTCGCCGTCTTGGTTGCCGCCAGCGCTAGAGACTAAGCTTGGCACGTCAGTTGTTGGAGCAGTGTTTGCATAGATAGTGATTGGATCCGAAGTCACCATTGTGCCAAAATCTTCACCGTCGCTTGGTATTGCAGTGAAATACCATTCTTGGCCTGTAACAGTTGCTGAAGATGGAACCTGCAAAGCATCGTTGTAACTTTCCTGCAAAACATCATCCATATACCAGCGAATTTCACTTCCAGATTCTGGGTTACCGTCTGCGTCATAGTAGGTGTAGACTGCATCTAGGTTTTGGCTCTGTAGACGTTGGTCGCCAACACGTAACGGGTAAATCTCAGGGTCTGAGGCAACTGGAGGTGTATTAATTATTTCAAAGCTTGTAGTAGTGCTCGTTGTTCCTTCATCGTATGAGTCTGTTGGAATTACGTCGCAAGCTAAGTCATCGCCTGAGCTGGCGAGTCCAAATGGCATGTATTTTGAGCTGCTGGTGTCGCCTGTAGCTGAGTTATCATACTCATTTTCTACTTGTTCTGCTGGAAGTGCATAGTTGAAGATTCTTACATCATCAATCATGCCAGCAAAAGGTTGTACGAGACGACCAATGTAAACTGGTTCACCCCGGCTTGGAGAAAGAGGTCCGCCGGAACTAGATGATTGTGCAACTTGAGCCCCATTTACATAAAGCCTCATGCCCACACCATCTTCATAAGTGAAAACGATGTGATACCAGGTTTCAAGTTCAAAGTTCACGTTTGCTGTTATGGCGCGCATGCGATCGACGGAGGCTTGGTTATCGTCATCGGCAACTTCTCCGGTGTATGGCCAAACTGCACCATATAAGCGATTGGCTGAGGAGCTTTCACTCTGGAACCCAAGGGCATAACTTGGAATCTTACCAACGATTGTTGAGCCATTGGTGTATTCATCAAGGTAAACCCAAGCTTCAACAGTTACGCTACTCCAATCGCCATAGCCACCTAACTCGCGGTGGTTGTCAACTGAGTTTTGGTCGTTAAAGAAGCCTGCTCCACCGTCACTTAGCACGATAGCATCATCTTTACCATCAAAATGATAAGCACCGCCAACAATTCCGTTCGGAACCCAAGCTGCACCGATTACTTCGCCATCGTTGCCAAATCCGGAGTAATCCTTTGTTGAAGTTTCACTGCGAGTGTCGAAAGGCAATAGAACTTGATTCACAGAATCGCCGTTTACAGTCCATCTATAGATATTAGTGACGTCATTTCCGTTGATATCATCTGTTCCTTGAGCAGTAGTTGTAAAGTTAGATGTAACATATCCCATACCATCATCAGGAACCAAAATAGGTTGGTCTTGAGTTGGCGCACTGTTGCCAATTGGTGTTTCAAGTTCAGTGCGGAAAGTAAACATTGAGGACGTTGTTTCCGTGCCATCGTCTGCAGTGACAGTCCAGTAGTAGGTTGTGTCATAAGCTAATCCACTCACCGGAAGGGCAAGCTCATTCCATATAGAAGTTCCACTTGCAAGTGGAACATCGCTTACTGATCCAATGTTAGGTGAAGTCATCACTGAATAGGTCAAAGGATCACCCTGCTCATCCCTCAACTTGAAGCTTAAATCAGTAGTTGACACTGGGATTGCAAGTTTGTTATCACCTGGATACATCGGCGCCACAAGAGGAGCAGTCCAATAGTCTTCGTCACCAGGCATTACCGTATGCCGAGCAACACCATGGCGGTCTTCACCATAGTAGGTAACTTCAGAACGCAGACGCTCAGTTTTTGTCAATCCATCCGCAACATTTCCTGTCCAACCAGGTGCGGGAGCTAAGGTATCAAAAGCATATACAGCACCTGAGGAAGCATCGACCAAGAGCTCAAGCAAACCATCACCATCAATATCTTGGGCAACTGGAAAACCAAGCTGAGTGCTCAAATGTCCACTGCCATATGTTCCAGGTGTATTTCCAGGGACACGGGTAACGTTCTGAATACTCTCGTAATCACTGTTCCATATGAAAATTGCGCCATACCAAAAGTTTTCATTGGCATTATCGACAGATGTTCCGTTGGGGCACGATATTATTTCAGGACCTGGATTAGTCGGATCAATATCAGCAACTAGTGGACCCCATTTCCAGTCTCCATCAGCAAGAGAAAGTTGCGCATCCATCTGACCCGTCACTAAGTCGAAAACGTCAGTGTACGCTTGGTCGTCGTGATCACCGTCGTCACACAACAGCTCTAAATGTCCATCTTGATCAATGTCGTAAGCAGTTGTTCCGTAGTGAACAGACAAATTGTTATTCCTCCAGTGATAGATTACTTCGCCATTTGTAGAATTAAGGACCCACATGTTGTTGTACATGCCTGTGATAATATCTTGTATTCCGTCACCGTTAACATCTGCAAGAATTGGGGCCTGACTGCTGGTTAAATCATCAAGACGAATCCAGCGTTCAGTCAAGTTTGCAGCCCAATAAGATTTCACACCCTTGCCGTACCCACCATCGCTATAATCCATATCTCTATCACCTTGGTAGAGCTCAAATTCGCCATCGTTGTCGGTATCACCTAATGCGAGTCCACCAGAACAGGCACGCCAAGTAAAAGTTGTAGCCAAAATATTACCTTGATAATCTATTCTAACTATAGTACCATCATAACCACCTAATGGTGAAACATCCTGAGAAGCAAGGAAAATATCTAAGTGACCATCCCCATCAATGTCTCCAGCCACAGGTTTTGCCATGACACTACCGGACCCCACAGAACCACCAGGAGCCTGATCAGCCTGAGAATAAACTACCCACATCTCAGAAAGAGTTGAATCACCATCATATTGAACTGCAGCTAAACCAGGTTCATAATACAAAACAATAAAATATCAAGAACACCATCTCCATCAACATCATACAATTGTGGTTGACTGTAGGTTCCAATACGAGAGTTGTGATATGTCGCAATCGTGGCCCCAGTGGTTCCATCAAATACATAGATGGTATCACCGCCAGTGCCACCACCTCCACACCAAACAACGTCTTCTTGACCGTCACCTGTGACGTCACCCGCCACCATGCCACTCTCCCAATTGGTGCCTACACCGGTTCTCGTCCATTTAGGAGTCAAAACAGTTGTAGGACCAGCAGCCGATGCTTGAGGAATAATCAAAGCTAATGGCGTAACTAACATGCTAATTAATAGTACACTAATTAAAGTGAGATTAAACAAAGATTTACTAGATTTATGCAACATACATTTTACCTTCATCAATTAAAGTAGTTTTACCAAAACCGCTAATAAAGCAGTATTCCTAAAACTGATATATCACTATTTATATTTTGCGTGAACTATAAAAAAATTTGCCTAAGACTAAAAAAGGCAAATGAAGAAAAACGTAACTCATCAAACACCAAAAAGTGGAAATTAACCACAATTATATTTAGGTAAACGCCGATTGTAGCTTAATATCAGCTAAGAACAAAACGACGATACAACGAGCGATATAGCAAAATAAAATCAGGAACAAAGTGCAATTAAGACCCAAAAATAAAAGATCAGAAAAACTCCCAAGAAACTAAAATTTGCAGAAAATCAGTAAAAAGTTAACTCAAGAAAAAAACTGGAGTATTCTTTGCTGATAACTTATTATTAACCCCTGCGATTTTAGTAAGAAAAGGTATATTTTGAATTGCAAAACTAGCTTGCTTTAATTCTGAAGGAGATACAACTTTGGCAATAGGCATCAATGTAATGTAAGTAAATAGGTACAAGATAGCCCCTATAACAACTCCCAACAAACTGGAAAGTCCAGAATACGTAAGAATTAAAACTGGAGCCACAACAGACAAAATTGATGTCACATAGATCTTAAGCAAAGGCAAATTATCAAATTTAATCTTAAAGCGCCTGCGAGCATAAAAAGATGAGTAAATTTGACCTGAGGCGTTAGCAATCAAGTACGCAATAATTAAACCCATAACACCAAATATACTCGCCAATAGCGGTGACAGAACTGCAAGAACAAGGAAAGTTAGTAGACTTATTCGCATGGTTATCTTTGTTTGACCTAGACCGTTGTAGAAACTCGCCAAAGTCAAGTAACCAACGCCCACCAAAAGGTAGACAAGACAATAAGTCCATAGAAACTGCGGGGCAGAATCATACGTCGACCCATATACAATGTGAACAATCGGATAAGAAAATGCAATTATCAAAATAGTCACGGGAACTACAATCATAGCAGTATACTTATTAGCTACCTTGAAAAAATTAGATATTCTTTTACTATCGCCACTTTTGAGCTTTGAAAAAGCAGGAAGCATAATAGTCTGAATCGGAACCGAGAGAACTGTCAGTAACATAGCAAAATTCGTAGCAGCCTTAAAATTACCAATAGCAGCATCAGTGACAAAAAACGCAAGAACGATGTTTTGGAAAAGCGGAACCACCCCAACAAGAACTGTAGACAAATAAAGAGGCGAACCATAATGCAACAAAACCTTTGTATTATCAGCAAAGCTAAACCTGCCCAAAACACCGAGAGGCTTCTGCTTGCGCAACAAAAAGTAAACCAAAACAACACCTACAACACCACCTATCAGATAGCTTACGACATGACCGATAATCGCTCCGGCAACAGCAAAACCCATAAGGATAAGCACAATTTGAATCAACGTCTTAGCAAATGACTGAATGTTCAAAGTCAACGCATTATACTCATTCTTATCCATCCCCACAAAAGCAGAAACAGAAGTAGCAAACAAAACCTGAAAGAGTATGGAAATGGCAGAAATCTGAACCAAAAAGCTCAACTCAGGCCTCTGCAAAACTACAGAAGCCAAAAAATCTGCAAAAACAAAAGTAAAAACAGATATTATTACACCCATTAACACTCGCAAAAGCAATCCATGCTTTATGATTGACGCTAAACGGCTATAATCACCCTTAGCTTGAAAATCTGAAGCAAACTTTGTAACACCCTGATTCAAACCAAGATCAGTAAAGAGAAACAGCAACTGAGGAATCACAATAACCAGCGAATATTGGCCATAAGAGTCAGAACCCAGCAATCGAGCAATAAGAATAGCACTTACTGCTAAAACAACAGTGGAAATTGCTGTTCCTGAAATCAGGAAGAAACTTCCCCGAGCAGACTCTTGAGCAACCTTCATTACTTCATCTGACATATGAAACCACCTCTAAAATCGCTATCTAACACATAACAATTATGCCCATTGAGCTCCAGAAAATCCAATATAACCTTTGTCACAACTAGGTCACAAATAAATTCACAAAATAGAGCCGCCCCAAAAAAATGTGAAAAAAGAACCAGAAAAAAGAATCGGTTCCGTGTCCTCAATTAACCAGCTCATAGAACGCAGGATAAGGAGTGAACCCATTCCAGATATTGTAGGTTTCACCCGTTCCTTTGGGTTGGCTAGCCCAGCAGAAGATCCTATCCATATCATGGTTCTTTGCATACTGCACGAAAGCGGCAACGTAGCTTGCCTGAACAACTGTATTAGAATTTACTTTCCCAAACTCAGTTATCCAAATTTCTTTTCCCTGACTATGGGCAGTGTTAACGGCGGTTAAGAGCTTAGCTTCGGTAGTTCCATAGACTGAGACACTGGGGTTGCGAGCGTCCCAGTATGTGTTTCTTGCCAGAAAGTCACAAGCTGCATCAATCGCAGGAGAATAGTGACCTGTGCTTGGTGAATATCCGCACATAAACCGAACTGAAACCGGTTTATCTGTTAAGTCTTTTGCCGCAGTTATTACTCTAAGGATAAAGTTGTTGTTATCAGTTGTTGCATGGATGGCTGGAGGCTCGTTCATAACCATGAATGCTTTAACACCAGGAATGTCCATAGCTTTTATGAGATTTTCAACATATTTCACGTAGTGATTCTGGGCGGTCTGGCTTGGGAAAATTTGGTTCTCAAGTGTAGTATACCAAGAATGACTGTCAATGTTCACTTGGATTCCTGCTTCAGAAGCGGCGGTAACTATTTTCTTTGCGACATTAATGGCGGTTGAGGATGGAGATTCTGAGGTATATTCGTTGTAAGCATTGAATCTTAGGGTTATTTCAGGGAGACCTTGATTGTCTATTGTGGATATGAATGTGTTTATGTTTGAGTCCGTAAAAGAGTAAAAGTTGATGAGTTCTGTTGATACAATTGTGCTTTGAGTTGGAGAGGGAGTAGGAGAAGGTGTAGCCGTGGGCACTGCAGTGGGAGTAGGTGAAGGAGCTACAGTTGGCGATGGAGTAGGAGAAGGTGTTGCCGTGGGTGCTGGAGTGGGAGTAGGTGAAGGAGCTATAGTTGGCGATGGAATAGGAGAAGGTGTAGGATTTGGAACTATGCGGATAGTTCCAAAAGCATGTAGATTAGCGTTTGGATTTGGGTCGGAATTCTTGACTAATTCGAATTCAGTAGAAAAAGCCTCAGTAGAAGGTTTCTTTGCCATGCCCAAGGGAAGAAGGGCAGCAAATATAGTGAGGATCAATACCGATATTACCAAGATTTTTTTTGATCTCGAAATTAATAGTTGCAAGCTCGGTCGTAAATCTTACGACACACACAATCTTATAAGCTATATGCATCACAAATCAATGATAATACCTGTTGAACAAAAACACTACAAAAAATTACCTATTCCCAAACACAACAAAGCCTTCGCTATCATACACTCGATTAAATCCCAGAGAATCAGCATCTCCATTTAAGGCATCAGAGAGAGGAGTATGCTGCATAAAATAATAGTAGTAGTTATCAGAAGTATTAGAAAGCACTACATAGTCACATCCAGAAGCACTATCTAAGACCTCGGCTGAACTAGGCACATACGTAAATGGTAAATTCTGTAAAACATCATAACTAATATTCTTAGCAGGTTCAAGATATCTCTGGAGCAAAGAAAAATCATACATAACCACAATATCGTTGGGAGTTTTCATAGTAACAAATTGAGCCCCCGAAAGATCAGTCTTCGTTTCAAGAGTGTAAGAATCAGCCCCATACTGAGCGGGTATATTTAGGAATAACAAAGCCACAATGACTACAACCAAAAGCTTAGGCTTCTTTGCTATAGCTAGAACACTAAAATATGAAAGTGGAAGCAAAGCAAACATAAGCGCACGTTGATAACCTTCATGCGGACCATACTGAAAAAAGACAGCAACGACAATTAACACTACAAGCAATACAGCCCAAAAAATATTGATGTCATCACTAAAGAATTTGCTTCGCGAAATCTTGCTCCTGAAAGCCAAAATGATTCCAATGAGGGGCACTATACAATCAAAAGCTATAATCGCTAAAGTCGACCTATAATTCAAAACTTGTGCGGTAGAACCTGCAAGTCTGGACGACTCCTGAAGAATGCCACTCTGTATGGAAATCAGACCAGCAAAAACTTTTACCAAATAAGCAAAGAAGCCAATTGTAAAAATCAAATTATACAACAAAAATATCAAAAGAGCCAAAATAATCAACGGACCTGCATCCGAATGAATCCTAACTCGGTTAAAACGCTGTGAGATATATAACACCGAAACAACGACAAGAGACATAACCGCTGAAAGAAAATGAGTGAAAATCGTACCAGTAAAGACAAGTAAAAACAAACCAGCCAAGACCGTTTTGTTAGAATTTTCAGAAAAAACGAATTTTAGAACTATTAAGAGACTTAGGAGGAAAAACAGAAAACCGAAACCCGGAGGCCCAAAGTACTGTTGCCGGAACCAAAAACTAGCAACAAATATTCCTACTCCAAGAAGTGAATGCGGAATAGTAAAACGCATTCGAAGTATAAAAAAGGTCAAAATTGCACAGAACGAAATAATAAATACTGGAAATAGCTTCAAAATCGGAGTCACAGAAATTGCGGACAATTGAGTAAATATGCTTGAAAAATAGATAAACAGAGGCCAATTATAGTAACTATTTAGAGGTTGTCCAATACGATGAATTAAATGACCAGACGAATTAACTAAAGAACTCTCTCCGAATGGATAATAAGAATTGCTCAACCAGACCGGGTCTCTCATGACTGCTGGAGCAAAGAAAAGATACCCGATAGTCAAAATAAGCGCAATCGATAAAACCCAGTTCTTTTTAGTGCCAAAAAACCATAGAGTGCCTAAACCGCCCAGTCCAATCCAAAAGGTAATTGGTAAAGAACTAGCTAAACCTAACCCAGACGGAGCAACGGAAAATATACGAGTAGTGCCAACGCTAAAGATCAATAGACCAACAGTAATTCCGATCAGTAAATACATGAGAATATTTTCTCTCTGCGCCATAGGAAATCGATCTCTAATTATATTGAAACATCTAACTTTGACTCTATTATTTTTAGTTTACCTGTCTTATTTAATGGCATTTCCTCAACGAAAACTATTGAAAACTCCATGGAGCCATCTTCAACTCCAAACATCGTTTTGAAATGAGCCACAATTTCAGCCTCGATAATGCCCTCATCAACCGATGAGCCCTGCAACTTGAGATAAATCTTGATTCTATCCTTTTTTTCTTGCACAATTCGAAATTGCTCAATGCAACTATTCAATCGAAAACTACTCATAGACACTGTAACAGCCCGAGGCGACAGCACCCGACCATCCGGGAGAAACAATAAAGAATCACTCCGACCCTCAATTCTACTCAACAATGGCAGAGTCCTACCACAGGAACATTCTTCACTAGAAAAAACACCAAAATCACCAACCTTATATCTAATCAAGGGCATCGCGTAATTAAAAAGGCTAGTACACACTATCTCACCACTCAACCCAGCCCCCACTTCATTATCGCTAGCATCTACAGCTTGCATAATAAGCGAATCGGCATCTATATGATAACCTACCCGCTCAGGACACTGCCAAGCCATCCTCTCAAACTCAATCGTTGCATACTGATCATAAAAAGGAGCATCAAAAACATCTTCTATTACGTTTCTAGAAGCATCATCAATCAGTTCCGCGCCCCCAAAAATAATTTTAGGATTAATTCTAGGAATACCTTTTTTGCGGACTTCATGCGCCAATAAAGATAAAGAACTTGAATAGCCATCTAGAATCTTAGGCTTAAATTTTCCTATGATTGACAGTTGCTTGTCTACATCCCAAAAAACCGAGACAAACTTGGGACTATAAAAGCGCAAATGTTTTTGGATCCCACCAACCTCACTGAAGTGAGAAGGCGAAGTAACAGTAAGCCATCGATCAAAAAACTTATGCCCAACACTAAAATTAGCTCTAAGATGCTTTGCTTTCCTAAAACCATCTTCCGCTCTACTAATATAAATACGCAGAGGCGTTCCAGTTGAACCACTCGTGGAAAGAACCCGCAAATTCTGTTTTGAATAATCCGATGAAATAAAATCACCCGAGTTTTGCCTGATGTCACTTTTGGTAATAATTGGCAACTTTTGCAGGTCATCAACAGTTTTTATTTGGTCAGGTTTGATCCCAACTGAATCAAACTTTCTTCGATAAAAAGGAACAGAATCGTAAGCATGCTGCACTACCTTCCGCAGACATCTATTCTGGTGCTCAACGAGATCATCTTTCTTCATATGAAGATTTCTCATAAGCCTATAGAAACTCTTAAGCGTACCATAATAATATGACAAATAACCATCCTCTAACTAATCACGTATTCGATTTTTAAGCGAAGACCGCAAAACTTCCCGCATTGCATCCTTAACTTCCTCTTGAAGAATAGGAATTTTCGTTTTTAACATTGAAACGATTCTTTCCTTATTTTCAATAAGCGTTCTAACTTTAGAAAAAATCAGATCGCTATCTACATCCTTCAATGGAATTAAGCACTCTGTAAGCCCAAGATCGTTTAGAAAACCTGTCTGCTTATGGTCATATGCTATACAAACAGTCGGCACATACCCAGAAGTCGCCAAAACCATCGGATGCATTTTGGAAGAAATGAGCAAATCCATTTGTTCTAAACTTAATTTAAACTCATCCAAACTATCAATTTTAAACACACGCGCTCTATTACGATTCTTCATCTTACTCATGACGAGTTTGGATACTTCAAAATCATCATTCTCAAACCCCGTAATAAAATGAGGGAAAAAACAAACATCAAGGTCATATGCTTCAACAACCTTATCTAAAGCTCGAGCATTCTGATCCACAAAATTCTGAAAATCTTTTTCTGAAAGACTCTGGTTGTAAACACCAATAGAAACACCAATTGACGGCGAACTAAAATTATGTACGGGCACCTTAGGATCAGCAGAAAACAACAAGGCAGCATCTGAAGTAAGGGTCATTTCTGGAACTACACCAAGCTTTTTGAGGGCATCAAAAGAAACAGAATCTCTAATAATTAGGGAATCAAAATTATTCAAAGCCAGTTTGGACATCAACAAACCTAGCCTAGTCTTGAACGGACCTACAGAATTTGGAAACATTACTAAAGGTTTACCCAGGAAACTACCAACGGAAACCTCAATCATACGCTCGAAAAGCATAGTCCACCATGTGATTGCCCAGTAGATATTAAGCGGCAGCATAGAAGCTGTTTCTTTAAAATTTTCATCACTACAAGAAACAACTACGTCACTATGAGCCATTCTCTTCAAAACATCGTTTTTGTAGAATGATGGAAGCCCTATCCGAACAAGAACAACTGAAGGAACAAGTAGTGCAGTTTCCCAAAACATCAAAAATAAACTGAATAACGATAAGATTTTGTAACGAATCGACTTTCGAGAAATACCCATTCTCTTTGCAAAATTATCCGCTACGACATAAGGCACATCAATTAGGGTAGGCTGAATGGCAGTACCTTCAGGGAGATTAAGTCTCTTTACACCCTCTATATCAGTAGTTGATACAGACAAAGTAACGTTACCATCAATTATTTCTCTGAGGGCGATATCATCGCTCTTCAGCAAAGCCTGAGTTCCCTTATTACTCATGTGACCTACATGAATTATGTGTATTTTTGATTCATCCAAGATAGTTACCTCAATTTAACGAGCAATCGATAGAGTTCTATAAATCCCTGAATATAATCTAAAGAATGAGAAAGGAAGATGAGAAAGTAAAGCCATAACGCTCTTATTTAAAGATAATTTGATACTCATGAAAATGAACAAGCCCCTCAAAAAAGCCATAAATGAAAAATGACCTGAAATACTAGGAATAAAAAATGGTGTCTGACGATTTACCGCTTTAATCATACCAAAGCGCGTAGAGAAATCATCCTTCTTGAACCGAAGATTAACCGCTTGAGATTTCTTAACCTTTTCCAAACTCACAGGCAACAAAGAGATCTTACCAGCAGATTCTAAATCACCCAGCAAATTCTCAGCAAACTTTGTCCGAGTCACCAATATAGACTCACCAACTTTGTCGCAGCCAAACTCAGGCAACCATGCATCCCCAAGAGAAATATCCGACAACTCAGCCATCTGATCAGGGCACATAATACATCGCACTGGTGTATAAAGAAAACTGGAAAAAACAGGCCAATATGAACGCCAGTTTCCAACTAAATCAATTCTAGTTGACCCCCGAGCGGTTCTAACTGTCATTGCACCAGGCCAACCACTTCCCCTATAGGTAATGCTTTGAACGTTATCCTTCCTGATATTTAATTTTCCAACAATAAAATCAGTACCGGAAAAACTAACCATATGAGAGCACATAAGACCCAAATGCAAAACTATCTTCTTTTTAAGCTCCGGAAACAACTCTTCCGCTTTCCTCACTCCATGAAGGTGACAAGGCAAACCAACAACTGCAAACCTGCCTTTTGCATGCAGAATATCTTTTAACGCATAGTTGGCAGCCACAGGACAATATTTTGATTTTGACGCTAAAATAATCTCTTCCGCTGATCTAGCAATAAATGCCTCAGACTGCAAAGGATTTGCAGAGTTCATTCGAGTAACAAGGGCACCATCAATCAAACCCAGCTCCAAAGCATAAATCAAAATCTGACTAGCCATTCCACCAGATGCAGAATTATATCGTAGATTTTGATCAATCGAATGACTAACATAACAGGTTAGACATTCACCAGCCGAATAATCGGAAGGTACCTTTCCAAAAGCCGCAATATTCAATTTTTCAAAATCAACTTTGTAACCAGGACAAACTTTCGCACATATGCCACATGAAGAACATTTTTCTAAAGAAAGTTTGGGCTCCCAAAGCCCATTAACTACCGTCATAGTCAAGGCTTCACTGGGGCATACGCCAGCGCAGGTTCCACAACCGTGGCATAACCCAGCCTCAACTACTTTGGAAACCGTAATCAAATTAATCAACTGCTTTGCGGACTTTTCCTACAACAAAACCGAACAGTACTAACAATGATGATATAAATAATGTGGTTAATTGGCTTAAATCCTTCAAACGATAAAATCGTTTAAGACGACTCAATACTGAAGAAGTCGCAAGAAAATTCAGGTAATTACGCTCCTTATCTAGAGGCAGCGATGTACCTACAAAAGTGTCATTTATTAAGGCTTTAGAATATCCTTGATAGAATGATCTCTTCCAAAGATACTTAAAGGTCATCCTTTTGGAACTAACTTTATGGAGCACAACAGCAGAAGGGTCATTCATAATTTTTGCATCAGGAAGTTTTAGATGAACTCTGTTAGAAAATTCTGGCTCCTCTCCATCCAAAAGAACCTTTCCTAATCGCCCAACATCATTTCTGAAATAGCCTACCTTCTCGAAAACAGAGCGTCTAAAAGACATGTTACAGCCAATCGGATTTCTTACAGCTTCCCACTTATTACTTAGGCCTTTATAAGAACACCCAATAATCCAATTGAGTTCTTCTGGGAACCAATCAAAAGACTTACTCTCTTCCTACAAAGGGACAACCAGTCCCCCAACACCAGCAACTTTTGGTTCGGAATAATTCCTGAAAATGTTCTTCAGCCAATTCCTATCAGCAACTGCGTCATCATCGATGAAAGCAATTATTTCACTCTTTGAATATCTAACTCCAGCATTTCTTGCGTTAGAAAGCCCAAAACCATTGCTTGATAGAATCTTAACTTCTTTCGGAACAATAGACCGAAAGAATCGTATAAGATCAGAATCATGATCCAAAATTAGCAAAATCTCATTAGGCAAAAAAGTTTGGTTTTGCAATGAATATATGCAATCTAATACCTGATCTTTCAAAGCTTTTGAGTAAGTCGAAATGACAACGGAAATTCCTTCTTCAACAATCAAATAACATAGTCAACCTTATGTAATTAAACACTGTTAGTCTAAAAACACAGCAATTGTCTAAAGCATCCAACATTATAAATATAATGTAGGCACCTATTAAAATACTCAATCCAATGCCAATGACAAAAAGACAATATTTTAACTTTGATAATTTTACAAAAGCAATTTATAAAGTTGAATTCAAAACATATTTTAATATTTGCTCACTACATAATTTCTATTAACCTTAATTATTTATAGAAAAAACTTTCACAAAACCAGTATCCAACATAAAAGAATTAAATTTTTCATATCAAAATTAAGGAGATCGATTCTTATTATTAGTTTTAAATTGATTGAATTCTCTAAATATCGCAAAAGTAGCTAAAATAATAATAAACGCAACCAAGCTAAAAGTGATTGGCGTTAACCTTACTCCCCAAGGTGTACTGTTCAATACTAACCCAACCAAGGGAGCAATAATTAGACTCAATCCAACACTAAAGACAATTTTTTCTAATAATTCCATTTTTGTTGAAGAGTTCTTATGGGTAATTTGTATAAAAACAAAGATTTCATTAAAACAAACCCAGGCAAAAACATTATTAGAATTATACTGAGAAGAGATCGCAGATAAGTTAGTGGAAAGAAATTCGCAGGAATTACGAAAATGGTAACTGCTGCAATCGCTGCAAGAAAGATTGTAATCCAGTACCAGGTACATTTGGAGAAAAAAGCAATAAGACCTTCTCTCATAGATTCAGAACCTTTTTCTGGTGATAATTTAACTTTGTTTTTTAATTGAACCAATTCGCGCGTAAAGCTTTTTGTTTAAGATTTTGATTAAGTCGGACTATATAAATCGGCTTTTTAGTTTCTATTATATCTCCTTCATCATTATGAACATTTATAATTCATTTTCAATTATTGTTTTATTTAGGAAGCATTTGTCTTTGTAGTCTAAGTAAAGCCTTAGAGTCAAGGTTGGATAAAAGCTATCACTAACCGTTATTTAGATTTTACTTGTGCAGTTAAGCTGTAAATAGACAAATCGGTTGTTAAATTCGAACATGTTTGTTTGACTGTTAAAAGACCAAAGTTCGAATAATAGCTTGTATTGATATTCCGATTTTGTGGAATTCCAAATTGATTCTTTATTTACGTTGGAATCCCACCCATTTAATATCAGATTACCGACAACCAATTGATTATTTGAGACGATAGCGTTAGAAAATGAGAAAGTAAATGCTTTTTCAAATACACGTTCATCTTGAACTAAGAACCGGTATTCCTGCAAAGGCTGCAAAGTACTGGCAATTCCTTTACTAACATCTGGTAGAATATCAGAGGCATTCAAAAACTTAATATAAACAAGATAGTAGGCTGCAGATCCAATATGATTTCCAACATCAAAATATACAGTGTAATCCTGATTTGGCATAATATTATGCGGATATTCTTCTGCCATACGTTCAGGTCCAAGTAGATAAAACTCAGAAAACTGTTCCCCCAAAGGACGGGAGATAAAACCTGAGATAGAGGGAGATGCAATGAGCAATGCTACGATTAGTCCTGTTGAAATTAAGATAATTTTATATTGCTCAAGCTTCATCATTGGCACCCTCAGATTTTGAATTATTTAGGTTTTTTGAGTAGTTGCGCCTGAAAAAACGCCAAACAGTAAATAAAACGAATAATCAGCGTCAATAGTCCAGTAATTGTTATCGCCAAATTTGACCAAAAACCAGCCTTAGTTGAATTTTGAGCTTCTTCTTTAGCTTGCTGAGCTAATACATTAACGTTGCCTTGCAATTGAAACAGCTTCATCTGATTTAGAGTTAACTGTAGCAGTATCGCCAATTCTATATGCATTTTCCGCTTCCGATAACAGAGCAGTTGCACGGTTCAGCTGATTGACTAAACCCGTTACATTTGCACCAGTATTTTCCGCGCTCAATAAAATTTTGAATACTTGATTAACAACATTACTTGCTGCATCCAAATTATTATTTTGAGCACCCGCAAAATATTCGTCAACATAAATACTAACCATCAAGAGAGAAAGTAAACCTAAGACCAAAAATTTTCGAAAAATAATCATAATAGTCATCTTTAGCACCATAACTTCTTTATTTATTTCTGAGTCAACTAGTCAACTATTAAGGTATTTATATCATTAATTCAACATTTTACGATTAAAACTAAGCAGAAGAAATACGATTAGAATACAATTGCTTCCATTAAAACCGCAGTAAAACCTACAAAGTCCCTGCCTGAAGGCAGTGGAAAAGCACAAATTCCCAGCAGCGCATTTACTTATCTCTTTCTCTCGCTCTCCTTTAGTGAAGAATCCAAACATTTAATGGATAAACCAAAACACTGCAAGTTATTTTGAATAAAATTAAATACAAAACAAACAATAGCTACTAAAACTGACGCTCCAAATAAGACGATGAAACTTTCTTTTACAAATCTATGTAGCCTTATTTGGAGACGCATAATACTTCACACAGCAAAAAGCAATCATCAGATATAAACAATGTTTCTAAAGACTCAATAAATTTCTAAAAAAAAATTATAAAAAAAAATTATTCAATATACATTAGCCAATAATCTAATTAAAACACTAAATTTAGTGATAAAAAAGATTAAAATAACGCCAATACAGTAGCAGGAAGCAAAAACTAAAACAAAAGCCACACCAGTTGATTCTCTGCATTGCCATTAGGTATTTTACCGCTTTTTCGATCAACCTCAACGGAGGTTCATAAATTGAAAACGAGCTTAAAAAATGAAAAAAATAAAAGGAGGCATTTGGTGGAAATTTTTGTTTAACGGCGAGTTCGCGAAGATGAATGGTGGTATGAACTCCAAGTTTGATATCCAGACCACGATGAGCCTGAAGAATATCTGGAGTTACCTGAGTCTGACGATGGAGATGTAGTTGAAGACGGTGTGGGAGTCGGACTAGAAGTTGTTGGTGGTGATGTGGTTGATGGGGTTGACGCGTGGACTTGTCGAAGGTGAATTTACGGTTGCAGTATTTACTAACGCATAGAATGCAGAGATTTGGTGTATAGCCTTTGAATATATTGTAGGTTTCACCGGTTGATTCTGGTTGACTAACCCAACAGAATATTTGATCTATCCCTTTGGACTTTGCGTAAGCAACGAAAGATTGAACATAGGCCTTTTGGTCAGCGAGGTTATTGTTAGATTTGCCAAATTCGGTGATCCACAATTGTTTATTTTGGCTGTGAGCAGCGGACAACGCGTTTAAGATTTTCGATTCTGTACATCCATAAACTGATGCTGACGGATTTCTTGCATCCCAATATGAATTGCGACATAGAGAAATCAGTTGCTTTATCAATTGCTGACGAATAATGTCCTGTGCTTGGGCTGTAACCACCCATAAATCTCACAGATACAGGTTTATCAGTTACGCTATGTGCAGCAGCTATTACGGTCAAGATAAAGTTATTTTCGCTTGAAGATGCAGTTCTAGCTTGGGGTTCATTGAGTATCATGAAAGCATTGACATTATATCCGTTAAATGCAGACAGAGTTGTTTTTACATAATTTATGTAGGTATTGCGATTAGAGGCTGAACTGGACGCAGAATCCCTGAACTTTTGATCCCATGTCGTGTACCAAGTGTGCAAATCGACGTTAATGGAGATTCCGTGTTCATTGGCAATTGGAATAATGGTTTTTATTTTTGATACAGCGGTATTACTGTTACCGGTGAATTCGGTATACGAGTTTATTCTTAGAGTCAGTGTTGTGATTCCCTGATTCTGCAGAGTTGTCATAAAGTTTTGGATTTCAGAATTTGTCATACTGTAGTAGTTAATCAGTTCTGTGCTTACTAATGTGGGGATTGTTGCGGCTTGAGCAAAGATTGCTGATGGGTCAATGGCAGTTAAGAATCCACAGATCATCAGAGTCATCAACGTAGTCATTAGTAGGGTTTTAAAGGTTGATTTTTTCATTTATTTTTCCCTCTCTCTTTTTAATACAAACCTTTTATTACAAAGTAACATATGGTTGATATCGTTTAAGTTTTTTGTAACCGACGACGTAAACACATTGTTACATAAACTGCGCCAACTAAGCAATTTTTTATTTAAATTTGTCATTCCTGCGAAGCAAAGTTGATACCTTTGCAAAAGTCAATTTAAACAGAGCTAAACCAAGTTGAACCGAACTTAAAACCTAAAAAGATAGAAAAAGAAAACACCTTAAGGCTTCAAGGTAAATGTATTAGATATAATTCTTCTAAATATTTCAATCCCATTACGCGGTCCAAGCTTCTTCTTACCCAAGCGTAATCTATAGTCAATTGGCAGCTCTGCTATCGCATAACCTTTACGGTCAACCAAAGAGTTAAGTTCGACTTCAATGTCAAACCCCTTGCTTTTTGGTTTCCAATTTCTTAAAAGATCAGCCCTAACAACCCGCAAACCTGACAAGGGATCACTTAGCTTGATTCCATTTAGGAGATAATGAATTGCTGCAATTAACTGGTTGCCAATATAGAAAACATTTTTTGAAGATTTGTCATGATTTTTTGAGCCATTGAAGCGGTCTCCAATCACCATTCCGACGTTTGGAAAACTCTCCAAAAGCTTGACCATCATAGGAATAGACTCAGCGGGGTATGTATAATCAGCGTCAGTAAAAACAACATATTGATTGTTGTAATTTAGCTCTTCAAGACCCTGCATCATGGCGTTGCCTTTACCAACGCCCTTCTGGATAGAAACTTTGGCGCCAAAATTTCGGGCAATTTCAACTGTTCGATCTTCGCTATTTCCATCGACTACAATTAAATAGGGTCTGCCTAAGACCGTTTGAATTTCTTCTATTGTGGGTCCTATGCCGGGTTCTTCATTTAGGGCGGCGAGAACCACTGCAATCTGTGAAGATGGATTTTGTATTCCTATTTGTTCAAGCATTTCTCCTTTCCCTCAACAATATTTTCAGTGTAAGAATAGTTATAAAGCATTATTACGAATCACGATATAAGACGTACCCTGACCGTTTATAAGGCCCCAAAACGAAAAAAAAATAACTGATCAGACTTTATTAAGCTTTTGACCGGTAACTCAATTTCACTCAATGAAAAAATCATAAAAAAACTCTCACAATTTCGCCTCAAGCAAAACACAAAGACCATCCCTTAGCGAAACCTTAGGCGCATAACCCAAATACTTTTGAGCCTTGGAAATATCTGCATAACTATCTTTAATGTCACCTACCCGAGAAGATTCATAACAAATATCTAAGTCTACGTCAGCTAATTCTAAAATCGTTTTAGCTAACTCATTAACGGACGTGGGCTTGCCTGAACCAACATTAAAAACTTCGCCCTCAACACCCTCAACGACCATTGCAGCTAAAATAGCATCCACGACATCAGCAACATTAACGAAATCTCTTGTCTGCAAACCATCACCATAAATCAGCAAGGGCTCTTTCTTTTTTATGCGATCCATAAACTTTGTTATAACTCCACTGTAATCGTTCATGCCCTGCCGTGGACCGTAAACGTTTAGAAAACGCAGAATAACCGACTTCAAAAGCTTACGCTCACTAAAGCCCAAACAGTAACGTTCCCCAAGAAGCTTAGAGTCTGCGTAGGGAGAAATCGGGTTTACCTTAACAGTTTCATTTATCGGCAAAACTTTTGTGTCACCATAAACTGCGCAACTGGAAGCAAACACAAACTTCCCAATACCTTCCTGGACGCTGCTTCGCAAAAGATTTGACGTACCTGAAAGGTTTACATCAAAGGTTAACTCTGGATTTTGAATTGAGAGGGGCACACTGATGAGGGCCGCTAGATGAATAACTACATCAACACCTTTGAGGGTACTTTTGACGATTTTTTCATCACGGATGTCACCTTCAACAAACTCTACAGCACCAGAAGACAAATGCGCCCCAATATTGGCTAAGTTCCCGCTGGATAAATCATCAAGAACCCTAACAGAATAACCCTGGGTAATTAGGCGATCAACAACATGGCTGCCAATGAAACCAGCACCACCAGTAACCAAAACCATAATTTTTTCAGGCATACCATATACTCAGCGAAGTAATTTATTAAACAATTTGATAACTAAAGATGTTGATATTTCACTAGTCAGCTAATCCACACAAACTGAAAGTCTCTTTTCTCCACCAACCTAATGCGGACATCTCTTACTTTTAATGTCCGCAATAGCATCACAAACATACTTTATTTCTTCGGGTTTTAACCCTGAACTAGAGGGCAAATATAATCCAGTTTTAGATAACCCCTCCGCAATAGGATACCCTTCTCCCAAGAAAAGGTTCATATCAGCAAAAACCGGCTGCCTATTCATAGGAACAAAAAAAGCTCGAGTATCAACACCCTTATGGGCAAGTTCAAGCATCAATTCATCACGACTCAAACCAAACTCAGGCTCCACAACAACAGAGTACATCCAATAAACATTCTTAGCCCAAGGCTTCTCTACAGGCAACCTTATACCAACGATATCCTTCAACAAATCATTGTAAAAATACGCATTCTTCCGACGCATAGCAACAAAATCATCAATTCTTTCAAGCTGAGCAAGACCCACAGCTGCCTGAAGATTAGTCATCCTATAATTGTACCCGACTTCAGAATGCACATAAGTCCGCTTCTTCCCATCACTGAAAGACAAATCCTTAAGACGACAAGCCTTCTCAGCAATATCAGCACTATTAGTTACTAACATGCCGCCCTCGCCGCAGGTAATTATCTTGTTAGCATAAAAACTAAAACAACCAACGTCTCCAATCCCGCCTGCTCTTTTACTCTTATACTCAGCCCCGTGAGCCTCGGCGGCATCCTCGACAACATGCAAACCAAACTTATGCGCTACTTCCAAAACAGCATCCATATCACAAGGGTGCCCATAAATATGAACAGGCATAATAGCCTTTGTTTTCTCAGTGATCTTTTCTTCTATTTGGGAAACAGCCATATTCCAAGTATCAGGTTCAGAATCAACCAGTACTGGTTTAGCACCACAATAAACGATGGGAAAAACAGACCCAATCATCGTAAAAGCAGGAACAATAACCTCATCACCAGGCTTCAAACCAAGGGAAGCAAGAGCCAAATGAATGGCGGTGGTACCATTAGTGGTCGTGATGCCAAACCCGCAATTACAGTACTTAGCAAAGTGGCTCTCAAACGACTCAACATACTTGCCCTTTGAGGATATCCAATTGCTTTTGATGCAGTCACTAACATAAGCAAGTTCCTTTTCACCTAACAAAGGGACACAAACAGGAATCATTTCAAACATCCATCTCCTCTAACATTAATTATTTTTTGCAGCATCATTTTCAATCATGACTTTATCATAAGATTTCCCCAAATAGGGACCCTGCTTTATCTCAATGATAGTTGTCTCCTCAAGAATTTTAAAGCCATGACCACCACTAACAAAAAAAATCAAATCACCCGCTGATAAAGTTAGGGACCTAAAAAAATCATCATCTTTCCCAAACAAATTCACTAGCACACTACCAGTCTTTATGTAAACCATTTCTTGAATACTTGTAACTTTAATCTCTCGATCTACATGATAATGGGGATTTATCTTTGCTCCACTTGCATAACTATTCACACCCAGCTGTAATGGATACTCACTTTTTGAAAGAAAATTTAGCCCAGGCTTTTCAAAACTGGCTCTAACAACAATAGCAATAGTTGAATCACCATGGGTTATTTCCTCTAATGACATTATTCATCCTTCTCATGATACTTTGAAATGATTTTATCCTCACTAGGATAATTAGAAGCATCCCATGGGAAATGCTCACCATTCTGCCAATCTGCCCATCTATCAAGATCTTCTTTAACCATAATCTTAACAAGCTCATCAAACTTAACCTTAGGCTCCCAACCAAGCTTCTTAATTTTTGAGCAATCTCCTCGCAAAAAACCAACATCCAAAGGCCGGAGAAACTTCTTATCTGTCTTAACATATTTCTGCCAATCCAAACCAGCAGCATCATAAGCCCTTTCAACAAATTCTTTAACAGTATGGGACTCACAAGTTGCTACAACATAATCGTCAGGAGTCTTTTGCTGGAGCATCAACCACATAGATTCAACATACTCTGGAGCATAACCCCAATCCCGTTGCGCATCTAAATTACCTAAGACTAAGTCTTTTGTAATACCTAATGCATTCTTGGCAACAGCATTAGATATTTTTCTAGTAACAAATTCTAACCCCCTAATCGGAGATTCATGATTAAAAAGTATACCGTTGCAGGCAAAAATAAAATATCCCTCACGGTAAATCTTTGTCATCCAATAACCGTATAACTTTGAAACAGCATAAGGACTTGAGGGTCTAAACGGTGAGTTTTCATTTAAAGTTGTTGAATGCCCAGCACCATACAATTCACTCGTTGAGGCTTGATAAAACTTAATAGCGGGGTTAACTTGGCGGATAGTTTCAAGAATTCGTGATACCCCTAACCCAGTTGTTTGTCCAGTTCCAACAGGTTGCTCAAAAGAAGCACCAACAAAACTTTGGGCAGCTAAATGGTAAACTTCATCAGGTTTCGAAAACCGAAGGGCATCAAACAAAGACCCCATATCAATCAGGTCAGCCGGGATCAAACTAACTTTATCAAAAACATCAAGATACTGCAACCGCCAAAAGTTCGGAGTTGATAGCCTACGATAAATTCCATAAACTTGATAACCCTTATTCAAAAGGTACCTTGACAAGTATGCTCCATCTTGCCCTGTTATACCAGTAATCAATGCCGTCTTAGACAATTTCTTACAGCCCATCCACTTTCAAGAGTTATCTACTTTTCAATCGTGTACCTTAATAAGCTTTAGTGTATAGAGTAAAAAAACCAGAAATAAACAACTTACTTCATCTTTTGAGCTTTCAACATCAAAAAATGCGTATGCTTCGCATCAACGAACGCAAAGAAATCAGCAACCTGCTTAGGCCAAGGATAATACCCAGAACCTACATACTTCTCGATTGAAAATTGGTATTTTTCAAAAATATTTCTAAGTGCTTTGTAAGATAAAACGGTATTATGTTTGGTTATCGCTGCTTCGTATGTATTATCGCCAGAGTAGATCCGAGATGAATGGAGAGGACGATGACCTATTACAAACCTATTACTAACATATGGTCCAGAGTAAGGTTGATTACCAAACAAAAGAGCAACGATGTTATGCCAAGACGCCAAGTTTTCTGTCGCTAAAATCGCATATCCCCTTGGTTTGAGAACACGATGAATTTCTGACACGAAGTTATCAGTATCAATAATGTGTTCAATAACTTGATTAGCAAAAACTACATCCACACTGTCGTTTGGAATAGGAAAAGGCTTGTTAAGATCAACTTTATAAACTTTAATTCCTTTGGCCTGGGCTTCTTTGATGTCAGCATCATTCATTTCAAAGCCATAATTTTTTGGGGCGCTGTATCTTTTGCAAATAGCATTGTACCTGTTCCATCAGAGCAACCTAAGTCTAAGAAAACACCGTTCTGGCGTGTTTGTTTTAGCATCATATGCAGGATTTGCCAAGATTTATCAACAGTACTGTACCAGAGATAGCTGACATATTTTGTAAGTAAGCCCATTTTTGCCTCAGTCTATTTGTTAAGGTTAAAGCGCGAATATAAATTGATCACATTAGTGCCGAAAAAATTGATTTAGAAAAAAGAAGCCTAAACAATTAAAGGACCAGCAAGGATTATTCTTACCCCAATATATTAGCGAGCGTTCAAAATTACCTTAAACTTTTTTCTTTCCAAAATATAAAAACCACAAATAGCCGTAAGTATCGTCCAATTCCAGTTAATTTATACCCCGATCTTAAATGGGCTTTAATTGAAGAAATATTGTCCACCGTAGAAGAAGCTACGCAAACGGTTTTACCTTTTCCACGAGCAAAATTGAAAATATTATATGAAACGTACGGATAAATGTGACGACCTCTATATTCAGACGAAGTTTCAACAAATTGGACATAAGCTTCTCTATTCCAATTGATTGCGATTGGAGCATCAAGGGTACCTGTATCGCGCAAAAGAACGAATGCCTTATGGACTAAAAGACCATTTGCAAAAACAGCGAATAAAACTTCACCTTGATCCACTTTTCTCTCAAGTTCAAAAATATTAAAAGAACTACCGATTCTAAAACCAATATCAATTAAATCATGAAGTTCTTTTTTGCTTAAAATTATCTTTAAGGTGTAGTTGTCTTTCAGAGGATTAATTGAATTTATGCATTCTAAATCTTTTCGGAAAATAACAATTTTTTCATACATAAAAATTATCGAAATCAATTGGCTAAATAAAGAAACAACACCATCTTTTTTAAGCACTGTACGAGCATTAGCCAAAAGGTTTGATATTCGAATATTTGATTCTGTTTCTCGAATTTCCATACTTAACATTGCTCACATAATCGTTAACTAATTTGTTTGAATCGCTCAAAAAAAAGTTCGTTTTTTTCTAATATCTTAATATTTTTTTTCCTAAGAAAACGGATTCTCACAAGCTTCAAAGGAACAAGTAATAAGGCAAGTATAATTATTGAAGCTATTGAAATAATTTTTCCGACGTCGTAAATTGTTTCTGCAGTGTATCGCATTGATATTTTGAATTGACCTGTTTCGTTGATGTACCAGCTGTTTGCATATCCATTTGCCATGAAATGTTCTTCAATTGTGTTTTCATTGATGCTGGCTTGCCATTGAGGTTGGTATGATTGAGAGAAAACTAAAAAGAAAGGCGTTTCCGAATTGACATCTATGGTATAATAAGTGGGGTCAATCATTTTGTAAGATAATTCAACGGATGAGATTGTATGGTTAGTGACATCAATCTTAGCATAGTTTTCATTTGCAGATATCACATTAGTCACAAGGTTCAAGATCTGTTGATTTTGCGAGGATAAGGATGAAGAGAAAAACAGAACCGATGAATTTACATCTAAATTGTTCAATACACCTATAATAGGCAAGGAATCTACGCTTCCGTCAATATAAACTCCATTTTCCGCACTATAGATCATCGGAACGTAGAAATCGTTTTTGTAAAAATCGAGCTGACCAAATGATTTAGCAAAATGGATACCAATTTGTTGGGAAAGAAGCATCTGAACTTCGGCGGGAGATTGAACGTTATAAAACGTCCAATCCACATCATTACGCTGCAATATATACTCCACACCTAGTAAACCAAGAATTTTTCCAGCATAAGATGTTTCATTTTTAACAATCGCGCCATAAGCCATGGCAATAGCATCACCAGAATATGGATAATAGGCTCCAGAACTTGTTTCTTCAAAAATCTGGGGCTTATTAAAAAGAGCCACGTTCACATCCCCTGCCTTCTGACCCCAAGTATAAATTGGGAAATACTGTTCAGGCATAAGAAAGATACCACCATCTCCAGGCAAATTATTCACCCAATCCGCAGCATCGTACCAATAAGGAGGGATTTCCTTCACCGTCTGATTCTGACTAATAACATTACCAGTTAGAAGAGGCCATGCATTGATAAGAAGAACTGATATAATAAAAACTACAAACACCCCTCTTAACTTATTAAGGTATTCCCCAAAGGACAGACACCTTGGAAACCTTAATGTAAATGGATGAACGAGATCATTCACTAAAAAGCCAATCAAAGCAGAGAACGCTAAAGCGATGGGCATAACAAATTTGTAGTTATCTCTAAAAACACTAAAGAAAGGAATATGCTCATACGCCCACTGGTAAACCTTTCCGAGAGTATATGGATTATCCGGAGGATACGATGCAACCGCCATAGGAATACATACAATCAATAAGAAAGCAAAAAAAAGCCGGATTTTATCTTTGGGTTTTATCAAAACTGCAAATAATGCAAACAAAGGAATTAACAGACTCATCATAATAAGAAAAGGATTCTGAAGAAGAGGCCCAGAGAACGGAAAATATGCCTCACCTCGATATCCAGAATAGAATCCCCAATAGCCTAATGAACGAAAAACTTCAGTATAACTTGATCCAATGTTCTGCATAGCTAACGATTCAGAGAATATTTTACTCCACCAAGCGGTCGTGGTATAGTCTATAAGGGGAAGCGCCCAGTAGAGACTTACAGCAAAGTATGCTAAAAGAAAAATAATATTGAATTTTAAAGCTGACCAAATTTTCTTTCGGTCTACCACAACAACAAAGAAAACAAAAAACAAGGCTAAAACAATGAAATTGATTAGCATTAAAGTCGGATTATAAGCGGACATAAGCAAGGTAACAAAAGTCAGAAGCACCACATACTTTATGTCAAAACCTTTCTTCAAACTTAGGATATACAATCCGAGCATAGCGGGCAAGGCCATATAAAAAGTCAAGAAGGGATGCAAGCCATCTAGATTAACTACAACATATAGACTGTACATGTAAGCTAAACCAGATACAACTTTTGACAACCTATGAGCTTTCTGAACGGTGACAGAACATAAGAAATACATAGAAACACCCGAACCAAAAATTAGGAAGATAAGCCAAAATTTATCAACTAATAGAAGAGGCAAACCCAACGACTCAAATAATGCAAAAAAGGAGAACATTGGGAAGAAACCGCCCATCCCCCACCCAATGTTTCCACCCAAATTAATTTGGCCATTCCAAAGGTAGGATACATCGTGAACAAGACCCGACGGGTTCAGATATAATTGTGCGTTACTAAAAATAAGAAGGACATTCAAATAGAACATAAAAGGCAATATAGCAAATACCAATAATACAGCCAAATCTATTGAAAGGCTTCGTCTATCAGGCATTGGTGCACAACTATTCCCAAGTTCTGAAATCTATACAGACTAATTTAGATATTAACTCTTTGTAAGAAAAATTAAATATCTAAAATCAAAACATTATCTCTGAAAGCAACATCAAAACCGAATAAGAGTAGTTCCTTTTGATCTACTTTATCACTAGATTTCATAACAATTCGCAGAGCACCTAAATGCTTGACAAATTCACAAACGGAAAAAATGACTTCAGAAAATTTTGGCGAATTCATTGTCGTAAACTCTAGTACAGCGTCTAACTCGAACACACTCTCGCTTTGGCGTTCAAGAAAAACACCACCAACAACCTGCCCATCACAAAGAACTTCTAGAATAATTGGGCTCCATTGAGACTGTAAAACACTTTTTATTGAACCAGTCCTAGCCACTGCAGATAGACGGGCATATAAACTATGGACAACATGTATCAGAAGAGCACTTTGGAAAGTTACTTTTGTAGGCCTGAGAGATTGTTCTAAGGCGATATTTAACCAATTTTGATTGTGACTTAACTTGAAATAATAATTTTGATACAACTGTCGAAGGTTACTAGTTTTTGCTTTTCTAAGAAGGATGCAACTCATTATTGTTCCACTTTATTCAAATTATCATTTTCACCCAAAAATTTTTCGTATACATTAATTGTTTCTCTCGCCATTCTTTCCCAAGAAAACAACTTCACCCGCTCAACTGCTTTTTTAGAAACTAAAGCATAATTTTGAGAGTCGGTCAGAGCTTTTACTATTGTCTCAGCAATTTGATGTATGTTGCCGGGCTCAACTAACCAGCCCCCATCACCTATGTATTCTGGAGCATCAAGCAAATTATCTGCAATTACAGGCAACCCACTAGCCATCGCATCCAATAGCATCAAATGAAAACCAAGATAGGAAGGGAAAACAAAAACATCCGAACAGTTATAATAATAAGACAACCTCTCCGGCGGAACAAAACCTAAAAATTGAATACGCTCTTTGAGCCCTAACCTATCAACCATTTTGACGAGTTCTGGAAGCGCCTTCCCACGTCCACCGATTAGAAGGGTAACATCATGGAGTCGTTTAGCAACAAGACCAAAAGCCTCGACGAGATCACAAACTCCCTTTCCAGGATCAAGAGCACCTATGTAAAGAATTTTTTTGGGATTATGATAATCTACTCTAGGCAATAAACTAAAACCAGTGAGATCGGTACCATAATAGATAACACTAATTTTCTTAGGCGGCACTTTTAGCAGTCTAATCAAATCGCGTTTTGTAGATTCTGAACTAGTAATAAAATAGTCACTTCGCTTTAAAAACCACCAATACCAAGGATTTAGCCAACGTCGTTGCTTTGAATTATACTTATAATACCACTTTTTTTCCGGAAGAGAATTAGGTATTAAATCATGAACAGTTGAAATAATAGGTCGCTTTCTGGCAAAAAAAGCTATTTTCGTACCTACTGGCGATACTGCATGGTAAATATCCGCATTAACTTTGGATAAATTTAGCGCATCGACAGGTACGATAAATTCCTTAAGAACCCATTCAAAATAGCTTTTCCGATCATGACAAAGAGTAATAAATTGTGTCCCAGTCTTTGGGTGAGAAACAATATTCCAGGCATACACATCCATGCCACTGCCAGATTTCTCCGTCGATTTGAAACACAACAAACACACTTTCATTGCAACCCACCCTAAATTGATACAGTCATTTTTTGCTCACTAAGCTACATTTAAACTATTTCTTTTTAATCGCCCAATTTACTGCCTCCAAAGCCGTCTTCGCCGAGTCTAATGCAGTTGTTTCTAACGATAATCTAATTGACTCATATGACATTTTTTGCCAATCATGTAATAGAACATCACGAATCTTTTCAGCAACCACTTTGGGATCATAGGAAGCAACAAAACCAGTAATTCCATCAATTACCAGATCCTTTTGTGACTCAGTTACAACCAATGGCAAACCACATCGCATAGCCTCCAAACCAGCTATTGTCCACCCACCTTCGTCAATTGAACAACAAGCGAAAACTGAACTGCTCCTAAGAAGCAAAACTTTCTGTGCCTCACTAACAAAACCAGTAAAGTGAACATTCGATGTCAACCCACTTTCAACTACGATTCTTCGCAACTCTGCTTCATAATCACCTTTGCCGACAATCAAAAGTTCCACCGGAACATCTTTTTTCAAAATGGCAACTGCTCGAATAATAATTTCAATACCCTTATATTTTTTTAAGCGACCCACATAAATTATGCGATGAAGAGGTTTTTTAGATTTAGAAGGAATTTGAGATAGCTGTTCAAATTCACAACCGATACTTGGCTTCACCACAAAAACGTTATCTCTAATGAAACCAGCTCTTGAAAGCTCTTCTTTGCTTGTATTTGAGATTGTTATTGTGGTTTTCTTCCTATAAATTCTGGAGATCACGGAATTAAACAATAATCCAACAAGTGAGATCGGGGTTACGCCTAATTCACGCAAGAGAGCACGAGAATTATTGATTGAATAAATTATTGGAATAACAGGTTGTTTCGCGTACAAACCAACCAAAAAAGGAATAGTGTTGATGCTCTCAAGGATCACATCAAAATTTTCTCTCTGCTTTAGATAAAGTAAATAAATAGTCAAATATACTGAAAATTTGCCTCCAACCCGAGTTATTTTAACACCATTAATTTCTTCCCTATCAATGGCTCCTGAAAATCCGGAAGTATAAAAATAAACTTCATGACCCAATTGAACAAATTCGCAACAAAGACTTTGCAGATACAACTCTGCACCACCAGCATGCGGATTTTTAATATCCCGCCAGTTAATCACTAATATTTTCATGTTATTATGCCTGCACAAACTACTTGATGTTACAAAAAAGTATTTCTTCGGAAAAAGCTCGTTTGAATCCACATTGGACAAAAAAGCCGGTCACCTGCTTTGCTCCTGAAGCGCGCACTATAAGCCGCTTCGCACCGCTACTCATGGCTCTTTGTTTAATCAGCTTTATTGTATTAATACCTAAACCTAACCCTCTTTTACTTTTTTCAATCGCTATTATTCCAACTTCAAAAACTTCTGAATTATGTTTCTTAAGAAAACAAAATCCAATAATTTCTTGTTCATAAACAATTTTTAGCGGAATCATATCTACACTACTATCGAAAAGAACACTTATTCTACCACTTTGACTTGAGATAAATAGGCGTTCAAGTATCACATGAAATACATGAAGCAAGGTTGTTTGAAATGAAGATAGTTTTCCAATTTTTCTCTCCTCAGAGAGAGACACATTTTGCAATGGAGATTGACCAAATGCTTCAAAATAGATATTGTAAATCATAGCTAAATCTTTAGATTTTGCTTCTTCAACTACCAAATTCAAAGCCAGTCACACCAATTTCTTTTCCACTATAACCTCACAAGCAGTAGGTCCTACTAAGAAACCTACCCCAGCAGAAAAATATCTTACAAATTGGTATATAAAAAAACCCACTGTAACGTCAGGTTGTTTTAAGAACTTCTTCCAATTTTTGGCAAAGCCAGGTCTTAGCGGGCTCAATTGATTTGAGGCAGTTCCCTGATTCTTTTTTACAAAGTTAACTAAAGTTTTCCCATAATAGTAGTGCTTTCTTGCTATGTCTTGAAGACTTCTTGGTTCACCCAGATGAAGCTCAACAGCTTCAATTCTAGCTATTTTGTAACCTCCTTTAATGATTCTGTTATGCAAATCATAATCCTCACCAGCAACTAATTCCTCATCAAATCCATTAATTGCTTCAAAAACATCTCTCCTCAAAAAAGACGCCGCAATATTTAATTGCTCGTCTGCATAGCAATCGCGTTCCAGTTTTCGAACTTTTGACCAAAAGCTTACGTTAGGATCTGAAAAATTTTGAACACATACTGCATCAAAATACTCGTTTTCACATTTTCTAACAGAATCCTCAACGACGCACTCATCTAAAACAAAGTCTGAATCCACTCGATAAATATACTTGCCAGAGGATTTTCTTACTCCAAAATTAATCTGAGCACTTCGCTCAGGTCCTTTTATCAGACACATATCAGCGTATTTTGTTGCAATTATTCGAGTATTGTCTGAAGAGCAGTTATCAACAACGATAATTTCAACATTTTTGTAAGACTGAGATTTTATCGATTTAAGACATTTCTCTAAATATTGACCTGAATTAAGAGTTGGTATAATTATCGAAACTAGTGGGTCCCTCTTTAAAGATTCATTCAACTGCCCATTTTCTCCTCAAAGCAAGATAAAAGTCACCAGACACCTTCGAAAACAAAGTCATTGTTTGAAACCCAATTTTATTCCCGAAAAACGAATGAAACCATATTTTGAAAGCCATTTTTCTTAGGAAGCTCACGTTGATACCAATGAAGTATTCTAAGTCTATAAGCAATGCCCAGTAAATCAAGAAACATGTGCCACATTTCTGCTGGCTTGAATTTAGCATCTAACTTGATGTTGACCGGCATTTCGACAACCTTAAGGTGATAAAGATTAGCCACCGCCAATAACTCAACATCAAAAGCATAACGTTTCACAGCCAAACGCGGAAAAATATCCGCAAAAGCATCTTTCCTCATCGCTTTGAGTCCAGACTGAGTATCCTTAAGTGGTACTCCAGTAAAAAGACGAACCAGGAGGTTAAAGCATTCACTAGAGAACCGCCGAAAAATTGGAACCTCAACTTTAGAACCAGGATGTTTTTTTGAGGCAATAATAATGTCACCATATTTCAATGCATCAAGATATTTTGAAATAGTTCGCAGATCTATTTCCATGTCGCTATCTGTAAAAACAACAACCTTGCCAGTAGTATTTAGAAAGCCTTTTTTAACTGCATACCCTTTCCCAACGTTATTGCTATAACTCAAAACTTTAACATGCTGATTTCGCCCAGCATAATTCTGGGCTTTTGATAAAGTTTTATCTTTACTCCCGTCGTCAACAACAATAATTTCATATGGTATTTTCCTGTCAGCAATAACTGAATCTATTATCCCCAAAGTATCTTCTATAAGACTTTCCTCGTTGTAAGCAGGTAGAACAAATGATAATTCTAATTGATTCACTAAATAGCCTCTTTATTCCTTTTTCGATTTACAAAAACACAAGCTATTTGCAACAAAACTCCGGCAGCCAAAGCATAATACGCGTAAAGAGAAAACAGATCAGCCCAATACGATAAACCTATTGCAAAGGAAACAGAAGCAATTAGCAAAAGCATCATAAATACAACGATTAGTGATGACCCCCAGTTCTGTTTAAAATATTCCCTAATTTTAGCAGGCGTAATATCATATAGGGATTGTGTCATAGGATACGTGTCTCTTTTACTTACAATTGAGTTTAAGGATTTAAAAATTACCATAGCATCAACCTAATACCACTACATTATTAAAATGCACAATAGCTAAAATTTTTACAAACGAAGAATCAGGGAACCAATTTGTTGCAGAGAATTGGTCTAACCTCAATAAACTAATCTTTTGAACCAATAGCAAATAAAAAGCTCTTAAACTGATTGAAAAAGGGTTTAACAACAGACTTTAACTTCTTCGCCAGGAATTGGAATGGTGAATAAAAACGTCGATTTACATCGTTGTGTCCTGTAAACCAGTCGAATCTCTCAAAATCCATAGATACACGTAATTATAAATTGTGTCTTATTGGAAAAAGATCTTTACAGGATGTTGAAGGCATTTTCAAAGCTAAGATTCAATGCGCTCCAACTTTTTTCCTTTGATCAATCTTGCAAGCAATATTATCAATAAAACAGAAAAAGCACTACCAATAATTCCAAGTGCCGTAATTCTCATCGCTTCAACAGCCCATATGGCATGAATAACACCGAGTATTGAATTACTATACCAAGGTGCTAAAGACAAAAAGAAAAACGGAAAGGGACAATTCAAAACTGAATAAAGCAAAGCTAATGTTGATAAACCCCAGAAATAAATATTTTTTATTCGCCCGCCCACATATAGAATAATTAAGAAAGGTATTAACCACACAAAAAACTGCTCACAAATAATGCGATAACCAAGAAACAAAGCGAACAATGGCAATAGCATTATCAAAGCTAAATCAAATGCTGACACTTGTCGAGAAAATTTTCCTATTTTCCAATACACCAGAATTAAAGAAGCAACAACCAAAAGGATTGAAAAAAAAGATGCTGAGGAAACAAAACTATTTGTCACAGGCAAGTTCAATAGTCGATTCAACAAATAAACCGACCAATAAGTAAGACCAAAGCCTAATGGATGATCAATCTGATTAGAAAGGGTGGATGAGGCCAAAAGATTCGGAGTAAAGAAGCTAGTAAAAAAACTTGCCATCACACTTAAGTACGGCAGGACAAGAAGAAACGAGGAAACAGTGAATATTGAAAAAAACTTTGTTGAGTTCTTCCATTTTTCATTATCTGCACCTGTTTTTATAATATAGAAAATCATTGGAATCAGAAACAAAGCAGGATATAATTTGGAAGCGAACCCCAAACTTAAGCAAATAGCGGAAAAAGCGTACTTCTTTTTTAATATAAAGTAGAAAGCTGCAAAAGAAAACAAGGCCGGCATAGTATCCCACATGCCCCAACCCGCTGAAATCCAAATAACAAATGGGTTGAAAAACCATAAAATCGTAGCTTTTTCAGCAAGCCCCTTGCTGTTTGTTAGCTCCAGAACTATCTTGTAGAGTAGTAGAGCCAACGCTATGTCTGAAATTAAGAATGGAATCTTTACGACAAAATTGAAAAGCAGACCCGGAATATACTGTATATTGAAGGAAGGATAGAAATTCAGTTCCGCTGGTATCGAAGCCATGGGGATTGCGCTTGTGGATAAAACGCCTGAAAGCCAATCGTAACTATAAGCGATTGGAACTAACATGTAATGGTACCATAATGGAGGAAACGCCTGAAGGCTAAAAGCGCCGTTTTTCAAAATGTTCTCAGAGATGTTATACCAAACGCTAACATCGAAAGGATGCGCTGAAATGGGCATCAAAATGAGTCTAACAATAACGCCTAAGACTAAGATTACCGCAAGTTTATGTCTTAAGACGAAGCAACGAAGTATTGTTAAATCCACAGTTAGGCGCTCACTTTTGCATTAGTAGGTAAGTATTTGTATATATAGCGATTCTTCGCTCACGACACTTTATGGAACATGATAGAAGATTCTAACACATGTTGGGGTTATACTTAATCAGAATATTGAGCATCCCACTAAGCAACGTTACGGATGGCATCACAAATCCCAGATTAGTCATCGAGAGCTTCAATCATTTCTTTATCGCAGCACCAGGGTGCTTTTTCCACGTTTCGTTTAACGTCGCCAGTGCAGCTGAGTTCAAATTCAGAGCGGACTTTGCGATGACACACGGTACATTCAAATGTTGGCATTATCATCTAGAAAACAAGAGAGACCCCACATAATATAATTTTTTTGTAAAAACACTGCGTTAGGAAGTTGAGAGATAGATTAACTTAAAGGCAAACAAATTCAGGAAGAGAGAGAGGGGGGAACAAGATGCCTGCCTTTAAGCTAACCTTTCACAATTATCTATTAAGCGCCATTGAAGCATAAATAATAATGTGACTGTACTACGACAGCAACAACTCGGATCGCAGCCACAAATTAAAATGCGCAAAGCGTAAATTTTATTGAGTTCTGAAAATTTTGCTAAAATAGCTGTATTGCGCCAACTAAAAAAGAGCCCACATGAATTTTTTGGCACAAAACGCTACCGATTGATTGCTCTTAGCCCCGAAATAGGAAAACCCTTTAAAACCATCCATTAACTTTAGGAGCTGAAAGGTAGCACGTGGAATGGCTGAGAAAAAAGAACATAAGAAGGCAGGGTTTGATTACCGATCCTCACGGTTCTTCTCATTGCTTTTTCCAGCATTATATCTAATCGCAATCGGGATCTTCAGCTTAATCTATCATATTATTCCGGGTCCTGAATTTCTAATTTTAGCCTTCCTCATCTACGCCGCCTATAACCAAAGAACCTGGCGATTCCTCAAAGACTGGCTACCCTTCATTACAATCTTTGTCTCCTACGAAATCATGTACGGAATCGTGGGCGCAATCTCGGCAAGCAACCTGCAGTCCGGTCCATTTAATCTTGAAATGGGATTATTCGGAGGCCAAATTCCCAGCCTAATTTTGCAGCAAACCATCCATTTGCCCGTTTTAGATTACATGGGCGCCTTCTTCTATTCGCTTCACTTTTTTGCACCTACCATTTTTGCCTTTGTTCTTTGGAAAGTTAGCCCGCCTAATTATTGGAAATACACAGTTGCCTTTGGTATATGCACTTACGCTGCCCTGATCACTTTTCTATTTTATCCTGTTGCGCCCCCATGGATAGAGCTTAACTCAACCTACAATTTAGCTTATGCAGGACCTAATGTATCGAGGATTTTGACAGATTCCGTAGATGCAAATCTAGGCATACCTGTGTACAGGACGCTTTTTGATTTTCTTAGCCCAAATCAATATGCAGCTTTCCCCAGTATGCACTCCGCCTTACCCTTTCTAATTTCCCTCTTCGCCATAAAAATCTGGAAAATCAAAGCCCTACCCATCCTGATTTTCCCGATCGGTGTCTGGTTCAGCGCCGTTTATCTAGGCGAGCACTATGTAGTGGATGTTTTAGGAGGCATTGCCTATGCTGTTTTGGCGTTTATAATTGTAGAGAAAGTTTTACCGATACTCTCCAGAAAAAGTGGCATCCTTAGAAAACATTGCGTCACCTAAAATTGAGGAAGCACTTTACCTGCCTACCGGCAAGGGGGCTTGCCCAAATAAGGGGTTATTGAACAATAAAATATGCGAATTCTTAGGCAGACTCATATCTTGACTGGAACTTATAGCTTAAGCCAAAGCAGAATGCCCATAATTAACCCGTAAATTGCCAAGGCTTCAGCCAGTGCAACAATAAGAAAGCTTCTAAAAAAGGTTTCAGGCTTCTCTGCTAATGCACTAATTGCTGCACTACCAGCCGCAGAAATGGCAATACCAGCACCTAAAGCCGGTAAACTGATGGCTAATGCTGCGGCGAACGCTATACCTACCCTGTCATAAGTTCCCGCAGTTGTTGTAGTTGTTTGGTCTTGAACCGTGGAGACAGTTACCGCGGCTGCAACACCCATAAGCGGTATAAGCAAGAGCGGAAGCAACACGAACAACAATAGTTTACGTTTCAAGTTTATGCCACTCCAATGGTTAACATTGCACAATAATCTCAGCTATTAACTTTTTCTTGTTTTAATACATCTTCTCTTGATTAAGAAGATAATTCGATAGTTTCCCCAATTTCTAAGGCTTTGCCTTTGAGAGCATCGAGATCTTGGCGAATTTTCTGAAGCTCAACTTTTGAGGCTTCCTCGATAGCTTTAATAAATTTCTGGTAGTCCGCTTCTATTTTCTCTGAAGCCACCATTTAAATCACCAATTATTTTACAACCAGCACAGGACAACTTGAATACTCAATCACCCGTTCAGCGACACTGCCCAACAATATTCGCTCAGCTCCCCTATACCCATACGTTCCCATTACAATAAGATCCATGTTTAAGCCTTTAGCCAAATTTACGATCTGCTCAAATGGTCGACCTTTTGCAACCATTGAAGAGGCTTTTACACCCTCCTTCTCTGCTAAACCCAAAATATAGTTTACGTCGCGTTGTCCATCCATTTTAAGTTCCCGCTCCACTATCTCGCGTTGGGTTGAATCGGAGAATTTATCGATAACAACTTCATCCATAACGTAGACAACAAAAATCTCTGCATCATGAGTTTTAGCGATACTTATGGCGTATTCTGCGGCGTGATTGCTGTGATCGGACCCATCGGTGGGAACTAATATTTTCTCTATCGTTTCAGAACTAAACTTTTTCATTTGAAACAAGCTCCTCTTGGTGACCTTTGATTAGAGTTTTAATTCGTTTGGTCCGCACGAATTCTTCGCGTTCCTTTTCTTCCAATACCAATTCAATCTGTTTAGCCGTCTTGCGGAACCGCGGAATAAGAACATGATTTAATGCGTTGACTCGCCGCTGGGTTCTCTTGACGTCGTTGGCTATCTGAAAAGTGGTTCCTTCAGCTTTTGCCAAATTCGCCAGCAGTTTTATCACGGTATGGAATTCTTTGAAGGCATGATCTAATTCCGCATTGGTGTTGACAAAACCATAGTCAGGTTTAACACCGGTTTCATCCTCGAGAGTCACCACCGGGACCGTCACGCCCATGATACTACGATAATCAATCATGTACTCAGCCTTGTTGCTGGATCCTAACGCTACGTTAGCGATGGTTTCAGAACCCTTAGCCATTATGGCTTCCCGCAGACTTAAGTAAGCCTTCGCCAGCGCCTCTAACAGATCTTCGCGGGTTTTTTCAGCATCAAAAATACTGTTACGCAACTCGCGTAGCAAAATATCCCGTTTGCGTTCCAGAACCTCTCGTCCAGATTCTGCTAGGCTTAACGTTTTTTTGGTTTGTATGAGGTTGATTCTTGTGGGGCTGATGTTGTCTTGTGACATACGTCTACTTTACCTCAACATCCACTTTAGGCATGTAGCTGTTAATGTATTCGGGTTTGATGCTGGTTAATTCTTGTTCAGGCAAATCAGAGAGCACATCCCAAGCTATCGAGAGTGTTTCTTCGATTGTTCGATTCTCAAGTTTACCTTGGTTGATGAGTGTTTTCTCAAAGTGATCGCCAAAACGCAGATACTCTTTTTCTCGGCTACCTAATCCTTCCTCTCCGATTATAGTAACCAATGACTTCACTGAATTATACTGTGCATATGCCGAGTAAAGTTGGCTGGCAACATTGGCATGGTCTTCACGGGTACTACCCTTGCCTATACCATCCTTCATCAATCGCGAGAGACTAGTGGAGATATAAATCGGCGGATATATCCCCTGTTTCTCCATTGAACGAGAAAGAACAATCTGCCCCTCGGTAATGTAACCAGTTAAGTCGGGAATAGGGTGGGTGATATCGTCATTTGGCATGGTCAAAATTGGCATCTGAGTGATAGAGCCGCGTTTGCCAATGATTCTACCCGCTCGCTCGTAAATGCTGGCAAGGTCACTATACATGTAGCCGGGGTAGCCTTTGCGACTGGGCACTTCCTCCATGGAGGAGCTGACTTCCCTCAGTGCCTCACAATAGTTAGTCATGTCAGTCATAACGACAAGCACGTGGGATTCTTGATCAAACGCCAAATACTCGGCCAAAGTCAAACCAGCGCGCGGAGTAATAATACGCTCCACAGGCGGATCTTCGGCTAAGTTAAGGAACATCGCAACGTTTTTGATTGCCCCTGTCTCCTCGAAGCTCTTCTGAAAAAACGCTGCATCATCATGCGCCAATCCCATGGCAATGAAGATAATGTTAAAGGGTTCACCACCGCTGCGAATCTGAGCCTGACGTACGATCTGAGCAGCTAACTCATTGTGAGATAATCCTGGTCCACTAAAAACTGGGAGTTTCTGTCCACGAACAAGGCTTGTTAAGCCGTCGATTGCTGATATTCCTGTCTGGATAAAGTCTTTGGGGTACTCGCGAGCGTTTGGATTAATTGGAAAACCATTGACATCCCGTTTCTCTTCTGTGAAGAATCGAGGGTGACCATCAATGGGGTCGCCGAAGCTATTCATAACACGTCCTAGCATCTCCGTGGACACAGGAACTTCAAGGGGCTTGCCTAAGAAACGGGTGCGAGTCTGGGAAAGCGAGATCCCGGTGGTGCCTTCGAAAACCTGCACGGTTACAGCTTTCTTAGTGACTTGAATGACTTTGCCGAGTCTGATTTCACCGTTTTGCATTTTTACAGAAACCAATTCGTCGAAGCCGACTTGTTTCACGTTTTCGACGACAATGATAGGCCCTGAAATTGAAGCTATGCCCTTATATTCTAAACCTATGCTTGCCATAGAAATTACCTCAAACTTGCCTCCAGTCCATCAAAGTTTTCATACATGCGCTTCTCTAAATTATCCAACTTCTCAACTTGGTCGTTGGGAATAGCGGTTTTCATACGCATGATTTCTTCCATAATGGGTAACTCGGTGACTTTGAAGATGGGGGCACCTTTGCTGACGACGTTTTCGGCTAGTCGATGGAAGTCCACGATTATTTTTAGCATCTTAAACTGCTTTTGAGGGCTACAATAGGTGTCTATTGAGTCAAGAGCATTCTGCTGGAGCAGTGCGATACGGATAATGCGTGCAATCTCCAATATCAACCGCTGCTTGTCAGGTAACGCTTCAGGACCAACCAGTTTCACGATGTTTTTAAGCTCATCCTCCGACTGCAAGATACGAATAGCTTCTTCACGATAGCTGTTCCATTTCTCATCGACATTCTTGTGCCACCAGCCGGAAACGTCAGCGATATAGCCACTGTAGCTCTGCATCCAATTAATTGATGGATAGTGACGCGCATCCGCTAACTCCGCATCAAGCGCCCAGAAAACCCGCGTAAAACGCTTAGTATGTTGAGTAACAGGTTCCGAGAAATCGCCTCCGGGTGGAGAAACAGCGCCAATAGCACAAATTGAGCCCATCCGTTTATCTGAGCCTAAAGCTTCAACGACGCCTGTGCGTTCATAGAACTCAGCGAGACGAGAGGGCAGATAACTTGGGAAGCCTTCTTCCGCTGGCATCTCTTCAAGTCGACCAGACACTTCTCTTAGCGCCTCTGCCCATCTGCTAGTGGAATCCGCCATTAACGCTACAGCGTATCCCATATCGCGAAAGTACTCTGCAATGGCTATTCCTGTATAGATGCTGGCTTCACGGGCTGAGACGGGCATGTTGCTTGTATTTGCAATTAGAATCGTGCGTTCCATCAGTGGGTGACCTGTAGTTGGATCAATTAGTTTAGGGAAACTATCTAGGACATCGACCATTTCGTTACCACGTTCTCCACAGCCCACATAAATGACTATATTAGCATCAGACCACTTCGCAAGCTGCTGCTGAGTAACAGTTTTCCCTGCACCGAATGGTCCAGGGATAGCTGCAGATCCACCTTTGGCAATGGGGAAAAAAGTGTCGATTACACGCTGACCTGTGATGAGCGGAGTAAATGCAAAGAGACGTTTGCTATGCGGACGTGGTTTTCTAATCGGCCATTTCTGCATCATCTGCAAATCAGTTTTGACACCATTATTCTCTAAGGTGGCAATATTGTCGATAACAGTATATTGACCCTGGACGACAATTTTGATAACCTTACCCGAGACGCCTATAGGAACCAAGATACGGTGCTCAACTATGTCGGTTTCCTGAACTGTTCCAAGGATGTCTCCGCCTACAACTTTGTCGCCTACTTTTACTTTGGGATTAAAAAGCCATGTTTTGGTTCTACTTAGCGCGGTTACACCTTTAGCTTGCTTAATGAAAGCACCGGTTAGTTCCCGTAGAGTTTCAAGAGGACGTTGTATCCCATCGAAAGTGTTACCCAGCAAGCCAGGTCCAAGTTCCACAGAAAGGGGACTGCCTGTTCCCATTACAGGTTCGTCGAGTTTTAATCCTGTTGTGTTCTGGTAAACTTGGATGGTTGCATATTCAGCTTCGAGGCGGATGATTTCCCCGATTAAGCCTTCGTGACCAACCTCGACCATTTCGTGCATGACTGCTTCAGACATGTCTTTGGCTTCAACAACTGGGCCTGCAACTCTTATGACACTGCCTTTTCCAGTCACTTTAGGACGCCCCGAAAAGTTGTTTTGCGACAATTACTCGAAGTCTTGGTGTGAGTTCAGTGAGTCTGTAGTCGAAGGTGGCATCGTAAATTTTTTTCCCATCGTTCGTCTGAATTCTACAGCCGCCGATGAAGTTTTCTGTTTCGTTTGATAATTCGAGTTTGGTATGTGATTTCGTGGATATTTTTTTGAGCATGCTAGGTGTTAACCAACCTTTATCTTTAACGTTAACTTGGACAATAAGGTTCTCTTGACCCATTTTTCCAGCAACATTCTCAATGAGATTTAAAAGATAATTTGGGTACTCAGTGCTGCGCACAAACTCTTTGAGCTTATCAGTTGCCTTCTCAAAAGTAGCATCAACTAACTCTTCTTTAGTTTGCAGTAGGCGGTTACGTACCTCAACTTCGGCGATAGAGCCAATTTTGCGTTTCTCAGCTTCCGCCTTTTCGTTTGCATTCACGATTATTGAGCGCAAGGATGCTCTGGATTTATCTTTGGCTGCTCTAAGGGTTTCTTTAGCTTCGTTTTCAGCAGCCAAAATTAGGGCTTCAGCCTCTTTTTGCACGTCGCCTACAACTTCGTTTGCAATAGCGGCAATTCCAGTTTTAACGCTCATACAGGTGATCTCTCAAATTTTTATACTTAAGATTTTACTAATGGTATCTGAAAGTTTAACATTGTCTTTTGCACCTCTGCTGCCTGGTAACTCAACAATCATAGGGGTGACACGTTCCTGGCGCACTTTATCAACTTGTGCTTGAACTGACGGTTCAGAGGCAAAAATATCACTTAGAATAATTATAGCTATATCACTGCGCGCAAGAGCTCGGTTTAGAGCTTTAATCGCTTCAGTAGCTGTATTGGCTTCTTCGCCTTCGACGCCGACCAGTCGGAAACCCGTTAGCATGTCACCGTCGCCTATCACGTAGCCAATCATGCCGTCACCAAATATAACTTTAAATGCTTGTTGGTAAGTTCAAAATACTGTTAAATATGTTGCGACCCGAAAGAATGACTTCGGCATCTATTATATGTGTAAAAAAAGATGTCGAATCAGTCCTTGAAACGCTAAGTTTCTTCGGTGAATTTCATATTGAGCAGTCTCCACAAGACGAAGTAAACTTAAGGGTCTATAATCAGAGCATCCAGATTGTTGAGGAAAGTCTGCTTGATCTAACCTATCTCTCTAGTCAACTCGTCAAAGAAAAAACGGGTTTATTTGATATTTTCAAGTTGAAACAACCTATCACAGTTAATGTAACTGCGGATAACTGGCGAAGCCTCCTCGGAAATACAAACCAAAACATACGAACGTTGAAAAAAGAAATTGAAGGCTTAAACACCTCACTAAAAAGCCTTAAAGAGAAAGCCTCAGATTTAATGCTCCTCAAAGATATGCTCTCCACGATACAAGATATGGGCATAGACCTTGCAACCATGGGCAAGTTCAAATTGGTTCATGTCGAAATTGCAAGGCTTCCTAAAAAAAATTTTGAGCCATTTGAAATGTCCCTTGCCCAACTACCGTTGAATGTGCATACGTGCCCATTAGTGGGAGATTTTGTTTTCGTCTGCTTAGCTATGCCAACCAAGCATCAAGAAGAAGTTGAGAAAATCCTGCATACATATCACGCTGAGATTTTCCAGCTTCCCCCCGAGTTGCCAGCGAACGCAGTCAAAGCATTAAAGCAGGTTAAGAATCTCCTGAACGAGAATGAAGAGAAACAAAAAGAACTTAAGGGCAAATTTGATAAGCTGGAAGAAGAAAACAGAAGCAACTTCTTTGCTTGGAAAGAAACCTCAGAGAATATTCTAGCGTTGCTTAATGCTGAGAAAAAGATTCTTCAATCAGGGAGGCTTGCAACCATCAAAGGTTTTGTGCCTCAGGATAAGTTTGGGGATCTTAGCCAAGCCGTTCATGGAAAAGTGGAAGATAAAGCACTAATTTTACCTAACGATACACTTGAAAACGCTGATACCCCAACCAAAATTACGCATAACCGATTTGTTAAGCCCTTCGAAGAGCTAACTAAACTTTATGGGCTACCAAAATATGAGGAAGTTGACCCGACCCCCTTCCTCGCAATCACGTTTCCGATTATCTTTGGGTTAATGTTCGGCGATTTGGGACATGGTTTAGTGCTTTTACTTGGAGGAGTAATAGTTGGCAGCCTGATCAAAGGAAACCAAGGTATGAAAAACGTCTGCTGGATCATCGCTGCCTGCGGCATCGGGGCGATAGGAGCGGGTTTACTTTTCGGCGAATTCTTCGGTACGGAGCTTCCTTGGGGACCACTCTGGTTTAGTCCATTTAGCCCGACTGGAAATGTATTCAACTTTTTAATATTCAGCCTTTTCGTTGGCATTGTGCAAATCGTTAGCGGCTTAATCATCGAAATGGTAAATTACGCATTAAAACATGAGTACGCAGATGCATTTCTGACATCGGTGCCTAAAATTGCATTTTACATGGGCGGCATTTATTTGATTGCAACATACCAACTTGATTTTGCAGCTTGGCTATCTGGACCTATCCTGGCGCCTATAATCCCATTCATAGTCATGGTTGCAGGTAAACCACTATATCTAATGGCAGCAAAACCAGCTGGGCAACACAAAAATGAGCATGCCGAACAAGATACCATAATAGGAAGACTCTTTGAGGGAGGAGACTTCTTCACGCGCTTGCTAAGCAATACCATATCGTATAGCCGTATCCTCGCGTTGCTAATGGCGCATTGGGCACTACTCTTGGTAGTTTATCAAGTCTCAGGTTTAGTTGAGGGATTGGGAATCCTCGGATTAGTATTAAGCGGAGTAGTTGTTGTCTTCGGCAACATATTTGTGCTCGCATTAGAGGGCCTAATAGTTTTCATTCACACTCTAAGACTTCACTTCTATGAGTGGTTCAGCAAATTCTATGCAGGGACTGGAACAGAATTCCAAGCATTCAAACAGAAATTCGTCTACACAAAACTGTCGATGAAAGAAAATAAGGACTAAAAAAGAAGCTGAGAACGAATAAGATCAGGCTTCAAAGCGCCATCGATACCTAAAGCTACGGCACGTAAATTGTAAACTTCATTTTCTCTTTGAGTCATAAAAGATAGGGGCATTCCAATATTGAACGTGTTTGTAATACTGCTGGATTTTGCATTTTTGAGCAAGGATTCTTTGAAGCCCTTCTCAGCCTTCGCAAGGGTTTCTTCTGGGGGACCTTCACTTTTGAAGTATTTAGCGTAGGGACCACGGAGGGCAACTTCATATGCCGCATCAAAACTTGTCGCAGAAACAATAGATTCAACCCCCGTTTTGGCCAAATTAAAGTAATTATGGGGCACCGCTAACCTCAACCAATTGGAATCGTAGTTGAGGTTTTTGCCTCTCAGAAGCGAGAGCAGAATATAACTGTCGTTCTCCAGGCTTGCATAAAAACGTGCATGCACCTTCTCTCTACTTGGCAGATAATTATAAAGTTCAAACAGGTGTTCATAGAAAAAAGCATCAAGAAACACATCAAGACATGTAGTTGAACCGTTCTCGTTGTAGCTCTCCAAACCCATTGACAAAGGACACCAGTACACGGTTCTCTCAAAAACATTCAACAGCTGAATCAGCGTGGAAGCTTTTGCAGCTTCCTCAAGAATTAGGCGTTTCTTAATATGACAGCCGACAAAGGGGTAAAGCTTTGCAAGCTTCTCCTCTGGAGTGAGCTTGGCAACTGTGGCTTTCACCAGAAATTTTACATTTTCCACTTCAAACCGCAAAAGATACAGCTTTAGATATTCAGTTACAGTTTTGGGGGAATATTTGATTATCTTCGTGTATAATTCAATTAAATTCTCATTTAATGCACGTTCAAGTTTGCGTCCAGTTAGTGGAAGCGTGATTTTGCTAAACTGCTCCTGATAGCTAGCATCTCGAAGTTGAGAAACAAAATCGTTCAGGTTTCGACTATCCGCCAAAGTCTTAATTTTGGCTTCACTGAGTAGACCACTTCGCTCAGCCCCGATTTTAGCAAGAACCGAAGCGTAACGGGTTGTCTGGGTCAAGTGGGGGTTTCCTCTAAAACTGCAGTAACAACCATTGAAACAGCTTTGTCCATGCGTTTTTCAGCTTGGCTTCTCAGGTTTGCAGCGTCTTGTTCGTTAGCTTTTAGCATCTCTTCACGGCACTGGTTGGCTTCATCCACTGCTTTGTTGTAGATTTGTGCGGATTCTTCTTTGCCGTAGATTTCGCTATTGACCATCAGCTTGTCAGATTCCTGCTTAGCTAAGAGGGTGATGTTTTTGGCTTTCTGCTGCGCATCAACTTGGATTTGTTCGGCTTCGGCTTCAATTTTTTTAAGTTCATCCCACACTTTCTGCATTCTTTCCACGACACACTCTATCTTAAGGGCTCTCATAAGATTTTTGCGGTTTCATATAACAATTTACAGATTAACTATACTTTTGATTCAGGAATAATCCAAGGCGAGCTATCCGATGACGAAAAGCAGCAGCACACCAACTATAAAACCTACGGAAAGCGCAAAATCCTCCGCATGCCCTGTAGATTCGCGGTATGCTCTTGATATAAGTTCACCCGAAATAAAGACAACCAGTGTGCCTGCGGCAAAACCTAATACGCCTGCTAAGACATCTTGAATGACGTTTTTTGCCAGAAAATAACCAACAGGAGCAGCGATGGCGACTATCACAAAATCGAATAGCCAATCGCGCATTATTAACCAATTTTTTATGCCCTGTTTCTTCATTATTTTAGCGCCTTCCAGAGTTGTAGCCAAGTTGCCCAAGAAAATAACGGCTTCAGCCACGAATAATCCCGGTTCTTGCAATGCGATTATGATACCTATGAAAAGGGATTCGGGAACACTATCTAGGATTGTGCCTACAACAGCGAGTTTCCCCTCAGAGTGTTTTTTTCGTTTCTGACCTTTCTCGGAGTTATCATGTTTGAAAAAATGCTGAGCTATCCCAAATGTTATTGCGCCTAAACTGAAGCCTACAAGTAAATCCAAAAAACCTCCCAGTCTCAGTGTCTCTTGCACGAGAAGCATCACTGCAGAAAAAAAAATACCAGCGCCAAAAGCTGCAAAAAGAGCCCTCCGCGCGGTGGAATAATTAAACACTATAGCAATTAACGCGCCTATAGGAAATGCGGAGGCAACAAAAATACCTGAAAGAACTGTTTCAAGCACTATGTAACTCACAAAATGCCTCCATCGGGTTTTTCCCTGAAATTACAATTAAGAAATGCGTTAACGCGCTTTTTAAGTTTTAATAAAAAATCCTGTGCTACCAAATATCAATCAGTAATACCGCTACTAAATTTATCAAGCCAAATAGGTATTAACACCCAACCAGAATGTGCTAAATATTCCCAAAGATAAAAAGCGCCAACGCCCAAACGATTAAACGCTTCTGAGAAGCTCGCCCAGTTTCGTTAACTCGCCAAACATGACGCAGTGTCCTTTGCTGGGAAAAACCTCTAAGAAACTACCATCAACACAATTGTGAAGTGCATAGGCATTCTCTACTCTACATGTTTTATCCTCACAACCATGCCAAATGGTTAATTTACCGGCGGGAATTCCCTTAAAAGAAAATGGCCATGGCTTCATGAAAATCTGGTGTTCTTCAACTACCGTTTTTAAGCTCATATCTCCCTGGCGAAAGCCTTCAGCCATAGCTCTATAAATCCATGACATCCATGACGGATCAGAAAAAAATTGTATATCATCTTTGGAGCATCCGCGAAGCATTTGTTTTCCCTGCTTTGAATTCAAAAAAGCAGAGATATCCCCGTTGGCTCTCAACACTTGACGCCGCATCTGCTTCATCGCCAACACCCCGAGAAAAGGAAGTTTCATGACATAACGGGCAAAAGGTAGGTTATGGGCGGTTGAGACATCAAAAGGCAAAGACGGAGCACCTACAATAACAGCCCGGGTTACACGCTCAGAAAAAAAAGCCAAGTACGCAAGAGCAAAAACTCCACCCCCAGACCAAGCCAGAACGCTGAAGCGTTCAAAACCTAACCGATTCATTAGAAAGTTTATGTCACTATTTAAGTCACGAAGGTTTTTCCTTGACATAAAACTCGATAAGCCATAGCCAGGTCGATCGATACCGATTATCTGCAGATTCGTAGATTGGGCAAATTCGTTTAATAGTAAAACTTCCAAGCGGCTGCTGGCGGTACCGTGAAAATAAACAACAGGCTTTCCGTTACCAACTGTTGAGTACCCAAGACGTCTCCCATCCGGTAAAACAATTACTTGACTATTCAACAGCACCACATCTATCAAAATACTCAGACTTTGTTTATCAACTTTGTTTGAATTTGAATGCTAATCTACCGCAGGGATTCGATTTAGCAGGCATATAAGAAGTTTTTGAGTGAGCAAAAAATTATGATTCTTCCGTATTGGAGGGAAATGGTTTGGTTTGAGCAGTTTACTCCAGGAACTACTTCTTTAAGGCAGTAATGGGCTTGTAGGAGGAGACTTCATTTCGAGTTTGTTTTTTCTGTTATTAGATGATACGAAACCAGCGTGTGCTTGAAAAACTCAATATACTCCACTACCACAACCTAACCAAACCATGCACGAAGTGAACAAAAAATCAAGCTCCCCACAACCAAAACACAATCAAAAAACAAACCAAAACAAAAAACCAACCCAAACCACAACCCAAGAAGTGAAAAAACAAAAAACCCCACAACTACGCAAAAAGAAAACTAAGCAATTGATACCCAACTAACCTAAAGAAGGCAAACCTACAAAACCAAAATCGATTAAAAGTTAAACACTCTACAGCCGACCATGACCACCATTTTATTTTATTTAAGAACCGGCCATCACCGCTGGAAGTCTATAAAAAATGGAAAAGCGTCGAAAAAACCTAAATTTTCTCTTCAGTAAGCAAAACAATCGTGCAGAATTCAATCAGAGTTTACCGACACACAAAACGTATCGGTCAGAGATTTAGCGTTTGACGCATTGCCCAGCAGCGGGATCAAAGTGGTTTTTGTCACCGTAATCACAGAATTTACAGTCATTGCGTATTTCTTGCCCAAAGGGGCAGCCTTTCAAATCAGCCAATCAATTCACCATACGAGTTTTTGTGGTAGCCCAGAAGAGATTCGAACTCTTGTCAAGGGCTCCAGAGGCCCCTATGCTTGACCACTACACCACTGGGCTGCAAACACAGACAAACAACAATCGCAATTTATTAACTTTAATGCTGCCCCGACCATTTTGAGTTAATTCAAGACTTTAAACGTGTAGAATTAATTTTCGATGTGGACTGCAGCTTTGCTTAGCCTGAAAGGAAGAATATTTTTCGGTTTAACTGTAAAAAAGGCAGAATTTAATGAATTGTTGGAATTGCCCAAAATTGGCGGTAAACCGAATGAAAATGTATCTACAAATTGTTTTAGATAAAATAAAAAAGAATAGGGGAAATTTATTTTGTTTTGTTTTGGCTTTTTTAGTGTTTACGCAGCATTAAGAGTATGATCACAAGACCAACTACAATAATGGCTACGAAAAGACCTGCGATTGCTGGTACAAAGTATTGATCTGCAACTGAGTCAACTGGAGCAACAGGAGTAGCTGTTGGTGCTGGTGCGATTGCTGTGAAAGTTGATTGTGCGGAAGCTCCGAAGTAGCCTTGTGTACCCGCGAATTTCGCGACGACAGTGTAGTCGCCTTCGATATCGGGCATCCATGTTAGAGAGAACATACCGCTTGCATCGGTTGTAGTTTCGCCGATTTGTCTAAAGTTGCCATTTGCATCAGTTACGTAGACTGTGACTGGAACTCCGGTTAAGTTTGTTGGCATGACCTGATCTTCGTAGACTGCCGCCATAAACTGGCCCATGCTTTCGTCTGAAACTACTGGGACACCGTTTGGATATCGTGCTGCTTGCTCGCTCTGTGTTGTTCCGGCTGAAATGTCCATGACTGTTCCTCGTATAACAAATGGTGTTCCGACTGTTGTTGCTGTGTTTGGTGCATCAACGGTTAATTGGCTGGGTCCTCTGCCTATTGAGTATACTTGGCTGTCATAACAATTGTAGAATGCTGCGTATCCATCAGCATTTGGGAAAGATTGCATTGAGTTGCCTAGTCCGCATGCAGACCAGTCTAGTAGTGTCCAAATTTCTTCGCCAGTGGTAGCGTTAATTGCGCGTGTCATTGCTCCGTTGTAAAGTGGGTTTGTTGGTGAGTGTTCACCTGTGAAGGTGTAGAGTACACCAGAAGCGAAAGCAGTGATGTGGGTTGGATAATAACCCCAAGGGCCGTTGTTTTCCATGTTTGTAGAGTTTCCTGCTCCACCGTTACCGTACGTCCAGAGTAGGCTCCCGTCCGTCATTGAATAGCAAAAGACTAATCCACCAAGACCGCCTACGTAGAGGTTTCCGTTATACGTTACACCTGCTCTAGAGCTGTAGTATTGGAATCCAGGTTGGTCACCAAGTGGACCCCAAAGCTTTTCTCCAGTGGTAAGGCTGTAGCCTAAACGTTGACCGGTTTCTGCGATTGTCATGGCGAATGTGAGGGAGGTTGCATCTATGGGTTGTGTGCAAAACATTTGTGTTTGGTTGTTTGCTGGTGCAGGGTAGTGTTTAATCCAAGAAAGATGACCTTCTGAAGCTGGATCGTCACTTAATGCCCAGATTGTCCAGGGATCAGCGTTGGGTCTTGGTGTTGATGTAGTTGCAAGGCTGCTGCTTGCGCCCAAGATTTGCTTACCTGGAACAACACCGATGATTGTTGGGTTTGTGTCGCCTGTTAAGTCTGCATTAATTGTTACGTTCCAGCTGATTGCAGTGTTTGAGGCACCGTCGAAAGAGCGGTTAGGGCCTGACCACGTGTCTGAGTTGCTGCTGATTAACCTTGTTAAGTTCCACAGTGCTAACGAGCCAGTCATTGACGTAGTATTGTAGCTAAATAGGTATCTGCCGATTGTGCCGTCGTTGAAGTATACTTGTGTGCCTGAAGGAACACTGGTTACGTTGAATATGGGTTTCCCGTCAAATGCATTATAGCCGTACCATGTTGAACCGGAAGTTTGCCATAATTGAGCTCCGCCGGGTCCATAGCCGTTAGGGGATTGGAAGTTAATGATTGATGCGAAGGTTGGGTTAATGTCGGGGTTAGTCCAGATTGTTTCGCCTGTCAGCATATCTACTGCAACGTAGTCACCGCCGCGACCAGAATAACCTAATGGTTCTTGGAAGTAGAGGATTCCGTTGACAATTATTGGGCTTGTGAATCGAATGTTATATGCCATTCCTGAGTAGTATGCGCCAGCGGTATCAAGGTCTTGCTGAGGTTGTGATACTGTTCCTCCGAGTGCTCCGCCGAATTCAATTGGTTTTGTCCACATGATGTGGGGAGTCATAACTGGAGCGCCGTTGTATTGTATGTAGCTTTGTGGTAGTGACATCAAGCCTGAAGATTGTGCGTTTCCACCTAGCCAGTTTGATCCGATAGTAAAAGCATTATTGATGTTTTGGTTTTGGTTGATTGGTCGAGACCAGTATTCTTCAGGTAATGGATTTTGAGGTAATGAAGAAATTGGTTCTTCTTGCACTGTCCAAAGGTATGTTGCATTGGCAGGGGTATAATAGTCACCATTGTATGCACCGCCGAAGTCGTGTGTTTGGCCTGGGAAGAGGAATGTAATGTTGTATACTCCTACCTGTGTGGGCGTAAAAGAGAAAGCTTGTGCAGAGGTTGTGTCTTGAACAATGGGGTAATTGAATGTTTGAGATGTCCCGTCGGGTGCTGTAACGATGAATTGGTAGTTTTCAAACCTGATGTCGTTGGTGATTAAAGCTCCGGCGATTACGTAGTTGAGAAAGCCGAAAATTTCACCTGCTTGGTTGACACCTATTGGGGAGGGTGTAGCAAAGGCGTAAGCTTTTGGCGTTATAATATATGGTGGTGTGTGTGCGTCAGTTGGTTGTATGGTTAATAGAGTTGTACTCATCGAGATTGTTAGTATTAAAACAATTAAAATAGCCATAGTTTTATTTTTTCGTGTTTGCATTTTTCTTATTTCCTAAATATTTACGGGTAAAAGCAATACTGATGTATTAACTTCTACCTAAAGCGATTGCATAACAATGATCGCTTATAAAACATTGTCAAATGAACCACTTATGACAAACCCAAAACATCAATTGAAATTATAAAATAAAAAAGAAGAGAGGAAATTTGTTTTGTTTTGGCTTTTAATGTTTGCGTAGTACCAAGAACATGGTCAATAGACCAAGAACTATGATGGCTACGAAGAGACCTGCGATTGCTGGCACAAAGTATTGGTCTGCAACTGAATCAACTGGAGCAACAGGAGTCGAAGTTGGTGCAACATCATCAACGCTAAAAGCGGTTACAGCATGGGAAGGCCAATAAGATTCAGAGCCTGCGAACGAAGCATAGACTGTGTATTTGCCAGAGATGTCAGGTTGCCAGTTGAAGCTAAAGAAGCCATCAGCATCGCTGGTAGTTGTGCCGATTGCGCGGTAGTTACCGTTACCGTCAACCACGCTAAGTTCGATAGGGACACCGGTGGTGTTGGTAGGTCTGCCTTTTTGCATGTAAACGTATTCCATCCATTGCGACTGCGAGTCGTCAGAGACTAGCGGGAACGCCATTGGGGAATCGTGCTGCTTGTTGAGCTTGGTTTGTGCCTGCGGAGATGTCTGTAACTGTGCCTTTGATGGTGATAGATGAGCCAAGATCTGCGGAAACGTCTGGTGCTGTGACTGTCATGGCGCTTGGACCCTTGCCAAGAGCATAGATTGAACCGTCATAGTTGTTCCAGTAGATAAGCACGCCGTCAGCGGTTGCAAAGCTCTCAGGATAAGCCCATCCAGTCATTGTCCATAGGACATCGCCTGTGGTTGCGTTGAGACAGCGAACGCGTTCGCCTTTGTAGAGCGGGGTGTCAGCAGAGTGTTCGTGCGTTCCAATGTAGAGTTTACCATCGCAGATAAGACCTTCCATGAGAACGTAGTTTTGGATCTTCTCGCCGCCAGAGGGTGCAGTGTAGCGCCATTGAAGCTCGCCGGTTGTCAGGTTGTAGGCTGAGATCATGCCAGTGTAGCCGCCAGTGTAGAGCATACCATATGCGAGCTTTGTCTGAGTAACAGAGATCAAGCTTGGCCAAGTAAAGTATCCGTATGGATTAATGTCTGATTGAGCATCAGTGGAGAATAATTCATTGCCAGTGTTAATATCGTAGACGTGGAATTTCTGGATTGGCACCTCGAGTGCAACAAAAACGCCCTCATCAATTGAGGCGTGTTCATAGATGTAGTTAGTGTTTTCGTTAGCATTGTCGATATCTAAGTTCTTCATGTAGATCAATTGACCTAAGCTTTCAGGTTTAAGACTGATTGCCCAGATAGTAGTTTCGTCAGGGAAAGCATATGAAGGACTACCAGAGCCCATAGGCCACGAACCGTTGCTACCCCAAAGCATATCACCTACTTTTGCTGCGCGGATGGTTGGTGTTGAACTGAACTGTATCGGAGAGCTAATGTTCCAGTCATAACGTGATGCTAAACCAGCATCGATTGTCGTTCGGCTAGGGTCTGATCCCGCGGAGATCATAGGTAGGACTTTGGAGGCGTTCCATTCTGCTAAGTAATAGCTGGGGTTTGAACTTGTGCCTTTGTTAGAGAAGATGAGACGTAAGTTTTCGCCAGTAGAATCAGTTATTTCGAATGCGCCAGTGGAAGGAACGTTAGTGACAGTGAACGGTGCAGGTATGCCGTTTGAGGGCGTTAGAGCTTTGTTGTAGTTGGGTGTGAATATCCAACCAGGAGTCTGAATGCCGTGTTCATTGGGGTCGTCTTGACTGTAGTAGTAACCAAACCAGTAGTTAGAAGGTGTACTCATAATTGAGTAGGACCACTGCTGGAATGTCGTTCCAACGGAAGCTGTTGTGTTTGTTTCGTAGATAAGTTCCCCGGTTTTTAAGTCAACGCAATCTAAGAAATCACTTGAACCGGCGTAGTATTGGTTAGGCGAGTAGTAGATTCTACCGTACATGATGATCTGGTTCATGAAGCGTGGTTGATATTGTGAGCCTGCATTGAAGGTGTTACCACCGCCGCGACCGTCTAGGGTGCCGCCGAGAACGCCGTTGTCTTCTGTGGGTCTTGTCCAAAGAATGTGTGGGCTGTTTGGTGCGGTGCCGTCAGCTTGGTATCTGTTTTCGATGCCCCCGTTATCACGATCATGAACGCTGGCGAGCCAATTAGATGAAACCTGGTACCAGTTTGTGTTCTGTCCGTCGATTGGACGAGTCCAGTATTCTGTTGGCATAGCCTGAATATCAGGAAGACCGATGAGTCCTACTGGTTCATCTTGGACAGTGACCATCATTGTGTAGGAGCTAGATTTGAATGTTGTACCGTAGTAATCATTGCTTCCGCCGGTTGTCGAGTTCCATCTGTAATAGAAATCAAGAACTGTTACGGTTAAGGTGTAGTTGCCAGTTTGGTCAGGAGAGTATCCAGTATAGGCTGAACCTGTTGAGTCAGAAACGAAAACGCCATTGATTGCTCCACCAGTTGAAACACTACCAGTGTTCTGACCAGATGGAGGAAGAGTTTCTTCTGAACCGTCAGGTTTTGTTATGTTGAGTTTAAATTGGTAGCGAATATCGTTGCCTAGTAATGCGCTTGGCGGTACCTGTGGATTAAACATAACAACGTTGAATTGTTGTCCAACACCAACAGGGTTAGGTGCAACCATCATGTAGACATGGGTAGGAATTGAATCTTGGAACCGGTTCCAGAGTAAAAGCCTGGTGGCAGATGCATTAACAGACATTCCGCTCCAGTGCATTCCTGCATTGATTGCAGAGGCTGTATCAACGTTGTAGTTGACTCCGTTGATTATTTCTGCGCCTGCGGGTGCAGCGAATAGCCCCATTGAGATTGCCGTTGATGAGATCAAAATCACAGCGATAATTATAGCCATAGTTTTATTTTTTCGTGTTTGCATTTTTCTTATTTCCTAAATATTTACGGGTAAAAGCAATACTAATTACTAAGATAATTACCCCTACCCAAAACGACTGAGGTTTTGGTTATTAATAAAGTAGTGTACAATGAAGAACTTCTGACAGACTCTAAGCTTGTCAATTGGAAGATTAAAATCATGAGAAATATTTACAACTTATACAAATTATTGATCTTATAAATCAAATATTTAATAAATTTTTAAGGCGTTAATATCGCTCGTCCAATAATTTTTCCTTGTTTAAGCTTAAGGAGTACTCCTTGAGCATCACTTAGTGGATAACGTGTCCAATCCACCTTTACTTTACCCATCGACGCCAATCTTAAGGTATCATTCATTTCCTGTCGGGTACCTATGACACTGCCCATAATCGAATGTTCCTCAGGAAAACAAACATTGACATTGCCCAAAACCCCCATGAGAACTATTCCCCCACGCTTAACTACCCTCAGCGCTTGATCAACTGCCTTCTGTGATGGAGCATGAACCATAACTATATCTGGGCGCCCAGTTTCCGCTACAAAATCTTCCAGCTCAATTGTGGTTTTGGTGTAGTCTGCACCGATATCGGAAGCTAACTTTAGCTTTTCCTGTGATGTATCCACTGCGACGGTTTCTGCTCCAGCGAGTTTAGCGAATTGAAGCGACATGTGACCTACTCCTCCTATGCCGATAACAGCCACTTTTTGACCCTCCCTAATATTCGCCCGCTTTACAGCGTGATAGGCTGTTATGCCAGGACAGAATAGTGATGCGCTTTCCTCAAATCCTAAGTTACTGGGTAATCGGTGAACAAAATTGCTGGGCGCAACCATAAATTCTGCATATCCCCCGTCAACCGCTTCGCCTGTTGTTTGACGTTTGAGGCAAAGGTTTTCACGGCCCGAAAGACAGAACTCGCAGGTTCCATCTGTGTTCCAGAGTACCTGTACACCGACCCTATCCCCTCGCGTAAATCCTAAGGTTTTTTTGCCCACAGATTCGATTACACCCGTAACTTCGTGTCCAGGAATTATGGGGAGTTTCGCTGGAACGCCGAATTGTTGAAGTTCACCTTCTATCATGTGGAGATTGCTATAGCAAACGCCGCATGCTTTAACTTTTATAAGTACTTGGTCTGGCTTAGGCTTTGGATCTTCGACGGTGGTGTAAATTAGGGGGTGGTTCTCTATTTTGTCTATTCGGGTTAGTAGTTGGGCTTTCATTTTATTCACGCAAGGGATATTTGGGGCGTTTGAGCGCCATGCGACTGAAACATAGCAACAACATCTCAAATATGTAGGGCGAAGTGGATAACAATGCTTTTATCTCAAAAAAGGTTTCCCTTTACTTATGCCCAGCGTTAAGGATATTATGACTAAAGAAGTCGTCACAATTGAAACAAGTAAAACCGTTATAGATGCATCAAAACTGATGACCGATAAAGGATTAGGTTCGCTAATCGTAGTTATTCAGGCTTTTCCTGTGGGAATTATCACTGAACGCGATATTGTACGACGAATCGTTGCAAAGCAGGCTCCTTTTGACCAAAAAGTAACTGAAGTCATGACGAAAACACTCATAACCGTCGAGCCAGACACCTCACTTAAAGAAGCTGCTAGAATCATGTCGACAAACAAAATAAGAAGATTACCAGTTCTCAAAAACAACAAGTTAGTAGGGATAGTTGCCGCATCAGATTTTGTACGTAATGCCGGCAAAAAAACAACTACCGAAGAAATCCTTGATGCATTAGGACGCTAACGGGAAACCGTTGGCATAAAAAATTTTACTAACATCGGCAAAAATGGTTTGCTGAAGCTTCTGGCCCTTTAGGAGAAAAGGATGCAAACACAAAATTCACTATGGCTTTAGGTAAATTTTGCCAGAGCCTTTTCAGCCCATTTTTTCCAATGCTTTATGACTAAAAAAGGAAAGGGGGATTGTTGTTGTTTTATTTTTTTATGGGTGTTTTCTGAGGACTAACAGCAGTACGAGTGCGATGGCGATGATTATGGCGATGAAGAGTCCGATGAATGCTGGGAGGAAGTATTGATCAGCTATGCTCTGTGCTGGTGGTTCTGTTGGTGCGGTTGTTGGCATTGCAGGATCAACTGCGAATGCGGTTTCTGCGTATGATGACCAGTAGCCGTTTGTGCCTGCGAATGAGGCGAGAACGGTGTATTTGCCTTCGATGTCAGGAACCCATTGGTAGCTGTATGTGCCGCTTGCGTCTGTGGTTGTAGTGCCGATTTCTCGGTAGTTGCCATTTGCGTCGACAACTGCTAAGGTTACATCGACTCCTTTGAAGCTGGTTGCAAGTGGTTTCTGCTGGTAGACGTATGCCATCCATTCAGTCATGCTTTCATCTGAAGCTAGTGGGACTCCGTTGGGGAATCGTATAGACTGCTCGTTTTGCTGTGTACCTGCTGAGAGGTCTCTAACGTTGCCTGTGATTACTAAAGAGTCGCATAGTTTGATTGATGCTAGAGGTGCTTGGACCGTTATAGCGCTGCCGCCTTTTCCAACTGTGTAGATGGAGTTGTCATAGCTGTTAAACCAGGTTGCATATCCATCAGCAACTGCAAAGCTTTGTGTTGTGAATTCAGTGACATAAGATGAAAGTGTCCAGAGTTCTTCACCTGTAGTTGCGTTGACTGCTCGTGTCATTGCGCCTTTGAAGATTGGCATTTCAACTGTGTGTTCAGATGTAACTAGGTAAACTACGTCGTTGCCGATTGCGTTAACGAACATTGGGTAGTTTCCTGGTACTTGGAAGCCGCTGTTTGTGTCGTTTCCTGGAACGCCACCGTTACCGTAGGTAAAGAGGGTCTCTCCAGTGTTTGTGTCATAGCAGTAGAGTACACCTGCATATGCGCTGCTGTATAGTCTGCCGTATGCAAAGGTGTTTGCTAAGCTGCCTGAAGCTTGGCTGCCGTAGTAGTCAAAGTCTGCTTGTGGGGCGGTGGTCCATAATTTGGAACCATCGTGCATGCTGTAGCCGACGAATGTTTGGGTTTCTCGTAGGTCTTCTACGAAGACTCGGTTAACTGGGTCAATGCCTGCTAATAGGACCGTGAGGTTACCTGCTGGTGGATCATAGTTTTTCATCCAAAGAATTTGTCCTCTTGATTCTGGTTTTAAGCTAACTGCGAAGTATGTGTAAGTGTTAAAGCCTAATGTGCCCATGAAGGTTGCGCCTTGTGAGGGAAGTGTACCGTTTAAGCAAATCATAACATCGTCTGGAATGACACCGACAACTGTTGGTGATCCGCTCATGGTGTTTCTCCATCCAACTGGAACACTCCAGTCAAAGCGGTTTTGTGCACTGGTTGCGTCATTGACGCCTCCATTAACAATGAATGTCGAGCCATACTGTGAACTTGTTATTGCTGGTGGAACGGTTGTCAATAGGTTGTTAGAAGCGTTGATTATTGATGGTGAAAGTAAGCTGCCGCCTGTGAATGGGTTGGTTCCGAAGTTCCAAAGTTTAGTTGAGTTCCATTCAGCTAAAACATAGTTTGGATTAGTGCTGTTGCCAAGGTTTTGGAAGACAAAGCGTAATTGTTCACCGCTTGGACCTAATGCGACTGATGGAGCGGTTGCTGATGGTACACCTGTGACGTTGAAGAGTGGGTTACCTGTATCTGCATCAAATAAGCGACCAAAGTTAGATGTTGCAAGAATTGCTGGGAAAACACCGTGCTGATTAGGGTCTTCATGATCCCAAATGAGTGCAAATGATATTTGTGGAAGATCTGTACGTGACCAGATGAGTTCACCTGTTCTTAGGTCAACGCAGTTAAGTGGTCCGTAGTTGTGGCCTGTGAATGAAACTGGTTCGTTGTAATAGATTTTTCCGTTGATTACTATTGGGTTTTGGTAGCGTTGGTTGTATGCTGAGCCTTCAAAGTATGCATTTCCCTGAATATCAAATTTGTCGCCGCCAACTATACCGCCGCTTTGTAGGGGTTTGGTCCACATTACGTGGCTAGTGAGAGGTCCAACTGTATCGCCTGCAAAGAACACTGCGCCGTTGCCTCCTAAGTTGTAGGATGCTGTGAAACCGCCATATCCAGGTTGACCTGTACCAAGCCAGTTAGATGATATTGTAAACCAGCCTGGGTTTTCGCCGTAGATTGGTCGGGTCCAATATTCTGAGGGTAACGGATATGTGTCTGGGTAGGTTGCGATTGGATCTTCTTGGACTGTAAGGATTGTGCTTGCATGGCTTGGCAGGTAAGTGTCGTTAACCATGACGGAAGTTGGACTACCGTTGCTTGTGGTAACTGTTTGTCCTGGGAAGTCGAATGTTAGACTGTATGTTCCTGCAATTTCTGGGGTAAAGGAATAGGCTTGTGAGGAGGTTGTATCCTGGATGGTCTCGAAAGTTTGGGTCGTGTTTACGCCATTGGGGTCAGTTATAGTTAGTTTGTAATTGTGGAATCGATAGTTGTTGTTTACGGCCGCGTAATTGATTGTTCCAGGGGTTTCACCAGTGGGGTAGTATCCATATACTCGGTTAAGCCACATGTAGATTAGTGTGGATTGACCGACGCCTACTGGGTTAGGTAAAGCGGCTATGTAAGCGTTTGTTGTAAGTTCTTCTGAAGGTGTGTGTGCACTTGTGGTTGGGAGAAATAATGTTGTTGCTGCAACTGAAATTGCCAATATTGCGATTAATAGTGTTGTTAAATACTTTTTAGAGTTATTCACTTTTTCTTTTCTCCATTTTTGGTAAGAATGGATTCCGCTGAGCTATATTTAAGATTTTATAAAACGGATTTTTTTTTGCAAATTATTGCCAAAATTCACATCATATTTGCAAAAAAATGAAGTTTTATGAATTTGCTTTTTTGAAGTCAACACCAGTAGAAAATACGATTAATTTAAAAGGCACTTTTTACGCTTAAAGATAGGGCGCTCAAAATAACACAAAAAGTCAATATCACGCAGGCAAAAATTCTAAAACAGCTATTAGCTGATGGACGCTCAAGCACAAAGGACCTTTCTAAAATAATAAACATCTCTGAGCAAGCAGTTAACGGGAATATAAAAAAATTGGAAAGTAAAGGAATAATCACAGGCGCAACAACTCACATTAATTATAGACTTTTCGGCTTCAAAGCAGTTGCACATATGATGTTCACAATTGACCCAGCACAAGAAGAACAACTTTTAGAATTTTTACAACTAAAACCAGAAATTTATGCTTTCTATAGACGAGGAATCAAAGGACAACTTGACGCCATAATCACTCTTAAAAGACTATCGCAATTAAGCGAAATAAAGGACAATATAAAAAAGAAATTCTCAGTCCTTGAAATGAAAACGGCTATATGGACTGATGTTAAAGAAATGAATCACAATATAGCCATAGTTGACGAAATAAGAAATAACCCAGTTAACCAAAAAATAAACAAACAACCAATTCCAGCAGATATAAACTTTAAAATCGACGAAATTGACCAAAAAATTGCAGATGAACTTGCCGAAGACGGCAGAATTTCCATGATTTCACTCGGAGAGACTGTTGGAGTATCAGCTACGGTTGCAAAAAAAAGATATGAAAAACTAAAAGAAAATGGCTTTCTAAAAGTCACAATTCAAATTAGCCCAGCTAAAATTGGCTATAAAGCGTTATGCATTTTTTTCATTGCAATTTCACAAGAAAAGTTACCGACAGTAATAGGCAAAATTAGCAACATTCCAGATATAATTAGCATCATGAAAACAACGGGAAACTATGACTTGCAAATTTACGCTATGATTCAAAACCTTGACCAGATGCTGTATATAAATGATGAAATCGCAGCAATCGAAGGTATAAGCAAAATTGATTTTGAAATAAACCGCTTTAATAAAAAAATAGAAAAATGGCCCTCACCCAAACAATATATATCCACATTCTAAATTCATCAAATTTCAACGTCATCCGAAAAACAAAGTCTTAAGATCGAGGCACGAAAATTCTTGAAAGGAACCCCTGTAAAAATCGACGAGTTAGACAGTAAGATACTTAAAATTCTATTATGCAATGGGCGGATTCCTTTTGACGAATTAGCGGCAGAATGTGGAACGGACAAAAACCGAGTTTGGAAACGCTATAATTCTTTGGAGAAAAAAGGCGTTATAACAGGCGCCACTATACAAATGAATTTTGGACTTTTCGGTTTTGACGCACTCGCCACTTTGATGCTGCGCGTTGACTTTCAACTATTGGATCAGACGATGCAATACATTAAAGAAATACCTGAGATTCGAGCGTACAAACAGTATAACAGCATATATAACATAAGAGCGATTGCAATACTACAAAGCCTTAACGATTTGGATCATATTAAAGAAATTATCAAACATAAGCTACCCACGTTAGGTTTAAAATCTTATGTTTGGACAAATGTTAGGAACATACCCGAAAACCTCTATGCACTGCGTTTGAGAAACGAAGAAAAGTCGCCACTTAAACCAATATCGCCAACCAATAATTTTGATTTTGATGATATCGATCTAAAAATTGTTCAAAAACTTTCCGTTGACGGTCGAGCATCTTTTAGTCAAATCGCCAAAAAAATCGGAGTTTCGCCCCATACTGTAATTAACAGATATGAAAAAATGCGAAAAGTTTGCGCCATCAAGGTTTCAATTCAAATAAACGCCAATAAACTTGGTTATGTCGCTATCGTAGATTTCAATATAGCCTTCACATCACTCGGAGACTTATCCAACACCATTGTGGACAAATTAACAATGATACCGGACATTATTATTATAACTAAAACCACCGGTGATTTCGATTTGCAAGTGACAGCGATGCTAAGAAATCTCAAAGAACTCTTTGATATCCAAGACAAAATAGCTAAGATAAAAGGCATAACTCATATTGAAGCAAGCGCCCGGAGAATTCCTGAAAAATGGCCCTCAGCACAACAATTTATTTCCACCATGTAGCTTAGAAAAACAATCCATCCAATATGATAACATTAAAAATTTAATTCCTGGACGTAGAGGCTTCTTTTTTAGTCATTTTTGAAGCTTCATATTCCCTTTGAAAACTTTGCTGTAGAGGGTTAATCCCACTGTCGTTTTGGGAATGTTGTGCAGGATTCATTTCTAGCAACTTGGTTGCACAAAGTTTGGCTTCGTCGGTTCTGCCAAGCTTTGCCAACATAACACCCTTCCCAAGCAATGCACTGGAAAAATTAGAATTTAACCTCAACGCTTGATCAAAGCATTCAAGGGCATTTTGGTAGTCTCCATTATTTCCAAAGGCAATTCCAAGCAGGTACTGTATTTGTGGATTGTCAGGTGAGTGGGTTAGGGCTTTGTGATAGCCGTTGAGTGCATCCTGGAACCTTTTGAGTTTCTGCAGAGAAGATGCAAGAGATAAATGAATTTCAATATTAGTAGGTTCTATTTCCAATGCTTTCTTGTCGCAATCAACTGCTTGGGCAGGCTGATTTAACATTGAATAGGTAGCGGCTTTAAGATGCCATGCATTTGCATAAGCAGCATCTATTTCTATTACGTTGTCAAAGCACTTTAGGGATTCACTACAGCGTCCAAGCTTACCTAAAAGTAATCCTTTAATTATCCAGGCATCAATGTAAGCGCTGTCAAATTTTAGGGCTTCTTCAATGCAGTTTAATGCACTTTCATATTTCCGTTCATCCTCAAAACCAATGGCGGCTTTTAGCTGCAGAGTTGCGTTTAGACGCATTGAAGCTTCATTATTTATTTCGGAATTAACCATAGAATCAACCCTGTCTAGATTAAATTGACCTGCGCCTTAGAGAGAGTTAATAAATAAATTTATAATTAATCTATAAAAAAAATACAAAAGGCTAACAGGACAATAGCCATTTTTTTGAAGTTTTGTAGATCCCAACACTATTACACGCTAACAGATATCGGAAAAATATTTTTGATCTCCATGAGAGACGTCGACTACCTTAAATAATTAAAAGTTCAAAAAACCGCTCACTAAACGGAACCTGAAAAATCAAAATATCCACAAATCCCAAGATGACCGTGAGATTAACAATAATTCAATTGTTTACTAAGACACAGAAATCGCAAAATAGCAATCTTACCGCTCAAAGTTAACTTTTTTTGATACACACAGGATAGCGACACCCAAGATTGGAAGAGTTACCATCCAGAAATCAGTCAACGGTAAGAATGCGCGATAAACTGAGTTCCAAACTGAAACCAAATCATAAATTACAAAATAAACCCCTACCAGAATAAATGCAGTCCCCACTATCCGCATGTTTAGTTTTTTCTTGAGACTAAAAGTTACCCATATGAATGTCACAATTATGGAAGAAATCAGCAAAGTAAGCAACGAATTGACAGCTCCTACAAAAGTAAGTAGGTCTGACAGTGGAGTTGCAGAAGGCAAAAGTGCATATACCCAAAGCAGTCCATGCCTAACCCAAAAAGCGAACACATACAAAGTAGCAGCGATTCCACCCCACTCTTGAATAGATTTGTGATTATTGGGGGTTTTTAGCTTGCGGCTTAAAATGAACAATGGTGGAAAGACAAGAACTGCTTGAACAAGAACTGAAACGCCAGTGTAAAAATTCAGAAAAGGACTCGTTGATATAGCTGAACCAATAAGGTGGTTTGCTGCGGCTGGAAGGAGTAGCAGGAAATAGAGCGATTCAAAAAACAGAGTTAGCCTGAATTTATTGAGATATCGAGGGTCATTTTTAAAATAAAGGATCGCACAGTTTAGAGCAAAAATTGCACCTATCAAACGTAGATAGCTACCGATTGAACCCGCGATTTCTTGAAAAAGGAAAAGCCCCAGTTGCAGAGTTGGTTGAGTGCTAGTTATTAATGTGGGCAACTTAACCACTACCAGCGGGAAGTGAACCACAAATATTGTGGTAGTGGCTGCTTGATAGAGGGTATAAAGGAGAAAGGAGACAGCTACAACCAACAGCGCTTTTTGGGTTAACCGGGCATTAAAAGAAGCCATAGTTAACTCACAAGCTTAGATGTATGCAAGGCAATCATGTTGAAGTGTTTGAGAAAGCTTTTAACAGTATTGATTCAGCACATAATTCAAGGAAAAATAAAATGCGGGTCGTGAGGGATTTGAACCCTCGACTTCCAGCTTAGAAGGCTGGCGCTCTATCCGTGCTGAGCTAACAACCCAACTAGATTCTAAAATAGTGCCTAAATCAGCCCCTAAATCAAACCTACCTATTTGACCTAAATGACCCACTATTTGGAGATTAACACTTTTGGGTATTTGATTAAGTTTTCTCTCAACAAAATCTAAGGATTGTTGATGATACCCAAATTTGGGTTTACTATTCTCTCTTCCCATGTAGTGCCTAGCTCTATCATACTTTACTGCACCACTATTATTATAGAATAATTGAATACACGCAAATTTTCCACAAACTTCACACATAAACTTTACACATTTAATCCTCATACAATCACTAACTTGGAGCTTGAGAGCATAAAGAGCTATTTAATGACCATTAAAACAAAAATATGGAGCGTTGGATAGCATTAGGTGTTGATTTCAAATTCTTTATGAAATTTGTGTATTATTTTCTGGACAAAGCGTAAAGTCACAGTTATCAACACAATGCGGTGCTGATATGCGCCCCTCTTTGAGCTATCTCTTTGGTGAGGACAATAAAGTTTTCGTGTCGGCTCAAAAGACCGAAATACTTTATGTCCGAGCATTTATCTCAACGCACCAACGAAAAAATATCAATGCGGTTCTTGACTGCGTTGCCCTCACCCAAAAGGGCAACACTGACAACAAGGCGAGCGGACAAAGGCTTAAACTTTGACCGCGCGACATCAACAAAAGCCCAGATACGACCAACGATGCGGTGGTAGTCGTTGCGGGGAGCGCGTGCTAAATTACGCATTTAAAAGAACCTTTTAATATTATACTGCCTTTTTGCACCGCATGAACATAATATTCGATTTCAATGCCAACTGGTTCATTCTCTTTTTCGCTTTTCTATCGGGATGGGCAGTTCTTATGATTGCAAGACGAAAATGGAACACACTAAAAGAAGCAAAAGAACAAGTTTTTCTTGCATCCGCCGGATTGGTTTCAATGGTCCTAATGGAGTTATTTGCCGTTTCAACCGGTTTGTGGCATTACCCGCCAGACAATTGGCCAATAATTCTATGGCCCAGCTATTTTGTAGCAATACTCTTTGGTTATCAAATGCTGAGGTCAATCGAAGGCTTATTTTTACGCGCACGAATTTGAGTCGCGTCACGCTAATAATCATTTCTTTGCATAGTTTTCTTTTCAAAAGAAAGCGTTAAAGTGCCTAAAGCATTAGTCGTCGTCGGCGCAGGCGAGCGAAGCGCGCCAAGCACGTTGCTTATCGGTACTTATCTTGATAATACTGTCATTTCGTTCCTCATGGATAAGCTGGTTTGTTTCATTTTTACTCATTTTTTTCTTTCGTGTCAAGTTCTTCTAATAATTTGATTCGTTCCGATAGTCCTTGATAAATTTCTTTCCAGTCAAAATGATATATTGCCATTTCTTGTTTTTGTTGTAGTTTTTCTTTTTCTTCCTCTGATAGTTTATTGTAAGTGTCCTTGTGTACACAGCTTAATTTATAAGCTAATTTTAGCGGTTTCTTTTAGTTTGCTTATAATTGCTATTATTGCTAAAACAACTTATTATCTCGCATTCATTTATTGGGGATTAATAGGCTTTGATTTCACTTTAGGTATACTGCTTGTTGCTATATATGACCAAAATAAACAAAACTAAGGAATCAAATACCTAACTAATAGTTATGAAACGTTAGGAATTTAGAATATTGTAGAACTAGTAATATCGCTTTTTAACCTCTAAACTAACTTTTGCTAAAATACAAGAAAGCTTAAGAGAACTTTAAGGTGTCTTTGATGATTTGCGATTGGTGTGGAGAAAAACAGCCAGCTATGTTAAATGACAGAAAAAATTATCACACACTTGTAAACTATGTTAATAAACCAAATATCTGTAAAGAATGCTATAAACAAATGAAAAAACAAAAATGATACAGCTTGATACCAAACAACCAAACTTAATTAAATTATGAATATTGGTGACTTAAACTAGTCATCATTAGCTATATATTTTGAATTCGTGATTGCAGTTAGTGCAACAGTACTCTTCAATACAGAAAACATGATTCTTTAGCGTCTTTCTAGGAATTTTTACTTCATCGTTACATTCAGGGCATTTAGCGAACACAAACACCTTCAAACATCAAAACAAAATAAAGTATACCTTAAGAAATAATGTTGTCACATTCTGAAACAACTAAATAATTAAATAGTGCTAATTACGCGGTCCAGTTCAAGATATTAAACAAATTGCATTCTTTATAAGCAAAGTTATCAGAATGAATGTATTGTGTTTATCCATTAGTTTCTCAGAGCATTACTATTAATTGGCAGAATTTAATTTAAAAATTAGTTAATATTACTTATTGGAAACCCTCTGACTTTTTCTTTCAAACATTACAGAGATCAAACAAAGAATTAGTCATCACCGAACCACAAAAACATCAGTCCACACTGCCACTATGAGTTCACCATTCTATTAGTCAACTTTTCTGAAAAAGCTATTACATTGGACTATGAGATAACTCAAGAGAGGAACATCGTTAGGTTTTCCAGTTGGGTCCCGCTTTCTTGCCGAACAATACCTGAATATGTCCAACCAAGATAATCACCATCCAAATTGAAGAATAAACAAAATAGTAGACGAAAAGCTCCTGAATCTTCAACTCCCTAAAGCCTAGCTTACGCCCAAATCCATAGAAAACAGCAGCAGTTATGGCAAATCCGGATAAAGAAATCAGCACCACCTTTAGCATGTCAGCTGTAGCCAAGGAAACTAGAAAAATGGGAAGGGCGATGTTGAATTTAACTGATAAGAATATGGAGAAAAAGAGCAATCCATTATACATCCATAGACTAGGAACTAACGCGCTCAAAAAAAAGACGGCTACTGAAGGGTAGAGAAAGAAGAGACTTGGTAAAAATACCTGCGGTTTCTTTATGAAGCGCCCAACAAGTTGTTTATACCAGTCCTTGAGCCAAAGGGCTTGCCCAATCGCCCACCTTCGACGTTGAGTAAACCAGGTACGTAAATCACCATGAACCACGTTTTTGACCTCAACATCCTGAGAATATGCAAAACGACTATTCTCGAGAAAAGCTCGTGTAGCAATATCTATGTCCTCTGCAACCACTTTGCGAAAACCATGAACTTTCTCGAACATTTCGCGTCGGATAGCAAACGCGGCACCATTGACAGCCGGGCACTTATGCATAAACCGTGAAGCTATCCATGAACTGATGTTGAATGTTAAATATTCATAATAAGCCATTTTTGAGAGTAACGATTTTCCTTTGATTACACGTTTTTTGATATCCAACACGTCAACATGCTGCATTTCCATAACAATTTTTCTGAGGTAATCAGGATCGTTAGGGATGCCTACATCTGCATCCAGAAAAAGCAAAACTTTCCCAGAAGATAAGCTAACAGTATTGTTTAATGCATTAGCCTTTCCGATGCGCGTCTGATTTACTATAAAAGTAACATTTTCTTTTTGAATATGATTAATTTTTTGAGTGAATTCTTCAGTTGGAGCATCAACTGTCACAAAAATTTCTTTAGATACGTTCTGGGAACTCAGCTCGTGAAGCATGGCATCTAATTGATCAGATTCTTTATAGACGGGCACGAATATGCTGATATCGATATCCAACTGAAATCCTCAAATGCCTTCTCATAAGATATTCACAGTTATACACTCGTTGCTTTTTAAATTATTCTACATCCAGCACCTTTCTGGATATAAAAACCAGTAAAATGGGGAAAGATAGCAGTTATTGAGACGACAAAGCTTTTTGTAGAGAATCAGCACAGATAGGTCCGACACGGTAGAGAACTTCAGCTTCATGCCCATCAAATTCGAAATCTGCCTCGCTAAATAGCACACACATCTCAATTTCTCCATCGAGCAAATGTGATAGTTTCACATAATTATTTTTGGAGACTTCATTCGAAGGGTTAATAGTTGCTTCAAAATATTTAGCCCCTGTCAGTTTTAACTGATTAAGCAACAAGGTTTTTTGAAGGCCGTGGCCTCGGTAATCTTTGTCCACTACTACTTCCCAGCTGAAAAAAGTATCAGGCCGCCGAGGCGGAACATAGCCTGATGCAAAACCAATTATTTTGCCACCATCTTGAGCAACTATGCAAGTATCTTGGAAGTCCCTGGCTAAGAGAAAATATGTGTAGCGAGAGTTTAAGCCAACGTAGGGTCGGTTGGCAACGAGGAGCTTGTAGACTTCTTTTATATCGTCTACCTTTACTTTTCGTATAGAAAAAGATGAATGAATGTTTGCTTTGGGCATAAGACCACTTTTAAGGGGTGGCTTTTTTTCTGCGCTCCAGCCTCTTATTTCCTTGTGGAACAAGTGAGATGGTTTTGTCGTGGTTAGCTAAGAGTTTCTCGATACCAATTGGTGCCTTGCGCTCGTCTTCTTCAAGTTTATGCTGCAGAGGGCATTTTTTGCATTCTCTGTCACACTGGGCGGGCTTATAATCTTCAGGCTCATTATAAGTTGTAATAACACCTTCATAGTTGCGCAACACGGTCTTGTTGTCGGACCAAGAAATAATATAATTTGGCATAACAGGAATTTTGCCTCCACCGCCAGGGGCGTCAATAACAAATGTTGGAACAGCAAAACCGCTAGTGTGCCCAATAAGACTTTCCATGATTTCTATCCCTTTACCAACGGAAGTGCGGAAATGTGTAAGTCCTTCTGAGAGGTCGCATTGGAAGAGATAATATGGGCGAACACGGTTTTTGACTAGTTTTTGGTTGAGTTTCTTCATAATTTGGGGGCAATCGTTAACACCTGCCAGCAAAACTGATTGGTTACCAAGCGGAATGCCTGCATCCGCAAGTTTTCGCAGTGCCTCTTTGGCTGAGGGAGTGAGTTCTCGTGGGTGGTTAAAATGAGTATTTATCCACAACGGGTGATGCTTTTTTAGCATTGCAACAAGTTCGTCGGTTATTCGGTAAGGAAGCACAACAGGAGTTCGGGTGCCGATTCGAATTACTTCCACATGATGTATCTTTTGCAGTTCGGTCAATATCCAGTCAAGATAATCGTCGGGAAGCATAAGTGCGTCTCCGCCCGAGAGTAATACATCTCTTATGTGGCAATTGTTTTTTATGTAGTCTATACCGCTTTGAATTTGCTCTTTAGAGGGGATGTATTCGGAGTCGCCGACTTTCCGTTTACGAGTACAATGTCTGCAGTACATGGCACAACGGTTACTGATTAAAAACAGTACTCGATCGGGGTAGCGATGCGTTATTCCCTTAACGGGACTGTCTTTGTCTTCATGCAACGGATCCTTCATGTCATATGTACAAACTTTTAGCTCCGCCGGGTTAGGAAAAGCTTGTTTGAAGATGGGATCGTTGCGGAAATTTTCTTTCTCAATAAGTGAAGCATAATAGGGAGTGATGTTTAAGGGAAATTTCTTAACGGTTTCTTCAAGTTCCCGCCGCTCTTTACTGGAGAACCTTATTCCCATAAAATTTTCAAAAGCTTCTATAGTTCGTATAGAGTTTTTCAGTTGCCACTGATAGTCCTTCCACTCGACAACGGAAATTTTGTCGGTTCGCTTGGAGGTGTAGGTTTGGTAGCTCTTTGGGGTTTCAGTTTTCTCAATAATCAGGGTTGTCTCTCTCCGGATTTGTTTTTGGGTAGATTTTATAGTTATTATATGTTTTTGACAAACTTTCTTTTTGCAAGAAAGCAAACTAAGGGGTTTCTCTATCCAAGGTAGGGACATTAATAAATTCCAGATCAGGGTATATCAAAGTTATGACTAAAACCAAAGCAATTGGCTTGTTTTCTGGGGGTTTAGACAGCATGCTTGCCACTGAAATAGTGAGACGACAGGGCATCGAAGTCATAGCTCTTAACGTGAAAACACCCTTTGGTATCCCCAAAAAAGATGGCAGAAGCGAAGCGGAAGTCTCTGCTGAAGAACTTAAAGTTCCGCTGGTAGTTATCAAGGTAGACACTGAATACATCAGAATGCTGCGCCATCCCAAACATGGCTACGGCAAAAACCTCAACCCCTGCGTAGACTGCAAAATCTTCATACTAAAAAAAGCCAAACAATACGCCAAAAAAATTGGTGCAGACTTTCTTTTCACAGGCGAAGTGCTCGGTGAACGCCCAATGTCACAGCATGGACCTGCACTCAAAACCATAGAATCAGAAGCAGGATTAAAAGGCAAACTGCTCAGACCGTTATCTGCACAGAGACTTTCGGAGACAGAAGCTGAAAAGACTGGAAAAATCGACAGAACCCAACTTTTATCAATCACGGGAAGATCACGAAAACCACAATTCGAACTTGCAAAGCAATACGGCATATTAGTATATCCATCACCAGCAGGCGGCTGTCTCTTAACCTGCGAGGAATACTCTAAGAAACTACGTGATTTATTAGAGCATAAGAAACGCGTTTCCGCGGCTGATGTGAACTTACTAAGGGTCGGCAGACACTTTCGAGTAAGGAAAAATAAGATAATCGTCGGCAGAAATGAGACGGAGAACAAGTTTTTAGCCAACAACAAAGCCAAAGGAGACTTCAAATTTGAACTTCCAGAGATAGTCGGTCCAGTTTCGATTTTGCAAGGACCCAAAACCAAAAAAGCTATACAAACCGCAGCTCAATTGGCGGCATGTTATTCCGATGCTAAAACAGATACAGCCACAGTAAAGTTTGGCAAAGACACCTTTAACCAGACTATATCAGTAGTTATACCTAAACTTGCTGATGCGGATAAACTAAGAGTTGGTTATTCTCAGAGTAAAGCTATAAAATCTGCTAAATGTTAAGAAACAAAAAACCTTATCCCATCAATCCACTCTTTTAATGCTGAGGATCAATCTTGACTATCGAGAGCAACCGAACTTTGGGCGGTTTAGGTGCCTTATTAACAGTTGTCGGTGTATTCAGCAGCGTATTTTCGATAATCCGATTTGCCTATCCCAACAATTTAGCGGCTGACATCGCATTTTCAGGGATTTCGGGAGTTGTTGGAGTAATTTCTTTTGTAGGTTTTATTTTGTTCTTGGTTGCCATGTACGGATTTTCTAGAGACTACAAAGAGAACAAAATATTCAACTACATCATTTACGGAATCGTAATCACAATAATCACTACCGTTGTGATAGCGGCAATAGGCTTTGTGTTTATCTTTGCCAACATGGGTGCTATAATTGCGAGTTGGACCACAAACCCCTCACAATCCGACCTTCTGTCTTCTCTTATACCCTACCTTGCACCTTTCATAGCAATATTCGGGTTTATCGGGTTGATTAATGTAGTTTTCAATTTGTTAGCATTCAATTTGCTCTCAAACAAATCAGGTGTACCTTTGTTCAGAAACGGCGCGAGCGTGCTACTATTGGGGGCTCTGGTAACAATTGTAATTGGCGTAGTGCTGGCCGCTTTTGCTGCGGGCACATTAATATCTTTCGAAAACATCGGCATTATTACCCTCCCAGGAGCCTTATTGCAGGACGTAGGATGGCTGCTTCTGGCGCTGGCTTTCTTTAGGGTGAAACCGGCAACCAATCAAACATTGCCCCGTTACATTGAAAATCCACCACCAGCGCCTTTTGAGGCAAAAAATTGCCCAAACTGCGGTGCACAAAACCTTCATGACGCAATATATTGCACCACATGCGGAAAAAAAATCCAATCAGAAAACAGCAACTAAAATGATGCAGCATGCTTGAAACTGTCTATTTGCACTTAGAGTTCAAGTCCAAAACTGACGAATGGTCAGTTAACCTACCGTTTCTATGTACTAAATGCGGCATATGTTGCAAGTTGGATGATTTTTTGATGGCTGGAAAAATCAAGGCCAATCCAGAAGAGCAACCAAGAATTCACGTTGAACTCAAAGAACTTTATGACAAACTGGCTATATTGCTTGATAAGGGCGAAGAAGAATACGATAACTACGTAATGAACACCGCCTGTCCTTTTTTAAAAGATAAACTCTGTAGCATCTACCAAATACGCCCAGAAGGCTGTCGCCGATTCCCCGACACTCCTTTTGCCCTACTCTCTGAGGATTGCGAAGCTCTAAACCGTTTTAAGAAACAACGCACCGCCCTAAAACGAGGCAAAACAACAAAAGAAACTTTTTGGAACACAACCGAACCCATAAAATCTGCGGGGCTTTCCGAAAAGCAATACCTAAGATGCTTTGATAGATTACTCAAAGCGGGAATAACTGAGAATGAAAAAGAACTCTTTGAGATTCTGAATCAGTACGACAAAATAAAAAAATAGATTTATTTGAGGAATTTTCTCAGCATTTTCCCAAAGCTAGCCGAAGAAGCCATAAGCTGCTTGAAGGTTCTCAAATGTACAAATGAACAATATTTTTGACACCAAGAAATAGCTTCAGGGGTAAAACCTGCAGTTGAAACAAGCATGCCGCCATCTACAGTCGATTTTTCTTTTGCAAGGGCAACTCTGGAACAGAACTTTTGAACCTCATAAACACCAATAGGTTGTTCACCGGGGTTTGTGCACTCTATTAACAATTTATGTTTCCCTTTTATGAAATCCATTTCGGCAATGATGTGCGCTGTTCGGGTATGCAAAACCGTAGAAAAACGCGTATTGTAACCCATGAACCTAAAAAGAGGTTCAACTGTTTCCTCAAACGTTCGGCCATTTTGCAGATTATAGCTCAAGCCCGTTCTCCTTTTTAGGAGGGAGAAAAATGACTATATTAGCATTATGGAGGAATACCTAAATTTTTAGGGCAGCGGATAGTAAAAAAAATGAAGTCATACCTTCACAGTGTTCTTGCTATGGATGGAAAACTAATAAGAGACCCAAGGTTCACAACTATTCTTTCTTCATCGCTTCCATCTTAAGCTCCTTGGGCATCAACTCAATCGCGTAACGCAAAGCAGTTCTTGGCATAACTTGTCGGTTAGCAACAACATAATCAAAGATTTCCTTTTGATGCATACGACTTTCCTCTTTGAGGAGCCACCCAATACCCTTCTGCACCATGTCATCCTCATCAAGCAATAACGCATTACAGATTTCCAAAGCATCCGAAAGAAAAAGTCCCTTCTTTGCGGGAACAATAAAAGAAACTGCCGAAGCACGCTTCACCCAGCGATTAGAACTTTTAGTCCAACTTTTTACTGCACTCGCAATTTGGGGGAATTTTTGGATCAAGTCACCAACTGTATGGTTACAGAAGCCATCACATTTTGCCCAATTGTTGATATAACATTCAATCCACATCTTGAAAACTGCTATATCTTCGGGTATTAGGTAATTCATGTATTTTGGTAGCCAATTGTTTACAATAAAAGCTTCTTCAGTGTAATCTGATTTGAATAACTCCTCGCATAACTGAAATATATTTTGCTTGTCGAAGGTTTTTATTTGAGACCAATATTTTTTGGCGATTTTTTCAACAGTTGCAGTTTTTACGCCATAGAAGATTGCTGATTCCTTGAAAAAGCGCTGAGAGCTCTGCTTAGTTTTTTCATCAGAGTTTGCTATAAGATCTATTCGGATTTGAGTGAGAAGAGATTCCATGCATTACCATTTAAACGATTAAAAATATGAGTCTTTGCAAAAGAGCGAATTATCTAAAATTAGGGAAATTGAGGGCTCAGTAGTCTTCCATTTGATAGAGCCCGAAGTCTATATTGAGACATTTTTCCGGTCCGTGGCTATTTTCTAAGTCGTATAGGTGATCCGTGGCTTTTTCTAAATTACTTTTTTTGGTTACCACTTTGGCTTTTACCATCCTTACTTTTACTTTGTTGTTTTTGGGTTTAGATACGATTGGGGTTGCAGTTATGACAAGTGAGTTGTCAAGGCAGGTAGGTTCTACTTCAACTTTGACGTCCTCAATAGATATACTGCATTTTAATTCGTCATTACAGTGTTTAGTCAACGCCTTTACGCCTCCATACTTCTGCGCTAATTAAATCGCGAATTGCGACTCTGATGGCTTCGGCGCGGTTTGGATAGAACCGTTCGTCCACCAGCTGATCCAAAGCTTTTATATACGTTTCAGGTAAGTACAGTGTAATTAGTTTCAAGAGGGTTCGCTCTCCCCGGGTTTTATGAATATACAGCTCTACTCCGCACTTATACTTCTACATATTATGCTTCATATATGTACATAACATGTTCATGCCATAGCTTATAAAGTAAAAAACAGAGTTTCACCACAAAACTATCAAAACGGCCATACTCAACAGCACGTTTTTATGCCAAGACACAGCAACTAACATTACCGACAAACAATGCACCACATCATCTTCATAAAAAACTATGGCTGCTCCTCCAACACCGCAGACGGAGAAACCCTAGCAGGATGTCTAACACAAGCAGGTTACACTATTGCATCATCCGAAGAGGAAGCCGAACTCATAATCTTCAATACATGTGCAGTCAAAGGACCAACTGAGAACCGTATAGTCAACGACATCAAACATGCCCCAAAAACCAAAAAAATCCTAATTGCAGGATGCTTACCTAAAATCAGTTTTGATCGCCTACAGCGAGAAGTGCGATTTAATGGCGCTGTTGGTCCTGCGGTTGGTGAAGAAATCGTTGAAATTGTTAGACGGGTTTTGGGAGGCGAAAAAGTCATCGATTTATTATCATTTAAAGAAAAGCCGTCACTAACCCTACCTAAATTGCGCAAAAACCACACGATCAGCATAATCCCCATCAATTTTGGCTGTTTAGGCAATTGCGCTTACTGTTGTGTGGTACAGGCACGTGGTCATTTAAGAAGCTACAGCATAAAAGACATAGTTGAGAGAGTACAAGCCGACTACAATGAGGGGGCACGAGAATTCTGGATGACTTCGCAAGATACAGCCAGTTATGGCAAAGACATAAAAACCGACATTGCCGAGTTGCTACTTGCCCTCAATACGTTGGAAGGTGATTTTCGAGTTCGCATCGGAATGATGACTCCGAACTTGATAACTAAAATGGAAGAACGACTGATTTCTGCTTTTGAAAGCGACAAGATCTTCAAGTTTTTACATTTACCGGTACAAAGTGGCGATGATACAGTGTTAAAGAGCATGCGCAGATTCTACACCGCTGAAGAATTCAAACAAATCGTTAAGGCATTTAGGGCTACTTTTCCCGATTTGACTTTAGCAACTGACATTATTGTTGGTTACCCAGGTGAAACAGAAGAAGCTTTCGAGAATACACTGCAACTTTTGAGGGAAGTTGAGCCAGACATAACCAATGTATCCAAATTTTTTGCTCGACCAAAAACTGCAGCATGGGAAATCCAAAAAGGTATAGTTGCGAAAGAGGAAATCAAGCGCCGAAGCACGGTTACCTCAGAGTTAGCGAAAAAAATCTCAGCTGAGCGTAACAAACATTGGGTTGGTTGGATTGGTAATATACTCATAGACGAGAAAGGCAAAGTTGAGGGTTCTTGGATTGGCAGAAATTTCACCTACAAACCCATAGTTGTTAAAAGTAGTGAGACCCTGCTTGGCAAAAACTTAAAAATCGAAGTCATAGATGCAGCGTTGACTTATCTAAAAGGCAAAATCATATCGGCTGAAGATGATAGTGAAATGGGCTACTTAGTTATTTGATACAATAGAAACCAGCTTGCATAACCGAGAACCATAATAATTCAACTACTGAAAAACCAGTTTTTCTCAGCAAAACTAGATGCTCTTCCACCGTTAGAGGATGGTATTCTACCCCAAATCTTTGCATATGGACTTCAGCGGTTTTTATGTCGCGCCCACTTTTGATTTGATGTTGTTTCCAGTTTTCTTTTCCAATCTCGGTACCCTTTTCAGTTAAAGGGCGAATATTTTCAAACGTGACGTAGACACCTTCTGTAGTTAACAAGTTAAAGCAGACTTTTGTTGCCTTGGAATGTTCATTTACTTGAGAGTAATGGTGACTTTGTATTGCAGTTACCACATCAAATACTTCCGCTCCACAGAGGTCTTGGGTAACGGCAGTATTAAGAAAGTTTACGTTAGAACGATTTTTTAGTTTGGTTTTAGCTTCTCTAAGCATATGTGACGAAGGGTCAACTAATACAAATTGGGTACTTGGGAACTGTTTAAGCGCTTTTTCAATCAGGGTTCCTGTTCCACATCCAGTATCCAACCATCTTTTGGGGTCAAGGCGCATTGCTTTTAAGAGGTTTAGGGTTTCGTCATGAAATTCGTTGTAGTAAGGCAGAGTTATTTGAACTTGTTTATCGTAAACACTGGCTAAATGAGGTGTGGCGTTGTCTGAATTGAACATTATATCATCAGGCATTGTTTGTCAACTATGTTTTATAGCATTATAGGCAGAAATTACTAGTTATTTAATTTAATCTGCAAGTGAAGATATCGGCGAACCAAGTTAATCATTACTGGAATAGGCTAATTCCATATAGAGACATAGAGAATAAACCCATTAAGCATTTGAAAATTATGCAGCTATCTGAAGGCTTAAATAATTTCGATTTCTGTACCTTTATCGAGCTGAGACCGTGACCATTAATCAACCCTGCATCCACCTTTTTAATACTTTAACCCGCAAAAAAGAAGTTTTTTACCCCATAGAAGCAGGAAAAATCAAAATCTACACATGTGGACCAACCGTTTACGATTATGCGCATATCGGGAACTTCCGAGCATTCCTCTTTGAGGATTTATTAAAGCGCTGGTTACTTTACCGCGGCTTCAGGGTAACTCATGTCATGAATCTAACTGATATCGATGACAAAACAATCAGGGGAAGCCAGAAGCAAAACATTCCTCTGCGGCAGTTCACTGATTTCTATGTTAAAGCCTTCTTTGAGGACATCAAATCTTTGAACATACTGCCTGCTGACGTGTATCCCAAAGCCACAGACCACATCCCCGAAATGGTTGCATTAATCCAGGCACTTGTGCTTAAAGGCTTCGCGTATCAAGGCGAAGATGGATCGATCTATTTCTCGGTCTGTAAATTCCCCGATTACGGCAAGCTTGCTCACATAAAGGTAAAAGAACTCAAAGCGGGTGCGCGGGTCAGCCAAGACGAATACACCAAAGAAGAAGCCCAAGATTTCGCACTATGGAAAACATGGACCCCTGAGGACGGCGATGTGTACTGGGAGACCGAGTTGGGCAAAGGCAGACCTGGTTGGCATATTGAATGCTCGGCTATGAGCATGAAGTACCTGGGCGAAACTTTTGACATTCACTGCGGTGGAATTGATAATATGTTCCCTCATCACGAAAACGAAATAGCCCAAAGTGAAGCTGCAACGGACAAGCCGTTCGTGAATTACTGGATGCACAACGAACATCTTCAAGTTGAAGGAAAAAAGATGAGCAAAAGTTTCGGCAACTTTTTCTCACTACGCGATTTGCTATCCAAAGGCTACGACCCTACATTGATCCGTTACCTACTCATATCCACTCATTATCGACAGCAATTCAATTTCACCTTTGAAGGACTGGAAGCCGCAAAGGCTTCAGTAGAGCGCCTACGCAACTTTGTGAGGCGATTACATGAAGTTGAAGGAAAAACTGGCACAAACAAAGTCGCTACTTTAACAACTAAACTGGAAGCATGTTTCGGCGGCTCCATGGATGACGATCTTAACATAGGGATCGCACTATCATCGCTATTTGATTTTGTCCGAGAAATCAACGGGTTACTTGACGCCAATTTAGTAAGCAAACAAGAAGCCTCAGAAATCGGGGGGTTAATAATGCGAATCGATGACGTTTTAGGCGTCATTGGTAAAGTGGAAACGGAAGAAGCACTACCAAGTGACATTGATGAATTAGTGCAGAAAAGGGAAACTGCACGGAAAACCAAAAACTGGAAAGAAGCGGACGCCATTCGAGTACAGCTAAAATCTATGGGTATTTTGCTTGAGGACACTTCACAGGGAGTAAGGTGGCATAAAGAGAAAGCGGCTTAAACAGGTTTTCCGCCTAAATTCCATTCAGAGGTAGCGTATTTTTCGCTATATAACTTATTTGACTGTTCCTTTTCGGCGGCGGTAAGTTCACCGTCTTGCAACTGAATTTTGAGGATAGACCTAAAGCCCTGAGCTAAAGCGTTAGCGATGGTATCAGGGCTAATTTTGTGACCCAGCTCAACTTGAACACTAGTTATTTTTCGTCTTGCTATGTCGGTGGCTTGGGTGCAACTGGTGTCCTTGAGCTGAAGTAAGTGAAACATTTTGGTCAAGTCCACGCTACGGAGCACTGTACCATGCTGTAACACCACACCACGACTAATTGTTTGGCTGCTACCGCTGATTTTTTTACCAGCCACGGTTAAGTTTGGACAGTTTTTGGCATCTCCACTACTGAAGTCCGCGGGTATACCGAGCAAACGCAATGCGTCAGTTATAGCGCCATATACCTTGTTGTAAACACTAGTTACATCTGAGGTCCCCAAGTCCGCGACTTTGGCGATGACACTGTAGGTAACTTCGCCTTCAAAATCATGATAGACGGTACCACCGCCGCTGTTTCTGCGCACTACATCCACACCCAACAGCTTGGCTGTGTCGAGATAGATTTCGTTTCGCGGATTCTGATTTCTGCCCACACTCACTGCAGAGGGCTGCCAGCGATAGAAACGCAGTGTGTTAGGTACTTTGCCAGCTATCCGTGCAGATAAGATTGCTTCATCGATAGACATATTCATTGCTGCATTATTAGTTGTAAGAGGAAGATAGCGCCAAGTATCCATATTATTCACAGGTTCTCTAAATTCTTCTAAGTCAACCCTAAAAACATAACCTAAGGCTTTTGTTTGGCTAAATGAGCATTTATCGCCGCAATGTTTCCCTCAACTGTTTCAATCCAATTTTTATTCTCGTTGGTACCCATTCCATTTTTATTAAAAATTTCTTTAGCACGCATAAGCGCATCCATGGCAGCAGCAAAACAGCCCAATGTTGCCAGCGAAGTTCCTTGATTAACTAAAGCCATTAACCATTTGCCAGTATCCTCTGGGTATTTTTCGCCGCATTCATCGTAAAAAAGTAATGCCTTGTTGGCAGCGGCAAGGCTCTCAAGGTGTTTACCCAGTCGCCCCAAAGACGCAGATAGCCTTGCATAACATGAAGCTTCAAATCGTTGGCGATCAAACACCTCATCAGCGGAAAGCAAACAACATAATTTCAAGCATTTACGATAACAGTCAACTGCGCCTTCGTAATTACCTTGATGAAATAATTGAACCCCATCTTTATGCGACTTTTGCATGTCCCTGATTACATGCGCCGTTTTCATATACTCACTAATTGTTTAGTCGCGTACCTTTTTATCAAGTTGTTGGATGCCCCCAAGTTTCAAGTAAGCTTCATCTACCAATTTTTTGAGATAAAACCTTAAAACCTGAGTCTGTATTTTCTAACACGCAAGAGGAATAATATTGAAGATTATCTCTGGTCCAGCGTCTAAAGATTTAGCTGAAGCAGTTTCAGCGCTAACGGGGTACCCAAACGTTTCTGTGATTTCCAAGATTTTTCCCGATGGTGAATCATATGTACGTATTGATGGCGACGTTGCAGGTGAAGAAGTCGCGATTATACAAACTACCTGCCCACCAATGCAGGATGGGAAACTATTTCAGCTGGCTTTTATGGCGGATGCAACCAAGCGAGCAGGCGCAAAGAAAGTCACCGCTGTTGTTCCATATTTAGCTTATGCACGACAGGACAAGATGTTCCTCGAGGGTGAGAACATCAGCATCGAGACCGTCGCTAGGATGCTCGAAAGCGCTGGCATTGATGAGTTGCTTACTGCTAACATTCATTCAGAGCATGCACTCGAGCAGTTTGGGTTTCCAGCAAAAACAGTCAGCGCCATCCCGCTTATCGCTGATTACTTTGTAAAGAAAAATTACAAAGGCGCATTTGCATTATCTCCTGACAAAGGAGCCATGTACATCGCACAACAAGCACAGACAGTACTGGGCGGCGACGTAGGACATCTAAACAAGACTCGTGACCGCTACACAGGCCAAACAGTGCAGACTGCAGAGGGCTTAAACGTCAAAGACCAAACAGTCATCATATTAGATGACATCATTAGCACAGGCGGCACCATCGTAGGCGCAGCCAAAATCCTCCGCGAAAACGGTGCCGCACATGTATTCTGCGGCTGCGTACATGCTTTACTTGTAGGCGATGCAGAAAAACGTATCCTAGACGCAGGCGTGGAAGAAATCGTTGGAACTGACAGTGTCCCCGGCAATGTAAGCAAGGTCTCGCTGGCACCCCTGCTTAGTCAAGCACTCAAAGGCGCAATTTAGTGCCGCACCTCTTCTTTTTGCTCTCAGGCGAGAACCAAACGCTGCCCGCCTCCGAGGTAAAAGCAATTTTAGAGACTGAAGGTTATACCTACCAGAATCCTCGACAGTTCGACCAAATTCTAAGGCTCGAGGCAGACTTAGAAAGCGTTAAGGTCATCCAAATTCGCTCAGCCTACACCAGGGTTTGCGCACAAGAAATATTAGTTGCAGAAGCCAACTACGCCGACATTGAAGAAGCTGTAGCACAAACAGATTTCCGATCAGTACTCAAACCAGGCGAATCCTTTGTAGTGCGAATTAATCGCATAAAAAATTATGCAGACAACGAAATCAACACCATGACGCTAGAAATCAAGCTAGGAAAACAGATTCTCAGCCAAACTCCAGGCGTAACTGTCAATCTCAAAAATCCGGACAAAAGCTTTCTAGGCATAATAACAGATAACAAACTCATATTGGGCTTAAAACTAACCGAAATAACCACCAAAACCTTCAGCGAACGGCGCCCGCGTAAAAAACCCTTCTTCCACCCTTCCGCTATGCCTTCAAAGATGGCTCGATGCATGGTAAATCTGGCGCATGCCAAAACTGAATCGGTACTGCTGGACCCCTTCTGCGGCACAGGCACCTCTCTAATCGAAGCCACCTTTATTGGTTGCCGCGCGATTGGCGTGGACGCACAAAAAAGGATGATTTTGGGCACAAAAAAGAATCTATCGTTCTTTAACATTTCTGCGGAGGGACTACTACTAGCTGATTCCCGAAAAATCCCATTGATAAAAGCGGATGCAATCGTCACTGACCCACCATACGGCCGCTCCTCGAGCACGCTCAAATCAACAACCAAGCAATTAGTGCAAGAAGTTCTAGCTGCCGCATATGGACTGCTGGGGAAAGGACAACGGATCTGTATAGCCCTACCGATAAGGGTGAATGAAAGTGGAGAAGTGAACCGTATGGCTGAGGATTTGGCAGAGTTTATTGTATATCTTGGATACAAAAAGATTGAGTCACACTTAGTTTTTATTCATAGATCATTGACCCGAGAAATAATGGTTTACAAAAAAACTTAGTTTTTCAAAGTTTTTAGTGCTAATCGCTCCGACATTTTTTCAATACTATGAAATGGCCCCATTTTAAATCCAGTCTCCATCTGTGATTAATGTACGCGGGTACGTCAAACTTTTTTGCTCCATTAGCGAGTATAGTGGAGTTGAAAACATGCAGTCTTGTTAATTTGAATAGAAAAAGTTTTGCCAATATTATTTAGTTTGCTTTACCAGTGTCTAAGTAAAAAACCAATAAGTTATATTTGAAGCAATTACCTGATTAGCTATAACTGTAAGAAAACAGGTTCAGTATAATTTCCTTAGCATCAAAGGACTAAAAGGGATTCCGCCTAGCTTCTTTGGAAATTGTATGTTTATTAATTTTTATATTTTAAAATTGTTTAATGTTATAGTGAGGATTAAGGCGATTGGAAATTGTCCACTTCTGAACGCAAAGCAAAGGGAAAGAAAAGTTTCTTAGAAAGGTTAGAAATATTCTTAGAATTTGAGGGCCCAAAAAGAAAGAATAATGACGACCCAAAACATGAGCTTAGGCGTCTGTTCTCAGAGATTTTAGGCACATTTTTTCTTGTCTTAGTTGCTGTGGGCGGAAACATAGTCTACGTGATGAATGAAGGAGCAATAAGTCCTATCGCAGTAGTTGTAGCGCCTGGTTTAATGGTGATGGTGATTATTTTATTCATGGGAAATGTGTCGGGAGCACACTTAAATCCAGTTGTAAGCATCGCTTTTGCTGCTCGAGGCGACTTTCCGTGGCGTAGAGTTCCAGGATACGTAATAGCCCAGTTGATTGGCTCGGTTATTGCATGTTCACTTCTACTCTTAATGTTCGGAAAAGTAGGAATGTTTGGGGCAACTCTACCTGGCGTTGGGATAAATGATTTCCAAGCTTTCTTGATGGAAATTATACTTACGGTTGGCTTAGTGAGCACGATTTTGGGGACCGCGTCGGAAGCTCAGAATGTTGGACCACTCTCAGCTATTGCTGTTGGCGGCTACATAGCCCTCGCAGGGCTCTGGGCAAGTCCTATAAGCGGTGCATCAATGAATCCTGCACGTTCTTTTGGTCCTCAACTAATATTGTTGAATTTTGACCAATATTGGTTGTACGTCTTAGGACCAATCATAGGAGGATTAATTGCAGTTGGTTTTGCCTACATTCTACGGGGACAGATTATAGACAAAGCTGCAATCAGAGCTGCTCAAGGAACTCTTGATCAGACATAAATACCAAAAAAGTTTTCCGCCTATAACCACTTTGATGCTTGCAAGAAAAAAAACTGAAAAATTACTTTTCATTAAGTGCTATTGCGCTCTCCAGCATAATAGCCGCCCTATCCTAACCAGAATGCATTTTGAGGCTATCAATACATCCTAAGTGAGGGAACTTCCATTCCAGTCTCAACTTTCCTGAAAACCTTCCAAATCTCGCCCTGCAACTTCTCTAAATCATTTAAATCCTTAGAAAGTGCCTTGATGATCAGCCCTCTATTGTTCGCCATCTGGGTAGCCCCGCCATAAGTATTTCCAAAATCAATTTCTTTCTTAGCATTAACTGCTTTATCAGAGTACCAATAAGCCTTAAGATAAAACTTATTATCGCCGAAAATAACATCGAGCACTTCTTTGTCTTTTCTCGTGAAAATAGTGCTTTCATTAAGCAAGAGTTCTCCATCCTTTTCAATATATACCTTGGAAGAATAGATTTCAAAATCCCAAAACTCTTCCATAGCAATCCGTCCAGGGCAGAAAATATCACAATAAAGAAATTTTGAACCCTCACTAACATGAAATACTACTCGTTGATACCAACGCGAATCGACAAAAACAATAGTTTCCCTGGGCAAAAACTCTAAACGACTGTTCTTTCCAAGATAAACATCTATTTCTTTTCTAGCATAATTTAAATCCATTTTATAGATTTTTGTAGCCATTGTATCAGTAATAAATGCCTCTGCGCCTTCTTTCAATCTAAATTTGTAATAATAACGGTCACCTTGAACTATCCCACCTGTCGGGTTCATGAAAAGAATATAAGGCAACCCAGGCAGACACGGGTCAAAGTAGAGTTCTCTCAGAATTTTCGCAGGAACTTCATTATAAACATCAGTAAGGTATGTCTTGTCACCAACTTTCGTGAACGTTAATTCTGCAACTGCATTTTTGCCTGGAGAACCAACAGCAAGCCTTGTTTGTTCTACCTCAAACTCCGAGAAATCGGACGGTAAACCGCTTAACTCTTGAATCACTTCTTGAAAAACTCCCGCGTCATTTGAAAAGTGCCTTTTCTTTGATTATTTTCATCACATCATCCAATCCGGCGCCATCTTTCAAAGACAACATGACTGTTGGTTTGTCACCTCGTAGTTTCCTTGCATCTTGCATCATAAGATCAAGGTTGGCAGTCTTAATCCCCGATTCAAGAATGGTAGATTCAACATAAGGGGCTAAGTCTATTTTATTTATAACAAGTAAATCGGATTTTTTGATTCCTAATCCCCCTTTCCGAATCGTTTTATCTCCACCAGCCACATCAACCATATAAATGAAAAAATCCGCTAATTTTGGACTAAAAGTCAATGTAATATTGTCTCCTCCGGATTCTATCAAGAGTACATCTAATCCAGGATTATCTCGCTCAAGTTTCTCAGCAGCATCTATATTCATCGACGGGTCATCGCGCACGGCAGTATGGGGGCAACCTCCTGTCTCTATTCCTAAGATTAGATTTGGGTCAATATCCTTGCCAAGTCTTGCTGCTAGTCTTCTTGCATCTTCTTTGGAGTACGCGTCGTTTGATATTACTCCAACCTTGAAGCCCTCTTCAACTAGCTTTGGGACCAATTTCTCAATTAATTCAGTTTTTCCACAGCCTATTGCGCCGCCCATTCCAATTCTAACAGTTCTATTACTCATTTTTCATATCAGTCTCCTTTTTTAGCTCATGAACATTCTACTTGTGCTTAATTCATGCCTCATCGAGGCAATATCCACTAAGGGAAAAGTCTGATGCAAGTCAGTTAGTTTTTGAGGTTTTATCTGAATCGATTTTACAGCGTCAATTAAAATTTTTTGCGCTTCAATATAATCAATTATTCCCATTCTCACTAATGAAGCAATGACTTCCATGATATTAACATACAAAAGAGATAGAGCCCCTAAATCTTTGAAGTTAAACTGAACAGATACGAGCGCTAAAACTACTGGGTAAGTTCCATATGCAGCATCAGATTTTATTAAGCCCTTGTAAGATTTTCCTATCGTATCTTCGTTGAATTCGGTTACATTCATCATGCTTCTGCCCATTTTGATCATGGCTGACCTATTTTCTTCAGTCACCTTAGAAGAATAACAAACTTCATCTACTTTTTTTAGCAATTCAATATCTTTCTTTTCGATTGCTTCTAACGCTTGACAGAAGATGCCGAGGTCGAATGCTTTCCATATCTTTTCTAAATAAATTTCTATAATTTTTGCCATTTTTTCCTTTGGCAACAAGTTTTCATTAATAACTTGTTCCATGCCCTGAGACATGGTGAATGATCCCATGGGAAAAAACGAGTCAGAGGTCCTCAGCAAATTTAGCAGTTTCTCGTTTTCAGACAATTATTCTTCTTCCCCCGCGTGGTATCCAGCTGAAGAGATAGATATTACTTTTCGAATTGATTCGAACCTAATAGGCAACTTCATAGATTCGAGTATTTTCCTGACCTTTTCTTCTCCAATTGTGACTGGAATGAATAAAGCGTTATCTTCGATCAAAACTTCAAGATGTCGATTTCCCAAATTATAACCTAATTTTGCTGCTTTTTCTAAAAAGTCACTATTTTGGAATTCGTTTAAAGTAACCTTTATTACTAATTCAGGTTCAATGAGAATTTTGTAGTAGTCTCCTTTTTCTGAAGGTCCGAAAACATCCCCCTGCCCTATGGGTTGGCCTCTAGGTAAATTGATTATCAGGTCTTCTCCATTGCTTAATTTAGCTCTCACTCTACCTCTCATTGCGTTCTGCCTGTTAGTTGTAACCTCTTTAATCTTTTCGACACTGACTTGATTTGCTAATTTTTCAAAAACAATCATTCAACAACCGCTTCTCTATTTTTATTTTCTTCCAAAATCGCTTCTCTTAGCTTTTCGGTCCTTTCGGCTTCATCAACAAAGCCAAAATGCCTGTATGATTGGGGATTCACATTGGCGGTCATAAGCCGTTGATCATCAAGTATTACTTTTCCGCCTACACTCAAACCATCTGCAACGTAGACTTTTCTAATAGATGTTTTGGAAAATCTATATTTAAATGAGTTTGTTGGTCAATCCAACCTGAAAGATTTGAAATTTTAAGAGCCGTAATTTCTCCATGCTTAACTTTTTTGGGATCAATAACTTCCCCATTTTTCACGTTAGAAATAGATGTAAAATGTCTAATCAAATTAATCGTTGCTCCAACAAAAAAGGATGGAAGACTCAGCATCTACACCAAATGGTAGAGCTGAGTTAATGGTAGTTCTTTTGCAGGTTCACAAGTTGCCGGCTTGCCATTGAATGTTACTTTGTATGTTTCGGGGTCGATTTTTATTTCGCCAAGGGTGCTGTTCCGTATCATGTGTTGTTTGCCCAAGTTTCTTACGTTGTATACTGGTAGAACTTGGCGTTTTATGCCGTATTTTTCTTTGATGCCGTTTTCCATTGCTAGTTTTGAAGTGAATAGTGCAGATGTTGTTGATCTTGCTAACCCGAATCCGCCAAACATTGGTCTGAAGAAGACTGGTTCAACTGGTGGAACTGAAGCATTGGGGTCGCCCATCATTGCGTAGGCTATGAATCCTCCTTTGAAAACTATGTTTGGTTTTGCTCCGAAGAATCTGGGATCCCATAATACTATGTCAGCCATTTTTCCTTTTTCAAGACTGCCTACATAATCGGAAACGCCGTTTGTTATTGCAGGGTTTATGTTTAGCTTAGCTAAGTATCTCAAAACTCTAAAGTTGTCGTTTCCTGGAGCGTCTTCAGGCAGTTTGCCAAATTGGGCTTTCATTTTGTGTGCAGTCTGCCAGCATCTGGTTGAAACTTCTCCGGTTCTGCCCATTGCTTGGCTGTCTGCTGAATACATGCTTAGAATGCCCCAATCGTGGAATACGTCTTCTGCAGCTATTGTTTCAGCTCTGATTCTTGATTCGGCAAATGCTACATCTTCGGGGACTTTGGGATTGAGATGGTGAGTGACCATGACCATGTCAAGATGTTCATCTAAAGTGTTTACAGTATAAGGTCTTGTTGGATTTGTCGATGAGGGTAATGCATTGGGTTCTCCAGCAATTTTCATAATATCCGGAGCATGCCCTCCACCTGCGCCTTCCGTGTGGTATGTGTGAACTGTTCTCCCATCTATCGCGTCTATGGAATCGTCGACATATGCTCCTTCGTTTAATGAATCCGTGTGTATTGCTAGTTGAACATCATATTCGTCTGCAACACTCAAGCCCGTATCCAAAGATGCCCTGGTAGCACCCCAGTCTTCATGCATTTTAAGTCCGCCTGCACCTGCTGCAAGCTGTTCAACTATTGTATCTGGTTTACTATCGTTAGCTTTAGCCAAGAAAAGCCAGTTGATTGGCAAACCTTCACTGGCCTCTATCATTTTTCTTATGTTCCAAGGTCCTGGTGTACAGGTAGTTGCATTTGTTCCATCGGCAGGCCCTGTGCCTCCACCGATATAGGTTGTTATGCCATTTCCTATTGCATGGTACACTTGCTGCGGAGATATCATGTGAACATGTGTATCGAAGAAGCCTGCAGTGGCAATCAGTCCTTCTCCAGCAGTAACTTCAGTTGAGTTACTTGTAACCATGTTTTCAGTTACGTTATCCATCGTACTTGGGTTTCCAGCTTTTCCGATTCCTGCTATTACCCCGTTTCTAATGCCTATGTCAGCTTTGACTACACCTAGTATTGCATCTAAAACTATAACGTTGGTAATAACATGGTCAAGAGCGCCATTTGCCTGTGTTGTGCCAGCCGCTAAACCCATTCCTTGTCTAGCAGTTTTTCCACCACCGAAGACCAACTCGTCGCCAAATGAAGTGCAATCTTTTTCCACTTCAACGATCAAGTTTGTATCTGCCAATTGAATTTTGTCGCCTTTAGTTGGACCGTACAGATCTAAATATTGTTTTCTTGTGATTTTCATTTTTTCAGGCTCCTTTGAACTTGAGTTTTTTTGCTTTTGAAAGTGCCAAATCTTTTCGATAAATTGTTCTTACGCTACCGTCAACGAGATTGTTAAATCCGTGGATATATTTTTTACCACCGTATTCTACAAGTGTGATTTCTTTTTCTTGCCCCGGTTCAAATCTTACGCTTGTGCCTGCTGGAATTGCGAGTTTCATGCCGTATGCTTTTTCTCTCTCGAATTCCAATGCTCTATTTGACTCAAAGAAGTGAAAGTGTGAACCCACTTGAATTCCTCTATCGCCAGTATTTTTTACTTTTAATGTAAGTGTTTTTCTATTTGGGAAAGCTTCTATGTCGCCTTGTCCAAGGGTTATTTTGCCCACCGTATTGGGAGTCATTTTTCGTTTTCCTCCTTTGGCTGGATTGGATTATGAACGCTTACTAGTTTGGTTCCATCTGGAAATGTTGCTTCAACCTGAACAAGAGTTATCATGTCAGCCACATTTGGCATCACGTCATCCATGGTCAAAACATGCCTAGCTTCTTGAGCTATTTTAGCTACACCGACACCTCTTCTAGCGCCTTCTTGAACAAAATCTGCAATGATTGCTACAGTTTCAGGATAATTCAGTTTTAGCCCATTTTTCATTCTTCGCTCAGCCATTCTTGCAGCGGTAAAAATCATCATTTTTTCTGTTTCACGTGGAATCAGCTTCATTTTATTCGCCTTCTAATTAGTCATAGGTTTAAAATAGCTGTTTAAAACTATGCTGTTACAATATGTAACAACATAATTTTATATTCATTTCACAAACTAACCCGTTTTATAAGGTAGGTACTAATGGATCCTATTTCAGGAACTATAAATTTTGTTCTTAACGGTGTTGCCCAAGTTTTCTTCATGGGGTCGCCTTTAGTTGGGATCATCTTTGTAATTGCTCTTGCCATTAATTCAAAAAGGGCAGCTACCTTTGCTGTCATAGGGTCAATAGCTGGAAGCTTGGTGGGTTTGGCTTTAGGGATAGAGCTTGTACCAACATCTTTGTCTTCACCGGACAACGCTTTAACTTACGGAATATTTGGATTTAACTCCGTTTTAACCGCTATTGCTTTAGGCGACACATTTCTTGAAAAAGGACGCTCGGCAACAACCGCAGCAGTTGTAGGCGCTCTTATAACTGGGTTCATTACCGCCTCATTAATTTGGGTCACAAAAATTTTTGGTCTGCCCGTGGAAACTTCAGCGTTTGTATTAACAACTTGGATTTTCCTATTTGCAGCCAAAAAGTTTTCCGCCGTGAAATTAGCTGGTCCTCCACCTGCACCAAAACAAAGAAACACATTACTCAAAAATCCTCAAGACACAGATAAAGAAGAACCCTTGCGATTAAGTGAATTCACTTTGGGTGGATTTGTAAAATTAATCTTTACAGGCATCGCGCAAGTATTCTTCCAAGAAAACTGGAAGACAGGAGTTCTAATTTTCATCGGATTAACTGTTGCTACAATTCCATTAAACCCCTATGGGTTCCCAGTGCAATATCCAATATACTTCGCTGGAATCACCGCATTCATAGGAACTCTTTCTGCAACACTAGCTGCGATTGCATTCAAAGCTGACAGATCCTCTGTCCTGATTGGTTTATATGGGTTTAACGGAACCTTAACAGCCTTGGCTGTAATGGGGGTTTTTGTTGGGTTCCTCTGGCCAATAAGTCCCTTCAATGGTGCGCCAATTAACTTCCTAATCATGCTTTTCGCCACGGCGTTCTCAACCATAGTTACTGCTTTCATGGGAACAATAACGGGGCGTTTCAACCTTCCCACTCTAACTGGTCCGTTTGTGTTCACTGCTTGGCTTATAGAGTTGGGCGCACACGTTTTTCCTTCAATAGCTCCAGCCCAAATAGTTATATTAACAAACAGCGGAATTCCAGCACTTATGCAGTTAATGCATCATTTTGCATTGGTGCTTTAGCGCCCAAGTAGATTTATGGATGGATAAATATGTCAGCTATTCCTACAGAAAACCTATTCAATAATCTTTGGGTCTTGATATGTGGAGTTCTAGTTTTTATAATGACTATTTCAGTAGGAATACTTGAGAGGGGAGAACTTGGCAGAGGCGCCAACAGAGCCTTAATGAAAAATATTATGATTTCGTGTTCAGGTTTCTTTTTCATGGCATTTCTCGGCTTTAGCGTTGCTTTTGCACCTACAATAGGCGGGGGCTTAATGGGTAATCCGCTGTATAACTTTCCGCTCATGGGTAGCTTCCAGGGTAATTCTGCGGATATTTTTACTCAAGTTTGGTGGTCAATGGGTCCACAGTATTTTAACAATTCAGTTACTCTTCCTTCTTATTTTTTCTTTGAAACAGCCTTCGCTACAGTGACCCTTGCGTTGGTCGGTGTGGTTGTTTTAAGAAAAATGAAGTTGGAAGCTTTCTTTCTTTATTCAATTCCTTACTTCATCCTCATTTGGGCTTTGCCGGCTGCCTGGATATGGAATCCACAAGGTTGGCTTTACGTATTAGGCGTAAGAGACTTTGCAGGTGGATTAGTTGTTCATGGAGCAGCAGGAGCAGCAGGGTTAGCCATTGTTCTTAGAATTTGGCAGGAAGAGAAAAAGAAAGGATTCCGAGAAAGCCCGCAAATAAAACCTAAGCCTAACACGCCATGGTTATCTTTGTCAATTCTTCTTCTTTGGCTTGGGTGGTTTGGTTTCAATCCTGGAAGCACTTTAGCATTAAATATTCAATCATACATTGTAGTTCTGATCACTTTTCTTGCTGCAGCGACCAGCTTTTTGTTTACAATGCTTTTTAAGTACCTTGAGATAAAAAAAATGCCCAGCATAATGTATGCGGCAAATGGTATTCTCATAGGCTTAATCGTTATCACCCCAGTTGCTGGATATGTAGGTCCTCAGAGCGCAGTTATTCTGGGAATATTGGGATCAATTTTATTTATTTTAGGCGAGAAGCTTTTCCAGCGAGCTAAATGGTTTACTGATCCAGTTGGTTTATTTCCAGGGCACTTTTTAGGCGGCATATTTGGTTTCATTATGGTTGCGTTTTTCACACAGAAGGCATTTGCGGACTTCGGAGGCGGGTTTGGACTTTCGAACGGATTATTTTTCGGCGGCGGGATGGCTGCTTTGCATCAACTCGGACTTCAATTACTAGCTATCCCAGTAGTCACTATCACAGTCTTTGTATTATCATATATCTTTATGTGGATTATAAGCAAAGGTATTCATGGCATAATTAAAGAGTACACTGCTGAAGAGCTTAGAGAACAAAAGACAAAACCAGCATAATAAACTAATTTTCTTTGCAGCTAGAGGAAGTAAATAGTTGCCACTCATAACAATAATAGCCAAACAATTTTGCTAAGCATTAATTAACACACGCAAATCTACGATGTTATTCATAGATGAAAAACACCTCTTAGCTACAAGGTTCTACATTATTTGGTTCATTAAATGTTTATAAGTTTAAAAAAAATTTAAACATATTATGCATCGAAAAGCGCTGTTTTTTCTTGCAGGACTTTTTCTGGCCACTGCTTTAATGGCGCCATCAATAATTTTAATCGATCAAGCGAACTCGGACTTGAACAACATTTTTGCACAAGATAATCCTTGAATGGAAACAAGCATCAATAGCTCAACAGCCGATCAGATTAGCCAAGCCACCAGGCAACGTTTATTCTTGTCATAATAATCGAGGTAATATTTGTAATTCTCTTCGCAATAACGTTGTTTTTTGCCAAAACCAGTAACTCCAACCTTTGATTACTAATAAGCCAAAAAATCATAGAGTCAGTAAGTTCCAAAAGGTAATTTTTTACTATATGAAGCTGAACATACAATACAGCGGTTCAATGCCCATGCCAATTTCTGAAGGAAAAGCCATTCTCAAGTAGTTTTCTGAGAAAGAACATAAAAAAGTTGGGAGCAACTTAAAAATTGTCTATGTGAGTTCCCCTCTAGACAACTCCGCTGCCCACAAAAGTTTCCTTAAAGTAGACGCTCCGAATCAAGAGGTAAGCAAAAATTCTTTGGTTCAATGACAGTTGAAGTGAGACCTGTTAAATCACTAAGTGAAATATCAAAAAATCTGTAGACACAGATGCGATGATGCGCATAACGATATCTGTTAAAGACTAAAAACAACAAATATCCAAGCCCTGGTTTCTTTAGTGATATTTGAATTGAAAAGTATGAAAAAAAAATCAAATCTCCGATGATATAGCATCATTCTTAAATAACCTGCTATCCGCTTGCAGCGCCAAATCGTATACCGAAAAGTAAGAGATGGGTAGCTATATTTTGTCTCCAGTAAGGGTTAAAGAGAGAACGACAATGGCATACTTCAGAAAAGCAAATAAGACACAGAAAAAGTAACCATTACGTGAAAATATCTTTTGAAAGCAAAAATAGGTTTGATCACGGCTTTTATTATAACAGCCGTTGTTGGAGTTTATAGCATAGACATAGGTATTCGTGTGTCAAAAGGCAATGAGCGCCCCGAAATCCTAGCTGTGGCGTTAATATTACTTGTATTACTGTTTTTTATTAATATCATATTATTGGCTAAACAACAAAAAAATAAACGGGAAAATTTATTTGAAGCTCTATTTACCATTTAGCTCTTTTGATGGGAAACGTACAGTGAACGTTGTTCCTTTACCTTCTTGACTCTCAAAGTCTACACTGTCACCTAACGCTTCACTCATACGTTTAACAACAACTAACCCGAACCCTTGACCTTTCGCCTTAGTCGTAAACATTGGAGTAAACAATTTTCCTTTTACGGCTTCAGAAATTCCGACACCTGAATCTTTGACTAATATGACAGTGTCATTTACTTCCTTGTAAGTATATATGAATAGTTTTCCGCCATTGGGCATAGCTTGAACCGCGTTATTCACTAAATTGTTCAATATACGAGTTATAAAAGTAGAGTCAGAGACAAATCTCCCTGCACCGGCTTCAACTTCAACGCTAACTTCAATATTACCGGGCAACCTTTTTTCCTTTAATAACTGGTCAATAATAAGTTTCAGCTCAATGTCCCCTAAATCAGGTTTAAGAGGTCTAGCAAAATCCTGCAAATCAGCTACAATTTTGTTAATGTAATCAACGTTCTTCTCAATTTCTGATAAGCTCTCTTTTAAATTATTTTTTTCTTCACCATCAGGAATTGAGGCTAAATCTGTTTTAGCTAAAAATAACTCGCCAGTTATAGACTATAACGGGTTACGAATATCATGCCCCACCATGCCCGCGGTCGCACCGATAGCAGCTAAACGCTCCGCCGCCTTCAACTGTTGCACTCTTTTGTTTGCAAGCTCCTCCATTTGATTAGCATATTCTTTAACCAAAACCGCGGACTCTTCAAGCTTAGCCTGCATTCGAATCCGTTCAGTTATATCAACATTTGATTCCAATATTTCCATAATTTCGCCTAGAGCATTAAATTTGCCCAACCAATAACTCTGCACAAAAAACTTTATCTCCATTTTTGCATTTATGGCTGATTTCACCTGACCACTTACCGTCCAATTTAAGCTCTTTAAGAACTTCCTCTAGTGATTGCGGGAATTCTGTCATTAACAATGTGTGGATAACTTGTCCAACAGCTTCGTCTTTACTTCAACCATACAGTTTCTCAGCACCCTTACTCCAAAAAGCACTAGTACCGTCCAACCTTCTAACAATTATAACATTAGGACTAAGATCAATAAGCTCAGCTTGCCTTGCAGTCGCTTCTTCTGCCTTTCTTGCGTTCTGTAATATCCTCAAATAAAACGACAAAATATCCCTTTTCAGGACAGTAAGCTGAAACTTTAAACCATTTATCCAAAGGCTCCGCATGATTCTCAAATTTAATGGGCGCCCCAGTTAGCGCAACTTTGCCATAAACGTTAATCCAGTCTGTCGGGTCCTTCTCAATACCGATAAGGGCGTCTGTTACTTTCTTGACTATAAGTTGCTCTCTTTTAAGACCGGTCATCTTTTCAAAAGCATGATTGATTTCAACAAAAATGTAATCAACTGGTTTTCCCGACTTATCGACGACAATTATATGGTATGCAAAGCCATCGAGCATTTTATTAAAAAACAAATTGAACTGTGTTCGGTCGCCACTGAAAGCCTTTTCCCATTCACCGGTTAAAACATCAGTTGACATTCTTAGGCTTCACCGTTAAATTACTAAAGATACACAGATCCGCAGTATAAGAACACAACTTAATGCAGCGACAGATATCAGAAAAATTCTTAAACCTGCATTTTGGTTCGACTCATAAGTCGTAAACTACTCTTTTTAAGCTTCGTTCAATACAACAACAGCAACGTTTGTTAGTACTCAAGCACAAGCTTACACCTAAGGGCTCCGTTTTTGCATAGTCAGCAACGAAAGCATAATTTTGTCTGGTCTTCGAAAGTTTTGAACTGCTTCTCTATTTAGAATCAATTACACTCTATCCCTACTTTAGTTTGTTTGATTAAATTGAATTTGATACACATGGCAATTTGCACACAAATTCTGCTTATTTTCGAGACATGATTATCATGGGTCGCTTTGGTATAATGAAGAGTAAACGAGCAAACTTATTTGTATAGCCTTTCCCAAAACATTAAACATATCCCGCCTTGGTTCAGAGATGGCTTTAGGCAGGTTAAATCTTACTTTGCCTATGTCCATTCGACACTGACGCGGGAAATCTTAGTGTTAGAGAAGGTGAGCGCATGAGTATACGAGTGGTGTTTCTTGGAACCAGCGGCAGCGTACCCACAATAAAACGTAGTCTACCAGCCGTGATTGTGCAATGTCCACGTAATCAGTGGATGTTTGATTGCGGAGAAGGTGTACAGCGACAGATGATGGGAGCAAAAGTGAGTTTTCACCGGAAAATGAAAATTCTAATAACTCATCTGCACGGCGACCACGTTTTGGGTTTACCTGGCCTTCTCCAGACGATGGCATTGATGGATAGAAAAGAATCTGTTGAGATTTATGGTCCAGTTGGGCTCGCCGCTTTTCTATCATGCGCCAAAGAAACACTGAATTTCAGCTTAAACTACCCTCTTGAAATCAATGAAATCAAATGCGAGGGGTTAGTCTGCGATGAAACAGAATTCCAAATTAAAGCCATCAAATCCAGCCACGCTATAGATGGCTACTGCTTTGCGCTCATTGAAAAATCACGCCCAGGAAGATTCTACCCAAAAAAGGCTTTGACATTAGGGGTTCCTGAAGGTGAACTGTGGTCTAAACTGCAGGGAGGCAAATCAGTCATTCTTCCAAATGGAAAAACTGTTACGCCGAACGAAATAATGGGTCCGATACGTCCTGGAAGAAAAATAGTATATACAGGAGACACAAAACCCTTCTATGCCTTCGCAGAGTTCGCCAAAAATGCGGATTTAGTGATACATGACTGCACCTTCGATAACGATCTTTCGGAGAGGGCAGCAACGGATGGGCATTCAACGCCAACCCAAGCAGCAACAGAGGCAAAAGCTGCAGGCGCCGAGCGGCTGGTACTCATTCACATCAGTGCACGCTACCCCGACGCCACGGCTCTTCTAGAAGAAGCGAAAAAAGTGTTTCAAAACAGCATCCTTGCCGAAGACGGCATGGAAATTGAGGTCCCTCTAAAAGAGTAACTCGTTAAGTTTAGCAATACTTTCTGGAACACCACGCACAGATTCCACCACGACAGTTTTGTCGTATCCAATTTTCTTTAGCGACTCTGCAAACCCCACATAATCAATCGTACCATCACATACACCGTTGTGCTGATCGTCGCTACCATCGTTGTTGCTAGCATGGATATGTACGATCTTGTCAGCGAGCCGGTTAATGAATGGCTCAATTTGTCCTTCCAGATGAGCGTGCCCTAAATCCAAAGTTATACCTATGGGCAAATTCGTTTCTTTGTACATCCGCATAAACTCGGCGGGTGTACTCATCAAGAACCAGTATTTATGCGGCAAATTCTCCAGTGCTAAATTTACTCCATATTCCTCGCCTAACAAGTAGAGCTGCTTAATACTCTGGCACATAACTTTGAAGTCGGCATCTGGATAGAACTGACCGATCCCGGTACGCTGTGCCGGATGAAAAACCCACATCTTCGCATTTATAGCGTTGGCGTTTGCAAGAGATTGTTTTAGCCGCTTCATGGTGGCAGATAGCATAGACTTTATTGGTGAGCCGATATTGATGTCGGCGAAGGGAGCATGTAATGAATAGGTTAAGCCGTAAGATTTAGCGGCTTCTTTGAGCTGAGTCACTCGGACTTTGTTCAGGTCATGAGTGCCGTCGTCAAGAATTTCGATATATTTGGTGTCCATTCTCTCCAATCGCTTAACCATGCGGTTGAAGGGGTCTCCCAGACAGTAGAGCATTGAAACGCCAACTTTAGCTTTAGCCATATCAGGTTCCCCAAGTAAAGAGATGATTCTGGTTTAAGCCAAACGACCTAAATAACTTAACGCTACTTTGAGAACAATCTAAATTATTTCTGATTAAAACTATTTTGGCAACTATGGGTCTCATCGCATCGAATCAACGCCGGAAGATAGCTTTACACCGGTTAAACTACCAAAAGAAACTCTACAGGAACCTATTGACCCCGAAGACCCTCGTTATAACCTTAAAATGTTATATCTCGTTTTTTGAAGAAAAACTGAAGAACTTTCGCGCGAATTTTTTTAGCAATAGACATTGTTTATTGCATATAACGCATGAAAAAGAAACAACTAAACGCTCAAATAAGGCAAACGAATTATAATATATGAATAATAAGTCGTGAAAGGCTTGAATACAGTTTTATGGTCAAGCTGCCCTTATTGTGAGAGTACTCACCTGGAAGAAGATTTAGTTTCCGTCAGGTGTCTTGAATGTGGCATGGGGAAATATAAAAGGGGCAGATATAAAGAATATCGAAAACAATTACATAAAAAAGATACTCTCTCATGATTTATGTAATTGTTTCTAAAAAAAAGAGTGGTCAATTAATTATTTTAAAACATAAAAGCTTTTAAGAATAAAACTAATGCGTAATCGATCACATTGAAGAGTTGTTATATGAAAGTTCTATGATACCAGGAAACTTAAATATTAAATCCTTAGGTGCAAGAGCAAGATTTGGGCTCTTGTGCGCAATTAAAAAAAAGCTGACAAAAAATAACTCAAATATGAATATTGAATAGTGCACTACAAGAATTAATCTAAAGAGTTTTCCAGCTAAGGTTTTCGGTATAGGTAAATCGTGTGCGAAGGATAACCCAGCACGGGGTTTTCACAAAAATTCGTTACTTTCTCAGGCCGCCACCCCACTATCTCATAATCATGAGACACTATTCGGGCATCTTTTTTTAGATCTAATTCGAGTTTGGGCTTGATTTTCTCGTTTGCACTTGTGGTTAAGTAAAGATAGACTACGTCTGCAGCGGTTAAGTTCACATTGAACATGTCATCGTTTATGATAGTTACCCGGTCTTCAAGCCCACTTTCATAAATATTTCCCAGTGCCTTCTTAGCTAAATCCTCGCGCAGCTCAATACCTACGCCGCGTGCGCCAAAGTTTTTTGCGCCAAAAATCACGGTTCTTCCATCGCCTGAGCCCATATCAAATAATACCTCGCCTGACTTTAAACCAGCGAGTTTTAGCATGTATTCTACAACGCTACTTGGACTTGGAACAAAGGGCGCTATAAACATATTTTTTATCCCCAACCAAGGATATTTTCCTGTTATGCTACATAAGCGTCTCTTTTAGGTTGTGGTCTTCTTGCTTCTCCACATTTCGCGCAGCTCTGAACACACAAATCAAGGTATTTCTCTTCATCTGATGTACCTATCGCATATGCAGCTTTAGAGCAAAGTTCGCTGGGTTCACTGCAGCCTTCCTTACTGCATAAAGTAGAGATGTATTCGCAAACATCCTTTACGTCTTGTGGCTCCAGAATTGCCCTGTTTGTTCGCACAATTAAGCAGAGTTCCCGTGCCATAACGCAGGTCTTCATGAATTTGATCCGTTCCAGTACTTCTTTGCGCAGGTTTTTTCGGCTTATCTCCAAAGATGCATTCTCCTAAGAACATAGCAGGCAAATAACCAGAAATAAATAAGTCTTAACTTAAAAAGATAATGTAAAAACGATTGAGGCAAGAATATCCAATATGCAGGGTTAATGGAAGCGTTTACTGAGAGCTTTCCGTTCTGCTTCCAAAACAAGCTCATAGAAGTGGTCAGAGAGATTTTGTTCCTTTTCTAAAACCCCTGTCGCATCAGAAGCCCAAAGCCTTCGTGCACTCAACACTACCGCTGCAACTTTACCGTACTGTTCAATAAGATCCGCCGATTTTTTAGCTTGAACACGCATTTTCTCCTCATTTTTAGCCAAATGCTCACCCTTCTTATCAAGTAGATTAATTGCCTTCTCTTCCTCTACTTTGAGCATACCAATAGCGTTGGAACCACATCTTGGGCATATAGGTTTATTCGGGAGGTCTTTTATGCGTATCATCGCCATGTAATCCCAACAGTTAGTGCAGATGAAAGTGCCTGTTTCATTAAGCAACCTTGCCTTTGCAGACTCGACTAAGACAGCCCGCATCTGTTCAGGCGGGATTAGGTCAGTTTTCATACTCACCCGTTCAATACCAACACGAGCCACAGGAGTCGGGTTCCCGGCTGTATTAACTATCTGAAGCCGCACCTCACCTTCACGCAATCGCCCCAGAACCTTTACTAAACCGTCGGCATCAAGATCTTTATTAAAAACTTCTTTGAGACCTTCTTCATAGATGGGTGTGCCTTCGAAACTGGAGATAATTTTTTGAAGGCTTACATTACTAAAGTCCGCCCATTTTTTGAGCGCGCCGAATCTGCGAGCGACTTGGATGACACGACGCTTAAATAGCCCAGTTTTCACCGCAGAGTCAATTAAGGTTCTCCGAATAGCTGCTTCAGGTAGGTCCTTGATTTCCTTTAACACATCTACCAGTCGCTCGGCAGACATTGCACTCATAATTTGAACAAAAATCCGGTATGGATCATGCTGCACCACGATACCGCGTCCCAGCTTATCCGAGAGCACCTGCCCAAGTAGCTGCGCCAGCGCCCGATTAACTAATGAACCGAAGTTCGAGTGAATAATGATGAATTCACCCCATTCTTCTACGACAATCCGTTCGCGGGTGGGCACTGGAAAACCACTGTGGACCTGCTCAAGAGTTTCTGATATTGCATGTTGAATGGTTTGAGCATCAGCGGGATACCGCTCCGAGAGTACGGTACTGATTTGTTCAGCACTGGCGCCTCTATGAGATTGCGCTTCGACAAAACCTCGGATTTCAGCAAGGTCTTGAGCTATCTCATAAGGTACTGGGATTTCTTCGCCTATCCAACTCGGTATCGAACCTGTGTGGTCTTCGACGGGGCGCACGTATACTTTGTCCTCGGTAGCGTGAATTATTTGCCATGGGCTTCCGCGAATGATGAATTTGGTTCCTGGCTTACCATATTCCGCCATAAATGCCTCATCAAGCACTCCTATGGAGGAATCTGCTGTTTCGTCGATGACAAGGAATTGTTTCTCTTCAGGAATCATCGATAGATTATCAAAATAATATTCAAACAGCGCCTTACTGCGTTGAGGACGCAAAACCACTTTGTCTTCAAATGATGCCCAAGCCAGTCGTGGAAAACGTTGGTGCATATACTTAATGATTTTTTCAATATCATCAATTGTTAGGTTCTGGAAGGGAGCGGCGTTTTTGTATATCCCCAGGATTTCCCCAAAAGTTAACCGGCGATTTTTAAGCAGCAACCCGGCTATTTGATGTGTCAAGACATCATAGGGTTTGTCAGGTATCGAGATTGGCTCAAGCTGCTCCTGTAAAGCACGCTTAGCAATAACCAAGGCTTCAAGGGTGTCGTCGGAGTCCATGCCGATTATTATGCCCTCTGAAAGGTTGCCATAGGTGTGACCTGCTCGACCGACTCGTTGAATAAGCCGCGATACCTGCCGCGGACTCATATATTGTATGACCAAATCAATGTGGCCCACATCGATACCAAGTTCAAGGCTGCTAGTCGCAATCAGCCCCTTAAGTACACCACGTTTGAGTCCAGTTTCCGCCGCTATTCGTGAAGGCTTAGCAAGAGAGCCATGATGAATAGAAATAGGGAAGTCCATATCCCAAACTTTAAATCGGGAAGCCAAAACCTCGGAAACCGATCGAGTATTCGTAAACAACAACACGGATTTGCGTTTGGTCATGTAGTCGCGGATAATACGTAGTCGTGCCGCCACCTCGGGATGAGTGTAGATTTTGCCTGCAAAACCAATGTCCTCCTCGGTGGGCTGTGGATAAATAACTGAGAGCTTCACCATTTTTGCCACAGAGACACGTACGATTTCGACTATACGATTGACTCCGACAAGGAATTGCGCAACTTTTTCAGGGCTACCCACTGTAGCCGATAAGCCGACCATTTGGAAGTCCTTGCCAATTAGACCACGAACCCGCTCCAGAGCCAGTGAGAGTTGACTGCCCCGTTTGCTATCAGCTAACTCATGCACTTCATCAATCACTACCCATTTAAGAGCTTGAAGATGCTGACGCAGCAACCAACCTGACAGGATAGCTTGGAGAGTTTCTGGGGTGGTAATTAGGATATCAGGTGGGCATTGACTTTGGCGAGTACGTTCTTTTTGCTCAGTATCGCCATGCCTAACTGCCAATTTGATATCGAGATTATTACACCACCATTGTAACCGTTCGAGCAAATCGCGGTTTAACGCACGAAGCGGAGTAATATAGAGAACTTTTATGCCAGGCGTTTTAGGTTGCTGGAGAAGCATACTAAGAATAGGAAGAAAAGCCGCCTCGGTTTTTCCCGTAGCTGTCGGGGAAATAAGAAGCACATTTTTGCCTTCAAGGATTTTAGGGATGACTTTCTCTTGAGGCTCAGTAGGTTTAGAGAAGCCCCTTTGCTCAATAAGCCTCCGTACTGGCTTCACAAGAATTTCAAAAGAGCTCTCAGAAGTTACCTGCAATACAAATTATTCCTCGATTGGTTAAAAGAATAGCTTTAGGTAGTGCTATAAAAATGTTGGATAGAAAAGTTGCAGATGACAAATTAGAGAGGCACTTTTCATTTCTAATTTTTTAGCTGTTTTATTGGTGCTGTTCCTGATGAATACAGAACCTTTCAATGGATAGTTTCCACATTTCCCTAACATTTTTTCGATGATGTTTACATAAAGCTGTTTAATCTCCATGATGAACTAAAAAATATCTATCGGAAAAATATGGAAACTTTTTTATGCAATCAGCCGAATGGCATCAAAGCGATATTACGGAGGAAAATAAATGGCTAAATGTCCAAAATGCGGAACCGACGTATCGAAGCCAAAAAAGACATGGAAAATGGCAGGCCGCCCAGACAAAGCTGGAAAACGCATGCAACTCGAAATCGGCCTCTATGAATGCCCCAAATGCGGCAACGTATTCCGCGAAGTGCTAAGCAAACAAAAAATCTAAAAACGAACAGTGCCTCAGGATTGAGCACTCTCTATTTTTCTTTTTTTAAAATACCCGATAATTAAAATCAGTTTTTAGTTTTACATAAAGCGCTATTAATTGGCATAATTAACTTAGGGCAAAATCTAAAAGCTAAAACAGTTTAATTGCAACTATCAAGGTCTTTAAAATGACATTAATCCTCACTGAAGTCTCAAATTTTGGAATAGCAATGGCGGCTGATTCCGCTGTTACAATCCCAGTTATTAATGCTCATGGTGACCGACAATACAGGGTTTTGATGGGCGTTAACAAACTACAAGTAATTGAGAAATTAAATGCAGGGATAGCCATTTGGGGATTAGCTGAATTGACAATCGAACACGACCAAAAAATCGATATTGATGTTTGGTTGCGTGACTTCATACAATCTGAAAGGACAAACTACAATTCTCTTTCTGATTTTGCTACATTATTACAAAATCGGATAAGAAATTATGTTGACCCAATAGATGCTGTTCAAAGACCATTAGGAAATATTGGTTTTCATCTTGCGGGTTTTGTAGAATACGAAGGTCATCAAACCCCAACATTTTATCATATTCATAATGGCAGAAGTCAGGCGTTGGAGGCAAGAGGAACCCATATTGACCCAACCATCATCAATGCAAACCACGACCTTCCTCCAAATTTAACCCAACAAGTTTTTGCTCAAGGGCAAGCATATCTAACTCGAAATGGCGACTTTACAATTTACGCTGCGCTTTTTAACCATATTGGGCAATTCCTGCAAGGTTTATCTCAATATGGTGGACTCACAATACCGCAATCAAGAAACCTAAAAGAAAGAGCCGAATGGTTGCGATTTCAAATTAAAACCATGTCTGAACTTTACAGGCTTAGCAACTTGCATCTTCCAACAATCGGAGGAAAGATTGACACGTTACTCATAACTCCGAATAGTGTTGACGATTGCGGATTAACCTTTTAGATTCCACGGTTCTATGACTCATAAATCACCTAACGGATAGCCTTCACGCTTAATGACCTTAACGCCTTTGGAATTGAACATCATTGTTTTACTGCTGAAATTTATGTAAAAGCAATCCAAATCTACAAAAACCGAATGATGCTTGTCTGTAACAAACGGAAAGCGTTTCTGTAATCGCTTAACATCTTCTTGGCTTTCAGGTTCAATAACAAAACCCTCTGCGAAAACTTTGTCGCAAATCGCGCATTTCATGGATTCCTTGATTTCTTTCTTACCGAACCATACAGCCTTCAATCGTTAACACCTTTATCCATGCTTTTCGGGATGAACGGAACAAGCGGTTTCACGCTGTATTTTGAGGAACACAAACATGAACAACACATGCTCCGTTCACCTTTCCGCGTCTGAAATATCTATGCAGGGATGCTTGATATAATCGTTATCAAACGAATAAGATGTTAAAAGGCAGATTATTTACACGTTCGAGTTTTTGTTAGTGCAAAAATTTAAAACCATTATTCCGTATTAACAATTGGGAATCAAGAGGGAAATCATATGTCTATATCTCCATCTAACGACCAAGTAAGAGTTATTATTTTAGATTTTCTTCATAAGGAATTGCAAGAACATCCAAGGGATGTCACCAATAAAGAAAATATAGTTCAAGCGTTAGGGGTTCCCCAAAAACAACTTGACTTTAACATGTTCTATCTTCAAGAAAAGGGATTAGTTGAACTCATAACTGCAATGGACGGTTGGCATTGCGCAAATATAACAGCCTATGGCATTGATGTTATCGAAAACAAGGATTCTTACAAAAGCGAATTTCCTTTTATAAATAATACAACAATTCAAGTGCAAGGTAACAATTACGGCGCTATAATTCAAGCAAATAATCATTCAACCATTATTTTCCATCAGCAAATATCAGATGCTTTCAAGGAAGCTTATGAAAAAATTGAAAAAGAACAAAGTTTAGCTCCTGAATTAAAGGAGCAAATAAAAGTCAAAACAAAAGCATTGGAAGAGGAACTCAATAAAGCTGAACCTGATGCAGGGATAATCCAACAATCATGGAAATGGATTAAACAAAACGCAAACTGGTTGATTCCAACATTAACCCAAGTTGTTACCGAAGGAATAAAAATTGCCTGTGGGGTTTAAAGAAAGGCAAAATTGTTAACGATTACTTGTTATTCGATGCGAGAACTAAAACTGATAGACCCAAAAGTCCCATAACTATGAATGCAGCGAGCCTTCCTTTGTCTGCGCCATCTTTTATACAATAGGCTTTCTCTTGAACTTTATTTGCCAATTCATTTAACTTCTCTTGATTCATGGGGTCAAAAGTAGCATAGACTGTCGTATAACTTATCATTAAAGGAACGGGAACACCTTCTTCTGCAAAAACATAAATTTCCTTTCGAGGTTTTTTGTGATAAGCGGCTGAAATTTCCCAGTTAACCACATCTCTTGTATCTTGGTTGTTTGCTACGTTTGCCGTCCAAAATACAAAAACTGCTTCAGAAGCTTCTATTGCGTCATCCAATTTTTTGGGTAAAGGAAACGGTGTGGGGTCTTCTACTTTTGCAAGATATGGCTCAACTGGAATAAGTTTCAAGTTTGAAACAACAGTGTCGATTAACCATCCATCTTTACTGCTGTGCGCGATAAATATACGAACCATTATCTATTCACTCTTGTCCTTGTATGATTAGTTAATGATTTAAGTTTTTACACTACGAAAGCCTGCGATGCAAAAACTTAAAGCCAAATAAACTGAGTATCAAATATGGATGAGATTTGGAAAGAAGCGAAAAATGTCAATGATAAAATTGCAATTAGGCTCGCATCCGTTCCTAATTTTGCCCTGAATGTTTATCATCCAAAACAGGTTGAATATTATTCAAAATTTACTGAGTTAATATACAAAGCATTAAACGTGGACTCGGTTTGTGGCTTCTTGCAAGAGCTTACCAAAAATCTAAGCAGCGATAAAATTGAGATAAGAGTCATGCGCTTGCCTTCTAACAGAAGCAAGATATTTGGAATTACCACGAAAGGAAGAATCCTTGACCAGCAGTTATATGGACGTGCATGGAAAAAGAAACCTTTGGTTGATATTTTTCCCGACTGCATATTTTCTGACAATAAATCTGAGCCTTATCTGAATGTGGGATTGAGAGGATACGTTATCAATGGTTCAATTCGAACAGTAATTCATGAACTTCTCCACAAATCAGGTTTACACGAAGAAACAAAGGTTCGCGAATTAACAGAACAACTTTACAAGGAGTTTCGAAAGAAACACATTGCAAACTTTGACAGCGAAATTAAGCCGTTGGTTAAAGAATGGAAAAAATTTGAAAAGCAGATTAACTCAGGTTAACATGCAAAAACTTAAACGTTAATTAGTTGACTATCAAGCATGGTCTATGAAGAGATTGTGATTTCTGTTCTCGGTGTTGTGGGAACTGCAAGCGTCGTCACAGCTTGCTTAACATACGTTTTCGACAAGAGAAAGGAAATAGCGTTTAGAGAACAAGAGTACAAAGAAATGCGGTACAAGGCAATGGTACTCCAAATGAAAGTATTGCTAAAACCAGACGATTTGAAATACATGCAATTACATAGACCCGATTTGAAGAACATGCAAGACGTAAAAAATGAGGTTGAAACCGAACTTTACAACTGCCTTCTATTTGCCTCAGATGATGTAATCAAATCATTAAAACAGTTTATTCTAACACCTAACAACATAACTTATGCCAAAACTGTCTTTGCAATGAGAAAAGATTGTTGGAACAAGAAAACAAGTTTGAGACCTGAAGAAATCAACATCTAAGTCGCAAAGTCAACTGAGCGATAACCATGAACAAAATTAAGGAGCTTAAAAATCTTGCAGAGTTGAATTTTTGCGAAAGATGTTTCCAGTATTACAAAGCATTGATTGAACCAAACATAAAGGAATTTTTAGCTAAACCTCTGAATGATTGGCTGTGGGTCGAAAACCAAATCACTCAGATGGCTATGAAACAGAAAGGTGTATTCAAAACAAAAGAGATAATCATTCCCAATAAGGGCGAGGAAGAAAAATTCGCTAATCAAATTGACGCAAAGAAATTTAGAGAAATTAATAGATGGAGTTTCAAAAAGAAAATAGATTATCTTCATGCTGAAGGTATCCTGCAAGATTTCTCTTACAAAGTATTGGATAAAGCGAGACACGCACGAAACAAGATTCATGGAGAGCCTATTTTAACTGAATTAACTGAACAAGATTATGCTTTGTTCTCTGTATCAAATGCGATTGTCTCTCAATTATGGAGACCAACATTGTTTGAGGACAAGGTTGAAATCGACTCTTTCCTGAAAAATAATGCTGAAAAAATTGCTGAGTTGTTTTTGAAACAATCAAATAATATTATTTAGCTACAAGTTTTGGTAGAGTTACCTTGAAAGAGGTTAAGCTTGAAAAATTGCGATAGATGAAGCACTTTATCGGTTTCTGTTTGCGGTTGCGCCTTAATCCTTCTTTTCTTTTGCGTCGGAAAGCTACGTTAAGAAAAGCATAGAAGCTCACCTTTCAAAAGCATCAATATCCAGAATTTTCGCACTTTTAACATCCCAAGTCGAAAGAAAACGAGCAAAATTTCTCCGATAAACGCTGAAATGCGGATGATTTGAGGAGCTTTAGGCATTATGCTATCAATGTATCAACGATTAATGTTAATTGTTGGTCGCTGTCTGCGTTTGAACGGTGCAAAAGACGCTTTATCATGTTGCACAATCTGACGCAAAACATCGTTTATGAATCAATAAAACGCATTTTTAATCACTTCAAGCCCTCATTCATAAGCGTAACAGATAACGATGTTATCTTACTTCGGATTGACCTCGAAAAGTACAACAACCTCAGAAGCGAATCAGATTAGGTTTAAACGATTTCCTGAGCGACTGTTAAACTAATCATCTATTGACTCAATCATGGGTTGACTGCAACATTCAGGAGCTTTCTCTCCTTTGCACACAGCGGAATGAGTGCAACATATTTCATAATCAGCTTTCACAATGCGACCGCATTTGGTACACATGAATGTTGGCATGTTTTCGCCCATAATAATTAAGGATTAAAGCCGATTAAAACATTTTCAAAGTTTTCAGGATTTTGCTATCGAAAGCCTGAGTGATAAAATGAAAACTTTGCGATAATTCGACAAAAAAAAGAAAGAAAAAAAGGTTTATTGTGCTGGGGCTTTTATTGCCTCAGAGACGACATTAGCGACCGCATAAAGGTGATTGCATCGACTTTTTTCGGCTGGTTTAACGTATGCGATTTTGCCCTCCTTTTTCAGCGTTGCCATTTTTGTTCGAATATAGGCGCGTCCTTGGTCAGCGTCTTTAATGCCTAATTTATCGCTGATTTCGCGCGATGATGCAGGATGCCCAACGTTTTGAACGGCTGTTATAAGCTGTTCAGTTGAGAAATTCAGTTTTGCGTTTTGGGTTTTAGTTTTTGAGGTTTTTGTTTTGGGTGTTTTTGACATATGATTCACCATACATGTACAATATTTAGGCGCTGATTTAACCCGTCTTGACTGTTTAGGGCTTGCTTTGAGTCTGTTACACTAAAACATCGTTGAAGCTGTCTCGTACAAGAATTAGGGAATCATGGGTTAAGTCTTTTGAGAATTGATGCTTTAAAACGCGCGAGCGTTTAAGGTCGAATAAGGTGCGAAAACTTTGCCTTACCGTCGCAAGTACCAATGGTGAAATTTCAGATTTCAAAAATCCAGAATTGCTGGAATAACTTTGGAATTGCGAAATTTCATTTTTACGGAATTCAACGCTACATTATCAAGGGAGTCATATGAAAAAACGTTTATACAATTTAACAAAAAGGTTCCTCTTCATACAAGCCAAATTATTCCCTAATATTGTAATTCCGCAATTCCAAAAAACAGTTATGCTGTCACAGCTTCGACACCATGATTCCGAAATTGCGGAATTTCACATTTACGGAATTCTTGTCAACTATTGAAAGGGAGGATGTTATTTGTAAAAATGTTTGAACGATATTTCTTCCTATATTACAAAACCCTTTGATGAAATGCATAAACCTGTAATTCCGCAATTCCAAATAAAAAATAAAAAGAAAAAATAAGGAGCTATTGTGCCAAAGTTATCAGCCATTCTGTACCTGAACCGCGTTCTTTATTGATGTAATGATATGCTTCAAGTTTCTTGACTAGTCGAGATGCAGTAGCTTCATCGATGTTGAGATATTCCGCGATTTCTTTTTGATTCGATTGCTTTTCTCTCAACAGATGCAAAGTTTTAACAGCCATTTCTTTATGCTCTTTATTGTTCTGGAATAAATCTGTCAATTCTAAATCCATGTCAGCGACTAATTGCTTTGTGGTTATTTCCTTCTTGATTATCTCTGATGTTATCGGGAAAATGTTATCGCTTAAAGCTGTGGCTTCAATGCTTCTTTTTATGTACTTCAAGTAACGTCTGAATATGCCTCTGCTTAACTGTGCAGTTAACAGCAAAGCGTCTTCAGTAAATGGTTCTGTGTTGCCCCATTTGCTTTTGTATGCTTCAACCATTTCATAGGGCTTCATCGGTGAAAGTTCAACAGCAATCATTTTTCCGAGAAAGAAATGCCCTGCATACATCTCTTTTTGTATGCCTAAAACAAAAGTCGGCAAAGTTGCTTTCTTGAACACATCGTATTCGGTTATTATGGTGCCTTCTGTCCTTGTAGCACTTTCCGATGTTCTCGAATCAGCTATCTGTTTCCATATACTTTCTATGCTTCGCAAGTCCTTGCTCATGGCATCTTTGTTTTTCTTGTTGTAGTCTGGAAGGTCAATGAATATCATATTGAAGCTTGAAAGGAAGGCTATGTTTGAAGCATATGGCAATCTCTCGATTATGGTCTTGCCTTCATTCATGAATTGGGCTTCTTTTTCCCTTAACCTTGTTTCCCAGTCAGGAAGCCAACGGAAAAACAGCGTCTTGATTCCTTTCGCTTTAAAATGGTTAGCCAGCATTTCTAACGTTCGACTTTTGCCTATGCCTTGAAGACCTATTACACCTATGAAGCCTTCATTAGAGTGCGATAGCATGAATATCAAGCGTTTAGCGTCGTCAGTCATGTAGAAGTTCTCGCTTGCATCCTTGATGGCTTCCCCTTGCAGATGGGTCGCCCAGTCGTAAACAATGCCTGCCTTCTGCATTGCTGGGTTTGTTCGTGCTTCACGTAATATTTTCAAACATCGTCCCATCATAATAATTCCTCAATATTTTGTAGCGGAGAAATTACGCAATTCCGTTTTGCTTTTGGGCGTTCATCGTAGATTATGCCTTTCTCGTCAGCAATCACCATGATTTCTCGTTTAGAGGGCAACTTCCCTACCATTTCTGTGCAGAGGTCAAAGCAGATTTTATCTATCTCCGATTCACTGCCTTCGAAGATTAGCTTAACAAAGTTTTCATCTAACAGTTCTTCGGATAACTTTGTGATTGGAAGGTTGAGTTGTTTTGCGAAGTCGTTTTTGGCTATGATTATTAGCGTTTTATTTTTTGTGTTTTCCATATTGTATTACCTCATGTTGTTTTGCTTTAGCTTTGTCAAACACTCTTCCCGAAGCAAACGATTGAAGCCAGAACGAAACTGAGGAGTCGATGAGGAAAAATGACCTCAACCGTTTCCCTTTTCGGGAGTGTTTAGACTTTACTAAAGCTGAAGCTAATGCACCTCCTTTCCGTAGCCTGAGCGTCTTATGGCTTGTTCCACGTAACGTCTCGAAGAGATTTCGTCGGTTGTTAGGGGTGATGGAAATGGAACGTTTGCCGTTTCATTGGTTAGAAATTGAAGCTGGGAAAGGAGACATTCGTACTGTCGTTGGAGGTCGTGAAATTCTTCCAGATTATCCGAGAATGTTTTTGCCAATTGAATGCTGGGCGCTCCATTTTGAAGGGTCTTCCATGCTTCACGGTTAGCTTGGACAACGATTGGTCGAATAGTTGTAGCTTTTTTGGTTATCTCTTTCAGCTTGGTTTTTATTTCTTTGATTCGTGGGCTGTTTTGTCTTTTAGAAATTTCGGCTTCATAGATTGCAATTCGGCGTTTGCGAATAACTATTGCCTTTTCAAGAACAGCGATTTCAGCTTTAGCCAACTTTTCTCGGTAAGGATAATCCGATGATGAGATGAGTTCAATGCCGTTGCCATTTTGAATTTCAATTGTTTCGTGTTTTTCAGCTTTCTTCTTTGTTTCTTCACTAAGTATTGTTGTTAAGCGAAATTGTATGGCTTCGATGTATCCATCGACTTTTGAACGTTCGTTTTCGCTATCTTTTGTTAATTCCCGAAATTTCAGCGTGTTGGCATATGTTTTGATTATTTCATCGATGTCTTCGGAATTGTTGTAAGTGTGATTGCCTGCAATTTTGTCTCCCAAATTCAAAAATAACTTAACTTCTCGTTTCTCATTATCCCGTGTCGCTTCTCCCTGAAGCCTCTTTAGCTCTGCTTCATATTCTTCCTTGGTTGCGTTCCCTGCCTTGTATGCAAGTTGAACGGCTGATTCGTTATAACGGGAAATGGTTGCTGAGCCTATTCTGTGATGTATTATTACTAATTCAATGTCTTTTTCGTCTGTCGTTTTACTTCCCCCCTTTTTGCTCGAATAAATCAAGGCATTTGTTGAGAAATTCATCATACGTGAGTGCCCGAGAACACAACAATTTAAGCCGTTCAAGGGTTCCCCGTTTGATGTTTATGCTTGTCAATTCTTCATACAATTTTAATTCCTCATTGTTTTCATTTTTTACATGATATACAATTGAACAACGTTTATATGACAAATATCGTACATTTTATTTCATAAAATGAACAAAAATTGTACATGGTGAAACATTTGTTATCAAAAGGCATGAAGAAATATGTATTAAGCGAGGACAAATCGGGTTACGATAAAGGCACTCAAAATACGTACAACTATCGCTTAAGAATAGACGTTAGGGAAGCAATTGAAGACCTTACCATGATACTTCAAAAACTGCCTGAGTCAGAATTGGAAGGTTTGTTTAATGACCGCACAATGGCACCCTTTTTTGAGGCATTGTTTAAAGTGCAAATAAATGCCAAAGACCATGAAGAATGGATACAGAAGAAGCATTCAAAGGAAATAAGAGTAAAACGGCAACGTTTGTTTAGATTGTCAAAAAGGGTGCTCGACATCGTAAGCAAAGGCTCTTTCGTTTCAACAATTTTACCTGAAAGCTCAAAACATCATCTCGGTGATAAGATTGGGGTTCACGAAAAGAACCTGATAGAGATGTTTAAGATAGACAGAAATGCGCTTGAATATGATGAAAACTTTGCGAATAACGACACAAACAAAAAGAAGAATAACGGTTAATCGTTACTCACAACGATTTTCCCGCTTGGAAGCGTAGTTACAACCTGATAGCCGTCAGCTAACAGTTCAGGTAATTCGCTTTCGTTCACAATGCGCTGACAATGTTTGCCGTCAGTACAACCTTTAGCTTTTGGTTTAACCGTTTTAATTTTTTCCTCTGTTGCTTCTTCCAAAACATCAACTTCATCCTTAATGTTAAGTTCGCGTCCAAGAACAATGGATTTCTGTCGAAAGATTGTTTTCATTTCGCCATCGCTTAAACCTTGCAGTTTCGCAAGCATCAACAACGCTTGTTTCTTAGCCATCAATTCCATATCACCTTGCTCAAAAGATTTAACGAAAGTTGTTTCGCCCATAGCACGTTGATAATCTTCCCTCAATTGGTCGGGGCTAACGTATGCGCTTTCAGGAACAGTTTTACCGACAATTTGTTTCCATTTGCTTTCAGACATATAGTTGCTTAAATGGTCAATCAAAAACTTACGCAAACAGTGAAAGCGTATGTTCTTGTTACCGTATTTTATCCCTGCCTTATCAGCTACACGCAGAAGAATTCGAGAAAGCTGAATTTCATCACGATATTTCAGAATACGCTCATTAGCATCTGTGCGTCCATCCCTGCTCATTTGCTCAAGAAACATCTTCACAACAGGTTTAGCGTCTGTGTCTATGAACGGAAAGGCAGTAACGTTTTCCTTTTGAGTGCATAATTCACCTATGCTGATTGGCGATTCACGGTCAATGTATGCTTCCAAATCACCGCGTCTTAAACCAATGAAGTCGCCAGCTCGCAAGCCGAAAGATTTGCCAACCGTAATGATGTATTTTTCAGTTAAGTCAGCGTGGTCACACATTTTCTTTAAATCGTCTTTGCTGAAGCGATAGTCCTCTTGAACTCTTTTATATTCAGTTAATTTCGCCTTTTCGGTGTTTCTGAACTCTAAGCCTAATCGGTGGTATGCAAAGAAGGAGCGAACAGAAGTTATAGCGACAACGCCTGAACCTGAGCTTTGTTTTTTGTTTTCCATCACCCAAGGTTTGAAAGTTAAAGTTTTTTTCTCCCAAGAGTATTCTTTGTCTGTTTTGCGGTTTACAAGAATTTGGTCGCCTGTCATACCAACGTATTCAAGAAAATATCTCCACATTGTTTGATAACTTGACTTTGTTGATTTCTTTAAACTATTCAACCATTCATTGGTTGCTAAATCGTTTGGAAACCACTCGTTTGTTTTTACGTTCATATTTATGTTCCTCAACATGAACGTATGTCAGTGCCATATTTATACGAGTCCGTAAACTGATTTTAATAATAGTTTTTTTTAAAATAAATAGCTCAAAGCTATTTGCAAATTTAAAGAATATTCGGTCTTTTGAAAGCTAAATATATTCTACAAAATTTTCGAAAACGAAGACCTGCGATGTTAAAGCACCAATGAAAATGGTAATTTAACAAAAAAGGGGAGCACCAAACCATCATAGATGTATTTATAAAGAAAGGTTCCGATAAAATGATATTTAAAGGCGGGTTAAAAGCAAGGAGTGAAAATAATTGCCCAAAGTGAAGGCGACAATAAGCATTGAAAACGTGGTCGCTTCTGCAACAATAAACCAAAAAGTCGACTTAAATTCAGTTGTTAAGGGCTATCCGAGTGTGGAATACCGACCTGAACAATTCCCAGGTCTAGTTTTTAGGCTAAAACGTCCAAAAACTGCAACCTTGATTTTTAGTTCCGGAAAAATGGTTTGCACCGGGGCTAAATCAGAGAAAGAAGCAAAACGAGCCGTCACGAAAGTGGTTAAGGAACTAAAAAAAGGCGGTATCATCATCATTAGCAAACCTGAAATGAAAATTCAGAACATCGTAGCTTCAGGTGGACTTGGTGGAATGATAGACCTAGAAAAAGCTGCATATACCCTTGGGCATGCCATGTATGAACCAGAGCAGTTTCCCGGATTAATTTACCGAATGGAAGATCCCAAAGTAGTGATCCTACTTTTTGCCAGCGGTAAACTAGTCTGCACAGGCGCGAAACGGGAACCGGACGTATATACAGCCGTAGAAAAATTGCATTCACTACTGGAAGAAACCGATCTTATTTTTTACGAGCAATCAGTTTAGTGTTTAACTTGTTTTAAAATTGTTTTGAAACTTTCTTGTTCAATTGCGCCAACAATATAGAGTATTTTTGCGACCTCACTGATTTTTAGTAACGCATGAACATTCACACCGTTCTGCTCCAGCAGTTCTTTTCCGCCTTCTTCGCGGTCCAAAAACACAACAGAATCCGTCACAATTCCTCCTTCAGCCTGGATAGCGTCTACGGCGTTTTTAATCGTCAATCCAGTCGTTAATAAATCATCAATCACAAGTACTTCGTCGCCAGAAATCAGAATTCCTTCAACACGGCGTTTTCTGCCGTGGAGTTTTATGCCTTTGCGGACGTAGAGGAAGGGTTTTTTGAGATTATAAGCAATTTGAGATGCAAAAGATATGCCAGCAAGAGGGATACCTGAAATACGATCAAAGCTCTTCAGACCAATTTGATCAGAGATGGTTTGGGAGTATAAATCGCAAATTTCTTTAAAAGCATCTGGAAAACTGGGAATGACCCGCAAATCAACGTAGTATGGACTGGCTTTACCAGAGGATAATGTAAAGACCCCGAATTTAATTGCACCAATTTTAAAGAGAAGGCTGGCCATCTGGTTCTTTTTGTCTAACCCAATTTTCCCTATTTCCATTTTTTCACGTCAATTTAGAAACTTGGTATATTCGGTCTTGCTGAGGTATCAAACACGCAGTTCTGCGTAGATCTCGTTTAAGCAGCTCAGCGAATTCATTTTGGCTCTGGACGGAACCGGTGTGGTAAGGAACGGCAAGTGGTGGATTTGTTAAGCGCGCGATTTCAAAACCGGTTTCGGGACTGTGACCTGGTGCGATACCAACACTGCAAAAGACCACGTCGAACTTTTCCCGCTGCGCCAAAAGCGTCAACTCGGGAAAAGGAAGACTGTCAGCTGTGTGGTACATTTTGACGTTGTCCTCGCTGGTTATTATATATGTGACTGGCGCTTGGGCATTGTGGTTACATTTTTCTGCTTTGATTGTGACTCCACCAATTTTAGTAACTTGCCCCGGTTTGATTTCCTGAAGCTTGTCGGTAGGGATATTGAGTTGAAGTTTTTTAGCGGAGGCTTGGTCCGCGATAACTCTACAACCTGTAGAGTTTTGCAATGCAGCAACAAGCGGGGGGTCAAGGTGATCGTAGTGTTCATGAGTAACTAGGATGGCGTCGAGCACGGGGAAGTCTTTTGGTCTAATATCTACAGGATCAATAGCTAATGTTTTAGTAGGGGTTTTAATCAGGATGCCCGCATATTGATTGAACCAAACAAAGAAGAGCGTGTTGGCCTCAGGTATTTTTTGTATGGACAAACTTGATTCCTCACATCTATATACGACTCTGGTTTTAAAGAAGTTACGCATTACTTTAAAGTTGTAAAAGAGGATGAGAAAGTATGTCAGAGAAATCTATCTCTGAACGCGGCAAAGAAACACTGAAGTGGATACAGAAAGAGCAGAAGCTTAACGGTTTAGGAATGGTTGAATCCAATAAAATCCCGGATCAAGATGCGCTTCGTTTTCTTCTTCGAAAGAGCGATGTATTTGAGCCACAACAGGGCATGATAAAGTCTCTTGTGGAACCGGAAAGTGAAGAGTCAGTTGAGTTCCCTGATCATAAACCGTGGATTTGGAGAAAGCCCAAACCTAAGAAAAAGGGCGATGTACCAGAGCCATATGAGTTTCTGGCTTACCCTGATTGGAATATACTCCCAGCAACGGTTGCTGCAGCTTTAAGGGATATGGGTTTTGGCAGCACCCCTTATTTGTTTGGCAGTTATAGTTACCGAAAGATAGGTGGAGGAGCTCTTCGCCGCAAGATGAAAGGAAATTATTCCAAAGAGGTTTTGCTGGAAGAACTTAAGCTGACAAAAACAGAAGCCGAATTGGCAGAGATTAAACAAAAAATCAACGACGTAATTGCAGAAAAGACGAACAAAGCAAAGCAGATCTCTGAAGTGCAGGTATGCTCTGGAATAATATATTACCCAAAGGACAGAAGTTTTAGTTTACAAGAAAACAAGAAGCAAGCGTGAGCGGATAATTTCCGCAGCCTTGTTTTGATAAGGCTTAATAGTTTCTAACACCGAGTACATCTAAACTGCAACGTGAATCTTTATGGTTGATGTTTGGCTTCCCTACGGAAAAACTGATGTCTGCGTCCGAGTTCCAGCTCGCAACCTACTTGGAACCATCGAGCCTAAAGAGATACCAGCTGCTCCTGACCAGAAAGTTGAAGTGGAACGAGCGCTGAGTGAACCCATCGGAAGCAAAAGACTTTTGGAAATAGCTAAACCAGAGTCCAAAGTTGCCATAGTCGTAGATGATGCTACCCGCAAAGCTCCAAGTGAAAGAATGCTTCTACCAGTACTCGCGGAGCTTTATTTGGCAGGGGTTAGAGACGAAAACATCTCCGTCATTTTCGGCTGCGGTACCCACCGCGCTGTGACACCTGAAGAAGCTCAAGCACTCATAGGGGAACAAGCCCTGAAACGTGTCAAAACCCTTAGCCATTGTTGCACAGAAACCGACGGCGTCTACTTAGGCACCACTAAAACCTACGGCACTAAGGTCTACGTGAACCGAGTTTTTGCTGATGCCGATGTGAAGGTGTTACTCGGCGACGTAAACTACCATTACTATGCGGGGTATGGCGGGGGTAGAAAAAGTCTATTGCCTGCTGTATGTAGCGAAGAAACTATCAAGCAAAACCATGCTCTGCTTCTCACCGCAAGCGCTAAAACAGGCAACTTAGACGGCAATCCTGTAAATATTGACATGATGGAAGCGGCCAGGCTTGCTAAGGTAGATTTTATCGTTAACGTAGTGGAGAACAAGAATGGTGAAATCGTAAAGGCGTACGCTGGCGATTTGGAAGCAGCGTTTCTGGAAGCTGTCAAATTGGTAGATGAGATGTACCGAGTCAATGTGGACCGCCGGGCAGACATAGTCGTTGTCAGCGCAGGAGGCCACCCATCAGACATTAACCTCTATCAAGCTTACAAGGGGCTCGATAACGCCCTAGACGCAGTGAAACGGGGCGGAGTCATAATCTTAGTCGCGGAATGCCCTGAAGGGCATGGCAACCAAGTCTTCTACGATTGGATGACAAGATTGGGTGACCTTAAATCCGTGGAGCGCGAAGTCAAACGCAATTTCGTAATGGGCGGACACAAAGCATACTACCTCCTAAAAGCCCTTCAAAGTCACCCAATAATCTTGGTTTCTTCGCTGCCCGACTATTATGCCACCAGCATTTTTAAACTCAAAACAGCACGCGCCGTCAACGATGCCCTAAACGAGGCGTTTAAGATTGCAGGCTCTGCTTCACGAGTCTGGGCGATGCCCCAAGGCAATTACACTCTTCCTGTCTTCACGGCACCAGACGAAAACAAAGCATAAGTACCATCAAACCCACGATAAAGATTTGAGGCGTAACATTTAAGTTTGGACAGATAAATCCTGTTTAGGCAAGGCGAAACGATGCAACAACAAAGCTTTAACATACGCAAATTCATTCCAGAGGACCTGCAAAGCGTTATGCAAATTAACCGCGTTTGCTTACCTGAAAACTACACAGATTTCTTCTTTGTGGATTTGCATCAACGATTTCCTGAAACCTTCATTGTTTCAGAGGAAGAAGGAAAAATCAGTGGTTACATAATGTGCCGCATTGAGGTGGGCTTATCTAACTTTGGCTTCGGTGGATTGGTACGCAAAGGACATGTAGTTTCAATTGCGGTGATGCCTCAGGCAAGACGGAAAGGAGTGGCTCAAGCCATCATCAATAAAGCGCTACAAGGTATGGAATATTACAAAGCTAAACAGGGCTTCCTCGAAGTCCGCGTAACAAACGATGTCGCGATTACGCTCTATAAGAAGCTAGGCTTCGAAATCACAAGAACAATTAGCGGTTATTATAGCGATGGCGAAGACGCTTACGTCATGACCAAAAAACTCGCATGAAATGTTTTTTAGTAAAAAGCTGAAGTCACTAAACGCAAAGCAACTTTTCTGCTCAATCCCTAAAGTATAGCTTAGACTTTGTACTGCTCAATAAGCAAATATCCATAATCCCAAACTCTTTATAGATTCATCCAAAACACAACATTATTAAAGTTGCCACAGAGTCGCTTTAACAAAGAACAGTATTGATGAACAGCTATGATTAAAAGTAGAAAACGGATCGCCTTGATCGCACACGACCACAAAAAAGAAGATATGCTCCAGTGGGCAAAGTACAACTTATCAACACTGCGCAAACACGACCTATTTGCCACTGGCACAACAGGTAAACTTCTCGAAAAGGAATTAGAATTGCAAATTACGAATATGGAATCTGGACCATTGGGCGGCGACCTACAAATCGGCGCATGTATAGCAAACGGAAACATTGACTGTCTAATCTTTTTCTGGGATCCCCTTGAACCTCAACCTCATGACCCAGATGTAAAAGCTCTGCTAAGGGTAGCGGTGGTTTGGAACATTCCGGTAGCGTGTAACCGCACCACAGCGGATTTTATTATTTCATCGCCACTTATGTGTGAAGACTATGTACGCAAACTCCCAGACTACGAATGCTACCGCCAACGCTTAGAAAAATAAAAAGAAAATAACAAGCCACAAGAAAATATTAAAACAAAAAATAGACAAGAGAGAATTTAAAATAAAAGATAAGGAAAAATTTAAGCCGCTGGTTTGGCTTTTTCGACCGCTCCGTTTAGGCTCGTCATTTCTGCGTTGGCTTTGCGGATGAGGTCGGCGATGGTTTCTTTTGTAGGTATGGCTGCACCGACTGATAGCGCGACCGCTTTTTGATGAGCGCGCTGTAGTAACGGTTTAATGGTGTCTTTGCTTGCATAACCTATCTCAAGTGCGAGCGCGAAGGCTTCTTGGTTGCTGGTTTCCACGCTTCTGCGGGTGGCTGCAACGTCAACTTTGAGTTGGTCACCTGTAATCATCATACCGTTGTCAAAAACTGCGCGCATGGAAATTCCCAGTTCCACTGCTTTTATTCCCAGTTTTGATAGTACACCAGCTAATCGTTCGTTGATGGGTTCACCTCGACGAACAACTAATGTGTCTTTGCTAACCCAAACGCTACCGTTTTCAATTCTAGTTGGCAAGCCAACTGCATTAAGTTGACTAATAACGGGTCCTGGAGGCTGTCCAGTATTGCTTGCCGGAATAACAACATCTTCTGCAGCTATATCGCCTGATTTTGCGGTTGTTTTGACTTTACCATGTTCTAGTAGAAGCGCAAGCTTGAAGGGGTTAAGGTCGGTAAAAAGGAAAACATTTGATCCCTCTAAGTATTCCTCAAGTTTCTTTAGCTCGGCATGATTCATTTCGTCGATGGCAATTTTGATAAGTGTGTTTTTAAGAACACGCAAGTAAACTTTGCCAGCCATGCTTTTCTTGAGTTCCTGTAGCTGTGAAGCGCGGACCTTACGTAAGCTGGCGATGCCGATTGATTTGTATTCTTTGAGTATATCTTTTATTGCTGCAACTTCGTTTGTTTTTTCATCTAATACTTGTTGGGATGGCATGATACTTCTCTCGTGTTTATGGTTTAATTTTTACTGGTTGACCCATGCTGGTTTTGATGAAAACGTATCTTACGTTTTTAAGACCCCGTTTGAGTTTTCCATCAAGCATACGCAGAACAACCATAGTGTTATCAACTAGATCTTCATCACTCATCTGCTGAGAACCAACAGGAACCTGAATAATGGGCTGGTTTCGCATACGAACAATAACTGTTTTACGGTGCTTTGCAATCAACGCAGAAATGTCTGCATTAGGTGCAACTGGAACAGGCATTTTACCTCTTGGACCCAGGACTGGGCCTAAAATTCTACCGACAAGCGGCATAAGAGGTGCTTCTGAAATGAAGACATCGTAACTTGTTGCAAGCTTGCGCAGTTCCTTCTTTTTGCCGGAAAGCTCTTCTAAACCTGCACGTTCCACAACGATATCAGCCTGAGAATTTTTAGCTTTTAAGGCAAACTCGCCCGAAGCAATAACACAAACGCGGTTTGGTTTTCCCGTATCATGTGGAAGTTCAACAACCTCTTGGATTTTCCCCTCAGGGGCTTTCATGTCAATTTCCATTATATCAAGTATTAACTCTACAGTCTGGTTGAACTTCTTCTCTCCAGCTTGAGATTTTGCCTGTTTTATTGCTTCAGATATGGTCTTGGTGTCTAGGGGCATTTTTAAGCCTCGTGCCTGTAGGGGATAAGAAACCCATTATAAAAATATTCGCCCAACATTAGTCGCTACCAAATAGGTTATCATAGGTGCCAGCATCGATTTCGCTCTGGACTTCTCGGGGGTCTTTGCCTTCAACGGTAACGCCTAAACTCACACATGTTCCTAACAACTCTTTGGTTGCATCCTTTATAGTTAAAGCCAACAGTTGGGGCGCCTTGATTTTAGCGATTTTGAGAATTTGATCCATGGTCAGATCGCCTACTTTCACACTATTAGGAGTGCCTGAGCCTTTCTCAATTTTTAGTTCGGCAACAATGAGCGCGGACGCAGTGGGGGTACCCACACTAACCTCAAATGTTTTGTCTTCAGTGTCAACACTAATCTTTACAGGAACCTTCATTCCAGCATATTCTTTGGTGACTTCATTGATTTTGTTGACTATAGCAACGATGTTGACGCCTAATGGACCCAAAGCTGGACCCAGAGGTGGACCGGCATTGGCTTGTCCGCCGCTCACGATTAATTCTACAACTTTCTTTTCGGGCATTCTTTATTTTCTCCTTATGCTTTTGCTTTTTCTACAAGTTTTACATAGTCTGAATGTACTGTTATTGGCAAAGTGAAGGTTGCTTCCAACAACTCCAAGGTAACTTCGCCTTTGGATTTGTCAAGTCTTGTAATTTTAGCTCGCATACCCTTGAAGGGACCACCAGTAATCTCGACAACATCATCTTCACTAAGGTCCTCCATGACGGGTTTGCGAACGATGTAGCGTTCGATTTCGTTAAAGCTAATAAGTCCAGGAATTCGAGAGCGGACATGCCTAACGCCTGAGATAGCTTCCTCTACAAGGTGAGGTCCATCTGTTTCGATGAAAACGTAGCCTTTTAGTGTATCGGGTACTAGAAGAGACTTGATAGGGATATGGTTCATTTCCACTTTTGATCCGATAAGCCGCGCTACGTTGCGCTCTTGCCCAGTGGTTGTTTTTACAGCGAAAATTTTAACGCGTGATTGCTCTTCTTTTTCACCCATAAACTTTTTCCCTTCTAACCTGTTACTGTATTGGTTGCTCCACCTAAAGCGAAAGATAACAGTTTAATTATAAAGCCAATTAAACCGATTGCGCCGATGCCCAAAAGGCTGATTTTTACGGATAACCAAAGTTCTTCTCGGTCTGGTTTAACGGCTAGTTTTAATGTCCTAGCCGCCTGTGTTAACCAAGATTTTATACCCATATTTATCGCACTCTCAAGATTTCATCAGCTATAATAAACATTACTGTGATGTTTAGGTTTAAAAAACTACGCTGCCCAGACTTTTAAACGTTCCCAAAGACTATTTCGGATGGTTCGCCTAAACTTTCCGGTATGGCAACCCCACGGTTTCCAAGGCCGATAGTAGATCAGGTTTATCTTCGCTTTTTATTCCTTTCCAATCCAAAAGAACCAATGGAACACGCCCGCAAGTTTTCACGATGCACTGGCGCAGCATGTCCTCGTCAAGTTGGGAAACGGCGTATTTGGGTACAATGTGCCCAAATACAGCTTGTCCCATCAATGCCATCAAAGTGAACTTGTGGTTGTAATGAGTTCCACCAATACCTAAATTCGCCTCCGCTCCACTACACCTAAAATTTGCTACAGCCGCCATTGCTGAATGCGCTACAGCCTCAGCAGCCTTTACATCACTCCATTGTACCTCGGAGCTACCCAACTCTACAAACATGGTTGGAACATCTAAACTCGGACCATGATGAGTGCACTCGTAAGACACCTCGTAATTAAGGTTCATGGCTTCTTTGCAGCGGAAAAGCTCTTGCAGAGCAATCTGCATCGAGTCAGCTGGGGCAACAGCAAGAGTTTTGGGTAAACCACCGAGCTCGGCTTTCCCAAAGTTTCCGGGAGCATGAACTGAGAGTGTGGGTTTGCCACTTTGGCTACTATGACGAGAGAGAAAAACGATTAAGTCTGCGCTAGGAAAGTCAACTTGAAGATGCTGGGCGTAAACAGATTCTTCATTGAGTGTAATGAAGGTGATTTGTTGCCCGTTAATTTCGGCATTGAAAATTGGGTTTTCTTGGTAAGTTTGGCATGTTTTTATGAACGGATATTGAGCAAGTATAGCTTTAGCTATGTTTAAACCTGCAACATCGAGATTTGAGTGAACAAGCAATATCAAATTTAACGCACTCAATTAATTCTATACGTAAGATCTAAAAAGTTGTTCGGATCGTAACGGCAAAAGTAAGGTGTCCATAAAGCTTATTATTGAATGCTCGCTTGAGCCTACTGAAGGCGAAAAAGATGCATTTGCTGAACTTCGGTGAACTTTCAGGTAAAGATCTCTCAGACCTTGTTGATTTGGGATTGGAAACTAAGAAGAACCCCAAAAAATACCTGAAAACTTTCGAGGGAAAATCGGCAGCCCTGATTTTCCAGAAAACCAGCACTCGGACCCGCGTTTCTTTCGAAGTCGCAATGACTCAACTAGGCGGGCATGCCCTATTCATTGATTGGCGAACCACCAACTTCACGCTTGCAGAGATATCTGATGAAATTGCGTATCTTTCACGCAATGTTGACTGCATCATGGCACGGTTGCTTTGCAACTCAGACTTGCAGAAAATGGCGATAGCTTCCTGCGTGCCAGTTATCAACGGTTGTGATGAAAAATATCATCCAAGTCAGGCTTTAGCGGACCTAATTACTATCAAAGAGAAACATGGTAAACTAAAAGGGGCTAAACTTGTTTACATCGGTGTGCATAACAACGTCACTAACAGCCTAATTGAGAGCTGCAGCAAAACAGGTGTGGAATTAACTACTGTTACACCGATCTTTAACGAAGCAGCAAGAGATTCCAAGTTACTCTCTGAAGCTAAGAAGACTGGACTTTGGAAGTCAACTCTAGACATAAAAGAAGCAATTGCTGATGCCGACTTTGTTTACACTGACACATGGATTGACATGGAATTCTTCACTGATCCAAAATTCGCCGATGAAAAAGAAAAACGTCTTAAGATCATGGCACCCTACCAAATTAACAATGACCTACTCAAAGACCGCAACGCTTACATTATGCATGATATGCCCATCCATCGAGGCTACGAAATCAGCGCAGAAGCCATAAACAACCCTAAATCTGTAATCTACCTTCAGGCAGAAAACAGGCTCTACTCGGCAAAAGCGATTTTTCTAAAGTTAATGCATACTTAATTTAGCTTCAAACACCCTTACTTTTCATTATACAATTTGAGTCTATAAACCCTGGAAAGTCATAGTTATTTTCTGTTGGGCTCCCAACGATGCTTAGAGCCTGAACCTCGCGGTTTCTCTCCCTGAAAACCACAGCCATAACATTTTCCATTATGCACTGAAACGACGTCGCCACAATTTGGGCAATAATATCTTTCAGCTTGACTAAATAGGAATGCAGCTATTCCTTTTTCTTTGATTACTTTTTGGTTTTCAACCATACTCATCCCGTAGCGTGAACGGTAATATGCATCTAATTTAGTTAAATGCTCACAGGGCATATCGGCGCATTCAAAACAGAAGCAAATTTGATTTTTTCTTAGTTTCTCACAGTCTCTTTTTATGAAAGCACAGTTTTTGTTCCTTACCCGGCAGCCTGTGCAATGGTACACTTTTCCTTTCTGGTATGGTATACCCCTTGAGTAGGCAAGATAGGCTTTGCATATTCCGCAGTTCATCCCGCAGGGCGCAACTAAATCCACCGAAAACTTTGAGTCAGCCATGATTATTATTTGCTCTTGATATAGTTAATTACTTTGCCTTCAAAAGTGTTTGAAATCTGTGTTTTTAGTTTTATGTTCCGTTATCGAATAAAAAATAAGAATATTTTTGAGGCACAACTCTATACTTACATCTAGAATTTGTATGACTGATAATGAACCTCTAGTTTTATCCCCAAATGTTTTTTGGGTGGGAGTCAACGACACAGAAATTCCTCTTTTTGAAGGACTCTGGGATATTCCTGAAGGGGTCTCCTATAACTCTTATTTAGTTAAGGGCTCTGAGAAAACTGCTCTCATCGACTGTGTTCACGAAAGAAAAGCCCAAGAGCACTTCCAAAAAATCAATCAAATAACTGAAATCTCAAAAATAGACTACTTAATCATCAACCACATGGAACCAGACCATACAAGCGCAGTGCCAGAGTTTCTCAAGTTGGCGCCCAACGCCAAAGTAGTCTATACTCCAATCGCTCAAAGTATCTTCAAAAAATTTTATAAAATCGACCCCTCCGCAATTCTCACCAAAGGAGACGACATGACCCTCTCTTTAGGCGGAAAAACACTTCGGTTTATCCAAACGCCCTGGCTCCATTGGCCCGAAACCATGAGCACATACGTCCTTGAAGATAAGATTCTGTTTTGCTGCGACGCTTTTGGAGCATTCAACAAGCTACCCAAGGGCGCCATATTGGAATCAGAGATGGACGTCGATAAGCAGGATATCTGTTCCTGTTCACAGAAGTATTTTGCCTCAGTGTTCAACGGCCAACGCGAATGGGTTCTAAAAGCAATAGAAAAAATTGACAAAATAAACTTAGAAATCAACGTTTTAGCACCAAGTCACGGTCCAGTCTTCAACCAAACTTCAAAACAAAAGCTAACCGATTGGACAAACTGGAGCCGGGAAATCTACAAAAAAACCGTAGTAGTGGTTTACGGCTCAATGTATGGAATGACGGCACAATGCTTAGACGCTATTACAAAAGGCGTCAATGAAGCTGGAGGCAAAACTCAAACTTTTGATCTCTCAAAAGCAAAATCCGTGGACGCTTTAACTGCCTTAGTTGAGGCCCCAGCGTTAATCATCGGTTCATCAACCTATGAGCACGAAATTTTCCCCAAAGTAGCCGATTTCATAAACATGCTGAGAGTAAAAAGGTTCTCAAACCGAATTGCAGTAACTTTCGGAAGTTTTGGCTGGAGCGGAGAAGCAACAAGAAAAATCGCTGCAGACTTAACAGCTTTAGGTTTCGAATTGGCTGGACTACCACTTCCAATTTATGGAAACCCCACAGAGGAAGACTTAACGAAAGTTCAGCAACTTGCTAAAACCGCTACAGAGAAAGCTTTCCAAAAATATGATGTAAAATAACAAAACCCAACGAAGACTACATTAAAAGTACAATTCTACAGATTAGATTGTGCTTCGGAGTATTAATCACTATTTGCCTACATAATTCTAAAATTAGTGTTGGAAAATCCCTGATAATTTTTTACCTCTTGTTGGTTACTGTTAATATAGAGGGTCTTAATTAATTTAATTAGCTGAAGATTCAGCTAATGGGTTTGATAGAAACTGAAAATTTAACAAAAAAGTTCACTGATTTAACAGCCGTAGATAACGTTACCCTACGAGTTAATGACGGAGAAGTTTTTGGCTTTCTTGGACCGAATGGCGCAGGAAAAACCACTACTATTAGGATGCTTTGTTGCCTAATTTCAAAAACAAGTGGAAGCGCCACAATAGGCGGGTATGAAATCGGCAATAAAGAGGGTTCTTTAAAGATACGTAAAATGATTGGGTTGGTTCCTGATAATGTCGGGCTATCTGAACATCTAACCGCTTACGATAACCTAGACTTTTATGGAAAAATATATGATTGCTCGGAATCTCAAAGGAAAGAAAGCATTAAACGGTTCCTTGAGATGTTGGGTCTTTGGGAAAAGAGGAATGCTTTGGCAGGAACCTTTTCAAAGGTATATGCAAAAGTTAGCCTATTGTAGCGTGCTCTTATTCATGTTCCAAAGTTTTAATTTTGGATGAGCCGACGGCGAACTTGGATCCTGAATCTGCGAAGACAGTTAGGGATTTTATTCTTGAATTGAAAAAGCAGAAGAAAACTATTTTTCTAAACACTCATAACCTTGATGAGGCACAACGGATTTGTGATAAAATAGGAATACTCAACACCAAGCTCCGTGTGGTAGGAACCCCAGAAGACCTTGAAGAGGCTGTTAAGGGTAAGAAAACCGTTATCTCATTAGAACAAGTTAACGAAAAAATTCTAACTGCTTTGAAAAAACTGTCACTTAAGAATTTGACTATTGAGGGAAATAAGGTATCGTTTGATGTGTCAGACCCAGATAAGGAGAATTGGGGTGCTGTTGAAGCTTTGGTTTTAGCGGGTGGTCATGTTAACACAGTTAATGTTGTTGGTTCCTCTTTAGAGGATGTATATTTGAAGCTTGTAAGGGAGTCAGCATGAGATCATCTAAAGCGTGGATTGTAGCAGCTATGGACTTCAAAATATTTAGGCGCGTAAAAAACGTTTGGTATTCAATCATCGTCTTCCCCGTTATCATCTCGGTTCTGTTTCCGGTGATACTGGAGTATTTAGCATTAAGGGGGAGTCCTGGACTCTCAGCCCCTAGTGTGCTTCCAAATTTGCTTAACTCCTTTTCCTTCTTTTTAGTTATAGGTGCAGCATACGTTCCCTTGGGAATTGCCTCCTACAGTATAGTGGGGGAGAAGGTGGAGAAGAGTCTGGAACCGCTTCTAGCTACGCCCCTTACTGACGGAGAGATCTTGCTGGGAAAAGCCATTTCCGCAGTTATTCCAACTTTAGTGGCAATGTGTGCTGCTGCGGTAGTTTTCATGTTGGGTGTTGATGGGGTTACTTTCAATACTCTTGGCTACTATTATTTTCCAAACTGGAACATCGCCACTTTGCTGTTAGTTCTGATGCCAGTCGCCATTGTCATGAGTGTTCTGTTCAGCGTCATCGTTTCATCAAAAGTTAATGATGTACGCAGTGCTAACAGTTTTGGAATTTTTATTCTCTTCCCCCTCCTTGGCACATATTTTGCCAGCGAGTTAGGCATAATAACTCTTGACGTAAACGGTCTGCTTATGATCTCAGGTATACTTTTAGCGGTTGATGCGGCGCTGTTCTATGTTAGCACAGCAACTTTCCGAAGGGAGGAAATACCAACCAAAGGAAGTAGCAAATATGCAAAAGAAGAGGGCGGAGGTGGAACAGTGGACTGGAGTAAATACTACCAAACCAACAAGGGGAGACTCCTCGGAATTGGAGGAATACTAATTCTGGTAGGCCTTTTTCTCTACTTTGGGAGAGGAAATGACGCACGTGTGCTCATCTTACCCGCAGTTGGAATAGTATTGTTCATTGCCGGAGTCATTTATAAGCCACACCAGAAAACGACAGAAAATATCGCCAGTGAGAGATCGTAGGTAGAATTTTCAACTCAATGGGCAGCTTTCAGTCAACCCCTTTTAATTTACAAGTTTAATGATGTTTGAACATTAAATCAGCTTGCGCTCGAAAATTCACTGATAAGAATTGGATTTATAGGATACTTGCTGATCTTGTTGTTGTCGCTATGTTATATTTTCAATGTCTAATGTAGCGATGTATTCCAGATTTTTAGGCGAATTCTTATTTCTCGAACTATCAAAAACAAATTTCGGTTTCAAATTATGATGTTCTGCCGCAAGTTGCAAATGACAAAGAGCTATACCCATATTGACAGGATAGTAACTACCGCCAGCGATAGCTCTAAGAAAGCTAGACTTAGACGAATAAGCATGAATTGATTTCTTGTTGCCAGTAAAATACCAGTTTTGCAAGTTTACAGCAGATGGAGCAAGACGAACTGGTTCTAACAATTCATTGATATTCTCAAGATCTGTGATATCAGAAAGGGATTTTCTTTTAAACTCCTCAACACTGGTTCTATATAGTGTTTCCTTTGATTTTCCAAACGACATCAAAACAACGAATTCAAGATTTGAAGACTCCGTAACCTCTTTGGTTGGTTGCGGCAGTCCCAACCAGCAACTGCCTAATCCAATAGCTGAAAAATAGAGGTCCATTTGTTGAAGCATATACCCTACGTTGACTTTATAATTGTCTTTAGTTTCCGAGAAAGCTGCAATATAATGTGGAGCATTAATTCTGAGTTTTCTTGTTACCTGAGTTGGCGAAATTATCTTGAACTCTGTTTTGATTCCAGTCAATATTGGCTTTAAAGAGTCCAAGATATCTGAAAGCGGTTTTAGGAAGTTTTGGTCAATTGGAGCAGGATCATATTTTCTGATTGACTTACGTTTGAAAATCGCGTCATAAAGTTTATCCGCATTCATTTCCTCACGCTCAAATAAATGTCAAGCTAGCGGTGGTAAAAGCTTATCTATGCTGACCACCACGAAAATCCACCAAAAATTATTTCATTATTCTAAACTAAAATCGGCAGCCCCTAAAAAAAATTAAACATCAGATGGTAAAGATTTTGCACCTTGCCCTATTTCATCACACCAAGTCTTTATTTGTAGTTCAGTTTTTTCTTGGTCCTTCATAGGTCGAGTAAAGCCACACTCGCTAACAATGCGCTTAGCGGAAATAGCTGATCTCATATTTTCTAACGATTTTTCAGGTTTATTCCCATCCAAAGTAACAAACAGAGCTACGTCCTTTTCTTTAAAATCATTGGTAACTATGAATTTTCTTATAGCGGGAGCGATTTTCCCTGCCCAGACTGGAGATCCAATAACAACTAAATCATATTCTTCAATTGATTTTGAAACTTCAATATCAGTTAATTTTTCTCGCATCGCATCACTTCCACCACCTATAAAACCAAGCCTTCCATCCCTGTTTTTCTTATCAGTTATTGCACATAATTCTGCATCTAACAATTGTGAAATTTTTTCAGAAATAAATTTAGTATGACCAGTTCTTGAATAATAAGCTACCAATGTTTTCATTTTCATGACCTCAGTTATTTAGCGCATAATGTTTCTTTTTATGTTTTTCCTTAGTAGACTAAAGTAAAATGTTGATTTGCTGAAGGATTTTGTACTTTAAACCTATCTTGACAAGATATTTCAATCTAGGACTGTTCCTTGCGCTGTTTGAGCAGACTTACAGGTAATTGCTGCAGCCTACAACTTTATTTTCAGATGCAGCACTACTCTCAGGATTTAGGCGTCCATGAGCCCTTTGGCAGGCTTTGCCACAAACTTGACACTTTATACACTTACTTAAATCGACGTCAAAGTACCCAAGTAAACGTAAAACTCTTTTTTCACCGTTGAACCTTAAGTCTAAAAGGTACATTTAATGCTTGAATTGTAGCAGTGGAATTATATGCTTAGAGTTATCAACCGCTCCTCTGATCAGTTAATTAGAGGACCAAAATACCTCAATTAAGAAAAATGAGAAGATTTCAGCTAATAAGTATGGGCATAAATAATACCCTGAGTACCTAAAAATAGGTAACTAAGTACATAACTAGGAAATCCAGTGTAGGTAACCAATATGGCAAATAGTAATGAGAAGAAAGTTGGATCTTCTTCAAAGCTTATCGACGAGAGAATTCTGGAACTAGGCGACTGGCGCGGAGAAACGTTAGCTAAAGTGCGCCGACTCATCAAGGAAGCGGATCCCGAAGTAGTTGAAGAGTGGAAATGGGTGAAACCAACTAATCCTGGGACGCCGGTCTGGTCACACAACGGCGGAATCTGTACAGGAGAAACCTACAAGAATGAAATCAAGCTTACTTTCTTTAAGGGGGCTTCAATAGATGACCCCGCTCACCTCTTCAACCAACCTGGGACCGTCAGGCGCGCTATCGACATACATGAAGGAGAGAAGATTGATGAAGAAGCCTTCAAATCTCTAATTCGTGCTTCTGTGAAACTAAACACCTCTAGGTCTCACTAGTACCTAGCTGCTCTGGTCCTCATAGACTTAATTTGTTCTGTAAACCTTGTTGCATAACCGAGATTCATTGTGGGGCATTCATCAATGCAATGGCCACAGCCGACGCATCGGATATCTTGAACGCTTTCACTATTGATTGCTTTGCCCTTGATATCAATTGACATTGGGCAAGCCTCGTTGCATTTGTTACATTGTATGCATTTCGTGTTGTTGGTGGTTATTTTCTGACCAGCAATTCTGGCAAATCCACTCAACACCGTTCCCAAGGGACAATAGTAGCAGTATCCTCTACCAATAAAAGCAATCCAGAAAAACAAAGACAGCATAAGCTCCCCAACAAGATATTTGTATGATTCAATTTTCGTTATGATATCGATATTAGGCGTAATAGTTATTCCAACAAGGTATAATGCCCAAAATGCAATAAAGAATAATGCAATTCCGAGAAATACCCATTTAAGAATATTCATAAATCTGATGGTTCTGGGTTTAATTCTTCTTCGTTTTCCAACCAATGGAATTGCTGGGTCAAAAACTTCAGCGGCAAATCCATTGAAAAGACAGATTGAGGAGCATTGAATTCTTCGTCCGTAAAGTAGCGTGCCTATCAATACTACAAGGCTGATAGCAATAAAGAAGACTAAAGCTGATAGGATTCCGCCACTTCCCGATGAGGTTATAGTGCTCTGAAATAGCGAAGAGTTAGGGTCTAGTAATTGTAGTGGTGTTGTTGTCCAGGGAAGAGGCATAGCGAAAAAGTACAGGTCATAGTTGTTAACAAGCAATGGAGTAACGACATGTACGGTTAAAGCCGCTATTATGAAGCCGATAAGATTTGTTTTCCTCATTATTGTCCTTTTTGAAGAACCAATGATTTTTATGGTCAAAAATGAGCCTATTATAATAAATGCTGTCTTTACCCAGTTTTCGTAAATAAGCCAAACCCATGCAATAATTGATGCAATATTTGGGGGAGCTACCCGTGCATATCCATAGTTAATGCCCGCTATTAGAATAGCGAGTATAATGTAAGTTGCAAGAATTGTTTTCAATAATTTTAAGTAAATTGTGCTGTTTTTTTCCATCAACAAGCGATTCCTAATTTCCTATGTGTAATGTCTAGTTATAAGCTTTTCCAGATTAGTTTCAAAACTGCATTATTTGCCTCTCCAATGTTATAATCGCACCTCAAGATCCAGCTAAAAAGGAAAGACAAGACTGTTTACCACAAGAAATAATTGCTGATAATACGATCATATTTTTAACACGGCGACAGGAAAAGGATACGGATTAGCTACCTGGGTGGACACTTTCTCTAACAGTCTATTAGGTACAGGGATCATAAAAAGCATAATTCAAACAAAGACAAGTGACCCGAACAATTATTTCGGTACAGGTTCTGCAATCGGTCAGGGTAGTTCAGACAAATACCACAGCATCACTGTGATTGCTTCTTCTAGTTGGTATCCAACAGACACTCCATTGCCCACAATAGTTCTAATCACTACAGGTGTATTCATAGTTCAAGAGTAAACCAAAAATCAATATTCTTTTTTTTCTTATTTGACAAGCAAAAAGCCAAAATTTTTCTTGGGTATGGACTTTCAGACAGCGCGCCCATAATTATCGCAGTATTTTTTAACATAATTCTTAATTATGCCGTCTGCTAAATGGTTGGCTGAAGGTAATCATAAAATGGTAAAGATGGATTTCGGTGGCGTTATAGAAGATGTCATCACTCGAAAAGAGTTTACAATTGCGCAAGCCCAAAAAATTCTAAAAGACGAAGTTGTCGTTTCGCTCGGCTACGGAATACAGGGTCGTGCTCAATCACTTAACATGAGAGATCAAGGAATAAACGTAATTATTGGTCAAGAAAACATGGGTCCACACAAAGCCTACTATGACTTGGCAGTACAAGACGGCTGGGTTCCAGGCAAAAACCTGTTCCCGATGGAAGACGCCGCTGATATGGGAACCATCAAAATGTTCTTGTTCACTGACGCAGGACAGAAAGATGCATGGCCAAAAATTAAGAAGTCACTCAAAAAAGGAGACGCACTTTACTTCAGCCACGGTTTCAGCATCGTCTACAAAGATCAAACAGGTGTCATTCCACCGACGGACGTAGACGTTATTCTGGTTGCGCCAAAAGGTAGTGGCACCAGTGTGCGCCGAAACTTCCTTGACGGATCAGGTATAAACTGCAGCTTCGCTGTTTTCCAGAATGCAACAGGCAAAGCAGAAAACCGCGCAAAAGCACTCGGCATCGCTATCGGCGGTGGATACCTTTTCCCTACAACTTTTGAAAAAGAGGTGTATAGTGACTTAACAGGCGAGCGCGGCACCTTGATGGGCGCACTAGCGAGGAATCCTAGAAGCTCAGTATAAAACCCTCCGTGAACGCGGTCACAGCCCAAGCGAAGCATTCAACGAATCCGTCGAAGAACTCACTCAAAGTCTCATTCGCCTAGTTGACGAAAACGGCATGGACTGGATGTATTGCAACTGCAGCGAAACCGCTCGTATCGGAGCCCTCCGATGGAAAGAACGGTTCCGCAGCGCAACCCAGCCCGTCTTCGACAGCCTCTATGACCTCGTTGCAGCAGGCGAAGAAACACGTATCGTACTGGAAAAAAGCAAAGAACCAGATTACCGCCAAAAACTCGCAGATGAGCTCAAAGACATGGGCAATAGCGAAATGTGGCGTGCAGGAGAAACCGTCCGCTCGCTCCGCCCAGGCAGACAAAATAAAGAGTAAACAACCCTTTTTCTTATTTTTTATTATTTTTATGTTAAGCAGATCTAAGTCTCGAGGTTTATCTGTAGCAAACTGGGCAACGGGGGTTTTTGAATAGAGGTACTGTAGTGAAGTCCATGTCATTAAAGTCGCAGACTAACATTTTACCTCTCAAACTTGAACCAATCCCAACCAAAAGCTTTATGGTTTCCATAGCTTGAAGACTGCCTATAATTCCAGCCGAAGCACCAAGTACACCAAAAGACTGCGGAGAGTCGGAGTCGGTTTTATGCAAAGTGCATTCAAGGCATCCCGTTTGGGGTGAATCGAATACTGAAAGGTTGCCTTCTAAACCCATGACTGCGCCAAAAACATAAGGGATACATAGTTTTACACATGCCCTGTTGATTAAGTATCGAGTTTGGAAGTTATCCAAGCAATCAACAACAACATCAACACCTGTTGTAAGGGCTAAGGCATTGTCGGAATCTACTTTTTTTTCCACGGCTTCAACCTGTACTAGCGGATTTTGTTTGTGCAACTTTTCGGCAGCAACCTCAGCTTTAAGGCGGTGGAGATCATATGGAGTGTAGAGGATTTGCCGGTGTAGATTATGGGTTTCTACCGTATCTTGATCGATTAATCGCAAGTAGCCTACGCCTGCCAAAGCCAGATACAGAGAACAAACCGATCCTAATCCCCCGACGCCTACAATGGCAACTCTGGATTTAGAAAGTCTTTCTTGCCCTAGAGAACCCAATTCTTTTATAATCAATTGGCGACTATAGAATAATTTAGTGAATTCCGCTCTGCTTGTCGCTTTCATGCTGATCAATTTTGCAGGCGTTGTATTTGGCTTTATTGGGCAACTTATCATCACAGATGTGCTTCATCTAATCTATAATTGGTTCGTCGTCAGTTCACTTTCACCCACCCCTCCCCTGCCCCGTAATGTTGATTTAGCGGTGATTTAAATAGGAAAAACAAAGGTAACTGCTAATCCGTGAAGAACATGCAACAACAAGAATTCCTATTCAGAACCCAAAGGAAGCAAACGAACTTATCACTGCCACGGTTAACTTTTAATGTTCCAGATATAGATGGATTATTTCCAGGCTTTAAAGCTGGAGACTTCGCCGTTGTCTATGGTCCACAAACGGTTACTTCCCTGACGTCTCAACTCTGTGTTCGTGCACAATTGTCAAAAGAGTTTGGTGGATTGGAAAGTAAAGTGGTATTCATCGATGCAGCAAACAGCCCTTCGCTATCAAACATACCTCAAGCTATGCTTGTGAACTTCATTAAAAAACGCGCATACACTGCATACCGATTGACTTCATTAATAATGGAGCAGTTGGAAGAAGCGGTGGAGGCATCCGACGCGAAAATGGTCGTTGTATCCGACATTGCAGGTCCATTCCTCAGCGACAACGTAGATGATAATGAAGCAAAAGCTGCTTACAGCCAAATCATGGGTTACCTTGCAGACTTCGCGAAGAAGCACCGAATCATGGTGGTTGCAACTTATCTGAGCCATGAAGGCAACAGAAGAAACAGCCTATTGCAGGAAATTAGCACTGCAAAGGCGGGAGTCGTGTTGCGGTTCACAGAGACACCCTACACAAGCGAAGTTGAGCTTGAGAAGCATCCATCCTACATGTTGGGCGTGGCGGAGTTTACTCCTAAAGCGAAAACCTTAGCGGATTTTTCATCAGCAATTCCAAGCAAAGTAACCGTCCCTTTAGCTTATAAAATATTATAGATACCAAAGCCTTTTTTTTAGGCAGCATTCGTTTTTCGTAGACATGCCTTTTGTTTAAAAGTTACACCAGAAAAGCAGCCTATTTGCGCCCCATTTAGTTTTTATTCAGAAACAGGGTTGGCTTCTAGTATCCAACCTAAGCACACAGTCTAGGCGGGAGGTATAGAGCAAAAACCTAAGGGGCGCCCTTGTAAATAGAAAACCACTTGTTAGCATATTGAAACCTAAAACAAGAAGAGAGAGGAGTAAAAAAACTCTGCAGGAGTTGAACCTTATGAGAACACCGAGAAAGATGAATCTTCTTCTGGTTCCTCGTTTTTCTTGTTGAGTTCAGCAATTTTCTTGCTTATTTCCTCTGCTTCTTTGGTGTTGCCCAACGCTTTTTGGCTGTCCCGCGCGTTCTCCAAGGCGCTTAGGCCATAGCGTTCAAAGCCTTTAGCGAATGATATGTCGGCTGATTTGGTGAAGAGCTCCACGGCTTTCTCGTATTCTTTGAGGATAAAGCTACATTCGCCTGCTTTATAGCTCATCTCTGCTGCGCCGAAGTAATTTTGTCCCTTATAGTAGAGGTCAGCAACTTTAACGAAGAGGTCGCGTGCTTCAACGTATTTGCCGTTCTCCATCAACGCCATCGCGTCTTTGTGAAGTTTAATCGTGTCTACTCTTTCAGTCATAACCATCAACTGTAAAATATTCTGCGGATACTCCCATTTAGAATTTTCCCCTCAAAAATGAATGGCGAGTGATGATTCTTTTATAATGGATAAACAAGAATAAGTAACCAGTGAACTATAACTCAGTGAACTCTATGAAAAGCAAAATCCCAATCTCCGGAACTGCATCGATACTGGCAGCGGGAGCCATATTTGCAGCGCTGGTCGCCGTCGCAACCTATATCTTCATAATACCCATCCCCGCCACAACAGGCTACTTTAACTTAGGAGAAACCGTAATTTACATTGCCGCATTAACATTGGGTCCCTACGTGGGCGCTTTTGCAGGGGCTGGTGCAGCATTCGCAGATATTATCGTTCCAGGGGGCGCAGCCTTCGCACCAGGAACATTTGCAATCAAAGCCCTCGAAGGCTATGCAGTAGGCATGTTGAACCGAAAACTACAGAAAAACCAGAACATAACCCTAAACGCCGCAGTCTCGGTTGTATTAGGGGGATTAATTATGATTTTTGGTTATTTCATGTATGAAGTGATAGTGCTTGGTTTCCCCGTTGCCGCGGTGTTGCTTGAGATGCCCTTCAACTTTGTGCAGATGATAGTCGGCTTGTTAGTTGCAGTACCGATTATGCACGCAGTTTACCGTATTTTCCCACAACTTAAAAGCTACAGTTAACAGAGGACAAAGTATGAAACTGCCACCAGGAAAAATTCCAATTGATCTACTAAAAAAGGTGGTTTTCAAAAACCTAGGCACCCCTCGAGATGAAGTTGTACTTGGACCAGCTGCAGGCGTAGATGGCGCAATACTGGATGTAGGAAACAAAAACGCCATCGTTTCAATGGACCCCATTACCGGTGCGATAGAACGAATCGGTTGGGAAGCCATCAACGTAAACGCCAATGACGTCGCCACATTCGGAGTGCAACCTGCTTTCTTCTTTAGCTGCATTATGCTCCCAGAGAACGCGGACAGCCAAATAGTGGAAAACATAAGCAGCCAGATGCATCATGCGGCATCGGAATTAGGCATTGCCATTGTGGGTGGACATTGTGAGTGCACCCCGGGACTTACAAGCCCTATTGTGGTGGGTTGTGTTATGGGTTTAACTGAGAAAGGTAAGTACGTTACAGCTGCTGGGGCTAAATCAGGTGACAAAATCATATTAACCAAAAGCGCAGGCATTGAAGGAACCGCGATTCTGGCAACTGATCGCGAGCAGGAACTTAAAACCTTATTCAGCCAACCGATGCTTGACCTTGCAAAAGGCTTCTACAGTCAAATCAGCGTCGTCAAAGATGCCTTAACTGCATATCATGCCGGGGGAGTTCATGCTATGCATGACCCAACCGAAGGTGGAATACTTAATGGAATCCATGAAATGGCGGATGCCGCAGGGTTGGGTGCAAGGGTATTTGTTGAGAAAATTATAGTTGAACCCGAAACCGCCAAGATTTGCCGCTACTACGGAATCGACCCGTTGCAGTTGATTAGTTCAGGTGCGCTTCTTATCTCAGTAGATCCAGATTCCGCAAACAATGTTGTTGAGAGCCTCTGTGGTGAACGTATCTACGCAGACATTATCGGCGAATTTACGCCAAACCTCAACAAGCGCTTATTGATACATACAGATGATTCAGCGGAGATATTACCACGTCCTATCTCAGACCATCTTTGGCGGGCATTATCAAAGTAAAAATTCTATTTCTTAGATAAACCATTTCTAAAGCCATTAAGCGGTAGCTGTAAGCCCCAATACAAGAAAAATACAGGGTAAAAAATCATGTATTCAAAAAGATGTGAATACACAAGACCACACCGCAACTCAACTATTGCTTGAAGCAGACCATTTTGCAGACTCCAATTCTCCGGCGGTTTATAATGCAAACAGTAAACATCGCTACCTACCAAAACACTATAACCATGATTTTCGATCCAACGTACCAAATATGCATCCTCGTAGGCGTGAAGTTCTTCTGGAATCCGAACACCCTCAACAGCTGACTTTAAAATCAGGGTGTCATGCATGCCACCTCGTAATTTAAAACATTGCCTTGCTACCAAACTCTGCAACTGCAAAATCCGCTTGTTTGTTACGTTAGGCAACATATCAACATTAACGCCCCACACACAACCTACGCCGTCAGCCAAATCAGCCTGTGCTTTTTTGAACCAGTCGCGGCACAGAATCACATCGCTATCAACAAACATAAACCATTTCGTAGTTACTTTCTGAATACCGACGGAGCGCGCCTTAGCCCTTGAACCTCTAAGCTGGAAGAGTTTCACGTTACGATACTTTTTGTTAAAGCCCTCAAGGATCGCAAGAGTACGATCAGTTGAGTATCCATCAATGATAATGAGGTTTTTGATGGGCACATTTTGGTACACTGCGTTTAAGCATTTACTGAGCAGATGTTGGCTGTTTTTTGTCAAAACGACGACGTCGACTTGCATAGATAGCCTCAAAGTGGTGATACATTCTTAATGGTTAGCAATAACTTAAAAACTAGTAACCCAAAGCCAAATTATCATTCAGAGTTAGCGAGAGAACATTTGATAGATGGAATACGCCGCATAAAATCCATAAGCTAAAAGCAACCTACTGATTAAGCGAAAATTTCCAAACCGTAAAGACTCCGCGACCAAATCTAAACTACCCCTAAAACTCCAAACGGTTTGGGGGCGATAATGGATGCAGAACGGACTATAACAAGCCAACACCCTAAAACCTTTAGCAGTTATCCAATCTTTTATGTACGCATCTTCAAATACATGTAGCTGTGAAGGAATTTTCATATCCCTTATCAGGCTAGAGCGAATCAGGGTGTCATGCGTCCCGCCACGAACCTCAAATATTTTGCGGGTAATGGTAAGAAACAAGCGCAGGGTTTTTGGCTTAGTTATGGTAGACCAGATCTCAATTCCCCACACTCCACCAACTTCTGGTTGAATATATTGTCTAGCTTTCTCATACCAACCCCGGCACAAGACCACATCGCTATCAACAAACATGAACCACTCAGTTGTTACGTTTTCAATTCCTTTTTGGCGGGCTGTTGCACGAGTGCCCCTATCAAGAATAACTTGAAGGTTGCCATATTTTTGCTTAAAGCCCTCAAGGATCTTAAGAGTGCAATCGGTTGAGTAACCATCCACAACTATAAGTTTGGCAACGGGTACATTCTGGTAAATGGATTCTACGCAACGGCGAAGAAGGCGAGCGCTGTTTTTAGTTATTAACACAACATCCACTGAGTCCATTGCCACGGTAAGTTCACTCAATCCAATAGTTATTCACAGGGTGGAAAGTGAAACGGCTTAAAAAATAGTTGCTCCCAAAATGAAACATCAAATAAAAAAACAACTTCATATGCCACTATGCACCTATCGAATCTTCCTGCGTGTTCTGCACCCAAGCAGACCATAGAAGAGGTACTGTAATCGAAGTTGACAAGCAAGAGCCATACACATTGTCCAAAAGAAGGTAGCTGAGCATTTTTGTTGCCGTCCATAGTTTTGGAGAATCCACAGATTTGAGAATATTCTTGCGTTTAAACCTTAATTGAGATGATGCTCTTTTTGGGATCTTTACAATTAACATCAAATTAAAGAATTAACCTAACAACCAAGTGACTGTGAAAAAGTGCCAAAGGAGACATGTAGCGCTATTGATTCACTAAAAGCAAACCAACAACTGATAACGGTTTTATACTGCCAACCTGAATACACTTAACCATAAATTTAAGCGGCAAGTGTCAGTTTGACGTCAGGTTTAAGAAAAGCGTTGTCCATCGCGGGACGTTCTTTGGCTCCAGGCAAGCCCCATCATGCACAATGGTTAGTTACAAGAAAATGTAACTATCGATGTGTAGGCTGCAACGTTTGGAAAGAGCAGGATCAAAATGAACTGTCTACTGAAGAAATAAAAAAAGGGTTAGACATACTAAAAAAAGTAGGCATATTTGAGTTGGTTCTCTCAGGTGGCGACCCCTTATTACGACCTGATATTGGCGAAATCATTGATTATGCTTCAGAACGTTTTGTTACTACTGTTTATGATAATGGCAGCATGGCAGCTAAAAAAATGGAGGCACTGCGCAAAGTAGATTTCGTCGCAATATCGATTGATAGTTTAGATGAATCAAAAAATGATTACATTAAAGCGGTCCCAGGCGCATGGAAAAATGCAATGGCTGCAGTCGAAAAACTCCAAAAAGAAAATATTCCCGTTAGCGTCACACCAACAATTTCCCAGAAAAACCTCTATGAAATTGTAGATATTACCAACTATTTTACTGCTAAGGGCATACCTGTCTGGTACTGCCTCTACTCCTTTGACACATCCGAAGACAGCAACCAACTCTTTAGGATAGGCAAAGCAAATGACGAATTCATGATAACCGACAAAAAAGCAATGGTGAACCTTTGTAACCAACTTATCAACATGTCAAAAAAGAACAAAAAAATTCTCATGACCACTAAGTTGCTCGAAACCCTTCGAAGTCTCTACGATGAAGAACAGCGAACATGGAAATGCGAGGCACTCAAAAACTTTTTAGTCGTCGATCACCTCGGCAGAATAGCAGCTTGTCACAGCACCAATTTTTTGGGCACCGTGTTTGATTTACCCCAGAAATGGAAAACTGAAGAATTCAAAGCTCTTCGCAAAACCTATCATGACTGCACAAAATGCAACTACCTCTGTTATGTATTCTACTCAATGTATGGAAGCCCCCACGGTCACCTCTCTTTAGCGAGAGAACAATGGAAAAACGCAAGATTACTCTTCAAATAACTTAATTCTCCAAGCTCGAAATCGCAGGCAGGAAAACAAAGAAAAATTTTGCAAACTGTTCATTAAATGGAAGATCCTCCTCCATGTTAGCTATCCCCGATAGGCAAGTCAAAGCTATGTTTCCATTTATCATCCGGGGTCCAGCATCTCGTGAAAGAATTAGCTCCACCAATGCCGGTAGAAACGTTATAGACATCGTAAAGACCACCGTTCCAAGCAAAGTGATTATCAACACATCTAAAGCCATAATTTTTTACCCCCAAACATTGTTATTTTTAACATAGTTTCTCTCCGTTACCAGAATGCATAGTTTTAGTCCAGCTGTGATGTTTTCGACCAGTCACTTTTGCAGCTACAAGATCAAGAAAAGCTAACATACAAAGGGGCATATTATAAAGGAAGGTTACTATGGATAGAGGAACTAGCCAATGCGAGTGTTTTCGTCCATCCAAATATAAACCTACACCTACTTCAAAGAAGGGTGCAAAGTTACCCACGAAACTATAAGAGGAAAGGGGAAGAATTATCAAAAAAGCAAACAGAAAATAATTATTAAAAGTTAAATTGCCATTAGAACAAATCAACACTAAGCCCACAAAGAAAGAGATGAAAACTATCAGGGGCATAAAATATATGTTGAGCAAAAGCAACCCATCTATTTTCTGTTTTATATTCATCTTATTAGTGGTGAGTACACTCCAGAAATGCTTAAAAAAACATTGCATATGCCCCTTTGCCCAGCGGCTGCGCTGCCTCCAATATGCACCCCAGTTGTTAACAGCTTCCTCATAACATTCGGCATCAACGCAATATTTTACTGCGTATCCAGCGAGGTAAATCCGAAATGTAATGTCGGTGTCCTCAGCTAAAACCGATTCGTCCCATCCCCCCAAACTCATTAGTAAGTTATGCCGAAAACCGCCCACTGTACCGCCAAACTGAGCAATCAACCCCAAAATATTCCGGGCTTCTTGGTCTACACGATATCCACCGATGCGCTCCAAAGCCACCAAACGCGTAACAGTGTTTTCAGGTTCATTTAAAACCACAACTCTACCTTGAACTGCACCAACCTTCGTATCTACAAACGGACTATTTAGACGCTCCACAATGTCTACCTGAGGATAATAATCAGCATCAAAACAAAGAATGATCTCGCCTACAGCTCGAGTTACCCCGTCATTCATAGCAGCAGCTTTTCCTTTTCCACTTTTTTCCCCACTTCGATGAACCACCTCTATGAAAGGGTAAACCATTGAATATTCATCAGCGATTTTTCCCGTACTATCCGTAGAAGCGTCATCTATTACAATTACCTGCAGTTTACTTTTTGGATACGTAGCCTCGACTAGGCGGTTTAGTAGTCTCCCAATGACTTTTTCTTCATTTTTAGCTGGAACAAGAATGGAAACAACAGGTTCAAAGGCTTCAGACGAAACTTGGGTAATTTTGGGGTGGTTAGCCACTTTTAGAACTGCAAGAGTAAAAAAGTAATGACGAACAAGATAAACAATCATAAGAGAAGTTAAAAGATAAAATAAGACTTCTAAAGTCTCAAAAATCATTGGGAACCACCTTTCGAGCGAAAACGGAGAAAAGTTAGGCTAAACGACCAAAAAGAGATAAACCAAAGAGAATTAAGAAATGGGTAGCTTATCGTGTAAATTATTTTGATATTAGTTATGGAAATTATCGAAGAGTCAGTAGCAGATACTATGAGGGCATGAAAACTGTAGTTCCAAACGGTACCTATCACATTGCCAGCGGTCAACATCGCCAGTTTGAGCAATAAACTACCCTTCAGTTGTAACATAAGTGATATGAATAACACATTGAAGATCAAAAGGACAGCTGTAGATTGGAAATCTACTCGAAAAGCAGTTAAGAGCACTGAAAATACGGCTATTTCTATAAGAAGAATTACCAATAGCGATCTTATCAATTCCACGTCTCTTATTGTCCCCCAATACTGAAATCGATATAAATTCTATTGTATGATAGTGTTTTTAAAGAAAAGGTAATAATATTATAGAAGAATATTACTCAGATTTTGAAAAGGAAAAAACCACGTTATCAATTACTCGACAGAGAACCTCAAAGACTTCAGCAGCGTTCAATTGGTTAGTATCTAGAATAAAGTCAAATGGCGATAAATCTTCACCTAAAACAAAACCGTAAAGCGTTTTGTAGATGGATTTTGTATTTTCCTCCTTTTCAGCCAGCATTTTTCGAGCTTGCTCAAGGGTCATATGATCTCTTAAACTAACTCGGACGGATCGATTCTCGAAAGATGCTTCAAGCCAAATCTTAAAACAGTTACCTTTGTAAAGCCAAGGCATAGTCCAGCTGTCCAGAAGCACATTGCCTTCTGCCGCATAATCCAGAAGTTTTTCATCAACGGCTTTATCGAATTTTGGATCACTGACGCGTTCTTTTAGAAACTTTAAGCCCTCAGGGTTTTCCCACCAGCCCTCGATAGTAACGTCATAGCCTTCCTCTTTGGCGAGAACTTTGAGGGCATCACCACCAGAAAAGTAGCGGAGTCCATATTTTTCCGCGAGTTTCTTCGCTAGAGTGCTTTTGCCTGTGCCCGCCATACCTGATATACAGATGACCGTATTATGGGTGAGTTGGCAGGGGTAGTTAGTTGGGGACATGGCAAGGTCACTGGAATTTTTGATTAGTGTTCTATTGGCATGATACCGATTATGCGTTGGGAAAGGAGCCCGAAGAATAAGGAGCAGATAGGATACCAGTAAATTACTGGAATAGCACCAGAAACGGCTGCTCCATCGACCACAGCATTTGCTATTGTACCAATCCCAGGTATATAGGCCATTGGAGTGTAGCCGAAGACGGGTATGAGCACTAGAAACCAAACGATAAGGTAGACAAAAGATATTCCGATTTGGAGCATCTGTGGCTTAAACATTTTAGTTTGCATGTTGTTGATTTGAGATTGTCTCTTTTTCAGCTTCTCAAGCTGTTTCTTGTCGTTAGCGCGCGCTGCAGCCATTTGTTCAGAGCGAAACTCGGCCATTTCCTTTTGCATGACCCGATATTGTTCCCAGCCAATGAAGTAGTTTATTAAAACTCGGTTAACACTAGAGTTAAGAAAGGCAATACCAGCAGCAATACCCATAATTACTAGAGTTCCTATGGGCAATGAAGTGATTACTTCAGACATCAGTTTTTCCTCTATCCACTCTTCAGCTTAGCCTACTTGTTCGTTGTTAATAACTATTTTTGCTTTTCCCGCGCTCAAATAATGCAGATACAGATAATTCACAATTACGTTGAATAAATGAAGTGTTGCGTTAGACCGTTTGGAGTGCAGACTTCGCAAGCTCGCGTGCCCAAGCCTCAATTGTTGACCAATCGCGAGTATCATGGATACGGGTAGTATCCAAACCGTTCTTTCGCAGGCTTTTCCTGTTAACTCTAACCATGATATCAACGATTAAACCGTGACTATGACTAAAATCTAAGTAACCGCCGAAGAACCCCAATGCCAAAGGTTTAAAGCCAAATTGATCTGCGGTTTTTTGCAGATAAAGACTTTTCGCAATATCTCTCTTTTCATCTTTACGGTCTGCCATCTGGCAACTAACAAACAAGGCAATTTTTTTCGTTCGAAGCACCTGCATGTTCTTCTCCAAAAAGATCAACGAATCTTTAGTCCATTTGTCAGCACGCAATCCACTTCCAACTACAATCAAGTCGTAAGCATTTACGTCTTGGGCAAATTGTTTAGCATCAATGATATTGGCTGGTATACCCTCCGCGGTTATAGCAACCCCAATTTTCTCTGCCACTTTGATGGTGCCACCCCACCTTGTGCCATAAACAACTAGTGCCCTCATTTGTTTCCCAACAATTCATATGAATTGGTTACAGTGCAGTTTGAAGTATCTAATTAATTATTTTATGAAGCTGGAAGAAAAGTTATGAATAAATAAAAAAATGAAAGATGGAAAATGGGGGTTAGATTTACTTCCTTCGCACGAATATAATTGATTCAAACGAAATCGCAATTACTATTTCTTGTTTTCAAAATGTTCATTTTGCTTGTTCTTCCAAGTTGGAAAAAAATAAACTGCTAACTGCTCAGCCCTTTCTAATTATGTGTTTTTACAAGATTTAGGACAAAACATGCTTCAATAAACAGATCACAAAGCGGCAGTTACAAGGAAATACTATCTCAAACAAAGCTGATCCAAAATGGAGAATTCAAGCTCCTAAAAAGGGAGCAAAAAAAGGTGCCATCAAAAAAATGGGCCTCTACGGGGAATGTTACTCGCCTAGGATTCTTCTAAACGCGGGGAACATTTCGGCAGCGCGTTCACGCATCAACAGCTCATAGTATTGATAGATAATACCCACTGATAGTAAGATTCCTGTACCAGTTCCAAACGCACCGAAGAAATCAGAGAGCCCTGCCAATAGCCCAACGAATATTCCACCCAGTACGGTCACGACTGGAATATAGCGTTTAAGGATCGCTTCTATGGGGCGCTCTGAGCGTCGATATCCAGGGATCTGCATACCGCTGTCCATAAGCTGCTTGGCAACTTTGCTTGGACCTAATCCGCCAACTTCAAGCCAAATCAAGGAGAAAACAGCACAGAATGCCACTATTATTCCAAGGTATGCAGAAGCACGTAACGGCTCAGCAATAACGTTTTGTATACTGTGAGGTGCAGTGACGAAGTATGCTAATCCGCCAATTGGGACAACGTTGGTGCTTATAGCGCCAGAAGCAGAGGTAGAACTAGTTACGTTGAAGTCACCGATTATCTGGAAGAACAGGTTTGTACCTGGAGCTGGTTGACCCAGTTGACTCCAGAGTAGTTGACCAAAGAAGTAAACGTTAGCGAAAAGTGCAGAGGCAAAAATCACAGGCAAGTTACTAACATAGAGAAGTTTAATTGGGTAACGACTACGGAAACCTTTGTAGCCAGCATAGCTCATAGGAAGTTCAACACGAACACCCTGCAGGTAAATAACCACTAGAAACACAACAATGGTAGCGATTAAACCCATCAGAGACGGATATACACCTGCGTTGGACCCGAATGCCCACTCTAATCCGGTTTGCTGCCCACCTAGGAAGCTTGATAGCGATCCAACAAATAATCCTGTGGGCGGTGAGAACATGGACCAGAAGATGTTCTGTGCTACACCTGCCATGATGAAAAGACTGATACCGCTACCTAGACCCCAGCCTTTCTGAACAAGTTCGTCCATTAACATAACCACGACACCTGTGGATATCAACTGCAGAAAAATTATTAATACGGTACCGCCTGGAATACCACCTGCGGCAGGATCCCCAAACGGTGTACCATACATTCCACTGAGTATGTATGCGCCACCTTGAACTGCAGTCAGGACTATGGTGAACACTTTACTTGCGGATGTAAAGAGACCTCTGTCTTCAGGATTAGACATATCACATTTAATGATGTTTGAACCAGCTAATAGTTGAAGAATTAACCCAGCTGTCACAATGGGACCAATACCAAGTTCCATCAGTGTACCTTGGTTAGAAGCAAAAATAACTCGTAGCTGACCGAATCTGTCGGATGCACTTGAGCTGACCCCAAAAAGTGGAATTTCGGTCATTACAAGAAATACAATTAAAACAAGGGCGGTCCAGAAGATTTTTTCGTTAAAACTGACTTTCCTTTCAGGTTTCTTAATTTCAGGCAAAACTCGACCTATAGGCTTGAATAGGCTGAGGAATCTTCCGGCCATTTATCAGCTTTACTCCTCGGTAGCTTCTGCTTCTGGGAGAATAATTTTTCCGCCTGCTTCCAGGATTTTTGCGACTGCAGATTTTGAGGCTGCTAAAACTTGAACGGTTAAAGCGCGGGTAAGTTTTCCCGTACCAAGAAGTTTGGTGTAGCCTAGTGCAGTTAGGTTTATTTCGGGACCTGTTGCAAGCTGGTCGAGTTTGTGAAGGTTTATCGTACTTTCAACTCGATTTTTACTTTGTGGGGAGGTAAATCCATGTTTTCCGAAATATCCAGGGTTAATGTTTTGAATTTTACTCCAGAGGTGTTTGTGGCGTCCGACTTTCCGGTTGCCTTTGCTGCCGCTGTCGCGGTGCTGTCCTATTCTTCCGTAGCCTATAGTTCTAGTGCCACGGAATTTCCTGATTTTTCTTAGTTTATGGGGCATGATGGTCAGCTTTTCCTATTGCTGTTGGTTCAGCTTTTTTAAGTTTGATTTCAAGCACGCCATTTTTAAATTTGGTGTGTGTTTCGTCTGGTATGACTACCTTCGGTAAATTTAAACTTTTATAGTATCGGCGTTCTTTTGATTTGGCTGAAAGGGTAATTTTCTGATCTTTAACGTTTATTTTCAGAGAATCTTTACTGAAACCAGTGATTTCAGCAATTATAGTGATGTTCTTGCTGTCCTGAAAAATGTCGATTAATGGTTTAGGATCTTGGCTTTTGCGTTTTGCATAACTTCTGTGCGTGCGGAAGTTCGGTGGCGCCGGGGTATTTTTTTGGCTATTTTTCTGTTTTCTAGGTTTAGTTAACTCGCAAAGGTCTAGCCATTTACGGTTTTTATTGCTTCTTCGCCATTTTGCACTCATTGTCTTTCCCCCTCCAGTTAACTAACGGATTTCTCCAGAGGTATTATAAAATGTATCGCACATAAAGGGTTAGAAAAACCTTGAAGCCGATGACACTATTATACAATGAAAGTGAGGGCTGCGAGGTGGATTCTTTGGTATTGTTACACCTTATTGAGGCATTAATCACAAAGTTAGCCGCGCTTTATAAGGTGTCTTAATCACAAAAAAATCTTTTTTAACTGCCAAGCCTGGATGGTTAGGTGTTTGCAGTATTTTCCTGATTTCAACAGATTTGAATCAAAATTTTACATGAATTCTAGAGTTAAATCACGCAGGCTAAGCATTGATAGTTGAACGCCTTCCAAGGAAAGGAGCGATCAGAATGTTTCACTTACAAGAGCATAAAACTTTGCCATCATTACAAGAAGGTCAACAATACTTCTAACCTACAAAGATTCATTAAGAGAAAAATTAGCAGCTAAATTTCTGGCACATCATTAAAATTATCGCAAGGCTCAGGTTTCGCATCAGTGCGCAAGTACTCTTCTCCATTGACGGTAACAACCCGCACATCTTCGCCGCGCCTCCACTTACCAAGAGTTGTCCTAAAAACCGTAGCGTAGCTAAGACCACCCTTTATTTTGGCGATGACTTCTGTCCGCGATTCTATGGAAGTTTCGCAAACCAGACAGCCAAAATCGCTATGGACTTCTACACAGTTGATTTGAGTAGAGCCTATAACAGATTTGACACCTGAAATCAGATAATCTGCCCACTTCTGCATTCAATCATCTTTTGCTCCAAAATTCATTGTGCTATTTAACACTTTTTGCTCGAAATATGGACAATATAAAATTCAACTTAATAACAGAGTGAACAGTCATACAACTTCTCTGAATGCTAATTCAAAAATGAATTAATTGTATGAAAAGATATCGATCAAATAGTCCAGGGCACGTTGCTGCAGAATATAAAGACTATTAAAATCCTATGGTGTTAAAGATGAAAGCAATGTTGTTAGATCTTCATTATTCTTGAACCTACAGAGACCTTGCACAAACATTCAAAAATATAACTCAAGAAAAAATTCTAAGGAAAATACCTGTGGAAATAAATTGAAAGAGAAAAAAATAACGCAATTAAATCATGCGTTTAACAAGGTCGTTGATAGCTTCGCCGCGGTACCCTGCTTCGCCGCCTGCATTATATGATTTTTTGGTTAAGCCCTTATAACCCTTTGATGGTGGGTGCAGCTTAAAGCGAGGTTCGATATCGGGCAGATTTTTGTATGCGATTTTGCAAGATAAAATGGCATCTGCAAGGTCATCAATAGAGCCATAGCCTGTTTTTTGGAGGTATTCGGCTGTAAGTTTTTTATGACCGGCTAATCTGCCACGTTTCGTTAACATTGAGGCTATAGTGTCTTTGTTGATTTCGCCCCATGTTACATAGTTGCTTGCACGTTGTAACATGCCCTTGTAAGCGGGTCTGCTGTCAATGAGGACAGCGTGGTTAGTGTGTGTTAGTCTCAGCAATTCGAGTGTTTCGCGGGTTTCCTTCATTGCGCTGACAGTTCCTCGAACTCGGACCACAGCAAAGCATTTGGATTCTTCAGTTTTCTGTTGTGACATATTTACTTCACCCAATCTGTGGTTGTAATCAAGTTGTAAGTTTTGGTTAATCCATCAAAGATTGCGCATGCATAAGAGGGCACTGTTCGAGTAGAACCATAGCTTCGCATCCAAAGGTCTTTAACTCCGGCTAATCCCAAAATGACTTTAGCTACTTCACTGGAAACTAGACCTAGACCTCTGGGACCTGGAACGATAACGACACGAACGCCACCACATTTGCCTTCTACTTCGAAAGGTACACTGTGAGGTTTGCCGCAGCCGCATTCCCAACTTCCGCACCCTCGTTTAACTGGGATAATATTGAGGCGTGCATTGGCAGCTGCTTTTTCAATAGCATTTCGAACTTGACTGGCTTTACCTTGACCGAGACCAATGTAGCCGTCTCGGTTTCCGACTGCAACAATTGCTTTGAAGCGTGATTTTTCGCCTGCGTCAGTTTGCTTCTGAACCAAGTTAACATTTATGACTTCCTCTTGGAGGTCAGGAATTAAAGAGTCTACAATTTGTGATTCACTGATTTTTATGCCTGACAGGAACACATCTTCTATAGTTGCTATTTTACCTTCCTGAACCATTTTGCCCAATCGGGTTCTTGGAACCCAAGATTCTAGACTACTTTGGCGTCTTTCGCTATCTCTACTTCTATCTCTTTGACGACTCATGCTTTCTTTTCACCCTTCTTGGTTGCCTTAACTTTCGGCACTGCCTTCGCTTTGGCAGATGATTTTGCTTTTGCTGCAGGTTTTTCTTTCGTTACAGCTTTCTCTTTAGTGGGAGTTTTCGCCTTTGCAGGTGCCTTTTCTGCTGAAGCTACCTCTGCAGTAACTGCTTTAGGCTGTGGCTTAACTTTGGCTTTTTCTTTCTGCATTATCGGTGACTCTTTAGTTGGAGAAGCAGGCTCCTTTGTTGCTTGTATAGTCTGCGTTTCAATTTCGGCGACTATCTTTGAACCATTAAATGATTCAACGATGTCAGCTTTCACTTTGATGAAGTGCTCTGGAAGTTTTTCAGGCGAGATTTCTTTACCTGCATATTTTGAGAATTTCAAGGATTTCTCTTCTGAGTTCGCGCTTAAGCTTTTCGCATATTCAGCAATGTGATCGCCCTTATTGCGTTCCTTAACGAGTTTGCCATCACCATGAGGAATCTCTATGCCTGCATCTATTACACCGTTCATAGTGGCGAAAATTTTGGCGCCTTTTGTAGGTGTGAATAAACCTATGTCAAGGATAGCACCTTGTATACCCGCTGCTTTGGCTTTTAACCCGCAGAGGAGACCGGTAAGGTAAGCTGCAGGGATGTTTCCCGTAGGTGCTTTCCAACCATATTTTTTAATGAGTTCACGGCTATTAGCCGCGGCTATCACTTGATCACCAATTTGTTTTGCCACGATGATTTGGGCAGTTACGTTTTTGTTTGATGTTCGGGTGACAAGCCGTGGCCTTCCAGACATAACAAGTGCCTTTCGTGCTTGGTAATCAGTTTTTCCTGAGCGCCTGCGTCTTAACTTTACGCGGTAATTACTACTATTTGCCAACTTAACGTTTCCTCCATAGGTCATGTTCTTTCAGATTGCGTTCCAGCTCTGCGATAGAGTCAAATCTGCCGCTGCCAGCTATACGATAGTATTGGGTGTAGGTAGCTTCGGTTATAACTCGGCTAGCTTTAAGAGCCCGCAACTTCCGTCGTAATGAACGGATTTTTATCATCCAGGCATCTTTCTGGGTAACTTTGGCGTGGCTTGCACCTGTGACGCTTCCTGGACCACTTCGTCTACCTAAGCGTTTTTTGGCGCGTATAATTTTTGCTCTTGAGCGGCTAACGCCTTTCTCAGGCAGTGAAACAATAACTTTTTCGTGAATGAGCTTTCGGACCTCTTCACGGGTTATAGCACCATCTACATCATCAATGCGCTCGGGGTCTATCCAAACCCGGTTCTTCCCAATCTTTAGAATCTGCGCAGCTAATCGTCGTTGTCCAGTTAGGTTTGTCATTACTTCTTCTCCTTACTTTTGGATTTAGGTTTCTTTTTCTTTTCTTTTTTAGGCGCCTTAGTCTCTTTCTTTTTCTCTTTCTGAGGCATCTTCTTTACTGGCTTGGATACTTTCGGGGTTTCTTTAGACTCGGCTACAGTGCCTTCTTTTGCTTGCTCAGTGGTTTCTTCAACCTCTGCTTCTTCTGCTTCAGTTTCTTCTTCTTGGGATTCAGCGGTAATTTTTATGTTCAAGATTTTTAGGTTAAGTTCTTTAGCCTTTGCGATGATTTCGGCACGTTTGCGTTTGCCCACGGTGTGAGCGATGCGTACAGCTTGTGTTGTAGGAATAATATTGGACAACCCTGCTACGTTGTTAACTATTACTTCTCGGTAACCTGAGGGGTGCAGAAATCGGGCGCACTTAGGTCCTTTGTAGCCAACACTTGGTCCTGGAGGCCAGCCCTTAATTTTTCTGCGGATTTTGTTGTCGAGTCCGCGGGGTTTACGCCAACTTAGACTGAAGCGAGAATATTTCCAACTTTCAGCTCGGACAAAGTTAGGTTTCTTATTTTTAGCGCGTGTCCTAAGTCTTAGTTCTTTTTGTGAGGGGGAAACTTTCTTTTCTGCCATTATGCCATTCCTTCGTTTCTTTCATAGGTATAAATGCCATCAAGGAAAACTCGTGGATCTTTTCCTCTAACCTTTGTCGACTGCTCAATGTTGGCAGCGGTTTGGCTAACTTGTTCAAGGTTTACGCCCTCGATGATAATGTCTTCTGCTTCGATTTTGACTTTGGCATCACCTAAGATTTTGACTCTACGGGGTCTGCGTTCACCTGTGAAGTTTTCAATTAAAACGAAATTATCTTGCTGCTTTATTGAAATCGGAAAGTGGGAGAAGACAATTTTCATCTTGTAGGAGTAGCCTTTAGTAACTCCTGTTATCATGTTTCTGATGTGTGAATCTATTGTTCCGACAAGCGCAGCTTCCTTCTTACGTGGCCATTTTGCCCAAATTCGGACGTTTTTACCTTCGCCATCTATAGATACAGTGGCAAACGAGAAGTCACGCGTGAGGTTTCCTTTAGCGCCTTTAACGCTGATTATTTTATCTTTTACAGTCAAATCTACGTCATCAGGAACTTCAATGGTTCGAGATACTTCGGGAAGCCGCATATGTTACACTCCTTAATATATGAAGGCTAAAAGCCTTCCTCCAAGATTCTTTTCTTCTGCATCTTTGTGAGCGATAACACCTTTAGACGTTGAAACAACCATTATGCCAACGTCGCGTGATGGCAGGAATTTCTTTTCCCAGTCCTCATATTTTGTGGCTTTTACAGCAAATCTGGGTTTAACGGGACCACATTTGTTTATTCTGCCAAGGAGCTGAACTTTGAATTTTCCTTGACGTCCATCGTCGATGAATTCAAATTCGCCTATGTAGCCGTTAAGCTGCATGATGCGCAATACACGGCCCAAAAGTTTAGACGCAGGGCTAATAATGCATTCGCGTTTGTTGCGTGTTTCGTTGTTTTTGATGGTGATAAGACCATTTGTTAAAGTGTCCATTTTCTTTCTTTTAGCTCCTACTCATATTTTTTGAACCCTAATTTTGGTGCAGCTTCTCTAAAACAGTGCCTACATAGATATAAATTGTAACGTCGGATAACTGGACCAAACGAACCACATCTTACACATGGTCGTGAACCTTTGCCGTATTTTCGAACTTTTTTTACTTGCTGTTTTCCCATAAATTCACACTCTGTTTTAGACGATTTCTACTCCTAACGTTTGTTTTATGAAGAGAATCGATTCTTCGGGTGTTAGCACATGTTTCGGCCCCAAGGATTTGCTCTGGCGTTTACGAATTTTAATGCGCTGGCCAGGTCGATTAACAGTTACGCAGATATCCATGCCGAATATGCCTATTTCAGGATCATATTTGACTCCTGGAATTTCGATGTGCTCTTTGAGTCCAAAGCTAAAGTTTCCGCGGATATCAAATGATCTTCTTGCTAATTTATTGTCAACAACTGGGAAGATTTTCTTGAGGAAGTCAATTGCCTCTTGGTTACGGAGGGTTACGACGACAGCTATGGATTCTCCTTCCCGGATACCAAAGTCTCGGATTGTATTCTTAGCTTTACGTTTCACAGGTTCATGAGCCGTAATTTCCTGGAGAACTCTACTTGCTTTCTCAAGCGGTTCACCTGATTTACCTACGTTAAGGTTAACCACGACTTTCTCAATTCGGGGTTTACGCATTGGATGTTCTGCCCAAGTTTTAATCATAGCTTCTTCTTCAGACAACGTTGAATGCCTCCAAAGTGGTTATCATGGGAGTAGTTTCGCCGATGGAAAATACAAAGTCTAAAATGGTTTGGTAACGTACACCCTGAGCGTCTTCGATAACAACGAGAGCTTGGCGACGTTTTTTGGCTTCAGCTTTCTCGATTTCCACAATTTTTCCCTGTTTGCCTATGTTTTTGCCGCCTGTTATGATTGCTAAGTTGCCTTCTTTGGTTTTAAGAGTTTCAGTGACCTGTTTATCGGGGAATGTAATTTTGAGGACATCAAAGGTTTCATACGGAACGGATGTTGTGTTTTTGAGATCTGCTACTTTAACGAGCATATTTGAGCCGTCGTGTAATCCGACCTGGACACCATATCTTAGAGTCGTTTTATCTTCCACACGGACCAGTTTTACTTCGGCTTCTTCTTTGCTGATAGGAGCCAAAACTAATCCTTTATGTGAAGGCATAATTCGGTAGTGTTTGCCCATATCAGGCAGTGAAATAACATCCATTAAGCCGACGGGAGAATCATCTTGTTTTCTGATTTTGCCGTCAACAAGAACTTTGCCTTGTGTTAATATGAGTTTACCTTCTTTGCGTGTTTGAGCAACACCCAACATATCTCGAAGAACTAAGGTCATAGGCAGGCATTCATGAAGTGAATGTGAACCTGATGAAGGCTTAACTACCCATGGTTTTTCTTTTCGATGAATCTGCCAGAATGCTGGTGCTGGCTTACGTTTCAGCCGTGCGGTTTTTCCTTTTCTTCCCAAATTTATTCTCCTCCTTCTTCAGAGGTTTGGTCTTTAGCACGCGGCTTAGCCGTGGCTTTCTTTTCCTCTGTTTCTTTCGCAGGTGCCTTTGCTGCGGATTTCTTGGCGATCTCTTTTTTTGTTGTTGGCATCGGTTCTGCTATGGGGACTTCTTTTGTTTTAACTGGAGCCTTTTCGGCTTTCTTAGAGGGTTTAATTTTTGTTTTCTCTTTCTTTTCAGGAGCAACTTTGCGTCCGAGTATTGTTTCTTTGCGGTATTTGTCCTCGAGGTTGAGATTGCGTATCTGAACTTTGGATGGATGAACTGCTAGAAAGATGTTAGTTCCGTCTACTTTTTCGCGGGTTAACCCTTCAAGGTAGATTCTGTAAGCTTTAAGGTCGATACGTGAAATTTTGCCTTCGAAGCCCTTGTTGTCTCCACGGAGAATACGCACAGTGTCGCCTTTGCGCACTGGCAGAGTTTTAGCGCCTTTTGAAGCGGCAAGTTCGTTAGATAGGGGAGCTGCCATTTGTTTGTGACGTATGTGGGCAGGGGCATTGAAAAGCCTTTTTCGTTGTTTACCAGGATTTTTTACTCTGTTAGTTTGTTGCAATATCTTCACCTATACAATTATGCTGGAGGCACTTGCGATTCTAGGCCATCTCTCAGCAGCTTCTCTTGCGACTGGACCACGAATTTCTGATCCTTTCATTTCCCCCTCGGGGGTAATAATTACGGCCGCATTATCCTCAAATTGAACCCAAACGCCGTCAATCCGTCGGAAAGTTTTTCTTTGACGAACAATAACAGCTTGAAAGATCTTTTTCCGCATATCAGGTGACCCTTGGCGAACAGATACCGTCACTTTATCCCCAACAGTTGCGGAGGGATACCGTCTAAGGCGACCCTTATATCCCATTGCTTGAATTAAACGCAATACACGTGCACCCGTATTATCAGTGCATTTTAGTTCAGAGCCTGAAACGAGTCCACGACTAAGTTTTTGTCCGTGAGCCATCATGCCTTTGGCAACTAAGCCTCTTCCTTTTGCTTTAGCCGCACACATTTTACTTTTCCTCGCCTATTTTTTCAACAACAACAAACGACACCGTCTTGCTTAAAGGCCGGCATTCAGCGATTTTGACACGATCGCCTTCTTTCACGTCGATACAGGGCGGGTTGTGTGAAGGTATGTGACCGTGTCGTCGTTCATAACGCACAAATTTTGAGGAGAACTGCATGAATTCTCTATCAACGATAACGGTTTTGTCCATTTTAGCTGTGTGCACGATGCCTTCCAGTACACGTCCCCGCACAGCGAGCGCTCCGTGAAATGGGCAGTTTCGGTCGTCACAGGTCTTTTTTGGTCGCTTGAAAGTCATCGACATATTACCATAACCTCTTCATGTTTTTCTTAAGTCGGTCTTCTGGTCTACCGACTAAAAGTTTACCGTCAATTTCAACAACTGTACCGTCGTTGAAGGTAAAATCGAAAGTTGCGGATTCCTTGATCACACGTCGGGTTTTAGTTTCCGCTTGAAAGAGAAAACTGTTTCTAGTTTCGCCAATCACTAGACCGCCTATACCCACACTATCTATGTTGGGTGAAGTTGCAACTTGGGCATGTGTACCAATGAATTCGTAGCGAATAATGTCAGGAGTTATTTTCATTCAGAAACTTTCTCCTTGCTTTCTTTCTTTGCAGCCGCTTTCTTTGCGGGTTGAGGCGCTTTGCGGATTCCAAGCTTCTGCTCATTTTCCACGGTGAGAATTTGTGCGATTGTTCTGCGCAACTCTCGAATACGAGTTGGGTTTTCTACAGCGCCTCCTGCGTGCACCATGGTGCGTATGCGGGCGAGTTCAATTCTTAAATCAATAAGTCTTTGAACTCGATCTTGGGGTGATAGTGCCGCGATATCTTTCATTCGCATAATAGGCGCCATCTACTCTTTTGCCTCCTCAGGTTTTGCCTCTTCTTGAGGGGCATCAATAGCTACTTCAGGTTTAGGTTCATCTACAACTTCTTGGGCTTCCACTGACAACTCAGGTTCTTCTGAGATTGGTTCTGGGGCAGCCGAAGCTGGAGCCTCTGATGTTGGCGCAGAGGGTGCAACAGTAACAACCTCCGTCTCTTCAGGTTCCGCGTCCATAATTTGGACTTTGTCCGGGAAGTACGCATCTGGGGGCATTATTTTAACTCGCACTCCAATCATGCCTGGTTTCAGTTGGACGTGGACTTCTGCAGTTTTCATAGCACGTAAGGCTGGTTCCCCAACAATGGGATAATGACCGGCACGGAATTTTTCGAAGCGGGCACGTTCAGTTGTGAGTTTACCGCTAATGACGATCTCACAACCCAATGCGCCTGCTTCCATAACTTGATTTAGTGCCCAAAAGCCAGCGCGTCTAAAGTGAACACCCCGCTCTAATGCTGAGGAAACGCGGTTAGCAACGACATGAGCGTTGAATTCGGGTACTTCAATTTCTGAAACTGAAATCTGAGGGTTGGAAACTTGGAAGTTATGCTCGAGAGAAGAGGCGAGTTCTTTGATAGTTTCTCCGCCTCTACCGATAACAATACCTGGACGCATTGCGTAAATAACTACATGTGTGCCTAGGGGTGTTTTTGACAGGTTAACTCCGCCGTATCCGGCACGCTCAAGTTTTTTCTGCAAAAACTCATCGATTTCGGTTCGTTTAATAGCTTCAGTTATAAAACGTTTGACTATGCTCATTTACTGTTCTCCTTGTGAGGCTTTTTCTTCAAGCACTATTTCTACGTGTGTAGTGATGTTGTATTTAGGTGAGGCTCTACCGTGTGCTCGGGGGGTAAAACGTTTTAGTTTCATACCCGGATAGGCAGCGCTGTGCATGATTCGCAGGCGATCCACATCTAAACCTTTGTTTTCCGCATTGGCTTGCGCGGCTTGAAGGACACGGAGCACTTGTGAGGCAGTTTTTATTGGGAACCTACCTACGCCGCAACCTACCATCCCACCTTTATGACCAAGCTTTTTGGTATATCTTGTGTATGGTATCGGCTTTTTCATTGCCACAACATCCCGCAGATAAGTTTTTGCCTGAATGAGGTCCATCCCTTTTATGGCCTTAGCAACTTCCCGTGCGGCTTTGTGGGATACTTTAAGTTCGCGTCCACTGGCTTTCGCTGTTTTTTCTGGATTAAGCATTTCTAGTTGGATTGAGTATCCCCGTTTTGGCATTGTTATATCTCCGATGCGCAATCAAACACGTAAAAGCGATTTATATGGCTTTCCGTATCACAACTAAGATTTTAGTCATTTTTTCCAAATTGACTAGTTAACGTCCCTACCAGAGGGATGCAATTCGTTGCAGTGAGGTGTACAGTTTTTGGATTACGTTTAGCCTTTTATAGTTTACCTAAAAAGCGCCAGTACGGAGTAAGCGACGATCATAAATGGCACACTTTTGCAATCAAGAAACCATTTCGTTAAGGGGATAGAGCATAACTTAAAGAGCAGCAAAACCCCACCAAAGGGGCAGGTGCAAATCATTGAAATATGTAAAAATCATAAGTAAAATAGCTGCGTTTTCCAGCGCAGCGGCATTTGCATTCACTGTTTTTTCAGCCATCACAACCTACTTTCTCTTAACAATAACTGTCCAAGGAGCCCCAATTGAATACATTACATTATATATTCTATCAACGGTAATGCCCTACCTGTTTATCGGAGTGCTTTCGCTGATAATTGCAGTCATGTCTAAAGCGAAAGAAGAGCCAATCGTTGAAGAAGAAGTACAATCTAGTTAAACATGAGAATAATACCTATTTTTTTAAAGGTGAAAAGGGCACCAATACTATTCCACTGTACCGCTTTTCTTTCAGATTTAAGCCCTACCTAAACAAGCAAAAAACGTAAAGATCTACAAAACAATGGGAAACCTTGAAAACTACTTTGGGAAAAAGTCACTAAATAAAGTAAATTGATACCACCCTTGGTCTTTACTTGCTACTCAGGTAGTTCACTTTATTTCGATAACCAGATGACAAGTTATTCCAAAGAAATGTATATAAAAAATTGAGGTTAAGCTGCGATTTGTTTATGTTTCACCGTAAAAGGATTGTTAGATAACTGTTTGTAAGGAAGTAACCTGAAAATGACATCGAAAGATGAGAAAATCACTATGCTGCATGGCGCAGGAGGCACAGTCATGCATGACCTCGTCAAAAACTATATAGTGAAAGCTTTCGGCGGCATCGGCAACGCAGAAGTGCCTCTTGAAGCCATGGATGACGCCGCAGTTGTCGGCGACATAGTATTCAAAAGCGACTCCCATGCTGTAAAACCTATCTTTTTCCCAGGCGGTGACATAGGGCGCATTGCAATTTCTGGCACCGTCAACGACATCAGTTGTCTTGGGGCGCAGCCGTTTGCGTTGGCATGCGGCTTGGTTTTGGAGGAGGGACTGCTTCTATCAGATTTTGAGCAGATTTTAGCCAGTATGCGCCAAACCTGCATCGAAGCAGATGTAGGCATTGTGACAGGCGACACCAAAGTTGTCGAAAAAGGCGCATTGGGTGGCTGCGTCATGAATGTTTCGGGTATTGGACGGCGTACAGCAGCACTAGATAACAACTTAGCAGTTGTACTCAAAACCCGCGAACTTAAAACACGCTGGACACTAGATTCTAACTTAACAGTGGGGGACAAAGTAATTTTGCTCGGCACAATTGGCGACCATGGGTTGGCAGTACTCTCGGCGCAACAGGGCTTATCATTTGGCAGTGAAATCAAATCAGACGTCAAACCACTCAACTGCATGGTGCAACACCTGCTGGGTGAGGTGGGAGGAGTCGTTGCCATCAAAGACGCTACCCGTGGAGGACTTGCTGATGCCCTCAACGAGTGGACCGAAAAATCGCATGTAGGCATTTTAGCGCACGAAGACAAAATCCCTATCCACGATGATGTGCGAGTTGCCTGCGAAATGCTGGGGTTGGATCCCTTGGAAATCGGCAATGAAGGCAAACTAATCATCGGTGTCATACCGGAAAAAGCTGAAGAGGCTCTATCGTTTTTGCGTCAGACGCCGGAGGGCAAAGATGCCCAAATAATTGGACAAGCAACCGCGGAGTTTCGGGGTGTGACAATGCAGACAATAGTTGGCGGCAAACGCATTGTGGCGCGTCCCATCGGCGACCCCGTACCAAGAATCTGCTAAGCTTGGGCGGCAACGCTTTTTGCCCAGACTCGACAGGTACCTTCACTGCTGACCATGCAGGCGCCAACGGGTTTAGCTGGCTTACAGGCTTTGAGAAACATAGGACATTGATTGGGTTTGATTTTCCCAATTATTACAAGATGACATTCGCATCCAAGCAGAATATCCTTTCCTTCTTCTATCTTTACACCGTATTTCTTGCGTGCATCATATTGAATCAAGTTTTCACGGAGTTGCAAAGCAGAGTCGGGAAGTCTACCGATGCCTCGCCAGTTTCCCCCAGTGACTATGAAAGCTTTTTCTATCAATTTTTGTGCTTTTACGTTCCCCTCAGGCTTAACTACACGCGAATACTCGTTTTCCAACTTTGCATCGGATTGGCTATACTGCCTTAGAAGCATATATAGCGACATAAGAACGTCGTTGGGCTCAAACCCCGCCACGACAGTAGGCATTTGGTAAACTCTAGGAAAAAGTTCATAGGGTTTTATACCAATAATTGCGCTCACATGCCCGGGCGCGATGAACCCATCAATTTCCAAGTCACCCACACCCAACAGTAGCTCCATAGCGGGTGGAATAAGACGATGTGAGATCAGAAAACTAAAGTTTTTAGGCAAATCTCCCAATACTTCCAGTGCAGTTATTGGGGCGGTGGTTTCAAAACCCACAGCAGAGAAAACAAACTCTTTCTGAGGCTCAGCTCTAGCCATCTTCACCGCGTCTGAAAGAGCATATACTATTCGCACATCTGCACCTGAGGCTTTAGCGTCTAATAGAGAAGATTCACTACCAGGAACACGCAAGACATCGCCAAAGCATGTTATAACTTTTCCTTGTTTTGCGAGTTGCACGGCTTCGTCTATTTCGGCAGCGGGCATAATGCAAACAGGGCAACCTGGTCCTGCGATGACTTCAACATTTTTTGGAAGAAGACTCCGGAGACCAAAATGGGTTATTGTCCATTCATGAGTACCGCAGACATGGCAGAATTTTACGGTGCCCTTTTTGGGTGCGACATCACGAATTTTTTGGGCAATTTCCTTGGCAAGTTGGGGGTTTCTAAAGCCCAGAGTATCATTCATACCTCTCGCCTATTCTTGCCCTGCCTGCAGTAGAACATCGTTCCAGAGACTCAGGGTTTCCAAGGCCTCTTTTTCGTCGAGAAGCTGAATTGCATAACCTGCATGCACTAACACATAGTCACCGAGTTTGGCTTCAACCAACGACACATCAACCTCGCGCAGCACGCCCTGTCCAAAATCAACCTGGGCTTTTATGCCTTCAAGCGAAATGATTTTTGCGGGAATTGCTAAACACATAAGCATCAGATAATCAAAAATGTGTGTTGGGACGATAAAAACAAATTGGTCTAAAAGTCTGAAAAAGATGCAGCAACTGCCTGACCAAATGAAATGCCACCGTCTCCAGCTGGAACCGCTTCATGTACAAAGAATCTCAACCCAGCGTTCTCAACGCTGACGCGGAGATGTTCAGTAAAGAGTTGGTTGCATGCAACACCTCCCGTGAAACCTACATTAACTACACCCTGTTGGGCAGCTTTTTGGAGCACCAACTCAGCTAAGCCCTCCGCAAGGTAGCTGTGGGCGGAGTAAGCCAAATCTGAGACAGAAACCCGACCCAAATTATCGTATATCGCCTCCATCAGGGTGGTTGTGCTCAAAATATCACCGTTTATCCGGGGTTTTATGTGTAAAACATCCTTTCCCTGCAACGCTATAGATTCCAGTTTCATCGCGGGTTCACCCTCGTAGCTACGCATAAAACAGACGCCCAAAACCGCAGCAGCTGCATCCAACACCCGTCCACAACTTGTAGTTTCAATGGTGCCTCTGCCTGTTTTCAATTGATTAGCAATGAGTTTGGCTTCAACTGCACCATGTGGTAGATGTAAACTATTCTCTAAAAGCCATGTCTCAGCATCTTCCCCTGCTTTATTAAGAATTCCAGCCGCCACTCGCATAGGGTATCTACTAGCCAAATCACCGCCCAAAAGTGGCTGAGCCTCAAGATGTGCCATACGCTTAAATTTAGTTGACCCCGAGGTACAATGAAGTATTTCACCGCCCCATGCACCTCCATCAGAACCATAACCATAACCATCACAAGCAACAACCACCATATCTTCTAAACCATGTTCCGCCATAAGCCCCATCGCGTGAGCATGGTGATGCTGCACCTGCAAAATAGGTAGCCCCTTTGCATCAGCTATCTCATGGGCTAAGCGGGTTGTGTTAAATTTAGGGTGCAAATCACATGCAACCACCTCAGGATTGGTGTTAGTTAAGTGTTGTAGGTGAACTGTGGCTTCCTCGAGGAATGCTTGAGTTTCAATGTTTTCTACGTCACCTATGTGTTGGCTGATAAACGCTTTGTCGTCTATTAATATGGTTGAGGTGTTATTGAGTTCGCCTCCCAAACCTAAAGTGCAGCGCTTTGTGTTCATTTTAAGGCGGATCGGAACGGGGGAGTAACCACGACTTCTACGCAGAAAAATAGGGCGGGGACCGTGGAGACGCATGACGCTGTCATCGCAACGGTGGGCGATTTTGCGGTTGTGGAAAAGGAAGTAGTCAACAGTGTCACGCAGAATCTTAAGTGCATCCTCGTTGTCCTTCACTATGGGCATGTTTGCAGGATTTGCGCTGGTCATTACAAACGTTGTGTCAATAATCTCGTCGAAGAGCATATAATGAAGGGCGGTGTAGGGAAGCATTACACCGATATTGTGGAGGTGGGGAGCAACCAATGGTGAGAGGTTATAATTCTCATTTTTGTTTATTAAGACTATCGGACGCTGAGGAGAAGCGAGGAGACCCTCTTCCTTTAGGCTGACTTCACCAAATCTCTGTACAGCGCCCAAGTTCTTAGCCATAATCGCAAATGGCTTCTCGCCGCGATGCTTAGAGTTTCTTAGCCTCATCAGAGGTTGCTCAAGTGTGGTCGATGCGGCTATGTGGAAGCCTCCATATCCTTTGATAGCAAGGATTTTGCCTTCCGAAAGCAGTTTCCCTGCTAGGCGAACGGGATCAGTTGTTTCAATAGGTTCGCCTAAATTGTTTGTCAAATAAGCTTTGGGGCCGCAGATTGGGCACGCCACCGTCTGTGCCTGAAATCGCCTATTGGTTGGGTCCTCGTATTCTTTTTTGCAGAAGCCACAAAGTGGGAATTCGATCATAGTAGTGTTTTTTCGGTCATAGGGCAGACGCTTGATTATGGTAAAGCGAGGTCCACAGTCGGTGCAGGTTATGAAGAAGTAATTATTGCGGGGATTTTGGGAATCGCGAAGTTCTGCTAGACAGGAGTTGCAGATTGAGATGTCCGGGGGAATAATTGAACCACAAGTTTCGGCTTGGGTTGAACTCGGATAAATGGTAAATTTATCATATTGGTTGTTACCTGTGAGATATGTTCGGGTGACTCGGTCAATTTGTGCTAGGGGCGGCTTCTCAGCAGACAAGTTGGCTACAAATTTATCGATGTTTTTCTCTTCACCTTCTAGTAGCACCTCAACTCCAGCATCACCCCTGTTACGCACATAACCCATCAAGTTACTTTTGACAGCGGTTCGGTAAATGAAAGGTCTAAAACCTACGCCTTGCACGATACCTAAGATTAGGAGTTTAACCCGCAAAATGGTAACCTACCTTCATTCAGAACAAACTTTTCTCTTATACATTTCCTATTTTTTCGGCAATCCTTAAAGCCACAGAGATTCATCAAGAAGGTTTGAGCGAGCATGAAACCTTTAACGTTTGCTTTAGCATTCATTTTAACGGTATGCCTCATCTTATCAGGTGTTTTTTTCTATCCTGATGTGCTCGGCAAAGCGGCGACGCAAAACAATGAAATTGTCTTTGGGCTATTTTTAGGACCTTTCTGTTTCTTTCTGGTTTTGGGGTGGTTTAGTGAAAAACTTGTGCTGAAGGTCTTCAGAAAAAAATAGCACTACCTGTTTTGAAGTTGTCGCCGAAGGACTTTTCCCGCTGCACTTATGGGGAGATCACTTCGAAATTCGATTTCACGGATTACCTTGTACGGAGCCACTTGAGTATTTACATAAGACATCAGCTCCTCTGCAGAAGCTGTTGCACCTTCTTTTAGCACCACAAACGCTTTGGGAACTTGACCTGATGCCAAATCGGGCTTGCCCACCACTGCACATAGCTTCACTGCACGGTGCTCGTAGATTACATCTTCTAGTTCTCTGGGATAGACACTGTAGTCTTTATGTTTGATAATGTCTTTTTTGCGGTCCACAATGTAGAAAAAGCCGTCACTGTCAATACGAGCTATGTCCCCAGTTAAAAGCCAACCATCATGGAGAACCGCTGCAGTTTCGTCGGGACGACGCCAGTAACCCATCATAACCTGCGGTCCCTTCACTATCAATTCACCTACGTCTCCGATGGAAAGCACCGGTGAACGCGTTTTCAAATCCACGATTTTGGCGTATGTATCTGGCAAAGGCAGCCCTATCGAACCCACCTTCAAGGGTAGCGTCTTGTCCACTGGATTGCAATGTGTAACTGGTGACGCCTCAGTTAACCCATAGCCTTCCGCCAAAAACCCCCCCGTGACATCCATGAAGCGCTTTTGTACTTGCGCCGGCAAAGATGAGGCTCCCGAGATACAAACACGAATCGATGACAAATCGTAGCTTGCAAGTTCGGGTTGGTCTAGGAGCATCTGATACATAGTGGGAACGCCACAAAAAACTGTTACTTCATACTCAGTTATGGCATGAAGGGCTTTAGCTGGCTCGAATTTAGGCAGCAGCACTATTGTGGCTCCCACACTAATGGGTACTGAAAGACTTGTGGTCATACCATAAATGTGGAATAACGGAAGGGCAGTCAGAAAGGTATCGTTGCTTTTTGCTTGAATAAAATTCGCGAAAGCCATCGCGTTGGAGACCAGGTTATGATGGGTTAGCATTGCTCCTTTCGCCGTTCCCGTGGTTCCGCCTGTGTACTGAAGCGCCGCTAAATCAATGAGTGGATCAATGGGTATGGTAAGTTTGGAAGGGGAAGCCGCTTTCAGAAGTTGTTGGAAAGATAAAGTCTCTGAGATGCATGAGGGAGATGCCTTTTTAGCGCTGAACTCGTCGAGTCCAGTCACTATGACATGTTTGAGGTAAATTTTCTCCCTTGCCATCTTAACTATGGGATATAGGCTGTCAAGGGCCACTATGGTTTTTGCGCCCGAATCAGCCAGTTGAAATGCGACTTCACGTTCGCGGTGCAGGGGGCTTATAGAAGTAACAGTGGCATTTGCTTTTAGGGTCCCGAAGTAAGCGATTATAAATTGTGGGATGTTGGGCAAATAAAGAGCTATGCAGTCTCCTTTGCCTATTCCTAATGCATGAAGGGCGTTCGCAAATCGATTACACAACATATCCAATTCCGAATAAAATAATGTGCGCCCCCCAAAAATCACCGCCGCCTTCTCACTAAAACTCTGAGCTGACTCCTCAAGCACTCCTTGAAGTGAAATCGGTGGATAAACAATATGCTGAGGTACCCGAAGAGACCACGAGTTAACCTTAGGTAAATGTTGTTGCATCAAAGCACGTCGCTTTCCAAGTAATAACATACAGGTAAAATAACTTGGTGCCGGGGGCGGGATTCGAGCCCGCGACTTCTGGCACTGGGCGGTTGGCCCTACTTGTCTCCAGATTATGAGTCTGGCGCCCTAGCCAGGCTAGGCTACCCCGGCAAACCTCACCAAAACGGTGGCGTCGGAGTGTTTAGTCTGAATTCTTTGATTTAAACTTTTAAAACTCTGTCGAAGTTTTCTCTTAGTTATAGCCACATAATAGTAATATCCTTAGAAAACTCGGGGGAAATCGTTGAAAGTCATATGCAAAATATTCAAAAGTTCTGTGCAAACGCCGTCCTTTGAATAAGTAGGGGGTCAAAAATGGAGGAATCAGGTGAACTAAACCTCAAACGCGTTCACCTACATATTGTTGCATAAAATCTAACAATAAATTTATTGGCTCGAAAAACCCAAATTACACTAAGGTGAAAGTGTGTCTTCAGAAGGCGAGGATTTTTCAGAATGGTTCAAAAAACGCCGCAGTTCATCCAAGGACCCCTTCTTCGGCGATATAGAAAATATGTTCCGTGAAATGGAGAAGATGATGGATGAAGAACTCAAAGGGTTCACGAATAAGATCCCTAAGGAATACGTAAAGGAACGTCAGTTACCTGATGGCAGCACCATTAAGGAACTGGGTCCTTTTGTATATGGTTACAGCATGAAGATAGGATCCGACGGCAAACCTGAAATCCAAAAATTCGGCAACATCAAAAAAGGACTCAAAGGAACTCCACAAGTCAAAGAGGAGCGGGAACCACTGGTGGATATTGTAGAAACAAATGGGGAAGTGCGTGTAGTGGTGGAACTTCCAGGTGTAGAGAAAACTGACATCAAGCTACATGGGACAGAAGATTCTCTGGAAATATCGGTTGATACAGCCAACTACAAATACTACAAGGAAGTTGATTTAACCACAAAAGTTCGAATAATAGAAGCAAAATCCACCTACAAAAACGGCGTGTTAGAAGTTGTGTTGCCAAAAGCCGGATCCTCCAAAAACAAAGGAGTAGCCTTAGACATTGGCTAACTCATAATCTTCTTCAGTAGTGTAATGATGACGGAATCCTCAGAAATAGACACCCTAAATGCAGTCTGCAGAGATGCTAAAGTAGCGGGCAAACTGTCAGGAGACAATCTAACGCAACTCTATGAGTTATTTGGTTCACGCTTCACCAAAGCGCTTGACGCAGTGAAAGAAGGCAGAGTAAAAAAATACGTTTTTAAGCCTTCGGGAAGGGTTATTTGGATTGTTCTGGGTAGAGAACGCGATTATCTTATTATGCCCAATGCAGAGTTCTGTCCATGCGATGATTTTTACTTCAGGGTACTTGACAGGAAAGTGCATATGTGTTATCACTTGCTTACTCAGAAAATAGCTCAGAATCTGGGTTGGTTTGAACTTTTTGAGGAAAAAGACGATTGTTATGAAATGCTGATGAATGAGTGGAAAAAAGCTACTCCTTAAATATGAAGAGTTACAAGAATACGGATAATACAGAGGAACCTCGATGGATATAGGCGCATACTTCATAACCCTGCAGTACGTCCTGATGGGCTCAACTTTCATTGCTTTAGCCTTAATTTTCCTGTACGCATATTATGGCAGAAGCGAAGAAGAAGAGAAAGACGAATAAGATCCTATAATTTCTAAATCCTCTTTACTTTTCGGTTGAATACCAAAAATAACACTAAACTAATTATCGTTAATACCACACTGATTGCAATTAACCAGCCAGAGTCCGAGCCCGAACCGAACACAATCGGTATGGGACCAATCAATATAACGCCACTCACGTTTCCTGAACTCCCAAAGGCAACCGATACCACAACGATAATAGCAATGCCAATAACAACCAGGGTTATCCCCAAATAAAGCAACATCAACAATCTGCTTGAAACCACAAACTCCTTATTTACACCAATCACCGCCTACATCTATCTCCAGAACCAATAATGCATCAAAAAGAAAGTTATAACAACTATCGTTAGAGCTAATGCGAGCACCAAAACCGTTTTAGTCAATTTCTTGTCTGAGCCAAAGATAATAGGAATGGGTCCTATCATAATTACGCCTGCACTATGCACACTTTTTTTCTCATCACGCGTAATTATTGAAGCCACAGCGATAACGATAACTATAATACCGACTATAACCAGCGCGATTCCGAGCGTGTAAAAAACCGTTAAATCAGCCATTTGATGCGTCCAAGATAGATTGGAACTACCCATTTAATAAATATGGCCAGAAGGGACAGTCAAGGATAAAAATTAAAAGCGCTGGTATGCATAATCGTGTCGTCGCAAATTGTCAATCCAAGATATTATCGAACAGATTCAAGCCAAGAACCCCCATTTCACAGCTGCTCAAATTTTTGAGCAGTTAGCTGATGAACGGGATAAATCTGGCGGGTTATTAAGTGATGAGACATTGATGCGATTAATTGCCGCCAAATCTGGGGTTTCGGTGAAGCAGAATCTCTTCAACACCAGCAGCGTCCTCTTAACAAATCGACTATTTGCTGGGCTCTATGATGCTACTGTTGCTGGGCGATTGCTGGCTGTTTTTCGAGTTAAAACCTTTCAAGGGCTGGAAAAAACAGGCAAATTCGCCAAGTTGTTGCTTGGCGATGAATCTGGGCTTTTGCATGTTATTCTCTGGAACGAGAAGGCGGAGCTGGTGGAACGAGGCGAGTTGAAGGCTGGGCAGACCGTACAACTGCTACATTGCTACACACGGGAAGATCGGTACGGTAAAGTGGAGCTGCACCTTGGCAGCAAAAGCCAAATCGAAATCCAAAATGACTCAGAAGCTGATAGTTATCCCTCCATCGAGAAATTCACTACAAAAATCAACAGCATCACAGCCAGTTCGGGCAACATACACCTATTGGGCACTGTAAAGGCGGTTCTTGGCAAAAGCAGCTTTCATAGAAACGACAATAACGATGGAGTTGTACTGCGATTATCGTTTAGAGACGACTCAGGCGAGGTAATGGTTGTCGTCTGGAACGAGAAGGTTGAAGAAATCGAGAAAACTCTCAGAGACAGCCCAAGGCTGCTTTTGGTTAATGCTCGCGTGAAGGAAGCAAAAAGCGGACTAATCGAAGTGCATGTAGACTCCACCACTGCAATTCAAACCCAGTAGCAAAAAAGAAGGCTATATTTATTTGATTCAGTTTTTTGTCGAGACCATCCCTGTAGTCTAGCATCTACAACAATTTGCTGCGATAGAGTTGACACAGTTAATTGTAATTTTCTGACCGGAAGAAGACGGGAACATATCAGAAGAGAAGAAATATTTGCGCCTACCTGGGAGCTTCAATGACTTTCCTTTGACGCTATGTTTTTGGGATAGCTTTATGTTTAGAGTTATAGGCATGAAACCAGCCCCCAAAGTTATTAAATATAATATGTTCTTACTTTTTTCAATTATTTTTTGGGATTAGCAGGAACTTTTTTGATTTTATATGCATGCCGAAGGGTTGCTGCTTGGGTTTTTACCCGTTGGAAACGCTTTTTGGTATTAGTTAACTCTGATAGCTTTATGACATCTTGGACTTTGCTGAATTTTTCGGTTGTGCCATCTTCGCGGGTTCGCTCAACTTTGATACAGTCATCGACCATGCAGTTAACGACACAAGCCCCACAGTAAACGCAAAGATCATCGATTATGCCGACTTCGCCCATACCCCAGTAGAGTGCGTTGGTTGGACACTTCTGCACACAGAGCTTACATTGACCTCCGACACAAGTAAATTTGTTAATGCTAATTTTGCCATCTTTAAACAGATCCTTTACGCCAGTCGGCTCTAAAAGTTCCTTTCGCCGCTTCTTTTTTTCTTCTTCTTCACCCAATGCTTCCTCTTCTTCATTCATTAAGTCGAATATAGAAGGCGGATTTGTCGGCATTGAAGGATCACCGGGGTTGTTAAAAAATTGGTGTAGAATTATAATTACTTATCTTAAAGCTTTAGATGATTTTAACGAATAAACATACCTAATTCTGTTGCTTCATTTGTGTTTGCTCAGTACGCTTTTAATACTTCCCAAATCTTCGTTTAATATCAGCCTAAGGTCTGAAGAACCAAAATGAGCCCAAATCTAACTCAAAACAGCCCTCCCATATCTAATGTTACGCCACACAGCCGCATTATATTAGCGATAATTGTTTTGGGCACACTTATGGGCGCTTTAGACAGCACTATCGTTCTCTTGGCGTTTCCAGTTATTAACGATAGTCTCAATTCAGATCTCGCTACCTCCATTTGGATTATTATCGCCTATCTTCTGGTACTTGCTGTTGCCACGACCCAAATGGGCAGAATCGGCGACAGCTACGGGCGCAGTAAAATCTTTAACAGTGGATTTATTGTCTTCACAATTGGTTCAGTTTTATGCGGATTATCGACGAGCATCTACATTTTGATTGGTTCTAGGATTATTCAAGCGGTGGGCGGTGCCATTTTGCAGGCAACTAGCGGAGCGATAATAGCTGATGTTTTTCCACCTCAAGTCCGTGGTCGAGCGTATGGTTACAATGCCCTTGGTTACACATCTGGGGCTATGTTAGGTATAGTTTTGGGTGGTATCTTAACAACCTTCATCAGTTGGCAATACATTTTCTTCATTAACATCCCCATAGGCGCTGTCGCAACCACCATAGGCTTGAAGTATCTTAAAGATACAAGCAAAACGTACAAAAAAATCGATTTTATTGGAATGGTACTTCTTGCCGCAGCATTGGTCATGATTACGTTGGGACTTGTGAATTTTGCCGCGCAGGGGCTCAGCATCTTCAACCTCGTGACAACTTTAGTTGGTACTGCATTGGTTCCTGTTTTCATAGCCTACGATAGTAAATTGACCAATCCACTAATTGACTTTGAAGCCTTCAAAAACAAGGTGTTACGCAATGCGGTTTTCTCAGCGTTTTTCCTCAGCGTCGGCTACTTCAGCGTCGTTTTCCTGTTAATTATGTATCTACAAGGAATTCGGGGCCTCTCACCTTTGGATGCATCTTTACTGCTTGTTCCTGGCTATGTGGCAGGTAGCTTTCTTGGTCCAATCATGGGGCGCCTCTCAGACAAGTATGGTTCAAGGGGAATCGCGACGGCGGGAGTATTTTTCCTTTCGGCAGCTATCCTGATATACCTCACAATGACTACGTCATCTTCCCTCTACATCGTTTTGTTAGGATCAGCCGTTTCAGGACTTGGCACATCGATGTTCTTCCCCGCCAACAATAGCGCCGTTATGGCAAACGCCCGCCAAGGATCCTACGGCAGCATCTCAGGTGTACTACGTACAGTGCAGAACATCGGTTTGGTCGGTAGTTTTGTGATGGCAATTTCTGTTGCTTCAGTTTCGATTCCCCGATCGGTAGCATTTGAGGTTTTCATCGGGACCTCAAACTTGACAGGAGGCATCAGCAACGAGTTCCTGTCGGGCATCCACAACGCCTTCTATGCCTCTATAGTCATCCTGATCATCGCTGGTGTACTCTCCTATTTCAGGGGTAAGGAAGTCCGCAAGGTAATAACGTATCCTAAAACCTAATACCGACAACGTTCAATTGATTAACTTACAGGCGGTAGCGGTCCTTGAATAAACCCAAATTCGGTGTCTTTCTACCATTCTATTGCTTTCAAAGCGTGACAGCCAAAAAGCACTATGAACAACTAAAAAAAATTGTTTTGGAGTGTGAACGGTTGGAATACGATTCGGTTTGGCTGGATGATCATCTAATGTATGGTGATACACCGATTCTGGAATGCTGGACGACCCTAACAGCACTGGCGGTCTCAACAAGTACAATTCGCCTCGGTACCATGGTAGCATGTACAGCTCATCACAACCCCGCTTGGCTAGCTAAAGCTGCTGCTGCATTTGATGTAATCTCTGATGGGCGCCTTGAGCTGGGGTTGGGCTCTGGGGCACAGAAGAAGGAACACGACGCCTATGGCTTTGGTTTTGGCAAACCCAAAGTCAGGGCAAATCAACTGGCAGAGTCATTGGAAATACTTAGGAGACTATGGATTGAAAAGGAAACCAGCTTCCAGGGCACACACTACCAGCTAAACGGCGCTGTCTGCGAACCTAAACCTCAGCAAAAGCCCCACCCACCAGTTATAGTGGGTGGAAGCGGAGAAAAACACACCTTGCCCGTAACCGCCAGATATGCAGATCGTTATGATTGGGGCTATTTACCTTTTGAAGAATATAGACATAAACTTGGAGTTTTGGAACGGATGTGTAAAGAGACGGGGAGGGATTTCACTGAGATTGAGAGATCATGTTGGCCAAGTGGGCAGATACTGATTGCGGAAACTAAAAAAAAGTTAGATGCCAAGGTTGCCAAGTTTAAGCCCAAAGGTGTTTCAATGGAAAATTTTTTAAAGTACACATTGGCTGCGACGCCCATAGATTGCGTGGATCGTTTACGAGTTTACCGTGAATTAGGAGCATCTTATTTTATGCTTTACTTCGCCGATTTACCTAGCCTAGATGGGCTGCGATTGTTTAGCAGTATCACCCGCGAATTGATTTAGAGGTCTCTAAAGGATGTTTTTGTAAAGGCTTAGATGATGTTTTCTTTGCGTTTGCTCTAGTTTTTTAGGACCAGCACTAATCATCGTCGATAAAAACATTTGATTGAAATAATGCGGATTATTCGCATTATATTTACGTCAGGGTACCATTTTTCATTCATTTTTTATTTTTCGGGCTTGAATTTCAGCCTTCAACACAAAACCCTGGTACAGATGCATTTAAGAAATAGCCGCATTGCCTTCGGGGAAATTAGAAAATAAAAATCGCTGGAATACTCTAAAAGCCTTTAGGTTATTGCAGCACAACTATAAACTGAGGAAATGGAAAAAGAAGTTATTGTTTTTGTTTGCCGTTGTAGTCGGTTTTAAGAACGTTCATTCCACTTAGCACCGCTTCGATGCTGGCTTTCACTATGTCTTCGCGGACACCTATTGCAGCTACTGTTCGGTTGCCTTCGCGAAGGTGCACCACTACCTCAACCATAGCATCAGTTCCACCCGTGATTGCTTTGACATTGTACTGCTCAAGGGTTATGGGTTCAGTTTCGGAAAGCGCTGCTTTAACAGCATTAATGGTTGCGTCAACTGGACCGACTCCAATCGCGCTGCCCCATACGTATTTCCCGTTAAGTTTGAGCTTAACCGAGGCGGTTGAGGTGACTTTGTTACCTCCTACGAACGTCATCTCTTCGAGCTCAATCGGCTTAACTCCGCCGAGCCCCATGACGGTTTCGGCTATGGCAAGTACATCGGCGTCCATTACTGATTTCCCTTTGTCGCCTAGTTCCTTTATACGCTGCATGATTTCGTGGAATTGCGGTTCACTGGGTTTTAGACCCATATTAGAGAGGTCGTTGCGGATAGCGTTTGAGCCGCTGTGTTTGCCGGGAGCAATTCTACGGGTGCACCCAACGAGTTCAGGAGCAATGGGCTCATAAGTAAGAGGGTTTGCCAGGACACCTTGAGTGTGGATACCTGACTCATGTGTGAAGGCGTTTTCACCTACAACTGCTTTGTTGGGCTGCATATGCACACCTGTTAGTCTTGAAACGAGTTGGCTGGTGCTGTAGAGTAACTCAGTTTTAATGTTAAGGTCCAACTTATAGAATGTGCGTAGTGCAACAACGATTTCTTCAAGCGCAGCATTGCCTGCCCGTTCACCTAACCCGTTTATAGTTGCGTGGCATTCTTCAACTCCCGTAGCTAATGCAACGATAGAGTTGGCAACTGCCATCCCGAAGTCGTTGTGGCAATGCACCCCCATTGGAACCTTGATTGATTCTTTTAATTTGGTGAAGAATTCGGAAGTGCGCTCGGGAGTAAGGTATCCAACAGTATCACATGGCGTCAGGCGTTGTGCACCTGCGCCTACTGCAGTCTCGAAGACTTTGGTTAAATATTCCAAATCCGAGCGCGTGGCATCTTCAGCTAAGAGCTCAACGATTAAGCCGTGATCTTTGGCGTAGCTAACGCAATCTTCAGTTATCTTTAGCACCTGCTCACGGGTCTTGCGTAACTTGCATTCTATATGCAAGTCGGAGGTGGGTATAATCATGCTGATAGTAGAGGCTCCGGATTTCAAGACGGCATCGATATCACCGCGGGTACCGCGGGCTGCGCTACTGATTTCCGCGTGTAGTCCCTGTTTGGCGATGGTGCTTATTGATTTGAGTTCACCCTCGCTCACAGCAGCGAACCCAGCTTCAATCACATCCACTCCTAACTCATCGAGCCTCTGGGCTATACGCAGCTTATTTTCAGGTACAAGTGAAACTCCGGGTGTTTGTTCTCCATCACGCAAGGTGGTGTCTAAAAATTTTACAGACTTAGGGAAGCGGTTGAATAAAGCAATACCCCATTTAAATCACATTCATTTTCAAGGGGGCAAGCGGAGATATAAGAATTATGGTACCCTACACTGTCAAAAAAGGCTTTAGCGAGTGATTCTTTTGTCCCAAGAAGTCTACTGGACCAACGTATATCTAAGAATATCCATAGTAGACAGAATAATCAGATAGGAGTTACTTTTTATAAATTAAATCGGGTTGGCATCGCGCAAAACTTAACTGCAACTAAATCCAGATAGTCCTCTGTTAGTATTTGTATTGAGGTATTAGCTTTGAGAAGCGATCAAATCAAGTCTGGAATTGAGAAAGCACCTCATCGCGCTCTTTTAAAATCTTTGGGCTTAGAGGACGATGATATTTCTAAGCCTCTTATAGGCGTTGCGAACAGCTACACAAACATTGTTCCGGGCCATATTCACTTGCGAATAATCGGTGAAGCAGTAAAAGAAGGCATCTTATCTGCTGGAGGCACACCATTCGAATTTAACACTATTGCGGTTTGCGATGGAATCGCTATGGGGCACCAGGGTATGCGTTATTCCCTTCCGTCACGAGAAATTATTGCCGACAGCGTTGAAATTATGTTGCAAGCTCACAGCCTTGACGGTTTAGTTATGATATCTAATTGCGACAAAATCACACCTGGCATGCTGATGGCAGCTGCCCGTGTTGACATTCCAGCCATTATGGTTACAGGAGGACCTATGGCAGCAGGTATACACCACAACAGAAAAATAAGCTACTCAGCAATGCCCGAAGCACTTGGGCAATTTACCGCAGGAAAAATGTCGGAAGGTGAGGTTTTGGAGTTGGAAGCGGAAGCGTGCCCAGGATGTGGCAGCTGTAGCGGCATGTTTACAGCTAATACCATGGCATGCATGACCGAAGCACTCGGATTATCGTTGCCTTACTGTGCTACTTCGCTGGCAAATAGCGCCTTCAAACTCAGAATGGCAAGAGCAACTGGCAAACAAATTATAAAACTTGTCAAGGATGACCTCAAACCTTCACAAATCCTAACTCATGAAGCCTTTGAAAATGCAATCGCTCTCGACATGGCACTTGGTGGCTCCACCAACACTACCCTGCACTTACCAGCTATCGCTAAAGAAGCAGGCATCAAATTACCGCTATTGGCTTTTGACGAAATCGGTAGAAAAGTCCCACATCTCTGCAGCATGATCCCAAGTGGCATATACGCTCTTGAGGATTTGGATACGGCAGGTGGAGTACCAGCAGTTCTAAACGAAATTCGGTCACTTCTTCATCTCAAAGTGTCTACTGTCACAGGCAAATCTATCGATGAAAATATTAAAAACGCCAAAGTTCGCGACCGAAATGTAATCCATTCATTATCTGACCCAGTGCATAAAGAAGGGGGCATTGCAATTTTGACAGGGAACCTAGCCCCGAAGGGGTCAGTTATTAAAACCGCAGGCGTTTCAGAGAAAATGCAAAAGCACATCGGTCCAGCAAGAGTTTACGATTCAGAATCCGAAGCCTTAACAGCGATTCGCTGTGGAAAAATCAAACCGGGTGATGTTGTAATTATCCGTTATGAAGGTCCACGTGGAGGACCCGGAATGCCTGAAATGCTGTTTCCGACAGCAACAATTGCAGGCATGGGCTTAGCCGATAGCGTTGCACTCGTAACGGATGGACGTTTTTCTGGCGCTACAAGAGGCGGCAGCATAGGGCATGTTGCTCCCGAAGCCTTCGAAGGTGGACCAATCGCTGTGCTCAAGGACGGTGACACCATAATTATCGACATCCCTAACCGCCTCCTGAGGGTGGAACTTACAGACGCTGAGTTGCAGTCACGACTTAACACTTGGAAGCCACGTGAGCCAAAAATCAAAAAAGGCATCCTTTCTCGGTATATACCAACTTCGATTGAATAATACAAAAATGTTAGCTAAGAGATCTATTGGCTCAACTAAAAAATTATTTGGCTATACCTTCTACAGATACTTTGAACGGATTCATGGACTGCACAGTATCAATATGATTCAACTGGCAGACCGGATAAGCAAAAAATCTTAGTTACGATTTTTTTCTCAATTGTTTATTTATATTTGCAACGCACTTCTCGAGGTATGGCGCTTAAGCTTTTTCGTTTCAGCGCCTCTGCAAAAGTTTCTGCCGATTTATCGCAAATTTGATAATATGAACTTACGATAGCACAAAAGAAATCACATGAAAATGGCACCCAACTCTCGATGGGGTTGTTACGCTTTTAACTTGGTCTGCCAACATTTAGATGGGGTCACCACAATCTTTTTATGGGAACATAACTTACGTTCAAGATACGTGGAGTTTAAAAGAGGTTTGAAAATGAGGGATCGTCACCTCAATAGCTGGGATCGTCGGGTACAAATTCTCTAAATCACCCAGGTTACCCTCTAAAACAACTACAATATTTTCAGCTCAATTTTTTTGTTCAGACGAGAGTATATTCCATAAAAAATACAGGAGACCATGTTGAACATGACAAAAATGAACGGTGCACAGGCACTTCTAGAATCCCTTGAACGACAAAAAGTTGACACCATATTCGGTATCTTAGGCGGAGCTATCCTTCCCGTATACGACGAACTATGCAGCCACAAAAAAATCCGCCACATACTTGCACGGCATGAACAATGCGCCGCACATGAAGCCGAAGGTTACGCTAAAGCCAGCGGCCGAGTAGGCGTTTGTATGGCAACCAGCGGACCAGGAGCCACTAATCTCGTAACAGGAATTGCCAACGCCTACATGGATTCCTCCCCAATCGTTGCGTTAACAGGTCAAGTGCCATCCAGCGGCGTCAACACTAGTTACATGATTGGCAAAGACGCCTTCCAAGAAGCAGACATCATAGGCATAGTTACGGCAGTCACCAAATATAGCTACCAACCCAGAAGCATAGCTGAAATTCCCGAGATGGTGAATAACGCCTTCTACTTGGCAAACACTGGAAGACCAGGACCAGTCCTAATAGACTTACCAAAGAACATACAGGCAGACTTCGCGGATATAGAACTCACCAACAAAATCAGTCTAAGAGGTTACAAACTAATCACTGAACCCAAACCCTCAAAAATTAACCAAGCCGCCGATTTGCTGGCGAAAGCAGAGCGCCCAATCATACTAGCCGGCGGCGGAGTTATTTCTTCAGGTGCATCAGACGAAATCGTTGCAATGTCGGATTTGCTGATGGCTCCAGTCGCCACCACTTTCATGGGCAAGGGAGCATTCCCCGAAACTCACCCTCTATCTCTGGGAAGCATCGGCATGCACGGCAACCCCGCAGCCAACAGGCTAATCGGTGAAGCAGATGTGCTACTGGCAGTGGGCACCCGTTTCTCGGATCGAGCAACTGCTAATCTAGATACCTTCGCCCAAAACGCAAAAAAAATCCACGTAGAAATCGACAACGCAGAAATCAACAAAAACATAGAGGTCGACGTTCCAATAGTTGCAGATGCTAAGAGAGCCATGACTATACTGCTGCAAGCAACATCGGAGAAACTCAAGAAAGGAGAGGGGAAAGCATGGACAAAACATGTTAAGGAAGCAAAAGATCAATTGAGCCCGTTGCTAAGAGAACGCCCTCGCGACATTGTTCCAAAGCATCTACTCAAGGTATTGCGTGAGTTGCTTCCTGAAAGTGGCATAATAACCACCGAAGTGGGCCAAAACCAAATGTGGTCAGCACTGTATTTCCAAGCAATAAAGCCACGGACCTTCATCAGCTCTGGTGGGCTTGGAACGATGGGCTTCGGTTTCCCAGCAGCCATTGGAGCCAAAGCCGCATGTCCCAATCGTCAAGTTGTAGACGTTGCAGGCGACGGCAGCTTTATCATGTCTGAACAAGAGCTAGCATGCAGTGTTACTGAAAACATACCCGTCATTGTAATCGTACTAAACAACAGCGTTTTGGGTATGGTAGCACAATGGCAACGTACACTCTACAATCGTAGATACAACGCGGTCAATCTAGGCAAGTCTCCTGACATGGTTAAGTTGGCAGAAGCTTATGGAGCACAAGGATTCCGCATAAATAGCATAGAGGAATTCCAAAAAGCAGTTAAGACAGCGCTATCTAGTAATGTTACAACAGTGATCGATGTGCCCATCGGCTCGGAAACGGACGTTGTACCTTTCGTGCCGCCGGGCTGCGGTTTACCACAACAGAGAGGGGACTACTAATATGGAAACTGGAAAAACCAAAGTCATATCTGTGCTAGTCGAAAACAAACCAGGTGTCTTACACATGATTTCTAACCTGTTTAGGCGCCGAAATTTTAACATAGAGTCCATCACTGTAGGACCTACAGAACAAGCTGAAATAGCGCGTATGACAATAACCGTTAACGAAGACGAAAAAACTGTTGACCAAGTCATTAAACAAGTTGCCAAACAAATCGACGTTCTCAAGGTGGGTGAACTAGAGCAAGGCAACTTCGTCATGCGGGAACTCTCTTTAGTTAAAGTAGCAGTGAAAGATGCTAAAGAACGCAGTGACATCATTAACTTCGTGGAAGTCTTCCGCGGTCGAATTATTGATCTTTCCTTTGACAGTTTAACGGTAGAAATTACGGGAGCCCCCGACAAAATCGATGCATTCCTTAACCTAATGAAAACCTTTGGAATTATTGAGCTTGCACGCACCGGTATAACTGCACTGGCACGAGGTGCCAAATCGATAAGAATCGACGAATAAACAGCTCTTCCATAGCGGAAATGCTTAATTGTCTGTTCTTTAGAAATTGGAAATGTCCCATCTCTGATTAGATTAATTCAAGGATAAGCGAAAAAAAATGAACATAACAGAGAAAATCTTAGCCAAAGCCGCAACCAAAAAAGTTGTGCATCCAGGCGAAATCGTCGACTGCAACGTCGATATGGTAATGGTGCACGATTTAACTGGTCCCTTAGCGGTAGAGGCATTCAAAAAAATAGGTGTCCCAAAGGTTTGGGATAACGAAAAAGTAGTTGTAATTCTAGATCACCAGGTACCGGCGGAGTCTGTAAAAGCTGCAGAGCTCCATAAAACCATGCGCAATTTTGCCAAAGATCAAAACCTCACCTTCTACGACGTTGGTAGAGGTGGCATTTGCCACCAGGTTATGCCTGAAAAAGGACACGTAACTCCAGGGAACGTTATCGTTGGTGCAGACAGTCATACTTGCTCCTATGGAGCATTTGGAGCGTTTGCAACAGGTATCGGTTCAACTGAGGCAGCTGCGGTTTTTGCAACAGGTAAGATCTGGTTCAAAGTGCCTTCGTCAATAAAAGTCAATGTGCAAGGGCAATTCAAAAAATTCGTTACCCCTAAAGACCTAATCCTAAATATCATCGGCACGTTAGGCGTAGATGGTGCCATATACCGAGCCGTTGAATTCACAGGATCAACTATTGAAGCTATGAGCATGGCAGGCAGAATGACATTATGTAACATGTCGGTTGAGATGGGTGCTAAAAACGGAATCATCGCCCCCGACTCAGTCACCGAAGAATTCTTAGCGGGCAGAATCAAAAACATGCCAGATTTCAAAGCTTTACAGAGTGACGAGGATTCAGAGTATGAGCGCACCATAGAATTTGAGGTATCCGAGATGGAACCACAAATAGCTTGTCCGAATTCAGTGGACAACGTTAAGCCCGTCTCTGAAGTGGGAGATATCCCTGTTGATCAGGTCTTCATCGGTTCCTGCACGAATGGGAGATTGGAAGACCTACGTTTAGCCGCGCAGGTACTTAAAGGCAGAAAAGTCAAAGATGGGGTCCGTGCATTGGTCATCCCCGCCTCACAGGAAGTCTGGAAACAAGCTAACAAAGAAGGGGTACTGCAGATTTTCACCGATGCAGGCGCAATTGTCTGCGGATCGGCCTGCGGACCCTGCTTAGGCGGTCACATAGGGTTGCTAGCAGCGGGCGAATCTTGTGTGTCTACGTCAAACCGCAACTTCATTGGACGAATGGGCAGTACCCAAGCCAGCGTCTACTTGGCCTCACCTGCAACAGTTGCTGCATCTGCAATCACTGGCAAAATCAGTAGTCCTCAGGAGGTTAAAACATAATGGATAGCAATATTCAAGCAAAAGCTGTAGTATTCGGTAACAACATTGACACAGACGTCATTTTACCTGGCAAGTACCTAATCCTAGTTGATCCCTACGACTTAGCTAAGCATGCGCTAGAGGGATTAGATACTGACTTCGTAAACAAGGCTAAGGCTGGCGTCATCTTAGTCGGGGGCAAAAACTTTGGTTGTGGCTCTAGCCGTGAACAGGCACCCTTGGCACTGAAATACTCAGGAGTGAAATGTGTAATCGCGGAATCTTTCGCTCGAATATTCTTCCGCAATGCAATCAACATTGGTTTACCTGTAATTGAATGCAAAGGCATATCAAGCGCGGTAAAGAATGGCGACGCATTAGTCATCGACTTTGAAGCCGGTAAAATAGAAAACACATCAAATGGCAAAAAGTTTCAAGTCGAAAAACTACCACCCTTCATCCTAAAAATCTTGGCGGATGGTGGATTAATCGAGAATTTAAAACGGAGAATGAACAAGAAATGACGGAATACAAAATATCCTTAATTCCAGGCGATGGCATCGGACCAGAACTCTCCGAAGCAACGTTGAAAGTTCTAAATGCGACTGAAAAAAAATTCGGGTTAAAATTCAAAATAATTGAAGCTCCAGCGGGCGACATCGCTCTTGAAACACTCGGAGCCGCCCTACCCGCAGACACAGTAGAGAAAGTCAAGGAATCCCACGCTTGCCTTAAGGGGCCCGTTGGTGAATCCGCAGCTGATGTCATCGTTAAACTCCGGTATATGTTCGACCTGTACGCGAACCTTCGCCCAATAAAGACTTATCCCGGCGTTGAAGCAGCACGCCAAAACATCGACATGTACTTTGTCAGAGAAAACACTGAAGATGTCTACAAAGGCTTAGAATTCACTCTAGGTAACGATACCACAATATGCTTACGTGTTATCACACGTCAAAACTGCACGCGTATCGCACATAAAGCATTCCAAGTGGCACGCCTAAGGAACGGCAAAAAGAAAGTCACTGCTATTCACAAAGCAAATGTAATGCGTATTACTGACGGATTGTTCCGAGATGTATGCCGTGAAGTCTCAAAAGGCTACCCAGACATCACATTCAATGAACTCTACGTTGACGCGGCATCCATGCGCCTGATCAAAGAACCGGAATCCTTTGACGTTTTCTGCACCTGTAACATGTTCGGTGACATCCTTAGTGATGAAGCTGCACAACTAGTCGGCGGCTTAGGTATGGCGCCAGGAGCAAATGTAGGGGATAACTTCGGCTTATTCGAACCTATCCACGGTAGTGCACCTAATCGAACAGGCAAACATACCGCCAATCCATTGTCCATGGTGTTATCTGCTAAGCTGATGCTGGAATGGCTAGGCGAAAAATATAACGACCAAAAATGCCTTAAAGCAGCAGTAGCCATAGAGAAGGGTGTAGTCTACGTACTGGAAAACCATCAGGGTGTTCCAGACTTAGGCGGAAAAACCACGACCGTGGGAATGGCTGAGGCAATTGCTGCAGCCATGCCTTCGGCTAAATAGTCGTGTCAATATGACTGAAACAAGAACCATCCGTATATTAGATACAACTTTAAGAGACGGGGAACAGACCCCGGGTGTTTCTTTAACCGCTGAAGACAAAATCGAGATTGCTCGCCAACTAAGCAAACTAGGCGTCGACATTATCGAAGCAGGTTTTCCAAGCTCCTCAGAGGGCGAACGCAAAGTTGTCAAAGAAATTGTTAAAGCAGGTTTAACATCACAAATATGCGCTTTATCTCGTTGCACACGCAAAGATATCGACGCCGCACTGGAATGTAATGTCGATTTGGTTCACGTTTTCATCCCCACTTCACCAGTGCAAATGAAACACGCCGTCAACATGACTCCCGAACAGGTCTTGACATCAGCTGTTGAATCCATCGAATATGTCAAGGCGCACGGCGTAAAATGCGAATTCTCACCTATGGACGCTACTCGCACAGAATTGCAGTTCCTAAAAGAAATCTGCAGAGCCGCACAGAAAGCAGGTATGGACAGCTTAAACGTGCCAGATACTGTCGGGATTATGATACCTAAAACTATGGCTGAACTTATTACTGAAATAAAAACCGCTGTAGCTGTTCCAATAAGCATTCACTGTCACAACGATTTTGGTTTAGCAGTCGCCAACAGTTTAGCGGCAGTTGAAGCAGGCGCCTCTCAAGTTCATACCGCAGTAAACGGATTAGGTGAACGGGCAGGCAATGCAGCGCTCGAAGAAATCGTAACCACGTTACATGTGGTTTATAATTATAAAACAAACGTAAACACCCGCTTGCTTTACAGCACTAGCCGCATGGTTGCTTCGCTCACTGGAATAAACGTGCAGGTCAACAAAGCCATAGTTGGCGAAAACGCCTTTGCTCACGAATCAGGTATCCACACCCGCGGAGTAACCGAGCAGCCCTTGACTTTTGAGCCTATTAGCCCTGAACTTGTTGGCAGAACTCGTAAACTAGTAGCAGGTAAACTTGCTGGTACTCGCGGCATCAAAGCAGAACTCGAAGAAATCGATATCCATCCCAACGAAGAACAACTAAACGAAATCGTCAAACGTGTTAAAGATTTAGGCGATAAAGGCAAAATGGTCACCGATGCTGACCTCATAGCGTTGACCTCTGCAGTTATGGGTGAAGTAGTTGGGGAACAGAAAATTGTTGACCTCTGTGACATGGCTGTAATAACGGGTATTAAAGTCATCCCAACCGCGTCAGTGCGCCTAACACTGGATGGAAAAGAATACGTTGCCGCCGAAACTGGCGTAGGACCAGTTGATGCAGTACTAAAAGCCATCCAGAAATTAACCAGTAACCTTGAGAAAATTCGTCTCAGTGAATATAGGTTAGAAGCTATAACAGGTGGTTCTAATGCGGTGGCAGAAGTTGTTATCAAAGTTGAAGATGAAAATGGTAACATTGTCTCTGCGAGAGCTGCCCGAGAAGACATCGTTATGGCATCTGTTGAAGCAATGATAAACGGTATAAACAAGTGTTTGCTAAAGAATCGCCAGGGCAAAAAATTATGAAGGTAACATACCAGGGCGAATCAGGAGCCTATAGTGAAATGGCTGTTTACAAGTTCTTCGGAAGCAAAGCGGAGCCAGTGCCCTGCAAGGACTTCCGTGGAGTATTTGAATCTGTGAAAACAAGTATAGCGCCCCATGGGGTGGTTCCAATCGAAAACTCGATTGAAGGCAGTGTCAACCAAAACTATGACCTTTTTCTGGCATATGATCTAAAGGTCTGCGGGGAAGTTGCAGTGAAACTCACTCATGTTCTAATCGGCAATTCAGATACTAAATTTACTGACATAAAAACTGTTTATTCACATCCACAGGCGTTAGCTCAGTGTCGCGGATACCTTGAAAAGCACAGCTGGGAAGTCATCCCAGCCTACGATACCGCTGGAGCCGTTAAAATTATCAAGGAACAGTGCATAACTGATGCCGCTGCAATTGCAAGCGAAAAAGCAGCCGAAATCTACAGCATGAAAATTCTCGCCCGTGATATCGCTGACAATCCCTCTAACTACACCCGCTTCCTAGTTCTCGGTCTAGAAGACTCCGCCCCCACAGGAGATGACAAAACCAGCATCATATTCTCAGCCAAGCATGAACCTGGAACACTCTACCATGCACTCGGAGAATTCGCTTCACGCAACATCAACCTTACTAAAATTGAGTCTCGCCCCACCAAAACTACCGCATGGCAATACAACTTCTTCCTTGACTTCGAAGGTCACAGAATAGAAAAACGTTGTATTGATGCAATAGCGGCACTTGAAAAATACGCGACATTCGTTAAGATTCTGGGCTCTTACCCAAGAGTAATATAATTAACCAATAATTGAAACCTACTGCCTGATTACTTATCGATTATTCTGTTAAATGTTTGATTTTGTCATAGATGTCCGCGGGCTTGATCGGTTCGCCGCAATGTTTGCAGATTAGAAGTTTGCCTTTAGTTGGGATATCCAACATGCCGCCACATTTTGGGCAGGCAAACGCCTCTGCCACGATACCCGCCTCATCAAGGAAGTTACGTAACGATATAAAATCTGTTAGGGTAGTCCTGAGGTCTGTTGAGGCTGTTATTTCTTCCTCTTCAGATAGCTCTTCTTCACCTTCTGATTCAAAAGCACTAGAAAAAAGAGCGTGTGCACAAGTTGTGCATAGCTTCTTTCCAGCATACTCCGGAAAATCCCTACGCCTACCCCATTTTGAGGAACCAATCACGTACCAGCGAATATAACCTTGCGTTAGTTGCTTATTCCAAAACACCATCTTCCGCTCGTGCCACTCGAGTCCTTTACCGCATTGAGCACAGGTTTCAGTTTGAGTCATGTTGAGTAAATTTGGGTGTGGGAGTAATTAGATTTTACGCTAAAACTTAACAAGAAAAAAATAACTAAGGTTTTTAGTTTTTTGAAGTTTATACGATTTTGTGTCATTTAAGAAATATACTTTTTAATGTATATTATTCGTTAGGATAAAAAATGACAATTTAGTTGGTTCCAACTTTTCCTCAATGACCATAATTTTGCAGACCCAAACATAGAACTTGATAATGGGGTTTATGAGAAAAACACCCCATTACTAAATAGACATAGAAAAACAATGTAACAGCCTAAATCAAACCATTTCTTAAAGAAAGTAGCAGCAATTAAAGACTTAACAATCACTAAAAAAGAACCGCACAATTAGGGTTTAACTCTTAAAGAATGCATAAATGCCTTTTGAGAGGTTGACAGTCCTTAGCAAAAATTAGACACCTAGACGTTTTACGTTATTTGCATAGAAATTATCGAGGATTTTGTGTCCTTCAGGGTGAATTTCGTTTTCAATAGATATGCATTCGGGATGGAATTGCACGCCGAAAAAAAGTTTTGTTTTATGTTTGACGGCTTCGACTTCGCAACTTGCGGAGTCAGCCAACAAATTAAAGCCTGCGGCGTTGAGACTGTCTTTAAGGACGTAGTCTTTATTGCATTCTGCCAGGGGAACAGCTTGACCTCTTTTGAATCTGGAAAGTATGTCTCCTGTTTGGATTATGTTAACCTGCTCGAAACGGTTAAGGATCGGTTGGGGCAGTGCTTCTGTTTTGGAGCCGAATGCCATGCAAAGTAGCTGATGCCCAAAATCTATTCCTAAAAGGGGTACTGTACAGGTTTTGATGAGATGTGTTACTCCGCCAAATTTTGCCTTATCTTGAGGGTTTGTTATTCGGGCGTCTGAACCGCTGAGAACTACCGCAGCGATATCACCTACCATTTGGTAGTCCTTCTCGATTTTATTATAGGGAACTATTTTGCAGATAGTAAAGTTGCTTAATGCGTCATACAATTGGTTGATTTTTGAGCTTTCAATGTAGCAATTTACGAGTAAAGTCTTGGTCATATCTACTCCTCAGTTGACTGAAGCATCTTATACATCACGTCATAGCTTTTGCCATATTCGCTGTCCGCCTTCGCCATTTTTGCTCTCAGCTTATTCATACGCTCAACTATAGTGGCTGAATCTTTTTTCTTCATCAACTCCAGCCATTCTTCGGCTTTGGTTATGAATAGTTCTTCGATTTTTTCCAGCCCAGCCAGTTTGGTTTGAACGTTGGCATAGAGGTCAGGGGTCTCTAAAGCGGTGGCTTCCGCCAGAGTGAAGAGCATGCGGTAAGTTGTGCCTGCAAGTCGTTTCGATTCGGGGAAGAAAGGCTGATCTATGAGGGTCTCGCATGCTGCTAACCCTAGAAAATGAGGAAACCCCAAGACAATTGACATAAGGTCATCGTGTTTTTGCGGCGACATTATGAAGACGTGAGCGTTTTCCTTCTCCAACCATTTTTTAAACTCCTCTGCATATGCCTCTTCTTGAGGGTTTGTAGGAGTCAGCACATACGCTTTGTGGGCAACACCTCTGCTTCCCGGACCAAAAACGGGGTGTGTTCCCAAAACCAGTGCTTTCTTGAGGTATCTATGCATTATGTTAACTGGATATTCTTTAATTGAGCAGACATCCATTATTGGTTGCCCTTGATGAATTGAAGTTGCAATTTTTTTAATAACTTCCTCAAAAGAGGAAATAGATACACAGATCATGACGCGGTCAGCACCTGATACTGCGGTTGGGAAATCTGCTGTTTCGACGCCCAACTCGTCTTTTAATTTCGCAAGCTTATCTGGATTTCGATCGGCGAGTACCACGACGTCGCCTTTCTCTTTGCACCATTTTGCGAACCAAACGCCCATTTTTCCCGCGCCTAAAACCGCGGTTTTCATTTAGCTGCCTCACTGATTTTATCGAGCGCTACCCTGATTTGGTCGTCAGGCGCGGTTAGACTTATGCGAAAGTGTTCACGGTAGTCACCAAAAGATGTTCCTGGTGCAACAGCTACTCCTTTGTCGAGAAGGTCTAAAGTAAATTTTTCGCTGTCTAAACCTTTACGTTTGGGGAAGACATAGAAGGGAGCATCTGGTGCAGTAAATTGGAAGCCTCCCGCCGAAAGTTTGGCAGATGCAAGATCGGCGCGTTGCTTGTATTTTGCTTTTATGTTAGCCGCGATTTGTTCGCGCAACTCAAGACCTTTAAGTGCGGCGTCTTGGATAAAGACCGGAACATTGTTGAAGGTGATTTGGTTGAGTTTAGTGACTTTATCAACTAAGGGTTTGTTAGCAACAAGGTAACCGATTCGCCAACCTGTCATCGTGAAGGTTTTGGAAAAGCCGTTTGAAAGAATATGTTTGCACTCATTATCATAATCAAGGATACTCTTCGTTTCAACAAAGCTAATTGCACCATAAACTTCGTCAGAGAGCACGGTGACGCCTTTTCTATTAGCTATTTCCACTATCCCTTCAAGAGTTTGCGTGTCCATGACCTTGCTAGTAGGATTGTTAGGGTTATTTAGAATAATCATTTTGGTATCGCTGTCAATAATCCCTTCAAGCTTGTCTAGATCTACTTTCCAACCTGTTTCCATCTCGGTTCGAAGCAGCTTAACATTAGCTCCAAAGCTTTTAGCAATTAAGTCATAAGCGGTCCAATAAGGCGTTGGGATGATCACATTGCCGCCGTTTTTCAGCAACAGAAACATGGTGGAGAAAATTGCCCATTTTGAGCCGGGAGTTATGACAACGTTTTCTGTTTTGACGCCGTGAACTTCAGCGATGGCTTTACGAAGCGATAGTTCGCCGTAAGAAGATGAGTATTTGGTTTTTCCAGCCTGCATGGATGCGTAGGCAGCTTGCACGATTTCAGGAGGCGTATTCATGTCTGGATCACCGAGGTTTAAACGAATTATCTTTTTTCCTTCACTTTCAAGCTTTAGGGCTTTCTCGTTTATTTCATACAACATTAGATGACTACTCTCCATTTAGAATTCTTAGTGTTGAACTGTGCTGCACATATTAACTATTTCTCGGTAGATCTGCTCAATTCTGTCAGGGTCTAACTTGAGTAGTTCAGCTCTTTCTCGGACGCGGCTGAAAACTTCATTTTCCCGAGAGATGTCGTGGACAGCTTTACCCTGCTGCTTCTTAACTTCTCCGATGGCGCGGCAGATTTTTACTCGTAAAACAATATCATGTAGGATTTGATCGTCGACTGCATCGACTTTTTCACGCAGATTTTCTAAGTCACCCATTTTTTCAACGCTCCTTTAGTACCTTTGGGATTTCACCTGAACGTATGAGATGATCCGCTAAGGTTAATGCTACTACAGCTTCTATAGCAGGCACCGCCTTGGGCACCACACAAGGGTCATGTCTGCCCTTAACACTTATACAGGTATTCTCCATAGAAGCCAAGTTAACCGTTTTCTGTTCCTTGGTAATCGAAGGTGTAGGCTTGATTGCCACACGTATCACAATAGGCATACCGGTGGATAATCCACCCAAGATGCCACCTGCATTCTCAGTTGCGGTAACAATTTTATTTCCTTTAATGAGGAAAGAATCGTTATTTTCTGAGCCCCTCATCTCTGCAACTTTGAAACCAGATCCGAATTCAACACCCTTCACTGCGGGAACACAAAAAAGTGCCTTCGCCAAATCCGCATCTAAAGCATCAAACAATGGCTCGCCGACGCCAGCAGGCATGTTGAGTGCAACGCATTCGATTACTCCTCCTAAGCTATCCCCTGCCTCTTTGGCTGCAACTATGGCTTCCTCCATCTTTTCTGCGCATTCCAAGTCAGGACATCTTGTTGATGCTGAGTTACGGTTTTTACGAATTTCTGAAACATGAAAGTCCTTGTGGCTCTTGATGGGCCCTATGGCTTGAGTGTAAGCCAGAACGTCTATGTTGTATCTGCCTAGCAGTTTCTTGGCGATGACGCCTGCCATGATAATTGCCACGGTTACGCGACCGCTAAAGCGTCCGCCTCCACGGTAATCGTTATAGCCACCGTAGCGGATTTTTGCAGGGTAATCGGAGTGAGCGGGTCTTGGAAGGTCTTTGATAGCTTCGTAATCACTGGATTTTGTTTCCTTATTCTCTACGATAATTGTAATTGGTGCGCCTGTTGTGTAGCCTTTAAAGACTCCAGTGAGAATTTTGGGGATGTCTTTCTCAACCCTTGCCGAGACTATTTTGGGGTCCTCTGGTATACGTCTATCGAGTTCATTTTGGAAATCCGTTTGAGCAAGCGGTAGCCCCGCGGGGCAGCCATCCACGACGACACCAACAACTTCACCATGGCTTTCTCCGATACTAACTACCGTAAATTCTTTACCTAACGAGTTTCCCGCCAACAACTTCAACTCCTAACTGCTTTAGATGATGGAAGAACTGCGGATAAGACTTTCTGATGCACTCCGAGTGGGCAATTACGGTTTCGAATCTTGCCCCCAGTGCAGCCACGGCGGCTGCCATTGCTATGCGATGGTCGTTATGTGGGTTGATAATTGCTCCATGTAGCGGTGCACCTTTAATGATCAAACCGTCCTCGGTTATGACTACTTGTGCACCCATCCGCGTAAGTGCCTCATAAATTGAGGCAAGTCTGTCGGATTCTTTGATTCGAAGCCGCTTTGCGCCCGAGATATGCGAAGTTCCTTCCGCATAACAAGCCAAAACTGCTATTACCGGTACTAGATCCGGGATGTTTTTAGCGTCTACATCTATGGGTTTTAGGGATTTACCTGTTCCTTCGATTTCGACGCTGCCATGGCATACTTTACCCTCAATGCCCATGCGTTTGAGAATTGTGAGAATAGCTTTGTCACCCTGCACTGTCGAAACGTCGAGATTATCAATGGTGACCTTTGATGCTGTTATAGCTGAGGCGGATAGAATAAAAGCTGCTGAGGAGAAATCGCCTGGAACTTTGTCGTCGGCTGCCTTGTATGATTGGTTAGAAGGTATGGTTATGAAGTTTTCTTCCACGCCCACAGTGATAGCATGTTTAGAAAGAACTGCTTCAGTCATTTTTACATAATCTGCTGATTCAAGAGGTGAAGAAAGCGAGATTTCGGTTTCTGTCTGAGCGAGAGGACAAGCAAACATCAAACCTGAGATGAATTGTGAGCTGATGTTTCCGGGAATCTGGGTTCTACCACCAACAATTCCACCGCCGGCCAAAAACACCGCGTCAACATCTCCGACTTTCCCCACGTGTGCTTTAGCGCCAAGATCTTTGAGGCTCTGAAGCAACGGTTCCACGGGGCGGCGTTCAAGTGAACCCCGAAACAATAACGTTGAAGGTCCATCTGCCAACGCCGCAATGGGAATCATGAATCGCAAGGTGGCGCCTGATTCGCCGCAGTCGATTGCCTGGCTTGCGGCTTTAAGAGGTTTTGCTCCAGAGATTGCCCAGCAACCGTCTTCCGTCTTAACCTCTGCGTTCAATGCCATGACCGCCCGTAGCGCCGCTTCGGAATCCTCGGATAATAGGGGGTTTGAAATTTTGGATGTACCCTCTGAGAGGGCAGAGGCAATAACCATGCGCTGTGTATAGGACTTAGATGAAGGTGCACAGATCTCTCCGCTGATAAACGGTGTTTTATTGATAGTTACGCTTACCATTGTTAGAGCACCTTAGCTTTTTCGTCGTTAAAATACGCGGTTAAAATTTCACCTTCGTACTTCGATAGTGCAGCTTTGACTTGATCCACTTTGTCTTTAGGAGATATTGCGGTTATGGCGGGTCCTTTGCCGCAAAGTCCAGCTGCTACTGCGCCTGCAGCCAAGGCGTCAACTGCGATAGTTGTGTTTAGGTTAGAAGCCGCTGAGTAAACAAGTCCGTTAAGTGTGAGCGCCTCCCAGAACTTATCCGCCATAGCCTGCTCAAAAGCCATTTCTACCAGCGGCTTCACAGTTGCCAACCTCTTCACGTTCGAGTTTGCTGTGTAGGCTTTCTGAGGTGGAATGTGAAATAGTACCAAAAAGCCCTGAGGCAACTCAATCTGTTTAATGATTGTGCAGTTTTGGTTATTTGTTACTACCGCACCGCCAAAGTAGGAAGCGCAAGCATCGTCAAACGCACCTGTTATTGTAACTTTGGCTTCGAATGAGGCTTTTATTCCGAGTTTAATTATTTCTATGTCGCCGAGTTGTTTATCAAGCGCAGCCATAGTGGCGAGTACTGTTGCGTTTGCAGCAGCACTGCTACTTTTAAGTCCTCGCGCGATAGGAATGTTTGATTTGGTTTTAATTTTAGCCCCGAAACATTTCTCCAACCCGAAGTGTTTGATGACGTTTGCAGCTGTTTTTTCGACAAGTACCGTGTTTTCTTTAGGATCAGATATTATTTCAACTTCAATAAAACCTGGTTCGTTAGTCAGCTTCACATCTGCTCTTGTCCATAGATCTACGCCGAATGCGGCACCCTTGCCCAGGGCAATTGCGTTCACGATTGTCGCTGCACCATGAGCCACTGCAGATGCTTTTCCTACCACTGGTTACACCTTCTGCTGTAAGTGATTAAGCGCAGCCTTCCTCATAACTTCAACAGGCGCTGATCTTCCTGTCCAGATTTCAAAAGAGGCTACACCCTGATAAATCAACATCTCCACTCCGCTCACCACTTTGGCGCCTGCAGCTCGTGCGTCTTTTGTTAACTTGGTTTCTAATGGATTGTAAACTATGTCCATGACGGCGAGGTTAGAACGAATCAGTTTAGGAGCCACCGGACTTACGTCAGATTTCGGTTTCATGCCTATGGATGTGGCGTTGATCAGAATGTCGGAGTCTTGAAGTTGATTTTGGACATCTCGTTGCTCAAGCGAGCCGTAAGCAATTTTTTTGTTAAATGTGTTCTCTAGCAGTTTAGCTAACTCTTGAGCTTGCTTGACCGTACGATTTAGCACGGCAAGTTCATCAGCTTCCTTTGCCACGCTGTAAGCTATTGCTCGTGCAGCACCTCCAGCGCCCAAAAGCAGAACTTTTCTTCCTTTTAGTTCAACACCATTTTCCTTAAGTGCTTTCATTGCACCAACCCCGTCGGTGTTAAAGCCAAACAACATGTTTTCCTTGTTGAGGATTGTGTTAACGGATTTTATTATTTGCGCGGACAAGTCGATACGGTCCAGGTGCGCTATTACTTTGCTTTTGTGGGGCATTGTGACGTTTAAGCCGCGAATGTTTAGTGCCTTTGCGCCGTTAATTGCATCAGCTACACCTTTTGCTTTGACTTTGAAAGCTAAAAACACGTAATCGAGTCCCAACTCAACGAAGGCTGCATTATGAATCACCGGACTTAGTGTATGCTCGATAGGGTCACCAATAACACCGCAAACTCGAGTTTTCCCCGACACCTTCACGGCAACAACCCCAGCATTTTATATGCCAACTTCATTTCTACGATACGAATTTGTCCAACTGCAGTTTCGTTGCCGCCCTCCAGAGAGGCAAAGGTAAAGAAGGCACCAAACGCAGGGGAGAGCAAACGTGAAGTTTTTCCATGTTCTCCCATGCAAAAACATACAAGTTTAGCCTTGGCGGAGGCAAACGAAACAAAGCTTAGGATAGGGAGATTGTCTTCAATACGTTTGGCTGTTAGGACTATTTTGCAGACTGAGGCACCCCTGGCGATTTGCTCATCAAGAATGTGTTCCAAAGCAGAGACTGATAGGATACCATCGAATTTATGATAGGAAATAATGGGTTTAGCTCCTAAAGCTTTTATTTTGTTGACAGTTTCATCGCACATTTGGCTTGTAAAGTCCACATCAATGTATTGAAAACCGTTTTGGGCAGCGTTAAGAAGAGTATTCTGACGTTCAACATCAGAACCAGAGAAATAGCCTTTTTCGCTAAGGAGTTTACAAGTAGCGATAAGAGGGATTTTTGTTGTCGCTGTGAGTTCGGAGAGATCCTGCGCTTCCTCGAGAAGATCCAAGCGCACTTCGATTATATCAGCTTGGGCGCATTCCGCCTGTTCGATTAGAGTCTTTCCTTCTTTTTCAGTTTTGGGGAGAATCGAAACACAGATTCTCATGCTCACTTTTCAATCACCGTTTCATCAGGCACCGATATTCCGAAGTGTCTGCCACCCTTCGCTGCCAAATGCACCACTACTTCATCGCCTGGTTTAAGTTCTGTAACTGGCTTGGAGGCATCAGGGGTCACGACACGAATGGTTTCTGCATTTTGCAGAATCACCTTTATGGTTTTCTCGGCTACTTGCGCCTCGACAAGTATTAGGGGGCGGATTTCTATTTTTATTCGACCCACATTAGCTTTGCGGGTTCTGCCCTCCCTGTTAACAATTATGACTTCGTCTCCTGCTTTGAATTCTTGGAGGTAACGTGTAGTCTGGAGATTACCCAATGTATACATTGACAAAGAACCAGCGTTCACTCGGAAGGGTCGCGATGCCACGTAAGGGTTCTCGTTAACTTCAGCTTCAACGAGAAACAAACCTGCACTTTGGCTGCCAACAAGCATGCCTTCGCCACTGATCATCATATCGCAAGTGTCTACGCAAACCCGTGCACCTGTACTTATTGGTTTAATTGAAATGATCTTTGCGACTGCCATTTCGAGTTTTAATGCCTCAGGTTTGACAATAGCAATAGTCTTGAAAATTTCTTCAGGGTCAGATGTCTTTAATAATACCCCATCAGTCCCAAGCTCGAGGGTTTCAATTGCCACTTTTGCCTCTTCTGCATTGGCTACTTCAGCTATTAATTTACTTGTTTTTTTAATTCTGGCAATTAAATTTTCCAAAGGGATAACACGCCAATTTGCACAACCAATAATCAAGTAACGAACACCTAATTCAGCAACTTTAACAGCTAAATTTTCAGTTTGTTTGTCAACAATGCAGAGCCTAAAAACAGCGTTGTTAATCTCTTTGCCCTCAAGATTTTCTGGTTGTAGACGTTTAATAGTAGTTGATTCATTGGTTTGGAAAAAAGTGATTTTATCACCTTCGACAACGGCGTCACAATAGGGAGCCACGATTGATAGAGTAGAAGCCCTTTCTTGCTCCGAGACTGTAGAAGGTATTTCTATCCAAAGGGTCTTCATCGTTTATCTCCGAGAATTTTTTGCGCCTGCTCAACCGAGGCGTTTTCGTGAACTATGGAGGAGAGGGCCTTTACCATGAGGGTGGGGTTATCACATTGGAAAACGTTTCGACCAATAGAAAGCCCTGCTGCACCTGCCTTGATTGCATCTAATGTAGTTTCAAGAACTTCCACGGGGGATTTGCATTTGGGTCCACCTGCAATAACAATGGGCACAGGGCAGCTTTCGATTACAACTTTGAAGCTCTCTATGTTACCGGTGTAGTTTGTTTTTATAATGTCTGCGCCAAGTTCTGCTCCTATTCGAGCGGCATGAGCAACAACAGTGGGGTCGTGTTCACTTTGAATTCGAGGACCTCGCGGATACATCATCGCTAATAGAGGTAGCCCGTAGTGTTCACATTCTTCGCTAACTTTACCTAGGTTCGCAAGCATCTTATCTTCGTCCTGCGCGCCTATGTTCACATGGACGCTGACAGCGTCAGCTCCGAGGCGGAGAGCTTCTCCTACGCTGCAAACCTGTACTTTAGAATTGAGATTTGGTGCGAGATTTGACATACCTGATAGCATAACGATTAATCCAGCGCCATCCACATCGATGAGTTTTGCAATGCCCTTATGGACTAGAATAGCATCGGCTTTGCCTTTAATGAGCTGGTTAGTAATATTTTGCATATTAGTTATGCCTTGGACGGGCCCTATTGTTACGCCATGATCCATGGGTACAATGACTGTGCGGTTATCTTTTTGCATAAGTTTTTTTAGTCTACGGGTTTTGCCTACGTTCATGTGTCTTCCTCGTTTAGTTTGTCTTTAGCGCATTTTTTATTAATTTTAAAGCTTTCTCTTTTTCGTTCCAATCTATAAATAACAATATACTTGAAGTAATAGTCAAGATGCCTGAAATGTTTATGCCGTTAACGTTCAAGTCCTCGCTTATTCGACCGATTATACCATGAGTTTTCTCCAAACCAACACCGCTTGTTTTGATAAACACCAAGTCCTTCTTAACGGCCATAGCGATTGTTTCTTTGTTGTTTATTGTTATTTCGTGTATTTGGTTAAAGAGATTATTGATTGTTTTCTCTTGTGGCACATAGAGGATTATCGAGTTAGTGTTCATCGACATACCCAAAAGCATGGAGTTTTCTTTGACTTTCTCTACCAGCTGTGTGATAACCTGAGGATTAGCTGATAATCCATCCCCAACAACAGTGATTTCAGCAACTGGCATAGGATGGGCAATTTCAGCGTCAAGTTCCGAGGCTAATCCACCTTTAATTAGGGTTCCTTCTTTGCCAAGATCACCATAGGCTGAATTCATAACTTTCACATCAATGTTTTCGGGTTTGTATTTGAGAGCCTTGCTATGGATGAACTTTGCGCCTGAATCCGCTAAACCCACAAGTGTGTTAACGTTGATTTCTGATAGTCTTTGGGGTGTACCGACGATTTTTGGGTCACCAGACATTATGCCATCTGCATCGGTTACAAGGACTACTTGGTCGGCATTTAGTCCCTTGGCCAAGAGGAAGGCTGTGGTGTCGCTTCCACCTCTGCCAAGGGTGGTAATTTTGCCACTTTTTGTTTTGCCCACGAACCCTGGGATGACAGGTATTAATCCTTTTTCTACTAGGGGGAGGATGCATTCATTGATGTTTTCTGCGCATTCTTGTAACAGCGGGTTGGCGTTTTGGAAGGCTTCGTCAGTTATGATGGGCCATTTGCAGTCCATTGGATCGAAGTAGCATGCGGCCACTCCGTTATTGCGCAATGCGGTTGCAAAGATACGCACGCTAGTGCGTTCACCCATAGAAAGAATGTCATCTAAATCATGTTTTTCCAGTTTACCATTCGAAGTATTTTTTGCTGTAGTCATAAGGACATCAGTGGTTTTGCCCATAGCTGAGACCACGACAGTTACTTTGGTGCCTTTTTTGGCTTCATTCACTACTGCCATTACAGCACGTAAAAGACGTTCATGATCGGATAGACTGGATCCCCCGAATTTAACAACAATTTTACGTTCAGAGAGTTGTTTTGCCATTTTGTGTTACACCCTTGTTTTGCCCAGAACCGCTCTTGAAAAAATTTTCAGTTCTGGGCTTATGGAAAATATTCGTTATAATAAAAGACGTAGTCGAAGCTACGGAACAAAATTGCAGTACCAGCATCTTTTCCATTTGCAATTAGCATTGCTTCGAACCTTTGGAATCACTCATATACCAAAAAATATAAGCGTTTCGGATTTAAGCTAAACAATAAGAAGTTAACTCTGGTTCTTAAGAAAATATGATCCCCTTATTTCTGCGGGGGACGACGTAGTGGAGTTGAGGTAATGGGTTACCAATATTATCACTCGATGAGGTTTAATTTACAAACAATAATTGGTGCAAATTACCTTTCGATTTTTATTATCTGAGGTAGCTTCCCGGCTGTTCCAACTTGTCCCTTGTAAATAATCAAGACACCTTCAACTCCATCAATTGCTAATGCTCTTCTGATCCCCGCTTCAATCCCCACCTCAACATCTCCTGTGACAACATTACCTACTGCAGTCGCCGCTGCATCAGCTAAACTGGCGTTTTTGCAGAAAACCGTAGCTGCCTCCGCTTGACCAAAGCTAAAAGCGTGACTAAAACATCCTGAGCTGGTAGCGACGGCAATTGGGAACTCTGTTAAGCGGAAACCGAAGCGTCTTGAGAGTGGTTCTTCGCCCATGGCTACAGCAATGTCGATAGATTGTTTTGATTGTGCCATGATTTCACCGCCATCCTCCACAACCGCAACTTTGCAATTTGTTTTTAGCATATCCGCAACTGCTAAGTCGGCTATAGCTCCAGCAACTGCCGCCATCGGGCCCACGTCTGCTTGCTCTGCTGCTTGAGCCATAAGTTTTGCAACTAGTGGCGATTCAGGAGGCGTTACAGGTTTAAAAGTATGCAGAAATTTTTTGTTCCCTTGAGCATAAAGTTCTAGTTCTGCATAATTATGGGTGATAGATGCCTTAGCGACTTCTATGGCTTGATGGCTGTCAGAAATTATGGTGCATTGAGATTCTTTTAAAATAAAACTTTTCTTAAGCAGATTCAATGTCAACTTTTCTTTACCTTGCTGTTTACAGAGGTGTCGAACCCATTGGTTTTGATTGACTTTATGGCGCGGGCAGGGCAAGCGTCCACGCAGATACTACATGAACTACCGAGACATTTTTCCTTATCAAAGTTGATTGAAGCATCTTTATCTGTTCTTATGGCTTCCACAGGACAAAGGGCCACACAACTACCGCAGCTAAAACAACTCTCATAATCTACCTCTATCAGTTTGGGCACGGCTACAGTAACGCCGCGTTTTCGGAAAGCTTCAACTATTTTATCGAGGAATTCATCAGGGACTTCGGCTAGAATCTCCCCACCTTTTGAATTAATCTGAGCAGACAGAATTGCGATTGGCACCTTGTATTCGATAATTATTTGTGATGCAATGGGCTCTGCTACTTGTTCTTCGTTAAATCGGATAAGAATTCTCCCCATATCATTACCTTCCTAAAAGTTTAGCTACGTCTTCAGCAGTAACAATTCCTAACACTTTCTTTTCGATGTCCACCACGGGTAACGCAGAAATGCAATGTTGCCCCATCCGCTTTGAAGCAATTTCAAGAGGCTCATCGGGTTTGGCTGTAAAGACTTTGTGGGTTTCGATATCTGCTAAGGCTTTTTTGCCTTCTGCCATGGCGCGAGTTATATCCCATGAGGTTACAATGCCCCGAAGTTTGCAATCACCATCCACTACGACAATATGGTTAACAGATTTTGTTACTATACGCCGTGCAATGACGTGGATTTCTTCATCTTCAGTACAAGTGACTGCAGGATGCATTACATTAACGACGAAGGGGATTTCTTCAGTTTGCCGCATGGGCTTAAAAACTGTGCTATTTGGCAGTCGCTCAATGGGGGGGGTTAATGTGAAGGTGCCTTCTTCAATCCATGATTTGAGTGTAGCGGAAACCTTCTTCGCCATCTTTATGCTTGATAACGAGCTAACGCGAACTTTTTTGCCATTCACGTTGATGCTGCCTGATTTGAGTTCTTTGTAACTAACTTGCCCAAACTTGGGGCGATCACGCCTCGGCACGCTGTAATCAACTACGTCGGTTAAAATTTCGCTATCGCGAATAGCGGTTTTTTTGGCTAGTCCTAAATTGAGAATTGGAATGGGAATACCCAACCCTACATAGAGGGAGGTACCATACCCTTTGAAAGAAGCCCCCCGCAAAAACTCACTTGACATCTGCTTTGCGTCTCCCTTCACCATTAAAGTACCGTTTAGGTTTTTGGGGCTATGCTGCGTACCTTCCCCGATGACATAACCCTGTCCACCACCAAGAAAGATTCGGGTACCCATTCCTATGGTTTCATAATCAGGGTCGTTCATGAGCGGGTTTAATTCGCCTGCACCTGAGAAAGTGGCATTGCGGAATCTGGGAAGAAGTTTGCTCATATATGTATAGATGATTTCGTCGCTGCTATTTACTGCGCAATTATATCGTTGGTAGCAGTTGCGGAAATTGATAAGGTAAAACTGGTTTAAGTCATCTGAGGTTAAGGTTGTTTTGATAGAGGTGCGTGGATAGCAATCGGTACCATAGGCATTGGCTCTTAGTTCGACTTCTCTTCCTGCGACTAAGTCCTCGATAATGTGTCCGCCACCGTATTCATAGGGTTGTTTCTCTGACATGTTGGTTGCGCCAATGAACAAATCCACTGCCGCACCGGGATGGCAGACTTCGACGTCGTTTAACCAAGCATGATCAATCTTGATTGGAGGATCGGAGTGCCCAATGTTAATCACTGCACCTGAACTGCACATTGCGCCAAAAGTTCCAGTGGTAACCACATCTACTTCTTTGAAGGCAACTTCAATACCGCTGCTCTCAACGAGTTTTTTCATTTCTTCAGCGGTTAGAACTTGAGCGTCGCCTTTGCGAATTTTCTCATTAATCTCTTCGATGCTGCGGGTTTTCGCTTCCTTAGACAAAGTAGCCTTACCTTAACGCCAAACGATTAGGCGGCTGGACAATATAATATTTACTCAAAGATCAAGATCCAATCTGTCCGAGGTCAAAATATTCAACTCTGTGCAAAAATTTTTCTGCAATATTCTATGCAAAAAAGTCAACATAATAAAGAATGTTGGTTTACATAATAAGAAACGAAATCAGGTTTTTAGTTGATCTGCAATTTTAGCACCGAATTCAACAGATCTAGAAAGTTCCCCTTCTGCGAGTGGACCTGTTACACCTTTCACTTTCACAGACAATCCTGGCAGAACCTGTCTTAGTTGCGGCATTTTTTCTGCTATTAGGCTTTCTAATTTTTTCTCAGCTCTGTCTTGTGAACGAAATCTACCTGAGTAAGTTCCGAAAACAGCCACCCTATCAGCTTTCAAATCGCTGGAGGCTAAACGCTCAATGAAGTTCTTCATTGCCCTTGATGGACTAGCCATGTGATTAGGGGCACCCAAGATTATGAGATCAGAACAAATTGCATTTTGGAGGTTAACTTCTTTAATGTATCCCATATCGACGTCTATGCCCTCAAACTTTTTTAAACCGTCTACAATTTTTTCGGCTACAACCTTAGTGTTGCCATACTTGGAATCATAAAAGACAAAGACTTTCACCATAAATTTTCTCTCAAAATATAATGTGAATGGCAACGTAAAAAGTTCCCCCCTAACATATCAGGGTAACGAAACTACCACGCTAACAATAATTGGAGAAAGATTTCGTAATGCACCATGATACAGAGTAATGCGTTTTCTTTAGATTTATGCGAAACTTGTAAACAAGATGCGTTTGAGGACACAATGGTCTATTCAGTTACACCTTTTGAAGTGAAGAATAGTTACCATTGCTTCCAGGGCAACTCGTCCATGTATTCATTGAGGCTTCGAATGCTGTTGCTGTTTTGGTCTTTATGTTTGAGCACATCCACTAGGGCCGCTGCTAACTGCAAATTGGTGATAACTGGAACGTTGAATTCCACCGCTTGACGTCGTATGACGTAACCATCGGTTAAAATATCATTAAAGCTTGAACGGCGATTTGCCATGGGTACGTTGATGACGAGGTCAATTTTGCGTTCTTGAAGGTAGTCAAGGATGTTGGGAGTGACTTCAGGATCTTTGACTTTGTGGAGAACAACTGTGTTTATGTCATTGTTGTTGAGCACTCTAGCTGTATTTGCTGTCGCATAGATTTTGAAGCCCATATCTGCGAAGGACTTGGCGATTGGAACCACTCGTTTCTTGCGTTCCTCGTCGCCGCCGACACTGATGAGCACTGACCCGCCTTTTGGAGGAATTGTGAACTCTGCAGCCTGTAAGGCTTTGAAGAATGCATCTGAGAAGTTCTCGCCCAAACAGGCCACCTCACCAGTGCTAAGCATTTCAACGCCAAGAACTGGATCGGCGCCACTAAGGCGCATGAAGCTGAACTGGGGTACCTTAACTCCTACGTGAGGGGCTACCTGCATCGGTGAGAGTTTGGCGTTGATTTTTTTGCCCAACATCGCGAGAGTAGCAAGTTCAATCAGATTTATCCCGCGGGTTTTGCTGACAAACGGCATGGAGCGTGATGCTCGTAGGTTACATTCAATTACGTTGACTATGTCGTCTTTTACTAGGTATTGGATGTTATAGGGACCGTGTATTTTGAGGGCTTTTACGATGCTTATTGTTGCTTCCTCAATATCTTTTTGAACCTCGGGTTTGAGGGCTTGAGGGGGAATGGTCATGGTTGCGTCGCCGCTATGGACACCTGCGTTTTCGACATGTTCCATGATGGCGCCGATAAAGACATTTTCGCCATCGGAGACACCGTCAACTTCGACTTCTTTGGCGCGGGTAATGAATTTGCTAATAACCACAGGATGGTCGCGGGAAACCTTCGCTGCTAGGTTGAGGAAATTAATCAGCGAGACCTCGTTGTATGCGACTCTCATAGCGGAACCGGAAAGCACATAGCTTGGGCGTACCAGGACGGGGTAGCCGATTTTCTGTGCAAACCGCTTCGCATCTTCAATTGATTGAAGTTTACTCCAGCCTGGCTGATGAATACCTAATTGGTCGAGGAGTGCGCTGAATTTGCTACGGTCTTCGGCTAGGTCTACATCCTGTGCTGATGTGCCCAAGATGTTGGCGCCTGCTTCGCAGAGCGGTAAAGAGAGGTTGTTAGGAATTTGTCCGCCGACGCTGGTTATAATACCGAGTGGCTTTTCCTTTTCGTATATGTCTAGGATGCGTTCGGCAGTTAATTCTTCAAAGTAGAGTTTGTCGGAGACATCATAATCTGTGCTGACAGTTTCAGGGTTGTAATTGACCATGATGGCTTCTTTTATGCCGTTTTTCTTGAGCGCCCAAATTGTGTTAACCCCACACCAGTCAAACTCCACACTACTACCAATGCGGAAAACACCTGCACCTAAAACTATGACTTTGCTCGGATCTGTGCTCAGTTCAATGTCGTCTTCGTCTCCGCCGTATGTAAGGTAGAGGTAGTTGGTTTTTGCTGGCCATTCTGCAGCCAAAGTATCGATCTGCTTTACTACGGGGATAATGCCTGCTTTTTTGCGGTAGCTACGGATGGAGTTTTCTGTGGTTTTTTGGCAAACTGCGATTTGTTCGTCTGAGAAGCCCAAGCGTTTGGCTTCGCGAATAATTTTAACTGCATCAGTTTCTGCGAGGTTGAGGCAGCAGAGTTGGGATTCCATGTCTATTATGTTTTGGATTTTGTGTAGGAAAAATGGATCAACTCCGCTTAAACGGTAAATCTCCATTATGGGGATTCCGATTTTGAGGGCTTTTGCAACCTTGTACAGGCGTTCGTCTGTGGGATGCGCCATCTCATCGCGTAGGCTCTCCTCAGATTCTAATTCTGTGTCCTCCGGGTTACAGACCAATCCTATTTTTCCAGTGTCGAGCATGCGTACCGCTTTCTGCAGGGCTTCTTCAAAGCAGCGACCAATTGCCATGACTTCTCCGACGCTGCGCATTTGAGGACCGACATGGCGATCTGCGTTTTTGAATTTCTGCAGGTCCCAGCGGGGAATTTTGACGGTGATATAGTCTAGGGCGGGTTCGAAGCATGCGGTGGTGACTTCAGTGACTTTGTTGATGAGTTCAGGCAGTGTGTAGCCTAATGTTAGTTTAGTTGCGATGTAAGCTAGTGGGTAGCCTGTTACTTTGCTGGCTAGAGCTGAGCTTCGGGACATGCGTGAGTTGACTTCGATAACGCGGCACTCTTCAGATTTTGGATGTAGCGCCCATTGGATGTTACATTCGCCTACGATTCCGAGACTGCGTATTGCATTTATGGAAATCGTGCGAATTTGGTGGTATTCACGGTTTGTCATAGTCTGTGAAGGCGCGACAACTATGGAGTCGCCTGTGTGGATGCCCATTGGGTCAAAGTTCTCCATATTGCACACGGTTAGGCAGTTGTCAGCGTAATCGCGCATTACTTCGTACTCGACTTCCTTCCAGTGCCCCACGTATTCTTCTACAAGAACTTGGTTGATGCGGCTCTGAGCAATGCCAATAGTTACGATTTCTTTGAGTTCATGTTGGTTGTGGGCGACGCCTGCACCTTTTCCGCCAAGTGTGTAGGCCACTCGGACCATTACAGGGTAGCCAATTTCTTCGGCAATTGTCTCTGCCTGTTTGAAGCTGGTTGCTGCTCTACTTTTTAGGTATGGTACACCAGCTTTTTGCATAGCTTGGCGGAAGCGTTCGCGGTCTCCAGTGTCTTCGATAGCTTGGACAGGTGTTCCTAAAACTTTGACGTTGTATTTTTGGAGAATACCCGTTTTTTCGAGTTCTAAACCGCAATTAAGAGCAGTTTGTCCACCGAAACCTAAGAGGATACCGTCTGGGCGTTCTTTGGCGATAACTTTTTCGACGTATTCAGGAGTAACTGGTAAAAGGTATACTTTGCCTGAGAGACGCGGGTCAGTTTGAATGGTTGCGATGTTTGGGTTAATCAAAACCGTTTCAATACCTTCTTCACGAAGTGCTTTTAGGCATTGGCTACCGCTGTAATCGAATTCGGCAGCTTCCCCGATTTTTATTGCACCGCTTCCTAGCACCATAACTTTCTTTATCCAGTCAAACTTTGGCATTTATGGCGCCTCCAAAGATTTTGCGAATTTATCAAACAGCATCTCCGTGTCATATGGACCTGGTGAGGCTTCTGGGTGCCATTGAACCGCGAAAACAGGTTTATTTTTGTGGCATACGCCTTCGGTTGTTTTGTCGTTTGGATTCAAAAACCAAGGCTGTAGAGGTGTTTTTTTCAGGGATTCCATGTTTATAGCGTAACCATGGTTCTGCGTGGTGATGTAGCAGCGGCGACTCGCCAAGTCTAGGGCAGGTTGGTTCTGTGCGCGGTGGCCAAATTTGAGTTTATATGTGTCACCGCCTAGTGCCAGCGCAAGAATTTGTGCGCCAAGGCAGATACCCATAATTGGGGTTTTTTCGCTGAGTTCGCGGATAGATTCGATAGTTTTAATGCATTTTTTGGGATCGCCTGGTCCATTGCTTATGAATACACCATTGGGATTATAGTTGAGGATTTCATTTGCGGGTGTATCATAGGGGACGCGGACTACATTTATGCCTCTTTTGAGCAAGTTTCGTATGATGCTGTATTTAACCCCACAGTCAATGAGTACCACGGTTTTTTTTCCTTCTATGCTGTATGATACGGGTTTTTTGACTGAGACTTCTTTAACTAGGTCGGTTTTATTGGGGTCAGCGATGTTTTTGCCGTTCTTTAGCAATGATTCTATGTCGGGTTCTTGGCCCTCTTCAAAAGCTTGCAGTATACCCAGCATGACTCCGTGGGTGCGGAGTTTCTTGGTTAAGTGACGTGTATCTACGCCGTAGATGCCGGGAACGCCTTCGTCTGTGAGCCATTGATCAAGGGTACGGGTGGATGCCCAGTGAAAGGGTTGATGACAGAGTTCATGGATGATTAAGCCTTGAACTTGGATGTGGGCAGATTCAAAATAGAGTGGCAAGCCAAGGTTGAGTTGGTTTGATGGAACGCCATAGTTGCCCACCATAGGGTACGTGAAAGTTAAAATCTGTCCCTTATAGGACGGGTCCGTCAATGCTTCGGGGTAACCAACCATCTGAGTGGAAAAAACAACTTCTCCAGAAATTTTGCCTGTTGCACCAAAACCTTTACCGATAAATGACGTTCCGTCTTCAAGTAGCAGAACAGCTTTTTTACTATTTTTGGACGTGCTATCTTGTGGAGCCAAAGCCCTATTCAACCTATCAGTCTAAATTTTTAAGTTTTGCGCTTTCACGCGTGTTTGAAAGAGAATAAGCCGAGACTAGTTGGTCTAGTTTGCCTGCGGCGACATCTTGTTTTTTCTTGAGTGCTGTGATGACCTGTTTTGTATCGGCGAGAGTTTTATTGCTGCCTTTAATGGCTCTTTCAACTTCTGCGGGTGATGGACCACCTTGTACTTTATATGTTTCTATTAGTTTGCGGAGATTTGTGCATGAAACTATGTCTCGGTTTTTAATTGTTAATTTGATGTTTGCTGTTTCCAGAGCAATTTTTTCCAGCAACGGTGGCGTTGCATCGGTTAATGTTTTCTTTTCGTCAAGCAGTGCCTTTACGAGTGTACCAATGATTTTGTGGGAAGTTCGGAAAGCCACATTGTGCTTGCTAACCAGCATGTTGGCAAGCTCAGTAGCGCCGACAAAGCCCGCTGCTGCCTTTGATTCAACATCAGCAGATAGTTTTAGCTTTGGGATAATCGCGGTGAAAATCGCCAGCGATGTTGCCAGGTTGTCAACTGAAGCCCAGAGCTTAGGAGTTATTTCTTGGAAGTCAAGGTTGTAAGTAGTTGGCAGGCTCTTGAGTATGGCTGCAGTCGCAACAAAATCTGCCAAGCCATAACTGGCACGTGCACGGATTACTTCTAGCACCTCCGGATTTTTTTTCTGAGGCATGATGCTGCTTGTGGAGGTGAATTCATCGGGCAATTCGACTGTGCTGAATTCGGCTGAACTCCAAATTATGAGGTCTTCAGCGAAGCGGCTGAGGTTCACGGCGAGAAGTGAAAGAACAGCTTGGGTCTCCATTATAAAATCTCGGCTACCTACTGCATCCAGGGAATTTTCTAGTACTCTGTCGAAACCCAAAAGCTGGGCAGTTGTTTTTCTGTTTATGGGAAAACTTGTTGTCGCCAACGCGCATGCCCCAAGTGGGCATAAGTTAACACGTTGATATGCGCTTTGTAGTCGTTCAAGATCCCGTCCTAAAGCATCAACATGCGAGAGAAGATAGTGCCCAAAAGTTACTGGCTGGGCAGCTTGCAGATGAGTATATTCGAGTATTACTGTTTCTGTGTGCTTTGCTGCTGTCTCCAGAAGAACCTGTTGCATGTAAACTATTTGTTCCATGAGGGTTAGCAGTTTGGTTCGCAGCGTCATGCGTATGGCGGTTGCGACTTGGTCGTTTCGGCTCTTGGCTATATGCAAGTTGCCGCCGACTTCAGGACCATTTTCTGCTAAAACTGCCTCTTCCAACGCCATATGTACATCTTCGGCGTTGGAGTCAAGGTTTTGGCTATTTTGTTTTTGGAGGGCTAAGAGAATTTTTGCTCCGTTCTGCCATGTTATTATCTTCTGGTCCATAAGCATAACGATGTGGGCTTTGTTAATGGCTATGACGGCGTCGACTAAGAGCGAATCGTCTTTGCGTGAAGAGCAGAATTTGGCTACGTCAGCGCGTACATCGCTTAGGCGTCCGCCATGCAGCATTTTCGACAATTCTCAGCCTCCATTCGTTCTAAATTCAGGTTTTCTCTGACTCGGATTTTTTGTTTGCCGCTTTCAGAGAATTATACATCCGTGTTTGCAGTCCCCAGAGTTCAATGAAGCCTTTGCTGTAGGATTGGTTGAAGCTGGTTTTGATGTTATAGTTGGCGAGGTTCTTGTCGTAGAGTGAGTTGGGGGAACTGCGTCCGATAACTATCATGCCGCCCTTGTAGAGTTTAAGTTTGACTTCGCCTGTCACGTTTTCCTGTGAGTGGTTGATATAGGCGTCTAAGTCATCCTTAAGCGGATCAACCCACAGTCCAGCATAGGCGAGAAATACCCACTCTGCGTCAATTTGTTGCTTAAAAAGCACCTGATGCCGGGTCATCACCATCTTTTCAAGGTCTTTGTGAGCTTCAAGAATAACTAGCGCTGCCGGGCATTCATAAACTTCGCGGGATTTTAAGCCTACAACCCGGTCTTCGATATGGTCAATTCTGCCGACTCCATTTCGACCGGCAATTTTGTTAACTTCCTCAATTAGTGCAAGGGGTGTCATCTCTTTACCGTTAACCGCGACTGGGACTCCTGCTTGAAAGGTGATTGTAACGATTTCGGGTTTATCTGGTGCTTTCTCTGGTGCAACAGTCCATTCGTAGGCGTCGTCTGGGGGTGTTTGACTTGCATCTTCCAGTAAACCGCATTCGATGGCTCGGCCCCAAACACTTGAGTCTATACTGTATTTTTTGGCTGATTCAGAGACGTGAATACCTTTGGTTTTAGCATATTCGATTTCTTCGTCTCGCGTTAACCCCCATTCTCGGATGGGTGCAAGAATTTGTTTGCCAGGGGCCAATGCACCCAAGGTTATGTCAAAGCGTACTTGGTCGTTGCCTCTGCCTGTGCAGCCATGCGCCAGACCTGTGGCGCCTTCTTTTTCTGCAATTTCCACCATCTTTTTGGCAATTAGGGGGCGTGAGAGAGTTGTGCTTATGGGGTATTTTCCTTCGTAGAGGGCGTTTGCTTTGATGGCTGGGAAAATGTAGTTTTTGGCGAATTCTTCTTTGGCGTCTATAGAGTAGTGTTTGATGGCGCCGAGTTTTTTGGCTTTGTCTTCTGCTGCTTTAAGGTCTTCGCCTTGACCTACGTCTACTGTTACTGTTATTACTTGAGCGTTACATTTTTCTTGCAAGTATTTGATTAACACGGATGTGTCTAATCCGCCAGAATACGCTAGCACAAATTTATCTGTTATTGGTTGGTCCCCCATTTTTTGTTTTGAATTATTCTCAGTACCTTAAGGGCTGTATTTTTAAACCTTGTGACTTTTTTGTTACTTAACAAGCTTTAAATGTCCCATTTGATACACTTAAGAAAACTGTTTTGGGCTTTATCTTTTGGGTTTTTTGGTTGTGTATCATACTTTCACTTTCTCTTTTACTCTCTAAGCTTCTTACTTTCAAATAAACTTTTGAATTTACCATAATTGGTCTTCCTCTGCTAGTAGTCCTTGGTCTTCGGGTAAGTCAAAATTGTCTTGTGTATCTTTTGGGTCATCACTATACACTGATTGGTCTAAGTTTTCGTTGGTATCGGTGGCGGTTTTAGGAGTTAGCCAACAAATGAACCTTTCAAGTAATGTCTTAGGTTTAGGCTCTTCTTTGGGTTGTTTTTGTATAGGTTGTTTTAGCTGTATGGGTGCACCGTTTCTTTTGAATTCGGCAATCTCTATTTCAGGATTAGTTTTGCCATCTAAGTATATCCAATGCCTTTTTGGTAGTTGCTGTACTCTATCTTTAAGGTGCTCTGGTAATTGACTCTTAATTTTTCTTAAGCTATTTTCTCCAAGCGTTAAACCAACAAAAGGTCGTAGCCGTTCTATGACTTTAGTGCTTATATCATTAAGGCGTTGACCTATCCCAATATAATGAATGTTCGCATCTGACCTTGATTGTGTGAATATAGTCATTAAATCCAAGCTATCATCTGAATTCATCGAGTAAGTGCCAAAACTGTTCTGTATTTCCTCTAAAATAATTATATAATGATGGTTATAGTTCGGGTTTCTATCTATCTCCGATTCCTGCATCTCATATAATCGTTGGAGAACCAAACTTTCAAACGCTTTTATTCGTCTACCGTTGCGGTATTTAATCTCGAAAAGCAAAGATTCCTTAGACCGCAAAAGTTCCTCAAACCATTCATTTTGAACATATTCCCATTTCTTATCCAAGTTTACATGTATCGTATCTCTAAGATATGGAACAGCTTCAAGTTTTAGGTCTTCTTTAGGAATTATTGGATTGCATTCACATGTACCAATTTTTATATATTCACCCGACCAGAGTTTCCGCCGCCAAATAGTAGATGGACTAAGAACTATAACGGTCAAGTTTTCATCTGTTAATGCTTGTTTGCCTATACTTGCCGCACAATAGCTTTTTCCATGTCCAGCTTCAGCCGCCAATACAATGCCGAGATGTTGCTTTATATCATCAAGTACTGCCGATAATGTGAAACTGCTATGTACCCGTTCATCGTTTGCCATTTTTCTTTTTCTCCATGTATTTTAATAGATATATTTGCAGATTGTGGTTATAATACATATTTTTCGATAAATTTCGGTAAACTTTGCGAAAAAAGCCCGCAAAATCAATATTTTTACAGATTAAATGCACATAAGGATTTTATGAGCAAAAAACATGTTCTAAATTTATTTTGTGACTCTAACTAGATTTTGTTATTGAGCGTTAATTTATGTTAATCTAACGTTTGATTTTATTCTTCATTTATTCATCACAATATAGCATGCTATACTTTCCAGAAATAGCAAAATTATCTTAATTTATATCTAAAGCAAGCAACCACGAAAAAATTTGGGGCTAAAAAATAAAGTCAAAATTTTCAAATGGGTACGGGTGTTTTTCGATGTCTTCTAAGAAGCAATATACAGGCAATAACAACCGCTATAATAATCAAAGCAATAACTAGAACTGGGAAAGTTTGTGGTGTATTCGGACTAGGATTGACGGTTGGCGTTGGCGAACTTGAACTTGCTGGTATAGTTATTGCTTGTGTGTTGCTCCAATCACTTGTTACTCCATCAAATCCATAAACTCTTCCACCTTGATGGTCGGTTGGAAATTCTATTCCAATAAGTGCAATAACTTGCATATCTATAGGTCCACTCTTAGAGATTCCTGTGTGATGATTTTCGCCTTCGAACGGATAGTCATCTATTGGAAATGATATAATGGTGTAGTCTGAAGCAGATGCTTCATAATAGGTTCCGTAAGATGAAATGCCTACAAAGAATATTGGAGCGTAATTCCAGCCACCAAGCGTACTGTTAGGGTCTTTAAATCGGAATCCATAGTAGAGATGGGGATTACTAACATTAATGTCACCAAATCCCGTTAGTGGCTGATTCTTAATAGTTACTTCCAATGAAGACGTTGTTAATCTTGCGGTGAATTCTGGTACTGCTGGTCTAGGTATTGTCTGGTCAGTCTGAGCAGATACAGATTTAGCCGTCAATACACTCATGCACGAAATAGCCATTATTCCAATGAGGATTAAAGCGAAACTTTTGGTTATGCTATTCATAGTTAATGAACGAAAACTAAGTCAATAAAAGGTTATTCGTTAAACTTTCTTGACTAAGCCCAGTCAAGAGTTCTTGACTAAAAGAAACCTGCCTTAGACCTTACAGCACCGCAACAGGAACAAACAATAATCCACGTATCAATATCATAAACAGCATTCGACTCTATGCAACCGCATTTAGGGCAATTAACCACCGCTCAAAACCTCTAAACGGTTGTTATATATTCGCTAACATTTCCGAAATTGTCGGTTGAAACCTTACCAAACTTATAACCAGTATTTTGCATTAGGCGTTTAGCTTCCTCTATATCTTGAATTAAGTATGGAATCGATTTTTCTACAATCAAAGTATCCGTGCTCTCCTCAAAAGGAGCAAGAAAAGTGTTGCCCAAAGGATGTAAATCTGAAAGATAATAACGCATATCCGCATCATTATACCGAAGAACTATATGGGGGGCAACATCAGAACGAATTTTTATAGTGCAGTCTTGGGCAAAAAATTTCATTTTTTTGCCGCTAAGTGAATCCTCATCTTTAAACTCCTTTAAGAAAATAATTTTGAATTTTGCTTCTCTACTTATGCCTTCAACTTGAATCGGCTCGTATTCTTTATATGAATTCCAATCCAACTTTTCACGCCATACAGTTCTGCCGTGTTCAGTGTGCCATTTCCCAGATTTTGGGCGATGCTTAACTTCCAAAGACAAACTAATTCACTCTCCATTTGAATCGATTTTGGCGTAACCGCTCATTCAGCTTTTTACGTCTTTCTTGTTCTTCAACTGCCATATTTTCATTGATTTGTTTGGGACTACGCATAAAATCTATATTTGAGCCGATGAAGGTCATATCGATGGGTTTATCGTGAATTATTTTTCTGGTTAGTTTACTCATTATATTTTTGCAATCTTTATTTCCCATTTTGGCTAATCCTTCAACTTTTTCTATAACTTCAGCTTCATTTTTGCCACGAATCCAGTCAAGCGGTATGTCTGAATTTTCATAGTCTATGTTTCTAAGAACATGTTCGTCTTGATATGAGGGTTCATTTGTTAATATGGCTGTATTTTCAGGATTTTCAGGGGGTTTCTTGGGGTCTGAAGGTGTAAATTCGGCTCTATCACGAACTAACATGGCTTTTATTAAATTTTCTTGTTCTCCGATTTTTTTGTTTAATTGGGCTATTTTTTCATCTTTAGCTATCACTTGAGGGGAAGTATCAAGCATAACCTTTACTTTGCGTGTATCTTTGTCAAGGTTAACTGTTCTCTCTGTTTCTTCTGTCATTGTCCGTTCTTCCTAATCTTCTTCTCATCTATATCATGCACTTTTGAGAATCGGTCATCATAATATCTCTTCATCTCAGGGTCGGCGTGAATGGGGTTCTCTCTTGGGTCAACAGCTTTTTTCATAAGAAAATCAGTTTTGGATTCCAACTCTATTTTTATATCAGCATGTGGAACATGCGGTTTTAGCTGGTCTTGGTTTATCGTAGCGATAATTTTTTGGCGGTTTCGTCTTATAGCTTCAGTCATCATGTCCCACCTCAACAGGTTGATTTTTTGAGAAATTGAACTTGTTTGATTGCCCATAAAACTGGTATATGACATTAGAGCGTGTAACTAATGGAAAAGTTTCTAGGTCGGCTTTATCGTAAAGTGTACCAACTTCAAATAAGGGTTCAATTATTTTATTTAGTATACCTGATTTTGAGCAGTTACAAATTTTTGCGAGAGTATCTATTTTACGCCATGTTTCTAGGGAAATACACATTGTTGTATAGGATTTTTTATTCATATCTTGTCACTCAATATATTATATATCTATTGAGTTTTTGTTTTTCACCCATTTAAATATTTTTATTATTACTAACACTTTATTGTAAAATACTCTGTTTATAGCAATTATTTGATAATAAATACAACAATATTTAAATTATTGATTGTTTATATATTTAGATAGCTTTAGTTCGGCTTTGGCTAAAGCAAACCCCACATAGTCAACCATAAACAAAGCCTATCCACCCTAAAATATGTCTAAAAAAGACTGATTTATAAAGCCATAATATTTAAATATATAGTATATAAAGTTTACTATATTAAACCAATTAATTAGCGGCGGGTGCAACCGCATAATTTTTAGGGTCAAATAAAATTCGGGTGGATATTAGATAAGATGGATAAGTTAAATTATGGTATTATGGATAGCACTCAAACAACTATCCCGAAAATAAGCAAACAATTAAGTTACTATCATAGGAACTCTGTTAGAATAAATAAGAATAAAAGAAAAAAATATAAACAAAATATAGCAAAAGAAAATAGAGTATATAAATACAATAAGTCCAGAGTTTCTAAAAAAAGCTTTTACTACTCAAATATCAGAAAAGAAATAGAACAATATAACGATAATAAACCCATTTTGAGCCTCAATTCACTAGTATCTCTTTCATATAATAAACTACTCCCCGAATACAAGTACACTCATGACAACTGCACGGTGACCAGTAGATTTTCCGCTTTACCTTCAATAGTTGCCGAAGCACTACTACAGGATGGTTTATTTTATTCTGACTTTGAGAAAGCATTTTCCAACATAAGCACTAGACAGCTACAAAGAAATCTTCAATTATTAGTCAAGTTAAAATGGCTTGTAAGATGGGGTAACTTTGATTATACACAATATTACGCCAATCCCTTCTTGTTAGCATTATACCGTAAACGTGAAACATATGCTTCCTTATGTTGGTTCACAAAATTTAGAATCGACTTTTTTGACTTGATAAATATTCCTTTACTTAATGCTTTAGACCAAAAAGTGACTTTAGCTGAAACAAATTTTAGTTCATATTTTGGAAAAGCCCAATGGATAAAAGCATTTTTTGAAGGACAAGTAAGAATAAAATTACATACGGCTAACGGAATCTTTGAAACTATAATGCCCGTTAACCTACATGGAGCTAACAAACGTGAAGGTAAAACAAATAATCCATATGGCTTCCCACATCATACAATCCCATTAAATTGGCGATTGTTTGATATCTTATCAAGTTCTGAGTACCAAAACGGGAACACCTACATCCATTTTGACAACAGCTTTAAAATCATAAAATATGAAGCCTCAAAGAACAGTTGGGGATATCATAATTATATAACTTTTAAGAAACCTTTTGAGAAGCTATTAGAGGATAAAAAGAATGGGTGGAATACTAAGACCTGTCAATATGTAGAAGTATCAGATTTTGAAATTTTACAAAGATTATTCAATGAGAGATTCGTCAATGGCAAAAGAAGAAACGACTTGTTTGATGCTTTAGGTATTCAATACAAGTCAAGGAAAATTAATGAAAATTAAAAAAGTGGATTTCGTCTAGAGGGTTTACCGAATAGAAGAGTTCCAACATTATCCTTAGTTTTTTTCTTTATGGGCTTATCATGAGCAGTAGAATGACAATTTGGACATAGAATTTTTAGATTTGAAATTTTATTATTTTTTGGGTCTCCATCTTTGTGATGAACATGAGGTTTTATTCCGTCCAATGACCGATGGCACTTTTCGCATTTACCCTTTGAACGAACCAATAGCTTAGTTCTCAAGGATTGCCCAACAGCTTTACGTTTTGGTTCATCATTAAACCCAAACAAATCTGATTTAGTCAATGCAGAATTCAACTCCTACTACTTTCCGCTCATGACTCTGTTTATTAAATTTACATATCTATTTGCCATGTTTTGAGCGTTTGAATCAGCGAAATTCATACCGCCAAAAAGCAAATCGGAATCACCCGTCTTAAATATTATTGTCTCTTCATTTCCAGTTTTATGCTTTATAACTAATTGAGTAAGTCCTGTAAACGATTGACTTTTAGGATAAACTTCTAAGAGGTTATCCAGCAATATCTCTCGTTCAATTTTGTCCTTGTTTAAGAAAAGTAACCGTTTGTTTGTTACACCTAAAGTTTTATGCCAACCTATTTTTCCCTCATTTAGAAGCAGATTTTCATCGTTTTCTAGATTCATTCTAACCACCGTTTTCGATTATGTCTGTTTTGGGTATTTAGCTTTTGTCAAATGATGAAAGTTCAACTTGGCGATGCAAAAAAAAGAGCAAGAGAGCAAAAACTAAAGGTAGTACTCTAAGATAGTTGCTTTCAAGTAATCATACACACTACCATCGATATGAAGGGATGACAAATCAATCTCAGCCTTGTTTGGGTAAATGTGGATGTCTATGTTTTCTTTTGATTTTAAAGTAACGCTGACTGACATTTCCTTCTCTTTTACCCAATCCGCAATGGTAAAATCAGCCTTTGTGGGTTCAATTGTGAATAATCCATTAGACGTTTTTTTCCATAGCCCATTTTGCTTCAGTTGTTCATCTAACAGGTCTATAATTGAAGTCACATCAAACAAAGTTCTCTCAAAGGAATTAAAAGGAAAACTAGCTTCCAAAGTAACGGCAACACTATCGCAAACTTGTGCTATTTCAACTGCTTCAGTTTCACTTTCAACGTCTCTATGTTCAGTAGCCAAATTAAATTCAAGTGAATACTCTTTGCCATTATACGAGATATCGGATGAAGTCTGCTCTCTTTCCTCAGACCATAGTAAAGGTGAAAAAACAATTTGCCCTTTGTTTCGTCCAGAGATAGTAGTGGTAATACTGGATATCATCTCTCTAACTTGTTCTGGTTTTGTTGGTATTAGCATTACTCTAAAGTGAAAATTAATCTTGATAGGATGCCATTTTGTTCTGAAAATCTTTGTTTTTCGAACCATTTTTTTCCATATCGTAGCAAAGGGAGTTTTATCATAAAAATAACCCAATAATGCATCGGTTATCCTGCCAACGACATAAGCCACGATAGGAAATAAAGCACCATATAGTGCTGTTAACCAATCCAATTAATCATTCCTCTTCTTCTTCACTAACGTCTTCAAATATGTCTACCGATGCCGAAAAACCAGTTAACGGAACGGCAGGTGGCTTTTCCAATTGCTTTAATGTGGGGAAGATATGTCTACGTAGGAACCATTCATATTCGCTGTAAGTCGCACTTGTGTAAAACCTAAGAAGTGCATCCTCAGAAAGAGTAATGACTTTTCTATGGTTTTTCCCGTCAGGAGCGGTAACACTATAAGCAAACATATGTTGGTGGATTGAACTTCTCTTCTTATCATTTAAGTATGATTCTTCATTTTCAAAACCCTTGCCTACTATTCTGACTGATTTTATTTTTGGTGTGGCAAAGCCATCTAATGTAGTGTCCAGAAGTTCACCATTAAGTGACTCTCTGACAGCTTCTACATCGCTGGGGGCAATACCTGCTGGAACGGCATACAATCCCACCGTTATCAGAAAGTTGTTAATTCTATCGAAAGTGCTTTTGCTATTAGCCCTTGACCCTAAGATTACAAGATAGACCCTTTTTAACCGCTCATCTTGACAAACAAGAAAATGTATCTCAGTTGTTGCTATAATGAATATCCTGTAACCTCTATATGTCCATTCCAAGGGTTTGTCAAAAGTAATTTTGCCAAACAAAGAAGAACCCGTTAGGGTAATTTTATCAATACTTGTCCTAAGCACAAGCTTACCTGTAGCTTTGTCCTTGAAAACCTCTGGGATGACTAGTTTTTCATTTTTTTGACTATTTTGTAGCTCTTCCACATCTATGTAAGAAGTATCGGATTTGTCTTTCAGCGTTTCCATTAACTTTGTCCAGACTATCTGACCTTTTTTATATTGTATGAGAAAGAAAGAAACTCCAGTGATAACCTTACTTTGTTCTCTGTACACATCAACAAAGTCTGATGTTGGGGTTTCGGTCATAGGTTAAGCATTACAGAACAAAGTGTATATAAATTATTATAACAGCAACAAAGCATTTACAGCCTTGCGATGTCAAGTTTATTTTTAAAAAATGGGTTTCAGCGGATGGATTCCCCTTGTTTTATAGCGAACAAAATCGAACTACGTAGGGGCGAGTTTTCGGCTATTTTGGGCTTGTTTTAGATGGAAAAAATGCGGCGGGCATCACTTATCATCCAATAAGTAACTCAAAAGAGATGTTTATCAGGACAAAAACTTAGCTGTATTAGCCGATAAAACTTTTAACTTCCCTACCGAAAACAAGGCTATAAAGGCAAAGATTAGTACTTTTAGAACTAAAAAAGGATTAAAAAGGGATAGGATTAAAATTACATTAAATGCCTTCGCCAATGGTCTTTAAGTTTCATATTTTTGCGTTTATCTGGATGTAATAAGTATTCTTTCCATTGGCTAAGTGTATCTGGGTTGAATAGTATCTTATGTTCTTCAATTGTCTCCCAGATTGCTCTACAAGTTTGAGGGTCATCTTCTATTTCTTTATCTGATGCTTGTTTGTCAGTATCGGAATCATAACCATAATCAAAATAGACCTCATTCATGTCTTCTTCATATTGCCATTTTTCTGCCTGATAACTCATGAAGTCATCAATTTTCTTATTGGTTTCTTCGAGTTGCTTTTGTTGTTCAGCTATGATTTTGATATTTTCAAGTTTTCCTTTTTCGGTCTCTGCTTTCTGTTCGTTTAGTTCTGCTTTTAAGTCTGCTACTGTTTCAGGGACTAGGTAAGGAATGCATGACCTGAAAACCTCTAATTGGTCAGTGTTTGGTCTATCTTCATCATCGTCTAAACCTTCATAAACTGCCTCAATTCCATCAGGCGTATGAGACGTTAATGGTTTAGTTAGGTTGGAAGTAATTTTGATTTTGTCTCTAAGAACTGTGCTGATAACATCTCTAAAGTCTTGTGGGCTATAGCGTTTTTCGCCTTTGAATGCTTTTTCTGATGCATCAACAAAAATGGAAAAAATGTTAGTTAGTGTACCGCCTTTCTTACTGCCTACTTTTGTTGATTTATAACTCATGAATAATGGTGAATTGTTGTTATATGCTATGCCTTTTTCGTTTAGTTCTGCTTTGTACGCTTCGAATTTCTGGTTTGCATAGTAGTGCAAGAATCCGACATGTTTAGCTTTTCTATATTTGCCTTTGCCGCTACCTTTTAACCGTTTAGCTTCTACTCTTAACCAGAAAGAAACGTCTTTATCGTCAAGCGGTTTCAAATCTCCAATCTTTAATTGTCTAAGTGTGCCTTTGCGTACAGGACAAGATTCTAAGAACCAAACCAAAAACTTGTCTCGATTGGTAGTCATAGCCTCTTCAAGCTTAAGGCAATCTTCAACTTTTGGCGTTCTCTTTTTAGGGTCTGGTTTATCGAGAAAATCCCCTACATCGGAATCTAGGCTTCTCTTTCTATTAGATTTATAAAAGCTTTTGACAGCCGCAAGCACTCCAATCTTTGAGTCAATTGTAAATTCCCTCTCTTCTTTTTCGCCATTTTCATCTATGCCAAAATATGTGTCTTGCCTAAGATATTTCTCTAAAAGTTCTTCTGCGGCATCTTCATTAATTGAATCTGCATTTACGCCTTTTTGGAGCATAACCGCAAATTCCAATTGAGTTGGCTTTAGCTTAATTAGCTCATCTGGAGTCATGCATACATTATCGCAATAGGTTTTGATTCTGCTAATGTAAATTGTTTCTGTATCCTTGCTGTCTTTGCATTTCTTATCATAGAAATTTTGTCCAGAAACGAAAGATAATAGCCATGCCTTGTTAGAGTCAGTCATACGGCTCAAGAAAATGTCACCTCTGAAAAAGTTAAAGGTTGCTGAATATCGGTTGTTTTTAAGTGTCTGAAATGGGACACAAGACATGCAGTTCTTAAGTGACTCAATTCGGTAGCTAAACAAGCTTTAAATGTACCATTTGATACATCAAGAAAACATTATGACAGTCGCTCAAAACGTCCGCAGTCATCTACGAAACAAACCCTATTTACTCGAAGCCTTAGAGAAAGGCATAGTTAACTTGAGTGAGCTTTCACGGCAAATTCAAATAGAACTCAAATCCAGCGATACCAGCGCCATAAAAGCTGCCCTGCGCCGTTACAGCGAAGAACTTCAAAAACACAAACAGAAACGCGAAGAAAAAGTGTTGGCTCTCCTAAAACGTAGTGGCGTGGCTGTCTATGACCGCAAATCCGTCATGATAACCGCCAAAGAGCTCAGTTCAAAGGCAGGCATGAAGGTAGATTTGCTTGACAAATTCGTATACCTCACTGATCGAAACGATTTGCCCGAACGTACGCCCTCGTTGGTGAAACATGAGAACTGCACTATGATTGTAATTCATTCACCTGAGGAACTTGAAGCTACCCCAGGTGTCGTTGCCTTCCTAGCCACTTTATTGGCCGAGCAAAATATCAACATCGTCGAGTTCATTTCATGTTGGACAGAAACTATCATGGTGGTAGAAAAAAAAGACAGCTTAAAGGCCTACGAGGTTCTCTCAAACTTAGTGGGTTAACGGATGCTTGTTAAAGGCAAAATTAAATAATGTTCAATCCGAATTAAGCCAATTAACCATTTCACATTAGCGGAGACATACAAGATGGTACACCAAGAATGCATAAACTGCAAGACAATTTATGGTATTGACGAGATTGTGTACTTCTGCAGAAAATGCGGAGAAATCCTGGAGATAAAGTTCGATGGCGACGAATTATCCGCTGCAGTCCAAGACAGCAATTGGAAAAGTAAGCCGCTTTCGGTTTGGCGTTATCGCCCTTTTATGCCAATTCATGAAGCCTCTAAGCCTATAACGCTCAGTGAAGGTGGAACTGGGCTGCACCGTTCTCAGCGCCTTGGCGACGAGTTGGGGGTAGAAACACTTTATGTGAAGAATGAGGGCGAAAACCCCACTGGCAGTTTTAAAGATCGTGGCATGACCGTTGGGGTTACCAAAGCTGTCGAGCTTGGCGCTCGTCATGTCATCTGCGCTTCAACCGGTAACACTTCGGCTAGCCTCGCAGCATACGCTGCACGCGCTGGAATCCGCTGCACAGTCCTGATTCCGTCAGGCAAAATCGCGTATGGCAAACTTAGTCAAGCCATGATACATGGCGCTAAAGTTTTGCAAGTTAGAGGAAACTTTGATGAAGCGTTAGATTTTGTTCTGAAACTCGCTGATAAACACAAAGACATTTACTTACTTAACTCGATTAACCCTTTCCGTATTGAAGGTCAAAAGTCGCTGGGATACGAAATCTGCGAACAATTAAACTATGTGGTTCCGGATCGCATTATTATCCCCGTTGGAAACGCTGGCAACATCAGCGCTGTCTGGAAGGGCTTGAATGAATTCTATAAATTAGGTTTAATCAAGATGCTACCTAAAATGACGGGTATCCAAGCTGAAGGTTCAGCGCCTATAGTGCAGGCGATTAAAACAGGTAGTGACAAAATTGTTCCTGTTGAGCACCCCGAAACTCTTGCGACCGCCATCCGGATTGGTGCGCCTGTAAGCTGGAAGAAAGCGATAAATGCTATCCGTGAATCCCGTGGTACAGCTGAAACCGTCACGGATCAAGAAATTCTTGATGCACAAAAAACTTTAGCGCGGGTGGAAGGCATTTTTGTGGAACCCGCTTCGGCTTCATCTATTGCTGGACTTAAGAAGCTCATTAAGAGAGGTGTGATACTTGAGAATGAACGTGTGGTCTGCATCACGACGGGTCATGGTCTCAAAGATCCAGATACTGCAATTAAACAGAGTGAGAAGCCTCTTGAGGTAGATGCTGATATCTCAGCGATTGAGGATGCTTTGGGTTTAAAGAAGGAAACGGCAATTTTAGCACGGTGAACATGAAATGAGAATCATCTTAGTTGGATATGGTGTTGTTGGCAAAGGGGTTACGACTATTCTTGCTCGCCGGTACATCGAGGAAGTTAGGAACTATGGGTTTAATCCCAAAATCGTTGCTATCGCGGATATAGATGGGGCAGTAATCAGCCCCCGTGGTCTCAGCCCTAAGAAGTTGGAGAATCTTAAAACTACTCGTCCCATTTCCTCTGACCCCGAATTTGGGCACCCGGATATGAAGGCGTTAGATGTCATTGAATCGGTGGAAGCCGAAGTGGTTGTTGAAGTTACTCCAGTTAACATTCAGAATGCGGAACCTGCGCTCTCGCACATTACCAAGGCATTTAAAACTGGCAAACATGTTGTCACAACTAACAAAGGACCATTGGCCCTTGCTATGCCAGCCTTAACTGAACTTGCTGAGTATAACAATGTGTATTTGCGTTTCAGTGGTACTGTTGGCGGTGGTACTCCTATGCTTGAATTTGCTAAACGCTGCTTAGCAGGTGACAGAATTCTTGGGATAAAAGGTATTCTCAATGGTACGACTAATTATGTCCTAACTGAGATGGCTCAGAATCGTGTGTCTTTCCAAGATGCTTTGTCAAATGCGCAGAAGCTTGGATATGCAGAGAGGGAACCTTCGATGGATATTGATGGTTTTGACACTGCCTGCAAAGTCGTTATCTTGTCGAATTGGATACTTAACAAGAAAATCACTTTAAAAGATGTGGATCGGACAGGAATTCGCGACGTTACGGTGAAGATGCAGGATGACGCCTCAAAACGCGGCAATACTCTCAAACTCATAGGGGCCATAGACGGTGAAAATACCACTGTTAAGCCCACTGAGATTCCTAAAACTGATCCTTTATGTGTCAGTGGAGTTCTCAATGCCATTACTTTCCAAACTGAGTATGCGGGTGAGCAGACTCTTGTCGGCAGAGGTGCAGGCGGAGTTGAGACTGCAAGTGCAGTTTTAAGGGACCTCTTAGACATAAGACATAAGTTAGCAAATAGACTGCTAAATAATAACTCGGAGCTTTAAAAATGAAAATCATTATGAAGTTCGGCGGCACTAGCGTCGGGACAGGCGAAAATATACGCCACGTAGCAGAAGTTGTCATGCAGTATTCAAAACAAGATTACAAGGTAGCGGTGGCGGTTTCTGCATTAGCAGGCGTTACAAACAGTTTAATTGAAGTAGGCTGCCAAGCTAAGAAAAGCAACGAAAATCAAATCCAAACTTTTACCGCTGATCTGTTAAAGAAGCATATAGAAGCTATAGAGAGAGCTATTAGCAGCAAAAGTATTCAAAAAGAAGTTACTGACATTACCGAGAAAACCATAATTGAACTTGAAAAAGTCTTAACAGGCATCTGTTATGTTGGCGAATTAACACCTAAATCTAAAGATTATGTCATGTCGTTTGGTGAGCGGTTGTCTGCACCTATTGTTTGGGGAGCCATAAAAGACCTTAAGGGCAAAACTCAATGGTTCACAGGTAAAGACGCTGGGATTGTTACTAATTCAAACTTTGGTGAAGCCGATCCTCTCATGAACTACACCACTCATCTGATCCGTGAACGTTTAAGCCCTCTGCTTGAGCAGGGCGTTATCCCTGTTGTCACAGGGTTTATCGCGGCAAATCAAGATGGAATTATTACCACTGTTGGGCGAGGCGGTTCCGATTATACTGCGACTATCCTTGGTGTGGCTTTGCAGGCGGATGAAGTTTGGATATGGACAGATGTGGACGGCATAATGACCACCGATCCTAAAATCGTTCCCACTGCCCGCATGCTCTCTCAGTTAAGTTATCAGGAAGCCGCGGAAATGGCGATTTTTGGTGCCAAAGCCATGCATCCTCGAGCTCTTGGACCGGTCATAAAGGAAAATATACCTGTACGCATCCGAAACACTGCGCATCCCGAAAATCAAGGTACTCTTATCACTAAAGAACCCAACCCCAATGCTAAAGAAGCTGTGAAGGCAGTCGCCATGATAAAAGATGTGGCGATGCTTAATGTCTACGGTGCGGCAATGGTTGGAGCACCGGGAAGTTATGCAAAAATATTAGATGTTTTGGGGAAAAACAACATCAACGTCATGATGGTATCTGCAGCAGTCTCTGAAGCTAACATTTCAATGATAATCAAGCGAGGCCTATTGGGTAGAGCCATTAGCAATCTAGAAATTGCTTTGTTGGAACGCGGAGGCATAGTCAATGAAGTCACTGCAGAAGATGATGTCGCTGTAATCGCTGTGATGGGCGCCTATATGAAAGGTACCTTGGGTGTAGCATCGAAAATCTTTAGCATCGTTGCAAAGAAGGGCATTAACGTCCGGATGATTGCTCAAGGCAGCTCTGAACTTAACATTTCCTTTGTTGTTAAGGAGAATGATGGGTTCTCAGTTGTGCAGGAGATACACAGAGAATTCAATTTAGACAAAAAATAGATTGATCGAGGAGATTACCTCTTCTTCGCTTTTTACGGTTATTTAGTTTTGGTCCACTTTCCATTTAAGGTGCCAATTTATTCTTTGTTTTGGTCAAAAGTTATTTTTGGACAAACAATAATTTAGCTAGTAAGAGATTTATTCTTGATTATACAAAGTTTCTATATTATGATTCTATTGTTTAACTTAATGTTCCTCTTGTTATCGCAGGTGCGGCGACTACTCTAATTAGGTTGTTGACTTTCTGGATTCAAATTATGGTAGTTTATCCTATATTTCAGTTGACTGGACTTAAGAATGTATTAAGAGGCGGTCTTTCAATGGATGCCCTTGTTGGTACTCAAGAACCCTAACCGTCAATATCGTTAATATGAAAACACGAGAGAATTAATTGATGATATTTGCCAAAATAGGAGCTGGCTTATACGTTATTTGGGGACTGCTTCATATTCAAGCAGCGTACGAAGCATTCATTCTCGGAACCACCATTAATCAAGGTATTATTCAAGGAAAAATTTTTCAAGATGCTTGGAACTTGCTCTTTTTTGCATTGTTTAGTATAGTAATTGCATCCAGATTCAACTGGAAAAACAGTGTTTTGGGGTACTGGCTTAACTTGGCGGTGGTCAGTATGGCGGATATAGGTTTCGTGGTTTTTGTCCTTATTCCAGGAAATGTGACGTTTTTTCCAGGTGTTTTAGGACCGGTCTTTTGGATCGCTGCAGCGATTTTTTCAAGCATTGGTGCTAAAAAAGAGCCGACCAGTTAGATGCTGTTTACGTGGCGGTATTTGGGGTGTGTTAAGTTAGCTGCGATAACCCGAATGTAAATTGTTTGTGTTTGTAACTATTCGGCTGTTTTTGGTTCTCTTCATATCATCTAATTTTGACTTGGAGATTTAGATTTTTAGGGGGATTTAAGACAAAAGGTAATTGTGGAATTGATCAGTTCCACGGGAATAATTGAGGATAGAAAATCGTTGAAACAATAAGGACAAGCACAACTATCAAAGCAGCAGTAATAATGACTTTTTTTGCGTTAGTTGAAAGCTTAGGGCGGGGCTTTGAGGCGGGAATCTCTACAGTTTGGGAGGGCGCTTGTTGAAATTTAACAGTGGGCGAATTTTGTCTTGGAATTGCTTTTTGGCAGTATGGACAGAATACTTCTGTGTCTTTGATCTGGCGTTTGCAATAAGGGCAAAACATTGTTTTTAGCTCATTCTTTGGCGTTGGAAGAAGGCAATAAAGCTTGCCTTCTCAAGCTAAAAAGGAGAACAAATCATTAAAAAGTAAAAACTGAGCAAATTTTGATTCTCGCGGGCTTTTCAAATTTAAAATTGTATTTTTAGGTAACATATTTCATTTTGTGGAAAGTCAGTTGGCTTGTTAAAACATCAGTTACAAATGGTTTTTGTTGTTTCTTTGATTAATAGAAGAAATTTGTCGGTGGGGGGTTGCTTCTTCTTCTTTTGAAATGCTTAAAATTCTGTTGGTTAGTGGAGCATATTGATTTGGCTGTTTGTATATAAGAAAAGTGATGGCAATTACGATTCGTCGACTTAATATGTGATTTTTTCGCAGGTTTAAATTCTATTGAAGTTTATGAACTGTATCTGCGTTAGAGTGAATTGAGTACTTGACTGCTTCAAAAAAAGAAGTAATGTTAATTTTATTGCTTTAGACTAATTCGTGTTAGTGATTAAAAGAAAGGTAGAAAATAGAAGGTTAAAAGCTAGCTCTTTCAGGTATTTCGAGGTTTAGCTGTCGTTTTAGTGCTTTGTATCTGTTTCTAACTGTAACTTCTGTGACTCCAGCAGCTTCCGCGATGTCTTTTTGCGTAATCTTTTCGTTATTCTGAAGACAAGCAATATAAAGAGACGCAGCTGCCATACCCATCGGGTCCTTGCCAGCTGAAACACGTCTTCTTCTTGCTTCCTTTAGTATGGCTATGGCTGTCCCCTGTGTTTTGCCTGAAACTCCGTTGTTTCCTGCAATTTTTGATATATATGATAGGGGGTCGGAAACCGGCATGTGGAAATCAAGCTCTTGCAGCAGTAGACGATAGCAACGTGCCACATCTTTTTTGTCTACGAGGCTGGCTTCGGTGATTTCTCGGAGCGATCTGGGTAATCCGCTTTTGCGGCAAGCAGCATATAAAGAGGCAGCAGCGATGGCAGATATAGATCTCCCGCGGACTAATCCTTTTTCGAGTGCTTTTCTGTAGATGAGGGCGGCTTTTTCTTTTATTGGGGGTGCAATGTTTATTTTGCCTGATAAACGGTCAAGTTCGCTCATGGCTTGAGCGAGATTTCGGTCTATGGATGAGTGGACTCGGCTGCGTATTTGCCATTTCCTAAGACGCCACATCTGAAGGCGTGTAGATAGGGGTAGTTTTCTTCCAAAGGCATCTCTGTCTACTTGGCTGATGGTTGTGGATAATCCTTTATCATGAACCGAATAAGAAGTAGGCATACCAACACGACTACGAGAAGCCTTCTCCTGCGGAGTAAACGCACGCCACTCCGGAGCCTTATCCAACATCTGCTCATACAAAACAAGACCACAATCACCACAAATAGTTTCACCAGTATCATAATCATGAACAAGATTGTCACTTGTGCATTCGGGGCACTTATCGGCTAAGCGAGGATTCGCTTTTGGAGCTTCCTGGGATATTGTCATTTCTTCTTCTTCCATTTATTTGCTCAGATCTTCACCAAATATAAAAAACCCTGTTGGGTTAATTGATAACATGATCTACGCAGTAGAAATAAAATAAGCCGTAGTTATTATACATGATATATTTTTTTAACAATTATTAGGTTATTCTGTTGAAGTTATGGCTATTGGATGATTTCTAATTTTTATAAACGGTTTTTTTCAGCTTTAACATAGACTTCGACTTTTATGTTAGAACTTGCATGTTGAAGGAACTCTGACAAATTCCCAGCCCAGTGTGGTTTTGAGTCAGCGGTAAAACCTACAGTCTCAGCGATTCCTCGCCATAATAGCGCTTTATCATAATCTTGTGCATCTTGCGGCATAAATTCGAAAATCGAGCGGCTTGCTACGATAACTAACTTCTTTTTCATACGGGATATGGCGACATTGATGCGGTTTAGGTTAAGTAGGAATTCGCTTTCGCTTCGGACGTAATCGGGGTCGCTTACACATGTGCTTATGATTATAAAGTCGGCTTCGCCACCTTGATATCTTTCAACAGTGTCAACACGGGTGTTTGCGCAACCGTCTTGAAGCATGTTTTTGAGAAGCCCCTTCTGAGCGTTGTGAGGCGTGATTACACCTATGCTTTCGCATTGAGCATTTCTGACTATAGCTTGAACAATCGAAGCCTCAATAAGGTTTGATTGGAAACTTTCCGCTTCGTCATGCACGATAAGAACAAATACGTTTTCAGGAGCCAAAACGACTCCTAACCCAGCTGTTGCAGCTTTCACAGGAGCCAGCATTTGTCGTTGCTCCGAGTGGAAGTCAATCTGATCTTTCTCGTATACCCATTCTCGTAGAAACTCCGCTATAACCGAGTGGCAACGATGGCTCTCGCATAACCTCTCTGCAGGAATATCCGCTGGATTTCTGCATTTTATCCGTTCCAGTCCAAGGTCTTCGTTGCGCAATAGGCGCAGAAAATCCATTGCTGAGAGGAAAGAAGCCATCTCTTCAAGAGTGCGTCGGTCTTCTCTTTCCCAGTTATGAGCGACAATCGGTGGTAGTTGTCGGTGGTCGCCTGCAACAAGGATTTGGCTGTTCTTTGATAGAAAGCTGCCTGAGAGTATAAGTTCGGGGAGTCTCATCATGCTTGCTTCGTCCACGACAAGCAAATCAAAGAAACCCTCACCCCATGGTGGCTCTGAATCCCCGATTTTCTTCATCAACCCATAAAGTCCTGGAGGAGTAAGACATAGAACCAGTGGTTCAGAGGTAGAAGCGGCAGAGGTTAAGGTGGATTGGTTCAACAGACAATTTGTGAGTTCCAAGACCGTTTCTTGATCTTGGTTGTAGTTAACGTATTTGACGCCATTAATTGGTTTGACTAGAGAGATGTCGCTACTTAGTACGCGGAAGATTCTCAGGTCTTTGAGGTCATTGCCGCCGGCGTTGGTGTATTCTTGCCAGCATCTGGCAAGCTTTTCGACGAATTCTTGGATGGCTTTGTGGGTTGGTGCAACCATTAATACTCGGCATCTTGATTTTGCCCTATGAGCAGCGATATGCGCTAGAACTGCTAACTGCAAAGTTTCAGTTTTTCCTGTGCCTGGTGGACCCTGAAGCATAACAATCGGTTCGTGCCCAAATATCCTGTCAACAAAACGTTTCTGTTCAGCATTGGGTGGAAAACTTCTGCTTTCCATCCAACGCAGAAACCCAGATGCTGTTTCCATTGACAATGCAATCCTTGAGGTGCCCCCTGTTTTGCCCGCTAAATAATCAGCCAAAAGACGATATAGAACATTGTTGCCTGCGTAATCTAGACACTTAGCGGCTCTATCTGAAATTATGTCGTCAGCTAAATCATCTAGTATGTAGTAACGTCCTGCCTCAAAGAGTTGCATATATTTATTTTGGGCTTTCTCAGAGTCGGTTGTTGGCAGATTATGCCACGCGCTATATTTGCTGCCTCTGCCGCGAGGCCAGCTGAGGACCTTAATCACGATTTCCAGCTTTGATACATCGACTCTATCAACTATGGCTCGAGCAGACTTCTCCACTTCTCCAGGCGAGCGCTTATCGGTTTCTTCAAACTGCCCCTGTCCGTTAAGGCGTAGCTCGGTCACAACCATCCAGTCGCCTGAGCTAGAGCCATCTGAGCCCTTCACACGGCAGGCGTTGGCAACGCAGTCAGTTTTAGGCAGTCCTGTGCCCTCATAAACTAATTTTCCTCTTACAATGAATTCCTTCTCGAATTCATCCACACGCGTGCATTGGAAGATCACTGATCGTCCTGAAGCAACTCTTTGGTATGGCAGCATAGCGTAATGTTGGTACATTTCTTGACGCTTTGAGAAGTACTCCAAATCTAAAAATTCCCTGCAACTCCGTTCCAGTGTTGATGTACCGAGTGAGAATTCTTGGATTTTGGGGATAGCAATTGGTTTTTTGCCCAGTCTCCTGTTGCGGATTGATAATGACCGCTCGATTTGTTCTAGTGCCATGCAAATTTTGGTGCCCATAAGATTAAGTTCTTCATCGGTTATGCGGCGTGTTTTGGTTGTATAATCGCACCATTTACGTTTCTCAAGCAGTATTTTGGCTGGTCCTTTGACTTGGTCAAAGTTATCTAAGCGTTTTTTTGCGCCCCAGAGGTATTCGATTGGTAATTGGTCACCGAATCGAGCGCGGGCAGGGTAATATCCGTCGCTGTGTCCTTCCTTAAGAAAGGCGATTGAGCCATCGAGGTTTCTTTTGTAAGGTAAAGAGTAATTGAATAATCCATCGCGGAACACCAACGCTAGATCAACTATACTGCCGTCCCTGCGTTTGACGCGCCATTGATTGCGGTCAAAGAAACATGCTTGCTCCAAAATTGGCAGCAGCCCAGAACTGTGATAGCGCAGGGCTTTTCGGTGAACGACTTCGTCTTGTAGGATTGAGAACATTGGTTGGTCGATAGCTTGCCTCAAACCAAGAAGGTCACGCACCGCTTGTGCACTTATCAATGATGGTTGGCGGCAAACAGCTTTCATGAGTATATCGCGTTCTTGGCGACTGAAAAAGTACAAGTGAATAGGCGCTTCATCGGGGCTACCTGCGGCGTTGGCAGCTTTGTTTATGGCTTGAGATAGGTCTTGAAAGAAGCCTTCGAGCAACTTTTGCTCTTCATCAATGCATTCATTCCGATCATCAGGGAGGCTGCGAATTACTCGCGAAATGCATAATGGCTCACCTCGGTAGCGAGTGCAACTGACTTTGGCGCTAAGCATTGAAACTACATCTAGCATGTAATCCCATTCGACGAAGAGATAGATGCGGATTAAGCTGTCAGGGTTATAGAGCAGTGAATAGTCAGCACCTGCAGAAGGGCTGTCTTCGGGGAGGTTTCCATAGCCTGTTCCCGTTAACCAGGGCATCCATCGACTTTTGCTTGCGTTTTGACTGCTTGGGCGGATACCACCGAGCATATATTGAGCACGTTCCACTAACCAATCCAGTTTAGCGCCCACGATGGGGTCTGTCGATAGCTCCTGTACTTTTTGGTGGTCTTTGGCAGGTATAATTTTGAAGTCGTTAGGTCTAAGGTTAGCGGAGTCTAGGACAACTTTTAGTCTTGCCAAATCCTCCAGCTTAGCGATGCCGTGGTGTGATAGCGCTTTCTGTTCGCCTCGGCTTAAATTCAGCAGTGCAATACTTTCGTTTTCGACAGCGCATACTATGCAGCATTCGTTAAAACCACAGTTGTCGCATCGCCAGCAAAGCTGATACTCGACTTCATCTATTGGTTTTTTGTGGATGCAATTGAATTCTCCATCTTTTGCTAAAAGGCGTTCAACATCTTGAATAAGGGGGCTCAGTTTGAATTTTGGAAGGTTCTCTGAGTCGAGACTTTCAAGACTTGTTTCGCGGTTGATGACTCCCCCCTCGAGTTCAACTTTGGCGGATAAACCGCCAAGTTCACGGGAGAGCAGTAGCGCATAAATAGCTACTTGGATTCGATGAGCAGTGTGCTCTTTCCAAGAGGATTTCAGCTCGAATATACGCACTTTGACTTTACCGTTCTTAAGCGGCCAAATAGAAATCAAGTCAGCTATGCCTTTGACTTCCCAAATGCCAATAGTTCCCTTCATGGGCACTTGATAGAGTAGAAAAGGGCGTGAGTCAGCTTTTTCGCCCTCTATGATCTGGGTTTCAATGACATAACGGAGGTTGTTCATGGAGTCTTCGGCTTTGGTCCATCCGTATTGGTGTGGATCGTAAACTGTGAAGTCAATATAATTAGCGGCTTTTTCTTTGAGCTCATCTATCTTCTTTTCCTCAAGCGCTTTGCCTGTACCGTAAAGCAAGGGACTGATAGGTTTGAAGGCTTCAGGCCAGGTGCGTTTACGGACTTCTTTGCCTTCGAATTTAAGTTTGAAAAAGCGGGGGCAACAATTAAAGCGGATGTATTCTGCAATACCTGATGCGGTCAGGGAGTTGCTGTTCTGCACCTCTTCTCCTAAAAGGTCGTCCATGTCTATGTCATCGTAACTCAACGCCCACACACCTCCTGTATTAATTTCTAATGTTCTTGACTGTAAGATCTCTGGATATTATTGTATTTACCGTTAAGTTCGCAGTAAAGCCACCACCTAAAGTAAAAGAGCTTTAATGATCCGAAATATTATTGTGATTTGCGTGTATTATGGTAGCATCTGGCATGAGCAGAATCAAAAAGCCCTATAGACAATTAACTCTTGACAAAATACCCAGTCTCCAGACAAATCAAACTCAACCTAATCCAGAAAAAAAGATAATTATCAAAAAAATTGCCGCCGACGAGGGAATAGATGAATTAATCCTTAAAGTGATCTTCAAACTCCAACCCTCCAAAAAATCATTCTCTAAGATAAAAGCGAATTTATGGTTTGACAACCAACTTCTTCCACCTACATTAATTCAAATTCCCCAGGGACCGGTGGCAACGGATGAGTTTGAGTATGAGTGGGTTCTGGAAATGTCCGGGGTAGCTGCTGGCAAGTATGCTATTAAAGTTGAAATGTTTGAACCTTGGGGTATGAATGAGAAATTGAGCTATGCTATTGGGGAGTTGCTTGTTAACTATTTACCAAAAACGCGCCAAAGCCGACTTGTGAGAATACCGAGCATTAAATCTGTGGCAGGTGCGGATTTTTCGGTTGTCTCAAGCGAGGATCGTACCATTTATGCTGATTTTGATCAGTCACGTAAAGAAGAGAACCGCAGTAGACGTGACGAATGGTAACTATTCGATAGGAACATTGGTTTTTTTAGGTTTTTCTTGGGACTTCTGTTTTTGAGCAGCTTTCTTGGGTTTGCGTTTGCGCCTCACCGATGAGTAGAGCATGTTCGCTCGCTCCTGAATGATCTGTTTGGTCTCAAGCATTGCTGACGATTCATGGATTACATCATCAATCATATCTTTGCATACCTCTAGCTTCTCAACAAACTCGCGGTCGGAAATTCTGCGTTCATTCCGCATATCATATGTTTCCTCGATTTCAGCACCTATCTCGACCAGTTCTTTTCGTGATTTTTCAGTTTGTTCGGATTCCTGATCTTTGAATTTACTTTTTACATATCGGAATAGAATTGGCACTTGGAAGGTGATGGAGAGAAAAGCTACTCCCAATGCCAGGGTACGTATTATAGTTATGTCGGTTAAGCTTATGACCGCAGAGGCTGTTATAGTGGCTGCGAGAACAATTGAAAGAGCGCCTCGGACGCCGCCTAGCAAAGCCACGTAGCCCCAAATGCGCGGTAACTTTTCGCCTCTTTTACTAAAGAATGCAAATATCGGGAAAACTGCAGCTGCCCGAGCTAGCGTAACTGCAATGAACGCTGCTATTATTAGAAACACGGATTGAGAGAGTGTAAGTAGGTCCGTTTGGAAACCGATGAATAGGAATGCTATGGAGTTTGCAAGAAAAGCTATCACCTCCCAGAACAATTTGATTGTGTTACGAGTGGCGGATTCCATGGCGGTACGCATGGTAAAGTTACCGAAGTAGAGACCTGTTATTGCAACGGCTATAATGCCAGAAGCTCCAATGCCTGTAGCAAGCGCGAAGGATCCGTAAACAGCTGAAACTGTAAGGATGCATTCAGCTATCCGGTCTTCGATTAAGCTTGAGAGCAACTCGGATATGAAGCCAATACCTAAGCCGACCAATAAGCCACCCAGAAGAGTATAGCTAAAGCTTCCTACTGCCTCTATGTAGCTTGCCTGATGCAGCGCAACAAAGGAGAGGATAATAGTGAATACCACTATGGCTGTCGCGTCGTTGAAGGCAGCTTCTGTGTTTAGTAGAATCGTGAGTTTTGATGGGACCTTGACCCTGCGGAATACCTCTAAAATAGTAACTACGTCCGTGGGGGCTATGAGGGCGGCAAATAAGAAGGCTACATAGAAGGGCAAACCGATAAGCCACATCACCAATCCGCCAACTAAGGTTGCTATGATTACGCCAACTGTTGCCAGCACTAACGAGGGACGAATCACCGCTCGCAAGTCACCTGCACGGATATGCATCATTGCCTCAAAAACGAGTGGAGGAACTACTATTCCAACAAAAAACCCGTTCCCGCCACCTTCAAGCAGCAAGTTATCAAATGAGCGTATCTGATCGATAATTGCTTGGGCAAATCCGTGGATTGGTCCACCTACCAGTGACAGCAGGGTGGCGGCTGCAGTTATTCCTACACCCATTAGAACCAAAACAAGTGTGTAAGGGGTTTTAAATTTTAGCGATATAATAGCGGCTATGAACGTGATTAGTAAAAAGACGGCCATTATGAGTTCAATGTTGGTTGCCATTTAGTTAGTTCCCCGCTACTTTTTTCATCTAAAGGTTATTGTTTAAGCGGTTAGATTGTACAAAAAAGCTTTTTCATCCAAAAACTGTAAAATTGTCAGAGTATGGTGATTAACTTAGATATTAGCGAAAATAATTTTTGTGATTGTTTTTTTTCCTTGGCCACTACATACTAACTTTAAGAAGCTAAAATAAGAATTTTAAGACCTTTTTAGTCACCAGAGAACAACTATGAAAAATGGTGAGAAAAATAAAAAAGACATAGTACTAAACACACTTAGCAGAAACAAAGAATACCTAAATTTAAGGTCGAAAAGCGACTGAATTATTTTTTTGGGATTTCAACAAATATTTTGCCATTCCTAACCTCAATACGGTAGCAATCCAGCTTCACCGTATCGATCACTTGATATTGACCGGTGCGGACATCAAATTTCCAGCCATGACAAGGACACATCAAAACATAACCAGTCAGAATACCGTTGTCAAAGCTGCAGCCCATATGGGGGCAACGGTTGGTTACACCATAAATTTGCCCTCCGATTTTTGCGAGAATAATTGGATTATCTCTTATTCTTACAGTAGCCATACCGCCTTCTTTGAGCGCAGCTTCTTTTATGGTTGAATGAAAATTATCTTTTGGCAAAATCTCCACAATAGATCAAAAGGCATATGAGTTCAAAAAGTTGCCGATTTATCTATGTACCATTTTTATTATGCACTTCAGAGAGTTTCAGCAGGGTTTCCTTGTAAACCTGAATCGCTTGCAGATACTCACTTATCTCGATATGCTCATCAACAGTATGATCAAGGTGGGAGTCTCCAGGTCCATAGGTCACAATAGGCAACTTCATGGCTTTACCAAGGATATTCATGTCCCCTGTTCCGGTCTTCCGGAGCAACGTTGCTGGTTTATTCAAGACTTTACGAACTGAGGCGGATAGGACATGGACCAACGGAGACGCTTTATTGGCTTCGAAGGGCTCAACAGTATCCAAAACGCTTGATTTTATCCCCACTTGTGGATTGGCGTTTTGATAATTGGCAATTATTTTCAACATTTTCTCATGGACTTGTGCAGTTGTGTACTGAATAGGAACACGAACGTCGAGAAGTATTTCAGCTTCAAAAGGGATAACTGAATTGCCTCTTCCACCAACCATTCGAATTAAACAAACTGTAATGGAGGTGAAGGGTGTCTCGGTGGGTTCGATAGAAGGAAAAGTGCATGCTGCTCTGATTTTCTTCCAAAGCTCATAAGCTTTCTCCAAGGCATTATCATATAGCCAAGGGGTTGAGGAGTGCCCTGTCTCAGTGGTCACGTCAATTTTGAGCTGGATTTGTCCTTTGTAGCCAATGGTAATGTTTTCTACGCCACTGGGTTCACCAAAGATTGCATAATCAGCTTTTATACCCTGGTTGATAAGATGCCGCACACCTTTGCTTGTGGCTTCTTCTTCAACAACACTGGCAACGAGAATTGTTCCTTTAAAGCAGGGGTCTTTACCAGCAGTAACTGCTGCCATAACCATAGCGGCGAGGGGACCTTTTGCATCAACTGCACCACGTGCATATATTTTTCCTTCCTCAACACGCAGGGGCATGTGCCCAGCCACTGTGTCCATGTGCCCGCAAAGCATAATCACAGGTTCACCGTCCCCAACAACACCGATGACGTTACCAATGTTATCTATACCTACTTCAAAACCCATGCGCTTCATTTCTAAGGCTAAAAAGTTAGCTATATCCTGTTCTTTGCCTGAAGGACTGTAGATACCAAGTAGATTAGTTAGAAACCGTATTGCCATTTGCTCGTTCATTTTCTTCTTCCTCCAACACAGAATCTAAAGCAGTGATAACGCGATCAATTTGAGGTTTAGTAATTATCAGCGGCGGTAACAGTCGAACCACCGTTCTGCCAGCATCTATAACCAATAAACCTTTGTCAAGTGCTTTAGTAATAACCCCATAAACGTCATAACGGAGTTCCACACCCAACATTAACCCTAATCCTCGGACCTCCTTAACTATGCGATACTTCGCAGCTAAGCTTTCCAACTGAGTCTTGAAATATTTGCCGTTTATGGCCGCTTTTTCCGCAAGTTTCTCCTCCAGCAGAGCATCTACAGCCGCACATCCTGCAGCGCAAACAAGTGGACTTCCACTAAAAGTAGTGGAGTGCTCGCCCACTTTGAATGTCGACATAATGTTTTCTTTAGCCACCGTAATACCAATTGGCAAACCACCTGCAAAAGGCTTCGCTAAACACATAATATCGGGGATAACATTCCAGTTTTCGCAGCCGAAAAGCTTACCAGTGCGCCCAAAACTGGTCTGCACCTCATCAAAAATTAGCAAAATACCTCTACGGTTGCAGATTTCCCGCACTTCCTGCAAGTAACCCTCGGGGGGCACACGAACTCCTCCTTCCCCACGGATTGGTTCCATAAGCACAGCAGCAGTTTTTTCAGTTATAGCCTCCCCGATTTTCCCAGAGTTATCAGGGGGAACATGTTTAATATCTGGAATCAAAGGCATGAAGGGTTCACGATATTTCTTATCCCAAGTCGCCGATAACGCACCCATAGTTTTTCCGTGATAAGATCCCATCAACGCAATAATTTCGGTTTTACCTGTGGCTTTGCGAGCGAGTTTTATAGCGCACTCCACGCTTTCGGCTCCGCTGTTAGAAAGAAATGCTTTGTCAAGCCCTTGTGGCATTATATTAACCAGTTTTTGTATAAATTCTGCACGCTTGTCGTTATAGTAGCAACTGTGGCAAGTTATAAGCTCTTGAAGCTGCGAGTTAACGGCTTCAATAATTTTTGGGTGACAGTGCCCCAGTGCCGCTACGCCATAGCTACTAGCGCAATCAACGTACTCTTTACCATTGATATCCCAGAGCAATGCACCTTTTCCACGGGTTAGTACAACGGGTTTTTTTGAAAACACGTTGGCTAAATAGCGGTTTTCAGTTTCCATGATTTCCGTATCATTCACTTGTTATCACGGTTCCTACCTTATGATTCAGAGCTGAAGTGATGGGCTGACTGGCAGCCCCGGATGTAACCAGCACCTCCCCCACGCCTTGATTAAGTGCTTCCAGACCAGCGTGTACTTTGGTACTCATTCCTCCTCCGATCTTAGAGAGAACTTCTTTAACCTCAGTAGCCGCGATTTTCGGCACTCGCTCGCCTTTGAGCATCAAGCCCTCCACGTCCGTAAGCAAAATAAGCTTGTCTGCTTTGAGGGCACCTGCAAGGATTGCTGCAGTGCGGTCACCATCTACATTGAGGGGCTCATTGTCCTGACTGAGCGCAATCGGCGTAACAATAGGTACATAACCCTTCTCAAGTAACAGACATAGCAGTTTGGTATTGACTTCGGTGATTTTACCTGTGTAGCCACCGTCTATAACTTTTTTCCGTCCCCGCTCATCAACCACAATTAAACGAGTTTTACGTTCCGCCTTGAGGATGGCAGCATCAAGTCCACTTAAGCCCACTGCGGATATCCCCTGAGCCTGAAGCGCCAAAACGATTTGTTTATTCATCTTACCAGCCATCACCATCGTATAAATTTCAATAGTTTCCTTGTCAGTATAACGACTGCGGAACCCCTCGGGGGACATAATAAATTTCTGCTCCTTGCCGAGTTTACTCGCTATTTCAGTAACTTCCACGCCCCCACCGTGCACAAGCACAACTTGGTGTTGCTTGACAATTTCCTTTAGGTCCTCAACTATGTCGGTTGAGGCACCTTCCTTTAGGATACTTCCGCCCATCTTGATAACAAGCAACATAGTGGTCACATCGGATGGAACCCAGTGCTCTTAAGGCCTGTGGTTTCGTCAAGTCCCATGATTATGTTTAGGCATTGTACACCTTGCCCTGCAGCACCCTTGGTCATGTTATCAAGTGCCGAGAACATTATAAGGCGGTTAGCGTGTTCGTCGATTTCAAAGCCGACATCACAAAAGTTGGTACCCATAGTGATTTTTGGATCAGGCAATTGGTAGGGACCCTTGAGGTACTTTACAAAACGAACAAATGGTTCAGTACTATACATACCGCGTAGTGCCTTCCAAATGTCTTTGCTGGCAATAGGCTGCTTGGGGAAGCAATGAATTGTAGCAAGAATGCCACGCACCATGTTAACAGCATGAGGTGTAAACGAAATTTTAACTTGTTCACCTAATGGTGATAACTCTTGCTCAACTTCAGCGATATGACGATGCCCTACGACTTTATAGGGGCGCACACCACTAAAGCGCTCAGGATGATGGCTAGCTAGATTAGGTTTACTGCCTCCACCCGAAGAGCCTACTTTCAAGTCCACAACTATTTTATCTTTATCAATAAAACCGGCCTTGACAATGGGAGCTAACCCAAGAATGGCGGCAGTGGCTTCACAACCCGCACAAGCTACGAGGTTAGCACTTTTGATTTCTTCCCGATGTAGCTCAGGTAGACCGTAGGCAGCTTCTTTAAGCAATTCAGGGTGAGCGTGTTCCCAGCCATAGTACGTTGGATAATCAGCTGGATTTTTTAATCGGAAGTCTGCACTCATGTCGATTACTTTGAGCCCTGCCTCTAGTAGTTTAGGCACTAAGTTAACTGAGCCGCCGTGGGGGGTTGCTGTGAAAATTAAGTCACAGTTTTTCTGAAGAACCTCCATGTCCTGGGGAACAAATTTTAGCTGGGTCATTCCACGCAGGTTCGGGTGAACGTTGAAAACATATTCTCCTGCCATCTGCCGCGAAGTGACCGTTGTTACTTCAACCTCGGGATGCATAAGGAGCAGTCTTAGCAGTTCGCTTCCAACATATCCTGAACCACCGATTATACCAATTCTCATTTCATGTTTCCTCTCAATATTTAGTTCTTAATGATCAATTAGACTAATAGCACCCCGTAACAATGTCTCAGCCATGTTATGCCCTGTTGCCAATCTCGTGTTTTCCCAGAACTCAGGGCAAGAATTCGACTCATGAAACACAAGGGCGCGCAGATTTTTCTCTACGTTTTCTTCAATAATAGTTTTTATTCGCTCATAAGCCAAATTTTGTTTGTAGATTTTGAAGGCTGCTTCAAGCTCGCTATTCCACGCTTCAAAATCGGTTAACCGGGAATCGTTCAATTTCACCTTCTGCACAGGCAAAAACGCCTTTGCAGCCAAATCTAACTGCTCCTTAAGATATGCCTCATCCGCATTCTTATGATCCTTAACATCCACCATAGCATCAAGCGCAAAAATCCATGCGTCACTACCATTACTTAGGGCTTTGCCGCATTTCACCGCCAATTCCTGAACATATTGAGGCAATTTTGCATCAAAAACAAGGTTTCCAAGGAAAGTGTTAGTTCGAAAATCTTTGAAGCCTGCGCGAACCATCGATATGGGAAAACAAACAGGTTCTTTACCCCACTCTTGGGAAACGATTATGCGTAGATCATAGAACCACTTCGACACAAGCTGTTGTGCAACGACACCTATGGGGTTGATAATTCCGGGTTTAGTTTCTTTGATGTTTGCTTCAAGCTCTTCGCGGGTTTTAGAAAGCATAATCATTTTGCCATGGGTACCCGCATCTGCCTTTATGACGATGCCCTCGGCTAGAGGAATTTCTGCTTCGAAGAGGTCAGCTATGTCTTTTTCGTTATGAATTTCGCGACCGTTCTTCATTATGTCGGTTGCGTCGCAGGGTACAAATATGGTTTTGGGAATCGGCAAGCCTTGCTTATGGAGGTTTAGGAGGGTGCGAAGTTTGCTGTAGCATACAAACTCTATCTGCGAGCTGTTTAGAGTTTTTTTCCCTATCGATTCCATAATATAGGATGCTTGAAGACGGCGATTCTTGCTCTGGGCACGGTTAAGCACCACTTTGGTGTCCTGGAAGGTTTTTGTGTAGTCCTTGCCCTTGGTTTTAGCGCTAAAACCGTCTTTTCCTATGCTTAGCGCTATCTTTCGAAAGGGGATATAAGTTAAATCTATACCAAGTTGCTTAGCGGTAAGTTTTATGCCGTTTTCATCGTTCTCCGAACGCTCATAAAGAAGTGCAATGCTCATTGCGTTCAGCGTCCAGGAAAACTTTTGCCTTAAAAGGGTGGTTTAACAAAATAGAAATTGGTGAATACTGTTTATTCGCCCCAGTCTTCGCCTTCAATTGTTAACTCTTGAAGGTCTACGCATCCACCTTTGATTTGTTTAACTTCAAGCTCAAGTCCGCATCCGGGGCAACTCAAAATTTCGCCTTTTTCGGTGTCACAAGGAACATCAAGGTCTGCCTCGCAGTCAGGGCATTTTGCTTGTACATTTTCATGCTGATTTGCTTGTTTTATCATTTTTGTTCGTCATCACTTTATTTTTTATTGGAAATGTCATTTTGAGTATTTCGGGTAACTTTTAAACATTGTGACTTATTTGTTACAACTTAGACTGCTAATGTTCCATTTGGTGCACCCAGCCCAACGCCACATCATCACACAAAACGTATCCTACTTAACGAAAAACGCATTATACACACAATATCAGTATGGAAAACGTTAAATTTTTCAAGGATAATAAATTCAGGTGAAAAACCCATGGACGAGAAAGACAAGCAAATCATAAAAATCCTCAAAGACGACGCTCGATCAGGTTACGGCGACATAGGCAGCAAAATCGGTCTTTCTGAAGGAGCCGTCCGCAAACGCATCAAAACCTTAACTGATGACAATATCATACGAAAGTTCACCGTAAAAGTCAACGTCGCAGAAGGCACCCAAGCTATCACCCTACTAGCCACAGACCCCGCTTTCCCCACTGTGGAAGTCTCAAAAAAAATTCAAGAACTCTCAAACGTCGAAACCATCTATGAAGTTACAGGTGAATACGATATAGTCGCGGTAATCGGCGGAATGAGCGTCACCGAAGTTAACGAATGTATAGAAAAAATCCGAAGAGTTGAGGGCATTATGAAAACTAACACCATGATAGTGCTCCGAAATTGGTAAGAGCGTGAATCCTTCAGAGCTTAATTAACTTCTTACCTGCTCTATCTTTTCGACACCACAATTGTCACCAATATAGGCGATATCAGTTAACCCGATAAAAAAACCAGTTTCTACAACGCCTGGAATCATCTTCAATTTAACAGCCAAAATAGTTGGGTCTACAATTTCGCCTAAATAGACATCTAATATGGCGTTTCCGTTATCAGTTATAGTTGGCCCCAATTTACCTCTGCTCTCACGCACCACCGCTTTCCCACCAAGCGATGCAATTTTCTGTTTAACTAACGCAATAGCGAATGGTAAAACCTCGACAGGGACAAACTGATTTTTTTCCCCAAGTAACTTTACCTTTTTTTGTTGATCAGCAATTATTACATTAAATTTGGAAGCCGATGCAACAATTTTTTCTCGTGCCAGTGCCGCACCACCCCCTTTGATTAGGAATAATTCAGAGGTCAATTGATCTGCACCGTCAATGGTAACGTCAACAGTTGGGTGTTCATCAAGAGTTGTCACTTGAATGCCGCATTCAACCGCAAGCAGAAAAGCCTGATATGATGTAGGAACGCCCAGCAAATGGAGATTTTCAACTTTAATACGTTCACCGAGTGCTTCAATCGCATAAGCAGCAGTACTTCCACTGCCTAAACCGACAACAAAGCCATCATAAACATGCTTGACTGCTTCTAATGCCGCGTTTTTCTTCTGCATTACAAGTAGGTCTTGGTTATCCTTCAATTTCCATCTGCCCTAATTTATCTAAAACTTTTTCGACTTCACTGCGTATGGATTCTATGCGTCGTTCAGCTTCTGTTTTGGCGGTGGGTTTCTCTTCAGGCGATTTGCGTTTTCGTTTGGGTTTTTCTTGTCGACTCTTGGTTTCTTCGGTATCCTCTTCTTCCTCGTTTTCTTCGTCTTCTTCTGCCTCATCTATTTGCACGGACTGCGTTGGCATTTTAATTGGGATTTCACGGATTGGTTTAACGTCAATTCTGCCACGGAGTTCCTCTACTTTGTTTGTGAGTTCGCCGAATCGCTCACTGAAGAGTTTCATGAGGTCTTCCTGCATCCCTTCAAGTTCATGCAGAGCAATAATGGATTCGTCTTTTGAAATGGATTCTTTGATGGTGTTCATACGATGCTTGTAGCTAGCAGCGAGTTTTTCACGTTCACCTTCAGTAATTTTCCCTTCCGCTTGCGCCTCGTAGAGCCTCCGAATTGCGTCTCCGAGAATTTCGCGTTCCAAATCCAACATGCGTAATTCATCTTTGGCACTTGTTGCCATGGGGCCTTGGACACTTTTAGAAATTTTAAAAGGTATACTACTGAATTCGAGGTCAACTGTGTCAGGTTGAGTTTGCGATTTCAACTGTGGATTGGACTTTTGTTGCTTTGGTGAGTTAGGTTTCTTGGTGTTGTATCTACGCATGGCAAAAATGACCGTACCGCAGGCGATGATAATCACTAGAGCGATTGCTACAACCATTATTGGGTCATCATACCAAACCACGCCATGCCAACCTCAGTACCTGATTGTTCACCATACATATATTAGTTAATATATTGGCTATGTTTGGCGGTTCAAGTTTAAATATTATTGGTTTTTGACAAAAAATAAGTCAATATTGTCCGTAAAAATTTGCCATTATTATATCAAAACTATCGAAAAAAGCTACAAAAAAAGGCGTCCTAACGAAGCGAATACGCATCAGTTATATGGCTTTTAATAATGAGTATGTTTTACTATAAAATCCAATTCAGAAAACTGAGAGTTAAGGATCTTATAGCAATTCATAGTTCAAAGTAAAAAGAAAATCAAGAAAACGAAATCGTGAGAGGGAGGGGCTTAATTTGAAACATGAAATTACTGAAAACCCGACCGAGGAAACGCTAGATCCCAACGATTGGGAATCTACGCGAAAACTTGGTCACAAAATGGTTGATGACATAGTAAATTATCTGAAAACTGTTCGAGAGCGCCCCGTTTGGCAAAAAATTCCCGACGAAGTCAAATCGCAGTTTACCACACCGTTACCGATTGATCCCGAACAACCTGAAGAAGTATACAAGGAATTTGTGGAAAAAGTACTACCATACCCGATGGGAAATATCCATCCTCGCTTCTGGGGTTGGATACTTGGAACAGGAACCATCACGGGGGCTTACGCCGAGTTGTTAGCGGCTGCTATGAACACAAACAACGGTGGGGGTAATCATATTGCAAACTACGTTGAAAAACAGGTAATTGATTGGATTAAGGAAATGCTTCAATTCACACCCTCAGCGAGCGGTGTATTAACTAGCGGCTGTTCAGCCTCAAATCTAATCGGGTTAACAGTTGCTCGAAATTCAAAAGCAGGTTTTAATATTCGCCAAAAAGGTAAATATTATTGGTTTTTGACAAAAAATAAGTCAATATTGTCCGTAAAAATTTGCCATTATTATATCAAAACTATCGAAAAAAGCTACAAAAAAAGGCGTCCTAACGAAGCGAATACGCATCAGTTATATGGCTTTTAATAATGAGTATGTTTTACTATAAAATCCAATTCAGAAAACTGAGAGTTAAGGATCTTATAGCAATTCATAGTTCAAAGTAAAAAGAAAATCAAGAAAACGAAATCGTGAGAGGGAGGGGCTTAATTTGAAACATGAAATTACTGAAAACCCGACCGAGGAAACGCTAGATCCCAACGATTGGGAATCTACGCGAAAACTTGGTCACAAAATGGTTGATGACATAGTAAATTATCTGAAAACTGTTCGAGAGCGCCCCGTTTGGCAAAAAATTCCCGACGAAGTCAAATCGCAGTTTACCACACCGTTACCGATTGATCCCGAACAACCTGAAGAAGTATACAAGGAATTTGTGGAAAAAGTACTACCATACCCGATGGGAAATATCCATCCTCGCTTCTGGGGTTGGATACTTGGAACAGGAACCATCACGGGGGCTTACGCCGAGTTGTTAGCGGCTGCTATGAACACAAACAACGGTGGGGGTAATCATATTGCAAACTACGTTGAAAAACAGGTAATTGATTGGATTAAGGAAATGCTTCAATTCACACCCTCAGCGAGCGGTGTATTAACTAGCGGCTGTTCAGCCTCAAATCTAATCGGGTTAACAGTTGCTCGAAATTCAAAAGCAGGTTTTAATATTCGCCAAAAAGGGCTGCAAGATTCACAAAAAAAGATGGTGCTCTATGCTAGTGAAGAAGCCCATAGTTCAATCCAAAAAGCAATCGAGCTTATGGGACTTGGAAGCGAATCATTACGATTGTTACCAGTTAACGACCAATTCCAAATTGACATTTCAAAACTGAAAGAGTCTATTGCCAACGACCAGTCGAATGGTTTTTCACCTTTCTGTGTTGTTGGAGCAGCAGGCACAACAAATACAGGAAGTGTAGATGATCTTAACGCTTTAGCGATTGTTTGTAAAAAGGAAAAACTTTGGTTCCATGTTGATGGTGCGTTTGGTGCGTGGGCTCGCCTGTCGCAGAAGGCAAAAACTGCTGTTTCAGGAATTGAGCTAGCTGACTCGTTAGCTTTGGATTTACATAAGTGGATGTATATGCCATATGAAATTGGCTGCATTCTCGTACGAAATGAAAACCAGCATCGTAATGCCTTCTCTTTGACTCCAAATTACCTTTCGCACGGTAAAGGAGAACACGGTGTAGCTGGGGGTGATTTACCCTGGTTTAGCGATTACAGTTATGAACTTTCTCGAGGATTTCGAGCTCTTAAAGCGTGGATGTCTATCAAGGAGAATGGGTCACGAAAGTACGCCCGAATAATTCAACAGAATATAGATCAAACTCTTTACTTGGGTGAACTCGTCAAAGCATCAACTGAATTATCACTTTCCGCGCCAATTACGCTAAATATTGTTTGCTTTCGGTTTGTCTCGCCAGATTTGGATGAGGCGACCCTAGATAAAATTAACAAAATGATAGCGATTGATTTACAGGAACGTGGTGTTGCGGTTTTAACAGGCACTAATATCGGCGGCAAGTACGTTCTAAGGGTAGCTAATACTAATCATCGCAGCCGACGGAAAGACTTCGAAGTCTTAGTGAAAGAAGTATTGATTGTTGGAAAAAGATTAAAATTTTTTCATGAAATAACATGATGCGATCAATAAGTGCAGGTTCGCTAATATCTTCTTGGAAAAGCACCAGCGAAACACGAGAATTTCACAAACAATTTTCTGTTATCATTCATACAAAAAGATAATAGTGAAGCAAAGAAGGCGTTAATAGAGCCAGCTAAACTTAGAAAATGTTTAGGATAAAATCTTGGGCTTAACAGACCTTTTATTTGTTTAACAGGTTTCGTTTTTTGAGTTAAGAGGATATCGTCTTTCTTAGCAGACCTCATCATATAGGCATAACAGCCTAATATAATTGCTAAAAATAAAGTGGCAAATTTTCTAAACCACACTTCTCATGTATCAATAAAGGCAAACAAAAGTAGAAAAAATAGTGGGATTAGCTTTAAATCTTAAAACCTTACACAGGAATTAGTTATGAGAGTCTTACCTATTCTGGGCGGTATTGCAGCTACAGTGTTATTCTTTTTTGCAGTTATCTTTGTGCTTTCTTCTTCCTATGCGGGACTTACTGTCCAAGCTGCACAAACAAGATTGCTTACAAGTGGTATCTTATTTATCATTGGCTTAGCAGTCGTAGTAGGCATCTACGCTGTGACACGCAAACCCAAAACGGTAATTCAACATCTTGAAGTTTCAGGGCAGATGCATGCAGCCCAAATCAAGTGTCCAAACTGCGGCGCATCCATCGATGCCAACCAAATTAAAATTGTTCAAGGTGTTCCCTTTGTTAAATGTCCTTATTGTGGGACTACATTTGAAGTTACTGAGGAGCCGAAATGGTAAAACGAACATTTTTGCTTGTTGCTTTTCTTGCCTTTGTGTTCGCTTTGTCAACTGTGAGCTTTGCTAGTGCCCAAATTGACTATTCAGTCGACCATGAGTGGGCTCAAATCTTCATTAACCAAGATGGCACAATCGACTTAACGTATAATATCACTCTCAGTGTCAACTCAGGAATTATCCATGGTTTCTATGTTGGGCAGCCCAATGGTGATTTCACCATCGGTCAAGCTATGGACGAATTTGGCAATCAACTACAAATCTCAGATGCGAGCAGCGGCAGCGACTCTCGCATTGACGTAACCTTAAACCAACCCTTAACCCAAGGACAATCAGTCTGGTTCCAAGTCACCACCAATGTGGGAAGCATGATAAGCAACGACACCAGCAACCCTGGTAATTATGGAATGCAATTCATCCCTCAGTGGATTTCGGATGTACCCATCAGCGATGTGAGAGTACAAATTATACTCCCTGAAGGCGTAGGCATAGACAATGTGAAAACTACAACGAACTTCTACAATGCCTCCTCTGTAGTCGAAGGACACTTAGCGGTTTACTGGGAGAAGCCCCAGATTGGCGCTGGAGAACAATTCATGGTGGGCGTTTCTTTCCCAGCAAGTTTTCTGCCAAACTACACACCACCCAGCCCAGGAGTGTTCGACGCAGCAGGCGAAATCATCGCCACCGTGGGTGTAATCGCTGCTGTTCTTATATTCTTCGCCATCATCATTTGGGCAATTCGCAAAAACAAAAGCAGCTATACCACACCGAAGATCAGCATGGAAACACTAGGAATCAAGCGGGGCCTAACAGCGGTTGAAGCCTCATACCTACTGGATCTCAAGCCACAGCAAATTGTTACCGAAATCCTCTACAGTCTACTACAGAAACGCGCGGTCTGGACCGTTGAAACTAAGCCCTCACTTAAACTAAAAGTGCTCCAACCGTATGAGAACAAAACTGGCACAGCCGAAAATCCACTTTATTACTACGAAATCGATTTCCTCCACTCACTCAACTCTGACGGTAGTCTAAACGAAGAAAAACTAGCTCACACCATCATGTTTCTCCGTGATACTGTCGAGCAGAAGCTACAAGGTTATAATCGAAAAGAAACAGTAGATTACTATCGAAAAATCATCGCGACCGCATGGGGGCAAGTAGAAAAGGCAGGCACCCCAGAACTAGCATCGAATGCCTATGACGAACAATTACTTTGGCTGATGCTTGATCCCGCCCAGAAAAGTCACACTGAAACAGCGTTCAAGAATCGACCTTTCCAACCGAATCCACTTTGGTTCTGGTGGTGGTACGGCTACACAGTCTATCATCCCCACCCTATAGTTACACCAAACGTTAATTCACCATTACAATCTGGTAAACCACCGGCAATTCCAGGCGCCGATTTCGCAAATAACATTGCCACCGCCGTTGAAAAAACATCGAACAACATTGTTGTCAATATCGAAAAATTCGCCAATGCCATTGTTCCACCACCACCAAAAGCTAGCCACACTCCCGCCCACAAAGGAGCCGATTGTGTATGCGCCTGCGCAGCATGCGCGTGTGCCTGCGCCTGCGTGAGTTGTGCTTGTGCATGTGCAGGAGGAGGAGGGCACTAAATGAGTTTTCTGCGTAAACCCAAAATTCCTTCGGGGCGCTTCACCTACCGCGGAGAAGAAAAGTACGCAGGTATGTCGTTACAACTGCGCGTAGAACAAAACGGACAGGGTGTCATGGTCATAAACGCCAACACCGTCTTACACTTAAACCAAACCGCCACTGCCTACGCATACTACTTCATGTTAGGACTATCACAAATCGAGGTTTTAGGCAAAATCCACCGCATGTACCGGGTCAAAGTAGAGGATGCCAAAGCAGACTATGAGCGACTCGTTTACGCTATAAGCACTTTAGCACAAACAGAGAAAATCGACCCTGTCACTTTTCTTTCCATAGAGAAAGAGGAGCCCTTCTCATATCAATATTCAGCACCATTACGAATGGATATGGCATTAACGTTCCGCTGCCAAAACGACTGTGTACACTGTTACGCAGGAGGACCACATGAAAGCCCCGAGCTTAATACAACACAGTGGAAAACCGTCATTGATAAACTCAGCGATATAGGCGTCTTTATTTTAACTTTTACAGGTGGCGAACCTACTCTTCGCACAGACCTCCCCGAACTCTTGCTTTATGCTCAAAACAAAGGCATGGTAACAGGACTTATCAGTAATGGTCGAAAACTCAAAGACAAAGCCTACGTAGAAGAGTTGGAAAAAGCAGGATTGGATTTTGTTCAAATCACCATAGAATCTCAAAAACCCGATGTTCATGATGCAATGACTGGAGCCGTGGGCAGTTGGATGGAAACTTTAGCAGGAATAAGGAACGCCGTGCAATCGCAGATTTTCGTTTCAACTAACACTACTCTTAGCAAACACAACGCTGCCGACTTTCTAATCACCGTGGACTTCATCAAGAGCTTAGGTGTGGACGCCTTCGGCTGCAATAGCCTGATATATAGCGGCAAAGCACTCATGGCAGGAGAAGAATTTGCACTATCAATTGATGAACTCAAAGCGTTACTGCCTTTGGTTCGCAACAAAGCACAACTGGTGGGGCTCAAGTTCCTTTGGTATACACCCACCCAATACTGCCAGCTCGATCCCGTTTCAATGGGGGTCGGAGTGAAAACCTGCACTGCGGCTATGATAAATGCCTGTGTCGGTCCCAACGGCGACATATACCCATGCCAAAGCTACTTTGAAAGCCTCGGCAATATTCTCACTGATTCCTGGGGCAAAATCTGGCATAGCCCCTTAGCTGAAAAGTTAAGGAATAGAGAATTCATAGAGGAAAAATGCAAAAACTGCGGGGAACTGTCGGTTTGCGGTGGAGGATGCCCCTTGGAGCTGCAGAACAAATAAAGTGACATCCCGTATTTTTAGGGCATTATTTATCTTTAACCAATCCAACATTCTGTGATGAAACACACGATTCCATTTTTGCAGGTTTAGAGATATGGCTCAAACAGAAAAGCCAAGGTTGGTTGTATTCGATGTAGAGGGAGTGCTGATTCCCAAAAATCGCTTTCTCTTCGAAGTCGGCAAAACTTTGGGGCTTCTCCAACTGATTAAGCTTTTTTTCTTTGGTTTTCTCTACGAAGCAGGTATTCTTAAACTGGAGCCGGCGCTCAAACATATCTTTGCAGGGTTACAATGCTTAGAACTTAATGTGATGTTGGAAATTTTCGACAAAATACCCGCCACACCTTACTTGCAAAGTCTTTGTGCTCAACTTAAAGCCCGAAACTGCAAAGTCGCTATTATTAGCTCAGGTATCCCAACAATCGCCATTGAGAAGCTATCTCTAACACTTTGCGCCGATTACGCATACGGAATAGATGTCGGCGTTAAAGATGGTCGGTTAACCGGCGAGATCGGAGGTGACGCCATCACAGGGAACGGGAAACTAAAAATTCTGCGTGAAATTCTCAGAAAAGAAGATCTCACACCAAAAGATTGTATAATAGTGGCGGATGATCGAAACAACCGATGCATCTTTCTACCTCAGATGCTCAAAATCGGATTCAACCCCGATTTTATCATCCGGGTTAAAGCAGACAGGGTTGTAAATGGAAAATTGTCATCGATTCTACCAATCATTGATGGCAAAAAACATCAGTACAGCTTCCCGACGGTAAACGATTTCATACGCGAAGACATCCATGCCGCGGGCTTTTTTATGCCTGTCATAGCTGGGTTAGTAGGAGTTCCGTTGGTTGCATCGCTAATCATTTTCATTGCCATTCTCTACACAGCCTCTGAACTTTCCCGCTTAGAAGGACGTCACTTGCCAGTCATTTCTTCCATAACGCGTCATGCCGCCTCACAATCAGAACTATATGGATTCGCCGCTGCACCACTGTATTTCGCCATCGGAATAGCAGCAACTTTACTACTATTCCCCGGCAATGTGGGCGGCGCAGCAATAGCCATGTTCTGCTTGGGCGACAGCGCAGCTTCGCTCTTCGGTGGTTTATTCACTACTTCATTGCCCTTTAACAAGGGAAAAACTATAGAGGGCACGTTTGCAGGATTCTTCTTTGCTTTTCTAGCAGGAACCTTCTTTGTTTCACCTATTTACGCCTTGGTTGGCGCCGCAATTGCCATGACCATTGAGGTTCTGCCGCTTCCTATCAATGACAACGTGTTAATTCCAATTTTCACAGCTTTAGCGTTAACACTAATCATTTAAGGTTTAAAACCATTGTAAAACTATCAACGCCTTGCGTTTTCTAAGTTTCAAAATGTTTTTAGGATCAAAATCCAATTTGAAATTCAATTCTATTTTTTGGTCTGCGACACAATCAAAGCGAGTTTCTGCTGGTGACCAAGTTTTTTTATTGCGCGTTCCCGCTTCATAGCTGCACTCCGAGTGCCAAAAAGTTCTACATAGGCGATTTTTTGAGGTTTATGGGATTTAGTGTATTTAGCTCCTTTGCCATTATGGTGCTGCCGCGTACGCTCTTCGAGGTTATTGGTGTATCCAGTATAGAAGCTTCCATCTGTGCACTGTAGAATGTAAACATAAAAAGACATCTATACTGGTGGCTCCTGAAAATCAGCTGTTAAGCAATCATAAACAACACCTTTCTGTAATGCTCGCTTAAGGTAAACTTCAGGTTCAATTTCCTGCGTGGAGCCGTGGTCTACGTCGATTATGTAAATCGTTTGTATATGGGCACTTCGAATTTCTTCAAGAGTAACTGGAGGTTTTCGGTAGAATGCGTCACAGAGAGCTTTTACTTGCTCAAGTTCAAGGGCGCTTCTGCAGTTGGGGTCTTTGGCGAAGAGACGGGGAAAAGGCAGAATATAATGCGATGGCACACCCAACGCGAATTTGGTGGCGAAGCTGCTGTAGCGGACAATTTTGCTTGCTAACCGCGCAGAAGTGTAGGTTAGAGGAGATAATGCATTTTCGGGGGGAATGAATCCTGTTTCGATTTCTACAACAAGATTACCTGAGGAGTTGATACCATATAAATCACAGTTTAAAATTTCGTTGAGGGAATACTCCAGCTGGATATCATACCCTTTTTCTATGAGATGCTTTGCGCATACAAGTTCCATCACTGAATGGTTAATTTTCACGATGTTTTCCCGTTGCAGTTTGATGAGCCGATCTTTCAGAATATTAAGTTTGTTTTCAACGACGGGTTCAACCCCACTGGCTAACCTATCTAAAAGAAAAGTAAGATCCCGTTCAAATTTCTGCCGATTACTCATCTGGATGATTCCTTACACAAACTTTAACGAATAAAGTATTTCTACTTTTTCAACTCTGCATTTATAATCCCAAAACATACCGATTTTACTTAATTTAGCTAAATCAGCTTGTTGCCACGTGTAACTTCAAGGTAGCAAATTTAGCAAGTTACACTTGAACAAGAACGAGTCGCGAGTTGGGTACGTCAACTTCAGCAATACTGCAAGAAGAGAATTCTTTAGCTTGCCCCAAAATATTTTTGACAATAACTTTGCCACCCTCAACTTTGGCGTAAATTACATCTCTAATTTCGGTTTTGCCATTTAGAATTACGTTAAATTCACACATATAAGATCATCAATAGCAAAAACCCAGACTCAGTAATAAGATTTACACAATCAACAAAGAAAAAACCAACCTGGCAACAAGTATTAGTCAGCCACTTAGCAGTAACCCCACAACCTTATAGAACCACTCAAGAGTGATAGGCTTAAACCAAATTATTTAGGAACACAATTGTTAATCTAAAAAGGTTTCACTTGTAAAACAAGTAGGTCCATAGTCACCGAAGAAATCTTGATTTCCAATCCCAGATCTCTGTATACAGCACCTGGAACCGCTGGGTATGAACGTGATTGCTCGACATTTTTTGATAAGTAAAACAGACCTGTTTCGTCCGAAGGATTTAGCCTATAACTAAAAACAAAAGAATCGTTACCACTCTCATACTTAACCGCAATACCATGCACCAAATTGAGCTGAGAATAACCTGAGTCACTACCGTTATTTTTAAAAATCCCGGTCAACGCTGAACCCTGCCAGACAAGTAAACCCACAATTAAAACTATCAAAACGACAACTGCAATCCATCCTATTGGTGAGCTTTTACTTTCCCTTAAGGGGGCGGATTCATTAGCTTGAATTCTTTGCATCCCTCATAAAATAGGGTTTAGAGTTAAAAAAGATGTGTATAAACCAACATATATTATCTGCAAACGACGAGTGAATCTTTTTTAGGTCGGAAATTCACTCAATTAAGTGTTGATTTTATGAGCTTCGCCAATTTTACAGTTAAATCCCAAGAAGCCATTCAAAAAACCTTGGAGATTGCCTCTTCAAAACAAAACCAAGCTATTGAACCAGTCCATCTTCTAAAGGCCATGCTTCTAGTAGATGACAATGTAATTCCTTATTTGCTAGGAAAGCTAAACGTAAACTTAGATACACTATCGAGTTCACTTGAGAAATTAATTGACTCGTTACCTAAAGTCAGCGGTGGAGAACCCTACTTATCTTCCAATTCTAACAAAGCTCTGAAAAAAGCTCAGGAAATAGCTTCTGAAAGTCAAGACAAATTTGTCTCTATAGAACAGATGTTTTTAGCAATCTTAACCGTAAACGATTCAGCTTCTAGAATACTTCAAAGTAGTGGAGTTACAGAAAAGGCACTTAAGGAAGCAATTAAGCAATTAAGAAAGGGATCAACTGTGAATTCGCAGACTACAGATGAAACTTACAACGCTCTAAACAGGTTTGCAACAAACCTCAACGATAGAGCAAGAACAGGAAAACTGGACCCGGTAATCGGCAGAGATGAAGAAATCCGCAGAGTCCTACAAATCCTATCTAGGCGAACAAAAAATAACCCAATTCTTATCGGTGAACCTGGCGTCGGCAAAACCGCCATTGCCGAAGGCATAGCTCATCGCATAGTGAACGGCGATGTTCCTGAAAATCTCAAGGAAAAACAAATTTATTCATTAGACATGGGTGCCTTGATTGCCGGAGCAAAATATAAAGGCGAATTTGAGGAGCGACTCAAAAGTGTAGTTAAGGAAGTAGCTTCCTCAGAAGGCGAAATAGTGCTATTTATTGATGAAATCCACACTCTGGTAGGCGCTGGCGCCAGCGAAGGAGCTATGGACGCAGCCAACATCTTAAAACCAGCGTTAGCCAGAGGTGAACTACGTGCAATCGGTGCAACAACTCTCAAAGAATACCAAAAGTATTTTGAAAAAGACAAAGCACTGGAAAGACGTTTCCAGCCTGTCATGGTTAACGAGCCCGACACGTTAGATGCAATCTCGATCCTTAGAGGCTTAAAAGAACGCTATGAAGTCTTCCACCACGTAAGAATAAAAGATGAAGCCATAATCGCCGCAGTCGAACTTTCTCAGCGATACATCTCAGACAGGTTCCTTCCCGACAAAGCAATAGACTTGATAGATGAAGCCGCCTCAAAGCTCCGATTAGAAATCAACTCCGCACCTGTAGAACTCGAAACTATCGAGCGTAAAATTCGACAACTCGAAATCGAGCGGGAAGCCATAAAACGGGAAAAAGACGAAACCAAACTTAAAGCACTCAACCATGAAATCGCTAACCTTAGTGAAGAAAGAAATAAACTCAAAGCCCGCTGGCAAGCTGAAAAAGACATTGTCGAACAAATTCAATCCAAAAAAAATGAAATCGAAAAATTAAGATTCGAAGATGAAGATGCAAACCGCAAAGGAGAATTAGGAAAAATTGCAGAAATCAGGTACGGCAAAATTCCTGAAGCTTCAAAAACCATCGAAGACCTAAAAAAGAAACTTTCCGAAATACAAAAGGGCTCTCCACTCATCAACGAAGAAGTTGACGCTGAAGAAATAGCAGAAGTAGTTTCGCATTGGACCGGAATCCCAGTCAGTAGAATGCTTCAAAGCGAAAAACAGAAGCTGCTTAACCTTGAAACCGAACTTCACATACGGGTAATCGGGCAGGATGAAGCGGTCCAAGCGGTCTCAGAAGCCATCAGACGAAGTCGCGCAGGGTTACAGGATCCCAAACGTCCCATAGGATCATTCATCTTTTTAGGCACCACCGGTGTAGGAAAAACTGAGTTAGCTAAAGCCTTGGCTGAATACCTCTTCAACAACGAAAACAATATGATTAGAATTGATATGTCTGAGTATCAGGAACGCCATACAGTTTCACGATTGGTAGGCGCTCCTCCAGGATACGTTGGATATGAAGAAAGTGGACAACTAACCGAGGCTGTACGTAGGAAACCTTATGCTGTTGTTCTGCTTGACGAAATAGAAAAAGCGCACCCCGATGTTTTCAACATCTTACTCCAAGTCCTTGATGATGGTAGATTGACAGATAATAAAGGGCGCACAGTAGATTTCAAAAATACAATTATCATAATGACATCAAATCTTGGTTCACATCTCATACAGGAAAACCTAGAGAAAATAACACCGGATACAAGAGAAAAAATTTGGAACCAAACAAAAGAACAGGTATTTGACTTATTGAAAAAAACTATCAAACCAGAATTCCTAAATCGAATCGACGAAATAATAATGTTTCAACCGTTAAATGAGGAAGAAATCAAAAAAATAGTCAAAAACCAGATCAAAAACGTCCAGAAAATGCTTGAAAAAAATAATGTTAAAATTGACATCACAAAGAAAGCCATAAACTACATCGCCAAAGTAGGGTTTGACCCCCAGTTCGGCGCACGACCAATAAAACGCGTGATCCAAAAAACCATTCTCAATGAACTCTCAAAGATAATACTAGAGGAGAAAGTCAACAAAGATGCAGTTATTGTGGTTGATGAGCAAAACGGATCGTTAGTGTTCAAAAATAAACCATAACACTTGCTTACAAGCAAAAAATTAAAGCGTTAAACCGGCTATTGACCCATTAGGTTGAGGACTGATTGATAACGTACGTTACTAAAGCAGACGGCTCCAGACAACCCTTTGACAAAGAAAAAGTTGTGCAGACATGTCTCCGTATGGGTGCACCTTACGAGGTCGCAATTTTAGTTGCGGAGGCAAAACATCACCTTGCATACCACGCTTTAACAGGGCTTGATGAGAGCCGCATAGCAAGAGCCATAATAGAAGATCTAACAGAAGGCTATTTGCGGGGCACAACCACTTTAAAAATTGACCGAGCTATGATAGTTACCAACACTATATATTCCGAGCATGCGAAAATCTACGGTGGTTGCCGCGATATTTTATTGGTTGGTTGGGAATCACCAAAGGGCTTTGGGCTTAGAGAAACCGTTGAAAAACACAAGCTTTACCCTCTGAGTTGCTTGAAAGGAGTAAATAAAGAAACACGACTTAAGTTGGTCGAAGCTGGCATAGTGCTCATTAGGCAGTTGCTTGAGCAAGACAGCAGATACATAGAGCGACACATCCACTTGTCTCATGAAAACGTTCTATCTATAATGGAAAAAGCGCGACACACCACCGAAACACTATGGCAAAAAACGTAGGTTACTCAAAGAAGAGAGGGATTGCGTTTCGGCCATAAACCCCAAAAAATAAATATCAACTCATTGTTTGTCTATCGATTGATGAATACATGGGTATAGAGATCTTGGTTTTCATTTTGCTCTCCGTTACCCTTGAATGTGGCATGGGGATTCTCTACGGCGTTGCAGTCGGCTACGATCCATGGCTTGTTTTTCCAATGGCGATAGTAATAAATTTCTTAGCGATATTCGCAGCTATTTTTGTGGTAGATAGACTGCTATCGTGGAGGCAAGGCGTCAAAGTATGGATTGAAAGAAGACTCACAAGAGGTCAAAAACTCATAGATAAGTATGGTGCCGTTGGAATCGTAATGGGCGTTGTTGTTCTCTCTCCAATACAGTTGGCGATAGTAGGCAGACTGATAGGAATTAAACCCAGTAAACTCTACCCCGCCCTCTTCTGCGCCATTGTCTTGGTAGCGACGGCTTATCTAGCATTAGCACTTGGCATCTTCAAAATTCTGCTATCTTAAAAGAGCCAAGGCAACAAGAGGGACCTAAACCATTAAACAGAATAAAAAAACAAGTTGGAAATTACTAAGGGCATTCGCATACTCTTAGGGCTCAAAGTTGTATCCGCAACCTTTTTTTGCAAATATTGTTAAGCAACTTATCTTAAAATAGACTTAAGGCGAAAACGTGACACAAAAGAATAAAGCTATAGTATCAATAGTTGGCTTAATCATTCCCGCTTCTTTGTTGTATTTATCATTTCTATCTACATTAGAAAATGAAAAACACGTTCAAGAAATGGCAAGTCTCATGGAGAAGATAGAGGTTAATTCAGTTTCTTATAACGAAGCCAATTTGACAGTAACCATAAATTGTACTAAAGGCTCAAATGATGCTACTGTTTGCGCTCTAACCGATATCATAATTAGAAACTTCCAAAAACAGCTTGAAATCATTCCTTCTCCAAGCAATTTGATCATAAATTTACCTACAATCCTTAAGCTTCAACTCTAAGAAACTTTGCCCTCAGAGATATACGAACTTCAGATTCGTACAGTCAAAGGATCAAGTTTTAATTACTACAATTTTAACATTGGTAACTTCGTTGATCCTCAGCAAAAAATTGAAGTAAAAGAAATTGGTCTATAATCAAACTCAAAATGTTCTTTTAATGTATTGCAGCAGGATTTATGATAGAACAAGTCTATTTGTTGTCGTCAAGGATACTTACGGGTCACCAGTTGCCACATATGGAGACCCAATTCGCTCCCAAATATCTAATGATGATACTTTGCTTACATTAAGGGTTGATCAATTGCTAAGCTCTGGTGAATACAGCGCATATATTGTAACAGAAAAAGGAGCAATCAAAAAATTTAGCATATAATTTTCAAAACAAAAAATTCCGTGACAATTTAGTCAGCAACTAAAACCTATTTTAGCTTGCCGCTAATTATCATAATCCGATCTCAGAATGCACCCACTGCGTTAGGCATATTAGGAGTTACTTGTTGAGTAATATCCCAATACTCTACTAGTTTGTCTCTTTCGAAGCTAAAGAGCTGCATTTGCCTGAGACCGCCTTGATCTGGTTTGGTTTTGTCATTAAAGAGCTCGGTATGTAATGCAACCAAGTCTTTTTCCTCAATAGCCTGCTTTATTGTAAATTCTGCATTTGGGTACTGACCTTTGCCTTCTTTGTTTGTGCCATCCATGGCTTGTATTAGGGTTTCAATATTTCTTGAGATGTAAGGGTTATGGGTTTTGCATGAGGGCAAGAAATATTTCAAGCCGTCACTGAATTTGCCTGTTAAACCGAGGTTTATAAAAGCTATTGCTATTTGCTTGTGATCCATAAAAATTCTTCAAGAACTATAATTTGCTCTTTGATAATAACCATCCGTTGAAGTCTACAGACATACACAACAACTTTTTGAAGACATTCCGTCAGTTAGCTCATTGTCAGAACATAAAAAATACGATAAATAGTTTTGAGGTTGATTACTCTATGTGCCCAACCTGCGACAGACGTTTCTCATACAGTGCATACAAAGCAGCGTTACTTTCTTGAAAAAACATCCTGAAAAGGGTTTTTGCAGCTAGATTGCCCATATTCCTCATACGAGGAGTTCCAGGCTAACTGACTTCCCTGCGCCTTTTACCTAGGCTTCTTATAAGATAGTTATTGAGATTTAGGAGGCGTGTCTTTGTTGATCCATGTTTTTATTGCTTCTTGGACCGCTTTGGATAAATCACCTTTTTTGCCTCCGAATCGTTCAACGGTTTTTAGTCTTAGTTGCATTTCTATTTCATCTGTGATGTCAACATTGATGCGGCCCAATTTTCTTCACTTATTTTTTGCTAGTTACATATTGTTGTAATAAGCGAGCAGCCATTTTGTTTTTTTCGTCATAATTTGTTTCATGTGTTATCCCTGCGGTTTCGCTTATTCACATTAGCACATATACGCATACACACTTATAAGTGTATGTGTTTAAGTGAGCAAAACCCCGTGCATCCTCCAACGTACACCAATCATTGAGTCAAGTAAAAACTATCTTTTTGAGGTGCTTCAGGAACTGTTTCAGTTTTGTTTCAGCCAACTACTATACAAGCTTATGACCATAGTAGTATATGTTGATAAACAAATGACAAACACAAAAATAATATTCGCTCTTGTCGCGGTTGCGGCATTGACTCTAGCCGCATTTGGAGTGGCGGCAGCTCAAATAGGCCAGAATCAAACAGTTCTCGGGGAACCCCCGAACACTGCAGTTCCAACCCAAGGCTTTTGGGGATGCTCGGCAATTGCTTTGGCTATGGAGCCGGTCAGTCATATGATGCCCAATACGTTGCCCCACCAGTAGTTTCTGGCAATCAAGCTGCCATACCCTACCAAGGCGGTTACGGACCCTGCTGGGCACGATAAACAACAAATAACCCTTTTTTTAAGTTTCCCAAATTTTGAAGATAATCTGAAGTAAAACACGTTTTAGGCAAAGCATATTGCGTGGACCAAGTAGGATTCAAACCCTTGTAGGGCTCAGGATTTCACTTGCAAAATTTCTCTTTTCTTTGAAACAATAAACAAGAACAAAGCAGAAAAATTATCCTAAAGACCTTTTCGGACACTTCATTCCATGAGGTGTCTTATACGTGTCATACAATGCTCCAACAGTTGCGTCCGACTTCATTCCAAGATTTTCTTGAACTGCTTTTCCGCGAATACAATTGATAAATAGAGCATTTCTTCTCTTTTTACTCCATTTACCAGGCATTCTCATCATCTCTCTAAATTACTCAGTTTAAAATAAATAAAAGGTTTTTTTATTAGACCCCCGAGTGGGGCAGTCAAAGAAACTAAAAAATGGGTTCAGAATTGCTTGAGATCTAAAAGTTCAGACGTATCTCTTCTGAGCTTTACCCGAATTTTGCGAGCACTTCCCGTCCGAGGTCAGTTATTTCGACAGCATAAAAATCGTAAGGTCCAAATTTCTTTGATGACTCAGGATTGTCAATTAGCTTGGATTTTAAAAGATGCCTTACTGCATCGTTGAGACCTTCTGGCATCAAACCTGTCTTTTGATGTAAAAGATCCACCTTCACTAGCAGACCTTTCTCAAATTGAGATAGGGCTACAAGAACCCGCTTAGCTGATTGGTCAATCATATCAAAATCGTCTTGTTCAAAATCTTCAACCATACAAAACACCTAAATCTAACTATAGCAATCTTTGCATAAAAACCATTTGAAACGCCCGTCTGAGCAAAGATAGTTCTGACCTTGAATTAACAGTTCTATCCGAGTGGAAGTCTTTGGAACGGGCTTTCGATAAAAACTTAACTTTTCGATTTTTTGACAGCCATGGCGCGTTCGTTGCCTGTGGTGTTCACGGTCCATTCGAGCGTGTCTCCTGGCTTGAGTTTGAGAAAAACGGCTATAGCTTCTAGGTTAGGCATAGTGTAAGTTCCAACTTCAGCAAGCCCCAAATCTAAACCAATCTTAGTTGTTAAGCCATCCATAAATTGTACAACAATCAAGAAACCAAAGCAGGAAGAAAGCCACTTTGAATTAATGACTGGTGTCTTAATTAGGTCTTCACTCAGAAACATCCTCATGGCTTTGCCTCTCCTTCTTAATGAATACTGCATAGTTTACGGTATATTTGATACTCCAAATATCATAATATCCAGCTAAAATCAAAAAAACGAACTTTGCAATTTACTCTGCATTCGGGCAATAAGGCCTTCCAAAATCTGGAGATGACTTATTTTCTCGGGTCAATCGGAGCCAGACCTTATTGTCCAATCATCGCGGGCATTGTTTGGGGCAGTATCGAAATAGCTATTAAACTCAAAAGTGACTTCAGAGTAGGTTTACCTTATGATTTTTGAAGAAGAAGACGATGATTGCTGTTGCGATGAAGATTGCGACTGCGAAGATGAAGAATAAACATCTCTTTTCCTTTTTTTATTGCCTGCCAAATCATTGATTCAATGTATAAACCTTTCATTAGAGGCAAAATAGTAGAAGTCAGCTTCTGGAAACTAAAACATAAAAGGACCGGGAATCCCGACAAAGCATGTTTGAAGTGGACCGGGGGATTTGAACCCAACTCTTAGTGGAGATATCACTCGGAGATTCACCATCATTGAAATTTTTGATCGCCTCAATCATTCAATCACTGCTGATCCGCCTTGCCATTGAGATATACGAAATATAACAAACTCAGCCGGCTTCACTGGAGCAACACCGATCAACATTATTAATCTTCCATTGTCTATATCATCTTGCGTCATTGTGTTACGATCGCATTTCACGAAAAAAGCTTGTTCTGAAGTTGTTCCCATAAGAGCCCCGTCTTTCCAGACAGTTATCAAAAATTGTGATACAGCTTGCTTTACCCTTGCCCAAAGTCGCTCATTATTAGGTTCAAAAACAACCCATTTGGTTCCCTCTTCAATCGATTCTTCAAGGTACAAAAACAAGCGCCGAAGGTTGATATATTTCCAAACGGGGTCATTTGAAGTTGTTCGAGCGCCCCACACACGGAAGCCTCGACCGCTAAATTCTCGCAAACAGTTTACCCCAAGAGGATTTAGAATTTCTTGTTGAGCTCGAGAGATTTGTTGTTCCGGACCGAGAACCCCTTCTATGACTTCATTGACTGGTGCTTTGTGAACTCCGCGTTGCAAATCGTTTCGTGCGTAGATCCCACATATGTGTCCGCTGGGTGGGATGCACAAAATTTCTTCGGTATCAGGGTGCCGGATTTTTATCCATGGATAATACAATGCAGCATACGATGAGTTGTATAGAGACCGCTGCGTCTGAATCGCGTCCAGACTTGCACATTTTTTTGAGTCAAGCACAGCAAACCGATTCTTTAGGTTTTCACAATGCTCAATCATAGCATTATGAATTTTCTGGGTTATTCCACTAGGAATTGCTAAGATTTTGATTTCGTCAACTTGATTCAACGCCCAAAGCCCAGTTCTCTGGCTTGGTTCACTGAAGTTTTTGCCTATAATAGTTTCATCGGAAACCACGCTATCTGTGGCTGTAACACGATTTATGTAGACTCTTTGACCACCGTTCTGAAAAAACCCTTCGACAGCATGGGGCAAATAACGGTAATCACCATAACTTGTGTCCAAATAACCACCGAATAATCTTTGAAATTCGGAAAAACTTGTAACAAGTGTGGGTTGGTTGAGTGGACCTTTCTGAGTTAAACCCACCATGCCTGTTGTACTTGTGCTTTTTCTTTCGATAGGTTTTGCACCTATTTCTATTTCTTCAATGTAAACTTTGGGTGACAAATATTCTGGAATTGCCTATTCCTCTGGTTATGCTATGTGAGTTTTTCTTATAAAATGTAGCTTAAATTTAAGCGGGCGCTTTTAGAATCTGTCCCGATATCTTGGACTGTATTAATCGATAACGATAAATGTTAAACTACTCATAAAATATTGGGAGCTGATTTAATGCCGGAGTTTAGTGTTAATGCAAATCGTTTTGATCCATACAAGAACTTTAAATTCAGAATTAAGTGGGATGGCAAATATGTCGCTGGTTTGAGCAAAATGTCAGCTTTAAAACGAACCACTGAGGTAGTTAAACATCGATCTGGTGGAGATCCAAGTTCAAGCAGAAAGTCTCCAGGTCGCACCGAGTATGAGGCAATCACTTTAGAACGTGGAGTCACTCATGATTTGGAGTTTGAAAACTGGGCTAACAAGGTATGGAACTTTGGTGCTGGATTGGGCGGTGAAGTATCCCTTAAGGATTTTCGCAAGGATATAATAATTGAAATCTACAATGAAGCAGGACAAATGGCAATAGCCTATAAAATTTATCGTTGTTGGGTTTCGGAATACCAAGCACTGCCAGAGTTAGATGCTAACTCAAACGCTGTTGCTATTCAGAGAATAAAGTTGGAAAATGAGGGTTGGGAAAGAGACACCGATGTCACTGAGCCCACTGAACCTTCAATTTAGCCTTCAATTTTCCGGTTAATTCTGGAGAATGCCTTCTTGGTTCCACTAATTTCAAGCCGATCCAAAACTGTTAAAGGAGCGTTAGTTTTAGACAGGTCTACTTCAAAGTCTTCCGTCGACGATCTTGATCCTCTGAGCTTTATTTTTCAATACAATCCTGAGATACTCACTCACACGTTTTTCTCTTCAGACTGCGAAGAAGTAGCAAGGCAGGAAAAGGGGCAGAGAGCTAAAGGCAAAATCGTTGAATCAATAAACTTGAACTTAGAACTCGATGCAATCGATCCGCTTATACAACCAAATCTACACCAAGAAATTGATGAATATGGCCTTCATCCAAGCCTCGCCATTCTTGAATCAATCATGCTCTCTCAAAACGCCACATCATCTATTGTTCTCTTTACGTGGGGTCCCAATCGGTCAATTCCTGTTTCAATAGAAAACATGAGAATTTTAGAGGAGGCTTTTGATATCAAGCTAAACCCAATTCGGGCAAAGATTGAACTTGCTATGAGAGTACTTGATATCTCGGAATTTAGAAAAGGTTCAAAGGGTTACACCCTTTGTCTACTTCACTCAGATCGAAGAAATTTCTTCATAAAAAAACGCGTCTACGGAAGTCCATTCAATATGTCATTTGCGACAAAAATTGTTCCTCAACACAGCTGGAAAGATTTAGTTATACACGTTAATAAGAAAGAACAAATACGCAAAATATGCAATTACGCAAAAAATAACCCTAAAACTTCTGAAACTCGGGGCTTTGACAAACACTCTCAACGAAAGGGTCTCAATATTCTGTTTTTAGGTCCATCTGAGTCTGGAAAAACTATGGTGGCTGAAGTCATCGCCAGTGAATTGAAACTTGATTTGTTCAAAATTGATCTTTCGAGGGTTGTCAGTAAGTATATTGGGGAGACAGAGAAGAATCTGAATAGAATTTTTAAAGATTCAGAAGATTCTGATGCAGTTCTGTTTTTCGACGAAGCTGATGCTTTATTCGGGAAAAGTAGTGAAGCAAAAGATACTCATGACAGGTATGACAATATTGAAGTCAACTATTTGCTACATAAATTGGACGAACACCAAGGAATCGTTATTCTCGCCAGCCGGGGGAAAGTTGAGGAAGCATTCGTGAAACGGATGAATTTCATCGTAGAGTTTCCATCTCTAAACGGAAATTAACCCTCGAGATAATTTTTCCTTAGCTAATGGGGAATTAGCCTTGCAAAATAGGACTGGGGTTTGTTGAAAAGCATGTTGAAGTGGACCGGGGGGGATTTGAACCCCCGACCTCTTGAGTGCAAGTCAAGCGTTCATACCAGCTGAACTACCGGCCCGTGCTTGCCAATTGATGCATCTCTTTGATATTTAGGTTTTGCCACCAAAAATCTCAACACATGCAAAATTCAGGGGATAAACAAATAAAAAAAGAAAATTAGTCGTTAAGGTTTGTTGGTTTAGTTCGGTTTTTTGGGTGTCACGGAAGCGCTTCTCTCATCGTATTTGCCTCAGAAAACTTTCTATTGGGATCAAGTTTGAATGGAGCCGCCTTCTATATCATTGAATAGAAAACTTGTACGAAATTTTTTGCAGCCTTGCTGGAATAGGATTATTAATAGAACCCAAGGTTGATTTTAAAACGTTATATCCCAAAATGTATCCAATATGTTGGGAGACAAAACTTGGATTTAAAAACTGTTAAAATCACACCACCACCAGAATGCAACATCATTTTGGGTATGGCACATTTTATAAAAACTGCTGAAGATCTATACGAGGCTTTGGTTAATGCGGTACCTAACATTAAATTTGGTGTGGGTTTCTGTGAAAGCAGCGGACCCTGCCTTGTACGCAATGAAGACAACGATAAGGAACTACAGCTTCTCGCGGCCGAAAAAGCCTTTGAAATCAGCTGTGGACACAGCTTCATCATCTACCTCAAAAACGCGTACCCTCTAAACGTTCTCGACAAAATCAAAAAGGTGCCTGAAGTTTGCACTATCTACGCCGCAACAGCTAATCCGCTGGAAGTGCTGGTGGCAGAAACAGAGCAAGGCAGAGGCATAATCGGCGTAATAGACGGCTACAAAAGCAAAGGCATAGAGACAGAGAACGATAAAGTGGAGCGAAGAGGCTTTCTGCGAAAAATAGGCTACAAACTCGGCTGAGCTGCTAATTGTTGGGCGATTATGCTTTCTAACAAGGACGGATCAATGTTTCCACCAGTAATCTCCAAAACAACTGTTTTTCCCTCAAATTCTTTACTATTTTCAAGCAGCATGGCAACACCAGCTACACCTGAGCCCTCCACTACTTGCCCTTCATATTTGCATAACAAATAGACAGCTCGTCTAATGGACTCTTCCGAAACTAACATGACTCTGTCAACATACTGCTGAATAATAGGGAAGGTTATGGAGCCTGGCTCTATACCGCCAGATAGACCTTCAGCAATGGTTGTTGGTTCATGTCTGTGAGGGGGGATAATTCTGCCGGCTTTTATTGACTCATACATAATTGGTACAGCTCGAGACTGCACACCGATAACTTGTATTGAAGGCTTGAGTGATTTAGTGGCTATACTGATACCTGAGATCAACCCACCACCTCCAACAGGAACCACAACTACATCCGTGTCTGGTTGATCCTGAATAATTTCTAAACCCGCCGTTCCATGCCCCGCAACAATTAAAGGGTCATTGTAGGGAGAAATGTAGAGTCGTCCCTCTTCACGGGCTAACTGCTTAGCCTTCACCTCAGCCTCAGGATAAGTCTCACCGAACAACAGAAGCTCCGCACCAAACCGCCTTATTCCTTCCACCTTAATTGTGGGCGTATTTGTTGGAACAACTATTTTTGTGGAAAAACCAAGCTTTTTTCCTCCAAAAGCTACGGCCTGCCCATGATTACCAGCAGAAGCCGTTACAACTCCACCGGCTTTTTCTTGGGGCGTTAAATTTTGAAGTTTGTTTATAACACCCCTTATTTTAAAAGAATGTGTAACCTGCAGATTATCTAGTTTAAGATAGATCTCGGCGTGACAGAGGTCACTAAGAAAAATCGAACGCAAAAGAGGAGTATGTTTGGCATAATCGGATATTGCGACTTTTGCATTTTGAATGTCTCGAAGGTTCACCATTAATTCTTCACCCAAAACTGTTGGCGTGTCTATTGTGAATTAGTTACCATAAACTATTTTAGGTTACGCAAGATCAAACCTTAAAACAGGATTGTTGATATTTTATGGCGTCATTAGAGAGAAACATGGCTCAACTTCAAGCTTATCGTGAACAACAAAACAAAGAAAGCCAAGAACTCAAAGAACGCATGGAAAAAATAAAACATAAAATCGCCGTTATAAGCGGCAAAGGCGGCGTAGGCAAAAGCACAGTAACTGTAAACCTCGCCACAGCATTCGCCATGAAAGGACATAAGGTCGGTATATTGGACGCCGACATCCACGGCCCAAGCGTACCAAGGCTTCTTGGTCTTGAGGGAAAACAGGTCAAAGCTACCCCCGCAGGAGCCTTCCCCGTTGAGGGACCACTAAACATGAAGGTTATGTCAATTGACTTCTTCTTAGCAGACCAAGCCCCTGCTATTTGGCGTGGACCGCTAAAGATGCGAGCTATTCGCCAATTTCTCGTTGACATCGTCTGGGGAGAACTTGATTTCTTATTCATAGATTTGCCCCCAGGCACAGGCGATGAGCCTTTAAGTATCGCACAACTTCTGCCCGAACTTGACGGGGTCGTAATCGTTACTATGCCCTCACAGCTTTCAAGCAACATCGTAAAGAAAGCTATAACCTTTGCAGAAACTCTGCATATGCCCACCATAGGGGTTGTCGAAAATATGAGTGGCTTTATCTGCTCTCACTGTGGCAAGAAAACCGAAATTTTCGGCTCAGGTGGAGGCGAAAAAATGTCAAAAGAAACTGGTGTAGCGTTCCTAGGCAGCATACCCATCGACCCCAAAGTCGGGGTTGACTCAGACATGGGAAAGCCATTTGTTCTCTCACAAAAGGATTCTGCTGCAACAAAAGCATTTATGGAAATTGTGGCAAAAGTCCAAAAATATATTCAGAACAAATAAAAATTGAAAGGGTTTGAGAGCTAAACTCTCTACTTTATTTTTGGTCGTAATGGTTATGCTTTCGTTAGAGTAATCTCTATCGTGGAAACCATTCTAGACCTATTTTCGCCTTCTCTTGGCGGCATCTCTGCGGTTCCTATTGCGATTTTGGTGACTTTGAGGTCTTTAATGAAGCGGCTTCTGGTGATTTCAGCGACATCAACAGCTGTAGTGATTGCTTGACCTCTTGCTTTAAGGGTTATTTCTTTTTGGGACCCGGAAGAGAACGCGGTTATAATTGCGAGCACATAGCTCATGGGTGGTTTATTTCCAACAAATATTACGTCACTAGCTTTTTCAGACATATGTATTTCACATCTTTTTTTGTATTGTTTGTTTTGCGATGTATTAACGTTCCGCTGTGTCCATTTTAGACCACGAAACGTTACTGTTTACTATGCAAACTTCCTTATAAAGAGGATTTCCGATTTCCAAAGCCTAAAAGCTGATTGTATGGATATTAGTTAATTTATCTATCGAAATAGCTACGTTTTAGTTGTTTTTGCTTCTCAGAATAAACTTGGTTGAAACAGCTCAATTGGCAATCGATTGAAGTAAGTTGAAGTAACTTCGCAGTAATTTGGAGTTAAAGAAAAAACGGTATAGTTTTATATCTCATATATGAAGGGAAGAGTAAAAACTGGAGATCCATTTCATGTCTGTGTCACCCAGCATTAAAGAAATCTTGGCCAGAAGAATAGCAGGAGAAATCACTCTATCAAGCAGACCAGGCACGGCTATGCGGAAATGGCGGGAACTCTTTGCGGTCTCCCAAATAAACCTCTCTCAAGCCATGGGATTATCCTCTTCTGTCGTCAGCGACTATGAAAGCGGCAGGCGAAAAAGCCCCGGAGCCAAATTCATCCGTCGATTCGTGTTGTCATTACTGCTGATTGATGAACAGAAAGGCAGCCGCTTCATCCGCGAATTTTCTAAACTTACCAGTTCACCTAGCATGGCAGTAGTGGATTTACGTGAATTCCCAATACCTGTACGTGCCGAATATTTATGCAAGGCAATCAGTGGCGAAGTGGTAGCTTGCAAAGACAAATACATCAAAGAAGTTAACGGCTACACAGTTATTGATAGTCGAAAAGCAGTTGAAGCTTACTCTGGACTTGAGTATGCACAGCTTTTCGGCGCCTCGACGGATCGAGTATTGGTTTTCACCAATGTTGACGTTGGAAGTCTTCCGATGATGATTGTACGAGTCAGCAATCTCAAACCTCGCATAGTAGTTTTCCACAAAACACCACCTGATGAAGAAGCTATGCGTATAGCCGAATACGAACAGATACCGATCATCTACTCATCTGCACCTACCGTAGAGTATCTAGTTAAGGCACTACGAAAACTCTACCGCATTGCATTACGGGTTAAGTTAGGTAGAAAACGGGTGCGTCCGCCACCACAAATTACTGCTTGAGCTTTTTTCTTTTCGACAAAACTTCCACAAAACCATCATCTATGCACTTCACGCAAATAAGTTGATGCTGTTAAGCTCAACATGTCTTAAATTTAGAAAACAGGAGGAATCATCCAAAAATAGGACTTAATTCAAAAAACACTACTTTTTAAAAGCACAAATAAAGAGAAAAGATGTTAGAGGAGAAACTCGGTGAAATAGATAGTTAGCTATTTCTTTCCAGTTTTTTCTTCATGCTTCTTCTTTTTGGCTGCGTTCTTTTTGGCTAACGAAGGCATAATCTTAACCCCACTTCAATCCTTGATATGAATTACGCAGCATGCACCCTAAAAGCTTAACTCTTTAACAGTTCTATAAAACTGTAATAATTTGCTGTCCAATTATAATTTGATTTTTTTATTCTATTTCTCACTAAAACCACGCACTAAGTGTAAAAATTTTTGCATAGTAAGAATAAAAAACTGGTTTAAAAAATAAACGGAACCTGCAGAGCTAATTGAGGTGCTGATACTTCAATTAAGCTAATATAATTGTTCCACAGTGCTAAAGCATGTTAGCGTACCGTGGAGAGAGTTAGATTGGATGAAATTTTAGAGATACTGGACAAAACTTCCAAGCGATTCAAGAAAACAGTTGAGCAAACCAAAGAAAACATCTGGAAACAAGCAGCCAAATATGAGCAGCTTCAGCAGTCACCTGAAGCCTCAGAGGATCAGAAAATAAAAGCTTTCATAAAAAAAACCTTTGAACTAGACCGATTAGAATGGCTGAATTCGCAATTAAGCCTGATATATTCTCTTCAGATTTTCGCCTTCAAAGTCAAGGTACTCGAGGTTTCTGTGGATAAAATTAATGATGAATTGATAAAGTCTGACGTACTAAAAAGTGGCGAAGAGTTGGAGGGCATCAAAAAGAACATTGACGCTCTCAAAATCCTTATGGAAGCCCAGTACGAGTCAATGAAGGAAATTAACGAGTCACAAAACAAAAACTTGGGATATATTCATTAGAAATTAAGATAATAAAAAAGGCAGCTTGGGCCATTCAACCTTAGGGTTGACCGCCTACAGCTTTTTATTTAGAATAATTTTTCCCAGCTTGTAACTAGGTCTAGGACTTCTTGTCCAGCTTTTCCGCCGTAGCTCTTTAAGCGTTCCCGAGTGTCTTTCTCTGCAATTGCTTTCTTCTGGAATTCTTGCATCTGAGCTGCTTTGTCTGTGAGGTATAGGATGCCGTCAACACCTGCTCGCGCCATTCGAACGGACACGGTAAGGAGTTCACTTGCTGTGGGTGTTTCTCTTGGATCGTCTCCGGGACCGATAACATAGAGTGCAATGTTTAACTTGACGTCTTTAAAGAGTTTCTTGAAGTTACGGGTGAGCATTTCCCAATACCAGGGGGTAGCGTAGTTTTTGCTGAACATAACGACGAGAAATTCGTCGGTTAGTGGGTTGAGGTCATCAAAGTTAACGCCGAAGCGTTCATAGTTGGTGACTGGGTCTGGTAGGACACCAATGTAGAGTGGTTTCTTTGCTTTGTTGCGTACGCGATCGCTTGTTGCTGTCATGTAGTCTGTGACTTCTTTGCGTCTCCATTCATACCAGGATAAACCGCTTTTTGCGTGTAGATCTTTACAGCGTGGGCATATGCAGTGGTGGTGTTCAGCGAAGTGTATGCTATTTAGCCAGACACCCTGGCTTTTACGTGCGACATCTTCCATGTAGTCTAGTTGTTCTGCTCTGTGTTCTGGTTGGGTTGCGCAGAGAACTTCCCATCGGACGTTGAAGTTGTCATTTGTTCTCCAAGCTGGACCAAGGTCTGATTGGCTGATCCAGTCTGGATGTAGGCGCGCCGTTACGTTGTCTCCGAAGATTGCAACGTTGCTGTGCATGTCAGCTTTGGGGGGCATTCGTCTGCCGACTTCAGGTTTTACCCGGAAAAGGTCAAAGTCGAAGCCTGGAACTTTCTTTGCTTCAAACATGTATGTGCCGAATTTCATTTGCTTTTACCTTTTTAGAAACTCAAAACGCTCGGCGCTGTTATAAAGTTTTGCATAATAAGCCCAAGTTTGGTTGCAAAGTCTAAAAACGATGTTAAGTGATTACCCAAAATCAGTTACCAAAGAACTTCCCATAAAGAATCAGGTTGGTTGTAAAACCGGATTTACAATACTGAAAAGTCAACTTGGCTTTTGATCAGAAAAAAAGATAAATTCCATTTAATGGAAAGAATAGGGAAGATTTTAACCCTATTTTTTGTTGGTCAAGTATTCATGCATTGCTTTGGCTGCGCGTTTACCAGCGCCCATTGCGCTGATAACAGTAGCCGCACCTGTAGCGACATCTCCGCCCGCATAAACCCCATCCAAACTTGTTTTGCCTACATCATTAACACAGATAGTACCGTGTCTTGGGTCGCTCTGTAAGCCTTCAGTTGTGCGTTGGATAATTGGATTGGGAGTTTGTCCGATAGCGATGATAACAGTATCGGTATCCATAACGAATTCGCTGCCAGGAATCGTTTTAACTCCACGTCGACCCTTAGCATCCGGTTCAGTCAACTCCATAACGATACATTTCATGGCTTTAACCCAGCCTTTGTCGTCACCATAAAATTCCAAAGGAGACGCTAAGAACTTGCAGACCAAACCCTCTTCTTCAGCGTTCTCTATTTCCTCTTGACGAGCGGGCAATTCTTCACGTCCACGTCTATAAAGCAGACAAACATTAGCGCCTAGACGCATACTACTTCTTGCGCAATCCATAGCAACGTTGCCGCCGCCGATCACTACAACCTTTTTACCTATGCGAATGGGAGTGTCATATTCAGGAAATTTGAAGGCTTTCATCAGGTTGACACGTATAAGAAATTCGTTGGCACTATAGACACCACTAAAGTTCTCCCCTGGAACACCGGTAAATTGGGGTAGGCCTGCACCGCTGCCGATAAAAACCGCGTCATAACCATTTTTCATGAGTTCAGGGATAGTGTGAATTCTGCCTACCAAGTTTCCTAATCGTAAATCTACACCAAGATTCTGAACGTAGTTAACTTCGTTTTGCACGATAGCTTTGGGCAATCGGAATTCAGGAATACCATATGAGAGCACCCCACCGCCAACGTGGAGAGCTTCGAACATAGTGATTTCGTGCCCGAGCTTAACAAGATCTGCCGCAACGGTTAATCCTGCTGGTCCAGCACCGACAACAGCGACTTTTTTACCAGTCGGCTTTGCCTTTGGTGGGAGATGTGATCCATTTTTCAGTTCCCAATCCGCTAGAAACCGTTCTAGCCGTCCAATGCCCACTGGTTCGCCCATTCGACCGATAACACATTTGGCTTGACACTGCACTTCCTGCGGGCATACACGTCCGCAGACAGCCGGTAATGCATTTTTACTTTTAATAACTTGAATGCCCTCAGCATAATTCTTGTCTTTGATACATTTGATGAATTGTGGAATTGGAACCTCTACGGGGCAGCCACTTCTACAAAGCGGGTTGGGACATTGCAAGCAACGGTTAGCTTCTTCTAGCGCTTGCTCTTCCGTGTAGCCTAATGCAACTTCATCAAAATTTTTAGCCCTCACATGAGGCTCTTGCTTTGCCATTTCTACAGATTTCTTACTCAATTTGGGTCTAGGCTTTGTTTCTACCACACTTACAACCTCCATGTATTTCTGCGAGCACACTGCTTAACCGTTCCTCAGGAAGCATTGTACGTTGGCGCAGAATTAACTCGTCAAAATCAACTTGGTGACCATCAAATTCTGGTCCATCTACACAACCAAAGAGCATTTTTCCTCCGACTGTAACACGACAGACCCCGCACATGCCCATACCGTCAATCATAATTGGTGTGGTAGTGACTATGGTCGGGATACCAAAGGGCTTGGTGATTTCACTGGCATCTTTCATAAGTATGACTGGCCCCATGACTACACAACGGTCAAACTTTTCTTTCTTAAGCAATTCAGGCAAAAAAGCTAAGCCCGTGTAGCCTCTACTGCCATCATCGGTAGCGATAATAACTTGATCACTATATTTTTGGGCTTCCTCTTCCATCATTATAAATTCCTCGCTTCGGGCACCGATGATTGTAGTCACATGATTCCCAGCTTCCTTCATTACTTTAGCCTGCAAAAGAAGCGGCGCAATCATAACGCTGCCCCCAATGCAAAGAACTTTCCCAAAGTTCTTAATCTCTGAAGGATTCCCCAACGGACCCGTAACGTTATCGATTTCTTCACCCATTTCTAGTTTTCCCAGGGACTGAGTCGATTTTCCGACTTCATGAAACGCAAACGAAATAGTACCTTTCACAATATCATAGCCACAGATGGTAAGAGGGATGCGTTCACCTGTTTTTCCATGTATAATCATCAGGAATTGACCTGCATTTGCTTTTGAGGCGATATCTGGTGCCTCAACTTCGAAAAGCACGATTTTGGGAACGAGCATGGTTTTACTGATTATCTTGTACATTCTGCTTTAGCCTCCACTTTCGATTCCTGTTTAGGTAACTTGGAGATTTTCTGATAGAAATCATTCAGCGCTTTTTGGAATTCACCTTGACACCGCGGAGATTCTTCATAAAGTTCGAAACGTTCCAAAAGCCCTTTCTTTTTTAAAACATCAAGCAACACACCCAAGTTGCGCTCAGCAGTATCTCTTCCTTCTTGGAGTTTACAATCTTTAGATGCACAAACCACAGCTATTACACCGTCAAATCCGCAATCAAAAGCGTTGACTACATGGACTGGGTCGAGGGATTTGAAGCATGGAACCTCAAGTGCCATAACGTTTTTCCCTACAAAAACATCGGTAGGGTTATCGAGCGCCGAAAACTCAGACCACTGGCAGATGAAAGCCAAAACAGCAGGTTTATCTAATTTGGCTTTAAGTTGTTCTGCAACTGCGTTGTAGCGGTTAAGCACATTCTCGAACTCGAAACCTTTAACTTGAATAGCCTTGTGTTGACAAACTAGCTGACACGCACCACAACCGACACATTTTTCCTGATCCACTTTTGGGGTGGCGAATGATTCAAACTTGATTGCGTCATAAGGACAGATGAAGACACATTTATCACAACCCACACATTCAAGAACATCATAAACAGCCTTGCGGCTGAACTTAATAATTCTCACAGCATTTTCGTCGTAACCAAGCTGTTTAAGAACATTGCGCGCCAAAACCAGCCGGCGTGTGTTGATTTTAGTGCCTTCTTTATAGCGGCAAAAAGGATCTTCACATTGGATTGAAACAATATTTTTTATGCCCATATTTAGGGCTGCAAAGATAAAATCGGTTGGGACTCGGCCTGCACATGGCAATCGAAGTGATATATAATTATCAGCGCTTAGCCCTTGGTCGTCAAGGATATCCTTGACTTCACCTGTGTTAGGAGAGTTCCCTCTACACATTAAAACTAATGTTTCTGAGCTGGGGACTTTTGTTTGGGCTTCTTTGAGGTACTCTGTTAAGTTATCGTAGGTATAGTACTGCATTTTTATTGCTGAAGCTGGACAAGCACTATAGCATATGCCGCATACTTGGCATTCCTCTATATTAATGTCCACTTTGCCTGAGGAGTCACGTTTTATGGCTTCATACGGACAAATCGATTGGCAAACATAACAACGACTGCATAAATCCTGATTAACCTCGACTACGGCGAGACATTTTTCACTCATCGTTAACCACTCAGCGTTCCAATATGCGATGCTTTAGCATAAATGCTAAAAGCCTTTACCGCAAAGAGGTTTTTTGAACGATATAATCCTTACTCTGAAAAATGTGAAAATCCCTTATATAGCCCAGGTTTACCAAACGTAATATTTACTGTATTTTGAGTAAAAAAAATCCGCCGCAGATTTTACAAAATTCAAATATCAAGATTAAACAAATGCTGCCAAATTTAAGAAATCTTTAGACTCTTATTTCTTGTAGTATGGGCGACGAATAAATGCGTAGGCCTCTAGAGCCGATGTAATACCTTGACCCACGGCGGTCCCAACCTGCTTTACGGGATGATTGGTCACATCGCCCGCACTAAAAACACCAGGTAAGTTGGTGTGTTGGCGTATGTCGATTTTAATGTAACCATGGTCATCAACTTTAATACCACTTTCGATTGCGAGTTGGCTGTTTGGAGCTTCGCCGACCTGAACAAACACAGCATCCACTTCGAGTTCAACGGTTTTTCCTGAAGCGTTATTGATTAAACTCACGGAGCGTACTTGTTTATCACCTTTAATTTCTTGAATCTCCGTGTTCCAGAGAATATGCACATTGGGTTTACTGGTTATGTCTTTAACAAGAGTTTCTTCTGCTCTAAACGTTTCGCGCCTATGAACTACCGTTACCTGCGAAGCCAAGCCAGAAAGGTACAAGGTAGTGATACAGGCTGAGTTACCGCCGCCCACAACAAGTACATTTTTTCCCTTAAAGAATGGTCCATCGCAGACGCCACAATAACTAACCCCTCTGCCCTTGAAGGTAGCTTCCCCCTTGGCTCCTATTTCCTTGTAATGCGAGCCAGTTGCGATAATAACGGCCTTGGCTTGGTAGTTTGACGAGGTAGTGGTTACTGTTTTTGCTTCGGCTTGAAGACTTAAGGCAGTAACGGCTTCGATATCGTGGATGATGGCACCAAGTTTACGCGCATGCTCCGTCATTTTTTGAGCAAGTTCACCACCGCTAATTTCAGCAAAGCCTGGGTAGTTGACGATGGTCGGGGCGTCGCTAATAGTTCCGCCTGCAAATTTTTCATCCAAAACCAATGTTTTGAGTCCACTTCGGACAGCGTAAATAGCTGCGGCTAAACCTGCTGAACCAGCGCCAATAATAATGACATCCAAATTTTCCAAAGTAATCATTCCTCTGTTAGGAATATTTGAAGTGCGCAGTTTATGAATTGTTCGATGTTTTGGTTAGGTTTTGGTTTTTCCAATAAGCTGATAAGGGTGAAAACAAATAGTTACCTGTTTTTGGGGGACAGTTATGTCTAAGTATCGGTGCACAGTCTGCAACTGGGTTTATGATGAAGCAAAAGAGAAAGTAAAGTTTTCAGATTTACCTCCTGAGTGGGTTTGCCCCATTTGTGGCGCCCCTAAATCTGCCTTTGTGCTTCTATCTCAAACACAGGAAAACCAGATTGACAAGAAAGTGGAACAAACGGTCAGCGACGTGCTCATTAACCAAATCGCGTCCTGGGGAGTCAAATTTGTCTTCGGTATCCCAGGCACCTCAACCCTGGGCATCGTAGAGGCTATCCGTAAAACTGAAGGAAAGGTCAGATACATTCAAGTACGCCACGAAGAAGCAGCTGCATTTATGGCTTCGGCGTATGGCAAACTAACTGGTCATATAGCAGCGGTTCTCGGGATTTCAGGTCCAGGTGCCACAAACCTTGTTACAGGACTCTATGATGCACAACTTGACCATGCACCCGTTTTAGCGTTAACAGGTATGGTTCCAAGAAAACTAATTGGAAAAGGCTCTCTACAGGAAATTGACCAACAAGCCTTCTTTGATCCACTCACAGTCTATAACAAAACGCTCATGACCGAAGACCAAACCACCTCATTAGCAACCCTCGCTATCAAACATGCACTGTTAGACCAAGGGGTGGCTCATATCGGCATCCCAAACGATGTACAAAAGCTGCCTTATGAAGCAGAGATTTTATCGTTTGAAGGTAGAATGCCCAACATGGCATATGGACAGGAAGACTGGGCGATTGAAAAAGCTGCCAAAACGATTGACACCGTTGAACGTCCAGTGATTCTGATGGGTTTCGGTTGCAGAGGACAAGGCACAAAGCTACTCGCGTTTGCATCAAAAATCGGAGCACCGATTATCTCGACCTTCCGAGCAAAAGGTTTTGTGGACGATTCAGAGCCACTTTATGTCGGCTGCCACGGCGGCGTAGGTTCCACTGCTGCGGGGGAACTAATGGAGAAAACCGATCTACTCATCGCAATTGGGTCATCTTTCGCAGATCTATCGCAAATTCCAAAGAAACGTTTGGTACAAATCGACATTAATCCATTGATGCTTGCTCGTCGCTATCCTGCAGAAGTCGGACTTTTGGGCAACAGCGCCGTTTTGATTCCTAAATTAACCCAGAAAGTAAGTAGAAAAAACAACGCCGCTTATTTGTCCGAGGTTGAACGACTAAAACAAACATGGGAAAAACAACTGGAAAGGGAAGCTGACGCTTCGGCCAAACCCATTAGGCCACCCTTTATCATGAAGGTGCTCACCGAAAAAATCGCTTCTGATGCAGTGATTTCACTTGATGTGGGCGAGAACTGCTGGTGGTTTGGACGTAACTTCCGCATGAAACGCACCCAGAAGATGGTTATGAGCGGCACTTTGGCCACTATGGGTTTTGGCTTACCGGGAGCATTGGCAGCAGCATTCGCATACCCAGAGCGACAAATAGTGTGCATAACTGGTGACGGCGGCTTAACGATGATGCTGGGTGACTTCTTAACAGCGCACAAATATGGTTTGCCCATTAAGGTATTTGTTATCAACAACAAACATTTGGGGATGATTATGCAGGAGCAGAAAGTAGAAGGCTACAAAGACTGGCAAACCGATCTGCATGATTTCAGCTTCGCCAACTTCGCAGAGAATTCAGGAGGTTTAGGCATCAAAGTAGTTGAACCTACAGATTTACCAAAAGCAGTGGATAAGGCGCTGAAATCTGATAAACCCACAATTGTAGACATAGATACCGATCCAAGGCGTTTCCCATAAAATTAAGACATCCGATACTTAACTAAAAATAGAGCAGTAAGCAAACATAAAATTTTAGAAGCCTTGGGGTAAGGTGAGGGTGTAAGTCCCTCTCTTGTTCTTAAAACAAGAAAGGCTTTTGGGCCTTATAAGTCATATTTCGATTTTCGTAATATCAAAGATTTAAGGTTTAGGCCACGACCTTCCTGGTTCCTGTGTGCTACTCGGCACCGAGAGGTGCATCTGAACCCATAACCACTTACCGTTGCGTTTCTCTATAACTCCTGTTAACCTTGTAGCTAAATCAAACTTACCTTCACCGACTTTACCGTGGAAAGTAATATCTGCCGAGAACCACGCAACATAACCAGCGGCAGAAACCAAAAAATCCTTGACACCAATTGACAGCACCGTACCCTGAGCCCAATCCCGCTTAAGGCTCTCAGTGAGCTGAGTTAATCCTAAACCTTTTTCGTCCGCGCCTGAACCGAGGGCAAAAACATCTGAATCAGGTGCCCAAAACGAAAGTGTCGCTGGGAGATCTTGTTTTTTGTACGCTTCAAACATCCCTTTGAAGGCTTGGGTTACTTCAGCTTGAGTTTTCGGGTCTGCTCTCATGTTAATCTACTCATCAAGCGTTAGTGTTATTAACCTTTTAAATTTTGCCAATAACCAAACCCTAAGATTATTTCATACCAAAATGTGAATCCGAGTCAGGATCTCAAATTTTAAGCCAATAAAAGTAACAATTCAATTTTAACCACTTTTTCATGTTCTCTATTTTGCTTTTAGAATCTCTCAAACAAAAAGAGATCATAATTAAATAGCGAGAATCCGATGGATTTTTTCTTTGTCTGTGCCCTTGATAAGCAGTTTTTTCTCCCGGGATGTAAAACCAAAAACAAGCTCAACCTGTGAATGAAAAAGCCTTGTTAACTCCTTGATGATTTCCTTGTTCACTTTGCCTTTTTCTGGTTCCTGGGTAGCGTAGATAACAATTTCAGTAGAGTTTACTTCAATTTTAAAATTTGGACTGTTGGGTTTAACAAAAATAGAGAGTACAACGCCGTCTTTGGTTTCTTTGACGCTCAAGGCACTATGCACTCAGATTCACAGACTTCTGTAGTTTTCTTTTGTTGGAGCGCCCAACTAAACTTGCTCCGGAGCGTTGTAGGGTAAAATTTTTCAATGTCAAACTTAACTTTTTTTGCCCACTTTACATATGCAGTGGGATCAATGTAGCTCTTTAGTGAAGTGCCAAGGTTATACTCTCGAGTTAGTTTGGTAAGTTCGATGTCGAGTTTAGCGCGTTCAATACGGACTTGCAGCGACTCAACTTTCTTACCTTCTTTCTTCTTTACTTTGAGCTGCTGCTGGAGTTTATTGAGACTCTCCTCCTTTTTGGAAACCCGGGCGTCGAAAGTCGGGGGGATTTTGCGTTTGTGATTCGCTACTTCCGCAACTTTGAAGTTCGCCATCTTAGCGGCATACTTCTTTTTGTAGTCTGGGTCGGTTTTAGTTACGCCGCTTTTCTCCAATTCTTCCTTGACGGTTTTTGTGCAGCGCCAGGTACGGAAAACTTTGGCTGTAAGTTTTGGCATTCTTTCGCTTAGGAAGCGGCTAACTTTTTTACTGTCTATACCTTGAAAAAGATATTCCAATTTTGGGTCTGCTTCTTGCTCTGCTTTGAATTTCTTTATGTTTTGAATTACTATAGGTGGAGCTTTGTAGTCTTTTACCCATCTAACTGAGTCTTTACCAAGGAAGTCAAAGTGAAGTGTGTCAGCATTGATTGTAATATGCTCGGAGCGAAGCGTAATAGCGCCTACAGTGTCGGCTTCATCAGGATCCTTTTCGTCACCAACCCTCATGTTCGGCACTAAAATCAGCCATGAAACAGTTGCGACTTTACGACGGTCTTCCTCTTTTGAACTCAAATTCTTGAGAATATGAGCTTCTATTTGCTTGATTTGCTTTCCCAAGATTTCTGCTTTCTTGAATTTCTCTTTTTCACGATTTTGTTTCAAAAAAGCCGTATCGCTGAACCAAACATACTTGACTTTGCCTGTAAGTTTATCAATCCATTTTGCCACGTACATTTTATTGGGTTCCCAAACAATATCTTTCCAATTGCCCTCTGGACGTGGCTCGATGAGGTTGCCATGCTTGTCTTTAGTTAAATTCAGGATAATATCTTCTTCACAGGGACCTTCTTTCCATTTGCCCCGCTGCGGATGATCACCACGTCCCGCAAAGAGGCAACTAGGCTCAGCAGTCCAGTTTGCAACTTCCAAACGTTGCCCATCCACTTCAGCGTAACCATATTTCTCTTTGAAGTCTAAGCGTTTTTCTTTGCGCTCTTCCGCCTGCTGCTTCTTCTCTTCTTTGGTCAGAGCTTCTTTCTTGGCTTTCTCTTCGAGAATAAAAGAAATAATTTCGGCGAAGTCTATTCCCCCGCTTTGGGCTTCACAGCCTTTTACTGTTTGTGGCGCTTCTATACTTGTCAGGTAGCTTGGGATGAAATTGTCTAGGAATGCAGCTTTGGGGTTTTCTTCCTTGAGTTTTGTTAGGAATTCCCTCATGAAGTTTTTTGTAAAAACTGTGTCAGGCGGCGGTATTGTAGTTGAGAGGGTTCTGCGCGTCCAAGCCATCGCCATCATTTCGCTCTTCGGTAATAGCTTAACTTTTTGTCCAGCAATTTTGATACTGAAACCTTTATAATCATAAGGGGGAACATAAATGCCGTTGTGTTTTAGAGTTTTCATAACGTGTTTCATAGCCATACCCCGTTCTGCAGCGAAGTTTTCTTTTTCTTGCCAACTAGTGCTGGAAGCTTAAAAACCTTAAGCAAATCATATAGTGATTATTTGGGGAAAAGTGTTTTTTGCCGCTTCGTTGCGCGGTCACACTGTAACTTTCTATAAACCATCTCAACGTTTTTGCGTTCCACATAACCCTTGTGGGGACGAAAACCACCACTGAAACCACCCGGGATATGCATGAGCTCGTGAATAAGAGTTCGTTCCTTGTCCTCGGGAGACATTTTGTCGAAGATTTCCGAGATGACCTCGATAGTATAGGAAGGCGGCCGATTTAAAACGCCCTGCCAGATTTTCCCTAAGCCATGAATACGGGCGATGGTACGACGAGCTTTGGAGCCTCGACTGCGCACACAATAAACAAATTGGGGCACAACATGATAGAATTCGCATTCTTCAGCTAACTGGTCAACCTGTTTTTTTATTTCAGGCGCTTCAAGATATTTTATCGGCATACATCTCCCTCTCTTACGGTATCTATTGATTGCTTGAGATTAAAAAGTTAAGTGCTACCCTGGATTAAGTTTAGCATAAGGATTAGCCGATCAATTTGGCCGCATAGGGAATTTTTTTAACTAAATAGATAATGACGATGGTTAATGCAAAAGTGACAACTGTAAGTACAGGAACATCCACCAATGAAATGCCTGTGTAGGGCCACAGAAAGCCTAAAAGGCCCAATTGAAGAGACTCTAAAACCAAGATGTGGATGAGATAAATAGGCAATGTATTTTGCCCAATCCATCCAACAAAACGTTTGATGATACGATTGCTACCCTCGAGCTTCTCTCTGGGGATGCGGATTAGAAACAGAAACAAGGCAGCGGATGCAACAATCATGTTAAGGCTTAGATAGCCATGAAAGTAGGAAGTATACGCCTCGCCATACCATGCAGTCACGTACCAGGCACCAAAAACAGCCACTAAGAATCCTACCAAACCTACCAATAGAACTCGGGTAGTCCGTATCTTAGTTTTCAGAATATAAATTCCCAGAAGATAGTAGCCCGCCCAGTCAAACGACATAAACATGACGGGGTTAAAATCAAAAGTAGTGAATGTATGAATGAAGGGGACGCTAACAGCGCTGATTAACCATAGAACCATTAGAATGGTGAATTTCGATCGGTCAAGATGTTTAACTAGCACCCGCAGAATAGGAGTCAGGATGTACAAACCAATTATCATGTATAGAAACCACAGAAGTGGATAGGAGCCAGAAAGCAATCCCTGCTCAACACTTTGAAGAGAAACTGGCAAATCATGAACGCCAAAGCTCCAAATAAAAAATAACAGTGACCAGAAAACCAGTGGTATCCCTACGCGGTTAAAACGTTTCTTATAAAACATTGTTAAGGGTTCATCGGCTTTGTCGGGCGTTAAAAGCAAAAGTCCGCTTAGCATTACAAATATAGGCACCCCAAGATAGCCTATGGCACCATAAAAGTCGGCTGTGAACCAGTTAAGCGTGACTAGTTGGGTAACTTCGCCGGGAATTTTATAGGGGAACCCTGATGAGTGAACAAGAATAACCATTACGATGGCGATTGTGCGGACTGAGTTAACCGAGAAAGCAGCTACAGGTTTATTCTCAGGTTTATTTTCCACACATTCCCACCCTGATGATGCCCAGATACCTGGAGGCCATTATTAATAAAATTAATGCAAAAACACAAAAAAACTGAAAGTAAAAAAAGAATTTTTTCAGTTTATCAGTCCGTAGAAATGTTCAACCAATGATTTTTTTCACTATGGGAATCTTCCCCAATGGATAGATTATAAGTGCTGACAACGAAAATGTCAGGAATGCTAACATTGGAACATCAATTAGTGGGTTACTTGTATAGATGGGTGTGATACCGAAGAGTCCTAGTTGTATGGTCTCTAAAACCATAACATGGATTAAGTAAATAGGAAGGGTATTCTGTCCAACCCAATGGATAAAACGGTTAACGAAGCCGTACCGACTCTCCGCTTTATTTTTAGGGAAGGGTAAAGAGCGTAAAAAGGGCGACGGATGAAATTATCATGTTGAAACTAAGGTAGCCATGGAAAAAGCCCGTGTAATCTTCGCCGAATGAAGCAGTAACAAGCCAGTCACCCAAAATGGCCACTAACAAACCGAAGAGAAAGAGGATGTATAGCTTGTATGGTCGCGTTTTAGCTTTAATAAGGTAAATACCTAAGATGAAGTAGCCCACCCAACCAACAATAATCACCATAACTGGATTATAATTGAAGTCAGTGAATGTGTGAATAAGCGGCACTGCAACCGTTCCAGCAAACCAGATCACCAATAGGTACGTTAGCATTCTGTAATTGAGGTTTTTGACCAGAATACGCAAGAATGGCGTGACAAGATATAAACCAATAAGCAAATACAGAAACCAAAGATGAGAGTAAGCACCTGAAATGAGACCTTCCGAGACACTGGCAAATGTAAGGGGTTTATTATGAATATAATAACTCCAAGCGAAATATGCTACCGTCCAAAATATAAGCGGCAACCCAATTCGATTGAACCGTTTTTTAAAAAACACTCGCAAGGGATCATTAACTTTTACAGGATCCAAAAGCAAAGAACCGGTCAGCATGACAAAGAGGGGCACACCAAGATACCCAAACGCTGCCCAAACATCAGCTACAAACCAGTTGAAGATAACTGTCGAATTGATTACACCTGGGATCCGATAAGGGAACTCTACAATGGAGAAGAATAACAAGAATTATCGATAAGAAACGGATTGAATCAACTGGGAAAGCAACGTTGTTTCGCTCAGGTTGCAAGCGTATTCACAGACGCTATTTCCTTTTGTTACAAAATGCTAATAAAACCTATGAAACAACACCAAAAAACAAATTAACCCTACAAGTTACCACGGCGTATTTTAACAATTTCCATCCAAAAAGTTGCAGCAAACGCTACCACAACAATCATCAACCAACTCATTATCTGCAAAGCAGTTATTTGCAGCGCCGTTTGAACAGCTGGAAGCGAAGTAGCTAATGCAAGAACAGTAACAACCACCAAAGCCCATAAAACCATAACCTTATTCGAAAGAATCCCCTGCTTTAGCAAAGGCTGGCTTTCTGAGCGGAAATTAAGCGCTAAAAATATGTGCCCGAACATCCAAGTAGCAAACGCAACCGTTCTGGCATATATCGTTGCATCATTTACGCTCATCGTTACAATTGACGAGTAATAAGTAAACAGGTAGGTTACAGTCACAGCTATGAACAAGCCCAAGGCTCCTAAGAATATTGTACGCAACATCTGGTAGTTCATAAAGCGTTCCGCTGGGTTACTGGGTGGTTTCCGCATGGCACCACGTTCCTGAGGTTCAGCGACAAATGTAGCCGATGCAGCAAGATCCATGAAAAGCTCTAGTACAATTATTTGGATAGGAGCAAAGGGTAGTGGAATCCCCAATAAGATAGGGACAAGAAAAATAGAAACCAATGCAATTTTACAGGCGAGGTAGTAACGAACGCCTTTGCGCAGGTTACTGAAGAGTCGGCGACCTTCGCTGACAGCGGTTTTTATGGTAGCGAAGTTATCATCGACCAGGATCATGTCGGCCACCTCTTTGGCCACGTCAGTTCCGCGGATGCCCATGACAATTCCTATATGGGCTTCTTTTAGGGCTGGGGCATCATTTATGCCGTCGCCTGTAACCGCCACAATTTCTCCGCTTTCCCGAAGCAAACGCACTAGCCGTAGCTTATCCTCCGGCGTAACTCGCGCATAAACAAAAGTGTTTTTGAAAGCATCCTTTATTTCACCGTTGGACATTGCAACAATTTCTGGTCCCGTCAAGACTTTACTACTATCAATTCCAACCTGCTTTGCAATCGCTATGGCGGTTTGGGGGTGGTCTCCAGTAATCATAAGCACTTTTATGCCTGCCCGCTGGCAGGTGATAATGGCCTCTCTAACTTCAGGGCGAGGAGGGTCCAAAAAACCGACTATTCCCACCAAAACCAAGTCCTGTTCCCAGAGTTCTTTATCAGAAACTTCTTCAGGTGACAGGCGGTGGTAACCGAAAGCAAGGAGACGCTCGCCAGCCTGAGCCATTTGACCTATAATATCAAAAATGGAACCTCGGAACTCATCTGTGAACGAAGTTTCATTCCCCTCCAAAAGCAACCGTGTTGATTTAGCCAGCACCTTCTCTGGCGCACCACTCGAAAGCACTACCAAAGACGTGCCGTATTGGTAAACATAAGAAGCCATCTTTCGCTCTACATCAAAACTTAATGCGTCCTTGAGCATCCAGCCCACTGAGAGGCTCTTTGAATCTCCGTTTGCTTCTTTAAGCAAGTCCAGAATAGCCATGGACATCGGATTGCCCAAGGTGTCGGTTTTGGAGTGAATGGCATCGCTAGCCAAAAAGGCTGTGCGTAGAGCAGCCCTTTCATTTTCTTTAAATTCGACTGAGCTCTGCACTTTCCCGTCGAAGTAGAGATGCTCAACCCGCATCTTGTTCTCCGTTAGGGTACCTGTTTTATCAGTCGCGATGACGGTAACGTTACCGAGTGTTTCTGCGGCGCGCAATCGCTTAACGATTACCCCTCTGCGCGAGAGGGCGTAGCTACCAACGCCAAGTACCATCGTAATAATTATGGGAAGTTCCTCTGGAATAACCACAAACGCCAACGACAGCCCATAAAGAACGGCTTCTCCGGGACTGGGCTGCAAACCGCGCACAAAACTGAGCACAGGAATTAGTACCGCAAAGAACAAAGCCACCCACACCAAAGATTTGGAGAGTTGCTTCATAGCAAGCTGCAAATGTGTCTTGGGTTCCTTCGCCGCTATTGTGATTCCCGAGATTCTGCCGAGTTCCGTAGCCACACCCGTTTGGGTTACGAGTACTTTAGCTCTCCCCCTGGTGACAATAGTTCCCGTGAACACCATATTAGTTTGGTCGTTTATGCGTGTTTGGGCTGGTAAAACCATTTTGGCGTCTTTGACGACTGGGAACGACTCACCCGTCAGAGAGGACTCGTCAACTTCAAAGTCGAAAGCTTCCAGAATCCGAGCATCCGCAGGTACCCGTTGTCCAATATTTAAAAGTAAAATATCACCTGGAACGATTAACTTTGTTTGAACCTCCACAGACCGCCCGTCTCGAAGCACAATGGCAGTTGGTGGAGCAAGCTGTTTAAGTGCTGCAACTGATCTTTTGGCGCGATACTCATTCCAAACCTCAGCCAAAACGAGAAGGATTATTATGACTATTATAGTTGCAGCATCTTCTAAGCTGCCCAAAATGCTGTATAAGACACCAACTGCAACTAACAGCAAAATCATAGGCTCAGTAATTTCTTCCCGCAGAATGTCCAGAAAATGTATTTGCACCTGCTTAACCAACTCGTTATTGCCGTATCTAGCCGACCGAGTTGCTGCCTCAGATTCACTTAAGCCTTGTTCGGAGTTGGAACCCAACGCAGAAACTGCTTTATCTGGTTGCTGGCTGTAGGGTTGACTCATCTGGACACCTAAACATTAGCTGAATGAATGGTAATTTGCGAAAGGAACACACCCTAAAAAGCTTGCGTCACCAATCAGCAGAATTTTCTTCTTTGGAAGTAGGTTTTCACCTGTTTCTGTTCATAGCTAACAGTTGTGGACAGTTATTTATGAGAGATGTTTATTTTTTCCTTTGCTCATTAAAAAACCAAGAAGGGTTAAAGATGAGGTCAAGCACAAAAATAATGTGTATATTCATGGTCTGCTTAGTTTTGGCTCTTTCTTCCAACGCAGTTTGGGCCAATCCAACAATTAGCTTGAGTTGGTATAAGAACAACGGATTGGGTATAGGAAATAATATTGGCGGCCAATGGACAATCACCGCGCAGGTTTCATATGACGTAACATATGTGGAGTTTTACCTCGATAATCAACTTCAACAAAACGCAACAACAACCCCATATAGCTGGTCATTTAACACAGCAGACTACACAAACGGCATTCACACAATCAAATCAGTCGCCTACAATACTGCTGGCGAAACCGCAACAGCAGAGGTAGACCGTAACTTTGTTGAGTACTCAACAAATCTTCTGTTCATCATATTAGGTGTTATTGTTGCTGTAGTTGCAATATCACTTGTGGTTGCGCTCTACTGGGTAAGAAAAAAGGGTTCAAAAAAATAAGCAGCTAAATTTTCTTTGTCCGGACTGCGTTCTCTAAGGCTAAAACACCCGGAAGCTTTTTGCCCATCAAAAACTCGATGAGAGCCCCCCCAGCAGTGCTGATATAACTAATTTTACTGGTTAACCCATATTCTTGGATGGCGGCTATGGTGTTTCCACCACCTGCTAAACTGAAGGCTGTACTATCGGCTACGGCCTCCAAGACTGCTTTGGTACCATAACAGAATTCTGGGCTTTCATAAACACCCATGGGACCACTTACAACAACGGATTTGGCTTTAGCAATGATATCAGCATAGTTAGAGGCGGTCTGGTAACCTATATCGTAAATTTGATAGTCGGTGGGTAAGATACTAATTGTTACATCTTTGCGTTTATCTCCAAAGTTTAACGCAACGTCCACTGGAACAACTATTTTGTCTCCGAACTCTGTCATCAATGACTTGATACCATCCACAAATTGTAGGAGTTCTTTTTTGGCTAAAAACTCCATTGCTGGTTTTCCTAAGCTAACGCCCTTAGCTGCCAAAAACAACTGAGAAGTTACGCCCCCAACTAAGATGTAGTCAGCTACACCATTACTAAGCACATATTTGCTGATTTCTAGGCTATCGTCAGCTTTGGCGCCCCCCATAACATAAACACAAGGATGCTCAGGGGTTTCAATAATTTTGCTAAGCGAAACCAATTCTCGTTGCATAATACGTCCCGCTGCTGAGGGCAAAACAGCTGTGAAACCCACCATCGACACATGTCCACGATGAGCAACAGAGAAAGCATCAGAAACAAATAGATCTGCAAGGGGAGCCAGACCCTGCACCAATTGGGTTTTAGATTGTTGCTCAGGGGTACCGCTTTTGGTCTCTGCAGCCCAACTGCGCACGTTTTTCAACACCAAAATTTCGCCATTTTGAAGATTCTTGATAGCGTCTTTGGCTTTGTCCCCGAATAAATCGTCAACGTACTTCACCGGACACTTAACGATGCCCTGGAGGACTTTTACGTGACTCTCTAGGTTAGTGTAGTCAGGGTCACCTTTGCGTCCCTGATGCGCAATAACAACCACTCTGGCGCCTCTCTCGGCTAATTCAGTGAGAGTTGATTCTGCGTGAACGCGGATGCGCACGTCACTTGCGACTTTTTGGGTTTGTGGATCGATTTCTGAGTTAAAATCTACTCTGACGATAACAGTTTTATTTTTTACCTCAAAATCGTCGATAGTTTTGTATTTCAGCATTCTTACTCACTCATCAAGTTAGCAACTGAACAAAAAAGAAAAGAATATTAAAAGTTTGCTTGTTAAACCAAACCTGCTTTTTTCCCGACAAGTTCAATGAAGTCAACCATACGGTTACTAAAGCCCCACTCGTTATCATACCACGAGAAGACCTTAACGAAATTGCTTTTCGCACCCAAAACCATAGTTAAGCCCGCATCGAAAACGCTGCTATAAGTACTGTGCAAAACGTCTGTGCTGACGATAGGGTCTTCGGTGTATTGTAGGATGCCTTTGAGTTCGCCTTCAGCTGCTTTCTTCATAACATCATTGATTTCCTGTTTGGTAACTTCTTTGCCCAAAACAGCAGTCAAATCCACGATGGACACATCTGGGGTTGGAACACGTAAAGAGATACCGTTCATTTTTCCTGAGCACCCAGGCAGCACTTCCCCAATGGCTTTAGCTGCACCAGTACTAGTTGGAATAATGTTAATCGCCGCTGAGCGTGCACGACGCAAGTCTTTATGCACCGTGTCCAAAATTCTTTGGTCATTAGTATAACTGTGGCAGGTGGTCATAAAGGCTTTTTCAAGTCCAAAGTTATCGGCAAGAACCTTACTGATTGGGGCAAGAGCATTTGTGGTGCAACTTGCATTGGATAGAATATTATCTTTTTGTGGGTCATATGTACTGTCGTTTACCCCTAAAACTATGGTTTTATCGGGTTCTTTTGCAGGTGCAGAAATGAGAACTTTTTGTGCTCCAGCCACCATATGTTTGGATGCACCTTCGCGGTTAGTAAATAACCCAGTGCTTTCAACGGCGAGGTAAACCCCAAGTTGTTTCCAGGGCAGGTTCGCAGGGTCTCTTTCTTGGATACATTTGAGCATTTTGCCGTTAACGACAAGGTCATTACCTCGATCTTCCACAGTACCCGGAAAGCGCCCATGCACGGAGTCATATTTAAGCAGAGTTGCGTTTGTTTTTGCGTCTGCTAAATCGTTCACTGCAACAAAGTCTATGTTAGCGTTTTTTTCAATGGCTGCTCGGTAAATGAGTCTACCGATTCGTCCAAAACCGTTTATTCCAACTTTTATCGCCATAAACTGTTTCACCAATGTTTGAGTTCTAAAATCGAATCAAAGTTAATTAATTTTCCGTCAATCAGAAAAACTGACGTTTATTTAACATATTGAGACTATGTAAAATAAAAAATTAAATTTGCTTATTCATGAAACACGGGTACACCTGCGAATTTAGCGAGTTCCAAATATCTCTTCTCAACCATACATCGCAGTAACTGTCTCAACTCATCACCTTGAGCGTTTCTCTGCTTAAGCAAAACGACTTTTTTGACTAGTTCCTCATCACCAAGCCCCCTAAACCATGCTTCGAAATCTCCGCGTCCAATGTGAAACTCTAAAGTATCATTTTCTACCTTGTCGATTTTAGATACAAAGTCACGAAGGTTATGTGCATGGATACTAAGAGGTTTGTCTACAGAAGCGTAAAAATGAAAGGCTTTGTCATGCGCCGCATAAGTGAGAATTGTTGCTGCCTTATCTTTGGATGTTTCCGCAATTCCCAACGCTCGTTTTCCCAATTGCGTTATTAAATAGAGCCCTTTTTGCGGGGAAGATACATACCCCATTTTTGTGAGCCCCAACAGGTGCATCATAACGGGTTGGAACTCTTTTTTGGCTGCTTTTGCGATATCCATAGCTTTCTTCGGTGTCTCGCACAAAAGCATAGACTCAAGAATTTCTTGTTTAACACTTGATAAACTCAATCTGTGCACCATTCTCTATCAATGCTATTGTGGCTAATCAAACTTTTCCCTATGAAACAATTAGAAACAATGAATCAATAGCCAGAAATCGCATTTCCTTCTGTTAGGCAAAGCTTTAGTATCGTGGCTCCTACTCCTAAATGAAAAACTGGTGACATAAAAGATGAAAATTGCCGTTTTTGTTTATGAGTATCCTCCAAAAATCGTGGGGGGACTTGGCACCTACGCCGCTGAAATCACACGCAAATTCGTCTTAAACGACCATGACGTAACAGTTTTCACAATGAACGATGACGCAGGCTCTTTACCCACTCGCGAAATCTGGCGCGGGATAGAAATCCACCGACCTCTTCACATAGATGTCTCCGATTCACTACCGGACGTAATTGCCGAAGACATTCGTAAATGGGGCAGGGGCATCCACCTTTTTGGCAAACTTATGGTTTATAATTATCTATCCGCAGCCAAACTCGTTAATGAACTAATTAAACGAGAAGGCATGAAATACGATGTCGTGGTAGCACATGACTGGCTTTCTGCGATGGGCGGCATAACAGTGAAGCGTGAAACTGGAATGCCTTTTGCCTTCCACGTTCACTCCACTGAAAAGGGACGAACAATGGGTAACGGCTCAGGCGTTGTGAGCAACATAGAGTTAAGAGCCGGGAAAATGGCAGACATGGTGGTCACCGTTTCCTATGCCATGAAAGATGAATTAATAGGTTTAGGCTTCCCAAAAGAGAAGATTCAAGTCAGTTACAACGGCGTGGACCCACAGAAGTATGATCCGCAAAATATATCCAAAGATGACATCAAACGTATCCGCAACAAATATGGAATAAAAGATGATGAACAGATGATCCTGTTTCTAGGCAGATTAGTAGGTGTGAAAGGTGTCGACAAACTAATTATGGCTATGCCCCACATCCTCCCAAAACTACCTAAAGCAAAACTGGTAATCGTCGGCGTCGGCGACCTCCAGGAATACCTTTCAAACCTCACCCGCACAATACGCCTTGATGAATATGTCAAATTCTGTTTTGACTTCATCCCCGAAGAAGAACGCATCCTCCACTACGCCGCCTGCGACATAGCAGTTTTCCCAAGCTTCTATGAACCCTTCGGCATTGTAGCACTGGAAGCAATGAGCATGGAAAAACCAGTGGTTGTAGGTGCAGCAGGCGTGAGCGGCATGCGTGAAATCGTCATATGCTGTGGACCTGAACAATGCGGCTTTCATGTCGACCCCAACAACCCCAGTGACATCGCATGGGGTGTCATCTCTGCTCTAGAGACCCCCGAAAAAACTAAAATGTTGGGCAAAAATGGGCGCAAAAGAGTGCTAGCAGAATTTACATGGAGCAAAATCGCCAAAAAAACCATGGACCTATACCAAACCATTGCAAAACGGTAAGCGGACTTTGTCCAACAACAGTGACTTGAAACAGTTGGTCGCAAGAGAAGCCGCTACACTCTTATATTTTGGAGGTGAAAAAGAGTTCAAACAAGCAAAGATACATGCTGCAGAGACCTTGGGCAGCCATTTTTTACCTTCGAATCTTGAAGTGGCACTAGAGTTGGACAAAATAACTGAGGAGAACGAAGGAGAAACGCGTAAAACAAGGCTCGTTGAAATGCGTAAGGAAGCACTTCATGTGATGCGATTGCTAGAAAAATTCTACCCAGTTTTAATAGGTAGTGTCTGGCGAGGCACCATAAAACACGATAGCGATATAGACATAGCCATTTACACAGACACTCCGCAAGAAGTCCTGGAAACACTCAAGGGCGGTAAATTGAAAGTACTCAAATCGGTTTGGACTTCAATTAATAAACGCGGAGACACTCTATCTTCTTACCACATCTATGCGCAAACAGACACAGGATATGAACTTGAAATTGTGGCTCGTGCTCAAGAGGAAGCTAACAAGAAACGACGCTGCGAAGTGTTCGGAGATGACCTCCGCGGGTTAAACATTCATGAACTCGAAAAAGTGCTTAAGAAATATCCAACACAACAATTCATCCCCAGCAATTCATAAAAAATCGCGACTAAGCATCAAAAAAGGACTTAAACTACCTAAATCATAGACTCAGTTGATGCCCCATGGAAAAGAAAGACCTCAAGAAAATGTTTCCCCACCTCTATGAAGAACTTGAAGAAGGCGAAGTTAAAGTTCCAATTGATGCAGTACGCAAAAACGCCGCCGAAGCTGAAAGCGAATTTAATGATGAATGCGGATGCGATGAGCAAGTCGAGGCAGAGAGAGAAGTTGCAGAGTGCATCGAACCGGATAAGCTACGGCACTTCAATCCGCAAGCCCTAGATTTTCTACGCCGTTGCGATACCAATGCTCAAGCCGAAGAGATTATCACATATCTAGAAGGAAAAGGTGAAATAACCAAAGACTACGCCCACGAACTTCGATGCCAACTCGTTCGAGACGGTGTCCGCAGTTTCGGACCTAAAAAAGAAGAATACCACTACTTCAAAGAAGGCGGGATCTACTGAATAAAACAAAAAAAGAAATAATATGGGTCAAGTTATTTGACTGTATATAGGGTGCTCTTTGAATTTGAGGATTGTCTGTGACCACTCGATAGTTCCGCTGGGCAATCGTGTACATATCGACTGAACTTTTGCTCCGACACCCGAAATGAATCTCACGCCATCAAGCATTTCACCTTTGGTGATCCCTGAGGCAGCAAAAATCATTTCATTACCTTTAGCCAGTTCTTTTTCAGTATAGGTTTTGTTTATTTCTACACCTGCAGCTTCCAGCCGTTTCATTCGGTTTTCATCGTCTTTTTTGTCCTTCCAAACCTTCACCAGCATTGTACCGCCTAAGCATTTCACAGCAGTGGCTGCGATCGTGGCTTCAGCACCTGCACCCGCCCCTAAAAGCAAGTCAACACCTGAATCTGGCAAGCAGGTAACGATTGACCCTGCAATATCCCCGTCAGTGATCAAAATAATTCGAACACCCATCTTTCTAAGTCTTTTTAGCAAATCATCATGTCGAGGGCGTTCAAGCATGATGACAGTGAAATTCGCCAGGGGTCTTTTTTTAAGGGTCGCTACAGTGGTAACGATTTCTTCTATCGACATATCAAGGTTGATTTTACCTTTGGCTACGCCATTAGTTGCAACTTTGAAGTAATAACCATCATCAGGCAGCACCTGAAGACAACCCGCTGGAGCGCATGCAAGGGCAGAAATGGCGTCTTTTTTGCCTTTACTGGTAGCGGTCGTTCCGTCCACTTGGTCAATAACGAATTCGACTTTGGGGCCGTTACCGGTACCGACTTTTTCTCGGTTGTTAAAAGCGGGAGCGTTGTCCTTTGGTCCTTCGCAGCAAATAACTTCGCCATCAATTTCCATTTGGTTCATTACAGCACGAGAGAAATCCAGTGCGGTTTGGTCCACCATATCGGGATCACCTTTACCAATGTGAAGGGCTGCTCCCACTGCACCTGCAGTGGTTATTCGAATTAAGGATGGTCCTAGAGAGCGTAAAGAGGTCATGTCTTTCACTTTTTCCTCTCGTTTTGCCAAAGCTCAACGAATTCAATGTAGTTCTGAGCGATCTTCTCAACTGCACTGTTGCGGTCAATCTGTCCGGCACGGTATTCAACCAGCGGATTCCAGAATATTGTACGCCCTACTGCAAAACCGATTATCCCAGGAATTTTTGCGCCAACGCTGAGCCATTCTTTAACTTTATCTTTTGACTCTCCACGACCAAGCGTAATAACACCCACTTTGCGTCCACCCGCCTGAGCCTGCTTAACAATAGCAACAGCATCTTCAGCTTTATCAACGCCTTCCAACTTCCAAATCTCAGGTTCCACGCCACCATCCTGAATCTGCTTTAGGCTAACACACATAAGTTTGGGTCTCAGTTGGCTATCGTAATCTGCTTTGGAACCCACCTGATCCAACTGCTTGGGTGTCGCAGGGACAATAAGTTCAAAGAGAAATGGTCTACCTGTTTTATGGAGATAAACACTAAGTTTTTTTAGCCTCTCTAGTTGAGACTGGTTTAACGCTGAGTCACCCTCAGGGTTATAACGCACCAATACTTTGAGAAAAGTTGGGGCGAAGTCTTCTATGTGCTCTGTAAATTTGTCCCCGTACTCAAAATCAAACTCTTCTTGACCTGACTTTTCCGCGGGCATCGCAAAATTAAAACCTTCGTTTTTGGCTTCGCGCAGTACACTTGCGCCAAATTCTTCATCAACCAACAAGCCCGCAATTTCTTTAGGAACCTTTTTTTGAAGCGCCAGTTTAAAGCCATCAAAAATTATTCTTTTTGCTTCTTCAATATGATGCTTTTCTTCTGCTGTTGGAGGACGCCCTTTGATTCCGAAGAGTTTTTCAATAAAAGATGCACGATGATCAAACGCTAAAATCAATAAGTCTTTTTTAGACCAGTCAGTCAACATTTTCACCGACCAGTTATCTTGTTTTACTCTAATAAATCGTTATTGCTTGACCCAATTATAGCTAAGCAAAGTTCATGGGTTTACAGAAACTGTGAAATAACTAAAGCCTACATATGACTTCTTTGAGGAAAAAAAGATGGCGGACATACGTGTAGTCACTGTTAAGTTACCTGAAGATGTCTACCAGGAGATGGCGCTTCGGATACCCGACGGTGAAAGAAGCGATTTCATAAGGGAAGCCATCTACGATAAACTCCAAAAAACCCCCAGACCCGATACATTACTCACTCTACAAGAGAGAATGAGCAAGATCGAAGAGGAATTCGGATTAATCCGCAAGAACCTCGCAGACCTAGAAATCCTCACATTCCAACATGGCAAAATCAACCCTCACCAATTCAGTATAGACGACATAGACCACAAAATCATCGAATACCTACTCCATTACAAATCAGCAACAACCCCAGATCTCGCTAACTACCTAAAAACCAACCGCTGGCTCGTACTTAATAGGTTGAGAAAAATCGAGAAAAACAGCAAAAAACAACTTGGAAAATCCATTATCGAATACTATGCAGGTGAGAAATCAGGCAAGAAAAAGGCGTGGTGGCTTGATGAAGAATTGATTAAGGAATAGTGTAAGCTAGCTTTAAATTGTCTTTTATGTTTGGTTTGTAAGTCAGCGGGCTCGTAGTCTAGCACGGATCAAGGCATCGGCCTCCGGAGCCGAGAATCCTGGGTTCAAATCCCAGCGGGCCCGCCTCTAAATTATATGCAGGTACTTAAAAGAAAAGTCTGCCTGTAAAAGACGATTCTGCCTGTGTCTTCAATCAATATACAACTAAAGTTATGTAGTCTATTTGATTTGCAATTGATGTGAAATTAGAATTGTTCCTGCCTACTCTTTTACTATTTTACTAAGCTTTTAAGGTATTTCATAATGAGCTGAGGCTGGTCGAACGCAGTCCTAAGGGCTTTCTCAGGGCGCTTGAGGTGCCCCATTAAAGAGAGCCTCTTATAATCAGCCAATGCCTTTGACGCAATCTCTTTAACATCTTTGGGCAAAAATTCAGGGGTTGTAATCAGCGGCATTCCTTTAGGTTGACGAGCTTCAGCAAAAGCATTCCACGACAAATCCGCTTCAATATATCCCTTCAATTTACAGTCTTCATAGAGCCTTGTGCCATATGATGGCGTTGCCATAAACAAATGCATGCCCACATCGTATTTTCGCTTGAGCTCTAGCGCAAAGTCAACAGTACGCTGCATATTTTCTTTGGTTTCACCGGGAAACCCAATTATATAAAATGCACCTGTTTTCAAGCCGATTTTCTTACTATTTTGGGCAAATTCAACTACCCGCTTTAGATTAAGACTTTTACAGATGACTTTATCGAGGATTTTCTGGTCACCTGATTCGACGCCAACGAATACACTTTTGCAACCTGACTGCTTCATCTTTTTGAGCAACTCCAGATTTAAGCAGTCAGCACGCACACCATTGGGAGTTTCCCAACCGATTTTGATTTTGCGATCTGTTATGCCTTCACAGATGGTTTCAAACCGTTTCAAGTCAAGCGTTAAATTATCGTCCTCAAAAAAAATGTTCTTAACAGCATACTTTTCTACGACGTACTGTATATGGTTTAACACATATTGGGCCGAGTGAGCCCGAAAGCTCCGACCCATGTGCAGATTCACCGCGCAGAAACAACAATTAAAAGGACAGCCTCGACTTGTAATCAAGGATATTGCACGGTCTTGAAAGCTGCGGTAACCAATCTTCCTTTGACTAAGATATTGCTCCATATCCACCAAGTCGTAAGCTGGATACGGCAGCGTATCTAAATCATCAAGAAACGGTCGATGAGGATTCACAATCACATTGCCATCCTGACGGTAAGCAATGCCCTTGATTGTACTCAATTCCTTTTTACCTTCAAAATATTGCACGATCTCGAGCAGGGTAAACTCACCCTCACCAATCACAGCAATGTCAACGGTTTTTGTTTCCTCCAAAAACTCTTGAGGAACCAGAGTAACATGGGGTCCACCCATAACAGTTAAGATATGAGGGTTAACTTCTTTGGCGACCCTACTTGTTTTCACGGCATTTTCTATTTGAGCGGTAAAGGGTCCAGCAATACCAACTATGTCGGGCTTTCGCGCCGTTATCTCTTGTGATATCTGCTCGAAGCTTAAACCAATGGTTTTGGTTTCACCATTTTTTTGGAACCCCGTTCCCATCATGAATGCATCTAAAATCTCCACAGAGTAGTTGGCTTTTTGAAGCACAGCTGCCAAGTACATTAAGCCAATGGGCAGGTTACCCGCGGGCGATTCGGAACCCGGATAGAAGGTCTGCGGAGGATTGATTAGAAGAATCTTCATCGGCGGTACCTAAGTGATTATTTAGTTAATTTACCCCGAATATAAATTAACCCTGTGATATCCATTTGATAAACAATTTATCTTGTAAGCTGTTTCTTGTTAAATTACCCTCAGATTACTCTGATTTTTGATGAAAGTTGGAATGTTACTGCCATGCTACAACAACATATGTTTATGAACATTTATTCGGCTCTATTCTTGATTACTTTAACAGTAAAAAAGGAGGTAAATTTTTTGAGTACACGAATAAAAGAAAAAGTAAAAAGCAAAATGACCGTGGTGGAAGCAGGAAGGAAAGGCGGGAAAAAAACTGCTTCAACCCATGGCAAAGAATTCTACGAAGAAATCGGGCGCAAAGGCGGTAAAAAAGTCTCAGCTGAAAGAGGACCAGAGTTTTACAGTAAAATCGGCAGCAAAGGCGGCTCCAAACGCGCAAAACAACACAAAGGCTCAACTGAAGCTGCCGGCAAAATCAGTATAGAAGAAGCAGGTCATCGAGGGGGACAACGAAGTAGGAAATTAATTGAAGAAAGTCAAGAACAATAATTGGAAATAATTCTGTAATGGAATCTCAGAAAAATCCTCTACATGTCCAATATCTTGTTATACTTTTGATTGCTGACGAATATATTGAAAGGAAAACAATGCCATCTGAAGAAAAATGAATAATATTCGAAGAATTACCTTAAACTCACAACAAAAAGTCTAAGTAAATCAGTATTAAATAAATCAATAAATTCACCAGTTGATCGAATACGTAAAGAAAAACAAAAATCAAGGTCCAATCTTAAGATACACTTAAATGAAAACTAATTTTCCTTGTTTAGAAATAGAGTGGATCTAGCATAATGTTGAAATATTTTTGAGCTTATTTTTACCTTATGAAGAAATTACTTGTATTATATTATAGCCGGAGTGGAAACACTGAAAAAATGGCTAAAGCCATCGCTGAAGGAGCCCAAGCCATAAACGGCGTTCAAGTAGACATAAGCTACCACGTAGAACCTCAAGAGCTTAAGGACTATGACGCAATTATTGTCGGAGCACCAACCTACCGGCATGAAATGCCTGTCGACTTCAAAAACCTATTTGAAGGGGCAGAGGCACAACACCTGAATTTAAAAAACAAAATCGGGGCAGTATTTGGCTCCTATGGATGGAGTGGTGAAGCACCCAAAATACTTTTGGATATTATGCAAACAAAACTTGAAATGATAACAACAGAACCCCCTATTTTAGCAAAATACATCCCCGACCAAGAAACACTTGATAAATGCAGAACTTTAGGAAAAAAAATCGCCGAAACCTTGATGAGTTCCGTTTAGCATAAGAGGAATGGAGAATACTTATGGAAGAAAAAAATAACGATACCCTTTTAGAATTTCTCAGAAACCAAGTGAGTGTCGAAAAGGAAATCGTAGAGTCCCTTGAAAAAGCACTTGTCGGCATGAAAAACCCTGCTGTAAAGGGTGTCCTCAAAGGAGTCTCCCTTGATTCAGTTAAACATGCAGAACTCTATACCTCCGCCATCACCCTGCTCACCAACGCCTCAACCGCATTGACCCAAGCAGACCTCGATCAACAAAAAGCTCTAATCCAAAAACATATCGATATTGAAGCTAAACTCATAAAAGTCCTTAAAGAAAAAATTCCCAACATCCAAAACCAAAAAGTTGTTTTCCTACTAAAAGCCATCCTTGAAGATGAAATTAGGCACCATGCAATGCTTAAAATGGTTCTTGAAATTATCGTTCATGGTGAAACCATAACTGAAGATGACTGGTGGAAGTTGCTCTGGGAAGGGGTCCCATTTCACGGTGCACCCGGTGGCGGGTAAATAGAAAAAAGTATGGGTTTAAGCGTTTTCGTTTGTGTGGAAAACCTGCTGCGCATAACTCCAGGTTTCCTCAACCGTCTGCGATAACTCTTCAAGCACTGAAGCAAGCTTTTCGCCCTTAGGGGTTAAACTGTAGGCTTTTGGTGTTTTCCTCACGAAGATCAATTTTTTGCCCTTTAAGCCTCGAAGATATTTGTAAATTCGGCGCATCGATAAACCTGTTTCTTTAGAAAGACCACCAGCGGAGATTCCTCCGGGAAGTATAAAGTCATAGATTTTTTTTTCCGTTGCTGTGAATGTTTCTTTGTTTGGGTCTCGTTTAGATTTAAAAAAGAAGATATAATCGCGTTCTTCGGGAGTTTCAATTAATCCTACTTCACGTAAGCGCTTAAGAATTCTGGATACAATTTTCGGCAAAATAATCGTTTCTATATCATCGAAAGTTTTGGTTCCTGACAACATAGACTGCAAAACAGATTCCTCGTAACATTCGGAGTGAGCTGGCAAAACATTAGCAAATTCTGGAAAGACACTGATGATTTCTGAAAGTCTCCCGCCGAAGGTGGTAGCGTAGTATTCGTCGCATGATTCATTAGCTAATCCAACAACAAGTAAAGGTTGAAGGTACTCTTCACTAATCGTATCTTGGCTATGGCTGTAACCAGTTTTTTTTAGCTCCTTCTGAAGTTGGCTAACGGAATACCTGCCTTCAGCAATGGTTTTTAGAATATGTAAACGTGTTTGGTTTTTGAGAACGTTAAATAATTCTTTTATATAGCCAGGTTGTTCCATGGCTTCGCTTAGTTTGCGAAGTTCATTTTTTAATTTGTATACTTGACATCTGTTGATACATTCCAACGGTGAGGTTGGTGAGCAGTTGCGACATTCAGTGTTGAGAGTTTGCATCATAGATGAGAAGTTACGTTTTTCACCATTTTGGGTTGGTTGGAGGACATTGCCCATTTATTGTTATTCTCCTTTATTTGGCGAGTGCCAAAACGAGATGGAGTAAATGCTTACCTATTTTTTGATCAATAACTCATATTGACACGCGTCATACTTTATGACAAGCGTCAAGCTTAAATAAGTTACCCCCACAAATACACTAAATCAGGTGTTAAATTGATACTGCCATGCGAGGTAGGAGTTAAAACAGTGCTACCGGCTGTCAAAGCCATAATGGCACGCACTATTGTAGAAAAACACGGCTACAACGAAAAACAAACCGCCAACCTTCTTGGACTATCACAGTCCGCAGTCAGCCGCTACATTGGCAGAGAAAGAGGTGCCAACCTTTTAGCTATAGAAAATACAAGCGAAATCCTCGCCCTCATCGACCAAATGGTCAGCTCAGTCATAAAAGAACCTAACAATCGTGCTAAAATACTAGAGCTTTTCTGCAAAACCTGCACCGCTATCCGAGAAAAAGGGCTTATGTGCCCCAAATGCCAGAAAAATATGCCAGCAATTTGGGTTGATAAATGCTTCTTCTGCCGTTGATCTTTGTCTATTAATTTTCAAAAAGTATTCAGCGAACGCTAACAGACTCTTTGGATGTTAGATAGACATAAGCCTCATCTTTTGCTTACAATTTAGTTTATACCATTTTTCGTTTTTCAGAATTTCTCTAATCGTCGACCCCAAGAATTTCAATAGTTCGAGAGAATAAATCATCAAATCGGCAAAACAGAATAAACTTAATTATGTATCGTTTTGAAACTTTATTAAAATCGCTGTTCCATTTTTCAGAGAATACTTTGCCGTACAATGAAAAACGGAGGATTAGATATCATCCGAAAACCAACAAAAAAGCAGTCAACCTTTCACACATCAAAGAAGGCACACACACCATCTTCTACCAAACCATAAAAACAGAATGAGATACTATTAGGCACCAAACCATCAGTGAATTAAAAACTAAGTAAATCATTGCAGGTGAATATTTGAGCCAAAACCAAATCAAAGAAATCCTAAAAAAATACAAAGTTATCGCGATCGTTGGCTTATCGGATCAGGTGAACAAACCCAGCCACCAAGTTGCAACCTACCTTAAAAACCATGGTTACAAAATAATCCCAGTTAACCCCTACATTTATGAGACATTGGGCGAAAAAAGCTACCCGAGCCTTCTGGATATTCCAACATCAACCCAGAGCACTATCGATGTGGTAGATATTTTCCGGCAAAGCAACGCGGTGCCATCCATAGTCGAGGAAACAATCAAACTCAAACAAAAAACGGGGCGACCGTTTGTAATTTGGATGCAGTTAGGTGTTGTTGAGTTACATTCCGCCGCCATTGCACAGAAAGCAGGATTATCTGTGGTTATGGATAAATGTTTTATGGCAGAGCATATTCATCTGCTGCGATAAGGTTTACGCTCCGCCCAGTATAAGCGATGCAATAGTTGCAATAATCACTATTGTCAAGGTTTCGGCAAGGGTAATCTTCCAATTGACACGGGTTTTTTTACTGCGATAACGAACAAGAAAGACACCTACTATAGCGCTAACCAGCAGAAGCGAAACTCCTACGTTATAATAAAGTGGAAGCACAAGGTATGTGGCTATTGGGATAATACCTGCTATGAAAGTTGTAACTCCACAGATTATAGCGGCATAGAGGTTCGACCGATGTATCTCTTTGCTGAGCAACGTGAAGAGTTTCTGAACAAGTAAAAGAGATTTATCGCGTTCCCTTTTGTCAGGAATGTCACTTAAGCTGTAGTTCATGAGGTTCTGCAGCGTCATGATATCATTCAGATCCTCAGTAATTCCCCCTAGTAAAAAACTTGAAAAGTTGGTAATGGAAACTGCACTTAGTGTTAAGAAAGCAGCAAATATTACAGCAGGCTGATTTGATAGAAAGCTTGAAGTTGCAGTGAATGTGGCTATGAAGGCGGAGAGAATAATAACCAAACTTGTGATTGAGCCATCCACCAAACCTGCTACAACCTCCATAATCGGTTCCTTTTTAAGCAACAAACTCTCCCATTCCTTGCCGAGTTTTTGTCCTTGAGGTGTCAAATAGACGAAATCATCTTTTTCTTCAATGAGTTTTTCTGCCGCCATCTCGCGAAGGGCTTTATCGAGTTCCGAAATGTCGATACAGGCGTAGCTCACGCAAACTCGGTCAAGGCGACTTTTAAGCGCGGATTTTTTTAGTTTAAGGCCTTTGGTTAAGTTAAGCAGAACGATGACGCGGATAACGTCAGGTAACTCTTGAATTTCAAAGGACAATCAAATAGTCACCGAACACAAATAGTCATTCAACTATTTTCTTTACTGAAACTAATAACTTTTGCGTGGAGTTTTAGAATTTTGACTTTAATGAATTCAATTACTTCTCAAAGCCCACCTACTAACATAACCTAGAATTTGTTATTTTGATATCTTTTAACCTCTACAGAATTAAGCCTCAAACCTCAAAAAACCATTCAAAACAAATCTCTTCAGGTCTCAATAGATGATTAATGTAACAGAAAAGTGAATTATTCTACGAAAATGGAGTAACTTAAAAGGGAGTCGGTTGTGCTCGAACCCGTCAAAAGATAAAGGGTGTAAACACCACTTTGATGAGTAGCTATAGCCTTGTCCATTTGGAAACTAACCTGGAAACTATTTCTGTTTTGGCTCCAGTTACTAGCTTGTATTGTAATTCCACTTGTTACCTGATAATTGGGAGGCAAAACTGAACCAACGTAGGTACCGGGGTTATATCCATCATTGTAAGGTGACTCCTCTATCTGCGCCTTTGTTAGAGGTTGAGGATTGTCATAGTAGATTGCGACTTGCTGGATTGCTCTCTGAATAGTCATGGTTCCCTTCAGCGTGACTGTTCCATTTATGAAAGCTAATTGTTCCCAGCTAACATAATCATCTTCGAAATCTTGGACAAGGTAAACCCGGTTTTGATCATACGAAACACCGATGCTGACACGATTATGTGTGGGATTGAGGATATTTTCTTTGTGACCCCAGTTTGAGGCGGCATCATCATTCATCATGGCCAATTCAAGTTCTTTAAGAGCAGATTTAACGTCGATTCCAAACAAACCAGATACCCCCTCCCACGCACAATTCTCTTCAACAGCGCCCATGCCTCCCGCCAGCGTGTATCGCATATAGGGTTTGTAGCCATTCAAGCCCCAGTGACTAAAGTAACTCTTCGCGAGCATATCGTCAGCATGCTGCTGAGCAGAATCTACATTGCTCAAGGTCACATTACCCAAGCCATTAGCTTGCCTATCGGCGTTAATCAGTGATAAAACATATGCCACATATTGTTTTATTGTTGCGTTGGGATCTGATGTTGGGGTAGGCGAAGGTGAAAAGCTATGCAGATCCGGGCTAAATAAAACAATAAAAAGTAAAGCCGCTGCTAACAAAATAGCCACAATGCCAAACGCTATGACAGCATTTCTATAGCTACGTTTCTTCGGCTCCATACATTTAGCTCCAAAACTCCGTATAGGTCAACTATTAATTTGCTTGAGAGAGTAAATGTTCAAGTTTTTTGCTAAGCGATGATAAGTCTTTTTCCACGTGATCTGCTTCCTGTTTGCTTTTTTCTAAATCTATCAAGCTGTTGAACTGAGAGGGAACAAAAACTGTCTTCAATCCTACACCCTTGGCACCTTTAATATCCTCCACAGGACTATCACCTATGAAAATGGCCTCTTCTGCTTTGACTTGAAGCCGTAATAACGTATCTTGAAATATTTTTGGGCTGGGTTTTCGCCAACCCACATCATCAGAGACGACGATGGCATTAAAGTAGTTGCTAATCCCTACTTTCCTGAGGCTTTTGTGGATCACCGGCGCATGTGTGAAGTTACTGATTAAACCTATCTTTGCTTGGTCCGCGGTTTGCTTTAGCAATTTTTTGGCACCATTCCTCAATTCCAGCGTTTCGAGAAAGTCTTGGAAGAAAACATTAAGAGCTGCTTTTACCTTTGAATCCTCAGGCGATACCTTATAGCCTAAGCTACCGAGAGCTTCCGCAACCCAGATGGCGTTTGTGACTTCGCGATACTCTTCATAACGGATTTTTCGATATTTCTTGTGCGCTAAATTGTAAGCAGAAAAAAACTTGTCTTTCTCAACAAAAAAGCCTTCTTCTACAAGTGCACAATATAGATTATCCTCTGAAGCTTCCATGCTGTAGCCTCTACAGTTAACCAAAGTTCCAATGTAGTCGAAAATAACAGATTTAAAATGCATTGCCGTTCCCTTTGCCAGCAGCAACTTTTTTGATTTGTGCCATAGCTGTGCCCATGGCTGTGTGAAGCAGTCGTCCAGGGTTACCAATAGCCCCTTCAACTTCTGAGTCGAATGAGATTGCACCTAAATACTGCAAGTGAAGCTTCTCAGTTTCTTCTTTGATAGGGCTCGACGTAGTCATTTTCATGTTTTCCACAACACCGACGATAGGCATTCCGAGTTCGCAGAGCAGCTCAACCTGTTTCTTAACAACTTCAAACGCCAAAAGCGAAGGCGTAGTAACAATCAAAAACTCTATTCGCCCAACCAGCCTCACCAAATCCAAAACGGCATCACCAATGCCCGGCGGCATATCAATAATAAGGTAATCCAATTCGCCCCATCGTGTAACCGCAAGCAATTCTATTAGAGCATTTGAAACGTCTATTCCCCTCAAAGGTGTGGCCTTCCCACCGACAAAATATACTAAAGACATGTATTCCAATCCTTCAACAATGGCAGGAACTAAACCTTTGTCTTCAGTTGGCTGAAGCGAATTAGAAACACCAAGGATGATATGAGTTGAGGGACCAGTAAAGTCCACATCAAAGAGACCAACTTTAAAGCCATCCCTGACAAGTGAAAGCGCTAGCGCAGTGGCAACCATACTCTTACCAACGCCCCCTTTGCCACTGGAAACAGCAATAATCCGTCCTATCTTTACCAACCGCTCGGATATCACACTTGTCCGCGGATCCTTCATAGTGACTTAGCTCCTTTTAGGTCTTCCAGCCAAACACCGCGACCACTAGCTATTTCAAAGTCCGGGCTGCCACATTTGGGGCATTTGACATAACTGTGGGCAACTTCGGGAACGAAGTGGATAGCTTCAGCGGTAACTTTATCGAATTTTTTAGTATTATACTGCCATTTAGCATTGCAGACTCGGCATTTAAGTGTGGATTTAGCTTTTAGAATTCGAAATGTTGCTTTCTTCAGTTTACCTGCTCGAAGCTGTTTGAGGGCAAAACGTAGAATTAGCGGCTCAACCTGCTGCAAATCCCCAACACGTATCGTGACTTCTGAAACCGACTCTAACCCTTCTTGATCAGCAATCTGTTCTGCTGTGGCAAGAATGCCTTCAGCTAATGCCCATTCATGCATAAACTTAGAGAGCCCAACGGCTCAATAAAAGAATACCGCAAAATATACTCCACTATGCAGAAAGGATTTAACTTTAAATTGTAACACCCACGTAACCTTTATTCGGGTTTAAATGACTAGAAAAATTCAAATCCTCGCTTTCGCAGGGAGCCTCCGCGCAGGCTCCTTCAACAAAGCTCTCGTCCAAGCCGCCATCCAAGTTGCCCCGCCATCAGTTTCCATTGAAGTTTTCAATTTAGAGGGTATCCCTCCCTTCAACGCAGATTTGGAAACAATTCCGCCAACAAGAGTAGTAAAATTTAAAGATAAAATCCGCGATGCAGACGCATTGCTTATCGCAACTCCTGAATACAACTACTCGGTCAGCAGCGTCCTCAAAAATGCAATCGACTGGGCTTCAAGACCCAAAGCAGATAATCCTCTGGAAGGCAAACCGGTTGCGATTATGAGCGCCTCAACGAGTAAATTCGGCGGAGCTCGCGCCCAGTATCATCTGCGACAAATATTTGTATTCCTAAACATGCAGCCAATTAACAAACCTGAAGTCATGCTCTCTGACGCCGCGCATAACGTGGATGTCGTTGGAAAATTAACCAACCAAGAAACTCTAAAGCTTATAAAGCAATTAGTTGAGGCCGTGGCAGCGTGGACAATTAAGTTACAAAATAAACCCGAATAATTCATCGTCCTTACCAAGCTGCTTTCTTGTTGACTGTGCAAACCCTTAAAATGGATAGTGATCACGTAGGAATTGGCGTGAATTAGATGAGAATTATAGCAGACCTGCATATTCACGGCAGATACAGCCGCGCAACCAGCGAGCAAATGCATATAACCGAAATCGCAAAATACGCAAAAATCAAAGGACTTAACTTAGTAGGCACAGGCGACTTCACTCATCCCCTCTGGCTTCAAGAAATCCAAGAAAGTCTTACCCCAGAAAACACTACAGGACTACTAAAAACTGCCAAAGCAGATTCGCCTGTGCGATTTATTCTGCAAACTGAAGTGTGCACCATCTTTGACTATAAAGGGGAATCAAAAAAGGTCCACCACGTAATCTTAACACCTAACCTAGAAACAGCACAACAGATTAATGAGCGTCTCAAAAGATATGGCGACTTAGCCTCTGACGGCAGAGCCATCCTTGATGCCACCGCTCCTCAGCTAGCTGAGGAAGTCATGGAGGTCAGCGGCGACAACATGATTTTCCCCGCCCATGTATGGACGCCATGGTTTAGCATCTTCGGCGCTTTCAGTGGCTTTGATTCAGTTCAAGATTGTTACCAGGACATGACTAAACACATCCATGCATTAGAAACAGGACTATCATCTGATCCAGCGATGAACTGGAGGCTGAGCAAACTTGACCGGTTCACTCTTGTTTCTAACAGTGACTGCCACAGTTTCTGGCCATGGCGCATCGGCAGAGAAGCCAACGTCTTTGATCTTCCAGACTTTACCTACAATAATGTGATCTCGGCTATTTCGGACAATGATCCAGAACGCTTCAAGTTTACAATTGAAACTGACCCCGCCTATGGAAAGTATCACTGGACAGGACATCGCAACTGTAAAATTGCTCTCTCGCCAGAGGAAGCTATCAAATTCGGCAACATCTGTCCCTCATGCCGTCGCAAACTAACAAAAGGGGTTGAGCAACGCGTAGAGGAACTTGCCGATCGACCAGCTGACTTTAAACGCGCCAATGTACCGGGTTTTAAGCGGCTTCTGCCTCTCTCCGAAATCATTGCGGCTGTGATTGGAACTGACTCACCTGCCATTCAAGCAGTCTGGAAACCCTATAATTTGCTGATAAAGCGCTTTGGAGACGAATATAGCGTATTGTTGGATGCTCCCTTAGGTGAGCTGACAAAAGTTGTGGATACGCAGTTTGCTGATGCAATTGTAAAAGTGCGAGAAGGTAAAGCGGAGGTAAAACCTGGCTATGATGGCGTATATGGACAACTGGTACTGGGAATAGATCCGTTGAAAGTTAAACCTAAACAAACCTCTGCCCCCACGGTGCAACAACGCAGTATGACCGATTTCTGGTAAAAAGGATCTTAAAACAAATGGAGCTAAATACCCTATCAGATTGAGTCCAATTTAAAAAATGTGACTGCAAAACTATTGAAGTTTGACAAGCATACCATTTACCATCCACATCTGAACACGCGCATCCTAAGGTAATAGAACCAATTTCAGAATGGCAACGTTGCCAAAAGAGTGCGACCTATCCACCTATACCGCATATTATTAAATGCCTTATCCACCTCAAAGGTTATTTTACACATAGAGTCATCAATTGAACACCCCGAAGAGCACAATCATTTTATGCCTAAGTTTAACTCATGTAAATGCGGATTTGGTTACTCTTGAAAGAGCTTCTGAACAGATTAACTAATACAGCCTCGTCTAAGTTTGGCGCAGAATACGCTGAAGCCCGAGCACAACACTTAACCAAAACCATGCTCACTATAAAAGAGGAAAGGGTAGAGGCCGCCAAACAGGGAATTGAAAATGGCGTGGCCATCCGAGTCCTAATCAACGGTGCGTGGGGCTTCGCTTCCGTTGGCTCTTTGGACCCCTTGATTTTAGAAAACGCAGTTTCAGATTCCTGTCGAATGGCAAAACTTGCAAGTACAAGGTTGAAAACCCCGATTAAGATAGCAGTAACCAAAGTTGTGGAAGACCATGTCGTTGCAAACCCCAAAAAAAACCCCTCTGAGATATCCATAGAGGACAAAATCAAAACCGTGTTAGCAATTAACAAAACCAGTCTTGCCTTTGACCCTCGCATTAAGAGCTGCGGAGTTGACTATATGGATATGATGAGCAACAGCTTTTTTGTTAACAGCGAAGGCACTAGCATAGAACAGGATAAAATCTATGTTTGGGGACGAATAACCGCTTCAGCACAAAGCGAAGGCATTTTCACTTTCAGTCGCGAAGAAATCGGCTCTACTACAGGTTATGAACTCTTTGATAAAGAACCCCCTGAAGTTATTGGTCAAAAAGTAGCTAAACGTGCCATAGAGCAACTAAGGGCTAATCCACCTAAAGGAGGCAAATCCCCAGTTGTCTTAGGTCCTAATGTGGTAGGGGTTTTTGTACACGAGGCATTTGGGCACCTAGCCGAAGCCGATTTAGCGCTTTCAGGCGGATTACTAACCAGTTACATGGGCAAAAAAATCGGTTCCGACTTAGTTACATTCTACGACGACGGCACAATCGAGGGCTCCTTTGGCGCCTTCAAATATGACGATGAAGGAGTCGCCAGCCACAAAACCCTACTCATCAAAGGAGGCGTTGTTAAGGGTTTGATGCATAACCGCGAAACCGCCTATAAATTTGGTGCAACCCCTACAGGAAACGCACGCGCTGAAGATTTCCGTGTTGAACCTATTATTCGAATGCGATGCACTTACATGGAACCTAAAGACCACACCTTCGAGGAATTGCTGGAAGGTATCAAGTTAGGCTATTTCTTTAAAAGTTTCCGCGGAGGCCAGGCGAGTCTTGATGGCACCTTCCAAGTAGGAATTCAAGAAGGATATGAAATCAACAACGGTGAAATCGGTGCCCCCGTCCGAAACGCATCCATCAGCGGCAACACATTAGAAACCCTGCATAAGGTGGATGGCGTAGGGAAAGACTTTGCTTTAGAACCTGGCAGATGTGGAAAAGGCCAGACGGCATTTATCTGTGATGGTGGACCGCACATTAGAATAAATGAGGTGATTGTCGGTGGCAGCGCTTGAAAAACACTTCATGATTGATTTAGCCGAAAAAGCAGTAGCTTCTGCATTGAAGCTGGGCGCGGCTGAAGCTGAAGCCTATGTGTATGATGGGCAAGCGATCAACATTGGCATCGACCTTGGGCAAATCAGCAAATCCAACCGCATTATAGACCGCGGAGTGGGTATTCAAGTCATCCAAGGCAAGGCTAAAGGATTTGCGTATACAAACATCATAGACAAACCTACCAGTATAGAAAAAGTTGCTGCAAATGCATTGAGTTCAGCAAGAGCAAGCAAACCCGACATTGACTGGCAGGAACTACCGCAAAAGAAACCCTACAGCCTAACACAACAGACCTTTGATCCAAAAATCATGGAACTCATCCCCGAAGATCTTGTAAATATTACAGCAACTATGCTTGATGCCGCAAATGTAGTTGACAAGCGGGTTTTAGCCATTGAAGGAGGAGTCGGCAGTGGATTCGTCGCAAATGCTATCGCCAACTCAAATGGCATATCAGCCTATGACCGTGGTACAATTGTTGAATGCAGTTTGGCTACATTAGCAAAAGACGCCGGCTCAGTTACGCCAGTATGTTTCGAATTCAATGCAGCACGAAACTATACCCTAGATCCAGTTTGGGTTGGCAGAGAAGCCGCAAAACGGGCTATTTCAGCCTTAAAACCTAAACCTGCCGAAACAAAAACCGCCAAAGTGATTCTAACACAGTTTGCCCTTCAAGATCTCCTTGCCTCTACATTCATGGGGGCTATCAAAGCCGATAGCGTCCAACGCAACCAATCACCGTTCAAAGAAAAACTCGGTGCGCAAGTCGCTTCAGAAAACCTAACCATCATCGATAACGGTTTGTTCCCCGCCGGGTTACGAACCTCAGTTTTCGACGGCGAAGGAATTCCACATCAAAAAACAGTAGTTATCGAAAAAGGCGTTCTGAAAAAATTTCTCTACGATAACTACACTGCCAGAAAAAGCGGAGTGGAAAGCACAGGCAACGCTTCACGACCAGGTTACCTCTCAACATCTATCATCGAAACCACAAACTTACATATCCTTCCCCAAAACCAGACTCCAGAGCAGATGATTTCAGGAGTCGACGACGGTTTCATCGTCTATTACCTACAAGGAGCTCACAGCAGCAACCCCGTAAGTGGTGAATTCTCAGTTGTCGCAACACCTGCATGGAAGATCCGTAATGGTGAAATTGTGCATCCCTGTCAAGGCGTTATGCTTGCAGGCAACATCTTCGACTTGCTCAAAAACATCTCTGTTGTCGGCACCAACGAGCGGCAGATGGGCTCCTTGATTGGACCATGGATTACAGTGGACAAACTTCGAGTAATCGGCAGATAGATTTAGAGTTTTGCCCAGAAACTCTTTGAGTATTCACCTATAACACCTTCGTAGATGTGTTTGGTTTGCTGGGCAATTTTTTCCCAGTCATACTTCTCCTGCACTCGTTTGTAAGCGTTATCTCGAATGAGACCAGCAAACCCCTCATTCTTCAACACCTTAGTTATACCCCAAGCAAGCGAATCAGGATTATTTGGGTAAACTTTCACCCCTGTCATTTCATGCTCAATGATCTCCGACAAGCCGCCTGTATCCGACGCCACAACAGGACTTTGCGCCGCCATAGCCTCCAGCGCCACAATGCCAAAGGGTTCAAACAAAGAGGGTACAACTGACACATCCGCTACCCTTTGCAACTTAAACAGCGTTACCTCATCGAGGAAGCCTTCAAAAAGCACCTTATGCTCCAACCCCATGCTACGAACAATATTTAGAAGTTGCTCTTTCATGTAGCCACTGCCAACAATTATAAATTTAGCATTGACTTTACTGAGGATTTTGGGCACAGCATTAACAAGAACATGAATTCCCTTCTCATACACTAGTCGCCCCACGAAGAGCACGATTTTTTCTTCAGGCAAAGCAAATTTACTACGGAATTTATTGCGGTCTATATCGCTGTCGTAGTTGTGGATATTGACACCGTTAGGCACCATAACCAACTTATCGTTGGGCAATCCAAAAACATAACGAACATGCGATATCATGTAATTACTGCAACAAATAACCTTCCAAGCCTCATAGGTGAGCCACGCCTCAGTTTCATGAATCATCTTTTCAGCAGTGGTGTGTAAGCCGTCGCGCCTACCCATTTCTGTGGAGTGCATCGTTACCAGTAATGGTTTTCTAAAAACATGTTTAAGTCCGATACCGGCGTTTGCCACCAACCAATCATGTGCATGGATAACGTCAATTTTATTGCCGAATTTCTTCATCAATGCCGCAGTTTCCCGCTGCATGTTCATGTTCATCAGGTACACCCATGTGGCGAAGTCAGGAGAGGGATTCTTGTAAGAGTCGATTCGATAGACTTCTACGCCGTCTATGACTTCATGCGCTGGAGCTCCCGGAAAATCGCAGGTTACAACATAAACCTTCACACCTTGCTTGGCTAAGTGTTTAGATAAGAAGTAAATATGGGGTGATATACCCCCGATGACTCTGGGCGGATATTCCCAAGTCAGCATCATAACAGATAGTTTATGTTGCATGTTATTTTGCCTCCGCAACATTACCATAGAGTTTTAGAACATCTTCTATCCAAGAACCAGAGGTGATTGAAATAACGGCGATTTTTTCCTCGGGAACGTTATAAATTCGCATAACCTCCTCCTTCATCCACTCGGACTTGACCATTGTCATCTTAGCCTCGAAAAATCCCAACCACTCAATGCTTTTTATAGCCAAATTATATGATGAATTTGCCGTAGGTGATCGGTGGTCTTCTAAGCTTTCAACCGAGTAGACAAAGGGGATGCCCAACCCTTTTTTGAGGGTAACAGCAGCAGGGATAAAGTGCCAATCAAACACATCTATTAAATCGATTTTCCGGTTCGCATCGTAGTAGACATTTGCGGCAGTACGTTCGACCTCTTGGTTCAGGGTAAGTACCCAGGTTAGGACACCAATGTGTGTTTTCACCGGGTTTGTGACACGCATAGTTTTGACTCCGCTAGGCTCAGTTGTTTCGCCTGTGATGCGGTCATCGTAGGTAACGACGGTTATATCCACTTTGTTTGCAGCAAGCTGGGATGTTAAAGATTTAACATATCCAGAGAGTTGTCCGACCACCCGAGGAGGGTACTCCCACGAAAAAACTATAGCACGCATATTTTCACTACGTAAATAGTGAACAAACCTTAATTATTCCTCGACCATTGAGATAGTAACGTTTTTTGCCTTCATTATCAATGAACCCTTCAGCAAAACCTTCAGACTTGTATCGGTCCAGAATACTTTCAATTTCGTTAGGATCTTTCTGCAATAACCTTGCCACTTCGTCTCCTCGTCTAGCCAAGTCAGCTGCTGTAGCACATAGGTTGTGGAGTGTCTGCAGAACCTTGTCTGGAAACGGAAGTTCTTCCCTCATATCTTTTGCACCGTACAATCAGATAGTACGCCAATTTGGTTTATAAACGCATATGAGAAAGGCGCAACTACGAAAGTTGAGTAGCTTCATTAACCTCTTTAACTTGGGATACGAAACGTTTCTTGGCTACGGCAAGAAGATTATTTCTTAGTTCCTCACTTGTCTGCTTGGTCTTTTTCAACGTTTTAATGCTGTCGGCGAGTTTCGGGTCCCGAAGGGAGAACCGCGCCCAGCTTTCAAAATCGCCGTTGCTAACATGGAAATTCACTGCTTTGACATCTACAACTTCAAGACCACTAACAAAGCCTTTCAGACTCCAAGCCATAATACCTGTATCATATTCTCTACCAATGCCCGTATGGAACAGAAAAGGTTCATTTGCTGTTAAAATAGCCAGACGCAATCTAGCTTCGAAATCGTTGATTAGTGTTTGAGCAGCAACAAAAGCATCCATCGGTGATTCGTAAGGGCTAAAGTATGAATGCACTTCACCTGGACCGCCTCCAGCGGTGAACATGTAGTAGAGATGATCACTAGTCTGGAAGTCCCGCCAAAGTTTCAAAAAAACCTCATCATCTGCCTCTTTGATTAGAGGCTCAAGTCTACGTATAGTCGTGTAATACGCCCATTGCATAACGTTACCTAACCAGCCGGACTGGTCCCTTTGAATATCAGCCCATGAAACAGTTCCCTCTGATTCAGGCACATCCAGTTCACCCTCTGAGGCATGTTTATCCAATACTTCTGAGGGCGTCACCATCTGTAAGTGGTCATATTTTAACAATTCATCAGGAAGGTGCTGTAGAAAACTATGTATGCCAGTTTCGGGCCAATGGTGTTCGCCGAAGGTTTCATAGTCAGGAAATATGTTTATCACTTCACCCTTGGTTGTTGCAAGCCAGCCAGCGTATTTTGAGGCTGTTAGGGGCCACTCAGGCCACCAACGAGCGGAAAAACGGAAGCCAATGTCATCCGTCAACTTGTAGTTACGCAATAACACGCGGATTTTTTTAGACCCTTTCGGTGTGTAAATATAGTTGGGTGACTTTCCACCCAGAATCTTCTCTACGCCCTCTGTGAAAATGCCCTCGTAACCCATGTCCTCAACGGTTTTAGCGATAGTGTTGTTGTAAAGTAATTCAGTATTCTCGAAAACCGTTGGAGTATAACCAAGCAAGTCTTTAACGATTTGTTTATGTAGTTTGGATTGGGCAATAAATTCTTCTTTTTCAGGGTATAGACTAGCAATAGAATGGTAATAGGTTTGATTTAGAAATTCTGCGCAACCTGTGGCCGCGAGTTGACGAAAACTTTCCAATAGGTCTTTATCGAACATTTCGCATTGCTCTAAAAACACTCCTGAGACACTAAAAGAGAACTTGGCTTGTTTTCGACACCGCTTATAATTATCTATGACGTCGAGGATTATTTGGTTTGAAGGAAAATAGCATTTACGTGCTGCACGCTTAAAGATTTCACGGTCTACCTCGGTGTCAAAATAGTAGTTAAAGAGTTCCTCTTTGGTTTGACGGCGAAAAACTTTACCTTCCCAAAATAGGTTTCGCCGCAGCCGATGAGGTTGATGCACCTCAAAGACGAACACAACATCAGTCATAACACTTGCCTCTAAACCAAACAAATACTATGCTACGCTTATTTCTAACTTATGCTAAATAGGAAATTCTGCTCTGAAGTTGAATTTGTTTTTTGGTTGCACCAATGAAAAAAGCTTTAATGATTATTCATAACTATTAATCAATGAGCGATTGACAAAGGTGCCCCCAGGAAAAGAAGAAATTTACTCAATTATGTTCAGTTCACTTAAGCATCCCATACGCAGAAAAATCCTGCGCATCCTCGCTGACAAACCTTTAGCTTTCTCAGAGATGCTTGAGCTTCTTGGCATCTCTAGCTCAAACTTAACCTACCACCTTGAAAGCTTAGGAGAGTTAGTTTCCAAACACGAAAACGGTGTATATCGGCTCTCAACTTTTGGGCAAGCTTCCGTAAGCACTATGAAAATCGTTGAAGAAGCCCCCGATGGTCCAAACAAAAAACGCAACGGCATAGCCCGCAAATGGAAAATGGTAACAGGAATTCTCCTTATCACCGTAATTGTTTTTGCAAGTGCCGCTTCTTTGGAAATTAGCACGCTAAGCGAGACTATTAGCCAACGAGATGCACTACAAGTGCGCTACGACCAACTACTTTCTTGGACGACTACTACTGACAATGCTATTGACTTTCTTCAGAATGTAGTCCAAATTGACACAGGTAAATATCAAGCCAATCTTCTTAGCCGAACCGTCGAGCAGCGAGCGGATTTAGGCGGGGTAGTTGAAGAGATAATGCGTTATTCGCTAACGAGTGAAAATAGCAAATTAGATGTTATATTTAGGTTCAGAGATAATCAGCTGTCACAGTATCGACTTGTTGTTACTGAGGGCGCCCCAATCTATTCTGAGGCACAATCACATATTGCATTAGACGCCGCTAAGGGTGTTCTTGATAGATTTAGAGATTATGCAGGCGGTAGTTATTTAGCAAACATGAGTCGGCTGCTTTCGCTGGTGAACACCCAGCAGAACATGGAAATAAAGGAAGGTAACATTAAACTAAACGCAACTGTCTCTGATGAGGATGCTCAAATTATCTTGATGAATACTGAAAATGGCGTTGATTTTTCTCCTAAAAGCTTAATTTTGGCGTATAAAGACCGCACGTTGACTGAGTTAACTAATGACTGGTACCTCTTTACTGTCGGAAGCACCACTATAACCGTTTCTAATGAACGTGCCGTTCAACTTGCCAAGAATGCCTTAAGTGGTTACTCATGGTCAGCGAGTGGGCAAAGAATTTCAAACTTCCAAGTATTGTCTAGTCCCTTAACGGTGGTTTTCCATCCAAGCACCAAAAATGACGTGGTTCTTTATCCACAGTGGACAGTTACATTCTATCTAGACAAGGTATACTCTGGAGGGGTCTACAAAATTTCTGTCGGTGTGTGGGCTGATACAGGTGAGGTTGCTCAGATAGAGCCACTCAATATCTAAACTTGTAGTTGAGTGTCTGTAACCAATTGAATCATGCTCGCACTACGCCTCACCTACTATATAGAAATCATCAACAAATTCCGCTAACCAAACGCCTACCTCTTCCATTGCCCTCCACCGCATAGCAAAAATTTCTAAACCGCAACCGTTTAATAAGTAATGCCTCAAAGCTTTATCACCAAAACTAGAAGGCACCCTAACTTGTCATTAAACCAAATCTTAGAAAAACTTTCCAACGCCTGCGGAGTAACAGGCAGGGAAAACCAAGTCCGCGACCTCCTCACTCAAATGCTTAAACCCTACGCAGACGAAATTCAAATAGACCGCATGGAAAATATCATCGCCATTAAACATGGCAAACCGAAAGCACTGAAAATCATGTTGGCAGCACATATGGATGAAGTCGGGTTAATGGTGAAAACCATAACCAAAGATGGTTTTCTTCAGTTCAGCAAAATCGGTGGCATCGACGATCGCATCCTTCCGGCGCAAAAAATTGTAGTTAACACCAAAAAAGCCGTTTACCCCGGCATAATCGGTTCAAAGCCGCCGCACATACAAAAAGAAGATGAACGTAAAAAAATAGCTACATACGACGAGCTCTTCATTGATGTGGGCGCTGAAAACAGAGAAGCTGCCGTTGGTATGGGGGTTGCAATCGGTGACCCTGTTTCTTTTGACGTAACATATACTCAGCTTGGCGGAGAACGGGTAATGGGAAAAGCCTTTGATAACCGAGCTGGTTGCGCTGTTATGGTTGAAACTATGCGGTTGTTGAAGGAAACCGATTGCTCAGTTTTTGCAGTTGGTACCGTGCAGGAGGAGGTAGGTTTGCGTGGGGCAACTACGGCGGCGTTTGGCGTAGACCCTGATTTAGCGTTGGCACTTGACGTGACTATAGCAGGGGATGTTCCTGGAGTGAGGGAGTTCGACACTAGTGTAAAAATAGGTAACGGACCTGCTTTAACCATCAGCGATTCAGGGTTGATTACACATCCTAAAATTTTGCGGTGGCTGCTTGAAACAGGGGAGGAAGAGAAAATCCCCATCCAGCTTGAGTCAGGGTTGCTTGGCAGCACTGACGCCGCCCGAATCTCCATTACTCGTGCGGGTATCCCAGCAGGAACCATATCCATCCCTACACGTTATATCCACAGTCCGGCAGGTATCCTAAGCCTTAAAGACATAGAAAACAGCTCAAAACTGGCTGCTGCAGCAATCGAGAAAATTGCCAAGTTCTTTTAGGCGGAATTGATTTTTATTAACCTCCCTTCTTCTTTATACAAGTGAGCAAGCGTGAGTAAACAAAACAAAACTATCAAGCCCGATAAATTTGCGGGGAAATTCGAGTTTTTGGAGCATACTGCTGACACTTACATTCGAGCTTATGGCACATCAATGAAGCAGGCATTCGAAAACGCTGCACTCGCCATGTTTGAAACAATGACTGACATCGGCAAAATCAAAAAAATAACGGAGGAAACAATGGATGTGGAAGCCGAGGACCAGTATGCACTACTATACAATTGGCTTGAGGCGTTATTGGTAAAGTTTGAAACTCAAGGGATGCTGTATTCGCAGTTTGAAATTTTTGATTGGCAAGAATCCACAGAGAACTTCAAGATTAAAGCAAGGATTTGGGGAGAAAAATTTGACCCCAAACTCCACCCTCAGAAAGTCGCCGTTAAAGCAGTGACATATCACCGCATGGTTGTTATCTGCGAGCCGGAGCGGATAGTTTTGGAGTTTATCCTCGACATTTAGACGAGGTTGAGTTTCTTTAGTTCTGTGAAGAGTTTTTCAACTTGAGATTCAGGTGGTTGGTATAGGCTCTTGGTTTCCAGTTGTATGAAGGGAACCTGTTTTTCTTTGTAGAATGCAATCAAGGGAGCGGTTTGTTCCTGGTAGACTGTCAATCGGTTTTTTATTGTGTCGGGGTTGTCGTCTGCACGTTGGTAGAGGGGTCCACCACATTTATCACAAATACCTTCGACTATGGGTTTTAGAAATTTCACGTTATAGACGGTTCCACAGTTCTTGCATATGCGTCGTGTGGAAAGGCGTTCTATGATTATCCAGTCGGGGACGTTTAGTTGCATGATGACGTCGATTTGGGTAATGCCATCGAGTTTTTTGGCTTGATCTAGGGTTCGCGGGTAGCCGTCGAGGATGAAACCTTTGCCGGTTGAGATTTTTGCTAAATGATCTTTAAGCACTTCAACAACGACATCGTCAGGAACCAGCGCACCTTTCTCCATATAACCCTTAACTTTAGTACTAAGATCCGATTTCTCTTTAACCAGTTCGCGGAAAATATCGCCCATCGAAATTACGTCAACACCAAGCTTTGCCTGTAATCTTGATGCATAGGTACCTTTGCCTGCGCCTGGCGCTCCAAATATGATAGCTTTCAACATGTCACACATCACCAAATTAATCTCTCATCTTAGACTAACAATCCATAATTAAGTTTTTTTATATACCAAAAAGCCAAGTTTAGATGAGATTTATTCTGTAACCCCCCTTTTATAATCTAGGCAACCGACAAACACTCAAAAAACAACCAATTACTCATTGAAAAAAACGTCATAAAGGAAGTGACACTTTAGCCATTCATTACCATTACGGTATTTCGATTTTATGTTTTTATCTTATTTTCTAATTAATGACATATTAGGGATGTATTTGTCTACAACGTTAATAGGAAATAATCTGTACCAAGTCGAACTTAACACTGGAGGTTTAAAGAATTTAATCTGCAGCTACATCATTGTTGGACCTAAAGTATTCCTCGTTGAATCAGGTCCAACCAACTCGGTGCCTAACTTGCTCGCGGGCTTAGCTGAACTGGGTATTAAGCCTGAAGACGTCGAATATGTCGCTATTACCCACATTCATCTTGACCATGGAGGCGGCGCAGGCGCGTTACTCAAAAGCCTCCCTAACGCCAAAGTTATCGTCCATCCCCGCGGTGCCCCACATCTCATTGATCCTGAGAGACTCTGGTCATCGAGTCAAGAAGTGCTAGGATTTGTGAGTAAAATCTTTGGAAAACCTGAACCCGTCCCTAAAGAACGAATCGTTGCGGTTACAGAGAGTATCTTTGATTTAGGCGACGGCGCAACCTTGAGCGTCACAGAGACGGCAGGTCATGCTTCCCACAACTTGAGTTTTAAGGAGTCCTTCAATTGTGGCGTTTTTCCTGGTGATGCTGCCGGCACCTATTTGCCGGAGTTTGATGTGGTGATTCCGACGACACCTCCGCCGTTTTATCTGGAAGCGGCACTTGCTTCGCTGGATAAACTCATTGCTCTCAACCCCACTACACTATATTTTAGCCACTTCGGCAAGGCAGACAAAGCCGTGGAGCGACTCAAAGCCTACAAGATGCAGATAGATCTCTGGGCGAGCATAGCCGAAGCAGGTGTAAAGAACAACCTGAGTCTAGAGCAAGTCCGCGATAACATCATCGCCCAAGACCCTATCATGACCCAAATAATCGATTATGTCAAATCGCACCGCATCTACTCCAAAACCGTCCTTGAGAACTGCGTTCGCGGATTCATTGAATACGCCAAATACAAAACCGCAAAGCAGCAGTCATAAACGTTTTATAATCTGCTTCTTCTTTGTGTTTCACGGTGAAAAAGTTGGGCGAAAATGAAAGCCGAGCTAACCCTGAACGGGTTCCATTGGAGAAAATTAATGACTACATGTGGCAGATTCCCAAATATAAATCTGGGATGCAGGTTCCCGGAATGGTTTTTGCTGATAAGGCGCTCCTGGAGAAAATGCAGACAGACCGTACACTTTGGCAATGCAGCAACGTCGCACATCTGCCAGGCATCTACAAATACGCGATTACCTTACCTGACGGGCATGAGGGCTACGGTTTCCCTATAGGAGGCGTAGCAGCAACCGACTATAATGACGGCGTCATCAGCCCCGGTGGTGTCGGCTACGATATCAACTGCGGCGTACGACTCCTCCAGACAAACCTCAGCGAGCAGGATATCCGACCTAAACTCTCAGCCCTAACCGAAAGCATATTCCGCAATGTTCCTTCGGGGCTAGGAAGCAAACGGAAAGACTTCACCATATCCAAAGTTGACCTTGAAACCCTTTCTGTGGAAGGTGTAGATTGGCTCATAAGCCGAGGACTTGGCTGGGAAGAAGACGCCAAGCACTGTGAAGAAAATGGTAAAATGAAAAACGGCAACCCCCACAAAGTCTCCAACACGGCTAAAAACCGCGGGCTCAGCCAAATCGGAACCTTGGGTAGCGGCAACCACTTCCTAGAAATTCAGAAAGTTGACAAAATATTCAATCCCAAAACCGCTAAAGTCTTCGGGCTCACCCATGAGGGACAAGTAACCATTATGATACACTGCGGCAGCCGAGGCTATGGGCATCAAATCTGCAGCGACTACCTCCGCGTGATGGAGCATGCAGTTCAGAAATACCAAATCAGTCTTCCCGACCGTGAACTCGCCTGTGCACCGGGTAGCAGCCCTGAAGCAAAAGATTACATTGAGGCGATGGCATGCGCTGTTAACTACGCATTTTGTAATCGCCAAGCGATAATGCATTGGGTTCGCCAGAGTTTCCAACAGGTTTATGGACAAGATCCTGAAAAGTTTGGGTTAAATCTTGTTTACGATGTCGCGCATAATATAGCCAAAGCTGAAACCCATAGAATTGAGGGTATCAATCGTAGGGTTTGGGTTCACCGAAAAGGAGCAACCCGTGCATTTCCCAAAGGGCATCATGATGTGCCTGACGACTATCGCGGTGAAGGACAACCTGTCTTGATTCCGGGTAGCATGGGAACCAGCTCATGGGTTCTGGTGGGCACAGAGAAGGCGATGGATCTCTCTTTTGGCTCAACCGCGCATGGAGCTGGACGCATGATGAGCCGCTCTGCGGCCAAGCGTCAGTTTTGGGGAGAAGAAATTAAAAGCAGCCTAGAAAAGCGAGGTATTGCAGTTCGTGCAACAAGTGCGTCGGTACTCGCTGAAGAAGCTGATTCCGCATACAAGAATGTAGATATGGTGGCGGATGTCAGTGACAGAATCGGAATTGCTACTAAGGTCGCACGACTAATACCACTGGCGGTAATAAAGGGCTAAAAAGCCCATTTTTTCTCTCTAAGTAACTTATATTAGCGAATCACCTGTTTTGTCTATCGTGAACCGGTGTGATTGTTGACTCCGTTTACCTAAATGCCAAAGCTTATCTCAAAGAAGAAATCGTTGATTGCAATCTTGCAATTGAAAATGGTAAGATAGAGAAAATCGGCAAAGAAACCCATATGCCTAAAGCTGACCAAAAAATCGACCTCCATAACCTCATGGTTTTACCCGGTCTCATTGATGAGCATGTTCATCTTCGGGATGAAGGCAGAGCTTATAAAGAAGACTTCACCTCGGGCACAGCGGCAGCTGCTGCAGGGGGTTTCACATCTGTTCTTGATATGCCAAACAACGACCCTGTCACCATGAATGTGGAGCACCTACGTAACCGTATGGCGCTTGCTGGGAGAAAAATTCTTGTAAACGTCGGTTTTTACAGTGAATTCCCAAAGAATCCCAATGAGATAAAAAATATTTCCGCGCAAGGCGCAATAGGTTTTAAGCTTTTCATGAACAGCCAAGTGGGCGACTTAGATCTTGATAGTGACTACGCAATCGTGGAAGCCATGAAAGCCGTTGCCGACGCAAGGTTACCGCTTGCTATCCACGCCGAAGACAAAGCGTTAATCGTTGCCAACGAAGCCAAACTCAAGCAAACTAAAAAAAACTCGCCCGTTGACTACCTTCGGGCTCACAGCGAAACTACTGAGTTAGTAGCTATCCAGCACCTTCTAAACCTAAAGGGAAGTAAGGGCGAGCATCTGCATTTTTGCCATGTCACCAGCCAAGAAGGCTTAGAAGCCATTCGCCAAGCCAAAAAAGAGGAAAGAAACGTAACTTGCGAAGTAACCCCCAACCACCTCATGCTTCAAAGTAACGATCTAAACCGTTACGGCGCACTCGTGGCTATGGCCCCGCCGCTGCGCAGCAGTATCCACCAAGACGCACTTTGGCAAGGCATAGAAGACGGGGCAATCGACACTATCGGATCCGATCATGCGCCTCATACGATAGAGGAAAAATCCGCTAGCAACATCTGGGAAGTTAAGGTTGGCATTCCTGGACTAGAAACCACCCTCCCATTAATGCTGACAATGGTGCACAAAAACAAACTATCCTTAACCCAGGTGGTAGCTCTTCTCGCTGAGAATTCCGCCAAAATCTACGGCTTAACTGACCGCGGATTAATCAAAGAAGGGAAAGCTGCTGACCTAACCATAATAGATTATAGCCCTTTCAAGCTGGATGCTTCAAAATTTAAGTCCAAAGCCAAATTCAGTCCCTACAACGGATGGGAGGTTTGGGGTAAAATTTCCAAAACCGTTGTAGCTGGGCAGGTAGTGTTTGAAGACGGTGAAGTTGTGGCGAAAGGCGGTTCAGGTAGCATAATTCGGGGCGGGCCCCTTGAAGTTTATAGCTGATGCAATGCTAGGGAAGTTAGCCCGGTTCCTACGAATGATGGGCCAAGATGTAATTTATTTAACTCAACTGGGCGATAATGAACTTCTAATCTTGACGAAGATTAAGGACAGTATATTGTTAACAAGGGATTTAGAACTTTACAAACGCGCCATATCCCAAGGCTTAAATTCTTTTTATGTTGAGGGCAATAGGGTACCCGCGCAGCTATCAGAGGTTACCAAACGCTATGGAGTACCGCTGGATATTGACATGGACAAATCCTATTGCCCTCTGTGCAACATCAAACTTGCCATAGCAACGAAAGAGCAAGTCAAAAATAAATTAGAACCAAACACTTACCTTTACTGCGAGCAGTTCTGGCAATGTCCCAACTGCGAACAAATTTACTGGCAAGGATCCCACTGGAAACAAATAAGAAAAACATTAAAACAAGCGCAACAAAATTTTGTAAAAACAGAAAATGAAACTGGCGTTAAGAAAGCCATTTAAGAGGTATATCTTGGAAGGTCCCGTCTGGCAATGTCCTTCGAATAGTAATGGGCAGAACACCTGCTTCAAGTTCGGTAACTGCAATATCTATCGGATTTGTGTTATCTTCTGCTTCAACCAAGATTGGGGCGCCCATCGAGATCTGCAATGCACGTGCACCGACAATTCTTGCTTTCTCGAAGCGAGTGATTTTGGGTGGACCAACAATTATTTTTTGACTTGACATCTATTACATCATTCCTGGCATTCCACCCATACCGCCCATGCCCATTCCGCCGCCTGGCATGCCTCCTCCTGGTGGCATCGGAGGAGTCTTCATTTTTGCTGTTGAGATTACATCGTCGATTTTGAGAATCATTGAAGCTGCTTCGTTGGCTGACTTTATAATTTGTTTCTTCACTGATAATGGCTCGTAAACGTCAAGCTTTGTCATGTCTGAAACTTTGCCTTCCACAACGTTGATCCCTGCCCAAGTTTGCCCCTTTTCATGAGCGGCACGAAGTTGTGTGAGTAAATCGATAGGATCAAATCCAGCGTTCTCAGCTAATGTGATTGCGATAGTTTCAAGTGATTCTGCGAAGACGCGTACTGCAAATTGCTCTCTACCCGATAGGGTTTGAGCATACTTTTTTAGGACATTTGCCATTTCCATTTCCGATGCTGCGCCTCCTGCAACGACAAATGGTTCCTCAATCAGGTCTTTTATGACGCAGAGGGCATCATGGATGGAACGTTCAGCTTCAGCAGTTAATCTTTGGTTTCCTCCTCGGATAAGAAGGGTTACGGATTTGGGGTTTTTACAGCCCTCTATGTAGGTCATTTTGTCATCGCCTGTCTTGCGTTCTTCCACAAGCGCTGCTTCTCCAAGGTCTGCTGCTGAAAGAGAGTCTATGTTACTGATGATTTTACCGCCTGTTGCCCTAGCGAGTTTTTCCATGTCTGATTTTTTGGCTCTGCGGATGGCAATTATGCCTTTACGGGAGAGGAAATGTTGTGCCATGTCGTCAATGCCTTTCTGGCAAATAACCACGTTGGCGCCACTGGCAAGAATCTTATCCACCATACCTCTTAGCATTGCTTCTTCTTGTTTTAGAAAAGCTTCGATCTGAGCAGGGTTCTCAATGTTAATTTTAGCATCTATCTCTGGCTTCTCGTTCTCTAAGGAAGTATCCAAAAGTGCAATTTTGGCTTTCTCTAATCGTTTGGGCATACCGCTGTGTACGATTTCTTTGTCGAGCAAGATACCTTGGATGAGGCTTGTGTCTGCGAGTGATTCACCGTTTTTCTTTTCCACTTTCACGTCGTCTACGTCTACTTTCAAACCGTTCTCGGTTTTTTCTGAGACAGATAGCATAGCTTTGACCGCTATGTCAGCGAGATATTCTTTATATTCAGAAACAATTTTACTGCCCATGGCAGTTACAGCAACTTTTTTGAGGTAATCTGTTTTCTTCAAATCAACGGGAAGCGCAATTTTATCGAGAGTTGCCAATGCTTTCTCTGCTGCCAACTTGTAACCGTCGATGATTATGGTTGGGTGGATGTTTTTGTCGATAAGTTCCTCTGCTTTTGCAAGAAGTTCGCCTGCGACGATAACGCTGCTTGTAGTACCATCTCCGGCTTCTTTATCCTGCGTTTTAGCGACTTCTACCAGCATCTTCGCGGCAGGATGCTGAATATCCATTTCATCGAGTATTGTTCTACCGTCGTTGGTTATGGTGACATCGCCAAAACTGTCCACCAACATTTTATCCATGCCTTTGGGTCCAAGGGCACTTCGAACGGATTCAGCTACAACTTTGGCAGCCATTATGTTACTGTGCTGGGCTTCTCTACCGCGACTGCGTTTTGAGCCTTCTTTAAGAACCATAATGGGTATTCCGCCTGTTTGAGTTGGTGCTGTTGACAAATCAAGTAACCTCCATTAATGCGAACAACAACATGACATCATTAGCCATATAAGTTTTTCTAGGGCATGCACGTTGATGAAATCCACCTGCAAGCGGTTTCTGAATCATTTAGCTATTTTTTAGCTATCAGGCACTATTTTAGTGCTGTGTAAATTAATACACCGAAACTTTGGCTACACCTGTTATTTTCAGTAGCTCTGGTATGAGTTCTCCAGGAATTTTTCTTTCAACTATGAATGTGAGTTTTGGTTCCGGCGAGAGTTCTGGATCATCTACTATGGCTTGACGAATACTTAGACCTGCTTTGTTTAAGGCAGTGGCGGCATTGCTGAGGATACCTGCTGAGCGAGCGTTTATGGGGGTGATTTCAACTACGCCGAGATTTAGTTGTTTGGCGATTTCTTTTAGGGAGTGCCCTGCTGGGCGGATTTCTTCGAAAATCATACGAAGTGCGGGATTCTCTTTGATTGTTGTTAGAGTTTCGTTGACCGTGCGACGGTCAACGTTCGCAACTCTCGCAATGCGGATTGGTGGAATTTCAATTTGATTAAGGAATATTTTGTCGTCTCTGGCTGAGAGTCCGTTTTCGATGAGGACACGCGCTATTTTGAGGCGTTCGGGATAGGCTTCAAGTTGGGTTTTAATTTTATTCCACATTTAAGGTCGCTTGTGCGTATTCTGTTCTTTTAAGTATAAATGTGTTGTTTAAGAAGTGAGCAAACATGTACATAAACATACACAAAAGCCTTAAATAAAACTTTAAAGAACAATTTACTACCTAATTTACAGGCGAAATATCTTGCCAGACAAAAAAATCCTACTTCCAGAATCAGAAATACCAAAACAATGGTACAATATAGTCCCCGATTTACCACACCCCTTACCTCCTTTCATAGACCCAGAAACCAAGCAGCCGGGTGTAGGGATCGTCCCCAAAATCTTCCCTAAAGAAATAATCGGCCAAGAGATCAGCCAAGAACGCTGGATAAATATTCCCGACGAAGTTAGAGAAATTTACAAAATCTGGAGACCTAGTCCCCTTATCAGGGCAACCCGTCTTGAGAAGGCTCTCAAAACTCCCGCTAAAATCTACTACAAATACGAAGGGGTCAGCCCTGCAGGAAGCCATAAAACCAACACGGCAGTTCCCCAAGCCTACTACAACATGAAAGAAGGCATCACCCGCGTCTCAACCGAAACTGGCGCCGGACAATGGGGCAGCGCACTTTCTTTTGCAGCCATGACTTTCGGCCTTAAAGCAGTAATCTATATGGTCCGTGCCAGCTATGACCAAAAACCTTACCGAAAAATGCTCATGAAAGCCTTCGGGGGGGAATGTATCGCAAGCCCGAGCAACAGAACTGATGCAGGTAGAAAAATCCTTGCTGAAGATCCAAATAACAGAGGCAGTCTCGGCATTGCTATTAGCGAAGCCGTCGAAGACGCCTTAGTGAGCAAAGAAAAAACCAACTATACCATCGGGAGCGTCTTTAATCATGTTTGCCTGCACCAGACCGTGGAAGGTTTAGAAGCTAAAAAACAGCTTGAAATGGTAGATGACTACCCGGATGTGATTTATGGTTGCATCGGCGGAGGCAGCAGCTACTCAGGTCTCATGTGGCCCTTCTACTACGACAAAATCACAAAGAAGGCACCTAAAGAATGCAAGTTCATTGCTACAGAAGCCACAGCCTGCCCCAAAGTTACCAAGGGACAGTACCAATACGACCATGGCGATACCGCCAAACTCACCCCTCTTGTGCCCATGCATACTCTCGGCCATGACTTTATACCTGCGCCCATTCACGCAGGTGGACTAAGATACCACGGCATCGCACCAACAATCAGCGTACTAACCCAAACCAAGCAGATGACTACTGAAGCGTACAGCCAAGTCGAAGTCTTCGATGCAGCCAAACTCTTTATCCAAAGTGAAGGCATAATACCCGCTCCTGAACCCAGCCACGCGATAAAAGGCGCCATCGACGAAGCACTCCGATGCAAACAAACAGGCGAAGAAAAAACCATTTTGTTTGTGCTCTGCGGCCACGGCTTTTTTGACATGTCAGCCTACGACGAATACTTTAGCGGCAAACTTCAACCCTACGAATACCCCACTGAGAAGGTTGCTGAATCAATGGATAAACTGCATAAGCTCTATCCCTGGCTAAACGAAGTCAATAAACAATACATCAGCTGCGAACCGTACTAATTTAACAACCATCCTTTCTTATTTTTTATTTTAGTTCTTTCAACAAGATTTTAGCTTCAGGTGTTAGTTTGGGCTTGCTTCTTTTGCCAACAATTAAGAACAGCGATCCAACCAGAATCAATGCTGCCCCAAAAACGCTGTACTTTCCTTGGGCAAAAAACCAAAGGTAGTTCCGATAGTAAAGAAAATTATGGCTATGCCCATGGTAACCATTATCCAGTTGCTCATAGCCGCAGTGGAGTAAAGAGCGAACTCTTTTTTTCCTGTGTCAGTAACCTGGAAGTAAGATTGTTTCTCCTCTAGCATACCTGCGCTAATGAGGTAGTTCCAGTCGTAGTGAAAGTGCCCATCGGACTTATAGCCCAATGCAGAGCTTATTGCGGATTTTATGCCTGGCACCGCTTTTATGTGACTGTTGGGGGCAGAATAAATCAGATACAGCAGCCTAGTTCTTGGCGACTGAATATCCGCGCTTATACCCCTTGACTTAACCAATTGACAAATCAAACCTGCCAGTGGTATGTGGCTACATTTGAAATAAAAAGTTATACTGACTTTTTTCAATATTTTCGACTAAATTGTCGTTTAACTTTGACTCTAACCCTTAGAGTTCCCCGTCTAAAAGTAGGTTCTTCCATATCAGCAGTATTCTAAATGTTAGGGCTATATCTCGAATTCAACTTTATTCAAACCAGAGAAAATCGGAGGAAAAATCATGAATGTAAATTTTGAATATGCCAAAACATTGGCTGGTGAAGGAGCAATTCTTCTTTTGCTCGGTTTAATTCCATATATAGGTTGGGTATTATCTATAGTAGGCATAGTTCTGTTAATGAAAGGAATGAAAGAATTTTCATATTACTATCAAGACGAATCTATCTACAGAAACGCGCTCACTGGAATCAAATACTACATAGTCGCAATAATTGCAGCCGCGGTAGCGATAATAGCAATTGTTGTTGGAGCTGCTTCTGCAACAGCCTTATTCGCAGGTAACTTCTTATTCACCGCAGGTTTCGCACTGGGATTAATAGCCTTCTTAGCAGGTATAGTAGCAGCATTTGTGTTCTTCCTACTTGTAGCTACACACTTGAAGAAAACTTTCCATACTCTTGCAGAAAAAACAAGTGAAGGCTCATTTGAAACCGCAAGCACTTTATTCTGGGTGGGCTCAATACTAACAATCTTCTTTGGTATCGGATTGCTTCTAATATTCATCTCTTGGATATTCGCAACAATTGGCTTTTTCAGTATGAAGAGCCGCACATACCAACAATATCCACAAAGCAACAACAGCTATACTACAGCTTCACCAACTAGCCCTAACCTACTATAAACAAGGGGAAAAAATGTAAGCTCTATGATCTCCCCAAACTTTCTCTTTTTATTACTCCTCGCATGTATTTACTAACTAGGTTAAGCAACTTTGACACCATCCAAGTCAATTTCAACCAAAACAATCGGGTTAATCGTGAACCCTGTAGCCGGCATGGGCGGCGCCGTCGGACTCAAAGGTACAGACGGCAAACAGATTCTCGATCAAGCCGTTGCCTTGGGCGCTAAGCCCGTAGCGAAAAAAAGGGCAGAAACCTTCCTCTCCGAATTATCAACCGCCAAGCGACATCTTAAATTAGTCGTGGGTGCAGGCGAAATGGGTGAAAATGAGGCAAAGAAGCAGAAATACGCCTACATCGTTGTGGGAGAAACAAAAACTGAAACTACAGCGCAGGATACTCAATCCGTTGCCAAAGCAATATTGGAGAGGGGGGTTGATTTGCTGGTCTTCTGCGGTGGTGATGGCACAACCCGGGATATCCAAAAGGCTGTCGATAACAACCTTCCTGTCCTGGGTGTACCCACTGGTGTGAAGATGCATAGTGCCTTGTTTGCTGTTAGTCCCCAGGGAGCAGCACGAGTTGCAATTCAATTCCTTTGGGGGGGATTGCCGGTAAGGGAAGCAGAAGTTATGGATGTTGATGAACAGGCATTCCGCCAAGGGCATGTTTCCGCAGAACTATTCGGTTACATGCTCAGCCCTTTTGAGCCGCATCTGATTCAAGGCAACAAAATGGCATCTCCTATGACTGAAAATGAAGTGGAAAACCAAGCAGCCATAGCCGTCTATATAATTGAGGAAATGCAACCCAACATACTCTATATCGTCGGACCAGGTACTACCACCCGCACTATCGCTGACCTCTTAGACCAGAAAAAAACGCTTCTAGGAGTGGACCTCTTCTTGAACAAGAAAATCGTCTTCAAAGACGTTAACGAAAAACAAATCCTTCAAGAAACTAACAATAAACTCGCCAAAATCATTGTAACACCCATTGGCGGTCAGGGATTCATCTTCGGGCGTGGCAATCAGCAGATAAGTAACTTAGTTATCCGCAAAGTTGGTTTAGACAACATTTCTGTCATCGCGACAAAAAGCAAACTCGATAAGCTCAAGAGTCTTCGAGTGGATACAGGCGACCACGAATTGGATTGTGCCTTCAAGACTCGAGGAGTCGTTGTGGTCACCGACTACAAGACCACTCAAGAATTAACGGTTGAGTAAAGAGGTCTTCCGCTGATCTGCCTTACTATATTCCTTAACTAAACTGCTGTGATATTCAACATTAAGACGATTTTTATCAGCGACATAATATTTTAACAGATTGGTCTGGATTCAGAGTAGATAATTAACTCCATTTTTTGACATTGCTAATATACCGAATTTCACCTGTCTTCAACAGTATATTATTCGAGATAATTGAAATATACAAGCGCGCATTATGCTACCAAGTGAGGTACAAAAAGTGATACCTATCAACAAGCCATCAACCGACGAGGCGGAAGTCCAAGCAGTAATTGAAGTAATGCGCAAAGGACCTTTAACCAGCGCTTTGGGTGCAGGTCCCCAAGTTGTGGCATTCGAGAAAGGTTTTGCCGAGTTTGCAGGTGCTAAACACGCTATTGCAGTCAACACTGGCACTGCAGCATTGCATGCAGCCGTTATGGCAGTCGGGGTAAGCCGTGATGATGAAGTTATCCTACCCAGTTTTACCTTTGTTGCAACTGCCGAAGCCGTTGTATTGGCTGGCGGCAAACCGGTTTTCGCCGACATTGATCCTATAACTTACAATCTCGCTCCTTGTGCCGTTGAGAAGGTAATTACCAAAAGAACTAAAGCAATTCTGCCAGTGGATCTTTACGGCTACTCAGCAGACATGAAACCCCTGCGTGAGATCGCGGCTAAGCAGGGATTGGCTTTGATTGAGGATGCGGCTCAAGCGCATGGATCAACATACATGCGCAAACCAGCAGGTAGCTTTGCAGACGCAGCATGTTGGAGCCTCTATGCGAGCAAAAACATGATGACTGGAGAAGGTGGAATGGTAACCACTAACAGCGATGATGTCGACGTCACTCTGCGGATGATACGTACGCATGGTGAAAAAGCCAAGTATTCTTCGCTTATACTGGGTACTAACTATCGCATGTCAGAGCTTCAAGCCGCCATCGGAAACGTGCAAATGCAGAAATTACCCCAGTTCATCGCAAAGCGCCACAAAAATGCAGAGCAGCTCACAAAAATTCTTCAAAAGTCAAATAAGCTTACTTTACCTTGTGAATCTGCTGATATGCAGCATAGCTGGTACCTTTACACGGCGCGACTAAACAGCGGCAATGAAGAGCAACGAAACAAACTGCTTTTTGACCTCAAAACAAAAGGGATAGGTGCTGAAGCATACTATGTGAACCCTGTGCATTTGATGCCATTTTATCGCGAAAACTACCCAAGCCCGGTCTTACTCGAAACCGACCGTGCTTCAAAGCAAGTGTTTTCATTGCCCATTCACCCTGAAGTCACATCTGAAGAGATAAGCTTCATAGGCGAAACCGTACTTTCCCTTCTGTAGCATATTCCGCTACAAATGAAAGTGTAAGAGTTAAATTACACTTTTACACTATAATGGTGATCAAAAGTTTATAATTTATTTTCGAAGGAGCATGTAATGTTTGAGTAACGATGAAGGCGTCTCCCGGATTAAAATCAAGTTTATTATCGAAGGATTAGGCGAAGCAGAAGGCGAACTTGTCAGATTCCTGGCACCTAGATCCATAGACACTATTGTCCGCAAGCTTCCATTAGAAGGCAGAGCAGCTCTTTGGAAAGAAGAAGTTTACTTTGAAACGCCCCTTAAAATGGGCGAAGAAAAAGCCAAACCCACCATCGAAGCAGGCACAATAGCTTTTTGGCCAATGGGCAGTGCAATTTGTGTGTTCTACGGTAGTTCACAGCCATATAGCCCAGTTTCCATTTTGGGTAAAATAACAAGTAACCTTGAATTGTTTAGTCGGGTAAAAAGTGGCTCAACCATCAAAATGCAGTTGGTAACAACTTAGAAATTCAGGTGCCCATCGCGCCATTGCTCAAGAAGTCTGGTGCATTGTTCTTTAATCTGGGCATCTTGGCTTTTCTTTTTTAGAGCCTCCAAAAACTCTATCCGTTTTTGGATTGAACGTTTTTCGGCAGCTCCTCCATAATATAATTTTCCTTCTAGGTATTCTGCCATGCTAAAGGCTTTCTGTATAAAGAGGCTCGCGGCATCTACGGGATTTTCAACTGCAAATTTATTCGCCCAGATAGCCACTTCTGCCTGTCTCAGTTGAGTCATGCCATCGATTTCGCTAATTTCACGGATGTAAGTTTGCAGATAAGGATAGTATCCAGCTGTTTTAATGTGTTCTATAACCTGCTGAACTTTCTGTTTGAATTCAGGATTTCCTGAAACAAAAATGGTATGTTTGTATCCTTTGTCAACTAGTGACTTCGCCGTTTTAAGCTCTCTTTGGGTAAACACTCTCTCTGGGAAAGTCAATCAAACAACTCCGAAAGAATAGAAAATATTTATGAATAAAGATTGGGATGCAGCTATGCTGCTGGCTTGTAGATTTTAATATTGTGGCTACCTGAGACAAGTTGTATTGCGCCTATACCTTCTAGCTGTTCTAGAAAGTCTTTTGCTGCGCTTATACGTATGCCGTAGCGTGTTGAAACCGCGTAGGGAGTTAGCACGTTGATTTTTTTGACTTCAGCAACGATTTTTGGGTCCTTAACATCTGGAACCATAATGTTGATTGTTGTCTTTTTCTGCGGAGGTCCAGATTTCTTGTCCTCCTTTTTCTTTGCTTTCTCGTCGTCGGTCTTTACCTGCTGCTTTTCCATCTGCTTTATGCCAAGCTTCTTTTTTCCACCCATGATTTCACCTTGCCGTTTTTTTGATTATTCACCATCTAGACTGTCTGGCTTATTTCAACCTTATGTTTGTTTTGCCACTCTTTGATTGGTACGCCAAGTTTCTTTTCAACTTCAGCGCGGTGAATTGAATTCATAGTGCAGAATGGTATTATGCGACCGTCTGGTACAGCATAGTGGATAACACATCGGGAAACCCGTTCTAGATCAAAGTTGTATGGGTCCATGAAGTGCATTGACGAAATTAGAATTGCCGATCGTGCAAAGTCTCCTAGCGATTTGTAATCGCCGTTTAGCAGTACTTTTAGAACATATTTACGCAAGAAACTAAATTTGATATGGCGACTAGCTCCAGCTAGGCGGATTTTGGCTTTGCTTTTGTTGCCTTTGGTTGCATCGTCAAAGACGCCCTGGAGGGTAGCTACAAATTTGTCAATGTTGCCATAACGTGTAATCGGGGTAATTTTACCGTTTTCGATAAAGACAAAAGTTGCCATGCCACAATGCGGATGCGCAGTAAATTCGACATACCGTTTGTCTTTGATTGCCCCCACTGCTTTAGAGACTGGAACCACCACTGGAACAGGGTAAAAGTCGCTGACTTTAATTACACCATTAGTTTGTTCTTCAACTTCCCGCATAAAGTCTGGAATGGTTATGCGCATTTTTTCTCTCTCTTCCGGCGGTAAACGCCCGCATAGTGAAACTGGCTGAACGTTAATGCAGCGGATAACGTCGCTATTTTTAGCGGCAAAATTAATGATGTCCCCCAGTTGTTTGTCGTTAACTCCCTTTACAAGGGTGACAACGAGAACAACGCTGTTCCAGCCTGCTTGGCGAAGATTCTCAATAGCCTTCATTTTTATATTGAGTAAGTCGACGCCGCGAATATAATTGTAAACTTCGGGGGTTAAACCGTCAAACTGCAAATAAATAGTGCTGACGCCGGCTTCTCTGAGTTCTTTGCAGTATTCAACGTCTTGGGAGATACGCAAGCCATTAGTGTTAACTTCAACATGGTTAAAACCGAGCTGTTTGGCTTTGCGGACCATCTCTGGCAGTTCTTTGCGGATAGTTGGTTCTCCACCACTGAACTGCAGTGCCTGCGCCGGAACTGGTTTGGTAGCACGCAAATTCTCAAGCATTCCAACTATCTGCTCCATAGTTGGCTCATAGACATATCCAGCAAAATTTGCGTTTGCAAAACAAACTGGACATTTGAGGTTACAGCGATTAGTAATATCTATGATCGCTAAGGCTGTATGTGAATGATGCTCTGGGCAGATACCGCAGTCATAAGGGCATCCCTGTTTTTTCTCGGTGCGGGGGTTTTCCATGCCTTCACCTTCGTATCGGAATTTTTCGGCACGGACATATTGGTCATAGTCTGACCAGTAAAGTTCCTCAAAGTGCCCGTGTTCTGAGCAGTCTTTTTTGATGAAGACTTTACCATCTTCTTCGTAGATGACTGCGTCAAGCGCTTTTAGACATTCAGGGCAGATGCTACGGGTCTGTTTAATATCTTTCATTCTATTTTGCCTTCTATAAAGTAAGCGTTACTTTCGAAGTGCTTAAGAGCAGAGTAATGATAATAAGGTTTCCAAACGTTTCCTACGGTGATTGAGGGGAAAAAATGGCGCTAAAAGAGGAGACTCGCGGTGTACTTCGTGAAATGGGATTAAACACCTATGAAATAGACACTTACTTGTCCTTGCTCGAAGTCGGGCAAATGACGGCGATGGAAATCAGCCAGCAAGCCAATGTGCCCTACAGCAAAATGTATGAAGTCCTTAACAGTCTCAAGGAGAAAGGTTGGATAAAAAGCAGTGAGACTCGACCATTCAAGTACTATCCAGTGCCCCCCCTAGAGGCCACACGTTTCACCAAACTCCGTCTCGAAGACAAATACGTCGCGTGGGAAAACACCATAGTTGAGAACCTGCAGCCGCTTTACGAAAAACGCGAACTTGTTGAGCGCCCTGACATGCTGATTTTGCGAGGGCAACAAGCAGTTTTATCCAAGCTTGAGGAGGTACTCAAGAAGGCATGCGTTGAAATTGTGATTGCCGCGCCCGAGTTCGCTAAACCTGTAATAACTTTGGCGGAACCAATGCTAGGCAATGGACTTAAGAAGACGGTAAAGGTAAAGGTAATGGCGGCAGGAAAAAAAGAGGATTGGCAATTCATTAAAAAATACGCTGGTCTGGGAGAAATGCGGATTCGCGATCATATGTTCGGCGGTGGCGTAATCGCAGACGGTAAGGAAGCCATGCTTTTTTTGGGAGAAGACAAGCCAAACTTAGTCATCTGGAGTAATCATGTAGGTTTGGTGGGATTTGCACGTGAGTACTTCCAGTTTTTGTGGGATTCCTCAGAAAAGGCTTAAGAGGCGGCTTTCATGCCTCTACAATTTTAGAGGCAACTTCATTAACTCACTTTGGAATAAATATAGAAAATCAATGGATTCCAAATAAACAGTCCCAGAAAAGGTGTTGAACGCTTAAGTGCAGTCTTTAGAAGTTCGTACTTCCCTTTTTTGACTCATCAAATCCTTCTCTAGTTCTATAGCTCTCGCAGCCACTTTGTCGGCCGCCGCTTTTATTGATGGGTCTTTGATTTCTTCTTTGCGTTTCTCGTTAGATGCCAAAATTAAACGCAGAAACTCACTATCATAAGCCTTAAGCAGCAACTGCGTATTAGGAATGAGACAGTGTCCTCCAATTACACCAGGAAACATTATTGGTCTATCAAACCGTAACCGATGTGTATCCTCCAAAAAATCGACTGTTTCATCAAAATCAGCATCGAAAAAACTGGAAATCCGATGCATCTCCTGGAAACAGGCAATCATCCATGCTCTGTAGGTGGTTTCGAAGAGTTTGGCTAGTTCGGTTTCACGGCAGCTTTTGAGAATTTTAACTTTTAATCCCAGCAGCTCAAAGTGTGTTTTCGCTGCTTCAGCTGCCTCTGGTGTTGCACCCCCAACATATTTGGGCCAGCGCTTCATCTCCCAAACCATATGTTCAGCACTTTTATGGACACCTCGTGCAGGGGAATGCGCAACTTGACAGTCACATTTTTTCGCAACTTTAATGGTGGTCCCAGGCGGTACAGTGCTATTGATGATAACAAGGTCGGGTTTATACTGCTTCACGTACTTTGCGGCGATTTCTGTAAATTTGTCTTGACTACCGCATGGTAAGCAGACCTGCATAACATTAATTTTGCTTGGAATGTTACTGAGGTTTTGGTTAAGATCTTTCATTTTAGCATCATCTAAATCTAACCCGTAAGCCACGAAAGTCCCTTTTTTCTCATTAAACAGAGTGAATAGTGTATTACCGATTTCACCTAAACCAATAATCAGCACAGACTGCTGCATCAAAGCGTCGCCTCAAATATATAGAATTCAAGTCAAACTTAAACTATTTAAATCTGGAGCAAGGAAAAGACAAGCATGCAAAGCGGGAAACGAGGAGTAGGAATCGTAACTGGCACCAATGTCGAAATTGGGGAGGGTTGTGTTATTTGGAACTATGTAGTTATTGGTGATTGCACAAAAATTGGTGGCGGCACAATAATAGGCAGTTTTGTTGATGTAGGTAAGGACGTAACCATAGGCAAAAACTGCAACATACAAGCGCATGTCACCATTTCTAACGGCTGCGTGCTCGGGAATAACGTGTTTATAGCCCCTAACAGCAGCCTGCTAAATGATAAGTACCCCAAGAGCGCTTTCATAAACCCGCCCTCAATTAAAGATGGTGCATCAATCGGGGGGGGAGTCACTATACTTCCAAATGTTACCGTAGGAGAGAAAGCAGTTGTCGGCGGAGGAAGTGTTGTAACTAAAGATGTACCTCCAGAAACTATTGTTGCTGGTTGCCCTGCAAGAAAGGTTATGACACTTGCAGAATTTGAGGTTAAACGTGAAGACTTACTCGCTGACAACCGCGGGGTGAAGAAATGAAGGTTTGGTATGACGCCTGTACGGGAAAACATATCCGATATGGTACAGCGATAGGCAAAGCCCTTCGGAGCCAAGGACATGAATTCATATTTACAACAAGGGGACACCCTGACACGATACCTTTGGCGAAGCTTCTTGGCGAAAAACCCCTTGTGATCGGTAGATACAGCCCCTCGACACTTACGTCAAGACTTCGTGAAAGCGCCGAACGTATAATCGAGTTTGCGAAGCTTTTCGAAGACAACAAACCTGATGTTGCTATTGCCCATCAGTCTGTGGAGCTCTGTCGAACAGCGTTTGGCTTGGGCATACCAATCATTTTAACAGTTGACACCCCTCACGCTCATGCAGTAAATCGGCTAACCATACCCTTCGCAAATACAGTGGTTGTTTCCGAGGCACTCCCCCAAAGTTTCACAGGAAGTTACTGTGCTCAAAAAGTGGTGCCGTTCCGCGGCATAGATGAGGTAGCATGGATTCAGGGCTTTAAACCCAAAAAAACGCAGTTTAAAAAGCCATTAATTGTTCTTCGCCAAATTGAAACCAAAGCAGCATATGCTGTCGACAAAAATGACAACGCTAATACTCTTGTTAAACAGCTATCTGAATTGGGCAATGTACATCTTCTAAATAGATACAACAACGAAAGCGATGCATCTAAAGAAAAAACTGTTTTTGAGGACTCTGCCAGTATTGTTTCAAACGCTGATTTGGTTGTTAGCTATGGTGGAACTATCTCCCGCGAAGCTGCACTGCAGGGAGCGCCAAGCATTGTCATAGGTGATATGGCAAACACACCCGTCAATACCTACACCGCCGAAAAAGGCTTTCCTCTATTTATAACCAACGAGCAAAAGGTGATAGAGCTTGCCAAAAAATATCTGGGCACCCGTTTCGATGTTGCAGAAAGACTGGCAAGACTGGAAAACCCAGTTGATATTATTATAAAATTGTTGAACTAAAGTATTTAACCTTAAACAGGTACAATTTCAATCCGGTCTCCCGGTTTCAACTTATACTCTTCCGCGGCGTTACCTTGATTCACGGCTATTTCGAGAAAGCCGTGGCTTCCAATCAATGCAATTGGTCGTCTGGGCAAGACTTGTGCATAAGTCTCTCCGAAAACCAAATTGAGAACTTCACTGGAAAACCTCACTTTTAGGTTGTTAACTGAATCAACTTCTTTTTGAGGGATATTGGTGACTACGTTGCCAAAACCATCTACATGGAGAACCTCGCCGATCAAAACACCATTTTTATGGTCTACTGTTGCAAACTTAGGTGTTATGACTTCGGTTATTTCAGAACCGAATTCTTGTGGATCAATACCTTTATCAAGATACGCCGCTGCAGGTGCAAAAACATCTCTGCCATGAAAAGTGAAAGAAACTTGAGAAAGCATCAATTTTGGGTTTGTTATTTCGTAGAGATGCTTTATGCCTTGATCAATTGCTGCGAGCAGCAAAACGCCATTATCTGGTCCAACAAAAAAACAGAGCTCAGTTTGTATAATAATCGCCCTTCTATCGGTGCCAACGCCAGGATCCACAACAGCAACATGCACCGTGCCATTTGGAAAATAGGGTACCGCTGAAGCCAGCATGAATGCACCCATTCGAACCCCGAATTTATCTACTCCGTGGGTAACATCGACTATTTGTGCGTAGGGATTGATACTCAAGATTACCCCTTTCATTTCCGCAACATAAGGGTCTTTTAACCCAAAGTCAGTGGTTAATGTTATCATTTTTTAGCCGCCATGAACAACTGGAACAAAAACCACTTCGTCATTCTCACAAAGTTTGGTTTCATAGCCATTTAGAATGCTAATTTCTCTTCCGTTAACCAAGATTAAGGAGTTGGAGCGTGCATCGTTGAGTTCACTATCGCAGAATATGTGCTTGAGTTCTGGAACCTGAGCGCCCATCATTTTTACTAATCCATGAACAGTAATATCCTCAACAAAGCAAATAGATAACTCTTTTTTGCCGGAAATATGCCGAAGAGCACCAATCAATTTTACCTGTATAGCCAATTTAAATCAAAGATAAATTATAAGATGATGATTAAAGACATATCGTTAACATTTGTCACTGCTTGACCTTTGAAGATAAGGTTATCGAGTTTGGAAAAGAAGTTTTAGTAATCATTTTCAGCCAAAAAGCCTTTTGGAGAGACATGCCCTTCTAAGCTGATCCGAGAAGGTGTCACTATCTATTATGCACCTGCTGCATCTGTTGGTTCCTGCACGCCATCAGTATGCAAAGAAGCAGTCACCAAACACCCGTTTTTACCTAAGTTTTAGGGCTGCTGACAACACCAGATCTTGATTCCATCCTCCCAAGCCTTCCCAATTACCCTCATTTGTTTTTCCACCAACCACCACTGCGGCAGGTTTCGAAGGGGTTAGATGAAACCAAAAACCTCTCTAAAGAAGATGGATAGTATTCCTAAAATAAAAGAACAAGCAAGCTAAGTCTTTCCAAATTCAGGAACTGAAAATTAGTTTTCAAAACGTTCTTGAGTCAGTGTTTCAACAATGTCAGTTGCAACATCCACAATGGAGTCAGCTTGTTGCATCATGACATCGCCACCATCGATTTCTTCAAGCTGTGATATCTGCTGCACAATAGTTTCGATTTCGATAAGAAACCGAAGAATTGTATCGTCTGGTTGGGGATTCTTGCTTCCTTCTTCGCGGATAAGTATCTCGATGAAAGCGGGTTCCCCGAGGCTGTAATAAATGGCGTTACGTGCTTTTCGGATAGCTTCCAAAACGAGACTTGACGCCATGTAAGGGATTTTACGTGCGGCTTCTAATTCAGCTTTTGCTTCACGCAGGTACCTCAATGCCCAGCCTTTACGATATTCATCCATCATGCAGTTGTTTTCCTTATTTATTCGGCGATATCTTCTTCGATGTCAGAGTCTACGTTATTGGCTTGAGATAATGAGATGGTGCGTGTTATGTATCCTGCAGTTTGGTTTCGCACACGTGTAGTGGTTCCTTTGGTTAATTCATCCACTAAACGTTTGTTGTCGTCAAAATTAGTGTTGAATTTACTTGGAAAGCGTGACATTAGTTCTTTACCTAGACGCTTTATCTGATCAGTCTTTACTTTTCCCAGATTAGTTTCCTCCGATGTACTAGTTTGTTTTCTCCGACGTTTAAAACGTAGGAGCACTTCTCAATAGAGGATAGGCGTAATTTAAGTTTGCGGCTAAAAGCTCAGAATTATTTAGCCATCAACACAATAGAAAGGTGGAATAAAGGTTGTTTTGTTAGGCGAGTTTTATGTTAAAGAAATCCTCAAAGTTCTTGGCGATTTGCTCAGCAACGTCTTCGAGTGGCTGCTTCTTGATTTCTGCCACAGACGCCACAACATTTTGGATGAATGAGGGGTTGGTTAGTTGACCCTTAAATGGTTGCTTCCAATAAGTTACTGGTCCATCAGTTTCCGTGAGCAGGTTGGTTAGAGGCGTATTTTCAACCACTTCACGGATTCCGTTGGAATATGTTACAGGTGGACCTTCGGTGATGAAGTAACCGTTGTCGATGGCTTTCATAAGTGCACTCATTGGGTGGCTGAACCAATGTAGTAATACGCGGTTTAGGCGGTAGGAGGGCAGCATCTCCACAATTTTGTCTGTTGTGCCACGGGAATGAATGATGACTGGAAGGTTGAGGGTTTCAGCCAGATTCAACATCTTGTCGAAAACCATAAGTTGATGTTCCCAGATGGATTCGTATTTGTAGTCTAGACCAATTTCACCTATTGCCTTCACCGTGTCTTTTTGGGTTTGGATGTAGCTGATAGTTTCTTCGAGTTCGCCTTCTTTGAGCACATTGACATTCCAAGGGTGAATACCCAGAGCAGGATAAACGAGGTGGGGATATTGCTTGGCAAGGTTAATGTCGTTTTGGCAGGTTTTTAAATCCATAGCGTTCGTCATCAACGCTACCACACTTGTTCTTTTTGCGTCATCGATCAACTGGTCAATGTACCCGTTATATTCTGCATCAGACAAGTGAACATGTGCATCTATTAGCTTCATTTTTCTCAGCGGTATATCTTGCGGTGGGTGCTTTATAATTTTTCTTTAAAAAATCCTCACTGCTTGGTTTGGTCCGATTTTTAAACGAAAAAAAGATAACAAAGGTTAAATATTGCTTTAAAATGAAAAAGAGACTGAAGTGAAGACGATATGACTGAATTAGAAATAGCTGTAGCTCCCATGCATAGATTATGTAAAAAAGCAGGTGCAGATAGAGTGAGCGAAGCAGCAGCAAAAGAATTAGCAAAAGCGTTGGAAGAAATTGGCATAAAAATAGCCAAAGAATCATTAGATTTTGCGATGCACGCCGGAAGAAAAACGATCAAAGCAGAAGATATTGAAATAGCCGCAAGAAAAATTATGGGAAAATAATCAGCAATAAGCTTTTATTTCCCTTTCCTTCTTTTTGAACTATCTAGCAACGCGTATTTCCAATAGCATTTCTTTTAATAGCATAATTGGTTTATTGCTTTTTTATCGCTTCACTATAGGTTCCTGCTACTCCTGTCGACCATGTATCTACTAATATACAAACCCAAACCGATGTTAAATCTGCTATTTCTTCGGACACGGCAAGATTAAAAGGGAGCCAGTCACACATTTAGCGTATCCACGGTGAAGCGTTATGAAAGAAAATGGTGTTACGGTCAGCTATGAACCTTTCAAAGAAATCGTAATCATGGAGAAAACTCGATTCAGTAGTCCTGAAGAAATAGCACGCTTTACCTCAGTCATTGCAGGGGGGAAATTGGCAGGGCTTTATTGGGTTGACGGAGTTGTTTTCCTCTATTTTCCGCTTTCTGCATCAAATACTGCGGTTGCCCGGGAACTCCTCGAAAAGCGTCGGGTCTACTGGACCTTTGTTGGTTTTGCGCCAATGCAAAAGTATTTGCAGGTGATTGAAACCAAAGAGAAAATTATCGTGCCAGTCGTAGACATTTCAGCCGACTCAACCCTTAAGTCGGTTGCAACATGGTTAAAAGAGCAGTTTTGAAGGTGTGAAGGGTCAGGTTTTGGAGCGGGTGACCTTTGTCGGCACAGTTTTTTCTGGCAAAGGCGAAGGCAAACGTTTCGTAGATTTACAGTGGGTTAAGGTTCAAATACAAGAAAAACTTGGATTCTTGCCCTATGCGGGAACCCTAAACATATATCTCACGGCAGAAAGCATAGAAAAACGCAAATTGCTTTCACAATCAATGGGTATTTTGATTGAGCCACAAGCGGGCTTTTGTCCTGGAATCCTCTTTAAAGCATCAATCGGTAAAGAAAGATGCGCAGTTGTGCTCCCCAAAACCCCCAGTTACCCAAATCATGTTTTAGAAGTGATCTCCCCAGTTTATTTGAGGGAGAAAATGGAGTTAGCGGATGGCAACGCCGTATCAGTCACGGTTATGGCTTAGGTTTGCGGCTTTCGCGGAATTTAGCTATATATTCTTCTGCGCATCGGTTCCGTTTAAGGTATTCACCATAAGATACCAGTGCTTTCATGGCTCGAGCAGCGTCTTCAGGAGATTCGAAACTTGGTACGCCAAGTCTGTCAAAACGGCTGCGTGTATAAAGCGCCATTTCTGTTGCCCCGATGTCACACATTACTATTGGTTTGGAGTAATTGAGACTGATTTTGACTATGCCGTCAATATATTTTTCGCGTAATCCCGGCATATGGTGGAGACCGAGTAATATGATTCCAGAGATGTGAGGGTCTTGAAACATCAGGTCAGCGGATATCTCGAACATGTCGTCTGTTACTGAGCCTGTAAGGTCCACGGGGTTATGGGTTGCGGCGATTTTCAGAATAATGTTTTTGTTTTTTAGCTCCTCGAATTTGCGATCAGTCTCTTCGGAGAAGCGTTCCACAGTTAAACCCAAAAGTTCTAGTTCATCAACTGTCATAACTCCTGGTCCGCCGGCGTCGGTGAGTATACCGATGTTCCTACCCATCGCTGGTGGTTGCATAGCAAGCGCTTTGCCGATGTCAAAAAATTCTTCCATGTCTCGGGCGCGAATTATTCCACCTTGTTCGAAGGCAGCATCATATATTTTGTCTGAGCCTGCAATGGCACCCGTGTGTGAAGCCGCAGCTCTTGCGCCTGCTGCACTGCGCCCTGACTTAATGATTACCACAGGTTTTTTAATGGTGACTTTCTTAGCGATTTTAAGGAACTCTCGTCCAGACTTGACGTCTTCAAGATATACGAGAACAACTTTGGTTTCATTATCATGAAGAAGGTAATGCAGTATATCAGATTCACTGACATCGCTTTTGTTACCGAAACTCACGAATTTGCTCACACCCATCTGACGACCCGTTAAGTAGTCGAGCGCAGCGACACCAAAGGCACCACTCTGAGTAACCATAGCAATGTTTCCGGGAAGGGGTCTTGGGGTAGCAACGACATCTTCGCCTGTAGTAAGTACTTTGGTTTCTGGCAAAAACAGGGTATCGATACCTGTTTTGGAGTAGTAAACCCCCAAACAGTTAGGACCCAGCACACGTATTCCGCCTTTGGCGGCCGTGGCGATAACTTGCGCTTCTAGGTCTTTGTTACCAACTTCCTTAAATCCTGAGCTGATAATAATTGCCGTCTTAACTTTTTTTGTTACAGCCTCTTCCATGACTGAAGGTACAATTTTAGCTGGAACAATAACTACGATTAACTCAACTTCGCCCGGAATTTTGCTCAGTGCTTTGAAGCATTTAAAACCTAAAATGGAATCTTCATTTGGGTTAACAGGGTAGAGTTCGCCTTTGAAGACGCCACGTTCTTTGTTGGTGGCTAGGTTTTTGAAAATGACATGCCCTGCTTTATCAACTTTTTTAGTTGCGCCGATAACCGCGACTGAATTTGGGTTGAAGAAAGCATCTAACTTCAGGAGTTCTTTGTCCATACCTATCCCATCTTTCCGCTTAGTGCGTCTAAGTCACATTTTTATGTGTTTACTCTCTAAAAGTCCTTTCCTGACTTAGGTTTTATTTGTTTTCGAGCGCTTTTAACTTTTAACCGGTTTTTCTTACCAAAACAAGAGGCTTGTGCGTCACTCCAGAAAGCATCTCCCATGTCACCATGTCTAGATCCACATTGAATCGAGCCGCCATATCCCATACGGTGGCACCTGAACCTACTCCCCTCGCGCGGTCAGCAATGTTGGTTAATGTTAAAGCGTGAGTTGCCGATAGGTCGCATCCAGCAACCGCCAGTGGTGTAGAGCTCCTCTTAAGCCCAAGTATTCTACCTAAAACGTATGTAACGACTCCACCAAAGCAGTGAATGCCTTTGAGTGAATTGGGGCGGGGTGTGAAGTAGAAGTTGTAGAATCTATAGGTTTTGTCGGTGTCGGCAACAATTACATTGATGTTTCTATCTAGTCGAGTTTGGATGTGGGTTTGGATTTTCTTTGCGAATTCGCATGCATCCTGTAGGGGTAAGCTCACATAGGTGTAAGCAAGATTTGAGCCATCAATACCACCTTCAGAGCCGAACATTAGCGCCTGCAGCAGACCTGACCGCTCCAGCACAAGTTGTTTGTGGCGGCTTCCAGATTCCAATGGATAACTACGTAGACGCTTCAATAGTCGCTGCCCAAACCCGCAGAGAAAACCCAAATTGTAACCCCAGATTATTCTCATCCAAAAATCCGCAATGAATTTGGCGTTTCGGCTCGCAACAACTTTGCGCTCTTCCACAATGTTCCCTATCGCTACCGACAACGCCTTTTCAGAAATCACTACAAAATCGCCACTTCGAATTCGATCTTTCAATGCAACCTCTATACAATTAAGGTAGTTTTCGTTTGGTTTCCAGTAGCTGGTTACAACTGCCAAGGCTTGGTATTTTGCCATCTACTTAGCACTCTAAATGCACATCTTCTGCTTGCCTAATAAAACTGGTTACTTATGAAGGACGTTTGAGGGTGATTGATACCAAAATCGTAATCTACCTATTCTATCGACAGCGAAACAGGTATTACTAAAATTGCAGCAGTTATTGTTAACCAATAGTAGATTAAACATGTAACTGTTTAATCTACGAGTGGTATTTGGGTCGTTCCTACTAGAACAACGAGTAGGGAAAGCGTTGGCTGTTTTCGTATAATTTACCTTTTATGGGGATTTGGTGTCCACATACGGGACATCGCATGTCGTCGGCGAGGTTCCACTGAGTGATTTCGAAGCTGGAGCGTCTAATAACTGGGGTGTCACAGTTGGGGCAAATTGTGTTCTCCGCGGGGTGACCGGGAACATTACCAATATAGACGTAATTTAATCCCTGGTTTTTGGCTGTGAGGTAGGCCTGCTCCATTTGCTGCACAGAAGTAGCGGGAATCGTGGACATTTTATATTCAGGATGAAACCGCAACAGATGAAATGGCGTGTCAGGTCCCAAATAATTCTTAATCCATTTAGACAATTCGCGAAGTCTATCCATGGAGTCGCCACCCTTAGGCACGATAAGGTTTGTGAGTTCGATGTGGACTCCACTGAGTTTGAGTTCTTTTAGTGTTTCATAGATAGGAGCAACATCAGGGACGCCCATGACAGTACGGTAGAAATCGGGATCAGCAGCACCTTTGAAATCCACGGTAGCAGCATCAAGATAGGGCGCAATTGTTTTGACTGCTTCAGACGTCATGTAACCATTTGTCACAAAAGTGTTAAACAACCCAGCTTTTTTGGCGAGTTGAGCGGTATCATAGGCGTATTCCATGAAGATAGTGGGTTCAGTGTATGTGTAGCTTATTCCCTGGCAGTCGGCATTCTGGGCTGACCTTACTACTTCTTCTGGCGGGAAGGGTTTACCTGTAATTTCATGGTCTTGACTTATCATCCAGTTATCGCAGAATTGACAACGAAAGTTACAGCCTGCTGCAGCGATCGACAGTACCAAAGCGCCGGGGTTAAAATGTGAGAGTGGTTTTTTGCTAATTGGGTCGACGCCTGCGGAGACGGCCTTGGCGTAGTTTAGAGTGTAGAGGGTGCCACCTTCGTTTTTGCGAACCAAACAGAAACCGGGGGCGTTTTCGCTTATTTTGCATCGGCGTGCACATAGGCAGCATGTAACTTTGAGATCTTTTTCGCGGTTGTAAAGCATTGCTTCATGAAGAGACATAATAATCCACTAGATAATAGAAGAGGTTTTGTTTAAAAGTATTAACTAAAGACTTTGGTGGTTGGTGTGGGTATCTTTTTGATATAGCCGAGATATGTGGCTTTTGCGTTTCTATAATTAAGGAGCTAAAAATAAGCCAAATTCACTCACCATTGATCATCCAATTCAAAGTGAAACTTGCTTATCCATTGACGATCAAATCCAAAAAGATAGTTTAGTACAACCTTAAAGATCCAATGATAGCGTCAAAATCAAGTTAGACTGATAGAGCTCTCCAGATTGAATTCACCCAGGCATAGAAAAAACTAAAAACAAAAAATTGGGAAAAATTTTCTTAATTTGAATGCTCTTAGAGCATTTTGTTAAAAAAACAGCTGTATTGCCCTGTGTGGCATGCGGGACCCATCTGTTCAACCAAGTAAAGCAGTGAGTCGTAATCACAATCGGTTGCGACAGACACAACTTTTTGTGTATTACCCGACGTTTCGCCTTTCACCCAAAGTTCGTTACGACTCCGACTCCAATATGTGGCTTTTTTGGTTTTCAGAGTGAGTTCTACTGCTTCTCGGTTGGCATATGCTTGCATGAGAACTTCTTTGGTTTTAACATCTTGGGTTATGACTGGGATGAGCCCATTGCCCTTAACAAAATCCAGTTTAGTGAGCAAAATATTAGTGGTCATGTTCTGATAGTCACCCCCATCTTTCGTAAGTAATCCTTTACAACTTTAACAGGGTAACTGTTGTAATGGAAAATAGATGCAGCCAATGCCGCATCGGCTTTGCCTTCGGTAAATACATCTAAGAGGTGTTTTGGTTCGCCAGCGCCGCCACTAGCAATTATGGGGACGTTGACACTCTCGCTAATGGCGCGAGTTAGTTCGATATCGTATCCGTCTTTTGTGCCGTCGCGATCCATAGAAGTTACTAAGAACTCACCGGCGCCTAGCTTCTCAGCTTGCATTGCCCAAGCGAGAGCGTCTATACCTGTGGGTTTTCTGCCGCCGTAGGTGACCACTTCAAACCAGAGGTTCCCCTCAGCCGTATCAACAATGATTTTACCTTCGGTTTGGGAGTGGTTTCGTTTGGCATCTATTGCGCAAACTACACATTGCCGACCGAAAATGCCGGATAACTCCGTTATTAGATCGGGTTTCTCGACTGCCGCTGTGTTAACTGAAACTTTATCAGCACCACTACAAAGAACCAGTCTTGCGTCCGAGACGCTACGGATACCGCCTCCGACAGTAAAGGGTATACTGATTGCTTTAGCAACGCCTTCTACATACTTGCGCATGATGTCGCGTTTCTCGCTTGAGGCAGTTATATCCAGGAAAACAAGTTCGTCGGCGCCATCGTCGCTATAGCGCTGAGCCAACTCGACGGGATCGCCTGCACATTTAGGGTTGACAAAATTTACGCATTTTACAACTTTGCCATGGTCAACATCAAGGCATGGCACGATTCTCTTGGCAAGAGGCATATTTAATCTCCTATCTTCTCGAGTGCTTCAACTAAGGTGAAGCGCCCCTCATATAGGGCTTTACCAATAACTGCACCATTGCAACCTATTTCGTTGAGAGCAGCTAAGTCACCAATTGTACCTATACCACCAGCTGCTATAATTTTAGCATCAGGATATTGGACTGCAGCACTAAGGGTTTGCAAGTCTGGACCTGTGAGCATGCCATCCTGAACAATAGAGGTAACCAAGAATGTTTGTACTCCAAGATGAGAGTATTTTTCAAGCGCCATATCAACGTTCATAGGAGTTTCTGTCTGCCAACCCTCTACCATGACATGACCTTCTCGGTTGTCGAGGGCAACGATTACTGAATCTTTTCCGAATCGTTTCTGGATTTTTTCGATAACAGATGGGGCACTAAATGCTAGGGCGCCTAGGATAACTTGGGCTACGCCTGTTTGGAGTAGTTTCTCAGCAGTTTCATAGCTTCGGATACCCCCACCGACCTGAATAGGAAGTGAAATGTTTTTTGCTATTTCAGCGATGATACTACGATTGTCGCCTATGCCAAAAGCTGCGTCTAAGTCGATTATGTGAAGTTTGCCCGCTCCCTCATCACGCCAACGTTGGGCGGCTTCGAGAGGGGTACCGAATTGGGCGGTATAGGTTTTGGCGGTTTCTGCTTGACCCTTGGTTAGCCTTACGATTTCTTTGCTCATTAAATCGATTGCGGGAATAAGCTGCATTTCTATCACCTAACTACTATTTTTGCAAAGTTTTTTAGAATCTGAAGACCGATATCTCCTGATTTTTCGGGGTGAAATTGGGTACCATAGATGTTTTTTTGAGCTACTGCGGAAGTGAAGGTTGTGCCATAATCGGTTTTAGAGATTATGATAAGCGGATTTACCGGAACAGGGTAGAGGGAGTGCACGAAGTAAACAAATGCGCCTTCTGCAATGCCTTCCAAGAGCTCGTTTGGGCGCACGATGTTCAGAGTGTTCCAGCCCATGTGCGGCACCTTCACATTGCTCGGCAACTGAATGTTTCTGCCACCAAAAAAGCCTAAACCAAGACCGGGCCCTTCTTCGCTAGATTCAAAGAACAGTTGCAAGCCAAGACAGATTCCTAACAGAGGTACACCCTCGGAAACTTTGGTCTGTAAAGAGTCTCTTATAGTGCCGAGTCTTTCCAGAGAAGCAGTGAAGCTTCCGACCCCTGGTAATGCTATAGCATCAGCTTTAGCCAAATCTTTATCAGAAGTGCCGATGGATGTTGTCAAACCAACTTTCTCCAAAGCCGTTTTTAGGCTTAGCAGGTTCCCTACACCATAGTCAAAGATTACTGCGTTTGCCACTCTTAGATGACTCCTTTGGAGCTAGGGACACCTCTTCGTCGAGGATCAACAGTAGTAGCTTGGCGCAAGGAAAGTGCGAGGGCTTTGGTTGCAGCTTCTGCTTTGTGATGATCATTGTTGCCGTATTCCACAAATATGTGCACATTACCCTGTAGAGACTGGGTTAAGGACTCGAAGAAGTGCACTATGTCCTCGGTAGGCATATCTTCGACTTTTTTACCGCGGAGTTTGAGGTCGATTTTAAAGTAAGGACGCTTGACAAGATCAACACTTGCAAATGCGAGGGAGCAGTCCATTGGTGCAGCTGCGAAGCCGAAGCGAGTGATTCCTTCTCGGGTACCCAAGGCTTTGTTTAGTACATCACCTAAGCCTAATGCAAGGTCTTCGACGATGTGGTGAGCTAAGTCGCCTTTAACGTGAGCGTCTATATCGATTAGGCTATGAGTGGCTAATGAAGTGAGCATGTGACTAAGAAAAGGCACGGGAGTTTCTATGACAGCTTTTCCTTCACCGTCTATGTTCACTTTGATTTTTACTTCGGTTTCTTTGGTTTTACGGTAGACTTCTTCGATCCTCATTTACTATCACCTTGAATTTTCTTTAACGCCTCAATTAGCTTTGCGTTCATTTCAGGCAAACCCACTGTAACTCGGAAGCAGTTGGGGTATTGTAGGAGTTTACCCCATTTTTTGAGCATTATACCCTGTTCAAGCAACTTAGTGTAGACCTCATCGGCTGGTTTTACAGTGTTTATGAGAACAAAGTCTGCCTGTGAGGGAAACGCTTGAACGCCTTCTATTTGGTTGAGTTGCTTAATGAGCTTTCCTCGCTCTTTTAAAAGCTCCGAGACCGCAGTACTTTCAATATCCATATTTTCAAGCATCTTGATGCCCATTCGAACCGAAAATCCGCTTACAGGGTAAGGGAGGGGAGCCTTCTCGCGTAGCACATTGGCTATAGGGGGGTTTGCAACAGCGTAGCCTATCCTTAGCATTGCTAGCCCGAAGGCTTTGGAGAATGTGCGTAGGATAATCATATTTGGGAAGTCTCTAATGCGCGGTACAAAGCTGTAGTTAGCGAATTCTCCATAGGCTTCATCAAGTATAACGATACCCGGAAATGCTTTGACTATTTTTTCGATGTCTTCAGGTTTCATTTGGTTTGAAGTAGGGTTGTTTGGGCTACAGAGGTAGAGCAGGCGGGTTTTTTCCGAGAACACCGATAGCATACGCTCAACATCTAGTTGGAAATCAGCTTTCAGCGGCACCGTCATATATTCGCCTCCTTGGCGTTTCACGCATAGACGTGGAATAGCAAACGAGGGCACAAACGAGACTGCTATGTCGCCCTTTTCAACGAAGAGGCGTATTATTCGGTCAATCAACTCGTCACCCGCGTTGCCAACAATGAGGAAATCCATTGGCACACCCATATAACCAGTAAGTTTTTCCCGGAGTTTGGGTTCTTCATCGTCGGGATACATGCGCAAGTCGATTTCGTCGGCTACCTGTTTCACCAAAGATATCTGCTTGGTGCGATCTACGAATAGATTTTCATTGAAATTGAGTTTTACGATTTGTGATTCTTCAACGCCGATCCGCTTAGCTAAGGTTTCTGGCGTGTCCCCTGAGCTATAGCAGTCAATAGTTTCTAGTTTTTTGAGCTTAGTTTTTATCCATTCTTGGTAAGACGAGCTCATTGAAACCGAGCCTCTATTGCTTTGTAATGATTGGGGAGATTTTCGGTGAGAGTTAGAACTTTTATTTGGCCCTTTGCTTTTTCTAGTCCATCTTGCGAGCATTCAACTATACTAACGCGTCGCATGAAATCGATCACAGATAACCCTGAGAATGACTGAGCAAATCCTCCTGTGGGTAGAACATGGTTGGTTCCACTGGCGTAGTCACTAAGAGCCACGGGACTGTAGGGACCTATTAAAATTAAGCCTGCAACGATTTTTTGGATGAGTTCGTTGGCGTCCTTTGCCATGACTTCTAAGTGCTCAGCCGCGAATTGATTAGTTAATTTAACTGCTTCGTTCATATCTTTACAAATTATGATGAATCCATATTTGGATAGGGAATCAGCAACTTTTTCGCCTCGTGGTGCAGTAGCACCTAGCTTTATGAGGAACTCTTGAACCTGCTCTCCAAGTTTTCGTGAAGGCGTTATCAACCCCGCTACACTATCTGTACCATGTTCACTCTGAGAAATCATATCTGCCGCTATGAACATTGGATCAGCATATTGGTCGGCTAAAATGAGGACCTCGCTTGGACCCGCGGGCATATCGATTGCGACTTCCTGTGAGGCAATCACTTTTGCCTGAGTTACGTATTTGCTTCCCGGACCGACAATTTTACGCACTGACTTTATTGTTTCTGTACCGAATGCAAGGGCCGCGATGGCTTGGGCACCGCCAACTTTGTAAATTTCATCCACTCCGCATACGTCAGAAGCAACGAGAACGAGAGGGTTAACTTTACCTTCAGCATCTGAGGGAGAACAAACCACTATTCGAGAGACACCCGCAAGCTTTGCAACTAATGCCGTCATAACAACTGTACTTGGATAAGCCGCTTGTCCCCCTGGAACGTAACAACCAACACTTTCGATGGGACGCAGTACGGTCTGAACCATAATGCCTTCGTTTAATGCTCTGACTGTTGTTTGACTTAGCAGTTGCTTCTGGAATACACTGACACGCTTCTTCATGAAGTCTATGGCAGCAACTTGCTCTTTAGTGACTCTGCTGTAAGCTTCCTTAATTTCCTCTGGGCTGGCTTTGAGAGTTAAGGATGTCAGGGGGGATTTGTCGAATTTCATGGAAAAATCCAGAAGCGCTTTGTCACCTTCAGCTTTAACTTTGTTTATGATGACTTTCACATAAGCTTCAAGTTCGGCAGTGACTTTTTGATCTGTTTGCTGCCGCTTATACCAGTCAGCGGGTAAGTTTTTGGAATCCCAAACTTTTACGGTTGGTCCTTTCGACATTGACCTTCGCTTCTCCGTGCAATTTCATCCAGCGCCAGCACCTGTCGGGGCTCATACACAACTAGACCCTGCGCGATTTTGCGGATTTTGGGCAAAAGCTCAATTAGGCAGTCTTTTTCGATAACTGTGTTGACACCGACCCAGGAATTATCGGCTAGAGGCGAAATTGTTGGGTTTTTGAGAGCTGGTAATTCGGTCAGTAGTGTCTGCAGGTTTTCTTTCTTGACGTTAACGAATATGTGGATTCTCTTGGAACCGTCCACGACACCTTTGAGCAGGGCAACGATATCGAAGATTTTCTCGCGCTTCTCTGGATCTTCCATCGTCTTTTTGTTAGCAATTAAGACAGCTGCAGACTGAAGTACGGTATCTATGATGCGGAGGTTGTTGGCTTCGATTGTGCTGCCAGTCTCAGTCACGTCCATGATGCAATCAGAATTTTCTGGTGGTTTAGCTTCTGTTGCGCCAAACGAAAGAAAGATTTTTGCTCGGGAATTATCTCCTTTTTTCCACCACGGAGTAACCAACATAGGGTCAGCATCTCCGAAGCGTTTCTTGTATTGTGGCTGACTTTTGAGATATTCGGAGGCAATATTGAGGTATTCAGTGCTAACTCTGAAATTCTTATCTTGTACCCAAATTGATTCCATGAATTCACCAAAGGTGGTACCTTCAGGTACACTATTGGGAACAGCTATAACTAGACGGATTTTGCCGTATTCTAGATTCTGCAGAATCTCCACATCAGCTCTGTTTTCCCGAACCCAATCTTCGCCCGTGATGCCTATATCCTGAAGACCTTCGTTCACAAACACGGGAATTTCTTGGGGACGTAGAACTTTGAGCTCTATCTGGGGATCGTTTATGTTGGGGCGATATGTTCGATCTGATGCACCGATTTTAAAGCCTGATTTGGAGAAAAATTCGGCTGTTGCTTTTTCCAGGGAGCCTTTTGGGATGGCAAATTTTATTTTATCCATAAATTTTCACCTAAAGATTTAGAGAGTTGTCTGGGCGATTTTTGTTTTGTACAAACTTTCTGTTGTGACAATGCGTCTAATTTACAATATGTTTTTGTTAAACTTCCAATGAAGGCAATCGCCTTGTATGAACGCAATCCCTCATCATATGTCACTAAACGACACCACAACGCCTGTCTCCCATATAAACTATTTCACTAATATTTAACTGTCGAAAAAATCAAGTGCCTAAATAGCAGCGAACTATTGAGTTTTTATTTCGAAAACAAGTGGAGGTACCGAATTATGTGTCTCCAAAGCTACCCCAAGTAGCCCTTCCATTATGCCTCTCCAGATTTCGCAATCAGGAATAAAGGGGGTTTTTAGGAGGAGAAATTTGTCTTTGTGATAGAAATCACCAAAGCCTTGTATCTTAAGCTGATTAAACACGGTTCCCCAGTTCATAGGTACAGAGGCGTCGACACCAATTGTGGACTGAATTGAAACTTTCAATGCGTTACCCATTCTAGCGCCAACTTCATGCCACTTCTCTTTGGGAATCTGCTGAGTTAGTATGTTAAGAAGTTCAACGTTGACAAACGCTATACGACTGATTCCGCAGTAGTATTCACCTGGAAACCGCCAATCTTCAATGTTCATGCTGCGATAAATGTCAAGCATTTTGGAGATAAGGGGTTTGATACCTGGTTCCTTGCCTTCCGCAATGAGCTTTTCTATAAATTCACGTTCGCTACGCTCCAGAATGATGGTAGTACGTTTGATTTCTTCGCACTTTTCTGGAGGCTTGGGCTTACCGTACTGCATAACATATATTCTTTTAGAAATATGTAATATGTCTTATGTATTCTGAAAGCATATTCACCATCAAGGTTTCTTCCTTGAAATAATCCATTGCAAAATGCGCCATCCCCCGTATATACACCAATAAAAAACACCAATTACTAGCAAAACCGAGCAATTTACTCAAATAGTTACAATAAAAAAAATGTTATTTGCCAGGTCTTTTAACTGAGAAATAATTTTTTGGGCGCACATTTCTTGTTAGGACAGGAATAGTTAATAAAACAGGGTTTGCCTAATTTGGTCGCCGATGAAGAATCTAAAAAGCTGACTTGATGATGCACTCTAGGGTATCTGAGGCAAAATTTTGGGTTTAGGTAATGACTTTTTTGCGAATCAAATAAATAATCATGCCCAAGCCTAATATGAAAAGCACTAAACCGATACCGATGGAAACAAAGTATTCAAGGTGCAAGATGTTCGCCAGAAGATACGGCACATATGTGGGACCAACAAACACCAAAATCACTGAGAGAAGTGTTAAGGTTATTCTTGTGGATTTAGATTCCAGTCCACTTACTTCTACATCTTCATTTGTTTGTGTCATAGCGGGCCCCAACTTATTGCTCATCAATTGGATTGTTGTCTACAAAACCTTCTTTTATCTCTTTTCCTAAAGCCTTCATTAAAAATTTGAAAACCTGAAATCCAGCGCCTCTATCAGCCTTAAAACCCATGGTTGTCCCTAGTAAACTGACGCCGTCAATCTTACGTTCCTTCGCTAACGCCAAAGTCAAACCAGTTCCACCGACGATTCTACCTTTGCTGTAGATTACGCCGCCTTTCTCCATGAACTCGGTAGCTAAACGCTGAGATGTGGCCGCAATGTAAACCTGCGTTTTATCCTCAGTGATCGGTACCCCACCCATTGTAACTAAGAAGCGGCAGCCTATGGATTCAACAAAATCAAGCACTGAATCGCAAACCACATAGTGAGCAACAACATCTTCGAAGGAAGGCTGAATTTCCCCTGTCATAATGATTAAGTTGTTTTTTTCCATTGGAGCATAATAGAATTCGTAGCGGGGCAAATTGGAGATTCCCTTAGTGGTTATTGCAATGTAATCGGGGAAGGTCGGTGAATAGAGCTCCGCAAAAGGTTTCGCGTCACAAAACTTGATGAGTAGGTGAGCCGCAATTCTGCCCACGTTGCCAAATCCGGGTAGCCCCTGAACAAAAATTGGATTATCCAACGGAGGATTTGTAAGTTTATGCAGATACGGCTTATCCATCGTAACATCCAGCGTTAGAAATATGTTCGACACTAAAATGCTTTTGCCGCATTGGAAAGTGAAACTATTAATATTTGACGAGTAAAGTAATAGAATACACCAAAGCGTTTTTTGTGAAACGCAGCGGGGTGGGGTAGCCAGGATTAACCCGCTGGGCTCATAACCCAGAGATCAGTAGTTCAAATCTACTCCCCGCTACCTATAATTTATCTTATTTCAGACAGTATGCTTTTTCCCCGCTAATGCAAATTTTTTAGAAAATGTCAATCATATTCCATTAAAATTGTCACATACAAATTGGTTGACACAAATATAGGAGACATAGATCAAACTTGCAGTCGTAGAGTCTAAAAATAGAATGTGATAAGTCAATTGGCAGCGTCCACGCTCTTTAACAAGAGTTAATTCAAAGGTGGTAAGTGAGTATTCTAACAACTCGAGGTATAGGATTCATTTTCGAAAGGTTATCATTTTTTTAAACATGAAATTTAAATAGTTTAACCGAATAGAAGAAAACAAGACCCCAAATGGCTACTTTACCCCAGATCTTCCAACAGATTTTCCAAACAAGTCTATCTAACGCCGAAATATTAGCGTCTATAGTTATTTTCGCAATCGTAACTTTTGTTGGATGGGGGGTATACGTTGCAATCAGCAAATATTTTTGCAAATGGACAAAGAAAACCGAAACAACCCTAGATGACGACATACTCGCCGCCATCAAAATCATCATAATAATCATGGTAGTGATTATAGGCATTGAATATGCTCTTTCACCACTTTCGTTCCTCAAACCTTACAACGACACGCTAAACGGAGTCTTCTTAGTCATTCAAATTATGCTGATCGCCTTCGCAATTACCAGGATCTCAAACATCATAATAGACTGGGTTTCTAGGCGAACAACCCACATAGCAGGACAAAACAGCCATCATCTCCTATTTCTGCTTAAGAAAATACTTCAGATAGTGGTTTTCGTTTTTGCTATCTTGATTATACTTTATGCATTCAAAGTTGACCTAACTGGAGCAATAGTCGGGTTAGGCGTTGGGGGGATTGCAATAGCCTTCGCCCTACAAAGCACGCTAAGCGACTTCTTTAGCGCATTCTCCATCTACTTTGATAGACCCTTCGAAATCGGCGATTTTATTGTCGTTGGAGAGTACAGTGGCACTGTCACTAATATCGGAGTTAAATCCACCCGCGTCAAATTGCTCCAAGGTGAGGAGCTTGTCATTTCAAACCAAGAACTTACAACAGCCAGCGTACGGAACTTTAGAAAACTAGAAAAAAGACGTGTAACCTTTACCATAGGAGTAACTTACGACACCCCAGTAGAGAAACTCAGAAAAATTCCACCAATCATAAAGAACATATTCGAAAAAGTTGAAGGCGCAAAATTGGATAGGGTTAATTTTACAGAATTCGGCGACTTCAGCCTAAAATTCTTAATAGTCTATTACGTGAACTCAGCTGATTGGGGAGAATACCTAGAAGTGCAGCAACGCGTTAACTTCTCGATTAAGGAAGCTTTCGAAGTAGAAAACATAGAGATGGCGTTCCCAACAAGTACAATCTATGTCAAAAAAGATTAGGGAAAAATCCTTTGCGGGGTTTTAACCAAGCATCTATTGTCACTTGAAGGCGCCTGCGATTCTTCGACAGGCTTCCACTATGCGATCTTTTGGCTGCGTAAAGGTTATTCTTGCGTAACCTTCCCCATGAGTTCCAAACCCAATCCCCGGAGTTATAGCTACTCCTGCATCAAGCAGTTTAGTGGCGAATTTCATAGAATTACCTTCACAGTTAACCCAAACATAGAATGTGGCTTTGGGCTTATCGCATTTGTAACCTATTTGGTGGAGGGTATCTACGAGCATATCGCGGCGTTCCTGGAGGATTTGGTTGTTTTTCTTGAGGAATGCCGGGGCTTGGTTATCAGTATAACTATTCAATGCTTTCACAGCGACTTTCTGTGTGTAAACTGGCGGACCTGAATCAATCTGTGATTTCACCTTAGCTAAACCAGTAATAAGCTGTTTGTTCCCTACGGCAAAACCTATTCGGTCACCAGTCATGTTAAAGGTCTTGGAGAGCGAATTAAACTCAACTGCCACATCCAAAGCTCCGTCAATTTCCAATATACTAGGGGCACGATAACCATCGTAGGTAATTTCGGAGTAGGCGTTGTCGTAGCAGAGGATTATTTTATTTTCTTTAGCGAATTCAACTGCTTCTTTTAGGCATTGGTAGTCAACAGTGGCAGCGGTGGGGTTATTGGGATAATTGATGAACATCATTTTGACATTGTGAGCATCAATGGCTTCAAAGTCAGGGAGGAAATTGTTCTCCTCAAGCAAGGGAAAGGTGACAGGAGTGCCGTCGCAAAGAATAGCGCTTCCGTTGGCATAGACGGGGTACGCGGGATCAGGTACCAAAACGCGATCGCCGACGTCCACGAAGGCACGGGCGATGTTCGCGATGCCTTCTTTGGAGCCCAACAGCGCTACCACTTGATCTTGTGCTACGTCTACACCAAAACGGTTCTTGTACCAGGTTGAAACGGCCAAGCGGAAGTCGGGTTCGCCTTGGCTAAAACTGTAATTGTGGTTTTTTGTATTGGAGGCTTCCTCTTTTAAGGCATCAACTATAAGAGGTGGCGGAGGCAAATCGGGGTCGCCAATGCTTAATGATATTAGGTCGATGCCTTGAGCTTTCTTTACTTTCTGGATTTTTTCAATTTCAGCAAACAAATACGGTGGTAACCGCTTGATTCTCTCTGCATACTCAAAAGTCATTTATGTCTCCTCGAATAATTCACCTTGATAAACTTTTTCGGCTGCACCATTAAGAAACATGGTTTCGTCAAATTCAACCTGTAAATCGCCCCCAAGCACGTGAACAGTGACTTTTCCGTCGACTTTGCCTAACCTATTCGCTGCCGCAACGGCCGCGCATGTTCCCGTACCGCATGCCAAGGTTTCACCACATCCGCGTTCCCAAACCCTTACCTTAAGCTCACTCAAACCTAGAACCTGGACGAAGACCACGTTAGTTCTTTTGGGGAATGACTCGTGAATCTCAATCCTTGAACCTACATCATTTACAGGGAATGTTTCTACGTTTTCGACGAAGGTCACGCAATGTGGATTGCCCATTGAGAGGCAAGTAACTTCGTAAAGTTGACCGTCCACTTTCAAAGACTCGTTTATGGCGGTACCTTCACCCTGCATTGGCAGAGCGCTGCGTTGCCAATTGGGCGCCCCCATTTCAACTTTAACGGACGTGACTACCTTGCCATCGAGCGTTAACCTAACAAGCTTAACTCCAGCCAAAGTCTCCACAGAGAATTCAACCTTTGTCACAATGGCGTTTTCGAAGCAATATTTGCTAAAGCAGCGGATACCGTTGCCGCACATTTCGGCTTCGCTGCCATCTGAGTTAAAAATCTTCATCTTTACATCAGCTATGGCTGAGTTATAAACTAGAAGCAGCCCGTCAGCTCCAACCGAGAAGCGTCTCTGGCAGAGTTTTTTTGCCAATATCGAAGTCTGGAGATCAGTAATTTTGTAATCTCTGTTATCAATAACTATATAGTCGTTGCCTAACCCATGCATTTTCCAGAAAAACATTAGCACTCACTCTGTATCTTTTGGCTTGCCATCAAATCACCCAGTTCCTCTCGCTTGCGAACTATTGTGGCTTTACCTTGGCGAATTAATACTTCCGCTGCTCTGGGGCGCGAATTGTATTGGTTACCCATACTGAAACCATAGGCACCAGCATTTAGAACGGACAGGACATCGCCTTCTTCTATAGTTGGCAACTTACGTTCCTTGGCTAAGGCATCGCCTGACTCGCAGATTGGACCTACTACATCGTAAATTTCTTTTTCTGCAGCATTTACCTTGTTTGCAACAAGAATTTGGTGATAGCTATCGTAGATCATCGGACGCGCCAACGTGTTGAAACCTGCGTCAACGCCAACGAATTTACGACTAGGCGTAACCTTTACAGTGTTAACACTTGTTAAGAGGATGCCTGCATCACCAACGAGGTATCTGCCAGGCTCCACGAAAAGAAAAGGCTTACCTAATCCGTACTCTTTGACTTTGCCCTTGAATAGGGAAACAACTTTACTTGAGAATTCAGCTAAATCAAGCTCCTTATCGTCTGGCTTGTATGGTATACCGAACCCGCCGCCAATGTCAATGAATTCGAAGTCTATCCCGACTTCCTCATGCACCCGCTTCGCAATTTCAAGTAACTTCTCCACAGCCAATACATAGGGCGCCGCATCTAAGATACCTGAGCCAATATGCATATGCATGCCGAAGCGTTCAACACGAGCGCGCTGCGCGATGGCATAGGCCTGAATTACTTCTTCTTCCCAAAGTCCAAACTTAGATTCGGCTCCAGCGGTAATACAGTGACTATGGTGTCCTGCACCGACTTCTGGGTTAACGCGGATTGAGAGAATATGTGGAACCGAAATTTTTAGAAGACGATCCATTTCGGATTGTGAATCAATGTTTATGGTGATGTTGGCGTCAGCTATCATTTTGAGTTCGTCATTACGGACGCTTGTGCCTGTGAAGAGGATACGATCTGGTGTGAAGCCGCTGCTTAACGCCATAAAGACTTCACCAGGGCTTACCGTATCTAGATAGGCCCCCTGTGAATGAAGTATTCGCAATACTGCGAGGTTGGTGTTTGCCTTGACGGCATAGTAGATGCGCAAATACTTGTAATTGTTGATTAAGGCGGTGTAGAGCCGATTGTAATTATCGCGAATACGCTTCTCGCTGAGCAAATAAAGGGGTGTATCAAATTTTTTCGCTAATTCGATTGTAGAATACCCATCAAAATAGAGAGTGCCTTTTCGGTCTTCTAAAGGATCGCGCAATTTTCTCTTAGTCATCAGATTCACCAAGTAAATAGATAAGAAAGCTGTTTAAGCTAAACCATTAGCTACATACAGCTCTGCGCTGAGGATACCTCCACCTGCAGCGCCCCGTACAGTATTATGTCCAAGGCACATGTACTTGAAAGTCATGATCGGATCTTTACGTATTCTGCCGACAGTAACGCTCATTCCAAAACCTGCTTCCCTATCGAAACGTGGCTGAGGTCGATTCTTTTCATGACGAATTATTATTGGATTAGCGGGTGCAGATGGCAAATTGAGCAGTTGTGGCGGACCCTTGAAGTCTTCGAAAGCAGCCTCAATTTGCTCAAGGGATGGTTCCTGATCCAACTTTACAAATATTGATTCCAAGTGACCGTCTTTTACGTTAACGCGGTTGCAGCTTGAACTAAGCTTGAAATCAGCTTTCACTATGCCTTTCTCATTGTAAATTCCCAAAATCTTCAGGGCCTCTGCTTCCATTTTGTCCTCTTCGCCCGAAATAAAGGGAACCACATTATCAATGATGTCAAGCGAAGCAACACCAGGATAACCTGCACCACTTAAAGCCTGCATTGTAGTGACAATTACTTGTCGAAGACCGAACTGCATGAGCGGCTTCAAGGTAATTGCCATCTGGATAGTGCTGCAATTGGGGTCAGTAGAGATAAAGCCTTTCCACCCACGCAATCGCTGCTGAACTTTCACGAGTTCAATGTGATCAGCGTTGATTTCTGGAATAATCAAGGGAACATCTTTTTCCATGCGGTGAGCGCTAGCTTTGCTGAACACAGGGTACATAGCGCCGAATTCAGCTTCAACTGGACCCGCTAAATCTCCAGGTAATGATGTGAATACTAAGTCAAAGTCGCCTGTTTTCTCCGCAGAGGTGATATCTATGTTTGCAACTGGCATTTCACCTATTTCTTTAGGCATGTCCGTCTCCATGAGCCAGGTACAGGCATCCTTGAATTTTTTGCCCGCGCTCCGCTCTGAAGCCGCAAGCACGGATACCTCGAACCAAGGATGACCCTGTAAGAGTTGAATATACCGTTGTCCAACGGCCCCTGTTGCGCCTAAAATGGCGACTTTACGCTTATTTGACATTTCACTATTTCTTCCTTTGCAATTTTCTTTTAGTGCTTTCTTAAATAAAAAAGGTAATGGTGGCTTTCGACTAAGTTAAGCTTAATACATCAACCATATTGTAGATTTTTTGTTCTGTCTGCTTACTAACCCATTCTGCCGCTATAACCGCGCCCTGAGCAAAAACATCACGTGTGAAGGCAATATGTTCGATTCGCAACATCTCATGAGGTCCAGCCACGATTAAATCATGGATGCCCGCAACACCGCCAGCTCGCATAGTGGTAACTTCGAGTTCCCCCGGTTGACGAGGACTTGTTCCTTCTCTACCAGAGACAGTTTTGCTGTACCCACGTACAGTGGAGATGATTTCGCTGAGCCTCTTTGCGGTACCGCTGGGGGCATCTTTTTTGCCTGTGTGGTGGATTTCGCTTATACTGAAATCGAAGCCCATCGGAAAGGCACCAAGGTGCTCCGCGAGTTTGAAGAGCATGTTAATACCTACGCTATAGTTGGGTGAGAACACCGAGGGTACCTTACCGTCCATTGCGGATATGACTTGATGTTTCTGCTCTGGAGTGAAACCTGTAGTGCCTAAAACAATGCGCTTTCCGAGGTTAGCAGCTATAGGAATATTAACCAAATCGGCCTCAGGGGCTGTAAAACTTATGAAGACAGTAGCTTCCTTAAGTGCATCCTCTAAGTTGTCAGAACTCTGAATCACTGTATCTTGGTTTGTAATACCAAGTTGGCGGAGAGTTTTCCCAATTGCAGGGGTGCCAAAAGTCGCCATTGACCCCTCCGGAGCTTCAATTGCACCAACTGTTGGTATCCCTTTTGCATTAGCTTCCTGTATTATCGCAACGCCCATTCTGCCTGCTGCGCCTGCGACGCAGAGCTTAAGCATACGTTAGGCCCTCTGTGTACTTTGAATTGTACAGACGGTCTTTAAGGTCAACATCAAAGTGCTTCTCAATGGGGTCAAGCACCTGGGGATTGGCTTCGTAGACTTTACGTGCGTTCACCATAACAACCTTGAGACCAGCCTCTGTCATTCTTCCCAGCGGTTGCCTGCAAGGTCCGGACGGCATGCCCAAAACGCTCATAAGAGTTTTAACTGCAAGTGGATTTCGCGCCTTACACATGACGGGTCCATAGGGTGTTTGCTCTTGGGTCTTAACCGTGACTATATCAAAGAGTGGATTTAGCGCTTGGGCGATAATGTTTGCAGCTTCTTCGTTGCCATCTAAACAGTAATGCACCATGTCAGACATGGCCCTGGGGGCAATGTTGGAAACAACGGATATGACTCCGTTTGCCCGAATGTCAGGTGAAACCATCATAGTAAATGTTTTTTCATCGTCACCACTTAAGATATCAAAGTTTTCGCCACACAGGGCTCTGGTTAATTCCGCATTCTTGAGATCGCCAGTAGCTTCTTTGACACAACTAACGTTTGGGTATTGGTGATGTAGAACAGCAAGGTCTGGTGGTAATAGTTGAGTACCCGTTCGCCCAGGTATTATATAGGGTATGATTTGAATTTCTGGGAACTGACGTGCTATGGGCTCGACATATTCACGCCGAATCTCAAGCGAGCTAGGTCCGTTGTAGTACGGGTCTACAAGCAAAACCGCTTCGATGCCAGCATCATAGGCATGCGCAGTACCTTCAATGGCTTCCTGGGTTGAGTTACTTCCGGTGCCGGCTATAGTTATGAATCGTTTGCCTGAAGTTTCGTTAACCATTTCTATAACTTTGCTGTGTTCTTCCCAAGACAGCGTGGGGCTTTCGCCGGTTGTACCGACGGCTAAAAGACCTGCCACACCATTTTTTACTTGGAATTCCACCAGTTGTGATAGTCCGTCGTAATCGACTTGGCGATCACTTTTCAATGGAGTAATTAAAGCTGTGTAACAACCGCTGAATGTTGTCAATTTTTATTCCTTCTTTGAGTTGAGGAACTGATGAGAGATTAAATATTTAAGGTTTACGTTTTACATATTTTTTTTACGAAAAACGGAAAAAATCCTCTTCAACATCAAAACAATCATCGTTAACATATTTTTTCCGCAAATAGAAAACAGAAGCGTCTATGGCGAAACTGTGTAAGCCGTGAAAACACCATCATAACTCCCATAAATCTCCCGCAAATAATCAAGTGCAGCCTCAAGTGTAACCGCCGCAGGAATAACCTGCCGAAAATTATCCTCACGTATTACATCAAAAAGCTGTCCAGACTGGATCCCCACTATTTTTAGCTCCAGCATATACGGACCGCATACAAAAACTGCTAACGCTCCTTTCCGAGGACTACCTTTTCGGACATCTACAGTTTTTTTCCCCTGTTTTAGCCAACCGAAGGCTTCTTTCTTTGTCAAAAACGTAGGCAACTATAACACCAAAAAGTTCTGGTGTGATACTAGAAGATAAGTATTCAGTAAGAAAACGAATAAGAAAAAATGAAAAAATAATGTTGGAAACTAAGAAGAAACGGCTAGTTTTTACCCTTTGCCTTTCTCTTCTTTACCGAAGTACTGAGTCCACTTTAGCTTGCGTGCGTCACGTTTGAATAACAGACTGCTCTTCTTGCATTTACTAGAATCAAACCATAGGATTGAGCCGTCGCTTTTAACGTACATCATGCCTGTGCCAGCTGGGAAATCAGCACCACAGAACGAACATTTTCTCGGTTTTGGCATGACAAATTCTCCTTGTTTATCTGGTAAGTTTCTTTGCTTCGCGCTCTGTTTCTCTCAGCATCAAAATATCTTGAACACGGACAGGTCCTTTAACGTTGCGTGTAATGATTCTACCTTTATCTTTGCCTTCCATGATACGTACGCGGACCTGTGTGATTTCGCCCGTTACACCTGTGCGACCGATGATCTGTATGACTTCAGAGGGAATCTGATCCTGGGCGATTTCTTTACTCATTACTGAGTTCCTCGTTTAACCTGGTCAATACGTGTTACAATTTCTTTGATTAAACCAGCCGCTTCGCCTTCTCTCAGTATACATGCTGCTGCGCAGGGAACTTCAATGCCAATTGATTTGCCGAGTTGCTCTTTGCTTGGAACGAATACATATGGGATTTTGCGTTCGTCACAGAGTAGTGGGAGGTGCGCGATGACTTCTGGGGGGTCAACGTCTTCAGCTATAACGATGAGTTTTGCTTGGCTGCGTTCAACAGCTTTTGTGGCTTCGTTGGTTCCTTTCCTAACTGATCCTGATTTTGAAGCAATCGTTAGGGCTTCATAGGCTGCATCTACGAGTTCTTTTGGGACTTCATATTTTACATAAAATGGTTTAGACATATTTCTTAGCCTCACCCTTTTAAGGCACAGTCTTATCCACAGTTCCCATTTAATAAGCTTTCGACTACAAAAAGCCAGACTTGCACTTACTATATATATGGATTCCAGAAAGCTTTAAATTCATAGATACGGTCACGTATATGTTTCGAGAGGGGAATTGCGTTTGCAAAGATTGGGCAGGATAACAAATGTATCTCCTTCAGGAAACGCTATAGTTAAAGCAGAAAATCCCCCGAAAATCGGCTCCGAAGTTGTCGATGAGAACTTAGTTGTTGTTGGTAAAGTTTTTGACATAATTGGCCCAGTCTCAGCACCTTATGCAGTGATTAAGCCTACCGTTAAAGAACCCGCCAAACTGGTCAGTAAACCAGTATACTTGCTTCTCTCGAAAACTAAACGGAGCAAAAGAGAGAATGATCAGAGATAGCAAGTTACATGAACCAATAGGTCAAAACGAAACCGCATCCAAGACGGAGCCCTACAAAGCTAGATCCTGTCCTGAATGCGGAAGTGTCCGCCTCATGCATGATTCTGAAGTCGCCGAAATAGTGTGTATGGACTGCGGCGTCGTGGTGCAACAAAAGCTTACAGATCGTGGTCCGGAATGGCGAGCATTCGACAACGAGCAGCGTTCTAAACGGACTCGAGTTGGCGCCCCCTTAACCTATACCATACATGATAAAGGTTTATCCACAACCATAGACTGGCATGATCGCGACGTCTATGGCAAAAGCCTTTCTCCAGGGCAAAAAGCCCAGGTTTACCGCCTCAGAAAGTGGCAGCGGCGAATACGGGTTTCAGACGCAACTGAACGAAATTTGGCTTTCGCACTCTCAGAAATCAGCAAGATGTCCAATAACCTCAATTTACCTAAAAACATCTTGGAAACTGCTTCAGTAATTTATCGAAAAGCAGTCAAGGAGAAGCTTATCCGCGGCAGGTCCATTCAGGGTGTCACATCAGCAGCCCTTTACTTAGCCTGTAGACAATGTGGATTACCCCGCACTCTCGATGAAATCTCGCAGGCATCAGCGGCTAGTAAGAAAGAGGTGGGACGAAGCTACCGCTTTTTAATCCGCGAACTCAACTATGCCATCCCGCCGCTTCGACCCAGCCAATACATAACCAAGTTTTCCAACCAGTTGACTATGCAGGGAAAAGTTGAGGAAATCGCGCATAAAATTTTAGCGGCAGCCAAAGAGCTCAAATTAACCTCAGGTAGGGGACCCACCGGAATCGCAGCCGCTGCAAGTTATGTGGCATCGGTATTAACTGGCGAACGAAAGACTCAAAGGGAAATCGCGGAGATAGCTCAGGTTACCGAGGTAACAATTCGTAACCGCTACAAGGAACTTGCTGAATGCTTAATGTTACAGATAAGCATTTAAGCTCATTTCTATTTTCAAGCAGGATTCGCTGATGGATAAATCAAAGGCTAAATCTGATGATGTTTCGAAAATTAAAGAAACTGTTACAAAACTCAGGCAAATCCAAGCTGATTTAAGGCAGATTATAGCGAATCTGCAGCAGAATATTGAACAACTTGATTCTGAGCCAACGTTACAAAGAGGCATAAAAGATTTTAAGCGGGATTTTGAGGAACGTGCCTTGACCCTTGAAGTTGAAGTAAAAAAGCTACGGGAAGAACTCAAATCAGTCAAAGATCTTTTAGGTTTTAGCCTGGAAAATACAAAGTCAGCCAATTCTTAAGTATTTCACAGGTATTTTTTTAAGTCTCATAGTTCTTTATGCTAATCTATGCCCTATAAATTCACTTTTGACTTGTCCACTGTTCCTAGATTTTTCTTCACGGAATTAACTTTGCTTAGCTACCAAAAGGGCATGCATAAAACCTTCCTAAAAACTGCTAATGACCTCATCGTAAAATTCCGTATTCAAGAGGCGACAGGACTTAACCTCTCTGAAGCGGTGGTTTTACTACAGGACCTCCTGGATTTACAAGCAATAAACATTATGGAACGGGACAAGTTTGTTGAAACAAAGCGGAGAGCACTTTTTCTACCACATTGTTCCAGAAAATACATGGATAGTCGTTGCAAAGCAAACTTTGACGCAGGCATTCCATCTTATACCTGCTCACATTGCTCAGAAGACTGTTTAGTTAATAATGCTGACCAATATGCCCGAAGCAAAGGTTATGACGTTTATCTTTTGCCCGGCGGTTCCTGTATCCCTAAGATTCTCAAAAACAACCGTTACGAGGGCATTGTTGGTGTTGCATGCGGAGAGGAAATGAAGATGATGAGCCACTTGCTAGAAAATATGAACATGCCGGGGCAAGGGATTCCGTTAATTAAAAACGGTTGTGCAAATACCATTTTCACTATGGAGACTCTCAAAAAAGTCCTTTAAAATAATCAGTCAATTGAAAACAGGTCAATAAAGAATATAATCAATTAATATCACTAATATTTTCTTAAAATTTAAGAAATAAAGGGTAGAAAATATCAATGATAATTAAAGGGAACAATCGATCCAATTTTGCTATAAAGACAACATCTGACACTTTATGTGGTTTAGCGTAAGACTTTAATTGTGAGTCAACTCCAAAGTAATTATGCACTACAGCAGGTTCACAGTTTTAATTTTTTTGTTTGCTTTTATAGTTTCAAGCCTGCTGGTAATAGCACCTACGGAGAGTTTAAGTGCCCAACCCCCTGCGCCTACGTTCTCAATTAATATCCTAAAAATTAGCTACAATATTACTTTAATCAACAGTACCAACTCTAACGGGGATTATTCAATAACATTTTACAATCAAGCGGACCTGGAAATTTTATTTAGCACTTCATCCGCCGCTGAATACGCTAATAATGGTTACAGCCTTTTTTACGATCTACGCTACAAAAATCACTTGGAGCCAGAATGGCTTACTGGGTGGCATAGCGCCTTCGATGAGAATAACTATCCCAAACAGGGAGGGTCTGTTAGAGCAACCACAGCAAACTGTTCTATAACTTATTCTTCTAAAGAACTCAACTTAGACTTTCAAGCGCGTATCATAACAGCTCGACCATTCACGCAGTGGCATTATGAAAGAATTGATAATAAATGGGTCCGGGTTAACCAAACTGTTTTGCGAACGGTTGGAACAAGTGATTGGAGTAACGCTCAAACCATAACAGGTTTAAACGGATTTCTGCCAGTAACGCCTGCACCTTCGAATCAGCCGATTCCAATCCCCTCTTCCACCTCACCCACTCCTTCTGTCACGGTAGTTGATTTGGGAGGGAACCAAGACTTATTTGGATGGATACAAGTCATAATTCCCTTTTTGGTTGGCATTTCGGGTTTTTTTATACTACTTGGAGGTCTTTATAAATGGCGAAAGGGCATACCCAAAACTCGGGTTTACAACTTCCCGCAAGCACCCCCTTAGCAAAGAATCTAAAGAGTTATATGCGCGCAAAACCAACTTTTCTATAGTGACATTTTCCATGCAGTATTCAAAGGTTTCTGGAAAGAAAAACGACCATAAAGTTACCCTCTACACATTGAGCACCTGTGTTTGGTGTAAACTAACTAAGCAGTTCCTCAGCGACAATAGCGTCGCCTACGAATTTGTCGATGTTGATTTACTTGGCGCAGATGATAAAAACAAAGTGCATGAAATCATCCAAAACAAAGGAGGTTCTCTCAGCTACCCAACCGCAATCATCGACGATAAAACCGTCATAACTGGATTCCGTAAAGATCAATTGAAGGAGGCATTGGGTTTTTGACCACAATTACCTTGGAACAGGTTCGAGCCAGAGCAGAAGCCGATGCTAAAACATATGGATACTACCTGACTCCACAACCTGAACTTCTACAGATGTTTTTAGAAGGCTTAAAAACTAACGAGGAACGCTATGGCTACCCATCCTGCCCTTGCCGACTAGCCACAGGTAACCTTGAAATTGACCGCGATATCATATGCCCATGCGATTACCGCGACCCAGACGTAGCCGAATATGGTTCTTGTTATTGTCGCCTTTATGTTAACAAAGCAGTATATGAAAGCAAAAACCTTCCTGATGTACCTGAACGGCGTCCCGCAGAGAAACAGGGAAAGGCTTACAGCACACCACAGCAAACATCTCAAGAGAAAAAAGAAAAAATCGAACTTACGCCACCACCATCAGAGAATAAAAAGAAATTATGGTATTGCAAACAATGCGGATACGTGATTTACCGTGAAGACCCCCCGTATGTTTGCCCAATATGCAAGGCAAAGAGGGAAATGTTTGCTGATATCAAAGCTGAATTAAGGTTTAATGGATAAGCTAACGTTGAATCTGGATTTCGATTTTCCCCCAGCTTTCATCTATTCCATGTAATTTAGTGACTGCTCCAACAATGCTACCACTTAAGATACTCTCCACAAACTCGTTTAAAGGAATCTCATTGCCATCAACTTTGAGTTTCACACCCATAACATTTCACTAATGGGTAATGAAGACTACGAAAGCAAAAAAACTTGTCCCTTTTCAAAGTTTTACTAATGGAGAAAAGGATTAGTGACTCGTAGAAAAACAAAAAATGACATATTCGGCAAAAGACTTACTTCCATAATAATTACCTAAAATAGATGTTTGTAGAAAAGGGAGGAGCTAACACAGTTAAGAGTGTAGCAATAGCCCCGACCTGTGATTTTAAATGTTATCTCCGACGTGCATTTTTCTTACCACCAAGGGTATATTGGGCATGAGATGTTTTTGATTGGCACCAATTTTTTCCCGGGTTGATTTCGTGGTTAATACGTCGTTGATTATACGAGGCGGCATTGTTAACGCAATTAAAAATGAACCAACGTATATCGTAAGAATCACTCTTTACAACTTTAGTTACTAAGCTACCATAATCCAATCAACCAAAAAATATTTAATAAATGTCAAAAAAATTAAAAAAAATAAACACATAGAAGGTAGTCAAGAATATATCTAGATGGTCATAATTTACCATTTGGCTTGAGGGTAACTCGCAGTTTGGTAACGTTTTCTTTAATTTCTACCTTAACCCCCATTGCCGCAAAGTATTCCTCAAGGAAAATGCGTATAAATTCCTTGGAAACCTCCGATACGAGCACCAATGTATAATCGTTTGGAGCATTTTTTATTAAGCGATAAAAGTTACAGGCTTCCAAACGAGTTAACATATCCTCAGTGGAGTGAACTTTTGTTTTTAGTTGCGCCCAATGTGCACGTGCAACTTCCCGGTGTTCCTTCCAAAACTGATCACTTTCGGTTGAGGATGCGATGAGTCGAAGAAACATTAGCCAGTGATCCACATCAAGGATTATGTGTTCGCCGCTCAGGAGCATGTCTTGGTAAAGGCGAGTTTTTACCTTGATCTGCGGATCTTCAAGAGCTTTATTTTCGCCATAAAATTTTATTGCCCGGCGCATGATTTCGCTTTGAGAAGCTTGCGCTTCTGTACTGATTTTTTCCAGCAAGTTAGCTGTGGGCTTGTCGAACGCTACAGTTATTCTTGTGGGGTTTGTCACGGCGTTCACTCAACCATATTTGACAAATATGCAATTTATATGAAATTATATAAACATTACCTTATAATTTTCAAATATTTTTTTACATCCATAAACCACAACCAAACAATAGTAAACATGTGTTAACCAAAAATTTCAGGAGGAATTCAAAACTCTTTTATCTAATCAATAGCTAATTTATTTCACCCAAAACCTACGCGGAGCCCCAACTGTGAAAACACCTGAAATATACCTAGATCCTAAACCTCGAGCCAACCAAATAATTGAACTACTCGAAAAACAGTATCCCAATGCCAAAACCGCTCTAAATTACAGCAATCCACTCGAATTACTGTTGGCCACCATGCTATCTGCGCAGACAACTGATATTCGCGTAAATATAGTCACCAAGAACCTTTTTAGGAAGTATCCAAATGCACAAGCCTACGCCAACACACCCACCAAAGAAATTGAGCAAGATATCCGCTCCACTGGTTTCTATCACAATAAAGCCAAAAACCTAAAAGGGGCTTGCCAAATCCTAGTCGATAAGTATGGGGGACAAGTACCAAAATCAATGACGGAATTGTTGGAACTCCCAGGAGTGGCCAGAAAAACTGCAAACATTGTCCTCTATAACGCGTTCGGTATAACTGCGGGGATCGCGGTAGATACACATGTAAAACGGCTAGCTCAGCGGCTCGGTCTAACTCACCAAAATGACCAGGACAGAATAGAGCGAGACCTCATGGATATTGTGCCGAAAGAGAAGTGGATGCCATTCACCGACCTCTTGATTTTCCATGGGCGTCAAGTTTGTATAGCAAAGAAACCTAAATGTCAAGCTTGCGTTTTAAACAAAATCTGCCCATCAGCCTTTACCTTCGGATAGAAATAAGCAGCATCCATTTATAGAGCCAGAGACTTTTCTTTTTTGAGGATTGTTCTCGATGGTTAATGTTAAAGTTGGAGAGAAAGCTCCCGATTTCACCTTGCCAGATGTAGATATGAAATCTAGGAGCTTGAAAGAGTTCCTTGGGCAAAAAGTGGTTTTAGCTTTTTTCGTAAGTGCCTTCACCTCTACGTGCACAATGGAAGTTTGTTCCTTCCGCGACGCTATGGCACGCTTAACCGATTTAGAAGCTCAAGTTATCGGCATCAGCGTTAATGACCCCTTCTCAAACAAAGAATTCTCCCAAAAAAACCTACTGCCCTACCCAATTCTAAGTGACTACAATCGCGAAGTCATAAAATGTTATGGTTTAGAAATGCCTAATTTTGCCGGATTAGAAGGTTACGTGGTCGCAAAACGCTCTGTATTAATCCTAGACAAGAACGGCATTATACGCTACGTATGGGTATCGGACGATCCAACAGTTGAACCAGACTACAGCATTATCGAAGAGGTCCTAGCCAAAATCACCTAAACCCTCTTTTTCATAAGCACTGTATAAAAATACCGAGTAACGCCATCGCCTTCTAAAGAAGGATAGTGGTGGAATTCCTCGAGTCTAAAATGTCCACTGAAAAGGTCAATTAGCTGCATTCGTGTGAAGTGGTTCCAACCTGCACCATTCTGATCGCTAAAGCAGGTCAGCAAGAATACACCACTTGAATTGAGAACTCGGTGCACACCAGAAATGAATTTTCCACGATCTGGGATAGAGACATGATGGAAACATCCCATGTCAAAAACTAAATCAAACATGTCACTTCTGAAAGGAAAATCGATAAAACTTGCAAGCACAAATCTGATTTTTAAGGTTGTGGCTTGTTCGTTACTTTTTGCGAATTCTATTGCTGTTTTAGAAATGTCCAAAGCTATTGTAAGGTTGCTGTTTTTTGCAAGATAAAATGTGTTGGTTCCTGCACCGCAGCAGAGGTCTAGAGTTTTGCCCTTGGGTAAAAGGTGTTTTTGCGTATACTGTAAAAGTATTGGGCGGGGTTTGCCAAGTTCCCAGCCTAACTCTTTGAGCGGATAACTGCGATAGTACTTATCCCAAACGCCGTATTCAGACATAACAATACCACTAAACTGAGCTAATCTTTAAGTTTTAACTTATTCTAAATGTAAACGTTTCAACATTTTTTAGCTGGTAAAAAAATTTAAGAGATGTTTGACTAATAAAAGGGAAGCTCTCTCGTGGCAGAGAGAATCATTTTTTGCCAGAAGGGTTTACTCGATTACCTGAATGGCACCTTCAGGACATTGTGATTCACATGCTCTACACACCAAGCATTCGCTTTCTTTGGTGGGTACAGACTTGCCGTCTTTCATTTCATAGACGCCAACAGGGCATGTGTTGACACAAGTTTCGCATCCAGTGCATTTGGCATCGACAACAATTTTTACCATTTTTGTCAACCTCTTGGAATATTTCCATGAAAAGCTGTTGTGTAAAATAAAAGGGTTTAGGTGAACTATCGAATTTTTTCACGTAGCCTCATCAAAATTCCATCTATAGCCGCTTCAGCATTGCCGCGGAGCTTCTGATAATAGCGGATACTCTTCTTGTAGGATTCTAAAGAAATTTCACCCTTGCTACGCTGACGCTCAAGGGTTTTAATGTTCTTGTTCGCCGCAAATAGATCAGCTTCTGCCAAATCCAACTGCCGAATCAAGTCAGGATATGTTCCACCTGAACCTCTAAACAGTGCCTTTGTACGGTCTATGCTTCGAGTTAAACCTTCAGCGCGGACTTCAATTGTGTTTTTCTGCGCTTTAAATTGACGTCTGGGAATCTTGCCCTTCTGAGCTCGTGTTTCAAGTGTATACAATTCACCATAAAGTTGTGTTAGTTCATCGTAAGTTGCTAAAAAGGAGCGAATGTTGTCAGTGGTTATCTGCTTTCCAGTTTTAATTTCGAAGATGGATGCTTCTTGCTGTGGTGTCGGCTCTTGGGTTGAGAGTTCCTCGGCTCGAACTCTGTACGTATCTTTTTTTGATATGCGCATTTTGTAAAAAACAGCCCCGATGCATGCGATAGCTGCTACAAAAACAGCATAGAATGTGGGTCTAAAAGAAACCCATACTGGATTATAATCATAAGATAAGTCTATGTTGTTGGTTTGCGGCGTTAAGTAATCCACATAGCTTATTCCGTTTTGGGTTACAGTAAGAGTGTCTTGGTAAGTATTACGCATCAAGGTAGAGGAGATATCGAGATTTGACGGTTGGGGGGAAGTTATGGTTGCGCCTTCAGGGGTGTTAAAGGTCATTGTTGCATGCTCTACGAAGTAATGAAAACTAGGAAACAGCTTGAAATCGAGCCCATAGTTTGACCCCCGTAGAGCTGCACCAGGTAAGTTATACTTGGCTGTCAAGATTGTTGTCTGATCTTTGGTTATCAATGATACAAAAGTGATGTTAGCAAGCAATACATCACCTTGTATTGATTTAGAGAAACTGTTTTTGAGGTCTGCACCATATTGGTCTGTTATCAATATGTTTGTTGCCATCTCCGGTAGATTGAGGACAAAAGAAGTCAATGGAGATGTAGAGTTGCTGATAATTTGATAAGTGTCAATTGCTGACAGTACGCCATTTGTGTCGATAGTTATTTTTCGATCCAAGTCAGGTATAGTGCATAGCTGCATTGTTCCGGATGGCATGTTGAAGGTCGCAAGGGCAATGTGGTGGGCATATGCAGGCAAGTTTGTTGTGAGATAGCTTTGGTCATTAGTGTTTCCGTCATCTTTTGTTATAGATAAATCTGTTGGAGCACTAGGGAAGGTTATGCTGACGCTGCACACCTTTGCATCTTGGATTAAACTGGGGTAGGCTGGGTACTCTAGAAGGTATGAACCATTGGCTAATTCGGTGATGATACGGTTTGAGAGGATAAAAGCAACGGTGAATTCATGTGGGTTGTTACCATTGAAGTTGATCTCTGCGCCGTAAAAGCCGCTTGAGCGATTGCCAAGTTTCATGCCTATGTTCATTTGATAGATGTTATTGTTGTCGTATGCTATACTTTTGAGGAGATAAGCACTGTATTGGTATGGTAATCCAATCATAAAGCCATCACTTACTGGGTCGGAGAGGGATATTGTGTCTAAGACAACGACTTGCCCTGAATACATAACTTGAATTTTACTTTCGATGTTGTTTATTGTATAGCTGTTTGATTGAGCTTTCACCGTGTCGGCTGGCAAAGAAATTGATAAGATAATCAGTAAAGAGAACACAACATTAAATATGTATGCAAGGGTCCGCTTCACAGAACTCACCAAATACAGCTTGTTTATTGTTAGGTCGGCAGATTTATTTACTTTTACCGGAAAAAACTTATTTAGGAATAAAGACGGACTGGATCCAAAGTTAAATACGGATTTTGCAAAGTCAAAATTAGATGTCCAACTTATTTGGTGGATAGATCGTGCTTACGTAAGTTTGCGACTTGATTTCATTCTTGTTTTGGAGGAAGGTAATAGATTAAGTATAAACTATTGCCGGCGCGGTAACCATAAATTCTAATGGTTTCACAATAGTATGTAGAGGTTGATTACTTTGAAGTTTGAAATTAAATACAAGCCATCATACGCCATGCTGGTTACAAATCTTGAGCAGGGCGAAACTATTACCGCTGAATCAGGCGCATTGACTTACATGACACCCAACATCGAAGTGCACACCCGCAAAAGAGAAAAAAGCATCTGGGGTAGTTTGGGCTTGAGCCTCATTGGGGGACAATCGTTTTGGGTTAACGATTACATTTCGCAAAACAGTGCAGGCGAGGCAGCGTTTGTTGCAGCTCCCGTTGGGGACATTAAACAACTCGATATTGTTCAGGGTAAAGGTTATGTTATCCAAAAATCTGCATATATAGCCTCCACCGCAGGAGTAGATCTTGACGTGAAGTGGGAAGGCTTCACCAAAGGTCTATTTGGGCAAGGGCTTTTCATGCTTAGAGCCACAGGCAATGGACAGATGTTTATTAACACATTTGGAGCCATCGATACCCACATGTTGGCAACTGGGCAAACTTTAATCGTAGATAATTTCCATCTTGTGGGCTTTAGCGAATCATGTAGCTACAAAGTCACTCGGCTTGGCGGTCTCAAAGAAACCCTGCTTAGTGGTGAGGGCTTAGTTACTCAAATCACTGGACCCGGCGAAGTGCATATCCAAACCAAGAATCTCCAAGAGTTTACAGAGTGGATCTGGACGCTACTTGCCCCGAAAGTTCGCAGTGAACGCGCGCGGTAATCGATATTTTTTTTTCTTACATCTTCGGATAATCGGTCATACTTTTGCTCTTAAAACTTTTTTTGTTCACTATTTTATCGGTCTAGCATAAAGGATTTTTCATGTGTAGCTCTTTCAGGAATCGTATCCAGCACCATTTTTTCCTTGGGTTTCTTGGACAACACAATGGGTGAGAGTTGATTAGCGAGCTCCAGCGCCGCGGACAATTTGCTTTCCCGTTCCGCATAGACCTCAAGTAAAACACTGTCTTTATGTACGGTTTCACCTAGTTTGGCATGCAACATTACGCCTGCGCCTTTCTCTTTTGGAGCACCTGCCAAACGGGCTATCCGCACTATATCATCGGTACTTAGCCATAGCACTTTACCAGCCTCCTGAGATTGCACCATCGCCTTGTAGGGTCCAACAGACAAATCTTCAGTCTTCACGTCAGGATTACCTCCTTGGGCCTCAATGATTTGGCGCAGTTTCATCAATGCTTTGCCTGAATCAATCATATCCTCCGCCATGCTACGTGGATTCTCAACGCCCACCATTTCAAAAAGAATAGCGGAAAGACTCACAGCTTTCTCTCTCAGGTCAGGCGGACCCTGACCCATAAGTGTCAAAAGTGCCTCACGTGCTTCCAGCGCTGGTCCGATACCGCAACCAAGAGGTTGGTCTCCGAATGTAAGAGCACATTGTATGCTTAATCCTAGCCGTTTTCCAAGGTCCACAAAATCAGACGCCAAACTGTAGGCTTCTTGACGGGTTCTGATTTTTGCACCCATCCCTGTTGGGATGTCGATAACTACGTGTGTAGCACCGATAGCTTTCTTTTTGCTAAGAATCGAAGGCAGTAGCATAGGGTCAATTCCCAAGGGATATTCAACTTGAATGAAGAGGTCATCGGCTGGTGCAAGCTCTAACGAGCCTCCCCAGACAAGGCAAGCTCCAGTTTTTTCTACGGTTGCCTTAATTTCTTTTATTGACAGATTAACGGGACATAAAGTCTCGACGCGGTCTGCGGTTCCTGCAGGGGAAGTGATTGCGCGCGACGATGTTTTGGGTATGGTGAATCCTGCCGCCGCCACTATTGGGACCACCAGCATGCTGGTTTTGTCCCCCGGGATACCGCCTACGCTGTGTTTGTCAAGGATCGGCGCGGTGCCAAAGCTTAGTGTTTTTCCTGTACTTATCATAGCCCTAGAAAGAGCCTCAGTTTCAGCAGTGCTCAAACCGTGGATGCTAAGAGCAGTGAGGAAAGCGGCGATTTCTACCTGGCTCAGATGCCGTTCCACCACGTCTTTGACGATGGCAACTATGTCTTTTTCGCGAAGGCGCTCGCCGTGGAGTTTAGCGCGAATATTAAAGAGCGATTCGGGTAAAGGGGCCAATTTCACATCCACCACATCATCGTCCTTGACATTTAGTGCAGCTTCGGTTTCTTCAAAAAAGCCGATGTGATTTTGGGGGAAGTGCTCTGCGATGTTGGATATTGCAATCATTTCTTTTCTGCCATAGGAGATTTTGATTCTGTCTGAACTATGTACACCTAAAAGGTTGGCGGTTTGTTCGCTGATTACCGCTATGCGGTTGCCACCGGTGGTTATGTTTAAGAGTTCAACGATTAGCTCCATAATAGACCCTGCTTACTATGTGTGTTGGAAATAGTTAAAGATTTTAAGGGACCCAAGACTTTGATTGAGGTGAGGAATCCCACTGAAGTACCTTGACTTTATTGATTTAAACTATCACCCCAAGGAAACAGATTTGATTTGCACTTTTGCATTGGAGCCTGAAGGCATCAGTTTTGAAGAAGCTGCGGGTGGCGTTGCTGCGGAGAGCAGCGTAGGCACATGGACCGAACTCAAAACCGATAAACCCTACGTAAAAAAAATAGCAGCACACGTTTTCAGCAGTATTGGAGACACCATAAAAATTGCATACCCCATCGAGCTTTTTGAAGGTTCAAACATGCCAAATATACTCAGCAGTGTGGCAGGCAATGTTTTTGGACTCAAAGCCCTAAAAAACCTGCGGTTACTCGAAATCGAATTTCCAAAGGCACTTCTCAGCAGTTTTAAGGGTCCCGGTTTTGGCATTGAAGGAGTTCGAAGGTTGCTTAAAGTTCCCGAACGCCCATTGGTGGGTACAATCATCAAACCAAAGCTTGGCCTAATTACAGTTGATCATGCTAAAGTTGCTTACGACGCATGGCAGGGTGGATGTGATGTAGTCAAAGACGACGAAAATCTCAGCAGCCAGAAATTCAACCCTTTTCCAGAGCGGCTTGCTGCAACTCTTGAAGCACGTGACAGAGCACAATCTGAGACAGGTGAACGCAAAGTCTACATGGTCAATATCACCGCCGAAACGGATCTTATGTTAAAACGTGCAAAAGCTGTATTGGATCAAGGTGGTGAGTATGTCATGGTTGACATTCTTACATGTGGTTGGGCGGCGTTGCAGACATTACGTGAACAGAATTTCAAGTTGGTTATCCATGCACATCGCGCTGGGCATGCGGCCTTTACTAAGAACCCATTGCATGGCATTGCAATGAAACCCATTGCGTCGGTTGCTCGAATCATTGGTGTAGATCAGCTCCACGTAGGCACCGTAGTGGGAAAGATGTCTGAGACCAAAGCCGAAGTGTTAGAGAATATAACGGCATGCAAAATACAGATGGATGAAATGAAACCTGTACTACCGGTTGCAAGTGGAGGGTTACATCCAGGATTGGTTCCTGCGTTATTAGAGACTTTCGGTAACGATGTTGTATTACAGGCTGGTGGGGGTATCCATGGACACCCGGAAGGTACTGTGGCAGGAGCAAAAGCGATGCGCCAAGCTGTCGAAGCTGTATTAGAAGGCAAAAAACTTGAGGAATATGCCCAAAACCACAAGGAACTCGCCCTAGCATTGAAACAATGGAAAACCTAATTGATTTCACTAACGCTCTAATCCTTATCTGCTTGACAAATGCACACGTTAAAGGACAGAATATTAGCATTCATTCAGCCCTAAGCCATACTTCAACTGCATCTTACTTGGTTATGTTTTGGAAGATAGAAATTTGCATAATCAGATTAGAATATCTAAACTTAGAAATTAGAAAACCCATTGATACTTTAGTCGCATAACTTCAACAATCGACTGAGGAGCTATAATGCCTGCTTCGCAGATTATTCCATTGATATAGCGGTTGGGCGTAACATCAAAAGCTGGGTTCCGCACTATCAGCTTCGCTGGCGCTTCAGACCAAACTTCCGCGGGATTGCGTTGCTCGATTTTCTCGCAGTCACCTTTAAGCGTTTCTGGATCAAATTTAAGCAGCTCCGAAACAACATAAAACGGCTTGCGAGCTTCATGAGCCATCAACGAGAGTCCAGATGTACCAATTTTGTTTACCACATCACCCTCAGAAGTGATGGCGTCTGCGCCAACAACTACAAGATCAACTTCGCCCATAAAAGTACGGGCAGCTGAATCCACAATTAAAGTGGTCGGGATATCCAAATCTACAAGCTCCTTGGCTGTTATTCTCCCTTGATGAGCGGGACGCGTTTCGGTACAAATCACTTTGAAGTTTTTGCCTTCCGATTTGGCTTTGGCAAGGAGTCGCGTGACAGTGGAGCTGTGGCAATGCGTGAATACAACTGTTTCGTTGCGGATGCGCTTGGCACCTATCTCAGCAGTTTGCTCCCTTGATATTTCGAGTTCTTTGAGGAATTTACTAGCGTTTTTTATAACCTCCGTCTTAAGTACTGAAATGTCGGTTGCTGAGGAGTTTTTAGTCTGGGTTATTATGTAGTGGATGGCATTTCGCATAAGAGGCTCGGTTTCTCGGGTGGCATAAAATATCCTTTGGGCTTCTTTGAGCGCTGTGAGGAGTTGGGGTTTGGTTTGGGCTTCGGTTTGCTCAGCTAGAGTTTGGAATGCTTCGATTGCAGCTATGGCGACATTTCTTGCTCCTTGAACCTGGAGTCTACGAATTTTTTCTGCGGTAATCAGAACTGTAGTTGCCAAACTAATGCACCCAAAGCATAATCGTATATGTTATGTTAGTATTTTGTGGAGAAACATATAAGGAAATTCATAGCAATACTTGTGAGCTTAATGTTGCCTAATGAAGACACCGTAAAAAGTATTCTTTCACCTTATGTGCAGCCATGGTATAACTCGATCGCTGATCCAAAGAAGGCGCAAGAGCAAGTGCTTGGTGAGCTTTTGCAAAAATACTCGCAAAGCGAGTACGGAGCAGGTTATAATGCGGATAAAATTGCTAAAATTTCCGACTACCAAGCCAATTTTCCCATAATCAATTACTCAGAATTATCGCCTTATCTCGCCCGGTTACGTGAAGGACATTTTAAGGCGTTTCTTTCTGAGCCGCCTCAATGTTGGGTTATGACCCGGGGTTCCACAGGTCATAGCAAACTCATCCCAGCAACCGAGACTCACCTGAAACAAATTTTTAGTTGTGGCGCTAGAGCTATAATTAATTATGCCCTTCAAAAAAAGAATTACGAGGTCTTCTTGGGCGTCATTTTAAACCTCAATTTTCCTTCAAGCGTTTATACTATGAACATCGAGGGCAAAGAAATCAGCTACGGATACAGCAGCGGCACCTATGCCAGATTAAACCCTATGTTCGACCGAGTGAGCTTGCTTCCAAAGCAAGAGGATATTGACAAATTAGGTAGTGGCATCGGACCGGAAGACTGGCAAAGACGTTTTGACTTGGTCTACGAGATGGCAAAAGATCAGAATGTGACCGCTACTATGGGAGTAACCCCAGTAATCCTCTCTTTTGCAAGATACATTAAAAATAGATATGGCAAACTACCCAGAGAGATCTGGAAACCCAAGGCTCTCTTCTGCACTAGCGTTCGCAAAATTCAATATAAATATGGCCCGATCCTCAAAAAATACTTCGGTGAAGTCCCAATTGTAGAGATGTATACGGCAACAGAAGGAGTGTTTGGGCAGCAACTTGATGACTTCCCCTATATCACTCCCAATTATGATTCTTACCTCTTTGAAGTCGCCACCGGAAGGGGTGTAAAAATGCTTCATGATCTAAAAAGAGGCGAATGGGGCAGTCTTATCATTTCTACATGTATGCTACCACGCTATGAAATCGGTGACTTGGTCGAAGCCGCAGGCAAAAACTACTATCGAATCTTTGGAAGAAAAAGTAACTTAACGCTTTTTGAGCATCGAGTATATCATGCTTTTCTGGGATGGTTGCTTTACCCAGGCACTGGATGACGACGACGGGCAATTATTGCCATGTAAACTGCACCCACTATTATAATTATGCCAATAACCAAAAGTATGATTGCCCAGTTTTGCCCTGTATCAACTATATAGCCGCTTAGTTGCAAAACTGAAAACAGACCAAAAATAATCAAAATCAAACCGCCAATGAGATAGCCCATAAATCCACGTTCGCTCTTCTCCTGTTTTTCGCGATTTTCGTTTTTTTCTTGTTTCTCGTTCTTTTCAGATTTCTCGTTTTTTCTTTGATAGGTTGAAGGCGATTGAGTCTGTTGCTCTGCTGTTGGATTTTTCAGAGATGCGCCACAGCGAGGGCAAAACACCATCTGATCGTCGATTGGATTGCCACATTTGGGACAGTATGACATGAGACGTTCCTCGATACAGTTTACTGCTAAGAGTATTTAAAACATGTACCTAGCGACATTAAGAGAAACATATATTTGCTAATTAACATATTTTGACGAAGGTGAAAAAAGGTTGAGTACCGCCCAAATCAGTCATGCTTTAACAGAAAAAAGAAAAGAAAACCTTTTTTCCGCCATTTATATAGGCGGTCTTCTTATCTCTGCAGCGGTTATTTACAGCAGTCATCTACCAAGCAGCCTCTGGAATAAACTCGTCGATTTTTTCCTATCTCTTACATTAGCCCCAGTTCCAAACACAGGTATCTCTCTCCCTGCACCCATTGATCCAGCCGTTCACACAGAACTATATACTGCGGGTTTCCAGATAGCTATAGCCATAGGCATAATAGAAATAATCATTTTGTTTCTACGTGTCTTTCTGCATTCCCCCGTGTCACGGGTGGCAGAAACCATCGAAAACATCGTATTCTGGCTTGGAGCAAGTTACCTAGCAAATACATACCTAATTAACATGACAATCTCCAGTGAATGGTTCGTGTTCTGGGCTGGCGTAATCTTAATCTTCGGAATTGCTCTCCTTGCTCGAGGATTTGTCCTGCTTTCTAAACGATAGAAACTATTTTTTCATAACTTTAAGCGTCCACCATAAAGACACTATCTGGCAAAACATACTCCAGGAATCTTTTGCAAGATTCACTTTTGTGTTTTTTCCGCTATGCCATTCAACAGCGATCTCCTTAATTTTGTAACCATGCGCATATCCGCGAACCATAACTTCGGTGTCCCAAAACCAATGAGTCGCTGCCACTTCATCAAGTAGCCCCAAAAGCCGCTCCTTTTTAAACGCTTTAAAGCCGCATTGATGGTCTTTGAGTTTTGAACCCAATAAATGGCGGACAAGGAAGTTGTAACTTTTGCTGCTAAATCCTCTGCTGAAAGTGCGCTCAGCTCTGCTCTCGGGAAGCATACGCGAACCTGTTGTGAAATCATAGCCCTCAATAGATATGGCCTCAACCAACGGTTTCAGATACTTCAAATCCGTAGCTAAATCCAAATCCATATAAACCAAAACCTGTCCGTTGCAGTGCCGAAAAGCATTATTGAGAGCTTTGCCCCGTCCCAGCCGGACATCGCGATGAATGTGTCTAACGCTATTGTACCTTCGGGCTAACTTCTCCGAACACTCAGCAGTACCGTCTGTGCTACCATCCTCGGCAATCACAACTTCATAAGATTCAGCGAATTGGTTGAGAGTTTGCAGGGTTTTCTCAACAGCGTTTGCAAGATAAGTCACTTCGTTGTAAGCTGGTAGAACCAACGAAACCGTAACTGATTCATTTGGCCTTAGCGAAGTCATCCTAGAAAGCTCCAACTATGGAACCAAATCAGATTTCTAATAAATTCTGTTGTTGCTGGAGCTCCTGAAATCACAGGGTAAAATACGAAGAACAGCACAACCGCAGCGGCAAATACTGCTATGGCAGCAGCTTTTCCAAACGGTTTATTCCAATTCTTATTGATAAAGTAAGTTATGGCTAAACAGAGCAGGGGCACGCTCAAGTAATAATGGTAGATATAGGTAGCTCGCCCAATCAAAACATAGGGCAGCCAGGAAAATAGGAACACAACCACAATAAAAATTGCTGTAACATCCCAACCTTGCCCCCGAATACTCAGTCTTTCCTGCAAGTCTGATTTTTTGATTCGGGACCATAGATTAGATAGGAGCGCTTCCACATGGAACGCTTCAACGATTAGAAAAACCATGGCTGCGAACCCAACCCACCATACTGCAGGGTTGCCGAAGGCTGAAATTGTCGATACGGTATTGTTGGGCAACCCGTAACTTATGTCAAACCATTTCGAGACACTACCACCATCAAAACGGAACATTAAAGGCCAAGACCACCAAGGTGCGGATGAAGAGTCTGTCACGGAGCCGCTGTGGAAGCTAAACATCGCATTCTGCAGATTATAAATGGTCACAGGTGAATCCCCCATAAGCATCTCGGGGATGTAAGTGGCAATGTAGATTGCGGCAAATACTCCGATGAACGCCATTAGCAGCAGAAAGGGGTGATCAAAGAAAGCCACATATCTTTCACGTAAGCCAGCTTTAAGGTTAGCTACATCTTTTAGGCGTAGCATCACAAGCAACACAAGCATGCCCAAAACACCAAAGAGCGAAAACCATTTTGTGGAAAACGCTAAAGCTGCGGTTACTACCGCAAAAAACAGGGGTAGCACCGAAGTTTTCCAGCCGTTCTTAAGCACATTGGCAAAGTAGATTAGAAATAATAGTTGTGTCAATAATGAAAAGAAAACGACATATGTGTCGACGGTGCCAATGCGAGCCATAGTGAAATGCATAAAGTCGAAAGTCATTAGAAACGCTGCTGAGAACCCGCCGATCCAGGTTCCGAACAGTTTCTTGCCCAGCAGATACATCAGCGGTACCATCAACATCGCAAATATTACGCCCATAATGCGCCAACCAAACGGGGTTTCACCCACAAGAGCAACTCCCACCGCTTGGATGAGTTTACCCAGCGGTGGATGTGTTCGCTCATTCGGAATCATATGGTTAACATAATTTTCTGCGGACCGTGCAAAATAGACCTCGTCAAAATACATCTTGGACATGTATGTGGGAGGTATCTCAAGCGAAGATTGCTCGTCAATCAGGGCGGATAAGCTTGAGTCTGTACTGTTTATAGCTGTTATTTCCACAATTGGGATTTGCTGAAAGTCAGTGTTGTCCAAACCGATTTCAGAGACCTCCGCATACTTTGATGGTGCCTTGTCAGATGGGTTTGTTATCCCCCAATTCGCAAACATCGGCTGAGAATCGTAAGTGACGGGGGAAACGAGGAATTCAAGATAACGGGTGTTCAGATTGAGGCTCATAGATTTCTGAATAGAATAATCTGTGCCTCTATCGATTAACGAAAAATTTCCAACATAGCTCCAGTTGTCCGGAGTTCCCTGGTAAATTGTGACGGAGGCGTTACCTGATTTTACCCAGAAAAATGCGGTTTGGACCTGCTGGCTGGAGCCTAAATCTACGTAGAAACTCTGCGGTGACGTGCACTGCCAGTTCGTCACGGGTGAATTAGCTTGCCCAACATTCCATGCTGCCATACTGAAGAAAACAAGCGACAGCAAAACCATAGTTAAGATGTCTTTTTTGGTGATTTTCAGATTGAAGTTCACTTCGGAGTTTCACCACTCTTTTCGCTTTCACTTGGTTCGGTTGGCTGTGGATTTAACCAATGACGTCCTTTTAGCCCATCCAACATTATTACTGTGGCATAGATGAACATGGCTAAATTAATAACGCTTACCGCTAGAACTACCAAATCACCTTGTGGAATGAATGGGTCAGGTTTATTCAAAAAAGAAAGAACGTACGCCTGATTAACAAACAAAGTTCCAGTTAAAATAATGTAGATTGGACGGATTTTCTTTACAAAAGGCAACATTAAAACCAGCATTGCTATGGCTGGAAACAAGTAGCGTTCATGAATACGTGTGGGTAACATAAAGAAACTAAAGATGAGCATAAACGCACAAAAAATAACCAACATATAATCTGAAATTTTGTAGCGTTTGTGCAGAACATATATCGTTAATGTGGCAAACCCTGCAAATAGTGCCCAGCCTAAAATGTTTAGTCCGCCGCCGTCGGGCATCCATAGCCCAAACATCCCCCACAAGTTGAAAGCGTTTATTGACGTGTATGCATAGCCACCGTAAGCACCAAAGTAGATGTCACTTAGAAAAGTCACAGGGTTACTCCATTGGAAAGGCAAAATTACTATGAATATCGTGGCAGCAAATGTAACTACCGAAGTTGCTAACCTCTTTAAACCGTCTTTCTTAATAATTAGAAAGGCGATGAGGGGCAACAACGCTATACTTTGTGGTTTAGTTAGCAGTCCAATAGCAAAAACTGCAGCTGATGCTTCAGGTTTGTTTTTTAGGGCAAATATCAAAGAGAGAACCAAGAAGAAGGTGTAAATCGCGTCGAATTGTCCCCATACCGCCACATTAAACAGTATGGCAGGATTAAAAGCGTAGAATGAAGTGGCAAGTAGACTCTGGTTTATGTTTAGGTGTTTGCGGATGAAAAAGTAAATCAACCCAATAGTTGCTATGTCAAAGAGGGTTGGCGCCAGCTTTACGATATAAGCCGTATTGACAGCGGGAACTGCATGGGCTATGGAACCGAACGTCCAGAAAATGTAAACATTGAATGGCGGGTAATCTGACCAGCTTACCACATCATAGAATGGTCGTATGCCATATTGGCTGGCGGTGCTAAACCATGAGATGAACGTGTTGGTGTCGTTTTGGTATCCTTGTAGAGGAAACAGCAGAAGTCTAACTAGGAAGGCTATGAGAAGCAAAACAGCTAAGCCTACGACTTCACGTTGCTTAACCGGGAAACTAACCATTGTCCCCTCTCAGAAAGATACTTTGTATCCTAAACATAAGAAGGTTTTTGCAAAAACATTAGGTGCCTTGTTTTTAGAAAATAAATCTGGAAAAGTCTTTGTTAGTTTTATGTTTCCTTGATGGCAGATATCTCTTGGGTGAGTTCTTGGAAATGCTTCATCACCGTAATGCCTCGTTGAGTAACTGCAAAAACAGAGTGTCTTTTGTTAGTTATTCGTTCTTCTACTAAACCCTTCTTTCTTAGAAAGCATAGATACTCTTTGAGTATACTACCGTTGAAGTTTGATTTGTACATGATGTGTGTCATCTTCAATTGACCTGTTTGCGCCAACACTTTGAGAATATTAATGTATCTTTCCATTTTTGATCGTCTAATCAGTCGCACCCCACAATTCTCCAGTTTCAAAAGTGGTCTTTCCATTGCATAATCGGATGTTTTTTAATAACTTTTGCTATCACATGGAAATGCTTAAAATGATTTTAACCGTATTCTGAAAAGGGGCAAAAACATGACCTTAGGCAGACTTTATGAAGAATTAATTCCAATCGATCAATTATCCTATAAAGGATATAATACTCCTGAACTTGCAAATGCTAAAATAAAACAAATTTTAGATGAGGCAAAAAAAGACATGCCGCCTTTCATCGAAAAATGGGTTAATACAGAAAACGAACCTGATTGGAAAGCGACATGTGAAGCAATGGACAAAAGAAATATGGAAAGGGAAAAATGGTTCATTAAATGGTTTGGTGAACAGAAATAAATCGAGACATCATTTTTACGCCTACCTTAAGTCTAAATCAGTTTTTCTAAGCGCCTCTCTTCAACTTTACCAGCTTTCTTATACTATGTTATTCAAGACTCCGATACCCTTCTTCAACTCCTCAGGACTCCCATTCATTTGAGCTTCAACAGACACAGCCACTTTATAATTAATCATAAATTTCATCAAAATACACAATTAAGAATTAATGGTCATAAAGAGTAACAAACTAACAAAAAGCGTTTATGACTACTTTTAAACTTCAACAATACCAAGCTAAGTTTGTATCTCTATAGCGGGGTTAAATTATTATCTATCGTCAAAAACAGTGACGTATCCTAATTCGGATAGATTTATAATAGCCTGAACCCCAATTTTGATTGAGGTAACATGTATTGTATGAAAAAATATTGGTGCCTGTTGATGGTTCAGATAACTGCAATACTGCTTTAAGAGAAGCTATTAAGTTAGCTAAATTGACAGGGGGCAAGATCACAGTTATACATGTATATTTAAAGTGGTCTCCAGCAATTATGGATGATAAGGAAGGTTGGCTTGAGGCGTTAAAAGATGCAGCTAAAACTATTTTGGATGACTCCAAGAAAATAGCTGCAGTAGAGGGTTTTAAAGTTGAAACCTTATTAGTTGATGGTGATGCAGTGCAAGAGATAACTAAAACAGCCCATGACAAGAATTTCGATTTGATTGTTATGGGTGCAAAAGGCAAGAGTAATCTATCAAAGCTTTTCCTTGGGAGCGTCAGCAGCGGAGTACTAAAAAATTCAGCCTGCCCTGTACTAATCACAAAGTGCTTTGGATAGCAATCCAATAACCAATTTTTTAAAAAATAACGAACTCAACAAATACTCTTTTTTTATCTCTTGACCATCGCGTGTTTAGTGAGGAAGTCTTTAGAAGTTCTTACCCGGAACTAGAAAACATATTTTCTTTAGCTACGCATCAGCTCTTGAATCTTTAATAACTTAATGCTCACAGGAGCTCGCAATGTCTAAACGGAAAATTACTATCAACAAGTATTGAGACGTAAAACCATTATTCCCTGAATTGCAAATGCAACAGTTATTGTTGCTTTTCAAGAAAATAATTCCAATGTAGTTTGTACACGAGATCGCATTCCAAAGACTTTTAAACTAAATGGGTTAAATTAGAGATTAAGTGTGGAGTTGCCTAAAATGACCCAAACTAATCCTCTATACCCAAATGGCACAAATTTTGTGTTAATTGCTGAGCTATGATTTATGCAAGAGCTGAAATTTGCCCTAAATGTGGCGTTAGAGTTTCTCCCCCTCCAGCTCCACCAATGCCTTCACAGTATACTAACATTGAAAGAAAAAGCGAAGGATTAGCAGCAGTTGCCTCATTCATATTTGTGGGTTTAGGACAGATATATAATGGTCAAATTGGGAAAGGAATAATGTTCATAATACTTGGCGTATTTTTCGTGTTCACAATGATATTTCTGATTGGCTTTCCGTTATACCCACTTTTCTGGATTTACAATGTCTACGATGCCTACAACACTGATAAGCAAATAAATGCTGGTTTAATTAAAACGTAGGCAACAATACAGTTACTAATACTTAAGACTTAAATTTAGACATATATAGATTACTTGTGTTTTTTCCAAACAAGCTTTAGTAATTCTACAATTTTATCCTCATCAATTTGTTCCAGAGAGCTAATTTCAAAATGTTTCATTGTTTTTCCTGATCCTTCAAGCAGCATCTGTTCTTCTTTTGAAAGACCTTTTAACGATAAACCCAAATTAACATGGTTTTCCAATGCAACAATATAGTAAATACCTTTAGCATACGTTGGAACACCCCACTTCATTTCTTCTTCAATGCCTGTAAAAGACTCAACAACAATTCTTCTAAGTTCCAAACAGATTTTTTTCTGTGAAGAGCTCTGCTTTTCAAAATACTCATCAACTTTATTGCTCATTTACATTCCCTGGGTATTTCATTAAAAATTATAGCACTTAAAAGCTTAAGCCAAACTCAATAGGTAAAAGTTATTTTTTGCAATCCATCAGTTCTAGCCATTTGATATTTACATTGGAGTATCTTTCTTATTTTTCGATAATATGACCTAACCAGGACATTCTTAATTTTGGGATGGAGCGTCTTCAAATTTAGTTAAATCTTTGATGAAATAATATTCACAATTACAGAAAACAAGGGTGTAGGCTCTAAAATTCTGATATTTTAAACCTAAAGAGTTTCTTATTGTCTTTTCTCCACGTATTCAATGAATTTTCTACTGTTATTTACAACTTACTTCAATTCAATCACACATAATAGCTCGTTTCCAGACTTATCCTTATTCCTTGACCTTGCTACTGAGATTTCGCCAGTCTGGGGACCAAATTAGAATTTGATCAAGTATGTCAAGAATAAAAGGCTATAATTTGAATGTGAAAAATGCCAAGTTAAAACGTCAATAGAAGTATTTTATCGCAAAGATGGACAAGTGGGTTATTCTATGGCAAGACATCTTGGATCAAATAAAAAATACTACTACCAATCAACAAAGCATAGAATATACCAATAAAAAACTCAGAAAACTATCTATTATTGATCCCTGTCAAGGTTTTGAAGGTAAATCCATTGAGCGTTCAAATGATGAATCAAAGTTTTTTAATAAGAATGGAGCCTTCGGCGGGATTTGGACCCGCGACCATTACCTTACCAAGGCTGGACAGTAACAGGATAGCGAAACTTTTGATTTGGAAGGCTTTGGCCAAATTATTATTTGCTAAATATTCACGAAGGTATGCAAAAGTAAGGTCACATCCTGTGCGTTTTGTTTCTTCATCTTATTCAACAAAGTAGGGATATTCAGAAACTTTATGATGAATTGTAACCTCGAGTTAATTTGAATAAATATCGCAGTATCCACACTTTCATCGAAGATTATCCTTAACAAATTGCATCAAAACATAAAGTGGAAAAAAAGAGTTCTTGTCTTAATGTGGCGGTAGATTTAATGCTCTCAAATTTATAGTTTAAATTCTGAAATATTGGAGGAGTCGTAAAAATGAAAAGAGTTCTTAATTGGCAAATAGTTCTTGCTTTAATTTTAGTGGCTCTTTCAATTAGTTTCTATTTGCTTCATTATTTAATATTCCAAGATATACACCATATTTTCATTTATCTCATAGGTGACATAGCTTTTCTATTCATAGATGTCATGATAGTAACCCTAGTCTTGAACCGCTTGCTTGTATTTAGGGAAAAACAGTCCAATATGAAAAAACTCAATGTTGTGATTGATACCTTTTTTAGCGAAGTGGGTGCGGATTTATTGAAAATATGTTTAAAGTTTGATTCCAATTTGGATGATTCTAGAAAAAAGCTTCTAATAGCAAGAGATTGGTCAGATAGAGATTTTTTTATTACAAAACAAAACATACAACAGAGTGGAATAATCAACAGCAAGAGATACGACCTTGATGAAGTAAAGATTTTTTTAATAAACAAAAGACAGTTTTTACTTAATTTACTGGAGAACCCACATTTAGTTGAACATGAGTCTTTCACCAATTTACTTTTAGCTATTTTACATTTGACCGATGAATTAGCAAATAGAAAGAACCTCAAAAAATTACCTGAATCTGACTATAACCACCTCTCGGAAGACATGAAAAGAGTCTATAACCAGCTAATTTTGCAGTGGCTGGAGTATATGAGACAACTAAAAAAAGATTATCCGTATCTATTCTCTTTAGCTTTAAGGATTAATCCATTTGATGAAAATGCTTCAGTAGAAATTAACGATCCTTAAACTGATGGTTTCGTTGAGGAATCCACCTATTACGTTTCTTTGATCAAACGGTAGGTTCCTTAAACAGCCGGTCGCCATATATTTCATCTAAAATCAGGTTTGATGGTTCGGCGTCTGATCAATTGAATATTTAGCGCATGCCGAATAATTTAGGTGCCTTTTTCAAAGAGTAAATAGTGTGCAACTCCTCGTCCATTGTATGTTGCTTGATATGAGTAAAGCATCCACCCCTTTTCTTGTCATGCCAATATGGTTTTGTTAATATCTTTGTGGTGATTTACTTCTTCACAGGCCCATTCGTTCAAAACAAAAAACCTCTAAGAAAGGTATACTCAGAAAAATATAAAGTCTCTGAATGTTCCAAAAGGGCACCAAAGTTCTTAAACAAAAACAAACATAACAAGTCAACAATAGGAACACTGAAGAACGTATGTTTGCTTTATCCTTTCATTAGTCCCCCAATGTGGATTTATGTATACATTTTCACATTAACAACGGGCATAGTTATTTTTGCAGGGCTAATAGCACTGTTGATTTTTCCTTCTCACTACAAAAAGACAGCAGTACTATTAGGAATAACTGGGTTAATTCAAATAATAATTTCAAGCTTGGTATACTAACTTATCACATTTTCATTGTTTTTCCATTACAGTTCGTTGTTGTTGGAATAGTTGCTCTAACAATAGGAGTAGTTATTGCCATATACGGCACAGTTAAAAAGAAAAACAATAGAAGGGCACTCCAAAATAGTTCTTAGAAGAACCTTATAAGTTACATTGACAGTCTGGGGACCCACTTTAGGATTGGTCAAGTATGTCAAGAATCAAGGTCACAGGGTTTGAATGTGAAAAATGCCAAGTTAAAACGTCAATATAAGTTTTTTATCGTAAGGATGGACAAGTTGGATACTCTAGAGCCAGGCATCTTGGGGAAAATAAAAAGTACTACTATCATCAGCAAAGCCTAGAGTATGTTAATAGAAAACTTAGAGAAATATCAAATATTGATCATGGTCAAGGTTTTGAAGGTAAATCCATTGAGCATGCCAATGATAAATCAAGGTTAAATTGTGATGTGGAGCCTTCGGCGGGATTTGGACCCGCGACCATTACCTTACCAAGGTAACGCCCCACCGGGCTAGGCTACGAAGGCAAATTTTTACTCTTCCCCTCAAACAACATACGATAGTAAATAAAATGCTTACGGTTACACTGCTCCTTATCAACGGCAAACCTCATGCAAACAAGACTTAAACCCCAGATTCCTGGGGGCAAATAAATATTAAAGGAGGCAGAAATATCTCAGTACACTCAGAGCATGCAGGGGTCTCCAAGCCAGGTCAACGGAGTAGGGCTTAGGACCCTATCGCGTAGGCGTTCGTGGGTTCGAATCCCACCCCCTGCACCTTTATAAGTAAAACTATAGGGGGTCCCGCCGTGGAGACACTTTGGGTTTTTGCCTGCTAAAGTTTGCGTTTTCGGAAAATCTTTGCTCCTTGAAACTCGGTGACGTATTCAAAGCCTGAGTCAACTAAGCTTAAGATTTCTTTCTCAGTTCTAGCGACTTTGGAGATGTAGTTTGTTTCGCCTTGAAATAGCGCTTCTTCAAGCTGAACGTACAAAAGCGTATTTTTGATGTTTTTGTGTCCTAATCGCATCATAACATAATACATGTCTTTGGTTTCGTGGTATAGTATTGTTCCTTTCCAGTACCGGAAAGTGTGGAAGTGGATTTTTAGCAATCGTTGGTTGTTGACCTTGTGAGATAGGCGTCTTCTTTGCTGGCAAAGTAGAGTTCCGAAGTGGTCAACTGGCATGTGTGGATGTGAGAAGATTCTATCTCCGTAAATTCTTGGCTGTTTCTGAAGCATTTCTAAGAGTTTGTTGCTAAGATGCACGACTCTTGGATTGCTGTGTTTTTCAGCGGTTATGTTTACGACTTTGCTTTCGAAGTCTATATCGTCCAATTTTAGTGTCCATATTTCGCCGCATCTTGCGCCTGTTTCTTTTAGCATTTGTAGAAATGTTGCCATGCGACTTGTGCAGCCTGCGATGAGTTGGTCGATTTCAGTTTCTTTGGGGATGAATGGTAGTTTGCGGATTGTTTGGTATAACGGTGGGTTCCATGTGCCGCCCGCCATCTTTAGATAGGATGAGTAGGTGTCTACTGCGTTGTTTTTTCTTCCGTTGCACCATGTTTGCTTTGCGATTACTTCTTTGATTGTTTCAGGATCATAGAGGTTAGCGCCGCGTTTGGTGAGGACTTTTAGAAGTTTTACTCTGCCTTCTATAGTTGCTTCGCTTTTGCCGTCTTTTTTTAGCCACCAAGCATATTCTATAATTTTTCCTGTAGCATCAGCAGTTTGCGTTGCGCCCTCCCGCTGGGCGTTTTCTTGTCGGGTTTGACTTGTGACCAAGGTTAATCCCCCTTGCCGGAGGGTCGATGCTCGTCCCTGACGGGATTCACTGCGTTCTTGGCAGTTAAAAGAATAAGCAGTAGGTGTATTTATTTTCAATTCTAAACATGTTTGTAGTGGTTTGTGTTCACTGAAGCGGTGTTTGCAGTCTTTACACTTCCATCGTTGTACTCGCTCACCATTTGTTAGTGGTCTTGTTCCTGCTTGAACTAAAACTATAGAGCCGCATAATGGACAGTATAGGTTAGGCTGTTTAGGGGGTTGGTGCAAGCGGTTTTCCACCGACTTCCTATCGGAATCTTGCCTTCTGCCAAGAACGCCAAAATCAGAATCAATTTGGAAGCCAACCTCTCCCTCAGTCAACCATTATCTCCCCTTGCTCACCTGATCAGGATTACCCTTCTCAACCGCTTCATAGATTGCAACAAAGACTCCAAGTTCAGCGATGAAATGCAGAGCACGAATGGGTGGGTTCATCTGTACCTCTTCTCGTCTTCTGGCTGCATCTCTGGCAATTGCCAACAAAGAGCCTACTTCAGAGGTTTTGGCGTTTGGGATAATAACGAGAGCCTTAAGCATTACAGAGTCACCTGAACATCTTTATAGCTGGTCGAATCTTCAGCGGTCATTTTTTCGGCAAAAGCATTTGGGAGCGGTTTTCTGGGTTGTTCAATGACTTCTTTTCTGGCTCTAAATTTATCCCCGTTTTTCTTAAGGTAAACCCGTATTAACGCACCTGTCCAGTTCCTGTAAGTAACATGGTAAGACTTTCCGCTAATCTCCTTCTTGCCATCCCGTCCAAAATGCCACTGCATAACAATCCAATTAGAGACATTTGGAACCACGCTTCGCTTAAACACAAAAGAAGAAGATTCAGCCGACGTCTCAAGAATTGCCGCAACCTTACCTAAAATAGCAGTGAAATCAACCAATCCCTCTGGAGTAACCTCGATAGGATGCATACTACACTTAACATAACAAGTAACCATCCCAGTCCGATGCAAAAACACGGTTATCCGTAAATTTCCAGGAATAGCAACATCAAGAAACTTGATGTCTTTAGATTGCTTATTACTTGGCATACCTTTAACCCGCATTTTCCAATAAAGTCCATCAACCCTAAAACAAAGACAAACATCATGAACCCTCCAAATCTCCTCCCAACCAAACGACTCAATATAACTCAAATAACTAAGCTGCATGATCTTCCGATTATGACGACCCCCCATATGGGTAATCGTCACTTTTCCTCCATCGCCGAGTTTCTCATTACTAGGTAAAATATAGTAAGCATTTGAGCTTCGACAGCAGCGGTCAAGCAACTTTAGCTTAACTAAATGGGAAAAAGCGTTTCTGATAGTATTGTTATTGTATTTTGAGGCAAATTCAAGCCAGCAAAAGCATTCATATGGGTGTGTCTTTGCGTAGAGAAGGATAGTCTTCTCCACTGGCCTCAAATGGCAATGTAAACTGTCAGCGTCATTTTTTTCCAAGAGACTGTCACCAAGCTTTTATTATGTATCTACCTATAGTTGCAAAGTGAATTTCAGACTAACCTATGCGTGATTGAATGGTCAACAACAAAGAAGTATGCGAACCTGCAAACTCTCAATATTACAAAGCAAGTGATACAAAGAGCTTAGGAGCAGACGCCAAAATAATCATCGCCTTACTGAAGCAACAACCCTTAAAGAGAGTAGAAATTTGCCAGAGAGCTAACATTAATGAGTCAACATTCAGTCGCTATAAACGCTTGTTGGTAAACCAAAAAATAATAAAAGAGTCAAATCAAGGGTTTAGCTTGTGGTTCTATATTGAATCGCCTACTTTATGGGATACAATGTATAGTGCACTTCAAAAGGAAGGGGGGAACCTCACTAGAGTAAAGTTAGAAAGGCTATTGAAAGACAGAAAAGCCTACGGAGCACACTTAGATGATGACTATGGTGAACACATTTCGATTGAGGGGGTAATTATTTTTAAAGGTGCGTCAAAACTAGAACAAGCTTTGTGTTCATGTCTTCCAAACAATTTTAGTTTTTATGGAATTAATACTTCAGGCGGATACTTTGTAACAACAGAATTAGTTAAGAAAGGCGACCGTTTAACGTTTAAGGATAGAATAGTTGAGGCAGATTGTGTTTCACAGTTTTTTGATGTAGAAACATTAAGCTTTTCTCTTGTGTTCCTCAAAAGACCTGATAATTAGGTCCTAGTTTGCTTAAACTCAAACTTTTTTCAAACCTGCTTCCATTATATCCATGAAGCTGTACAAGAGCTTTTGTAGGACGAATGTAAAAGAAGCGACTGAAGCTATTCTTTTTTGAATAGCTCTTCAGTATTTATTTCCTGTAGCGTTTCTATTATTTTATTCTCAAGCTTCAGTATCTTCTGTTTGATAATCTCGGGCTCTTCATAGATTACTTCTTTGTACTCAAACTCACGATACTTTGAAATGCTAAGGTCAAAGTTGTTATCTTCAATCTCTTTAATTGGTACAAAGAAGCATTTGGCTTTTCTATCTTCAAATTTTTCCAAGTCCCTGCGGTCGAATTTGGTTATGATGTCTGTTATGTCGCCTTTGCCGTCGATGAATGTTCTTTTATCATCTAGGCTGTAGCCATCTGAGGTCATGCCGTAGAACCAGACTTTCTTTGTTGGTTCGCCTTTAGTGAAGACTAACACCGCTGTGGAGACGCCTGCATACGGTTTAAAGACGCCTGAAGGCATAGAGACAACAGCGTCAAGCCGGCACTCTTTGAGCAGCTTTTGCCTGATCTGCTTATGAGCATTTGAATTGCCAAATAATACACCGTCTGGAACAATTACAGCACAAGTTCCGCCGTTAGCCATAATATTGAACATCAATTCCAAAAACAATATCTCAGTTTTAGTTGTAGTAATCGAGAACTCTCTGCTGATGTCTGATTTGTTTATGCTACCTTTAAAGGGTGGATTAGCTAGGACAATGTCGTAATGGTTCTTTTCTTGGTTGTACCGAGTTGACAGAGTGTTAAGTTGTTTTATGTTTGGTCGTTTAACGCCGTGCATCATCAAATTCATTAATGAAATTCTAACCATCGTAGAGTCAAAATCGTACCCATGAAGCATTAGCTCTCTTAATTGGTTCCACTGCTTTTCATTGAGCTTGTCTCCGACAAAATTGTACTCGTTTCCTTGCTCGTCTACTTTGATTAAGTCCTTTGAAGTATTAGTTTTAAGAATATGCTCATAGGCGTTAACCAGAAAGCCAGCCGTGCCGGAGGCGGGGTCACAGATTAAATCGCCAATTTTCGGGTTAGCCATGGCAACCATCATCTTAATAATATGCCGCGGTGTCCTGAATTGCCCGTTCTTTCCAGCAGTCTTTAGTTCTGAGAGCAGATACTCATAGAGGTCACCTTTGGCATCCCTATTCTGCTCTTTAATGTGCATTTCATCGATAATTTTGACAGCTTCGATGAGTAATGAGGGTGTTGGGATAGTGAAAACTGCATCTTTCATATACTGAGCATACAAAGAATCTTCACCGCCCAAGGTCCTAAGGAAAGGAAACACCTTGTCCCTAACATGCTCTAAAATCTGGTCGGCAGGAAGATTAGTCCACTTAGACCACTTATATTCAGGATGCTCCTCAAAGATTGAGGAATAACCATTACCGTTTAGTTGTGACTCTTGCTCCTGCTGAATGTCCTCATCTTCAAGTCTCTTCATAAAAATAAGATAAGACATCTGAGTAATGGCTACTAAAGGGTCAGAAATACCTCCGCTCCAAAACTTGTTCCAAAGTTGATTTATTTTCGATTTAAGTTCTAAATCTAGCAAACTAATCACCATTAAACGCTTTTTCGGTTAAAATGCTTGATAACTTGACAATCTCCAAGTTAGTGTCCAGTTGCATCTGCCGTAATTCTTTAATTTGGCGATAAATTTCTACGAATTTTTTCTGAAGGTTTATTGGTGGAATTGGTATCTCAAGCGTTTCCAGCACTTTCGTATTCATAAATGTATATGCCCCATCTGCACCAGTTTTTAATCGCCCTATTTTTCCTTTAAAGTACTCCATTAAACAAACAAAATATACTGGACTAAGGATGGTTTTGTCCAGGGATAAACGAATAAGATTTGAACTTATTATTGACTCCTTAGCGGAAGTCTCAACTACGCACATTTTACCAACTGTTCCAGCGCGTGATATTATAACGTCACCATTTTCTATTGCATAAGATTTTAAAGCGTTAAATTTTTGCTCTGTTACAAACAAGCATTTTCGTTCTAAGAAAGCCCCATTATGTATATTGTCCATGGTCCAAACTGGAATGCCTGATTTGACGTATTCAAATTTTTTGAGGGCGCTCCCGAATGGTCCGCACTTTAAACCGGATCTATTTTTCGAAAAAGCGGTTTTTAGCTTTGCAAAGTCAAAATTGTATGGGTTTTTTTTAGGTTCTCCAAACATTTTAATGAAAACATTTTGTAAATATTCTTCTGTTAACTTATCCGCTTGTTTTCGCCGTTCCCTTAATTGCTCGACATTGTCAAGCATTGAAACAATTTTTTCTTGAGTGCTAATAGAAGGCAAAGGTACTTTTAATTTTTGAAGATTTTTTTTACTAATTCGTTCTCTGGTAGTTCCAACTGAAAATTTTTTGGCTTGATTTTGAAGGGCTTCTGTATTTAGAAAGTAATTTAGGTATTTTACCTTTGCAAGGGTTGGGTCAGGCTTAATTATTGTTACATCTACAGCTGTAACGGTATCAAAATTAAGTTTTGGTAATATGCAAGACCTGCAGATAGGCTCGGCCATTCGTGAAACTAGTAAATCTCCTTCCTCTAACCTAGTGCATTTAAGTTTTTTACATGTTTTTTCAGAGATAAACTTGAAATCTTTGTGTAAGAATTTTCCCTTACCGATATGCTTGAGTTGCACCACACCTATTTTGCCATTATCGGACATGTCCCGAGAGAGTATCCAATCGCCATCAAGAAAACCTATGGTAGACTTGCCCATAACCTCGATAAAGGATCTGCAAGAATCTTTTATTTTCATTTGCTTTCACCCTTTAGCAAGTAAGCGGGAATTGGAACTGAATCTTTTTTTTTGCTTTGGATATAGCTTGCCCTTTCTTCTAACACTGTGACAAGCGCTTTTTTTAGGTCTTCAAGATAGAGGGGAGAAATATTTTTCATGATAGTAGCGGTTGCACCTGAATCTATTTTAACTAACCAAGTAAAAGAATCCTGATCTTTATTATAATGAACAATGTTTTTTCCAGCGACATTAGTTGGTAAGTGGATTTTTGTCTCTTTGAGAATTAATTCTCTAAGAAGATTTGCAGGGCTAACACCTTTCTTTTCGCAATGAGTCCTAAACATCGTTAACTCGTCAACTGGCATTTTTGTGGACACAGTTCTATATTCCATGGCTAACTTGTATGCCGGCAAGGCTTAATAAGTATTTATGTAAACCTCAGTTTACCTTATTATTTCATCTTTAATTGGTTGCATTTCTGAATGACAAGCTTAAGTTCGTCTATCTTGAATAAGTCAAGTGGGCGTTCATTGGACAAGGGTGGTTTTGCTAGATCAGCCAACTCTATTCTCTTTCTTTCAGAGAAAACCTTCTTTAAAATTAATAGAAATTCGAGTTGTCTTGAATTATAACTGTTCTGTTTGACTATGTATTGGTCAAATTCGTATTCGATTAGCTCCTTTGGGTCTTGTTTCTCGGTTAAGCCCATTATTCTGTGCAGGAAGGATATGAAGTCGGTTTTTTGGTATTTCTGCACGTTTTCAATAGTCAACTCTGGTTTTAGGGAGGACAACTCTAGTTCCAATTCACCTAGTTCGCTGGCGGTTATGCCTTCTCTACTTTGGATTTTTTGGGCAAGTGTATTTGAATCAAGTAATTTCTTGATCGCTGGGTCCTCTTTTACTTCTTTAGCGTAGGTTTCTCTTAGTATCACAAAGTCTGGTTGGTCAACCTGAACCACTTTTTTTGGGGTAGGTTCGTAATACTTCATTAAAGGTGCTATCTGTACAACTAAAAACTCAACATCACTAAATGTTAGGTCTTCCCAAAAAGAATCGGCGAAGACTCGCAGGATATTGGGCAGGTTATTTTTTATTTCGGTGAGGGTGTCTCTTCTGCGTATGTTATCGGACATACCTTGAACGTAATCTCTGAGTTCAAAAATCAGGTCTTTTTTGCCTTCTAAGACATACCCGAACAGCTTTTCAACCCGCAAGATGAATGAAGCTACATTGGGGTTTTTGCCTTGGCTGAAAATCATGAGGGGGGCAATTTCTTTTTTTAACTCAGCGATGTATGTATCTAAATTGAAGACTTCACCTTTGATCTTTTCTAGGTACAGACAGTTTTTCTCGTAGAATAAAAGAGTCTTTGTCTAAATCATCAATGGAAGCGATAATTTTGCCAGCGATAATGGTTTTTTGTTCTTGATTGAGGGGTTGTTCTAAGAGTTTTACTCGGTTTTCAAAAATTCTGGTGATGACATCTTTGGTTGGTAAATGCTCTTTGGCTTGGCTGAATTGGTGGTAGATAACATTTGAGTGCCCACCTATTTTGAAGTCAAGAATTAAGAAGTTGCTTTTTTCTTGGTTTGGTAGCCATAGCGGATGTTTGCATGCTTCTCGGTTTCTTGTGCCGCGCCCCACCATTTGCCAGAATCGGATATGTGAGAAAACGGGTTTAACAAAAACCAAGTTACAGACTTCGGGGACATCAACACCTGTATCGAGCATGCCAACGGATAGGGCGATTCTTGGCTCTGATTGAAGACCAAACCGCTTAACCTCATCATCTGAGCGATACATCTCTGAAGTGATAACCTGTACATCGTTACTTAGAGTGGGAACAACTATTCCAAAAATTCTTTTCAAGTGTTTTGCATGTCTTTGGCTGGCACAGAAAAAGATAGACTTGCAGGGTTTCCCATCATCAGAACGGTAACAACTCCGCAGAAACTCGCGGACTATTACCTCATTGGTTTTGTCATCCATGAATACCCTGTCGAACTCTGAACCGGCAAACTCTGCCGTTTCAGGATTGACTTCTTGGCGTCGAAGTTGGTCTTTTAGCGCATCAGTTAGGGTTGAGCCTTTAATCCCTAAAGATAGCCGTTCTGTGTCAATTATTTCTGCCCTGTAAGGCACAAGAATAGTATCAACAATAGCCTCGTCGTAAGAGTAATCTACCGTTGGCTTACCATGCTCGCAGTCGAATAAATCAAACGTATTCTTGGTTTCACATTCTCTAGGGGTTGCTGTTAGGCCTATCTTTATTGCATCAAAGAATCTATCGACAAAATGGTTCCTGTCGTAATATGACCTGTGGGCTTCATCAAAGACTATTAAGTCAAAAAAGCCTGGGCTAAACTTTTCTGCAAGCCGGGGTTTGCCGCTCATTAAAGTTTGAACAGTAGAAACATACAGCCGACCTGTCGTTGAAAAGCCATCACGCAAGTCAACTACGGGCTCAGTGAAGAACTGCTCAAACCCACTAGACTTAACCTGATTAACAAGGGCTGTCCGGTCAGCAATAAACAAAGCATTTCTAACAATATTGGCGTTTATCAAAACATCAATTATTGCCATGGCAACTCTGGTTTTCCCTGTACCGGTAGCCATTTGAACAAGCGCTTTTCGATGACCCTTAGAAAAATGCTCGCTTAGTTGCCGGACAATCTGAATACTTCTTGGTCGGCTGACTATATTTGAGTTAATTTTAACCTCGCAAGGGTTTCGTCTCTTACTGTAATTGTCGCCTCTTCTTTTGAGATCCTCTTGACTAAAGGGACCGCTAACTTTACGCTCTATACCATCCTCATCGACTAAGCACCAAACTTTGCCGTTGGTAAGAAAGAAAGGAATCCTTCTGCCGGTCTGGCGTTCAATATCTTTTGCGTAGCTGCGCGCTTGGATGCGCCCTTTTTCTTCATCTTTGGAGAATTTTTTTGCCTCAATAAGAGCTAAAACCGAATAGTCCTCATCAAGCAATAGATAATCAATAAAACGATCAACCCCTTTTTCAGGGTGCTTATCATAAAATACTAATCGTTTATTTACAAAATCCGACTTAACCGAATTGACCTCTGTCTTAACGTACTTTTCAATCCAGCCTCTTTTCTTTAGGGCGGGGTCAATGTATTTGGTTCTGGTTAATTTCTCATCGGAGGAATCAAACGCTTCTTCTTCTGTCATGTTGATAATTAATGCAGCGTAGTTTGCTTATAAAATCTACCAATCTGAATTACAAACAAGTTAGGCTTAAATGGAATTAACTACAAGAAAGCCTTGCCAAAAATGGTTCTCTATTGACAGGTGAAATTATGAGAGGGCTAAAAATCCAGAATGTGTGGATAAGAAAAATATTATCCGGAGAAAAGTCTATGGAGGTTAGAAGTAGGCGCTATTATGTTCTGGGTCAGAAGATTGCGTTGGGGAACTCTGGAAATGGGTTAGTTGAAGGATACGCCACTGTTAAGAAATAATTGAAATACCCTTCGAAAGAATTTCAAAGTATGAGAGTGAACATCTTGCGACTAAGTGGTTGTTAAAGCAATACCGTAATAAAGAAACTCTTTATGGTTATTGTTTAAGTTGTGTCAAAAAAAACTACAGGGTTTTTCCTTATCCAAAATCGGCGAGCATTTAGTTTACTTTAGAATAAGAGAAGGGTGAAGAAGAGCAGTTTTAAAGAATTAGGATCCAGTATACGTATCTGCTTTTTTCTAATTTTCTTTTATTCTGTTTTAAGCTGGTAACTCATGGAAAAATTGATCAAGTGTGGGTTGTTCTTTGCGAACTGGTTGCACAACATCTTTCAATCTCTCGACTAAAACATGATATTGTTGACTCCAAATTAGATCAACAAAGAGCTGTATCATCTTTGCATATTTTCGTTCATTTCCCAGTTTTAGCGAGCTAAGATAGGTATCTCTGTCGACTCCGAGAAAGAGTAATCGAGGATACCGCACTTCTTTAACATATAATTGAAAATTTCTCGGCCGACTCGTCCATTTCCATCGGTAAAAGGATGAACCATCTCAAAACCATAATGGAATAATACAGCCGCCTCAAAAGGATGAACGCCTTTGTCCAATCGATTGTAATATTCCGTAATTAGTTTTTGAAGCTCAGATTTGATTAGGATTGCAGGTGTTACAGGGAGGTCACATCCAGCTACCATAATGCTATCAATTCGTCTAAAAACTCCTGATGATTCATTGTCAATATTATTCATGATTAATGAATGAAGCGTCTTCAAGAAATCCAAGGTTACCTTAGCTTTGCTGCTTTCTCTAAATTTGATGACTTTTTTAAAATTTTGAACCTCGTTAATCTCTCTCAGAGATTTCCCGGCAGGTGTAATGTTGTTAACTCGAAGGTCAAACGCTTGATGGGACGAAATAGTGTTGCCTTCAATATTAGTTGTTCCCTGAATATAATTTATTTCAAAGGCTTGCTCATAAACAGCTACTTCGCTTAATGTCAACAAGCTTATGAAAGTTCTGTAATAATGGCGTACTTTTTCAACGCTCCTTATGCCATCGCGACTAAGGTATTTTGACTTGTAAAAGCTACTGCTTAATTCAGCTCGCTTCTCACTGCCATTGCTTCGAGGTCATAGGCATATTTAATTCCTAATTGTATTTTTTCTTCTGCTGATGTTGGGGGAGCGCGACCAACGTAAATTCTAACTTTTGTTCGTCTGTTTTTGTATTTTACATCTTTTACTATGTAACTAATAGGTTTGTTATTGCGATAGGTAGTTTCTATCCTGTACTTTTTTTGTTTCCTTGCCGCTTGCATTGTGATTATGTATTGTTGACGCCCTATTTTAAGAATTATACAAAATGGGCGTCAACACGAGATTGTGAATAATAAATTATTTTCTTGAGAGCTTAACTTAATCCACCGTAAGATGACACGGCATCGTTTTGAAAATGTACTGCATCGAAAGGTAATTTGTTTACGGCTTAGGCTACTTCTCAATTCATTTTTAATTCGTGTATTTCTCATCCTTTGCTTGCGTGTCCAAAGCGGGTTATTTTCCAGTTTTCCATGTTTCCACAATGAAGCGGGCGTTGCTGGTTATTTGAAAAATTTAGCTATCTTTTGGGCGTAGCTAAAGCTTAAGAATACATTTACAGTTCCAATAACTAGGATAATTTGAAGATTCCTGAGCTCTCCTCAATTAAAAGCATACCTGAGAAAACACTTGCAACTATCTGGAAGACTATTTCTGATAAGTCCCTGCCAGAAGCACACGCTTTTACCTTAAACGACAAAGACTTTGACTACATGCTAAATATTGTTCAGAAAAACCCCGGCGTTAAAGACTCAAGAGTCAGAGAATATGGGGTAGATTTTGATAATTCCTTAATTGAAGCCTTCTCGTTTAAGGCAGAAAACTATTTTGTAATTTTAATCAAGCAGTCTGCCCCGCTGCAAGAATTGTTAGAACACGAATTAAAACACATTCTAGACGACGACTACAGCACATAGCACATTTCGGCTTTTATGGTGCTATTAGTTTTCTGGAGCACATAGGGCACTTTACAATGAGGTTGTTGAGGTCTTTTTCAGATTGTAAAATCATCAATTCGTTATAGCAGCTAAAACAGAAGTATATTTGGCATTTTGGACAATAATAGACGCCCCCACCCACCATATGTCCGCAAACATCACAAAGTCTGGACGAAAAGAAAATCCATAAGACAACTTTAGACGACAATTCACAGATAAAGAAATCGGCTAAAATACAGCCCATAGTAGCAGAGTATTAGCTATTTATAAAAATAAATTAACAGATCCAATATTACCTCTGCGTATAGTAACATAAGCTATTATCCCCAATATAGCGCCCAAAAATACTATAATTGCTGCCAACACAACCTCGCTACCCAAAGGCTGAGCTGTTAACGTGCCTTTTACTATATGCATACTTATCAGGTGTGTGCTATGGTGATACTTAAAGCAGTAAATCCATGAGTCACCAGCAGAAATAACAGTATAATTGAGTTGTTTGCCATCCAGAGTTGCCTGAAGGTCTTCCCCGTTTTCAACCATATTTTTGGCGATGGTTGCTTGGCGTAACTGTGGTTCCTGTCGGTCCAGTCACGTTAAAGCTTAAAGTAGAGGTGGCATTGTCAAATGCTAAGGCGTAAACTGTGCTGTTTGATTCAATAACAAAAGTACTTCTCTCGCTGGGCAGAAAACTCAAGGTTGTAGTGTTGCTAACAGGCGCGTTTTCTGCATCTCCACTCCACGCAGCTTTAAACGTGAATGTTCCAGAAGCGCTATTTATCCACTGAATGTTGTAGTTGCCTTCTATGTCAGTTTGGGCTGAACTAATTGGAATCCAAGAATCAATTCCCAAAAAATTGTATGATAAAACAACAGTTTTGTTTTGCAATGGGATGTTCGTAGAATTCGCCAAGTTGCCGAAAATGTTAACTGCTGAACCAGCAACATTTGACAAAGATTGTGCGCTCGCCAAGATTGACAGGCCCCGTTAAGCGAGGGTTGTTTTCTATAAATAGGGGAAACGTAGAAATCATCAAAACAATCAGTTCCCCAATAATGTCCCCATTTGCTAAGTGTAGATATATACATAGCATTCGCTTGCGTTGATAGCGTAGGGTTCGGAATAGCGAAATAGACCGTTTTCATAGAATGAAACTGTTCCATTTGAAATCTCAATTTCAAGTTTGCCAGTCGGCGATAACCATGGGACCTCAACTCTCCACGAGATATTTCCATCAATTCGGCTTACAACACGAGTTAAGTTCATATGATAATATTTTGTATCAAGTACTTTGTTTAGCATATACCAGTTCGTCGCATTGACTGGGTCTCGGTCTGTTATTTTCTGGTCACTTATAAGAAGAACCATTTCGGAAACATTGTCGAGTTCTACAACATTAACAGATGTTTCAAATCCTGAGGTGGAGTTTGTACTAATTGGGTATTTTGTTACATAGCCTGCTTGGCTCCAATACCAATCTTCCCAGCTTCTGTTGCTGTCTGGCACAGTAACCTGTAATTTTCCGTCCTTCTCTGCGGTTAATCCTCCATTTATTTCAATTTTATCCCAAATACCTAGAGTTGAAGGTGTTATCGTCAAAGTTATCTTGCATTTGCGATTGTGGATTTCGTTGAGTTAAGTCAGATGGGATTGTTGTGCTGCTTAAGTCTTGGATGAATTCTGAGGTACTTGTGAGGGTAGCCTGAGAGGAAGCTTTCGTTGTGGGGGTATCTGAGCAAATTACTGTTAATGATAGAATACAGAACAATAAAATACTGATTAATCCAGCTTTGCTGTTTTGGAACAACATTGTTTCCCTAATTACCTTTTTTTATTTCTGTATTAAAGTGTTTCAGTCAAGGTTTTTTGACTAACAGAAAGTTGAAGCGTTACGGTTCTCGGAATCTACCTTCCGTTCTTTTCTAGCTATTTAGCAAACAAAAACCTCTTCACTAATAAGCGTATCAAACGGTTTGCTTATTTCCAATCCGATTTTTACAGACCCTAGCAAAGTAGTCAAAAAATAGGAACAAAAAAGAGAGGTTGTTTATCTTGCCCAGCAGGGACCATCAGCATACCCGTAGCCATAGCCGCCTTGATATGGAGCTTTCTGGAACAGAGCCGTCAGTTGGTGCCTGAGGCCCTACATACTGACATTCATAGACTTGGTTTGCTCCATAGCCAAAACAGTTACCTATCCAGACCCAAAACCCTTAGAAGTCGCCGCGTTCAGGGTGACCCGGGAACTAATTGTGTTTGGTTTTATAGAACTATTTGGGCGGCTGCAATCATAGCTTAGCTTCAAGTCTTTGTGACTTTGATAGCGCTCACAGGACAAGCGCTTTCCGCATCTTGTGCAACGATTATTTTGTCATCGTCAAAACTGCCAGTTGATTTCCCGTTACTTATTCCGCCTTTCACTTTCGACTTACCCTCATCATCTCTTTCGAAATGGTAAGAATCCCTCGTGTAACAGGCTGCGCACGCTATGCAATCGTCCCTGTTAACTTCAATTTCGAATTTCAATAAATAACCCTCAACTTTAACTTTAACTTGGTATGCTAATTTAAATTTATTCTTTTAGATTTTTCTTATTGCTGAAGCTTAATAAAGGCTCTCAGATGAGATAATTACGAAGACCAACATTAATTTTTGAACGCATAAAGTCCGAAGGTTTAGCTCACTTCGCGTATTTTTAAGGCTCTAACAAGGAAGCCGTAATTATTGAACCACACCGTGACTGCCAAAGTTACATTGACCTTGCCAGAAAGAAGAGCCAACTACATTTTAGGTACATCCAGGCGCGGCCTTCTTTGGTTACTCCATGGGGACTAAATAAATCGGTTAAAAAAGATATTTCAAATTCGTTACCGCATCTTGGACAGTGGTACGCGGTGGCTTTTTTGCGCCACAAGACAAGCATTAACAATCCCCCTGTAAGAACCGCCAGCCAAACATACCAATACGTGACAAGCAAAATAAAGGCGGTAATTGAGATGACTAAAACGTAGATGCCTATTAAAAGAAGTGATTTTGTCCAGTCGCTTCTTTTAGGCTTACGATAAGCTGACATTAATGCGCCTTAACGCGGTTTACAGCTTCACAGACTTTATCGGGCTTTTTTGAGGAGAAAACAAACACTCTCCCCTCTTTGGGACCTACCTCAACTGCGTCCCCAAACGATGTTGTAAACGCAACTGAGCCATCTCTGCCATAGCGGATACCTACCCCGAAATATCGCCCAAGATTAGATTTAGTTCTCTTACAGTAAGCAACCTCGTCTAAAAGGAACGATTTTTTGTTGAACAAACCATAATCTACGGTAAGTCTACCGTTGCTAATTTCTATGGATATTCCTCGGTAATTCCAAATTAAGAAACCAATTAAGGCTAGTATGCTCCAGGCTAATGCAACTCCAATTAAACTCTCAACTGTGAGTCCGCCAAAATATAGGATTGTAGTACTTATGATAATCTCCAAGGAAACAAACATTGTCACCAAACCTTTGACTAGTTTCCCCATTGGGACCCATTCGGTATAATCTGCACTTAGCATATTCTAAAAAAATAAGCAGCCAACAATTTATTTTTTCTTATCAACATTTGCTGTTTTTGACATTCAATCGTTATAAAGTCATTAAAGGTGTGGGCTTTGCCTGTTTTAGCTATCAATTGGTGGATTTCCCATATATTGCAACGAAACGGTTATGCGTTGTCTGCTTAGGCTGCTTCTGATTTCGTTATTTATTCTAGTATTACCCGTCCCTTGCTTGCATGTCCAAATCGCTTAACCTTCCAGTTCTTCATGTTGCCTTTTATGATTTGGGGATTGCTTGTCAGGATGTAGAAGGGCATTTTTGTTTGGGAAGTGTAGAGTTCAGCGATAAAGTTTAGAAGTCGTTTGCCGACTCCGATTCCTTGATAGTCAGGTAGCACCACTAATCGGCTAACTCGATAATATTTTGCCTTCATCTTAATGCAGGCAACTGCTATGAAGGCTATGGGTTTATCTTGGTAGAGGGCAACATAACATCGGACTCCTGCACCTAGAGAGCCGTTTAGATAGTGATATTGCCGAAACATCTTCCAAAGGTTTGTGCCGCACCGATAGATTTTGAGGTCAACGGGCGGCCTGCTTCTTTTTTTCGACTAAACTCCATCGTATCCGTGCAGAATACCCAGTCGGGTTCCAGCCAATCGACAACGTCATAGTGGCAGGTAACAGCTATGAATTTCTTTTTTGAACTTCTGCGAACTGCTTTACTTATGGCAAAGGCACTGACTTTAGCAATTTCTCTATCTACAACAGTGTAAACTCGTCAAAGACAACAAAGGTTGATTAAACAAAGCGCCCTCGCAATGTCAACACGCATTTTTTCACCTTGACTTAGACAATCATAGCTCTTAAGCCAGTCCGGAGGAGAAGCAAAACCGACACTGCAAAGCATCCGCGTTATCTCTGAGGTTTCAAGCCATGTGGGGAAATCATCCAAGACGCATTTGCTATTGTATTCAAAACCTTGAATGTAGGCGTCTGGGAAAAGCTGTTTAGCTATACTGGTTTTACCAGAGCCGCTTCGCCCAACGATAACACCGATTTGCCAATCGAAATCCTCAAGCGGCAAACGGCCCTTAAACCGCTTCTCCAGTTTCACATCGCTTAAAGTGTAGCTGCCGACAACGCTTTGGGCTCGGAAACTGTCGGATTCTTCCCATCCTTTTACAATGTCAAAATCCGTAACTTATAACCCTCCGACTTTAGCTTCTCAAAATTTCCTTTTGGTCTGCTTCATCTTTACATTCAATAATGAACTCGTAGGTTTCAGGAACCGAAAAAGAAACCTCACGCTCATCCACCTCAATGGGGATCTCTCGCCGACAGATTGAAGAAACAACTTTAAATCCTCTTTTTCGCCTCATCAATTATGCGCAGGTACTCGGCGCTATCCAATTCTTTGTTGTGTTTGCCTTTTAGCTTGTTCAGCACCTGCCGTAGAAGTCGGCGGTCAACATCCTTAATTGGCAAGCGGATGACACTGCACTCAGTCATGCCAAGCTCCTTCATAGCCGTAACACGCTGCTGCCCATCAGCCACCAAAAGCTCACTATTAGTAACAACAGGAACGATGTCGCCCCATCTTTTAATTGAAGCTTTCAGGCGATCAAGTTGCGCAAAGCTCATTCGGTTAGGGTTGTCTTGGTCAAACTTGAGCTCGCTGATTTTCACTCGTTCCGACATTGGAATCGGAATTTCTTGGTCTCGCTCGGTTTCGACTTGTTGGTCGCTCATATTTTCGGATTCTCCATTATGTTTTCTGCAGTCGGTAATTGGTCAATTTGTGGCATTTTTCTTAAACCAGTCGCACTGCTTTGCACAAGTGGGACATTTCTCTTTGAGATAACGTGCGTTTCTTTCAGCAGTTGCTTTTTCCTCAATTTCTTCTTGCTGTTCTTCTAACTCGTCTTGCCTAGCCTGCTCGGGGGTTCTATTAGCGATAAACTGCTGTATGTCCTGGGTTGTTTTGAAAACATGATGTTGGTAACAGTAGCGCTCAAAACTCTCAGGAGTAAATAAGTCATGGTTCCAAGCTGCATAAACGGGAGCTAAACGCCTTTCCTGTTCGCCCTCGCATAGTTCCCAATAGCCAAGCGATTCAAAGATTGCTTGTTCCGCGTCGAATTGCTTTTTAAACTTGCGGGTTTCTTCAATGAGCCAATAAAATCGCGTGTAGAACACCCAATTAGCCATAGGATCTTTATACGTTACAAAAGCATCTGTGTAGGTTTGGAAAATCTCAAATATCCTAGCCATAAAGCGATGGTTCGCTGCATCCACGACTGCTTGGTCGCTTGCCGACAGCGGAGTATAAGCGGTTTCTCCCCGCGATGATGCTTCCTGCATTTCTTTCATGTGAGCTTCCAAGATTTGAGTCGCTCGCCTATGTAATTCGCTTTCAGCTCGATCTAACTCTATGTCACCGTTTTCCCAGGTTATTCTTGTTGTGCCTTCTTCGGGAAGTTCAGGTAACACGTTTTTCTCTAATTCACGCAGTTTCCTACTTAAAATGTTCATTTCCGCTTATCCTCCGGTTTCGGTATTAGTATGCTGTTCTTGAGCTTCTCCTCTAAAGTTAACACCCGAAGCTCCAACTCCTCATCTTTTAACAAGGGGCCGTAGGTTGAGACGGCTGAGACTAGAACTCTCGCCCAACCCTGCTTTGCTTTGTCGCTGTTTCCTTCGGAATGAATTTTTTTGTGGGACAGGCTTAATACACTGTCTAATACGTGAAATAACGTGTTTCTACGCTCCTTTGTGGAACGGTTTAATGATGGTTTCTTAACGGTTTCAGATTCAACTTTGCCCAAGCTGCACTTTGCCTTCCTTAGGTTAACTCCAACACCTGGAGAAAGACAACAAAGCGAGTTAACACTCAAGACAACACAAAACAAGACAACAATAGCTATATCGACTATTTGTTGATAAAAAACTTTGGGTTTAGTGTATTAAAAATATTTCAATTGAAAAGCAATAAGAAACAAAAATGAACTTTCAAGAGGAGAACTTAGTTATGGCAATATTTCTTAGTTGCTCTTGAATTTTAGGGTCCTGATATTTTTGTTCATCCTTCAGGTAATCAATCAGGATTTCATACTCTGTAGGTGCCATTAGCTCTTTTAGCCAGAGGACTCCTTTAGACTTAAACGGGATTAACGATTTAAGAACCATACCTTTAGACTGTGCTTTTTCCTTCGCACCTTGCTCTCTATCCAGTATTACAACCACGTCATTGCAAATGACGTTTACATTTTTGTCCTTTGCTGCTTCCAATATTTGTTCCCCTCGCAACTAATTTCGTATCGAATTTGGTTGCTAGGTCGTCAATTATGGCTATATGGTCACCTTCACAAAAATCCCCTTCCACCAAAGAATGGTGACCATGAGCGTTAACCTTACCCTTTATTTTGGCGAGATGCTCGTTAAATGCTGCTTTTGTCTTAATATCTTCCAAGTTTCTGCCGTAACATGAAGGAATCCCTGAAGCTATCGTTACGGAGCAAGCAATTGGTATTCCTGCAAGATAAACTCCGACAATTCGGTTAACTTGCGGCATTTCAGTTTTAATCAGCTCTCCAATAGCGGAGCCTATTTTGTTCAATATTTCTTGACCGTGTTTCTTACTTCCTATTGGACAATATTAATGTAAAAAGGACTCCATAAACCTGAAAACAACCTGTATCCATTCGGGTTATTCTTGTACCATGTTTCAATCATTCCTTCTTTATAGAGTAATTCTACTATGTCTTTGCAGATCTGTTCTCGATTGAAAGTCATTCTCAGTTGATTCTCCTATACATAACGACGAAATCAGCATATCCACTGATTGAGAAATCATGCCTCTTCCTAAACCCGAGTTTCTCTTTATAGAAGGTTTCTTTGGTTTTAAAGGCATCTAATGTAATCGTTCGAATACCTTTGAACCGACAATACTCTATAAAGAATAGCATCAGGTCGGTTCCAATGCCCTGTTCACTATAATTAACATCGACTGCAAGTGTATCAATACGAGCGGTAGTTGATTTAATATTAAAATGCAACGCTGCTATAATTTTGCTTTCCTTTTCTACGACGAAAACTTTTCCACTCTTATTGCATCTCAAAAAATACAAATATTCTCCGATCCCCGTCTTATCGATACGTTCATCGCCACATTTGAACCATTGAGAAGAAACATCGTTTTCATCTAATTCTCGAACGAAATCGCCTGGTGGAGTCAACACTTGTGGATAAGGCCATTCTATGTCTGGAGGATAACCTTCGAGTAATAGGTAAAGATTGTCCTCAGCATTAATAATTGAAGAAAAGAAATGGGGAAAACAAGAAGCATTGTTTCTTGCTGCAATACTCATAGTTTTAACATCAATGGCTCCACAAGCAGTAGCCTGTTTGGCGACTGCTCGAAGCGTGTTTCCTGTATCCACTCTCACGTATGTTATCAGTACTTTTTTGCCCTTTACTTCCGTTTCGGGAAAATTGGTAATTTCTGTAACATTAGTGCCTTTTCGTACCACATCGCAGGCATAAACTTCAATCTTCTCATTGTTCAAAATTTCAGCTAATCGAGTAACAATTTCAATGCCTGATATTCCGACTGCAATTAATACGGGCAAATCATTTGCATAATACTTTTTTATCTCAATAGAAAGGGAGCTTAGAAGATGAGAAAAAATATCTTCTGTGAGATAGACATCCACTATTCAAGCCACGGATTTAAGCAATGTTTTCTGGAGAAAGTGATCTTATGGGTGTAGTTTCTATTTCTTTTCCAAGAATCTTGGCAAAGCATCTGCGGCATAAGGCACCTTCTTGAGTCTCATATTTCCCTGTAATAGCCTCGTGAATATGAACACCACAATTTGAGCAAATCAAAGCTGGCTTTTCGCGCAACTGGTCCCTTAAACTTTCAATTCTTTTCTTGGTCTGAGCGTTCATTTTCGATTCACTTTTTGCCAATAGAATCCCTCCTTTAATAATAAAAACTTACCTATACTTCGCGTTAACTTTGTTGGTCTATGCGAACAGTTATTTGCTTTTTTAGGTGCACACGTGGTGCACTCCATTTTGCGCTCGCTAAAATCAGTCTCCATACTTGATAGCGTGGTGCACCAGTGCTCATCGATTCCATGTTTATGCTCGCTAATAATAATGGATTTAAGCACAAACTTATTATCAGCTATACAGATTTAAGTTTTTCCAAACTTAGCCATTATTAATCAAAGCTCGTTGCAGTACAAATTAGCTTAATTACGTCAGTTATCGAGACTTAATTTAAAAAAGGCCTGAAATTAATTTTTCAGGCTTAAAGTTGTAAGTTGGTTATCAAGGACCATCAAAAGCCGATTAAAAAAGGGAATTAGCGGGAGATTTTGCCACTTTAACCTTATAGAAGCCATAAAAGACCACTATATTACGACTATTTTTTGCAGACGACTTATTGAAATGGCAACCAAGTTGTGTTAATATAAACGAGAATAAGTATCCAGGCGACAAAGAATATCAAGGGCATGACTTGCGTTAAGTATGATGGGCTTTTTATTTTCTTTTTAGTTAGTTCACTTTCGATAGATGCGAAGCAGTGAAACCTATCTATTTCATTGCTTAGTTTTATCATTTCTTGCCGCCATTTATCAATCCAGTGAAGAGACCCCTTCAGAACTAGAAACCATAAAAGAGCTATAGAAAGTCCAATTATGGGGACGAGTGAAACTAGGAAAGAATAACCATCTAGGAGGGTTGGATAAATTAATATGAATGCAGAAAAGAGGCCAGTATTTGTTATTAGATAAAAGTTTGCTCTATTCCAAAATTCCCTTAGATCCTGATTAAAATGGTCGGCAACAATTTTATAGGTTTCAATATCAATTTTATTTATCTGATCCTTAAGTGAATTTGAAGCGTCGCTTGTTGTCATATATAATCTCTCTTTTTGCTTTTCCTTCGCTTTTTTGGAATAATTGAAGTGCTATTAGGGATTTTTCTGGTGCAATCAAATAACAAATGACCAAGTGGGTTACGATTTGGATCTTGTGAGTCTATGTGTCGTTTTATTTTAAAGCCCTTGTTTGAATTGTGAACATCACCGTGCAATCGCCGTCCATCAGGAAGAGGTTTTTCAAATGTAATTTTTGCCCCAGGTTTATTTCCTTGCAGTGAAGGACCTATTTTATAGCGTTTGTTACGGAGATGAGTTTCGATCCCTTCCAAGGTTGTTGGGGGTAACACAAATTTTTTAGGACCTTTGTTTTTTAATCCAGTTGATTTTCTCGCTCTATTACCATAAGAACTATTTGATTTCCTTGCTCTGTAACTCAATGTATTGTTTCCACCTAGCAAGAGTTGACTAAAGGATACAAATTACATGGTTAGCGCTAATTGGTATTGAATCTTTCGTTATAGTCAAAAAAAGAGAATTATGCTGAGAATGGAGACGTCGCCTATGAAAGCCTTAATATAGATTAAAGTTATGTTTTTCCGGATAAGGGTATCATCATTTTCATTTTTCGTCAAATTACAAAGTTTTTAAAAACAGATTAATTTTCTCTCAAGAAATCTTTGTAGGGCTTTATGCTTACAAGAAGATGGTGAGCCAGTTTGCTATGAATTTAAATTACAAAGCTAAATTAATTGGTAATATGGACACTAAGAAAACAAAAAACGAGAATATTCAAAAGATTTTGAGAGAACAATGGCTTGTTATTGACGCGAGTCATGAAGCTATAATTGCTGATATAAAGAAACTTGTAGAAGAAAGAACTAAAATTTGAAGTTAGACGGATTATATAAAAAAAGAGATTAGTCGGGTTATGTATCCACTGGATAGAGGGTTCGAATCCCACCCCCTGCACCATATATAAATAAACTCTAGGGGGTTTGTCCAGGCGATACTTTTAGGTTCTTTAGCTGAGTTTGCGTTTTCTAAAGATTTTAGAGCCTTGAAACTCAGTAACGTACTCAAAGCCTGCTTGCTGTTTATAAAAATTATTAAAAGTATGTATTAAGATACCATAATTTTAGAAAAAAGTGGCAATTAGCACACCCAGCTAACGCTAACTTTTTTCTTTATGTCTTTTACGAGCTATAAGGAGCACTGAAAAAACTAAAACAACTACAACCACTCCCAGTATCAGAAGTATTGGATTTAACCAGAAGTCAGAACCCGCTGGCGAAGAGACTGGTACACTAGGTGTCGTAGTTGGAGAAGGGGTTGGTGAAGCAACAGGCAATATGTTGTTTTCCAGGACTGTATCTGGCGCACCTGAAATGTCAATATACTCATCCGTAATGTCTAGGAACGTATTGTTTATTGCGGCGTTGTGGTCACCATAATTGAACTCAATACCACAACATACATTAGAAATATCGTTTCCAATAACATCATTGTAAGACCCGAAAACTCTAATTCCATTGCCGCTGTCCAGACCTATTAGGGAGTTATAAGCAATTTTGTTATTTGTTGCTGAATAGCCAATATTTATACCCGAAACAGTGTTCTTAATTGAATTTCCAGTGATTGTGCAGTCAGAAATTTTATCTGCAACAATACCGTGGACGAAATTATCTATATTAAAATTTCGAACTTCCACATTTTTTGATGAACTTAAATCTATTGCAGTATCTTGTATTGGACCATGGCCTCTACCTAGAAGGGTGTGATATTTGCCATCCAGCACTATGTTATCACATTTGATTATTAATTTGTATTCTGTAATATCCCCTGTTAAGCTGTAAGTTTTTGCGTTTCTTGCAATAGGGGCCGTATTTGGGTCAATGCTGCCATCCCCCAATATGTAAATTTCAGGCATATTTTCCATAAGACCTGGGTTAGCGACTAGATTGGCTGCGCTAGTAACTTCAAACCCACAGCTAAACAGTAATGCAACAAATAGAATAAACACGCCAATTTTCTTATGCAAATACGGTTGCCTCAACCATATTGTTTGAAGAAATCAAGAGTATAAAAGGTTTTTAGTCAAGGTTTATTGACTATCAGACTATTGATAGGATGATGTAGTAAGTCAAGTGAAAAGGTTATTACGGTATTTAATATAAATTAAAAGGCAATCAGAAACACCACCCTTGGTTTTCCGTGAATATGACAAACAGTCACTAAGTACAGTTCAATGGTGAATAGCGGCTAACCCGGTTCGCAATGTTGAATTAAGCATGGATACATCACTTTTCACCCAAAAAGCACCGATAATAACCCAAGAACCCAAAAAACAGCGAAAACCACTATATGAAAAAACCCGCAGTAGCCTTTTTTTCCATGCTGTTTTTATTAAAAAAGAGGTTAGTGCTTAATGCGGGGTTTTTGCGGCTCGTTGCGAAGTATTATTGCGGTTTTCCCCATACTTTTAGGGACTTAATAACATTTCCAGAATAGACGATAAGCTAAATTATAGACGAAGATTGAAAAGTGTTTTAACTTACAGGGAAGAGCGGGGGATTTTGCCACTCAGCTGCATGGAAGCCAAAAAATACTAAATCAAGTGAGTTATCTAAAAAAAGAGATTGGCGGGATATGTCTCCACTGCTTTGAGGGTTCGAATCCCACCCCCTGCACTTCAATCGGACTCAATCGCATTAGTTTTGCCTGTTGTTTTGAAGTTGAAGAGTGAAGGTAGAAAGGATTCTACGTTAGCTCCGATGCTTAAGCGATTGAAGTTTTTGGGAAGAAACGTAAACTTAGAAGACCCTGAGAAGGTCAAAGAATTTATCGCCTCTAAAAACTATACCGATGGATACAAAGATAACCTGATTGATGCATACAGTCATTTCTGTCGATTCTATTCGGTTCAATGGACTAAGCCAATCTATATGCGTGAGGAAAGAATTACAAAAGCACCTAGAGAGGAAGATATAAACAAAATAATTAGTCATGGCAAATTCAAGTTCTGTTGCTTTTTCGGTTCTTAGAGATTCAGGGATGCGACCCGTTGAAGTTGGAATGTTGAGAGTTAAGGACTTTGACTAGATAGCGGTGATGTGTATCCTACAACTGCAAAAAATGGTTCAGGTAGAATTCTTAGAATTAGGAAAGAAACATTGGCGATGCTCAAGAGGTATATTAGCGAAAACAATCTTAACTCCAATGGATGTTCTTTGGGAATGATAAAAGAGTCAAGCAAAACTGGTCTAGATTGAAAACCTCTGTTGCAATCAAACTATGCGAACCAAAATTACTTCAAATAAGACTTTATGACTTAAGGCATTTCGCTGGTTCTATGACCTACTATAGAACTAAGGAGACATCATCTATACAATGCGATTTCTAGGGCATAAGAACATTAAGAATACTTTGCGTTACGTTCACTTGATTGATTTCAATAAGGATGACTATCATGTTTCTGTAGCCAAAACCGTTGATGACGCTTGTAAACTAATAGAGCACGGCTTTGAGTATGTCACATCAATCGATGAGGTTAAGCTATTCAAAAAGAGGAAGTAGCATCATATGATTGACTGTATAGCCTTCATCATATCCTTTTTTCTCATACCTTTTCTAATTCTAATAATATTGATTGGCGTTAAATTCTTCTATAGCCTAGTCACGATTGGACAATCAAACAATAACTGTAATGAAGAAACCAATAAGCAACTTATAGAGAATTCAAAGGAAGACAGTCAAGCTGACTTATACATGAGTGAAGAGAATCCCGATGATAATTCGTAATGTTCCCTGAAGAGACAGATGATGAAGATTACTAACTACCTTTTCCTATGAGAGAGGGTATACCCCCCATACCCCCCATGTCAGGAAAAAGTTCTAATTATGTTTTTTGGGTAAATAGATACCGATGGATTAAGAAATTAACCATCTCTTGTAACTGTCCTGTAATATTAGCGATGATGGGATTAGTTATTTCCACCCATTTTTAGAATTCCTCTGGTTCTTTTTATCACTTTATGTTGGCGTTAGCTTTTAAGAGTTTCAGTTCATGATTAGGGTTAACAGTTTATAATAAAACAGGGCAAACACCAAGACTACTAAAGTAGGCTTAATGAAGCCCATGACCTTTTCCCACAGAAGAGTGAACCATATCAGTCTCAAAAGGTATAGATAATCTTTTACAGGAATGGAAACACATAGAGTGGATATGTCTCAACCTGACGCTTTCGAGAAGAGAGTTAAGGAAGCAATCGAAAAAACAGGTTTACCAACGGAAATTCAAGCTACTAAAACATTAGTTGATAATGGTTGGCAAGTTCACCCACACCATACCACGAGATGGGGGTAAAAGAATAAGAAAATGTTACCTAATCATGCTTTTAATAATATGTCAAAAAAGAGGACATCTTCACTCTTGCCGGGCAATCAATTTTTTCACTTGGAGGATGTCTTGGAATCGCAGTATTCTATGATTGCTCTAATAAGCTGATTTTGAAGTTTGTTTTCTTTTAAAACTTAAAACCATCATAGCTGCAACTAGAAATGAAATTGTACAAGCAACCAAAATCAAGTATACAGGAGATTGCATGTTTAGATTTTGATTTGTTGTTTGAATATTTGTTACGGGTTGATTAGGTAAAGTATCATTTGTTAAAATTGGAGAGGGTTCTTTAATATTTGAATAAGAAGAATTTTTGGGGGTGGACAGTGGAGGTTGAATGGTTACTTCTGGTTGGATGGGGGCGGGTTGAAGTGTGGACTCAGGTATTGGTGCTGATGCAACGTTTTTTGGGATGCGACCAACACTTACAGGTGCAGGGTAATCCGCTCCAGATGTGCTCATTGTTATGGAAATTATCTTTGCAATCCAAGAAGCCCCATTGGCATCTGGAATGACTAATCGAAGACCTTCAGCGAGCGGTTGACCGTTTAGTTCATAAGCGATTATTATTTGGGGTTCAATTGCTAAATCGATGGGTATAAGGACTTGGTATCCGTCTGAAGCAGCAAATTGAATTGACCAAACTTCAGGAGTTAGATGTGTTTGGTTTAGGAGATAACTGAGAGACACTCCGCCCCAACTGCCGTAGGTCACTAGTGCACCGTCGCAATATAGGTCAGAGGTAATTTCTGTTTTGGGCATAGCTAAAAGTTGTGCAGATGTAAACGTATAGGTTGCGTGGGATAAGTCGGTAACAACCAAGTAGACCTCATTGTCAACTGTGGCTGTCCCAATTGGAGCTAGTAGTAATAAAATAAGTATTGTCGTGATTGTAAGGATGAGTAGGTGTTTGTTTTTCATTGTGTTTTATCCTAGCATTAATGACGTGTGTCATACTAATAAACTCTTGCAAAATCAATAAAAACAAGCCCAGAAACTCATAATGAAAACAAAAATGGTGTGAATCAAGAATGCAAATGCTATCCCTTCTGTCTTTTGCAAGTCCTTGAGCTTCAAAGCAAAAAATTTTCCTTTAATTATCATAAGAAAGTAGTTTGTAAAACAATGAAAAACTTCAATAAGTACAAAGAAAAACGGAAGTGAAAACTTGAAGATACTCATTTTAAAAACGAAGCAATCAAAAAATCAGTGAAAGAGCAAATTGCCAAAGAAAAAATCCTGAAGATAATCGTGCCTAATAAGACGGAGGGTATTTGTTTGATCCAAAAGAAATTTGAACTTTATTAATTGAATTGCCTAGATAAAAATTTCCTAACACTCACCTGTATAAACAACTAAAATTGAAATATTTATTGATTCATTTAGTTATTCAATTATCGTCTAAATTCAGGTTTAATTGAGTAATTGACGTATACCACTTTTATTTCAAAGGCATCGACAAAGAAATCACTATTGAAAAAAGCTAAAGCACAAAAGTCAGTCACAGAAACCGACCCAAGCTTAAACAACACACACAGTGAATACAAAGCTTGTATGTAATTAAGGCAGAAAAAATGGTGACGCCTCGATCTAAAGAGGTAAAAAACATTTCCTGGACCCGACACCACATAACTTTTAAGATTTCTAAGATAGAAAATTTTGTTTAAAGGGGTTTGCTGAGATTCTGGCACTTTTATTTGTAGGAGAAAAGAATTCAAATGCAAACACGATGAACTATGGCATTTCATCGTAAACCAGAGTCTTCTCAGCCCCCTCCACTCTCTAATCGTGATTTTTTTTGTACAAACTAAAAAAGGGGAAAGATTGTTGGTATCTTGTTTTTTTTATGGCCGTTTTCTGAGCATCAGCAACGCAAGTATTGCGCCAACTACTACGATTGCGACAATAATTGCTGCAATTCCTGGAAGCAGATATGTATCAGCCATGTTTGATGGCGGTGGCTCTGTCGGTGTTGGTGTTGCAGGTGCAGGATCAACTGCAAAAGCTGAAACTGCGTGAGATGGCCAATATGATTCAGAGCCTGTAAACGAAGCATACACAATGTATTTACCGTCAATGTCAGGTGTCCAGTTTAAGCTAAAGAAGCCATCAGAATCACTAGTTACTGTGCCGATTTGGCGATAGTTGCCGTTAGCATCAACAACGCTTATTTCAATGGGTACTCCCACAGTGTCAGTTGGACGAGGTTTCTGCATATAGACGTATTCCATCCATGCAGCTTGGCTTTCGTCAGAGACCGCTGGTAAACCATTGGGGAAGCGTGCTGATTGTACATTCTGTTCTGTACCTGCAGAGATATCAGTTATTGTGCCTCGAATCACTAAGCTTTGACCACTAGTTATTGCGGCAGAAGGTGTATCGATTGTTAGCTGACTGGGACCTTTACCTAAAGAATAGATTTGCATATCATAGCAGTTAAGGTAGACAAAGTGACCGTCTGCAACAATGTCGTTTGCGCCGACGTACATGCCTGTGCCCCAACCTTTCATAGTCCAAATTTCTTCGCCTGTAGTAGCGTTAATGCAGCGGTACTGAGCGTCCTTGTAGAAAGGCGAGTTAGGTGAATGTTCTGTAGTTCCTAAGTATACTTTGCCGTCAGCGATCACATCAACAAATATAGGCATATGACCGTATGCTGTTCCGAGACCTTCATAGGTACTGTTGCCAACTCCACCGTTACCATATGTCCATAGCAATTCTCCAGTCTTGTCGTCATAGCAGTATAATATTCCGTCATATCCTGAAGCGTATAAATTACCGTATGCAGATAGAGTGTCTCTTCTAAGAGTGTCCCATTCTGTCACAACTGGTCCGCTTGTCCATAGGTGGCTACCGTCAGTTAAGCTGTAACCGTTAATTTCTAGCGTCTCTTTGTCTTCAGTGACTAATGTTCCAGCTATTGCATCGACTGCTACCATTGCCCGTGTGACATTGTTGGGTGCTGGTGGATAAGATCTAGTCCATAGTACTTGCCCAATTGCTCCTTGCTTAAGGCTGATTGCTGTTACGTTAACTCCTTCCCCATTGATTCTTGGACCTGTTCCAAAGCTTCCCTGAGTCAAAATCAACAGATTGTTGTAAATGACATCTCTGAAGATGCTCCACTGACCTTTTAGTGATGGGATTGAAATGTTCCAGTCGTATGCTGATGCCGCACTTGCATCTGGGCTTCCCGAATACCAGTTTGTGGGACTAAGACCTGTTCCACCGCCGATTACGTTAGATGAGTTCCATTGAGATAGATAATAGCTAATGTTTGAGTTGTTTCCGTAGTTAGTCAGTGTATATATGAGGTATTCGCCTGTTGGTCCACCGATTGAAGCAGCAGATCCTGATGATGGAGATAGGTTGCCTGAAGCTGATCCTGATGGAACATTAGTAACGTTCATTGATGTTAATTGTCCAGTTCTTGGGTCATATCCCCGCCACGTTGTCATCGATCCTACCCTGACGGAGGCTATTAGTAAACCGTTTGGCAGAACTCCGTGTTGGTTCCCAGTATCATATGAATAAAGATAGCCAAATGATGGAACGATTGAAGTACCAGTTGCTGCAGGATCTATGCGCCAAAGTTCTGCACCAGTTTTTAAGTCAACTGCAATGTAATCTCCACCGCCACCAGAGTTGCCATATGGCTCTTGATAAAACAGCGTTCCCTGCATCACAATGGCATTACCGAATCTAACGTTGTATGAACCACCCATGTAGTAGGTTTCGCCTAAAACATTTGTGTTATTCCCTCCAACAACTCCACCGAATTGAATCGGTTTGGTCCACATGATGTGAGGACTGTTTGGTCCTAAACCGTCAGATTGGTATCTACCCCAACCCGCGCCACCTGTTGAAGTTGCGCCTGTACGAATGAATGGGGCATTTAACCAATTTGATGCAATCATGAACCAACCGTTGTTTTCTCCCTCTATGGGACGAGCCCAGTATTCGGTTGGCAACGGATACGTATCGATGGGAGTAGGCAATTGTTCGTCTTGCACTCGTAGGATTGTTGTTGCGTTCGCTGCTTCAAACCAATCGTTCTGGTAGGCACCGCTCCAAGTATAGTTTTGACCAGCATAGTTGAACTTTATTGTGTAATTACCGACCTGATCAGGGGTATATGTGTAGAATTGAACACCTGTTGTATCATCGATATAATCCCAAGTGTTGGTAACAATGTTTCCATCTGGTTTGGTGATTGTTAAAGTATAGTCGTGTCGTCTAATGTCGTTTGCAACATTTGCACTGGGTAATGGAACGTCTACCCACATGTAAACTTGAACGGTTTGGCCAACACCAACTGGTGATGGAGCAACGCTTACGTATGCAAAAGATGGAATATTCCATCCAGGGGAGTGAGCGCTAGCTGAAGGTGATAATAGTAGTTGAGAGCTTATAGTTATCATTAGAACTAAAGTAATTATTGAAGCTATAGTCTTATTTGCAATATATTTCATTTTTTTTTCTCCTAAATTTTACGGTATAGAATCAACTGTGAACGTTATTAAGCCCCGCTCCTTAAGCGTGAGTACAAAAAAATGTATATTTTAAGAACTAGATACAAAGTCCTACGATTAATTTTAACTAAAACAAATAGTAAAAACAAATAAAAGACAAAGCGAAATAAATACTTATGTCAGAGTACCAAGCGTTCAGGGTTACATATGAAATCATTTCTGCACTTCTTTGTTTCATCCTAGTATGGTTTATGATGAAACCATATCGGTTCACAAGAAAAGGGCAATATGTTGGCTTACCGCTGGCTTTTGGTTTGCTTGGCGCATCCTACTTATTCTCGGCCATAATATATGCTAGACCTAGTTTTTTTTCGGAAGATGTTTTATGGTTCCAACTAGTTGCAAGAGCTTTTGCATTTATTTTTCTTGGGGCTACCTATCTTTTTTCAAAAAAGCAGAGTGAGACTGTACAGCTAATTTGGAAAATAACATTTAGTATAATTGTAGCTGCTATCATAACTTCAGTAATAGCGGTAATTTTCTTACCTCAACTAAACTTCGATAGCTACCGAACAGCTTCATCGTACGTCCGTATTCCCATAATTATTTCACTTATTTATGTCATAATTCAAACTATTAAGAACCATATAGCAAAGCCCCTTCCAACAACATTATTGACTCCTATGGGCTATATCCTGCTCGCAATAAGCCAGTTTTCGTTGATAATTTGGGGCGCCGAGGAAAGTATGATTGCATGGTGGGAATCACTCGCACTTCGCTGGTGCGCCTTAGCGATTTTTCTTTTCGTTGCATATACAACATTTTATCGATCACACAAAAAGGAAATTTAAATGAAAAATGCACGTAGAGACAAAGTCATAATCTATGGTGACTTACTTTCAGTGCTAAATGAAGAGTCTAAGAACGAAAAAATAGTGTTAACACATATCCAGGTGAGACTAAATGTCTCCTTTGACCGTTTAAAGAAATATCTTGTTAACCTTAAAGACCTTGGATTGGTTGAGGACGAGAATTCACCGAGGCTTACTGAAAAAGGAAAACAATACTTGAAAGAATACGAAAAAGTCCTTGATTTCATAAAACGAATGAATCTACTTTAATGGTGGCAAAAGATTAATGACTAAAACAATTTCCGCTATGCTTTGTGCTTAAAAACTAAGATTAACAGAGATCAGAAAGGAAAAGGAAGTAAATAACGAAATTTTCAATTACACTTGATTAAGTATTTTTTTGTCATGTGTTTTATGTACGATTCTTAATTTTCATCTTTTTTTCTTCTTTTATTTTAGTGAGCTCAACTAACATTTCTCTCTAGGTTAAATCACCTTTCTTAAATTTAGCAATCGATTAGTTTTAAAACAGTTCTAATATCAAAGTCAAAACTAATTATTACCCTCACAAAAGAATTCAATTACAAATTTCCCCTCACTATCCTCACTTAAATCCATTGAAAGAGGACCACCACAAAGCGGACACGTAAAAAACTCCAAAGCTTTCTTACTCCGCACAATTAAAATCTTTTTGTAACTTATTCTTAAAGTATTGTATCCTGTATATTGAAAATGTATCGTTTATTCGGTTTTCTACTCTTGCAACACTATTTGTCGCATAAGTAATGTAAAATAGGTTGTTTTCTCTTTTTAATAAGCAAAATATAAAGACACTAACTTAAAAAAACACTTTTTAAGTTCTGGTTTTCCTATTTTTTAGTCTTGAAGAGAATGAAGACCCCAGCTGCCGCTAAGGTTGCCGTTAAAGCTACTAAAACTGTCAGAAAGACCATGGTTGAAATGTCTTTCATTGGATTTTCGGAATGAGGAAATGCGTCGTTTGAATCAGTCGAATTTGCTGGCGATACAAACGGTATTGTAGAAAGTAAAATTGAGTGATTCCAATAAACAAGTGAGCCATAATCTTTCAGGATACTGATCTCAAGTGCATCATCGTATATCATGTCTAAGCTGGAACCAGCTTGCCTTAAAACATCGCTTAGATCAATACTAATTGGAGTTGACAATGTATCTGCTTCCCATAGCCCCCAAATTTTATCGTTTGGTCCACGAAAACCGAATGCATAATCTTTAGGAAGTACATATGCGGTCCGCTCATTGACAGGACTTATTTTCCTCGAGTTTGTTTGAGAATATTGCCAGAACTGCTTTAGTGCAGCATAGTGTTCCTGCTCAAGAATACTCCCTGTGTAATTTTCGTTAGAATTGAAAACTATAATGTATTTTGCGCCATTATCGTAAGCTAATAAAAGATCGTTATAGAGTTCTGGACCCGACTCTATATACGGCGGTTGTTTATAAGTCCAAGTTATCATTGCGCCCCACTCTTTATTTTGGATAGTAGCTGCGCCTCTGCAAAGACCGACATTTAATTGTCTGCTGTAGTTCCAGCCGAACTGGGCTAAAACTACATCATAACCTGCCTGATAATCGAACCAATAAAGCGAATAATCCGAGGTAAATAAAGAAACATCATTACCACCTGAATAACCGTCTCTGAACCAGCTAACAGCGTTGCTTACTTTTGAGTTAAATTGGGTATTTGCATCAAGATAGTTTTCTGCTTGTTTAACTGTCATCCAATCTGAAACATGATCGAGTTGGCGCCCCCCAACTTCATCTGTATAATAAATGCCTAAAAACTGGTTTCCCCACCTTGTCTTAGCTATATCGAGCCAATCGGACTTATTCATAGAAAACCAACTATAATCTAAAGGATACTCCTGATAAACAATAAAAAACAAGCCCTTATCAAAAAGATATTGGCATGCTTCCTCAAGCTTGAGCCTGTTTTGAGTAACCCCCGTACAACCAAGCACAAAGAGATTAGTGTATGAGCCAACATCGTCGGCTAATTGTTTAACATCACCGACATCACCGTAGGCGATATCCACTCCGACAAAAACCCTGGGAAAATTCTCGTCTAGGACACCAAATGTGGGAGAAACGCCTGAAAACAGAGAGCCAATCAGTGCAAGAAATAAAAATAATCCGATTAATCTATCATGCATTGACGCTTAAAAGGAAAGAAGCTATTTTAAAGTTATCTGCAACCCGCCAGATTGTAGGAAGCTATGAGTTTTGCAGAATATGAAATTTGGCATATCACTTTCAGTTAACTTATATGGAGCTAAAAAGGGATCCCGGTCTAAGGTGTCAGTCTGACGCGGTCTCTGGGGTAGAGAGTGACTTCACGAATGTTCTTCTTACCGGTCAAAATCATCGTTAGCCGTTCCAGACCTATAGCCCAACCTGCATGCGGCGGCATTCCAAAATCGTAGGCTTGAAGATGGCAATTAAACGATTTTGGGTTTAAGCCCTTTTCCTTGAGGCGTTCAATTAACTGATCTTTATTAGCAATTCTTGTTCCACCTGAAACCAGCTCGATGTAGCGCCACATTAAATCGAAACCCTCGCACAGCTTTGGGTTGTCATCATGAGGTTTAATATAAAAGGCTTTAGCGTGGGTTGGCCAATCCGTAACGAAATAGAAGTATGGGTAGAGTTTACCCAGTTCACGGAAAGCTTCCGTTGGTATGTCATCACCCCATGGAATGTCTACGCCATGAACTTTAAGGTCTTCGAGCACCTGTGTGTAGGTTAACCGCTTAAACGGCAGAACGGGGACCTCGAATTTGTACTCAAGCGCAGCCAACTCAGACACACATCTCTCTTTCACAGTTTTAAAGGCGTAGTGAATAACTTGCTCTAGCAACGTCATGAGATCATCAGCGCTGGCGAAAGCCTGCTCCACATCAATTGAGGTAAACTCGCTGAGGTGCCGCCGTGTGTGGGATTCTTCAGCTCGGAAAAAAGGACCTACCTCAAACACTTTCTCAAAGCTGAGCGTTAATTCTTCCTTGTAAAGTTGTGGACTCTGAGCAAGGTACGCCTTCTGTTCGAAGTAGTTTACGCTGAAGAGTTCAGCGCCGCCCTCAGTTGCCGAGGCAATTATGCGTGGGGTGTGAACCTCCAAAAAGTCCTTGTCGAAGAGAAAACTACGCACCGCCTCAAGCGCTGTATGCTGGATCTTGAAGATAGCCAATACTTTTTCCTGAGTGAGATCTAGGGCTCTTGAGTCTATACGAGCTTCGATGTTAGCGGGAGTTTTGCCTGTGATGTCTATTGGCAACTGATCAGTAGCGGTGTTGAGGATCTTGATAGCTGTTGGGATAACTTCGATTCCTCGGGTAGTCATGTTGGTTTTTTTTACGGTCCCCCTAACTGCCAGAGCAAAGCGTTTTTGAAGGCAATCGGATTTGGTTAAAACTTCAGGGTCTACTCTCTTTTTAGGTATGGTAAGTTGCAGAGTACCTTCTCGGTCTTGGATTATTATAAATCGGATTCCACCTAGGTCACGAACTTCTTGAACCCAACCGAACAGGATAACTTCTTTGCTGTCCAATTCAGGGGTCACTTGACTAGTATAATGAGTTCTAACCCACTCGCCGATTGAGTCCAAGTTCATGCGCTGTCAACCTTTTAATCTGCAATTTCTACCCGAAGAGACATTTTGCGTGTTTTGCTGGCGATTTCTTTTAATGCGTTTAAGTCCATGGGCAATTGCGCACCACGTTTTCGCCTCAGAATAACTCGAGTTTCGGTGGTTCCGTCGGGAATCCAAATGGTGTTAATAGTGAGAATGCTGAAGGGCACGAAGAGGTCTTCAAGAAATTTGCGGTCGTCAACGCCGTATTCGAGTACACGCACGTTTTTGCCAGTTTCGTCGCCAATGGTTTTGACGATTTTGCCGCCGTAACCTAAAAGTTTAGGGACATCTCCATGTCCGACGAGGATGGCTAACGTTTTTTCAACATCAACTGCTTTGTAGAAGCAGACGTTTTGCAGGGAAGGATATTTCTCCTCTAAGTTGAGCAGTAAACGGGCGATTTTCAGATCTAAGTCACTGATTTCGCCAGTTTTTACTTTGGCTGAACATTTTTGGCATAGTATGCCGCTTTTTAGGCAGAAACTGCATAGTTCTGTTTTCATTTGGAGTCGTTTTTCCTGCAAAGAAGGAGTTTACACTTTATCGTGATTTAACGCATCAACGTAATTTCTATAGTGCTAACGTTAGTGGAGCCCTGAGTAGTTTCTTCTTGGTCGAGCGGTGAGAACTGATCTGTTCCTATTCCGATTGCCTTGATTCTTAAATCAGGCAAGAATCGGTGTCTGACAACTTCAGCTACATCAATGGCTCTGCTGATGGATCTACCACGTGCTTTGATGCTGACTTCTTTTGCGCCGCCATGGAAGAAAGTGATGCATGCAAGGACATAGTTCATGATTGGTTTTTTACCGATTAAGACTGCAGCGCTGGTGGTTTCCGTCACGATTTCGCTTCACTCCTAGTTTACTTTTAGTGGCTTCACTACATTTTTTTGGAAATAAATAGGTTGTGGTATAAGCGCGTTGTTCTATCTGGGGATTTCGGATTAGTACTTATGAGTCCAAATAGTTTATAATCTAATATAAAGTACCGTGCACTATTGGGGACATCAGATTCATAAGCAACTTCACTATTGTAAAGGTTTAACTTAACAAACATAGCCATAAGTGACCAAATTGGAACTATTAACTAAACGTTCAATTCAGCTTTTAAAAACCATTTATGAAAAAGGAAAATCCACAAACGCCTACACGCTTCGGATTAAGCAAGATGAACTTTCAGAGCAATTAGGAGTTAGCAGACAGGCATTAAACGTTCATCTTCGCAAACTCAAAAACCGAGGCTACATCCGCACCGGTCGAGGTTTCATCGACGTTACAGAAAAGGGACTAAACGTATTGGGTATATCGACCACTCCGGCTTTTATACTACTCAAAATTTCCCCAATAAAACGCATCCAAGTCTACGAGCAAATTCGGGATTTAGCTGTTTCACGAGCCTTCCGTGTTGCAGGCGAAGTTGATGCGTTAATCATCGTGGAACGAGAAAACTTAGACGAAGTGCTAAAGAAACTCTACAGTATTGATGGTATAGAAGACACACGGTCGTATGTAACTATAGAAGTAATCAAGTAGCCTATATGGAAGCTGATATGCCGGAGTTAAGACAAAAGGTATATTTGAGACTAAATCATCAAAGAGTTAGCCAAACAAAAGGAATCACAAAAAATGCCGATATTAGATCCAGTAAAGAAAGCCATAGCGCAAAAACATCGCTTATATATGAAAATCTGCAGAGAATGCGGTGTACGTAACGCAGCTACCGCATTAAAATGTAGAAAATGCAAAGGCAAAAATCTGCGCTGGAAGAAACGTGAAATAGTGAAATAATAGTTCACTTTTCTTTACTTATTTAATTTTAAGTTAAATTAGAAGTTTTCTTTAGCGACCCCTGATAAACTCTAATTACTATGCGGGTCCATAAAGACTGATCGTTTACTCATCGAACTCCAAGGGATAAGTGGGTATGTAATCCGACGCGAATTTCTCATCATCAGTTGAGTTATTCGAGGACTCTTCAGGTAACTCCTGTTCACAGGCTCTTCGCAGAAGGAGCGGCGCTAAAAGCGTCGTTATCATAATCATACCTAAAATTGCGGCATATGTGCTCGGGGTTATAGCACCAGCAGTAATCGCGACACCTGCTACGATAAGGCCAACTTCGCCTCTGGAAATCATGCCGTAGCCCACTTTATTGCCTTTACTGCGGCTTTTAAGGAAGTAGGCAGCTGGTAATGCACAGCCAATCATTTTGCTTGCAACCGCCGCTATGACAAGGACTATAAAGAAAAAATAGAAGAACCAATCTGTTGTGATGAAGCTTCTAAGATCAAATTGGGCTCCTGCTAAAGCAAAGAAAACAGGGGAGAAGACTATACTTATTTTTTTGGTGTAGTCCCGGATTTTGTTTATAACGCTTGAGCTTGCAACAGCCATACCTGCTGCGAAGGCTCCAACTATGGGAGATAATCCTAATGCCGCAGCTAAGGCAGAAGCACCAAAACATGACGCAGTAGCTGCCGCTTCAACAGTTCCCTCAAGATTTCCTTTTGAGGTTAAATTGATTATTCTGGGCAGAATTATGGAGGCGAATATAGTCAGAGCAAGCCAAAGGGCTAAAGAGGTAGAAATAACCACGATAATACTTAGCGGCGTGATAACTGTTGAAGAAGAGATAAAGGAAATGATGACACCAAGAATTGCCAAGCCCAAAACGTCATCGATGACGGCTGCGCTAATCATCATTCGCGACTCAATTTTCCGGTGCTGATTCATCTCTTGCAAAACCAATGCAGTGATGGAAATGCTGGTAGCAACTAGTGCGGCAGCAACAACTAAACTGGTTATAGTATCAAAACCCATCAGAATGGAAAGCCCATAGCCCATAGCAAAGGGAACAATTACACCGGCAGTTCCTATGACAAAACCCGCTTTACCTACCCTTCGGAAATCCTTAAAAGTCATCTCTAAGCCCGCAACAAACAAAATCAGAATACCCCCGATTTCTCCGAAAGCTCTCACAATTTCATTAATGGCAATAAGGGGAGTCCCATTGATGGCAATTACGGAACCTAAAGCGAAAGGACCAAGTATGATACCTGCTGTTAATTCGCCAAGTACAGAGGGGATTTTTCTCCAGGAAAAAATCTCGCCCAGAACCTTGGCTGAGAAAACTAGAATACATATTGTGACAATTGCAGTAAGGACACTGTTTAAAGCCAAGGGGGACGCCTCTTCTTAAAGAGGCACACCGTAGAATAACTATTTAAGATTAGCTCACGTGAAATGATTTTTTATTCATAGGTAAAAAAAATTCTGTTTATTAGGATTATTAAAAAATAGAAGAAAATTTGAAGGTTTTCAACTATTATGGAGCTTGTTTTTTACTTTTTGGTAAGGGTAATCTCCATTGTCGAAACCATTCTGGACTTGCTCTCGCCCTCACGTGGCGGCATCTCGACTGTCCCAATTGCAATTTTGGAAACTTTGAGGTCTTTAACGAAGCGATTTCTTGAAATCTCGGCTACATCGACAGCAGTAGTAATAGCTTGACCTCTAGCTTTTAGTGTTATTTCATTCGATGTACCTGATGAAAGGTTGGTGATAATTGCCAGAACATAGTTCATGGGTGGTTTGTTTCCTACGAAGATAACATTTGAATTTTCTGTCATTATTCATTAACTCCTTTGGTCGCGTAGAGGAACATTGGGTTTTAGTTCTTCTTTTGAGCGCAACGTTACTGAAAATTATGTAAGGTAACTTCCTAATAAGTTCATTGAAAAATCTTCTCAGCCAAAATAATGTTGAACAAGCTGGTTAAGAAAGGCTTTTCTACAGCCAACCCGTAATTGGCTCAATATACGAGAGACTCAGAAAACTGTGCTGACTAAACTAAAAAAACAAATCCAGGAAATGCTAAAAAGCGAAGCAAAAATAGCACATAAAATAGGTTTAACTCCCAACCACATTAGCATAATAGGCTTCATCTTAGCCTCAGCCTCTGCAGTTGCATACGGGTTATTTACAACACAAGCAAATTGGCTTTTGCTTCTAGCAACCTTTTTCCTGCTCGCATCAGGATTCTGCGACACGATGGACGGCATCGTAGCCCGCACTCATAAACAAACCACGGTTTTCGGCGGATTCTTCGACTCGGTACTAGACCGGTACGCAGACTCTGCAATCTACGCAGGAATAATAATCGCAGGAATTAGCAATGCCGCTTGGGGACCTGTTTGGGGGGCAATCTGGGGTTTGGCAACATTTGGGGGTTCATTACTTGTTAGTTATACACGTGCAAGAGCAGAAGTCGCGGGATTAAAAATGGAGTCTGTGGGTTTTGCTGAACGTGCGGAGCGTATGCTTATCCTAGCTGTGATTAGTATAATAGGGTTCTTCTGGTTGCCTGTGTTTGGCTACGGCATCGCTTTATTAGCGGTACTTTCAAACCTAACGGTTTTACAAAGAGTGTTGCATGTTTATAAAAAATTAAATAAAAAGGTAGCTGTTTAGCCACTTAATACCGTCTTTTGTAGCCTCTTGAATGCCGTTCACTTTCGGCTCTAACCTTGACGATGCCACGATGAACAGCGCATGAAATACAATAATATTTAGTATCAACCCAAGAAGCTAAAAATGTGCCTTTCTGTCTGAGTTCTTTAGCTAATTGAGGCTCAACAAAAGATACTCTTCGAGTGGAGCGTTTGGCCTTGTCCCTGGGTACCATTGCACCGCAATTTACACATTGAACTAGGGTACTGCTTCCTTTGCTTCCTTTCGCTCTTCCTCGGCTTTTTCGCTTACTGGGCATTATTTTGACCTACTTTTTTCCTTTTGTCCCATTTATTGAATTAACTATCTTATATATCTGCCTTAACATTGCGTGCGAAGCATGATGCATTAGAAGCTGTAAGCGAAACATTTTTTGCAAAATCGATTAATATTAGTCATAGAGACTCAACTTTGTAACCTACATAAGTACGCAATCAAACTGACAAAGGAATTTTTCATGTTAAGTAACTCTTAATTATGCGCTTAACCTATTTGTTCACTCGTGCAAAAGTCTATCTGAATTGTGGAAGTGAGACAATAATGGCTGAAATCGGATTAAGAACAAAAATGCTGGTTCGAGACGTGATGAGCAGTCCAGTCGTAACTATGGGCGAAAATGAAACTTCAAACCAGGCTGCTTCCAACATGGATAAGAACAATTTAGGTGCAGTCATAGTCCAGAACAAAGTGGGAAAACCAATCGGTATCATAACAGAACGCGATATCGTAAAGCGTGTTGTTGCTAAAAACCTAAAACCAGATACTATAGAGGCCAAAGAAATCATGACAACCCCCCTGGTCACAATTGAACCTGAAGCATCCATCACTGATGCTGCGCGAAGGATGACACGTCTTGACATCCGAAGATTAGGCGTAATCTATAAGGGCAATTTGGTAGGAATAATCTCGAGCAAAGACATTTTAGGCGTCATGCCCGAACTCATTGAAACCATGCAAGAACGCTCGCGAATAGAAAACGCAGACAGAACCGAGGAGAACGAAGAGATTCCGCTTTCAGGCTCTTGCGATCGCTGCAATGTCTACTCTGAGAACCTCAAAGAACGCAATGGACAAAATATCTGCGACGAATGCCGAATAGAACTTGAACAAGAAAAATAACCCTTTTCACGAAATAAGTTTTCTTAATTCCTTTTTCGCGACCAAAACGTTATTGAAAACATCTAAATTAATATCTCCAAAATATCAATTTAGATGTAGCAAAAATTTTCACTCGAGGTCAACTTAGTGAAAGATGAATGCGGAATCTGCGGTATAGTTATGCGTACAATCTATTTGCGCCAGTGTCAACGTTGCAAAAAAAAGTTTTGCCGAGACTGCATGACCCCAGATGTCGCTACTGGCGACCCCAATGCAATGCTGTGTCTCCATTGTGCACGCCGAATTGTGTCACCGCGAAATATTTCCAAGTATGCGGGGTTAGAAAGTCATCTAAAATTCCGAAGTGCCTTTACAGACCAGGTCACACTAAAATTTGCCCGAATCGACGGCTTAATCGGCAACAATCTCTCTATGGCCGCTTACCGGCAAGAGACATTGTGGAGCAACAGTTCGTCTAGCAGTCATGCGAAGGCTTGGCTTAATGCAGGTTGGGAAGTGCAGCAACTCAACCTCAAAGAAGGTACTGTTACCTTCAAAAAAGTTCGGGCCTTGCCCAAAAAACGAAAGAATAACAAATCTGAAATCACATCGCCTTTCACTCCAGTACCGGTACATTCCCCCCGTTACAAAGCACCATCAAAAACCAAGGTTTCCAAGCTGTACGCCAGAATCAAAAACCTGGAACGCCAACGTACGATGCCTCGCCAACCCGTAAGAGGATTTAAGTCAAAAACACATTATCAAAAGAAACTTTTTAAGTCCAGCCAGAAACCACGTTAGTTGATTGAGATGTGGTTTTCTGATAATTAAACAAACAGTTAATTTTGATGTTGAAGCGGCGTTTTCTAGAGCAAAGTCTGCACTTTTGGGTAATGGTTGCAAAGTTCTGCGTGAGCAGGCTCCAATAACTCTTGTTTTAGGACAAGGTTCACTAATGGGTATTGCGCCAAAAAAGGCTAAAAAAACAATTTATGTTGATTTTGAGGCAGTTGAAGAAAAAACGCTGGTAAGTTATCGCTCAGCAGTTGCTCGCGACTGGATTTATATCACATTAATCGGGTGTAGTTTGTCTTTAGCCTTGGCGACAGTTTGTCTTTGGATTAGTTGGGACTTAGAGGCTTTCATGGCGACTGGTCACCCGAGCGTTTGGAGTTGGTTAATCACCGCACAGAATCAAGTGGATTTTCAAGTTGGTCGAACCTTTGTCAACCTCGCTTATTGATTAGCCGCATTCCTGTTTGTAGTGATTTTTGTTGAAGCCATAATCTACATTAACGTTCAGTCTAAAATCAACGGGTTTGCTCAAGAGATCCTAAAGAGTCTCAGTTAGAAGATCCATTGATATTTTTTCCGCATTGTTCACAGTAAGCAGCAAATTCTTTGTTTGGGGCGCCGCAGTGGATACAATATTTGCTTTCAGAAGTATCGGACGAGTTTTCTAATGCACGACTTGAAATCGACGTTATACTGAGGATTTTGGGTTTTCTGGCGGACCACACAGCAAGTGCAATACACCCAGATATCGCAATTATGATGACTGCGAAAAGGATGGGGTTTTCTGAAATCAAGTTGAAGGAAAGCGGCAGAACTGTTTTTACAGTTGGATCAGTCACATCAGGGGATGGAGTTCGGGTGGGATTTGGGGTTTCCCCTGTCGTAACCGGCGCATATGTAGGGGTTGGATCAGCAGCGGGTGTAACAACTATGTCGGGAACGAACTGTTTACTTTCATCTATGGTGTAAATCATTGCTTTTTGGTTTAGAAATGCCTCAGGAAGCTGCCCGATTTTAAAGTTGTTCCCAGTTGTTTCGCAGTAATAGTATGATTTGTTTGAGTCAGAAGGATAGTTCCAATAAGTGCCATGTAGATTATTGCCTAAAATGCCCACTGCATAATGATTAGGCGGATTAATGTAAACCGTTCCGTAGCCTAAAATCAAAGTTAGAGATGCAAAAAGAATCGAAGTGTCTTCACAATCTCCCCCGTCATCAACTAAAGTTTCAATGGGAAAACGTGGGTACTCGTCATGACCTGTGGTTACCGAATCTGAGGTATAAGGCAGGCTCTGGACGAAGGCTAACATAAAACTGACTTGGTCAAAGGAGCTATATTGAAGCTGAGTGGTTGTTTCGTTGAGTTTTCTAGCAAGCATGTTTAGATAGTAGTCTTCGGTTGTGGTGAGAAAACCATAACCCGCTGGACCGTCACGCGTGCGACGGCTATCTGGAACAGAATTGTAAGCGTCATAGAGAGCTGTGGGTATAGTCAGGTTCCAAGTCCAATGTTTACCATCGTAATCCCATGCAAACACTTTATCATAATTAGAGCCTGTTTGTGCGGCAACAACTTGGCGCGGCAAAAATATTGGCAATGATATAATGAGAACTAAAGATAAGATAACCAGTAATCCAAGAGGTTTTAAAACCTGAAGACGCTTGTTTAGCTTAGTCATTTTGGGTGTCTTAAAGAGTTCTCGGGGTCATGTTTAAAACTTCCCCCAAATTAGTATTTTTTTAAAATTGATTGATTAAACCAGGTTGCGCAATTTAAAGCTAAAGAAGGAAAGACAACATAAGGTATGGCTAAACAATTCGTTCATAGACCAGTAGCAACATGCAGAATTCTGGCTTCAAGTTATTTCTGTTTGATTATACCGTAACTCTGCTTCTTCCAGGCGTCACGAAACTTGTTATAATAGTCTACGGGCTGAAACACAGGTGCATATATGAGTTCCCACTCTAAACCGCATTTGCAAACTGCATAGGCTTTCTTGTTTTTTGTGTCAGCATAAATCTGCAACAATTCCTTACGACATTTTGGGCAGTAGTAGGGACCGTTCACCATTTGCTTGGCATCCTTTGTGAGGATTTTCATACGACTTGAAGTGACTTTATGCAGACCTTTGGCAGGGCTTTTGTCCGAACTCATCTAAATCATGATAAACATAGGCTAAACCTCAAAGATATACTATTCCATTCAAAAATCAGAAATCCCAAGTAGAAAAAGGAATCAACTAAGCATCAAAGCCCCAAAAATTAACAGATCTTAAAGGAATCTCGTCCAACTCGAAACAACTAAAGTAAGCAGTAATCAATGCAAGAATCAAATCTCAATTGCAAATAAATTATTAAAAAAATAAAAATACCAAGACATTGACAATTAAAATTAACTTTTTTCTTTGCACGGATTTGAACCAAGATAAATTGTTACCAAAAGGGCTACAAAAACTAGGGTTCCTACAGGGAGGAATAATCCAAAAAGAATATCACCGATTAAGCTTTCAAAAACTAACATATAAACTGACGAGATCAATGCCACAGCTAACCAGCAACTAACAACTGCTGCAGTTCTATACTCCAATATCTTCGCCTCAAATTGAGTTTATCTTTCATCTTATTAATAGTTTTAACAATCAAAAGAATAACAAAAATATTCTCGCTCTAGTATGAGAGAAATCAATTTTAAAAAGAAAAATGAAAAATTTGAAAGAATCTGTTTACTACATATTTTTCAAAAGGCCTCGAAGGATCCGACTTACATTTGCATTGGCATCATTTCAAAGATTTCAATACTTGAGTGGGGCATCATGAAATGTGGATGACCAGTAAGCATTAACTTAACTGCTTCTATGTCATTCGCTTGAACAATAGAGTACCCGTTGATCTGCGTTTGACTTTTAGACTTGCCTTCCTTGTCTAAGCGCACTCCATTTCCTAAAGGAGCGCCCATATCAACTACTGCATTTCCGGCTTTCTTATACCAAGCCATCCAGGGCTCCATCCCTTTCTTCAGCTCTTCAGGACTCACATTCATTTGCGCTTCCGCTGATACCGGAGCTAAATATAAAATCATAAATTTCTTCAAAATAGGTCTACCTCATCAAAACTGAGATATCTAAAAAGTTGAAGCAAGCAAATAAACGCTTGTGACTACCATTGCACTACAACAGGAATTAACTGATTTTGTATAGGTATTTTCTGTATTGACATTAATACTCCAGTCTATGCCAAAATTTAAGATTCAATTTAGTATAATATTGTCGCTTGAAGAAGCAAGGGCAAAAAAGTTCCTTAAACAGACACTAAAAGTAAAATCTAACTAAGCCACTAAAGATAGCTTAGAAAGATAACTAACTTTTAGTAGAAAACTAAATATTAGAGACATCTTCAACCTTGCTTACTTGGGGCATTAACGTCCTCAGTTAACAAATGTAAAACGCTTAAATCCCAAATGGTGTTACAGTTCACTAATTCAGTTGTGAGGTGAAATAGGAGCATGATATTCGAGGAAGAAGAAGAGGAATGGACAGAAACTGAAGATGAAGAATTTGAAGAGGAAGATTGGTAAAATGAACCTTTCATTTCACTTTAATTTTTATTTTCACCAATTATAGCAAGCAATGTTGTTTCAAATCATTCTTTTAGACATTAAGAACTTTTACCCATTAAAAGTGTCAAGATCGACTCTGTAACTTCAAAATTTACGTTCTGTAAAAAAACCAAATTCAAGCCTTTTGACAATAAAACTTCAAAATTAGTTCTTCGCTTTAATCCGTACAGGTCGATTTTTAGCAAAAATAAAAAAAATTCTAAAGACTCATATACAAAAACAAACTTAAGTTAAGTGAAGCAGTGAATTAAAATGAAGAAAATCTCACAGGAAGATTTTGATAGATTACTGAATCAGTTTAGAGCGTTAAGTAACGAAAGACTGGAAATCGAAAATGAGCTTCTTAAGGTTTATGAGGTGCTAAACGTTAAAAATATTTCAACAATACCATCTGAAAAATTTAAGACCATAACATCTTTAAGAGAAAGGTTGAAAATCGTGAAGAAAGAAATAAAAAAGATAGACCAAAAAATCTTAAAAATGCTAAAAATCAGCTAAAATTCTTGCTATATAAACCCTAACCAAAACAATCGTTCTTCCTTTCTGAAATTATCCAGTGAAAATCCCAGTTCAAGGAGTGGGTAAAAGACATCTCTAAGATTATGCAGCTCTGGCAAAGGTATTTGGCTCTGTCAGGTTTGAGACATACTGAATCATGAAGTTAGCTTCAACAGAATAATAGAGCTAGGCAAAGAGGCAAGAAGTGAATACATCAATGATGAAGGCATAGTTGAGTATTTTAGAAATCCTAAAGATTTCCTTAGTTAGGCACCAAGAACAGCTACATAAAAGTAGTCCCAGCCAGGTTACTTGATGAAATATCTAAGAGTAGAAAACTTTGTTATTCTCTCCTAACATAACAGGAATTTTTGAGAGGACTCATGTATAAAATCTTATTAGTACACATTTCTTATTGCTAAGTGAAAATCTTGACAAAAAAAGATTCTCTAACAAAAGCTAATTCAGCTATTTTGCACGAATTTATTAAGGAATTTTTTGAATTTCTTACAAGAGATGATTTAGTGGGTGTTTGTAACATTGATGGCGAAATGATACTCGCATTACCATTTGACCTTCTTGCAGAAGATTTTATGAGGTTTGCAAAAGAGGACCTTAAAGAAAGCTCAGAAAGGTCCCTAATAAACGCTCTTTCCAACATAAAGAGAACTATAATTGTAGAATAGCTTGCTTACTTGTTTATTTTGGACTTTATAATACAGCTAAAAAGAATCATTGGAGTCTTCCAAAGAGCGCAAAATTTCTTATGGATATTGGCGTAATCGCCCCAGGGATTTTGAATAAAATTAATACTAAAAGAAACAAGTTAGAGCATGAATTCAAAAAACCAACTATCACAGAAGTTAGAGACTATTTTGATGTTGCTGAGCTGTTTATGAGTTGCACTAACCAATTCCTTAAGAATTTTACAGATTTTGAGGTCCATGCCTCTAAGATTGAAGATGACACTCCAAGGGGAGAGATATACCTCTTTTCAAAAGAGGGTCTAATTAAGGTAATATACAAAACATCATTGAATAAAACAGATTTTGAAGTGCCTCTCGTTGAAATAGAAATTTACACTAAATTGTTGTCATATTTAGTTCGTTTTATTCAGGATAGGTAGGTTCTTGACCACTCGTATTCAGCATCCTCTTATCTTTTATCTTAGTTTTCTTGTTCATGTCTGCTTGGAGGGTCAAGGGCGAAAAAGTACAATAAACAGGTACTAAGACGTAAGACCTGTTGATAATAAAAAGAAGATGATTTGAAAAACCAGCTATTTTATGAAAGAAGTTGTGTAGCCGTACCCTTCTATTCTGATTACCTGTAGATCAATGGAGGCATCAAATGAAAAAGGAGTTTCAGATTTGAGATTTGGTACTGCTTGACAATCTGTTAGGGTGAAACTGTGCCCTTTACCTGTTACATCTACTGTTCCCAATTCTTTAGATAGGTTTATCCATGAACCATTGTAGGCTAGGTAACTTACAGTTGCTTCACAGTTATAGAGAACTCCATCGGTTTTGAATTGCAGAGTAGCTCCAACATAATCACTTGAGATTTGCATTAAAGTTCCCGCATAGGAGAGTGAAACTTGTTTCTCAAAAATACAAATACTGAAAATAAAATAACTTCAACAATAACAACTGATAAGCCAATTATTACTTTCTTCTTCATATTTATTTTAATACTTCGATTATAACTTAAAAGCTTAAGCTTACTGAATTAAGTGTTTTTTCTAGACTTTCTTTAATCATAAACTAATAAGCAACCTGATTAAATAGTGGAAGACATGCGACCACCAGAGTTTACAGAGGTAAATAGAATAAAAGTTCTATTATGATGAGAAAGGCATTGTTGTCTTTGTGGGATTATTGGTGTATCCTTGTTTATGGAAAACTTGGCTTTTAAATTCTTTCTAATAGTCTTAACTGCTGGGCATACCCTAACTCTTGATTAACAAATTGAGAGAGAACTCCATGTTCTGTTAGCAGGACAATCATAAGGAACAATTGATGTTTTCATTCTGAATGCGCTGCTTAAACGCTTGCTCAAAGCTTAGATAGTTTTCTGCTTTGTATGGTCAAACTGGACTATTCTGCCCAAAGAATCATGAAGAAGTTGCGCTAAGTTGTTGTCTTCTCTAGCAAAGGATGAATATATTATAGCTCTTCAAATACCGATCCTCAGATTTTTAGGTTAAACATTCTTTTCAGCTATTCAGCTATAACTTTTTTGTAAGGTGTAACGCTCCAAAATTATCCTTTAGAGGACTTTATAAGCAGAGTTGACCAGTCTGGGTTCCAAACTAAGGTTGGTCAGTATGAGGTATAAGTGCATAAAATTTGAATGCGCAGTTTGTGGCAAAGTTTCCACCATACAATTATTCATAAAAGCCAATGGACAATTAGCCTATAGCAGAGCAAGACACTAAATTGGCAAAACCAATGGCAAACCCCAATTCAAATATCATCCTCAAAACATAGAATCTCTGAAAACTTTATTAAAAACACAAAACATCAATCTGACAACTGAGAAGAGAATAAGTGGTCAAATAGGTCAAAACCAAAAAAATAAAAACCATGACCTAGAAAGCCATGAGAAAACCTCTGCTCAGAAAAACATTGGCGGTTGTCGTCTAGTCTGGTTTAGGACTTTAGCCTTCCAAGCTAATGATCCCGGGTTCAAATCCCGGCGACCGCACCAATTACATTACCACAAAAAACACTCTTTTATGTTGCAACCTTTCTTGATATTTTTCGGAAATCAGAACTTCTTCAATTGCGGTCATTCTTCCCAACAAGAAAGTGGAAAAGCTTACCTAAGTCCTTCGGATTAACAAAGAAGGCGGGAACTTTATTGCGATAATTACGATAAGATTCACCAAACCGCTGCATCAATTCTCTTTCCTCAATTAAAGTTACATGAATATAGAAACCAGCAAGAAAAATCGCAAACACCGCTAGTGAAAAAAGCGCCTCCAAGGCAAATCAGTATCGCGCCAGCATATGTAGGATGTCTAAGCACAGAATAGAGTTCATTCTGTTGAATTTTGCTCTCTTCAGGAAAGTACAGGTATAAAACAACCATGTAGTCTAAACCAAAAAATTGGAGAGCTCTAGTGCACATTAAGAAACCTGTTAATAGGAATATTATTCCCAATCCGAATTTAAAGAAAAAGACTAATGGGGTAGTAATTCCAAAAAGTGTTTCTAGCGGTGTAGCAATGATTTGAAGCGGAGAAGATATCCAGATACGACTTATTCCCTATTTCCATAATCTGATTATTAGTTTATGAAGGTTCTAAAAATCGTTTTTCTGCGCCATGTTTATCCTCAAGCGCCTCAAGGAATTCTCACGGTCGGCTGAATTGGTGTATTGGCTGGGATTCGAATCCTTCACACCGGAAAAATTAGGCATCGATAGAACTTCCAGAAACAATTACAAAACCTTCAAAGAGAAATACTATACCATCAGCAAATAGATAGGAGAAGTTGAAAGAATTATAGCTAAACAAGAATAAGTTTGTTTAACATATCTGAATATTTGTATTTTTAGCTTGTTTTGTGTCTAACGCTTATTTCTAGAATGGATTATATAGTATAGTTCATGTTTGGGTTTATAGCGGGCGTACCGCGCAGAATTAAGAACCTTTTCTCAAAATTCAAAAAACACTTCAGCAAGCCTCAATTTCAAAACTTCTGCAGAACCGAGATAGGCTTAATGGTAGCTGGAAACGGAGAACACAACGTCAAAAGCGTCAATGAACTCTTCCTCGACAGAAAAAACCAAAGCAGCCTCAACAGATTCATAACAGATCCAAAATGGGACATCAAAGCTGTAACCAACCAAGCCAAAACCATTCTTCTTAGGAAGCAAGCCTGGGCACGTCATTTGAGTACAAGATCATCGACGATACCGTATGCCGCAAATACAACCAAAACACCCAGATGGTCGGTTACAACCATTCCTCAACCATGGGAACGGTGCTAAGCCACGACTACATAACATCCCTCTAACTAAACCTCGCAGTTCCTGACGGCTTGAAGCTATATGCCAACCAGAAGAAGTGCCAAGAGAAAGGAATCGAGTTTAAGACGGGACTGCAGTTGGTATGCGACATCATCATCGATGAGCACACTCCAGTGGCGAAGAGGACAACTTGGTTTTGAGATTCCTGGTTCATCTGCCAGGAAATGGCGTCAAATAAAAAGCTCGATTTAAGAAAGTTTAAACCAAAAAAATCAAGCCCTAAAAGTCGAATAAAAGCGTTAACTGATCAAAATGCATAGTGACTGAATGATGAAAACATTTTTTTCACTCTAACCTCACTGCCAGCGCTGCAATGAGCCACTGCGGCTTAATGTTTGATATTTTAAAAAACCTATAATTCTCTCTTTGGTTGTTCTCATAAGCGGGAAAACATCTTTTTATTGAAACGCCTCCAAAAAAGTTTCTTGGCTGATAAACTTTCGAGCGGTTATTTCTTTTTCAGTATGATAGTCAAGAAAGCTTGACTAAAAACCTTTTATACCTGCTTGTTTTTAGCCAGTTTGTGAATGAGGAAGCTATGTTGAAGAAGACAATTGGCGTATTGGTTCTTTCCTTTGTTATACTGTTTAGCTTAGGGTTTGAAGTCGTTAACGCAAACCTTGTCGGTAACCCAAAACCCACGGAAAACATGCCTGAAATTTCCATTACAGAGGACGGAAGTATCGACCCAAAAACAGCTCCAATACAGCGAAACGGAAGAACCTACACCCTAACGGGGGACATCACAAAATACCAACTCATAATCAAATGCGACAACATTATACTAGACGGCAAAGGCCATACCCTTCTAGGAAGAGGTATCGTCCCTGGAACGGATACTGCAATAACAATTGAATCTACGGCTGTAACTATTAAAAATTTTAGTATAGAAAAATTCCGAATAGGCATATATGCACCTAGTATTTATGGCTGCATTATCACAGAAAATACAATTAAAAGCGGTGAACATGGGATAAGAATAGGTTATTCTGCTGAAAATAACAAGATTACTTATAACACCATATTGGGTGGTCTCCAAGATTATGGTTGTGGAATTAGCGTTTTCGGGTCTTACAATAGTGTTATCGGAAACAACATTTCTAATTTACGCTGTGGCATTGAGTTCGATTATGGTGACCATAATAGAGCTTCAAATAATACATTATCAAATATAAAGGAAACATACATCGATATTTCATCCGCTCCAGATACATTTTTAGAAAACAATATATTGCCCGTTGCTTCACCGAGCCCAACAGCCACATCTGCAACTACAACGACCAGCACACCACCGTCTGTAGGTTCTTATTACTTGTCCATTTCAACACTCCTAATATTAGGCTTGGTCGCAATAGTTGTTGTAGTCGGTTTAGTAATTCTGATAGTCTATAGAAGGTATCAAGAAAAAAGTTAGCACTGGCCATATGTGTCATTATTTGTTACAATTAGGATATCGTAAGATTACTATTTTATTCATTTTTTTAACAACATCGGAAGTGGAATGGCATTTGTAGTTAATAAATGACTCCGCGGCTTCATCTACTTAAACACAAAATATGTGACAAACAGTAAATATGAGAAGCACGCAAGCAGCGATTGTTAGGTGTGATCAATAGTGAAGTTGGCTAATAAAGACTTGGTTATACTTGGTTTTATTATTGCCTTGCTTACTTCCATGGTTTACGTGTATACGCTCCCTACAGCTTTTGCAGCCGAGCTAAATGTCCAAGATAAAACAATATCAGTTTTAAACGATGTAATGGGTCTAAAGACAGATCTGTATGCAATTAATCAGAGTGCGCAAAGAGATAGTCAGCATATTAGTCTTGCCCAAGAAGAAGCCAACGTTTACTTGTCTTCTAGCCAGAGCAAACTCAGAGTAAGCTGCTCCTTTGTGAATAACCAGTTACACGAGATTTATTTAAGCGATCAAGAAGGAAGTCTCGCATTAAAGCAATCCGCTGCAAACTCGGTTGAAATGGCTAAAAGTTTCTTAGAACGATTCCAAAACTACACGCGTGACTCTTTCTATGGCTCACTTTCTGCAATACTAAACGATACCAATGGAAATTTAAACATAACTAAACCTTCAGACAACATACAACTTAGGGTTACGACTACTGACCAGAATAACTCTGATTACATTTGGACATACATTGATGCAAACGGAACTAGAGCTGACAGAAAAAACATTGTTCTGAGCTATGAAGGAGGACAGCTGAAAGGGTTCTTAAACAATTGGCCACTGTACAAGATATCAGGTACTCCTAAGATTTCAGCGAAGGAAGCTACTGCAATAGCTATTGAAGCTTCCAAAAACTTTTCTTATCAAGTAATCTCCGAAAATGGAACATTAGAGACTGTTACTGAATTCAAGATTGCGCCGGAGTCGTTGGGTCATGAATCAATAGCTTACCTAAACTACAATAATGAGATTGATGCACGAGGTAGAGACCCCTTTACATTGTATCCTGCATGGTATGTTCCAATAGGCTTTGACAAGTTCTACCCAGGCGATGTTTCCAGCATGGCGGTTATAATTTGGGCTGACACCGGTGAAGTGAGTGCGATGCAAGAGCTTGTCGTTGACAGCGGATTAGCACGCTCAAGCATGGATGAAACCATTAATTCCCAAGAGATTTCCAACGGATTTAGTCAACAATTACTTATTCCAATCGCAATATTCAGTGGACTTCTATTTGGCGTGATAAAATCGACGTCAAGTAGAGGCAAGATTGCTTATCGAAGATTCTGGGGGATTCTCATTTGCATATCAATTCTCTTCAGTGCATTGCTTGTAGTGTCGTCACCAAGTGTCAGCGCAAGTACACCGGCGCACAATAGCAAATCTCGAATATACTCATGTGAAGGCACAGAGGATGGTTATAATAATGATGATGCTGATACACAGGAGGAAAGCGCAACGGCAGAAGTATGCAATTACATAGGAAACCTAACTGAAGATTATGGATATGATACGACGAACTTACATGGGTCTGGTACAGTTTATGGAGATGTATATGATAACGCTTATTCCGACGAGCAGAATTATGACCGAACGACGGTATTTCATGCTGGTCATTTTTCATCTTTGGGTCGTTCTTATCAGGATTGCAACGGCCGCCCAATAAGAGACATAAACTTGACTGCTGAAACAGGCTTGGGTGAGCATTTCTTTACATTCTTATGGATATGTGTTCAAGCACACAATCCAGTTGTTGATGGAACTGTGAGATGTTACGATACTATCCTGCCTTCTGAGGATCCCGGAACACCCATTGGTTGGACTCATAGAGACGGCAGTGATAACCACCCATTTATGAGTTCTGATGGCTATGCACGGCCCGATTCCTATGGTCAATGCTACATAAGCTTCTATGGTTATTCACCTATGCTAAGCGGTTTGCCCATCAATACTTTTTTTGAGCAAACAGGAGTCACAAATTGCAAGGAGTTTATAAAGAAATTCTACGACTATGCCCTAACTGATGGCTTATCTGTACATGATGCATTAGATCAAGCCTCAAGTGACTACTTTGGAGTGTACTACTCAAGTAGCCTACTTAGCACAGGCTATAACGCCTATTGGCCAGGTGGTGATAATCAACCTCCTTTAAACAAAACAGGCTACTATCCTAAGGATTTTTTCCCCGAGGAGCCATTGAATCAGATGAGGGTATATGGCGATGCAAGCATACACCTTGTTCCTCAAACTGAAACTATTTCGGTTGACTATTTCAGTGGGACATACGATGTCTGGAATGAAGTTGGGGCTTCGCCGTACTTACAGGAAGGCGTCAGTAACTTCATATACGAAAGCGGAAACGATACTGGAGATGCTGAAGCTTTCTTCTACTTCTCAAACCCCACCAATGGGCAAGGCAAGATAGAATCGGTAAAACTAAAATTATTTTGCGGGCAAACCGATCCTCAAAGTCGTATGCAGTTTAATGCCTCAGTAGCGCAAGCCAAAAACACCACCCTTACCAGTTCTTCGTATGTTTTCTACCAAAACTACATAGTCACGCCCCAGTATGGCCCCTACTACGGTGATGGTGCATGGGAGGACATCGACATCACTTCTTGGGTGAATTCCTGGGAGACACTTGACAACGTACGATTAAAATTTGTCTATAGAAGCTACTATGGAAGCTATGAGGTTAAGGTATACACTGCACAGATAGAAATTACGTATTGGCCCACAGTTGGATGTGAAAGAGACATAGTGATTTTTGGCAACGAAACCAGTTACCCATGGCTGGGCGACTGGGCTGATATGCTCTATAACTTTGGCTACAACTACGCCATAGTAGATCCAAGCCAGGTATCTCATGGAATAATAAGTAAAGCGCACGCGTTAATTGTTGCGCCAAACATTGTTAACGAGCTTCCTGGAAGATTTAACCTCTGGGGCGCAAGCCTTATCCAAGAAGCCAGCGTCGATATCCCGGTTTTATGCCACATGTTCAGCTACACCTCCCAAGTCTACAGGCAAGACGACACCAACTACGGTGACGGATGGGGACCTTTGCAAGCCTCGTATAAACATTCAAACGCTACCTCAGTCAAAGACCCCTCAGGCGCTGACATGCAGAACATAACCTTCAACATGGATTGGAGCTACTTTCCCAACGGCGCAGTCGTGCCTTTCTACAGCGATGCCGACGGTTACTTGCGAACAGTCAATTCTAATTCAGCCTACTGGAACAGCTACGCCTCACACACCATAGTGGCAAAAGAGTATGGAAGCCAAAACTACGCAGCGATAGTGCATGGAGACTTCTATGGCGGAGAAGGTATCTTAGCAGTTGATCTTGAAGCAATTTTTTCTAATGATTGGAACTGTAGAAATCTAATTTTCTATCCTTGGCTTGATAAAGTGGACTTTGAGATTGGCTATGACAAATGTCCAACAAGCAATTACCTGAAGCATTGGTACGCTAACGGCTATGAATTCATATCATTCTCTGACATCCAAAATGCAATAACAAGCATAGACAACAACGATGATGGTGAAGTGTCAACTTTTAGCCTTGGTACAAGCGTTCAAGGAAGAGATATAACCGCTCTTCAAATAGGCTCTGGCAGCGAGGTGGTCCTGATAGTTGCTGGTATCCATGGAAATGAGAAGGCGGCAGTGGCTGGCGCACTCAACCTTGCACACGTCTTTGACAACCTGTATCAAACTGCCCCCAACTGGAAGCATATACTTGATAACCACATTCGGATTGTGCTTGTGCCCTGCAATAATCCTGATGGGTATGTAAGTAACACTCGCGAAAACGCCAACGGGGTGGATGTTAACAGAAACTATGACTATGGGTCAGACACACCTTTTAATCAGCCAGAAACAAGAGCGATAAGCAACTTCGTGGGCAATAACACGATAAAAGCATATGTGGGTTTTCACATGGGAGAAGCCCAGGTATACTTAGTTGAGGCTACTACAACAGGCATTAACAGACATGACTACCCATACAGGGACCAAGCGTACATGCTTGGTTACAGAACAAACGAGACGTTGGTTAACGAAGCAAAAATTTTCCATGGATTTTACATTCGACTTCAAGGTGTAGGAGACTCTCAAACGTTAATGGGTCAGGCGTTCAACGGAACTCAGGCGTTGCATGTGATGCTAAATGAGGATTGCCCAGCGGTTACTTTTGAAACGCTACCGGGTTTTGATGGGAATGATCCTTCTAAGTCTTCTGCAAGACTTATGGGCACTTCAATTATTCAGATTACGGTTGTTGGAATGGAGCTTTCTCATTGGCGTTATGAAACGTTGGTTCCTTGGGGTGAGGGAGCATATCTTGAGTTTAGTTATCTGTCTGGCGGTACTTCTCACTACTTAAAGGTCGATGACAACACGGATGTGGGAGATGGCGATAGTACTTGGGTTGGTTCAAACTCTTACAATATTGAGCGTGACACCTATTCCGTTCCAAGTTTAAGTGGTTATAGTTCAGGGATGAGTATTGGCAAAGTTGCCGTTTATGTAGTGGCTAGGGGTACAACTGGGCCTAGTATTGTTTTGCCTGCGTTGCAGACGCAGTCTACTTTCTATTCGGGAACTGACCAGAACATTGTTATTACTTATTCAAGGGTTAACTATACGTGGCCGGTTAATCCCAACACTGGGGCGGCATGGACTAACAGTGACATCGATAGTCTGCAGGTTGGCCAGAAAGCCGATCATGCTGCACTAAGAGTGACTGAAGTGTATGCTGTGATAGAATATGACCAACTTCACAGTTGACTTTTTTTTCTTTTTGAACACCGTATTTCGCTTACCCAAAAATATTACGGTGTTCAGCAAGGATGGTGCAGAATACAATTAAACTGGCGGTCGGCTAAAACGAGCGACATGGTTTTATGTCGGCGCTAATATCCTTAGTTGTTGTATTGTCGTCGTTTATTCGCATAGCGGTTCTTGACTGAGTTGTCCCAAACCACCAGGAACGCGCGCCTTAGAGAATTAACATTTGTTGCTAACAAGCGTATGTAGTCGTTTGTTGGTTGGCAGAATCTTGTGAATCGTAAGAACACCTTCCATAATACTTGCTAAAAACTAAATCAATTATTTCTTATAATCAAGGTGCAATAAGTTGTTTTATCTGCCGCAGAGTTAGGGAAGTTGTTAGTGAACCTTGTCGGCGCTGTAAATCAACTTTTTTTGTCCAACCTGAAAACACCGAGCTTATTTTTTGCTAACTGCAACAGCTTTAAAGAATAGAAGGTACCTGTTTTTTGCTCTGCGGGGAAGTTAGGTTTTAAAAAGGAAGGGCGCAAACATTGCCTTAGAAAATTATTTTTTTGCAGTTAATTGGTGATCTTTTAGAAAATAAAAAAGCCCAAAGGCTAAGCTCTGGAACTGATAGGTTAGGTATTGACTGAGCCGATATAGGATTAACTATTGCTTAGAGTTGAGGTTATCAAATGAACTGTCAGTAATGTTTGTAGGCTTTTAGTTTGACGGCTCATATCTGAGAAAAGGAATATCTTTGAATTATAGTTTACTAAGTTCGTTTTTGAAAAAAAATGTTCACACTAGGCAGATGGAAAAGGTGTAGTTTTTGGATTAACTTATGTCTGAACCCTGCATTTTATGATGAAAATTGTTGGAACTCAGGAATATTCTGGCTAGGATTCTGCGATTATTTCGGGCGAATTGTCATTCGATTCATCCTCATTAATCATGAGTTCTGGTTTCTTGAAAGCTCGATCTAGAACAGTAATATTAACGCGAGATGGTTACCTTGAAGTGTCGCTATTGAGATTGAAGTGAGCGAATACATCGCTTAGATTTTTGTTCTTGCATTGTCAAGCCTGTAGCTTATTATTCTCTCTTGTATCCCCAAAATGGTTTTTTATGGTGATTATATGCATTAAACGCTTTTCACCATAGAATAGAGCTTGAAAACACCCGCATTCGCGTAAAACTAACGGCTTTTCGCCTCATTCGCGCCAATATGTAAAAACGCTTATTTACAAAAACGCGAGAATACGTTTTTGTTTACCATACTATAAACTATACTTTAAGGGCAATAATGCAAATCCCATGTTTAACCGCCTTATTCCCTATTTAATTCCCGCTTTCTCCATAAAAAACGCTGAAACTCGCTCTTCCAGAAAGATAGCGCAAATGAATAAAACGGAATGTATTCACTAAGGGCAACCGTTAATATCCAAACTATCCCTCCAAAGCCAAAAAGAAACACCCGCTGATACGCCACCGATCCATACTTTGCTTTCAGACGGTTTCGCCAGAACCAAAGTTGCCACACAAGCAATAGACCAACAACCTCGACAATTAATACACCGAATAATGGAAACAAGGAAAGTAATACCCCGTTTACTTCCTCGACGCTTAAGATAGTGGGTAATGAATCAAACGTGATAAAAATAACAAGAGCTAAGGCAATCATGCAAATTAGGTAAATTGGTAAAAAAACAATTTTTTTACCGCAAAGAGCAGGTAGTTTTTCTCGAAATTTTCTGTATCCTTTTATGGGAAAGAATAAAACACAGTACCCCTTTGCTTAAATTATGATTTTTTGATTTGCTCATCAAACTGGCGATTTGAACGGAAATCTCATACATGACCACTCTTTTATGAAGAAATAGTTTGTTATAATTATTTTGATTTAATTTCTTGATGGATAGCGCAGTATTCCTAGAAAATAAGTTATTGCCTTCTCACAACTGTTTGGAGGGAAAAGGTGAAAAGCAACCGCGAATAATACCACCTAAGGAGACATCGAAAATGAGTGATCAACCCAACATAGCAACAATCCAATTAAATGGCGATAAACAAAATTTCATCATTGATAAGAAAGATTTCAAAACAGGCAGTAGAGGATACTACGGAACAGGCAAGATGGTAGCAGCTGGGAAAAAGTATCAGATAAGCATCCAAGTTGTCGAAATCGGTTCAAAGCCAAAAGAAGAAAATAAAAAGTAGAAATTTCTAATTTCTTATTTTATTTATGGCAGCATTGTAGCGGTAATGATTGTAACATCAGTTATGGGTTTATCGCGTGAGTTTTTTTTCACCTTTGCGATTTTGTCAACAACATCCATCCCCGACACAACATTTCCAAAGACAGGATGTTTACCATCTAAGAAATTGTTGTCCACTAAATTGATGAAAAATTGACTGCTCCCTGTATTTGGACCTGCATTTGCCATTGCAATGGTTCCACGTTGATTGCGGTTGCTCCGTGTAAATTCATCAGGTATATTAGGGATGGAGGGATCGCCGTATCCAGTTCCTGTAGGGTCGCCGCCTTGAATCATAAAGCCATCTATGACACGATGAAAGATTACTCCGTTAAATGTTCCCTTCAGAACAAGGTTTTTGAAATTATTTGCGGTTATTGGCATGTCACTGCGTAAAGCGATTGTTATGTCGCCCATGTTTGTGTGAAGTAAAACTTTTGTTGGGTTTGTTTGATTAGACATAGTTTTGACCAGATTAGAAATGTATAGTATATGCCCTATTAGGGTTATTGTTAACCATCAAAATTAAGCAAGGGAAAAATATTTTTTCAAGAGAGCAACTCATGGATCAGGTCGTTTAGTCGGGGTAAGCATTTAGTTTAAGAGTTCAAACAGCCAACACAATCGGAAAAAGAAGAAGAATCAACCCCCCACCAAGTCATTTCTTCTATTAAAGAGAAAAATTTTCCTTGCCCAAGTCTAATTTTGTCCTGATAACAACCAAAAAAACAGAAAAACAAATAATTCTGGGAGTTAGTCGTTGTTTTACGACAAAACTTTTGCCCCGATTATAGGAACTGCCTGCAATGGAGCATCGTTTGAGTCAGTAGGCAAATGCGCAATCGCCATAACTACATCCATACCTGACACCACTTTGCCGAAAGATACATAGCTATTGTCAAAAGCGGTGCTATTATTGTTCGCGACATTGATGAAGAATTGGCTACTTCCACTGTTCGGTGCACCTGTATTAGCCATGGAAATGGTTCCATTATAGTTGTGATTAGTTGTTGTAAACTCATCTTGAATGTTAGGAACATTAGGGTCGCTTAATCCATTTTCAGCAGGTTGTCCCCCTTGAATCATAAAGCCATCGATTATCCGATGAAACGCACTACCATTATATGTTCCTTGATTTGCAAGTTTTATGAAGTTACCAGTCGTTATAGGCATATCATTACGTAAAGCTATGGTTATGTCGCCAAAAGAAGTACGTAAAAGAACTTGGGTTGCTCCAGAATATGGATCCGCAGAAGCAGGTATCTTGGTTGGAGTCGGGGACGGCGTCGGGGTTGCCACACTACTTGATGGGTTCCAGGTTGGGTTAAGAGAAGCTATGACGCCGAAAACTATTACAATAACTAAAATAACGGCCAACGCTATCCAAACTGATTTGTTACGTTGCCGCGTCTGCAACTTTCCGGTTTTTACCGATTTCTTGTGTGATTTTCGATTTCTAGGCGCCATGCCCTTGTAGTCTTCAGCTCTTCATATAAAATTTTTCTTTTCTAGACATAAAACCTCCTCAGCCAGAAAAGTGCAGGTTTTCAAAAATCATGTCTAATTAAAAAAGGCGAAAGAAAAATAGAGTTTTCTTTTCCAACCCAAGATTAAACGGTGAAACATAAATAAACAAATCTGCATTAAGCAGAAAAATAAAGCATTGGATAATTCTTAAATCATTAAACAGCATCACAAACAGTTAAAGGTGTAAAAAATTTGGCACAACCAACTTTCAAAACAGTTTTCGTTTTTTTAGACACAGACAAATACTGCAGCCCATTTGACATGCTCGTCGCCATCGATGCATTCCCCGACTCGATGATATTCAAGTACGAAAATGTCACAAGCGAGGATGCACCAAAAATAGTCTTTGACCTCCTATTCCCACGAGGACCTCTCGGAGCAGCCCATACCAAAGTCTTCATCAACGGCAGCAACTTTGAAGAAGTCGAAAAAGTCGTGGCAGCAACACAGAAAGCAATGAAATCCGCACCATGGGGGAACAGCATCATTGTTGACCCAAGGGGTGGATATAGCACAGCAGCAGCAGCAGTCGCCAAAACCTTCGGCGCATCTAAAGAAAAGGGACTGGGTGAACTGAAAGGGAAAAAAATCACTGTGTTAGCAGGCACAGGTCCAGTAGGACAAACTGCAGCAAGAATTTATGCTTCAGAGGAAGCAGATGTCACTATCACCAGCCGTTCTTTAACTAAGGGACAAGTAATCGCTGACAAAATTAACGCTGAATGCGGTGCCGCCCGGGTCAAAGTCGTCGAAGTCAACAAACCAGAGCAGACATCCGCAGCAGTCAAAGATGCTGAAATCATCCTTGCCGCAGGCGCAGGAGGCATCCAGTTGCTTAGCAAAACTGATCTAGAAACTGCAACCAAATGTAAAATTGTCGCAGACATTAATGCCATTAAGCCGCTTGGTGTTGAAGGTTTAGGACCCAACGACGACAGCATCACACTAAAGACAAGCACATGGGGAATCGGGGCTTTGGCCATCGGCAAACTAAAAATTAAAACCGAGACCGAAATGATAAAGCGTGCAACCGCTGAACCACAGGGACTATTCGACTACGAAATCGCCTACACTATCGCAAAAGAAGCCATCCTTAAGAAACTCGCAAAAGCAGCTGCCAAATAACGCAGCCAAACTCTTTATCTTTTCTTTTTAGCCAACACTCCAGTTAAACAAGCTACACAGGAAGATAACACGTAAAAGAATCTCGGCGCTCCAACACGAAAAATCCAAATTTCAGCATTTGACAAAATGCCTGCAACCTAAGGACTATAATATTTCATCATATCTAATCAATTCTTTATGCGCAAAATTAAAGCCCAAAGCAACTATCTCAAAAACCAAACTTTAAAAAACTTAGTTAAGGCTGCACTTTGCCTACTGATTTTCGGCACTGTTTTTTTGGGATTATCTATACGAATTATCTATACCAAGCACGCAGGTGTATTCGAGGCAGCAGGACTGATTTTCCTTCTCTCCCCGCTTATCGCAAGTTACTTTTACCTGCGCAAGTACCACATCTTCCGCGGCGGTTGGGAAGGCGAAAAACAAGTCGCATCGTACCTCAACAACGCCTTAAACGATGATTATTACCTGATAAACGACCTTTATCTTCAAGGCGGCGAAGGAGACATTGACCACGTGGTTTTAGCCCCAAACGGAGTGTTTGTTTTGGAGACCAAAAATTGGCGAGGCAGTATAAGCTGCAATGACGACGAATGGCAACGAAATGGGAAACGAACTCCAAGCCCCAGCCGTCAAGTTAAACGTAACGCTACAAAGGTAAAACGTATAATCGACACTTCGGCAAACCTGAGACTTTCTGGGATTTGGGTCAAAGGCATAGTGGTTTTCACTAACAGACATGCCAACTTTCACTTAAACAGCCCCACTGTACCAAGCCTAAAACTCGAACAGCTGCCAAACTTTTTAACCACACACAAAAGCAAACACCAATTAAGCCGTAGTGAACTCGAAACCATCGGTAAAGAAATTACAAAGCAAAAATCGTAGAAGGTTTCCGTTATGGAGAAGTGATGTTGAGCCATGCTTTACGTTTTACGAGAGCAAATGAAGTTATGCTGGTTATGAAAAGGCTCACTATAACAAAGGAGTTAGGTATAGCCCTCTCGCTATACTGCAGCGTAGAGAAGAGAATCGAGAGGCTACAATACATGGCAAATCCACCTAATACTAATTGGAGAAGATGAAGAGTTTTTCTGCCCCGACACGCTTGCGCCTTTATCCAATTTAAAATTGACGCCACATGTTTGGAAACATCAGGCAAATCATCAAGAAACAGAGCTAAACCCGCCAAGAAGAACACCCGACCAGCGTTAACAGAAACTGTGCTGTTATCGACAAAGAAGAGGTTAGGCAACGGAATAGGAGTAAATGCCATCACAAAAGCTGAAGATGAAGCCAGAACAAAAAAGCCATAGACGTAGTGATGAAAAAGGAATCTTCCAGTATGCAGAGCACGCCCAATAGCAGCACTTGGAAAAATGTTAACGATCCCCGCGGCCAATGCCAACCAAAAGACATTTCCGTTAATTAGGAATGGCGTATATGGCTGCCAGTAGGGGTATGCTTGGTAGTAACCATAGATTATCCCCGCAACGCATGCTACCGAGATAAGCGCGTTAAAAACTAACGCTATGCTGAAAGTTTTCTTCAATATTACCCAGATGGAAGTAGCCATTTTACGCCATGCCCTAACTGAGTCAATTCAACTAATTTAATACATGGTTTGTTTGCCTAGTTTTTATAAGTAACGCATATAGAGGAAATAAACAAGCAACAATCAGATTATCAATTGCTCAAAGTTAGAGTCTTACAAGTAACTACCGTTTTAACTCTACTCTGCCCATTCATCAACTATTTTAATTGAGAGCCCGAACGAAAAATCAATCAGCCACAAAACCCAATAAACCACTCAAGACACCAAAAAGTGAAGATTCTTTTGCTAGCGTTATTTATCAACTTGTCTACTCATAATACAATTGGGAGGTTAAGAAATGAATACTACCGTTGACTGGCAACAGGTCTTATCCGAATGCAGCATCAACATACAAAACGCCATTAAACCCTGCCTAAAAACCGTTCGGGAGCCACATCAAAATCTAGGCACAGGAGCAGGTGGCGACCTTATGAAACCGGTGGATTTAGCTGCCGAAAACGCCATTGTAAAGACACTCCAAATTCACAATATTTCTTTCACTCTTATCAGTGAGGAATCAGGCATCAAAAAAATCGGCGATTCGCCCGACGAATGCTTTGTTTGCGTTGACCCAATCGACGGGACAACCAATCTAACCCATGGCTTACCATTCTACGCTTCCTCTATCGCAATTTCAGATAAACCTCAACTTTCCGCCGTCTATGCGGGGATTGTCACCGATTTAGCTCACGATAGCACATACCTGGCTTTTCGAGGAAAAGGTGCCTTCAACAACGGTGAACACATTCAAACATCCAAAACAAAAGCCCTAGATGAAGCTGTTTTAGGCTTAGACATAAATACCTATAAAATAAAAGCTGACATAGCAACTTTTACCTCTTTTATACACAACACAAGGCATACGCGGCACTTCGGCGCCAACGCCCTTGAAATCTGTTATGTGGCTTCAGGATTAACAGACGGTTTCATAGATTTACGTGGGAAAATCCGTACTACGGATGTGGCAGCCGGTTTCCTCATCTTGAAAGAGGCAGGAGGAGTCATCACGGATGCCTCTAACAAACCAATTAATGTACCCTTGGACCCCAAACAAACACTCAATTTTGTTGCTTCGAATAACATAGAAATTCATGAACAAATCATGAGCCTGATAAAACCTAATGTTTAATATGCTTCTGCCTCACCCTGCAGCGCTCGTGAAAACCCTAAAAACCAGGACTCTCCTCATCGCTGACCCACATATCGGCTGGGAAATAGAGCTGCAGCAAAAAGGTATCCATGTACCAAGTCAAACCAACAAAATTTTTTCTAAATTAACATCTATCTTAAGCAAATACACGCCCAACCGTCTTATCATCTTAGGAGACGTAAAATATACAGTGGTTTCCAGCCAGCGAGCTGAATGGCAAGACATCCCGGAATTCTTTAAGAACCTTAAACATTATGTCACTGACATAGCCATTGTTAGAGGCAACCATGACGCAAACATTCAGCCACTATTACCAGAAGACATACAGTTGCTACCAGCAACTGGCGAAGTTATTGGCGACGTTGGCGTTTTCCATGGACACAAATGGCCCTCACCACGACTATTGCGTTGCAAGACCTTGGTGATGGGGCATCTACATCCAACAGTGGTTTTCCATGACCCAACCGGTTGTAGAATCACAAAACAGGTTTGGCTGAGAGCAAATGTTGACGGCAAAGAACTTGCACAGGTATTATTGCGCAAAAATAACGTAAAAATTGTTGACTCAGTTGAGCAAACGTTGGAACAACATTACAATATCAAGCTTAAAACATCAGAAATCTACATTATGCCCAGCTTCAATGATTTCCTGGGCGGCAAACCCATAAATGAAACCCGAAAAAGAAAACAGTCAGATACTGAATCGTTGATGGGACCTGTGTTGCGGTCGGCAGCAGTTGAAATGAAAGAGTCGGAACTATATTTATTAGACGGCACTTACTTAGGAAAACTAGATCAGCTCAAGTATTTGTGATTACGACTTGCCGGGCTAACTCTTATATTTGCTACATGTTATATGCCTAACATAGTTTGGGAGAGAAAATAAAATGAAGCTTGTAACAGTCCTCTTGCCAGAGGCGTATTTGGAAGGTCTAGATGAATTAGTGCGGGCAAACATGTACCCCAGCCGAAGCAGCGTCATCCGAAGCGCGGTACGCGACCTGCTAAAGAAGGAACTCTGGGAAAACAAACGCGGCAGATAAACCGTTAAACTCGTCTTATTTGAGCGCATAGCCGCATAGCGGCTTCCGCAGGATCCTCGGCCATAGTGATTTCCCTGCCCACGATAAGGTAATTGGCACCTGCCTTAACTGCAACTTCTGCCCCCCCGCCTTGGACACCCACACCTGGCGAGTATATTGCGGCTTTATCCATTAGAATCTGTTTAATCTCTGAGATTTTTTCGGGTTGTGTTGCACCAACCACAACACCATCAGCACCCCATTGCACAGCCTTTTTGGCAAAAGCAATGTATTGAGGCATTTGTAGACCAGTAATGGGATCAATCACAGTTTGTCCGTAACCTTCACTAGCACCTTTATGACTCATGTAAGTAAGCAAAATAACACCTCGATTGAGGCGTTTTGAGACATCAAAGAGTGGTTTTAAGCCTTCTTCCCAACCCACAAATGGATTTGCTATAATAGCATCAAAACCCGCCGCATAGTAGTATTCAGCAATGACCTGGTTAGTTGCGCCAATATCATTAACTTTGGCATCCATAATCGCTAGCATTCCTTGCCCACGAATTTGCTCCACAAGGTATTGGACGCCATCAAAAGTCCCCAACGGCAACGTGAGATGATGGTTGATTTTTACTGCGCAAATATAAGGGTGAACAGCTTTGAGGATTTTCTGTGCTTTAATAAGGATGTTGTTGCGATTTTCAGCAGACTCAAAAGGAAAATCTAAGGCTAAGATGAGGGGGGAGTTTTTGCTTTTGGCGGATTCCTGCATTTTACCTTTAAACGACACAGTTTCTTTCTCCAGTGAATAGCAATTGTGTTTATCGCTGAATTAGCATTTAAACCTTCAATCCATACACGAAACTTAAAATTTTGCCCCTCCAATTGGCGTATAACAACAGGTAACACTTAACAAAACGAGGCGGAAAAATGAAGCAAACTCTAGCCCAAAAAATCTTGGCTAAACATCTAATCGAAGGCAATATCGAGGCGGGCGAAGAAATCGCCATCAAAATCGACCATACTTTAACCCAAGACAGTACGGGGACCTTAGCATATCTCGAATTTGAAGCTATGGGCGTGCCTAAAGTCAAAACTGAACTCAGCGTTAGCTTCGTCGATCATAATATGCTACAAAACGATTTCAGAAACGCCGATGATCATCGCTATCTCCAGAGTGTCGCCGCTAAGTACGGCATACTCTTTTCACGTCCAGGAAACGGCATCTGCCACCAGCTTTACCTTGAACGCTTTGCCCGACCAAGCAAGACACTTTTGGGCAGTGACAGCCACACCCCAACCGCAGGAGGCATGGGCATGATAGCCATTGGCGCTGGAGGCTTAGATGTTGCAGCCGCTATGGCCGGTGAACCATTCTATCTACAAATGCCTAAAGTCGTCGGTATAAAACTCACTGGAAAGCTGCAGCCATTTGTCTCAGCTAAAGATGCGATACTACAAATTTTAAAAATACTCACCGTGAAGGGTGGAGTCAACAAAATCCTCGAGTATTATGGTCCAGGTGTAGAAACGCTTAGTGTGCCAGAACGTGGCACAATCACCAATATGGGAACTGAAACAGGCTGTACCACCTCAATTTTCCCCTCGGACAAAACTACAATGGAATTTTTGAAAAGTCAGCAACGTGTAGAACAGTGGCTTGAGCTCAAAGCAGACGATGATGCAGAGTACGATGAAACCCTTGAAATCGATCTTTCCAAAGTGGAACCTCTAATCGCATTACCCCACAGCCCAGATAACGTCAGAACCGTAGCAGAGATAGAGGGAACACCAGTGGACCAAGTTTGTATTGGCAGCTGTACTAACTCTTCGCTCAGGGACCTTAAAATCGTCTCAGCACTGTTGAAAAACAAGAGAATTGCTGTAAATATTAGCTTGACAGTCTCTGCCGGTTCAAGACAAGCGATGGTGAATTTGGCTTCAATGGGAGAATTAGAGCCACTAATTCAGTCAGGCGCCAGAATCCTCGAAAATGCCTGCGGACCGTGCATAGGCATTGGTCAAGCGCCCACTACAGGCGCAGTTTCCTTGCGCACGTTTAATCGCAACTTCAAAGGACGCAGTGGAACACAGGATGCCCAGGTTTATCTTGTCAGCCCCGAAACCGCAGTTGCTGCAGCTTTAACAGGAAAAATTACGGATCCACGTAAACTTGGTAACTACCCAGAAATCAACATACCCGACCGGTTCATTCTAAGCGATTCCATGTTTATCCAACCAACCCAATGTGCATCTTCAGCGGTAATTATGGGTCCAAACATTAAGCCTCTACCAACTTTTGCTCCATTACCGAAGAAACTCGACGGTGAGGTGCTTTTAAAAACCGGTGATAACATATCAACCGATGACATCTTACCAGGAGGTAGCGAAATTATGTCATTACGCAGCAATATACCCCAAATCAGTACCTACACTTTTTGTCATGTGGACAAAACCTTCGCTTCTCGAGCTATACAGAAGGGTGGTGGATTCATTGTCGGTGGTGAAAACTATGGACAAGGCAGCAGTCGGGAACATGCAGCACTTGCACCGAAATATCTCGGGGTTAAAGCTATCATCGCCAAATCTTTCGCTCGAATTCACTTGGCCAATCTTGTGAATTTTGGAATTTTGCCATTGACTTTTGCCAATAAAAATGACTATGACTGCATTTCTTTGGGCGATGTGTTAGAACTTGAAGTTGATAATTTTAAAAAGACACTAGTGGCTATTAATAAAACCAAAGGCACAAAAATACAGGTAAATCTAAACCTCAATACTATAGAACGAGAGATAGTTTTTGCAGGCGGTAAATTAGCAGCCATAAAAGCAAAACAAATCAAAAAATAGAGGTAACATCCCAGCCCGAAGTTTCTACAGCCCATTTTGAAGCTTTCTAATCCCCAATTTCGCAAGTTTGAGGAACTGTAAATTTCGTATTTTCCATATCGTAAGTTCTTCATAGCAATGCGACTAAAACGAAAGAGCCAAAATGGATCATCCGTAAAAAACTGAATTAAGTTATGTAAGCCCTTAATTGCACTCTTTTTCTAATAACACTTAAGTCAGTGTTGCTAAAAATTGGAGAATTAAAACTCCCAAGCAGTAGTATTAGTTAGAATGTATGTAATTACTAAACGGTATTGTGGGTTGTTGTATTCTTGCCAGTTCTGCATGTTAACCATCATACCGGTTTGTTTGTCAAAGTTGACTCCAACGTAATCATAGCGGTAGGTGCTATGTGTGGGATCGTTGGCATCGAAAAACTCACTATCGACCCAGAAAAAGTTTGTTGCCCTATCAGCGCTGGAGTAACTTTTGGAGTCTGTTGCGTTAACCCTTTGACCGTCAAATCCTTCTGGGCGCAATAAGTCATTTACTGTGAGATCGGAGGGATAAATTGCCCAGAAGCCATTATCGTCACTTTTGTCGCCATTACCAATGTTGATTTTTTGGGTTTGGGTTAGGTCGGTTCCGTTTTTGAATTTCCATTCGGTCGCAAGGGTAATAGTTGTGTTCTGGATATCAACTACTCTGACTTTATAGTATTCAGTGGCATTATACTCAGTGAAATAGTCAGGAGTCGTTACGTTTACACCCAAAACGGATATTCCTTGTATTGAATAAGTGAAGGTATCGCCTACTTGCACGCCCACCTTTATGGGTTTAGGGATACTTGCGAAATAAACAGCTGCTGCTGAGGCTACAACAAGGATAACTATCAGTGAGATTGCAATGTAGAGATTTTTGTGACTGGGTTTCTTCACGTAAGACATAGCTTAATCATTGAAGGTTTCAACTATTTAGTTGTTTTCCCAAAAGCATAATCCAATCGATATCCATGATAAAACCAAAAGTAAAGCGCATGTATTTCATCTATTAATGTAAAAGGTATAGTAATCTGATCCGACAAAGCAAAAATTATTTGGCGCCGCTGAAAAGGACATTTCAGTCTTCTATATTCAGCAGAAACTCAACAATCTTTGCCAATTGCGCGGCTGTGACGCGATCGAGATTTTGTTCCTCGTCAATGTTTACGATTGAGTTTTCGCTTTGCATAAACTACGGGTATACTCGTTCGTGTAATAACAGTATCTACGGCTTTTACTTCGAAGTTCGAAGTTGTGAATGTTTGCAGGGCAAGCATTTTAACAGTTTCATGTAATTTAAAGGCTTCATGATAGCTGCAACCCATGGAAAAATTTAATTAAAAACATTAATTCACTTATTTATCCATTAAAAAATAAATCTGCAGTCAACAAGAGTTATATCCCAAAACACCCTAATAGAAAACTATGTCAGCCAAAGTTCATTGTTGCCACATACTCGTCAATACAGAAACTGAAGCAAAAAACGTCAAAGCCCGCCTAGACAAAGGCGAAAAATTCGCAGCTATAGCCGCACAAGTTTCTCTTTGCTCATCAGGGAAAAAAGGCGGAGATCTCGGCAAATTCGGACGCGGCCAAATGGTTAAGGAATTCGAGAAAACTGCCTTCGAACTCAATAAGGGCCAAATTTCGGAGCCAATCAAAACGAAGTTCGGATATCACATCATCAAGAGACTCGAGTAAACCCAGAAGAGGCTGTCGCTGAACCACTTTTTACTTAGCCTTCTTTGACTCCAAAACAGCAGGTACCTTAATGAAGAATAACAAATCAAAGATATCACAGAAAACAAGGATTCATTTTGCCGTTTGTGTAGCGCTTCTTGCAGGTTTTCTGTGCATCACCATCTTTAGACTAAACCTTAACGCCGCCGACTCTGCAGTTAACCTTTGGATACCAACTATCCAATCAACGGTCTTAACTTTTCTTGCTGAAGCCATTGCGCAGGTCTTTGACACTACAAGCTTAGTCCTCATTTCACTTGTAATTTCAGGCATCTTCTTTCTGAAAAACCGCAAACCCCATGGCTTGCTTCTTCTGGGCGCAATAGGCGGAGACGCACTCATCGTTGAAACCATTAAGATACTTGACCACATTACAAGACCAACAAATGGCATCCTGATAGAAACAGGGTTTTCTTATCCTAGTGGACACAGCGCAGATGTTATCGTTTTTGGGGGTGTGCTAGCTTATTTTGCGTGGCGACATTGGCATTGGCAAAGTAAACGTGTGAGAACAGCGGTCGGTATCGGTTTGGGTGCGTTGGTGAGTGTTGTGGGTTTTGATCGGCTTTACTTGAATGTTCATTGGCTGAGTGATGTTTTGGGTGGTTGGTTGTTTGGGGCGTTTTGGTTGTCGTTTGTTGTTTTGTTATTTGATCAACTTGAGGTGAGAGGGAAGTTTGGGTTTGAGAGATTTGATTTTGTTGCCGATTTACTTTTTGTGCTGGCGGTTGTAGTTTCGGTTTTGGTTGTTTTGTCAGGGTTTATTGGATAATTACTCATATTCGCCGTCTAAAGATATATCTTATACAGACACATTTAAATGCTACAAAAACAACTTTAACAAAAACAGTCGCTAAGCGGGAGCAAGACCTTTTGAACCAAGAAAAAACTGAAAAAATCGTACTCAACATCGGCGGAATGAGCTGCATAAACTGCGCACGAGCTATTGAAAAAGCACTCAAAAAACAAAACGGGATAACCCAAGCAACCATCAACTTAGCCGCAGAAAAAGCCATTATTGACTACAATCCAGACCTCATCAACCAGAAAACAATAGAGGACACTATAATCCAAGCTGGGTACCAAGTCATCCACGAAAAAATCGCCCTCCAAGTCGAGGGCATGACATGTATAAACTGTGCTAAAACCATCGAAAAAGTACTTCAGCCCCGAGAAGGCATCTATAACGCCACCGTCAACTTTGCTATGGAAAACGTTTTGGTTGAGTATAATCCTGAACAGATTAGTCTCCCCGCAATCAAAAAAGCCATCCGAGACGCAGGCTACCAAGTGGTTGAACCCCAACAGAAAACAACCGAGGACGCCGAAGGAAAAGCACGCCAACGCCACATCCGACACTTAAAACTACTCTTAACCACCAGCATCACGTTAACGGTGCCAATCATGCTCATGATGTATTTTTCGCCGCTCCCTATGGCCCAGACCAACATTTTGATGTTTATTTTAGCCACACCCGTTCAATTCATCGTCGGCTGGACATTTTATGTCGGAGCTTATAAGGGCCTGCGAAACAAAACCGCCAACATGGATACCCTTATCGCAATGGGTACCTCGACAGCGTGGATTTACAGCACCGTCGTCACCTTCGCCCCAAGCATCTTCCCAAACGGAGCAGTTTTCTTCGACACGGCAGTCATGATAATGAGCTTCATCTTAGTGGGCAAACTCTTAGACGCCATCGCTAAAGGCAGAACCTCAGAGGCCATCCGAAAAATTATGGGGCTTCAAGCCAAAACCGCCCGGGTCATCCGCGACGACACAGAAATCGAGCTACCCATAGAAGAGGTCCAAGTTGGTGACATTTTGGTTGTGCGACCAGGCGAGAAAATCCCCGTGGACGGTACCGTCGTCGAAGGTTATTCGGCGGTGGATGAGAAAGTCATCACGGGCGAGAGTATTCCAGCGGAGAAGCGCAAGGGCGACTTGGTTGTTGGCGCCACGATGAACAAGACCGGCATGCTCAAGTTCGAAGCAACGAAAGTTGGTAAAGACACAGTTCTTGCCCAAATCATCAACCTAGTCGAGGACGCATTAACTTCGAAGGCACCTGTTCAACGAATAGCTGACGTAGCAGCGGGCTACTTTGTGCCCGCAATAATCTTGACGGCGACGCTGTCGGCGTTTGTGTGGTATTTCCTTGTCGGCGAAACCTACATTTTCTCGCTCACCGTGTTTATCGCCGTTTTGATTGTTGCTTGCCCCTGTGCTTTGGGCTTGGCTACTCCGACAGCTATCATGGTCGGTGTCGGAAAAGGTGCAGAAAACGGCATCTTAATAAAAAGCGGGGAGGCGCTGGAAACGGCGCATAAGCTTCGAGCAATCGTATTCGACAAAACAGGCACCCTTACCAAAGGTGAACCTGAGGTTACAGACATTGTCACCGACAAATCATTCACTGAAATGCAGCTTTTGCAGTATTCCGCTGTGGCAGAGAAGAACTCTGAGCACCCATTAGGTGAGGCCATCGTTAAATTGGCAAAATTAAAAGGACAAAGCGTAGAGGACCCCGACGATTTCATAGCAATACCTGGACAAGGCGTCGAAGTCCAGTACAAAGGGTTAAAAATTTTGCTGGGCAACCGAAAACTGATGGAAACCAACAGCGTCAACATAAGCCACCTGGAAGTACAAATGGTAACGTTTGAAGCAGAGGGCAAAACAGCAATGCTATTAGCAGCAAATGGCAAAGCCGCCGGGTTAATTGCGGTAGCTGACACATTAAAGGAACATTCAGCCGATGCTGTACATGCTCTTAAAGAAATGGGGCTTGAAGTCATTATGTTAACTGGCGATAACAAGCGCACCGCTCAAGCCATCGCCTCTCAGGTCGGCGTGGATCGCGTACTCTCAGAGGTTTTGCCCAGCGAGAAAGCCACCGAAATCAAGCGGCTACAAAGCGAGGGAAAGGTAGTTGCAATGGTGGGTGACGGCATAAATGACGCACCAGCATTGGCACAGGCAAACATCGGCATAGCAGTAGGCACAGGAACCGATATAGCGGTGGAGACAGGTGACATAGTGTTAATCAAAAACGACCTACGCGACGTGGTAGTTGCCATCCAACTCAGCAGAGCTACCATGCGCAAAATACGGCAGAACCTGTTCTGGGCGTTCTTCTACAACATACTTCTCGTTCCGCTTGCAGCAGGGGCATTCTATCCAATCATACATGTACTCTTTAACCCCGTCTACGCGTCGATTGCTATGGCAAGCAGTTCCGTCACCGTAGTCAGCAATGCATCACTTCTTCGCAGGTTCAAACCAAAACTCTAAGTAACCCAAAACGAAATGGTTTGGAGGTGAATTACGTATGGCAAAAGACTTAGTATGTAACATGGATGTTGACGAGAAAACCGCGAAGTGGAAGGCAGTCTACAAGGGCAAAACTTACTACTTCTGCGCTCCAGGATGCAAAAAAGCCTTCGAAAATGAACCTGAACTTTATCTGAAGGCTGAAGTTTCAGCGGACCAGCACCACATGCACCATCATCACCATGAAGGCGAAGACACGGGTAGCTGTGATAGCTGTGGCTGCGGATGTGGAAACCACTAAAACAAAAACCTCTTTCTTTCCTTTTTTGTAAATCTAACTTTTTTTGTTTTTAATCGTCTCAAAGATGAAGTTGAAGATGATTTTATCTGAATCAATTCAATCATCCAATTAGCATTTAAATTCCGGGTAACGACGGCATCTTTATTATTTTGGTTAATTAGGAAGGTCTGGCTTAGTTACGATGGGAGTTCTATAGGTCCGGAGCGAAATTATTTAAGCGTACCCAGAAGCACATGCTCGGCAAAGAGGTCCTCGCTAAACGCACCCACAAACTCTGTTTTTTCGTTTATTATTACTTTGGGTACGCCGATAACGTTATATTTCACAGATAGGTCGGGGAATTCGCTACTTTCAATCACATCGGCTCGAATAAGGTCGGATTCGACAGCGAGTTTATGGGCGACTGAAGCTGCGACGGGACAGTGTGGACATGTGAGGGTGACAAAGACTTTGATTTGCACGGGCAGCATTATGTCTTTTAAGACGACTTTGGTTTTCTCAGATAGATCTGTAGTACCTTTGGAAACATTAAAGATAGCTTCGATTAGTGTCTGAAGCTCATAGCCAAATGGAATGCCATAGATACGCACACCATAGTCCTTTTTTCCAATTATGGCTAACGCAGGGATCTTTTCGATGCCGTATTCTTTGGCTTTTTCGGAGTCTCTTACGAAATCATAAATTTCCACGGATAATTTTTCACTCAGACCTGCGATTTCCATTGCAAGTTTACGAGTGTCGTTACAAAAACGGCATTCCACCTTCTGAGTAAACATGACAAGCGTAACTGGATCTATTAGTTTATCTTGAAAGTCTTTTTTCAAGAATTCTTTTTTTTCGTCAGGAAGTAAACTCAAAATTTTGTCCTCCACAACCCTTGCCTTTCAGCTATAAGAAATACTTTAGCGTTTGTTGCATATAACTTTAGAGCGCATTTGAAACGAAAGTGATATAAACGGTAGCGAATGAATTTTTCTAGTTAATTATTTAGTGTTTTGGAGAGACAAATAGAATGGTTAAAGTCACTTTAAAAAATGGTGTAAGTTGGGTGGGCGTTGTTGACTGGGATATGCGTGACTTCCATGGTTATGTCACTAACCGGGGAAGCACCTACAATGCTTACCTTATTCAGGACGAGAAAATAGCTTTAATTGACACAGTAAAACACAGCTTCTCGGATGAACTCGCCCGAAAAATCAAGGAACACGTTCCCCTTGAGAAAATCGACTACATTATTATCAACCATGTGGAGATGGACCACTCCAGCAGTCTTCCGATGATAGCTAAATTAGCGCCGAATGCGAAAATTCTATCTTCCCAACGGGGCAAAGAGGAACTAATCGAACACTATGGTCCTGAATTTAACCATGTTGAAACGGTTAAATCTGGCGACGAACTCAAACTGGGCAAAAAGACACTACGCTTTATGGAGGCACCGATGTTGCATTGGCCTGACAGCATGTTCACATACATAGTTGAAGACAAAATTTTGATGCCTAACGACGCTTTCGGTCAGCATTTGGGGACGTCTGAGCGCTTTGATGACGAAGTTGATGAACATGTGCTGATGGAAGAAGCAACAATGTATTATGCCAACATCCTTATGCCGTTGGCACCGCTTATCACCCGCAAAATCCAAGAAGTTGTCGCAATGAAAATTCCTATAGACATTATCGCACCCAGCCACGGCGTTATCTGGCGCAAAGACCCTATGAAAATCATCAACGCATATCTGGAGTGGAGTAGCGGTGCATCAAAAAACAAAATTGTTATAGTTTTCGACACCATGTGGAACAGCACTGATAAGATGGCACGGGCTATAGCTGACGGCGCAGCAAGCGAAGGTGTAGATGTAAAACTCCTCAAGCTGCGTGCTTCACCTAATTCGGAAGCAGTCACCCAAATCCTGGACGCCAAAGCCGTCCTTGTTGGTTCACCAACGCTCAACAACGGCATATTCCCAACAGTTGGTGGATTCCTCACCTACGTTACAGGACTCAAACCCAAAGGCAAACTGTGGAGCTTTTTCGGCTCGCTTGGCTGGGGAGGCGGCGCAGTAAAAGGCATGACTAAGATGGCAAAAGAAGCAGGTTTTACAGTAGCTGAACCAGGCGTAGAAGTTAAGTTTGTTCCAAACGAGGATTCGCTCAAGAAATGCTTTGAGTTTGGGCAACAAATCGCCCAGAAAATCAAAGCCTAATTCAGCCCTTATTTTAAAAAAAGAAAAAAATAGGCATTAGCTGCCTATGTTATCTTCATGAATTTCTCTTTTTTTGTTGCACAGATGGGACAAGAGTCAGGTATTTTGCCTTCAAAAGTGTTTCCGCAAACTGGACATACGTAAAGATCGGCTAAAGAAAGGTCCTTTTTAGCTTTAACGGCATCAATTGCTTTTTGATATAGCCCCGCGTGTATTTGCTCGACTTTGTTGGCATAGTCAAAGCTAAGAACTGCGGCTTTGTTGCCTTCGGCCTTGGCTTCTTCGATAAATTTGGGGTACATCTGCTTGAACTCATAAGTTTCGCCAGAAACTGCAGTGCTGAGGTTGTCAACTGTGCTTTTGACTTGCCCGAGCACCCGAAGATGGTTATGAGCGTGGACGGTTTCAGCTTCCGCTGCAGCTTTGAATAGTTTTGCAATTTGGGGGAACCCTTCTTGTTCGGCTGCTTTGGCAAAAGCGAGATAAAGGCGGTTAGCTTGAGATTCGCCTGCAAAGGCAGCTTTTAGGTTTTCATCAGTTTTAGACATTTAAAATCACAATAGATTGTTAAGCAAAGGCGAGTAATAAGCACTACCTCGTCAAAGCCGAAACAGAATACCAATTTAGTGGCTTGAGTCTTTAAAGCAAAGTATATTAAGCATTTTCAGCTTTGAAAATAATTGATTTTTGGTGAAACTTTTATGGAAAAAATAAAAATTTTTACTCTACCAAAACTACCCTACGACTACAACGCCCTATCCCCATACATATCTGAGGAACAACTAAAAATCCACCATGAAAAACACCACCAAGGCTACGTCAACGGCGCCAACAACATATTCAAGAAAATAGATGAAGCCAAAGAAGCCAAAACCATGCTCGACACAAAAGCCATCGCTAAAGAACTCAGCTTCAACATAGGCGGCCACATGCTCCATACAACCTTCTGGGAAAACATGGCGCCCGCAGGCAAAGGCGGCGGAGGAACACCAGGCGGAGCAATCGCAGACGTAATCGACAAGCAATTCGGCGGCTTTGACATGTTCAAAAAAACCTTCTCTACGGCGGCGATAGGCACGGAAGGCTCAGGTTGGGCGGCTCTGGCGGTTCACCAATGCGTAGACCGCGCGTTGGTTATGCAGATTGAAAAGCACAATGTTAACGTTTTCCCCGATTTCCAAATCGTGATGGCGCTGGATGTTTGGGAGCACGCTTACTACATTGACCATAAGAATGACCGCGCCAAATTCGTTGAGAACTTCTGGAACATCGTCAACTGGGACAGAGTGAACAAGAACCTTGCCCTAGTAAAATAAACCCTTTTTTTGGGTTCCACCATTTTTTAACTCGTCAACTGACCCGTCTCTAATTTTTTGAGCAACTCGCTCTGCCGCTTAGTGTACCGAGTCGTGATGCCCTTTTGGAGGAAGATGGATACGGCGGCTATGCTTTTGGCGGGGTCATTTCGCATGATGATGGAGTGAAGATGGAAAAGCTTGATGCCCACCGCGTCCTTGGAAATTTCCCCGCCCGCTAACTTCAGGGCGAGGGCGATGGAGTCGTTGATGGAGCCGCCTGCCGCCACAATTTTGACTTCATCAAATTTTGCGAAGCGTAGCAGACTGATGGTTAATAGCCGCTCCATGGTGGATGCGCGGCTGACGCTGATGGTTTGCTCGCCTGCATCACTCATTTTTTTGTCTTCCGCCTCAGCCAACGCAGCATAGTCCCCCGCTTGCTTCTGCGAGAGATGCACAGAAACAGCGGCGGCTTTGCCTGCTGTGGGGAAGTCGAGGGCGGCTATGTCGATGTCGTCCACATATACCTTGGCGATTTCCGTTGCCATGTTAATCGCGCTGCAAGCCAGAAACATCGAGTCATTGATACCGACAACGTTCACTTCGCCCTCCGCCATGATGCCTGATATGATTCCCTCTACGACATCGGTTATTTTTGCATTGGCATCAGAGGACTGGATGATTATGGTTTTAGCTTTTGATTCTTGACTCATAGGCGGTGCCTAGCAGTTAATCAAGCGCCTGCAAAATATAACACTTACCACAATCGGGCTACGGCGTGATTTTTATGGCTGCCGTAGGGCATTGCAGTTGGCAGGCGAGGCACTCGATGCAGGTGCTCTCGCGGGCTGGGTCGGCTTTGCGGTTGGAAAGCGGATGACCGGGCGTGTCCACCATGTCATAGAGCGAAACGGGGCAGACATCGGCGCAGACGCCGTCGCCCACGCAGACATCCCAGTCCACTGCCGTGTGGCTTCCATGGATACCCAGCTTGGTCGGGGGCTCGACGGGTCCCCAAACTTTGTGTCCACTGTGTTCACTTACAACTTTGCGTTTAGTTTGAAAATCAGGGTCAATAGGCAAAAACAATCACCACTTAAACTTCGCAGAAGCAGACATATTAGTGTTTCCGCAAAGGATTTCGGCGAGAGAGCATTTTATACTCTGAAGGCTATGGCTCAATATTCCTTGCCCAAAGGCATGCGGTACGCCACACTAGAGGAACGTAGAGAATTCTACTTTGAAGAATTCAGCACAGAAAAAGTTGCGGAATGGTTCGGGTACAGTACAGATAAAATACGATTCGCCGTCATCGTAGGAAGTCACACCAAAATTTTCCCCGAAAAATACCGCAAAGACGCATCAACTACGATTATAATCGACGATTACCGTAACTTGGCCGATGTGCAAACACAGGTTTTGGATTTTTTACCTGAAGCCGTATATTACGACCGCAACATCTACAACAATCAAAACGTAGCAGTGGGGCAGGAACTGGCGTTTGATCTTGACCCCGAAAATATCACATGCCCCATCCACGGCGCGCTAGAAGATAAGATGAAGAGGCAACAAGGAATAAGCTTCTGTGAGATTGAGTTGAATATGGTGAAGCAGGAAGCCATTGCCCTTCACGGGTATCTTGAGAGGCGCTTCAAGAAACTGAAGGTGGTTTATTCAGGCAGGGGCTTCCATCTACATGTTCTCGACACAAAAGCTTACTGCTTAAGCGTTGAGGAGCGGCTAGCAATAGCAAAAGAGATCAAAGGGGCAGGATTCCACATCGACGAATGGGTGACCTCAGGCGAGTACCATCTAATCCGCCTCCCATACAGCCTCAATGGATTGGTTTCGCGTATAGCATTTCCCCTAAGAAAAGAAGAACTGAAAAGCTTTGATGCCCTCAAAGATAAGCGCTGTTTGCCCAAATTCTTGGCGCGGGCGACTTTTTGACTAATTAGTTTTCTGCTCTTCACATTCTTTAAGCTCGCTTTCTCTTTGTTCTCCTTAAAGGTTTTGTAAGCGATAAAACTTCAAACCAAATTTAGGAACAGATACTTGAAGGCTTTTTTAGGGCAATGCTCTTGCAATTGAAAAGTTTATTTGCCCTCGATTCTTCAATTAACAGTACATATTTGAGGTTTACTTAATGGAACAATTCGATATAATGGTTATCGGGTCGGGTTCAGGTATGCTAATTGCATCCGCCGCCATAGAACAGGGCTTTAAAGTTGCATTGGTTGAACAGGGTCGCATGGGCGGCACCTGCATAAACGTGGGCTGTGTACCCTCAAAGATGCTGATTTACCCCGCGGATCTACTCACCAATATCGGAAACGCGGAAAAACTGGGAATAAACACCACCCTCAATAGCGTAGACTTTCAAAGTATTATGACCCGCATGCACAATCTCGTTGACCACGACACGAGCCATCAAGCAGCCGGTGTTGAAGCTAATCATCAAATAGTGTGGTTCAAAGACAAGGGAGAATTCATCTCTGATTACGTTATGCAAGTTGGAAATCAAACCATCAAAGCCAAAAATATCTTCATTTGTTCAGGCGCCCGCACCTCAATTCCACCCATTAAAGGCATCGAAACTGTAGATTACTTGACCAGCGACACCGTGTTGAACTTACAAACTCAACCAAAAAGTATCATAATTGTGGGCGGAGGCTACATAGGTATGGAATATGGGCACTTCTTCAGCGGCATCGGCACCAAAACCACAGTGGTGCACCGTGGTGACCGTCTCTTACCTGAAGAGGAAACCGAAGTTTCTGATTTACTCAAAGCTGAAATCGGCAAGCGTATAGAGATTTTCACGAGCTACGATGCCTTAGAAGTGAAACAGGACTCAGCGAGTAAAACGCTTATCGCAAAAAGCAAGATTGACGGTTCCACAAAAACCTTTATTGCCGACGAATTGTTGGTTGCCACGGGCAGAGTTTCCAATGCGGACTTGCTTAAACCCGAAAAAACAGGAATTAAACTTGATAGCCGGGGCTATATTGTCGTTAACGAGTACTTAGAAACTACTAAAAAACACATTTATGCCTTAGGTGACGCTGTAGGTAAGCAGATGTTTAAACATGCTGCGAACTATGAGGCAGGCATCGCTTGGCATAACGCTAACCATGACCACAAGGTTCCAATGGATTTCTCTATGACGCCACGCGCCGTGTTTACACACCCCCAAATTGCTGCAGTAGGCTTAAAAGAAAACGAAGCAAAGCAGCAACACAAAATCCTCGTTGGACACGCACTATTCCGAGACACAGCAATGGGAGCCGCCATGGGGGGCCCTGAGGGTTTCGTCAAAGTCATTGTCGAGATGCAGACTGGCAAAATTCTTGGCGCTCATATCATCGGACCCGAAGCGGCCGTGCTGATTCAGGAAATCACCAACGCCATGGTAACTGGCAACGGCGACTATGGACCTATCGCAAGGGGGATGCATATTCATCCAGCTTTAAACGAGGTTGTGCAGAATGCTTTTGGGAGCCTCCAAGACCCCGATCATCACCATGAACATGAGAGCTAAAATCGGAGCACCAAATGAACAAAAAGAAAGTTTAGGGGTGGCAGTTTAACCTTGGGTTTTGAAACGTAAAATAGCCGCAATGCCACCAAAAGCGTTCTTTAACATCTGCCCCTCCTCGGTTTCAGTTGAAATAATCTCGACTTCCGAGTTTGAGAGCACCGCAAGATCCGCAATGTCGTCAACAACATCCCTCTTATCAACAACAGTCATAGAGGGCGCTTGGCAGTTCTTACAAGGTTTCCCAATTAAGCCCTGCTCAAACTCTGCTAAATTCTTGCCATTAACAGTGTGTTCCTCTTGGGTACTGCAGGCACCGCATTTAACGGTAACACGCAACAAATCCAAATCCTCAGACATCAAAACAGTCCGCACAGCGCCCGCGTTTAGGAGCCTACGAACTTCAGCTTCGCCATAGGTGATAAGACCACTATCATGACCAACTTCATAGAGAAACTTCTGCATGATTTCTTTCTCTTCGATGTAACGTACTTTTTTCATGATATCAGGGGCTTTATCAACTACTTCTTTGACACCCTGCTCCTCAACATAAGCGGTATCAAGGATATCGATGACTTTACCCTTCAACTGGTAGTTGAGGTATCCGCCTTTTTCAAAGTCGTATTTTGTGGGACCAGGTCCACCCAAAATGATGCCCTTTAGAGTGTCAATGGGTAAGAAAATCTCGTCGGCATGGTGCCCAACACGCGTAAAATACTCGTTAAGCTGCATGTCGCGCAAACGTTCATAACGCCGCGAAGATTGACCCCCAGCACGGGTTTTACCCGCCACACCCGAATGCATCTCGCGTACAATTTCAAGCCGCTTGCCCTGCAACGTTGCGATGGTAGCGTCGTTCGCATCCACTAGCAATATACCGTAGGTTTCTTTCTCCCGCAACATCTCTTGAAGGTGCTCGGTGTGAAAACGATTATCACAACGGTAAAGGAAGATCCGAATCGGTTCAGGTGGAACGATTACGTAACTTTCCATCCGTTCTGTTCCCGGTCCGCCACCTTCCTGAGGAAGCGCCCCCGTGAAGACCACGATGCCTTTTTCGCCAGGATCTTTGAAAAGCTTGAGTTTCTGTTGTGCTTTTATAATCGCGTCAAGAACGTTTTTGCGAGTGACGTTGGATTTGATGTTACTAGCAGTTCCGTACTCGTTTCGCAACAGGTTAAGAGCATCGCTGATTTGTTTATCAGGTGGCACATAAATAGTGATAAGTTCTGTGTGGCTACCTTCTTTGTTAGCTAGGGAATTGATAGTTTTTCGTAACCTGAATAGTTCAAGAGAGCTTTTCTTGGCGGCACTCAAATTTTTTTCACTTAAATGTTAATTCAATAGCTTACGTTATTGGGGATCAAATAAAAGTTCCGACTAAAAAAAGGAATCAATTATGCTTTTGGTTCTTTAGGCGCCTCTTCAACTATACCAATGGCATCTTTGAGGTATGCTTTGAAAGGACCCAGTTTACCACCGTAGTTACCAGCCGAAATTTTTAAGATTCCCGGACAAGTAAGTGAAGCTTGCACACCAACCATCATAGCCTTCTTCACGGCATCCAAGGTTAAGCCGTTGATAACTATTTCAAGAACACTTTCTGCATTTTCGGGAACAACCGTTTCTGGCACTATAGTACGAAGTGTTGGGCAATAAGTATGGTTTGTAGATGCTTTGAGTTTATATTTTAGTGAACCAGCTTTACTTCCAGATCGGCAGACTCCTCCGGGGAATGGCATAATTACATCGGGGACTTGCGCTCGGATAGCATCGACCGCTGCTTCTGCGGCTACTAGACATTCTGAGTCTGACTTTGCGAAAATCATAAAATTGCCACCTGCTACTGCTTCCATAGCTCCGAAGCCATCTTCTACGATAAATATGCCTTCCATAACTGGGATTTTCCAGCATTTACGCCCACCCACCATGGCTTTCTTTTGGAAGCCATCGCCAAAGTAACGCAAGCTACTACCAACATTGAGAACCCTTTTACCTAATAATCCGTTAAAGGCTGCTGTAGTTGGACAAGTCATGGTGCATTGACCAATACGTCCCATTAGTTGATGTTTAAGTTCGAAACGGTCTTTATTGTAAATTTGAATTAGGATTCCAGGTCTCTTATCAGGGGTTTGCGCAGCTGGAACCTTGCGTTCAATAGCTGCCTCTGCAGAAGCAGCAATAACACTTGTAGCATACCCTGTGGTTACGGATGCGGCGATTTCGGCCCATTTCTCATTTGCCGCAGTTATAAGAACTCTTCCTACCCAAAGCGGAAACATCTCAGCAAATGTATCTTGAACCTTAACGGTATCGCCTAAAGGTGACCTGACAAGATACATTTTTTCTTTTTCATCGTAACCTTGGATTTCAAACTGCTTAGTGTTTGCTGACATTGATGGGACAACCTTGCCTCTTCAGTGGGGATTTGTATAATTTAAGAGTTTTCATGATTTTTATGTTTTCAACTTACCTAGTTTTTGACATTACCCTTTAGCTTCGCCCTCTAACAAGTGAGTAGCCAAAAACAATCAAATGCCAGTCTTGACTTTGGGCTTCAAAATCAAGCTGGATTTATCAGTTGTAGCCAACTCAAAAAGACAAGAGTTGCTTATTGCCTGTTTAGGGCAAGTCTCTGCACACTGATAACAGAAAACACACTTAGACAAGTTAAGCTGGGGACGTCGTTTCTTACCATCCACCGGCACCATTTCTATGGCTTTTGATGGACAATCACGGCTGCATAAACCACATCCGATGCATGCGGAATAATTAAAGCATGGTTCACCTCGATATTTCTCAGGCAATTGAGGTTTAACATCTGGATACTTACCAGTTGCAGTCTTAGAGAAAACGGATTTAATTGCCCTTTTAAGCATCGTGGATGCATGTGGTCTTTTAACCAATTATGCCACCGAACTTAATAGTAATTGGAGGGTGAGGGATTTTTATCTTACTGAAGACTTCAATAGATTTTTAAAATCTTTGTGACCTTGCCTTGATGGAAAAATGCTGTTTCGATAAACCGCATAATTATTCTTTTCACAGTAAAAACTTTACTATTTTATGTAAAGCGCACTAGAAGTTTATAATTTAATTATAAGAAAAGAAATACGTAACGTGGCAATTGAGTCCTCACGCCACTCATACGCGATGTAATTCGACTCGTTTTAAACTTGCATATTTTCAATCGACCGATAGATGACTTCGTGCAACTGTCAAAAATTTGGTTGAAAAATTTCTATCAACTGATTAAAGTGAACTGTTCGAATTTGTCACCTTCGACGCTATTCTGCTCCTGCTTTCCCCCTTTGCCCTTAACGATAGGAAGTATAAACTCAATTATTAACAGAATAATAATCAGAGCAATAATAACTGGCAACCCCCAGGGGGTGCCTCGCAGAAATAACGTAATATGTCCAAACCAGGGAATTCGCATAACAACTTTGCCGATAACTAGATCTTGAGGGACCCCCTGACCCGTTGACCAAAGAGTGTAGGAATCATATTCGCTTTGGGAGGGAACAGTGGGCCATTTCTGGAAGCCATTTCCGTCGCCTTTAGTCTGAAAGTATAATGTACCGTTGACTTCGTAGCTGGCAACAATTCGGTGCACTATAGGTGTAGCTGTGGGGTCAGTAGGGTTCTGGTAGACAATAATGTCGCTGTTGGGATATCCTATGTTTAAGTCCTTAGGATCCACGCCCTGAATAACTATGATATCACCTATGTGAAGCGTTTGGTCAAAGGGATGACTCCAACCGTCGCATAAACCATCGAAAGGCACACACATACTACCGCTTTCAACAACACGAACAGGAACATCAGTGTTGAGTACAAGACCCAACCCGACAAAGAATCCTAAAACGACAATAATGATTACAGCTATGACAACTGCCGATTTTATGTATTCTTTGCGGGAGGTTTTTGGAGTGTTACTCAATCGTCTACCTTCAACTTATGACCGTTATAGGAATAGAACCTGTCTTAATAAATCGCATTCTTTCTTTTGATATAGCAAACAAAAATAATTCGTGCTAATCATAGATTCAGGGATTAAAGGATGTTTAGAAACATAAAAACCTGGAATGCTTTTTTTGTCATATTGTGCGTTTTAGGCTTTTTTGCAATTTTAAGCTCAACTATGTCTAAAAATCCTGTCCTTAAGCCTTTTGCAACAAGCTTAGGGACTCCCGACTGTCTACTGGGAATTGTTGCTTCAGCCTCTACAATACCTGGAATCCTAATCAGTTTACCCGCTGCCTCGCTCTCAGACATTATTGGCAGACGCAAAGTTCTCGTGATAGCCACCTTCTTTTTTGCTTCCGCGCCCTTCCTATATCTAGGGGTAAATTCCTGGTGGACACTATCGCTTGTTCGCTTCTACCACGGCTTCGCAACAGCAATGTTAATCCCTGTTGCTGAAGCCACCATCGCAGAGATGTTTCCAGCTAAACGGGGAGAACGTATCTCGCTTTTCAGTTCTGCAACTGCAGTTGGCAGAGCATTAGCGCCATTTCTAGGGGGCTACATACTTTTTGTAACAGCCCAAAGTTACATCACCCTATACTTAGCCGTTAGCATAGCAGGCGTTACCTCATTTGTCATTGCTTTTCTATTCATAGCGGAGAAAAAAAACCGAACCAATCAGCGTCCACCGATGAAAGAGACGACTAGAAAAATGCTCGGTGGTTGGATTTTCATCGCACGGAACCGAGGGGTTTTAGGCGTCAGTTTTGTTCAAGCAGCCCAGTACTATGTATTTGGGTCTGTCGAGTTCTTTTTGGTGGGTTACCTCACAGATGTAGCCAGAATGGATATTTTTTTGGTAGGCATCATCACAGGCAGCCAGATTGCGGCATTAGTCATCGCACGACCTTTAATTGGGCGTGTTTCAGACAAGGTGGGTCGAACTAAACCTATAATTGCAGGAATTGTAGCCAGTTGTGTTCTTGTTGGAGCGTTCCCTTTTACTGTTCAGTTTCCGGTGCTATTTGTCTTAGCGGTTGGATACGGGGTTTCTTTCGCCACGGTGCTCTCTTCAACCACCCCGTTTGTTAGTGAAATTGTACCTGCGGGTTTGGTTGGAGCTTCGCTGGGTTTTCTCGCCACCATGATGGATATCGGGCAAACGTTAGGACCTATCGTCAGTGGGATTATTTTCGCCACCAGCCTAAAGTACATAGGCTTGTTTGTTTCACTTAGCCTGTTGCTAATTTTGTCAAGCGCCGTTATTCTATTAACGAATAGAGTTGCCAAAGAAACCAAAAAACTTAGTTTTGAGGGTTAACGCTGTTGCAACCCCTTAATTAATCGCGTTAAGAAGCGGACTATAAAATGGAGTAAAATGGATGCAATCATCAGAGCCAAAGCTGCAAAATGAATTGGATTCACGATATCACTGCTCAATAATCCCGAATACAGATTAAAGGGATAGTAAATTGAGGTGTTTACACCGAACCACGCATAATCCACCCAAGTGTTGAGATAGAGAGTGCTTTCAACAAGTGAAGCTAATAACAAAACCGACCCAGCCCCCACAAACACAGGCTTAAGATATCTGGATTTTTTTGTGTCCTCGATCCCATGTAGTAGAAAACTGCCTTTGTCAATTATAGATGCGGCAAGAAGGCAAAAAAAGGGCAAAGCCAAATAGTTGTATTTAACGGCACTAACGTATGGAACTTTTAAATGGAAACCAAATACCAGAAGCATATCCAACCCCATGATAACAGCGATAGTTGTAAGGCACACTACATCTAACCGCAAAAAACTCATCAGACTCTTCCTAAAAAAGAATGCAACTATGACTGAGAAGAATCCAGCCAAAAACATGAACCACCCTGCGCTCATGCTAAAAACAATGGGTAAAAATGTAAGCGCAGGATTGACTACAAGCTCAGGATGCGTCAAGTCACTTGCGAGGTAAACACCAAAAAAGTTTTGGTTAGCTAAGCCGCCAAACCAAATAACTTGCGAAATCAGTGCGGGTAGGAGAAACAGTAAAATCTTTCGTTTAGTTAGTTTGAAACTGCTGTTTTTGCGGTTTAAAAAGATAAACGCAGTCAGGGTAACAAGCGCAAATATAGCAAAGAGCTTTATGAGAAAAGCCAAAGCAAAAAAGAGTCCAGCCGCTAAAACCATCCGATTCGAGTCCCGCTTAACCGCCAACAAACCAACTACTAAAAAAAGCAAGCTAAAGAATAGGTACTGGTTATCAATCAAAAAAATTCTGGATACATAAACATGCCAAGGAACTAAACCGAAAAGCGAAGCCGCCACAAGCCCAGTGCGTCGCCCATACAAAACCGTCCCTAAGACATACACGAGTACGACACTTCCGAGCCCAAAGAGGGTAGTTAAATATACACCGTTTTGGTAGCTTAAACCAAAAATTACGAACATTGGTACAGAGAGGTAGAAACCCAAAGGCGGCTGATTGATCATAAGACCTGACGAGAGGAAAGGGAAGCCTTGAGTTAAGACATTTCCTACAGCTTCAAACTCGACCTGAGCATCCCAATTAGTGTAAATTGCCATTGAAACCGCAACCATGAAGCTGGCAATTAGTACGCCAATTAGCGGGTAATGTGCGGCTAGGAATGCTTGGATTTTTTGCTGCTCCACGAAGTTTCCCAGGATAACATAATATGTTTGATGTTTTATAATTATCTAAGTTATCCAAAAGCCTTACGAGCATTTTGGTTATGGTAACAAAAATATTAAGCAGATACAAATTAGTCTTGGGAAAAAATGGGTCAAAAAGAAAATATGAGATCCCCCGTTTTCTTCGGAATAGCTGCCTGGATGGCAATCAACGTATTGCTGATGGCAGTTCTGATTTTAAGCGGCGACCTTGAAGACTTAAACAACTGGATTGAAATCGTCCTGTGGATTATCTCAATTCCTGCTTTGCTTTCCACCAAGAAGTGGGGCGTTGCCTTCGCGTTATTTGTGCTTATCTATACATTGAGTACGAGTATGGGAATCTTGGTCTACTATCAAATCTGGCTGAACGTTGTCCGTGTCGCCGTTAATACAGCAATCACCGTTTACCTCTTCAGGTTAATCTTAAAAAACCAAACCGAATAGACAATAACGCAGAAAGAAACAAAATTCTAATATTAGCCTTCTGCAATCTTTATGTCAGAATCGCAAGGGCCGGTCGTCTAGCCTGGTTAGGACGTTGGCTTTACACGCCAAAGGTCGCCGGTTCAAGTCCGGCTCGGCCCACTTCAGAATAAATCAAAAAAAGAAAAAAGTGGTTTTTCAGTGTTTGCATTCTTAGGACAACAAAAACTATGGAAGCTCTTAGCTAACTATTTGAATATCTCTAATTTCCAAAATTGATAATTCGAACTCCACAACGTTAAGTTAAAGACTATCGCGCCAAGGTTTGAGACTAAAGCTCCACCGCATTTTTGCATGTACGTTTTTTAACTAGTTGTTGGCTTGGCGCAGTCACATATTTTAATTAACTATCCAAGGCGCTGTTTATTACTACATCTAGTTTGCCGGAGGTGAAAAGGATTGGTTAATGAAAGTGACGAGTGTAGAAGAACTGCGCCACGTGTGACGGTTCCCAAACCTGAAATGACTAATGAGAATAAATTCAAGTGTCCAATAGATCAACAGGTTTACGATAACCGTCAGGATTATGAGGCGCACTGCAAAGAAGAGCACGATGTGCTTTAGAAGTCGCAAGCCATATTTTGCCCGTGAAGTTGAGCAATAAATCGGGGGCTTATCGAGCTGCTTTTTTATCTTCTAGCCTTTTTGATTTGGAAGTCACTCTTTGTGCTGATAACTTCCTTGAAAAGAAAAGGCTATTACTAATTTTGGACCAAACAGTTTGATTGACTAAAATACACTTTTTCATAAGTTAATTCATTGTTCACAGAGAAAAGTCGTCAACCTCTTAGAGCTAAAAACCACAAAAACCCCATAACGCATGTATCGCCCCACCCGAGGAATCAACCCCGCCGCATCCGTGCCCAACTTACACACCAAAGCAAACTCAAACATACCCAGCGTCTCCACATCGATGACATCACGATCAAGATGTGTTCGCTCAAGCGTTGTTGTTACCAACTCTTTAGAGGCACGCAAAACAATGAGTCTATCAAGAAGAGAGTTCTGCCACGTCTGAAATTTCTCTACTTGCGAATCCGCCAACTCCGCCAGCAAACCATCTGAGGTCTTCGCGATCACTTTAACGCTTAGAATCAAACCTTCCGAAACTGCGTAAGCATCAGCAATTTTTTTTAGTCCAACTACTTTGCCAGCCAAAAGCTGAGTCTGTAAAACCTCCAAGGGCACGCTGGCCAAAATAATTTTGGGTTCAAACACGCCCACATCCACCTGCAACCTCTCCCCATCCACCTTAGAAACGTAACCCCTCAGAACTGAGCCATCCTCAATGGCTTCGAGGGAGACAGGACAGATACCGAGTTCCCTTCGGATAAAACTTGTCGCCACCGCTTCATCCTCGCCCTCAACAGAAACCTGCACCCATTTGTTTGGGGTATTGCCTAAAACTTTGAGTTCCACATCTAAATCTTCAAATTGGTTCTGCAAAAGCTCCGTTAACTGTTTGAGTTGTGCGCCATGAAATGTTTTTACAAGTGTGGTTAAGGTAGTCATAGCATTTCACCTAATTGAGTTGTTATTTCCTCATGCAGACTTCTAACTCTTTCTGCAACCACCTTTTTTCCCTTGCGTTGGAGCCGCTCAATTTCGATTTCGATAGGCACGATTTTCCCTTCATCTATACGTTTATCGGCATAGCAGATGACTTTTTCCTCCAACGTTTGTGGCACATAAACGCCTTCGGGCCAACCCAGCGCCTTTGCTTCCGAGTCGACTATTCCTGCACCGACATGTCGCTTTATTATGTCGATGATCGGCTGGGGCAAATCTAGGGATTGGGCTATTCGAGCACCGACAATGGAGTGATCAACGGTGTTGGTTTTAGAGCGTCCGATATCATGCAGAATTGCACCTACTTCTACCAAAGGCAAATCTATTTTTTGCCCTCGAGCATCTAGTTTAATCGCTATTTGTTTAGCAAAATCCGATACAGCTATGGAGTGATCAATCACTGAAAATGGAACACCGCTTTCTTGCAAAAGGTTGATTGCTTGCTCCCTGCTGGGAAGCTGCTTATTCACCGAGTTCCTTCCTTAAAATTTCCACTTTTACAGAGAGCTTATCTATCATACCATCGTTTTCGAAATGTACCAGTGATTTTCCGCAGCCTGAGCAGTGAAAAACTAGTTCCACCGCTTCCTCAAAGGGGACACGTTTACATTCTTGGCTTCCACAATAGTAAAAATCGTGGTTTTTCTCATACTCTAGGCGGACGTTGAGTTTTTCAAGTACACGCCGTTTCTGGCTCAGTATAAAGCCTTCAAGTTGGTCAGGTTGAAGTTTCCAATGGAATATGAACCAACCAGTTTTAGGGTCGCGGGTGCGTCTTAAGCTAACTAGCGAGTGGTCGTAGAGTTTGTATAGGATTTTACGTACAGAATTTAGGCGAATACCCGTCTTGTTGGCAATCTCGTCGTCAGTGATTTCTTCTACGCCTTTTAAATGCTCAATAAGGTTAACGGCGTCTTCTTCACCTAAGGCCAAAGCAACTTTATGTAAGGTTGCATCATCAATGGTTGATAACATAATCTCTAGAGTCCCTGTTTTTGCACTCTAATATTGCGTGGAGCTGCAATAAAACTCTTCTCACACATTCTAAAGAAAATCTATATTATTTTTGATTTCCTTACCTCTCGTTTTAGGCACAATACGGATTTTGGCACTCTCAAAAGTTTTGCCTAATTCTTTCCCTTCGAAGTAGCGGTCCAGAAAAATAGCCAAAGCTGAGCACTCCGAATGTGGCTGGTTTCCCACGGCAACGTTGAAATCCGACACACCCTCCGAGTAGAATTCGCCCGGAACCTTTTGACTACCCACAAGTAGCAGCACATCCTTGCCGGATGCTTTGATCCTACCAACAACATCACTTGTTTGGATGTTCTCACCATAAGCGGTTAAATGTACAACTATACCGCCATCTGCTTTCCATTCATTAACCGACCGCCTCCAAGGAGTACCCATTTCAAAGTGGAAGTTGCCGCCCCATGCTTTCACGATTTTCAACACTGTCTCCTCTATGTGAGGGTCGACTGTATCAGCTAAAATGAAACCGGACGCCGACAGCGCACGAGCCGTCAATGCTACATGTGTTGTTAACCTTACATCCCGTTGCACTCTGTGCCCCCACCGCAGAATCACGATTTTGGGTTTCTCAATTAGGGGTAAGTTGGAATGTTCCATTAAGGTCCTGCACTTTCCTTTTAACCTGTTCCATTATGGAAGGATTGGCTTCTAAGATTATTTGTACTGAGTCATTTGTAAACTCTTCTTTGTGAATGTCCGTCTTTTTGTGCACCCAAGAAATAAACGACATAGCATTGGGGGTTAGGGGCACACTGAATTGAGCATGTACAAAGTTCTCAAGAATACGCAAAACATGCCGTTTTAGTTCCTCAAGATTTGTTTCGCACTTGGCCGACAGCAAAATAGGATTTTTGACTTTATCTTTTAGTGATTCAAGTTTTTGCTGGCGTTCTTCAAGCTTTAAGAGGTCAATTTTATTGAGTGCAGTTATCGTCGGAATACTTGATGCGCCTAACTGCTCTATGGTTTCGAGACAGACGTTGTTCTTTTTCTCAATAACATCCAATGGTTCACTTAAATCCACAACAATAATGATTAAGTCTGAAAAGATTGTTTCTTCAAGAGTCGAATGAAACGCCTCTATGAGCCCAATTGGCAGACGATCAATGAAACCTACAGTGTCGGTTAGGAGGAACTTGCGATTGGAAAACTCAATCATACGTGTCTGGGTTGACAGCGTCGTGAAAAGGCTTTTATCGACCCGCGCCGTTTCAGCCGTTAAAGCGTTGAAAAGTGTGCTTTTGCCTGCGCTCGTGTAGCCTGCAAGCGAAACTGTTAGAAACCCCAGTTCAGTGCGCCTTTCCCGCTGCAATACACGTTTTTCGCGGATATGTGAGAGTTTTTTGAGAATGGTTTGGACTTGCAGTTTGATGGCATCTTTGTAAACGTCTGCCTCATATGCGCCTAGCCCCATAAAACCGGGTTGCTCACTGCCTTTGGATAAGCGAACTTTTTCTCGGGCATGTTTGAGTTCATTTTTGAGAGTGGCAAGCTGGATTTGAAATTGGGCCTCAGTTGTGGTTGCGCGCCGAGTAAAGATTTCTAAGATAAGCTGAAAACGGTCGATGACTTCAACGCGGGTTGCCTTGGCTAGATTATAGTTTTGACGTGTTCGCAAAGAATTATCAAAAATTACTTTATCAGCACCTAACTCTTCAACCATAGTTACGAGTTCTTCAACTTTGCCTTTGCCAATCTGGTAGCGTGAGTCAGGGCGCCTTGTTTGCTCCATGGTACCGACGATTGTGTAGCCCGCAGACTGCGCTAAACTCTTAAGTTCAGGCAAACTTGATTGTTCACGATTTAATCGTCGCTGCACTAAGACGGCTTTCGTTTACTGGAAGCCTCCTCATCTGTTTTGTCCATTTCGATGAGGTCCCCCAAGGTTAACCCTCCGCTTGCAGCAGCTTTTGAGGGCAAAGTTGTGACTTTTTCGTCGGCAATTGGAACCATCAACTTGATTTTTAGGATATGCTCAAGTTTGCCTGCAAGTTGGTTGTTTGGCGCCACTTTGCCTGTTTCAACATGTCGTAGCAGGGAGGCTTTTTCATTGATTTTTTTGCCTAAATCCTCATGGGATAAGCCGAGTTTTTCCCTAGCAGAACGAATTTGGGTTGAATAGTCTTCCACCACTTCTTGACTAATTTGAACTTGGGCAACTGGGGGTTTCTTCATTATGACCGGAAGATGCATTGTTGATTTGGTTGGGCTGGCTTGCTGCGGAAAATCGAGTTCTTCATGCAATACAACTTTGCCGTGTTTGGAGCATTCAATGCACACGGTCAATTTAGCTCCTTCGATGATTGCTCTAACGGGTTCAGAATGGATTTTGCGTCCGCAGACTTCGCATCGCATGTTAAATGTTCACCTTTCAGTGACTTTTATTATGTTGTACTGTTTATACTTGTCGAATTAACTTTGTGCTAGGATATGGTGAAGGTATGGAGAATGCAAAAGAAAGAGTCCGAATCATAGCCGATTATCAATTCGGGCGAGGCGTCGGCTCCAAACTTTTCCCCCATAACATAGAAATCGTGTTGTCGCCACGAACAGGCAGAATACGCTACATAAATCTTGGCGACGAACGACTAGCGACATTGCGGCCCACTGATGGTCTTCTGTCGCTAAGCATCAAGGCTGCGGAATTCATCACCAAAAATATTCCCGAAGCAAAATGCTTTGTCACTGTCAAAAACGATGTTTCACCATACATAGCGAAGGGTGGAGACGTGTTTGCTACACATGTAGTGTCGGTGGATAAAGAAATTCGACCAAAGGACGAAGTCATAGCAATAGATGAGGACGGTCGCGTTTTAGCTGTCGGGCGTACACTACTCAGCAGCGATGAAATCCGTTCTTTCAAAACCGGCGTTGCCGTTAAAACCAGACATGGCAACAAAGAAAGTTAAGTATATCAAGTTGAAGATTAGAATATTGTAAGGTGCAATCTCTATGAATAGACGCATGAATCCCAGAGAGCAAAAACGCATGATGCAACGCATGGGCATGAACATGGACAACGTACCCGATGTACAACAAGTCATAATCCGGACTCCATCCAAAGATATCGTCATTGACGAGCCTGAAGTAGCAATTTTAGCGGTTCAGGGACAGAAGATGTATCAAATTATTGGTGGACAAGTCAGTGAGCAAGCCCCCTCAGCCAGAACAGTGGCAGGCACCTCAGCCAAACCAATTTTTAGCGAGGAAGATGTCCAACTAGTAGCAGATCAAACCGGAAAGAGTTTGGAGAGGGCAAAAGAAGCGCTTATCGAAGCCGATGGCGACTTAGCCAAAGCGATTCTATTGCTTCAGTAATAATTTTGCAATATTTTTCTATTTTTCCGGGAATCCTTCGGAACAATATTTGATCATAATAAAATATCGATACAGAAACTTATGGGGGTATAAGAGGTAATACCGCTGAATTTAGCACAAAGATACAAGGGGCACCTTTAACCAAAGTCAATTAAAGATCGCGCCTATATGACGAAAGTTTCGTGTACTGTGACTAAGCCGTCATCACCTATAATGTGCTTAAGCTCAACCAACAAAGGCTCAAGCTTTTCCTTCAAATCCACCACCTCAATAATCATGGGCATATTCACTACAACCCCTTCAAGGTGCATAGTAGATTTTCCGCGTTTGCCAAATCCATTCACACCCGTCCACACCGTCGCGCCTTCAACCCCTGATTTAACGAGGAAGTCCATTATAAGTACCTGCAGTCGTTTACCGCCTACTTCATCGTTCTTTTTGATGCGAATCGTTAATTGCCACATTTTCTGTCTCAACGTACAAGCCGCTCCATAATTACATCGCCGAGGAGTTTACCACCAATTATTGCGCAAAGCGAGAGTCCAACATTTGTTAATACATTGATTGACATGAGCATTAAACGGTTGCCCTCCATAAGATTGGTGGTTTCTAGTGCAAAAGAGGACATTGTGGTAAATGACCCGCAGAAGCCCACCGCTGCGAACAGAGTGTATTGCGAATTCAAATTCAATGCCACAGAAAGCACCGAGAACAAACCCAAAATGAAACTGCCCATCACGTTAACTATCAAGACATTGAGCGGCAAACCATAAAATGCAACAGGAGACTCTACAATACGGTACCGCAAATATGCCCCCACAACCGCGCCGACTGCCAAGAGAGCAAACTCTATCCATTTCACACTATTTACCTTCCAACTCTGTGGTAGGCATTATCAGCATCCAGCTTGGACTGCAGTTCTGGCGGTTGCCACGGCTAATGCCATAGCCAAACCAAAAATGTCAGGTAAATGTATTAAAACCTTCCCAATCAACAACCACCACTTGAAATGCCCCATACGTCAGATTCTGCAAATTTTGTTTCCTAAATTAAGCTAATCCTATATAGGACTAACTTGAAATATTTCATCTTGGAGCAGAAGCATGGTGGCACAATATGACGTGGCAGTTGTAGGACACTTCTCAGTCGACACCATAGTGTTGCCTACAAGAAAAACTCCATTCACGGTTCTTGGAGGAGCAGCAACCTACGCGTCTTTTGCCGCACAACACCTCAACGCCTCAGCCAAAATCATCTCCAAAGTCGGCGGGAGGTTTCCAGAAGCTTATTTATGGTGGCTACAGCAGGAAGGCATAAACATATCCGCCGTAACCCGCAACCCTGAAGAAGCCACGACAAGTTTTGAACTAACATATAGTCAAGACCTCAGCGAACGCACTCTAAAACTCAAAAGCAAAGCGTCATCGTTAATGATTGAAGACATTCCTAAAGATTTTTACGCAAAAGCAATCCACTTAGCACCCATCGACAACGAAATCAGCTACGAAGTTGCCGACCAACTCAAATCCTCAACAGACATTCTCTCGCTCGACCCCCAAGGCTTAATCCGCAGCTTCGACGAGACAGGAAATGTAAGCGACAACGCACTGTTGGATAACAACATTTTCACTTTAATTAATATCTACAAATCTTCCCAAAGCGAAGTCTTTACTCTAACAGGGGAAACCGAACTTAAACCCGCCATCCGCGCCATCCACGACATTGGCATAGAAACTGTCATAGTCACCCTGGGCGCAAAGGGTTCGGTGCTCTCTATAGGGGGTTCACAATACAAGATAGCTGCTTTCCCCTCACAAGTGATAGTTGACCCCACAGGGGCAGGTGATGTTTTCATTGGAGCATTCTTAACTGAATATTTACGCCAGAAAGAGGCGCTTTGGTGTGCAGCCGTGGGTTCCGCAGCGTCTTCATTGGTTGTGGAAGGCATTGGCTCAACCTATTTCGGAACCAAAGAAGAAATTTATCGGAGAGCCACCCTACTCTATGAAAAGGAACTTAAGCAATAGCCATATAACAGCGTAGTTAGACACTGTTAGTTTGAGACGTGATATGTTTGGGTCGCATCGAAAAGGGTGAAAAATGCAGCGTCTGCGGCGCGGAAGCAATCCGCTCTATATCCGCTGACAAAGTAAAAGCTGCTGGGATGAAAGCAGGCAACGATAACCGCGCATATCTCTGCAAAGACCATTATAAAGAATATAAAAAGAAAAGCAAGAAAGAAAAAACCCTAGACAAATGGCGCTACGGTTAATCGAGGATAATTGCAATGCGGATTTTGCAACTTCATTCTAACTTTATTGTTTTCAAACCTGTTGAGAAAGAAATTAACATCGCTGAGGAAGCCACGAAAGAAGAAACCCGTGTTGAAGAAGTTGTTGTACTCTTCACCGCAATCGAAGAAGGCGATACACCAGCGCTGGCGAAGAAAGCCATCGACGAAGCCCGCGCTTTTTTGGGTAAACTCAAAGTTAATCGCGTTCTCATTTATCCCTTCGCACATCTGAGCAGCAACCTCTCCAACCCCACAGATGCATTAAAGATTATTCAGGAAATGGAAAGTTACGCCAAACAAAAAGGAATAGAGACTTTCCACGCTCCATTTGGCTGGAACAAACAATTCACCATATCCATCAAGGGGCATCCATTGGCTGAGCAATCCCGTAGCTACACTCCCGCCCAAGCAACCGCAAATCCACAGACCCAAGCACCATGTGAAAACAAAAAAGAAGAAGAACAAGTTTCCGAGGCACTCAAAGCAGAGGACACTATGAAATCTTTCTGGCATGTTCTGCAAACCGATGGCTCACTGGTGTCTACTGAAGAATTCAATTTTAAGGGACATGGCAACCTACAGAAATTCAGCAATTACGAAATTAAAAAAACCCGCGCAGTTACTCAGATGCCACCTCATGTACAACTGATGAAGCGGCTTGAAATCGCAGATTACGAACCTGGTAGTGACCCAGGAAACGTCCGCTGGTACCCTAAGGGGCGCCTCATAAAATCTCTTCTTGAGCAGTACGTGAGCCTGCGAGTTGCGAAATACGGAGGCATGGAAGTTGAAACCCCAATCATGTACGATTTCAACCACCCAAGCCTCGCCAGCTACCTAAACCGCTTTCCGGCCCGCCAATACGTTCTAAAATCCGAAGACAAAGAGCTGTTTTTGCGGTTTGCCGCGTGCTTTGGGCAGTTTCTCATGGCGCACGATGCTCAATTCAGTTACAAACAGATGCCCATCAAACTCTATGAGCTTACACGCTACAGTTTTCGCAGAGAAAAAAGCGGTGAAGTCGTCGGGCTTAAACGACTTCGCGCATTCACCATGCCCGACTGCCACGCCTTCTGCACTGATCTTGAACAGGCAAAAGAGGAGTTTATGACTCGCTTTGAGCTCTGCCTTAACGTGCTTGCCAACATTGGTTTGGTTAGCGAAGACTACGAAATCGCTATGCGCTTTACCAAAGACTTTTATGCTGAAAATAAAGACTTCATCGCACATTTGGTAGCTAAAGTCGGCAAGCCGATTCTTGCAGAAGTCTGGAACGAGCGTTTTTTCTACTTCGCGTTGAAATGGGACCTCAATTTCATAGATAACCAAGACAAAGCGGCAGCGCTCAGCACCGACCAAATCGACGTGGAAAACGCGAAACGCTACGAAATCACCTACGTTGATGAAAAAGGAGAGAAACAATATCCGCTTATCTTGCATTGCAGCCCAAGCGGTGCTATCGAACGCGATATCTATGCGTTGCTGGAGAAAGCTTATCGTGAGCAGATGACAGGTAAAGCACCCATGCTGCCGTTATGGCTTTCGCCGACTCAAGTGCGTTTGATTCCGATTTCAGATAAATTCCTTGACAAAGTTGAGGAGTTAGCCCAGCAAATTGCTGCTCACTGTATCCGTGTTGACATTGATGACTCCGCTTCGACGTTGCAGAAGAAGATTCGTGAGGCTGAGCAAGAGTGGGTTCCATACATCATCGTTGTGGGTGAGAAAGAAATCGAGTCAGGTCTGCTCTCAGTTCGTGATCGTAAACAGAAAGGCAAACAAGAAAATATGACCACCGATCAAATTATTCTCAAGGTATCTGAGAATATTGCAGGTAAGCCTTTCAAGCCTCTGCCGTTACCTGTGTATATCTCTAAGCGTCCGCAGTTCCACGGTTAATAAACGCGTTCTAAATGAATCACATGTATCACTGGGATAAGCTATATTTACGAATTGGACAATATGAAAAAGCCATACGAGAAGGTATAAACAATTGAATAATGAATTGCAAATCTACATAGACGGCAAGTACTACCCTAAATCTGAGGCCAAAATCTCCGTTTATGATCACGGTTTCCTCTACGGGGACGGCGTTTTCGAGGGAATCCGTGCCTACAACGGTAGTGTGTTCAAACTCAAAGAACACGTTGACCGCTTATACCGTTCTGCACACGCCATAATGCTAAACATCCCATTAACCAAAGAAGAAATGGTGACAGCGGTCGTTGAAACTCTGCGCAAGAACAACATGAAAGACAGCTATATCCGCCTCATCGTGTCTAGAGGAATAGGCGACCTCGGATTAGACCCACGTAAATGCCCAACCCCCTCTGTAATAATTATCGCAGATACCATTAACATCCGCGCAGGCAACGCTAAAGAAATAGGAGTCACCGCAGTTTTCACTTGGGTTCGAAGAAACGCCGTGGATGCAACCACCCATGAAATAAAATCCCTCAATTACCTTAACAGCGTGCTTGGCAAAATCGAAGCAAACGCCTACGGTGCTGATGAAGCCATCTGCCTTGAACCGAATACTGGATTGGTTGCTGAAGGCGTCGGCGAAAACGTCTTCATTGTCAAAAACAGTGAAGTCCTCACTCCGCCCGGCAGTACAGGTGCACTTGAAGGCATCACCTCCGAGGCAGTCATAAAATTATGCGAAAAACTCAATCTCAAGGTCACCATAACAAACTTAACCCCATTCATGATTTTCACCGCTGACGAAGCATTCTTTACAGGCACAGCTATGGAAGTGGTTCCAATTAGAGAAGTTAACAAGCGAGTAATCGGCGACGGCAAACCCGGAGGAGTTACCAAAAAGTTGATGACTGAATTCCAAAAGGAAATCGTTAACTCTAAAAACGGAACAAAAATCTAAAAAATTTTTTAGCCGTAGCCTACGTGACCGCGGCTTCCTCTTTTTACTTTATTTTTCATAAACCCCTCTAAGGCATCATAAGCTTCTTCGAGTTCTTGGATGGGCGGTAGGAATACGATTCTGGCGTGGTCTTTGCCATACACTGGGTCGAAGCCTGAACCTTTCACTATTAAGACGCCTGTTTCTTTGAGTAGTTCCACGACGAATTCCATGTCGTTGGACCAGCGTTGCCCAATGCCTTCTATTCTAGGGAAAATGTAGAAGGCGCCCTCGGGTTTGGTGGTGGATACGCCATCGATTTCGTTGAGGCGTTTATAACTGAATTCTCTCCGCTCGTGAAGGCGCTCCACAATATCTTTGACGAAGTCTTGTGGACCGTTGAGTGCAGCGGTTGCGGCTATCTGCACAGGTGTATTGGCGCAGATACGGATTCTACATTGCTTCTCCACGCCGTCTTTTAGCGGGGCAAGTTCGTTACCTTCGCCTTTAAAGTACATGTAACCCAAGCGCCAGCCGGTCATCTGGTAAACTTTGGAGAACCCATTCAAGCCGACTACGGGCACATCTTTGGTGACGTTGGCGGCGCTTACGAATGGTTTTTCGTAGGTTAGTTGGTCGTAGATCTCGTCGCTCAGCACTGGCAGGTTGTGTTCGCCTGCGATGTCAAGGATTGCTTTGATAGTTTTTCGGTCATAAACAGCGCCTGTGGGATTGTTTGGGTTGATGATGACTATGGCGCGGGTTTTCTCCGTGATTTTGCTACGAAGGTCCTCGAGGTTGGGTTGCCAACCTTCTTTCTCGATAGTTTCGTAGGCAACTGGGGCACCGTCAAAGAATTTGGTGTAGCTGATGTAGGGTGGATAGGTGGGGCCGGGGAAGAGGATTTCATCACCCTTCTCCACAATTGCGCCGAGTAGCATTTCTATTCCTTCAGATATACCATCAGTAACAAGTACATCCTCAGCGGTTATGTCGACGTTGTTAACTTTCTTTTCTTTATTCGCCACCGCCTGCCTGAGTTCTGGCAATCCCTCTGATGGCGAGTAGTAGTTGTCTTCTTTGGCAATGGCGCTGCAAAGTGCATCTTTGAAGCTCTGCGGAGTTTTAAAATCAAATGCTGCGGGGTCTCCGATGTTAAGGTAGTAGATTTTTTTGCCATTCTTGATTAAGTCTTTAGTGTGGACTATCACATCGCGTATGGCGTATTCGATGTTGCTTGCGCGCCTCGTAACTTTAACGCTAGCCAATTACCATTACCTGTAACCAGACACTCTAACCATCCAAAAAAATAAACATTCCCCAAACTCGAAGCCTCTACTAAGGACATGCGCCCAAATATTGAGAGAGACCCCCAAGCTGAATTTTCAAAAAATAAAAGAAAAGTTGAAAAGGTCTAATATGACCTTGCGAAATAAGCAACTTCTATAGCTGCTTTACCGCACACAAGGCAGCCCGACTGGGGTTTTATCTTCTCAAATGGTAGAACGCGAATGGTTGCTCCTGTTTCGTCTTTGACTTTCTTTTCGCATTCAGGATTGCCGCACCATACTGCTTTGAGGAAGCCGCCTTTATCTTCAAGCACACTCTTGAACTCATCATAGCTCTTGACAAAGGTGGTATTGTCTGCGAGTACGGCTTTGGCTTTAGCAAGCATGTTGTCCTGTATTTCCTGTAGCAATTGCTCGACAGTTGTGAGTATGTCTGCGTCTTTAACAAACGCTTTCTGTCCGGTGTCTCGGCGTACCATTACACATTGGCTGTTTTTGATGTCTCGAGGTCCAATTTCAATACGAAGCGGGATTCCTTTGAGTTCCCACTGATGGAATTTCCAACCTGGTGTGTACTCGCCTCGATCGTCGAGAATTACAGTGATGCCTCGAGCTTTGAGGGTCTGCTCAATTTCTTTGGTTTTGGTGGCGACGGCTTCTGCTTCTAATCCTTTGAAAGGGATAGGAACAATGACTACCTGTGTTGGCGCCACTTTGGGTGGCATGATTAAGCCTTTGTCGTCGCCATGCACCATTATCATAGCGCCAATCAACCTTGTGGTAATGCCCCAGCTGGTCTGCCAAACATAATGGTCCTGTTTGTCTTCGCCTATGTATTTCACGTCGAAGACTTTAGCGAAGTGTTGACCGAGGTTGTGGCTTGTGCCCATCTGCAGGGCTTTGCCGTCGGGCATAATAGATTCGAGTGCGGTTGTGTAGAGGGCACCAGCAAACTTTTCGCTCTCACTCTTAGTGCCAACAAGGACTGGGATCGCCAAGTAATTCTCGATAACATCCTTGTACATATTCAGGGCATACATGACTTCTGCCTTCGCATCCTCGGCTGTCGCGTGGGCCGTGTGGCCTTCCTGCCAGAGGAACTCTCTTGTACGCAAAAAGAGCTTGGTGGCTTTGGTTTCCCATCGTACGATGTTGCACCATTGATTAATTTTAAGGGGCAAATCTCGCCAACTGCGAATCCACTTGCTAAACATGGCATACATTATGGTTTCGCTGGTTGGACGCACAGCCAACTTCTCGTCTAGTGGGGTGTCTCCGCCCTGCGTAATCCATGCGACTTCTGGAGTGAACCCCTCGAAGTGCTCAGCTTCTTTTTTGAGGAACGCTTCAGGGATGAACATGGGGAAGTAGACATTTCGGTGTCCTGAGGCCTTGATTTTTTGGTTGACCACTTCTTGGATTTTCTCCCAAACTGCGTAGGCGTCTGGGCGAATAATCATGCACCCTTTGACTGGAGCGTAATCGGCTAATTCTGCTTTGAGGACGACTTCAACGTACCATTCGTTAAAATCCACGGTTTTTTTAACAGTTACACCAGTATCAGACATTGGACTCTCTTCTTTGCAGTGTATTGCATCTGGATGAATATAAAACCGTAACGCCAACGAAATAGCTCTTAATTTCGATCCTTTGTCTTTTGCTTAAGAAAGGGGGTCTCTGTGAGAACTACAAACTCTTTTAGGGTATGTTCTGCTTGTGGTTGTTGCCTCAATCAGCCTGCAAACCAAAAACCCGACGCAGAACCAAAAAAAGCCAAGTGCTACCAAATCCGCTGGTTGTCGTTATGCATTGGAACTTCTCGGCAACAACAAATGTAAAAAACAAGAAAGAACAGTTAAACCCTTTACTTGAGCGTTTTTTTGGGGTAGTCTTTGCATTCGTAGATGCGCAGTTGCCGTTGGGGTTCGATACGGCAGCGTTTACGCGAGTTTCTTCTGCGCAGAATAGGTGGAAGTTGAAAGAAGGGGCATTTGGAACAGAGTGTACTCATTTTCTGTTTCTCCTACCTTGTCATCATCCGTTTGAACACTGGCAATGCAATGGCTATCATGACGATACCGAACACGATGAGGATTATGAGTTCATTAGCTATTTGAGGTATGCCTGCGCCCAGCACCATAACTTTTCGTAGAGCACTGGATGCATAGGTTAGTGGCAGGAATTGACTGATGGTCTGCATATACCATGGCATCTGCTGTATAGGGAAGAATACCCCGCTCAGGAACATCATCGGGAACATCAAAGTCATCATCAGCATCTGCGCAGTTTCCTGGTCTTTGGTAAACGAAGTTATGACTATCCCTAAGCCCACGAAGCTAAACACGCCCAACAGCAGCAACGCAAATACGAGCAGTATGCTGCCTTGTATAGCAACTCCAAATATGCCAATAGCTAGCGCCAAGATTATTACACCTTGTATCAAACCTCTACCAGTCTGAGCCAGAGTCTTACCCAGCAGAATTGAGAGCCGATTCACAGGTGCGACCATCATGCCGTCCATCGTGCCGATTTCTTTCTCCTGTGAAATCGCAACAGGCAAACCAGTCATGACGCTCATCATAACAGTCATAGCCATGATGCCTGGAGCAATGAAGTCAAAGTAGCTCGGACTGCCTGCAACTACGCCTTGGGTTTGAACGTTGTAGGGTTTCACTATTGCTAATGAGGTTGATGCGTTAAGCGCCGGATTGGCTGCCTGAAGTTGCTGTTGAGCCTGCATTGTTCCCATACTGTCAAAAACGCTCTCCAATACGCCTTGAATCATTTGGGCTATCTGTGGATTAGAATCGTCCGTTACAATAATTATGGTTCCCTGCCGACCACTAAATACGGATTCGCTGAAGTTTCTGGGAATCACTATTCCGCCACCGAGTTCGCCCCTTTGTACCATGTCCTTAACTTCAGCCAAGCTTGAAGCATCCGTAAGAGTCATCATACCGGTTTGATTATTAAGACCCTGGAATATGGTGATGAACGTTTGGCTGGGAAGAGTAGAATTATGAAAACCAACATCCTCATTAACTATCGCAATTGGCGAGTTGATGCTGGCACCACTAGATGGGTAAATGAAGCCCACCATAACCATCATGAACAGTGGCATCACTATAAGTAAGACTAAGCCCAGTCGATTACGGAAAAGTTCAATGAGGTCCTTCTGAGCGATGCGAAGACTATGTTTAAGAATAGTTTGTGCAGTCATTTTTATCACCTAACTCTCCTTTGCGCACCACCGAATCTCCGGTCTGGTCCATGTTCCTGCTTGATTTTCTGGTCTGCACTGTCTCTAACTTCATGCCCTGTAATATGCAGAAACACATCTTCAAGGCTGGGCTGCAGATTCGCCATCGAAGTTATCTTGCCGTTTTTCTTTCTAACAACATCAATAATGGAGTCAAAAGCTTCTTCACCGTGGACAATTACGTGAAGTTGAGTGGAGTTTTCTTGGGTTGCAGCGTCTACACATTCAAGCGTTTTTATCGATGCTGCCATATCAGGGGTTAGATTTGCAATTTCCAGTTTAATTATCATTGTATCAGCTCCAGAAATAATCTTCTTCAAATTAGTCGAGGTGTCTAAAGCTATTATTTTACCGTGATCAACAATGGCTATGCGGTCACACAATAAATCTGCATCAAGCATCATATGTGTCGTTATGATGACTGTGGTTCCTTGTTCTTGATTTAGTTTTCTTACAAACTCTCGGATTTCCACCGACGATTGTGGATCTAAGCCTAAAGTGGGTTCATCTAAAAAGAGAACCTGTGGCATGTTAAGCAGGGCACGTACAACGTTCATTCTTTGGCGCATACCCGTTGAGAAGGTACCCACTTGGACTTTCTTCCATTTTGTTAGGTTAACGAGTTCTAGTAACTCGTCAATTCTTTTTGATAGAGTATCTTTTGGGATGTTGAAGAGACTGCCGAAGAACCGCAGGTTCTCCTCTGCTGTTAAACGGTTGTAGATTATCATTTTTTCAGAGACGATGCCGATTAATTTTCGGACGTCCATATCATGTTTAACGGTATCAAAACCGCCGATGATGGCTGTGCCCTTGGTTGGTCTTGATAGGGTGGAGAGCATGCGTAGCGTGGTACTTTTGCCTGCGCCGTTGGGTCCTAAAAGACCGAAGATTTCGCCTTTCTTGACGCTAAAGGAGATGTCATCAACGGCGGTGAATTTGCCGAAGGTCTTCGTTAGATTTTTTACTTCAATTATGCTACCATTATCCATTATAGAGACCATCTTTTCAATAGTATTGACTCCAATATATTGCGGCAAAATATAAGTATTACTTACAAACATTATACAAAAGACTCTTTAATGAAACCCGAAATTGAAGATGAAACAACACAGAACTGGCTTAAAGAAGCTCAAAAAGGTTACATCCGTATGGGAGTCCTCATCCTCATCAACAAAAAACCATCCCACGGCTACGAACTAATGAAAGAGATCAACAACCGAACCAAAGGTTTTTGGCAACCGACCCCCGGAGGAATATACCCTATCCTCCGCGACTTAGAAAAATCGTCCTACATCAAAGGCGATTGGCAAACCCAAAAGAACCGCCGACTAAAAGTTTATAAGATAACTACTTCAGGCAATGCAATCCTGAAACGAGCAATACTTAAGCAAACAGAAATCTTCGATACCATCAGCACTCTCTTCCATGAATTCGCCCGAGATGTCTTAAATGTAGAAGATGAAAACATACCCATACCTCCGTCGCCATTTAGACCTTTTCTAGAAGAAAAAACAAGTCACCAAACCCTCGTACACTTGGAGCACGAAAGAAAAAAAGCTGTAGAATCATTCAAATCCATCAGAGAACGACTAAGAAAAATCAATGAACAAATTGAAGAAATCAAAAAACAAACCCGAATTAACTCGCAAGAACCTCCCAAATAATTCTGCGAGACAAATCACTCCCATTTTTGTGTAAATGGTTTAAATCTGTGAGCTACCTAACATTAAGCAAGTGTGAATCATATGTTCCGCATTAGAGTCAACAAAATTGAATCCACCCGAGACTTGGACGGAAACCTCGGAAAAAAAATAGAGCTCCTCGAAGAACGTGAAGTCAACCCATACATTGTAAGACCTCAGTCCGACGAAGCAAAAATGGCACAGGACATCATGCAAGCACTTCAAACTCAGATGCCGTTTTTACCTCAACGCCAACAGATGGCCACCCCGAAAATTATTCTTTTCTTAACCGAGCATGAATACGATAGTTTAGACATAAACTTTGATGTTAATCAAGTGTATGAGGTTATCCTTGAGAACCAAACGATTCGCTTCAGGAAAGTTTAATCAACTCATTTCGAATCTGTCGCAGCCCTAAACATTTTGGATGAAATGAGAGAACAAACATCATGTTACTCAAGGAGCGGCATATTTCGTCTAACCCAGAAATTTTTCCTTCGTCACAATAGAGCGGTATTGGCTCTTCACCCTTTTCTCTATAATAAACGTAAATAGGGGAGGCTTTCTCCTCGAAGCAGACGATTTCAAAATCCAAGTTTAGGCGCTTTGCAGCTTGTTCAGCTGCCACTTTTACTGAATCAAGCCGTTTTTTGCTTAAAATCCTTACTGAAGTGTAAACCATCAATTTCCCTGAATTAGCTTTGAGCATAACATTCTCACCAAAGTACCGATTTTGTGGAAAACTCTTTTAAGGTGAACCCAAAATCGACCGTTCAAAGAAGCGGAGAGGTAGCTGAAAGTAAAGCGTTAGTGGCTGTTCATAAGCTACCACAACTACTTAAATTAAGCTTTTACAAAAAGATTTCACAGTGAGAAAATGGAGAATCAACAATGGCAACCCCCGCAATGGTGGTATCTAACCGAACGTCCATCAAGCGATAGCGCCTACTTTGAGAATATGTGTCGTGTTATTTTTCAAACGGGCTTAAACTGGAAGGTAATCGATAAGAAGTGGCCAAACATCAGGGAGGCTTTTGTGAATTTTAATGTAGAAAAAATCGCATATTTCACTGATGAAGACGTGGATAGACTTCTCAAAAACGAAGACATAATTAGAAACAAAGGAAAAATAAAAGCCATAAAACAGAATGCTCGAAACTTTTTATCTATCCGAAACCGCTTTGGGTCCTTCCAGAAATACCTCGACATCCAAGACAAAACCGACAATTATGTCCATGTAATTAAGGATTTGGTTAACAAATTCAAGTGGATAGGACCTTCTTCCGCGAGTCTTTTTCTCTACACAGTAGGAGAACCAATTGAGGTTAGGGAACCTTAATAAACCAATCTCTACCGAAATTTAACTTATGGCAAAAACCAGATCTCATGTATACGTTTCGGGTAGAGTTCAGGGTGTATACTTTAGGCAACATGTCAAGAAACAAGCACTAATTCAAGGTGTTACAGGGTGGGTACGTAACCTTGATGATGGAAGGATGGAAGCGGTTTTTGAAGGCGAAGGATCTGCGGTGTTGGCGATGGTGAATTATGTCCGCCATGGACCAAAGGGATCTCAAATAACTAATTTTTCGGTAGAGTGGGAGACGTTTAAGGATGAATATCAAAGTTTCAAGGTGGTTTATAGAGAAGCTTCAGGGTTAAATTAAAATTTAAACCAGACCATGATTTGCATATGAATATTCTTGGTTTGGTCGGGAGCCCTCGAAAAGAAAGCAACACAGACCTATTAGTTAGCGCAATACTTGCAGGTGCTGCCGATAACAAGCATGAAATAGAAAAATTATTCCTCTACAACTGGGACATTGAACCATGTGTGGATTGCGGGGTATGCAAAAAAACTCATAATCAATGTACAATAAAAAGATAGTATGCAAACGCTCTATCCTAAACTTGAACGAGCAGATATCATAGTTTTTGGGACTCCTCTCTACTGGTATGGTCCCTCGGCAAAAATGAAGCTGCTAATCGATAGATTGCGACCATTTGTAGCATCAAAAAAATTGGAGGGCAAAAAAGCTATTTTAGTAATCCCATCTGAGGAAGGAGCAGACGTCTGCAAGCTCACAGTAGGTATGTTCAATTTGTCGTGCAAGTATTTGCACATTGATTTATTAGGAGTTATGCTACCGAAGGCTTCTGAGAAGGCCGAAGTTAAAACCCAACCACAAATACTAAATGAAGCAGTGGCAATTGGCAAAAACATCACATAAAGCACTGCTAAGCTTTTTTCTTGGGTACACGGAAGTGACTGTCTTTGCCTGCACTTATATACTCCCCACCCATACCGCGGACTGCTGAAGCGATTTTGGCGAAATTTTCGCTGCCGAGAAATTGTTTAGGTCTTATCAAAATATAGTCACCTTTTTCTTCAAAGCCCAAGCGTGCTTCAAGTTCTTCAGGGAAGGACATGCGGATGTCGTCGAGCGAGCGTAATTTTGAGCCTGCAAGCGGAATAGAAACTGTCGTCGATATTGCTGGAGCCCTCAGTGGACTCGGAGCCGGTTTGGGCTTAGTGATTTCCCCAACCGCCAGAGATTTCAATGAAGCAGAAACCGAACGAAGCTCCTCAGAAACCTTAGCTAGTGTAACTGTGATTTCTTCAACGCGCTGCAAAAGTTGATTCAGTTTATCACTATCGGTACTCAGATGCACTCCCTCTCGAACTCCTAACACCTCGATGCTTATTACTTTTTTCTAGGACAGTATATACGGGGGAACCCTGTAAACAACAGTCGCCACGGGCTTATAACAAAGTTAATTTTCTTTGCTTCAGACGACAAATTGGGTTGCAGAATAATTGCTGACAACCTCACGATCGCTTAATCTAGTTTTTTAACCTTGACTGGACATAGAGGCAAGTATATGATTGAAATCGACGGAAGCCAAAAAAGTGGAAGCGGAACCATACTACGCTTAGCCATAGCATTATCCGCAATCAAGGGACAACCACTACACATAACCAACATCCGACAGAACCGACCCCACCCGGGACTTAAGCATCAACATCTGGAGGCTGTTATAACGGCGGCTAAGCTTTGCAATGCAGAATTAAAAGGTGCCACTTTGGGTTCACGAGAACTTTATTTTTCACCACATGAGATAGAAGGCGGCAAAATCGAGGCGGTCATCGAAACTGCTGGAAGTATCCCCATGCTTCTAATGGCAACGCTCCCAATTTGTCTATTCGCAAAAGCGCCGGTAAGGATACATATAGCAAAAGGCGGAACCGACACCATACACGCACCCACTATTAACTACTTGCGAAACGTGCTTCTGCCAACCATTGCAAAAATGGGTGTAGAAGCAGAAATCATCGTTCAAAAATACGGCTACTACCCAAAAGGCATGGGTGAAGCAACCCTAACTGTTAAGCCCACTTCTATCTTGAAACCCATAGTTCTTGAAAGCTTCGGCAGACTCAGGTACATAAGGGGAGTTTCCATCTGTACTTTTCTGTCTGACCGACAAGTGGCTGAGAGACAAGCCAAAGCAGCATATAATTTTTTGGCTCAAAATGGTTTCAAAGCCGAAATCCAAGTCATAAACGACAAATCAAACCCAATCCAAAAAGGCAGCACCATAGTACTTTGGGCAGAAACCGACACCTCACTTGTCATAGGTTCCGATTCCATTGGGCAACTGAGAAAAATGTCGGAGAATGTTGGAAAAGAAGCCGCCCAAGCCCTTGTCAATGAACTCCGGGCTGAAGCAACTGTCGATGTATTCCTCTCGGATATGCTCATTCCCTACATTGCCCTTTGCGAGGGCAAATCAGCCTTCCTAACCCGAACAATAAGCGAACACACTGAATCCAACATTTGGCTGGTGGAGAAAATGTTAAACGTTAAATTCAATATCAGCAAAGTAAACAATCTCTATCAGATAGAAAAAAGCTGAAAACTCATGCCTAGACCATCTATTTGCATCAAGATCTCTAAATATCAGGGTGAAAAAACCATAACCTTAGCGACGAAATTGGGGCTAGCTGATAAATCGCTAGTCATCCAGCGGGAAGAAGACAAACTAATCATCCCGCTAGTTAGGGAGCCACAAGGCATCGAATTAGCGACCTTAAAAAGTCAGGTACCTACATTTGTATTGAATACCGCAGTCTTCAGCGAAAAGGAACTCCCCCCAGAAACTCTAACCCGAGCACTTCAAGACAAACTCCCAGCTGATTTGCTTGCTATTGTTCCTCAAGCATTCGACATTATAGGGGACATAGTTGTAATCGATATTCCACTCAAACTCAAACCTCACAAGAGGTTAATCGGCGAGGCAATTTTACAAACCCAAAAGAACGTCAGAACAGTTCTTGCCAAAGCTGGTGACATAAGCGGCACTTTTCGTATCCGTAATTATGAATTAATTGCGGGCGAGCAAAAAACCCGGACTATTCACCGCGAATTTGGCTGTACTTACTATGTGGATGTTGCAAAAGCCTATTTTTCGCCTCGCCTTAGTCACGAGCATGACCGTGTAGCGTCACTGGTTCAGGAGGGTGAGGTTGTAGCAGATTTTTTTGCGGGAGTTGGTCCGTTCTCAGTGCTTATAGGCAAAAAGTGCCCTAAGGCGAAGGTTTTCGCTGTAGACCTTAACCCCGACGCGGTGGAGTTGCTCAAGATTAATGTGAGGATTAACAGGGTGGAAAATAGAGTGATACCAGTTCTCGGGAACGCTAGAGAAATCGCCGCTGGAAAACTCAAAGGATCAGCCGATCGAGTTATAATGAATCTGCCTGAAACTGCCATCGATTTTGTAGATGCTGCCTGCAACGGAATCAAGCCGATTGGTGGCGTAGTACATTTTTATGGATTCGTGCGTTCACCTGATTCGTTAGAGAACTTGAAGCAGTGCTTCATAGAGGGAGTGGAGAGCAACGGCAGAAAAATTCAAGCTTTTCTATACGCTAAGAAAATCAGGGAAACTGCACCTTTTGAGTCGCAGATTGTAATAGACGCCAAAATTCAGTAAACTGCAGGTATTTTGTTATCGTTTAGACTTCCACGATTAAAGTTAAGGTGACCTGTTGTTCTGGGTTTTTTAGTTTTTCCACCACTATTTTTGATAGGTCACCGGATGATTTGTCAGCTTTTACGGCTAAAGTTCTATCTGAAATAAACTCGCTTTTTCGTATCACCAAATCGTTTGGATGGTTTAGCACCAGTTCCGGAGAACCAAAAGCGTTTATTTGCCCCGTTAAACCATCCACTTCGAGTTCGATAGTTAATTTAGCGTTTGGTTGCCGCAGAGCATGCTTGAATTCTGCGCTTAAATCAGCCACTGCTTTGTCCGCATCTACCGCTACAACGCAGTCGCCCCTTTTTGTTACCTGCCGCTCTTTGGTAATCATAATAGTGGTTGGGTGACTTGACCGAATGTTCGGGTGCCCAAATGCATGAATCACTTCAACTATTTTTTTGGGCACTCACTCGCGCACCTCGACTGAATCAACTTTGCCATCGCCATCCAAATCAAAACCACTAATAACAACTGCAAATGTATCTTCACCCTTATATTTCTCAAGGGTTTTCTTCCAAAAATTAGTCAAAGCTAGCACGCATGCCTTGGTCCCAACCGCCTTGTTACCCGCCAAAACAACGATTCGCTTTGAGCTATCCCACGGATTCACAATTTTCGCGACTACACCTGACATGTCAGAGGTATAGATTTGACCCGTCTTTTTCGATGATAAGCCGCCCAATAAGAAGCCCTGAGGAGAGGACTGCATGATAAATTTGATGGGTAAATACTCGTTAATTTCCTGGGTTAAAAGGTTTGTTCCAGGACCACCAACCAAAATGAGATTGTTTTTTTCTTCCTTCTCAGCTTTCACATCAACGTCGAGCTTCACAACAAATTCTGTTGGCATCTTGGCGAATTGCCCCAAAAAGAGAGTTAAATGCGCCGCATAATGTCCATCGCGAGCGCTAGTTTTAAAGGGACCATGCGGTTGTGGACTCCCCACCACGATTTTCCCATCAAATGTACCTTCCCTTATAAATTCCTTGAAGATTTTCTGCAGTTGATCGTTTAAACCCAGCATACAGAGGTTCTGTATAGGTTTATAGCCATGAAGAAATTCTATGCCAAAAGCTGGCGAGACGGTTCTGTAGTATTTTGCTATAGCACCTTTCTTTTTCTCTTCGCGCACTACAATTATGGCACCTGCTTTAGCGAGTTTTCTCACATGGTAGTACACTTTTTGTTCATGAGTACATAACAACTTGGCTATTTCTATGGGGTACATTTCTTTTTGGACGAGAAGCGTTAGAATTTTCCAGCTGAGGCTACCTAAGATGGTTTTTAGTTGAGAATTGGTTAACATACTGATTTCTTTGACTTGTTGGATATTACCGTCGTCTTGGAGGAGATATTTTTTGTCCATAAGCGTTCATCACATTAACGTCGCTGGAACTATAAAAAATTTATTTATAACGGTCAAAAAATTAGAAAACACTATATCGGTAAGCGCCCTGGTTCTTATGGAATAAACAATAAAACACCTAAAAAAAATTTTTTAGTAGTATAACCTTAATGTTAAAAATCCTTATAACGAAACTCAGTCCTTCCATAATCAATAGCATATATCGTGACTGAAGGTTTAGAACAGAATGTGTGGAATATTTGGTTGTGTTTTGAAAGAAGAAGACAATGCCGCCCCCCTAATTCATTCTTCTCTTAAACATCTCGAATACCGCGGCTACGACTCGGTCGGCATCGCCACCATAAGCTGCGGCAAGATCTTCATGAAAAAAGACCAAGGCAAAATCGATGAGGTCCACAAAATCCTAAACCTTGACGACTTACCAGGCAGCATAGGCATTGGGCACACCCGCTGGGCAACTCATGGGGCTCCCCTGAAAGTCAACAGTCACCCCCACATGGACTGCACGGGCGAAATTTCTGTCGTCCATAACGGAATCATCGAAAACTTCATCGAACTCAAAGCAGAACTGCAAAACCTCGGTCACATATTCGTCTCCAAAACCGACACCGAAGTAATGGCTCACCTCATCGAGGAAACCCAAAAACAAAATCCCAAACTCACCCTTCAACAGGCTGTTCTGGAAAGTCTAAAACGCATTGAAGGTTCTTACGCGTTTGCTATTCTGTCCACACGCGAACCAGACAAGATAATCTGTGCCCGAAACGAAAGCCCTCTGGTTCTGGGTATAAACCACAAGGGAGTTTTCTGCGCCTCAGACATCCCCGCGTTTTTAGCCGTCACAAACAAAGCCGTGATGATAAACAACGGTGAACTCGTCATCTTAACTAAAAAAGGCTATGAAATAAAGAAAATCCCCGATGGCAGCTCAATCACCCGAGAACCCATCACTATCGAATGGACTGCAGAGATGGCGGTTAAGCAAGGATATCCACATTTTATGATTAAAGAAATCCATGAACAACCCGAAACGCTACGCAATACGCTACGTATACAGGACCATTATTTAGATTTGCTGTCAACTTTCCTCGACCGCGCCAACGAAGTATTTCTTGTAGCATGCGGAACTAGCTACCATGCTTGCCTCGCAGCATCCTACATGTTTTCTAAACTCGCTTTTCTACCCACCTACCCTGTATATGCATCCGAGTTTCTGGAACAACATGGCAAATCCGTCAACATAGATAGCACCATCCTAGCCGTGAGCCAATCCGGTGAAACGGCAGACACAATAGGCGCAGTTACATGTGCGCAACAACGGGCGGCAACAGTACTGAGCTTAACCAACGTTATAGGCTCCACTTTGACCCGAATTTCGCGTGTCTATATTGGCACGCAAGCCGGACCGGAAATTGGAGTTGCAGCCACTAAGACATTTACTTCTCAACTGTCAGTTTTAGCCCAACTAGCATTAAAGCTGGCAAAAAAAAGAGGCAAGGTTTCACAGGATGAAATTGACAGCCTTGAAGAAAACTTGCAGAAACTACCGGACATAACGAATATTATAGTTAACACACAGGAAGAGAAGATTAAGCAAATCGCTAAAAAATACGTTGATTCCAAAGTATTCTTCTTTTTAGGCAGAGGGATCAGCACCGCCACCGCCTTTGAAGGCAGACTTAAACTAATGGAAATTGCATATATCCCCTCCATCGCGTTCCCCGCTGGCGAGAGCAAACATGGCCCAATCAGCCTCATCGAAGAAGGCTTTCCAGTAGTGTTTGTGTGCCCAAAAGACGACACCCACCGAACCATCATCGGCAACATCATGGAAATGAAAGCCAGAGGCGCCTATATCATCGCTTTAATTGAAGAAGGCGACAAGGATATCCAAGAACTAGCCGACGATTTCATCGAGGTACCCAAGGGCATTCCCTCAGTGCTTACGCCGATTCCCTACGCAGTGCCGCTTCAGCTACTAGCTTATTATACGGCATTGGAGAAAGGCTTCAACCCAGATATGCCTCGGAACCTGGCGAAATCTGTTACAGTCAAGTAACCTCTAAATCCCATTTTCCGATAACATTCATAGGCGGCGGAAAAGATGAGTGATATCTTATTGCGTGATATACTCCTTAAACAGTTCTAAAGAATACTACACACCTGCAACTAATGAGAACCACCCACGTGGAAAAAGATGTACCGTCAAAAAATTCATCCACACAGATAAACAGATTTAGCCGAACCACTTTTCCAATGAGACCTTGCCCTTCTGCTTCTTGCTACCCGCAGTCATCCTCTCCACTGATTTTTTGATGCGTTCCTCACCAAACTCCTTCTCAATCGACATAAACTCAATGAGACCTTTCTCGTTTGGTTCCTTCCATTCAAGGGTATAGACATCTGTAACTTTAGGACTTAAGAACTCTTCACGGATAAGTTTTGGCTCGCACGGAAAAGAAGCCTTTTTAATGAACGGCAATGCGTTTTCTATGGTGCCATGTTGGCGAATTAGTTTTAGAGCAGTTTTGGGTCCGATGCCTTCTATGCCATCGGGGTTAAAGTCTGTTCCAATTAGGATACCCACATCAATGAATTGCTCATAACTTAAGTTACATTCGTTGAGAACCTTTCTTAACTCAATAACTTCAGGCAACACCTCGATAAAGGTCTTTCCACGGCGTCGCCGCCCGGAGATAGTAACGTTGCGAAGAAGTTTTGGCGCTCCGAAAAGTAAGCTGTCGTAGTCTTGACTAGCACAAAAGTCGGCGTCGCCTTTCCTGTTCATGTATGCCGCCTGCGCTTCGCCTTCGCTGGGCGCCTGAATCCAAGGCAGCCCCAGCAAATCTAGGAGTTTTTTGCAGTCAGGCACCATATAGGGCTTCATTGTGGTTGCGATGGAAGCATACATGCGCATTTTCTCTCTATCACCGCTCGCCTGCGCCTTACCATATTGGACTGTTGCTTGGGCCTTGATTTGGTGACGTCGCTCAACCTCTTGAGCTTTCAATTCGGGGGACTTGCCGTCAAAAACATAGATAGGTTTCAACCCGAGCTCAACAAGGTTGGTGTTACGGTAGAATAGACCGCTAAGGTGACTGGTGACGTCGCCTTTGCTGTTTTTCAGCGGGGTACCATCAGGTTGGCGGATGATACTGAGGAACTGGTAGATGGTGTTGTATGCATCTATAGCTATAATTTTGCCGCCGAGGTCTTCAAGTTTAACGGGGTTTTTAGGGATGAGATCTTTGAAGTTTACACCCAAGATACTACCACATATATGATTAGGTAAAAAAGAAGTTAAAGAGGATTACGAAAATGCCCGACTTACTTGTGCTGCACACTTTTTTTGATGACTCCTAAAGTCTTACGCAAACTCAACACTCACCCACAACCACAACCTGACACATTTTGCATATGAACCATGTTGGAAGTGGGAGAAAAACGCAGACCCCACAACCCAACAGACCATGAAAAAGATTGTAACTACAAAAAGAAGCTTCCTGCAAACGCATTTTTGTGAAAAATTTAGAAGCGCCACAACCACACAAAGACAAAAAAGCAATTGACACTTGTTTGAGAAGATTCCCCCTCAATAAACAGCAAAAAAGTCTCTATTCGCATCCTCAGCGTTTTTTTCAAAACCGCAATTTTATGCCCGCCCGCTGGACTATTATTTCCTCGAGAGAAGTGCAGCTCACTTCCAAATCGAAAAGAACATCACTCATCAGAGGGAATATAGTTTTTCGCTAAATCTCTTCGCCGGTTAAGTTGCTCAATTAACACTTCACGTATCATGTCACACGCTTGGCTGATTTTTGGGCTTGCAACTCGATAGTAGATGTTTGAGCCTTCCTTTCGGGTTTTGACGAGTTCCCGCTGCCTCAGTATGGATAAATGTTGTGAAATATTCGATTGGCTGGCACCAATGATTTCAACAAGTGCATTAACGGTTTTTTCGCCGGTCTTTAGGTAGTGAAGAATTGCTACTCTTATGGGGTGAGCAATGGTTTTTGAGACCTGTGCTTGCATCTCATAGATTGTCATATCTAAGGGTTTTTCCGACATCAAATTGCACCCTGAATTCGAATATCCTAACACTTTTTTCGCCTATTAAATTTGTATGTAAACACAAACAAAAATGGGAAAAAAGCCCTTTTGCTCTGGATATCTCCCAGTCAAAACCAACGCCACAACCCAAAGCGGTTAGAAAGTATACAGATTAAGAAAAAATGCAGTAGAGGCGCTACCGCTCTGCCTGCACATAAAAAAAGAAAAGCTACTGAACAAGTTCGATTCTACGTTTACCCCGGGCCATTGAAGAAGTGCGGATTTTGCCGCTGACTTCGAGATTAAGCAGCAACCCATTAAAGTCCTTAAACCCTAAATCTTCATATTCGTGTTTAAGCTGCTCGTATAGGTCATCATCTGTCATGTCGCCTTTCTTCTGCAAAATTTCCAACATGTAGAAGTAAGCAGGGCGTGTTTTCCAAGTTTTCATTTGCGGCATCAAGTATTCCTTCTATTATGCAACTGGGGTTTGTGGCTTTTGTACTTGTCGGATTTGCTGCATGAAACTCTTGTACCACTTTTCCATATCTGGAGTTATTGAAGGACCCATCTCTTTGAGGGCATCTTGGAAATCTTTCATTGTAACTTCAACGGCGTTCACGTCTCGACGCAACGAATGCATCGCAGCCTCACGACATAATGATTCTATGTCAGCGCCAGAATAGTATTTTGTCATAGTCGCCAGCTGGTTAACGTCAACGTCCTTGGTAATGGGCATACCCTTCGTATAGAGCTTTAAGATCTGAATTCGGCTTTTGTCGTCGGGCTCCGGCACATAGATCAAACGATCAAAGCGTCCAGGTCGAATGACAGCTGAATCAACCATGTCAGGTCTGTTGGTTGCCGCGATAACAACGATATCCTGTAAACTAGTTAGCCCATCCATTTCGGTCAGCAGCTGACTAATCACGCGTTCTGAAACACCACTATCAGACATACCCATGCCACGACGGGGTGTTAAGGAATCGATTTCGTCCAGAAATATCACTGCAGGTGCTGCCATGCGCGCTTTTCGGAAGACTTCACGGATGGCTTTTTCGGATTCACCGACCCACTTACTGAAAACCTCGGGACCCTTAATCGAGATAAAATTTGCTTCGCTTTCCGTTGCGACGGCACGCGCCAACAACGTTTTTCCACAACCAGGTGGACCGTACATCAAAATACCCCTGGGTGGCCGAATACCTAATCGGGTGAACATTTCAGGGTTCTTGAGAGGCCACTCAACGGCTTCTTTAAGATGCTGTTTGACATCGTCTAGACCGCCTGCATCATCCCAATGGACTGTAGATACCTCGATATAGACCTCACGCATAGCGGTTGGTGTGACTTCTTTATAGGCTCCTAAGAAATCATCCATCGTGACTTCCATCTTTTCCAATACCGCAGGTGGGATGCGTTCTTCTTCAAGGTTGATCTGCGGCAGATACCTCCGCAGTGCTTTCATTGCAGTTTCTCTACCCAAGGCGGAGAGATCGGCACCTGTATAGCCATGGGTCATACCTGACAGCTTGTTGAGATCAACATCTTCTGAAAGCGGCATACCTCTTGTGTGTATCTGGAGAACTTCGTGACGTCCTTGCTTATCGGGAACACTAATTTCGATTTCACGGTCGAATCTTCCGGGTCTGCGCAATGCAGGGTCAAGAGCTCCGGGGCGGTTGGTTGCACCTATAACAATTACGTTTCCTCGTCCAGATAAGCCATCCATAAGGGCGAGAAGTTGAGCAACTACTCGTCTCTCGACCTCACCGGTAACCTCTTCTCTTTTAGGAGCGATGGCATCGAGCTCGTCAACGAAAATAATGCTTGGAGAGTTTTGTTGGGCTTGCTGGAAGATTTCGCGAAGACGAGCTTCTGATTCACCATAGAATTTGCTCATGATTTCGGGACCGTTGATACTGTAGAAGTTAGCTTCTGATTCGTTAGCAACTGCGCGTGCTAGTAATGTTTTGCCGCATCCTGGAGGACCATGCAATAGCACTCCTTTGGGCGGTTCGATGCCAAGGCGCTGGAAAAGTTCGGGGTGACGCAGAGGAAGTTCCACCATTTCTCGAACGCGTTGGATTTCTTCGTGTAATCCCCCAATGTCCTCATAGTTTGTTCGGGGCAACCCTTTGCCCTCAGGAGCTGGTTCGTTAAGGATAGTTAGGCGAGTTTCGGTTGTTACTTTGATAATGCCATGAGGTCGAGTTTTGGAGACTGTAAAGGGAATGGCGTGTCCCAACATCATGACCAATGTTGTGTCGCCTTCTACTAGTGTGCGTTCCATGAGACGGTTTTTAACAAAGTTTGTAAAATCCTCATCTACATTTAGGCGCATATCCACTGGCGCCAGCGTCAACGACAGCGCTGTTTTAACTTTTGCTGGACGAACCACGACGTATTCGTTAATGGCTACGCCGCTGTTCTTACGGGTGAAGCCGTCAATGCGTATTATATCACGATTTTGATCTTCACTGTAGGCTGGCCAAGCAATAGCACTTGTAGTGCGTTTGTTAACAATTTCAATTACATCTCCAGCGCTAATGCCAAGTTTCTGCATCGTACGTTGGTCGATACGGGCAATTCCCCTGCCAACATCTCTTTGGCGTGCGTCTCCGACGCGCAATTGAACTTCACTCATTCAGAATTTCTCTCCAAATAACTTGTGTCCTTAGACGTGTGGTTGAAAATAGATTGTTATATATAAACTTTAAAGCGTAGCCATCAAAACATTCAGTCATTGCTTAAAGAATAATTGAGGGATTTCTGGATAAAACCAGTTTAATCTCGGCTAGTTCTGCGGATGTTGAAACTTTGTGCTTGGCTTACACTAGGAATTTTGCTTAGCGCAGTTTCAAATTCGTCAACGATCCCCATTTTGTCTTCAGGGAATCGCACCTGAACAAGCAGAGCTTTGAGTCCAAAGGCTACATCTTCGGTGCCCCAGCCCTCAATTGAGCTGTGTTCTGGAAGAATGGCTTTGATTTTCTCTTTGAGAGGCTCAAAATCTTCAACGATGTCTTCGGGAAAGACCTTGTAGACTACAAGAATAGCGCCCATATGTGTTTTCTCCGGCTTATGGTCCCTGGAAACCACATTTGGGACATCGATAAAGTCTGCCGAATTTTCGGCACTTTCCATCGCGTTTGATTTGGATTTCGCCGCAGTTTGGGCACAGGAACTTTGTGGATTCGCTACCTGGCGGGATTGGTTTTCCGCAACTTGTACACGTGACAAGAGACAGTTTTTCGGACATAACTGACACTTCTTTGCCGAAATATTAACGGGGTTGCTTATAACTGCTATGCTCAAAAAAATAGATAAACGGGTAAAAACCTGTTTAACTGTTTTTTTGAGAGACAATATTAAGAAATACACTTACAAATCAAGCAATCGACAGTCATTATTTTTTCAATGATTATTTGAGAGTTCTGCTAAAAATTTTCATGATCACTTTGTCAATAAACAAAAAATTTAAAAGCTATTCGCCATATCCGAAGTACCCACGTAAGTTTATACACAAAAGTCGAGATTAAAAAATAGTTTAGCAATTAAAATCACAACTAATAAAAAATTCTTAAAAAACGCTGAATTCAACTTGAATTTTATTTTCATTCGTTAACCCAATCTAGATGCAGTATCCCAGCATTTTAAGAGTTCAGTTATCGGCTATAGTCTCTGCCTTCAAGTTTGCCATTTGGGGACTTCGCTCCACCTTGAGGAATCTGGGGCAGCGGAATCGGAGGTGGAATATTTAGGGTTCGAGAAATGAGAACGGATTCAATGAAAACCACGTTCGATATAGATTGCATGATTATTGGTGCAGGCGGTTTCTTTTGATCGTAATCTTTGAGAATTTGGTTGATTTCCTCTTTTTCACCCAAAACGTATGCAGTACCTTTGAGACTGAGTTGCGCGATAGAAGGGTTGTATATTATTGAAAGTATAAAAGGCACTTCGAGAGATTCATCCTGCTTCTTTTCCATGCCCACGATGTTAATGTTGGTGTTGATTTGGATGGGGGGAATGGGCTTATGAATATCCCAGAAGCGTTCAGCTGAGATGTTTGAAATTGAAACATTTACTCTAAGCATGATAAGTCAAAAAAGAATAGTGTAGTTGGGGGATTTAAAACTGCTTATTTCTGCTTATAACGCGTAAAACCACAGTGGCCACAAGTATAACGGTCGTGGTGGTCTGCCATAAAGTAGCCAGGACCACAACGTTCGCATGTTGGACGCGCACGTGTAACCTTGTTGCCGTCCACTTTATACATTTCATGGACGCCCTTCTCTTCTTTTTTGGAACTTTTTCCCTTCTCAGCTTTTGCGGGGGCAGCATCAGGCTTCTTGGACATTATGCGTTCCCCTCGTCTTTAGCTTTCTCTGGTGGGTTATTTCGTTTGCGTATGTATTCGGGTTCAACTATGTTCGCTTGGGCAACGGATTCATAAACATTCGCCACACCTACAGTTATGCTGGTTCCAGTTTTAGTACGCATATGTTTTATGAAAATAACATCAGTCCCAAGTTTCATTTCCATGGCAACGGATTTCCTGACTTCCAGCCTTGGAGGCGTTTTCTCTTTTGGACCCTGAATAATTGTGAAGCCTACTTCTTTCCGTTTTAGAAGAGGATTATCCTTGGTTGATTCAATTTTGACTTGCATTAATCTTCACTTAAGGCGTAAGTTCATACAATGATCAAGCTTATTTAGCTTTTCTAAGCTTTCATCTCTTTTAGGAACTCTTTTACCTGAGCTTTCTTCTCAACCGATGCAAAAACCACCACAATGCCGACACATGGCTGCCCATAAATCACAAAACTGTTTTCAGGAGCATACAAAACGGAAGCCAGCGCCAATAAGTCCTCTTCACCATCCACCACAATATGTGTGTGCACATTCGTTTCTAACGCAGCCTTAACAGCGGAGAGCGCTTCGTCAGTTATCGTTCCCTGTGGATTTTTTACATAAACCGTTTTCTCTACGGGCGATTCTTTTGGAATAACTTGATTACGTCGAGAAATGTAATCAATTATACTTAGATGCGGGTGAATATTACCGTCATGAAGGTTCTTAGAAACTACATCACCCACTGACACGATCAAAGGCGGCTTCTCATCCAAAATCAGTCTTTTAAGTTGGCTCATTGTTTGTTGTCTTGTGCCCTCAATTAAAGTTCCAAACGGTTCTTTAAGAAACACCCGCAAGCGCTCAGTAAGAAGGAACATGATCTTCAATGTTTAAACCTTATAAAATAGAAAGAAACAGCTAAGCTAAGAAGCTATTGCGTTAACGAACTTTAAGTGCGTATCTTCCTTTCTCTTTAATGTTCATTGCCTTAGCAATGCCACTATGCTCGGGGTCAAACATAATCACCAAGCCACTGTAGTCCTCGCTAAAACTTGTAGATTTACATTTTGGACAAACATTCTCTTTAGTAATGAAATGACAGATAGTACATGCTTTTTCGCTCATCCTTCAATTCTCCTATGCTGCCTTCTCAGGACTCTCTGGATTCTTGGCCTCGCCTTCTTGATCCATCTTGAGCCAATCTAGCTTTCCCAGAAAAGGCTGCCTTGCTGTAACACCGATTTTGCCGCTACTGCCTACTCTGCCTAAAGAAACCGCGGTTATTCGGACACGAACTTGATCTCCCGAACTGAGTTTTCGTTTAGTTTCTTTTCCCAATAGAACACCCTGTTTTTCGTCATAGGATATGTAATCATCCATAAGTTGCGAAACATGGAGTAAAGCATCGACGGGTCCAATTCGGACAAATGCGCCGAAGTCAGCGATTTCAACTACGTCTCCTTCCACAACTTCTTGTATGATAGGATAAAAAGTTAACAGAGAAAAGTTTACTTTATGGTAGGTTGCGCCGTCGCCTGGAATGATTTTACCAATTGGACTAACCTCTATTCCTGTAACAGCAATAACATAACCTAGTTCTTCATCCACTATACCTTCATACTTATGTTTCACTTGGTCACGACCCACTTTCTCAAGTGGGTTGCCAAATGTTTCAGGCGGGATGCGAATTGTATCTTGAAGAGTAATCAGTTTGAACATCTACGATATCAACCCGTCAATGTCAAGACGCGATTTTTGTCTCAGATAAATCACTGGCACACTTATATCTCTTAGCCTCTGTCGAAGGTCTCTATCATTCGTAAACACGACTGCACTCCAATTTTTTGCTATTCTCATGATAACATCATCAGCAGTTTCATCAAAAGTTTCCACAGCCACAAAACTGCATTTTTCAACCAACCGCATCGCAAAACTAGCCTGGCGACGAAGCTTCTGGTCTTTACGACCTGCAAGCAACTCTAGCTCGCGCTTAATAGGGGAAAGCAGGATGAACTCCACGTTTCTGCCCAATATCCTAAGGGTTTCCTCAAAGATATCCAGTTTAAATTCTAGGGGTATGAATAACGCATTTGTATCTAAAATGACCTTGAGGGATTTTTTTTTATTCGAAGATGTCACGATGGTCGCGCTCATATTTATGTTGTTTCTGCACTTTAAGATTTGCCACTTGAGCATTTCAATTCTCTAAGTTACTATTAATTTAAATATGAAGACTTATTGAACTTGGACAGAATAGGTGAGAAGTAGTGCTTCGTGAGAAATCCTGTGGCGCCGTCGTTTATATTAACAATCAAGAGAGAACCAGGTATTTGCTTCTCAACTATGCAGCAAGGCACTGGGACTTCGTGAAGGGAAATGTAGAGATAAATGAAACCGAACAGCAAACGGTAACTCGGGAGCTACAGGAGGAAACAGGCATAACCGACGCTCTTTTTATCAATGGCTTCCGAGAATCAATCAACTACTTTTATCGGCGGCAAGGTGCAACTGTAAACAAAGAAGTCATCTTCTTCGTTATGGAATCAAGCATAGATAAAGTTGAAATATCTTTTGAACATGTAGGCTTCATATGGCTCAACTATGAGCAGGCGATTGAAAAATTAACCTTCAAAAACGCAAGAGACATACTCAAAAAGGCACATGAGTTCCTTCAAAAAAAAGGTTTAGTTAAAGATTAAGCTTGTTTTATAAGACCATACCCGATGAGTCTCCAACGAGCCGTGATTTTTCTGCTTATGGCAACTCTAGAATCAGGCAAAGCACAAATTGGACGCGTCAACTTTACTTTAATGACGTTCTGTTTGATGTTGAGGACTTTGCCAACGTTCAAGGCCGCTCCAATATGAAGCAACAAGGTTTCGTCAGGATTTATTTTCTCGACTTTCTGGAGCTCTTTAGTTCCAACTACCCTCTCCAGTACATAGGTTTCCAAGGTGAGTTCGGTCAAGGTCGGAGGTAACAGACCAGTCTTACCTGCGATACTACCTGTTAAACCATCCGCTTTAGAATACGAGGGGTCAAGCAGCGTTCCAACGCCTACCAAACCACCGCAGGTTGCTTCTTTCACGCTCTGCTCGCCTGCGTGGAGACTTACGATTTGACTGATAAGCGGATCATAGACTACACGACCTTCACGCTCCGCCATAATACCGGGACGAATTTCGATTTCTTCGCCCACTGCAAACTTACCTTGTGCAATGGTACCACCAATGATGCCACCTTCCAGACCATCAATTGTTGTACCTGGCTTGTTCACGTCAAAGGAACGAATGATATACATTAGAGGTGGCAGAGTTGGGTCTCTAAATGGAGTGGGAATTATTGTTTGGATAGCATCAAGGAGAACATCAATGTTTATGCCCCGTTGTGCCGAAATTGGAATAATGGGTGCATTTTCTGCCACAGTACCTTTAACAAAAGCTTTGATTTCATTGTAGCTTTCATGCGCCCGTTTCTCATCCACGATGTCGATTTTGTTTTGAACTATGATTATATTTTTGATGCCGCTAACTTCCGCAGCTGCAAAGTGTTCTCGAGTCTGTGGTTGTGGACAGGGCTCATCAGCTGCGATAACAAGAATTGCGCCATCCATAATTGCGGCGCCGGAGAGCATTGTTGCCATCAAAGCCTCATGTCCGGGTGCATCAACAAAACTTATGGCGCGAACGAATGTGGCTTCGGAATTGCATTTTTCGCAGTATGGGTGGATAGTGAAGTCTCTTGGAGGAGGACATTCGCACCGGTAGATAGGCATATCTGCGTAACCAAGTTTTATGGTAATACCTCGTTTGAGTTCTTCACTATGGCGTGAAGCCCAAGTGCCAGTTAAGGCTTGAACAAGTGTAGTTTTGCCATGATCAACATGTCCAATTGTGCCTATGTTGACTTCTGGCTGTTTCGGTAATGCTTTCATGGAGCTACTCATAGTATTCTTCTTCTTTCCGCTAAATACTGGAATTAATAAAAGGAATTAATTATGGAAGTTTATAAGGTTTAAGCGTACATTATAACAAAAAGTGTTATTTTCTGTCGCTTAATCTGCTTTTGCAACTGCCGTCTGAGCTGGTCTATCGACGATTTTCAGGTTAATCTGCATGATTTCATCAGTAATTACGCTTCCGCGGACAGTTTTTCGTCGACGTTCTCCTTCACGTTTAGGGTTGAATCCTGCTCCACCGCTAAGAACAACACTTCGACGTACACCACCGTGAACGTTTGGCCTAATTGGAACGCCGTCTTTGTCTGAGCCTCCCCTGATTTGCACTTTATGTGCTGGCAAATCGACAACTGCACCATCTAATGTTTCGCCCACTTTTCTTCCAATAAACGGGGCTGCGCGTGCTTCTTCTAGCTCTACTACTTTGGATGTTCCTGTTTGCGGGTCGGACACTATGACCTTAAACTTTGCCATTTACTGATTAACTCTCCAGCGGATTATGAAGTTGGATCTCTCTCTATTAAGTATTTATCTCAGAGACCCCACAAATCAACCCAAACCTCTTTTCGAAAATAATTTCAGATGTTAAATTTGATCTTTGAAATTAGTGAAAACATGCAACACATATCAAGTAGTAGTTTTTGTCATTCTGATCGCTAATTTTGGCTATAGATGTGGTCGGGTTTGTTTTTCTGTAGAGATTGCATTGATTAGAATGCAAAGTGTGAGATGAAATTTTATGGGAAGGCACTCAGCATCTCAATAGATTTCGTAAATTATGTTTTGGGAATTTCCTGGAGACATTATTCCCTGCGACCAAATTTGACTCCGATTGAGTGAGTAATGATTTTGTCGAGAATAATGATTCCCGAAAAGTTAACCTACATAAACGGCACCGGGATAATTTCAAAACGCATCTTGCAAAGTCCAATAACCAAAGGCAACTTTGAATATTATTTCGGCTTTATCAAAGCTCGCCTCTCTGCGATTGAAACGCCTAAAAATTGATTTCAAACGTAATTTTATTTGTTGAGGTAAATGTTTTAATCTTTCCTCGGTGTCGTGCAAGGGCTATGTGGCGGCTAGGTTTCTTCTTTCATGAAATGGCTTTCGGTTTGTTAAGTGTCTTCATACCGCTCTACCTAATCGCCTTCAAAGACACTAGCTCCCTCGGAGGACCTCTGGTTGCTTTAGGCATCATGACCTCTGCAGCAATATTTTGCTCTATTCCTGCGTCGTTTCTATGGGGTTATCTATGCGATGCTACGCGACACTACAAAGCATTCATTATGCTTTCATTTTTATCATCAGCGATCCTCTTGTTTTTGATGACTCTACCGTTTGCCCACAACGCCCCATTATTCGTAGTTCTGTACATTGTCATGCAGGTTCTCCACATTGCGCATGAACCACCTAAAAATGTCCTAATAACTGAACATTACAGTAGAAATGACTGGGAGAAATCCTTTGGCTTCTATGAGGGAATAACAGAAATCGGCTTCATTTTGGGGTTGGGTATGGGGTTAGTGTTAACTATAGGGTTGTTCTCTTTTACGGCCGCCCTTAGTGCTGCGGTTCTTGCAACGTACACGCTATATATTTGTAGCGCACTAAGTTTGGTCGCGTTTATCTTGGCAGTTATCTTGATAGCGGACCCCTTAATGATTTTTGAGCGAAGACTAGTTGGTATCGAAAGAAAAGTCGATTTCACTTACCGCGGAGCTCAATCTTATGGGCTAAATTGGAAAGGCTCCATTAAAAGGGAAAATTTTGCTGGTTTTGCCTTCGCTATAATAATGTTTTCGTTGGCCACAAGTGTCTTCTCGACGCCACTGCCTATATTCATTAACCAAGGCTTAAACCAACCAATATATATGGTCTATGTAGCTTACATACTAACTTCAATTGGAGCTACAGTTGGCTATTTCTTAATCCGGGGAAAAGCGCACTCTATCGATTTAAGAAAACAGATGCCCCGTTTTGTGCTGTTGCGTGGCTTGCTAATCTTAGGTTTAGTGGTCGTTGTCTGGCTTGCTTTCGAACCAGTCTTGATGACAGGGATTCTGCTTGTTTTTCTAGGATTCGCATTCGCTATGTACTTCATAATGATGATTTCTCGCTCAATGGAACTTATGCCTCAAGGCAAAAGCGGCATCTTTGACGTACTTGTTGGATTAGGCGCAGGAATAGGCTCATTCCTTGGTCCTTTCTTGGCGTCTAACTTGAACTATCTACCAACCTTTCTAATAGCAGCAGTTGTATTCTTGGCGGCATTCATAAGCTTCAAAGTTTCTTCTTAACAAAAAACAAAAATCCTTATTATTTCATATACAATTGAGTGGCCACATCTGCCTACAAACTATATTTGACGTGCTGGTAAAATGCTCTTTAGATTTTTCCAAACGATTCCACTGATAGTGCCTTCTACCCAGGAATTGATTTACAAATTATTTGGTATATCCTTCAAACCCGCAACTTCGTTTCCTTCCCTAACCTAACGATTTACCGATTAAGGTGAGATGTTTGAATTTCCTTTTTTATCAAAATTTATTTTGGTAAAATGATCAATAATATCACTATAATCGATATTACATTATTCTTAAACGTAAATAAAGTGGGACTCTATAGATGTTCATCTCTTAGTTGCTCCAATAAATATTGGTTTATATGTTCCCCTTTAGCTGAAACTTCTTTTTTTACTTTTATAAGAACAATTTTATTAGAGCATTGTTTTAGGGGTTTCTTTCACTAATGCCTCAAAAATACAAGTATTCCCAGTTGGTTTCTGCATCGCAACTCACGAAAACCATCAGAGGTGGCGTGATTAATTAAGTATGATACAATCAGTTTCCAGAATATTGCCGACGTGACTTTTAGGGTGGCTTCTGTCCTTGCTCCATAAATCTTTATATTTTAATGCTTGTAATTGAATGCTCCATACTCAATAGGAGAACTTTGATGTCTTGGACTGATTGGACAATACTCGGTGCCTTTGTTGGGGGATTTGTGTTGTTTTTATATGGCGCTAATACTTACAACGCAGTCGTAGGCTACACCGGAGTATACCTCTTTATTGGCTCTATTGCAGCCTACCTTATTATTTTCACATATAATGAAGCTACCAAGAAAACAGTGTCTAACTAAAAACCGTAAAGTCGCCCATATTTTTCGCTAAGGTAGGCTAAAAATGGTCCAGAATCCAAGTTCCCACCCGTTGCCAATTTTATAAGTTCTTCAGGATCATAGAGATTGCCTCGGTGGTGAATCTGTTCTTTGAGCCAGTTATTCACGCTTTCCAGTTTTCCCTCAGCAATCTCGTCACGCCAATTAGGTAAATCCTTGGTTAGGGCTTGGTTAATTTGTCCGTCATAAATGTTTCCCAGTGCATAGCTTGGGAAATATCCATAGAGACCGCTAGCCCAATGCATATCTTGCATAACTCCTTCTGAGTCATTTTCAACTTTAACACCAAGATAGTCAGCATATTTTTGGTTCCAAACGTCTGGCAGCTCATCTATCATTATTTTACCTGCCAATAGATCCTGTTCAATCTCGAAGCGAATTATAATATGGATGCTATATGTGACTTCATCAGCCTCTATGCGGATTTTAGAGCATTTTACCCTGTTTATGGCTTGTATAAACGAGGTTAACTCCAAATTCATGGAAGATGTAACTTGCTCTATTTTCGGAAGGAAGCTTTGCCAGAATTCTTTAGAGCGCCCAATAACATTTTCGTAGAATCGGGATTGTGATTCGTGAATACCAAATGAACAGGGAGACCCAATAGGCTGGTACTTCCAATCCGCTTTGAGGTTCTGTTCATAGATGGCGTGTCCCGTTTCATGCAAAACCGAAAACACTGAGCTGACGAAGTTATCGGGGAAGTAGTGGGTAGTAATTCGAACATCATCATAGTAACCTGATGTAAAAGGATGTTCGGTTTCATCCACTCTTCCCCCCGCCATATGTGATTTAGTATCGTAGCCTAGCGTATGCGTAATAAGATGAGTTATTTTGCGTTGAACATCAAGCGACATTGAGCGATTAGTGGTTTCAACGTTGGATTGGCACCGCTCGATTTTTTCTATTATGGACCTAAGTCCAGAAAGCAGCTGATTGAAAGTTTTAGTTATGGTTTCGGCTGACATATTTGGTTCAAAATTGTCAATTAATGCTTCATAAGGAGTCCTGGTTTTTTTGACCTTCATTAAGATATCTGCTGCTTCCCTTGTCAAGTCAAGCAGTTTCTGTAAATCTGTCTTGAAGATTCTAAAATCCTTTTTTACTTTTGCCCTCTTCCAAATGTTGACGGTTACTGCTTGCTGCATCGCCAACTCACCTATCAACTTCTCAGGCAATGCAGTTTGTTCCTTGTAATTTTTGTCTATAAGGTAAATGTTTCTCTTTTCGATTTGCCCCAAGTTAGGGTATTGTGGACTATTTTTTATTGCAACTAATAGCTGGCCGATCTCATGGTCCGTACCCAATTTATGATGTAATCGACTAAGTAAACCTAACTGCTCGCTCCGCTGTTGAACTCCTTTAGGCGGCATCATGGTTTCCATATCCCAGTTGATTATGCCCTCTGCCGTTGAAAGAATGAATACATCTTTGGTTTTTGACAAAAGAGCCGTATAAGCAGAATCTTTAGTTTCCCTCAAAACATAAGTCTCCAGCCATGTTTCAAATAAGCTCCCTTTATTTAGCCATTTTTGAATGAATATACAGAAAACTATCAGTGCCATATCGGAGTTTGGCTACCTTAATACATAATCGAAAGCAAGTTATTTATTTGGTTGCAAAAGCTTTTATTGGTGAAAAAACTGCCTTTTAACGAGGATAATCAAAAATGAGCACTATAGAATCCAGTAAAACGATGGCATTGATTGGCTCCATACTATTGATACTCAGCTCCGTTGTTCCTTACGGAGGAATCGTTGTAGGCATCATTGGGGTTATTCTCCTACTCATGGCAATCAAAGGTTTTTCGGTTTACTACCGAGACCCTGAAATGTACCAAAATGCGGTAAAGGGTTTTATATTCTATATAATTGCAGTAATCGCTGCCGGAATAGCAATCATTTTATTGGCTATTGGGATTTTCAGCATACTCTTTGCATTTGTTGGAATAGCTGCCCTAATAGCGGGTATAGTCGTAGCTTTCATATTCTATTTAATGGCTGCACAACGTCTTAGAACAACATTGAATGCACTGGCGCAAAGAACGGGCGAACGTAGTTTTGAAACAGCAGGAACACTATTGCGGGTGGGAGCAATACTGAGCATAATAATCATCGGTTTTATCTTGATTTTAGTCGCTTGGATATTTGCCGCAATAGGTTTCTTACAAATGAAAACCTCTGGACAACAATCCAACCAACAAAATGAATCTACGCCTCCACCGCCTCCACCTCCAACTACTCATACAACTCAGGCAAATCCCTTCTGTCCAAATTGCGGTGCACCCATTAAACCTGGAAGCACTTTCTGTAGCAATTGTGGAAAACCCCTTAACCAATCCGCCTAACCTTTTTTTCTTTTGTTGTATCTTCTGTGCAATCACAATAGTTTAAGAACTTAGAAAACGTGCTTTAACTTGAAGTGAATGCTTTGAAACTTTTTTTCAATTACCAAATTAAGGCTAACTCGAACCTTCCAAAATCAGCACCTTTCCCTGAAGAACCACTTGAACAAATGCCAAAGAGTAGGTTGGTATGCGCAATATGTGGCAAAATTTTTAAAACTCACAGTGAACTCGACAGGCATATGGAGCAGATGCATGGAAACCCAGAAAAAACTCATACTGGAAGGCACCGCGAAGAATAAGCAAAATTAGTGCTCCGGCCGGGATTCGGACCCGGGTCGCCGACTCGAAAGGCCGGCATACTTGACCGGACTATACTACCGGAGCGCAAATGCTGAAAGCACAAGCAGAATACAATTTCCCATGAATAAACCTTACCCTTGCAGAAGATCTCTTTTAGCTAATAAGGTTCTTCCGATATGATTTTTTGGTTGTTTTCGCTTTTGGAGTGAAGAGAAAACCAGTGATTTGCTCGACGAGTTTAGCTTGGTCTCTGCTGATTTTTTCGAGTCCCTCAATTCGTTTCTCTAAATCGTTGGAAATAATTTTGCCTTCAATACGGTTGGCGCTGCGGAACATGAGCAGCATCTTGAAGACCTCATCGATTGCTTTCTCCTGCTCGCTAATTGAGGTGGATTTGGTACCTGCTACAATGGAAAGCAAATCCACGTAGTGTTCTTTAATTTTTAATTCGGCGTTAACGGAGGGGTCGGTTGGGAAGGCAATGCTAAGGGGCGTTTGTTTAGCGAGTTCTGCGGCAGTTGGGAAACGGATTATAATATCCCCTCTTATCCAGGAAGCGATGAATTCTGTGACAAATCTCCGTATATCTTGCTTGGAAAATAGCAGTGAAGGCTCAGTCTTCTCTTCAGGTTTACGTTTGATTCTTACACTGATAATCTTTCTGTCATCCGCGTTATTCGGTAGTTGATTTGACATTTGCATCCTTCCAAATTACAGAGAGCACTATATTATTCTCCTTAGCACTAGTATTTAAGAGACAGCTAGTATTTTAGAAGGAAATTTTTGCGGCTGATGGAATCTTCCCTAAAATCTTGGCGGTTGCCTTTTCTACTTCGGCGCGGTCAGCTTCATTAGTGTAAACTCGGAGAATATTCATGAATCCTTTGAGAGTTTCAAAAATTTTGGAGCTTTCGCTAAGTCTTTGTAACTTCTTTTCACCTGACTGCCGCGTGAAAGCGGGGATTTCCATTGATTCCATTAAAACGGCATGATGGTACGGCACAGAGGGGACAGTAGGTACGTCAATAATTACGGATTCCAGCTTTAAACCTGCCTCTTTGGCGATTTCACTTTGCATCTGATGCCTATAAGACTCGCGACCAAAGAGATTGGAAATCATTGTGTCTTTCTCGTAGAATGTCCTTTCATAAGCGCATTTAAGCATGCGTCGATTCTCTAAATTACCAATAATTTCCTTTGATGCCTTGCATTTTTTAAGCCCCGACCAAACCGTATAGTCATCAAGCAGAAGGTAATCCTCTGGAGTTTTAAACGATGTTAAACCAAGTTCCTCATTAGCTTTTTCCATGGCGGACGCCAGCATGATTTGAGCAGCTCTGCCGACTCGATGAAAGTATATGCTTTTGAAGGATTCTATGCGGGCAATCATGAATGCCTCCAGTGCCGAGAGCGCACCTAGCTCCACCGCCAGGTTTTCACCCATTACATCCAGTGCGTGGATGAGGCGGTACACGTCGATAAAACCGTATTCAGCACCTGTATGGTATGTGTCACGGACGATGAAGTCCTGTTTGTCAACGTCTACGGCGCTACTGATTATTTGGTCAAGAAATGCGAGGTTTTTCTTATGTAGTTTTCCAACCGCCAGCCCCGCGACTTCTTTTGGGTTATAACCCAATTTTGAGAGGTTATCGGCTATCACACTATCCTCAATTATCCATGCAGTAATGTCCTCATGAGTCTTCTCAAGGTCTTTGATAAGGAGTTGCTCAAAAACGTGGCTGAAGGGGCCGTGTCCACAGTCATGAAGTAAAGCGGAGACGCGGCACATGTCTACTTCTTCCTCGCTGACGATTCGAGAAATATTGGGGTTTTCAAGAACCTGCCCTGCAAGGTACATAACCCCGAGACTATGTTCGAACCGGGTGTGATTGGCGCCGGGGTATACATACTCTGAGCCAGCAAGCTGCCTTAGCCTCCGCAGCCTCTGCATTGGGTAACTATCGATGATTTTTTTCTCGGATTCGGTAATATACACGTATCCGTGGACAGGGTCTTTGATTTCACCCCAATAAGCTTTTGGCACAAGTGTTGCCTCAGATGACAGGTTATATTTATGTATCTCCAATTAATGTGTAACGCTAAAAAGTGTCGGCGACTGGCATGGTCAAAAAGGGCATATTCCTCGTCATCGAAGGCTTAGATGGAAGCGGTAAAACCACACAAGCAGCGCTTTTGGCAGAGAAACTTGCAAAAACCTATGAAGTGCTGCTAACTGCAGAGCCAAGCAGAGGCAAAATTGGATCCTTCATCCGCAACAATTGCCTCTATGAGCAATGCCGTCTCCCCACTGAAGCTGAAGCGCTCCTCTTTGCTGCTGACCGCATTGAACACATACAAACCGAACTCAAACCCGCCCTTGAAGCTAGAAAACTCATAATTTGCGACCGTTATATCTACTCGTCCCTTGCCTATCAGGGCGATGATGACTTAAGTTTAGAGTGGATAAAAACCATTAATGTCCGAGCTTTAAAGCCAGATTTTAGCTTATTCATCGATGTATCTCCTGAGCGAGTTCTGGAACGATTGCACCGCAAAAAATCGGTAATGGAAACACTTGGAACCCAGCAGAGAGTCCGCAATGTATACATGCAGTTTGTCAAGAAAGGAGAGCTTATTCGAATCGATGGGGAAAGGGAGAAGATAGTGGTGGCAGATGAAATATACTCTAAAGTTATCGAATTACTGGCACCGTTTGAGGATTTTGTGTTGCGCACTAAGCACTAATTTTTAAAACGCAGAGAAAAGGGTCAGCCAATAATTTATCCACCTATAACTAAATTACTATAGGTTTTATGGAATAGACCTTTATTGGCAGCTAATGATTTGGATTACATGCTAAAATAGTAAAATAAAAAAATTTTTGTTTTAGTCTTCGCGCCACTTAAACAGCTTAACTGCCAAAACAAAGATAACAATTGTAATCATTGCTAGAACTGCGATGTCGATGAGCGCATTGGGGATGTTGTTGTAGACCATTACGTTGTTTAAGCCCTCTGTGACGTAGAAAAGAGGTAGCACATGCGCAAACGTCTGTAAGTAATCGGGCATGCTGCTGATTGGGAAAAAAGTGCCTGCTAAGAACATCATGGGGAACGTGACGATGTTGCCGATAACACCTGCTGTTTCAGGGTTCTTAGTTACGGTGCCAACCAACATGCCCAGAGCCGCAAACATCATTGGACCTAAGACTAGGAAGGGCAGAAGCCACAGCGATAGCGTTACGTGTGCTCCAAAGACAAAGATGCCTACGCCCACCATCAATAGGAAACCTGCCATTGTCAGTACGATGTACCAGATGACTTTGCTAGTTAACCACTCCATCTTGGTCAAAGGCGTCAGTGAAAGTTGCTTGAAGAGTTTTGATTTCTTGTACTCGCTGGATATGTTGACGAGTGAGAACATGGGACTGGTGAGGATTGAGAAGCCGATTAAGCCTGGAATCAAGAAGTCCACGTAGGCAGTTTGCTGTGTGTTTACTGTTGCTGAGGCAATGCTGATTATGTTTGGGTTGGCAGAAGTATCATTGGCTTTTATTTGATAATATTTGAGGTTGAAATAGTTGGCATATCCGTTAACTGTTCCACTAACTATGCCGCTGGTGCTTGACGCTGGGTTACCGTAAACAGTAATGTTCACTTGTTGCCCTGCCAAGTAATCCACCGAGAAATTCATAGGAATAACTATTCCGTCCGAAGCTGAATTAGCTGCTAAGTAATCGGCGAAATTCTCTGACGAATTAACTGTAATAACTCTGATGGTTGTAGATTCATTCAGATTCGCCAGGAAGCTATCTCCGGCATTTTGTCCAAAAGCGCCTGTATCCTGATTCTGCGCGTAAACGTTAACTGGCCCGCCTCCACCGCCTGAAAAGATGGCGCCGAAAATCAAAATCAAGATAACTGGAAAAATTAACCCGAAGAATAACCCAAATTTGTTTCTAAGGTAACCTACACTGAAAACTTTAAAGTCTGCAAAGATACGTTTTCCGCTTGGCATTTTTAGCGCCTCCGTTTTTTGTCTGAGGCTGCACCTTTCGGCATGTCTCCCTGTTCGCCGAGGGGTTCACTTACCAGGTTGATGAATACATCGTCTAAGCTGTCTTGGCGCGTTTGGATGGCGCCCCACTCCAGCCCCGATTGTTCGGCCGCCGCCAAAGCTGCTAGGGCGTCGATTCTCTTTTGAAGCGGAATAGTAATTACTTCTTTAACGGTATCAAAATCCACATGCAATTCAGTATTTGTTTTAATGTAGTCCGCAAGTTGTTGGTTACCATGGATTTCTAAGCGTTCCCCTGAACCATGCTGCTGAATGATTTCTTCAGTTGTGCCCATGGCAACGATTTTGCCATGATCCATGATTGCTACTCTGTCGCAGAGATGTTGGGCTTCGTCGAGGTAATGAGTGGTTAAGATGATGGTTTTCCCTTTGGCTTTGAGGCCGCGGATGACTTCCCAGATAGCTCTTCGGGCGTTTGGGTCTAAGCCCGTGGTGGGTTCGTCGAGGAAAAGAAGTTCAGGCTTGTTCACCAATGAGAGGGCAAGACCCATTTTCTGTTTTTGCCCGCCTGAGAGATTCTCGAAGTTCTGTTTAGCCATATCCTCAAGGAGTACCTCTTTTAGGATGAGGTCGGAGTCGACTTTTACGTTGAAGAGGTTTGCGTAGTAGTTAATGGCTTCCCGGGGCGCCGTTTTCTCAAAAAACGTGAAGTTTTGGGGTATCACACCGATTCGTTTGTGAAGTTCATAGCCGTTTTTCCATGGGTCAAGCCCCAAGATTTTTACATCTCCGCTGCCACATTCACGCAAACCCTCCATGATTTCGATGGTAGTGGTTTTTCCTGCACCATTAGGACCCAATAGCCCAAAAACTTCTCCTTGCTTAACGTTAAAGGAGATTCCGTCAACGGCTTTTAAATCTCCATAATACTTTTTGAGCTGGAATACTTCAATTGGCATCATGTCAGGTGGGTCCTTTGATATGGGAAAGTATATTTCTGTAGGTATTGAGGGAAGAAATATAACTTTCGGCTGTAGAAACAATAACTATTATTGATGATAATACAGAAGGTTAAGGATTAATTTCCCGAAGAATTTTTCGTTTGACAGTTCCATTGATTTTCCCCAAAAGAAAAGCTATCATGTCCTCAGGATAAATATAGCGAGGTCCCCGTTCATGCGACACTGCTACCTGAAGATTGCCCTTTTCAAAAGCCACACGCAACATATAGTAATCAAATTTTAATGCTGCACGAGCTACGCCGCTGCCACGATAGTAGCGTATTGAACAAAAAAAATCTAGAATCCGCACCCGCCCCTTATCGATGAAATCCAGCGCTTTAGCTACTTCTTCTGCATCTATGAAGTTAAAATTAACTCCGTCAGCTAATCCGAACTCAAAAATAATCCAGCCATCAGGCACCGTAGGGATAGTGACCTCTTCGAAGCGGAATTCTCTTTGGTTTACTTCACCTAAAACCTGAATCAACTGCTGCTGAAGGTGTCGAGTTGATGCGTTGGAGTGGTAATTTTTGATATAATGTATATCAGCTGGAAAATTGCTGTAGGAACCTAAAGTCAATTTAGGTCTAGCTCTTTATTTTCTTGATTTTTTCGACACTATTAAGGAGTTCACTTAGGGCATTGGTGATTTTTTGGAGTTCATCTATGTCTACTGTCTCCTCGATTCGTCTTTGCAAATCAACTATCTTAGTCATCAACGTGGCTTCCAGTTTATCGTAGGCATCTCTTGATTTAGGAACCTGTGCAGGCGACTCGCCCCCTTCCTTTATAACAATTACTTTTTTTTCATCTTTGGCGCACCAGAGCATACCATCTTTGAGGCGGAACAGTGGCGACGAGCATGCGGGGCATGATAGGTCGGTTAACGTGCTCCCTTGCCTTAGAAGATCGGCCATTCGTTTGATTGGGTCAGTATCTTTATCTTGTTGCATATTGAACCCCAAAATAAATACCTGCAATACATATATAACTTGATAACCGCAACATGTGTGAAGGGGAACTAATTTATATGGTGCGCAAAAAGAAAACAGAGGAATATGAAGCGAAAATTAAGCAAGCCTTGATGGTATTAGGCGAGGTTTCAGAGGACACAACTACTCCAAGGAACATCCGCCGGAGCGCAAAAGACGCCGTTAACGCATTGCAGGGAACAGAATACACGCCGGCCGTAAAAGCCTCAAACGCTGTTGCACTCCTCGATGAGATTCTACAGGACCCCAACATGCCGCCGTACACACGTGTGAAATTGTGGAACGTAATGAGTTTCATTGAAGCCATAAAAGATTAGTATTCGAGTATGTCAGACTACTTTCTTTTCCTAAACAGCAATTAGATCAAGACCGTTTTCAAAGCCGACTTCGAGCAGTTTGAATGCTTCTTGAAGGTTTCGGCAACTTTTACGTGGTATTCCTCGTCTGCATTTTGAAAGATCGCTTTTTCCAGATTGATGTAGATTAGCGTATTTCTTAGGTCTCGGTGACCGAGCAGTTGCTGCACGTGAAGAATGTCTCTTGTTTTATGGTATTCCATGGTTGCCTTCCAGTGTCTGAAAGTATGCAAGCCGATTTCTTTGAGTCTTGGGTTTTGTAGCTTGAAGGCTATACTCTTGCGCGTTTTGTAGAAGTTCGATTTTAGGCTGTAGGCGGTTGCAAAGATTTTTTCTGTTTTCTTAGGTTGACGGTTTAGCATGTCGATGAGCTTTTGGCTTATTGGCAGTATGCGTGCTCTGCTTCCTTTCTCAGGGGTAATGGTTGCTATTTTTCTTTCGATGTCGAGGTCTCTCCATCTTAGTCTTGCTGCTTCGCCGCTTCTTGCACCGGTCTCTTTTAGGAATTGTAGGAATGTTGCGAGTACTCTGCCGCTTCCTGAGATTAGCGAGTCGATTTCTGCTTCTGTTGGTATGTAAGGTGCGTTATCGACTGGTTTGTATTTTGGCGGTTGCCATTGGAGATTGTTGAATTTTAGAAAGCTGCCGTATACTATGACGACCATTTGTTTTGTGGCTTCGTTCCATTCTTTGGTTTTTGCTAAGTATTCTTTGACTGCTTCCGGTGTTAAGTCAGTGTTTTTTGCGAGTTTTCGCAGGACTGCACTGTAGCTTCCGAGGGTGTTGCCTTTTACTCCGTTTTGTCTTAGATTCCAGAGGAACTCTACGATTTTAGCTGTTTTGTCTGGCTGCGTTGTGCCCTCCCGCTGGGCGTTTTGTTGGGTTTGACTTGTGACCAAGGTTAATCCTCCTGCCAGGAGGGTCGATGCTCGTCCCTTACGGGATTCACTGCGTTCTTGGCGATTAACTCTTAGGACTGATGTTGTATTTATGGTGTAGGTCGAAGTTCGTAGCAGTTTTTTTCTCTTGTCGGGTGGGCTGAAGCGGTAGTTGCAGTCTCGACATAACCATCTTTGAACCGGTATGCCATCAAAAAGGTATCTAAAACCTCCTCTGTAAAGCCTCTGAGAGTGGCATTGGGGGCACTCTATAATTGGCTGCTTAGGGGGTTGGTGCAAGCGGCTATCAACCGACTTCCCATCTGAATCTTGCCTTCTGCCAAGAACGCCAAAATCAGAATTGTTGAAGCCAACCTCTCCCTCAGCCAATCAACTCACCTTGCATTGAATGGGGTCAGGTGCTGTTTTCTCAACTGCTTCATAAACGGCAATATACACTCCCAACTCAGCAACAAACACCAAAGCCCTAACCGTAGGATTCACCGATGTATGCTCCCGCCGACAAGCCTCCGCCCGAGCAACAGCTAACAAAGAACCCACATCAACCGTCTTCTCGTTAGGAGAAATAACAAGAGCCTTAAGCATAGTTTTCATTTAACACCCCATCTGCCAATTTGAGGAACCGCAAAAATTTGTCCTTCTTCAAGCAGAATTTTTACTGTTTGATGAATATCCAGACTTAGTTCCTTGCATTTCTCGGAGAGAATTGATGAATCTATTGTGCAATTCTCATCTTTTTCTGTTAGAAGGCAATCTTTGATTTTATCAAGATTTTCTTTATTCCATGAAGAAGGGGAAATAATAGCGTCCTTAGCGTCCTTACTGTTTTTGTCGTCGGACTGTTCGGCATTGATAACATGGATGTATTGGTCGCTTTGGACGCTAACTATACTTATTCTCCTCTTGCCACTTTTAGAAGAAATTATTTCCCAGCCCAACGCTCTTAATGAGGGTGCTAGTTCATTCAGTTGTCGGGTTAATGCATGCGGTACTTTTGGCCAAGTCTTTTGACGAGGATTAATTTCAAGTGTTTTTGCATGATTCAAAAGTGTGGTATGCAACTCTGTTGGGGTTCCAATCCATTCTTTGAGTGATTTTTCAATTATTTCATTTTCTAAGTAATCAAGCAATACAGCTGCAATAGGACTTGCCAAAGCAGCCTCTTCCACTTGGCTTTTGACTTTGCTTTCATAAGCTGTTAAGAAATCTTCTGGGCTCTTACCTAATGCCTTAGCTATTGAACAACCCCATCGTGTGAAATCTGCCATTCTGAAAAGTCCCTCGGGATTGACGTTTGGATAATTCTTAATGGCTTTTACAAGGGCATCTAGGAAGCCTCCCAGAATACTCTGTTTTTTAGCATTTAACTCCGCTATAATTTGTTCTTCGGTTTTTCTCTGCTCTTTAGGAATAAATTCAAGTGGAACTAAGAAACTGCGATCTAGTAAGTCTCCGCGTTGTGCTGCAATATTTATACCGTTTAAACCTACACATCGTTTAAAATTGTAAATTATATCCTCGTCGTCGGAATAGAGTTCTCGCTTAGTAAATCCACCTCCAGTGGCTGCCTTGCAGAGACTGTCGCTTGTCCAGGTTGGTATACTTGTTAGGTTATCGTAAAACGCAAGCCAATTATGGTCAAGTTGTTGGACTCTTTCTCTTTCATCTCTTGACATGCTTAAGAGGTCTATACTCGAGGGATCAAAAATCTCCTTAATTATCCTAAATAGCCAGCTTTTTCCTGTACCCTGTGGTCCATGCAGAACTAAGATTGGATGAGGTATCAGTGGTATTAGGTAGCTTGCACAAAGGCACATCAACCCTAACCGACTATCGTTATCGTCTTTTCGAATATTAAAAAAATCTAAAAGCTGCCATGGATCACCACCTGCAATTGGTGAGATTATTGGAAGTTGATGTCCATATCTTTTGAAAAGTATAGGTGGGTGATTTACTATTTGCCAACGGTTTGCGTCCACTTTTATTGCTTGCCATTTATCATTAACCATGTCAATCCAGAAGCCGTCTTTGTCAGGTGCCACTCGATTATATAGAATGTATTGTGTGCCTTCAATCAGAGCTTTTCCTTGAAGAACACTCAATGCACTGTTTATTCCTTCGGCGCTAGGTGCTTTTTGTTCTTTTTTCCACATAAGGTTAGCTAACCAAGTTTTGCATTGGCGGCTGCGTATTGGAATTGTTATGTTAGCCTCGTTTTGAATTACTCGCATGTAAGGAGTTTTGTGTTGGTCGTGGAAGAAGACAGGGTTTTGAAGGAGACAAATGTCTACTATTTTGTCAGCTTGGCTTTGGTTCCGGTTGCTTCTGTTTTCTTCTTTGGGCTTGCGGCAATCTTGACAGTTTATTAGTTTACATTCTGTGTAGCAGATGTCTAATTCTTGAAGGGTTTCACGTCTATACCTGTAGTTGTTTCCTTCAGAGGCCTTAGATATTGTATAGGTTAATCTTTGGTCTGTTTCATCTCGGTCAAAATTATGTACGGGTGAGGGTTCCCACGCTTGGTTCTCATGGAATATTTTTCTTATTTCATCGTTTGTTCTGCCCGTGAAATGTAGTTCATAAACTAAAGCTACTTTTTCATTATGCCTTAGATGTGCCTGCTTCATTAATTTTTCAAAGCACGGTCTAACTGGCGTTGCTTCGATTTCTAAGGGGATAATATTGGTAGCTGTTGGAATTTTTGCTTTTATTAAGTCCGCTGATAGAAGGGCTTCATGAAACATTTCTTCAGCATTTTCTACGATTGTTGGATCGTTATCATTTTCTCTGGAATAGCCTTCGCTCGGTGCCATAATGCATAAGTTGCCCTTTCCTAGAAGTTCCAAGTAGGTTCCTTTAGGCTTCCAACCATTAACAGGTTGCCTTGAATAATAGAGTAGGTGCTGTCCGTCGGACCTTGTTTTTTCCAGTTGAGTGACTCTCAAGTTACTAATGGCGTGGAGTGTCTTTTCAAGAATCTCGGGTGTAGCGTTTTCTCCTTTAACGTCTCTATCGATAGCGCAAAAATATACTTCATCGTTACCTACAGTGATTCTTGTTCCTGTAATAATTCCAAACAAACAATAGTTTTCGATATGAAGAGCCTGAAACTCTTCAAGTGTCTGCCGTCTGGATTGCCACTGCTTCCAGGAGTTCACAACTGGTCTTTTTTTCCCGTCAGAGTCTACAATAAAAGGTACAATTCCCAAGCCTATTTGATGATATTTCTGCGCTTCTAACAGAAGATTATTATCGTTTTCCATTTTTGTGGCTTAACTCCATAGCTTTTTTGATAATCAGGCTGTCTCGTGGTTTGTCCCTATGCTTGCACTTTGTTTTCTGCTTTTCAAGTCAAGTCTTATTAAATCTCTGAGATAGTCGGCTAGGTTGATGTGTGAGCTTTCAGGTAAGGCGTTTTTTACTTCTTGAAACATTGACTTGCTTATCCGGGTCGAAACTGCAACTGTTTGCTCTTTTTCTGTTATCAAACGTTTACACCCAATTATACCTGAATACAAATATATGAGCACCAAGAAGAGAATTACCCCTGTAGGTGCTCATTAATGGATTCTAAGACAGCGGAGATAAGCGATAGGCTCAGCCAATATAAGTCCGCAGAAGACTTAAGCGAGAAAGATAGACAGCGCTATCTCTTAATCCTAAAGTTCATTGGAAAACATGGGATTAAAGGTACATATACCGCTGGTTTGAGAAAGAACTATGGTTTGAGTAGTCGCTACATAAGAGCTGTTGAAATCTGGTTGAAGGACCATGATTGGATCAAACCAGTCGGAAAAGAACACCATAAAAAAGTATGTTTGACCGATAAAGGTCAAGATGCCCTAAGCATTCTTGTACGATATTGCTATTCTCCTTTGACGGAGCCTAAACTGAAGATAGACTTCCCCCTTGGGGAGGAACAAACAATAGTCGCCTCAATCCCTGACAAGGATGTTTTATCGATCGAGAAGTTAGCGATATTATCGCGGCCTGATGTTAGGGAAGGTATAGTTAAGATAGCTCATAGCTTGATAGAAAATAATCACAAAAATATCACTCTCAAAATAGAAATACCTCCATTGCATGCTTCCCAATTAACCAGTTTCATAAAACTAATCGAGCTAGTTTATTGGCTGGTTCTGCAAAAGAGCGATTATAAGGGACTACTAGCTTACGAGCCTATTTCAGAAAATACAGAAAACCAAGAGGTGTACACATCATTTTGGAAAATGTACTTGGAGAAGCATCTCAGCATTAAAGACAATGAAATCTACAGGTCGAGTATCTGGATTTTTGACGGAGTGCCTGATGGTAGGAAAGAGTCGTTTCAACAGCCTCTTCATGATTTCTTCGTAGAAGAATTGGGCTTTGAGGAAAACAGTTTTAGTTTCTTCCTTGACCTCCTAAGTGAGCCTCCGATAAGAAAGTGGATAGAGGACAGATTAGCTAAAGATCCCGATTGGTTTATGCCCCAATATTTTTGGAAAAATCCGGGTTATTGGGATAGGTATTTCTTAGGTTTTGATCTTCCATCTACAACCTTGAACATACTTCAACCATTGATGAAAGATTTGGGTGAATTTGAGTATCTCGAAATTCCGAGAAAGGGAACAATTTTTGGTAGTGATAATGCAGATCAATCCGTTCTCGATAAGGCGGTGGCTATTGTGAGGGAAAAAAATGGGGTATGCGTTCAGATTGAAAAACTTCCAGCTTTTCGAGTCGAGTTTGTAGATCGAATAAAGCCACCTATCTGGCACGAGTTTTCTCTACAAGAAATTACTAACGAGTATTATCAGCTTGAGTTCAATCTTAGATGCATGACAACAGCAGGTAATTATATGCTTGAGTCAACTATTGATCACCTTCTTAAAATGGATCTAAATTCTGACCTCTTTTATAGAAATTGGCGGGTGCTATACGAAGTATTTTCAAAAGACCACAGAGATAAAATCCCCCAAAGCAGACTTAAAGATATAATTGAGTTAATTCAAAAAGCCTATGTGAAGTACATTCCGGAAGGTAAGCCCACCGTAGATTTGATAGCTGTATTGAATAATTATAAAGTCACCTTGGATCCATCTAAACTCTTACAAGACATAGACAATGGAAAATACGATATTAACATAGTTTAACGAGCGCTTTTTTCCTTGTTTACGGAAAACCCCGTTGTAACTGTCTATTGTTAGCTGCAAAACTTGGCGCAGGGCAATCAAGTGCTTGGTCCTCCTCAATAGTACAGCCATTGCCTCCATTAGAGACTCTCAAATTTACCCATGTTGGATTGCAGGCGGCAATGCCTACAATTCTTTCTGATCATAACCTAAAATCACTAAGTCTGAGAACTCGGTGGGCTCTAACTTATCGAACTCTTTTTGGGGAATTTTTAGGTACTGCCAGTTATCATTGGTTAAATTAGTTGCGTATTCACACCATAACTTCGCTGCCCTGTCCTTATGCTGTACGTCTTGGTCTTCGCGGCCCTTTGTTTCTATAAGGTAGTGATCGCCGTTTTCTAAAATTGTGATAAAATCGGGTTCATAATACCGAAGGTTTGCTGCCGAATCCGTGTACTCTATTGCAAAGCCGAACCTGCTGGGTAATTTAGCGAATTTGGTAGTTTCCTTGGACGATTGGAGGAACTTGGCAAATTGCAGTTCAAACGCGTTGTCACAGGGCACACGGTTCAAGACGCATTTGGATGCTCTTAGCGTCTGCCTTGAAAACGCAAAAGGCGCCATCTCTGACAGCTTTCTAGGCGGACCAACAAGTTCAGGTATCTTTTCTTCAATTATTACAGTCTGCAACGCCTTTACAAAAGTCTGAACAGTTACGTATTGGCAAATGTTGCTGCTGATTGCTCTAATTATCGAGGGGTCATCTAGGTTTACTTTCCCTCCAAAAGCTTGCTCTTCTAGGAACTGCTTGATTTTTGGGACAAGATAAGCGAATTGGGAAGGCAATTTGAGTCTATTGGAGATTTCCTTTGCATAATAAGATATTACTTCTTGGGCGGTTTGCGCCTGAGGTATCTCATATTGACGCTCTATGAGTTTCTGAAGAGATAGAAAATCGTATCCTTCATACCGGAAAGTTTCTGTTTCTTCTTTGATTTCTTTTTTGGGGATTTTTGGCGCTTTAAAGGCTTTAACGTCTAGGGCTTGGATATGTTCCGAGAGCGATTTTTTGCGAACAAGAATTGGAGTAAGTAGGGGGACTTCTATGTCCATGTCAATTTTTTCGGGGTCAACCATTATTGTGACAATCTCCAGTTTTTCTTTTCCCAACTCAAAAGTTCCAAACTTGAGCCCTTCTATATTTTCCAAGGCTTCAACGAAACTGATGAAAGACTTGTTGCCGATAACGTCCAGCCTTTCGATATATTCCCCAGGCAGATCACGGAACATTAAACGTAGCCCTCGCCCTACGGTTTGTTCTGGGAGAATTTTAGCTTTTGAAGAGTAGGGTCTAAGACCGACTACTACGGTAACATTCTGTACATCCCAACCTTCCCGAAGCATAAGAACACTTACAATCGCGTTTACCGGGCTGGTTTCATAGTCAACTTCTCGGGAAGCCTGCCTTGCTACTTCCAGATCCTTTTTTGATACCTCGCCTTTTTTATCGGTGTGAATAATTAAGAGCTTGTTTTCTCCAAAGTATTCGGGGTAACGTTTTTGGAGGTAATCCCCGACATCATCTGCGTCGGAAGTGTTATTCATCATAACAAAAAGAATTGGTTTCTTCTTCAGGGGTTTTAGCTGCTCCCGGTATTCCGCCCATCTTTCGACACCCGCCGTTAAATAAGCTCGGTATTTTGTACTGGCAATATTGGAACGCGCTTCAGTTATGCCAGAAGCTATACCTTTCAATGGGCGCTTAACTATTCCATCTTCTATTGCCCGCTTAAGAGGATAATCGTACACTGTCCATGAAAATATTTCGCCACTGCTAAATCGTGGTGTCGCTGTAAAATCAAGTTGACCTTCAACTCCACCGGTTACCTTACTGTTCAAGCTTCTGATAATGTCATTCCATTTGAGGTCTTCATCATGTGTGTGATGGGCTTCATCGTTTAAAACTAAAATGGGGGCGCCTCTTTTTATTAAACGGGACGTAAATCCTTCGACTGATTCTGCATCGGGTTTGGGTTTAGAACCAAGGACATCCGTCATCTCTTTTGGTTCATCGTTTTCTTGTTCCCGTTCATAGAATTGTTGAATGTTTGTTAAATAAAATGCCCCCTCAGACTGGGCTCTTTCTCCTTCACCGCGTACGTAACATTCAAAATCCCAGCTATTTAGGAACTGGGGTGGTATAACGGGGTCGGCACGAAAAATTCGACCACCAGCAAAGTCTGACCGTAGCCGCTCAAAAACTATAACGTTTGGTGCAATAAGCAGAAAAGTCTTTGAATACCCCAACGCCCCTTCCAGTATTGCGTTGAAGTATTGCCATGCAATAGCTAGAGACATTACTTTTGTCTTACCGCTTCCAGTTGCCATTTTAAAACAGTATCTTAAGAAATCATCATATTGCAACAAGTTTAGGTTTTTTGGTTTCAACGCGAATCTTTGAAGCAATTCCTTATGACTTTTTATTTTGGCAACTTCGAACAAGTAGACAAGTGTTTCCATTGCTTCACGTTGAGCTGTATGGTAAGCAAAAGGTTTACCGTTTGGCAGCCTGTGGTCAGAGTGAAACCAGTAATTTAGAAGGGTTTTTGTAGTTTCAGTGCACCCCTCGGGTCTATTATAGTTGCTTTCAACCCATTCCTTGATTGCTTGCCTTATTGCAGGAACACATGGACCAGTTTCAACACTATGAGCAACAATTTTCAATGAACCATTTGTGGAGGCAAGGCTGTACTGCTTGCGATCCAGCTTTTTTAATTTCTTCATCGAACGGTCACCATTAGCAGTTTTGTTGTATCATTTCCCAGAAGGTCCACTACCTTGACAACAACACGGTATTCTCCAGGTTCAGTGTAAGTCTTGGACGCTTCAGTTGTTAACCTGGGGTTTTCTCTTGTACGGTATTCTTGCCATTCATTATGGAAAGTATCATCTTTATTGTCCCAATCAATAGCCCAGTAATCAACCCACTGAGACCAATGCTTAATCTCCTTTTGAACTTCGGCAGGGACATCATCAGCAGGAATTACAAAGTCATTGATTTTAACTGAAACTTTTTTACCTGTGGTCTTGAGGGCGACATCTAAAGATGCAAGCTCAAAGAACTTAACATCACCTTGCTCAACGGCTTTCTTGTCGAGCATCTCTCGTGGAATACGTAGGAAATGAATATCAACATTAGCTTGAGCTGCTTGTTGTCTTGCAAGCTCATTTAGTTCAAATGCAAAATCCCAACCTAAAATGTCAATACCGTTTGTTTTGGGTGCTTCGTTGCCCGCGCCTATTGAACGCTTAAACTCAGCAACTATTTGCTCTACGTCCAAAGGTGAGATTGGCGAATAGACAGAACCAACATGAACTGAGTATAAATTTTTTGAAGTGAAGATATAAGTAAAAGTTTAGTGGTTAGGTGGAATATAATTAAAGAATGAAACTAATGTAAGAGGTAATTATAGTCTTGGCTTCATCTAAGAACTCAGCGGCTTGCGAAGACTGAGATAGTACTTATACAGGTTCTGTATAATGAACGGTCTTACGTTGTTTACATCTGAAATAGCTTTCTAGTAGTATGGATAGCAAACGGAATAAGGTCAAGAGTAATATATAGTATTTCTAATGTCTGAGCAACGCAGCAGTAGTAACACTGACACAAAAACAATCTAAAATAAGGTAGCTTTCATTAGACGAAGTATTGATTATGCTTATAGTAAAGTTTCAGGTTTCTGGGTAGAATAACGCAGTCTTTATTTAGCTTGAGAGTTTATTGAGTAAATATCATATCATATCTAGTGAACTATAGCAAGGCTCTTAGCTTAAAGAAAGTAGAGGTATAGTTTAAGCTGAGGCAATTAGATTAAGAGTAAATGAATATTTGCTCTTCTAATTTTAACATTTTTTCTTTTGTAAATAGATAGGCTCTTGTTAATACATGAAATTCATATACAGGGATAAGATTAGATGGCGGATTAAAGTTATCTAATCTGAATAGGAGCGAGTTTTAGTTAACATGGTTAAAATGTGACTTTTTGTAGCTCTCTTTATATGGTACTTTTGGAGCATTGAATGTGTAATTTTTACTTTTTGAATAAAAAAATATTCTGTTTGTGACTTTGTTGAATCTTTTAGCATCTGTATGGAAGTTGAAACGTTTTTAAATAATTTCGTTTAGAAAATTTTCACGGTTAAAAATCTCGTTTATAACTACTTTTATTTCTGGTCTTATATGGGAATCTAAGTGAACGTATATGTTTTTATTTTCATGTAACAACTAGTGCAACAAAACAGCGGTTTCATAGAACTATTGAAGATATGAATAGAGATTTTGCGTTTATATATCTCTATACGCTTTTTGTTCAATAATACTTGGTTCTTTGTCGAATGTTGTGGTTTCTTCTTTATCTCTTCCTTCATAATCAGGAATGCTTGCGACTAACGAAAAATCTCAAGAGTTGCAAAAGGTGGGTCAATATAAATTAGGTTAACTTTCTCTACAAATTCTGGTAACGGATTAGGCAGAACATATTTTTTGTCTCTTTATATTAGTCGGTTTCTCTATTCTGTATTTCCTAGTTTGGTTAGGAATATTTATATGGATTTTTGGCGTTGTTGGGTTGATTCGTTTAGTGTTTCTATTGTTTGTAAGAGGATCGCTATTTATAGGGTTTTTTTTTTGTTTCCGTTTTTGTCGTATTTTTTGTCTCAGTCTAACTTAACTAAGGATACACCGCTAAGTTAATCAGCACTTGATTTATTTAAAACTATTAATTAATGGCTCATTTTTTTCTAGCCTTAAATTATCGAGCACTATGTAATCCTGTGCCAGCTTGTTAATGAGAGTTGAAATCAATTTTGAAGTGTAGCTGGGACATACTGCATGGAAACGGTTATTCGCTTTCGGCTAAGACTTCCTCTTATTTCATTGTTTATCCTTGAGTTATCTCTTCCCTTGCTTGCGTGTCCAAATCGGGTTATTTTCCAGTTTTCCATGTTTCCCCGTAATGATCTGAGGGTTACTTGTTAGGATGAAGAAAGGCATTTTTGTTTGGGAAGAGTAAAGTTCAGCGATAAAGTTTAGGAGTCGTTTTCCAACGCCGATTCCTTGATAATCTGGCAGCACAACTAAGCGGCTGACACGATAATATTTTGCTTTCATTCTTACGCATGCAACAGCTATGAACGCAATGGGCTTGTCTTGATAGACTGCGGTGTAGCATCGGACTCCTGCACCAAGACTACCGTTTAGATAGTGATATTGCCGAAACATCTGCCAAAGGGAATTGCCGCACCGATAGATTTGGAGTTCAACGGGCGGCCGACTTCTTTTTTTCGGCTAAACTCCATCGTGTCAGTGCAGAATACCCAATCGGGATCAAGCCAATCAACAACATCATAATGGCAGGTTACGGCAATGAACTTCTTTTTAGATCGTCGAACAGCTTTGCTAATGGCAAAAGCGCTCACTTTGGCTATTTCCCTATCGACAACACTTGTGAACTCATCAAAAACTATCAGAGGCTTATCTAAGCAGAGTGCTCGGGCAATGTCAACACGCATCTTTTCACCTTGACTAAGGCAATCATAACTTTTAAGCCAATCGGGTGGAGAAGCAAACCCTACGCTGCAAAGAGTTTTAGTGATTTCTCCTGTTTCAAGCTCTTCGGGAAAATCATCAAGAACGCACTTGATGCGAATACTCAAAGCCTCTGATGTAGGCGTCAGGGAAAAGCTGTTTAGCTATGCTTGTTTTGCCTGAACCACTGCGACCAACAATAACACCAACTTGCCAATCATTATCTTCTATGGGTAAGGAGCCTTTGAAATGCTTCTCCAACTTGACTTCAGATAGCGTATAGCTGCCAACAACGCTTTGAGACCTGAAACTGTCTGCTTGATCCCACTTTCTTACAATGTCAAAATCCGTAGCTTATACCCCTCCGATTTTAGCTTCTCAAAAATGCTTTTCTGATTAGCTTCATCTTTGCATTCAATGATTATCTCGTAGGTCTCAGGAATAGAGAGCGAAAACTCGCGTTCATCTAAATCCTCGGGCAGCTTCTCACCGATTGATTCAAGAAGCGCCTTTAAATCCTCTTTTTCGCCCGGCTGTATTATGCGAATGTACTCAGCGCTATCAAGCTCACTTGTTGTGTTTGCCCTTGAGCTTGTTTAGGATTTGCCTAAGCATCCTTCTATCAACATCAGTGACAGATAAACGAAGAACGGGAGCATAGAACTCGCTGTGTTGCTTGCAAATTTCACTGCGCTGCTCGCCATCAACAAAAACGCCGTCTTTATTGGTTATTATCGGATATGCCCAACCGTATTTTTGGAGACTTCTCCAGATTTGCTCTTGCTGCTTGAGGGTTGTGCGGTTAGGGTTGTTTTGATCTACTGTTAAAAGACGAATGTCTTCTAAGAGGGGCATGTAGGCTTCTGGGACTTTAAGGGTTATTTTCTTTTCCAAGTAAATCACTCAGTTTTTGTTTTTCATTAACGTAGTTAGGATAATAGCTCATCAATTAACACCTCGCTTTTGGCAAGCTCATTGGTCAACTCTGAGTGCCGCTTGTATGTATCCTGTTTCTGCTTCAAGGTTTCTAAACCAAGCAGAGCTAAGAAGCGATCAGTGATGTCTACCATGCGAGAGAGATAAAGGGGTTTTTGGGTTTCGCTTGCAGTTTGAAAGTGAAGGCTCGCCTGCCGATAGAAAAAATCATAACGGTTAACAACCATAAGACGCGCATGGTCAAAGTCAAAGAGCTGAGTTAAGACGGGTTGCCAAGTATTGCGGTTTTCTGCATCATAATAGATATTTCACTCTGAAGTTTGATATTTTTCGCTAAGAAACTTCACAATCTCACAGAGGGAAAAGCCTTTAGCTTCGAGCTTTAAGAATTCGAGGCGTCTTTCAAGCACATCATTCACGCTAAATCCTCCAAAATTGAAACCCCGACTTCAAAATCGCTGTACTCAGTGGTACGCCGCAGGATATCACCTTCAAGCTTGACTGATCTTCGTTGCTGGTCAGAGAGAAAATAATAGGGGTCCTCAAAAACCGCAACATGATACTTGCGACAAATCTTGAAGTAGGCCTCCACTATCTCAAAAATGTCAGCATCATGCAGAACCGATTGGAAGGACCTTTTGCCGGGGGCTTTGTTCCAGTTGTAGGTTAGATGCCAATAGAAGCGGAGGCAGACTTTCTCATAATCGCTGGCTTGAGCCTGCAAAACAGCAATCTTTCCGTAGATTACCTCTAATTTTATCATTAGCTGAAAAAACAGCTTCTTTTTTGGGTCATCTTTAGCTAAAGCCATATTGATTTGTACTGAATCTTCGGGCATTTCAGTCCATACCCGCCCCAACTGCTCTGCTTCCTGTCGTGTCTGGGGATAGTTCTCCAGGAGGTACTTGCGGGTTTTAGCGTAGCTTATCAGTATCTGTGTTTCAGCACCCGACATTAAAGAGGTATCACTGCCACATGCATCCAAGGTTTCCGGAAAAAGCTGCTGCAAGGTAACGTTTTCTGGAACGATGCCCTGTTGTTTGAGTTTTTCCAGCACTTCAGGGGAATAGATTGTTGGTTCTGCTTTTTCCCTATCTGGGTTGTATTGTCTCACTTTTTCTTTGAAGTCTTCAAACATGCCTTAGCTCGAATCCATCTGCAGACTCCCACACCCTGGAGAAAAGACAACAAAGCGAGTTAGCTCTTAAGACACCACAAAACAAGACAACGATTCTTTAATTATATCGGCAACAAATAAAACTTACGCCAAGTTAATTCCTTTACCGCAAGTAATAATACGCTTACTTTATTCTATAGAGTGCTTATGAAATCATTGGGTGCCTACTTTAAGTCGGAAACATTCGATATTATGGCTCTTTTTTTTACAATCGTTACCCTTCTTTCTTTTTCAGTTGTCAGTCTTTATGCATTGTGGGCAGGTCCAATAGACATAATATTGCCATTAAAGATCACCTTGATTGCCTTTCTCATAATTTTGTATGTGAAACTTATTTTTTCTTTAATAACATCTGTCCGAAGCCGCGATTTAATGGAAATTCTACTCTCAGTTGTTTTTTTTATTTTACCGCCTTTTATTTTATTTTCTTTAAGCTCTTTTGTTCTTCAGTTTGTATATGAAAATGTAATAATCATAAACCTTGAAAATGTTTTGATTGAAAATAAATTGATTTTGACAGCAGGATTAATTCTGATTTTCGGTTCTCTACTAAAAAATATTCTATATTTCCAATCACTAATCAAAGAAAAGTTGTTTGTAGTAGAAGAATGGAAAACAGATTGGGCCTTATTTGTGGATAAGGTAAAAACCCGATTAAATTACAAACAGAAAGAACCTTGAGGGCAAGCCTTTCTCTTACACGTCGTTGTATAGCGATAATATGGCGGCCAAACGATACTTCAGGGTTTTGTTATCATTTTTTCTTGTCATAGCATTTACCAGAACATTTGGTTCAATTTTTACGCAAATACCTTGACCGAGTGCTTCGTCTATTTTATCGGCATCTTCAATTTGAAATGCCCTGATAAATGGAAAAGCTTCCTTCGCAATAGTGAACTCTTTGAGAAGGAACAAATACTTTAGGATCGCTTCCTTTTTCTCTGAATCTGAAAAAACAATTTTTGGATCTACTTGTTTGGCAAGTGTGGTTAGTTTTTTTATTTCAGCTATGAGCGCTGACTTAGAAGTAGGCTTGTTCTTTGAACCTGGACCAAATACAAAGTAGACTAATAGCATTCGTGTAAGATAATTTGGATTGAGTTTATATTTTTCAGCCAAATAGGTCCAAACGATTTTACAATAATAATCCCAATCGCTAAAGAATCCAAAATAGAAGTCAAATGCATCAGCGAACGATTCCCATAAAAGTTCAAACGAATCTTCCTGGAAAAATTCTTTTTTTCCTGTTTTAAGCATGGCTTCTCTTTGTTCCTCCATTCGCCGATAGATTTCACCGTTAGTTTGTTCTAATCTATTAAACGCTTCATGACCAACTTCGTGACCGCTGCCCCACCATTCCTCAGGTTTCATTTTTGTGTTGTTTGGCATGTTTATAATGCCACCTTCAACCCAATAGAATTTATGTGCATACCCAAATACGCTACATCCAGTCCATGTTACACCAAAGGTTTTCAAATAGTAATTGACTAATGCTTCGTGTGACAAGAGAATTTTTAGGCTACCACCATATGATTCAAGGTTGAGATTTTTCAAACCCAACAAATTTGGAATTTGAATCCCAGAACAGCGTTGCTGAAAAATGAGGCGAAGACTATCAATTACAGTGTCATATAATTCCATTTGTTCATGATAAGCTTCTTTGTCTACTTTAATTACGGAAGAGGCAGCTTCATATATTTCCAATAATTCCGAAAAGAAGGGAGTTAAGTCTTTTAACAAATATTTTGCAAAAGGATCTGTAGCAAGAGCTAGAAAAACATTATAATAATACCCAAAGTCATCCAGCATTTCAGGGGTTTTTGCGAGACACTTAGTAATCTTATCATCGGGTGTCGTTCCGGTCCATGTGATACTCGATAACCTACTAGCGGTATCAGAACTATGCCTAATTATGGTACTTGTAGAGTATATTGAAAAACGTTCGTTTTCAGATCTGATTTTCAATAACAGTTCAATTAGCTGTTTTAATGGAAGGTCGAATCTTGCAGTTACGTCATGAAAGCCAAACGTACTTGAAACATCTTTTCCCCCGTTGGTTCTAAGTTCTTCAAGTATTTCTTTTTCAGACCCTCCAGCCAAACTAACAAGTAATAATGCCTCGACGTTTTCTTTTGAATCCAATTGACCTGCTTTGATTTTGTTGTAGCTTACGCACGGTATGGTTGTTATATCCAAAAGAGGTAACTTTAGTTTTTCAATATTACTTTTAATTTCTGTAACAGCCTTGCTCACCTCATTAAAGCTTTCGCATGGAACCATGCAGACTATTTCCTCTAAACCCAATCCCCCAAAAACAAAAATGGGCAAGGTCATTGATTTGGATAGATAATTTGTAATTATCTGTTCAGTCTCTGTCCTATTTTCTTTTATTCCGTCCCAATCAAATCGCACACAACAGACACCCATAACAGCGGTGTTCAATGGCAATACTTTCTCTTGTGTTCCTTTTGGAACCCATTTGTACCCACAAATAGTATTTCTATCTATAATGAATGGAAGAGGGTTTTTTCTGAGTCGGTTAATAAGGTGAAACTCGGTATTTTCCTCTATAATTACTATATCATATCTGCCTAAACCCTTAAATAAGGTGGATTGTGGGCTAAATTTCGCGATACGGTCGAAAAGTTCGCGTTCTTTGCCCGGAACTGTCTGCAGTAACTTTATGGTTAAAACTTTGTCGCCTAAGAAACAGGCATCAATTAGTTCCACGGAAGCCCCTCGACGTAATTACCCTAGGTACTTACTCTGCCAAAGCCTTATCTAATCCCTTAAGCGTGTTTCCGTAACCCATTTTCATCAATGCTTTTTCTGCGCGTTCAACGTTAAATTCTTTTCTGGGTACAACGGCATAGCTACGTCTAAATTCCTTTCGCAGGAGCGCTCTTTTGCAAGTTACTTTGAGTTTTTGGACTTTGTAAATGTCTAACGCCATTTTTTCACGCGCCACTTTTTTTTCAATTCACTATATTAATTTGTTTGTCTATAAAAGGTTTACATATTTAACAAAGTTGTTCAAAGAACAAAAGGTTTTCGGTACACAAATTTTAGAGAGAAAATTACTTGAATGAACTTTTACGAATTGTATTTTTGGGAAGACGAAACCAATATGAGTCAACACAATGCGACCTTTATACAGATGGGATATTAAAGTCTATTTTATTCTAAATAGTTATTATCAAATTAGGGCGTCAATCTAAAAAAGGGGTTATGCGGGAGATTTTGCCATTTTAACCTTATAGAAGCCATAAAAGATTAGTTTCGAGTATGTCAGACTACTTTCTTTTCCTAAACAGCAATTAGATCAAGACCGTTTTTAAAGCCTACTTCGAGCAGTTTGAATGCTTCTTGCAGGTTTTCTACATTGTTTAGTTTAGACAACTTAGCAATAGACAATTTGAAGAATAATTTATCTAAAGATAGCACAAAACAAGACAACAAGTAACTTGTACACATGATAAGAAGCAAAATAATGGCTTATCGAGAGGTTTGCTGGGGCTCTGGACCAAACTTTAGGAGAAAAGATTTCAAATGCAAACACGATGAACTATGGCATTTTCACCGTAAACCAGAGTCCTCTCAGCCCTAAACTCTTTTCCAATTCTTTTAAACTATAATAAAAAAAAGAAAGATTGGTTTTGACCGTTCTAAGGTCGTTTTCTCAGTAGCAGCAGCGTCAGTAGAGCAAATCCTATTACTATTACAACAATTATCCCAGCAACGGCAGGAACAAAGTACGTCTCCGATAGCGATTCAGGTTGAGATGTTGGCTCTGTGGTTGGTTCAGGAGCTTCGTTGACTACAAAAGCTGTCTGTGCATAGGATGGATAGTATGATTTTGATCCTTCAAATGAAGCTATGACCGTGTATTTTCCGGGTATGTCAGGTGTCCATTCAAGGTTATAGCAGCCAGTAGCATCGCTAATAGCAGTGCCAATATTGCGGTAGTTTCCGTTGGCATCCATGACGTCAATAGTAACCGAAACACCAACAGTGTTCATAGGAAGTTCAAATTGTTTGTAGACATGCAGCATCCATTCACTTTGGCTCTCATCAGAAACAGCAGGAACACCAGTAGGGAAACGCATAGTCAAGGCAATGTCGTTAGTGCCGGGAGATACATCTGTAACAGTACCACGTATCATAAGTGAGGAACCAGACGGAACCCCTACATCGGGTGCGTTGACGGTAAGAGCGCTTGGACCTTTACCAACAGCGTAAACGCGTTGATCATAAGTATCCATAGTCACAAATACGCTATCACCGATAATTCCGCGTCCGCCCCAGCGAGTTTGTCGGAATAAGCCATCAGCAGTCCATATTTCTTCTCCAGTTGTTGCATTTAGACAGATAAACGGTGCACCACGAGGTCTAGGATTAATAGGTGAGTGCTCAGTATGGCCAAGATAGATTTTGTCGTCAGTGATAAACAATGGTTTTAGCCACCAAGTATCTTGGAACAAATAATCAGTGTATTTCTGTTTAGCTTCGTATTTCCAAAGTAACTCTCCTGTTTTAACATCAAAGCAATATGCGATTCCGCCAACGCTTGCGGTATATAGTTTACCATAAGCTATGCAACGAACATCTGAAGCTGAGTCGTCAACTGAGTCTAAGTAATGGGTCGGTTCAGAGGGGCCCCAAAGGAACTTGCCTGTCGTCAGATCGAATCCAAAGTGTTCTCTAGTCTCTTTTACCAGGAATACTGCAGCGTAGTCTTCTTGACTCCAAGCCATCCAACCGGCGCCAAAGCCGCTTATCGTTACTAGATCGTCCTCCCAAGATGCGGGCGGAGTCCAAGTTGTGTTATAAAGCAGGTGACCTTCGTTGCTCGGTTCTAGGCTAATAGCCCATAGTGAAATTGCTGTACGACTTGCACTTGCACCGACAGCTCGATCACCAATCCATAAACGTTGGATGCTTCCCGGTAAGGTTCCTTCCGGCAGTGTTATCTCTGTATATGCCATCCGTTGAGCTGTAGTAGAATTACTGCCCATGCCTCCGGCGTCTAAAGTCTGGTAATGTGTATTAGCAGCCCAGCTACCGCCTGCGCGGTATCCGCTTCCAGACCATGTTCCGAAAGCAGTCATGTTCCAAATGCGCAATAGGTGCGATGACGAGGAATAAGAGTAGCGATAGATCCAACCGTTTTCATCAACAACTGTAGTACCTGAAGGAACATTCTCTACAGTGATCAATAGCTTTGCGGTCAGAGGGTCAAATGCATACCAAGTTGAGCCAGAGGTTACCCACAAGTATGAATAAACGCCATGGTGGTTGTAGCCGTTCCATCGAAGTATTTGAGCCATTGAAATCGTTCGGTTATCTAGGAAGGTTGTAGTCCATAGGTGTTCTCCAGTGTGGATGTCATAAGCTTCGTACTCCAGTGGGCGGTCACTAGTGCGGTGATTATAGATGACTACTCCTGATACGATGAATCTGCTTGTCCATTTGCCTTCGTATGCGTCTCCTGTACTAAATGCGTCTTCTTCAGCTTCTCCGCCAGCAATGCCTCCTAAAGCTAATGGTTGTGTCCATAGAATGTGTGCGCTTTCAGGTGCTTCCTCGTTGTATGGAACATACTTGTTTTCTGGTGTCGATACTAGCCAGCTTCCTCCGATTGTGGTCCATTCTCTGAGTTGAGCATCGATTGGGCGGCTCCAGTATTCAGTTGGAAGTGGATGTCCCGGATAGAGAGGTATTGGTTCTTGCGTCACTACAAGGTGTATTGGTGGGCTATATCCTTCTCGCATTATTGTGCCTAGTGCTAGGTATTGTGCGCGCTTGCTGCTTGATGTTTCTTGTTCGGGGAAATGAGCTTGTAATGTATAGTTGCCTGCTTCTGTTGGAATGAATATACCTCCAGTTCCGCCGGTAGAGTCGGTTTTGTAAGGTCCAAGGGTACTATTATGACCGTCAGGCCAAGTTACAGAAACAGTTATGCCTTCCCAGCCCATTTCAACTGATTGTAGTGCATGTGGACTTCCGATGTGAAGCAATAGTTCTTGGTTGACACCTATAGGGTTATTGATAACGCCAAGATAGGCATAACTTGGTACACTTGGCGGGTCGTCTTGTGCTATAGTGCTCGGCAAAGCAAAAACTGATACAGTCATGGTCAGTGTTAGAATCAAAGCAATCGAAATAGTCAAAGTTCTATTTTTTGACATTTACATTCATGTTCTCCAATTTATATTACACTTTACCTAAGTGTATGGCAAATCTTATCATACTTATATCTATTTAACACTTGCCATAACAATTAATCTATAAATAGCAAAGATGTTCCAAATTACCTTAAAAAACATCATTAATTCAATTTTTTAGTTGAACATAGCATTTAAAAAAAATAAATCAAAAACAGCGACTCTTAAGCACCAAACACCATGCATGAGCATCAAGCAATCAGGTTTACTCAGACCCGAGATATCATAAGACTGAGGAGAGAATCCAATACAACTGAAAGGAAATTGCCCCCAGAACGCACTCAATCCATAAAACTATCTTTCGGATAAGTGTACAGACTTATCAAAAAGAAAACAAAAAGACGATAGTTTGAATACCTTCAACGCTCCAAAGACAAATATTTATTTTAGGCTGGAAAATAATAACAAAATAGTAAGTGAATTTCAACAAACAAAGATTTGACAAAGACCAGAAGGAGTGGAAGATTTCGCCCCCCCTTAACCCTAATAAAAGCCTTAAAAGAATAATCAAATATTATTTCTATTGAGTTTATCATCGCAATATTTTATCTGTTTAAGCTCCGTTCTAATTTGGTTATATGAGGCTGCGCAATGACTGCAGCAGAAAGCTGTCTCAACCTTATCAATAACTTCGCGGTAGGCACCTTCGTAGACTTTACATCCACAGTGAGCACAGACGTAGAGACTAGGCGTGATTGCGATGGAGACTAATTCTGCGAAGCGTTTGAAAAGACCCGTACAAAGTTCCCGTCCTTGGTCGGTGAGTTGGAAAATTTTGCGTTCTTTCTCCCCCACCATCTCCGCGGCGTGACTTACCAGACTTTTCTCTTCAAGTTGTTGCAGAAAGGGATAAACAAGACTTGGGCTGATTTCCTTTTTTACACGATGTTTGAATTGGTTGATAATACTATAACCGTGGGTGGGTCCCTCGTAGAGTATTGTGAGGATATAGAAACGGGAAAAGTCGCAGATTAGGTCATCCATGTTTTGAATCATTTTACAATCATTTATGATTGGAGATTTGGCATTATAAATGTTTATTAGATATATCTGAAAAATACACATACAAGGTTTGAGCTATGAATATAAGCCACTACAGATGTCTACCGGAAAAAGTCGAGTCATGCTGCATAAAAACAAAAACAACACCTCTAGTCTCTATCCCCCAAATCTAAAAAATCCGACATTTCCCTCTTTGAAATGCAGCCCAAAGGATGCAGCACCCTCCATTACCACAAAACCCAACACACACTTTTTATAATTGAAGGTGAAGGATCAATTTTGATGGAGAAAAGCTCATGCCTATACACCCAGATGATGTAATAACGATTCTACTCAACGAGTCGCACCAAATAAGAAATATTGGGAAAAAACTTCTCAAGTATCTCTCCATAAGCAGTTAAGGTAAAGACTTGCCTGCAATTCCTCTGGACCGCTGTAGCTAAAAATATATGTTAGTTGCCACATTTAACTCTGGGTTCCAGAGGGAAAGTTCTTTGAAATATGATGTAATTATTGTGGGCGCAGGCCCAGCAGGCATCTTCTCAGCGTTAGAACTAACCGAAAAAACCAACCTCAGCGTCTTAGTAATTGACCGAGGCGCAGATATCAACAAACGCAAATGCCCCAGTAAAAGGGGTTTTGAATGCGTCCATTGTGAACCATGCTCAGTTCTCTCCGGTTGGGGAGGGGCAGGCGCCTACAGCGACGGTAAACTTACTTTATCAACCGAAGTAGGGGGTTGGTTAAACCAGTATGTCTCCACAAAAGAGCTTCAGGACCTTGTTAAATACTGTGATGACATCTATATTAAATTCGGAGCAAGCAAAGAAGTCTATGGCGGAGAAAACGCAGAGGTTGATGAAATTGAACGCCAAGCCTCACTGGCGGGGCTTAAACTAATTAAGCAAGAAGTCCGCCACATGGGCACAGACAGATGTCTCGAGACCCTCCTGCAGATGCGCAAAAATCTCGATAACAAGATCACTTTCTTACCCAATACCGAAGTTAAAGGACTAATCGCTGAAAACCAAACCATTCGAGGAGTCGAAACAGTCAACAACGAAAAAATCATGGGCAAATACGTCATCATCGCTCCCGGTAGAGGCGGTGCAGAGTGGCTCCAAATGGAAGCTCAGATACGCGGCTTAAAAACCGTCAACAATCCTGTTGATATCGGTGTTCGAGTGGAACTATTGGCTTCAGTCATGGAGAAACTCACCAAAGTACTTTATGAGCCCAAACTACTTTACTTCTCCCACTCTTTCGACGACCAAGTCCGCACTTTTTGTGTCTCTCCCTACGGCGAAGTCACCACCGAATCCTATGACGGCGTCTTAACTGTTAATGGCGGCAGCCAAGCAGAAACCAAAACTGCCAACACCAACTTCGCTATACTCGTAAGCACCCAATTCACAGAGCCCTTCAAAGAACCAATAGCCTACGGCAAATACATCGCACGGCTCTCCAACTTGCTCAGCGGTGGCGTAATGGTGCAACGCCTAGGCGACTTAAATCATGGCAGGCGCAGCACACCAGAGCGAATTTCTCACAGTGTCTTAACCCCCACCCTCAAAAACGCCACACCCGGCGACCTCAGTTTCGTTTTGCCCTACCGCTACTTAACAGACATACGCGAGATGCTTGAGGCTCTTGATAAAATCGCGCCAGGAGTTGCCTCGCCAGAAACGCTGCTTTACGGTGTCGAAGTCAAATTCTACTCATCTCACCTACAGCTCACAAATATGTTAGAGACAAAAATCGAGAACATGTTCACTATCGGCGACGGTGCAGGCGTCACCCGTGGACTCATCCAAGCATCCGCTTCAGGGGTCATTGTAGCCCGGGAAATCCTCAAACGAGAGAACCTGCTGAAGGCGTAAACGCATGGCTGTGGCAGAGAACATCCGGTGTTCGCATTGCGGTGCACCTGTGGAGTTTAAGCCTGGAGAACTAGTTGCCACATGTAAATATTGCGGCTTCACAACCGTCATTGAGACAGGGCAAGCCTTCAACTTTGAACACGCCATTCTCCTTAACAACTACAATCCCGAGCAAATTGAGAGCCTGATTCGGGATTGGATGCACTCGGGCTTCATGAAACCGGGCGATTTAGCTAAAAAATCCAAAATCACCGAGAAAAACCTTGTTTATCTGCCGTTTTGGGTGGTGACTGCCGAAGCCACAACCAAATACAAAGGCATCTTTGAGCGGATAGCACCACCAATTGTTAAGGAAGGACAAATCCAGAAAGAATACAATTGGCTGGTGCTGGCAAGGGCAGCCGCTGATTTTCCCACCCACGAATACGATGTGCCCTTGGCGGGCAAGGTACCTTTTGACTTCCGCAAAATCGAGGGGTTCGCAAAAGTGCTCAACAGCGAGATGCAGCGTGAGCAAGCTTTTGAGTTGGCGCGGCAGCAGATTGATGAGCATCACCGTTTTCTGCTCCAACAGGACATAGACCGCATCATCGAATCCCAGACCAGCGTGAATCTCAAGCAGATGGTTTATTTGCACGCGCCTGCGTGGTTCATTAAGTATGAGTACAAAGGCAACAGGTACCAGATTATTGTAGAAGGCGCAAAAGGCATGGTTCTCAAGGGCGACATCCCCAACACCAAGGTATAGCTGCCTCAAACAAATCTTTAAAAGCAACCCCTTTTTTATTACGGAATGAAAATATGGGAGGATTTATGAAATGAGTGAAAATAAAGATGTGTATGCTCAAGCGAAAAGCCAAATGAGGCTTTCTGAAAAAATCGCCGCCGCTCTGCCCGGTTTCCGCGGATACAAAGAGAAGGAACTCCGCCGAGAATCCGATAAACTCATACGTAATCATCTCGCCCTCAAACTATCAAAAGATAAGAATAACGTCCGCAGCATCTCTCAAAAGATAGCGGATAAACGTTACCTCGACGTGTTAGCCGACATAGATAGATTAACAGCCAAGATGGACCGCATCACAGAGAAAGTCAACCACGCATCCTACGGCTACTCTGGCTTCTTTGACATCGTTAAAATCAAGGAGCAAAACCTCGACCAGATGATAGCCTATGATAACCAACTCCTCGATAGCGTCAACGCATTAAGCGCTGAAATCGACGGCTTCAAAGCGCAACTGCTAATCGGGGACAACTTAAACCTCAAAGACAAAATCCAAAGCGTAACTAACAAGTTTGAGATGCTCGAAGACACGTTTGATAAAAGACAAGAAGTAATAATGGGAGTGAATGCATAATGCCACAAGTAATTGAATGGGCAAACATTGGAGCCGAAGACATCCTCTGGCGCTACCCCAACGAAGACATCACATGGGGCGCCCAACTAATAGTGCACGAATACGAGATGGCGGTGTTCTTCCGAGACGGCAAAGCCTACGATGTATTTGGACCTGGACGCCACACCCTAACCACCCTAAACTTGCCCATACTCACAAGCCTCCTCACAAGGCTAGCAGGCTTCGGCGGCAACAAACCGTTTAAAGCTACGGTTCTCTTCATCAGCACCAAAGTGTTTGCTGGCAAATGGGGAACTCGAGCCCAAACCACCGAATTGGCACCTCTTCAAGTCTATGGACAATTCTGGTTCAAAGTAGGCGATGCCACACTATTCGTTAACGAAGTTGTCGGCGGACAAAGCGCATATACAACTGACGGCGTTAACAACTTCCTCCGTGGCTTTCTCAACGAGAAAATAATCGACGAGCTCAGTCACTATGACCTTGTCACAGTCTTCACGCGTTTAGACGAAACCAGCGTCATTGTCAAAAACACATTAATTGACTACTTCAAACGAGTCGGCATCGAACTTACTGATCTGCGCTTTGAGGGCATTGACACCACTCCAGAATACCGTGAACGTCTCTTCTGGCTCAAAACAGGCCAAACCGCACCCGGCGACGTACTGCGCATGGAAACCGTAAAGAGCGCCGCTGCAAGTCTGGGTCAAAGCGGAGGCGGTGCAGGTGCACTCGGCGCAGGCATGGTGCTTATTCCCCAAATAATGAATCAGCAAGGTACATCCCAAGCTGCACCTGCAGCGGCGCTGGTTATATGCCCCAAATGCGGCGAAAAAGTGCCCGCCACAAGCAAATTCTGCCCCAACTGCGGAACCAACCTTACCCCTCCAAGCCAGCAAGCCATCGCCTGTCCTAAATGCGGAAAATCAATCCCCGCAAACAGCAAGTTCTGCCCTGAATGCGGACAAAAAATTGCATAGGACCACCAATTATGAGCGAGAGTAATCGGGAACTGTTAACCATCGGTGTCGTCATCATCACCATCATTGTAGCGTCACTGCTCTATGTCGCCAATCTGATAAATTGGACATTAATTGTGCCTGTGATTCTGCTGCCTTCTGGGCTCTGGCTGATCATACTAGGGGCAATTAGAATGGGCAACCCCGTCAAATATGAACGCACCCCCTTCAGCACCGCCGCGTTAGGTCTCTTGGCAATCGCCTTGGGAGTAGCATGGATAGTCTTCAGCATAAACTGGCTTTACTCAATCATCGTAATACTGCTGGTTGCCGCTGGCTTAGCAATCATAACTGCACTCAAACGCAAATAACAACCTCTGAGCCCTTTTGCGGCTCTAAACATTTTTTTATCTCATCGCACAGTCAATTGGCTGAAGGCATGCTATTATGAGTGAGGAAATTATCGGTCACGGTACATGGTATGATTTGATGGCTAAGAAAGTCATCGAGCAAGAGCAAACCCTAAAACGCGACATGAACTGTGTCCGCACCGAAATGGGCTTAGGTGCATCAGGCTTTCCCCACATCGGCAGCCTAGGCGACGCTGCACGAAGCTACGCAGTTACGCTCGCGCTAAAAGAGCAAGGCGTCAACTCCACGCTGGTAGCCTACTGCGACGACAAAGATGGCCTACGTAAAGTACCCGCAGGACTCACTAAGCAAGGTCTAGAAAAATACCTCGGCTATCCCGTCTCAAGCATACCTGACCCGTTCGGATGCCATGAAAGTTACGGCAAACACATGAGCAGCTTGCTTTTGGAGGCGCTAGATAAAACCGGCATCGAATACAGATATTACTCCGCCAAAGAAGTCTACGAAAAAGGCATAATATTAAACGAGGTCCGAACCATTCTCACTAACGCCCAACAAGTGGGACAAATAGTTAAAGAGGAAGTCGGGCAGGACACCTACACTGAAGTTCTTCCCTTCTTTGCAGTCTGCGAAAAATGTGGGCGCATCTATACCACTCGCGCATATAACTTTGACCCAAAAACCGATAAAGTATACTACAAATGTGAGGGGCTTGAAATCCGAGGCAAACTCCTCTCAGGTTGCGGGTACGAAGGCGAAGTAGACATAAAAACTGGCAACGGTAAACTTACATGGAAAGGCGAATTCGCTGCTCGATGGAAAGCGCTGGATATCCGTTTTGAAGCCTACGGTAAAGACATCGCAGATTCTGTTAAAATTAATGATCGCATCTGTCGCGAAGTACTCCAATTTGAGCCGCCGTCGCATGCTCAATATGAGATGTTCCTCGATAAGGGTGGCAAAAAAATAAGCAAATCCGCGGGTAACGTGTTCACACCTCAGGTCTGGTTTAACTACGGTTCGTCTCAATCGCTTCTGCTGTTGATGCTTAAGCGTTTTGTGGGGACTCGTAGCCTCGACGTCTCCGACATCCCAACCTACATGAACGAACTTGATTATATGGAGGATGTTTATTTCGGCAAGAAACAGGTGAACGAGAAAGAGAGGCAAAGAATAAGCGGACTGTTTGAGTATTGCTACTTGCTAAAGCCTCCAACCAAAGCAAGTATACATGTACCCTACAACCTTTTGGCGTTTCTCGTCAAAATGGCACCCAAGGAATGCTTGAATGACTATATTACAGAGAAACTTCAAAGCTACGGATACCTCCAGAAAAATCAGGGGTTGGATGCAGGGCTTCTACAACGTATAGACTACGCCTCAAGTTGGACACGGGATTTAGAGGAAATAACAGAAACCGAAGTTAAACTCTCCGCCGAAGAAAAGAAAGCCATAATCGAACTCAGCGGCAACCTCAAAGAAGAAGATGATGCAGACAAAATCCAGAACGCCATTTTTAACGCCGCCAAAACCAACGGACTCAAACCCGGCGCTTTCTTTAAGGTGCTTTATCAGGTATTGATGGGCGCCCCTCAAGGCCCGCGGTTGGGACCTTATGTGTTAGCAATGGGAAAGCAGAACGTGGTGGCGGCTCTGGAGCGAGCTTCGCAGAAGAAATAATATACAGTTAAACAAAGTTGACCGAAGTTTTATTTGACAGAAAATCTTACCTTTTCTTCGGCTAAAAAATCTTTTTCAATGATTTCCCTTTTCGCGGTCAAACCGCCAAATACCCGCAGGTCCCTTTAGTACTCAACAGAACAGAGGAAACCAAGAAGTAGAACAACAACAATTGGAAATCCTTTGTTGTTGTTCTTTTGAATTTTAACTTGAAGTAGAAAGAAAAAAAAATTTGAGAAGTTTTTTCTTCTTTCACCAGAAAATGCTTGCCTCTTGAGAAGCAAATTGAACTGTCAGTTTAGGCAAAATCGACTATTCCTATTTTTTGAAATAAGAATACAACAACTAATCATAACCTTTTAGAAAAATAGTCCGATAACTGATAGCTGATGAATAACCATTTTTGTCTTTTATTTGGGCTGTGTATGTCAAATAATATTCAGGACTAAACAGGTCTATATGTCCATTTAGAGTTCTCTTTTTTGGTAAGGGGTATTATCGTCTAAACATGTGCCCTTCAATTTTTGAAGGGTATATATTATAGTCTGTCTATTTTTGTATACTCTAGTGTCAGGGCCTGTCGTCTAGTACGGATTATGACACCGGCCTGCGGAGCCGGAGGTCCTGGGTTCAAATCCCAGCGGGCCCGCCAATTTCCATCCAAAGTAATAAAAGCAGTTGGCTTCTACTTGTCTGTTAAGCACAATGACAACGCCAAGCTTCTATTCCCCCCTTAAAATTGGAATCCTCATAGTCGCCGTTGCCTACTTTCTGTTCACTTTCCATGCCATGTTCACGCTTTCTTGGGTTGGTGAATGGGAAGCTTTCGGCGGCTCCCTGCGCCTAATCATTTTAGCTGAGGACGTCTCTGCAGCCATAGGAGTTGCTGCCAGACTGGTAGCCAGCGCCATCGCTTTGGGAGGGGCAATACTCTACTTTGTAAGGAAGGGGCTTCCAACTCAGCGGGTAAAGAAGCTTTTGAGACTGGTTTTGATTGGGGAAGCCTTTTATTGGCTAGGACTGCTAACTACCGCTGTTCTGACCTTAACTGGTACGCTTGACTTTACAGTCTGGCGTGTCAATGGGCACATCTCAACGCTGCCAATTTTAAATTCCATCTTAATCTACTCATTGCCCTTGCTAATAGAATCCATTGTTATTCCCGCAGTCTTGTTCAAGCTATCCTACGAATTGGGCTCCAACAAACCAGCGAAGGGAGCTATAAGGTGGGGGTTGATTGCGGGTACAGTTTACCTTCTGGTTTTCTGGGCTACCAGCACTTCCATCTGGATATCAACCGTGCTGCGGCAAGGAACCCAATATTTGACTTCCTACCCCGAGAACCTGTTTAGCTTCGCCTTAACCACCATTGGGCTGCTTGCGCTGACGATCTTTACTGCTTACTTCACGAAAAAATCAGTCGGAACAGAAAACTTGGAAAAGCTTGGTATTCGAACAATCGGCGCCGTCATCACTGTGTTGGGCTTATTGTACCTTGCCAATTACCTGATCTGGCTTCTCTTTGGAAAGGACGAAACCTGGAGTTATTGGTACCTGTGGTTTCTGGGCAACATTAACTTGTGGCTGGTATCTGTTCCAATGGTGGGTTTACCGCTGCTTTTCAAGCAAAAGCGTTCTGTGCTGAAAACCCTTAAGAATAAAGAGCGTTAACCGTCCTGTGATGTTGGGATGCTGTGGACGGGAAAGTGGTCTTTAGTTATACTCAGTTTGATTTTGCCTGTCTTGATAGTGCCCCTTCTCAGTGTACTCTTATTTCCCGAAGTGCCCTAACCACCTCCATTCTGGGAGGTGCCCTTGCTTCCTTGGTTGTTGCCATCGGGCTTCGGCTTATACAGAGCGCAAAAGTATTCGGAACACGCTTCATCTTAGCCGTAGTAATCGAGGCTGTTTTGGTTGGTTTACTGGCGGGTCTTGTGCCTAAATTCTTGTCTTAGCCCCTAACAATCAGCCTCTTTGTGGATACAGAAGCCACCATCAGCACATTAACCGCTATCAAATAGGTAGGAAACGCCAACGCCGAGAAACTCCAAGTAGCTACCACAAGAAAACTCGTGATTGGGGCAACTGCACCGACGAGGAAAGGCCAGACAGATTCGGTTTGGGGTCTGCGTCGTGCTTTGGTTAGGGTGGGCACGGCGGCTAGGGCGTCGCTTAAGATGGCAAAGATGATAGCGAGGTTGGCTTCCGCAGTTGCAAACCAGAGAACCAGCGCCAGCCCAGAGAGGGCACCGCAGGCATAGTCGAACTTGATGGATTTCCAGTAGGCTTTTTTAGTGAAAAATGAAGCTGCAAAAATCAGGAAGGGGGAGAACCCTGACATGAAGACGGGGACAGCTGCCCAGTCTGCGCCTTCGGAGAGGGCGGCGGCGGTTGCGATAAAGGGTGCAACTGACCACATGAACCACGTTACCCTATTGGGCATGGTTTGCCCGCGGAACATGCTACGTATGTAAGCAAAGGCGGCAAGCAGGGAGACGGCTGCGGCGAGGAGCACAACATACTCATACATAGCTTCCTATTGTGCGGCACATGTATTTTAGCAAAGTGATAAGCATAGATCCAGCATGAATCCGCGAAAATCACAAACCCCTTTAGATGCCCCGCCCAATAATCCTTCCATGTCAGCAGCCGATAGAGACGATGGCTTCATGGCGCAATTCAAGTGCCCGACCGGCGCCCAAGGAAGAGAAGTTGCTGAATTAATGAACCGCGAACACAACGCTCTGACGGATTGGGGTTTGAGCTACGTTAAGGTTGAATCTGACTTTGCGGTTTTAGATGTGGGCTGCGGCGGCGGCAGAACCGTGGGTAAACTGGCAGAACTCGCATTTAGGGGCTGGGTTTTGGGCGTTGACTGCTCAAAGGACATGGTTGAATTCTCGAAAGAGAGAAACCGAAAGCTCACTGAAGCGGGGCAAATACAGCTCCTGCAGGGTTCTGTGCAAAAGCTGAGCTTCCCCGACGGCGTATTTGACTTTGTGTTGGCTGTTGAAACTTACTATTTCTGGGGCAATCTCTCTAGTGCATTCGGTGAGGCATACCGCGTCCTCAAATCGGGCGGAAAGCTGCTTTTAGTAAATGAAATGATAAAGGACGGCAGATACGAAACAGAAAACGCCCAAACCATAGCACTAGCGCATGTGCATCTTCTATCGATGGAGCAACTTGAGGCACAGCTAAAGCAAGCGGGGTTTAAGGACCTCGAAATCTACAGGAAAACCCACTCGCCGTGGAATGCGCTGCTAGCCGAAAAAGCGTAAACAAAGCAGCTTGAGAAGTGAACCTGCCATTTAGCTTATACATTAGCAGATCAAAGCTTGTCCCCTGCTTGTGACAACCTGCTAGGAATCCAAATCAAACCCAGAACACAAAAAGCAACCCCCCTAAAAGAGCCCCCCCGAAGCATGTAGGCACAGAAATCACTTCCCCACAACAATAAGAACAAAAAAGAAATTCGATAAGGAGCTAAAGAAAAACCTCGAGAAACTTTGACTGTGGTAAAGTTAAATACCACATCCCCAGTTACAGAATTATTCCGTGTGACCCGCATGTTAGACATCAAGCTTATCCGCGAAAACCCAGACCTCGTTAAAGCAAACCTGGCAAAACGTAACGACCCCACATGCCTCCAGATGCTAGAAGACCTCATAAGCCTCGACAAAACCTGGCGGCAAAACAACACCAAACTAAACGATCTACGCCACAACCGAAAACAATGCACCATCGAAGTTGCAAAACTCAAAAAAGCAGGCAAAGAAGCCGACAGCAAAGTTGCCAAAGCGCAGGACATAGATGTAGAAATCAAGGGCGCAGAGAAGCTGGTGTCCGAGCAGGAAACCAAAATCCGCGATTACCTCCTAAACCTGCCTAACCTTCTGGATAATTCGGTTCCAGTCGGCGTGGACTCCAACGATAACGTGACCGTTAAAACATGGGGCATACCGCCGGAATACACTTTCCCAGTCAAGAACCACATCGACCTCACATTGGCACTAGACCAAATCGACATGGAACGTGCAGGCAAAGTCAGCGGCGCCCGTTTCTTCTACCTCAAAAACGAAGTCGCCATGCTCGATTTGGCTTTGATGAGCTTTGCCATCGAGGAACTAGACAAAAAAGGCTACACCGCCATCATTCCACCCTACCTCCTAAAGCACGACGCCTATGAAGGCGTAACGGCGCTTGCGGATTTCGTGGATGTGCTCTACAAGGTGGAAGGCGAAGACCTCTACCTAATCGCCACATCAGAGCATCCGATGGCAGCCATGTACATGAACGAAACCCTCAAACAAGACGAGTTACCCATAAAACTCGCCGGCGCCAGCACATGTTTTCGCAAAGAAGCAGGCGCACACGGCAAAGACACACGCGGCATATTCCGCACACACCAATTCAACAAAATCGAACAATTCATCTTCTGCAAGCCCGAAGACTCCGCCAAACTGCATGAGGAACTGCTGGAAAACGCCGAGTTGCTGCTCCAGAAACTGGGCTTAGCTTACCGAGTAGTTAACGTCTGCACAGGTGACATAGGCACTGTGGCCGCCAAAAAATACGACATCGAAGCTTGGATGCCAGCGCAGAATGGTTACCGCGAAGTAGTATCCTGCAGCAACTGCACTGACTACCAAGCACGGCGTCTTGGTGTGCGGTATCGTGAAAAAGTAGGCGCACCACCCAAAGGCTTTGTGCATACACTTAATTCAACTGCAATAGCCACAGGAAGAACCATCGTGGCGCTGCTGGAGAACAACCAAAACGAAGACGGCACAATAAATATACCCGAAGTGCTGCGCAAATACATTGGCAATAGAGAAAAAATATGTAAAAAACGGTAAAAGTTTTAATACCGCTTTGAGAATGTTGTGGGTCGTCTTGGAGAAATTAGTTTGTCTTCAAAATCAGCAAAGCACGTACGCGATAAATGGCGCGGTAAATCATGGTATATGGTGATCGCACCATCGTTCTTCGGTAACATAGAGTTAGGTTCCATTCCAGCCCAAGAAGAACAAATGCTAATAGGCAGAGTCGTCGAAGCCACACTATATGATATAACAGGCGACTTCTCTCATCATTACCTAAAAATGTTCTTCCAAATTAACAGCATAGACGGAAAAACAGCAAAAACCCTCTTTAAAGGACACGAATATTCAAGAGACTACCTGAGAAGCTTAGTCCGTAGAAGAACTACAAAAGTTGACGGATTATTTAACCTTGTCACCAAGGACGGCTTTAAACTCCGTATCTCAGTCTCAGCCCTTACACTTTCACGTATAAAAACTTCACAAGAAAAAATCATCCGGGAAATGATGGAGAAAACCATCAGAGCCAAAGCTGCAGCGTTAACTCTTGATCAATTCGTGCAAGAGATGGTTTTGGGCAAAATCGCCTCTGACATCTACAACCAAGCTAAACTCGTCGCACCCCTCCGCCACGTAGGCATACGCAAATCGAAACTTGTTGCTGCCCCCGCAATTCTGCCGAAAGAAACACCGGTTCCTACCCCAGCGCCTCAAGACGAAGAAGTCTTGACTCCAGTCGAATAAACAAATTTTTCTTTCTTTTTAGCGTAAACCGTTTTAGGTACATCCTATAAGTTACCATTGGTTTGTTATGCACCCTTTCACAGAAGTAACTTTTTTGGTGGTCCCAACTTGATCGCGGCTTTAGCTGGTGGTGTCGGCGCAGCAAGGTTTCTGACTGGGCTTGCGCGTTGCATCCCTGAAGAAGATTTACGAGTTATCGTTAACACTGGCGATGACATTGAACTCTTTGGCTTACACATTTCGCCAGATATAGATATTATAACATACACTTTAGCCGGCATCGTGGATGAAACAAAAGGCTGGGGGATCCGAAATGACAGCTTCCACTTTATGGAGATGATTCGACATTTTGGTGGAGAAACATGGTTTAACATAGGTGACAGGGACTTATCAACCCACATCTATCGGACACAACAATTATCAAAGGGGAAACTACTCTCGCAAGTCACAGACGAAATTCGACGTGTATTGGAGGTGAAAACCAAGATTTTGCCCATGACAAACGACCACTTCGAAACCCATATAACCACGCCAAAGGGCAAAATACATTTTGAGGAGTACTTTGTTCGGCGTCAATGCAGAGACGAAGTTCTGGGAGTAGAATTTATGGGTGAAGCCACCGCCAAACCTGCCGAGGGGGTAATAGAAGCGATTTCAGATGCTTCGTTGGTTGTTGTTTGCCCAAGTAACCCCATAGTAAGCATCGGTACAATCCTCGCGGTTAAAGGTGTAAGGAATGCCCTTCAGCGAACAGATGGAAAGGTGGTGGCGGTTAGTCCCATCGTTGCTGGCATGCCTCTTAAAGGTCCTGCAGATAAGATGTTACGTTGTTTGGGTGTAGAAGTTTCTGCGTTTGGTGTGGCACAATTCTACTCGGAGTTCCTGGATACGATCGTAATTGACAAGCAGGATACTGCCGAAAAAGAGAGGATTGAAGAGCTTGGGGTGCGTGTTTCTGTGGCCAACACTGTAATGAAAAGTTTAGAGGATAAGATTTTGTTAGCACAGGCTGTTTTGGCAGCTAAGACTACATTATAGAATAGTTTGATCTCCATAGATTACGTTGATAGCCTAAATAGGGAAACCATGTATACGTGATTTTGTGGTGTACCATTGAAGCTAAAAAAAAATACAAAACGCAAAAGTTGAAGCAACATGGTATTTGGTCTACACTTAGAGAGCATTTGAGGGAGAGATATTGAAGCATAAACTATTGAAGTAAATAAGCAAAAGGTATAGATGCTGATCTACTGGATTGGTTTTTGCAATAGATGCCTGTTTAGTCTAAAAAAAAACTTTTGAAGCATAATGTAATATGGGGTTATCATTGACTTTAAATGCCATAAATGGAGAAGGGTTATATCTACAATTAGGAATAATTGTCTATTAATCGGAGATGGTGTTGGTGGAAAAAAAGAGTTACGATTGGTTTGAACAACGCCGAAAAACTCGCGGGTTAGAACTTGCCCATGAGCAGATAACCAAAGCGTTTGATACGGTAACGTGGCTGCAAAAAGCAACAAAAAGCTTTTCAGAGAAAAACTTTAAGGATGCTAAAAAATATATTGAAAACCTCTACAAGGCTGAGGAAGAAGTGGATACTCTTCGCACTGACGTGTTTATGGAGCTCTCAAGAGGTGCAGCGTTGGTAGCCGATTACCGAGAGGACTTATTACATCTAGTTAAACGGTTAGATACTCTGGCGGATCATACCAAGGATGCAGCACGTTGTCTGGAGATGTTGCTCAACTCTGAAATTCCTCAGGAACTTTTGGAGAAAACTGTGTTCATGACTTCCAAACTGGTGGAGACTGCACAGACGTTGCGAGGTAGTATCGAGAAAATTTCCTCAGCGCCCAATGAAGCCATCCGTGAAGCTAAGAAAGTCGGTGAAATCGAACATGCCATCGACGAAGAGTACCTCAAATCTAAAAGCCTTTTCGTGAAGTATGGTGTAGAAATGAATTGCGGCGCCATGGTCATTTTTGATGATTTAATCGAGTTCATTGAGCAAGCCGCTGACATGTGTGCTGACACAGCCGACTATATCTTGGTGCTTTCAAGTAGAGAGTAACCGGAACCTTTTTTCTTTCAATTTGGAAAACCAATTCATCCTTTGTATTAGTTTTTTTAATCTTTTCCAATTTTTAAGTTTTGGTACTGGAATCTCCTTTTATTCAACTTAATGCGAGATTATCGAGCCGTACAGTCCAACTTTAATTTAACCACTAAAGGCTCGGATGAAGAACCCCCAACTTTGACATAGTTATTTATCTACATATAGAATATAGGAACATGTATGCAGAAAAAGAAGTGCCTGCTGCTCTTTCTCATACTTAGTTTTCTAATTCAACCCTGCACCATAGCACTCACCTCAAAAGCGTCTGTAGCGTCTACTGATAATTGGTCGATGTTTCACCACGACCCCTCCCGCATAGGCGCCACATCCAGCAACGGTTCAGGAATTAATCCCCAACTACTTTGGAATTTCACCGCCAACGCCGCAATCGCTTCCTCCCCCGCAGTCGCTAACGGCTATATATGCTTTGGATCCAAAGATTACAACCTCTACTGCCTAAATGCCACTACTGGACAGCGGATTTGGAACTTTACCACCTGCGCGGAAGTTGATTCTTCCCCTGCCATCTACAACGGCTACGTATATGTGGGGTCAGGAGATGGATGGCTATATTGCGTAGACCTCGTGACTGGGGTTCCCCTTTGGGCATCGGCAGTTGAAGGAAAAGTGCAGTCTTCTCCCGCAATTGTTGACGAAAGAGTATTTGTAGGTTCGGGCAAACATGACTTTTTCTGCCTAAACGCCACAGATGGCGCACTAATCTGGATTTACCAACTTTCAGGAAGTATTTACTCCTCTCCCGCAGTCGCCAACGGCGTCGTGTATATTGCCGCTGATAACTATTTTGTGTATGCTCTCAATACAACTTCAGGACGGGAACTCTGGCGCACTCACACCGGTAGCAAATCTGACTCACCCTGCGTCTCAGGCGGCGTTATCTATACTGGCTCCTACGACGGTTACATCTGCGCTCTCAACGCTTCGTCTGGCGAAAAAATCTGGCAGTACCTAACAGGTGGCTGCGTGTATTCTTCGCCTGCAGTCTCGTTTGGCCATGTGTTTGCGGGGTCAGATGATAACTACATTTATTGTCTAGATGCTGTAACTGGGGCTCTGGTTTGGCGTTTAGCAACGGGTTTCTGGGTCAGGTCATCGCCAGCCATAGTGGATAGAAACATGTATGTTGGCTCTCGTGATTATTTCCTCTATGGACTAGATGCCCACAACGGCAAAGAGATGTGGCGTTTTGAAACAGGCAGCTACGTGGATTCCTCTCCCGCTTATTCCGAAGGTGTCCTCTATATTGGCTCAGATGATGGACAGCTGTATGCTTTGTGCCTCAGCAGTTCTGCGGAAACTCTGCCTGAACAAACGGCGTCTATAAGTTGGTCAACGGTCCTTTTTGATTCTCTAGCCCTTGCCGTGGCGGCATTGGTTGTTTACGTCGCAGTGGACGCCTACAGAAAACCGAAACACAATCACCAACCCAGAGCACCTGTCCAAAAAAGAAGCTGGGTCACCACCCACATCAACACCCTATATGTACTGGCTATTTTGGGGGTTTCAAGTATTTTCTTTGTCAACCTCTCCAGCGGGCACTTGTGGGCTGCAGATGAGCAAACATATGTACAGTGGGCGTTCCACATGTACCGGAGCGGCGACTACATTACGCCCTGGGCATCTGGCACCGTAGCGCTCTGGATCGGCAAGCCGCCGCTTTTCATGTGGCTGCTCTCTTTGTCGTTCCAGATGTTTGGTGCAATCAACTTCGCAGCTCGTTTCTGGAGTCCAATATTTGGGGCGATGACAATGGTTGTGGCTTATTTTTTGGGGAAAACCCTCTATAACCGCACCGTCGGGTTTACCTCTGCCTTGATATTGGGAACTTTTAACACCTTCTACACCTTTGCGCGACTAGCTATGACAGATATGGCACTCCTATTTTTTGTGGTGGCAAGCCTCTACTTCGCAGTCAAACATCAAAAAACCCCCAACAATCGCTATGCCATCTTCTCAGGTATATTCTTTGGCTTGGCGCTGATGACCAAACAGATAGTGGCGGTCGTTGCCCCGCTACTAATCATCCTCTACTTGCTCATTATCCAAAAAAGCATCAAGCCCTTCTTCAGCAAGCAATTTGCCCTACGGTTTTGGGCTGTGGCAATGCTGATTTTTCTGCCCTGGACCATCTACATGTCGGCAAGCTTTGGCGCGGAGTTTTTTGATTGGTTCCTTGTCTTCTCGGATATATCGCGGGTAACTGGGGTGCTCGAGGGGCACTCTGGCGGCTTTTTCTACTACTTTAGCTATTTGTGGAACACTGAGTGTTGGTGGATTCTTCTGCTGCCGTTTGCTACAGGTTTATCCATCTTCAAAGTGATTTTTCGGCGTTCACGGAGTGACTTGTTTGTTTTGTGCTGGATGATATTAGCTCTGGCTACATTCAGTTTCATACAGACCAAGCTTGAATGGTATATCCTACCTGTTTTCCCCGCCTTTGCACTGTCAATAGGCAGCTTAATTTATCATTTGGAAAGATTTGGGGCTGTGAAATTGAAAAAACGCCGCCCAGCTACGATTTTGTCCGCTCAAACAACTCGCTGATGTATTCTTTAACGGTTTTGCCCTGTCCTTTGGCGATGCACTTTATAGCGTTGTTTATTCCTGTAGAGTATTGAACCGCTTTTTTGGGCTTAAACACTATGGTGTTTGGAACTCCTGCATTTTGGGCGGCTTTACGCAGCACCAATTTGCGAAGTGTATCTACTTTGGGCTCGATTTTGCATTCCACAGGTAACCCCATCGCGAACTCTGCTAAATCATAGTTGGCAAAGGGCAGCAGCAGCTCCACATCAAACGAGCCCGTAATTTTAAGGTCCCGCTCAAGGTTACTCTGGTGAATGTTCACGACATCGCTAAACATAGTTCGGGAGACTTTTTCTGCGCCAGTAGTGCAATTTTCGGTGACGTAACGTTGGTAGCCGCCGAAGAGTTCGTCTGCGCCCTGCCCAGCCAGCACCCGTCGGTATTTTGATTCAAAGGCTTTCTGTGCCGTCCAGTAGAAGGGCACACCTATTGCTGCTTTTACGGGGTCAGCCTCCTCAATGAGCTCAACCACATGGGGCAACGCGGCTTCTACGTCGGATTCTTTGAAGAGATGCACCGCCATGGGCAAGTCCAGCGCCTCCGCGGCTTGGATGGCTTCTTCGGTTTCAGGCTGATTCTCAAGGCTCACGTGCATCAGTTGCACTTTAACGCCCAGCTTCTTTGCGAGAAACGCGAGGAGACTGCTATCTAAGCCGCCTGAAAACGCCACCGCCGCCTTCTCCAGCCCTGCCACACGCCGACGCAGCGACTCCGTGAGTAGCACCAGCAACTGGTCAGCGGCTTCATCGAGACTTACCTGTCGGGGCGGGTTGAAGCTGAGGGTTCGCACGGGCTTGAATTTGAATCCATCTTTGTCAGCAAACCCCAATGTGCCCGGCGGAAAACTTTGCGGTTCCTCGATGTCCAGTCGCCAGAGCACAGTGCAGTTGGTGGCGTAGGCGGCTATGTCGCGGTTTTCGCCGTAGTAGAGGGGTTGCATACCAATGGGGTCGCGTCCCGCTGCCATCCAACCTTCACGGAGCAGCCAAAACGCGTAGTCGCCGTCGGCTTGCTCAAGGAGAGTTTGCAGGGTGGTTTCGCAGTGTGTGGGTTCTTTGGTGAGTTTCTGGGTTAGGGCGGTTTTGGAGGCGGGCTGGTAGATTCTGCCTTCAAACGCCGCTGCAGTGTTGGTGAGTTGGAGAAATTCGTAGTTGCTGGTGACGGCGGGTCGGCTGCTGATGTACCCCAGCATCGAGGTTGTCTCTATTCCTTGTCGGTTGATGATGCCGAGGGGCTTCTCAAGCACCGCTCGCTTAGGCGATACCACGCCGAAATGCGACACCTGTCCAACATCAAAACTCTGAAGTACATCCAAAACGCGGGAAACCACACTACCCCCGTTCTTATCCACTACGCCAACAGTAACCTTCACTGCATAACACGCTTACACAGACATATGCAGCGGTAAAACATTAATCTTTAATCGCTATAACTTTCCTTGAGGAATCACAGCTTGCCTATCTTACCTATTGACACTGGGCGTTACGGTACGCCTGAAATGCTTAAAATCTTCGACGAGGAAACCCGCGTCCAAAAACTGCTCGATGTCGAAGCGGCACTTGCTTTGGCACACGCAAAAGTCGGCAATATTCCGCAGGAAGATGCGGAGAAAATCGCGGAGATGGCATCCACCAAGTACGTCAAAGTGGAGCGCGTGAAAGCCATTGAGAAGAAAATCAAGCACGACATCGCCTCGCTGGTGCGTACGCTTTCCGAACAGTGCGGCTCAAGCGGTGCGTATGTGCATCTTGGGGCGACAAGCTATGACATTGTGGATACCGCTAACGCGTTACAACTTAAAGACGCCATGTCAGTACTCGAAAAGCGCCTAGCCGCATTCAAAGTTATCCTCAAACGGCAAGCAGTTGAGCACAGTGCCACAGTCATGATTGGAAGAACACACGGTCAACACGCATTGCCCATCACGTTGGGCTTCAAGTTTGCGGTGTGGGGCTACGAAGTCAACCGCCACCTCCAGCGGCTCGACGAATGCAAAAAGCGGGTTGTCGCGGGCAAAGTCAGCGGCGCAGTGGGCACACAGGCGGGTTTGGGTGAGCACGCAGAGGAAATCCAAGTGCTCGTGATGAAGCGTTTGGGTATCCATGCCACGGAAATCAGCACTCAAATCGTGCAGCGGGACCGCTACGCCGAACTCATCAGCATCTACGCGATAGTGGCTTCTTCACTGGAGAATTTCGCCACCGAAATCCGCGAACTTCAGCGCCCCGAAATCGCCGAAGTCTTCGAGTCCTTCGAAGCCAAAAAGCAAGTCGGCAGCAGTACAATGCCGCATAAGCAGAATCCGGAGACCTGCGAGCGAGTCTGCGGGTTAGCGCGGATTGTGCGAAGCCTCTTGGTGCCTGCGTTGGAGGATATGGTGACTTGGCATGAACGCGACCTCACGCAGTCCTCGGCGGAACGCTTTATCCTCCCCGAATCCTCGATACTGCTTGACTATATATTGAGTCTTATGTGCAACATCGTCGCGAACCTGCGAATTGATAAGGAACGGATGTTGACTAATATGTTAGCGACACAAGGACGCGCAATGTCGGAATCAGTGATGATGACACTGGTTCACAAGGGCGTAAACCGGCAGGACGCCCACGAAATGTTGCGGCAACTGACCATCAAAAGCGCCATCGAGGAAAAACCCTTCCGACAAGTGCTTATCGAAGACAAAACGGTCAGCAACACACTGTCAGAAAAAGAAATCGACGCCGCCCTAGAACCTAAAAACTACCTCGGAACCGCCGTCATGCAAGCTCAACGATTCGCATCATCCGCCTAAAAATCAAACAACCCTTTCTGTTTGGTTTCTTGGGGCGCTTTAATAGCTGTTTTGAGGGCTTCCCACTCGTCTTTTTTGACGTAGCCGCCGACCTGCTCCTTGATTTTTTTGGCAAGCCGTGGACCAACGGAAGGCAAGTTGGTGAGTTCCTCTATGCTGGCACGTTTAAGATCTTCGATGTTTTCGAAGCCCGAGTTGAAAATAATTCTGCCGCGGACTCTGCCCACACCCTCCAATGTCACAATAGGCATGAGTTCGCGTTTGATGCCTTTACCTACACGTTCCAGAAGTTCCATGCTCAGGGCAGTTACCTCTTTGTTTTTGGCAACCAAAGGCGACAATTCCTCGGTGGCGTGCAGCAGCCATTTGGCGTTTTCGATGATTCGATAGAGGTCGCCTGGTTGTACACTAAAGCGTTCCAAGAGTTTGTCTTCAGGCAGCTCTTCTATCCAGTTGTTTAGGACCACAGCAGTTTTGACTTCCCCTAGGAACTCTGCATAGCCTATGTAGTCGGCTTGGTCGGGAGCTTCTACGAAAAGCTCGTCTCGGTAACTTTCCAGTTCGATGGAGAGTTTTTCGACTTCCCGCTGATAAGGCCTCATGATCGGTCCCATGTCGGGAGTATGGGCAATGAGGTGGAGTAGGCTGAATTCGCTGAGCATCGACGGTTTAGTCTGGAGCGCGTCGCGGATGATTACGCCGCTGAGGGGGTCGATATAGAGTTCACTAATGCGTTTCCCAAAGCTGGTTGCGCGAATGTCATCGCTGCCCAAAACATAAATCATTTTTTCGTCGTGAAGGAAACGGAGAATTTTTTTGATGACAGACTCAATGGCTTTAACATCGTATTGGTATGCGTAAAACGTTTTGCCGAAGAACTCATAGATTCCCCGCTCTGTATGCGCATAATCCGAGGCGATTGTTGAGAGGACATGTGTACGGATGATTTTTTCCACGGCAAGACGCGACCAGATGCGCTCTGGTTTGGCGAGGACGTAGTTTTCCATGAGGTAGTCGGCTTCGTCTGCGGTTTTGGCTATGAGGACGGATTCACCGAATTTGTCATATTTGGGTCGCCCCGCCCGCCCTGCCATCTGCTTGTAGTCGAGTACGCCGATGGGGTAGTTACCCAACCCCGCCTCGAAACGACGGTAATCCTGTATGATGACCGTGCGCGCGGGCAAGTTGACCCCCCAAGCCAGCGTCGGCGTCGCGGTTAACACCTTGATTTTGCGGTCTTTGAACGCGTCTTCGATGATTTTGCGGTGCGCCCCCGACAGCCCCGCGTGATGATACGCCACTGCGTTTCGGACCAAATCGGCGAGTTCATCACTCATCTGCGTATGCTCGCCGGCATCAAGAATTTTATGCGCCTCTTTCTCCAATCCGGCTTTGGTTTGCTCTTCGAAACTCTTTTTAACCAGTTTTGAGCCTGACTTTGGTATAAGCACCTTGTCCATGTGGGAGGCAACCAACTTCGCCGCTGATACTGCATTCTTGCGTGTCGAAGCAAAAATTAGCGCTTGACCCCCACTGTTTAGAGTGTTGAGGACGAGGTTGATGATGGTTAAGCGGGTTTCCTGCTCGATTCTGCAGGATTCGCCGTCACGGTACTGGATTTCATTCTGCAAAATTACGCCCTCTTTGAGGTTTATGGGGCGCCATGTGGTGACGATGTGTTTGGCGGAGAGCCACCCAGCGATTTCTTCCACGTTGCTAATGGTTGCGGATAGGGCGAGGATTTGGATGCGGGGGTTGCACTGCATCAACCGCGCCAGCACAATTTCCAAGGTGGGTCCGCGGTTAGCTTCGTTTAGCAGGTGAACTTCGTCGGCTATCACGGCACTGATACTTTCCATCCATTTCGCCCGGTGCCGGAGCAAAGAGTCTGCCTTCTCGTTAGTGGTGACAATTATATCATAGCGTTGCAACCAGTTGTCGGCGTTGTCGAAGTCACCCGTGCTGATTCCGACAGAAACCCGGCTTCCATCGGGTTTGGTGATACCCGCGTATTTTTGAAATTCCTCATACTTTTCTGATGCGAGAGCGCGTAGCGGAGAGAGATAGATGACTTTACCGCCAGCATCCAAAACATGCTTGAGAGCACATAACTCAGCAATAAGCGTCTTACCTGACGCCGTGGGGCTGGCGAGCACGATGTTTTGTCCGTCAAGCACTCCTGCCCGTATGCAATCCTCCTGAGGCGGAAATAATTCACAAAGTCCGTGCATACCAAGGACATCTTTAACCGATTGGGGCACAGATAACTCGGCAATCTTCAATACAGTTCACTTGTAGATAAGTTGGTTAACCTATTTAACAATCTGATTAATAGTGTTAGCTTTGCGGAGACCGATTTTTCAGCTACATTTTTCTATGAGAATCACATTACCAAAGGCGACGAGTTATCTATCCCAAAAGTTATGGTAGGATACTGCATGGTTGAAAACATCAAAGAACTTCTTAAACTTCATGAAGGCATCACTCATGAAGTGTACTTAGATAACGAAAACAGCACCATCGTCCCCCAAGAAGTCGTTGACTCCATGGCGCCTTACTGGAGCAAAAAAGCCTACGGCAACCCCACGCTAACCCATAAGCCCGGCTGGGAAGCGTTTGAAACCATCATGGGCTGCTTCGCCAAAATCAGCAAGTATATCGGCGCCAAGAACCTCGAAGAAATCACCTTTACACCGGGCGAAACCGAATCCAACAACTTAGCAATCATGGGTGCATGCTTCGCACAGAAAACCAAAGGTAAAAAAATCATCATCAGCGAAATCGAACCCATCAACGTCTTGCAGGTCGCCGAGATGATGACTAAATTTGGGTTTCTAACCACCAAAATCCCCGTGGATCACGAAGGATTCATCAACCTGGAAAAGCTAAATGAAGCAGTCGATAACGACACCATCCTCGTAAGTATATCAGCGGTTAACAATGAACTGGGCACAATCCAGCCTATCAAGGAAGCTGTTGACATCGTGAAAGCCAAAAACCCCCAAGCGCTCTTCCATACCGACACCTCCGACGCATACGCCAGAATCCCCCTAAACGTGCAGGACCTCAATGTGGACATGGCAACTGCGAGCAGCTTTAAAATTCAGGGACCACGAGGAATCGGCGCATTTTACCTCAAAGATGGCGTAAACCTCGAACGCATCATAGAAGGTCCAATCGGAACACAGAAGCTCTGGCCAGGCATAGAGAACACCCCGCTAATTGTGGGTTTCACTAAAGCATCTGAGCTTGCCTTCACCAACTTCGACGTTAATGTTACCAAGATGAGTATGCTCCGTGACAAGCTGGTCGATGGCATATTCTCTGAACTTACCGATTTACGCTTCAATGGACCCAAAGATGAAAAGCGCAGCCCCGACAACGCTAACATAAGCATCCTCCGAGCCGAAGGTGAAGCCTTAACAATCGAACTGAGCCTCAAAGGAGTCTATGTGTCCAGCGGAAGTGCCTGCAGCCGCCGCCTGCTCCAGCCCAGCCATGTACTTATTGCCATCGGACGCATCTTCGAGGAAGCCCACGGCAGCATCCTTATGAAGGTCACGCGTAACCAAACAGAAGAGGATATAGCTTACGTATTGGAAGTTTTACCTACAGCTGTGAACCGTATCCGAAGGATAGTTGGCTCAACAGGAGTGCATTAAAAAGATGTCACGTATACCCTTACCCTATAACCCTAAGGTTATGGATTTGTTCCGTAACCCCAAAAACCTAGGCAAAATGGAGGACGCAACCGTTGTCGCTATAGCAGGCAACCCTGCATGTGGAGACATGATAACCTTCTACCTTAAAATCAACCAGGAAACGCAAGTTATCGAGAAAGCTCAGTTTGAAAGCTACGGATGCGCCGCCAACATCGCCACTAGCAGCATAGTTACCGAAATGATAAGAGGCTTAACGCTGGAAATAGCATGGAAAGACATAACATGGAAAAAAGTTACCGAGGAAATCGGTGGCTTACCCAGCGTCAAGTTCCACTGTGGAGTCCTTGCAGTCGGCGCCCTCAAACGTGCAATACGCCAATACTTCACCGAGAAAGGCATTGCCGTACCCAGCTGGTTGCCAGCAGAACACACCTTTGAAGAGAAGCAGGCATTAGAAGAAGAGGAACTGGCAAAGACCCTTTCGAAGAGGCTAAAACCTGAGGCAGAAAAGTAACCTTGGATATTGAAGCAATTCGCCGAGATTTCCCGATTCTACAGCGCAAAGTTAACGGCAAACCCCTAATTTATTTTGACAACGCTGCCACTACCCAGAAGCCACGCCAAGTCATAGATGCCATAAGCGACTACTACCAAAATCACAATGGCAATGTCCACCGTGCCGTCCACACACTGAGCATGGAGGCAACAGATCTCTATGAGAAAGCACGGGAGCGAATCGCAGAATTCATAAACGCTCATTCAGCAAGCGAAATCGTATTTGTCCGAGGCACAACCGAAGCCATCAACCTAGCCGCGTATTCTTGGGGGTTGAGCACCCTCGGTGCCGGTGACGAAGTTTTGGTATCACGTATGGAGCACCACAGCAACATCGTGCCATGGGAACTCACTGCAAAAATTCGAGGCTTCACCGTAAAATACGCTAATGTCAATAGTGACGGTACTCTTGACTACGAAGACTTCGAGAACAAAATTACAAATAAAGTCAAAATCTGCTGCCTTAGCCACGTCTCAAACGTCACAGGTGTCATCAATGACGTTAAACGCGTAACCAAAGTCGCCCACGACCACGGCGCTTTGATGCTGGTTGACGGAGCCCAATCGGTACCTCACATGCCTGTGGATGTACAGGATATCGAAATGGATTTCCTCGCGTTCTCCGGGCATAAAATGCTCGGGCCCACAGGCATCGGCGTACTCTATGGTAAAAAAGAGGTTCTCGAGAGCATGCCACCTTTTGAGGGGGGTGGCGAAATGATAAAAGAAGTCTCTGTCACCCAAAACAAATGCAGCATCTCTTGGAATGAGTTACCATGGAAGTTTGAAGCAGGAACGCCCAACATTTCAGGCGCTGTGGGCTTAGGTGCCGCGGTGGAGTACCTGCAGGATTTACGCATCGAGGATGTATTTAGTCATGAGCGGGAACTCATCGAATACGCGTATCGACGTATGGCGGAATGCAAAAAAGCAACCGCTTACGGCCCTATCGACTTGTCGCAGAAATGCGGAATAATCGCCTTCAGCGTCAGCGGATTCTCCTCTCATGATGTTGCACTTTTTTTTGACACTTACGGCGTAGCTATGCGCAGCGGTTACCACTGTGCCCAGCCCCTGCATGAGTTCTTTAAGCTGCAATCCTCCACAAGAGCCAGTTTTTACCTATATAATACCAAAGAGGAAATTGATCGCTTCGTAGAAATTCTCAAGGAGTTCGATAAATTCTAATGTCTACCGTAGCCGACTACGTTTCACGCCTTGAAGGTACCTGCGGCGCCGAAAGCGATGTTATCGTCAACTTCAAGTACGAAAAAAAAGATGAAGTCATAGCCCACATCCTTAAAAAAGCCACCTTGAAGAATACACTAGCGGGAATAATTTTTGAGTTAACTTTTGAGAATGTGTCTTTTCGGCTCTATACCAGCGGCAAAGCCATATTCCGTGGCTTCCGAAGCAAAACAGAGCTTATGGATTTCTTAGCAAAGCTTTTGCTTTAATTCAGTTAGATGGTTATTTTTGTTAAGTCTTACTTTAACATTCAATTTGTTGCAAAAAATGAGTCCTCCAAAAAAAGATTTTCTTGAGTATGTTATATCAGCTGATAAACTTCAGCAAAAACTATTCTATTACCATCCAGGCTTAACTTAAGCGGCATTAATACTTAATCAAATTTAGAATCATCCTTTTGAGTGAATAAAAAATTCATTAGCAATTATTAGGTTATCCAAAACTAAATACCAAGAATAAAGGTGAACATATCCATAATACGATTTACTTATGGTTATTTTTTTAATCCATCAAGATCCTTTCATGTAGAGTATGCGCTGGTTTTAATTTTTCAAGGCGAATTTTACGCGGACTTTAGTTCTGCTAACCCAGTTTGCTAATGGGAGAAGCTGGTACTTGATAAAATCTGGCATCGAGTCTTTGAGTTCCCGATGCAGCCCCAGTTTAATAGCAAACCTCCCCTTTGGAGTAAGGGGAATAAAGTAGCGGGCTACTGGATATTTGACAAAGCCGTTGTTCACTTTGAATTTATCAAGAGAGGGATGATTCCCCATTCGTCCATACATTAACCAACGTTCTCTTTTGAATGCACAAACCTCGACCGCTTTGGCTAGGAGCGCATTATTAACAGATTGATCTCGGTACTTCTGCATTGAAAGGATATTTGAGAGGATGGCGACGTTGTCGCCATGCAGTATCTGGATAAAACCTGCCATTTCCTCACCAATATAGGCACCGATAAAGGTAGATTCTTTTTCTGCATAAATATTCGCTGACACAGTTTCCATTGTTTCACCGTAATGTGGGAAAGCACGTCCCTGCCTAATCGGCGTTTCATTATAGACCCGATAGATACCTTCAGCTAACTTTTCATTCTGCGGCAAAACTTCTAACTTCACGCCGTCCCGCTCAGCTTTCCGTATTAAGTTGCGGGTTTTTTTTCCAACCAATTTCATCCAAGAAAGGTAATCGTTGATTTCGAGCAACGCGATGTTATCTTGCGATTTTACCCATGCCAGTGAGGGCTTAGAAATAGGGCAACACCATCTGCGTTCGATGAAGGTGAAGACGTCGATTCCTCTTTCACTCAGCTTAGATAGAAAGTATGGAGAAGGATTGATTTTTTTGTGATATTCCCTGAAATCCCGCGCTATTTTAACTGAAACCGCCTTACGAATTCTAACCGCCTCTATGTCATTATCGACGTCTAGCATAGTCTTCAATACATCGTAGTAGGCACCTCGTTGAGTTCGTACCGTTTGATTAAATAACCAATCAGGATGAATTGACATCACTATATCTTCGTGCACAAAAGTCTCAGTTTCCTTGAGTGCCCCCTCATAACCATATAGATAACGTTCTCTATCTAAACTCATGGTTTTAAAGTCATGAAAGGAAATCAACGGAAACTCTTTGGGAATTACTGGCTGGGCTTCGCTGAGTTTGCGTCCCCAAAGAAGTTGGTTAAGAAATCCTGCGGTTCCATGCATAGTGTAGTACTTAATTTTTCGGTTGGTTTTTTCTTCAAGCATCCGCCACTCACGAAAGGGTTGGGTTGCCACATGGAGCGCCACTTCATGTCGCACTTCGCCCAACAAATTGAGCAACCTTTGATCAGGAATTGTATAATGAGTAAAAAACCAGTAGGCTTTAACTTCTTTTTGGGACTCGTTAATCATTTGTGCAATGATACGTGCATTCTTAAGGTAATCAGTACCTCTTGTACTTTTAACCCGTAGGGCTATGCTCAAGAAACTTTTTGGTCTTGAAGTGTAGGGGTAGTCAACGTCAATTCTTAGCGTTATCATTGCATCGTCAATTGTCAACCTATGAGGGCTAATTTTGGTTATAAACCCTCCTAATGAGTAAAACTTTTTCCCTCTCTCTATTTTAGGGTCGAACATCTATGGCATAGCGTGATGCCCCTAAAATTAATCCATTGGAATGGATACCCAACATGCAAACTTGCCGACCAATTTCATCAACGCCTTCGCCGTACCCGTTAGAATAGCTATAATACATACCATAGAACATCTTCTCGACGTAACTGGACATGTTCTTAGCAAAAACTGTATTATAAACGGCGAGGAAACCAAAAGCTACCTTCGTGTAAATAACAGATGAACTGTTGACTACGTTATTCGCGCCGTCCAGAATTGTCCATGTTCGCCCATCAGACAAAACAACCCATTCCCACTGCCAACTCGAGTCAACCGAGGACCCTTCACCGAAGGCATGATATTTTCCAGTTTGTTGATAATAGTTTTCGTGCGCTTGATATATTTTATTGACTAAATCTGTTAATCTGTCATTTTGAGGTGTTTCAAAAAAAACACTTAGCAGCACATCACTTGTAAGGGACGCCTGAGGCAAATTGAGGCCATTGACCGTTACTGTACCTGAAGAATAAATGTTGTCAAGGATATTTGACGTGGCACCCGAAAGCTGCTCTGGCCAGAAACTTGCAAACCCACTTGCTACATAATACGCATAGATGCTCTTTGACGTCAGGCTTTCAGCTTGTATACTTGGAACCAATCCTTCGTAGTTCGATCTGTTATCGTAGACATTGTAAATTAGGTTATTGATACGAGTTGCGTTGATTGGAGAATAATTTCTTAGGTTGTTGTATGCAACAAGTAGTCTACCAGTATCAGCGACGTCAACAACAAAATTTGGAACATCAGAGTTATCATGGAAGACCCCTCCGTCATCAGACTGATAAAACCAGTATGGGTAACTTGCATTGTCCAGTTCACGGGTTTCACAGAAGGTCAAAACTTTATCTATCCTATCATTGAATCCCCATGCACCATCTTTCGTAATTATTCCAATTTTTGAAGCATCTATAGTTGCTTGAATATAAACTCCCAAATCCCAATCTGTAAAATACGGATAAGCGTTGCCTGATAGTGGAAGTCCAGTTTTGCTGTTGACACCGTATCCTGGTCTTAAATAGTTCCATGCATTAGCTGCGACCTCCCGCCAAACAGAACTATTCATTGCTTGGGCGCCTTCAATTGGGCCAAGTTTTCTACTGATTATGGCAGAGTTTATGGTTTTGCCAGCATCTTGGATCAGTTTCCCCAAATCGCCAAGCGGATTGCTTTGGGGAGGTGGAGTAGTGTTTGTTGTTTGCTGAGTTGTTGTGGGTGTAGGTGTAACAGTTGGCTGTGGCTCTGCTCTGTCCCCCTTAGGAAGAAATGCCACTGTTGGAAGCAAAATCACCGCTATCAAAATAATTGCGATAAGAATTTTTTCTTTTCGGTTTAGCTTCCACGTTTTAGGATTGAAAGCACTTCCTTTGTTTTCAGGGATAGGTGGCGTTTGTACTGTTTCTATAATTTTTCTGTGAAAATATCGAAATTTCCTAAAACGCACCCATTTTTTCCCTCAATTTATTTAACGATAACTCTTCTATTGATTTGTAAACTAAAGACAGATCAATAAATCACCAATTTCGATTTAAAGCTATTGCTAATTTCTCTTTAATGCCATTTAACCATAAAGTACAGTGCACCAGGACAATCAAGTTTCCATTACTATTTTTAGGTGTTGCCAAATACCATTTTCGAAATTATCAGGAGTCAACGCCTCAATTCTGTGCCACAGTTCCCTTCTCATAACATCCCAGCTTGGATTATTCATATTAGTAACTATTTTCTGTTTTAAATCATCATAAGTGTTCCAGCGGAATGCCTCAGGGATAAACTCTCTCATACCGCCGCTGTCATGAACCAAAGTAACGCATCCGCTTGCCAACCCCTCAACTGGTGCAATACCGAAGTGTTCGGCCTCCATAAGATGTACATATATACGACTGTCATGGAGGATCTTGAGGAGTTCTGGTCCTGGCAGGTTGGGTTTGACGACATAGTTTCGGGGAAGGTTCTGGGAGAAATTTTCAAACCATTTTTTCTCTGCGTCTATCAAACCACCAACGCTAATGAAGTCGTATGCCGGCAAATCCAAAGCCAGTTTTTTGAGTATTTCGTGTCTTTTTATGGGGATAAAGCGCGCGGTATAAACAACTCTCTTCCGACGGGTTTCCAAAGATGTTTCACACCAGAATAAATGTAAATTAATCGGCGGATAAACTACAATAGGTTCTTTCACTCCATAGCTTTTCCAATAACGTATTATTGCTTCCTTCGTGTATTCGCTGTTGCAAAACACAAGGTCCAGCTTGCCAATACCCTGCTCAACCCAATGTTTAAACAGCCACAAGTACAGTTTTCTTTTAAATGCTCCTTTGGCGTAGTCAAAATGGATTTCTGGAAAATGAACATACGCAAAGTTCTTTCTGGCCTGGTTTAAGAAAATTGGTTCAAAGGGTGAAGATGATTGTGTAGAGAAAAGATAATCATATTTTAAAACATCACGATATCTTTTGAGAAGTCTAACTAAGTTGCGGTGTCGCTTATAAATGGTGAAGGGTGGTTCAACTTCTATACGTTTCCCCAACGAGTGGATATGAACTTCTTTAGGAAATTCATCACCTACTATTTCCTTGTACCTTTCAGAGTCAAAATCAAAAGTTAACAATTCAACATCTTGCCCTTTACTAATTAGGGTTTTTATTACGTTGTGGCAAACGCGTTCACCGCCACCATAGATATCCAAGTATGGGTGGACAACAAGGAAAGTTGCCATAGTCATAACCTCTAGTTTATTATATAATGCATGTTATCAATTTTTAGAAATAAAAGCGTGTTGTGTGTGAATAAATATCAAATTAAATACAGAAGGCTTACATATAGAACCCTTTGGAGAATAACTTAAAGGTGCCGTCTTGCAAGACCAAAAAAGTGTAACAATAATCATTGTTAACTGGAATCAAAAAAAGTGTTTAGACACCTGTCTGACCTCAATAAAGAGCAAAACAAACTACAAAAAATTTCATACAGTTGTAATTGATAATGGTAGCACTGACGGTTCTCCTCAGATGGTTAGAGAAAAATTTGCTCGGGATCATTTGGTTGTTTTCGATAAAAACTATGGTTTCTCTATCGGCAACAACAATGGCATAATTTATGCGCTTAAAAAGTTCAATCCCGACTATTTGTTGCTTCTAAATAATGATACGGAGATAATTCAGTCAGATTGGCTAAACAAACTGGTTCTTGCTGTGGAGTCCACTCCAAATGTGGGAATTGTAGGCTGTAAACTCGTTTACCCTAATGGAAAAACACAATACATAGGCACGGAAATGACCGTTCAAGGCTTGTCATGGATTAACCCAGAAACCGAATGTAAATACCCCCGGGCTTTTGACGTTACTGCGGTTCTTGGCGCTTGTTTCTTAATCAAAAGAGAAGTTATCGAAAAAATAGGTTTTTTAGATATCGGGTTTTCTCCTTTTGTACATGAAGAATCAGACTATTGTATCAGAGCTAGGAAGGCAGGTTACCGTATTCGTATAATACTCGATGCTGTTGTGATTCATCAGTGGAAAACGTCAATCGCAACAGTAAACTCAGCACGGTTACAATACATTGTCAGGCGGAATTTTCTCAGGTTTATGCTGCTAAACTTCCCTCTCACTTGGCTTGTTCGGCGAACAAAGACTGAGGCTAGAATTCTAATTGGATGTTTTATAACGAGAAATAAAGGAGGAGTTGCTCCTGTCAAACTACGAAGTGGCAAAGATTTTCTTGAAAGGTTAAAAATTAATTCTTACAGTTGGTTGTACAATCTGAAGCGGTTACGTGAGATAATATCAAAACGTCGAAATAGAACAAAAAAACTGCCTCCGGTATAACATCAAAAATTTAGACAAGTTCTCCTGTAATCTTTTTGCGGGTAGCAAGATATATACGGCTGCAAGAAAAGTGGTACTATAATTGGTTTCAGGAACGCAGAAAAACATGGTGCCCAAAGAAAGAAAGCTTAAAGTGGTTTTTGCTGACCCGCCGTTTGACAGGACATCTAAAGGGGAAGCGGTGACAGAATCACCGAATTTGGGCATCCTCTACCTCATCAGCTACGTCAAACCTCGACTTCAAAATATAGAGTACGTTTACTTGGAGCCGTTCCTCTCGATGGAAGAGCATATCGCGAAGATTCGAGAAATTCAGCCTGATGTGTATGCTATTTCATTTACTACTCCGCGGCGCAACCTTGCATTTGAGACAATAGCGAAGGTTAAAGCCTTAGGTTTACCAATGCTTTTGGTTGCGGGCGGAGCTCATCCGACAATCGATCCCCAAGATGTTCTTAAAAACACACCTATTGAAGTTTGTATTTTAGGTGAGGGGGAAGATACCTTAAATGAACTTCTCGAGGCGGTCCAAGCTGGGGAATCCATACTTGACATAAATGGAACAGTCAACAAGCGCAAAAACAATGGTATCCGACCGCTTCTAAAAGATATCGACTTTTTTCCAGCATGGGAAATGATTGACTTCAAAAACTATGACATTGCAGTCAGCAAAAAGCGACGCATGGCATATCTACTTCCAATACGTGGCTGTCCCAATTATTGCACCTACTGCAGCAATCCCGTATGGAAACTCGAAAAACCTTGGATGCGGAAACGATCACCGAAAAACATCGCTGAAGAAGTCGCTTATTTATACGATCGGGGAATTCGCGAAATTTACTTGCGTTCTGACACCTTTAACGTGGATATCAAATGGTGTCTACAGGTATGTGACGAAATCGAGAAACTTCAACTTAAAGAAATGGTATTCCAATGTAACCTCCGAGCTGACAAACTCAACGACGAGCTTGCCCATAGGCTTAATGACATTCATGTGTGGCTTGTTCACATAGGTCTAGAATCCGCAAATGATCGCGTCCTCAAAGGTATCGGCAAGAATGCCACACAAGCTGACAACCTTTGCACACTCCAACTGCTGAAAAAGCACAAAATCAAAGTCTACGGTTTTTTGATGCTCTACAACGCATGGGAAGTCAATGGCAAACTCGAACACGAAACCCCAGAGGAAGTCAACAACACTTTAGAGTTCGCGCGCACTTGCCTACGCGATAACTTGATAGAGTTCATTTCCTGGTCCATCACTAATCCCATTATTGGCTCTAAACTCCATGATATTGCCAAACGCCACAACATCGCGACTCACAACGTAAAAATCGGCAACTGCATGCGCTTTCCAGATGTAAATGAGGAGCAGATGGTTGAGCACGTCAAGCAAGGCATGGTATTACAGCTACTCAACGGCATACAAAAAGGCATGATAACCAAGAAAAACTACAAACGCGCCGCTCAGAAAGCCACCAAAATCCTCAACTTGTAGTTGTCGTGGCAAACTTTTTAACTTTAGAGGAAAACATAACCACTATGCCATCCTGCCCTGACTCTGATTTCAAAGTTGATTTTGTGATTCCTTCCCGGAATATTGCAAACCAGACCTTGCTTAACCAAATCAAGCAAATGCCATGCGCAGGAGATATCATAAACATCCATGAGAAGCCGCTGTCCGTGGCCCGCAAACACGGAGTTCTGGCAGCACAAACGGAGTGGGTTGCGATGGTAGACGACGATATGCTTCTGCCCAGTGACTGGCTTTTGAAAGTTACCAAAGCGATCGAGCCCAAGGTAGGCGCAATCGGTACCGTGGCAGTACACAAAAATCCACACGCTGCAGCATATGAACGGGTAGTTGGCACCATCTATAACCTAAGCAAACTCGACACTAATCCCCACATAAATAACATCATCATCCGCCGCAAACTCATGGAAAACTACAATCCACCCCCATTGTTCTTCGGTGAAGACCAAGTCTTCAAACGATACGTCCAAAAAACAGGCTATCATTGGAAAGTTCTGCCATTTCTGGGCGCAACACATCTGGGCACATCTAAAAACTACGTAACCATTGGCATATCGTATCGTCGCTATGGGCACTTCAGTCTCTTAAAATTATTTAGGCGGATTGTTGCCAGATTCATTTTTACTCCGTATGCCGCGATTTCTAATATGAGCCTCAAAACTTTTATCTACCTGACGAAACTCAACATCGAATTCATCGCAGGCTGGACAAAAGAACTTACGATAGAAAAACAGTAGCGAAAACAAATCGCCACTTTGTTTTCGGTGGTTTAATGTTCCTCGCTAAATAAGGAAGTTCGTTTTTTTTAAGCGACAGGTTACCGCATTTTCATTAGAACCATTTCAGCCGCCAAAACCATGGGTTCCCATGTTTCGCAGAGTGGCGGAGCGTATGCGGTGTCGGCTTTAGCGAGTTCGCGCACGGTCATACCTTTTTGGATGGCAAAGCTAAGGCAATTGATGCGTTGGGTAACTTCTTCGCCTCCAACAACTTGCGCACCAATGATGCGTTGGCTTTCTTTTTCGACGATAAGTTTGATTTTGATGGGTTTGGCGCCTGGGAAGTAATCAGCTTTGGTTTTGCTGCTGATAGCGCCTGTCAACACTTCAAGTTGGTTGCGATTCGCAGCGTTTTCTGTTAAGCCCGTGTTGCCTGCTTCAATTTCAAAGAGCCTTGTGACTGCCGAGGCTAAAACGCCGCTGAAAAGAGAGTAGCCGCCTGCCGCATTTGCGCCTGCCACCTTTCCTTCGCGAACCGCGACAGTGCCAAGTTGGGCACAGGTGGTACGGTGGGTGATAATACTTGGGGCTTCAGCGCAGTCACCCACAGCATAGATATCTTTGACTTCGGTTTCCATGCGGCTGTTAGTCTTAATTGATCGGGTTTCACCAAGGGGGATACCGGCATCCGCTGCGAGTTTTGTTGATGCGCGCACACCAAATGCGCTGATGAAAAGATCTGCATTAATAACTTCGCCACCTGCAACTACTGCAGTGACTCTATCAGTTCCCAAGAACTCTTCAACTCCTTTTCCGAGCATTATCTTCATTCCTTTCTCTTCGAGGTGCTGCTGCACAAGCTTAGCCATATCCGGGTCAAGTAATTGTGGTAGAATCTGGGGCATAAGTTCCACCATGGTAACATTTAAACCCCGCTCCATTAAGCCAACGCCAACTTCAAGCCCAATTAAGCCTGCTCCCATGATTATAGCAGATTTGGCGCCCGCTTTTATGGCAGCATCAATTTTTTCTCCGTCATCGATTCCTCGCAGGCTTAGTATACCCGGTTTCTCTCTACCCTTAATGGGAGGCATGAATGAATCGGCGCCTGTTGCAATTATGAGACTGTCGTAGGACAGAGTTTCGGTTGCACCCCGACAGGATTGGATAGTGACGGTTTTCTCTTTGATATTTATGGCAGTGGCAAGGGTTTGGGTACACAAATTTAATTTGAGCATCTGGAAGTAAGCGGGTGGATAAACGATCAGGTTAGAAAAGTTAGCGATGTGCCCACCAATAACAAAGGGCAAGCCGCATCGACTGTATCCCGCGTTTTTCTCTTGTGTAATGAGGGTGATTTCAGCGACTCGGTCTTTTTTACGTGCAGCAGAAGCTGCCTCTACGCCAGAAGCATTTGCGCCGATGATAAGTATACGCCTAGCCATCCCACTTCGCCTAATTCAGCACTTGTCTGTCGATTGGGATTTATGCCACTCAACAGCAGTTTCAAAATTCATCAGGTTAGCGAGGTCGGCTTGTAGATTAGGAGATTTAATTACGAGGAGCCAACCTTTGCCGTAGGGGTCTTCGTTTAAGGTTTCAGGTTTAGATTGAACTTCTTCGTTGACTTCCTCTATGGTACCCGTAACGGCAGAGATGAGGTCAGATACGGCTTTAACTGATTCGAGTGTCCCATAAGGCTCGTTTTGTTTGACTTGTGATCCAATAGAAGGCAATTCAGCATAGACAATTTCCCGTAGTGATTTCTGCGCATAATCAGTTATGCCTACGCGGACTTTGTCCCCTTCAATTTTTACCCATTCAAAATCCTTGGAGAAGTAGAGCCCTTCAGGCACTTCATATTGTTCAACTTTAACCATGCACCGTACCTTCTGTATATTCTTGAAAAAGAAGTAGTAGAAATAACCTATAAAAGGTTATATTAGGAGAAGATTGGCTGTTAACGTTCCCGTTTGCCTGTAATCCATTCTTCTGTCCACTGCTTTGCCTGCGAGTCAGGAATTTGCATTGGCGGATGCTTAAAAGCGTATGAGGGCATGCTGATTAGTGCTCCACTAATTTTGCGATCTAATGCAATTTTGGCCGCTCGGATGAGATCAATGACCACTCCTCCACTGTTGGGTGAGTCTTCGACTTCGAGTTTAACACTAATATTAATGGGGCGGTCACCGAATTTTCGTCCCTTAAGCGATATGTAACATATTTTCTTGTTCTTTAGAAATGGCACGTAATCGCTAGGTCCAATACGCGTGGGTAAGGCATAGGGGACTAGGCTTGTTACAGCTTCAGTTTTACTTATCCGCTTGGATTTAAGTCGTCCTTCTACAGTCATGTTTTGGAAGTCTGTGTCTCCGCCGAGGTTCAGCTGATAAGTTTCGTCTACGATAACGCCACGATCAAGGCAGAGCCGAACAAGATTACGATGTAGAATTGTGGCTCCGACTTGGCTTTTGATGTCGTCACCTAAGACAGGCAATCCCACTTCTTCGAATTTTTTAGGCCACTCTTTTGAGGAGTCTGAGGCGATGAATTCGGGCATGCAGTTCACAAAAGCACATCCTGCATCTAAGGCGCATTGAGCGTAGTAGCGAACTGCATCGTGGCTGCCCACTGGAAGGTAGTTAACTAGGACTTGGGCTTTTGATTCTTCTAGGATTTTCACGACACTATCTTTGCTTGTATTGCTATCGTCGTATACGTTGAAGGTTTCCCGCATGTGAGGTGCCACACCGTCAAGGATGGGGGCTGGGGAGACTTTAACGTCTAGGTTTGGAACATCCGCGAATTTTTCACAGCAGTTTGGCTTGGTGAAAATTGCCTCTGAAAGGTCTTGGCCGATTTTAGCTTTATTAACTTCGAAAGCGGCAACGAATTTAATATCGGATATATGATAGCCGCCGTAGTTCACGTGCATAAGGCCGGGCACAGTTTCGTTTTCTTTTGCGTCCTTATAGTACTGAGTTCCCTGAACGAGGGCACATGCGCTATTGCCAACACCGACGATTGCTACACGAATTTCCGGCATAGATAATCATTCCAATTTAGAGTTGATTGTAGGCTTAATGTCCACGTGCGCTATAACTTTTTCCTATCAAAGGAGACTTGTTTCGTTTCAGATCAGTGAATCTGAGAGCTGGCTTCCCGAAGTATATCCTCTTCCGACAATAGCAGCCTAAAGGTCAAATATCATTTAACCCCAAAACCCAACCCAAAAACTAAACATTTTATAGAACCAAACTCATGCTAAGATGCGCCCTTCTGCTTATATACGATTCAGTTCAATTCCATAATCATGAATACCCAGCACCCAAAATCCGAAAATACAGATGTTGCCATAATCGGTGCTGGACCAGTTGGCTCTTACGCTGCACTAAATTTAGCAAAGTTAGGCGTGGACACTACTGTCTTTGAGGAACACTCACAAATCGGTCTACCATCTCATTGCGCAGGGCACATCAGTATCCGGAGCCTCAAAAACTTCAATCTCTACCCTTTGCCCACCGGCATTATTGAGAACACCTTCTGTGCCGCCAACTTTAACTCACCCCAAGGCACCAAATTCACACTTCATCTCTCCTGTCCCGTAACCTTGAGCCTTGATAGGACACGTTTTGATCAGTATCTCGCTGGTAAGGCGCAGGCAGCTGGCACACGATTAGTTTTGGGCTCCCGTGTGTTATCGCTTCTGAAACAAGGAGGTTGCGTAGAGGGTCTAACAATCATGCGAGAAAACGGCGCCCAACAAAAGATGAAGTCTAAGATCGTTTTGGATGCCGAAGGAATTTCATCCCGACTATTACGGCAAGCTGGGTTATCCACAATTAAAAACAGAAATTTAGTCTATGCAGTGGAAACGGAAATCGAAAATGCACAAGACATCGAAGAAAATACGGTGGAGGTATATTTTGGCAAATCTTACGCACCCGGATTTTATGGTTGGCTCATCCCAAAATCCGACGGCAGAGCCAAATTGGGTTTAGCCACCAACCAAGGCAATCCCAAAACTTTCCTAAACCGCCTAATAACAAAACACCCAATAGCATCGAAACAACTCGCCAATGCAAAATTCGTCAAAACAAGTTACCACGCAATCAGCTTAGGTGGACCCATCGAGAAAGTCTACACTGATGGTTTCTTGGCAATGGGCGATTGTGCCTCTCAGGTGAAGCCGACGACTGGAGGCGGAGTCATCTTCGGGATAACCTGCGCAAGAGAGGCAGCAGAAGTAGCAAATATTGCACTTAGGGAAAATGATTTTTCAGCCAGGGTCTTGCAGACTTACCAGAAACGCTGCGAGAGAAAGCTAAACTTTGACTTTTATGTAATGTTGCGGATGAGACACTTCCTTGATTCCCTTTCGGATGAGCGTATTGATGAGATGCTACGTGTCTGTGGCAAACTCGGCCTAGATAAAGTTATGCGAGATGTTGATGAAATCGATTATCAAGGCAGGTTACTTCTTACTGCACTTGGCAAACCTCAGATGCTAGCGGCATTCGCTTATTTTGGATTGCTTTATCTATCTGCAAACCCTTAAAATCTCTGACACTAACATAGATGCTGGAAAGTAGCTATGAACGAATTTGAATATAAGCAGGTTCTAGTCTTCAGAACGGATTTGCAGATGGGTAAAGGCAAAATCGCGGCACAAGCAGGGCACGCCGCCATTTCTGCAGCACAAGACGCCTTCATTCATCACAAGAAGTGGTGGGATTCATGGATATATGAAGGACAAAAGAAAGTTGCTTTAAAGGTTCAAACAGAAAAGGAACTTTGCGAACTTGAGGAAGCAGCGGAAGATTTGGGATTACCGCATGCTTTGATTGTTGACCGAGGATTAACACAGATTCCAGAAGGTTCCATCACATGCCTCGGCATCGGACCAGCACCAGCGGAGAGAATAGACCGCTTAACGAACAAACTCAAGTTGTTGTAGGCGTTTTTTTTGCAGGTCCCCAACATTGACAAATTACTCGGTATGGAAGTCTACGCCACTAATACTGCAGGGATAGGCGGAGTAATCAAGGCGGAAACGGATGATTTTGTGGTTGAAGAAATACTTGTTGATGGTTCTAAAGCATCCGTAAAGGGTACGGTTCCAAGTAGTGTTTTAAGCTCAACATCAAGATGGCAACGGTACTTGCTATGTGTGGTTGTAAAACGCAACTGGGACACTTTTATCGCTACCAAAAACGTCACAAAAGCATTAGGCATCGAACAACGCCGGCTCCAGTTTGCGGGAATAAAAGACGCCAAAGCCCTAACTGCACAATTCATCACATTAGAAAGGGTTTCCGTTGAAGAAGCCATGAAAGTTGAGGTAACCGGCGTACAGGTTTATCCAGTAGGTTATGTGCGGGAAATGCTCTCGCTATTTTATCTTCTAGGCAACCACTTCAATATTACCATCAAAAACATAGGTGTAACAACAGATCAGATAACTCACACTATCCAAGAAATCAGAGAAATTGGATTTATCCCAAACTTCTTTGGGCACCAACGCTTCGGCTCCACTCGCCCCATTACCCACCACGTCGGAAAAGCCCTCATCAACAATTGCTTTGAGGAGGCAGCTATGTTGTTTCTAGCTAACCCCAGCCAATATGAGCATCCAGAGTCACAGCAAGCACGACAAGAACTACAAGATTCCCACGACTTTAAGAAAGCTTTAGAAAACTTTCCAAGGCAACTCCGTTTTGAACGCTTAATGCTTGGTCACCTAGCCCAAAACCCAACAGATTACATTGGTGCCTTTCAACGACTCCCCCCTAAGTTACAGGCACTCTTCGTCCAAGCACACCAATCCTATCTATTTAACCGCTTTCTAAGCAAGCGAATTAAGTGCGGGTTACCATTAAACTTGGCAGTTGAGGGTGATTTTTTGGTTGGAGTTGAGCGGACAGGGTTGCCTTTGATGAGTACAGTCAAAATTGTCTCACCCCAAAATATCACTGAAGTGAATAACTCCCTTAAATTAGGTAAAATGCGAGTTGCGCTACCTATATTTGGTGTCAAACAGAAACTCTCAACCGGTGTAATGGGCAAGATCGAATTAGAAGTCTTAGCTGAGGAAGGAGTAGAGATTGAGGGGCTGCGATTTAATGTGCTCTCTCGAGTTGGAGGCAAGGGGGGCTTACGCACAGCGACTACGCCAGTAAAGGATTTTACCTTCCAGGAAATTTCTGGAGCCTCAATACGAGTAAGTTTTATGCTTCTACGAGGCTGCTATGCCACCGTGCTTCTACGCGAATTAATCAAGCCGTCTAATCCTGTAGTTTCAGGGTTCTGAGGTCAGAGCATAAACGCTGATAAATGAGAAGATACTTCAGTGATTTTAGGAGAAGCTTTTAATGGAGAGCAATCATCAGAAATCTCAGTGCATCATTCCAATACATAAACCAAGCCTAAGAGAATATGCCTTCTTTTTTGTGTCAGGTATAATCGTCAGTATTCCATTTGCTGCTTTCTTTGAAAGTCTTTACCCCTTTACTGCTGCAATCTTGATTGTTATTGTGGCACCCTTCATCGAGGAACTCGCAAAGGTGTTCCCACTCTTTTACCGTCATGGAGAAACCGAACGTTCCCTACTTACTCTTGGATTACTGATCGGATTGGGCTTTGGCATCGCAGAACTCGTCGAGTACACAGTCATCGGCGGAGTACCTTTCTTCATACGCATACCTGGAGTTATTTTCCACGCCTCAAGTGCAACCATAACCGCCTATGGAATCTCAAAAAAGAATCCGCTCCCTTACTATCTAATAGCAGTCTCGCTTCATGTCATCAACAATTTTTTCGCCTTAACTACTAACATTTTCACCGTGCCTGTACAGCTATTGGTTTTAATAACTGTTTATTGGCTGGCTTGGCGCTACTGGCACAAAGCCCATGCTAATGTAACAGTTGTCTAGACGATTCGGTCGGTGCGCGCTAAATCCTTAACCCGATTTACTCCGTCTATCTCCAAAATAAAGTCAGCGACACTTCGGGGAACAAGGTCTATCCATCCTGCATCGCCTTGAACCATTTTTTCCCGTACAAGCGTGGACATGTAAACTTTCCTGTCAAATAGGGGAATATCCCACACTGAATAGCCTGCCTCCTTAAACAACCTGCGCGTCATTGGTTCATTGGAGAAAACTTCGCTGAATTTGGGAGTGTATCCTTCCACTGCGCTGACCCACAGCATATGAAGATGCACATCGGGCACAGGAATAATCCACAGCCGCCCAATGTCCACACCTGCTTCCTGCAACGCTTGCCTTACCATAACCAATCGTTCTCCCGCTGTGAACGGATTATAACTGGTGTGACTATATTGGGCACTGCCTACGACAACAATTAACTCATCCATATTTCCAAGAGCATATTTGATGGCGTCTTTGTGTCCATTATGAAAAGGCTGGAACCTACCAACGTAGAGACCACGAGTAAACAAGTGTATTCCCTGGAGTCAGGTTGCGTTTGGCTGCTTTTATGATTTGCGTAGGACTTTCAAGTGAACTTTTTTAGAACATTCTCAACTGGAAAAACTCTTAGGATAGAGCCGTCAACTTCGATCTCTTTTGGCTCACTGAAACCTCTCTTTTCTCGCGCCAAAAAATCCAATTTTACCCTCAACCCACCAGGTCCATAACCAGCCAAACCAAAATCGGACTTTACCACCCGATGGCAAGGAACAAATGGCGGAAATTTGTTGCATGCCATAGCGTTTCCCACGGCTCTGGCTCCTCCGCCAACGACCTCTGCGATTGCACCATACGAGGTAACGTAGCCTAAAGGGATAGCAATTGTTGCTTTAATCACTTTTTTTGTGTAAACTGATAGACCGACAGTTGCCAAATAAAATTTTGAGCCAACATCTTCTCCGTCGTAGATAGATTTAAATTTTAATAGGAGTTTTTTTGCTCCTGGTGTGGGTTCATGAAAAACTTGAAAAGATTCATTAAAAGGTAAATAAAAAAGGATACTTTTAAGCGCCTTTTTCTGACTTCGACTAAATGTGGAAACAACTATTTTATTCTGGTTTAGAGCAAATGCAAAATGAGTGCCACCTATGTTTTGGCAATAAATCTCGATCAAATTTTAATCCCAAAATAATGTTTCTGACCGGTTCATGTTAAAAGTTTCCGTGGCAAGAAAGGCTCCCCAACAATCCATGTATATCACAACCAACAAAACATTTTGTGACCTATCTCTCTCCTTGAGCTCACTTTTTATCGTTAGATTTATGCAGAATATATTTTCTCTACGGCATTCGTATCTAAACCATCTTTTTTCAAACACAAAAGCTTAATGTGTCCTTGTATAATGGTTATAAGTAACCTTAATAGATTGTTTTGTATATATCAAACCGAAAAGGTGAAAATTATGGAAGGTTATGGACCACAACTCCCTCAGTTACCTCAAATTCCACAAATTCCACTTATGCCGCAAGCACAGATGCCAGAGCAACAGCAAACACAAAGTCAACAAGCCCAAGGCGGTATGGGTTGGATGCCTGGCGCCACAACCGTCGGGGTCGTCTTCCAAGACGGAGTGCTCCTAGCTGCTGAGAAAAGAGTTACTTACGGCTACTTCATTATGAGCAGAGGCGGCAAAAAAGTCTTCAAAGTTACAGATCGCATAGGGGTCGCCTGCGCGGGTCTGGTTGGTGACATGCAAATTCTTGCAAGGGAAATGGAAGCACAAGCTAACCTCTACAGTATGGACGTAGGCAGATCCATAAGTGTGCATTCAGCCGCGAAACTCATGGCAAATGTTCTTTTCAATCGCCGCTATGCACCTCTAATCACCCAAACCATAGTCGGCGGCTTAGATGAGGATGGACCCTCACTCTATGTACTCGATGTTCTCGGCTCACTCATCCCAGATAAGTACGCTGCAGTCGGCTCAGGAACTGAACTAGCTATCGGAGTCATCGAAGAAGGCTACAAAGAAAATCTAACCCTTGCGGAAACCAAAGAACTGGTTAAACGAGCTATCAAAGCCGCCATCTCACGCGACGCCACAAGCGGCGACGGTGTAGATTTCCTCATTATAACCAAAGACGGCATCACCGAAGATTCTACAAAATTCTAAACCCATTTTCTCTTCCATATTTTAGTAAGCATTAAGTGAAAAAGTAAATGCTTAAGGTGTAAAATATGTTCTTTGAGTTAACTCACCAAGAAGGAGAGTTTCTAATCAAACTTGCACGAGATACAGTGAAGGTTTATCTCGAAAAAGGCACAAAAATCCAGCCGCCAAAAGGTACCGCTAAAAAGCTCTTTGAGAAATGTGGTGTATTTGTAACCATAAATACGATAGTAAAGGATAAAAAAGAGCTACGCGGGTGTATCGGTTACCCTTACCCAACCAGCCCATTGATTGAAGCTGTAATTGACTCTGCCCTAAACGCGGCCACACAAGACCCCCGGTTTGAACCCGTCTCATGTGAAGAACTCGAAAGAGTAGTTTTTGAAATAAGCATATTAACCCCACCTGAAAAAATCGAAGTCGACAATCCTTACACTTACGTGAAAAAAATCAAAGTCGGTGAAGATGGATTAATCATCGAACACGGCTACTCCAAAGGTCTGCTGTTGCCTCAAGTTCCCATAGATTGGGGCTGGTGTGAAGAAGAGTTCCTTTGCCAATGCTGCATTAAAGCTGGGTTGTCGCCTGACACCTGGTTAACACCGGACGCAAAAATCTACAAGTTCCACGCTATCATATTCGAAGAACAAAAACCAAATGGCATTGTAAAACGCTTAAGCCTTAAAAATTAGTTCAGTTCTGTAGTGACTCGATGATTTCAACTGTCCGCGGCAGACCCTGATATTTGCCTGAGACCAGAGAAAGAGCAGTCACATTTCGACTGTAGTTGTCAAAGTTTGCTTCCATCTTTTTCACGGCTTTTTCAAGTTGCTTTCCATTTTTTGCAACTATTGAACAATTAAGGGCTTCAAGTTTCGCAGCGTTGCCAAGCTGCTCGGGTTGAGTTGGAAGGCATATACTAGGTTTGCTGTATTTGATAGTTTCAAAGCAAGTAGCATGTCCGCCGCTGAAAATAACAAACTTCGCATTCTTCATGGCTTCTTGGCGCTCCTCTACAGTAAGCCATGTGTGTATCTGGTAATTGGCGGTTGAAACCGACGACTTTTTGCCTGGCACACCTAAGCTTACGATCCATTTATCCCTAGTTTTCTCAAGCACGGGCAAAATCGTTTTGAGCAAATGCGCTTGGGAACCGACGGGACCGCTGATAGCTGCAAAAATATGGTCTCCTGACCCGCTTTCTGGTTTGGTATCTATGAAGCTACCCACATATTCAGATCGGTCAGCTATTCCTATGTGATTTATGTTACCGATGCTATATTCTGAAATAGTGAAGGGTGGCGGATTGTCAGGTATCACTATTTTTGTAGATGATTTATAGTAGCGTTCTATGAACCGTTCACCAGGGCTAAGCAACAATGAGAAGCCGTAGCTTGGTCGAATCATATTTTCAACATAAACCGAGGGAATTTTCCACCTGCCAGCTAACCGAAGAGCGTTTATGTCGCCATCTGCTATAAGGACATCGGGTGCAATGTCACGGATGTTCTGACGGAGGTCGTAGTAGCGATGTATGGTTTCATATGCGTTAGAGTTTTTAATTTCAATGCGGTTCTTCTGTACGTTAAAGAGCGGTAGCGGAAAAAAAAGGTTCAGAAGTGAAACCGAGGTAAGGATACCATGTGAATTCTCATACCATGAAATCGGAGTGCAAGGGTAAACCTGCTTGAATTCTTTTTTTAGGAGCTCATATGCTTTTCCGCCGGAGAAAAAGAACAGTTCGTGCCCATGTTTCGCGAGACTTTTCCCTAGCGGAATGAGCCTTGAAACGTGTCCTAAGCCTAGTTCAGAGCAACTAAGTAGTAGTCGCATACATTGTATTGATGAGTGAACAAGGTTATTTGAACTATAGCTATCTTTAGCTGAGGAAGGGAAGTGTTTTAAGTGTTATTTGCAAGATTAGAAAGTATGTTTATTCCAAGACGAATTGTAGAGGAAAAACTCAAAAGCCTCCTTACCGATGACCTCGGACAAGGTGATGTAACGTCAGCAGTGATAATTCCTGCAGGCAAGGGGGTAGAGGCCGAGATTGTTGCTAAAGAAGACGGCGTCGTAGCAGGGATAGAAGAGTCTATCATACTCGCAGAGTATTTGGGGCTCAGTGCGCAAGCTATGGTTATAGACGGAGAAAAAATCACTAACAAACAAGTCCTCATCCAACTCTCGGGTGACGCTCAAAGTTTGTTTTCTGGGGAACGAACTCTTTTAAACCTGCTCTCACGCATGAGCGGCATCGCAACTCAAACGCGTCATCTAAGTCAAAAAATAGCAAATGCCCAAATAAAAACAAAAATAGCAGCCACTCGCAAGTCCGCGCCAGGACTGCTCTATTTTGATAAAAAAGCCGTAGTTCTTGGAGGCGGTGACCCACATAGGTTACACCTCGATGATATGGTGCTAATCAAAGACAATCATATAGCTATCATTGGAACCGTAGAGGAGGCTGTTAAACTCGCTAAATCCAGAGTTTCTTTCTCTAAAAAAATCGAGGTTGAAGTCACCAGCTCATCAGATGCACTTTTAGCGGCTAAGGCAGGTGCGGATATCGTTATGCTGGATAATTTCTTGCCCGACGAAGTTGAGGAAGCCAGCAAAAAGCTACGTGCCTCGGGGTTCGGTGATGTGTTGCTTGAAGTCAGCGGCAACATAACCCCCGAGAACTTGCTTGACTATGCGACGGCACAGGTTGACATAATTAGCATTGGAGCATTAACGCACAGCGTCAAAGCTTTGGATATAAGTTTGGAAATTTTAAAAAAATAGTTCGATCTTATATCCCGATAGATAGCGTATAAGTTTCTACCACAGCGCCAATTATAAGTAAAAGCGCGACGAGTCCAATGAACATGGCAAGATACTTGAGTTCGCTTTTCCAGCGATTCTGCAGTATTCTGCGAAATAACCAAATGCTCTCCGTCATTCCAATTGAATAAGAAACATATTCCAGTAGAAACACCACTCCAATCAGCCCCAAAGCTAAAAAAGCCGTTGCTCCAGATACTTCGGGATTGGTTGTTGCTACTCCGCTGGCAGCTTGGATTTCAAAAACAGCCCGAAACGCTTGACCTGTGCTAAACAGAATGAACAATCCTATTCCTGCTCCTGCAAGAGGAATAAACATGAGCAAGGAAAGCAAAAAGTTGTTTGTGAATATATCGGGAATCAATGTGCCATTGGCGGTGCCATGGGTAACAGTTTGGTTAAGCTGGTCGCTTATCAACTGTGCATCGGTTGGGCTCACGGGCACTAACATACCGATCAGGGTAGCTAACACGGCAAGAATAAAAAGGAAGATAGCTGAGTAAATGCGCTTGCGACTAGGAGAGGTATTAACCCAGAACAATGGATAATTCATTTTTTTGACCTTCCAAGATTATTAAGGAGTAAAATTTTTGTTCAAATCCTCGATATAGGGTTTAACATTTCTGACAATTTAACCTTTCTTAACGGTTATAGATATTCAGGTTGAGTGCATGCTAAAATTAGATGTCTGTTTGACAACCGCAGACTGGTTTGAGCCCCAGCGCTAAAATATACATTTCTGAACTTTTCATCCGACTTGCTTTCGGCTTTACAAGCTGAACCGACTCAAAGTTGTTTTTTACTTGCTGGATGAAATCGTTGATAAGATCACCTTCAAATACTTTGACGAAAAAGTTCCCGTTTGGTTTAAGCAGGCACCTTGCGATTTCCATGGCTTTTGTAGCTAAATCAATCTGCCGTGCATGGTCCAATTCCCAGACGCCTGTGACATTGGGCGCCGCGTCGGATATAACTACGTCGGGTCTATGGGGAAGAAAAGATAGAATCTGTTCATTGATGTCAGGTTCAGTTAAATCAGCAACTATTGTTCGGATGTATTCTTGGGTAAAGGGCTCAATGGGTTTCAAATCCACCCCTAAAACGTAGCCATGCTTACCCGTCATTTTCCGAGCTGCTTGAATCCATCCGCCTGGCGCTGCACCTAAATCCACAACTATATCACGAAATTTGATGAAGCTGTATTTAGTGTTAGCTTGAACCAATTTGTATGTTGAACGGCTACGATAATTTTCCTCTTTAGCTTTCTTATAATAAAACTCGTTTTTCCTTTCACGTATCCAAGCTTTCGGCATCTATATCATCCCCAACCATAATGGATTCCACTGGTGAGCTTGGACCATCAGGTTTGTTTTCGTTTCCAAGGTTAAGTATCCAGTCCGTAAGACGTTGGCAACTTTTAGGAGAAATTGCGGTTGTGGGATCGCATCTTGCATTGTCTGGACATAGCAGGCATGGACAATCAATTATAGTTTCAATAGATGCAGGAAGTCTTTTGGGGTAAAGGCGATAAGTCCACCGACCCTCTTGGAGCTCTTTTTCTCGACGGATAAGCCCTTTCTCTTCAAGTTTAATTGATACGCGGCTGCCTTCGCGACTACTTGCGCCCAGCTCCCGCCATAAATCTGATTGAAGCACTCCTTGATAGCCTGTACCGACAACATAGTGAAGTGCTTTCTGCTCGAGGTCATTACGCTTTGGCATGTTATGGTCAATTCCAAATAATACAGTAATATAAGCGTTGGATTCACATAAAAATATGTATCCCTGAATAAACGTGGAACCACATGAATAACATTGAACATGATTTAGACAAAATATGCTTGGGAATAGAATCTTCAGCAGACGACTTCGGCGTTGGCATCACCCGATTCAATGGCGAAATCTTAGCTAACCAATCCGATAGCTACATCCCAGCCGAAGGCGGCATTCACCCAAGGGAAGCTGCACGACACCATGCAGATGTCGCAGATAAAGTATTAAGTGAGGCTCTAAAAAAAGCAGGCATCAAATCCTCGGATTTAACCTGCATCGCCTTCTCTCAGGGACCTGGCTTAGGACCATGCCTCAGAACGGGAGCTACTGCCGCCCGTGCTTTATCATCTTACCTGGAGTTGCCGCTGGTAGGTGTCAACCATTCGGTCGCCCATATCGAAATCGGGAAATTAAAAACAGGCGCCAAAGACCCCGTCACGCTTTATGTTTCTGGCGGTAACACCATGGTAACTGCCTACGAGTCAGGGCACTACCGTGTCTTTGGTGAAACTCTCGACATTGCATTGGGCAACTGTCTCGATGTTTTCGCACGAGCAGCGGGGCTACATCACAAAAAAGGTTTGCCGCTGGGCGCCGCCATTGAACAAATAGCACTAAAAAGCACAAGACTAGTTCCCTTGCCTTATGTGGTGAAAGGGATGGATATTTCACTTAGCGGCTTGTTGACAGCAGCTACGACTGCTCTGAAAAAAGGTAACTGGAATCTGGAAGATGTGTGTTACAGTTTACAGGAACACTCGTTTTCGATGGTAACTGAGGTAACTGAACGAGCGTTAGCTCACACTGAGAAAAAAGAGATCCTGCTCACGGGCGGTGTGGCAGCAAATAAGCGGCTGCAATTGATGTTAGATGTAATAGCGCAGGAACACAACGCTAAATTCAACGTGGTTCCACTCCAGTACGCCACAGACAACGGCGCGATGATAGCCTGGGCAGGGACACTGGCATATAAGCATGGATTAACTATCCCAATTGAAGAGAGCAGGGTGCGGCTGCGTTGGCGAATCGACAAAGTGGATGTGCCATGGATACAATAGACAAAACGTCGGAAGCGCGACTGATCAAAAAGGGCGCGGAAGCCAATCTATTCCTAACCAACTGGAAGGGTAGAAAAACTATCATTAAAGTACGAAGCCCTAAACGTTACCGCCCCGCCGAACTGGATAGACAAATCCGAAGCTACCGTACCATTCACGAACCACAGCTTATGCATGAAGCCAAAGCCGCCGGTGTTCATACGCCGCTAATTTACATGGTAAACGTCCCCCAATCAACAATAGTTATGGAATACATTGAGGGGCAGCAGGTCAAACAAATCTTAAACCAAGCTACCAATTCTGAGCGTAAAAAGATCAGCGTCCAAATTGGTAAAAATACGGCGTCTCTCCATATATCCGGCTTAGTCCATGGCGACCTCACAACCTCCAACATGATCAGGGCAGATGACGGCATACTTTATTTTTTGGATTTTGGGCTTGGTGAAAAAAACTTTGAAAAAGAAGCGCGAGGCGTGGATTTACATCTGCTCAAGAGGGCATTACAGAGCACTCACTATCAGCATTGGGAAGACTGCTTCCAAGATGTAATGGTTGGCTACAACTCCGTTTGCGGAGTCGAGTTTGCGGAAAAGATTTATGAGAAAATCCATGAGATAGAGAGGCGTGGACGATATATCGATGAACGCAGGCAGTAAGTCCCCAGTAAAAGGCAAGGTTGTTTTTTTTGCAACAGCTAACATAAATAAATTCAATGAAGCTAGAGCAATCTTGGGTAAATACGGCGTTTCAGTTGGCATGCTAAGGATTAAAGGAGATGAAATCCAAAGCGAGAGCTTAAAAGAAATCGCCGAGAAAAGCGTACTCTATGCCAGTAGGCAGTGCAGTTTACCTATTTTTGTGGAGGACGCAGGTCTATTCATTAACGCCCTTTTAGGGTTTCCTGGTCCTTACGCTGCTTACGTCTACAAAACTATCCACAATAAAGGCATTCTAAAACTCATGAAGAACATAGATGACCGAAGCGCCACTTTTAAGTCAGTTATCTCTTATTGCGATAGCCAAAATCCCTATCAACCAATAAGCTTCTTAGGAGAATCGTTTGGCGAAATCACCCAGACCGAGCGTAATGAGTGTGGTAAATCAGGTTTCGGTTTTGACCCCATCTTCCAGCCAGCAGACAATAGAAAAACCTTCGCTGAGATGACAATAGAGGAGAAGAATTGTAACTCACATCGGGCAATTGCTATTCACAGGTTTGCCGAGTGGTATGTTAAGCATCAATAAAAAATGTCATATTGATAGGGCTGAATAATCAAAAGTTGGGTAAAGTAATGAGTGATTATGCACGTAAAGGCAATCCATTGCAAGAAGGCTTAATTACAGCATTAACTATAGGCGGCTTTCTCATAATCTTAGGGGCTACCTTTGGCTTAACACCGGAAATTCCGGGAAAAACCATTGTGTTCTTCAGCGATATTACCACCTACCCCATGAGGCAGCAGCATCATTTTACCTGCACCTAGCTCGCCTGCAGCGCACCTCGATTTCTTCGCCGCCATATTTAACTTTATGTTAGGCATAGACATTCTACAAATTACCCTCCTGGCTCTACAGTTTTGGATACATTCTTCATTAGGCGCATTTCAGAAGCCATCGGAAACGTGGTTTTCTGGCTCGGCGGGGCAATAGTAGCAAATGTTTACTTATTGTCAGGCACAATTACCGGCTGGTTTGCATTTTGGACAAACATGGTCATAATCCTCGGCTTATCCTTGATAGTGAGAGGAATTATTCAATTCGGAAAAGATGACAATCGCAACTACTAAACCCTCCAAAAAGATTTGAATAATATCAGATTTTATTTTTTTTCTGAATTAGCCTAGCTACTTTTAAATATCGGTGCGGTGTGATTTAGGTGCACAATAAGGTGTAACGATGCCAAAGCAAGAAAAAGGAAAATCCCATTCAACTCGCCCAGTCAGTAGACGTCCACCCAGTTGGTGCAAATACCAACCTGAAGAAGTAGAAGCTTTCATAATAAAACTTGCCAAAGAAGGTCACAACATGAGCAGTATAGGCACCATCCTACGCGATCAATATGCCATCCCCTTGGTTAAACCAATCACGGGCAAAAGCATAAGCGATACTCTCAAATCTTCAAACTTAGCGTCACCTATGCCTGAAGACTTATCGAACTTAATGAAGAAAGCTCAAGGCTTAGCGGTCCATATGGATAAAAACAAGAAGGACCTACATAACAAACGTAACATGCAAATCATCGAAGCTCGCATTCATAAACTATCTCGGTACTACAAGCGCGAAGGCGTCATAGATAAGAGCTTCAAGTATAAGGCAAAAATTGCCTCCGTAACCTAAAATATTTATTCCCCCAAAATTTAGGGGCACATAGGTTCTTTTCACTTCATACACCAGGCTTTAAATCCTTTTAAAACATCAACTAAAGAAGTGAACATCATGGCACAGCAGGAAAGTATCGAAAAATTCTTAGCACAAGCCAAAGAAGCAGCCAAAGTAATCAAAGAAACTGTAGATAAAGACGGTTTTATCAGCTGTTTTTCTCACCTCGACGCTGATGGAGTAGCCGCAGCAGGGATCATAGGCAAAATGCTTAGCAGATTAGAGGCTCGGTTTCGTATCCGTGTAATGCAATGGGTAGACGAAAAAATCATAACAGAAGTCACCGGCGATAAACCCCAACTCGTAATAATGACGGATTTCGGTAGTGGCTACCTTGACTTACTAAACGAGAAAATCCCCAAAAACAAAATCCTCATCCTTGACCACCATCAAATCACGGGTAACCCAACCAACCCTAACTTCACTATGCTCAACCCCCACGTCTACGACATTGACGGGGCAAATCAAGTCAGCGGTTCAGGAGTGGCTTATTTCGCAGCTAAGGCAGTGAACATCGCAAACATAGACACTGCACCAATAGCAATCGTCGGCGCTCTAGGCGACATGCAAGACAAATATGAACAGCGCAGCCTTCGCGGCCTAAACGAATTGATCGTCAACGATGCCGTCGAAGCTGGGCTAATGAAAGTTGAAAAGGACCTCACCTTCTTCGGCAGAGAGACCCGTCCCATCTACAAAATGCTGGCAATTACAACTAACCCCTTTATCCCCGGCTTGAGTGGGCAGGAGACGACAGCACTAAATTTCGTAGCAAACCTGGGTATTCCACTCAAAGAAGGAGATAGGTTGCGTTCGCTTTGCGACTTGACAACTGAAGAACGCAAAACGCTTTGTTCTGCTTTAGCGGATTATCTGCTTTCCAAGGGCTTGCATTTGGAAGTTGAAAACCTCATCGGCTACATCTACATCTTAACCAAAGAGTTACCCAACACTTCATTGCGTGATGGAAGAGAGTTTTCGGTATTACTTAATTCGACGGGACGAATGGATCGCCCCAGCCTTGGCATCGCCATTTGTATGGGGGATCGAAAAGCGGGCCTTGAAGAATCCAACAAAATTCTAGAGGACTACCGAAAAGACATTAACAAATACCTCGGCTGGGTCAATGATAAACCTGAGCGCATGCAAGAGCTTCAAAATGTGTACGTGATATACGGTGAGAACTTTATCAACGAAAAAATCATTGGCACCGTCTCCAGCATCGTTGTCTCGAACCTTACCAACAATGAAAAACCTCTGTTAGCCTTCGCTAACATCGAAGCAGAAAACGCAGCCAAATTTTCAGGACGCACAACCGAAGCGGCCTTGAGAAAAGGCATCAACTTAGGCGATGTGATGCGGATTGCCTCAGAACAGAACTGCGGCAGAGGCGGTGGACACAATATTGCGGCGGGTGCGCAGGTACCCCTTGAAAAAGTGGAGGCATTCATTAAAACTGCAGATGAATTGGTGGGACGGCAACTTAAGGGTGAAAAGCTTGGAAGCTACAGTCACACTTGAATACTGCGATTTCAAGACGGCGCAAGCAATTGCCAAGGCGGTTTTTCCCGACAACCTCAAAGCCCCCCCTGGATTACAGATAGAAACATTCTATAAAGAAAACAAAGTTATAACCCAAATTAGTTTCAACGGCAAACTCACCACCTTCGCCTCAACCATCGACGATTTACTCTTTAGTACCTCAACTGCAGAAAAAGCTCTTAATGCAATATCAAGAAAAGCTTAAGGCCATATCCTATTTGTATGATAACCTATTAAAGTCGATACAGGAAAACTAAGAAGAATAAAAATGGGAATTGATTCAAAAATAAGCAGGCATATTCCTAAACAGAAGTTACTTTACGAATGGAATCACAATCCATTTGACATTATCAAATCCAAACTTTTCGATAAGTGGATCCAGAAAGTTAGGGGCCAACTCGTCTTCGATTTCCGCGAAGACCACTGCATCACCAATACGATAAACGAGACCTATTTCAGTGAGGTCTTTGAGCGCCGAATATTTACCACGGATTTCCCAGTATCCCGGCTCATCTCTTCCCTCCTGTAAAATCCATGAGTACTTGTCTTCGGGATGCTTGCCTTCAGTGTAGTTGAAAACACACACTACTTCCCCAACGGCTTTAGCGTCGTTTTCTGTTTTAACGTAAAACCAAATCGTCATACTATAACACCAAAGTTAAAGTATCGGATTCTAGCTTAAAGCGTTTATTACAAAGTTAGTGCCTGGCCTCTATAAGCGTAAGGGTTTCAAAAAAAGGCAGCTTGAGATCGGCTATAATTTTAGCGTTAAGGTTCTGCATTACAAAACTGTGGATTGTTTCATCAATGCCCGTTAGTGTAGATTGCATCAATAAAACCGTCCCTTTTGGCTTGAGATATGCTGACACATTGGAAATGAATCTGTCAATTACTGCACGCCCACCAACACCTCCTGCCCAAGACCGCCCTATCCAAGTTTCCTGCTCACTTGACTCGGAAGGCAAATATGGTGCATTAAACAAAATCAAATCAAACATCACCCCATGTTTGAATGCAGAGAGGAGGTCGCCTTGAATAAAACAGATTCTTCCGGAGACATCATTTAATTTTGCGTTTGCTTTAGCACAATGAAGGGCAAATGGATTAAGGTCTATTGCGGTAACTGCTGCACCTTTTTTTGCACCCAACACTGCTAGTATACCACAACCTGTGCCTACATCCAAGACGGCCTCGGCCGCTGCGGGATTAAAGTTTTCGGCTAACAAAAAGGAGTCCTCGGCTGGCTCATACACTTCACTTTCTACATCAAAAATACATTCACCAAAATAGATGCGTCTAACTCGGCAGGGCATCTGCGATTGCTCCGAAATCTTTAGGTGCAAGTTCTCTTACACGGCGCTCCCGCTGTGTTAGGTTATTGGTAAGTTTTTCTGCGCATTCTTTACTCAGTCGGTAGTTGATTCTGAGGTAGGGCGCAAGCGCCTTTGCAAGTTTTTTATTGCGCTGTGTAAAGAGCCATTTGGTTAACCGCAAAAAGGAGTCATGATCACTAACTTGGAAGGCCTGAGAGCGGCAAGGCTTAAGGCGCAAAATAGTTGAATCAACTTCAGGCGAAGGGTAGAACATAGTTTTGGGCACGGAATCCAACACGTCTACCTTAGCCTGTAGCTTCGTCACTACAGTCAACCATCCATATTCCTCGCTACCCACAGATGCTATTATTCGCTTAACAAATTCTTTCTGCAAAATCAACACCGCACAATCCACATTACGCTCAAGCAACCAAACTACAAGATGTGACGACAAATAATAGGGCGGAATTGCGATGGCTTTGTTGAAAAGCGGTAACTTCGATTTGAGCACATCACCCTCCATTACATTAACATTCGTCATACTGCGAAAGCGTTCACGCAAAAAAGAGGCTAGCCGCGGATCCTTCTCGATTGCAAATACGTATTTACATCGCTGAGAGAGAAAAGTCGTAAGAAAACCAAAACCAGCGCCAGCATCTAACACAACATCTGAAAGGCATAGAGCTGCATATTCCGCGAGTTTGGAGTATAAGCTGGTTTCAACCATAAAGTTTTGTCCCAGCAACTTGTTTGGTTTAACGTTTTGAGTTAATAGCAGATGTTCTATTTGCTCTTGGCTCATTATCTATTGCCTTACTGTGCTCGGGTGAAGAGTTGATATTTGCTGTCACCTTCAAGCTCCTCCATAACACGCTTAGTTATTAGTTTAATCGGATTAGGTAATTCAGTGCGTTTTTGAAGGTCCTCAAAGCTCTCAAACGGTTTACGTTGACGTTCGTTGATGACTTGCCACATGTACTTTTTGCCAATACCTGGCACAAGCTCCAGCGCATGCATGCGGGGGGTTACGGCACGGGCGTTATTGAAGAAGGTAACAAACCATTTCTCCCGGTTCGCAATAATCTTATTTATTACGCTTGGAAGCTCGGCTTTTGCAGAAGCAGTTAATTCATCATATCCGATACGACCAATGATATAGGTGACCTCTTCCCGACTGTCTTTGCCCACGTAAACACGGTCACCGGGTTTAAGCATCAGACCCTCTCTTACGAGAGCTTCGAGAACAGTAAAGAAGTCTTCGCCGACGCATTGAATAAGAGCGCCTGCACGGTAGCCTGCCCGTCCAGTGGGGCGAACCCCAGGTTTTCCGTGTGGAAGGAAGTCTAACACGTAAGCGTTTTCTTCATACCGTTTTTCCATAACAGTCACTGTGCCTCTAGTGTATTCTCGCTAACTACTTAAAAACACTTTAGCCAAATAAGTTATTTGAGCAGACGGCTCTCGTTCAAAAGTTCAACTATTTGATTGAGTTTCTGGGTTTCGATAATTTTGCGCCCACCTGCTAAGAAAACACGAAGTTCATCCACTGTTTCAGGCATACAATTTATAATTTGAACAGCTTCTGCTTCATCAAGTTCGTATTCTTTAACAAGAGTTTGCAAGAGCTCTTCAGCTTTTTCGGGTTCAACTTTGCTAAATTTACTTACGTAGTCAAGTGTACGACGCTGGAACTGATCAAGGTTTTCCCCACCTATATCTTCCAGAAGTTTTTTTACTTGAGGCAGACTTAGCCGATTTTCGCTTACTTCCCTTTTGCTCATTTTACTCTCACGTACCTGTATAGGGCTCAAGATGTTCCGTGCGAACAATAATTTGTTTCACAGCTTCACCCTGTGGAACACTAACCACATAACCTCTGCCCCGTTTCTCAACTATAAAACCGATTTTTCCGTGGAAACGTTTGTGAGGCATACTTTTCTGTACGCTAGAATCCATCTTAATGATAACTTGGTTACCTGCCTCATATTGATGCAGTATCTTGCTTATTTGGGGTTTACCTTTAGCACGGGTTGGTTTTCGTAACAAACTACGAGTGCCAGAGTAGTAGCCTTTTGAACCTTTCATCCTGTTTCACCAATTAATCCATTATTACATTGAGAACATCGAGCTTAAGCGTCTTCGCTGAGTTATCAAGCAAAGCCGACACGTTAGGTACTGTACGTCCTTCATCTCCAGACACCAATTCTTTCACATAAAGCCCACCCTGACATTTGATATAGAGGAGAGCTTTCTTAAGCGTCACCTTCTTAACTTCAAGCTTATATATGTACCTTTCTCGGACAATATCGGCGCGGCGATGCACAACACGTAATGGAGTTTGCTGCTTAATCATTGTACCGGAGAGCTTTTCTTCTAAAATACTCAAGTCTTCGTCGGTTAAATCTTTCACGAATTCAGCGAGCAACTGATACTCCTTCTGGGCACTTTCGCCTTTCTTGAGGTGACGTACATCATCTTTGGATGCAAAATACAAATCTGAAACTTCAACTTTATCGATGCCTCCTGCATTTATAGTTTCTTTTATCAGTTTTAAGTTAACAGATCGTTTCTTGGGTTTAGAGACTTCTACTATAAAAGGCCGTCCAGTTCCCAGCATTCGAGCATCGATGTCTTCTCTTCCTGAGGCATGAAAAAACGATTCCGTGCCACCAGTAGCATCAATAAGCGGTTTTGAAGTGTGCGCTTCAACGGAGTCAGGGTACAATTTGCCTGTACCACTACATCGCTCACAGCCTCGACCTCTACAAATAGAGCAGAACCACTCAGACTGAGGGATATCTCTGACCAATTTGCGGTATCGTCCACCAACGAATAATGGGTTAACTTGAAGGTGAACTTTCGATAGGAAAGGGTTGAACACAACAACTAGGTCAGGTTTTAGGTACTCGGCATCTTTGCCTGTTGCCTTAGCCAAAGCTTTGCCCAGCAATCTGCCGAATTCATGGCGGATACTCTCGGCATAGGCAATGTTGAAAGAGGCTTTAAATTCATCTTCTCGTTCCTCCACCGTAGTGGGCAACTCGATACCGACGAGAAAAGTGTTAAATTCTAATCCTTCTAGGTTACTTTGAGCAGTTTGTATCAAATCATTAATGAGTTTAAACTTGTTCTCACATAAAAAGCATTTAACTTCTGGATCCTGTTTAGGTATGCGTTTCTTTAGGTGCCTCAGAGTTTCCTGCGCAGTTGCTGAGAAACCTGAGGTTGCTAAAACTCTTAGCTGTTTTATACCTTGTGATTCTTTTTCTGTCGCTATCAAATCGTTAGCCTGTAGTGTTAAGCTAACTTTCAAGGCTGCACCGCGGACGTTGTTTTCCATACAATAACCCAATTGCGCAAATTGCCTGCCGAGACAATTGTCGCAAAGGGGATATTTGTTAAGCAATTCATAGGCTTTCTCTAAAACATCCATCTGTTTTGACCTACTTAAAACCCATCTGTGGCATACCTTTACCACCCAACCCAAACGGTAGTTTCTTTTTGCGTTTAAACATCTTAAGCATCTTTTTCATCATAAGATACTGTTTGAGAAGCTCTTTGACTTCTTTCTCGCTTGTTCCGCTACCCCGAGCGATGCGTCGTGCACGCGAAGAATTCAGGAGTTTAGGGTTCTCTTTCTCTTGGGGCGTCATAGATTGGATGATTACTCGCCAAGTATCAAGCCGACCCTCCGCCGAGTTAAGCATCTCGTCAGGAACATTAGCTGACATTCCAGGCAACATCTTCATAACTTTGCTGAATGGACCCATGTTTTTGACTGCTGAAAACTGCTCATACATGTCAGTTAAGGTAAAGTTTCCGCTGAGAATTTCCTTAGCTTTTTTCTGGGGCACTCTAATTTCGGCGTCATGAACCTTCTCAAGCAGCGTCTCTAAGTCTCCCATACCCAGGAGTCGCCCGACAAACCGACTGGGAATGAAGGGTTCGATGTCTTCGATTTTTTCGCCTGTACCGATAAATTTGATTGGTGCACCTGTGGCCGCAACTGCTGAAAGGGCACCACCTCCGCGTGAGGATCCATCAAGTTTGGTGACGATGATAGCGCCAATGGGTGTGGCTTCATGGAAAGTTTTAGCTTGGATAAGCGCCTGTTGCCCAATAGTACCGTCAATAACCATAATGACCTCGTCGGGGTGAATATGCTTCTCAAGGTCTTTCATTTCTTTTATTAGATCCTTCTCTTCTTTGTGGCGCCCGGCGGTGTCGACAATGATTAGATCACGGTCGCTGAAATGTTTTAGACCCTCCTTGACGATTTTAATAGGGTCTTTAGCTTTAGCCTCGCCATAAATTGGAGCGTTAATTCTTGTTGCGAGTTGTTGAAGTTGCGCGTAGGCGCCTGGGCGGTAAGTGTCACCAGCGATTAAGCCGATTTTTAAGCCCCGTTTCTGGAAGTAGCGCGCGAGCTTGGCGGCGTGAGTAGTTTTACCTGAGCCCTGAATCCCCACAAGCATTATGATTTTCTTCTTGCCTGGCTCTACTTTTAGAGCTACAGGTTTGTCTCCGATGAAACGTGTGAGTTCTTCGTAAACAACTTTAATAACATGTTCACGTCTCGAAACCCCCGGTGGAACTTTCTCTTTGAGGGCGCGTTCCTCAATATTTTTGCTGATTTGCAAAACTAGTTGTACATTTACGTCTGATTGGAGTAGCGCTCGCTGGATGTCGCGAACTAGTTCCTTCACTGTTGCTTCGTCTACGACACCTGCTTTGAAGAGTTTTTTTATGGCGTCAGTTAGCGAGGAACTTAACTTATCTAGTGCCATGTAAGTCTCCGCCTATCATTCTCTTGTTCTTTTAAATAAAGATTACATAAAAAAAACACGATAAGCCTGGAGTTTGTTGAGTTCTTGAAGCCTCAGTTTTTAGTTTCCCCATTAAGTATTCTTCACAATTCAGACGGCTCTTCATGCATCATTGGCTTCACAAGGAAACTGCCAAGCTAGAACATAAACTTTAACGGAAAATCTTAAAACAAAACCAAAACAATCTCATCTTAATGTGAACGACATGTCTGTTGAACGGGTAATCCTCACAGCAATATTTGTACTTTTACTAGTGGGGCTATCAACATTGAGCCTGTGGGCTATTTGGACTTATGTAACACTTAATAACTTCATCTTGATGATCGCCAGTATTCCTCTTAGCTGGGGATAATTCTCTTAGCGCTTTATCTTATTTTTCGCAAAGTCAAGTGGGAATGGTGGAGCTAAAAAATAAAGGGTAAACAGACAAATATCAAAAAAGGAAACATAGAAAAACGCGCAGCTTACTTTGCTCGCACAATTTTTACTTTACCGAGAATCTTCCAATACTCTATTTCAGTACCCGGAATAAGTTTTGCTTTTAGCTCTTCCTCTTCGGGGAAAGGGCCATCAAGATATTCATATGTTTCTAAGTCCATGATCTGGACGCCGGTTGGGTTAACTGCGAAGACTTGACCGGGGCGTTTATCAATAATTGGAATTTCTGCGCTTGCATCAACGGGTTTAACAAATTGTCTTTTTTGGTTATCAAATACGCCTATAGCTACGATACGGGCTTTAGCCGCCCCGTGTTTGCCAGGTTTAGATTTGGCGATGTCGACAATGCGGCAAGGTTCGCCTTCAATCATCATATAACCACCAACACGTAATTCTCCAACATCTACTGGTTTGCTCATACACTCACCACAGTAAGGGTTCTATTCAATGCAATTCCCTACAACACCAATATATAGATTAAGGTTTACGATAGATAACACAAAGGTGGAATCTTGTTTAAAACAGTGGGATTAGTTGCCCGCTATGACAAAAAAGCTGCCCTAAACCTAGCCGAAGAGCTAGCTGAGTACCTCTCCAAACAAGGATTGGAGGTTTATATAGAGGAATCGCTTAAAGGAAAAATCAACTTTCAAAAAAAGTTTGTACCCCTTGAAGCAATGAAAACTGATTTTATAATTACTTTAGGCGGCGACGGCACCATCTTGCGGACAGCCATAACCGCACCCAAACCCGAACCTCCCCTCTTAGCAATAAACATGGGGGTTCGCGGTTTTTTGACCGAGGTAGAGCCAAAAGGAGCCTGTGAAGCAGTAGAGCGAATCTTGAACGGTGATTTTCATGTTGAAAAATCCACCAAAATGTCGGTCTGTGCTGGGAAAGAGCAGCTGCCCGATGCCTTAAATGATGTAGTTATATCTACAGGGGAGCCCTCGAAAATTTTATATGCGGAAATCTGTAAAGACGGCAAATCGATTTTGAGGTGTCAAGCCGACGGGTTAATCATCGGCACCCAAACAGGATCCACGGGGTATTCCCTGTCGGCTGGGGGACCTGTTTTAGATCCACAGGTAGATGCTTTTGTGTTAACTCCAATTTGCTCGCTAACTGTATTTCATTCTCTGGTGTTCCCCGCTAATTCCATGTTGACGTTTAATGTTCTACGCCCCGAGAGAATGTTGGTTATGATTGACGGTAGCTTTCGAAAAACTGTGAGTACTGAAGAGCTAATAGTTAAAGTTACACGCTCAGAAAACGTGACCTCGTTTATTCGGTTTGAAGCTAACTTTTATGATAGACTCCGCAATAGACTTCTCTTTAAGGGAACCGAATGACGAGTCAAAGCCCTAACCATCGCCGCGTAGTTGTATTGGATACCTCTGCCTTCGTCGCAGGTTTTGACCCCTTCAGCTCTAGTGACGAACAGGTTACAGCACCAGCGGTGGAAACGGAAATCAGACGTAACTCGATGATAAAGATGCGCTTTGAAATCGCTCTTGAAAGCGGAAAAGTCAAAATTAAGACACCCAACCCCCAATCTATGGATAAAGCTCAAAGTTCGGCTATCAAAGTCGGTGACGCCCACAACCTATCAGAGGCGGATATTCAGCTGTTGGCATTGGCAGTTCAGCTTAAATCAGAAGGTTACAAGCCGCAAATCATAACTGATGATTACTCAATCCAAAACGTCGCCAAGCAACTTGGAATAGAGTTTGTCGCACTTACCACCTTTGGTATAAAACGCCTACTAGAGTGGATACGTTATTGTCCTGCTTGCCACAAACACTACTCCACAGATAGCAAATTTATGAATTGCCAAATCTGCGGCACAGAACTCAAACGTAAACCGCAGCGGCAGCCCAAATAGTTAAATGAGCAGCAAAAGCGAAATCAAGATAATCCCCTCCATGCCGAAGATTGGCACAATGATGTGTTTTGCTTTTTGGATGGCTTTGTCGATGAGGAGGGTTATTGATTTTAGGCGTTCTTCGCCTATGACTATTACAGATGGCACAGTGAACTGTATGCATCCGGCTTTGGCAGCTTCAAGATTAGAGGCTGCTTTTTTTGCTGCTTTTTCAATGTACACCATGAGGGCGTCATGGCTGATTGCTTCACCGATTGGGCAGTAACCACGGGTGCTCGTAACTAATGCGCTAACGGCGTGGGTATCGGTTGTGAAAACTTCACAGTCATCAAATCCCAAAAGAGATATGAATTCTAGAATTTTTTCTCGTAGAAACGGAACCATGTTGTTACCATCTATAACTATGTAAACAGTTTTCTGCCCCTCGACCTCAACGACGATAGCTGTTATTCCGCCCGTCCCCATACCTTGTTTAAGCGTGAAATCTGATGGAAACACTGAGGCTGATCCCACTGAGAAGGCTTTTTTGGGTTTTCCAATGGCTTTCAACATACATTTGAAGGCCGCCCGTTTTAGTTCGTCCACATGTTCATTGGTGTCGTCCACGGCACCTAGGCAATTGTGGGCGTTAACAACAATTACATGTTCGAAACCATATCGTTTGGCTTCTTCGCTGACCATGCGTCTCAGTTCTTGCGGGAGATCTTCGGTAGTTTTGGGTGCGAGAGAGAACGCCAAAAAGAGTGTGTCTCCGAAGATTTGGCAGGATGCTGTCGCTGTCCCTTCGATTATTTTAACGAATGGCGACGCTATATCTGAGTTGGCGTCAAATATTGCTGAAGAAATCACTTTGGCTACAATTTTTTGATTTTGGGCTTGGGAGGCTAAGTCGAGTTCATGCCCTAAAATGCCCAGTGGTGTGCAGGCACTACACCCATAATGGCTTTCGTAGGCGTGTTTTAGGAGGGAGGGCAGAAGGCTGCTGCCGATGTTTTTGAAAGGTCCTGGATGTACAAGGGGAACAATCACTGCGGCTTTGGGTTTTGAGGCATCGAATTTTAGTAGGCTTACTTCTATATCGGCGTTTTCACCCATTTCTTCAAGATAAGTCTCCAGAGGAGCGTTTGCATCTGTAACCCAGTTGAGGAGAAAAGCTTTGAAAAGCGGCATCGAAGGTAAACCATATGTATCTTGTCCCAAGCGGTCAATTGTGTGAAGCAGAAGGTAAACTGCGGCGTAGCCAATTATTGGGACAAAAACAATGAAGATTAAAACTTGCTGGTTGATGGTGGCTGAGTGGTTTAACCAGAAAAGCGAAAACATGACAATACAAAGGATAGGCTGTAGCAGAGCAGACGTGATTTGTCGCCAGTTTGATCCATTAGAGGTTGCGGATAAAACAAGTATTCGTAATGTAGATACAGCCCCAAAGCCAAGGAGGGTAAGTTTTACCCATAATAGCCACGATCCAAAAATGTAGGTCAAGAGTACGCCTAGCCCTATAAAGCCGATCCAAATGAGCCAACAATAAAATGTCATGCCTGATGTTCGTCGTGCATTAAAAATTGGGTCGTTTTTGAGTACAACCTTACTTACCAAGGCATCTGATAGGATGGAAATTACGAAAACCGTTATGCCTAATACGGATACATTTAGTATCTGGGTCAGGGTTGTTGAATAGGCGGCTAAACTGACTCCTATAAGGCAAATTAGGGCTACATAAAACAGACTGTGTTTATAGGATGGAAGCAAAAATAAAGATGAGTAATGCTTCTTTGCACTATCCATAGAATGACTTAGAGAATGGTCAGGCTCCTCCATTTTGCGTCTCTTCTATGGAAGAGAATTGCCTTATTAATATTTAGCTAAAAAAAGCTTGCTATAAAATACAGAATTTTCTATAACCCCGAAGAGAAAGTACCCTGTTTTAGCAGAAATAAAGCAATTAAAAGGGCAAAACAACAATCAGGTATGTCTAAATTGAAGAATTCAACATACTTTAGAAAGGGAATTGTTTTATCGCCATAAGTCCAATCATAATAGTTTGCGAGACTATGCCAGACAGAGAATTGCCACCTTCAATCTTTCATATGCTTGAACGCAACGTGGGCAAAAAGATCCGAGTTGTCATAGATCCAGCCTACGGGTTTGAAGGTACATTAGCTGCAGTGACACACGAACCGTCGGGGATATGGCTTTCCGACGCAGAAGCTGTTGTGCTTCGTTCGACTATAGCGCAGCCTATTCCGCAGGTGGCTAGCCGAGAAGAAAGAAGCGAACTTTTCTTGCACCTAAACTCAGTTCAGAGGTTAGAAGTGCTCCATTTAACGCCGTCTAGAAGACAAAGCGACGTTTAAAAGAAGATTTTAGCCAGCGCGGAAACAACAATCAAAGTCACAGCTAACCCAACAAGGAGTTCAGGTCGGACTTTGATACCTTCGGTTTCTTCCTCGAAGAACCTCAGTAACCCAGCGCTTGCAGCGGGCATTGGACCAGTATCTTTTTTTCGTTTTCTCATACCCATAAAGGTCGTATCCAAAGATGTTAATGAAGCCTAATACGGGCTTAAACTAATTAATGTTATGCCAAAACTAAGGCGCCCTTTTAGAATATATGCGAAAAATAGAGGTCCTATTTATTCATGAGAGACGAAAGATAAGAACAAAAGTCACTAGAGATATCTAACAACTCTCTGGGTATAAAAACCATCATAAAGAGAACCTGTTAATGTGAACTCAGCAGAAACTAAAACGCATATTAGAAGGTTGATGCTTTGCCTACTCTCGATCGACATACCAAATTTTTCCAATGATAAGAAATAGTTATTCCTAAGCTACATTTTTTGTATACAAAAGCATCAACCAAAACATAGAAAAACATTGATTACAGCCTTTAATACTTCTAAAGAATGTGGTGAATTCAGTGCAGATAAGGGATTTCCAAGATATGATGAAGAAGCTTTACTTTAAGCGTGACATCGAACGCGGAATCGAAGGCACCTTCAATTGGCTGGTTGACGAAGTAGCAGAACTTGGTGAGGAACTTAAAGGTAACGACCGCAGGGCAACCGAAGCAGAATTTGCTGACATCATCGCCTGGCTTGCATCATTGGCTAATATCATAGGAATCGATTTGGAGAAAGCTGCACTCGCAAAATACCCCAATAGATGCCCCAAGTGCCAGCAAAATCCTTGTTATTGTTCCTTTTAGTTCAAACGCTTCTGCCCCAACCCTGTAGAAAGCCAAATGTAACGGTATTTACCCTTACGCTCAATAAGTCCTTCACAACACAGAAGCCGCAGATGATGCATCGCCACCCCATAGGATAAACCGCATTGTGCCGCAAGCTTGGCAGCATTGAAAGCCTGTACATCAAGTAACGACAGAATTTTGGTTCGAGTCGAGAGTCCACTATATACGTTACGAATACTTTTCAGGTAAGCATTGGGGTGCCAAGTTTCCTTTATTTTTATTCACCCAATAGATGTTTGTGTAGTTAAGGTAGAAATAGTTAGCTATTTAAAATCCAAAAGAGTTGACTGTTTAGGTTTTTTGTTGTCAAACATTAATGTGAGTTCTTCCTTTATTAGATCCATACGCTGGGTGTAATATTTGGGCAAACCGTACTTGTCAACTAGCTGCTGAGCCGCTACCAGATACTTCTCAATTCCACCGCGATAAACGGTCAAAGAAAGTTTGCCGCTGCATGAAGGACATTTCCCCACAAGAGGCAGCCGACGAAATTTTCTATTACAAGCTTTACATCGAAACCCCTGCGTAGAAAAAGCACGCATGTTTCCTGCAATGTCACGCATGAAGTGAGTATTGAGAACTTTAAGCGCTACACTTTTTGCGCTTACGGCATCGATTTTTTCTCCTAACTCCAATTGCATGTGAAGCTTGTCTATCATGGATTTGAATTCTTTGTAGCTGCTGTTAGCGTTACCCAAATTAATGTTGGTACAAGGCGTAGTATATTGAAAACCTTCAAATTGCGCCTCCGTTCCCAAACGATGACTGATGGTATCCATAAATGCACTCACTGGTCTGGCTTCGCCTTTATCCCAGGTTTTGAGGAAGAATTCAAGAGGGTAACTGCTACTGACGTCAAAGTCATGAGCTTGCCGCTGAACCTCTTTAGTGTTACAGACCGGAATCAACAAAATCGGCGCATCCATAATACCACCAATCTGGGCTGGCAAAAAAACCCGGGAAAAATTAAGCAAAGTATCGAGCCCAAGCATAATGGCATCTTCGTCCCCGTCACAGTCCCTTCGCTTGGCAGAGTGCCAAACAGGATGTGCGTAAATGACGTTTCGGTCAGTATAACCCACGACACGACCAAGAATACAAGCACAGGTGTGTGGAGCCAAACCAAAAATAAGATGTCCAACGAGGTCATCAGCTTTTTTGAAGCTGTAATAGGGTTGTTGTTTGTAAACGCGAGTTAGTAGATCATCGATGAAAGCAGCTATTTGTAAAAAATACTCGCCAGCGGTCCAGGGAATAACAACGTCTTGGATTTTAAGTTCGCAAACCTGGTTGGGATCAGTTAATGGCAAACCATGTGTATCGGCTATGTAACCCATCTGATGCATCTTTTCGATCGAGACACCGATTTCTGCTGGCGTAATGTGAGTGAGCGGAGCATTTGTGGCATCAAAACGTATTGTGCCGTCCTTGTAAACGGATAAACCATACTTAGCACGCAAGATACCTTTCTCTAACATTTCAGGGGTCTTGTCAAGATTAGTTAAGCCCTTAACACCCCGCAGCATCTTAGGCGCGGAGTAACCCACCGAAATGCTGGCGTTATTAATTAGCTCCTTGAAGTTAACGGGTTGACGTTGATATAATACAGCGTTTGATTTACAAGAGCCACAGTAAGCATCTTTAAGAGTTCTACCGCATCGAGGGCAAACTTTCTCAGGAAATGTCGGTCCCCCGCAGATTTCACATAGGACTTTCCGAGTATAAGTTTTACACTCTTGGCACTTACGTTTAACCATCTCCACAAAAACTGGACCTTTCTTGACCGCTTCCATAAGGTCACGGTGAGAACCTCCAGCTAAACTAACGGGAAAAAGAACGTGCACATTAGGTTTCATTTCTCTATGCTTAGCCTTTTCAGGCCTACCCATTCGTCCACCAATGTAGGTTGGTGCTTTATCTTTAATCACTACACCCGACAACACACTAAGAAGCTCCAAAACGGATGTTACCTGCATAGGCTGAGTAAAACGTGTTGTACCATAACCTAATGTGAACGCTAACGCAGTTGCTTCTGGGTCCACCAAAACAGCTTTGCCTTCAACTATTTTATGGGGAACAAAAATCTTGCGCAGAACCTTCACCGCTTCGCCGTTAGCTTCACCTATAATTTTAGAAACATACCCCTCCTGCAAAGTCACATCACAGCAACCCAGCCACTTCTGCAGGCATTCAATATCCTCAAAGGTAGGTGTTCCCGTCCAGAAGAACGTGCTACTAGGCGCTAGGGGTATTTTCAAGGTTTGGCTAAGAACTGCGGCTTCTTTAGTTGTAGGTTTGTTTTTGAAAGGGTCACAGATAAATCCCTCGAGTTTGTCATATGGAAGATTGCATGCTTCCGCAGCTTTTTGAGTATCACCACTGAACTTGGCTAAAACGGCGTTTTGAAGATCTTTACTCCACCATTCCTCCACGTATCCAGAGGGCGGAAGCGCCTTGTTACTGTAAAGGAAATCGCCGAAGTCAATCAAAATGTCACCTAAGAATAGGATTTTCTGGATTTTGCCCTTAACTTCTGAAAAATTTTCCAAAGAAACCCGAACCACTGAACCATCCTTGAGCAATACCACGGGTTTCTCAATGCTATCGACGGGCATGGTGACGCCGCCTTTGCCAGGCAACTCAAGACGCATTTGGGTACCTGCGGCTAGAAAATTCTCCACCACAAGCATGGTGGCTGGGTGTATGCCCACTGCGGAAAGCCCTGTGTTGCGAGATCTGCCGTATCTGAGTCGGAAACCACCACGGGTTGAGGGAAACGCGAAAATGGGGCGTCCAGCAATAACGTCATCCATGAATCCGCCTGATTTCTTCTCTGATTTTTTCTTAAAACTCTTGAGCCATTCCCAACCAGAAAAGCCCAGTTTATCAATTATCACATAAACTTTTTGTGCCCGTCCAACAATCCCGTCATTAATAACTCGCAAAGCGCCGCCACGAACACGGTTTGTTTCCACCCTCTCCAAGTTGCGGTATGAGGAAACCTCAACTGGGTCAGATTCAGTACCTGTACACTCTACGGGCACCAAATTGAGTGCTTTACGTAGTTCCACATCTGGGATGTGATATTGAAAGCGTCCTACAGAGCGTTCATATAGCCTTAGTTCTTCTACAAAACGGGAGATTTCCTCCTCTGTGGGCTTGTATACATCTAAACCTAATTCACGACGGACATAGTCGCCGACGACCAATGTTAAGGCTTGGTCAGTTCCACCTGCGGAGCGAATTGGACCAGCGAAGTAAACCCCCAGATAGCATGTTTGATCAGCGTTCTTTTTGATTTTGACTTGTGCTATGCCCTGGATTGGTGCGGCAGTTAAACCTTCAGTAAAGATAGCCAATGCCGTGCGAATAGCCTGCTCGGCTAGCTTCTCTGGATCTTTCTCTTCTTCAGTTTGAGCAAATTTACCTTGAGCAATTTCCTGTGCTGCTTTAAAGGCGATCTCTTCACGTGGCAGCATCTTGCTTAATTCTCTGATGCTGACTGCGACGCCTTTGGGTCCAACTAATCCTTCTACCAAATCAGCAATGTCCTTTGCAATAATGCATTCAGTTTTAAGAGACGGATCTAAGCCATTAGATCTAGCGCTATCGCTGATTTCGTAGATTTGTTTCAACTGGTTGTTTAAGGTATCAATGTAGTTTTGGTAACCCTTACTGATGCTCAAAGCGACCTTTCACAGCCATGATATTCGGTATAGGGTTATTTTGGTTTTCCTTAAATCAAATGAAAATACTACGAGAACCCCAAGAACAGATGTTTTTAGACAATAAAATAGTAGCCTTTTTGCTTATTCGGGCTTGGTTACAGGTGTTCTTTTCTGGCTGCCATAAACACTGTCAGTGAGCATGCAATAAACGTCCACTTCGCCCTGCGCAGATCGAATCGTGAATTCTTCTTTGAGCCCACAACTGCTGCATTGAGCAACGGAGCGTCCTCCTTCTTCACGGAATATTTCCACGCGCACAGTTTCTTTTCCGCATGTCGGGCAAGAGAAGAATTTAGGTAAACGCTTCTTTGGAATATGAACAACTTTTTTCCTTCTTCGCCCCATACAATAACCTTCTAAAGTGTCCCGTAACGGTGATTAATATTTATACTTGTCCTTAAATACTTGCCTACCAACGTTGACAATGAGGCTGCGTAAAACTGTGAAGTTAACGCCCACTGTATTAGATATGGATTTTTCGATGATAGAAAAAAGAATCTGCCGTTTCATAAAAGAATATGTTGAAAACGCAGGCGCCAGCGGGATTGTTTTAGGGCTCAGTGGGGGGGTGGACAGCGCAACCATAGCGGCACTGTCAAGCAAAGCCCTCAACGGCAACCATGTTATTGCACTTATGCTTCCCGAAAATGAAACCCAAAAACAAAAAGACATCGAAGATGCCAAAACAGTCGCTGACCTATTTGGAATACAAACTCAGGTCTGTGACATGACTGCTGCGGTTGAAAATATCTACGAAAGCATCCCTATCTTCGACTCTACAGATAGGCTTTGCAAAGGAAACATCAAAGCGCGAACCCGCATGATTTTCCTCTACTACTACTCCAACAAACAAAACTGCATAGTCTGCGGCAGCTCCGACAAATCCGAAACCATGATGGGTTACTTTACCAAGTGGGGTGACGCTGCAGCCGATATCGCTCCAATCATTGACCTTTACAAAAGTCAAGTTCGCATGCTAGCCGTGCATATGGGCATACCTAAGGAGATAGCCTACAAACCTTCCACGCCCGGGCTTTGGCCCGGCCAGCTAGCGGAGTCGGAGTTGCAAATAAAATATGAAACCCTCGATCTGATTCTCTTTGGGTTAGAACACTTTCTGTCACCAGAGGATATTGCCGAGCAACTCGGCATAGAACAAACAGTCGTGAACCGAATTAGGAGCCGCTGGTTAGCTCAAGAACACAAACGCCGTCTTCCACTGGCATCGAAACTAGGGTTTCGAACGGTCACAAACGATTTTAGACTCCCAAGACACACCTACTAGGTGGACACCATGAAGGACAAAGTTAAGTTGGCACTTTGCCAAATTAGTAGCGACCGAGAAAACAAAGAAGCGAACCTCCAAAAAATTGAGGCTTTAACTCGACGCGCTGAGCAGGAGGGGGCGGAAATTGCGATTTTTCCAGAAATGTCGCTTACTGGCTATGTACTCCATGACCAAGTTTACGAGCTATCTGAACCCATCCCAGGACCATCCGTTCAGCGGATAGAGGAATTGGCGAAAGATACAAAGCTACATATTATTTTTGGCATGCCAGAGCTCTCCGAAAAAGCCCAAGCCACCATATTTAATACCGCAGTATTAGTGGGTCCTGAAGGTTTCATCGGCAAATACCGCAAAATGTATCTACCAACCCACAGTGTCTTTGAGGAAAAACGCTACTTCCGACCCGGCTACAAACCTGCCGCGTTCCAAACCAAATTAGGAAATATTGGTCTAACAATTTGTTATGATGTGTTCTTCCCTGAGGTATTTCGGCTGCCTCGACTGATGGGCGCCCAACTAATTGTCTGCATTTCTGCGTCGCCAGCGGTGCGACGAGCTTATTTTGAAATCCTCACAGCTGCCCGTGCTTTGGAGAATACGGCGTATTTGGCTTATGTGAACCTTGCTGGAGTGCAAGATGGTTTGCAGTTTTGGGGCGGAAGCCGCCTAATCAACGCAACAGGGGATGTTTTAGCTCGAGCAAAATATGATGAGGAAGATTTTGTGGTTTGCGAAGCGGATTTTTCGGATTTACGGGCTTCTGAAGCCTTTATTCCGACGCTGCGGGATTTGCGCCCTGAGCTTTATCGAAAGCTTAGAAAGCTTTCAGAGAAATTTTAGAAGTATCACATATAAACTTGGCTATTGGTGTTTGATGTCACAGGTGCATCACAAAGCTGTGATACTGATAGATTTATTGAAAATCACGGTGATTTGACTGTGAGGAGTGACGTCACGGATCGTTTTTTTATGTCTCACAGATTTTTTTAAAAGTTTATGTTGCTTTGAAGCGGGTTTGCCGCTAAAAAAATGTGTTTTATTTACATAAGGTTGTAAAAAGTGCGCGTTTGCCTTTTTGACTGTTTTAAAAAAGAGCATTATTCGTGTAAAGTTAATAATATTACTCCTTTGATTAATCGTAGAATTTAGCGTTTTTTGTGTTAATCGCATCTAATTTTTGTCTAAATAGTAAATTAACGATTTTTCAGGTTTATTTTTATTTTTAGAGGTTAGATAAGAGCTTTATTTGGTAAGCATATTAGCTTTTTGAGGTCTGTAAAGGTTAAAAAGCTGAGTTAGTATACAAAAGTGTATCCATTTAATCTATGGGAGAAAGCATAAGTTTGAAGCTAAAAGACGGTGTAACAGCATGGTTAAACGGGGCATTAAACGACCCTATTGTCAAAATTCTGGCTAAAAACAGCCAATTAACAAAAACGCAGCTTGAAACACTGCTTATTGATGTTTTGGCCGAAAATATATCGGGTAAACAGCTAAAGTACGATGATAAAGCCGCTTTAAGGTTAACAAGGGCTAAAATAAGTCGCGGTTCGTTTAATAGGACTTTAAAACAGTCCCGTGAAAACGTCATTAAGTCCATCTACACGGTGCTACTTTTGGGATATTTGGGAGTTTTTGAGACTACAACTCTTGACCCGTACCTCGAAATAGCAAATAAACTGCACGAGTATGTGGAAGCACACCAGGATCTGCCTAACAAGGAGGAGGAGCTAAAAGACCACCTAAAAGTTATAGAAATCATCCGAGAAGAGCTAGAAACGAGCCTAAAGCGACTTTCTAGTCCCTCAGAAAAGCTTTTGTGACGTCACAAGTCACAGTTTTTGCCATCATTTTTTACCTATTTTATGATGTTAAAAGCGCTCCTATAAAGCCTACAATTATCAAATATTTCTACAAAATAAGCTCTAATTGACGTTATTTTCCTCTTGGACAGGCAAGCATTAATGGGTAAGCGTTAAGATTGTGATGTGTGATGTCATGTTTGGATGTGATAATATCACCGTAAACCTTAAAAATCCATGGGAATTATTGTGATGTGTGATGTAACCTTTAAAATCACGGTTAAGTCACAACTGAATCACATGGTGATGAGATCATGGCTGACCTTACATGGGTAATCTTGGGGGTTTTGGTGGCTGTAACAGCGGTAGCTGCCTACGAATACTACAGGCAAATCCGTATGGCCCACAAAGAATACAGCAAAGCTCGCGATTTTATTCAAGATATAGTGCTAAGTTTCAACCGTGAACTCAAACGAGAATCTAACCGCTTTGAATCCATGGTCGCGAAAGTCGATGGAAGCTACGTGTCAGCAGAATCCAGCTACAGAAAAGTCGAAAGCTTGGAGAAAAAAGTTGAACCCCTACAAGAGCAACTTAGCGTCCTAACCCAATCCTATCAGTCCTTGTCACAGAACAGCTCAGAAACCAGCCAAAATAGCACCACCATACTCTCTGGGATAGAGGGGCTTGAATCCAAGCTTAAAGACATCGAAGCTACCCAAGAAACGTTGAGGAACAGAATCACCGGTTTCGAGGAGCAAATACAGAAACTCTCCATGGCTCAGCCTTCTGTTAAGCAGGCCGAATTGGAAGTTGTGCTGCCACCTATTCCCATTAAACGAGATAAAGCCCTAGCCGCACTTACTGAAACGGAGATTGTGGTTTTGGAGATGCTCGTAAAAGAAGGCGCTAAAACAGCCCCTGAAATTAAAGAGCGGGTTAAGCTTAGTAGGGAACATACTGCTCGTCTTATGAAAAAGCTCTATGAGGAGGGCTACTTGGAGCGGGAAATTGGTAAGATTCCGTTCCGATATAGCCTTAAAAAGGAAATGGAGTCCCTGCTTCAGAAAATCGAACCCTCAGTCGCATAAAAATAGGTTGATTTTCACATTTTATGAAGAGTTGAGAACTTACTTTATGCGTGACTTTATTGTTGCCGCTGGAATGTTAGACACTGTTTTGTATTTGAGGTTGTTTGATGTACCAGTGCGCATCAACAAGCCCTTTGTAGTCATTCTTGAAAGGTACGTGGATATTGTACTTAGGCTAACGGGTTCTTTGAGTTCCTGTTCATAAATTGATTGAATATCTTTGGAGGAGAACCAGATTAGGGGAAAGTTTTTCTGGATAACTAATTGTACCTTTTCAAAACGAGAAAGATTCCGGTTGGATATTGTAGGGCTCGAAGAGACATTGGGACTTTCAGTCGGCGCGCTACCTAGCAATTCGACAAGATCCAGTAGGCGCAGAGCTTTATCGCGGGTAACTTGACCTTCAAAAGCAATAGTATAACGATTACCATCACTATCGAACAGCTCAACGCGCATTTTGCGAGCCGGCATCTAATTTACACCTAGGTTGTTCACAAAATCTACACTTCACGGCATATAACTGTGATGGTGAACAAAGAGAAATAGACGGGGTTATTTTAGGCTTTGAATTTATTTTTATCCATATTTTAGACTTTTTACAGGATAACAAGCTTCACATGTTAACAGAACTACAAAATGATTTCAGTTCAAGCTTAGTTCGCTTTTTCCAGTAGAAGCAGAGGGGTGGCTGCTTCACAGTAAAGAGACAGAATTAGAGTAAATTAACAAAAAACAAGTCTTTTAAAGCAACAGTTTTTTGGTATTTAATATGGATTCACAAATCTGTGAACGGTAAAGATGAAAAAAATCAACTAAAAAATATTTTTAGCAGCCAGGATCAGGTGATTAGTATGTCATGACTAATTTACTACCTGTTATTGTGTTTTTAGCTATTTTTTATTGGTTTTTGAAGCTAAACGCACACCCCTATGTTTCCGCTCGAAGTTTTACGGGTAAAAAAGAAGTTTGGCAAGGCTGAAAAAAAATTCGCATAAGTTTTGTTTAGGATTTTAGACAGATATCATTAATATATAAAAATCCTATTAGAACTTAGAGTATAGTTCTATATATATATATAATAATAATAATAATATGAATTTTAAAATAACTCACTGATTTTTTCCAATAGAAACATTGGGGTGTGTGTTCTTCCCTTTTTGTTTAATTGTTATAGCCTTTAACCATCCTTTTGTAGGAATATGTTGTGCCAAAACCAGTTTTTTGTACTGATTCATTTATCTGTTCCACTCGAAGTAACGGTTCTACCTGTGTAACAGATAGCGTGGACAACATGGGAAATTCAAGCATATTAGATGACGTATTTGATAATTTCGTTAACGGGACAAAACTTTTCAAAGATCGAGAAGTTCTACGTCATGACTACTTACCTGATAAACTACCCCATAGAGAAGATCAAATTCGCCTTTTAGGTGCTACTGTGGCTCCCGTGCTAAAAAATGCTCGATGCTCAAACATCTTCATTTATGGTAAAACTGGGACCGGGAAAACTGCCGTTGCAAAATATGTTCTCAGTCATTTAGAGTCAAAAGCTAAAGAATACGGTGCACAAATCAAATTTTGTTATATTAATTGCCGCATGACAGGTTCAGAATATCGTGTTTTTGCTAATCTTAGCCAAAGCTTAGGCTTAACAATTCCATTTACTGGGCTCTCTGTTGGAGAAGTTTTTGACAGATTTCGCTCAGGTCTTGATCAATCCAGAATAATATTCATTATTGTTCTCGATGAGGTGGATGCCCTAATTAAGGATCGTGGCGACGCCTTCATGTACGAACTTACTCGAATAAATGAAACACTGAGTAAAAGTAAGGTTTCTATAATCGGCATATCAAATGATTTACGCCTTAAAGAATTTCTTGATCCAAGAGTATTCAGTTCGCTTAGTGAAGAAGAATTAGTTTTTCGACCTTATGATGCAGCGGAACTTCGTAACATATTACTTGAACGTTCAAAGTTAGCTTTCCAAGATAACGTTTTATCAGATTCTGCTCTGAGTATTTCATCTGCTTTAGCTGCAGCGGAACATGGTGATGCACGACGTGCTCTGGATTTGCTGCGTGTAGCAGGTGAAGTAGCGGAGCGCGAGAATGCAAAATCTGTTACTGAGGAGCATGTTCGGCAAGCCGAAAAGCACATTGAGCATAATCGGGTTGTTGAAGCCCTCAACAATCTTACCCTTCATTCCAAATTGGTGCTACTCAGTGTCTATCACTTAAACAAGTCAAATTCAACCACAGGTGAAATCTATGATGTTTATAATGAACTCTGTTGTGAGATGGGTTCGGGACTGCTAACTCAGCGACGCTTGGGCACATTGGTGAATGAGCTTGATTCAATGGGACTTGTCAACGCCAAAGTGGTAAGTATGGGTAGATACGGCAGAACTAAAAAAATCCGTCTTGAAATCTCCAGAGGCTTAATCCGTGATGTTTTTGGTGGTGATGCCCGTTTCAGTCAAATCATTAGCTATAAGACTAAGGGTATGCATAAACCCATTGATAGCTAATTTAAAGAAAAGAAAGCACAGTTGTCTCCAATGTTTGAAGATTCACCACCGGCACCTTGCCTGGTGTTGGGACTAGCCCTAGCTTTTCCATATAGTCAGTTTGTTCTTGCCACCCACCTGAATTAACAACTAACACTCCTCGGTAATTACAAAAGCCTAAAACGTGGATGTGCCCTGCGTGGAAGATGTCCGGAACTTTGTCGACAACTAGGAAATCTCGATTTTCTGGTGAAAGCATTGTTTTTCCACCATAGACAGGAGCAAGGTGCCGACCTTGCAAAAGCAGTTTCATTGATTTTTCAGGGTGGTCATTATCCATTCCCGGAACAACTCCGATTATATCATTTAGGCTTACGCCATGAAACATCAAAACCTCAACTCCATGTATACTGAGGTAGCATGGACTGCCGACAGAATGAATGTTATTTTTCCCTTTAATTCCATTTAGATAGCCCTCAGGAATAGCGGGTTGAGGCTGGGATTTACGTGCGGCATCATGATTGCCTGGAGAAATTACAATTTCAATATAGTCAGGAATTTTACTAAGGTATTTTGCGGCAAAATTATACTGTTTGTGGATATTGCGGATGGTTAGCTCTTTCTGTTGATCAGGATAGATACCGATACCATCCACGATGTCCCCTGCAACTAATACGTATTTTACTCTACCAGCGATTTCCTGCATGGACGGTGAGCCGTATTTCCCTCGAAGCCATTGTATAAAGTTTTTAAAAGCCTTTTTGTTAAATTTAGTGCTTCCCACATGAATGTCTGATGTTAAAACTGCGTAAATGGGCTCATTTGCTCGATTTGGTGGTTTTCTGCCTACTTCTGGAAGAATTATATCCTCTGCCATTAATAGGTCGGAGCGAGTTTTAATAACGGCTGCACAGAAAATCGTGTCGGGCAAAATCATAAGTGCCTTCTTCTTTACTTCTTCTGGTGCCTTCTGCGGAACCATAATAGTTGCATTTCCTTGAAGATCCTCTACAGAGAGAATAATATTGTTTTTTGCATCACGCTTCTCAGTTAGCATGCAGATGATTTTGAGCTTGGTTTTGGGCTGAGATTTTAGTGCTTCCGCAATAGGTGTGGCGGCTCTAACATCCATTCTTTGGCGAAGCACTCTTTCTATGCGTTTAAAACGGTCTTGGAAGTAGCTGCTATATTCGTTGAGGGTCCCGTTGGAGGTCAATTCTCCCGTATGGTCTTGGAGGATGACTAGTTCTGAGGGAATGTATTTGGCGTAAGGATAAAACTCGTTTGCATCTTCGCCTTGTATTGTTATTGCAGGCTTGGGGGCCCTTGGTGTTTCCGTTGTGGGGTAGCTTACTTGAGGAAGTTCAACTATAACTTCAGGGATTGTCGTTGTCTGCTGCATAATCGCTTCCAAAAAGCTACGTTCGATAAACATGGGTTTTTCCTGCAGTGCCTCTAATCTCTGCAAAGCCATGTTCATTATCAAGGCGGGGTCGTGTTGTGAGTTTTGGATGAGAAACTCGAAAGCTTCACTATTCAACTGATAACCTGCAGCAATAGTAGCCTCGATTGCATTTTGGAGTTTCTCTTCTACACTTATCACTTTTTAGACCTTTATTCCCTTTTTTTATACCGTGTATTTGTTAGGCTCTATGGCTTTTGGGTTATTTACTGTTTTTTGTTTTTATAGTTCCCCCTGATTAAAACTCTTTTTCAAACTTTTAACCCATAGCTTGAAAAATAGTTCTTTGATTGATAATGACGGGGTTTAAGCAATTTATATAAGCTGTGTAATGTTTAGATTTGTTATATCTTGGTGTGCTTTATGGGTGATTTGCGTAAAATTCAACAGACGCCAACCGGAACCTTCTTTGTTTGTTTACCTCGCGAATGGGCGAGAGAGAATGGTCTGCAGAAGGGAATCTTGGTTGATCTAGATGTAACTGCTGACGGCAAACTTTTGGTTGACTCCAAATACGATGTTGAACAGCTGCCCAAAGTGGCATCGCTTAAGGTTGGACCATTTTTGAACCGCGAAATTGTTGGACGGTATCTATTAGGATATGATGTTATTCGTGTTGAAGCCAAGGATCGTATTGACTCAAGCGTGCGAACCTTGATTAAATCAACGGCTAACTCTTTGGCGGGCTTGATGATTGTTGAGGAAACAACCTCTATGATGTCGCTTCAGTGTCTTATGCAGCAACCTTTCACGTCACCCGAGAAGATTTTGCAGCGCAATAATGCAAGCGCAGCGAGGATGATTCGTGATGCAGCAAACTCATTTGTTAACTTAGACATGGATCTTGCTAAAAATGTGATTGAGCGGGATGTTGAGAACAACAAGTTTTATTTTTTACTTGTCAGAATTTTGAGAACCATTATCCAAAATCCTCGGCTAAGCGAAAAACTTGCCATATCTCCCATTGAATGTCTTGATTATCGTTTAGCTTCAAGCCTTATTGAAGGCATAGGAGATGCATGTGTGCAGATGGCATCGACTACCTTGGCACTCAACGGAACCAAACTTTCGGAGGACCTACGCAAACTGTTGCTGGATTTGCAGTTAACCTGTTGCGAAGCAAATGAGCAAGCCTTCAAAGCATTCCTTGGTAAAGACATTTCACTAGCTGAAAATGTTCGAAGCTTGAAAGCTAAAATCGAGGTTAACTCGTCTAAAATCGAATCTGTAGCAAAGGACTCCTCGGTGGATTTAATGCCGCAGATTCTTTCAGCAGTGTCCTTTTTACGGCAGATTTACGAACGCAGCGTTGATATGGCAGATTTAGTTGTTTAGGTTTCTTAAATAATCGTATTGATGTGTTGGCTCAGAAATTTAAAGTGCAGTAGTATGTTGGTTCACTATTGCTAAAGGGTTAAATCTACAGGTCACTATTCACAATGAGATATCTATGTCCTCAGTTACTGATAAAATCGCTAATGCTCTCTTTATCTCTGAGTGCCTGCGGTTTGACAGCTTCAAAATCAAGTCAGGAGCGACCAGCCCCTACTACATCGATTTAGCGCGTGTTCTTTCGGCACCAATGCAGATGGATGCTATAGCAGAGTCTGCGGCAGAGAAAATACGGCAAATCCAAGAAGGAGAATGCATAAACAAGTTAGCGTCAATCGAGCTTAAAGGCGCTTTAATTGTCCCCAGCATAGCTCTGAAGCTCAACATGCCTTGCATAATTGTTCGAAAAGAAGCGAAAGCGTATGGTATTACGGGTCGAATTGCTGGCGCTGATGTTAACAAAGGTGATAACATTCTTTTTTTTGACGATGTTATCAGCGAAGGCTTATCAAAGGTCGAAGGAATTAAAACACTTTTGGATTTAGGGGCAAACGTGAAGCATATTTTAGTTGTAGTTAATCGCGAACACGGTGGCAAAGAGCATCTAGAAAAACTCGGCTACCGTGTTCATGCTTTAGCTAAAATCTCCGACGTAGTTACGTCGCTATCCGACAGAGGTTATATTTCAAAGGAGCAGGCTGCTAGAGTCTTAGATTATATCGTACAGTTCAAACTCGAATAATGTATACTTCTATTGATCAATGGTGTGTTACCTTGTGGGTATTTAGCTTTCCTAAAAGGGGCCTTATCAAGATACGTAATTAGGCAATTCATTGACTAACCTATAACCTATCTACAAAAGCAATCCATATTCTTTATTGCTTACTCGCCCCAAGAATAGCTGCAAGGAAGTTACAAAAATGCCCAGCGAAATCGTTCAAGCACTTCTTAACCCAGAAACTTACCCCGAAGAATCAGGCGAAATTCAACTTATACAAACCCATATCTCGTTTGTTTTTGTAACCAAAAATTACGTCTACAAAGTCAAAAAGTCAGTAAACTTTGGTTTTCTAGATTTCTCCACACTCGAAAAAAGGCATGTCTTCTGCGATAAAGAACTCCAACTAAACAGGCGGCTTTGTCCAGAAATCTACTTATCCGTAGTTCCCATAAACAAAGTTGACGCTATCATAAAGATAGATGGTGTGGGCGAAACAATCGAGTACGCAGTTAAAATGAAGAGACTGCCCCAAGAATGCATAATGACCACCCTTCTGCAAGAGAGCAAAGTGGGTAAGAAAACCATAGATGAAATCGCATCTATAGTCGCCAAATTCCACGAAAAGGCTCAAACCAACAAAACCATTAGCAACTTTGGCTCCCTTGACATTGTGAAAGCCAATTGGAATGAAAACTTTTCTCAGACCCAAAAATACATAGGACAAACCATAACCAAAGCCCACTTTGAATTCATCAAGAATAAAATAGATCACTTCATAACTCAAAACAAACCTCTTTTTGAAGAGCGCATCACTCACGGATGCATCCGTGACTGCCATGGTGACTTACACTCGGGGAACATTTTTGTAACAGACAAAATATGCATTTTTGATGCCATCGAATTCAATGATCGCTTCCGATACAGCGACGTAGCCGCAGATGTAGCGTTTTTAGCTATGGATCTCGACTACCAAAACCAAAGGGACTTGGCCAACTACTTCATTTCGCAATACCTTGCTTACTCCAAGGATACTAAACTAAAACGGGTTTTATCCTTCTATAAGTGCTATCGTGCTTATGTGCGGGGAAAAGTGGTTAGTTTCCGACTTGACGATTCAAACATAAAAGCGGAGGAAAAATCTGTCGCAACTAAGGAAGCCTCAGCATATCTACAGCTATCCTTTGAGTACGCTGTAACTCTTTGATCTCTCATTTTTTGAATTGGTCTGCTACCCAAACAGGCACTGCAACTGTGCCCATTATGATGGGTTTCTGGTGGCAGTCGCTCCCCCCAGTCAAAATCAAACCTTGTTCTTTGGCGAACGTGCTATATTGGTTGGTGGTTTCTGCAGTGAGGCGACTATGCCAGCATTCTAATCCATCAATATAGGGTAATATGCAATTTTGGATTATCTCCGTTTGCTCGGTTATATTTTTAGTTAGGGCAACAAGGGATGTGCCGTGAGGATCATTGCCATGTGCAAATACCAGTAAACCGCCTGCGTTTCTGATAAGTTTTGAGGCTTCCTTGAGATAGAGTGGGTATTTGGGTACGTCACATTTTACAAGATATTTGTCAAAAGCTTCTTGTCGGCTAGTCACGATTTTCTTCTTGATAAGGTAGTCCGCGATGTGTGGTCTACCCAAAGTACCCTCAATAGATTCCTCGATTTGCCGAAAATCATTATTAGTTAGGGGTGGAATGTTTTCTTTTTGGAATTCCTTGTTGAGATTCCCCAGGATTTTTGCTGCCCGTTCCTGTCGGTAATTCGCGATAGTTGATAGCTTTTTTTGAAGCCCCTCGTTATCTTGATTATATTGGTATCCTAGAAAATCTAGCGAAACGGCTTTGCCCTCTCGATATTTGGGATGAGTGAAAGTGACGTTTAATTCCACGCCTGTGATGTATCGGATGCCAGTTGCCTTTGCCTGTTCGATAGCTGTAGATTGGCAGTTAATATTGTCATGGTCGGTTATTGCTAAAAAGTTGATGTTTCGGGTCTTGGCTTCTAACATGATTTCTTTGACGGTGAATTTTCCGTCGGAGGCTGAGGAATGGATATGCAAGTCAATAGTCATGTGTTTTGTCTATTACCTCTCCATTTCGCCTACTATTTGCCATTGGTCTTTTTTGTCGTGACAGGTATCAACTATTAGCTGGATGATTTTCAGTGCAGGATATTTCTCTTTGAGGGCGTCTATATTTACGGGTTCAAATTTGTTTTTATTGGCTAAGTAGGCTTCAGGTGTAAGGGCGTTGGATTCGTATTTTTCTTTGGTTCGCCTACTTATTCTTGTTAGGGACACTTCTTGTGGGCAACTCGTTTCCAAAATAACAAAGGTCATGTTGTTTTTTGCAGCAATCTCAGCTGCTCTAATACGGAGATCATGGGTGACGAAGGTTGCATCCAGAATCATGCTGCCTTGCTTGTCCTTAGAAGCTAACTCGTCTGCGCGTTTGAAAAGTTCATCATAAACTGATAAGCGCTTGTTCATGTTCCCCGCGACTTTTGTGTCGAAAATATCCTCATTCTTAAGTACTTCCCGTCGAATTAAGTCGCTACGGAGTATGGGGTAGCCCTTGATTTTGGCAATTTCCTCTGAGGTTTCGGTTTTGTAGCTTGCAGGTAACCCGCAGGTTATCAAAAGTGTTCTGGACCCAAGTTTTGCTTTAATATATTCCCCAAAAGGTTCCTTCATCATCGTACACCCTGATTGCAGTTAGTTTTGATGTAGAAGGACTTAAACTTTTCCAGCATTATGCCTCTAGCCCTACCTTACACCTGATGAAATGTAGGTAAATTCTAAATAAGGAGTAGCGCACACAATCTCGTAAAAGAAGGAACTGGTCCATGGAAGAATTCCAAATTAAAGATAAAAGTCTCGCGCCGCAAGGTCATTTACAGATTGAATGGGCAGCCAAACATATGCCTGTTCTAAATATAATTAAAACACGATTTGAGACAGAAAAACCGCTCAAGGGTCAAACTATAGCCGCATGCCTCCACGTTACCAAAGAAACCGCAGTTCTCATTAACGTGCTTATTGCAGGAGGTGCCAACGTGGCACTTTGTGGCTCAAATCCTCTTTCAACCCAAGATGATGTGGCAGCCGCTTTATCAGACAGTGGTGTGCATGTTTTCGCTTGGAGAGGTCAGAATACCGAGGATTACTATACATGTATCGAGAAAGTTCTCGATTTCAAACCTACAATCACCATGGACGATGGAGCGGACGTCGTTGGTATGCTTCATAGTAAACGGAAAAACCAAATCCCCGATATCAAAGGCGGAACTGAGGAAACAACAACTGGCGTGGTTCGCTTAAAAGCTATGGAACAAGATGGGAGCCTTAAATATCCTATCGTATCCGTTAATGATGCCTACACCAAATATCTTTTCGACAATCGGTATGGCACGGGACAGAGCACCATGGATGGTATCTTACGTGCTACCTCCGTCTTAATTGCAGGCAAAAACTTTGTGGTTGGTGGATACGGTTGGTGTAGCCGCGGCATAGCCATGCGCGCCCAAGGCATGGGTGCAAACGTAATAGTTACCGAAGTGCAACCTATCCGCGCATTGGAAGCAGTTATGAATGGTTTGCGGGTTATGCCCATGTCTGAAGCAGCGTCTATAGGTGATATCTTCGTTACAGCTACGGGAGACATTAATGTCATTCGTAAAGAGCACATGCAGAAGATGAAAGATGGCGCCATTATATGCAACAGCGGTCACTTTAACGTAGAAATCAGTATAACCGACCTAGAGGCGCTCTCTAAATCCAAACGAATGATGCGACCCAATATGGAAGAATATACTCTCAAAGATGGTAGACACTTATATTTGCTTGCGGAGGGTCGGCTTGTCAACTTATCTGCCGCAGAAGGGCACCCCTCGGAAGTGATGGACATGTCTTTTGCAAACCAAGCGTTATGTGCTGAATTCGTTGCTAAATCCAGCAAGTTGGATACTAAAGTTTACGTAGTGCCAAAAGAAATCGATGAGAGAGTCGCGGAGCTTAAGTTATTGGCTATGGGTATTAAAATCGACGAATTAACTGATGAGCAGAAAAAGTACCTTTCAACTTGGGAAATGGGAACAACCTAATAAGTCGAGTCATAAAAACATGACAAACTTTAAATTGATTAGTCGAATACATGGCTACTAAAGTGGTGAATCACTAAATGGTAAGCAAAGATCAAGGAATAGGTGGAGCAATACTCGCAGTCTGCGTTATCATTGCAATAGGTTATATTATTACTCTGTTCTGGCCCAGCTGGCTAGGCTACATTGGATTGAACTTTAGCGTCGATGCTGTTCGTTTCTGGGTTATCGCAATACCGGTCTTCATTGCTTTCGTCGCAATCCTTTTCATAGGTGCATGGATCGGCTGGACAATGGCAACAACACCTCCTCCAAAACCAATCGAAGAAATCACAACTGAAATCGAAGACAAAAAAGAAGAGTCAGAAACAACTGCTGAAAAGAAATAACCCTTCCTTTTCACATTTTAATTTTTTTCCTTTAGTTTTTAATAAATATACGCAAACAAATTTCCTATTCCAATGAATTAAGAGTCATCCCGCATTTTCTTCAGCATACATTCAATGATACTTTTGCAAAGAACGCACTCGTCGGGGATTTGCTCCTTCTGTGTTCTTTCGCTAAGATATCCCAAATGGAACTGACATGCTGGTGTTGGTTTCTCGTTAAGGTATTTACTTGCCTTTTTTTGTGGGATACTTTCTTTAACTTGGCCTTCTTGAATTTTCAGTTTGGGATCTTGAACCTTCGTCAAACAGTATGGACAAGCAAAATAAGGTTCAGTTGGGTTCGCTTGAAGGTTTAGTGTTTTTAGCGGAACTGTGAAGGTTTGTTGACAAGAAGGATTCTGACAATTGAAAGTTTTCTTCTCGCCCAAACTCATTAAACATACCTTTCCATGTGCTTGAGAAGCGCTGTGAAGTTTATAGTTTTGATGAAGCTAAAATATGAATTCTTCATCTTCAACATCACAGGTCTGATTAGGGGAAGCCAGCTTATGTAATGCATTTGCTCCTTCTGCATAGCCGCTTGCAACGAGCACATCACCGACCTGAATTTTGGTATCCTTGCGAGGGCGAATGCAACGGTTATCGCGTTTTATAACTAAAACCCACATGCCTGTTTCATCATGTACTCTGACTTCCCGTAGACTCTTGCCGACCAGAGCCGAATCCGCAGCTACACAAGCTTGCTCAACTGTTTCTTCTGCCTCTTCTATAGCTAACTTTAAAATGGGATGCGGCTCCACGCCACGCAAAACCACTTCTGCCATGTCAGCTGCGGCGTCCGCAATTTTTTCTGTAGCAATGCCCAAGCGGATTAATCCCAGAAAACCTGATGCTTCTTCCCTTTTGAAACCGCTTGTTAAGGCCAGCAGTTCAAAGTGGGTATGTAACTTATCCATGCGTTCCTCCAGTTGCTCGACTTCTTCAGCTAGCTCTTTGCTGTTTAGAATCAATGCCGAGTAGGCTAAATCAATCATCAACTCTGAGGTGTCCTTCAACTCCACAAACTCAGAGACTATTTCTTCGAATTTGGCACGTTTCTCAGTGTCTATGGTGGCAAGTTTGCCTTCAGCTAAATCTTTGAATTCTTCAACTCCTGACTGTGCGCCACGGGTGATTAGGATGTCACCCTGGAAGACGCTTTCGTTTTTGTTAGGGTTTAATATCCAGTCGTGATTCCGACGGATAGCTATTATGTCAACGCCCATACTTGCTGCCAAGTCTAGTTCACTGATTTTTTTGTTGACCAAACTTGAGTCTGGTTTAACAGTTACTTTCATTAACCGCTCTTCAACTTTCTCAAAGATCTCTCCGACAATAGGGTGAATGCCGATGTTATGGGTTACTATACCGGCAATATCAGCTGCAGCATCGGAAATTTTGTCAGTTGATGCTGCGACGGTGGAGACACCTATAAGTTGCTCGGCGTCTTTGGGATCTCTCGCAGCAACCATGATTTCCATGTCAAGTAGATATGATAAATTATCAACGCGGTCTTCCAGTGCCAAAACATCTTCGGCTAGATCTTTATCGTTGTATAGGGCCGAGGAGTATGCGAGATCAATCATTAGTTCTGAGAGGTTTTTCATTTCCAGCAATAATTGCCTGACGGGAATAGGTTTGTACTCTAATTTTTCGAATTTATGCAATTTTGAAAGAGCGCTCCAGACCTAAAAGATACCTTATTCTAGCATATTTTAATTATGCTTTTTCTAAATCAATAAGAGGATTGTTATAAACAACGCTATGGTTGTGAAGGCATCTGCTAAAGAGCTTCCAACGGGGATAACGAAATTGTCAGGGTCCAACCCACGTTTAAATGTTAAAATCGAAATTGCGTAGGAAATTAAGGCAACAGCCGCGAAGGCAATCAAATTGGAGATCAAAAGAATTGGCATCAGCCCCAAAATATTATTGACATTGAGTGATCCATTTATTGCCAACGCCAAAAAACCAACGACAATAAAGAGAAGAAACGTTGCTGCCCATGCGCTAAAGATGTTTTTGGCATGGTTCTTTATTGATGAGAAAGTTGGCGCTAGAATTCCTAGCGTTAACTTAACAGTGGCAATGGAACTCACAACTAACCCTGCATCGCCTATCATATCAATCATTGCGGGATAAACAGTGTAGATCGTCTGTTGACCTCCGACGATGTCACTTATTCCTTTGAGAAATGTGCCGGTAATGTTAACCAAGAACGCTACCAAAAGCATAGTTGGGAGGGCCTCTTTGATTATTTGGCGAAAATCTGCGTCCCGAATATTTAATGGTACAATAAAGAGAACCAATAACACATTGATGAGTCCAAATAGTATAATAGCCCATCTGCCGAAACCGCCTGAGAAGTACAGATTGAGCATTGCAATATAGAGGAAGGTTATTATTATATTGGCAACGGTTGAAGTGAGAGGGTATCCAATGGTGTCGGGATCTAAGCTTCTTTTGAAAGAGATAAAGGTGACTTTTACGGTTGTCAAGGTGATTAAAAGTCCCAGGGAAAGTGTTGCCAACATAACCGAGAGAATAGCGGGGAACTCGTTGATGTTGACTCCCCAAAAGAGGTTTCCAAAAAGAATTGCTATGACACTGATTGTAGCGCTTGTCGCCAAGGTCAAAACAACCATGGCGCCAATGAGTTTATAGAAGCTTTTGGTGTTGCCCAAAAACTTTGGGTGAATTGTTCCCAGATGCAGGGCGGTGCTTAAGCGACCAGTTAGCAATCCGGTGATGACGCTTTTCACGCTAATTACTGCAGGGTAAAGCGCAATAGCCCATGGGGCCATGTTGAAGACGCCCAGTTGTAAGGCAATCATGAAACCGGCTACTAAGCCGCCGATATCAAAGAGGCATGCCAGCGAGGTCTCTTTAAACATGCCAAAGAAACCTTTTGAGATGCCAGCATGTGAGATGTTGGCGACCTCCTAGTATCCATTATTTTTTAATAAATAAAAGTCATAAGCCACTTTTCTGATGCTTTGGTCCTGAAGATTGGGTGTTGCTTTTTGTTCTTCAGTTTGTTGGGTGTTGTGGACATTTATCATGTTTTCGCCTCTTTCTGTTTGGCGGTCCACACTTCACTTACGCGCCGTGTTTGGGCTGCCAAGCCTCAATTAATTGATTGTTGAAGTTTGTGAAAGACAGCTTTAGCTTAAATAGATTATGTATTGGGTTGTTTGAGTTTTGGATTAGTTGGATTTATGCCCAAAACTGGTGTTAGATAAATAAGGATACTGTAAGTTTGCTGCTGTTTCATTTTCTTAGATCCAATTTTTGTTATAGATTATGCTTTGTACTTCTTTATGTTGATGTTATTTCGACTGATAGCTGGGGTTTATTGGGTGTATTTATGATTTTGATTTTTTTCTAGGCTTATACTGGCAAGCAAATCTGCTTTTCTTAGCTTTGAAAGAGGAAAAGGATCAACATGACGTTAACTGCCTCATATTTGTTTTATCTTTTTTTGGGTTGATAAACACACCAAGGGTCTTCGGATAGGTAATCACTTCTCTGTTCTGAAGGTACGTGGAGGTCTCCGCAGTAATCGATGAAGTCACTTGATAGTCCGTAGGCGCGGGCTCGGCATCCGCCACAGATGGTTTTGTGTTCGCATATGCCACATTTACCCTTAAGACAATTTGGGTTACGAAGGTTTTTGAGCACTGGCGAGTTAAACCAGATTTCTTTGAAGCTTTGTTCTCTAACGTTGCCTAATTTAATTGGTAAGTACGGGCAGGGAGTTACGTCGCCGTTGGGGTAAATGCGGCAGTAATGCATTCCTGCGATGCAGCCACGAATCCATTGTCGCATGTCCAAACCCATTCCCTGAGCAATTCTCATAAATTGAGGTGCACAGGATGGACGCACGTTTAGGCGATGCTTGTGGGCTTTGGCAAATGTTTTGGTTATCATCTCTTCGTACTTCTGAGGTGATATATCAGTGAGTTTGGTTGCGCGCCCAGTGGGGACAAGGAAGAAGAGGTGGAAGTTCTCTACGCCGATTGATTCTGCAAGCGTCAGGATATCATCTATTTGATCATAGTTTTCATGTGTAAGGGTTGTGTTGACTTGGACAAGTACGTTGTTTTTGCGTAATGCTTTGCATGCATTGACCGCTCTTTCCCAAGCATTTGTTACCCCTCGGAAATCGTCATGCTGCGCTGGAATATGAGAATCAAGGCTGATTGAAACTGTTGCAATTCCTGCCGCCTTGAGCTTTTTAGCTACTTTGTCGTCGATGAGATATCCATTGCTTCCCAATCCCATCTTCAGTCCTTTCGATGATCCGTATTCTATGAGTTCAAAGATGTCTGATCGTAGAAGTGGTTCGCCTCCACTAAGCACTAATAGTGGTCTGCTTACTTCGTAAATTTGGTCCATAAGCAGTTTGCCTTCTCTGGTGGAAAGTTCGTTTATTTGTTTCTTATCGTTGGCGTTGATGTAGCAATGGTGGCATTTCATGTTGCATTCTCGTGTGACGTTCCAAGATAGGATTAGTGGCACAAACTGATTTTTAGTCTGGGCTTGTGGTGTATAAGCGAGTTTTAGGTAGAATTCGCAGTTGCCATGTGTAGCGATGAGTTTGGGTTGCCATAGCGTGAAAGGAAACGGAAGCACTGTATTGAGCATGGCTTTAGCGTGAGCGAAACAGAAATGCGTGCAGAATAACGCTGACACTTTTGGGTCAACTCCATATTTTTCTTGACCGACTTTATGGCTGCCATGTATAGGGCAATTCAGGAACTCCATGTGCCCGTCTAGTCCCTCCATATCCATGCTCATTTTGATGTAGTGATCGCTGAGCATCACTGATTGTAGTTTTTCCCGTCGCATTCCTACTTTAAGCGTTACGTCAAGGGCGATGTTGACTGTTTCCTCCCCAAACTTATCCTGTACATTAGCCATCACCGCTTCAACTTTTTCAAACCCAAAAGCTTTTACAAGCTTTGTCAAAACCAGCAATCCAATGATGGTTTCATTTTCTTGCAAAAGGCGCATCAGAATAACATTCTGTGTCCAGTCGTCAAACAACTTTTCAAGTGCTTCCGCTGCACTTGGGTCGCTATTGGTTAGCTTTGCTTCTACTTGCATAGTTTGTTGTTTGAGCTTGGTGAACAGAGAGATTTTCTCTTGTGAGTTCAGATGTTTGGTTTTAGTGATTATATCTGCGCCATAGTTTAGGACGGTGATTTTTTTTGTGAGTTCTTGGGCGTCGGCGTAGAATTCTCCGTAAAATTGGTTTAGGTCGGCTTCAACGTCAGGTGGCTCAATGGCTAGTTCGCTAAGGAGCACTTGAGTTTCTGACTCCATCTTGGTTACCATAGCCATATGGTAGAGTAGTGAACCCATCATGCCTGGATCTGCTTTTTTGCCTCCTTGGACACCGGTGAAGATTTGATTGCTCAGCTGATTTGCTAGCTCAAAATCTTTTCCCTTTATTGCGGCTACTGCCTGGTCAAGCTTGACTTTCCTTTCAACAAGTAGCTGCGCCCATTTATGACATTGTCTAACGTCAAAGTTTGTCATGTGTCCAACCCCTAAAGCATTAGAGTCACCTTATAGGGTAAAAAAAGATAGCGGTGTCTTACTTACTATAGGCTTATTCATCTAAATGCTGCAGTGAGACTTCGATAAGCTAATTAACTCCGAGGGAAACATAGCCACATAAGAAGGATGAACCGTTTGAATTTAGACGCAAACATGATTAATCTACTTCTTGCTTTAGTCGGTTTCCTCGTTATGTTCGGTTATCTTGGTGGTATTGGCATTAACAAACCCCGCGGCATGAGCATGAAAACGTGGTGCGCTGGCTATCTTGCTATCGCAATAGTTTTTGATGTCTTAGCCATCATCGGTATGGTTTTTGGCTATACCTGGTTAACGTACTTGCTGGTTGGTCTAGCTGCAGGTGCCTCAACTGGGTTAGCACTGCATGTTGCCCACCATATAAGTGAGGAAAACGAACATGAACATGGCGAGAACATTTCTATCATGGGGATTTAACCCCGCTTCAACCCTTTTCGTTTTCTTCTTATCTACTTTGCCTACCTTTGCAATCGACATCATAGACGCGGACCGTGAATTGATAACTCCAACACTGCGCTATCTCTTTTGCATTGGAGGAGGCAAGTTATAGTTAGAGCTGGAAAGGGTTAGATTGAATGGTTTGGATATAACAGTCAAGTATTGCAAAAAATATTTTATTTGGGGTTGTGAAGCGAAGGTGCTAAATAGTCATTTAGCGATACCTAACCTTTAGGGCAAAAAATATGCGCAAATTCATCATGGTAGTTTTGATTGCATTGATATTTGTCTTTGTCTTCAGTGGTATACTCGCGTGGACTTATCGCGGAAGTCTAAGCCCCAAAGCTGACCTTGAAGCTATTCAGCAAATCAGAGACGAAACCATACTCTATATATCCGCAAACCATACTGAAACATCTCCACTATTAAATAATCTCTCTTGGAGCGGCGGCAACTTAAATCATGGTGTTTTAGCCACTGAAACTTATCTTTTTATAAGTGGCAATTGGGAAATTAAAATCTCTTACCCCGTTGTTACTAATCCCATATACAGCGTTTGCGCCAACTACACTTCGCAGGAAGCAAGAGTAATCTGGAAAGGCGATTGCCAGGATGGCATACTAAAAGAGGTAAGTAGTGATATAACCTTGAATAATTCAGGTTTAATGACTCAGCCGCAAATCCGTGATTTAGCCATGAACTACATCAAAATATTCCACAATGAAACAGCTTCCTATATGTCGAGTCTCAATTGGGCGGGTGGAAGAGTTACTGTTAATGGTTTATTTGGCTCAGAAACTTATACTTACCTTAGTACTGGTTGGAATGTAACCCTAAAGTACCCAGTTGTTCCTAATCCCATTTACACAATAACTGTTCAGTACGTATCTTCAGGTTTATCATTGATTAACTGGCAGGGTACGTTGCAGGATGGCCTCATAATCGAAACAGCCTACGATTACACCCAATAACCTCTCTTTCTGTTTGCTGTTATCTAGAATTATAGTAATTTTTTTAGCTGTCTTAAGTAAAAGAATTTCTATTAGGATAAAAAAATTGTTTTCTTTTCAATAGAAGAAAAGTATCTGTGGGGGTTGTTTCTTCTTCTTTATTTTATGTCGTATTGTATAGTAAGATGTGACTCGTCTTGCTCTAAACTGTAAACTATGTATGAAGTTTAGGTATTTTACTCTTAAGGCTTCACCTAATTGGCGAGACATTTACAAGTGGGCAGACAAATCCACACTGATGGATCTTAGCAAAATGGATTGTATTTTTCGAACTTTCAAAGGATTCAACTTCGTTAATATGTAATTTAATAGATCTGCTAAATTCGATGAGGGTGAAAAACCTGCTACATTTTTGGGTGTTTATTAATGAGTTGCAGAAGCCTCTCAAAACCATTCATATACGTGAATAATTCTTGGACAGGTGCGTCCTCTATGACCAATATTTCGCTGGTTGAATATATGCAGCCATCAACCATCAAGTTATCTGTCAACTCTAATTCTTCAATGAACATGCCCTTTTCATCCCACAACCTTCCCCCTTCGCCTCGTTTGACTTGATTATTTAGGGCTTCTATAGTGCGCTGGGAAAACTGTATCGTAACGTTCGTGTAGGCAAAAACTTTTTTGCCGAGGCCATGTGCAAACCCAATTTCATAAACTGTTCCTACGTCTGCGCTTGGACCACGAAACGGTGTTATGTTGGCAACTACGATTTCACAACTACGAATCAAATCCTCATTTACTCTGCTAATAGCTAACCCCAGTTCTCTTGGGTTCTTATCCTTCCCACTAACTTCAACATCTAAGGGAAAAACACCTTCAAACCCGTGTTTTTTGCATAACGCTTTTTTGCGTTCAGAAATTTTTTTTGCGTTGAATAGGAACACTTCAGGTCCAGCGAGGTAAACCCTTTTGGTAGTCACGCGTTTTTGCCTCGAGATAACTTTAGCCGTGTTGTTATTAAAGAATTTTAAGCGCGGTCTCAGGAAAGGCTCGAACGAATATATATAACTTACAATTTAATGAGGTGATTAGAGTTGAATGCTAAACTCTTTTTTTATATGCTTTTGTCTATGCTGTTTGAATTCTGTTTGTATTTTGTTTAGTGTTTCACAACTTTTATGAACAAATCTTAACTAAATTTATATTTGCCTAAACATGTTAATTGTGTTAGACCAATAGGGGATTAATCAAAATGCAAACTGAACTGAGTTATAGACTCTTAGAAGGCATTAAAAAGACTGGAATCCGGATGACAGTAATACTTGAGGAGATTGAAAAGATCGTATTACTGACTGCCTTTAAAGTAATTTTTACATGTACTTCCTTGGCTCTTGATAGGTTTTCCCAAGATGGTAAGCCGCTAAATAATTAAATAACTTAAACAATTTCCTACAACAGGAACAACGAAATCTCCTTTTAAAATGAAAGAAAGCCCAAAAAGAAGCTAGTAGGGTTTTGTCCTAAGGTATGTTGTTGGCGCCGGGGAAGGGATTCGAACCCCTGCGAGCACGAAGCCCACCAGCTATCTTGCCGTTTGATCTGGCTGCCCATTTTTAGATCTCGAGGCTGGCGCGATAACCACTCCGCCACCCCGGCTCCAGCCATTAAAGTGGGGTTCCCTCTAAAAGAGTTTTTCAATGCCTGAGGGGGTCTAAAGTCCCCGTTTTTTTAGGAAGGCTTAAGTTGTTTGAACCCACGATTGATTATACCAGGGTACTTTGGAAAATAAGCGCGGTTAAAAACTAACTTTAAACAAGGGTGTTTGTCTAATAGTTGAACAGATTTATCCGCAATTACCTTTGAAAGTGCGTTTTTGCTTTCTGCGCGGTTTAATCATGCTTTTGCGTTTTTAATGGCAACGTTTATAACTATAATTACTATTTGCTAAAGGCGCGAAGCTGAAGTACAATGGGACATCGTAAACATCATGCTCCAAAACATGGTTCACTAGCTTATTTACCTAGGAAACGCGCTAAGAGTCCAGTAGCACGTATACGCTATTGGCCAAAAATTAATGCGGATTCTCCTAGATTATTAGGATTCTCAGCCTACAAGGCAGGCATGACCTACATTTTTACAATCGAAGACCGGAAACGTTCACCGAACTTCGGTAAAGAAGTTATGCGTGCAGCAACAGTTTTAGAAACACCGCCTATCCTTGTATGTGGCATACGAACTTATGGTAAAACACCTTATGGACTGCAAAACCTCACTGAAGCTTGGATGAAGGAACCTCCAGCCAGCCTTGATCGTCTATTGGTTTTGCCTGAAAACTTTGAGACAGAGGTAATGTTAGATAAAATACAGCAGCGCCTAGAACAAACCGATATAGTTCGAGTAATCACAGCCACCCAACCCAGTCAAACAAGTCTTTCTAAGAAGAAACCAGAAACTTGCGAAATCCAAATCGGTGGCGGAACTATCGAGCAACAATTCGAGTATGCTAAACAACTGCTCGGGAAAACCGTTACGCCCGAAGAAGTTTTCAAAGATGGGCAATATATCGACATTGCCGGTGTAACCGTGGGTAAAGGCTACCAAGGTCCCGTTAAACGTTGGGGAGTAACATGTCTGCAGCACAAAGGCAGAAAAACTAAACGTGGAATAGCTACCTTGGGTCCATGGAATCCCCACCATCTTATGTACAGCATACCTCGTGCGGGTCAAATGGGATATCATCAACGTATCGAATTTAACAAACGTATCCTCAAAATTGGTAAGGATGGCAAAGAAGTCACCGTTAAAGGTGGATATGTTCGCTACGGCGAAGTCAACGGACCCTACATGGTACTTGAAGGTAGCATCCCTGGAACAGAAAAGCGTCAAATCCGCCTCCGGGTACCAGCGCGTCCACCAACAGAAGTTCCTGATGTTCCACCACAAGTAACATATATTTCACTGGAGTCTCCACAAGGGAAATAGGTTGAATAGTCATGGCACAGAAAACCGCAGAAATCTTTGACTTACAAGGAAAGTCCACTGGGAAAATCAATCTCCCAGCTGTTTTCTCAACACCGCTAAGACCGGATGTAATTAAACGTGCAGTCTTAGCCATACAATCAAACCGTCTTCAGCCTCAGGGCAGAGACCCAATGGCAGGCAAAAAAACCACTGCTGAATCACGTGGCACAGGCAGTGGTATCTCAAGAGTTCCGAGAATGAAAAGCGGAGCCGGTAGAGCTGCGTTTGCTCCCAGCACCGTCAAAGGCAGACAACCTCATCCACCTCGTGCAGAAAAAATTATAGTTAAAAACATTCCTAAAAAGGAAGCTAAACTCGCCTTGATATCCGCTATTGCAGCAACAGCAGAAAAAGATGTTGTTGTAGCACGAGGACATAAAATCGAAAATGTTATCGCAATACCTTTGGTTATAGATAACGCCTTTGAAAATTTAACAAAGGTCAAAGAAGTTGAAGCTGTCTTTACAAGCCTCGGGTTCGCCGCAGAGCTCACACGAGTTAGAGATAGTCGTAAGATTCGCGCAGGAAAAGGTAAACATCGCGGCAGAAAAATGAAGCAGGCTGTAGGTCCGCTTATCGTGGTTGTTGAAGGTAAGAGTCTCTCGAAAGCAGCAAGTAATATTCCAGGTGTTGAAGTCTCCACTGTTGTTAATCTAAACACTGAAATGCTAGCGCCTGGTACTCATCCTGGCAGGTTAACGGTTTGGAGCAGCGGTGCCATTGAAAAATTATCATCTCTTTACGGAGAAACCCAATAATGAAAATTGAAGAAATAATCTTTTATCCTTTGATGACTGAATCAGCTAGCTTAATGGTAGAAAAAGACAACAAACTGATCTTCATCGTCAACTTCAAAGCAGGCAAAGCCGACATTAAACGCGCCGTCGAAACCATGTATGAAGTGAAGGTTAAACGGGTAACTTTGCTTGTAACTCCACAGGGTCAAAAGAAAGCTTTTGTGAAGTTAATGCCAGAATTTCGAGCATCAGATGTTGCAATTAAACTTGGAATCCTCTAATAATTGAAGGCTTGACTTATGGGAAAACGTATCCGTGTTCAAAGAAGAGGGCGTGGCGGACAAAACTTCCGCGCTTCGACTCATAAACGTGTAGCTCCAGCAAAATATCCAGCTATTGCTCCGAAAGAATCTTTCGAAGCTGAACTTCTCGGTACAATAGTAGATTTAGTTCACGACCCAGGTCGCGGTTCTCCCCTGACCCTTATCGAATTCGAAGATGGCTCATCAGTTTATAACATCACCCCTGAAAGCGTCTTTGTAGGGCAAGAAATCGTATACGGCGGAAAAGCTCCCGCTGAAATCGGTAATATCTTGCCTTTGGGTAAGATGCCTGAAGGAACATTGGTCTGCGACCTTGAACTTCGCCCTGGTGACGGAGGAAAAATGGCTCGCAGCTCAGGTGCTTATGCAACCGTAGTAGGTCACACTCCACAGGGCACCATGATTCGGCTACCTTCTGGTAGAACTCGCTACGTTAACGATTACTGCTTAGCCACTGTCGGAGTAATTGCCGCTGCTGGACGAATTGAGAAACCTTTCTTGAAAGCAGGTGAGAAATATCATCAGATGAAGGCGAAAGGTCACAAGTACCCAAGAACAAGCGGCAGAAAAATGGTTCCCGCAGTTCACCCCTATGGCAGTAGCAAACGAAGTGCGCGTAGATGCACAACAACTTCACATGGTGCTCCTCCAGGACAAAAAGTCGGTTTAATTGCAGCCCGAGGTCCAGGTCAGAAGAAGAAACGTGCAATTCGAGGATAAAACTTTAAAGGTAAAAAAAATAGTTAGGTGTAGATGAAAAATGCCCAAAGAATTTAGCTATCGTGGACACAGCATAGAAACTCTCTCAGCTATGTCTATGGATGAATTCATAAATCTGCTTCCGTCACGTCAACGTAGGAGTTTGCAGCGCGGATTAACTGCTGAGCAACGTACACTGCTTGAGAAATTACGCACAGCCAAAGAATCACAAAGGCAAAGCAAAGAAGGCGGAATCAAAACACACGTGCGCGACCTTATTATTCTACCCGAAATGGTGGGCGTGAAGATTGGAGTGCACAACGGCAAAGACTTCGTTGCCATGGAAATTCGGCCTGAAATGATAGGTCACTACCTCGGCGAATTCGCAATAACCAACAAACCAGTTCGCCATGGGACTCCAGGTATCGGTGCTTCACGGTCATCAATGTATGTGCCTTTAAAATAAGCCTTTACTTTCCTTTTCTTATTTGTCTTGATTATTTTTTGTTCCTTAAAAACTATTGATTTTTTGTAGGTCCATTCTAACAAACATTTGGAAGCGTTTGCCTAAAAATGAACGGAGTTTTGATGCTCGACAATCCGCTTCCTACTGGGATGTCGAAAATGTCCTCTCCTGTGAAAATTGCTTCTATTGCTTGTCGTATTTTTCGAATTCATCTTTCATGATGGTTAATTCTATTCCAGCCTGCTTAAACATTTCAATTGTGTCGGCATCGGCGTGGTAGCGTTTCGCACAAACTACTCTTTTTATGCCTGCATTAATAATCATCATCGCACAGGTACGGCAAGGTGTCATCTTGCAGAAGAGTGTTGAACCCTCTAATGGAATGCCAAACCTGGCAGCTTGGATAATGGCGTTTTGTTCTGCGTGAAGTGTACGGACGCAGTGCTGGGTCAATTCACCGTTACTATTGAAAACCTTACGCATATCATGCCCTGCTTCGTCGCAATGAGAGAGTCCTGCAGGTGCACCAACGTAGCCTGTAGTCATGATCCGTTTGTCTTTAACGATAACACATCCACTTCTACCTCGGTCACATGTAGCCCTTCTTGCAACGGCTTCACAGAGGTCAAGAAAATACCTGTCCCAGTTAGGACGATAATTATTGCTGTTAGCTTCCATAGAGATCCCTCAATATTTAAGAAACAAAAACCAAACAAATTAATAAATTGTATCTGCGCCTCTCCAAAGTTATTTTTGGAGAATGTGGATTTCTCTTCCAATTTTGTGGCGTTCATCAATTTCAATAAGCGAGGCAGAATTCAATAGTCGCCCAATATCCAATTCCTCATTAAACATGTCTTTGGAGAATATAAAGACCCGTTTAAATCCAGATTGCTCTAACTGCTCGTCAATACGCATAGTTACTGCCTCTCCTGATCTAGCGACAATGTAGGGTGTAACAAGCACCAGTCGCCCATTACGCCTCAGCGCTAAGTAGGCTTGCTCTATAAACTCGTGGAATAGAGGCTCAAGCTTCTCGATAATTTTTTCTGCATAGTTTATCGTTGGGAAATCTTTGAGCGCTGGACCTAAATCAGGCTCAGAGACAATACAGTCCATGCTATCTACGCCGACCTTCTGGGTCAGTTTACCCACATCGCTTTGTAAAACCCTGAAATCAGCGCCTGCTAACCCATACTCTCGGATTAGCCACTCCAAATTTTCCTCTGCAGCCTCAACGCACCAGGTGTTAATATCTAACCCTACAACTGATGCCCTCTCCAGAAGTGCCTCCTGTAGGATGGTGCCGACGCCGCAGAATGGGTCTAGCAAGACTTTGTCTTTTTTGCATGCGGAAAGATTAACCATCATCCGTGCGAGTCGCGGCGGCATCCCGAATATTTTTCGTTGATTGGGTTTGTAAATGTCTCTTTTCTGGAACTCAAAAGGATCATGAACCCCTACTGTAATACCAACCCATGTGGTTTTTTTACCAATGCAAAAAAGTATCTCCGCTTGATTCTCTACCAGTTGTTTTTTGATCACTTCTACATGGCTAAGTTGAACTTTACGATCCTGAGAGTAACCCATAAAATTTGCTTTTTTACCCAGCTCTGCCATTTTGTCTTTGACAGTACTTCCGATGAACCTCTGGATTCGCCCAGCAAAAGGATGGAAGGAATTATCGGTGAAGTAGATGCTGACACCGAAAAGGATTTTCTTTTCCGTTTGCATCATGCCATTTAGTAAATCGCTGCATGTGAGGGTTTGAGCTATTTGTTTCAGAGCTGCCTTGTTTTTTTGAAGGAAGGCTTCTTTAACTGTTTCTGTGGATAGGGTATTTTTTGGCTCGCCAATTTTTATTGTTCCTCCTAAATCGTCAATGCTTTGGGTGTTGAAGTCTCGTGGAAGGATTATAGCAAAGAATTCTCGGGAGAAGTATTCGATTTTGAAGTTGATGTTTCTGCCGCTAAAGTAAGTAACTAATTCTGCTAGCGAGAGGACCCAATTTTTGCCCGAAACAAACAACATTGTAGACATTTGGGGAATGAAAAGTGAACTACCTATATATAAGTAGATGAATGAAGTCAGATTGATTAAGAATTTGTTTCAAAAATAGTTAGAACCCTAAAAAGCACGTGAGCATCACCGAATTTTTACAAATCGTTTAAATACCGCTGAAGATGAAGGTATGCTACGAAAGTGACGTCGCATGCACGCAAGAAATTACAGACACGTGAAAAACCGGGCTTACACAAGAAAAGAGTACGCTCGAGGTTTCCCACCACCAAAAATTGTCAAGTTCACAATGGGAGATACTAAAACTCAATTCGATATAGAAGCACAACTTATCGCAACTCAGAGAGTGCAAATACGCCACTGCTCGCTGGAAGCAGCACGTGTCGCTACCAACCGTGTCTTGATTGAAAAACTAGTTAACGATTACCTGATGGTTGTTCATCCATACCCACACATAATTCTTAGGGAAAACAAAATGATTTTCGGCGCTCATGCTGACCGGCTTCAACAAGGTATGAGGCGATCCTTCGGAACAGCTGTTGGCACAGCAGCCAAAGTTGAAGTGGGGCAGCCAATAATAACTGTTCGCGTAAAAGCGGGTCAAGCTGAAGTAGCCAAAGAATCCCTAAAGCGAGGCAGCGCAAAACTTCCAATATCCTGCAAGATTGTTATCTCCAAGATTCAAGCTTCTCCAACCCCAGTTGAGAATGCCGCGCCGGAGACGGAGACTGCTTGAACGCCAAAGACAAAGAGCTTGTTTTATGGTTTGACAATTTAAGAAACACTGACGTATCTATTGTTGGGGGCAAGAATGCCAGCCTCGGCGAATTGATTCATGCCGCCCTCCCTGTTCCTTTTGGTTTTGCAGTAACAGCCTATTCTTACGAACGCTTCATTGTCGAGAAAAAAATTGCAGAGCAAATCTACAAAATTATCACAGAAACCGTAACAGACCTCAATGACCCAAAACAATACGATGTTGCATCCAAAAAAATCCGTGAACTCATCGAAAAAACCTCTATGCCAAAAGACATCGAGGCAGCCATAAGAAAGGCATATTTCGAACTAAACAAGCGTTTTGGGTTGAAAGACACCTTTGTGGCCGTGCGCTCAAGCGCAACGGCGGAGGACCTGCCAGACGCATCCTTTGCGGGTCAGCAGGAAACTTATCTCAATGTTAAAGGCTCAGATGACTTAATCGAGAAAGTTGTCAAGTGTTGGAGCAGCCTTTTCACACCAAGAGCTATCTTTTATCGTAACGAAAAGGGCTTCCCCCATGAAAAAGTTTTCATCAGCGTTGGCGTGCAAAAGATGGTTAACAGTCGCGCAGCAGGTGTCATGTTTACAATTAATCCCGTTACGGGTAACCACGACGAAATCGTAATCGAAGGTAACTTCGGTTTAGGAGAAACCGTAGTTTCTGGGGCCGTGAACCCCGACGATTTCGTGGTGGATAAGGGTTCCATGAAAATTAAGTCGCGCCGCATTGCACGCAAAACTGTCAAGTATGTTCGTGACCTTAAAACCGGCAAAACAATCCACCTCGACATCCCCGAGGCAGAGCAGAGGCAGGTCTGCATAAGCGATACTGAAATAATGTTTCTTTCAGGTCTAGCTAAACATATAGAAGCCCACTACAACAAACCGATGGACATTGAGTGGGCAATCGACCAGGATCTCCCTTACCCTGAAAATATGATGCTTGTTCAAGCGCGTCCCGAAACGGTTTTCGGTAATAAATCACAGGAGACACTGAACATGGAAGAAAACAAAGCTCAAGAATCCCTAAAAGTTGTTGTTCAAGGAATATCCGCGGGTCGTAGAGGCTACGGAATAGGTATGGCCAAAGTCGTGCTTAACGCTGACGACGCCACCCGTGACATGGAAAAAGGCGACATTCTAGTTACAGATATGACCGACCCAGACTTTGTTCCCTTTATGAAGATGGCTTCTGCAATAGTCACTGACAAAGGGGGCATCACGAGTCATGCCGCTATTGTAAGCCGAGAACTTAACATACCCTGTGTAGTTGGCACCGAAACAGCCACACAAGTAATGAAGACAGGGCAAGAATACACTGTTGACTCCCGAAACGGCGTAATATACGCGGGTATTCTTTCCCAAGCCACACAGCAGCAATCCAACGGCGCCGGAGCCATTGTTACACAGACCGAAGCTGCACCGGTGACAGCCACAAAAATCTACATGAATCTTGGCACCCCAGAAATGATTGAAAAATACAAGAACCTGCCCTTTGAAGGCATAGGTTTGATGCGTACAGAATTCATCTTAGCCAGTGCAATCGGCAAGCATCCCATGGCGTTTGTTGAGGAAGGCAAAAGCCAAGAATTCGTGGATAAACTCGCAGACGGTATATCAACTGTTGCACGTGCAATACAGCCTCGACCTGTGGTAGTTCGCCTCAGTGACTTCAAAACCAACGAATATCGCGGCTTAAAAGGCGGCGAAAAATACGAAATAATCGAGGAAAATCCGATGTTAGGCTGGAGAGGCTGCAGCCGATACATTAGTAAATGGTATGAGAAAGCATTCCGATTGGAATGCCAAGCTATCAAGAAATGTCGTAACGAGTGGAGTCTCAAAAACATTTATGTAATGTTACCCATGGTCCGGACGCTCTGGGAAGCTAAGGAAGTGCTGCTTATCCTTAAGGAAGAGGGCTTGGAACGTAGCAAGGACTTTAAAATCTGGTTCATGGCGGAAACTCCCGCCATTGGAATCATGGCAGACGAATTCAGCAAACTCGTTGACGGTTTCAGCATAGGCTCAAATGACATGACGCAGGGTGTCTTAATGATTGACCGCGATAGCGAACGCCTAGGTCAAATGGGATACTTTGATGAGCGTGACCCCGCTGTCAAACGTATTATCGCACATCTTATTCGTGCTGCCCACGAAAACGGTTGTACAGTTAGCATCTGTGGTGAGGGGCCGTCAAATTTGCCAGATTTCGCTGAGTTCCTGGTACGTGTAGGCATCGACAGCATATCGGTTAACAACGACGCTGTATTTGCAACTCGCAAACACATTGCTAGCGTTGAACAAAAAATAATTCTTGAACGCCTCGCAGAGCAAGCTGCTATCGCAGCAGGACGCCCCCTCAAGAAACCCGTCCAGGATTGGGAATGGACTCCCTAAGCCCCAACTTTTAATCTAACTTTTCTTTTTTGATCGTTAGTGAACACAAGATGCTGGGTTTCAATTTTGAGTTGGAGCGCATAAAAAGGGAAATTGTAAGGCTAAACGCCAAACTGGTGCTCTTACAGATGCCACAGGGACTAAAACCACAGGCTACCCAAATCGCACAGGCGGTGGAGGCTGCAGACTCAGTCGCCGTAGTTTCATCTGATCCCTGCTACGGAGCCTGCGACCTTGTTCAAAACGAAGCTGAATCGTTGGGCGTAGATTTGATTGTGCATTTCGGGCATTCTAAAATGATAATGGTAGAAGGCAAAATCCCCACTTTCTACGCGGAAACACACGTATTCGTTTCAGTGGAGCCAGCAATTCTTCGAGCTCTCCCGCTGCTGTCAAAGTATTCCCGAATCGGTTTAGCAACATCCGTGCAGCACGTTGACGCGTTGAAGCGGGCAACGGAGGTTCTTGCTGAAGCAGGTAAAACTGTTTTGGTTGGTCACGAAGGACAGTTGGCATATGCAGGGCAGGTAATAGGCTGCAATTACAGCAACGTTGCCGCTATAGCCGACAAGGTGGAGGCTTTCCTCTTCATCGGAGGCGGCTTATTCCATGCTCTCGGAATAGCATTGGGTACCTCAAAGCCCACTATCATAGCTGACCCCTATGACAACACTGCTTACGCAATTACTGAGCAGGCGCAGCGGCTTCTAAGACAACGGTTCGCAGCCATCCAAGAAGCCAAAGTCGCAAAAACCTTCGGTGTACTCGTGGGGCTTAAGCCAGGACAGAAACACCTCAAAAGTGCTCTCAAAGTGAAGGTTCAAGCAGAGAAGATTGGGCGGAGGGCATTTCTTTTGGCTGGTAGAGAAATCACGCCTGAAGCCCTAATGGAGTTTCCCGATATTGATGCCTATGTAAACACAGCTTGCCCACGGATATCCCTGGATGCACCAAATAAATTTCGAAAGCCAATCCTTACAATTAACGAGTTTATGGTTGTTTCAGGTGAGGTCTCATGGACAGATATGCTCAAAAAAGGCTTATTCGAAAACTAGACTTAGAACTGTTCCTTGGAAGTTTGGAGGCTCAGCCAAACCCACAGGCGCAGCTAGAGCAATACACCAGCTCAGAGCAAATCGCCGCTAACATGCTTTATCTTGTCGCTTATAGCTACGGGGACATCGAAGGGAAGACAATTTTGGATTTAGGCTGCGGTACGGGCAGGTTGGCATTGGGTGCAGCTTACTTGGGTGCAAAAGAGGTTGTGGGTATTGACATCGATCATAAAGCGATTAAAACGGCAATAGAAAATGAAATGATGGTAAATTTAGCTAAGAAAGTACAGTGGATTCAAGGCGACATCAGCGCTGTTTCGGCTAATTTCGATGTGGTGCTACAGAATCCACCTTTTGGGGTTCAAACCCGTACAGCTGACCGCGCCTTTCTTATCAAAGCACTTGAAGTTGGCAAACGGATTTACTCACTTCATAGTCATCCTGAAGTTGACCAGCATCTAATTAAACTGCTCAAGTCGAGACAGGGCATTGTATCGGTGCAGCCCAACGCTTTTCTGGAACGATTCATTGTCAAACACGGCGGCTCTGTGGAAGCAGTTTACGCGTTACTTATGACGATACCCAAGATCTTTGAGTTTCATAGCAAGCCAAAACATGACTTCGTCATTGACCTTTATGCAATTAAAAAACAGCCAAACTAATCCATTATCTTATCAAAAGGTTTATTGCGCAGATTGGAAACTAAGCTTATGCACTTATTAAATTAAACTTATAATTTACCTACTGAAGATGAAATAACATGGCAATGAAAGCTCCTGAAGAAAAAAGTGGTCACTTAGTGTTGCCCGGCGAACGGCTCGGCGTTATTGAAGAATTCATTCCTGACTCAGGAACATATGTTAAAGACGGCGTCATCTTCTCCAAAATAGTTGGGCGTTCTCTTGTTGATTTGCAGAACCGTCGCGTCAGTGTTTATCCCGTAGCTAACACAGCTGTTTATCCAAAGGTTGGGCTGGTGATTATAGGCCAAATTGGCAACGCCCAATCTGACAATGTTTTAGTTAAAATCTTTAAAGTAGGAAAAAAGAAAATTAGTGGGAATTTCGGGGGGATCCTTCATGTCTCAGATGTATCAGACAGATATGTCGAAGCCATGAGTGATGTATGTAAACCCGGCGACATCATCCGAGCTAAAGTCATCAGCGAAAAAAACCAAATTTTTCACTTATCAACCAACGACAAAAACCTGGGGATAATAGATGCGTTCTGTTCTCGAGACGCCGCCCTGCTTATACAGGACAGGTATGACCTGAAATGCCCCAAATGCGGAAATATTGAAAGTCGCAAAATAGCTCCAGATTACGGTAAAGAACCACTTTAGAGAGGGAAAATAAATGAAAGTTAATGTCCTAAAAAAATCTGAAAATGAACTTAAAATCGAAATCGAAGGATCCAGCCATGGACTATGTAACCTGCTTCAGAAGCGCCTCTTAGAAGACCCTCGTGTGGATTTCGCAGGCTATGATTTGCCACATCCTTTGGCATCCAGTCCAATTATATACCTTCGCATGAAAGGCGACAACAAGCCGGTTGATGCACTGGTGGAAGCTGTGACTAAGATAAGGGAATCAAACGAAGCGTTTGGGAAAGAGCTTGAACGCGTCCTAATTGTCTAATTATGCTTTTTTAATTATTTTAATTAAAACTTCTATTCTCTACTGGTACCTCTCTTTGAGCAACTCTAAAACCTTCCGTATAATTAAACCTGAAATCCGAGTGATAGGGGTAGACGATGGCAAATTCACTTCCCATACAAAAGGCGATGTCCTGGTGGTGGGTGTGGTTTTCCGTGGCGGTTACTCAATAGAGGGCGTTATGCATACCAAAATTGGTATCGATAAATTGGACGCAACCGAAAAAATAACTGAAATGATTAATTCTTCGCTTCATCGACCTCAATTACGATTGATTATGCTTAGCGGAGTTACTTTTGCAGGTTTCAATATTGTTGATATCAAAAAACTTCATTTTGACTCTGGGTTGCCTGTTATGACAGTAACCCACAATCAGCCCAATTTAGACGCAATCTACGAAGCTCTCAAGCATCTACCACAGACAGAGGCTCGTTGGCGGATTATTCAGGCTACCGGTCAAATATATTCAATCAAAAACAAAGGTGTCAAATTATATTTAGGACTGGCAGGTTTGTCGCTGGCGGATGCTCAAGTTATTCTTGAGTTGACCTCAACTAGGGGTAGTTACCCTGAACCCCTGCGCGTTGCCCATCTCATTGCATCAGGAATTACTCCCTAACAATCAAAATTAGAAAAAGTATAAAAGCGTCTGTGCTAAGGAGATCCCCCAAGTGTGAGTGATATGGAATTTTGCCCAAACTGCGGTTCCCGTCTTGAACCAAAGAAATCCAAGAGTGGGAAAGAAGCAACCCTTGTTCTTGCATGTGCTAAATGCGGCTACAAAAAACCTGAAGAGGGTGACAAAATCGAGCCTAAAGTCGCTAAGGTCATTCAACATAGCCCTCAGCAGTTTGTAGCTGTAATCGGCAAAGAAGAACAGAAACTTACCACCCTGCCAACTGTAAGAATTGAATGTCCCAGATGCGGAAACAACACAGCATACGTCTGGCAAGTTCAAACTCGAGGCGCTGACGAGTCATCCACACAATTTCTAAGGTGCACAAAATGCAATTATACTTATAGAGAATACAGCTAAACCTTGACTCCTTATTCTCTTTTTTAACTCCAGAGATCCAGAAGTGGTGCTTAGGCAAATCCTATTTTAAATTGCTTTTACATGAGTTAACGTTGTGTTCGGAGTGGAAAATAACTCTGCCCGACTCCAATTATCGCTGCAGAAGGATTTTCTTATTAAACTTCTGCCCATGTTTGCGTTCATTGCGCCTTTGTTGTTGTTGTACTTGTTTAATCCACCCGATTCATTTCTACACGTTTCAGCGCGGCAGTCCTTTGAGCTTATGTGGAAAGGTAGAACTTTCCAAGTATTCTTCATTTGGCTTATCGCTTTAGAGTTTATTTTTAGCTGGGAAACAATCAAAAATAAAATTAGCCATCAAAATAGAGGGACCTCAGTAGCTTACGCGTCGGTTCTACTGCTTCCAACAGTTTATGTGTTATTAGAATATTACTTGGGTTTGAACGAAATCATTGCAGCTTGGTCTCAACAAAGTGGTGTTGTCTTCGCTTATTCGATGCCGCTTTCCATTGAGTACCTTGTCTTCTCAGCGCTTTTTTTCTCGATAATGTTTGGGACCTACGGTAAAAAGGGGCTTTCAAGATTCGCCCTGCCCGGGCTCTTTGTGGCTTTGGTCGGTGTTCTCTATACTATCGACAACTTTTTTCCTTATAGCAAGTTCACTCCTTTTCAGTTGTTGGTTCCCACAACCGCCGCTCTAGCCGAAGGGGTGTTTGGCTTGATGGGATTCATAGTTGTTCCTGGTATTGAGTTAAGTAGCGGGATGCCCACTTTATCGGTTTCAGGTTCAACTGGGTCGGCTTTATTTGCGATTGCTTGGCCCTGTGCAGGGATAGAAATCCTATTAATATTTACCGCAGTGACTCTGCTGTTCCTCAAACGAATAAACATAAGCAGTAAAGCCAAAGTGGTCTTCTTTGCCGCGGGTGTCACAATAACCTACCTAATTAATGTGCTGAGAATCGTTAACATATTCATTTTGGGTATGCAATATGGGGTAAGCTCTCATGAGGTTGACATGTTCCACTTCTTCTATGGCCCCCTTTATGCTATGGCATGGATAGTTACATACCCATTAATCGTCTTATTTTCTACTGTTGCATGGCAGAGAATTAGGAGACCTCAACCAAAACTGCTAGCCCCTGCTTAACTAGAATTTGAGCGTTCAGTGATGGTAACGATGCTACATCTTCCATGTGGAAGGGCCCGTAAGATTTCATGTCGGCACCCATTATAGCGGGGATATTTTTGGTGAATCGTAAGGTTAGCCTTTTATGGGTGACGTGGGTTTCGGGTTTCACGATAACTTTGATTGTTGGAATTTGGTCCTGCTGAATATGCTGTTTTATTTCAGGGGGTAATTGTCTCGGTTCTCCTTGTTTCAGATTTCTGGAAAAACAGCGATAGGCTTCTGAGAAACCAACGAAAGCCTCGCACATTTTAGCTTCTTCAGCTGTCATTAACTCCACTGGTGCCTTATGCAGTTTGGTTATAGTTTTGAGAATTTTTCTGTAACGTAAATCCAGCAGGTCCCCGAGCATTCGCTCAACATTTTTTGTTTCATGATCAAGAAGGTTGGTTTTCACAGTTTTCTTTTCGACGGGTTTGTTCTGGTCTGCTTTTATCTGCTCAAGGTACTCTGAGATTTTGACGTAAAAATCAGGCGTTAAACCTCCAAGTGTGGAGTCGTCAATTTCCCTTCGCCAAGCAGCATACAACTGATCATACATCAGATTATATAACCTCCGCTCGTTTTTTGCAGATAAGCATAACAGCCGCTGCAGTCGGCAACTCTATTTTCTGGTTTCTGTAAGGCCCCAACGTTTGTCCCCCTAACTTAAACTCTGGCGATTCCGACACCAACACTTGCACTTTGCCCTTTTTAAAAGCTACCGCTCCTACAAACGGATCAAAATACATTAAGTCTTTTGTTGGAAACTCGACTTTTTTTAGCCCGGTTTTGCAATGTAGGGTGCCGTTCATGCGGATCAACCGATGGATGTCGGTGGTGACGACGGTATCGATTTTAGCAGTTTTTTCAACCTTAACGTAATTAGCGAGTCTCATCCATGTCCCGTCACTGATTCCCATAACACCGTCCCAATAACCGTCATCTAGACAGCGCTCTATCAGAGTATCCTTCTTTTCTCTAAGTAATTCCATTTTCCTTGGATCAAAGCCTATTTCTAATAAGTCTTCTGCGCTGGCGTTTGAGAGGAACTCTTTGATGCCCAATTTCAAACGTCGGTTCCAGCCGAAATCATGCAAAGCAAATCTCTTAGATTCGTTGGGCTTACCATATTTGCCTCTTTCCTTCTTAACTTTCTTTTCCAGAACAGCCACTCCCAACCCCGTCACGTAATCAACAATTTCCTTGCGCGCCATAGCATCTAAGCCTCGCACTATTTCGCTTTCTATATGCACGTGGTATCCGCGATGCCCGGAAAAAAACACTCGGATCTCGTTCTCTGAGAACCCAAAATCATTCTCCAACATGTCTATGAGTTTGGCGGTTTCGTCCCGGGAGGATTGAATGCAGAATTCGCAAGGCCAGGTTCTGGTTTCGAATTTAGTACCCTCGCAGTTGGGGCAGACTTCGGGGGTGATACCTCTACCGCTAAAGTTGCATTTGACGCACCGGAATTTATCGTGGATTTTGTCGCATTTAGTGGGGATGTGGTCTGCGTCTATGTCAAAGACTATATCGGAACCAATCCAACCCTTTTTATCCATGTCATAGTCGGGGTTTTGGTAGTAGGCGCAACTATGATAGACGTCTGATGGCACTATATCAGCGAGGACAGCCCGTAAATTCTTAATGTTGTTAAATCTGCGATGCCGGATCATGAAGCGTTCTTTGAACATTAGGTAACCAAATTCTCGCTGTTCAGTAAACGGAGGTGAAGGAACAGCGTTTACAGGATCTCTGTAAAACTCGCTGAACCTCTGAAAAACGAATTCTCTGGAAGCCTCCATATCTCCCTACCCAACTACTTTAGTAAATACTTGGGTTTCGTACATTTAACTATTAACACCAAAAAGCGAACCTTCCAGCTAAAATCCAAAATTCTTTCTGAAAATATCTATTATGATGATTGGATTAAAGGCGGCACCGCCGAAGGAGATCATTATGATCAGAAAAATCAACCATAATCCCGTGGCTGCTATCTCTTTTTTGTTCTCCGGAATTAGAACATAGATGAATATGAATGGCAAATACCAGTTTTGAAGGTAGGGCAAAGTGAAGCTTGGTATAAGCAGAAACAGTGCTGAAATGGAGAGCAAAATATTTCTATTTAACATGTAGATGGAATAGATGACGGTAGCTAACAGTGTAATGAGAACGGCGAATACTTGAATAGACCATGTTATCTGTGCATGCGGCGAAAATGCGTTTATTCCATTCATCACCAACTCAGGTCTTGTTTGCATGAGATAGGGTGCGCTTAAAAAGGCTGTTACTCCGCTTGTAGCAATAAAAGCAAAACCAATCAATATTTTCCAGTTACTGAGTAAGCCGTTAAATCTGCTCTGCTGTAAAAGTTTCCCTAACCCATGATTATCAAGGGTAAGAGGAAAATGCCTATTTGATACTTAAAAAGAATCGATACCCCAACAAACAACAGGAAAGCATCATAGCGCTTATTCATGAGCATGGTTAGGGCGAATAGTGCAAAAAGGAATGCAACAGAGTCAAACATACCGTTGGCAGCGAATATAACCAGAGTTATATAAATTACATAAACACCTAAAACTTTTAATAGCATCTGTAAATATTCGCCTATTAGCGGCTTCTTCTGTTTCCAATTGTTTTGAGTCAACAACTGAATGTTTTTTTTCCAGTTTCCAAGTGTAAGTTCTGCAAAACTGGTTTTAGCCCAATAGCGGCTCAGAAATAAGTAGAGGCAGATATGAGCAAAAACCAAAAACAACGCAATTTCTAACTTATACACCAAAAGGGGGTCAACACCACTCTGTAGCAGAGCGCCAAAGGGCAGAAACAACAATATGCTCCCTATGGGGTAGAGATGTGGCATTTCAGGCCATGTTACAAAAATAAAACGTGAACTATCCTGGCTAGCGAGCATATCAAGTGGTTGATAAAAAACTGCAAAACCGTCCTTGAGGAATAAACTTGCCACATAGGGATGTCTAGCATGGTCAGTGTACCAGTTTTCGAAGGGGCCCAACGGATTAGGACTAAACGCAATAATCATGAGCCACACAGTCAGCGATATAACAACCAAAGATAGCAGCAATCGACGATTTGATCGGTTAATCAATGGCAGGGGTTTTTCTTGAGATTGGTGATGGTTATTGAAAGCGAGTTTTATCATGGCAACTGTGATAGCGGATAGGCTAAAAAGAAACAGGATTTTTGCGGGGGCATTTAACCAGCTATTTGAGTTAGAGGATTTGGGGTGAATCTATGGCTACTTCGAAATGGATGTCGCCAGCCTCATTGGAGTTGGATGTGAAAATGGCTTCGTAATAGTCGGCACCCGCGGGAAAAGTGTAATTTATGTTTTGGTCACTTATGACCTGGTAGAATGAGGCGTTGTTATATGTAATGATTGAAAAGTTTTTTGTAAAACCTTGCGCGGATACAACTTTGATAGTAACTATTTCGGGGTCTAAATAGGTGACGTTATCTTGACCGTGAAAATTTCCTATGCCTTGGCGGCGAACTTCGTTGGAGTTCAAATGGAAGGTGTTTTTGATAATTAATTTAGACTGCTCCGTTCCATTCTCTTTAGGCACTATACTCGCGGCAGCGAGAACTATGCTTAATGCTAAAAGTGCGATTGCGATATAGAAAATAACTTTGGTGTTGCCCAGCCTCAAGCTTCAACCTGCCTGTTCTTTATTTTCTCTAAATATCTTTTAGCTGTATTTGATACTGATTAAAAACTATAATACATGTCTTATGAACGCCAAACCGCCTTTATTGTGTAAGAGAGGAAACTTTCAATTTCCGTCCAGGTCAGTTTGGATTTGCCCCGTTTTCGATTCACAAACAACACAGGGGTCTCCCTAACAGTAAATTTTTTCTGCGATGCCTGCCGCACTGTTTCAATCTGGATTTCGTAGGTATGACTATGTAGGTCTCCGATGACTTCTTTAATGAACGAAGTGGAGTAGCAGCGGAACCCACTTGTGCAGTCCTGTAGCTTTAAACCCAGCGAGGCGCGGGCTAAAGTATTAGCGGTTTTGCTAATGATTTTTCGCGACAATGGCCAACCTACGATTTGGCCGCCTTTGCTGTATCTGCTGCCGATTACCATAGCGCATTCGCATTCCTGCATTATGCTTAGTAACTTCGGTAAATCTTGGGGGTCATGGGAGTAATCGGCGTCCATCGTGAACACGTATTTAGGCGGTTGCTTATAAGAAAGAAAAATTTTGAAACCATCGGTTATGGCGGTGCCCAACCCCTTCTTTTTGGGTCTGCTGTAGAGCGTCACGTTAGTGTATTTGGTTTGTTTTTCTCTAATGATGTCAGCTGTTCCGTCAGGGCTTGAATCGTCAATGACTAGAATCGATGCATCCAAGTTTAGGTGCTCTATATCCTCGATTAATCTAGCTATGTTGTCCGCTTCTCTATATGTTGGTAGAATCACGCCGATTTTGGAGTTACCGGGAGCGGCTCCAATTAATTCAAAGCCCATAAATTATTCAACTTATAGCAGTAAATGTGAATTAATAAACCTAAAGGGCTATTTTATCTGATTTTGAATTTTTTGTTTCAGCAAATAATACTTGAGAGGATGGTAAATTCGTCGGCAGATTTCATCACGGTTTTTGCACACACCATGAGTTTGCAGAACAGAGCATTGTGGTGGCGTGTAATGTGTCCCGGACCCACGTTCACCAGCAATATGTTCGATTTGGTAGCGGGTTAAACGTTCGTTATAGTCAGAGAAAGTTTTAAACATATCATTGACAGCTTCCGGAGACATCCCGATGTTAACTAGAAACGATGTTAATGTGAAGCGCCCGATATGGCTGAGGTGGTGTGCATCTGCTGCGTCGGTGTATAACGCGTTTATGCAGGGTGGAAACGCTGATTGAGTAATCATTTTAGGCATCTCCTCCACTTCTTGTCCCATGATTTCCCCAGCCAACTTTGAGAGGTGATTGACAATGAGGTTTATATCTTCGGGGAGGTTTTTGAGTTCGCCCCCGTCTAGGCGTTTTTCCACTCGATTCTTAATTTCTTCCTGAAGCAGTCGAGCGGCATTGTCCTTGCTTAAGTAAACCATTCCGTGGTCGATTATTTGGTTTGTTAGCTTCCAAGTGGCACCATGCATATGAGCTGAATTCTTTAGGTAAAAAGTGAAGCCCAAGCGGAAATCCATATAGGGGCTGCCGTCGCTAATGTCCCAACTGAAATCCTTCGCTATCGCAGCAATTTTGAGCTTCGGCTTTTTTTCTTGACGCATCTGAGCATATGCCGTTTTCGCAACAGCTAATGCATAGCGTTTCTTTATCCAGGTGTTCTTGGTGGCCATAACTAGAATTAAAGATGCTGCGTAAGAGGAAATCTCAGTTCGCATGTCTCTAGTCAAATCGCCTGTGTTGGTTTCTATTATGGCTTTTTCCACGCGGTTTTTTGCACGGTCAAGCACACATCGGTCTTCAACGATGCTCTGTATGGTGAGCTCTAGCTCTTGGATTTTACTTGAGGCATTTTTTAAGAATGGGTATTTGGCGTAATCCTCAATCGATAATACTGGCGCCAAATCCATTTGGCGTCAGCACTACTCTGTTTCGATTCTAGGTGCCAAGAAGAAAGTTAATTTGCCCTCTTTGGTTTGCTGAAAATCAATCCTCACCGGCATGTCCGAGGAAAACTCTAGTGTTGCAATATCACTGGTTGCTGAGGCGGCTTTGATGATTTCTGAAAGGTAGCTGAGGCTGAAGGTTGCTTTAGCGTTTTCCTTTACTTCCAAGTCAAGGAGGGCATCGCTTCCTTTGGGTATGGTAATGGTTGCTCCCATTAGGTCGCCAGAAGCGGAAAGGGTCAATTTTTCAGGGTCGGCTTCAATGCGAACGTGATCACTAACAAGCTGGGCGTCTTCGATTGCTTGACTTAGTCCATGGGTAGTGGTTTTAGCTTTAACGTTGAAACTAATTTTCGGAGTTGGTACCTCTTCCTCGGATGCTTCGAGTGTGGGCATTGTAAAGTTACGGCTGTATTTCCCTGTTATTTTTACGAGTAGTCGCCCTGTTTTTTCGTCGAGACTTAGTTCGACGGATTCGTCTTTTCCGGCACGCTTAAGAAGTTTGAGGAGTTCGCTGATATTGAGGCACATTTTTGAGGGTTCAGGGGCTTCATATTCTTGAAAGATGCTTTTGGGCCACTCAAAATCAATCATTGCGACACGAGATGGATCCATTGCGCGGAGCTTTAAGCCGTCAGGTTCAATTTTAAAGGTTGCCTCATCAACAAGAATTGAGATGGCGGTTGCCATGTCTCTTAGGAGCTTCGCGTCGGAAACTTTAAGCTTAAACATGAATTTCTAACCTCTTTTCCTCGCCTAATGCTTACAGTACAGGATTATATTAGCTTATCATAACGCTCTTTATTTATAAATTTAGCCTGGCAAAAAGCTGAAAGCCTTGTTTGTAAGCTTCAACCCAGGTTTCATTTTTTATTTGTGGAATCGTGGTTGCCGCAACGCGCGGTAGCCAAGGTCGCTAATCTTTCTATCTTTTCTAATCAATCAAAACCCTTAGGCGGGACCTTTATGCCAAATCTTTTTCGTTGCTGATTTAGATCTTGGTGGCGTAGTGGACCGAGTTTCCATTGCAGAATTTTATTACCTTTCCATAGTGAATATTTGGAAGTATTGTTTTGCTAACTACCGCTTTTATTATTATAGGACTTCCGGTTTTAAGATGTAAATAACGGGGGCCTTTCTAATATTTAAGTAACGTTTAGCTCCAACACTTTTTTTGGCTATAAAAGTGAAAAAGTATAAGAACATGTGTGTTCCCTTATTGGGAAGCTGGTAGTGAAGAACGTGAACGTTCCTAAAGAAATCAATACATACTGTCCTAAATGTAAAGCTCACACAATTCATACTGTATCCCTCTATAAACCTGGCAAACGCCGCGCGCTCGCCCGTGGTGAACGCCACCACGCGCGTGAAAAAGAGGGGTACGGCGGACAGAAATATCCGTTGCAGCATGAATTCGCAAAAACCACCAAAAAGCAGACTTTGCGCCTTAAATGCAAAACCTGTAGTTACATGTACCACAAAGACGGCATTCGCCTTAGAAAAATGGTTATACAATAAAATTAATGGAGAAGAATAAAATGTCTGATTGGAACAAACTCATCCCCAAGCCACGTAGCGTTTTTCTGCGCGTGAAATGCCAGAAATGTGGCAACGAGCAGTTGCTCTTCAGCAACACAGTTAACAAAATTACTTGTAACGTCTGTGGCGAAGTCCTTGCAGAGCCAACTGGCGGAAGAGCAAACATTAACGGCGAAGTTCTATCCGTCCTCGAATAAGGGGATGTCCCCAATAGCTGAGTGTAAGCCCATGTCTTCCCCAGTCGGTGGCACAGTAGAATCTATGCTAGAAAATGCCCCGGAATGTTGCAATCATGCTAAACTTGGTGGTCAGGGCGCTCTTAGAAGGGATCAATAGTGGTTTGGCAACTTAGAAAATGCATAAAATGTCAAGCATATACACTAAACAAAAGCATTTGTCCTGTGTGCGCCGGTGGAGTTCGGATTCCGCATCCAGCTAAGTTTTCCCCTGACGATAAGTATTTTAAGTATCGTATGGCAGCAAAAAGGAGCCAAGAACAATGAAGGAAACTTATATCAAAGAATTCGCTGAAATACAACCCAACAATCCTGTGCTTATCGAAGGCTTGCCTGGATTAGGCTTAGTTGGTAAAATAGCATTGCGTTACCTAATCAAGCAGCTGAAAGCAAAAAAAATTGCCTACCTTTATAGTCCCCATTTCCCCTACTTCGTACTTGTCAACAAAAAAGGAAATGTGCGGTTGTTGCGTGGTTCATTCTACTACTATCAGAACCCCAAAGGTAATGATATTCTATTATTTACAGGAGACAGTCAAAGCCAGACCATCGAGGGACAATACGAAATCGCCGACCGCATGCTTGACTTCAGCGAGAAACATGGTGTCAAAACCATCGCAACAATTGGCGGCTATCGCATGGAACCTCAAGAGAAACCCAAAGTCTACATAGCTGCAACCAATCATACTATTCTAGAAAAAGCACTCGAAGGCGGAGCAATCCTGAGCGCGTCGGGGAGCCCCATAGTCGGAACTGCAGGACTCATCTTGGGCTTGTCAAAATTCAAAAAAATAGAAGCTCTGTGTTTGCTCGGCGAAACACGAGGATATCTGCCTGATCCATTAGCTGCTAAGAGCGTGTTGGAAGTGCTTAAGGCAACCTTCAACTTCGATTTAGACCTTAAAAACTTAGATGATGAAATCGCTAAAGCAGAAACAATGGTTACCAAGCTACAGCAGATTGAAGAGAAACGTGCCCTCCAAGCTGAAGAAACCCGTAAGCAAGACGACAAAAAAACAACATATATTTCTTAACTAAAATTTTTCTTTATTACGTCAACTGTTTTTTTGGCTGCTGTTCCGTCTCCGAACGGAGAGACTGACGGCAAATCCCCTTCCCAGTTTGCTTCTTTCATGGCCGCCAAAATACAGTTTTTGTCGGTGCCCACCACCTTAGCAAAACCTGTGTCAACGGCTTCCGGGCGCTCGGTTGATAAGCGGATAACCAGCACGTGCTTTCTTATTTGTGGTGCCGTGGCTTCCTCTTGGATGCCGCCTGAATCGGTGATAATTATTGTACAGTTTTTCTCCAACATCAAAAAGTCGAGATATCCCAGTGGCGGCAAAATCAATACATGCTTCATTTTTTCAATTTTGCCAAGCATGTTATGTTCGGCTAGACGCTTACGCGTTCTAGGATGCATTGGATACACAACAGGTAGATGCGACATGGAGAAAACCTCCATAAACGAAGAAAGCACATCGGTGTCATCGACGTTTTCTGCCCGGTGCGCCGTTGCCAGTACAAACTTGTCAAATGGTATCTGTTGCATTATGGTTGATTTTTTTTCTGCAATCGGCAAATGCTCATTTACAGCGTCAATAGCAGTGTTGCCTGTCAGGTAAATTTTTCCCCAAACATTTTCTTTAATCAGATTAGCTTTTGCTCGTTCAGTAGGTGAAAATAGGAATTCGGATATGTTGTCGGTTAAGCGGCGGTTATGTTCTTCTGGCATTCGCAAATCGTAACTTCTCAACCCTGCCTCCACATGGCCAATTGGCAAAAATCGTTTGTTCGCTGCCAACGCCGTTGACAGAACCGTATTTGTATCGCCTTCCACTAGCACAATGGATGGCTTAATTTCTCCAAGAAGCGCATCCATCTTCATCATTATCTCGGCAGTTTGTGCGCCTGGTGATGAAGACTCTATTTTGAGCCAGTTGTTGGGTGCTGACAATTCAAGATTTTCAATGAATTGCTGTGCCATATTGTAATCGTAATGTTGCCCGCAGTGAACAAAAATATGAGGCATATCAGCTTTGTTTAGGGCGCGAATTATCGGCGCCATCTTAATTATTTCTGGCCTAGTTCCCGTTACTACAACAACTGGATCCAAGGTAAAGACTTCCTTTTTTGTTTATGTCTTCTTTAAGGAACCTTCTCGTGGCTCATAAATTGTGCCCTCTCGTAACAGCTGCCCAATCATGCGTTCAATTTCTCCACGTGGAATCTTGTGTTTAGTTTCCAGTTCATTAACAAGTGAATCGCGTTCCACGATTCCAGTAACTTTTTCCATTTCCATAATGGTGGATAGCACTATACCTAAGCGGTCACGGATGCTCTTGGGTCTGCCAGTCATAATAAGGTCTATATCAACTTTGTAGGAAGATAAGTCAATGCCTACTTCCTCAAGTGAACGCTTCATGATGGCTATTGCTGCTTCAGCATCTTCGGCACTGACAGTGTCTCGAAGGGCTACTCGTGCTCGGGCTTCTGCGATACGGACAAGGGACTCCAGTTGGCGCGCTGTAATGGCGACAGGTGAACCTTCTGATTCGCTGGCCGAACGCATGGCTAAGTAGAAGTCACTGAGTCGTTTGAGTGCTGCCTCGCTAAGCTCTGGCTTGACAGTTTTGGCGTAACTAACATATTTTCTAAGCAATTCAGCATCTACTTGGGCTTCCACTGGGCTTATTCCGCGTCTGTGGATTTCTAGAATGTGCCTTGACATTTTGCTATCAGATTCTTTGTTTGGGACATCTCGGAGTACGAAGATGAGATCAAAACGAGAGAGAATAGTGACTGGGAGTGAAATGTTTTCTGCAACTGTACGGTTTGGCTCATATCTGCCAAGGGATGGGTTGGCGGCTGCTAACACGGCTGTGCGTGCGTTTAGAGTGGCAACTATGCCTCCTTTCGCAACAGAGACCGTGTGCTGTTCCATAGCTTCGTGAATCGCAACTCGGTCTTCGGGACGCATTTTGTCCATTTCGTCGATACATGCAATGCCTTTATCGGCAAGCACCAATGCCCCTGCTTCAAGACTCATGCTTCCACCCTTCTCTCGAACAACTGCTGCGGTTAGACCTGCGGCCGTTGTACCTCTGCCAGAAGTATAGAGTCCTCGGGGGGCTATACGGGAAACATATTGGAGCAGTTGAGATTTTGCTGTTCCGGGATCGCCAATTATAAGTGCGTTCATTTCCCCTCTAATGTTCATGTCGGGTAGGCTTCTGGATACTCCGCCAAAGAGCAGGTACATGACCGCTTCTTTAAGGTGCTCGTTTCCGAAGATAGAAGGAGCGATAGAGGAAATGATTTTTTTGTGTACTAACGGGTCTCTTGAGAGCTCAAGGATTTTTGCCTCTTCCTCAGGGCTTGGTGGGGAGGTTTCAGGTTCTTTGCCCAGTACCTCGACTGAGTTGGCGTCGAGTTGAAGGATAAATGTGCGAAGTTTCCCCATACCCATTAATGAAGGTGCAAAAGCTCTGACGACGCCGACAATGGAAACGTGGTCTCCAGGTCTGGCAACATCCACGATTTCGTCGCCGATGAGTTTACATGCTAAAACCCTTGGCAATTGCCCAGGTGGTAAATCCTCAGGTTTTTCCTGTAATCTTAAATCCTGTGAATCGATAAATGTAGATTCCTCTTGATTGAACTCAAATGGTCCATCTCTGCCGCAATCAGGCGCTTGGCAAATCGCCGGGGCTTTGAGGAACTGTCCTGTTTGTTCAACATGGTTTACTGTACCGCAACGCTTGCATTTGAAAGCTGCGATTTGTACCATGGGTCGTACAGGTGTTGCTCGGACAACGATGCCTTCCACCATGACGAGTTTACTCATTTGGCGTGAGCCGAGTTTGCGTAGTTGCTCTTTACCAAGTAGTTTTACAATGCGAACGATGATTTTCTCAATTTTCTCTGCGTATTCGGCGTCCTCAATACGTAGTTGCTCATATGCACCTTTAGCTGCATGTTGAAGGTACTCTTCAGGTTTAGCTAAAATTTGCTCTGAGAGGGCTCGGTCAAAACCGTAAAGCTCCTCAAAGTCGATTGTTAAGCTGTTTTTGCCGCTAATCGAAAGCTGCGCGATTCGCTGACGATATTTTTCTTTTTTGAAAAAATCCTGGAAACGTTGTTGCGGGTCAATAGTTTCTAGTGTCATAAATTATTAAGCTCCGTTTTCCAGAATCTTGGCTTTCCACTCAGAGATAATTTTGACGAGCTGTTCATAGAGAAGTTTCTCTTCATCTGTAAGTTTTTTGAGCACCTGCTCACTTTGAGCTGGGGCAGATGAAAGAGCTACGATTTTTTTAAGTCGTGAATTCACGATATCGCGTGCAAGCTGTTTCGTGCGGTCATACTCGTGAAATTTTTCTGATTGCTGAGTTCGGGTGGCTTGGTCTTTTTGGTCACCCAGAAACCTGCGTAGTTTAGGGTAGAAATCTTCAGGTAATTCACCGATTTGCCCGGGGATTTGAACGCCTTCTTTCCACTGTGCTTTATAGAGTTTGGTTGTATCCAAGATGTCATCTTCGCGGAAATGAACAAGCCCAGCGGACGCAAGTTCCTTTGCCACCCAAAAGTGAACTTCATAATCGTTGCCCTCATCAAAGGGACCTACAGTTAAGCCTGAAAGTTTGATTTCGGGGCAATTTCGGTTTGCTATTATTTTAACCATGGAATTCTCATAACAAAAATCCAAGGTACATATTCTGTTTGCTACCACTCTTTTGTCCCTCCCAAACATCTCCTTTTCAGGGTTCAAAAGATATGGTAAATAGAGTTTTAAGGGTTTGCACTAGATGTTTTGGGCCTACCGGAGATGTTGGAACTGCAGTTTTAGGCATTATTTGTGTTTTTTTTATTTACTTTGAACAAACCTTCTAGCCAAATGGGCTAATACGCTCATTTATAGCACATTGTTAATACTCCGTAGCTTTAGGGTAAATCCAAAAAATTTATTTTTTCTTCTGTTTCGATTTCAGGGCCAAAGTCCAAGTGTCTTTATTGCATTCGCCACGCGACCAACTCCTAGCATTAACGCGCCTGTTCGCATATCGCTTTCTTGTCGTGCCACCACCGCCTCCACGTCGTTGAATGCCTTGGTCATTTTCTCCTCCAGCTTGCGATTTACCATCTCTAGAGGCCATTGCTCCCTTGTAAGGTTCTGTACCCATTCGAAATAACTGACTGTGACGCCCCCGCTATTGGCAAGTATGTCGGGGATGAGGCAGATTTCTTTTTCAAAGAGGATTTTGTCGGCTTCAGGGGTGGTTGGTCCGTTGGCGGCTTCGGCTACCATTTTTGCTTTGATGTGATCAGCGTTTTTCGCTGTGATTTGACTCTCCAATGCGGCGGGGATAAGTATATCGCATTCTAACTGCAGGAGTTCCTCGTTTGTAATATTTTTGCAGCCCCGATATCCCTGTAGACTGCCCGTTTTCTCTTTATGTACCAAAACATCTGCTGGAACCATTCCGTTAGGGTTAAAGATACCGCCAATTGAGTCGCTAACAGCCACCACAGTGTAACCTACCTCCCTTGCAGCCTCGGCAGCATGATAGCCCACATTGCCAAAGCCCTGAATCGCAACGGTTACGTCCTTGAGCTTTAAGCAGTTGTTGGCGATTGCTTGTTTTACGCAATGGATAACACCTCTGCCTGTAGCTTCGGTTCTGCCCCAGGAACCGCCTATTTCAACGGGTTTGCCTGTGACGGCTTCGGGAATGCGATAGCCTTTGATTTGACTATAAGTGTCCATTATCCAAGCCATTGTCTGTTGGTCAGTGTACATGTCGGGTGCTATTATATCTCGATGTGGACCTAGATACTCGATGATAAGACTTACATACCTACGAGTTAGTCGCTCTAGTTCGAGTTGACTGAGTTTTTTGCTATCCACGCATATGCCACCTTTTGCACCTCCGAAGGGGATGTCAGCTATTGCACATTTCCACGTCATGAGCATTGCAAGTGCTGTTACATCGTTTAAGCTAGTGTTGGGTGAGTAACGGAGACCTCCTTTGAAGGGTCCACGAGCGTCCCAATGCTGCACTCGTATACCGTTGAAGACACCCACGGAGCCATCGTCCATATGCACGTCCATGCTGACAGTTATGCTACGTTTGGGATGGTTTAGCATGCGTTGCAATCCGGCGTCTAAGTCTAGTTTTTTGGATGCTAGATCAAGTTGAGATAGTGTTACTGATAGCGGTGTGTGATCTTCCGACATAATGGGCCTTCTACGTCAAAACATTGTTTGGGGTCGTTAAATAAGACTTCTCTTGGTTTTTCTATGTTTGGTTGATGTTCTTATATACATAACAGTTTTTGCTATTTCAATTGCTGTTATTATATAATTTCTATTGTTTATATGTATTAAATACAATTTATTAGGTTTAATAAACTTATTTTTTTTAAAATTACCCTTAACTTTACTTATCCCTTAGACACTGTGGGCATACGCAACCAAACGGTAAATTTTTAGTCGTGCATACTTCAATGTAGCTGCAGAGCTTACACGGAAAATCTTTACCACATTGAGTGCAATATTGAAGAAAAAGCACTTCATCACCCAGTATATCACTGATGGCTACTATTACTGTTTCAATGGTATTGTAGCTTTTAATCATGAATAGCCCTTTCTCGCGGCTATAATCCAGGCCCAGGTGCATAAGGCTAACGAATTTTTCTTTATCCAGCCGCGGAAGCTTAAAGCCTTTGCCGTTCAAAACAATAACCATCTGTTAGTACCTACCCATTTTTATTAGAAAATCCACTTCTTCGGGAGTAAACTTAAACCATGCTGCAAGGGGGTTGCTACGTTGTTTTTGCAGGATCAACTTGATGTAGGGGACAAAATCATGTTTGGCGGTTTCGATAGATACGTGGCATTGGGTGCCGATTTTTCTGCATATGCTATTGAGGTTAGTGCGTTTTCCTTTAGTCCAGAACAAGGTGATGATTCGGATGGGCGGGGTTATTAGGGTGAAAGATTTGTATGATTCTGGGTTCACCGATGCGGCTTGTGCCAATTCGTTGAAGAAATATTTGAGCAGATGCCAATTTTCAGTGCCAATTCTGCCCCGGAACATGTCAGCCTGAGACACAAAATCAAAGGCTTTAGCTAGTTCCCCTGGTTCAGTGTAACGTTTGGGTAAGTTGTCGGCTACGGAGAGCAGAAAATCATCGTAATCAATGTTGGAGTAACTCAGTAGCCTCGAAACATCAGCTATGGCGGAGGATGAAAAGAAACCCCGCAACGTATCATCCATGCTTATGTCTTTGTTTCGACTGCTCAACATCACGGTATCTTGGAGAGTTAAGATATGGTTTTCTTCGCTGAGACTTTGCAAATCGTTGATGGCAGAACGAACGTCCCCCTTGCTGTTTTGGGCGATGCGTTCAAGCGCTTCAAACTCCGCCTGAACATGTTCTAAAAGACAAATTTTCTGGAGCAATGCGATGATGAGTGGGATGCGGACCTGTTGGAAACGCACCAGTAAACAGGTCCTCTTTAGGGGTCTAAGCTTGTCTATTTCGGGGTCGTTTGCCGCCATTATTACGGGGACTAGTGATTGCTCGATGATTTTAATGATAGCGTTAACGCCGCCGCGGTCTTCGTTACCTGCGATGCCGTCGACCTCATCGAGGAACAGCACATTGCCAAGTGTATTATTTCGTTCTCCCGTAAAGCTGTCAAGTGACTTATAGGATGTTGCAGGTTTAGCGACAGCGTTTATGGCCTTCTCAGAGCGTGTGTCGCTTGCGTTCATTTCTACGGCGGTGAAGCCGAATTCTCTAGATGCGGCGAGGATCAACGCGGTTTTGCCTACACCTGCAGGGCCAGAGAGTAACACAGCTTTCTTTGTGTGCCGCTTGTTTTTTAGCCACTCTAGAAACAGCGCCTTAGCTTCGTCGTTGCCAACTACATCCTCGATTTTTTTGGGGCGGTACTTCTCAACCCATAGCAGATCATTTCGTTGCATAGTTTTCCTCTATACCTTTCCCGAATTTGGCAAACTGCGCAAGTAGAGCGCTGAGTTGGATGTCACTGTTAGCTCCCTGTGTTAAGCGATAATCATATTCACCAATGACCTGTGAAATGTCGGCTTTCTGCTCTGCCGTTAAATCTGACATTTTGAAGATTTCCCGTTGCACCTGACGAATAATTTCTGAGCCAGAGAAACCAAAGTTGCCCATTATGTCATACATGGTTTTCCTTGCTTCCAAAAAGTCACCGTAGAGAGCTTTACGTATCATCTTCTGTACCAGCATTGGGCTGGCTTCGCCTATGACCAAAGATACTGTTTTCTCATCTACTTCGCCTTCTTTATAGGCAGATGCGGTTTGCAGCGCGTTGATGGCGTGACGTAAATCGCCCTCGGAGTAATCTACGATTCGCTCCGCCGCTTCAGGTAACAACGTCAAATGCTCCTTCTGCGCGATGCACATTAGGTGCTCTTTCATGGCTTGTCGGTCAAGGCGCGAGAAGCGGAATATGGCGCATCGACTTTGGATGGGTTCGATTATCTTGCTTGATTGATTGCAGATTAATATGAAGCGGCTGGTGCGGCTACCGATTTCCATGATACGCCTAAGCGCGGTTTGTGCTGGACCCGTCATCTGGTCGCATTCATCGAGAATGATGAGTGCGAAGGGTATATTGCCACCGAAACCGGTGCGACTATATCGACTGAAATCTTTAATACGGTCGCGCACGGTGTCGATGCCGCGTTCGTCAGAAGCGTTGAGTTCCAATGTGAAGTTTCGCCAACTGTCGCCGTAAAGAGTGTGGGCGATGGCGAGTGCTATGGTGGTTTTTCCTGTGCCGGGGATGCCTGCCAGCATAAGATGGGGCATAGTTTTTGGGTTCTTCATAAAAGCCTTGAGGCTTTCTTTAATGTCTGTTAAGCCTACGATTTCATCGAGGTTTCGAGGTCGATACTTCTCAACCCACATAAGTGAATCTTGGTTAACTGCCATAAACGAGACCTTCCACAATAAATCAGTAAAATATCCTCTACCATAATTAATTTAACTTTTCCTATAACCGTAAGAATAAATTTAAACGACTTTCTTTTCTGAAAATTGCCGAGGCATAAAGTTTTTCATTAGCTGTCTTTTTTTAACAGATTTTACTGCCTTCGGCCAGGTCTTTTTCGGGTTGTAATATCGATACGTTCCCTGGTTCATCTTCAGCCGCTAGAATCATGCACTGTGACTCAAGTCCCGCTATTTTTCGTATTTGAAGGTTGAGGAGGAACACGCATTTTTTGCCCACCAACTCTTCTGGTTGGTAGTATTTAAGTAGCCCAGCGACGCATTGACGTTTTTCTTCTCCAAAATCCACCTGGATTTGGATGAGTTTTTTGGATTCGGGGACCGGGATGGCATCAACTATTTTGCCAATGCGCAGATCAATTTTCTCAAAGTCAGTAAAACTTATTTCCTCTACCATCTGTTTACACGGAGCAAATGTTACCGCGAGTTGGAATATTTACTTTGCTTTCTTTGTCCGACCAGTCACGTCTATGATAGAAACTTGTAGCCTAAACATTGGTTCGATGATGTCGGTTTTGGTCCCTGCACAGGTGGATACCACATCTTTAGGTGAAGAAAGCCAAAGAAATACAACATCTACCTTCGAGAAATTCTCAGATAGTTTGGGCTTTACTTTTTATTTTTTTCTTTCGCTTAGCCGTGGTTTTGGGTACTTCAAGATTTTTGAGGTAATCCTCAAGCGATTTGCGTCGAACTTCCAAGGTTATATCACCTCGGGTTGATTCGATGATTCGCCTTCCGATGTCAGATTTGTGCCGTAGTCCTGGAACCAACATATATGCTTCATCGAGCGCGAGAAGTTGAATAAAGATTTGGTCCATTACTTCAAGGCACCCTACGCCCTTTTCTACTTTACCATCCCGAAGATAATCCAGAGCCAACCGCCTATATTCACCAATAACATCTGCTAACCCAAGTACATAGTCAACTGAAGGCACGTTGATTTCGAGGGGGGTAACAAAACGATTCTCTCCAACCAAAGTCAAAAGAATAGATGCTTCCGAGAATTCCTGCATCGCCGCGTTGAACATCCCGCCGTAGATAATTTCTGGGTACTTCTTGGATAAGACCTGCAGATTTTGGATTTTCTCTTTTGCCTCTGCCAGCATCTTTGAGGCGTCGCCTTGGCGTTTTTGGTGTAACAGCAGAATTGCCTGTTTTGAGAGACTGGTGGCCTTGCGCATGCTCTCATGGGTTTCTTCGCGAACCTGATTTTTCGTCATAAGCTCAGTTTTGATTTGATCAATGACTTTTTCAAGGGAAGACAAAATTTGCCACCAAAATAGTAGAATGGTTGGGTTGTTTATTTCAATTTCTAAGTAGAAGTATGCTTTAGGGTTCCTGCCATTTCTCAACTAAAAGTTTACTGTCACCTAACTCGAAGTTTACTTTAACGAAGATTGCGTCTGCACCTTTGATTGGGAACATACTGTCCTCAGCAAGGTTTTTGGGGAGATAAACTAGATATTTGCCGTCTTTTCTGCGGAATAGCCTTCCTTTCCCTTCGCTTACCATGATTAGTTACCGTTTAGTTGTTAGAGCATTAGGGCAAAAAAATAGTATTTAAGTATATCCAACTTGGGCAATGTCTGTTTTAATTCATTCTATTCCTGCTTCAAGCATACACTCTCGTTTGGCTCTTCAGGCATCGTTTTATATGGCAAAAAGCCTCAGTCCAAAGAACTTCTGTGTCCTCGACAATTTTTTCTTCTGATTAGATATATGTTAATCCAACAAGGAATGCCTTATTATAGAGAATCGCTGATCTCTTTGCCCTATAGTTTTCTTAGCTTAGATGGATTGGATTTCACCCATTTACGTCCCCGTTGAGGATATGTTCAAGATATACAAATTTTCCAGTTTCTTCATCAATAGCTAACTCCGTATACAACTCGTCACCTGATCTTCTTGAGAGGAACGGCTATATGTTTCTCAAATGTAATGTCCTAATGAAAGCTTTTAAAAATGGGTCATGCATTTGCAGTGGTACAGAATTAGGGTTTTCCAGAGCGCTTAAAATTTATTTGCCTTCTTACCCTTTTATTTATTGGAGAGTGATACAGTTTTCTATTCCGTCTAAACTAACCGACCTCCTAAAACGCAAGGCACTGCAGGAAGAGGTATTTGTGCGGCAGTTTTTGAAGGGAACCAAAGACGCAGATTTAGGTGTCTTCTGCGATTTATTCTCAGCTAAAAGCTGTTTGACGGGGCAAGACGGTGGCGTAGTAACGGCGCTGCTCCAGAAAGGCTTGGGCGAGGGTCTTTTTGACGCTGCTATCATGGTGCGTCGAATGGAAGGGTACACTGCTGACGTTGTGGTTGCCGAAAACCCACACGATATCTCTGCCTCAAGCGGCACAAGCTACCTCAAAGTCAACGTCACAGCCAAACTCCGCGAACTTATCGCACGGGGTAAAAAACGTTTAGCCATTGTCTGCACGCCCTGTGAGATCCACACAGTAAGAAAAATTCAGCACTCCCTTCCAGGTGACTGCAAAATCACAATCATTGGCTTGTTCTGTTTTGAAGCTTTTAACCGCGATAAGCTGAAGCAACAGGTTAAAGAGCGCCTCGGTGTCGATTTAGATAACGTAAAGAAAACGAAGGTTCACAACGGAAAATTTACGGCAGACTTTGATGGTGGCGAAGTCAGTTGCAAGGTAAAGGACCTCGATTGCGCCGCGGAGAAGGTATGCACTTTCTGTGATGATTTTGTTTCGCGACTGGCGGATGTTTCGGTTGGTTCCGTGGGCAGCAGGCAAGGCTACTCCACGGTGATTGTGCGTTCAGATGTCGGCAAGACACTGGTGGCAAACCATGATTTTGCTTTGGAACCAGCAGATAAAGCTGAAGTTGCACGATTATGTGAGCTTAAGAGAATTCGGGCTAAAAAGAGCTTTTCTTGTTTAAATAGTCATTGAACAGGCGGGTTTTGGAGTTGTTGCCTTTTTATGGTCTTAACCTTTGGATACCCCTGCGGATTGCAAAAGATTTTTTAACTCAAAAGCCTCCCCTCTATGACTGAGATGAATCTCGATGAAAATACTAAACGAGTTTGTGCCAACACGTAAATTTTTTAAGCTTGCAGAAGAACTCAAAGATCTCGTTGACGGATGGAACGTAACCGACAGTGCAGCAGGTTTCCCAGCGCCAAGTGGTGTAGTCGTTAGTTGCTTACTCAAAAACAAGTACCCTGACAAATACGTTTGCCCAATCTTCATTTTACACTATAAAGGCCCAGTTGAAGTGGGAGGCTTAGCACTCGCATCCGACATCGTCGGCTTAGACGGATTAGCAGTAACCATGGGCGACAAGCCACATTATGGCGAAGCAATCAAGGCACCTCTTTCATCATCAGAGGTTGCACGTGACTTCATTCGCAACGACGTTAAAACCAAAAACCTGAAACTCGGTTGTCTCCTAACTGCAAGACGCTCAATCGAAGAAACTCTCGAGCGTGTCCGTCAATCATGGGATTTCGTATACTTCATGCGCTTAAATGATGACTCATTCGACGCCCTCAAAGCAGTATCTGCAGAATGCAAGAAGCTCAACAAGCCACTTTTCGCATATTTCCTCGTTGGAACAGAAAAAAACAAAGAAATTGTGAAGATAATCGGTTGGCCAGTAACAGCCACAATGGAAACTGTTGAAGAGAAAGCAGAAAAATGCGTCGGTCTAGTTGACGGTATCATCGCAACATGTGCTGGTGACGCCGAAGGCGACAAATTGATGCTGCAGAAACTTCAGAAGTTCAGAAGTTAAAACCGAATCAACCGAGACCTCCAAGGTCTCCTCCCAAAATTTCAATTTTGTCTTTTTTATCTATTAACCAATAAGCTTTTTTGATCAGAAAAAACTTAGATGTTGGATTTTTTTCATGAAAAACAAGTTTTTTCCTTAACTCTATTACTGCTGAACAAGTTTAAACGATAAAAGTAACAGAATTCACTATTTCCTAATCAAAAAAGAAAGTTTTTTGAACCAACAATAAACCAGATAATCCATGGGTCATTGTAAACGGATTACGTCGGAATTTCTTAGAGAATTCCTTTTTCTCCTTTTAAAACTCTAAAACTATACCTCAACTAATCATTCAAAAAATTTTGTTGCGGGGGGTTAACCAAATATTTAAACACTCTCAGCTTGTAAAAAAAGATAAAATTTAAGTTTAGGTGCTTGGGCTTTCTGGTAGGAGAGGCATATTACGAACATTATCAACGTACTTCCGGTTGAAGGTTTACCATTGATACATGAAGGCGACAATTTAGGAAAAATTATCGTAGAAGCCACAGAAAAACAGAGAATCCCCATCCAACCTCATGATGTTGTAGTGGTTACGCATGTAGTGGTCTCCAAAGCTGAGGGAAATATCGTCAACCTTGACCAAGTCAAGCCTTCACCTCGAGCACTTGAAATTGCGAAGCAAACCAACAAAGACCCCGCTCTAGTTGAAGTTATTCTTCAGGAGACCCGCGAAATAGTCCGAATCGGGCAAAACAGCATCATAACCGAAACCACTAACGGCGTAATCTGTGCTAATGCAGGCATTGATCGCTCCAACGTATTCGGAGAACGCAACGTTGTGCCTCTACCTAAAAATCCTAATCTCTCTGCCGAAAATATTCGCCAAGAAATCAAGCGTCTCTCAGGCAAAGATGTGGCTGTGATTATTTCAGACACACACGGCAGACCGTTTCGAATGGGCGAAATCAACATCGCTGTTGGTGTCGCTGGCTTTAAGCCAATTCGGGATAGACGCGGTGAGAAGGACCTTTTTGGTTATGTATTACGAATAAAACAAACGGCTGTGGCGGATGAGTTGGCTTCAGCTGCAGAGCTAGTGATTGGACAAGCCAATGAAGGGATTCCAGTCGCCATAGTTCGAGGTTATGCTTACCTTGCAACCGAAGATTCCTCTGAAATCGTTCTTACACGCCCAAAAGAGAAAGATCTTTTTCGATAGAATCAGAAAGTTCAAAAACCCCGAGTTACACATTGCAGAAAGCCACGGATTGAAAAAAATGGAAGCTAAAGTACAAACTCCACAGGAATTTTTTGAAAAAGTCTTACCTACTAGATTTAACCCAGAAAAAGCCAAGGGCATCAATGTTGTGGCTCAGATTAAAATTTCTGGCCCCGAGGGTGGCAGCTGGGTAATTACCGTAAAGGATAAAAAAATCGCGGTTGTGGAGGGTGAGGCTGAATCCCCAAATTTAACATTGAAGATGAGCCTAACGGATTTTATGGATATGGTCAATGGAAAACTTAGTGCGGAGAAGGCTTTTTTCACGGGAAGAGTCCAATTCAATGGCAACCTTGCTGTTGCTTTGAAGCTTCGAGAAGCAGGCTTCCTCTAGCTACTTGAAGGAGAATTTGATTAAATATGGCGTTATAAACGCAGTAATCATTGTAGCGACGCCGATTATAGGTAATACAAAATCGCTTATCGCGCCTATGTCCTGTCCAGTTTTGGCAACAATGAAAGCGAACTCGCCTATCTGCGCCATACCAAGCCCAACCCTCAGCGAAGTCTTTTTGTCGTAGCCGAATACCCGAGTTCCAAAGCCACAGCTAGCCAATTTGGTCAGTAGGACAGCCAAAGTTATGAGAACAGCCGGTATCCAGTAGGTGGATATCTGGGTGATATCCATCAGGGCCCCATGGAAACGAAAAAGATGGCTCCGAAAACGATTTTGAAAGGATCTATTTGACGGTTAATTTCTTCTCTGCGGCGTGATCGGGCGACGACAACTCCAATTATGAAGGCGCCGATGGCTGCGGAGAAGCCGATTTGTGTTGCCATTATGGCGAAAGCAAAACATACTCCTAGCATCAAAATGTAGAGTAACTCCTGCTTTTCCACTTGGGCGAAGCGGTCAATTAGCTTAGGTATCAAAAAACCGCCGACAACCAGGGTGCCGCCTATGAAAACAACTAGTTTAGTTACAAGCCACACGGTGGAAGTTATGGAAAAGGCTTGGGCGATAGCGAGGTTCTGGAGCATAGCAAGCAAAATCACCACAAACACATCCTCAACTACCAGTATTCCAAGCATTATGGTGGAGGATATCTCTTTGAGTCTCCCTGTGTCTCCCAGAACCTTGGCTATTATGGTTGTGCTGCTGCTTGCAAGGGCCGCCCCCAAAAAGAGGGTATTATAGAATCCCCAATTCAAAAAAGAGCCTAATGCCCAGCTTATAATAAGCATCAAGGCAATTTCGATTGCTGAAACTCCTATGACAACACTCCCATTGATTTGAGTTTGCGAATGGGGAATTCAAGACCAATGGTGAAAAGGAGCAGCACAACGCCGATTTCTGCGAAAACATTTATGAAATCGACGTTTCTGACAAGATTGAGCATATAGGGACCGATAAGGACACTTGCGATTAAATAGCCTATTATCAGAGGCTGTCGTAGCTTATGGAATATGAAGGCCACTATTGACGCAATTACCATCAAGACAGCAAGGTCACTTATAACTTGAATCTCAAAGCTCATCTCATCTTTGATAATCTTTTTGAGTAATAAGGTTAAGCTTTATCTATCAATATTGTAACAGTTTTCAGGCAAATCGGCACCTGTATCTTCTTGAGTATTTTGGCTTGGAACTTGTTCTAACATATCGCTAATTTTAAATACACCTCCATTATACGGGTTTCACATTACCTGGTGTCCTATGAGTGCTGGTTGCTCTAAACGTCCACCACTATGATTTGCTAGAGATGAGTTCTTCAGCAGTAATTGAATCATCCCTAAAAGGCAACACAAGCAATCAAAAACTCGTTTCTCAAGCTAATTTTCTAAACATAAATCCTCCCGATTTTAAGCTATCTAAGATAAGTTTTATCCAACATTTTGAAGGAATTTAGCTGAATCCCCTTAAATATCCAAACACCTTGACAAGGAATAATTTATGGAAAAAAATGATGCCGCCCGACTTGAATATAATGATGAAATGAAAGCCCATGGGGCTCTTTCTCTCTTAGATTGTGCAACCCCACGTGTACCTTCCATAACGCCGGAGCTTTTTTTTGAAAGCAAAATTGCCCGCGATCGTAGCAAGCCCCTAGATGAGCGTCTGGAGTGCTTTGAGATTATTTTTGACTCGGAAGTAGGAGATACTAGTCTCACTCGTGCACGTAACATAGAGCGGGAAGTTGGGCTCCGCCAGATTTACCTCAAATTCGAAGGAGGCAATCCTACCGGAACCCAAAAAGATCGTATCGCCTTCACCCAAGCCCTTGACGCTCTTCGTCGAGGCTACAGCGAAATTACAGTTGCTTCTTGTGGTAACTACGGTTCAGCCATCGCACTTGCGGCTTATCTATCTGGTTTGCACTGTCTGATCTACATTCCAGAGGGTTATCATGTTAACCGGGTCAAGGAAATTAAAGAGTTGGGCGCCGAGTTGATTAAGGTCCCAGGCGATTACGAGGAAGCCGTGACGGTTTCTCGCCAGAAAGCCGATGAAAACGGTTATTATGACGCTAACTCAGGTGGATCCAATACCAACCTACAGTTTAAAACGTACGGCGAGATAGCCTACGAAATATATGATGAACTCCGAGACGCACCTGCAGCTGTGGCAGTACCCGCCTCTAATGGCTCCACTCTAGCCGGTATCTATCGCGGCTTTGTCAGCCTTTACAATCGAGGGAAAACCTCGCGCATACCCCGCATCATCGCTGGTTCATCTTACGGCATGAACCCAATCATAAACGCCTTCGTCAAAAATATGACTAATTGCTGTGACTTGAATCCAGATAAAATACGCAATACCTCCATTAATGAGCCACTGATAAATTGGCGCTCCATTGATGGCGACTATGCTTTAGCTGCAATAAGGCAAAGTCATGGGTGGGCAGCTTACGCCACTGATAAAAGTATGCTGGATTATTCCCGTTTAATTCGAGATAAAGAAGGCTTAAATGTGCTTCCCGCATCCACTGCAGGACTAATTGCCCTACTTGATAGGCATAAAAAGGAAGCGTACCCCAGTGACCGTTACGTCGTCATTTTGACAGGACGAAAAGCATGAGCAATTTACAAGAAAAAGAAAAAGCAGTCGTGTACTGTGACAGAGAATACCTTAACGCAAACGGCAAAACAGCCCATGGCTTAGTCCGCTATACCACACGCTACCAAATAGTTGGCGTCGTTGATTCCACTGTGTCTTCGGTTGGTGATGCAGGGGAAATTCTAGACGGCAAACCCCGTGGTATCCCTATGTTTCAAAGTTTAGAGGAAGCCTGCAAAAAAACAAAACCAGAAACATTCATCGTCGGAGCAGTCTCCGAAGGCGGTATCTTGCCTGACGGTTATGATGAAGCGGTGGTTTATGCTTTAGAAAATCGGTTAAATGTGGTTTCAGGTCTGCATCAGTTTATTTCAGATAACCCATACTTCACCTCAATAGCCCAAAAAAACAACTGCAAAATTGTGGATGTCCGCAAAATGTTCCGCGACCACAAACGCTTCTATACAGGCGAAATCAGCGAGGTTGGCTCAACTCGTATAGCGGTTTTAGGTACCGACTCCGCCATTGGCAAACGCACAACTGCAGTGATGATAGTTAATGAACTGCGCAGACGAAATCGCAAAGCCGACATGATATACACTGGACAGACAGGTTGGATGCAGGGTTGGCCGCATGGAGCCATCATTGACGCGATGATTAACGATTTTGTTTCAGGCGGAATCGAAGGCGCTATTCTTGATTCATGGCGAGATGCGCAACCTGAATTTATGCTAATAGAAGGACAAGGCAGTTTGCTGCACCCGTTTTTTCCAGGCGGTTTTGAAATCATGGCGGCAGGACAAGTCCACGGCTTCACCATGCAAGACGCACCCGGACGCCCCAGCCTCGATGGATTTCCAGATTATCCGATGCCTGAAACGCGACGTGTTGTCCAATTAGCTAAGCTTTTGTCAGGAAAACCCCTCATCGGCATAAGCCTCAACCATGAACATATGACACAAGAAGCAGTTAAAATTGCCAAATCTGCAATGAACAAAAAGTATCATGTGCCCGTGGAAGACCCCGTGTTTGATGGCGTAGCAAAACTTACCGATGCAGTTGAGAAACTCCGAGATGGGTGATAAAACGAATCTTTTATGCTTCACTAACATTGCAATCTCCGAGCCCCAGATTAACGGCAACTCCGTTAGCTCTCAAGTGGTCTGCGAAGATTTGAGTGGTGACCAATCCAGTTTTAATCTAAAAGCAACGTACCCCGCCGTTCTGTCTGTGGATGATTTGCCTTTTCTGCGATTAGCCTCAACTATGCCACTGCTCAACTATGGGTTATTCACAGATGAAATCCGCCTAAACTTTCCTGTAAGCCAATCGGATTACTCTTTGCTAAAAGACCTCTTAGATATTTTCAGCCGCGATATTTTCATCAACAAGTTGGCGCGGAAAAAAAACCCCTACATCCTACCCCAGTATACTCTAACCGAACAGGATGTAACTGAAGAGAACGCTAAGCCACGGGCAAAAATAACCCCAAAAAAACTCACCGCAGACTTACCGCTATTAGTTGGGGGTGACTCAAACTCTTGCGGAGTGCTCTCCAGTGGTGGCAAAGAAAGTCTCCTGACATATGCCCTGCTGAAGGAAATCGGGGCCAAAGTCTACCCTCTCTACATCAACGAAAGTGGCGGACACTGGCGCACGGCGCTTGCAGCCTACCGACACCACGCCAAAACTGAACCTAACACAGGGCGTGTCTGGCTTAACGTGGACCGCTTCTACACCTTTATGCTTGACCATTTACGTATAATTCGCTCTGACCACCGAAAAGTGTGGCTTGACACTTACCCCCTCAGACTCTGCATATTTCCAGTTTACGTCTTCTATCTCATGCCCGTTTTTGCCGCCAAAAAAATTGGTAACCTGCTCATTGGGAGCGAATTCGACGACCCTCGCCCCTCTACCATCTATTGTGGAATAAAACACTACTACGGCGTCTATGACCAAACTCAAGACTACGATTTGCGCATGGAGCAATGGTTTCAAAAAAGAATGCCAACAATGAGGCAGTGGAGTGTGGTTCGCCCAGTTTCAGGTTTAATTGTAGAGCGTATCTTAACTCGGCGTTACCCCAAACTTGCCAGTTGTCAACGTAGCTGTCACAGCTGCCGTCTTCAAAGCGGAGACATCCTGCCATGTGGCGAATGTAGCAAATGCTTGGCCATCCAACTGTTTCTGAAAGCCAACGGCGTTGACCCCGCCCTCATTAGCTACACCAAAAAAGACGCCGCGCTTTTTCCCGTGCGATTTGCCAAGTGTGGGTTGCGACTTGATCAAGACGAAAAAGAACATGCTGCATATTTGGCAGGCGAAAATGGTATAGCAATAACTGGCAGAGAACATCCTCATGTCGAGTCAATTCATCTCTACAAGGAAACTGGCGATTTGCAGCTTGTTCCCGCACAGTTTCGTCAGAGTCTGCTTAACATAATCAAGCAATACACTAGCGGCTACACCATGTTATCGGGTTACGATTGGGTTTCAGCTACTGAACTCCATCTATCGCCTTAATCATGCGGACAGCGTTACAGGTGCCATGATGCTCAAATCTGTAGAAGACCCCCAGCCGCTTTTTCTGTTTGTACCCTGCTTTCTGGTAAAGCTCAATAGCAGCTTCATTACCCTCCGAGACCTCCAACTGCGAAAACTTTAGCCCGTGACTCTTTATGTCTTCTTCTGCTGCCAACAGAAGCTTGAGCCCTATTCCCTGACTCTGAAAAGCTGGGTCAACATCCAAGGTTTCCAAATATCCTATCTGTGTGCCTCTTCGATAAAGAACAATAATGAATCCTATTACGCCATCCGAATTGCTTTCTACGATGCTTGTGCTGTTTGCTTTCAAGATTAGGTATTCAAGTTGTCGTTTAGAATACGCAGTGGCTCCATGGAAGCATTTTTTCTCAATCTCTGCTATGCCATCAACATCGTTGGAATTCGCTTTGCGGGTGAATGAGGGTTTATTCTTTTCCACAGGTTTCAACTATGAATACAACATTCAAGTATTCAAAAGGAAAAACATTTCGACTTGCCCAGTAAGTGTTGATTAGACGAATCTTTTATTTATGCGTTAATGATTGGATGGTTGGGTTATCCAGAAGGGAAATTGGTGAAGAAAGCAGTTAAAGATTATGAATTTACGGAGAAAATGACTGTAAATGAGCTTGTCGAGCAGATGGGTGAGGCATGGGGGTTCACCGCGGGCAAACTATCTGTGGGTGTTGGCATCCTTGAAGACATGATTAAGAGTAAGGGATGCGTCAAGTTTCTCTCGTTTACTGCCGACATAATCGCCACTGGCACCCGAGGTGTCATCCGCGAACTCGTTAAACGCAAACTCGTGGACATAATCATAACCACCTGTGGCACCCTAGACCATGACCTTGCAAGATGCCACAGAGACTACTACCACGGAAGCTTCGTCATGAACGACACTAAACTGCATCAGCAAGGCCTCAACCGTCTCGGCAACGTGCTGGTGCCCAACGATAGTTACGGTGTCATCATCGAAAAGAAAATTCAAGCCATGCTTACCGACCTCTACACTGAAGGTAAACGCGAACTATCTACAACAGAGCTTTCTCGCGAAATCGGGTTACGATGTTGCAATGAAACTTCCATCCTCTATTGGGCAGCCAAAAACAATATCCCCCTCCATGTACCCGGAATAACAGACGGCGCGGTCGGGTACCAACTATGGATATTTAGCCAAGACCATAAGGACTTTCGCGTAAACCTGCTCAAAGACGAGGGGCAACTAAGCGATCTAATGTTTGACACAAAAATAACAGGTGCTCTCATAGTCGGTGGTGGCATCAGCAAACACCATACGATTTGGTGGAACCAATTCAAAGACGGTTTAGACTACGTCGTCTACATTAGCACAGCGGACGAATGGGATGGCAGCCTCAGCGGCGCTCGACCACGCGAAGCGGTATCGTGGGGTAAAATCAGCGAAAAAGCCAAGTGCATCATGATAGAAGGCGATGCTACAATGGTGCTCCCAGTGATGACTAGCGCGTTAATAGATAGACTTAGCTCTCACCCAAAATACTAATAATCACGCTTTAATACGATAAAACAAGGAATATTGATGGAAGAAAGAGACAAGGGCATTCAAAGTCACAGTCTCAATAAAACCCCCATTGAACAATCAATCATTAACGGTTCCTTTTCTCTAATGGATGGGGCCAGCGCTCAGATACCTGTAATTACACCTGAAATATCTCAACTGAGCAAGATAGCATCTGATAAAAGTCGATCGATAGAGGAGCGCTTAGAGAGTTTTGAGATAATTCTTGACTCAGAAGTTGGTGATACCAATCTCACTAGGGGGAAGAATATTGAAAGAGAAATCGGGCTTAGGCAGATATATTTGAAGTTTGAGGGTGGAAACCCCACTGGCACGCAAAAAGATCGAATCGCATTTGCCCAAGCTTTGGATGCACTTCGAAGAGGCTTTAACGAAATCACAGTAGCCTCATGCGGCAACTACGGCGCCGCTGTATCACTTGCAGCTTCCCTTTCTGGACTCCGCTGCTTGGTCTACATTCCCCAGACCTATCACACGCGTAGAATTAAAGAGATGACTGATTTCGGTGCTGAAATTATTAGGGTCCCGGGAAGTTATGAAGACGCCGTAAATGCTTCTCGGCAAGATGCAGAAAAAAAAGGTTACTACGATGCCAACCCAGGAGGTGCTAACACTAACATTCAATTGAAAGCGTACGGCGAAATAGCCTACGAAATTTACGATGAACTTCGTGACGCTCCGGCTGTCGTAGCTGTTCCAGTTTCGAATGGATCTACTTTAGCTGGTATCCATAGGGGCTTCGTAAGTCTCTACAATCGCGGAAAGACCTCGCGTATTCCACGCTTTGTTGCTGGATCTTCCTTGGGAATGAACCCAATAGTGCAAGCTTTTGTTAAAAACACGTCTTATTGTGCCGACTTAAAGCCTGAAAAAATCAGAAATACATCCGTCAATGAACCGTTGGTTAATTGGCGATCAATAGACGGTGAAATTGCTCTATCGACTATAAGGCAGACGCGTGGATGGGCCGCTTTCGCAACAGATAAGAGCATGCAAGACTATGCACGTTTGATTAGAGAGCAAGAAGGTTTAAGTGTGCTACCCGCTTCAACTGCTGGACTTATAGCACTTCTGGATAGACATAAAAAGGAACCTTTCCTAGGCGATCGCTATGTCGTTATATTAACGGGAAGAAAAGCGTGATACCGACTTTTGGGTTGACAGTTGATATGAATTGGAGTTATAATTAAATGAAGATAATTCGGGCAGATGCAATACCAGTTGAGTTGGAGTTAAAGGAACCTTTTGCAATTGCTAACGAAACAATTGAGGTTGCCGATAATATATTTATACGTTTGGAGACTGAACACGGCCTAATAGGCTGGGGCTGTTCAACCCCGGATATGGTGACCTCTGAAACAAAAGAAACAGTGCTAAAGAGTTTTGAAATTGCAAAAAGATATGTTATCGGTTGTGACCCAACAAGAATTAATCTTGTGAATTACGCGTTGGAAAATGATCTTCATGGCAACCCGTCTCTGAAAGCGAGTGTAAATATGGCTTTGTACGATCTTATCGGAAAAATGGCGGGTATGCCTTTATTCAGGTTATTAGGTGCTTATAGAGAAAAAATAGAAACATCTGTAACAATAGGATTGAATCCCACAGATTTGATGGTAAAGAAAGCTAAACAGATAGTCTCTGATGGCTTTAAAATAATTAAAATAAAATGTGGAATTAACCTTGAGAAAGACATAGAGACTATCCTTGCCATTCGAGAAGCGGTTGGTTCAACAATAAAGTTGAGACTTGATGCCAATGAGGGCTATTCAGTAGAAGAAGCGCTCAGAATGATAAAAGCTATAGAGGAAAAAGGTGCCGATATAGAGCTGTTGGAACAGCCAACTAAAGCAAGTCACCTTTATTCCCTGAAGGAAGTTACACACCAAAGCCCCGTTCCAATAATGGCTGATGAAACCGCATTGACTTTAAGAGACAGTGTGAAGCTCTTGAAGCATGAAATTGCAGACATGATTAACATAAAGTTGATGAAAATTGGTGGGCTAACAAATGCCATTAAAGCTAATGTGCTTGCTGATCTAGCAGGTGTTCCTATTATGGTGGGATGCATGAACGAATCAATGGCTGCTATGTCGGCGGGCGTCCACTTTGCTTGCGCTTTTAGAAATGTGCAGTATGCAGATTTAGATTCAGCATTAGACTTTGTTAACGACGTCGCTAAAGGCGGTGCAAGATATGAAAAAGGCTTCGTGATTCCTTCAGAAAAACCGGGATTAGGCGTCGATGTCCAACTTTGAGCAACAACTATTTCGCTAAAATATTAGAAGAAGTCCCAAATTATAGTGGATTCTTGAAGGTAAATGAGATTGAGGCTCTTGAGGACAGTTTAAAACAGTATTCATCAGTTAAGCAGATAACAATTGGTAAGACAGCTGAAAACAAACCGCTCAAAATGTTTACTATGGGTAAGGGAGAGAAAACCGGACTGATAATTGGGGTACCTCACAGTGATGAACCTTTAGGTAGCCTAGTAACGACTTATTTTATTGATTGGATGGCAAAGCATTCAGAAGCAAATTTTTTTGGCTGGAGATGGTTAATAATTCCTATGCTTGAGCAACGTGGGATGCGAATGAATGAAGGATGGTTCAGCAATATCTCCTCGCTTGTTGACACTGCAAAATCCTATTTCCGAGAACCAACCGAAAACCAGTATGAATGGACATTTCCTTTTGAATATAAAAACTATAAGTGGGTGCAGTCAAGACCTGAATCAAGTGCGATAAAAGAAGTCATTAAAAAGGAAAAACCAGACCTCTTATACACTCTGCATCATTGCGGTTATTATGATACATACTTTTACCTTAGCAGGTCGCTTCCAAAAGCTTATCCGAGATTGAGGAAGTTATCCTGTGATTTGGGGTTGGCTCTTTCCACTTCTAGTCCGGATGTTCCTTTCGGTAAAACCTTGGAGCCTGGTTTCTATCAAATGTATGGTTTAAAAGATTACATTGATTACTATTCTAAGCACGAACCGGACAACCTCTTAACTATGAGGCGAGGTGCAAACAGTGACGAATGGTACCAGAATATAGTTGGCGGTTTTAGTTTCAATTGTGAAGTTCCGCTTTTTTGTTCATCAATGAAAACAGACTCAAAATCTTCTGATCGCAAACTAAAACAGTTACTTCAAAATAGCAGAAAAAAAACAGCAAACACCATTGAATATTGCATAAACTTGTTAAATACGTTGGAACCTTTTTTTAGCCTTTCTGATCCTGTACTTTTGGGTTCAGTGCTTAAAAATGTGGCGAACGCCAAATTAGAATTAGAAAATACAGCCTTAGAGATAGACGAGGAAAAAGATCCCAACGCTACTAACTACGAGGTTTTCGAAAACGACTTAATGGTTGATATTGCTGATTTGCTCCTGATAGGTCAGGTCTGGCGTGTAACAGAAAATATTCACCGCAATATCAATGATGGCAAAAATGACTATATGCTTGAGAGAATCGACCAAAAAATAAAGGGCCTTGCCAAAAAGATAGATAAACGAGGCGAATTCAAGCCAATTCCTATTCAAAAATTAGTTAAAATGCAGTTAGGTAGTCTTCTGATTATTGCTGATGTTCTATCAAGTATTTAATTCGATTGATGACTGTTCCAAAAACTCATTTGTTTGGTACATGTTCGATTAAGGAGTATATATTTAGCGTGTATTTTTCAAAGAATTTAAAAAGCTTAGTTTTTTGATAAACTGAACTTTTGTAGCATTGTTTTTCTTAAAAGTATGGTAAAACAAGCCGTATTTCGATGTTAAATAATTTGATGTGTTAAAAAGTATAAAAAGAAAAAATTGAGGTTTATTGTACGTCTTTGAATATCCAGTTCATATCTGGACCTTTCCGTTTGTCTGGAACGCGGTCAGCCAATGCATGGCAGATGAGTGGCAATGCAATGGTTGCGTCGCAGTAGCACACTGCGCGGGTTCCGGTTTGGCTGTTGATTTTGCCCCAGCTAATAGCTTCTTCCAACGTGCAGCCAGATAAGCCTCCCCATTGCGGAGAGTCAGTTGTGATTTGGATGGCGTATTTGTGCGGGTAATAGTACTCTTGTAGGCTTTTGCGTAGTCCGCCTTTTCTGCCCTGTACCCCTTTGTCTTCAGTCATTGGGCTGACGGATATGGCGATGAGTTGTGTGAGGTCTTTGGGGACGCCTCCACCGAGGTAGACCACCCCAACTTCTTTGGTTTTGGTTCCGATGCTCACGAACTGGTCAAATTCTTTGACGCTGTCTATATGGACCATGTGTCCCTGATTTTTTGCCAAAAGGAAAGTTTCGCCGTAGGCGCTGTCCACCATGGCTGGGCTGAAAATTGGAACTTCATTAGCTGCGGCGACTGCAGATATAGCTGGGATGTTTTTTTTGCCCAAGTACTTGCCTAGAAGGTAAAGAAACTCGGCTGAGGTGTAGTTATAGTCAGTTTTGCATGTCATGACAAAGTCAGTGACGAGTTCTTCCATTTTGCGGTAGTCGGTTTCTTTCCCGAATACGTCGTAGTAGCGGTTAACATCGGCGTTGAGTAGTTCCTCGTCGTTGACCATGTGGCTGCCTTGATAGTAACCAAGTCCCATAGCGTCCACAATATCCTCAGACACGTTGGCGCCTGTAGAGACGAGGACGTCGATAAAGCGGTTTTCCATAAGCCAATTGATTATGGTCCACTGCCCCGCCGTGGACATGGAGCCTGCGAACCCCATTGCAATGACTGTATCTTTCTCTTTAATCATGTTCTCCCAGACATCAACGGCTTCTCCTAGTTTGCGTCCTTGATAGGCTGTTTTGCCCATTTCTTTGAGAAGTTGTGAAATATTTTTTTGTTTGGTAACCTTGATTGGCTCAAGTTTCTTTTGGAAATATAAATCTTCACTCATTGTTAATGTGCACCTGTCGTTTTATGTTATTAGGCTGGTATTTGAAATTTGTCATTGTCAAAAAACATCCACTAATTACTGCTTTCTGTTAGTGCCTCTATAGGCTCTATGATGTGTTAGTCGATTGGATGTTTTCAACATCGTTTGCATGTTAAAACGCAAGTTTTTGTCTAAATAAAGAAGGGTATAAGTTGTAGATAAAAACAGAAATGTATTCTACATTTTTTCTGGCGCGACTACACCTATGAGATTTAGCGCGTTTTTCATAATGGTTTGGATGGCTCGGGTGAGCGCTAGACGTGCTTCGCATAACTGCTGTGAATCCGCTTTGAGTACGGGGTAGGCGTTGTAGAAGGTGTTGAATTTATCAGCTAATGCGTTGGCGTAGTCAGCTATCAGGTTGGGTTTCAAGTATTCGGTGGCTTCGATGAAAATGTCAGGGAACCCAGCTAGGTTCAGAATTAGTTCCTTTTCTAGCCGTTCCGATAGCAAACTGAACTCGGGGTCGTCGGGTTCTTTTGTCGCTTTTCGCAGTATGCTACAGGCGCGTGCATGAGTGTACTGTACGTATGGGGCGCTGTTGGTTTCAAAGTTAAGTACCCGTTCCCAAGTGAATACCACAGGCTTACCTGAATCAACATCCACCAATGCATAACGCACAGCGCCTAATCCGACGAAATCTGCAATTTTGCTTTTCTCTGCCTCAGAGAGCGTAGGTGAGCGCTTGGAAACTTCCTCGTATGCACGTCTCACTGCTTCATCTAGTACTTCGTCAAAGGTTATATAGTGTCCACGGCGACTGCTCATTTTGTAACCTGGTAACGTGACGAGGTTGTAGGCAAAATGCACTAGATTCTCTGCTTCTTTGCTATAGCCCATGGCGTAGAGCGCCAATTTCAGCTGCAACTGCGCCAATGACTGCTCCATACCGATGACGTTGATTACTTTATTTGAATGCTTGAATTTCCAGATGGTGTAGGCGATGTCGCGGGTGGTGTAGAGTGTTGTCCCATCGGCGCGTACCAGCGTAAGCGGCGGGACCTCATTGTTATCGCTTAAGCCCAATTTTTCTTTTAGGTCAAGAACTTGAGTCACCTGGTTAGCGTCAAATTGGAGGACCCCTTTTTCATTGAAAATAAATGGAGTTGTTTTTAAACGCGTCATAACCTCGTTAACCTGAGGTGTCCAGACAAAATCACTTTCCCAATCCCACGAGTCATATGTTACGCCAATACGCTTCATGGTCTGCCGGAAACCTTCTAAACAAAGATCGCTAACTTCACGTATAAGCTTCTTTGCTGCTGGGGCTCCGTCTTCGTAGGCGCGGTTGAGACGGTTGATTTCATCTTCTGGGTTTTGATCTTCGCTTATTTTTGTTAGTAGTTCTTCGAAGAGAATTGGATACTTTTCTTTGAGTTCCGCAGCGATTGCAACCCATTCATCAAGTTCCTTGTTTGCCTTGGCTAAGTCATCGGAGTTTTGGGCTGTAGCTGTTTGTTCTCTGATTCTTTTGAGGCGGTTAATTTCAACGATGCATGAAGTGACAGTGTAGATTTTGCCTACAAACAAGTCAGCTTTTTCGGTGGGTTGAGGTCTGCCTAATTTGGCATAACCATATGCTACTACGCTAGATTGACGTCCCACGTCGTCAATGTAGTAGTGCCGAGAAACATCATGCCCCCTATTCTGTAGGATGCGTGCCAGGGCGTCTCCGAGCATTGGGTTTCGGGCTTGACCAATGTGAATAGGATGCAATGGGTTAACGCTAGTGTGCTCAACAATGATTTTTTGTGGCTCAGTAGTCTTCACAAAGCCGTATTCATCTTTTAGATGCTTGATGGATTTTAGGGTAAGTGCGCCGAATTTGGCGAAGTTAAGATGGAAATTTATGTATCCTGCACCTGCGGCTTCGACTTTTTCTATGAGGTCAAAATCTGATTGATCAATATTGGCGACCATATCCTGTGCAAGAGCAAGAGGTTTCTTGGTGAGTTTTTTTGCCAGTTCAAAACATAGGGAAGTCGCAAGTTGCCCATAGTCAATATTGGGTGTTTTTTTGAGGGTGATTTTAAGCTGTTTGATTTCAGGTAGGGTCTTTTGTATGGCGTTTGCTAGTAGGTTTTGGCATTCTTGGCGAAAGAGTTCAAAGGGGTTTTGGGCAATCATTATTTCCAACCTTATTTGGGCAGTTAGACACTGTTAAACGTTATATTTTAAATGGGATGCTACATTTATGTGTCTGTTGGATGCAATCTCGATGAAGACAAAGATAGTCTATTCTGAGAAGTGTTTAGGCTATGGAACGTGGCATATTGAGGGTCCGCAACGAGTAAAAATTGCTCATGATGTCTTAAAAGAAAAAGGCTACGAATTCGTGGACCCCATAGCTGCAACTGAAGACGAAATCCTATCAGTTCATGATATGGAATATATCTGGAACCTGAAAAAGGGGCTTGTGGAAGACTCTGACACACCAGCTTATGATAATATCTTTGAAGTTGCCAGGTTATCAGTCGGCGGCGCTTTAATGGCGAGTAGGATCAACGGTTTCTCTATAACACGTCCACCAGGACACCATGTAGGCAAATATGGTAGTGCCTTGGGTTCTTACACTCGGGGATTCTGCTACCTAAATAACATAGCTATAGCCGTCAAGCAACTGGGGAAAAAGACTCTGATTTTAGATATTGATGGACACCATGGCAATGGTACGCAGGAAGTTTTTCTCGGCAAATCAAATGTAACGTATGTTTCGTTGCATCAATCCCCCAATTACCCTGGTACAGGAAGCTTTTCTGAGAAAAACTGTATTAACTATGCCCTACCGCCGGATGTAGGGGGCAAAGTTTACTTGGAAACCTTATCTAAGGCTCTGGGGTTGGTTGATTTACGTAACTTTGAGGTTTTGGCAGTTTCTACGGGATTTGACACTCACAGTGGTGACTTAGCGACTCTGGGGTTGGTTGGACAAGATTTCTTTGATATCGGCAAAAAAATTGCTTTGCTTGGGTTACCTGCTTTTTTTGTTTTGGAAGGCGGCTACAATGGACAAAATGTTGGGTTAGATATTGATTTGTTGTTGAGGGGCTTTGAAGAAAACTTATAAAACTATAGAAAAGTGAGAAGATTTTACTCTTCTTTTTGTTCTCTTTTCGCCATTGCCTTCTGGTTAAGGGCTTCAAGTTTTTCTGAGATTTTCTCTGATCGCTTCTCTGCGTTTGCAAGTAGGGGCTTCCAGTCTTTGCTTTTGACTGTTTGGCTGAGTTTCTCGCTCTGCAGAGGCAGCTTCTCTAGGGCATCGTTGAAGCGTTTTTCTGCTTCCTCGTCTGATGTCACCAGTTCTAAGGCTTCTTCTGGGCAGGATTCAATACACTTGGGTTCGCCTTCGCAAAGGTTACATGCGATGGCTTTGCCTGTTTCTGCATGAAGCGTGATCCCCCCGTGTGGGCAAGCTTGAATACACCAATCGCAGCCTTTGCATTTCTTCTCATCGATAATAAGAAGGCTGTTAACTGCTGATTGGGTGATGGCTCCTTCAGGACATGCTTTAACGCAGCGTGCGTCAACGCATCCTCGACACGTCAGTGCAAAATTGAAGACAGGTGCCATGCGAACAACTCGGATTCTGCTACGAATAGGGTTCCAGATACCTTCGCCTTTTTCTACTGTGCAGGCGTACTCGCAGATGCCACAGCCGATGCATTTGCTGGGGTCAACTGAAACAAATTTTCTGGGAGGATTTTTAGCCGACATTGTAACCAAACCTTTGGTGTAAAGTAACACTGTGCAACATTTGCTTTTATGCGTTACTTAAAAAAAGGAATGTTTTGATGGAAAATCCATAGATGAACAAGGGAAATTGGTATTTGAGAGCTGTTTATTATTTTTGTTTATAGTCTGGAGATACTTGGGAGTGGAGTTTGCCTCCGCTTGCCCAGTTCTCCTTTGGAATTTCTACAATCATTATGGTGGTGGCTTGGTTTGGGATCCCCATGTCGGTGAAGACTTGGGTTATTCCTTCGACAATTTTTTGTTTATTTTGGGGCGTCATGCCTGCCCAGACATTAACCTGCACAAAAGGCACATAAATCACCAATAATGTCAAAGGTGGCAAGACAGATTAATTTTTCTAGTTCTATGCTTTAGCTTAGAGGTGGAGGATGCTGTTCTGGCGACTGCTTGCCGAAGTATTCATCGGTTATTTGTTTTAGGTGCTCTCTTTGGCTTTTCCGTTTTCTGCGACATCGGTAGTCGATGCCAAACATAAGTACGTATGGTATCGACAGGTAGAAGGTGGCAAAGATTAGGTTGGTGAACAGTTGAGTATATGGATTAGAGAGGAGGATTGCGGAGTTAGATAGGTCAAAACCATATGATGAATAAAAAAAGTCAATCAGCACGAACCCAGTCAACGTCAAAGATAGGCATACAATGAATTGTACAAATACACTGCGCTCTTTACCCAGAATCAAGCCAGGTATGATTGAGGATAAAACAAATACCCACGCAAACGCATAGACGAAAATAACTGTATCGATATGGGAATTAAGCCATAGCCCCAAAAGAGGTGTATAGGTAACAAGGGAACCTACAACGGTTTCAACGGCTGTTTTCGTGAAGATTTGATAGCTAACCAATAAAGCCCAAGCTACCGATAGATACGCGGGAGTTATCAAAGCAGTTTTGACCACGTAAGACACTCCTAAATTGATATGTTTATAGGGCAACGCCAATTATTAACTTATCTCTTAAGATATGGTAAACTGTCTCTGATTATAGGTTTTGGCGAGAGTTATCCGCATTATAGTTTTCACATCTTCAAAACGGTTTCGTCAAGAACAAATGGCGACCGGAAAAATTATGGTATACAAGCACAGTTCAATCCCCAAGTCGCCTCACCTATGGCTAAACAACTTAAACCTTAGGCAACAACATAATATCTATCTACCACAAAAATCAACAACCCCGAAGACTCTTCACTACATGAAAACTTAAGGTTGGCGTCAATACACTATATACATGTTAATCATTCTGATTGGCTGAATCAAAATGTCATCTTAACTAAAATGCGAAAAAGGAAACTTTGTTGGCATAACGGTTTAGGCGAATTTACTTGACTCTTCTTCTGCAATTTCCATGGCCTCTCGAATCAATTCGACTTCACGTACCGTTAATGGCTTATTTGTGGCCTTCAAAACCACTCGCTCCTGCCAACCACAATCAGGGCACTCGTAACTAGGCGGCAATATTCCCAAGTGTGACCACATATCCCCACTTTGACTCTTCGCTCTCCTGACTTTAGGGCTTTTGCATTTGGGGCAAACTTGAATTTCGAGGTGTTCACCCTGCTTTTCCAATGCTTCTGTGACTTTAATAGCATTCTGGATCGCTGTATCTTCCAGTGCAGGTTCGAGAACAAAGCATTTTGGTTTTCGCCGTTTTTTCTTTTGTACTTGTGTTTCAGGCATTTCCCCTCAAACCATAGGAAATTAATGCTTGCTTTAAGAAAAGTTTTCTGGTTATTTCAAGAATACCTGTGAATTGGTGCGGAGGGTGGGATTTGAACCCACGAACCCCTGCGGGATAGGAGCCTCAGTCCTACGCCTTTGGCCATGCTGGGCGACCTCCGCGAAACTGCATCAAATTGAGGCTTTGCGGAGATATAGAAACATATAGCCCATTTAAAGGCTTTACCGTGAAAACTGTACCGGAATTACCAAAACAAATCTCAAATTAGGGTCTGCTGAGCAGAAAATAGCCGAATTCTGCAAAGAAATTGGGCAAAAACTTCACTGCACGATTACTTGATCTGAAAAATTCTTGTTCGATGGTTATGCATTTTTTTTGGCAATAATCCCGAAAGTCAGCTAAACTGAGAAAATGTAGGTTCGGCGTGTTATACCACTCAAACGGTAAAGACTCTGTTACAGGTACCCTTCCTTTAAAGAAGATGCATGCTCGGGCAACATAGTGTGCAAAATTGGGAATACTAACGATCGCTTTTTTACCCACTCGCAGAGCCTCTGATAATGCAAAATCGGGCTTTTTAACTTGCTGAATTGTTTGATTTAATATAACATAGTCAAATGTATTGTCAGAGTATTCTGAGAGGCCTGTGTCAATATCTTGCTGAAAAACGCTCAAGCCCTCGGTGACGCATCGGTGTATGGCTTGCTCATCTATTTCAATTCCTTGTGCATGTACCTTCCGCTCACGAGTTAGATACGCCAAAAGTTCGCCGTCGCCGCATCCTAAATCAAGCACTGAGGCACCTTGAGTAATCCACTTGGCGAAAATTTGAAACTCAAAAATGTTCGGCACGTTATTTTTGCCCCTTTTCACTGCCATTGTAGACGCCTTTGAGAAAACCTCTGATTAGATGCCCTTCCTGCTCTGTTTCTAACAGAAAAGAGTCGTGTCCGTATTTGGAGGTTATTTCACAGTAGCTTGCATCTACGTTAGCAAGCTTGCAGGCTTTTACGATTTCTTGCGATTGTGTCACAGGGTAGAGCCAATCCGACTTGAATGCAATCACCAGTACTTTTGCCTCCAAGTCACGGAAGATGTTTCCCAGGCTGTGGCCGTTTAAGAGGTTAAAGTAATCTATGGCTTTGGTTAGGTAGAGGTAGCTGTTAGCATCAAAGCGTCGAACAAAGCTATCCCCTTTGTTATGCAAATAACCTTCCACTTCAAAGGCTGCACCAAACTTGAACGGCGTTTTATCTGCGCGGAATCTTCGCCCGAACTTTTCCCCCATAGAAATATCACTCATGTAGGTTATGTGTCCAATCATCCGTGCTATCGCTAAGCCCTTGGCAGGTATTGTTTTGCCGTAATAGTTGCCGTTTAGCCAATCGGGATCTGCAATGATTGCTTGGCGCCCAACCTCGTTGAAGGCAATTTGTTGTGGCGTATGCTTGAGAGTAGTTGCGATTGGTATTGCTGATCTGATACGTTTGGGGTAGGCTCTCATCCACTGGAGTGCTTGCATTCCACCCATTGACCCCCCGACGACAGCTAAAAGCTCCTCGATGCCTAAATAGTCGATTAGATATCGCTGAGTGTTAACCATGTCACCGACCGTAACTATAGGAAAATCGACGCCGTAAGCCTCACCTGTTTTGGGGCTAATTGACGATGGTCCCGTGGAGCCACGACAGCCGCCTAAGACGTTGCTACAGATTACATAGTACTTGCTTGTATCTACGGCTTTGCCCTCACCAACCAGGTTGTTCCACCAACCCCCTTCATCACTTACATGGGAGTCGCCGCTGAGCGCATGCAAAATAAGGATTGCGTTGGATTTGTCCGAGTTGAGGGTGCCGTAGGTTTCATACGCAAGCGTAATAGGACCTATTTTTTCCCCTGATTCAAGCGTAAATTCGCTTGGTGTTGCCGCAAAAGTGAATGTTTTGGTTTGCTCGGTAGGGTTTAGATTTTATTCCTCCTAAAAAGGTTGTCAAAGCTCGGCTGAGGCTTTAAGTGCCTGGTCTAAGTCTTTAATGATGTCTTCGACGTCCTCAATACCTATTGATAGGCGGAGATAGTCTGCGGTAACGCCTGTAGTTGCTTGCTCCTCTACAGTTAACTGTTGATGTGTAGTGGAGGCGGGATGAATTATAAGACTTTTAGTGTCGCCGATGTTTGCCAAATGCGAAAATAACTTCACTGATTGGATTACCCGCTTTCCTGCTTCCAATCCACCTTTGACGCCGAATCCCACGATGCCCCCGTATTTGCCTTCGAGATATTTCTCGGCGAGCTTATGGCTTGAGTGATTAGGCAGTCCGGGGTAGTTGACCCAGTTGACCAGAGGATTAGCCGAGAGGAACTCGGCGACTTTGAGAGCGTTCTCGCTGTGTTTGCGTTGCCTAAGAGGCAGAGTTTCCAATCCCTGTATGAATAAAAAGGCGTTAAAGGGACTCAGAGCTGGTCCAAGATCGCGAAGAAGTTGCACCCGAGCCTTGAAAGCAAAAGCGACGTTACCTAAGACTGGAAAGTTGCCGAATGCCTCCCAGTATCTAATACCGTGATAAGCGGGGTCTGGTTCGGTGAACTCTGGAAATTTACCATTGTTCCAGCAGAATTTGCCGCCATCTATTATGATCCCCCCGATGCTTGTGCCGTGTCCGCAAATGTACTTGGTTGCTGAGAGAACAGTTATGTCTGCACCGTACTCGATGGGTGCCACTAACCCTACGCCAACGGTGTTGTCAACAACAAATGGGACCCCAGCCTCATGGGCAATTGCGGCTATAGCTTGAAAATCAGGGACATCGAGTTTAGGGTTGCCTATGGTTTCGGCGTATACTGCCCGGGTTTTGTCTGTTATAGCTTTTTTGAATTCTTCAATTTTAGATGAATCTACGAAAACCACCTTCCTGCCCAGTTTGGGAAAGGTATAGTGGAAAAGCTCGTAGGTGCCACCGTAAAGGTTGTTGGCGGAAACAATTTCGTCACCTACTCGCGTGGATGTTAGAAGCGCCAACGTAATGGCTGCTTGACCCGACGCCACAGCTACCCCCGCGGAACCTCCTTCAATGGCTGCAACCCGCCTCTCAAAAACATCAAGGGTGGGATTGCCCAATCGTGTGTAAATATTGCCTAATTCTTTGAGTGCGAAGAGGTTTGCTGCGTGCTGAGGGCTTTTAAAAACGAAAGAGGATGTTTGGTAAATTGGGACAGCTCGAGCGCCTGTTGAGGGATCGGCTGTTTCTTGTCCCGCATGGACGGCGATGGTGTCTAATTTTTTTGGCATAGTTTAAAGCTCCTGTACTACAATGTCTATCGATAACGGTGTTATATCCATTTTTGCAAAAAATATTCCAAACAGAATAAAACAACGAAAAGATATGACCGTTAAATGTAGTACTCAGGCTTAGGACTATTGACCTCAACACTTTTCCCACAGAAAGAAGAGCAAAGCCGACAAAAATCAACAGTAATCTCCTCCGCACTGATTTTCTCACTCGCCAGCCTCAGTGCAGTTTCATTCGCCAATGTCTGAATTTTCGGCAGAAACTCCTCCACCTGCTCCATCCCTTTAAGGGCACGTTTAGAACTAAGATACTGACTGACGGCTGCTTGGGTAGTGCCTAGTTTCTTTGCAGCTTCCGTCTGGGAAAGATGATGTTTCTGAACTAACTCTTTGGCTATCATTGACCTGAAAACGGGGAGAACATATTTCCCTATTAATTCGCATTGGGGGTCCATTGGCATCGTTTGATATAACAGCATTATACCTAATATTGCTTTTCCGAGTTCTATCTTTGGCTGAGTGAGGAAACTTTTTTGTTTTTTCAGCTTTTTATTCCAAAAATAATATTACTCTACATATCACATTCTAAACGTATGTTCCCAACGCTCGAAGATATCGCTAAACGTCGCCGACTTCTCGGCCTAAAACAATCCGAACTCGCAAAAGCTGCAGGTGTAAGCCAATCTTTGATTGCCAAGCTTGAAGCAGGAACCATTGACTCCTCCTATTCCAAAGTCAAAACCATCTTCGACGTGTTAGAGAGATTGGAATTCAAAACCAAAATCCAAGTCGAAAAACTTCTCCACCACGAAGTTATAAGCGTACAGAAAACCTCACCCATTTCAGAAGTTGTTAGTGTTATGAAAGAACATGGTATCTCACAGATGCCTGTTTTCGATGGCAAACAATCGGTTGGCAGCATTTCTGAGAAGGCGATTCTGCATCAGATTTTGGCTGGACAGGCTTTAGAGGAAATTTCGAGGCAACCGACTGAAAGAATCATGGAGGAGGCTTTTCCCCAGATTGATGAGGAGGCCCCGCTTTCGCTAATTTCTAGTTTGTTACAGACTTACCCGGCAGTTTTGGTTTCCAGAAAAGGCGAAATCATTGGCATTATCACTAAAGCTGATTTGCTGCGGATGCTTTGAGGGCACTTTTTAAGTAGAGGTTTGACTTCTGGTTGATAGGATGCGCAGGCTTTGAGAGGTTAGGAGCTTTAGTTTCTAGCTTCTCATTGGTAAGTAAGAGGCTTTAAACTACGACACCCTTAAATTATAACACTGTTATGAGAAGCGTGGATTAAAATGAAAATAAACAACAACGTGTTAGAAACCATTGGCAAATCACCACTCATACGCCTAAACAAACTAACCAAAGGGTTAGATGCCACCGTTATTGCCAAACAGGAATCTCGAAACCCAGGGGGAAGTGTCAAAGACCGAGTTTGCCTCAGCATGATAACTGAAGCAGAAAAACAGGGCATATTAAAACCCGGGGCAACACTTATCGAACCCACCTCAGGCAACACAGGAATCGGCTTAGCAATGGTCGCCGCCGTTAAAGGTTACAAACTTATACTAACAATGCCCGAAACAATGAGTATTGAACGCCGGACGCTCCTCAAAGCTTACGGCGCACAATTAATCCTAACACCCGGACCCGAAGGTATGGGCGGTGCTATCCAAAAAGCGGAAGAAATACACGCCAGAACAGCCAATAGCTATATGCCCCAGCAATTCAGAAACCTCGCTAACCCAAAAGTACACCGAGAAACAACTGGACCCGAAATTTGGGAAGGTACCGATGGTAAAGTTGACATTGTAGTGGCTGGTGTGGGCACAGGTGGAACCATAACCGGGGTAGCCCAATACATCAAACCGCTAAAGCCAGAGTTTAAGGCCGTGGCGGTAGAACCAACAGGTTCGCCTGTGCTTAGTGGCGGCCAGAAAGGTCCTCACAAAATCCAAGGTATAGGCGCAGGCTTCAAACCAGATGTGCTGCAGATGAGCTTAGTTGATGAGGTTGTTAAGGTATCTGATGATGCTGCATTTGAAACGGCGAGACTGTTGGCGGAGAATGAAGGCTTGCTTGTGGGCATTTCGTCAGGCGCGGCAACCTACGCAGCGATAGAAGTGGCTAAGCGACCTGAAAACAAAGGCAAACTAATTGTGGTTATCCTCCCCGATACAGGCGAACGTTATCTTAGCACACCATTATTTCAGAAATAATCTAAATTATCTTTTGGTCTTCAGGATACGCTCCTCTTATATTCCCCGCCTACAATATTGAGGGAAGATAGAAACATGAGTTCAAACGCAAATCCGCCTAGCTCAAAAGACTGCAAAGAATGTAAAGAAAGACACTTGGAGGATGCAGACTGCTGGAACCCTGACCGAATGATAGACACCCTAATGCGCAACAACTCTGACGTTGAACAAGACTGGGTTATCAAAGGGCTGCCGAAGATAGTTGACGAAGTGATGGTTACTTATGAGAAATTCGGTGGTATGGACCACCTGGAGGGACGCGATTTGCCTTCCAAAAAAGTTGTAATCGACGTGCTTGAAGACTTATTTATGATTCTTTTCCCTGGTTATTTGGGTGATTCAGAACTCACAAAAGCGAACATAAAATATCACTTAGGTACCAAATTAACCTCCGTCTATACCCGCCTCACCAATGAGGTTGAGAAAAGCCTCAAGTATATATGCAGAAAAATCAGCGAATGCCCCCAAGATATCTGCCAGAAACGGGCTCATGTTGTTGCACGTGAATTGCTTGAGAAGTTACCATCTATCCGCGCGGAACTAAGTGGTGACATCCAAGCTGCCTACAGTGGCGACCCTGCGGCTGTTAGCAACGAAGAAGTTATCTTAAGTTACCCCTGCGTAATGGCAATAACCACCTACCGCTTAGCCCATGAACTTTACCTGAACGGTGTGCCTATGATTCCAAGGATTATGAGCGAGCATGTGCATTCACTAACTGGCATCGATATTCATCCAGGTGCAAAAATCGGCAAAAACTTCTTCATTGACCACGGTACAGGTGTCGTTATCGGTGAAACAGCTGAAATCGGAAACAACGTTAAACTCTACCAAGGCGTTACTTTAGGCGCGCTAAGTTTCCCCAAAGACGAGAAGGGAAATATAATCAAAGGACGTAAACGCCACCCAACAGTCGGCAACAATGTTGTCATCTACTCTGGTGCAACATTGCTGGGCGCAGAAACAGTTGTTGGCGACAACGTGATTATCGGCGGAAATGTTTGGTTGACGGGTCCTGTGGCTTCAGGAACAAAAATCACGATCGCAGCTCCTGAACAGAAATACAAGCTGGAGAACCATCAAATGAGCAAACCAAACGCTTAGTCTTCACCTGTTGATTCTACAACTTTTCGGTTTATTTGAAAATCGTGGATGCTGTGGTCTAACCTTCAACATGATTGTTTTAATAATCAAGTGAAAAATTACCGGTTTTATTTACGCCTACAAGGTGAAAGCTTTTTGGGTGAAGAGCTTTACTGAGGCTCTGGCAAATTATAGGAGAAAAGACAAATGCAAACTATGGCTATATGAACGATTGCCAGAACCTTCTCAGTGCAATCTTTTCACCTATTCTTTTTGAATCAAACTAAAAAAGGGGAAAGATTTTTTTGATTGATGTTTTTATGGACGTTTCCTTAGAAGCAATAGAGCCAGAATTACACCGACTATTGCTATAGTTGCTATGATACCTGCTACTGCTGGAATGAAGTATGCGTCAGTCATCGATTCTGTCGAAGCTTCAGTTGGTGCTGGCGTTGGTGATTCGTCAACAGCAAAAGCGGTTTCAGCGTGCGAAGGCCAATAACCTTCACTGCCTGCAAAGGTTGCCATAACGGTGTATTTTCCTGAAATATCTGGTTTCCAGTGGAAGCTGTATGCTCCATTTGCATCACTATTGGTTGTACCTATGTTTCTATAGTTGCCATTTGAGTCAATGACGTCGATTGATACTTCAACACCTGTTGCATTAGTTGGTCTCAGTTTTTGCATGTATACGTACTCCATCCATGCTGCCATACTGTCCTCAGAGACACATGGAACACCATTTGGAAATCGCATAGCTTGTTCATGTTGACGTGTGCCGGCTGAAATATCCATGACAGTGCCTGTGATAACTAGGCTTTGATCAGTTGTAATAGCAGCTTTAGGGGCTTCAACCGTCATAGTGGTCGGTCCTTTTGCGACTGCATAAACTTGGTGGTCATAGTTGTTCCAGTAAATCAATGTACCATCAGCAACTGCAAATGTGTAGGGATGAGCCCAACCGTACATAGTCCAGACTTCTTCGCCTGTGGTAACGTTCAATGCACGAACTTTGTTTCCTTTGAATAGTGGCGTATCTGCAGAGTGCTCATGTGTACCAACAAAGATTTTTCCATCAGCGACAGTTCCCAGCATCAAAGTGAAGTATGGGAACACTGTTCTGCCCGTGTAATCTTCGTATCGCCATTGCAATTCACCCGTGGTTAGGTTATAGCAGTGTACTGCCCCAGTGTAGCCTCCAGTGAATAACTGACCGTTAGCGATAGCTGTTGATTCTGTGTGAATTAGGCTTGGGAAGCTGTAGTAGCCAAATGGGTTAAATTCTGCTTCAGGTGGATCGGTTTCCCAAAGTTTGTTGCCTGTCTTAGTATCGTATCCTATCCATTGTCGTTCAAAAAGTTTCACAAAGACCGCTACTCCTTCGCCGACTCGTTCCATCATAATTTCCCCGCCGTCAGGGGGGCTTGGAATTGTATCGATGTTTTTCATGTACAGCAATTGACCTTCACTTCCAGGCTGTAGACTGCACGCCCAGATAGTGACGGGACTCGGATAGTCAAAGCGTGGACCGCCAGTTCCTATAGGGTGGCTGCCGTTTCTGCCAAACAGATATTCGCCAAGTACAACTTCTTGTACGCTTATGCTAGACATTCCTTCACTCCATGGAGTTGAAACGTTAAAGTTAAAGTCCGTGGGGTTATTTGCTGTTTGTATTCCACTTTCAGAGTCGTCAAAGACTTTGCTTGAGTTCCATTGATACATGTAGCCATTGCTGCCAACTTGGGTTCGGATATGTTCACCTTGTGGAGCGCGAACCTCAAAACCAGAGGGAACACCAGTCAAATTAAGTTGACCTACTGTTCCATAGCGTGGGTGAATTGATGTCGCGAAGTTATTTGAGAATAGCCAGCCAGGAGTGACAACGCCGTGGTTATTCATATTATCTAAGTCATAGTAGTAGCCGAAAGCAGGTTCAATACTGTTGCCCACTAAGTTAGGATCTTCCCAGATTGTTTCACCTGTCTTTAAGTCGACGCAAATCCAACCGCCGTTACCGCCAGCCCATGTAACTGGGAGTTCGTAATAGAGTCTTCCCCACATGATTATGGGGTTAGTGAAGCGGGTCTGATATTGGTGGCCAGCATTGAAAACTTCTCCGGGTACTGAGAAATCGTTACCTCCAACTAAACCGCCGTCTTCTGTAATTTTTGTCCATAGGATGTGTGCGCTGTTAGGTGCGATGCCATCTCTTTGGAATTGGTTACCTGAACCGTAAAGGTCATTGTCGCCGGGACCGCTGAGATAATTGCTAGCAATTTCGTACCATCCAGTGTTTGTTCCTTCAATCGGGCGTGCCCAGTATTCTGTCGGTAAAGGTTGATGTGTCCAGCCGGTTGGTAAGACCTGCTCTTCTTGGACAACTAGGGTTTTTGTGTAAGAGGCGCTGTTATAAGTGACACCGTAATAATTGCGTTCAGTGCTTGTTCCATTCCATCTGTAGAGCAATTCAAGGAAATTCACTGTAATGGTATAATTTCCAATTTCTGACGGAGTGTATAGCGTGTATGCCGTGCCAGTGGAGTCAGATTCTATAGGTCCAATAGTCTTTTTTACACCATTGGGGTCAGTTACGTCAACTGTGTAATGATATCTGATGTCATTAGTAGCGGAGGCACCGTTAGGTTGCTGAGGCATAAACAACACGAATGAAACTTGTTGTCCGACGCCGACTGGGTTAGGGGACATAACCATATACACTTGAGTGGGAATATGGTCTTGATACCGCTCCCAGAGCAAAAGTCTAAGGTTTGAGGCATCCTGAGCTAAATCATAATTCATGCCCGCATCGATAGCATCTTGAGTAGACTGGTTATATGCCGTAGTGAAAGGAATTGATGTGATGATGCTCAATATTAGAAGCATAGATATCGTGGTAGCTATAGTTTTTGTTTTAGATATTTTCAAATTTATCTCTCTTATTATTTTATTTTTTTGAACAATAAGGTCTATCTCATTGCTCAGCAAATACCACTTTTCTATGCTAGATGTATATATAATTTTGTAATATCCTATTAGCTTAATTTTTTAAATATTTTAATTTAAAAAGACTTATTATTATCGGCTCAAAAACATCTATATACTGTTTGAGTGTTCCTGAAATCTAATGATCTTTAAAAAAACGCATTTCTGACTAGACATACGTATTTTTGCCCACTAATATTGGGAACGACTAACTCACCGAGTATTTTCAAATTAAAAAGAAAGTTGCTTTAGTGAGGTAGCGTTTTTGAAATGCTATTCGCAAAATTATTTTAGCTTCTTATAGGAGGCGGAATTTTTCTTTTACAGTTGTAAGTACGACATGTGTGTTAGTGCGTTCTATGTAGGGCAGTGCAAGCAAGCGTTTAGTAAAAATTCCGAGGTCTTCACGGCTCTTGAATTTCGCAATTATAACGGCGTCCGTTAACCCTGTAACATCGTAAACTGCGCATACGCTGGGGAATTTAGCGATTTCACTCTCAGTTTCAACGAGTCTGCCCTTTGAAACCGAGATTTCTGTCACCACCGTAAGCTGGAAGCCGAGTTTTTCGTGGTCAAGTATAACTGAGTAACCCTTGATTAGACCTTCGTCTTCCATTTTTTTTATCCTCGAAAGGACAGTGCCCACAGATACACCGACATTCTTGGCGATTTGGCGACTGGAGAACCTTGCGTCCTCTAGAAGTCCTTTGAGGATTTTGACGTCTGTATCATTTAATTCCATAACAATTCTCTCTGCACATTTTTTCAGTTAAACCTTATTTTTTGAGACGTACTTCTAGTAATCAAACAGTTAAGTTTATAAAAGTTTACTTTTTTCAGATGAGTCCTCATGAAGATTGGAACACTATATATTGTGACAAGTTTGCTTTTTACACAAAACTGACAGGAATCTTAAATTACACCATAAACCCAGATAGTTCTGAGCCTAAAATGCCAACTAAATACGACACCATTCTTGTCCTGGACTTCGGTGGGCAATACTGCCACCTCATTGGAAGAAGAATTCGTGAGCATGGCGTTTACTCTGAAATCGTGCCCCATGACATCTCGCCTGAAGAAGTGGCGGCACTAAACGAGAAGTTAAACGTTAAAGGCTTAATCTTCTCCGGTGGTCCGTCAAGTGTGTATGAACCAAATGCGCCTAAACTTCATCCACGCATCTTAGACGTCAACTTGCCAATTCTTGGATTATGTTATGGTCATCAGTTACTAGCACAGATAGTCAGAGGCAAAGTGGAACCTGCCTCCTGCAAAGAATATGGTATCGCACAAGTTACAATTGACAAGCCAGTCGGTATCCTTGAGGGCTTAGGCGAGAATGAGCAGGTTTGGATGAGCCATGGTGATACTGTAATGGCTCCGCCGCCAGACTTTGAAGCCCTTGCACACACCGATAACTGTCCCGTAGCAGCCTTCCGTCACAAAACCCGCCCCATCTACGGTTTGCAGTGGCACCCTGAAGTTATCCACACTGAGCATGGTATGCGAATGTTGGAGAACTTTGTTTTCCAAGTTTGTAGAGCAGAGGCGAATTGGCAGATGGAAGACCTAATTGGAAAGATGATCAAGGAACTCCAGACTGAAACCGACGGTGCCTGTGCCATAATAGGATTAAGCGGTGGTATAGACTCCAGTGTCGCTACTGCCATAGGGGCGAAGGCTCTGGGTGAAAAATTAACAGCGGTCTACGTTGATCATGGTTTTATGCGAGAAGGCGAAACTGAAGCCATACGGCAGGCATTTGGAAAATTTGAAATAAACTTCATAGTTGCTGACGCACAGGAACGCTTCATGAACAGGCTTCGAGGTGTCACTGAACCTGAGACTAAACGCAAAATCATGGGTGAAGAATTCATACGTGTCTTTGAGGAAATCGCAGCCCAATCCGGTGCTGAATACCTTATTCAGGGGACCATCTACCCTGACCGAATTGAATCGGGTTTCCGAAAAAACTCAGATAAAATCAAGTCTCATCATAATGTGGCTGGGTTGCCTGAGAAAATCAAGTTCAAAAAAATCCTTGAGCCACTACGTGATCTCTACAAAGATGAAGTCCGCAAACTCGGACGCATGCTGGATTTGCCCAAAGAAATCGTCAACCGTCAACCCTTCCCTGGACCCGGTTTAGCAGTGCGCATTATTGGTCCATTGACAGATGAGAAGGTTTGGATTGCTAAAAAATCCGATAAAATTGTTCGCGAAGAAATCGAGCATTGTGACCTCGCAGAGAATCTCTGGCAGTACTTCTCCGTAGTTACCGATACCAAAGCTACAGGTGTGAAGGGGGATGCGAGGGCTTATGGCTACGTGGTTGCTGTGCGCGTGATGGAAAGCCGAGAAGCCATGACTGCAAGCTTTGCCAAATTGCCTTATGGACTTCTGGAGAGGATGTCCACGCGAATAACTAACGAGATTCCGCAGGTAACCCGCGTGGTGTATGATGTCACGCACAAGCCACCCGCGACAATAGAATGGGAATAAGCAATTTAACACGCTGCTGCCCAGACACAATTCCCCTCAAATTATCGATAGGTGAGCTGTTTTTGTTTTGGTGGTCCTCCTCCTTTTCAGTCTTATTTTGGGTTTGAACTTTCTGGAAACTCGAGAAATCCTTGTAATCGCCTAATCTGAAGCAAAGGATAGGGAGTAGTTACCGCTAACTGTTTATATAAAAATGAGTTAATACTGTAATTATTACCTAAGGTGACATTGTGAAGGCGTTGATTTTAGCAGGTGGTTTCGCGACTCGTCTTCGACCACTAAGCTGTGTAAGACCCAAAACACTTTTTCCAATTGTTAACAAACCCCTTTTACAGTGGATTTTTGAGCGACTATCTCAGGGCGGAGTAGACCAAGCCATTTTGGCTGTTAACGCACTCACTCAGTTCTATATTCGCCAGTACAAACCTCCAAAATGTGGGTTAAAAATCCACTTCTCAATAGACCCGCCCAAGAAGCCGCTGGGAACCGCTGGTCCAATAAAGAAAGCCGAGCACCTTATTGGGCATGATGAGCCCTTCATAGTGATTAATGGAGACATATTTGCAGACATAAATTATCAGCAACTTGTTAAGTGTCACAAAAACTCAAACGCACTCGCCACTATTGCCCTTTGTACGGTGGAAGATCCTTCAGCTTTTGGTGTTGCGGAACTCTGCGAGGGTAACTGTATAAAACGCTTCATTGAAAAACCCCCTCGAGGAACAGCACCCAGCAATCGTATCAATGCAGGTGCCTATGTGCTGAGCCCTGAAGTTTTTCGGTACATTCCAGAAGGCAGATCAGTTTCGATTGAGCGGGAAGTCTTTCCCAAGTTGGCTGCAGAAGGCAAATTAGCGGGTTTTTGCATGGAAGGTTTATGGATGGATATTGGTAAACCGCAGGATTACCTTGAAGCAAACAGAACAGTCCTTGATACGATCGCAGGCACCCTGCAGAAACCCAAGGGAGACCTCTATTCTTTGAAATTTCCCGTAGCCATAGACAGAGGCGTACACGTTGGCGACAAGTCCATCATTGGACCATACGCAATTTTGGGCAAGAACGTAAAAGTTGGCAAAAACGTACAAATCGCCAATTCTGTGGTTTTCCCAGATGTAGAAGTAGGTGAAGGCGTCACATTGAATGGCGTAATAGTCGGCGAAGGCGCAAAAATCGGTAGTCACGTTACTCTAGGCAAGGGCTGTATTGTGGGTGATCAAGCCAGAATTAAAGATACCCTACACCTTTGTGATGGCTCTGCAGTATGTCCGGCTAAAGAAATCTCTGAAAACATTTTAAAACATAACTTAACTGTTAAACTGTAGAGTTGAGGTTTACATGAGTACAAGAAAGCTTTTTGGAACGAACGGAATTAGGGGATTTGTTAATATCGAGTTGACCCCTGAAATGGCAATTAAAGTTGGAGCATCCATCGGAACATTTTTCGGCAAAGGCAAAAGGCTGCTACTGGGGTATGATGCACGAACTAGCGGTCCAATGTTCTCTAAAGCCGTCATTTCGGGTCTTATGGCGACGGGCATAGAGGTTTATTTTGCTGGTATGGCCTCTACTCCTGCCTTGCAGTTTGCAGTGAAGAACCACCAGATGGACGGGGGAGTAATCATCACAGCTTCTCATAACCCGCCAGAATATAACGGCATAAAAGTCATATGGAGCGACGGTATCGAAACCAGCCATGAACAGGAATTAGAAATCGAAAACATATACTTTGATAACAAAATTCAGTACGTCTCTTGGGATCACTTGGGTGTCAAGCATGAGCTGCCTGAAATAAATGACGAATACAAAGAAGCCATAAAAAAACATGTTAACACTAAAAAAATCGCTTCTAAACATTACCATGTTGTTATCGACGCTGCTAATAGCGTAGGAGGAATCGCTGCCCCGATGCTTATGCGAGAGCTTGGTTGCAAAATCACAACCATAAATGCCAATATCGATGGCACTTTCCCAGGGCGCCTCCCAGAACCCCGCCCTGAAAGCCTCGGCGACTTGGCAGCAACCATAAAGGCAGTGGGCGGTGATTTAGGCGTTGCATTTGACGGAGACGCTGACCGCTCTATTTTTGTGGGCAAAGACGGCAGTATATTTTGGGGTGACAAAACCTTCGCAGTCGTAATCAAACAATACCTTCTTAAGAACCCTGGAGCAAAAATCGTTACACCCGTGAGCTCCTCAACATTAATCAAAGACACCGTGGAAGCCTATAAGGGTCAGCTTATCTGGACTAAAGTGGGCAGTGTAACAGTTTCGCAGACTATGAAGGCGGAGGGAGCCAACTTAGGCGGCGAAGAAAATGGCGGAATCTTCTATGGACCTCATCACGCTGTTCGAGACGGAGCCATGACGACTGCACTGCTGCTCGATATTATGGCTGATACAGGAAAATCCCTCGTTTCACTTGTCGCTGAAGAGCCCCAATACTTCATCGAGAAAGGCAAAATCGAATGCCCCGACATTAAAAAAGAACGTCTACTACAAAAAATCATTGAGCAAGTTAAAAATGAGAACATCAGCACAATCGATGGTGTCAAAATCTGGTTCAGTAACAGTAGTGCTATCTTGATTCGCCCTAGCGGAACCGAACCAGTCTTTAGACTCTATGCAGAAGCAAAAGATCAAGAAAAAGCAGTGAAGCTAGTCAAGGACTACACTTCAATGCTTGAAAGACTCCTAGCAACCCTATAGTAGCCTTTAGCCGAGGAACTGTTGTGCCCGCATTTCAAGATTTAAAACCAATAGACTTAGACTCCAAAGAGAAACGCTCAAAATACACCATTGCCATTGTCGGCTGCGGGCACAAGGGAATTTTTTATGCCAACTTATTCGCAGATATGGGTTTTCAAGTTGTCTGTACCGACGCCAATGCGAGTGTATTGAAAAAACTGGCAAAAGGCAAAACCCCCTTTGCTATACCTGAAGTCGAAGTAAAATTCAAAAATCATGTGACAAAAGAAAAAATCTGCGTTATCAGTGAACTCAAAAATGCAGTTTCACAGAGCGCCGTGGTTGTGCTATCAATCAATATAAAGAGAGATGAGCAGAAAACAAACGATGATAACGGGCTCCTGAGTACATGCAAGCAGATTGGTTCAGCGATGCGACAAGGTACACTAGTGTTATACGGAGGAGTGGCGGCAATGGGTTTTATGGAGGGCATCAAAGAGACCCTGGAGAACACTTCGGGACTTAAAGCTGGACAACAATTCGGCTTAGCCTATTGCCCTCTAGTAATTCCTTTCCAGCCGGATTTGGGGTTTAAAGTTGCTGCAGCCGACAAAATGAGTTTGCAAGTCGCATCAGCAATATTAAAAACACTAACAAAAAAAGTCACTGAAATAAGCGATTTCAAGATCGCTGAGATAGCCATCCTTTTTAACTTAGCAAAGCAGGATTCCAGTGTGGCTCTGGCAAATGAGTTAGCGCTGTTCTGTGAAAACGCCAACGTAGACTGTTTTTCAGTTCTAAAAATCATAAACCAAGATGACCCTGCCTTTTATCCTGCAGTTGCAGATGAAAAAAACAGAACGCAAACGTATCTGCTACTTGAGACGGCCGAAAATTTCAATGCGAAGCTCAAGATTCCTGTGTTGGCGCGCCAAATCAACGAGGACATGGTGAAGTATGCGGTAAACTTGACCGCAGAAGCATTTCGGTTTAGCGGAAAAACTCTTCGGCGGGGTAAGGTTGCGGTTTTAGGGTCAGCAAATCCCGTGTCTGCAACGAGTGCTTTTATTAAATTGCTTGAGCAGAAAGGTGCCAAAGTTAGTCTTTATGATCCAGCTGCGAGAAAGGAGTCGCTGGATGCGAGGGTGGTTAAGCGTAGTCTTAATGAAGCTGTTGAAGGTACAGACTGTCTTGTTTTGTTATCAGAACTGGAAACGCTTGGTCGCTTTAACCTTAAAAAAATTAAAGTTCTAATGAAATCACCGTCGGTTATAGTGGATTTAATGGGTAAATTTGAACCTGCCAAGGTGGAAACAGAAGGATTCATATACGCAGGGCTAGGAAGGGGAATAGAAAAGAAATGAAGAAACTTGGTGTAGCAGTGATTGGTACGGGTCAATGGGGTAAAAATCATGCCCGTGTCTACAAAGAACTCCAATCAACTGAGCTTATCGCTGTATGTGACATTAATATGGAGCGCGCCAAGACAATGGCGGACCACTATGGCGTTAAAGCCTACTCTGATAGCTCTGAGATGCTAAAAAACACACAGATCGAAGCCGTCAACGTTTGCACATGGTCTACCCTCCTAGCCAAGGAAGCCCAAAAGGCTCTGCACGCTGGCAAACATGTACTTGTTGAGAAACCAATGGCAACTACGCCTCAACAAGCTCAACAGCTAGTTGATACGGCAGAACAAAACGGTCTACATCTCTCAGTCGGTTTTCTAATGCGTTTTATTCCGGGTTTGCAGCAAATTCGCCAATCGGTTTTAGACAAGAAATTCGGTGAACTTGTTTGTGCTACTGCCAAGCGGGTTTCTCAGTGGCCTGAAAGGATTGGCGATGTTGGTGTCGTTAAAGATACCGCCATCCATGATATAGATGTGATGAACTATATTTTTAACCAGTATCCAACTTCAGTCTACGCTAAGATGGGTAGTATGCGCATAAAGAAATTCGAGGATTATGCCCAAATTATGCTAACTTATAACGATGGTAAAACTGCGTTTATTGAATCCAATTGGTTAACACCGTATAAAACACGATCATTGACTGCAACATGCAGTGAAGCCATAATGAGACTTGACTATATTACACAGGAATTTTGGATTGAGCAGAAAACTGAGACCCTGCAACCACGGTTGCCTTTCCAGGAACCGCTTAAGTCCGAACTTTCGCACTTTGTAGAATGTATTGTTGAGAAGAAAAAGCCACTGGTTACAGGTCAAGATGGTGTGAGAGCTCTACAGATAGCCACTGCTGCAATTCAATCTTCAGCTAAAAACAGGGCAATACAATTGAAAAAATAGTTATTTATTTTAGGTTGAAGGGTTTGCCTTCAGAAACAATCTTTGAAGGCGATTGTGCTTTCCATTTTTTGAGGAACGGCAAATCCTCTGATTCCTTACGCAACTCGTCTGGCAGCATTTCTGGGATTTCGTCGCGTATAGGGTACCATCGTTGGCATTTTGGGCATACAATTAGGCCCTCCACAATTTCGTCTTTCTCTTCGAAAACATGAAGTTCAAGTGGATGGTATTTATCGATGGGGCATGCGAGGATTTCCATTAGTTTTCGTTTCATGAGTTTCAACTATTTAGATTAGGAGGGTTGAGTTATTAAAACTTGCTCGGTACCCGAATAACTTGAACATCGAGGACGGTCTGGTACCAATTCGGGCCTATACTTCGTACGACTCGGGAATTTGCGAATGTGTAACTGACGCCTAGGCTGTTAAGTTTCGTCGCAACTTTTTGCTTAGTTTTCTCAGTAGGGTCCTCTTTGTTGATAGTATGCTCAAAATCGTATATGTGAATCCAGCCCCCACTTTTTTTAAGTGCTGAAACCGCGTACGGTAAATACTCAAAGGCTAACTCAGGTAGTGGCATCAACACTCGGTCCGCAATTCCCAACAAGTGATTTTCTTCGATTTCTTTAGCATCGCATAGAATTGGTATAACTTGTTCATAGAGACGATTAATTTGTACATTTTTAACCATTTCTTCGTAGGCGGCTGGATTAAGGTCTATGGAATATATTTTGGTCTGAGGTGAGGTTTTGGCTATAATAATGCTGAAGCAGCCCACACCTGCGAACATGTTGACAATAGTTTCTCCTGGGGAAACCTGGTGGGCTATTCGTAGTCGTTCATGACTGAGTCTCGGAGAAAAATAGCAATCCTTTATGTTTACTGAGAAGACGCACCCTGCCTCTTTATGTTGGGTGCTGGCTTTGTTTTCGCCTGCTAATAATTGAAGTTTTCGGGTTCGGTGATTCCCCTTTACGGGACTTATCTGGATAAAAACAGTTTTTACGGATTTATGAGTCGCCATTATCTGCTTTGCCACTATCTCCGCGTTTAGACGGTCGCTCCCGAATGTTTTGATGATCGCTATGTTGCCGATGATGTCAAATGTATTGTATATTTTGTTTAGCTCCTGAGGCGGAATCGCAACAGCAAGCTTTTCTTTGAGGCGAACTCTCAACTGCATATCCTCATTCTATTAATGTATTGGAAATGTTTAAAAGTAAAATGCTTTTCTTTGTAGGAACAGGCGTTAATCCATGGAAAAATCAGGGATTGTTTATGAATGCATGAGATGCGGCTCAAGAGTGCCCTCTGAAGAGTTAGAATTAAGAGGCGGAGAAACCAAATGCATCATTTGTGGCTATAGAATTCTAAAAAAGGTTAAGCCGCCAGTCGTGAAACGGGTTCAATCCAAATAGAATGGAAAAAACTCGTGTTTGTCACGAGCACAAACTTTTGTTTTGTTTCTGATTTAGTAGAAATCGTCTCCAAGTTTACGCAGCGCTTTTCCCTTCATTTTAACTGAGGTATCAAAGAAGTCATCTTCTAAATCTTTTTCAACGGTTTTTCGTCTTACGGTTTCGCCACAGATTGCTCCAGGTAAAAGTCGTCTTTTCATACACATGGCATACATGCATTTAGCTAATGCACATGGTTCTTCGGCGTCTTTACACCAAACTGAGTCTCGTCTGAAGAGTGCAACGTTTTTTCCACATTTAAAAGATTGGCATGCTGGAGAACAAGCTTTTGTTTGAGCCAACAGATACACCTCATGCTATCAAAATTGTTTGCTGTTTTGTACTGCCTTGTTTTGGTTTATGTTTCTTGGAAGCCATATAAACTTTGTTCTATTGTGAGAGAAAATTAATTTGAGGCTTTAAACGCAGTTTCGTTTTTTTATGCCGATAAACTTCAACTAAAGCAAACAGGCTAACGGCGACAATTATTATCACTATGGTGATGAGGGTGCTTGCTTGAATCAGCATACCGTTAACTGAAACATATTTATCGATTTTTATCTGAACGGTTGTTGGTTCGTTTACAGTTACCGTAACGGCTTGGGAGGCATCAGCTACTCCCGTTGCTTGAGCAGTAATTAGCATGCTCCCGCCGATAATGTTGTTAAAAGAGACTTTGCCATCGCTCGGAGTTATTGCTGAAACCTTTTCAGGACCCTTAAGCGTTACCTGAACACTGGGGATAGGTGCTCCGAATATGTCAACCACTGAAATAAAAAGTTGTATACCGTAGAGTGTACATCTAATTTCCTGTTGTATATCAGTGAAAATCGGCACATTAGATTCATTGAGTAATGAATTATCCTTGAAGATACGCAGTCGATAAACACCTAAAGTAGCCTGAGTTGTCGCCGAACCATTGCTGTTGGTTGTGGCCGAATAGAAGAGTCCATTTGAGAGCTCTACAAGTTCCAGGTGTGCTCCTGCAATCGCTTCTTGGTTATACCCCGACACGTTGATTGTTAAGTTTTTGTTGGGGCAAATAATCAAAATCTGAGAGTTTGCCTGCTTGGGGAGGTTGATAACTGTGTTGTTACCTGCATTGAAGACTTGATTGTAGATCGAGGCATCGATAGTGTATGTTGCGCCTGCTAAAGCGGAGGTTAACTTGAAACTGCCTGCCGGGTTAGTTATCCCTGTTGAGCTGCCTGTTTTGGATCCGCCGCTGCTGCTTTGATAATTAAATTTGATTATTAAGTTCACGTATGACATTTCGGCACCGTCAGCATTTCTTACGAGGATTTCTAGATTAGTGAGCTGGCATTGGAGTGTAAAGTTTCCATCGCCAGTAACGGTTATGTTTGATTCCGCAACCTTTACGTCTTGAAGATAGGCCATCAAAGTTTGGATTCCTTTTTCCAGTTTAAACGAAGCTGTGCCGTTGATGTCGCTGGTAGCATTTGTTTCCAAATTACTCGTAGTGTCTTTTGCCTTAACTAAAATATCTGGGACGACATCGCCTGAAAGATTTATGGTTTGCACTTTTACGTTGTAGCCCGCTACAGTAAAGGTTTGTTTGTCTACAATGCTTTTTTGAGGTCCCTCTGGAGTGATTTTAATTGTACAAACGCCGATCGGTGTATTTGCTGTAACAGCCCAGTTCAGTGAAATGATGCCGCTGTTAGAAGCAGTAACTGTTTTGGAGTCAACTGTTTCACCTGACTTGCCGGTTATGGTTACTGTTGCGGCTTGGTTAGGTTGATACCCTATTGCCTTAATTGAGGCTGTATCTCCCCTGTGATATACCGCTTGGTCAAGAATGCCCACGGTGAATTGGGTCTGTGCAAGGGAATTGTTGAAGATAACTGTGTATATTCCTGAATAATCCATCATAGCATCGGGCGAGAAACTGCTATCTGGAAAAGTTAATTCTGCACTTGCGGTTCCCTGAACATTAGGTGCACTTAGGGGCACTGTTTTAGTATAGGTAGTTCCGACAGCGTTGGGAAGCGAAACTGCTACAGTTGCGCCGTATAAAACGCCAAGTTGAGTTCCCGTTACTGCTGCTTCTAATGTTACAGTGCTTCCTTCCTGAACAATTGATGGTGTTGGGGTTATGCGGTAGCCTGTGGTGACCGTGAATACTCGAGTTGAGTTAACCTTTGTGGATAGGTCGTGCAGAGTGAGGGCATATAGATTGCTTGGGAGTTCAGGCACTGTGAAGTTTGCGTTAACTTTGAAAATCTCGGATTTACCACTTGCTACAACTGTTTTGCCTAACGTAATTTGGTAAGAGCCATTTGTGGTGTCTATGCTTCCAACTAAGTTAACGCTTGAGCCGTAAGGTCCACTTGCGGTAGCTGGGGTTATCTGTATTATGGCTACCCCTAAATTGCTGTTTTGCGCATCAGCCCCTAGAGGGCTTATCAAAATTGGAAAAACTATGAGAAACAGTGCAGCGGCTGCAACAATTTTATTGTTGCTCAAAGCATATAGCTCTCCCAGTTAGGCAGCTAATCATCAACTCATGAGTAACTACGAGAGCATTTTAAAGGTTTACCTAAAATTTGAGAAGCAAATCTCTGGAATATTATTCAGCCTCTATTTTTTAATTCATGAAATCTGCAGCTGGAAATAGGGATTTTTAAATGCCTGTTTTTTCTATGTTACAGAAAGCTCTGGTGTTACCTCTTGAATCAAGCTCCTCCATCTCCGCTTTTAGCTTCTCTAAAAAAACAAAAATATCACCTAATTGGACACCATTCAGCGGTGAAGCGGTGTAAATGGTTGTATGAATCTATAGTTAACAACCGCCCATGTTATAAACAGAAGTTTTACGGTATACAAAGTCACCGCTGTATGCAGATGACTCCCTCGCTATATAGCTGTACCCAGCAATGTCTCTTTTGCTGGCGAGCGCAAAGCGGGGACTTGGACGAACATTGGGATGAAATGCAAAACCCCAACAGAGACACGCCTCAGGAGATTGTCGCGGGCTGTTTTAAGGCGCAGGAAAAAATTATCTCAGGATACAAGGGAAATGAAAAAACGGATTGGCGCAAATTTCAAGAGGCGCAACGCCCCAATCAAGTTGCAATAAGCTTAACCGGCGAACCCACGCTATTCGAGTCACTGGGGGAGTTAATTAGCCTTTTCCATCAAAGGGGCGCAACAACTTTTCTGGTGACTAATGGTACGTTGCCCACGAAACTTTCCAGACTCAGTCAAGACCCCAGCCAGCTTTATGTGTCGCTTTGTGCCCCCAATCAAGAAGTCTACAATAAAGTTTGTCGACCACAGTTTCCTCATGCTTGGGAAAAATTAAACGAGACGTTGGGGCTTCTGCAGAGTTTCAGTTGCCCAACCGCTGTCCGTATGACCTTGGTGAAAGACCATAATATGGCTCTTATTGACCAATACGCTAAGATAGTGGAGAAAGCCAACCCTACTTATATCGAAGCCAAAGCTTACATGCATATAGGATTTTCGAATCTGCGTTTGGGTTTTGATCGCATGCCGATGCATCAAGATGTGCAGGTTTTCGCTAAGAATCTTGCTGAGAAAACAGGGTATAAGATCATTAATGAAGCGCCTGAGAGTCGTGTGGTGTTGCTCAGTAGGCTGGAAAAACCTATCAAAGTCGGCGCCAATTAAGGCCACTACTCGCCTATAAGGGATCAGAAACCTAAAAGGGAACGAGAAAAGTGATGGTTTTACGGGGGTTTGCATTTTTTTTTAACTGCTATGCGTGATTTTGTGGGGTATATGCTTAACTGGTTTTGGGAAAAACGCTTTTTCAGGGGGTAACGTAAATTAAGTAATTGAATCTCTATTTGCATATAAAATTCTTGTGATTATTATGAAAGTTGCAGTTGCAGGTAAAGGCGGCGTCGGCAAAACTCTTATTGCCGGGGGACTGGCAAGCGGGTTTGCGGCGCGTCATCTTAAAACAATCGCGATAGATGCAGACTCATCTCCAAACTTAGGTTTAACGTTGGGTTTGACTGCGGAAGAAACCCGAAAAATCGTGCCCATATCCGACAACAAGGATCTAGTCGAATCTAAAACGAGCACCGGTTATTCTGGTGTTTACAACCTTAACTTCAGCGTTGATGATATTGTTAAGCAGTATTCTGTGCCTACCCCTCTGGGTGCAAACTTGATAGTTATGGGGACTGTTCATTCCATGGGTGCAGGTTGTATGTGTGCTCCAACAGCAGTTATCCGGGCACTTCTTAGACATTTAGTGGTAGAAATTAACGAAGCAGTGGTTTTGGACCTTGAAGCCGGAGTGGAACATATCGGCAGAGGTACAGCACGGCAGGTTGATGCATTGCTAATTGTGGCGGATTCTAACTTGAAATCGCTTGAAATTGCCAAACACATCCACGACATGGCATCTGCGGCTGATATGAAACATCTCTACCTTATTGGCAACCGTGTAATGAACGACGAACAAAAACAAGCCATTCAAAAATTCGCTGACCAAAACGGTATCATTGTGCTTGCCTATGTGCCCTGGGATCAGAAAGTCATTGAATTCGACATGCTAGGCGTTACTCCGCTGAAAAACAAGGAAATTGAAGCGGTTAAGTCCATTGATAATATATGTGAGCTTTTGCTAAAGGAAAAAACATAGTTTTCTATGGTGGTATACCCTGTTAGGTAATAGCCTTATGCGCCTTTATTGGACCCGCTTATTCCTTATTTGAAGTATTATGGTGGGCGTGTGTGGCGTAAATTGAGTGGGAGTGACAATAATGAAGCCATACGAGTTTAAGAAAATTGAAACTGCATTGATTATCTACTGGTCAAAAACTGGCAACACCGAGAAAGTAGCAAATGCTATAAAGCAAGGTCTAGAAGATGCAAAAATTCATATAATCATTAAGAAGCCGGAGGAAGCCGAAAATTTAGACTTCTTAGATTACGACTTAGTTTGCGTAGGGTGCCCCTCCCATTCTTGGCATGCCCCCGAACAGATGTCGAATTTTCTGAAGAAAAAATTTAATTTCTACAGAGAAAACGGGAAAATTAAGCTTGGTGCCCCACTATTCCAGGGCAAAAAAGCAATAGTTTTTGTAACCTATTCAGGTCCGCATACAGGAATTAATGAGGCAATTCCTGTTGGGAAGGATATAGGTCAATACCTTGAGCATATAGGCTTCTCTGTTATCGCTGAATGGTATGTTTTAAGTGAATTTCATGGTTCAAAAGAATTCAGTACTCAAGGTCGATTAGGTGATATTAGGGGTAAACCCACGGTAGAGCAATTGCAGGTTGTTAAAGAAAACGTAAATCAATTATTTTTAAAAACTCCATAATTCCTTGTCTTCAAGTTTAAATTTTTAAGCTGTCGAAAAACAGATAGAAACCTAAGTTAGGAACCATAGACAATATATTCGAGTTTTGGCTTAAAAATTAGGATAGAACTCTTTGAGGTTTATTGGAAATGAAAACTCTTGTTACTATTGGTCGCGGTGGAACAGGAAAATCCAGCTTCACCGCTTTGATGGCGAAATGTTTCATTGAGAAAGGTCATGCGCCGCTGCTTCTAGTTGATGCTGACCCAGATCAGAATTTGGCTGAGATGCTGGGTGTTGACCTCAAAGAAGCAGGAAAATCTACTATAGCCGAACTCTTGGTGAATACCTTCATAGAGAAAGGTGGCACGACAGTCGGTGTTCCTCCAACAGAGCGTATAGAAAGTCGTATTTGGGAAAACGGGTTGTATGAAAGCAAAAATTTCGATTTTATTTCTGTAGGCACTAAATGGATTGAAGGTTGCTATTGTATGCCTAATTCCGCGCTTAAGGGTGCATTGGAATCTTTAACTAAAAACTATAAATACATTCTAGTTGATTCGCCTGCGGGTTTGGAAAACCTTAACAGACGTATAACATCAGATGTCGATGACATCTTTGATATACTGGATCACTCAAAGAAATCTCAAGATCATGTGCGCCGCGCTTATAAAATCGCAAAAGAAGTGGATATGAAATTTAAGAATTTCTACCTTGTTGGAGGCTATAGATTCCCAGCAGAATTGGGTAAAGTGGCCGAAGAGGACTTGAAATTTAAGTACCTGGGCAAAATCGAGGCAGATGAACACTTGGACGATTACGTTTTGAACGGGAAATCACTGCTTGAGTTACCTAACGAAAATAAAGCGTATCTTTCTGTGCAGAAAATCCTTAACAGTTTAGGTTACCTGTAAGCGCCGCTTTTTTTACATAACTTTTTTTAAACCTTTCTTTTCTATCGGTCATACCTGACTTTTGCAAAAAGAATCTGGAAAGGTTTAAAAAGATAGTAAGAAGGTTTAGATGTAAACCTTTACTGAGGTTTCCAATTTGACCACTAAAAACGTCCGTGTAAAAATAGACGAAATGAAGACCAACTCTGGTCTCATTAAAAACCTTGAGTTATCCATTGGCAAAGTTATTAATGACAACTATAATGAGCCGATGGGTCCAACTCCTATGCCCTCTATAACCGCTCTCCGCGATTGGGACATGAAGCTTCTTAATAAGTACAAGCCTTTCTATATGCCCGATTGCGATTCATGCTGTCTTTGTACTTTTGGTAAATGTGACTTGACAGCTGGAAAACGTGGAGCTTGCGGTTTAGAAATAGGGGCGCAATCATCCCGTATTGTGATGTTAGCATGTGCAATTGGAGCAGCATGTCACACAGCACACTCAAGGCACTTAGTTCATCATTTGATCGAAAAATATGGCCGCAGGTATCCCTTAGATGTCGGCGGATTGAATGTGAAAGTTGAAGCGCCAGTCTGTCGCCTTGTAACTGGTATTAAGCCTGAAACACTCGGCGATCTGGATGATATTTTAACTTATACAGAAGAGCAGATTACCCAAATTCTTGCAACTGGACACACCGGTCAAGAAAGCAACAACTTAGACTTTGAATCGAAAGCACTCCATGTCGGTATGGTTGATCATGTAGGTATGGAAGTTGGCGATATCGCTCAAATTTCAGTATTCGGGTATCCAAAAGCTGACCCTGAAGCGCCACTCGTAAAACTTGGCATCGGTAGTGTTGACCGCACCAAACCCGTCATTATGTGCATCGGCCACAACGTTGTTCCCTCTATCGGAATAATTGACTATGCAAAAGAAACCAAAGTTGATGAAAAAATCGAAGTAGTCGGTTTATGCTGTACAGCCCATGACATGACGCGTTACTACAACCGTGCAAGAGTTGTTGGTCCAATCAGTTGGGAACTTAGATTCATTCGTGCAGGTTTAGCAGACGTAGTGGTGCTTGATGAACAATGTATCCGAACTGATGTTGCAGAAGAAGCTGCAAAAGTTAATGCACCAGTTATTGCAGCCTCGGAGAAGAACTGTGTTGGCTTCAAGAATCGTACCAATGATCCAACAGACGAAATAGTTTCTGATCTTGTCAGTGGCAAAGTCAAAGGTGTTCTAGTTCTTGATCCTGAAAAAGTTGGCGAAGTTGCTGTTCGTGTTGCTCAGGCAGTTGCTCCTGTTCGTAAACGTAAAACTGTGCTTCCAAGTGCAGAGGAAGTTGTGGCAATTGCTAAGGCTTGCACGCAATGTAAGCAATGTCAACGCAACTGTCCACAGGACCACGCTGTTCCAGCAGCCATTAAAGCGGCAGCTGCAGGTGATCTCTCACTGTTAACGGACCTCTATGAAGTTTGTATCGGATGCGGAAGATGCGAACAATCGTGCCCACAGAAAATCATGATACACAGCCTTATCGTTAAAGCAGGCGAAAAATCGATGGAATGCGAAGACAATCTTTGCCGAGTAGGCAGAGGTGCAGTCTCAGACGTCGAAATCCGCAATGTTGGCAGCCCAATTGTCCTGGGAGAAATCCCTGGCATCGTAGCAGTCATAGGATGCAGTAACTATCCGAAAGGCGGGAAAGACGTTTATGATATATGCAGAGAATTCGCTAGCAGACGATACATTGTTGTATTATCCGGCTGTTCTGCCATGTCAGCAGGCAGCTACCGTAATAGCGAAGGCAAAACCCTGTATGAAGAATTCCCAGGTGGATTTGAAGCAGGAGGAGTCCTCAATGTTGGCTCTTGCGTAGCAAACAGCCACATCGCAGGTGCAGCAATTAAAGTTGCGAACATCTTCGCAAAACGCCCACTTAGAGGAAACTATGAAGAAATCGCAGACTACATACACAACCGTCTCGGCGCAGTCGGCTTAGCCTGGGGTGCATATTCACAGAAGGCAGCTGCAATTGCATCAGGCTTCTGGCGCTTAGGTATACCCGTCTTAGTTGGTCCGCACGGAAGCAAATACAGACGTATGCTCCTTGGCCGGAAAGAAGACCCGTCAAACTGGGAAGTTCTCGATGCACGCACAGGCGAAACTGTCAACGTTGGTCCCGCGCCAGAACACCTCTTCAACGTATCTGAAACCAAAGAAGAATGTATGGTTCAGATCGCAAAACTCTGCATCAGACCTAACGACACCTGGAAAGGGCGCAGCATTAAATTGAGCCACTATGTTGACCTCAGCAAACGCTACTTAGGCGTCATGCCAAATGATCTGCATCTATTTGTGAGAACAATGGCTGATGTCCCCATGACTATGAAAGATGAATTCGAGAAAATCTTGGCAGCAAACAACTGGAAAGAAACAGTAATTCCAGATCCAACTCTGCTTCCGAGAATGGTACGGAAAATGAAGGAGTAAATGGAGGAGAACTATATGTCCTGTGAACCATGGCAATGTGCAGAAATAGCATCAACTAAAAAAGCAAACCCCATCCAAAAGCCCGAGATAGCAGTTGCAATGATCAAAAGAGCCCAACGCCCCCTTCTTATTGTGGGCAGCAACGTTACTGAACGTTGGATGGAGGGCAAACCAGCAATCGAATACATCATTGACTTTGCAAACGCAAGCAAAGTTCCAGTTGTAGCAACCGCCCATATGGTGGGCGAATTCATCAAACGCGGTTACCAGCCTGCTGGTTTCATGAATGCAATGGAAATTAGTCAACGCGTCGGCGACCCAACCTGGATGGGTCTGGACGGCAAAGGTCACCCAGATCTCGTTATGTATGTTGGTATGCCCTACTATATGGAAGCACTTATTCTATCTGGTCTCAAGCATTTTGCACCAACGCTCAAAACCATGACTCTTGATAATATGTATCATGTGCATGCTAGCTGGTCTTTTCCCAACGCAACCCTTGAAGAGTGGGCTGTAAATCTCAAAGTAATGACCTCAAAATTTAATGAAGGAGGAAATTAAAAATGTCAATGTTTAAAGATATACCTGTTGAAGTTGGCGTAATATACGAAGGCGAACGTATCCGAAGAAATGACATGCAAGTAGAGCTCGGCGGACCCACAGTTAAAGAAAAATTTGAACTCGCTAAAGTAAAACCCATGGACCAGGTCGATGATGGCAAAATTACCATCATAGGCCCAGACTTAAAAGACCTCAAAGAGGGCGGTGCATATCCGTTCGGCATTCTTGTTGAAGCAGCAGGTGCTAAACTCGATGCGGGTCTTGAAGGTGTCATTGAAAGGCGCATTCACGGTTACCTCAATTACATTGAGGGCTTCATGCACCTAAACCAGCGTTATGACATTTGGATACGCATCGGCAAAAAAGCCTTCCAGAAAGGCTTAAACAGCTTTGAGCCAATCGGTAAAGTTCTCTATCGTCTCTTCAAGAGCGAATTGCCAATCATCGAAAAAGTGCAGATAACATTCGTAACTGACACTGCTAAACTCAACGAAATGTTCCCAGATGCAGTTCAATCATATGAATCACGCGACGCAAAAGCTCGTGGACTCAAAGACAGTGAAGTTGACACATTCTATGGTTGCGCTCTATGCCAATCATTCGCACCCAGCCACGTATGCGTTATTACACCCCAACGATACAGCAATTGCGGTGCCATCAGCTGGTTTGACGGCAAAGCCTCAGCAAGCATCGACCCGAAAGGTCCAGTTTTTGCAATTCCAAGAGGCGAAATGATTAATGAAGAAAAAGGCGAATTCACCGGTGTTAACGAAGCAGCAAAGAAACGTAGCATGGGCGAAGTTAACAAAGTCTGGCTTTATACAGCCTTTGATCACCCACACACTTCATGTGGATGCTTCGAAGCAGTAGCTTTCTACATCCCAGAAGTTGACGGCTTAGGCATAGTACAACGTAACTTCAAAGGCGCAACGGTAAACGGCTTGCCCTTCAGTACCATCGCAGACTCTGCGGCAGGTGGACGTCAAATTGACGGATTCCATGGTATGTCCATCGAGTATATGCGAAGCAAGAAATTCTTTGCAGCAGACGGTGGATGGAACCGCATCGTTTGGGTGCCTAAAGAAGTAAAAGATCGCGTTAAAGAATTCATCCCGGCAGAAATCGTTGATAAAATTGCAACTGAAGAAGATGCAAAGAATGTTGAAGAACTCCAAGCTTTCCTGAAAGCAAAGAATCATCCAGTGGTTGCAAAATGGGAAGCAGAAGCAGCTCCAGAAGCCCAAGAAACGTCCGTTGTACAGGTATCTGAGGAAGCAGCAGGTACTATGATGCCAGTTATGTCTGCAGGTACAATGCCAATCATGGCTGGTGGCTTTAAGATAATTCTTAAAGACGCAAAGATCTATGCAAACAAAGTTATCATTCAAACCCTCGACAAAGACGGCAAAGACAAACGGTGATTCTTTATGACTCACCACGACACAGACAAAAAGAAAGAAGCTGACGGGCTACAGCTCAGTGAAGAGCTCTTGGCGGCCCTGGCTAAATTCAAGCAAATAGAGCTTGAAGATTTCCAGATGGACGTTAAAGATCTCGAAATAATCTTTGAGCCAGGAATGGCTGGGCAAATTATGCCTAAACTGAAGCTTCCCACAGCTATTGCAGGCGGCAAACCTGTTAGTATGCTTTCAAGAGCTTTCATGCCTCCAGTTGAGAAATACGTTAACACAATCAGTACAGTCAAACTTGGCGCAACTAAAAGCGAAGGCGGCACACGCGGTAAAACCTACACTATCGGCGGAGAGCTCTCTCCTGCTTTCTATACTTTTGAGAACTCTATCCCGCACAAGCCAATTGTTACCTTAGACGTTTTCGATATGGAAGTTCCCCTATCCAAAGCGGTTAAGATGCACGTTAAAGAAGTCGTCGGCGACCCAGCAGCTTGGGCAAAACTTGCGGTCGAAAAGTTCGGCGCAGATATGGTAACAATGCACCTAATCAGTGTTGACCCCTTGTTAAAGGATGCATCACCCAAAGACGCATGCAAAACCATCGAAAAAGTATTGCAAGCAGTTGATGTACCACTTGTAATCGGTGGATGTGGTGACCCAGTTAAAGACACCGCGCTATTCGAAGAAGTGTGTGCACAATTTCCAGGTGAACGCTTTCTCATAAGTTCAGTCACTCGCGACATGGATGTTGACAAATGCGGCGAATTCATCAAGAAATCAGGTCATGCAGTTCTCGCATTTACACCAATGGATCTTAATTTTGCACGCGAATTAAACCGGCACCTCTTTGATCACTTAACACGCGAAGACATCATTATGGACTTAACAACCGCAGCTTTAGGTTACGGTTTAGACTATGCTTTTACTAACATGGAACGTGCACGTATCGGCGGATTAATGGGTGATGTTGAATTGGCGCAACCTATGTCTTCTGGTACAACTAATGCATGGGCAGCCCGTGAAGCTTGGCTTAAGATGTCAGCTGATTGGGAACCCCGCGAGCTTAGAGGTCCACTTTGGGAAGTCACAACTGCACTCACTCTGTTAACGGCAGGTGTGGATTTGTTCATGATGATGCACCCCGCAGCCGTCAAAACCCTCAAAGACGTAATCAACTACCTGACAGCTAACAAGAAAGCCGACCCAGCAAAGTTTCTTGATTGGGTCAAGGTAAAGGCTTAAGGAGCGATGACTGATATGGCAGAAAAGAAAAAAGGCGGAATAAAAGAACTCAGTCCAATAGCTATCTACAAGAATTTACCCAAAACTAACTGCAAAGAATGCGGTCAAGACAACTGCATGGCATTCGCTACAAAAATTGTCAACCGTGAAGTCGAACTCGAAGCATGCAAGCCAGTGCTAAAACCGGAATTCGCAAAACAGTATGCTACACTAAAAGATATGCTCAAACCAGCTGTTAAAGAAGTAACCATCGGTGTTGGAGAGAAAGCTAAGAAAATCGGCGGCAAACTTGTCATGTACCGCCATGAGCTTACCTACAAGAATCCAACAGCAATAGCTATCGACGTAACTGACGAAATGCCTGAAAACGAACTTGTCGCCCGTGTACAAAAGACTGAAAATTTCAGCTTTGAATACATTGGTAACACCCTCAAACTTGACATGATTGCAGTTCGATGCACCTCTGACGATGCCGACAAATTCAAGGTATGCGTTAAGAAGGTCTCCGAAGCCACCAAACTACCCTTAATACTCTGCTCTATGAACCCTCAAATCATGGAAGCAGGCATTATGGCAGCACCCAAAGTACGCCCACTTCTGTATGCAGCAACTACAGCAAACTGGAAAGAAATGGCTGAACTCGCAATTATGTACGATGCCCCGCTGGTTGCCTCATCACCAAATGACCTAAACAGTCTCGTCTCATTAGCAAAGACTCTGCAAGATTATGGCGTTAAAGACATAGTTCTTGATCCAGGCACTTTTGCAAACGAAGGTCTGCAAGACACAATCAACAATTTCACAATGCTACGACGCGCAGCCACCAAAGCCGGCGATGACTTAGCTGGCTTACCTCTATTGGGGGTTCCAATGGCAGCTTGGGCTAACAAAGGTGAAACCGCAGACGACCTAATCAAATGGCGCGAATCATACATCGCATCAATGCTAATTGTCCGCTATGCAGACGCACTCATTATGCACGGCAACGACGGCTGGTCATTACTTCCGCTTGTAGTTCTACGCCAAAACATTTACACCGACCCGCGCAAACCCGTCGCAGTTGCACCAGGCCTAAAAATCTACGGCACCCCAGACGAGAACTCACCTGTCATGTTCACCTCAAACTTCGCATTAACCTTCTACACCGTAGCCTCAGACATCGAAAGCAACAAACTAAATGCATACCTAATCGTTGTAGACGCAGAAGGCAGTGCAATCGACAGCGGAGTTGCAGGACGAAAACTCACAGCTGAGAAAATTGCGGATGCAATCAAAACCTCAGGTATCGAAAGCAAAGTTAAGCATCGCGTAATCATCAGTCCAGGAAAGGCATCCCGTATCAGCGGTGAAATCGAGGAACTCAGTGGCTGGAAAGTTCAAGTTGGACCACGCGACAGCAGTGAGATACCTAAATACATAATCGATAAATGGCAACCATAAACCATTTTCTTTTTTCCTTTTTTTAATTTTTTAGTGGTTCAGAACTTCTTTTTTAACTGCTTGGTTTTCTAGATTTTGGTGATTTTTGTTGGGTTGGTTCAGCATCTTTATTTGAGTTGTTCGTATGTCTCAACCCTGACTTGCTTTAACGTTTCTTGTGTTAAAATTACCATAGGTTTTACTTAAATTTGTACTAAAAATTGATAAACCCCCCTTGTTTACTACATGCTTACTTAACGCGAGAAGGGAATAAAAATAGGCTGCGGCATCTTTGGTGCAATAAATTATGAAAGTCAACCCGTTTTCCCTTATATTTACTGGGGACTAAGGGCACAGAATCATCGAGGTCACCAATCGCATGGTTTCCTCACTTTCAATAATAAACAATATTTTACCTATAAAAACCTCGACCTTGTGCCGAAAGTTAAAAGCACCGCAATAACTGAATGGTTTGGGCGATTGCCTGGACATATAGGCATAGGAAATGTTCGCTATACCACATCAGGCAAATGTGATGAAGTTTCTATACTCCAAGGCACACAACCAGTCACAGCCTCGGTGGATGGAATCAAACTTGCGCTATCCTTCAATGGCAATATTGTGAACACTTTGCCACTTAAGAAAGAGATGAGCGAGAATTTTTCTGATTTCTACTATAACTGCGATTCTGATATCGTCTGCCACAAAATGTTACTAGCCCTCAAGCAGGGAAAAGATTTGGCGGAGGCGGCAAGGTACGTTATGGAAAGCCTAGATGGCGCGTTTTCTGTAACAGGAATAACAGGTGAGGGTGACTTTTTTGCTTTCAAAGATCCTCATGGCATAAAGCCCCTTTGTGCTGGACATGATCCTGAAGGCAAAACCTTAGCTTTTTCCTCCGAGACAGTAAGTCTTGACATGAACAGTTTTGTGCGTGATTTTGAATTAAATCCTGGAGAATTCGTGCTGGCTACCAAAGATGGCTTTAAGCGAAGCCAACTTATTAACAATCCCCGTCCAGCTTTCTGTGCTTTTGAATATGCTTACTTCGCTAGACCTGACTCACGCTTTGACGGCAAATATGTTTATGAAATCCGCGAGGATTTTGGACGTAACATCGTAAAAGAAAACCCTGAAGTGGTTAAAGACGGTGACATTATCATGTCGGTGCCAGAAACCGGTGATGACTCCGCGATGGGGGTCCATGAAGAGTCAGGATTGCGGTGGGAACGTGCTTCTAGGCGGCATCGCTATGTTACTGAACGTGCCTTCATTTTGCTTAATCTGGAACGGTATTCGACGATTGATAAAAAAATCAACATTTTAGGTCCCAAAGTTAAAGATAAACGTGTTATCATCACTGAAGACAGCGTAGTCCGGGGTGACACAACCAAAGTTATAATCGAAAAGATGCGCAAGGCAGGTGCCAAAAAGGTCTATGTTTTTGTGACTTTTCCCCGCATTATAGGACCCTGTTTCTATGGCATCGACATGTCTAGTTACGGGCAACTTATCGGCTCCCGCAACAACTCTGAAGAGATCGCTAAAATTATTGGAGCCGACGGTGTTTGTTACCAATCCATTGAGAGCTTAATTCACGCTACAGGGCAGACCGAGGATCAACTTTGTTTAGCCTGCATTACTGGTAAATATCCTACACCGTGTGCTCAGAGGATGGCTGATGCCATGAAGAGACGCTTCATAGAAGGCTATGAAGAGAAAGGCAGAATTTATGAGAACGAAGAGTCTCAGCCGTAATTGCTTTAAGCGTTCCCTCACAGAATAGTGCAGTAACGGTGTATCTGGATGGAAAAGACAGGTGTACTCTTGGTTTCTTATGGCGCACGAGAAGTCGCAATGGCAGATGCGCTTCTTCGCAGTCCAAACCATCAAGTTGAGCTCTATGTTGCTGACAAACAACGCAATCCGTTTAACGCCAAACATGCCACTAAACACGTGGTAATTCCTGGTCTTGATGTGCATGAAATTTGTAAATTCGCGCAAACTAACAAGGATCATCTTGATTTTGTTTTAGTAGGATCTGAGAATCCAATAATTAAAGGCATTCGGGACCTCATTGAAGAGAAAGTCGGCATACCTGTTATATGCCCAAAAAAAGCTTATGCCATTGAAGAGAGCAAAGTTGCTCAACGTCTGCTCTTTGAGGAGATTGCTCCGGAAGCTAATCCCAGATTTCAAGTTTTTGACCCTGCAAACTACAACTCAACTTCTGATGTTAAATCTGCTGTCTACAAGTGGCTAGATGAGCTTGATAATCAAGCTGTTGTGAAACCGGATAGACCTGCCTTGGGCAAGGGTGTGGGTGTTTGGGGTGATCATTTTGCTAGCCGAGAGGAGCTTTTTGATCATTTTCTCTCCAGCTTCAAATTTGGCTCCGTTCTTATCGAGGAGAAAGTGCCAGGTGAGGAATCTAGTTGCATGGGCTTTTCTGATGGTAAACACTTTATTCCTTTGCCTGATACTCGCGACTATAAACGTGCCTTCAACGGTGATCAAGGTCCGAACACCGGTGGAATGGGTTCCTATAAGGATAGTGAAGATTACTTGCCGTTTCTCACTTTGGCTGATCGTGAAGCAGAATTGGCGTTAGCCAATAGAGTGTTTTGTGGTTGGAAAAAGAAAATTTCAGATGATACTGCTCTTCGGGGTGTGCCGCTTTATCTTGCTTTCATGCATACGGGTAGAGGCATTAAGATTTTGGAAATCAACAGTCGCCCGGGTGATCCTGAAATCATGAACCTCCTACCCGTTATCGAAGATGACTTTGTTGATGTTTGTCTTAAAATGGTGGAAGGGAACTTGATGGGTGTTGCAATGGAGCAGGCGGCGACGGTTTTAACCTACAAGGTTCCAGCAGATTACGGTGGATACGCAAATGTTTACCCCACTTTGGTGGATAAAATCGCTGTTGATAGTCCAGTTGATCTGTCCAAGGCTGAAGCGTTGACAAAGAAATATGGCGACAACATTCGCATCTATCCGGGCTCAATGGAAGTTCGTGGTGGTAAAAATTATGCCCTGAAATCCCGTGCTATAGGTCTTTTGGGGATCGGTGATTCTATTGAGGAAGCTCGCCAAATCAGCCAGGAGGGTGCTAAGGCCATAAGTGGTGGGGCGCTTTGGAACCGAACTGACATCGCTACAGGGCAGCATATTTCTAAAAGTATCCGTCACATGGAGCAACTGAGATGCAAAGCATAAAGAAAATTGTTGTTTCGGACTGTGAGGGTCCAATATCTAAAAATGATAATGCCTATGAACTTTCGGCGCATTTCATTCCAGATGGAGATAAACTCTTTGCTAACATAAGCAAGTATGATGATGTTCTTGCAGAGGTGCTGCATAGGCCAAATTATGCTGCGGGTAGTACTCTGAAGCTGATTTTGCCTTTCTTTAAAGCCTATGATGCGACTGATCGGCAAATCGAGGATTATTCAGCCCAAAACATCCTTCTTATCCCACAAACAAAAGATACTATTAGGCACATGCAGGAGTACGCCGAAGTGTTCATCGTCAGCACAAGCTATGTGCACTACATAAATGCCCTCTGCAAAGCGATTGATTTTCCAATTAACCACACATATTGCACAAAAGTAGCTCTCGACGCCTATAGTATAACGCCTGAGGAGAAGGTGCTTTTAAAGGAGATTGGGACAGAAATCTCTAAAATGCCTCTCATCGAAATACCTGTCAACGCGAAAACTGAGGCTGATTTTTCAGATGCCGATCAAGCATTAATCAAGCGGTTAGACGAAATCTTTTGGGAAATACTTCCTAAATTGAGTGTGGGTAAATTGCTTTCTGAAGTAAAGACGGTGGGTGGCGAACAGAAGGCTGAAGCCATCAAGGATGTTGTAAATCGGTTAGGCATGAGGTTCTCTGAAGTCATGTATGTTGGTGATAGTATAACAGATGTTGAAGCCTTTAAGTTGGTGCGCAAGTTTGGTGGGTTAGCTGTGTCTTTTAATGGCAACAGTTATGCTGTTCGGAACGCCGATGTCGCTATAATGTCTGAGGGTAACTTGGTTACGGCTTTGCTTGCTGATCGCTTCTGTAGACTTGGAAAAGAGCAAACATTAAAGGCGCTTTCATATTGGTGTAAATCTGCGGTTGAACAGAGTGGCGTAAGTATTGATCTTTTAAGGCAGCTCTATGCGATTTATCCTGGGGCGCTTCCCAGAGTTGAATTGGTAACGTTGCATAATGTTGATGGTCTTGTTAGGGAGAGTGCTGAATTCCGCAGAACTGTTAGAGGAGTAGCAATAGGGAGACTTGGATAAAATGGACAATAAAATTGATGATACGTTTATTGAAGCCTTTGCTGGAATATTTTGTCGCGTAATTGTAACTGCAGATGACGAGGAAACCGTCCGTAAAGCTGCTGAAGACTCAACTTCTACTCCGTCGGTTGTTATAGGTAGAACTGAGGGCGGCGTAGAAAAATACTTATCTGAAAAACAAACCCCTGATGGACGCAAAGGGGCTATTCTTCAGTTCTGGGGTGGAATTAATCCCAAGAAAACTTTTTCTGAGTCGCTTAAAAAGTTTGAAATGGAGCTTTCTTATCGAATTCGTCAAGATATTCTGGTTAAGCCGTTCACAGCTGTTTACGATGCTCTTCCCCGAGCCGAGGGCAAGTTTGATATGATGGAGCGTGTTGGGCATTGTGGTGATGGTTTTGAATGGGTTGAAACGCGGTATGGTAGAGAAGTTATAGTTGTGCCTTTGATGGTTCCGGATTTTGTCATCGAACATTATATTGGTTATGCCCAGGGTGTGATGGGGGGTAACTTTTGGATTATGTGCTCCACAAAAGAAGCGCTTAAACAAGCGGGAAATAAAGCCCTAAAGGCTATTCATAAGGTATATGGTGCAGTAACAACTTTTGACATATGTTCTGCAGGTTCAAAACCCGAAACCCACTTCCTGCAAATCGGGCCCACAACTAACCAATTTTACTGTCCTTCGCTCAAGGCTCGTTTGGGAAAAGAATCCCAGGTTCCTGACGGCGTTAAATATATCGCTGAAATCGTTTACGATGGTCTATCTTTAGATGCAGTTAAAGAAGCTACCAAAGTAGGCATCAAAGCAGTTCTTGATGTTGAGGGTGTGGTGCGGGTTTCTGCAGGTAATTATGGTGGCAAACTAGGTCAATATAAGATACGGTTGAGTGAGTTGTTTGTATGACAAAGTTTGATGTAATTGGTTTTGGTGCACTCAACATTGACACACTTTTAAAAGTAGACAAGATTGCAGGTGCCGAGGAAGAGAGCTTTATCCGTGACTACACTGAAGCATGTGGTGGTTCAGCAGCTAACACAATAGTTGGCTTGGCTAGATTGGGTTGTAACGTAGGTTTTGTAGGCAAAGTTGCTGATGACCCTGAGGGGCAACTTCAAATTGACTGCTTCAAAGCTGAAGGCGTGGACACTGACGGTCTTATTCATTCGGCAAAAGGCAAAAGCGGTGTCTGCTTGGGGTTTGTTGACAAGAAAGGTGCGCGTGCACTCTATATCAACCCCGGGGTCAACGATTCAATAGAATTTCGAGAGTTAAAATCCACATATATTTCTCAAACCCAAATCCTGCATCTATCGTCCTTTGTTGGAGAAAAATCTTTCAGATCGCAAAAGAAGCTCTTGAGCTATCTACCTGACGGCATAAAAATCAGCTTTGATCCAGGTGCCCTATACGCTCAGAGAGGCTTTGCAGCTATTGAACCAATCATTCAAAATTCTTTTGTTATGATGCCTAACTCTCTTGAACTTGAACTAATAACTGGTGAAAGTGACATACCTAAAGGCGCTGAATTGCTGCTTGGTATGGGTGTTAAAATTGTCGCTGTCAAACTTGGTGCCAAAGGATGCTACGTTACCAACGGTCAAGAGAAGGGCATAGTAGGACCCTTCAAAGTCCAAGCGGTTGATACAACTGGCGCTGGAGATGCCTTTAATGCAGGTTTCCTGTATGGTCTACTTAACGATAAGGCTCTCTTCGAATGTGGCAGATTGGGTAATTTTGTTGCTTCTAGAAGCGTAATTAGGATGGGGGCTCGGGAAGGCTTGCCGCACAAAGAGGATTTATCAAGAGTCTAGTCATCTCGGAAAAGGTTGATTAATATTTTTCTTGTAGGGTTACGTTGGAAATGGTTAGTTATAATTTAAAAGAGGAAGGTGAATTTATTGTTCGCCGGTTATGGAAATTTGGACGCTAAAGTTTGTTACGTCGGTTATGCTAGATGAGACTGTTAGAGTTATGGTTGCGGTGGTTACTTGACCTGGTGTAAGTACTGTGTTTTCTCTGTTCCAAGTTATTATTATTGGTCCATTAGCGCTTGACGGGTTCCAACTTGATGTTGCCATACTTAGTGAAAGTGATACTCCAGCGCCAGTATTTTTAACATAGATTGTTTGTGTCGTACTTTCTCCCGGTGTTAGATTTCCCCAACTAATTGTGCTTAGCGTAGTGGTACATGCACTGTCAGAGTAAACCCCGAGATTTGCTGATACATCAACTGTTCCAGTTGTGGAGAGGTTTCGATTTGTACTTAAGGCTGCGTAAGTTGTGGCTGTGAGAACAGTTGCTACTACAATTAATACTGTTATGCTCAAAACGATTTTTTTATTTGTAAAACCCATACTTATCACATGTCTCAAGTGTTAATACTTGTTACAATAGACTGCTTTAAAAACTTTTGTTAAAACACGGTAAATATGCTGATTTGTACAACAATAATACTCTCTAATTTACTTTAATTTGTCATTCTTGGCTACCTCCCGTAGAACTGATTTGCTATCATTCAGAATAACTATTATATAGTTGGTAACAGCGTTAAAATTACACAGGCGATTGATTACTTGCAAACCGACAGTGACTCCGCTAAGGGATCTGATGAGCATTCTTCTCGAGGTAAGAGTCAAAACCAAAAGCGCCTTGTTGAGGAATTAATTGTTCAATGGAAACTCTTGTGGGGAGAACGGTTTGATGACAAAATAAGGGCTGAAGGCATTTCTGTAACTGATTATGCGAGTTTGTTTGTGGAGCAAGGAATGGTTATTCATGCAACCAAAGATTTCAAGGCTTTGAACTTCAAAGATATTTTAGAAAAGCACATGGTTGAAAATCCTGAACGATATATCCAACCTAATGTTAATTTAGGTGGTTGGAACAAGTTTATAAAAACAGAAGTTATAGGTCAAAGGACTAAAATGAAAAACTCTCAACCTAAAAAGCCATCTATTCAGACGCAAAAAAAGAGTAAACGCGGTTGGCTTCATACAACCTAATTTAGGATTTAAGGCTGTATCTATTTATTATTTGAAGGTCAAAATCGTGCTATTGGAAAACTGTATTTTTTATTGAGGTTAGTTTTAAGTGTTTTTGTTACGCAATTTGGATCCTCGGCGTGAGGTTTTGGGTTTTTGGGCAGAAAAATTTTCGAAGGTGATTTTTCATCTCCTTGGAAGATATTTTTGGAGTATGGTTTTGCGAGTTTCTTTCAGAGGATGCTTTTTTGGGGTTACTGGAAAAAATTCTGGATTCTTCTAGATGATTTTATATAGAAGTTTTCTGCTGGATTAACTAACGATATCCTATTGCTTATATGGAAACATTGGGAACGGCAACAATCAGAATATTGACCTATTGATTCTCGTCCACTCCTGTCAGGGAGGGATTGTTATAGGATAAGTTATGTTCATCCACTTTTAGACTTTTATTGGACGCGTGGATTATCTTGGCTAATTATCGACAAAGGTTAGATATTATAGCTGATATACTTGAAGTTGTAAGTGTTGATGCTAAAAAGACTCAGATTATGTTTAAGGCAAACTTGAGTTACAAAGCATTAACTAAATATCTATCTGACGTAATAAAAGCCTCACTCGTTACATATGAGCAGAAACGACAATGTTATAGGCTTACTGATAAAGGACATAATTTTTTGAATACTTACAAAGTTTATTGTAAAACTAACAAGCAAATTATGAAGCGTGAAGAAACCAAGAAAGCTTTAGATGCATTATGTCCATGTAGTAAATTCAGTCAGACTTTAGATTGAATGCAATATCTTAACTTTTGTCAATGTTGATTGTCGCTTCTTGAGGTGATGGCTTGAATAGACAGGCGTTTTTGATAATTATTGCGCTCTCTATTTTACTAGTAATTTCGAGTTCCTATATTGTGCTCGTTAGTGCAGAAAATGATAATAGTGAAATAAACGCTGCTCGTTTATCTATTGACCAAGCTTTCTTGAATGTTTTGACTGCTGAAGAAGCAGGTGGAAATGTTACTGAGCTACTGTTTAAGTTAAACGGTGCTGGACAACTTTTAGCAGATGCTGAAAATATCTATAAAAGTGGCAGTTCAGAGAATGTTACTTATGCTGCCCGAAATGCTATCGCACTTGCTAATCAAATTAACGATGAGGCTATTGCTCTTCGCAACGTCAATATTTTAGCGTCGCAGAACAATCTTTGGTTCACTTTGGCTTTTTCACTTGTCGGGGCAGTTGTTTTTGCGTGCGCTATCTTTTTTATTTGGCGTTGGTTCAAGCGCCGTTTTATAACCAGATTTCTTGACATGAGACCAGAGGTGTTAGATGATGCACCTTGATAATTACAAGATTATCTTTATTGCAGTTGGTTTAATCGGTATCTTGTTGTTTTCCTGGCCAACTATCGGTCTGTTAGTAAAGCCTCCTCTGGGGGAAGTATTCTCTGAACTCTACATTCTTGGACCTAATCATTCGTTCGATGACGTCCCTTTTAACATTACAGCGGGAGTAACATATTCTGTCTTTTTGGGAGTAGGAAACCATTTGGGCTCCTCTAGTTACTACACGACCTTCGTAAAGTTTGGCAATGAGACTGAACCTCTTCCTAATGTAACGCCAGGAATACCCAGTCCCTTGCCTGCACTATATGAATATGATTTTTTTATTAATAATGGTGGTAATTGGGAGACTCCTTTCACCTTCAAAATTAACGATGTAAGTTTTTCTGCTGATAAGTCCTCTCTGAATAATATTACTATTAATGGGCGGGATTTTCGAGTAAACGAAGCATCTGTTTGGAATGTAAATAAAACTGGTTATTATTATAATCTTATTGTGGAGCTATGGCTGTTTAACTCTACTTTAGGTGTTTCTCAATTTCATAATCGTTCTGTTAATTTAATTTTGAATATGACTGGTTAGAGCTTTTTAAAAATTGGCAAAGCATCCATACTGCAGTTTCCTATATAATGACACACTTTTTGTGTCCCTGATTGAAACGTCTTTTGTGGAAGGAGAATTTGTCATTCATAACAGTTTTGAAGGGACCCAATTGTAATGCTGCAAACTTCAAAAATAGGTATTTGGAGTACGGTAATCGATTTAACATTGATTTCTCTCTATAAGGTTTGAAGGGATATTCTGACTTTCTGACAACTGTAGCTACTTTCCATCCGTTGTTGGATTAATTTCTCAGTTTATGAGATTTGAATTTTCTTAAGAGATCATTAGAGTGGATCTTTTGTGAGAACATTTTACGATTTCAAAATTTTGATAATTAACTTAGGCTAAATAATTATGTTATAAACGGCTTAAACTTGAGGTCTCCATTTCAGATTGTTATCGAATTAGAGATAAAAACTCAAATTGGAGCACTATCTTATCATTTTGAGGATAATTAATCAGTTTTGTAGCGTAAAATTTACACGTTATAAAAATTTGTTGATGATGTTTTTTTATTTATCGAATACGTCTATATTATTTAAAAGGTAATGATATTACTCATAAGAGAAAACCCGAGGAAAAGAACAAATGAAAATATTACTTTCTGGAGCCGCAGGAATGCTTGGCAGTGCATTATGCCCTACTTTAAAGGATAGAAAACATGATGTAATTGCTACAGATTTGATGCCCCCCACAGATGAAATTAAATTCCTTGATGTTAGAAATTTTAATCAAGTAGACGACATGGTGAAACTCATCAAGCCAAATATCGTTATGCATTTAGCAGCGGAAACAGATGTTGATCGATGTGAACTTGAACCTGATCATGCCTTTTTGACTAATACTATCGGGACCCAAAATGTTAGCATTGCTTGCCAAAAGCAGAATATCATAATGGTTTACATTAGCACCATAGGTGTTTTTCATGGTGACAAGGTGGAGCCATATACAGAGTTTGATACCCCAAATCCAATAAATATTTATGGTCAAAGCAAGCTCGAGGGTGAAAAAATCGTTCAGTGTCTTTTAAATAGGTATTATATAGTTCGGGCTGGTTGGATGATTGGTGGTGGACCTAAAAGGGACAAAAAGTTCATAGGCAAAATAATACGAAAAATGGATGAGACTCACAGTTTGAAGGCTGTTAATGATAAGATCGGAAGTCCCACGTACACAGTAGATTTTTCCAGATGCTTAGCTGATCTTATTGAAACGGGTTATTTTGGTCTTTATCACTGTACCAATAAGGGATATTGTTCAAGATTTGATGTTGCTAAAAAAATCGTTGAGATTTTTGGTAGATCTGATGTTACTATAGAACCTGTTAGTTCTGCGCATTTCCCTTTGCCTGCTGCACGTGCGAGATCAGAAATGTCTAGAAATTATAAGCTAGATCTAATAGGTATGAGCCCAACAAGAAATTGGGAAGATGCTCTTGAACATTATATAAATACCTCTTGGAAGTAAATTCAAAAATTTTTTCGGATTTTTCTTATTTTATTTATCCCTCTTTAAATAAATACAATTATTCCTTAAATTAGCCTTTGTGATAATATGAGAATTGCCTTTTTAGCAACCATGGGAATTCCCGCTCGCTATGGTGGCTTTGAGACGTGTGTGGAAGAGGTCGCTACTAGACTTGCTAAACAAGGACATGAAGTAATCGTGTATTGCGGTTATTGGGGTTCTAAGCCAAAACTAAAATCCTATAAAAACATTCAGCTAGTTTATTTTCCCTGTTTAAAAAATAAATTCCTTGATTTTCCACTTCGTGCAATGCTTTCTACCTTAGATTTACTACGACGAAGAGTTAATATTGCTCACTTTTATGGTTCTGATGCTTGGCCGTTTACGCTGTTAACTAGACTAATGTCGATAAAAACCGTTCTTACTCTGGATGGGTTAGTTTGGAAAAGATCAAGTTACCCTACATTAGTGCAGAAGATATTGTTTCTGACAGCTAGCCTTGCTTTTTATTTTCCGAATTCTACAATAGTTGATTCCATGTTTGTTCAACATTGGTATCAACAAAATATCGGCAAGAGCCCCGTCTATGTTCCTTATGGCGCTAATATTAATCTGAATAAGCCCGAAGAGAAAAACTTAGTTAAGAGAGGCTTGTCTAATGGAAAATACATCTTATTTGTTGGAAGGTTGGTAAGGGAGAAAGGTGTTCATTATCTGGTTGAGGCGTTTAAAATGCTCAAAACCAACTATAACTTGGTGATCGTTGGCTCAGATCCATATAACAAAGACTATGAGTTATATTTAAAAAAGATAGCAAATGAAAAAACGGTTTTTTTAGGGAAGGTTTACGGAAAAGAGGTTGAGACTCTGTATTCTGGGGCTTACCTTTATGTTACACCCTCTGATCTCGAAGGGACATCTCCTGCCCTTCTTACTGCAATGGCTTTTGGAAAGTGTGTGCTAGTTAGTGATATTCCTGAAAATCAGGAAACTGTTGGAGATGCTGGATTCTTATTTAAGCAGGGGGATGTTGACGATTTATCTCAAAAATTAAATTTTCTTATAGAAAATCCTACTATTGTTGAGCAAACTGGGTTGAAAGCAGTAAATCGTATAAAAACAACTTATAATTGGGACTTGATAGCTAGTCAAATCGCAAAAATTTATGCTAAACAATTTGCATTTACTAGCTAGATCTATCAAAATTAATGTTAATCCAGCATAAATGGATAAAGTAGTCATTGAATAAAGTGTCAGGCAATTGGGAGAGTCTCAAAAAATTTTTGAGAAAATAGGTTCTAACTTTTAATGAATGACTTGGTCATAAATGCTCTTTTTTATTATCCTCACGCTATATTTGTTATAGCAGCTAGAAAACCTTAAATGAAATCTGACAATAGAGAAATTGGTGAAATAATTCTTGAAGACAAAAGTGGCAGTTGTTGGAACTGGTGCAATGGGCCGGGGAATTGTTCAGGTGGTTCAAAGATCCCTTGATATGGAAATTGTCGCAATTGCAGATATAGATCCTCAGGCTATAGAGAATGTCAAACCATTTCTACCAGCGGATGCCTTAGCAACAACTAATCCTTATGATGTCTTCAATAAAAAACCTGATGTCTTGGTTGAGGCTTCACCAAGTATTACTGATGCTGCTCTATTGCTTAGTTCTGCTATTGCCAAAGGAATTCACGTCGTTCTAATGAACGGTGAAGTTGACCAGGTCTTTGGACGTTTATTGGCAAAGAAGGCCAAAGCAAATGGGGTAATTCTAACTTCTGACGCCGGAGACCAGCACGGTGTTTTGCTTCGCAAAATCGAAGAGGTTCAATCTATGGGCTTAAAAGTAATCATGGCTGGCAATAATAAGGGATTTTTGAACAAGCATGCAAATCCCACCTTACTTATAGAAGAGGCTGCAAAAAGGCGTCTTTCACCTAGTCAGTGTACAGCATACACTGATGGAACAAAGCTATCGATTGAGATGGCCATAGTCGCAAATGCGACTGGATTCGGTCTATTACAAACTGGTATGTGTGGTCCACGAGTAGAATGTGTGGACGACGCTTTGAATGCTTTTGATTTAGACAAATGCCGAGAGCTTGGCGGGGTTGTTGACTACGTTTTGGGTGCCAAACCTGGAGGTAGTGTCTTTGTGATAGGTTACTCAGATGACCCTGGAGATAAATTCTTCTTGGATTATTATAAGATGGGGGAGGGGCCGTACTATCTTTTCTTGAGACCTTATCATTTATGTCATTTTGAGACCCCGTATGCTATTCAGAGGCTTATTAAGTATAAAGAACCTGTTTTGGTTCAGAATAGTCGGGTTTTAGAGGTTGGTAGTCGTGCCAAAATTGATCTTAAAAAGGGCACTGCTTTGGACGGCATCGGCGGTTATCATTTGTATGGCGTGTTGGAAAAACCAAGTAGTTTACCAATAGGGTTATCTAAAAATACAACCCTGAAAAGGGAAAAGAAGAAAGATGAACCAATCGAATGGGATGACGTTGATTTTCCAAAGGATGACCCTCGATTGGCGCTATGGGCGGAGCAAGAAAAAATTAGTTAATAGTTTATATTGTTTAAGATGAAAGTACTAGTTTGTGACGCCAATATCTTAATTTAAGGGTGACTCGGTATTGGAAATAATTTTCTGTTATATTTTGGTCTAATATTTAATTTGGGTGTTTCGGTTAAATGGATGAGTTTATTTTTAATTCTTCTATGAGCGGTAACAAACTTTTCAGTACAGTGACCGTTCCAAAAAGCTTACTGAAATACTTCAATTCCAATAAATTATATGTTCATTATGATACTTCTATCTCTGCTGACTTGAGTATTCTTAATATACCCTTAATTTCAAATATTCTGCCCTTAGCATGGTTAACTGGAAAGGATGTGCATGTTGAGACTCTTGATAAGAATTATGTTCAAGCAATGAACGCACTTAAACATGAGTTTAATTTGATATTTCCGCGGGGAAGGTTCAAAACAAAGATTGTAGTCGATGATTTAGTTGAGAACGAGACTAAATCTAAAGAGACTGCTCTTCTGTTTACGGGCGGAATTGATTCTACATACTCAATGATAGACAAAATCAGTCTCAAACCTCGACTCATAATGTTTTCAGGTATACAACATTATCAATTGCACCCATCATTCGAAAAGCGCGACAGATTTGTAACAGAAATATATCGTAAATTCGCTGATCGCCAGGGACTTGATATAAATTTTGTCAAAACAAATATCATAGGAGTACTTAATGACATCCGAATAGCACACGATTTCCATAAGATTCTACGCGGTACTAGCTTATGGTTGGGTCTACAATTTCCTCTTGTCCTACTGAGTCTTCCTGCACCACTATCAATAGGTCGATTCAATAAATTGCTTATTTCCGGCAGTGTTGATCCAACCCATAATTATTCATTGTATCCTCACTCTTCACAACCTCGGATAGATGAAAAATTTGCTTGGGCTGATCTTAAGGTAACTCATCATGGATACATTCATAGATTCAGTAAAACTGGTTTAATAAAAGAGTACTCAAAAAATAACAAAATTGAGATAAATGTTTGTAATAAACCCCCACCAAATTTGTTGAACTGTAGTGCTTGCGAAAAATGTTATCGTACTATTGCATCTTTGGTTCTAGAAGGTGTAGATCCTAATCAATGTGGTTTCAATGTGAACGATTCAACTTTTAAGTTGATGCAGCAGATGTTTATAAAAAAGAAAGCTGACTCTCTTGCCGTTGACTCAATCTGGAGAAAATTACAGGTTCTTGTTCCTGATAAAGTTGAACAAGATTTCTTTGGTTCGAGAAATTTCTTCTTATGGTTCAAAAAAATTAATATTGATACCGTTCGAAAGAAGCGAGATGTCTATTGGATTGTCTATAATTCGCTTCCTTTTCCCTTAGCTTTATTATATGATGGTTTGTTTTATTCTGTAAGGAAACGTTTTTCGATTAAAATTAACCGCACAGTAGATCCATTTTCGTCTTTTATTTCATTGATTCGTTCCTCTCCTGATAAAGTAAATTAATTGTTATCTGCTGTTTGTAATCGATTAATAAAATATATCTGATTAAAACAAGGTCGGCTGGACTGATATGTTCTTAGTTGCGGTAACGAATTCTGATATATCGGCTAATTTTTCATCTGAAAAATGTGAAACATTTGTTTTTCAGAAAAAAAATTTAACGATTGTCTACGATAATTTTCTATCAACAATTGTTTCTAAAAATGGATTATCAGTTATCGAGTCACCGCTTATCTCTAATAGTGGTGCAAGTGAAATAATTCTCTCTCAAGCACAAATTGATAGGGAAAGGGGAATCATAGAATTCTCCAGACCCTTCGTATCTGGTCGACCAATATATTATCATGTGGATGCAGAAGGTAACTTTTATTGTTCTACTCATATTTCAATGATTAGACAAGCTGGGATAGTCATTCAGGAAAACAAGAAAGTTTTACCTGAATTTTTTGTTTTTCGGTTTGTATTGCCTCCTCAAACGCTATACAAAAATATTTACCAACTTGGCGAATGTTATCGTTTACATGTGAAATTTCTTGATGGAAAATGTAAATTAGAAACCATAAATGTTCTTAATCCGTATAGTTGTAAAGATAAAAGTAAATTCAAAGATTTCCGTGAAAGAATTTACGATTTAGCTTCAAAATCTATTGCGCCTTTAGGAGTCAACAAGGATCGTATTGCTCTTTTATTGAGCGGTGGATTAGACTCATCTCTGTTGCTTAAGATTTGTGAAGATCAAGACTTTAAAATTAATGAGACCTATTCGACTGGTTATCCTTTTGAAGCTTTCGAAAAAGATTACGCAACGTCGAGTGCAAAATATTTTGGAAAAGCACATAAGTACTATGAAATTACCCTCGAACAATATCTTCCAGGCTTAGTTGAGGCAATTTCTGCAGCTGAGCAACCGCTTCCACATATGCAATCAGTTCTTATGCATTTGCTGTTTAAAAATGGGCTTCCGAAAAACAAAGATATTGTATTAAATGGTCAAGGAACGGAGTTAAGTTGCAATAGTACAAATATTATAATTTATGAGTTTAAGCGAAAATCGTTGAAAACTGAACTTCTTAAGTTCATGGGGAAATTGCCCGTTTTTTCCGCTTGGCGGGGACCGCGGTGGGCTGTTGATTATCAATCAAGGATTGATTGTGGAATTGAAGATCCTCACAGTATTATATGGACCCAAGATCCTATTGGGAGTTTAAGTTGGACTGCTAATCATTTTAATGTGAAACAATCGGATATAATTAAGAAACCGCTTGAGGAACTTAAGCAGTTTGGCGAACATTCCTTGTATGAAGTTGTGGCGATATACGATTTTATAGGTGCTAATCATGCTACAGAATCTACTTGGTCCATGTTGGGTGAGAAGCAAAAGAAAATTGTGTATTATCCTTTTAATTCTCTTAGTCTATTGAACTATATTTTTTCGATACCTGATGCTATCGATTATAAAAAGTATAAATATGTTTTCAAGGAGGTTGCTACTCGTTATGGGGTCCCAGATTTCATTGTCAACCGGCGAAAACTGGGTTTCAATCCCTTGACAAATCTTAAGTTGTTGAAAGAAAAAGTCTTTGAGCCATTGATTCCTGTTGCTTTAAAGGTATTTGATATAAATCAGATTCGCGAAGTGAGGCCTGTCGATTGGGGGTATGATTTTTGGACTCTTTGGAATATTTTGAATTATTCAATTTGGAAACGCTTGTGGATAAATAATGAACCTATAGATGTTTTACTTCAAGAATTGACTTAGGCTTATTTTAGATTAATTTAAGTTTGTTTGGTAACGTAATATTTGATTGAAATAAAATAATTAAAGAGGGACATATTTCTGACAAAAATTGCTTATTTTATAACTGCCTATAAAGAGCCTGACAGTATAATTAGGTTAGTTAATATTTTGAGCCGTGGCTCAGATTATTTTTACGTTCATTTTGATAAAGCTAAATCTCAATACTTTGAATCATGGAAACGGCGCATAGAAGAAGGATGCAAAACTAAGAATGTTACGATTGTTTCAGAATTTAATTGTAAATGGTCTTCTTTTGGGATAGTTGATGCAACTTTAAGCGCTATGAACTTTTTTAGTAATCTAAATTATGATTACTTGATAAATCTCACTGGTGAGGATTATCCTATAAAATCTACAAGGCAAATTGATTGTTTTTTCGAAAAGAAAGATTTAGGGTTCTTAACATTCTGGATGCTGCCGTACGCTGGATGGTATAAAGGTGGGCTAAATCGAATCAACAATCGGTTCTTCTGCCTTCCAAAACGGGGATACCCTTACGTTAGATTATTACAGATTCCCCGTATTAAAAAGGGATTGCCTGGTAATTTTCAGGCTTACGGTGGATGGAGTTTGTTTTGCTTGCCTAAAGTCATGGTTGACTATATTGTTGATTTTACGAGAAATAATTCGAATTTCAAATCGTTCTTTAAGCATGTGCACGCTCCAGGTGAAATGTATTTTCAAACAGTATTGCTGAATTCTTGTTTTGCGAACAGAATAATTAACGATAATAAGCGGTATCTCGATTTTATTGATGCTCATCCGCGAGCTTTAACAATGAAAGATTTTATAACTCTAAAGGAAAGTGGCTGTCTATTTGCACGCAAGTTTAATGAAAACGTCGATAAAGAACTATTGGATCGGATTGATAAGGAGATAATGAGTGAGAATGGCTTACCTGGTTTATCTGCCTCTCACGAACTGGTATAAATTTTGGTGATTGTAGTTTAATGGATAAAATAACTTTTTTTATGATTTCAAGTTTTTACCCTCCATATCATATTGGCGGGGACGCAACTCATGTTAAATATCTATCTGAAAAATTGGTGGATATGGGTCATGAAGTGCATGTTTTACATAGTTTTGATGCCTACAAGATTAAAAGAGGTAACCAATTACCTTTAATGAAGGCTGAAGATAAAAAAAATCTTTTTATTCATACAATAAAATCACCTATTAGAAATTTTGATCCATTGATGGTTTATACTCTTGGTAATTCACCTTATGTTAGCAAAATTTTCTCTCAATTGATTGATGATATTAAACCCCAGGTTGTTCATCACCATAACATTTCACTACTTGGTTTCAATTTGCTTAAAGCGCGACGTGATTATACTTCAGTCTATACAGCGCACGACTACTGGTTAACATGTCAAACAAGCAACCTTTTCAAATATCAGAAGAAAATATGTGATGTTAAAAATTGTCATTATTGTTCAATTCGATCAAAAAGATATCCCCAATTTTGGAGATTATTCCCTAACTTTAATACGGCTATACAGAATTTGGATTTAATAATTTCGCCAAGTGAGTATGTTAAATCTCAGCTACATGAAATACCTGTAAATAAAATCGTTATACCTAACTTTGTACCAGAACCGCCCAAAAATATCCCTAAATATCCGATTCAAAAATATTTCTTGTATTTGGGGATGTTAGAGAAACATAAAGGCATTCTTGAGTTGTTGGAGATATTTAAAAAGTCTAAAAACCAGTTGAAGAGTAAATTAGTTGTTGCTGGTGGTGGAAGCCTTAAACCCTTTATTCTAGATTATATTAATAGGAATTCATTAGCTGATTCTGTTTCTTTTTTGGGCTTTGTTGATTCTAAAACAAAATATGCCTTATACAAAAATGCAATCGCAGTAATTATTCCTTCAATTTGGCCAGAGAATGCTCCATTGGTTGCTTTGGAGGCTCTCTCTGTTGGGACTCCCGTTATAGGCTCAAATAAAGGTGGGTTACCCGAAATTTTGGCAAAGTTTGATAGGCAGTTAATTTTTAATAATTGGGCTGACCTTAAAAATATTTTATTGCTATTGGACACTCAAAATGAATCTCGCAAGATTGACAAAAAAACTTTTGATACGTACTTCTCTCCTCAGGTCTACGTCGATAGTTATTTGAAAGCAATTAAACGCAGTTCTTTTCGATGATTAAATGTAGGTGATTATATCTTAAAGACTCGTGTATCCAGAAGACTTTCGGTACTTTGGTTGAGCTTTACTATGCTAGATTCGGATCTTCATAAAACTGCTATGATAAACATTCTTGAACAGTTTGCCAAGTTGGGTCATCAAGTATCTCTTTTTGCTCTCCAGTCAAAAAAAGTATACCAAAACGATGATCGAAGAATTAAAATCATGGCTGTTCCCATTAGATATAAACCTTTTATTTCGACCTTTCTTTTTATGATATTACAAGTTTTATTTCTTCCATTTTATCTTTTATACTCAAAAACATCTTTTGTAATATATGATCCTGATATTCATATTCTAAGTAGTTTTCCTGTCATATTGGTTGCAAAACTCACTAGAAAAAAGGTAATTTTAGATATTCGATCCGTTCCTGTTGAAACTGTTGGTCTTAGAGGCTATTTGAGGACTTTTTGGTTTTCATGTTCAATATTAATTGCCCGAAAATTTTTTGACGGAATTACGATAATAACGCCATCAATGAAAGAAAAGATATGTACTGACTATAATCTTAACTCTCGTGAAGTTGGTGTTTGGACCTCTGGTGTATCCCAGGATATTTTTGATCCTTCAAAATATGAAAATAGTTCTTTAAGAAAACAATTTAATCTTGAAGGTAAATTCGTTGTTTTTTATCATGGCGTTTTTACACCTACTCGTGCATTAAAAGAAACCCTTCAAGCTATAGAATTGTTAGTGCCTGAGTATCCTGATATAATGGTTTTTCTTTTAGGTTCAGGGCCATCTTTAGATGATTTAAAGGCTTTTGTGCAGAAAGAAAATCTTTGGGCGCATGTTGTTTTTGCTGAACCGGTAGATCATTCAAAAGTTCCAGAGTATATTTGTAGTATATGTGATGTAGGAATTATTCCTTTGCCTGATCATCCATATTGGCGCTTTCAAAGTCCACTTAAACTTTTGGAATATTTGGCGATGGGAAAAATTGTTGTTTTGACGGACATTCCTGCCCATAGGGCAGTAATGGGGGATTCAAGGTGCGGAGTTTATATACCTTCTGTGACACCAGATGACTTGGCAAAAGGCATTAAGACGGCTTTTTTGATTAAAAATAATAGTGAAAATTGTGGGAAAATTAGTAGATCATTGATTCGAAATTATACTTGGGAAAAAGTTGCATCTGAATTGGAAGATTATATGTATTCTATCTAGTTTTTGTATTTGAATTATGTATCTGCAATTTTTAAAGTTTATATTTAAGGTAGAATTACTTTCTGTATGGTATATTAAGCTTGAAGATGTTTAAGGGTTTTACAAAAAGGTATGCTATTCATCTAATGGTTGTATTATTGGTTTATACGCTTGTTTTATTGCCTGTATATGGGCAGGTTGCTCAGCAAGTTGTAGTATTATCTGGTGGAGCTATTTTATACCCCAATGTTAGCCCTACTCAAATACCGACTCCTGTGTTGCATAATTTGGCTTCGATTCCAAGTCATTGGTACTTAACTTATAGTACTGGGCCTCAGATAATCCATTTGGATTCTTCAGTTACGTACAACGGTGAAGCAAGTGTTCGTCTTGATAAGCATACAAGTGCTGATGTCAATACTGCTAGAGAATGTAACACTGGTGCATACTCCATTAAACCGGGGGATCATATCGTTTTTAGTTGTTGGATGAAGACGACTGAAAGCGGCTATGGTGACACTAACCCGTTCTCTGGAGCAAGAATAGGTATAGATTTTTGGAATTCTGGTGGTAGGATTAATGGTTTAGCAAGTGATGGCCAACATGGACTATACCCTAATGAACAATCATCTGCTGTTCAAAAGTTTTATGTACCGTGGGGTAGTGATTGGACACTTAAAATAATTGATTTTATTGTACCTCAAAAAATGACTGCTGATGGGTTTTTTGGATATCCTGCTGGGACAAGTCAAACACCCAGCGCTATGATTCTTTGGATGCAGGTTTGGAGCAGCACTTATGGCTCAACTGATCCAGGGCACGCATGGTTCGCCAACGCACAACTATACATAAACCCATAGTTTCACTAACATGATTGCTCAAGAATAAATAGAAAACTACTAAAAATTAGTACGTTGATGCTGAGAGAGGAAAATTGTTGAAAATCGAGTATCTTGACCTTGTGTGCGGAAGATTTTAATAATTTTCAAAATAATAAACTATCGTGCTAACCAGTCGATATTCCAACAAATCCATACTTTTAGGCTTACTGACCTTATGGGTCAGCTTGCTTTTAGCTTAACTGAAAAAGTGAGGTCACTATTTTGCGGAAAAATGCTTTATTATTAATTCCTTTCTTTACCGGCATAATACTTCTTCTTTATTCTTGGTTTATTAGCTATCCTTTATTCATCGACTCTGGAAGTGACTACACATTTTATCACATTTCACCTTTGTATTGGGTCAGCGTACCCTTGTTAATGGGTTCTATGTTCTTATTGGGATTAACTGTAAAAAACAAAATTATTAGATGGCTTTTAGCAATAGGCATTGTTCTAACAATTTACTCTATCTACTTTTTTTATCAGAGTATGCCAACGTCTGATTCTCAGTACTTTAGAGGCTTGAATGAATATCTGTTTGAAACAGGAAGCTTGGCTCCTTCGCAACTAGACCATCTATATTATGAGTGGCCTTCTTTTTTCATTTTATCGTATATTGGAACACATTTACCTGGAATCTCTCTTAACTTCTTTGAATACTTACTTTTTACTATAATAGCTGTATTTTTATGTGGAGGCTTATATGTTTATTTTTCAAAACGTTATGAGCAAGGAACCCTTTTGGGGATCATCGCCTTTTTTATTACCCTATTTTATTTTCTGAATTTTCAAGCCGTCCCTTTTTCTCTAGCTTTTGGTCTTTTCTTCCTCATATTAATGCTGGAGACTTCTCCTAAAACAAACTCCATTCTCGCAATAATTCTTTTTCTATACATTAGTCTCATAATTACGCACTCATTTGTTCCCTTGTTTTTTATTATCTATCTATTTACTCGAACTTTTCTGGATAAGAGTCGGTTGTATGCTTATCTATCCATTTTTTCTGTGGCGAGTTACTTCATAGTACAATTAACCCTAGCACGTTTTTCGTTTGAACAAGCTCTCCACAAAATCCTAAATCCTCCAACAGAATATGTCTCGATCGCCGCTAATACATTAGCTCCAGTTACGAACCCAATTGATTTGCTCGCTCAATTTTTTTCTAGAACTATAGTCATATCATTTGCTATAATATGCCTATTTGGTTTTCTTTACTTATTTAGAAAGAAAAAAATTACAAATTTTGACAAAGCTGTACTATTTACCGGTCTCGGTTATACTATTTTGGGAATTGGTTTAAATCTTCTAGGATGGCGTGCATTAGCCGTGGTTCTGATTCCTATTTCTTTAGGGGTTGCTTACTTATTTGAAAACAAAAGATTCAAAAAATATTTAAAGATAATATCACTGTTTCTAATTTTACTTTTCTTCTTCATTCCTCTCCATCAACAAACATTTGCTAGTGAGGTTCATTACCAAACGGCGTCTGCGAAAACTGCTGAAGAATTTTTCATTAATCATCATAACTGGACTGAACAAAGTCATATAATTGCTGGTTTTAGAGTTTCCACTTATGTCACACCAAAATTAGATTCATATATATATATTTATACAGATTTAGAAACAGTTGCTCACGCTGACTCGATAATTTTCACGGAAGAATTATCAAGGGATTTTGTTGCAAGGAACATGACATTAAATTCTTTAATTATAGATCAAAATTTTGACTCACTTTATAATGATGGGCTGTCTTCATTATTAGTGAAACCTTATGAAAAATAGGTTTAAGACACCTCTTATGTTAAAATGAGTATTCATTCGAGAAATTTTTAAGAAAGGAGAGATTCAAGTTAACACCTAACGATGAAACATCTATGAGTCGAGTAGTTGCGAAGTTCTTCAGGGCACGACAACTCTTGACTGATATTTCACTATTATTATTTAGGCGACATCAATTAAAGAACAAGAATTTTTCGGTAATCTGCAACAACTGCTTAGCTGGTGTGGGCATATACAAAAAATTGAGAATGAAATATAGTACACCAACCATTGGTTTATGGTTTTATGCAGATGACTATATTCGCTTCTTAGAAAATATAGAATGGTACATTAATCAGCCATTAACCTTTACTAAAACCTCTAAATACCCAGAGGTAAACGAGGCTCAGAAGTTACAAAAATACCCGATCGGAGTTTTAGGGTGGGATGTAGAGATACAGTTTAATCACTATAGGACTGAAGATGAAGCGAAAAAAAAGTGGGAAAGACGATCCAAGAGAATAAACAAAAAAAATCTTTTCTTAATCTTTTCTGATAGATATGCGTTCAAAGAGGAATATTTGGCAAGATATGAGCGGTTGCCTTATCCTAAGCTCTTTTTTTCAGCTAAACCCAGAAAATCTGAGGTTGTAATTTTTGTTAGAGAATATAAAAATGAAACCGAAGTAGGTAATTCAAAAATCAACAGGTACTACGAAAAATATGTTGATCTAATTAAATGGCTAAATGGAGAACCTTATAAAAAATAATATATTCTAAAACTTTAACATGGCAAAAATGTAAAATATTTACAGAAATGAACGGTTAACTGTATCCAAATGGTTTCTTGTATTTCTTTTGAATCAAAAAATCCTCAAAGATATTTTATTCTTATTGAGTTATGCTTAAATTTTTCAGCTAACTAATCTGTGTGTGTATTCTATTCAATTAACACATAAATAAATGACTTATTTTGGTAATTGCTTTACAATAACTTATCTATCATATCTAAAATTTTATAATCTATTTTTGAATCAAACTTTCTTGCGAAAAGTTTTTCACTTTTTAGTAATATATCATAATGCTTAGAGGTAAATACGCCGACATTTCCAATACTGTTTCCATCAGTCCAGTTGATTATTCTTTTGTCATCATTAATTATACGTTTTGAATATGGTGAATTTAACATTATAGTTGTAAAAAACATTTCAGCAGGTGCAAAAGTGGTTTTAAAAAATTTTGCAATCGCTGGATTTTGGCTTTCAAACTGAATTAAATACTCAACTAATTCTTTGGGGAGGCAAAACCAATTCGTACCTCCATAGGGCTCAAGTCCACAAGGCAATTTTCTTCTTAAGCGCGGAAACCTCAAAATCTTCACATAAGGATATTTCGAATGATGAATAAAAATGAAATTATTATTAATCCTATTCATCCCCCCTTTATACCAGTGTTGATATGGCATTTTCCAATGACTCATGTATCCAAAGTACTCATTTTTTAACTCAGATTTAATGAATTGTTTGGATTTTAAGGGATAACAATCTCCGCTTAAATTCACAAAAAAACTATATTTGTAGGCGCTAAAATACTGCATTGCTTCCAAAGTAGATTCAGTAAGACCAAATGAGCCCCAATTAACTGCTGTTTTGGAAACAACTTCAATCCTTAAATTGTCGCATTCTTTCTCAATGTATTTTTTCCAAAGCATAAATTTGGCAGAGCCTATCTTCTTATCAAAGTGAACGTAAAAAAGATCCTCTGGTGAGGCAAGTCGTTTCACCAAACGAACAACTCTTTCAGGTTCTTTGAAAGTAGAAATGAGGTAAGCTATTCCCGGCATGTTTTTAATCAAGACTTTTTTGCTTTAGAAGCTTTAAGATAACTAATATCCATCTTTCTTATTAACTATGTTTAACATTGGTTTTTTTTGTATAAACAAAAGCAAGTTTTCGCAAAATAGATTAGTGATTCTTTCATTAAATAGTTTAGAAACTCCTGCCATATGTGGGGTAATTATCACGTTTTCTAATTCCCAAAATTTTGAATTTATTGGCAGTGGTTCCTCATTGAAAGTGTCTATGGCCGCTCCTGCGATCTTACCTTGCTCTAATGCGCTTAGTAGTTTATCCTCATCAATTATTTTGCCTCTGCTGACATTTATCAAGTAAGCGGTTTTTTTCATTGAGAGTAATTGATGTTCACCGATTAGTCCTTTAGTTTCTTCAGTTAATGGAAGTGTCAAAACTATGAAATCGGACTTTGTCAGAAACTGATCTAAATCTTGCAATAAAAATAACTCGTCCAGATAAGACGGTTTTGTGATTAAATTCTTCTTTACACCAAGTACGTTCATTCCAAGGCATTTGGCTTTTTTTGCCAGCTCTTTTCCGGTATTACCGATACCTATTATCCCAAGAGTTTTTCCAGCCAATTCCTCGAGTAGTTCTGATGAATACCCACCATATCGATTCCATTTTTTCTTAGATTTATTTTCAATGAATAAATCCATTCTTCTTGTTAAAAAAAGCATGAACATAATTATATGCTCTGAAATTGCTGTCGAAAATATTCCTCCCGCATTTGTTATTATAACTTCACTTGTGAGAAGTTCATGATAATAGAATCGGTCGATTCCAACACCTGTACACTGAATCCATTTGAGTTTCTTAGCTTTTAAGAGCATTTCTCTTGAAAATTTTCCCGCAAATAACACGTCAGCTTCTTCTATTAACATTAATAACTCTGATTCATCGCTACATTTCTTTAACTTTATATCTTTTGAAATATCTTGAATTTTTTCCATATACTTGTCTGGTATGTCAAAAGAAATGAGAATGTTCAGTTTTTTCATCGCTATATCTCCATGGGACAAACACTTATTAGTAGATATATTAAGAACAAATTTAAACAAGTGATTGACTTTGGAGTTTTTCCTATTCACTAAAGATTTAGATTTAGCGTTAAGAGCAGAAAGCGCAGGTATAGATAATATAGTTGTTGATTGGGAATCAAGAGGCAAGAGCCAAAGGCAACATGGTCACAATTTAGAAATAAACGCGGACACTACTGAAAATCTATGTAGTCTGGCAAAAGTTCTTAGAATACCAATTACAACCAGGTTAAACTCATTATCTAATAATACGCCTCGCGAAGTCGATTTAGCTCTTGAAAATGGTTCAAAAATCTTAATGTTACCGATGGCAAAGACTTCAAAGGATGCTGAAACGTTTTTAGATATCGTTGATGGGCGGGCAAAAACAATTATCCAGATTGAAACACCGAGTCTTGTTAACGAAATTTCTACTTTCAACTCTTTGGATTGGGATTATGCCTATATTGGTTTAAATGATTTGATGGTTGCAAGTGGAAGACATAGTATATGGGAAGCGATTGCGGATGGAACAGCTGAGAGAATCTGCAAAAATTTGAAAGGTAGACTTTTTGGGTTTGGCGGATCAACTATCCTTGGTGGAGGTGAGCCAATTCTGAATGTTTTGATAATTCATGAGTTAGTACGTCTTGGAGGAAAAATGACGATTTTGAGACGTACTTTTAAGAATGAGTTATTGGACCGTGATTTGAAGTTGGAAATCGATTCATTAAGAAAATTCATAGAGTGCAGTGAACGAAGAGGGCAAAGAGCTATAGCTTTTGATCATGAGCACTTGATGAGGATAATTAATTTATCGGTTTAAAATTAACTCGCTTTGCTTCAATTTTTGTTCAATACTTAATAATTATAGTACAATAAATTTAACAACTTCTACTTTGCCATAAATATAATCAATAAGGTCGCTTGTATTTGCCAGAAAACGATCCGAAAAAAGAAATAATAAAAAAAATAATAGCTGAAAAGAAACCTGAATCTATAAAGCAAGCTATTTTTCTAGTTCATGAAGAATTTGGCATACCTGAAAAAGAGATTTTTTTTGCAATCCAAGAATTGAATGAAAGTAAAGAACTTTTTTTGGATGAACTAAAATTTCCAGAGTCAGTTACTGACTACCTGTTTTCTCTAAGAGGTGCATGGTATTGGTTAATCATGTTTCTATCTTTTTTTACTGTAATATTGATTTTTTTAGTTCCCGAGAATTCATTTCCACAAATTTACGCACGCAATTTTCTAGGGCTTCTTTTTGTTGCATATTTGCCTGGCTATTCAGTAATCAAAACTCTATATCCTATTAGTCTCCCTGTAAAAACTCGGTATCTGACGCTAGACACAGTTGAACGCATCGTTTTAAGTCTAGGTCTTAGCTTATCGATCACCCCCCTTGTCGGTTTGATTCTTTATAATACGCCGTTTGGTCTGAATTTAGAGCCTGTCACGATAAGTCTTTTTGCTTTAACGACTTTTTTTGCGACATTGGGGCTATTTCGGGAATATCAGGCTAGAAAAGCTATGTTTTTGCGAAGAGTGATTTTAGTAAGTGACTATGAGTTTGTTGATGATACAATTAGATTTTTTTCTATTCAGGGATTGATAAATAAACGCAGAATTATTGTCAAGGAAATTCCTGTTGGCGAAATATCTAGTATAGATAGTTATGGGAATGAATTGAGTGTTACGTCTACTAATGGTATTGCTCATATATTTTATCTTAATCGAAATCAATCGTTTGTCGAATTGAAAACTAGAATTCGGGATATTATTAACAAAAGAGCCCAGTAAATCTAATTTTTGTTTTTTTGTTTCAAAATTTAGATTTTTGATGCCGTTTTGTTTTTTCAACAATACTGAAAGATGTCTTGAAAATGAAAAAGATTTTTAATCTTTTGATTTATGGATTTATATATAGTTCAGCGTTAGCGAACCATGCTATGCCTTGGAAAGTCACGGGGATTGCTTGTAACCACATAATCATGCCTGTTATTTTTGTAGATTCCGCTAGAGGTGTACCATCCATCGCTTTCGTGTAGATTGTGGACGGTACAATTATGTCCCATGTTATATGTGTCCATGTTGTCGTTCCCCAGCTAACACTGCTGCTTGCAACCTCGGCACCGGCATGCGGATAGCCGTCCACAATAACGCTTGCTCCGTTTCCGTTCGGGGCATAGAAGTCTAAGCCGAGCCTGGAACCCTTAAAATCTACATCTTCACCTACATATTTTATTGAATCCGTTTTTGCCCAGACTTTTGCTATAATGTGGTCTCCTGGTTTTACAGAGTACCCTTTACAATTAACCTCGCGGTTGACATTTATGTCAGCCGTAGTGTGTTTTTGAAGTCTTATGCTTGGATTTCCATTGTAGGTTATGCTTTGATCAAGAAAAGCAATTTGTGTTCCTGTTCCAAAAATGATGTTTCCTTGATAGTCTGGCCAACTCCATGGAATTGTGGCCAAGTTTGTCAGTGGTCTTGGTGTGGACGTTGGAGTTGGTGTGGGGGTTATGGTTGGTTTGGGGGTGGGTGTTGGAGTAGGTGTTTGTGTGGGGGTTGGGTTCGGAGTTGGTTTGGGTGTTGATGTTGGAGTAGGTGTTGGTGTGGGGGTTGTGGTTGGTTTGGGGGTGGGTGTTGGAGTGGGGGTTGGGTTCGGAGTTGGTATAGGCGTGGATGTTGGAGTAGGTGTTGGTGTGGGGGTTGGGTTCGGAGTTGGAGTAGCTGTTGGAGGAGTCAAGGTTGGTAAGGGTGTTGGTGTGTTAATAATCATGGGTAGAGGTTGTTGGATTGGTATAGCTGTGGGTGTTGGTTCCGGTGATGCAGATGGTGTTGGTGGAGTTGTGGGGTTAACATTTTCTTGTGGTGATACTGTTGTTGGGTAATTAAAGGGGTTAAGTTTTTTATTCTGGCTATTATTTTCCTGCGCAATATTTGGTATAGGCTTAGGTGTTTCTGATGGTGATGTTTGAAGGATAGTTAGGGCTGGGATTTGATTTGCCATCGTTTGGTTTTTGTTCACCGTTAAAAAATCTATGTTCTCTCCGCCAACAAAATTTATTGCTGACGCAAAGGAAAACATCACTAGTAGGCATAATAGCAATGTTTCTCCAATTTTTGCGTTGTTTGACAGTGGGCGGATGGCGTTCCGAGAGGCAGTTGGAAGTATATGTAGTGTCGTTAACAATATTTGTTGTAAGTGGCGTTTTTCTACGTGCTCTTTTATTGAGTGGAATTTCTTTTGTGTATATTTTAAGTTCAGCCTTCTCACTATTTCCCTCTCTCCGACTTACCGATTGCTTGAAATTAGTTTCCTGTACCTTTTTGTAGCTTTTCTATAAAAAGAACCTTGTGGTATCGTTTAGTTTGCGTTTGCTTCTCGGGAAGTCAAATTAGCTGAAAGTTGGTTTGTTTTTTGAAATTTTTAAACAATACGAGAAATAGTTACTAGATGATTTTTAAGAATGTCTTTTAAGGATCTTTTTCAAAATTTAAATTGCCTACCGGTCTTACCATATTTTCAATTTATACTATTTTAAAAACTGCAATTTTTAAAGTAGGAATTCTGGACTTAATTGAGTAAACTTGAAAATATTGCGCTTTAAGGGAGGCTTTTAGAAGTTTTAAATTCAGTTAGAGCAATAAATGATCGTTGCCAAATGTTTTTTTATACAAGGAACTTTATTAAATCATTTTTAGTTAATTACATGATAAGTTTGAGGTATTTACGTGGCAAGCTCCAATAAAGACTCTTCACCAGATTCCCTTTTCCCTAGGCGAGTCTTTACAGTATCTGACTATGAGGTTTCCAACGATGTCTTGAAGTTTTTTATTCTAAAAGGTTTATTCTGGAAGAAGCAGGTTTTGGTGAAGGAGATACCCGTTCATGAGATAGATAGCGTGGAGAGTTATTGGAATGAGCTAAGTGTGACTTGGAACGGAGTTACAAACATATTTTTTAAAAAAAATAGTTTTGAATCTTTCAGTGATCTTCGGGATAAACTCCGTGGGATGCTTAAAGAGTACCAAGAAACTTTGGAATCCAATGAGAGAGCAAGTCTGATAAAGAAGGATTTGATCGGGATAATTCCTATTGTTGATGGTTGTTTTGATATACTGATGAGTTTACGTGAAAAAGGAGTTAGTTGGTTATCAGTTAAAAAATACTATTATAATAATTTAAGTCGAAACTGCAATTTAAAAAATGAAATCTTGCCTTCAATAGTCTTGGATTTTTCCGAGTTATCTGAAGCTATAGACAAAGAATTGCCTAGAAAAGTCGCAAAAGAGATTCACAGTATTCTTGAAATAATCCATGATTATTTTTATGGTTTTAGTTCGCAGATCGTTGAGTTTCCTGAAGGGCATCCGAACTTTCAGGATATGATCTCTTTTGTTGATTCTTATTACACTCTTAACGATATCCTGTTTGGAAAAGTGTTGGGTGAAGTTGAAAATCCTCGAGAGAATGAATATCTTGAAGGTTTGTTGAAAAAGTTATTTGATGAAACCAACTTTAAAGTTAATTTTGACGAGCTTAAGACTTGTTTTAGTGCACTAAGCAGTGAGGATGATTCTGAAGGTATAATAGCTGATGCCAGGGGCATTTTCAGAGAAAAACTATCCGAATTAAAGTAATTAAGCATCTTATCGTTTATTTTCTAAAATCTATTTTCTTTTTTATATTTTTGATTGGTATGTATGTTTATTGATAGTGAGTTATTTTATTGCTTTATTATTTTGAGGGTGATTTACTTTTTGATAGTAATATTTATCAATTATTGTCCCTCGAATGCTTAGCTAAAAAAAGCACAATTGGTAGCTAAAAAAAAGAAAAGTTGAAAGTTGCTGTTTATGGGTTTATGTATAGTTGTGCGTTGGCGAACCATGCGTGCCCTGGATCAGTTGAGCCATAAGTGCTGCTCCAAACCTGCATCCAAAGAATCATACCGCTGGGTGTTTGGCCACTGATTGTTTGTGGTACTGTAAAATCTATGGTTCTTTGTGTCCACTGTGATGTTCCCCAGTTAACATAGTTTATTCTTACTCCTTGGTCAGTGTCAGGGTATGTCGGTGATTGTACGGAGCCAATTCTTTGGCCATTTCTATAGAAGTCTATGCCTATTCTTGCTCCAGAGTACGGGTTAGTGTCACCATAGCCGCTTTCAGTCGTCTTCATCCAACAGGTGAAAACGATGTGCTGACCTGGTTTAACAGAGATCCCGTCGCTGTTGATTTCTCTTGCTGAATTGATATCTGTGATAGTGTGGCGATCTATGCGAATGCTTGCTTGATTGTTGTATGTCACTGTAGAGTCCAAATGGATGATTTGTGGACCTGTACCGTAGGTTAACTCCCATTTAATTGGTTGTTGTAGGTTATTTATTGGTACAACATTGGTCGTCGCTGGTGCAGTAGTAACTGGCGTAGTTGTTATTTGTACAGATGTTGATGTAGCTGTCGAACTGGATTGCTGATTCGAGTAGTGCCAATAATGGTGCCGGTAGGTATGTGCCTCTGCAGTTCCAATTTGAACTGGCAGAGCTACTGAGCTACAGGACAATAGTGCAACTGAGACCACAAGAGCTGCAAAAATTATGATTTTTCTGTTCATTGAATGTCCCTCGCTTTAATCAATCTTAAAAAGCTTGGAGCTTTTTTTACGATTTTTTGTATTTCGAATCCTCTCTCTTTCAAAGCAAATTCTTCCTTAATTTCTGCAACTTATCAATTGCGTCAATTTTATAGATTGTTGCGAATTTGTATTGTGAATCTTGTCAAGTTGTATTTATTTTTTTGTTAAGTCTGGTTTGCAAATTTTATTAAATGAAGATCTTGTTTTAAGCTGAAGATAATTGATGCTTTGTGGTTAGTTAAACAATGAAATAATTTTTCCTGGTTTACATTGATCTTTTTCGAGATCTTTTTTAGATTTAATTCTACTCGAATTCCATTTGGATAATTTGTGAGATGGGTCATGCTGCATCTAAGGACTTTGGAAAAAATGGAGGTAGAATCAAAGTTGATGAAGATGTCGGATATTTCAATGCCGATTGTGCCCGATAAAAACTATAATTATTCAGCCATGGGCTAGTTAGTTGTCTACTATTGCTTTCCCATTGACTAGTAAGTTTATCGTTTTAAAATAGGGCGGGTAACGTTAAATGAGGTTTTTGGGGATGAATCCTTATTCTTATGTTATTCGGGTGGCTGTTTCTATTATGAATCCTTTTCTGCCTAAATTATATGTTAATCTTCTTGTTGGAATAATTGTTCCAGCCATTTTTCTAATGATTAGGTGTCGCATTGTTGAGTCTGCTGCCCAATTTAATGCAAAGTTTACTGAACCTTCCGCGTAATGATTCATTGTGGTTTCGGCTTGTGGGTCTTGCATCCCTTCGGTGAGCAGGAGCAGATGGAAGTTTTGGCTGTTTCGGTTTTGATCGGTCATGTTGGTTATTAGACTAACTATTTCTTTGATCTTGTGTCCAAGGAGCAATTCCGAGGTTGAATCTATAGCAACGATTCTTGATTGTTTCATTTCATCTAAAATTGTGTTAGAAAGTGAAGTCGCTGTGATGTTTTTGAGACTTTTGAATGCCCATGTTCCTGTTTCTTCAAAGGGTGTTGTGTCCCATCCGTAGGCAGACATGTCTTCTCTTATGCTTTCAGCTGTGGCGTTTACAGTGAAGTAAGTTACTGGGCAAGATTTTACTCTATTGAATAGGACTTGTCTGGCAAAGATTTCGTTTCCTGATCCTGGGGAACCTGTGAGCAGTATGACCTTTGGGGGTAGTCCTCCCATAAGAAATTCATCAAGCCCCGCAATTCCGGTCTTCACAGGTTTCATGATCAATCAAGTCTTTTTTACCAACGAATAGGTTGTGCTTGATTATAACTTTTCTATTTTCAAATATTAATTAACTATCCAGATTGAACACTATAGGGAAAACTCGTTATTTTTTTAAATTCTTAGCGTCCTGTCAAAGGTGACTTTATGATTCAGTTTATTTCGTGTTTAAGTGAAATAAAGTAAATGCTTGCTTTTGAAATTTGTTAAGTTTAGGTTTTTGTTTTTTTCTGCTTTTTTTCTAGCGCATCTAGTCTTTTGGAGACTGTTTCAAAGTTATTTTGAATTATGCTCTCTAATTTGTCGAATCGGCTATTTAGATCCTCTTGGTTGAGCTGTGTATTAGCGGCTTTTTTGTTTCTTCCAAAAAATAAACCGATGCCGCCCACAATAAACAAAACAACTGAGAGTATTATCCATGGTGTCATTGCAGAAAAGAATGATGCAAGAAAATCATCGGCTGATCCTGATGATCCAATAAGCATTGCAGTTGAAGGATTAATCATGTCAGTTAAACCATTGACGAAGACAACAAATATGACAAGCGTTGCTAAACAACAAAAAAAGTATCCTGCGATCGTCAAAACTTTCATAAAATGCATTATATATTCAATTTCTTTTAAGACTTCCCTAATAAATCTTCAAACAACAATTAGCTGTTTTTAGTCAAAAATTACTGGAAATTGAAAAAAAGAATTTTGTATAGAAAATTAGTATTTGTTATTTAGTTGTTGTTTTAGTTCTTGTAGCTTTCTAGTTTTCGCCAAGTTACTTCGTCTAACTAAGAACAATATGATGCCCAAAACAATTACAATGGCTACTGCAAGTGAAACTGCAACAATTAATATCATGCCTGTGTTTGTTTGTGTCTCGGCTGATAGTAGAGTTATTGATAGTGATAGTGGCTGTCCAGTATAGTCTATTGTTGCGTTCATTGATGGATAACCCACTTTGTTGACATTAAAGGTGTACGATCCTAATGTGGCGTTTTCAAAGGTTACATATCCTGTTGCATTCGTAATTTCCACCAAAGTGCCCACTCCATCTGGTTGGCTTATTGATGAGACTACTGTATCGTTTAATGGGATTTCATTGATGTCTTTGATGCAAAATTGTATTCTTCCTGTAGTATTGCTTGTTTGATTACTATTTGTGGTTTGAGTTGGTGTAGTGGTGGGGCTTGGAGTCGGTGTCGCTGTTGGACTAATGGTTGGTGATACCGTTATTTGTAATGTATCTTGGTAGCTTAGGTATCCTATTTTTGAGACATATACCGTAATTGTACAAGTTGTTGTTTGAGCGAAGTTTGGAGCTGTGAAGGTTGTATTGTAGTGACCGTTTGCTTGATCAACTTTTGAGCTAAATGAACCTCCGTTATTTGATGAGAATGTGACTGTTGCATCAGGGGCTGCTGATCCCGCGGCACTTACGTAGGCTGTTAATGCTACATCTTTGCCGCTATCTACCGTTTGGGGGGTCCCTGTTAGTGCTACTTGTAAGGATAAATAATCGATTAGATAGGTTGTAATTTTTGTTTGTCCAGTGGAGTAATCTGATGCTTGGGCTGTGATGTATGTTTCACCTGGGTTGTTTGTAACGGCAAAGTTTCCGGTTGCTTGTGTTTTGCCAAATGGAATTGTTAAAGTTGAGCTAATGGTTCCAACTGTTGGTTGTGACGAGAATAAATTAACATTAACCGCTGCCTGCGGATCTTTTGCAGGGCGTCCTTGCGCATCTTGTAGTTGTACATGGATTGCTTGATATTCTACGTTATCTGCTGGCAACTTTGCAGGAACACAGTAGACAGCTAGTTTTGAGGGTACAAAACCTGTTGTTGTTATAGTTTGTTGGTCCGCTATAAGGTCAGTTCCAACTGCTGTAATTGTTGTGCTTCCTGCCTTGAATGTTGTATTGAATGTCGCTATCCCAAAAGATTGTGCTTGAGGTATTGTTATTGAGGCTATTTTGCCTATGCTTTGATCATTTGTCGCTACCGTTATACTGGTGGGTACCTGGGCTAATGCGCAGTAACCCGAAGCGTTTTGTAATTCGACTGCTATTTGTCGATAAGATTTTTGATCAGCGAGAACTTGGGGAGAGCCAACGAATATTTTGAGGTGATTTGGATTTGTTGCCACCGGTGTTGTGGTTATTGTAACTTGTTTAGATGAATATCCTTGGGAAACCGCTGTAATAACTGCTGATTTAGTCGTACCTGCTGTTTCAGCAAAAGTGGTTGTGGTAAAATTTGCCAAAGCAAAAGTTTCCCCTTCAAGGATTAATACTGTTTGGCTGACTGTTCCCACACTTGTGTCTGAGCAGGATAGAGATACTTCTACTCCATCTTGAGGAGCTCGGGCAGGTGAACCAGATGAATCTTGAAGTTGGACCAAAATAGCTTCGTGTAAGTTTCCATCAGCTGGGAGAGTGGATGGAAAACCATATACTGCGATTGATACTGGAATAGGGCCAATTGTAGTGATGGATGTTTGAACAGTTGCGTATCCAGTCGCGGATGCGGATATCGTGGTGGTTCCTGGGCTGAAGGTGGAGTTGAAGTTCGCTGATGCAAATGTTTCTTCTTTGGGAATAACGACTGATGAATCAACTGTACCAATATTTGTTAATGAAGATGACAGGCTTATCGTTGTTTCCTGTAGGGCTCGGGCAGGGTTACCGTTTGAATCCTGTAGTTGTACAAAAATGCAGTTGTAGGTGTTGTTATCTGCAAGAACACTAAGTGGACCGGTTGAAATGCTGAGTTTAGAAGCAGTTCCGGTTGTGGCGGAAGTTGAATTTTGATTTAAAGCTGAAAAAGCTCCTGCCAAAATAAGTGTGACTAAAATGGTTACTAATAATTTCTTAGACATTTTATTGCCTCATTTTCAATTCTTGTTTTTCTATTTCAGAAATTGCTGAATGATGGTTATTTTGACATAACGCACAAGTTATGTTAGATACTTCGAGATGATAGTGCTGCTTGGATTGGTTACATCCCTCAACTCGGCATTCGCTTATTAGTGGGAGTCTATTTTTTTCTCGTTTTCTTAGCGAAAAGTAGGAGCATTGACCATTTTTGGAAAATTCGCAATTTTCCCTCTTCATTTCGCCAAAGAATGTTACGTTTGAGAGGATCTCGATAAGAGTAAGTATTTCTTGTTTTCTTTGTTCTTCAATTTTGTCAAATCTTTCGTTTAGCTCATCTATCTGCCTATCCATACGTAACATCCAAGGGTTAATTATGGAAGTTTGCTTATATAGTAAGAAAAAAGAAGAGTTAACAAATAGCGCAGTTGAGTGCAGTGGCGGCTTTTTGATATTTTAGAGTCGGCGGTACTATAACGGCTACCAATCTTCTAACCCTAACTTCATTTGTATAAACTGTTCTTGGGGAAATATGAAATGCATCGCCAATTTTTTCTTTGGTGATTTTGCTTTTTCTTTTTTTGCACGCATTATAGAAGACTCCAGCAGCAAGCCCGATAGGGTTTCCTCCCGCTCTTCTTACCTGAATAAGTGTGCTCTCTGCCTGTAAAATCAAGTCTTTGTCTTCAGTTATTTTGCCTGCATATTCATGCAAGTAGTCAATGGTTGTTTTACGTGGAATTTTGATAGGAGCTTTTCTGGAGTTTAGTGCTTTGCTTAATAGCCAAGTTTGTTTCATTACTGATTTGTTGTCTAGGCTGAGTTCTCTGCTAATGTCTTTAATGGGTCTCATTTTATCGTATTCTTTTAGCACTAAATGCATCAGGGCTGCGACGGTTGCTCTTTTATTTTTTGAAAGTTTTTGAGAACTTGATAATAGCTGATTTTGTTTTCTTATTGTCCGAGCTGCTTCTTCTCGGTATGGAAAATTTGGAATGTTTAATTGGCAAGAAACGGACCTTAGTGTAGTTAGCCATTCCTTCATAGTTTCAGAATCTTGTTGGCTATAATTCGAATACCACTCAGGGGTCCATTGACTGAAACTTTTGACGATGGGAGTGTGATCTATGACTAATCCACATTGACTGCATATTTTTTCTCCCTCTAAACCTTCGGGATAAACAACTGCACTGCCGCATTTCTTGCAATCCATACTTTATGATCTCCAGATACGATAGTAGCGATTACTTAGCTGGAGTCGAGTATAGACTTATAAGAATTGAGTACTGAGAATTCATAAATTCGCTTAAATTTGCTGATAATTTATTGCTAATTGATACTTTTTATATGTTATTTATTTCATAATTTTAAATTTTGCCGCATCTAAAACTTATCGATTTGAGGCTTTTTCAATTTTGCTCCATTAATTTTTGCCAGAGAATTTTGAATATTGAACACTACTTTACACCCTTTATAAGGGAGCCACTAAAAGAAATATCAAACCAAAGTTTCACGCGGAGGTGTAAAACAAAAAATGATGAACAAAAAAATATTCAATAACAAAAAAGCAATTTCACCAATTTTCGCAACCCTAATACTCATCGCTATTGCAGTAATTGCAGGTGTAGTAGTTTATACATTTACTTCTGGAACGCTTTCAACTATGACCGGAGGCGGAACTGCTGGACAAGAGAAAATTTCAGTACAAAGTGCATCCGTTGATAGTGATACTGGAAAGGTTCTTAGTGTGATTCTTCAGCAAACTGGCGGTCCAAATGCAACTATTAACGGTATGATAGTTAAAGACGGTTCTGGAAACACAGTTGCTTCTGACACAGCACTTAACGTACCTCTGGATGTCGGTACTTTGACAACTATTGAGGGTACAAGCTCTGTTGCACTAACCGCAGGGAAAACCTATACAGTTACAGTGACTACAGCAGCTGGCGGCACTTTCCTATCACCATCCTTCAATAGCGCATATACCCCAACTTAATGGAGCTAAAAATCTCCATAATTATTTTTTTCCTATTTTCTGTAAGTAGTCAAATTTTTAGAATAATCATCTACTTAAAATATTAATTATTCAATGTTTTCTGTTCACCGATCTTCGTCATTTTTATCGCTCTCCAAAAATTTCGGTTTTGCTAAAATACATAGTTTATTAATTAACTCCTGAAATGAATAGCTGGAAAGCTAAAAGTGAATGGTACATAGATTGCAGATGGCCAAGAAACTGCTTAGCTAAAATGTTAGGTGCACCAAATGAGAAAAATTAGTAGCTGGTCGCATGATAAATGTGCGCTTAGTCCAATATTTGCAACTGTTTTGCTAGCTGTGATCATTATTAGCCTTGGTTCTGTGACTTTTTATTTTTCTAATAATTTGACTACGACTGCTACAAATGAATTTGTTGACATTACATCTAATAGTAAGCAATCTGTCTCGGAGCGAATTGCTTTTGAAAATGTTGTGTACACAACTGCCAATTCAACTTTGAATGTTTACATTCTTAATTGTGGAAGTGCAAGCAATCTGCGGTTAAATACGCTTTTTGTTTATGATGCAAATCGTCAACTTGTGGATTATGGTATTATCTCAAATTTCTATGACATGAATAATCAGGAAGTTCCAAAAACTCTCAATATTGGGCAAGAGGGATATTTTAGCTTCCCGTTAACGTCGGGTTTGCCCTTTGGCTCATATACAATTCATCTAATAACCGAAAGTGGAAGTACATTTGATTATGATTTCACCCCATAATTTCAGACGAAATAGAAAAGGCGTTGGCACAATATTTGCCATGGTGTTTTTCCTAATAATAGTCATGATTGTTTTCGGCAGCTTTGTGGTTATTCTTAACCAAAATACCGGTCTGCAACAAACAATAACGCAGGCAAACCAAATGGATAGTGACAAAGCAAAGGAAGAACTAACTATAACTGGTCAAGCAACTTATGTGAGTGAAAATACAGTTGATGTTACATGTAACCTTGATAATACTGGTAGACTCCCAGTGCAAGTTGTGCGTTTATGGGTTAAAGATCTTGCAAATGGTAACACTGGTACTTTGTCGTTTTCAAATCCTAACTCCGAAATCATAATACCGCAAGGTGAAAATCATGCCGGGAGCTTTTCCGTTACAGTCTCAGAGGCTACATCGGATGATACATTCATATTTTGGTTTATTACAGCACGAGGTAACCAGTTTACTCTTCAAGATTACGGAGACGCATTTGACATAACAAATCAAGTCACAGAAATAACTGCAAGTATAATGGGTGATTTTCTTCCTGATTACCATTCGGTTCAATGGGGCGAATGCCTGCAAGTAGGTAGCAATTATGAAGTGAGTCACTGGACTTCAGGATGGACAATTCCTCAAGATGAAGACTTCAATATGGTTTGGAGAGTAAATTGTTCATACAAAGGAAGTACTCCTCTTACATTAGATCAGAATTCAATGTTGTTTTTTATACCTTCAATGGCTAGAAATCCAGGTGAACATGCTCTAAATCCGTTTATGTGCTACATAGTTGAAAGTACGACTGTAGGCGGGGTTTCTCAAATTGCTCCCTATCCTGGACATGAATTAACCATTCTGCCAAAAACGAATGTAACCCTTTATTTTGGAACTCAAGTTGCAGGCTATGGGTCTGACGATGATTATGGATTCAGTAATCTTATTTTTGGAGATATGGACGCTTCGATGATGAGTTTAACTATATACGGAAAATCACCTAGTGCCTATGCTCAATCATTTCCATTATTTGCGGTAATACCTCGTTTATTGAGGATAACATTAGATTCATATGATGATACTATTGGATCGACTGTATCTGTCACAGGAGTTGGCTTTGCAAGGAACTCAATAATTACTCTAAAATATGATTCAAATACCTTATCAACTTCGCCCTCGTCGATAACTTCTGAGTAATCAAGGAGATTTCTCAGCATCTTTCATAGTTCCCCCATCAACTGCAGGTGCCCATATAGTGAGTGCAATCGATTCGACATCTGAAACGGCCCAAGCCTCATTCACTGTTGTACCAGCAATATCTGCAAATCCCCAAAGTGGACCAAAATATACACTAATAGCCTTATCTGGAACAGGATTTGCAGCTTCATCGCAAATAACTATCACTTTCGGTGGTTACTCTATTTCAAACCAACCGATTACAGATTCAACTGGTTCATTCTCTGGGACATTCAATGTTCCAAGCTCGACACTTGTAGGTAACAATAGCATTATAGCAACCGATTCAATTGGAAATTCAGATTCAACCTTTTTTGTAGTTGTACTTCCAACTATCAGCCTTACTCCTGGTGGTGGACCAGCCGGAACATCTGTTACTATCTCAGGATCTAACTTTGTACCAAACTCGGTAACAACAATACGGTTCAATGGAGCCACAGTAGCAACACTTACCTCTACTAACACAGGTGCAATTCCATTTGGGACAACTTTCACAATACCGTCTTTGCCGACAGGTAGCTACATTGTAACTGGCACAGATTCATTTGGCAACATTGGGACAACTTATTTCAACATAAATATAATTCAAAATCTAATCCTAAATTCAGGGTTTGAAAATAGTGGAACATGGACAGCAACTGTAGCCGAAGGCGCTATAGCTATAATTAATGACAATTCCTGGATGAACAGCGGAATTTATTCAGCAAATACCAACACGGTAGGCGTTATAAAGAATGAAAATGCATTCGCAACAATATCTCAATCTCTTTCATTAACAGAAGTCTCAAAAATAACCAATTCAGCTAACTCACTATCAGGATACTTGCATAATGCTGCCTCTGCTACAAGCGGTACTGATACAGTCGAACTAAGATTAGTGGCCAGCAACGGAAATGTCCTTTCATACTATTGGGGTATTAACGGCGCCTTTTCAGATTCGCCATCTAATAAGTACTACTATATGGGCACAGTAAGCAACATAGGCGCATCAACATACTTTAGCGCAAACTTATACCAAGACTGGCTAGCAAAATGGTCAACAGGCGGAACAATGCAGATAAACCAAATACAACTGGTTTCAGCGGGACACAGCAATGGAAATAACGATTACGGCCAATCAATCAACTGGGACGACTTGCAACTTCTGTTTAGCCCTTGATCGATGCTTATTCGCTTATATTTCTTATTTTTAATTGTTAGAAATAATTAATTATGGGGAGAAAATCTCTATCATTTAATACAGAATTATGTCGATCAATGAAAAATAATAAAATTGACGTAGACTTAGCTCTAATACGAATTAAGGATTTACACACTTTATATGTTCTTTGGGATAATGCAATCTTGGAGACACTTACTTGAAGCTCTGGAAACTTAGAGGACGAGCAGATCAAATACTTGAAAAAAAAGTGAAAATAGCATTTGACACTACACCTGCTCTGGGGACTAAGGCTTCTCTTCAGGCTCCAACCGAAACTGAAATTTCAGAAACTTTCAAGGAACATTATCCCTTATTAGCTCCTTTCTCGCATGCGGCAATTGTGGAAGATGAAAAAAATGAAGTCAAATATTCCCTTTTGGAACCCACATTAACCGATTATGATAAGGAATGTTTAGAGGAAATTAAGACAATTCTATGGGACGAACTTTCTGTAAATACAAAAAGCATGAAGAAACCAAACGAATCCCATGAATTTTTACGAGACCGAATCTTAGAAACTGCAGTAAAATACAAAATTACTGTCGATGGAAATACCCTTGGCAAATATCAATATTTTATTGCACGAGATTTTTTGGGTTTTGGAAAGATTGACGGCATCATGAGAGATGAGAATATTGAAGACGTTTCTTGTGATGGTGTTAACTCACCTGTATTTGTTTGGCATCGAAAATATGAATCCATTCCATCAAACGTGGTTTTTTCAACTCCTCAAGAGCTTGAAAACTTTGTCTTCAAACTTGCATACCTTTGTGGACGACATATTTCCATTGCTCAGCCAATCCTAGATGGAACATTAACTGACGGTAGTAGGGCTCAAGTAACATATGGAACAGAGGTTACACCCAAAGGAAGTACCTTTACAATCAGGAAGTTTAAGAAAAGTCCTCTTACAATTACTGACTTGATAATTTATAAGGCTCTTTCGGCAGAAATTGCGGCTTACTATTGGTTTATTATCGAAAATAGGCACTCAGTTTTGATCGGTGGAGACATTGGTGGCGGAAAAACCTCTATGCTAAACGCTGTCAGTTTATTCATCCGACCCACTCTAAAAATTGTCAGCATAGAAGACACACAAGAAATACGCTTACCACACCAAAACTGGGAAATGATGGTTACGAGACAGGGTTTAGGAACTGGAGCAGGTGCAGTGGGTGAAGCCGGCATTGGTAGTATTAGTATGTTCGACTTACTTCGTGCTGCCTTAAGACAGAGACCAGATTTTATAATTGTGGGTGAAATCAGAGGTGAGGAAGCTTATGCTTTATTCCAAGCTATGGCTACAGGACACTTAGGATTAACAACTGTCCACGCAGAACATGTCCAAGGTGTCTTGCATAGACTTACAACTAAACCAATGAACATCCCAAAAACCCAAGTAGAAAACTTGAATGCAATCTCAATTGTAAGGCGCCTAGTGGTAAACAACATCTCCTTGAGACGAACTATAAGTGTCTCGGAAATGCTCGGCTGGGATAAACAAAAAGATGACTTCAAAACTCAGGACATTTTCCTGTGGAATGCTGAAAAAGACATTTACGTGAAACAAAGTAGGAGTCCATTACTAGATCGAATTGCGGCACAATGGGGGTATGCTCCTGAAGAAATAGATCAAGAGCTAAAAATGAGGCAAACAATACTGGAATTCATGGTTAGAAAACATATTCGTTCATATGAGGATGTATCTAAATTAATATTGGACTACTTCTCGAATCCTGAACTTGTCTATCGAAAAGCAAAAGTGAGCTAACATGAAATTTGAACCATGGACAATAGCTTACGATTTATTCAATAAAAAACTTCAGAAGGTATATCCTAAATTTCAGGAGTTACACATTCAACTAAAACAAGGCGGGGTATTAATTGCATTTAAGGCATATATTGCTTTTATGGTTTTTTCTTCAATCATTGCCTTTGCAGTAGCTCTAACTTTATCGATTTTGTTCTTGCCACTTTTAATGGGGATTTCTTATTTATCTGCAACTAACTTTGTTTTTAGTCTGACGATAGCAGCATCAACAGCCTTATTAACGCTAATTATAATGTATATTTATCCTAGTATAAAATCTAACAATAGAAAAGGTCCAATTGACAGAAATTTACCTTACACAGCTAACTTTTTAACTCTTCTTTCAAGTTCAAATGTTCCTCCGAGCGTTATTTTTGAGTCAGTAGCAAAGATCAATACCCTCAAAGAAACACACTTAGAATTTGGCAACATAATAAGAGACATAGAAGTTTTTGGCAAGGACCTTATGACCTCAATATTAGATAACGCCCGATTAACGCCTCATGATCAACTCAGAGAAATATTGTTGGGGTATGTAGCGACAGTAAGAACTGGCGGAAATCCTACAGAGTATCTTAAAATAACAACTGAACAAATTACCAAAGAAAGAATGTCTAAATTGGATATGATGCTTGAATCCCTATCTGCCATGGCAGAAATATATATTATGGTATTAGTTGCTGCTCCCCTGCTGTTCGCCGTGCTCTTTGTAACCCTTGGCATGATAGGCAGCGGTGACATTGCTGGCATGAACATGGGAACGCTCCTTTATCTATTAACTTACATAGGCATTCCAATTATGGGCGCTGTAATGATGGTAATTATGTCATCATTCGAGAAGTGATTAACGATGAGAATGATCAAGAAAACTATAAGAAAAATCGAGATAGCTTCAATCATAGCAGCGGTGATCTTTCTCGTTGTTTCAATGGTATTCTATCTTACATCTCCAACTTTAGATTACATGTTGGTTATAGCCCTCACAATAGCTGTTGCGCCTTCAAGTTTTGCCCAAATAATCCACAATCGTTGGAGACACAAAATTGAAAAAGCAACCCCTGAATTTCTCAGGGATTTAGCAACAGCCTCAAGAACCGGAATCCCTCTTCAAACAGCATTAGAACACGCATCTAACCGAATGTATGGTCCACTAACAGCTGAACTGAAAATATTAGTTGCGCATATGAGTTGGGGTATGAATTTTAATGAAGCCCTAACCAAGTTCAGTGACAGAGTAGACTTACCTCTTATCAATAAAGCAACTATCTTGATAAATGAAGCAGGAACTCATGGAGGGGACTTGTCTGACATTTTTGATTCAACTGCAAAATACCTGGAAAACATTAACTCTTGGGCAGCTAAAAGGCAAATGCAGACTTTCCCATATATTGCCATATTTTATTTCTCAGTTTTCATGTTCTTATTCATAATAATTGTTATATCTAACATGATGTTTGCCCCACTAGCCCAAACTACAGGTGACACATCATTCATCAAGCCGATTCTTACACAAGCGGAATCTAGGCGAGTGTTTCTGCATGCATCACTGTTGGAATGCTTATTTGGAGGATTAATTGCTGGAAAAATAAATGAAGATTCCTTTGTTGATGGTTTGAAACACGTAATGGTGTTATCGATCGCATCAGGAGTGGCATTCTATCTGTTTCTTCGATGATAAAATAATACAATAACGAACAAAACAAAACTCTCGTAGCGACGATGTTGAAAATGAAAAAAGCACAAGTCGAAGGTCAAACTAAAGAAGAAGATTTCCAAAAAAACAGTGAAAACTCTGCCTTAAGTGGCAAAGATGCTGCACAAGAGCTAAATATTGAGGATAAAATCGAGCTCCAGAGACGAGAGGCATATATTGAACACAAAACTCGTGACTTCTTGAGAGAACTGTTACAAGATCCTGAAAAAAGAGAGTTAATTCCACTTTACACACCTGGAATCGGGTATGTATACCAGTTAACTGAAAAAGGGGTTGCCCAAAAAGCACCAATTGAACTTTCAAAAGTTTTACTTGAAAATCTGGCTATATTAGATATTTTGCAAAAAAATTTCTTTGATTCAGTTTCCTCTTGTCCACATTGCGATTCCATAATTGTTACAATGCATCACAAATGCCCAAAATGTAAGAGTCATAATGTAGAAAAAACCAATCTGACAGAACACATTCGATGTGGCCATATCGATCAAAGAAGCATGTACATTAACGATCACTGTCCAAAATGTGGTGAACTTCTCATTGAAGGCCAATACCGAAACATGGGCAGATGGTATGTCTGCAAACAATGCAACGAACGATTTGAAAATCCCGAGTTTGACATGATCTGCCGAACCTGTAAGAAAACCTTTTCTATCAAAGAAGCAAATGTTCAAGAGATTTCAAAATTCACTCTAAACTTGAAACGAGTGAAAGAAATTAGGCAAAACGTCGCAAGTCTAGAAAACATACGCAAAGTATTAACTGACTTAGGTTTCCAAGTCCAAATTCCAGGATTAGCAATCGGTGAAAAAAGTGAAATGCAACATCACTTCAGTCTCATAGCTAAGAAAATAGTTAATGGCAAAGACGTAATCATAGCTCTTGATCATGCAGTAAGTGAATCAGAAGTCACGACCTCACCAATAATACTATACATCTATAAAACATCAGAAATCAAGGTTGACATTCCAATTTTTGTCGCAATGCCCCAGTTAAATGAGAGCGCAAAGAAAGTAGCACTTGGTCACAATATTATGGTCATTGATAGTTCAACCGAAGAAAAAGAAATCATGGAAAAAATAGAGCTTGCAGTTAATAAAAGAGGCAACCAAACAACTGAAATCAATGAATCAAAAGTTACCCAACCGCAACCTAAAGCCGATTCAATATCTATTTTCAGTAGATTACTTGGAAAAAAGGTGGTAATTTAAACAAGAGGTTATAGACTGATGGGGTTTTAATCCTCTGATTAACCCCTTAACTTAATTTTTTTTTGAGTATTCATTTTTTTTGCAAAATCTTAGATACGGATTCGCTCTAAAAAATAGTGGAGAAGGCGAATCTGCGCGAACCAATTAAATCAGTCAAAAATTTTGTCAAGCGACCCCGAAAATTTTGACAAATTGAATGATTCCTATAAAGTTGATAGCGCGAAATTTTTTGGAATTGTAGCGAAATTGAATGCTCAAGAAAACGAAGAAGATTCAGTCAAAAATTTTGAAACCTTATCTAAAAGGATAAAAATTTTGGAAAGCAAAGAACAAATTTTTGCGGATCTGAAAACGAATAATTGTTTTTTATAAAATGGTTGCTATGTGGCAAAAAACAAAATGGGTTCTTGTCCATGCGAACTCTATAAAACATAAGATAATTTTGTCAAACCCAACTTTATTATTTGAATGGATATTTCACAACTTCGCTTTTATTATTTCAAAAGGAGAACGTGATAGCAAAAAGTGGCTTTACGCGGATTGGTTATCAGATTAAGTGTGAACGCTAAATTTTGGTTGATGCCTTAATGAGTACAATAAACTGTCTTAGTGTGGAATCAAAAGATTAGACAGGTTTTGTCTATTCTTTAGTGTTTAGGTTCAGGCTTTTTCTTATTTCGTTGAGACAAGCTTTGAAAGACATTTCATTTGCGATCCAATTCGGAAGTGTCAAATCTGCCTCAGTATATTTAGTGTTGACTTTTACTTTTGACTGAAGATTCTTTGCAAATTTTAGTTCCAGTCGACTGCCGCCTAACCCAAAAATTTTGTGGATTATGCCTAAGAAATCTTCCATCTTGTCTGGGATGTCTTTTTTCTGGATATTAAAAGCTGCTAATTGCTGATATAAGGTGTTTTTAACTGGTTCACCCAGTGATGTTAACGTTTCATCTATGGCTAAAATTAATTGTTGTTCTAGCTTTTTTTCTGTTATACTTTTTGTGGATGTATCTATGGTGACGGCGAAAGCGGAATCAGGGTTAGAGCTAACGTTAGCTAAATTAAGCTCTTCAGTAGTTACTCCTGGTAATGACATTTTTGGTTTATTCACCTAAACCCCTTTTTCCATCATAATTTTGGTTGTTTAAGTTACTTAGGGTGATGTCGGATATATAAATATTTAACAGTCAATCAATATTGAAAATATTGATTCTAAATAAAAAATCTCCGTGACCTCCAATTTTTTGTTGGCGGCTGATGCTTGATTTTAATTTTTAGATCTTCTAAGATATGAATTCTGTGTTCACAACGTTTATTTGAGTTATTTATTAAGCGTCTTATCTAAGAACGTGTATGACCGTACTTGATACTGTTAGTGCTGTAGGAATATTGGAAGATTCATCTACTGGAAAAAATGATGCTGAGAGCTTTTATTCAATTGCTGATAGCCTAAAGGACTCAATAATTATAGTTGATGACGCAGCTAAAATTATTTATTGGAACAAATCAGCTGAGAAAACTTTCGGTTTTACAAGTGCAGAGACAATTGGAAAAGATATACACAAATTGGTGCTTCCCGCGTCTATGGGTCCTGAGGAGAAAGAGCAAATTAAAATTGGCGTTCAAATATTCTCCGAAACTGGTATGGGTTATTTCACAATTGGAAACGTCAAGTTGGTGGGTTGCCGTAAGGATAGGTCTGTGTTTCCAATTGAGCTTTCTCTTTCACCGATTAAAATTTCGGAAAAATGGCGCGCCGTAGGTGTTGTAAAAGATATAACACAAAGAACACTTGACGAGACAAACCTTAGAGTGGCTGAACAACGCTATCATGCGTTATTTAATCAAGCACCTGTTGGTGTCCTAATTGTTGATCCTAAAAACAATTGTTTTGTCGAATTTAATGACGTTGCCCATAGTCAGTTAGGGTATAGCAGGGAAGAATTTGAAAAATTGTCTCTGGCTGAAATTGTATCTGGAAAATCAAAAAATGAAATTAAAAAAGAACTTTTTGAATTGATGAACGCCAGAGTTGGCTCGTTTGAAGCAGAGCATCAAGCAAAGTCTGGCGAAATACGGAATGTCCTTGTGAATGCCCGCGCGGTAAAATTGAAGGGTAACGAATACTTGCATTGTATTTTTCACGATATAACCGAAATGAGGCTCATTCAAAAACGATTACGAGAAAGCGAAAGTCAGTATCGACAATTAGTTGAGTTGGCTCAAGAAGGTGTTTGGGTTTTAACTCGAGATTATATTACTGTTTTTGTTAATCCCAAAATGTCCGAAATGTTGGAGTATGCTCCAAGTGAAATGATTGGGCAGTCTCTTTTTGATTTTTTGGAGGCTTCGACAATTCCCTTGGCGAAGGATTTCTTGGGTAAGTTCACTTATGGTGCTAGTGGTCATTTTGAATATGAATTTATTAAGAAAAATGGGTCACATGTTTATGCAAGCATTGCTGCTTCTCAAATGACCGATGATAATGGTGATTACTTAGGGACTCTTGCTCTTGTCTCTGATATTACTCTAAGAAAAGAAATGGAAATTAAGCTGGAAAAATACTCTAAGAGTCTTGAAGAAGTCATTTCTCTTAAAAAACAAGAACTTGAAAAAGCTCATGCACAACTCATAAAGTCGGAGCGGTTGGCTGCGATTGGTGAATTGTCAGGTATGATTGGTCATGATTTGCGTAATCCTTTGGCGGGGATTAAAAATGCGGCCTATTATTTGAAGCGTAAAAGTGACAGTTTATCTCCTCAACAGAAAGAAATGCTCGGTATTATTGATAGATGTGTAGAGTCCTCCAATAAAATAATCAATGATTTGCTTGATTATTCGCGAGAGCTTAGTTTGGACCTGAAAAATACTTCGATGGAAAAACTTATGCTTGAAATTCTAACGATGGTAAATATTCCTAAAAATGTAACACTTGTCCGAGATTTCGCTACGGATGTACCGTTTCAGGTTGATGCAAACAAAATTTCTCGGGTTTTTGCTAATCTGATGAAAAACGCTGTTGAAGCTATGCCTGCTGGCGGATTACTGTCGTTACGTAGTAAATTGGAGAATGGTGGGTTAGTAATTAGTTTTACAGATACCGGTCCAGGAATTCCCGAGGATATATTGCCAAAGTTATTCTTGCCCTTGTTTACAACAAAGGCACAAGGCATGGGTTTTGGCTTGGCAATTTGTAAGCGTATAATTGAAGCGCATGGAGGAAAAATAACGGTTATGACGGCGATAGGAAAAGGCACAATTTTTGTGATAACCTTACCTCTCGAGTCAAACAAAAAAAGTGGAAGTGCATAAATTTGAGTAAAAAAAATAGTGTGTTAGTTGTCGATGATGAAGATAGTATTCGAACTACAATTAAGGCGATTCTCGAAGATGAAGGCTACAAGGTGGATTTAGCTGCCACTGGCAAAGAAGCCATAGAGAAATCAACTGCACAATTCTATAATGTGATGTTGCTTGACATACGACTGCCTGATATGGAGGGAATAGAGTTGCTAAAGAAATTAAGAACCGATATTCCTAGAACACGGAAGATAATGGTGACTGGTTTTCCTTCCTTGCAAAATACAATTGAAGCGTTAAACAAGGGTGCAGATGCTTATTTGGTGAAGCCTGTTGATGTTGAAGAACTGCTGAAAGTGGTTAGGGAACAAATTGAAAAGCAAGTGGAAGAGCAAGAATTTAGTGAATTAAAGGTGTCTGAATTCATAGAGAGTAGAATCAAAGACATCTAACTGCCTGAATCAATTTTAGATACTTATTTTTTTGTTTTTATCTTTGTTAAACTGTATTTTTTTATTTTTTGGTTCCTTGTTAATCAGAATTTTTGGTTGCGTGTTGGTTTCTTTTTGGATTTTGGAACATATAAGAAATCGTAATATTGTGAACTTGAGCCTAAGGCAGTTATATTGCGCTGTGAAAGTGGAGGTATCGAAAGGATTGAGTATTGATGAACCATACTGAAACAGTGCTCTTAAAAAAATTAACAGAATCAGAACCAACACTTGACCTCTTGGGTGCTGACCGAAAAGTCTTCCAGGTTGCGTTCCAAGACTTAACCTATTATCTTAACTTTATCGAAAACATGGCTTATAAGCAACAAAATGAAAAAAGCCAAGCTAAATCAGGCAAAGAAGATGCGTCAGAATTTGAATCGTTCTTAGTAGTATGGACAGGGCTTTGGCTAAGGAAATGGAAGGAACGATTCAATCTGTTAATTGGAAAAAATAGCCAAAACCAAAATAAATCAAATGGTTTAGGTGAAGCAACGGCGAAGGGAGAATCATTGTGGACAGAGCTTGATTGCAAAGAAGAGTTGATTGGACTGGTTATTTCGACTCTGATTAAAAACTCTGAAATATGCGGAGTAAAAATCATAGCAGAACACATATTGAAGACTGAACTGGGCAAAAAAATTGATCAAGACATCAACAGCAAAGAGCAGACTCTGGAGATCTTTAGTAATACGTTACGGCGAACTCGTGAGATTGCCCAAAAAAACGGTCCACTAATCTCAATAAAAGTTGAAAAAAACTATTATTTGCACGCCAAAATGTAACTGTGCCAGAGGGCAAAATTTTATTTTTTATCCTTTTTACTTTGTTAGGTGCGAAGGAGTTGGCCTATTTTCAGTGGGATAACGCTTTCATATTCTTTTAAAATAATTCTACTTCAGCAGTTGTTATCCTGCGATATCCCAGCAAAGTTTGTCCTCCGTAATTACCACAAGTTGGATCGTAGACTGTTTGGTCTTGTCTTTTGGCTTTGTTTATTCCTATTACTTTTGATATTATTCTTGAGACTTCCGCGGGGGTGTAGAATTGCCCTTTGCTTTTTCCTGATTCTGTTGCAAAGTGTCGCATCAGATATTCATATGCGTCGCCTAATAGGTCGTCTCCGTCTGCTCTATTTTGGCTAAAGTCAAGTTCAGGTTTCTGAAAAATGGCAATGAGGTTTGAGAGGCGATCTTGCATTTCTTTGCCTTGTCCGAGTTTGTCTTTTGCATCAAAATCTGCAACTGTGATAATTCCGCTTAACTCGTTTGCCTCTGCGAGTTTTGCAATGATTTTGTTTATGCCTTCTCCGATTCCCGGTTTGCCTTTGAGGGCGATCATATCGTTGAAGCTTGCGCCTTGGGGGACTATGATTACGTCGTTTTTTCCAGCATAGCGGTCAGAGACATACTTTATGAAGAGAAGGACTAAGACGTAGTCTTTGTATTGGGAGGCGTCCATGCCACCGCGTAGTTCGTCGCATGATTCCCAGATTGAGCTGTATAGTTCACTTTTCTTAACTGGCAAAGTCTACACCCAAGCGTATGTTAATTTGATTGTCATATGATGGACAAGCGCGTGCTATTAGAATCTTATTTTTATTTTTATTTCATGCGCTTCTTTTAGACATCCGTGAAGGTTGACGATTTTTCCCAATTTACTATTCTCAGGTCTTCTTTCATTCGTCAAGGCGCGCGACGAAGCTACCGGCAATTATTAATCTTTAATCTGTTCGATATTTCTGAAATAGCTCATCGGTTATAAAATACAATTTACCTCTCGTTCTTGAACAAGCAACGTAAAATTTGTTTTTCGTTTGGGGATTCAATTTGTGCAGTTGATTTCTATCGAATAACCTTTTCGTTGTTTTATTAAACACAACGCATACATCGTTGAAATGATCAATTCCTTTTGAGCTTCCCCAATTTAGACTTAAACATCCGTACTTTGAGTGTTCCCTGTAAAACAATTTAATAATTGAGTTGTCTTCGATTATAAAATCAGCATCTGCTTGCTTTGTTATGCTTATGATATCCGTTTCCTTATTAGCAACTGAACATATGTCTATCCCTACATTGTTTTTAATAAAATCACATACTGATTTGCTACAGCGGTAACTATTATTTAGAGATGTTATATCAACTGTTAGACCCATTGATTTGAATTCTTTCTTGTATGAATCATAGTCGGAGAAGAGGTTACAGTTCACATTTCCATCAACGCTTGTGTCAAAAGTGTGTTGATAAAAATCCCCTACCAACAGTATATCACAATTAACTTTAGCAAGACTTTTTAATAAATTGAAATCGTGTCCAGCAAAATCTTGTATTTCATCTATAAAGATAGAATCAAAATATTTCTCTATGCTGAGCATTTATTTCTCGCAATATATTAAATGTTTCACAAAGCTTTGCAATTCGATTATGGTACAGTCGTCTATTACAATCCAAATAAAACTTAAGATCAGTCCTTTTACAATACATTGTATCAGGGTGTGGTTGTTTCCATCTTATTCCATTAGATTTTACTTTATATGACAATAATGGTTTAAAACAAAAAGAATGTAGAAATGTAAAGTACGATAGTAGTTTAATATTTTTAGGAAAATAACCAAATCTTTCGATTATTCTACTTCTTAAAGTAAATACATTATTCTCGGTATATGTGATAAGTAGGAAGCGGTTTTCAAGGTTTAGCTTATTTATGATATGTGTTGTTTTTCCTGAACCTGCAACAGCGAAAATCACTCGTTTATCCATTGAATGGCTTCCTGAATGTATTGAGGAACGGTTATTGCACAAGCTTTCTTTTCTAAAAGTTCAAACGCACTATCGGCTTTGTTTTTAAGCATATACTCTTGAGCAGGTAATTTTTTTGTTGTAAATACTTCATCACATATTGCCTTATTATCGGCATAAACGCAAATTTCAAATGTTCTTTTTGTTTTATCAAGGTCATAACAAATTTTTATAGTCTTAATTGCTGCATAGTCGGCATATTTTTGAGTTAAATCTTCGATAGCGCCATCATTATCAGTAATAACAACTGTTTTGATTGCTAAGGTTTTAGCAAGATCTAGATATCGTTTAAAGCTTGTTCCACCTACCGCAATAACATGAACACCTGAGTCGTTCAGTTCTTTCTTTGCAAAATTGCGATACATAGCTTCCATTAAAATATACTCAGCATCACCTTCGACTAAAATTACCTTCTTTGAAAGGACAAATCGTAGAATGTTATTATTCGGAGATTTCATGAAGAATTTTGCTGTGTCTTCTGACAAACAATTAAGCGTAACTAAAGAGGTATTCTTGTTATTTAGTAAAATTGTGTTTCGCAAGTCAAGTCGTGCGCTTATCAAATCACTATGGGTTGCTATGAATATCTGTTTTTTTTCTGTTCCCTGTATTTTTCGGATAAGCTGTTGCATGTTTGAATGGCTCAAATGATTTTCTGGCTCTTCAATTAGAACGATATTTAATTCCTTTTGCGACTGCAAGGCTAACTCTGTTTTAATAAAACATTGTTTACCTTTTCCTTTGTTGTCTATACTAATGTTATTCTCTAAAATGGCTAAATCGTTTTCCAAACTGGCTCTTAAGTTATATTTTAATTGCAAAGCTATAATTTGGAATCCTACCATCTAAAGCTGATAAAACTTCTTTTTTGAATTTCTCTTTGTGATCTCTATATTTGTGCTGATTAGTTAGTTTTTCAACGCCTTGTACGCTCGCATTATAGATTTCCTGCACATATTCCTTTATTGCATATTCACTACTTGTTTGAGAATTATCAACTAATATATGTCTGACAAATTTTCGATAACTATTATAAGACTTATTTGCAAAAGTGGTAAATTCAATAGAATAATATTCAAATGGAAAATTTGATTCTTGTTTTAATAAAATTTCTTTTATCTGCTGGCTATAATTATCATTTGGTTTGCATACTAACCTTAATCCATCGCAGTTAAACTGTTTATTATTAAATTTACCACAGAGCTCATCATTATCTTGTTCATTCAAATACAATTCAACAATTAACTCGGGTAATTCATTGTATTTTCGCTCAGATTTCATAAATTTTTCGATTGGCTCAGAATCAAAAAGATTATCTAAACCTATACTTTCAATCTTATTTCTGCTTCCACTTAAGACAATATCAATTGCTTGTAAAATTGAACTTTTACCTGCCTCGTTATCTCCAATCAATATATTTAACTGACTGTTAAAGTCAACTTCTAAGCAAGCAAATCGTTTGAAGTTCTGCAATAGAATTTTTGTAATTACTGGATCATTAGGCATGCGTTACGTTGGTATATAATTTATTTATATATTCTTCGTAATTCCACTTTTGAAGATTGAAAGCATAATTGAGATAATTATCAACCGTATACTTCTCAGAACACTATAGCTACACACGAGGGGTAAGTTTTCATGTGTTTTTTACCCCTCACTACTATTACTATATCCAACCTACCTTAACCATAGGTAACTATCTGTTTTTTCTGGTTACCTTCAATAAACGTCAAGGTTGGTTGGTTGGATAGATTTTCTATGCCGAATTTCATATTACTCGATTGAGATACTGCCTAACTTGATCAATACTGACCGATTGTTTTTTTTTGAACCTAACATAAAAAGGCATTCTGCTTCAAAGCTTGTTTTTAGATAATGTACGTCTAAGAGTTTTAGACATACATTATCTTAGTAACCTAATTAACAACTACCTTGAACCACACCAAACTACCGCAAAAGACACAAACCGATTGTAACCGTTAGTTTTGTGTGTGTGGGATTAAAAATTAATCCAGCCAACCAACTCCACGCTTAGTAGACTAAGGCACATTGGCAGTAGACACGGTTCAAGAAATACTTAGAAGAATAACCATATAGGTATAATCGGAATCGAGTATACGGTTAAAAAACAACAATCTTTTTAGTGATTCAGACCAAAATAGACTTTAAGATTATTGAACTTAAAAATCCAGAATACCAAAGCATTCCGCTTTTTCAAACAAAGCAGGAGATAATTATACTCTTGAATGAATGTGTTCATTAGGCTTAAACAAACATTATAAGGCAACATATTGATGGCTTAAAACAGGTAATCAAATGCAAAATCAGGCACAGAAAAATATTGTAGACTATATATCACGTAGACTTTCAGAGTTTTTCGTAGTAACAAATGACCCATATGATGGAGCTACGAATTACTACAAGGCGCATGAGATGCTTAAACCATTTTCTAAAAACTCCATAAAAATGACCATTGAAATTCATAGAATTATTACCGCTGAAGCTGCAAAAAAGTATAGTATTTTTCCTAAACGAATCGGGGACTCAAAAATGGAGATTGACCTTTGGAGGGAGGTTGACAAAACTGCTTATGAGATAATCTTAGGTGATGGGGCAGAGATTTGGAAAGATATTTTGAAGGCAATTCTTGTTGGTGCTTCAACGCTCATTGTTTTTTGTAGACACTACCCCGACACCGCAATGAAGGGAAATAAAGAAATAGCAAATAATGTTAGGAATTTAGAAAAGTATCTTCAGGGTAAGCTAGATGTTCAAGTGGTGCTAATTCCAGGGTATACGCCGACATCATTGAGATAGAATTTTTCGAAAAATAACTAAAGGTATTTTTTCGAAGTATTTGAAATCCCTCTCAACCCGTATTCTAAGTTCCTGATTCTGTAAACACGTAAGACGTTTCATAAGCTGTAAAACGTAAGGAATTTGACTTTGGTCTGTAATTTTAAAGCCCCTTTCTTGATTTTGTTTAAAGAACCAACCAGAGTATATCTTGGATCGGGTTGGTGCCTTCATTGCAGGTATTATAGCAGGCATAGTAAATTATGCAACCGACGCTATGATTGCCGCTATTTTTCAGCCTTCACAGCATTTGATCCAGCAATAGCTGTACCGAGCTTTATTTTTGCGGGCTTTTTATTTTTAATATGGATAATGTATGTCTAAAGAAGTTAAGACATACATTATTAAAAATTATTATTTACTCCTGTAGCCAATATTTTCCAAAAGCTAACAATAGTTTATCTTGCCAAACTTGACAAACCATCCACAAACAACTGCAACCTTCAATTTGTGTGTGGGGGGACTAAATTTTAGTTTAGGTAATTGTAACCGATTTTCTTTGAAGTTTGCATTAAACGAGCTCAATTATGTGTGGGGCAAATATTAGAAAACAATGTTTTTTCAGAAAAAGTTTTCCGTGTACACATACACATAGATGATTATGGCAACAAAAACAATATCAATCACAGAAGAAGCGTAAAAAGCCTTAAAAGATAATGAAGCTTCACTCAAGTAATTCTTAGAATAACCAAAACAATAGGTAAACTCACTGGGTCCTTCGGTAAATGGATAATGACAGATCAAGAAGAACAAACCATGCTGAGTGAACTATCTGAAGGCTGGCACACGACTCAGGAGAGACTCTCCAGTGAATACCTTGACGCTGACCTTTTCATTGCACTTCTTAGAGGAAGAAAGACGCAAACAAAACAGAAGAAATAGAGGACGAATTCTAAACTCCATGAGCAAGGAAGTCCGCTGTTTGCTGTACAGCCTTTTGGCTGTTTAGTGTTGGGTTCCATCCCGTTGCCATAATTTTTTGGCTATCCAGGAGCATGATTTTTACATCGCCAACCCAGCCTCTGCCACCATCTACTCCGCCTGTTAATACAAGATCTACATGCTCTATTCCCATAGCTGAAATAACAGATTCAGCAATATTCCTCACGTTAATTTTATCTTCTGAACCAACATTAAAGATTTCAACTTGCTCACTTGAAACTGTACTGCCATGTATCAACGCAGATATACAATCTTTGACATGAAGGTAGGATTTTGTTTGTGTGCCATCTCCCAGAATTTCAAGCCTGCGCGGGGTTGCTCGGAGTTTTTGGACAAAATCATAGATTACTCCATGACTGCTTCTTGGTCCTATGATATTGGCTAAGCGGTAGAGTGTTGCCTTAAACCCATAATTATATGCGTACGCTGAAATTAGACGCTTCGCAGGCAAGCTTTGTAGCAGCATAAATCGATATTGGTTTGAGTGGTGCATAATTTTCAGGGGTCGGAATCACTGTGGGTTCCCCATAGACTGCGGAGGTGGAGGTAAAGATCAACTGGGGGGTGGTGTGGCTTTTTCGTATGTATTCAAGTAAGTTGTAGGTTGCTACTACGTTTTGGTTGTAGTGGGTCTCTGGGTTTGTTGAGCTAACTCTAACCTCAGGGTTAGCTGCTAAATGATAAATAAAATCAAACTCTCTACCATCCAGCGGCAACAACGGATTGGTTAAATCAAAGTTTAGAAAACAAAAATTAGGATTATTTTCCCACTGTTTTAGATTAGAAAGTCTACCAGCACTCAAATTATCCAAAACACAAACTTCAAAACCTAAGACCATCAACACATCAACTAAATGACTGCCGATGAAACCAGCACCACCAGTTACGAGCACTTTGCTTTTTGCCAAGTAATAATCCACCACAATTAAACTAAATGGTCGGCTGAACTTATTTTAGCATTACGAATTTAAAATTACCAACCAGTCGGTTTCATGCCTGCAAGAATTTGGGCTTTAAAGGCATAGTCACCATCTTGATTGCTCAAAATTTCATAAAAAATTTCCTCATCCATACTTCTCCCTCATATTCTCCTAATTTGATTGTTTGAAGCCTCTCCTTTCTCCTCAATTAAGAAAATGCATTTTTCTCCATATATAGGATATTTCGAAAATCGGAATATGTCAATATTGAACGAATAAAACCAAAATCATAAAGATCCAGAAAATACAAACTTTGTGAACAAAGTTAGTCTCGGATCCCCTTCTTTAATCGTTACCGATTCCACTTGAAGTTGCGCCAAACTCACTGAGGTTTACATACAACAGTCTTTTCAAACTTCGCAGGCTATGAGATTTTTAAAAGTTATGGATCGTAAACTCGATTTGCTGAAAGAACCATGCATGTTCTCAAAAATTAAGACCGCTAAGTCCATAGCTTAACAGATGGTGCAAGCAATGTTTTCTTTATGAATTTTCGATTTAGTCTCTATTGCCATGTTTGATTGTAGATGGTTTTTGTCAATAGTCACCATATTTCTGCAGATTAGGCTGAGTGATTCTGAGGTATAGCTTAAGGCGTTTTTTCCATCTTCAGTTAATTCATAAATTTTTTTGGGCCTTTCTGAGTTCATGTGCCATGTGCTTTTTAGTAACCCTTTTTTCTCCAAATTTGCAAGGAGAGGATAAACTGTGCTTGGACCAAAATAGATTCCATAATCTTTTCGAATTTTGGTGATGAGTTGGTATCCATGCATTGATTCTTGGTCAAGATATTGAAAATTATGATGTCTAGGACGCCTTTGGTGAGTTTTGTTTGAATTATTTTTTGATTATTGTTCATTTTTTTTTCTCCCTTCATTTATCATAAACCAGAAACATATCGTAAGACGAAATATTTCTGATATCTTACTTGGGTTAAGCACCAAATAAACTCTCGTACATAACTCAGGCATATCAACCCACACCTGAAAACTCACTAGCTGAACATAACGACACATCACTCCATGAAAGCTAACCTAAAAATTACTTTTTCAAACCTCCAGAACTCAAATTAGCAACTGTAAAACACATCTACAAAAAACTGGCAAAAACCCATCTTGAATTTGGTGATGGGCTGGGTGATTTTTTCAGCTCCCCTCATTTACATAAAAATATTGTCTCTACTTTGATTAAGTGTGGGTGAAAATCAAACAGTCTATAGTTTACATTGGTAGAATTTTTATTTGATGTTTACGCAAGCACAACAAGAAGTTATGCTTTAGCTTTGCATCCTTTGCTGAGATAGCATGATATGCAGTTTTTTTCTTCGCCGGTATTCCAGCAAATTCTAATTGGCGTTCTATTTGAAGTTTCAGAGTCAGCAGTTGACGGAATAACTATCATTTCTTGTAGCTGTTGTGTCCCTTTTGTTTGACTCTTATAGTTTGACATACAAATTATAGGTTTATATATTCAGATATAAGTCTTTGCTATTAAGAAACCATACTTAAAATCCGTTTTCCAAAATAACTCCTACCAAAAAATGAACCCCCAATCCACATCTACCAAAACCATTTGAACTTATTCTGGCTTTTTACGATAAATATCAACTTTTAGCCCCTTATTTAACTCGTGAGGTAACGAATACTGGCGCCATTCGTGAACTTCATCATTTGCAGGCGAATACTCTGTCCCCGAAGCTGTAACTCTAATGCTCCCCGAATTACGCAAAGCTTCCAGGGCAGTATAAACATCTTGATGGCTAAATCCTTCATTACTGAGTTGTTGATCAAAACTAATTGAGCCTGACCCATAAGTTAAGGTGCTTAGAATAATTGCCCTTAAATCCTCTAAACGACTTTCCTCTTTGCTTTCATTTCCTGCCGAGGGTACAACCATTTTGTTATCCAGCAATAAACTAGAAACTGTCTGCTAGAGTACTAATCCCTTTCTCCCTTCTATGCAAGATTCCAACAACTGAGATTTCATCTCCTGAATAAAACACTTAATGAGGCTGATCCAGCCCTTCTTTGGCCGGCAAAAACTTTTCTCTTATCTATTTTTCCATTTAATTATTTCTATCCTGCTTAGATTTCACAAAACAAAGCCGTTGAACGAATAACAACAACACAATATGTGCTGATGGTAATTGCCCGATCACTCATTCACAAGATAGCGAATATTGCCACATTCAAACATCAGTAGCGCACAGGGCACTTGTTTACTTAACGCCAATTACATTTCAATTTGGAAATAGCAACACTTCTACAATATTTTTCGTTAAACATATCTATAATCTGTTTTTGCCTTTCCATAAAATCTAAACCCCTTTCTGTAGATTTATAAACTGTTTTTCCAGTATCCTCAACTTTTGAAAGGAGATTGTAATTTAGTAGAAATCCAATATACTCATTTAATTGGCTGAAACTAAGGTTAGCTTTAAACATAATATGTGTCTTGGACGAACCTTTATTGGCTATCTCAATAATTTCTGTCATGATAACAAGTTTATCGCGTCTTTTCGACTTGATACCCATTAATTCTAAAGTCATAGTCATACTCTTCTAGATGTTTTATCCATACGTAAAACAAAGATTTCTTGTTATAAGTCATGTTTCAACCGTCTTATTGTATCAGATTCAGTAATATCAAAAAGTTAAAAAAAAATAGACCCTAACAGGTTCCTGCCAGTTTATCTACTATACTCTGGAAGATGAGTTTCCCGTCCCCATACTTCAATAGCTGGCTTTCTCGAGTCCAATCTGGTTGCTGCCACCAATACATCGCCCTTTCAGGATGAGGCATCAAGCCAAAAATGTTACCCTCAGGGTTGCAGATACCTGCAATGTCATAGAAGCTGCCGTTAGGATTAGCGGGGTATTTGCCGTCAGCGATTTCACCGTCTTTACTGCAGTAACGCAAAACCAGCATATCCTCGTCAATTAGTTTTTTAAGCAAAGCCTCTTCTTGCTCTTTGGGAAACAGCAACCGCCCCTCACCGTGAGCTATGGGCAAGCGGATGGTTTTGCCCAAAGGAATCTTGCTTGTGAAGGCACATCTGCCACGGTTCTCTTGCTTCAAGTAAACCCATTTACACTTGAAACCTGCCGGTTCATTGGTGGTCAAGGTGGCTTCAGGGTAGGCGCTGATTCCGCTGAAACCAGGTAGCAATCCATACTCAACTAATATTTGAAAGCCGTTGCATATGCCCAAAACTGGTCTACCCTCGTCCACGAACATCTCGATTTCCTTGCCTATGTTCGCGGCGAGGTGCCGAGCAAAGATAACACCCGAGCGGACATAGTCACCATAAGAGAAGCCTCCGGGGAGCACGAGCACGTTATAGTCCAGCAGGTTGTGGCGTTTGATGAGTTCACTGACTTGCAGAGTTTCCGCTTGTACACCCATTTTGGTAAAGGCGCGTTTGGTTTCAGCATCGCAATTGGTTCCACCGACACGGAGCACACAAACTTTAATGTCTTCAATTTTCATTGAGTAGTCTCCTCAGCGTTAAGGGTTTTCTTCCAGCTGTGTCGCAGCTTATTCAGCTCAGCGTCAACAACAACTTTACCCTTTAATCCTTTGATTTTGAGTCTCTCTTCTTTCACAACTTTGCCGATTAAGACACAGCTTTTGCCATGCATAAACTCCTCAAAATCAGGTCTATTCGATTCTGCCACCTCTATTAGAAATCGACTGTTTGACTCTGAAAAAAGCACAAAATCATCCCTCTCCACATCCCTTCGTGGCACCTGCGCAAGATCAAGTTCTAAACCTAAACCACCTGCAAACGCCATCTCTGCTGCCGCCACAGCCAACCCGCCCTCCGATATGTCATGACACGATTTCACAAAACCCAAGTCGATGGCTTTAGTCACTGCTTTAAACGTACGCTTGGCTTTGCCACCCCGAACTTTAGGAACAGATGCACCAAGATAACCCTGAAGTTTGTAATACTCTGAGCCACCCAATTCAGGGTGGGTTTCCCCGATGATGTAGAGCAAATTACCTGCTGCTTTGAGATCCATTGAAGTGGTGACTTCAACATTTGGCAAAACACCAACTGCAGTAACAAGCAATGTTGGCGTGACAGATCCAAGTGGCGATTCATTGTAGAGGCTATCTTTGCCAGAAATAAACGGCGCCTTAAACAAAACTGAGAAATCATAACATGCTTCGCAAGCGCGTACAAGCGAACCCAATCGCTCTGGCTTCTCCGGATTGCCCCATGTGAAATTATCAAGTAGCGCGACTCTACGTCCGCCAACAGCAACATTGTTGCGTATGGCTTCATCTATTGCTGAAGCCGCCATCCAGTAAGCATCAATTTTACCATAGTTGGGGTTCATACCACAACTAATCGCCAAACCTTTAACAGAATCATCGACGGGTTTGAGCACTGCAGCATCGTTGGGACCTGCATAGTCACCTTGTAGCGGTTTGAGGGTTGTGTTGCCTTTAACTTCATGGTCATAGGTGCGAATAACGCTTTCTTTACTTGCAATGTTTGGCGCCGCAAGAAGTTTAAGCAAGGTGTCTGTGAGGTTTTCAGGCTCTGCGATTTCTGGTTCAGTAAGTTTAGGGTTTTCGATAACTGCGACTTTGCTGCTTTCACAGGGGTTAAACATGAATTCCATATCGATGTCCGCAACAACTTCCTCGTTATAGGTTAGCTGTAAACGTCTCTCCAAGATTAGCTTGCCAATTGCAGTGGCTGTCACGTCTTCTTTTTCGAAAATCGCCATAACTTGCTCCAAATTTTCAGGCGGGACCGCCATGAGCATGCGTTCTTGCGATTCGGAGAGGTAAATTTCCCATGGGGAGAGCCCTTTATACTTCAACGGCACTTTAGCTAAATCCACCCTGATGCCGCAATTAAAGCGCTCGCCCGTTTCACCGACTGCTGAGGATAACCCTCCGCCACCGATATCAGTTATGGCAGAGCCCAACTGCAGGTCTCGAATTTCTACGACAGTGCGCTTGACTTTTTCTTCCTCGATTGGATCTGCGATTTGAACAGCGGGTCTTGAGATTTCTTCGGATTTCTCGGTGAGTTCAGCTGAGGCGAAAGTTACGCCGTGGATGCCGTCTCTACCTGTTTTGCCGCCTGAGAGCACAATGATATCTCCGACTTTGGCGTTTTTCTTGTACTTGCTGAGCGGCAGAAGCCCAATGCACCCGCAGTAAACGATAACGTTGCCTGTGTAGCTGTCATCAAAGTATATGGCGCCGTTAACAGTGGGGATGCCCATGTTGTTGCCATAAGCGCTAATGCCCGCGGTAACGCCCATGTACACATACTTGGGATGTTTAATTCCTACAGGAAGTTTGTTGTAATCATAATCGAGTGGGCCAAAACCCAAAACATCAGTGCATGCAATAGGATCCGCCCATACACCCAAGATATCTCGGATAACTCCACCTACGCCTGTTGCTGCACCACCAAAAGGCTCAACAGCAGATGGATGATTATGAGTTTCCACTTTAGCTGCAATCCCATAGCCCCTGTCGAATTTGACTATTCCAGCGTTGTCTTCAAAGACGCTCACGCACCATGGTGCCTTGATTTGCTTGGTGGCTTTGGCTATGTATGTTTTAAAAAGGCTCTGGATTGTTTTGTCGCCGATCTGGATTTTGCCTTTGAAGGTTTTGTGACAACAATGTTCACTCCAACTCTGGCTGATAGTCTGCAACTCCACATCGGTGGGGCTGCGGTTTTCACTTCGAAAATAAGCTTGAATTTCTTTCAGTTCTTCTGGACTGAAGCCTAAAGCGAGTTCATTGTTGATTTCGCTGAGTTGCTCTTGGGTGGCGTTTGCCGTAGCAATCTCCATTACTTTGCTGGGTTTGCGTTGGGTGATGAGGTCCGCGATCATTGTTGTTCAGCGACGCTTATGCTGTAGTTGTCTTTTGTTGGGTTTGCAAGGAGCCTTTTACTCATTTCCTCAGCCTTTGTTTCCGCTTCAGAAATTGAGTTGGCTTCCAAAAATACGGTGTAAACTTTGCTAACGTCTACGGCTTCTACTTTGTAGCCGAGTTCTACGAGGAGTCGCTGGGTGGTTTCGCCTTCCGGATTGCTATGTCCGGGTTTGAGGCTGACTTCGATTTTGGCAGCGAATTTCATAAGCTTTTAAATTAAGCTATTGAGATTTAAACGCTTTCGTTACAAACAATGCAAAACTCTACGACAGAATCATCCGTTTCTCTGCGTATTTAATTTCGACAACGCGTTCTTTGTCTGTAACTTTGCCGATCCGCTCTGGCTCCATACCCGCTTGACTTAGAATATCTAATCGCCTTATCAACGTCGAGTTTCGTCAACAATAATACCAAAACCCCAGCCCATGTTAAAGGTCTTGAACATTTCCTCATCAGTAATTGTGTATCCGAGCTCTGATGCAGTTCGTTGGATCACACTAAAGATGGGTTGTGGCTTGAAATTCGTCAAACAAAAAGCCAATGCCCGGCGAATATGCTAGCCAACATTGTTGAATTTCATATAAGAGTCGCCTGTTATATGCACAGCTGCTTTCACTTTAATTTCACGAGCCAGTTTTAGAAATGGCTTTACGTAGATTTTGGTTGGTTCAAGTGCTTCAAGCACAACTTCTCTCTCCAAACCTTCTGGAATATCATTAGGCTCATATTTACCTCCCCACTTCTTGAAGAGGATTTTTCTAGCCATGGTAATGCCGTTACTGTGCAACCCGCTACTAGCTAACCCGATGATTTGGTCACCCGGTTTGACGCCCTTGCCCGTTATGATGTTTTGGCGCTCAACTTTGCCCACGCATGAGGCAACCATGTCAAAACCCGAGTAGGGTGTAATGCCCTTGATGATTTCTGCAACGTCTCCTGTTTCACCGTTCACAATTGGACACTCGGATTCCTCTGCGCCCGAGATTAAGCCATTTAGCCACGCTTTGACAAGGTTGGGTTCACTGGCTACTGCGTGAATGTTATCTGCAAGGGCAAGCGGTTTAGCGCCGGAGCGAATAACATCATTTACAACCATAGCTATCGCGTCTATACCGATTGTGTCGTGTTTTTTTGCAAGTTCCGCGATTAAGACTTTGGTGCCGACACCTTCGATTTGAAGGTCCAAAAACGTGTCTTCGTCAACTGGGAAAATGTTGCCAAAGGGCAAGTGCATGATGCCACCAAAACCAATATGCTTGTATGTTTCTTTGAGGGTTGAGAGCGCTTTTTTGGATTCATGGCGTTGTGATCGGTTGACGCCAGCATCAGTGTAAGTATAGTTTTTAGGCATCGCTATTTCTCCTTGCACTCTAAAAGTGTAGAATGCTCTCTGATAATTATTTTGTTTTTATACTCAAATGTTTGATGATTAGATGAGTTCGCCATAATCATAATCCAATAGGGCAATGTTTTAGTGTATAAAACCCGCACAGTAGGCTTTGATTAACTTGCCTAATCCCAAGTACCACATCTACATTGAATATAGTGAGCCTGACAAGTCTGGCATTCGATTCAACGTTCCCCATTCAGAACTAATTGGGGCATTCTCAGAATCTTTTGTCAACGGCGAACCCTTCTGGTTTATGGGACGCCTCCTAAACCCAATCAAAGTCACCAAAGTCATTATCTTTTGGTCATACGAAACAGCCGACCAACTGCGTTTACCAAACCATGAAAATCTAATATCAGCTAAAGACAAAAAATACGTCATCGACAACGTCCTAAAAGGTAGAGTTAAAGGCGTTTACCTCTGCACCGAAGAATTTGTCGATGTGGCCCAAAAAAACTCCGTGTCAACTCCACAACACTCAGAGCGCAGCTTTAACTCCAAAAGGCACTCCACGACGAATAATCGTAGTTTCCGGAACAGATGAAACAATGAAACCCACCATTACTGCAGCTTTGAAAAAACTCGGTCTCGCTTCGATAGTAATGAGCGAAGAACCTAGCCAAGGTAAAAAAATTGTCGACCGCTTCGCAGAATATAATGATGTAGGATTTGCTGTGGTCTTGCTTTCACCTGATGTTTACGTCTACCCAAAGGGTGAAGAAGCTACAAAACGCAAACGCATCCCAAAACAAGACGTGACATTAATGTTTGGATTCCTATTAGGTAAACTTGGGAAAAATAATGTGCTTGCTTTCTATAAGGAAACCCCAAACTTCGTATTTCCAATAGAGTTTGAAGGTGTAAAATTTACGGCTTTAGATGACCGCGACAGCTGGAAGCTTACTCTCATTCGTGAACTCACCAGTTGCGGCTATATCGTTGATGCTGAGCGACTTCTAAGATAAGATCTAAAAACTTACAACAGTCAATCCATCACGATTTTTTCTTTAGATAATGTCTCCTGTTATCAGGAAGCCGTTTTTACTGAGGATACTTTCGGAGTCAAGATTTGTTTTCGGTTGTTGACCTGTTTTTAATGTTAAATGCAAATAGCTTACCAAAAGGGACTCTTAGGGCAGCCAAATGAGCTGGTAATTGGACAGGCTACGTAAACTATCAGGCATCGCCTACCTGGTTGAGGGTGACATAATCCTAAAATAACTCCCTGAAGGTTTCTGATAGGAGTGCGCGGTTGTAGTCTAGCTCGGTAGGACTCCAGCTTCCCAAGCTGGCTACCCGGGTTCAAATCCCGGCAACCGCATTTTAACCTCACCATAATTCAGGTTTGAATCCCAGCGGGTTTACCATAATTTCCCGTGCTAATGTATACTTGCTCGAGTATCCCTTATTAGAGGGAAAAATAATTGCCGACAACCCTTTTTCAATGCTTTATTATGAGAGACAAGTTTGAATGCTTCTTCCAAAGTTAAATTGTTACGTTGTAAATGTCTATACTATACGGAATTTTCCTTCTGGTGCTCGTGGGAAGTGTTGGTCTTTTGCACTATTTATTGTTTAGCAATTCTTATATCTGCGTAAACCTATAATTTTTTAGGAGATTTTTTAATGGTTGAAAAGCCTAAAGAAATTCTTTTAAAGCCAACTCTGAAAAAATACCTCATAACATGGAGTCTCGATCTTGATCGAACAGAACTCGACAAGATCTCGCAGCATCCAGATGTTCTGAACAAAGGCTTAAAGTACATAAGAAGCACCACAAGAAGAAACCCAATTAGCATCTACCGAATAGGCTCACTGGAGGAAATTTCTCATTTTGTTCATACTAACCGCTTAAGCTCAGCTAAGTCAGCTCATCCTCACGGCATCGCAATTGCTGAAGCAACATCTATCGAAGAAGCAAAAAAAATGGTTGATCTGCTAGTTGAAGGTCTAGGATTTGGTTTCGGCTCATTTCCAGTGAAAAACTATCTTGAATATGATATAAACCCATTAATCGAAGTCTCAGCAGAAGGGAGGCAATAATATGTCCGTTTTTGACATTGTCGGAGTTGTCAAATATGGCAACATGGTGCTTCAAGCATCAACAGTGAAATTTGAAAAAAACAGTAAATTGGTATTGGCTCCTTCGGAGAAGAACATGTATCCTCCGAAGTCATTGACGATAATTGCAGATAGAATCGAAGTCGTTGACCACGCAGAAATAACCTATGATTTCGATGGGCTTCCGGGTTTTGACCCTGACACACCTGCCCTGCCGCAGATGGGGACCGTGCCAAACGCTGCTAACGGCTCATCAATCCCAGGCGAAGGTAGTTACCCACAAGCCATAGACGGCGGACCTGGACATCCCGGATCAACAGGACTCAAAGGCATAAATGGACAAGATGCCCCAGAGCTGCAAATATTTGTCGGCGAAATAATTCAAACATTTTCAGATGCAATCAAAGTAAACTTCAAGGGCCAAGATGGAGGTAAAGGTGGAAAAGGCGGCAATGGAGGCAAAGGAGGAGATGGCCAACAAGGAGCAGCCTCACAAGCAAGCGATTCATGGTATGACGGCGATCAATGCGATCGAGAACCAGGAAAAGGTGGAAATGGTGGACGAGGCGGCGACGCAGGATTTCCAGGAAGAGGCGGCTCTGGAGGAACAGGAGGCGTAATCAAAGTTTTTGCAAAAGCAGCATCTTTACCTGCAGCTCAAGGCTGGACTTATATTGTTAAAGGCGGACGAGGCGGCGACGCAGGTGACCCCGGGAATAAAGGTGCAGGCGGAAAAGGTGGACCGCAAGGAACTAAGAATGACCCATGTCCCGAACGACCAGAGTATCACGGATCAGATGGCCCCAATGGGCAATCTATGGATGATGTTGATACCAATTGGCAACTAACTTACAAAGGCAAAGACGGCGCAGAAGGAGAATCCAATACCTATGAACTCACAGGAGTACCTAACTAGGAGGATGATGGTTAAATGATAATAACTCAAATATTCACAGTAACAGGAAACACCGATGTTGACGACGACATTATCTTCTGTCGCAGACTCGAATTCATAGGTCCATCAGCACAGCTCGTAATTAAGCCCAAGAAAAACGCTCCTCCAGGAGCACCACGCATTCTAAAGATTGTAGCAAACGTAATCGACTCAACACTAGCAGGCGGTTCTGGTGAAATAACCTACAACCTTGATGGCGACTACTTCCCTGCAATTGAATTACCGATTGGAGACAGTGGAATAGACCCAGAGACACAAGCCAAAACAGGAGACGACGGAAAACCCAGCTTCAACCAAGGACCAATCCCTCTACCGGATATTGCATCGCCCAACTTTGACCCCATTTTGGATGCACTAAATCTCGGAAATTACCCGAAAGCAACCAACGGCGGAGACGGTGCTACAGGCGGACGAGGCAACAAAGGCGTTAACGGAGTCAATGCCCCCATAGTCGAAATTTGGACTACAGAAATCGACGGTAAGCTTGTTCTTGACCTCAGAGGACAAAAGGGCGGTATAGGCGGGAAAGGTGGAAATGGAGAATTTGGTGGAAACGGCCAAAATGGCTCCACTGCTGTTGAAGGCACAGACACCACATGGATAGGCGTTCCAAATCCTGTCTGTAAACAAGGACCGGGACTGGCAGGTGACGGTGGAAGAGGAGGCAATGCAGGCTGTGGCGGTGACGGCGGTGACGGCGGAAACGGAGGGACTGCAAAGCTTTTCTATACAAACGGAGTAAACTTAGCAAACGTAATTACAAACTTGCAAAAAGGCAAGGCCGGTCAGCCTGGTAGCTCAGGAAATCCGGGAAATGGTGGCAAAGCGGGAAAACCCGGCTCCAATCTTCTAACAACCTGTAACCCAGCACTAAATTCTCTAGACGGTGCCAATGGTGCCTCCTGTGTTCGAGAAGGAGATAAAGGAGGCGGAATTGCACAACTGGGAGCAGACGGATTAGACGGTCAGTATTTCAAGTATGCGATTAAAGCAATACCTCAAATGCCAGGACTTTGGCCATAGAAACATAACATCAGAAAAAATGGTCGCTTTTGAGACCAATTTTTTTTATATTATCTTGATACCCTTGTCTCGAATTAGTTTCTTTACGATATTTCCATAAGCAATCGTGCCGCTTATTGCATCTTCAGCCTCTGGAGTGGTTATATCTCCGCCTAGGATTGATTTTAAGTCTTCAAGTATTTCTGGACATGTTGCATTGACTGATTCTTTGAACGGTTCGAATGGCACGTAGAATGATGGTTTTCTCCCTTGGCGTGCTTCTTCGAGCACAACTGGACAGCGTGAAAGTGAGTATGCCCAGAATCTGATGTAGAAATTCGCGTTAGCGAAATCTCCATGTTGGATTAACGCTCTTGCAACGAGCTCTCTGAATTCTAATTCCAAAGACGAAAGTGAATATTCAAAGTGCCCCCGAGTCCTGAAATATGTGCCTCGAAGTTGGCGATCTGCGCATCTTGCAAAAACTTTGTTATATACTCTATGTAGAGCGATTAATGAGTTCGTCGGATCACCATCAATATGCAAATTTGTTCTTATCAATCGGTCAAGGTCTGTGTTCGTTTCATCCGTCAAATGTTTAATTTTTGTCATAGGTCTTGATAGTAGGCTCATGGTACTACTTTTTAGGCTATCCGCAAGAGCCATAGTGAAGTAAGAATGCGAGGTCTGCAGGAAAAAAAGAGCCGCTGGAGGAAAAGCCAAGTTTTTATTCGCTTCTTCAAGAGCTGCATCTCCAAAGTTGAGTTGATGATGAATTCTTGCAGCCCACGCTTCAATATCGTAAGTATGCTGCTTGACATTTTCAACTACATCCCTTACAGTATCTGATCGCATCCAAAGATTTTCATATTCTAACAGAAGATGGGGCAAGATTTTGTATCTAACCGCTTCTTCAGAATCAAATACTTTTTCAGCAGGTATCCAAAGTATATCAATAAATTTTCGCCCCAGTTTAGTTTGTACGACAATTCGCTCAGGCATCTCTTCCGGTTTTTCCCAGATTGAAATCAGGTCTACATCTGACACTTCAGGGCAATCTTCGTCAACAAGTGGTTTTCTCACGAGGATTCCAATAGCGCGGGGTATTAGCAACTCGCATGCTTTTTCTGCTGCTTCGTACAGGGATTCTTCGAGGAGTTCCCGTTTACTTTGTGAAAGATTACCCTTGATCATCAATGTGATTTCTCCAAAATTCTTTTCTTATATTGGTTCAAGGCCATAAAAACCGTGGCTGTCGTGAACAAACGACGGTGGTCTTTGATGACTGCGTTTATTGCCCTTCCGTCGGCATTCCATGATTGTTGATTCCATGGCTCCTTTATCCAAGGGGCGGGAATTCTCAAAATGTGATTTGTAGCCCAGCTGCCGTCAGGGAGTTGATTTGCAACGAGCCATTTTATTCCGTTTTTTATCTGGGCGTCGAAAATCATTTTGGGATCTGCCAACAACCCGCTTAATGCAAGAGCCGTCGAAAAGGCCCAGCCTGATTCTTGAACTTTTGAATCAGCCCAGCTTCCATCTGACAATTGTGTTTTAGCAATCCATTTTTGCCCTTTATATATTAGGTTGATATCATCTTTGTTTCCCCTTTTGTTAAGCGCTTCAATGCAGTGGGTGGTTGCATAGAGTTTTCCAATCCACCAGTAAGAATTCCAGCAACCTTCAGAAATTTGTCCATTTCTGATATAGCTTAACACTTCGTCGACACCTTTAGATGAACAATTTTCCATTAACGCTTGAGCTGCAACAGCACTAACACACATTTGAGACGACGCCCAACCCTCAAATGAAACATTGTCATCAATCCTCATGTAACGTCCAACGGCCCTTGGAGCTGCATACGTTCTGAAACCACCATCAAAAGGACTCTGATGTTTCAATAAGAAATCTAATGCACTCGAGAGCTTTTGTCTGTTCAGACCCTCAAAGTTGGAAAGGAACAGAAGACACCACGAAGTTGAATCTGCATCCGACGGAACACCATAACCATAACTCCAACCACCATCCAAATTTTGGCATGTAAGAATGTTTACCGCTGCTTTCTCAAGAAACTTTTTTTCTTCTGATTCTTTTTCAAACACAATTAGAGAATATCCGACATACCCCGAAACCCAAAACACACTTTCCCCAGCTAAAGTGAGAAAATCGGACCAGAAACCGTCTGCATTGAGGCTTTCACGAAGGAATTTTCGAGCACCCTCAATCGACTTCAGTAAATCTTCTGAGGTGTCAAAATTCTCTTTCAGAACCATACTTACCTTGTATTATATAGCGATACTACATATTTATGCAATATGGCGCCCATAAATACTTTTTTGTTAAGGCTGCAACTTTCTGTTTGATTGCATTGAATTCGCTTAAATAATTAATTGCATCTCATCGAACCCGTCCTAAAAGATTCGTTTATTCCATAAATAGACTCGTGTAAAAGCACTGGACTTGACCCCGTTCAAGGCTGCACCCCGGCAACCGTGCCAATCTTCCAGTTTAATTCCTTCGTTTTATGTTATTGCGAAACATAGTCTCGCCTTTGCTAGGTGAAAAGTAATTTCTATAGTTTAGGCGATGGCAAAAGTACATTGCGAAACGGTTATTTCGTTATTTTCTAAACACTGCAAATATTAGGAAATAGAGGTCTTTTCTTGTTGTCTTGTTAATAAGAAACCATTTCCACTACTAAAACCACAATTCGCTATTGCAGAATTCTCAACAAACCTTTTAGCCGAGCAAGAGAAACAAAATAGAAAAGGTTTGCCATTATGAAAGGTACCAAAAGAACAAAGATACTGTTTCCGTAATGGTTTCGATTGCACTTCTAGTTACAGTTTACAGTGTTTCTGCTTACTCTGTAGCTTCTCTTGTCCATGAATATGACGGCCACTTGGGTTGGGCAAATGCAGGTTCCACATTCCTACCTTGGCCGACAACGCCAACAGGACCAAATATTTCCGTAATAGAGTTTTTAAACCAAACAGATACCCAATATTATCAATACATAATCCAATCTGGAGTGTTGATTGTCTTAACGATTATCTCATGGTTTGCTGTTTTTTGGATAGCCCTTAAATTCAGAAAAACTTCCAAAAGCTTGTAACTTTTGATAACTCAAGCGAAAAGATGAGGACTTGAAAGCATATTCTGGTCGCGGTGAACTCCACTTGTTCATTACTAATGCAAAAGTTTATTCTTTGATAATGCACTCTAACCATTTTGGCTTAATATTAGTGAAATCTAATAAACAAATGTTACTTTACTTATTAATCACATACCCAAATTGCTTATCAACTATCACCAATCTGATGATAGCCCAACACTGCTTGTTTCAAGCCTCGATTCATACAAGTGTATATACAAAGGATGTAGTAAACAGAGTTGACATATGCAGGATGAATAAGCCCTACTGGGTTGTGGTTTGCAGCAGTATCCTTTTTAAAATAGTGATTCCGTGAGTTACTTTCAGCTTCTTTTCGCCTAAACGTGCTCTGTAGCAAATAGGTATTTCCTTAATCCTGTACCCCCTTCGTTCCACAAGGTTGTTTAGTTCGACTTCAATGTCAAAGCTTTCTGATTGTACTAACCATCCCTTCAAAGCTGAAGTGCGTATTACACGTAATCCAGTTAGTGGATCTTTTAGAGGAACACCGTTAAGCATCTTGTGAAGAAAAGCTAACAACTTATTGCCCGCATGGAAAATGGTGAATAGAGCTTCCTTTTTAACATCTTCAGTGAGTCTGTTGCCACAAACCATTCCCACAAGAGGATTCTCTTCCATTATTTTTATCATGGCAGGAACATACTGAGCTGGATAAGTATAGTCTGCATCAGTGAGAATAATATAATCTATGTTAGGCTCAATGTGCCTAAGACCCTTCGCCAAAGCGTCGCCTTTGCCGATTCCGTCTTGAAAAACAACTTTTGCCCCCATGTTCTTCGCAATTTCTACTGTGCGGTCACGACTTCGGCCATCAATTACAAGAACTGGAATTTCTCCTAAAGTGTCTTTCATTTCAGCTATTGTAAGTCCTATTCCTGGTGCTTCATTTAAAGCAGCAATTACTACCTCAGAAGAGAATCTACTTTGAGGATGCTGAACAAGAATCGTCAATTTCTTCACCAACACATAAGAGTTGCTATACAATATATAACACAAATTCTTACTTGCACAATATGTCAAAAATCAGAATACGTCTCAAAATGCATTGAATAAGGCTGTATTTAGCGAGAAAAAGGTTATTGAAATTCAAAAACTTCATCTCTTAGTATACCCAAAGATAATTGAGGGTTAATATGAGTGAAATTCTAAAAATTATCCAGCAACGCCAATCAGACCGTATACCCTTCGACAAAAATCAATCCCTCCCCAAAGAGCATCTACAAATGATCCTTGAAGCCGCAAGATGGGCACCAACCGCGCATAACATGCAAAACTATGAAATAATTGCCATTGACGACCCTACGATGCTAACCAAAATAGGAAACATCAAAGGCTGCATCTCAGAGGAGTTTCTTCTAGAAAACTATTCACAACTCTCCTTCTCAAAAGAAGAACTTGAAAAGAAAAAAACCGGAATTTTAGCATCAGGATTCCCCCCTGCGTGGGTTGACCCAGCCAAAATGGCTCAGGTCGCAAAAGAACCCATATCCATGCCGCTTACCCAATCAATCCAAGGTAGCCCCACATTACTTATCGTGCTTTATGACCCCTCTAAACGTGCACCAGCTTCTGAAGGCGATGTCTTTGGCTTCATGAGTCTTGGTTGCCTCATGGAAAACATTTGGATCATGGCCACCGCTTTAGGCGTCAAACTACATATCCTAAGTTCCTTTGCAAATCAACCCGCCGAGAAAGAACTAAAACAACTCCTCAGCGTGCCCACGCATCTGAAAATCGCTTACGCAATCCGCCTAGGTTACACCAAAACCTCGCAAAATTACTTGCGAGTGAGACGAACTATAAGGGATTTTGTGCATCACAACCAATTCGGCAAAAAGAGCACCTAGCCAATATGTGTGCCCTCTTCCTCTTCAAGCCTCGAGTTGATTTCTATTCGATACACACGCCAGACATCTTGGCGCGTAACAATACCGATAAGATGCTTTTTATCAGTGACTGAAACAACTGGCAATCTCCCAATTTGGTTACCTGAGAGTTTTCCTAGAACTGATGAGAGATTCTCGTTAGCATATGTAACCGCAGGATCTTTGGTCATGACATCACCAACTATCTTTTTCGTTCTCTGGTCTGGATGCATTTGCAGTATGTCCATAGCGGCTATGATTCCGACCAATTCTTCTTTGTTATTAACAACTGGTAAACCTCGAATACCATTTTTCTTCAAAATCTCCGCAGCTTCAGAGACCAGCATATCTGGTTTCGCAGTTATAACATAGTTACTCATAGCGTCTTTAACCAACAATCTATCAAGGAGAGGAATCGAATACTCCCCTCTATGTGCTGGAGATTGGGCTCTTGAGGGCAACTGGCTCTTGTAGAGAGTGTGTCGACCAGTAATTACATACGCTATAGCTGTGGCAATCATGGAGGGCACCAGCAGTGTATATGACCCTGTCATTTCACTTGCCATTAAAATCACCGCAACAGGCACTTTTCCCACACCGCCAAAAAAGGCCATCATACCAACTATCACAAACACAGCAGAACTAGGCTGAAAATTCGGTATCAAATAATTTAAGGTAGCCCAAACTACAGCGCCAAGCATGCCGCCTATAACCAACGCAGGCCCAAAAACACCCCCACTCCCCCCAGAACCGATGGTCAAGGAAGTGGAAATAATTTTTAGCACTATAATGACAGGTAAAATCAGCAACGGTATCGCGGTAAAGTTACCATCTATTAAAAGTTGAAGCCAACCATACCCCACACCCAATATTTGAGGAAAAAACACCCCGATAAGCCCAATCGCAAGTCCACCAATAGCCGGCTTAACAAAATTTGGAACCTTCAACCGTTTAAAAGCATCTTTTATACCATAGAAACTCAAAACATAACCTATACCCAATAAACCACAAGCTAAACCCAACAGAGCATAAAACGGCAAGTTAATTGGATCTTGAAAAGAACCCAAATTAACCGTGCCAAAAACAGGAGTCCAACCCTTAACAAACCCTAAAACGCTATAACCCACCGTGGAAGCTATAAACCCCGGCAAAAGCGCATCTACCTCAAAGTCACTAAAATAAAGAATTTCCGCAGCTAAAATGGCTCCTCCAAAAGGCGCCTTAAAAATCGCGCCAATTCCAGCACCAATACCCACCGCCAAAGCAATACGGCGATCATGCAAGCTCAAATGAAGCCTTTTACCAATAAATGAACCAAAACCCGCACCAATCTGTGCTGTAGGTCCCTCTCTGCCCGCACTCCCACCTGACCCAATTGTAATGGCAGACGCCAACAACTTGACAATTGGAGTTCGAGAGCGAATTTCACCTTTTTTATTATGAAAAGCATCAATGGCAGCATCAGTACCGTGACCTTCAGCTTCAGGTGCAAGCCCAAAAACTATGATTCCACTAATCAACCCACCCAACGTAGTAACCATCGGAAGCAAAAACGGATTAAAAGTAAACGTCGGAGCAATTCCCCCCTCTCCCAGCGGCGTAGGTGGAACAAACCCAACGATGTTACCTAAAAATAAGTTACTAAAGAAGCTGATAGCGTAATCAAAAACTAATGCACCTACACCGCTGACTATTCCTATTAAAATCGCAATCGGCAGCCATTTTCTTAAATACTGGATTTCTCCTGAAAAATGAATAGATTTACCTATGCCCACTTCATCGTCAGGGTCCTAAGGTATAGTTGAGATAAGCTGCAGATTTGCATCCGTTTACCCCATCGGGCTTTTGGCAAGTATGGCAATAAAATTAAGTGTTTCGCATTCTTAAGCAACATTTTAACTTATCACCAATATCCTTAGCTTCACTTGAACAAAAAACGAAGCCTAAAAACGCTAAAGAAAATAGTGTTTGCTGTTTTTCCGAGCTATTACTAAAATCAAAAAAGAAGGGAACCGATTTTAACTCCAATAATCTTCAATTATACTCGAAAAGCAAATGACCATTTTTATCGTAAGAACATATGTTGTCAAACCAGACAAATTCAACGAGCATTTAGCTTGGGGCAAAAAACTGGTAGAACTAATCAAAAAACAACCAAAAATGTTTAGGGGTGTAACTTCTATGCGTGTTCTAAGCCATAAATATGGGGGAAATGTCGGCGGTTTCACCGCTATGTGGAAATTTAACTCTTTAGCGGACGCCGAAAAATGGGAACAAGGCTTTATTGAAAATCAAGTAGAAGCAAATTTGCGCTCAGAATTTTTATCTCTAATTGTGCCCGGCTCCTACTCCGAATGTATTTGGGAACCAGTTCGAACAATTAACCGCAAACAAAAACCTCACCGTAAACCCCACAAATAAACATCCTCATTTCGTCTGCAATTCATCTGCCGCGGCAAAAATACATGGACCTTCAGAATCTCTGATTAAAGGTAAATGGGTAGAAGAAGAAGAAGCAACCCCCCACCAGGTCATTTCTTCTATTGAAGAAAAAGAATAGCTTGCGGACTACCCACACAAGGGAATCGCACTAAAAAGCTGGCAGACCCTTCAAACACGGAAACTGGAAAGAAATGGAAAAACTCGCAAATCAATGCACAATTTTGAAAATCACATATCTATCATTTGAGAAAATCAGCTGAAGAAGTTTGCTATGAATAAGAGTTGTATCAAGCTGATTACGATCATAAACAATGAAGCGAATATTGTTTTCCAAAATATAATCCATGTAGTCTCTGGCTGTAACCGTGAATCCAGCAGGTTTTAAATCAAACAATCCTTCCACACCATCCATTGTCAAAGAAGGATAGGTGCTCTTAGAAAGAGATACAACCTGATACGAACAAGCAACAGTTTGGTTAGCCTCTACATCACCAAAACCAAACTGAAACCGAACGGCATCAATCATTCGAGTCCCCAAAGCCCCAACGTTACCCCAATCAGGCAAGTCATTAAAATGGAACGCAACTGCAACATCATCAACTTCATCATAGAGCCCCAAGTAATTGTCAACTAAATGCACTCCTGCAAAGGAAGCAGCAGCCCATTCATTTCCACTGGATGTTTTTAGCTGATCTGGCGCATCCCAAGGGTTAATCCAATCATAAATTCCCGGAATCTGAATGCGGTCAAATTTGAACCCTAAATCCATAAAAGTGCTCAAATAAAGCGAAGCATTAGTGAGACCGTTTTGTAGCGGCTTTAGAGTCCACGAGACATCAAAAGGATATTTGTCGTCTGCGACAACCACAGTTTTTGTGACCTCCAAATTATCATTTTTGAAGATGAACGATATTGTTTTGGGCGTATCTTGGGCATTGAAAACTGTTTCCCGCCTCATACTAGCTAATTTAACATTATACTCTTGGTCGTTGAGGCTAAACAACACAGAATCCCCCGCCCCCGAAGTAAAAGTAACTCTATTCCAAACCTGATCAAAAGAAACATAAGTTTCATCAAAAATATCCCCTTTCGCTTCATAAGCCTTCAGCAATGTCTGCGGCTGCTCAAGCTCATAAGATAAACTAAGAACCGACTCAGCCAACTCATTACGATGAACAGCCTGATCGGTTTGAGCCGTCACGTTTTTGCCAGAAAACTCTTGAAACCAAAACCCAGGAATTCGAGTAACAATAACGTTAGCTGGATCTGGGTAATTTTCTTTAAGCCATATACCTGCATCATAAGCCTTCACATCAGTAGTTGAGTAAAACACGCTTGACTCCAAAATTTTACCATAAACAACATCACCACGGTAAACCAACATCACCGCCAACAAAACCACAACCAAAATCACAACTACCCGAACCCATTTTTTCCTGAACGCCAAACGGTGATTAACAAAGTAAAGTTGGATTTTTTCACCCAGAAACACAATCGCTACCGCAGCTAAAACCGCTATAGGCGGAGTGATATAATACATGAACCATTGAAAAGGCAAAAACAAGCCGAAAAGAAATGATTCAGCAAAGAAAAGCGGAACCGCAAAACTCAAAATCAAAATCAGAAAATACAAAGGTTTTCTGCGAATCCTAAGCAAATAATAGGAAATACCGATGCCTGCTAAGGCAAAGAAAAAGATAAACCCATAATCAATCAAAAAAGCCCCAAAACTAGTATAGGGAATCTGATAAGCATAAGCCGTTATCGCAAAAAACACATATTCTATAACCAAATCCAAGTAACCAATCATAGCTTGAAAATAATACAGAAAAAACGCTATGCCCCCACCTAACGCAATAGCTAACACAACCTTGAGATTTTTACCCCTTGACTTAACAAGCATAAACAACAAAACAGGCGGCATTATGAACACCGCAAGAAACGCAGCCAACTGATGAGAAAGCACCAACCCAAACGCAGCAAAAAACGCCACCACCAAATACCCCAGCTTATCCACAGCCAACGGCATATACAACAAAACCAAAAACAGAAACGCCAACGCCAAAACAGTCGTATAACCCCCAAAAGCATTCATCTCAAACGTCGGAAACGACATCAACAACAACATCGCCGCAACCGCACCAACTTTTTTACTAAAAAACTTACTCGCCAACAAATAAACAGCCATAAAAAACAGCCAATCCACAAGCACCGCTAAAACTTTAACCAAAACAATATACTGCCCAATATCAACTGCACCACTCAACGAAATCAGCATAGCCAACAATATCTGATAAAGAGGCGGCGTCCAACCGATGTTCGCCAACGAGATTTGACCAGTATTAAGAAAAATCTGCGCTTTCTCCAAATGCACCGCAGGGTCATTGCCTAAAACCACTCCATTCATGGAGATAAGCACATAGAAAATGGCAAAAATAAGCACTGAGAAAACTGCTATGAACGCAACTTCAAATTGTTTTTTGTTTTGAAATGCATCAAACAAAGCGATTGTGCTCACCCTGCCTGTTGAAAGTTCCCATTGATTTTAAAGATTGCAACTTCTTTGTTAATAAATACAAGGTTAAACAAAGGATCATAACTAAACTTAGCAGCAACATCTAACTCTGTCTTATCAGGGTTAGAATCTTGACTTATCGACAAAACCACAAATGAAACATTTCGGCTCAAAAGTTCCGCACGGTAATCAAAATTCCTCCAACCATAATCAACCGGCATTTTATCCAAGGCAGAATCCACATTTGCAGATACTAATGGCACAAAAAAACTGTCAATCACCGCCTGATTAGAATAAATACTCTGCTCATTATCAGCACAATACGCACCCGCAAGCAAATGGAACCGCCCACTATCTTTAAACGCCATAGGATAACTCAACTGTATAGTTTTTACAACCGCATCATTTCTTGTAATGTAAACACTTCTAGGCGTCGTACTGAAGATCAATTGACCAAGCGATTTAGTGCCAAGATCCACCAAACCAATCGAAACTAAATCATTATTATAGCCAACTTGTATCCCATTGGTCTCAACAACAACGTGCACATACTCAAAAGATACACCTGTATGTAGACTACTAAGAGCCGCGGTTATGTTAACAAACCTCGTATTTCTATAAACAGTTGTGAAAACAGTATAATTCAAGTCATCATTACCTCTGGTAACAATTATTGTTGCCTGCTGAGAATCATTCTCCATCCGAATATCCTTCACAACAAGCATATTTACCCAAACTTGCGATTGCTCAACACCATCAACAAGATACTCAATAGAAGTACCATTGTTGCCAAAAGTAAAAAACGAATACGGATTATAGGTCCAATTTTGCACAACCAAAATTTCCGGATTATGCCTAGACAAAAACCCATCTTCTCTAACCTGAGTATAATTGTTATCAATAATGAAATCAGTATCTAATAATCTACTAGCAAACGAAGCATTATCAACCTCTCTATTAACAGTCAAATACGCCGGATCCACCGCACTCAAAGTTGGCCGCTGAGTAAACCCACCAAGCCACCAACCATACAAAGCATCAGCAACAAGCACCGACCCCTCAGCAGTATTCTGCTTTAGCCACTGAGTAGCCTCCCACTTAGGACTATCCATCGTCTGATAATAACTCTGAAGTGTCTCACCCACATTCAAGAAAGGAGTTACAAAGATCGGCAAAGCAACAAAAGAAAACACCAAAAAAAATAAAACAAAAAAAGAATAAAGCCTCTTTTTCGTAGAAGCAACCGCTATCTTTTTTGAAACACTTTCCATTTTTCTCTGAAGCCCTTCAAACCTCCAATTTACCTTTATTTTGTAAACTCCAAGATTAACTGCCCCCCGATACTTTTCTATACCCAACGCAATGGTTTCAGAGCCATAGTCAACCAAAATACCAATAAACACCAAAACCGGCAAAACCAAAAAATACAGAAAACGATTATAATCAACAGGCGCACCAACCAAATACCCTTGAGTACAAACTAATGGAACAAAAACCCACATAGCAAACAAAAACGTCGGAAACGTCAATAATTTCCTGTAATACTTAACCGAGAACGCTAAAAATGCTGCAGTGACACCAAAAAGAGGCACAACAATCCAATACGAAAGAATTCTGCTAGATAATGTCGCATTAGTTATCTCAACGGAACCATATTCCTGGAAGTAAGCCGGAATTACCTGGATAAGAAAGGGCAAAATCAAAATTGCCCCCAAAACAACCGGCAATACCCAATAAAGTACACTTTTTCTGGAAACCCCCAATATTTTAGGCCAAAGCACAACAAACAACACCAAAGGCGCAAAAATACCAATGAACATGACGGCACTCAAAGAATGAGCCAAAAAAATTGAAGCCACTAAAATTGATGTAGAAAGCAAATAGGGCACTTTAGAGAAACGATCCTTTTCCAGAAACAAATAATATGTCAGGGGAATAAGCATCAAAGCTACCACATTAGGATAACCCGCCCAAGTAAGCATTTCAATATCAAAACGCGAAATCGCCACCAAAAAAGCAACGATAACCGCCGGAGCTATAGTCCAAACCTTCTTGGTAATCAGAAACGCACATAAAACGGTAAGCGCCGAAAACAATGACACCACAAACGTATGCGCAAGAAACTCAGGCATACCAGTCATTAAAATAACGCCTGCAGTGAAGATGTGGTAACCAGGAAAAGTCAGCGAAACCCCGCCACCCATGTGAAAGAAATTGTAGAGAAAATCAACGTTTCCTGAGCCGACTATCGAGTGAATTACACTATTATGTAAACCTATATCTGCCCCAGGCGGATAACCCGCCCAAAGCATAAGAAGCAAACGATAGACAAAAGCGAATGCAAACAGCAACAGTAGCAAGACATGAGGGGGGCTAGCTTTAGGCATTACTTTCACGCTTAATATGCTTACGTTAAATTTATTGGTAAAAGGTTAAATATCGAATTCGAGTATAAAAAGCCCAGAGTATAAAAAAGGAAAAAAGGTGTTTAAATGTCGTGGCTTAAATCTATGATGGAAAAAGAACCACCAGAACCAGAGAATCCAATAGGCATAGTCGTTATAGGTAACATTGAACCTGACATGCATGACACAGCAAAAGAAGCAGTCCGCCGATCCCTAAAACGCGCAGGCTTCAAAACCATTGACGTCGGAAAAAGCGTTGCACCACAAGTCTTCATCGACAAAGTAAAAGAAAACAATGCAAACCTCATCGCAGTATCAGTTAACACAGTTCCAGCAAAAAATAACCTATCAAAACTAGATGAACTCCTCAAAGCAGCAGGTCTCAAAGACAAAGTCGGCATCATCATGGGCGGCGCAGCCGTTAAAAAAGAAGATGCAGACGCATTAGGTGCTCTCTTCGGCAAAAACAAAGAAGAAGCTCCGGAACTGGCAAAGAAAGCAATCAAAAAATAATCCATCAGAAGTGGAAAAATGTCCTTTAAATTCAACACTGAACAAAAAATATACGATATAGGTAAAGCGAAAATCGGCGGTCAACCAGGGGAACTTCCAACTTTCCTAATTGGCTCTATCTTTTGGCTAGGCCAAAAAATGGTCCAAGATGCAAACAAAGGAATTTTTGACGCAAAAGCAGCAGAAGACATCATCAACAAGATGCAAACCCAAAGCGATATCACTGGCGTAAACTTCGCACTTGACATAGTCGGCACAACCGAAACAGCCTTCGAAAAATACATCGACTTCGTTCCACAGCACACCGATGCAGCACTCATGCTTGACGCAATGAGCCCCAAAACCCGAATGGGCGCAGCAAACTTAGCAAAGAAAATGGGCCTTGCAGACCGATGCCTCTACAACTCTATCTACAAAGGCGTAACCGAAGCTGAACTCGCAAACCTCAAAGAAAGCGGCATTAAAATGTCTATAGTGCTAGCTGATGATCCAAAAGATACAACACTAGAAGGCAAAATGAATGTCATCGTGGAAGCTTTAGCGATGGCAGAAAGAGCTGGAATTACCAAACCATTGATTGACACAGCCATTCCTGCATTCGAACCAGACATGGGTACCTCCGTTAGAACCATACCCATTATGAAAGAAAAGTATGGTCACCCTGTAGGCTTAGGTAGCGGAAACGTTGTCACAACCATGGGTTGGGTAAAAGCAAATGTTGCAAAAGAATTCCGTAAGGGATGTGTAACTGCAACAAACACAATCATGCAGATGGCAGGCGCAAACTGGCTCATGATTGGACCAGCCGAACAAGCAGAATGGGTCTTCCCAGCAGTCGCCGTAACTGACACATACATCGCATCCGCAGCAGCCGACCTCGGAACTAGACCACTAGAAGAAACTCATCCAATCTACAAAGCTTTCATGTAAAATTCTTCCTTTATTTTTTATTTTTTTGAAGTGACCACCGTGAAGCCGCAAAGATGGTTTGAAATCATCGTCGTCTTCACAGCATTAACATTAATAACAACATACCTTATCCCCAGCGACACAGCATTCGTTTATTTACGCTGGGTTTTCGCCTTCATATTCATAGCATTTATGCCAGGTTACTGCCTAGTAAACGTACTATTTTTAGGAAAAAATAGCATCGACTTAATCGAGAGCATTGTCCTCTCTGTTGCCTTAAGTTTGGGGTTAGCAGGGTTAATCGGATTATTCCTCGGACTCTCCCCAATAGGCATAAACTTTGTCTCCATAACAATTTCCCTAAGCATAACCGTGCTTGCCTTAGCCACAGTAGCGTTTATCAGAAAACTAAAGCAGCCCTCAATGTCTCAGATGCAAGTACCGCAATAGGTAAGCACCTGAAGTTTTAACTGCCGCAACCCCATACACGCCTCCATGCCGCATCATCTTTATAACATAACTGGGGCGCAAATAGAATTCCTGATAAGCTTTTGATCGAAGCTCCGCCACCTTCTCCATGCTCAACGTGGGAGTTTCAAATGTCGGTCCAGCCGTGTCATATTTATCAAAATCTGTAACCCGAAGCCACCCTTTCTTAATTACTTCCTCATACATCGGGGTACCCGGATAAGGAGTAGCAATATAGAAACCCACATCATCGGGATTAAGTTCCTTTACAAGCTTAATTGTTTGGCGCGCAGTTTGTTCAGTCTCACCGGGAAACCCTAAAACTACGTTTGCAATCGTCATCAATCCAAGTTCATGCGCCGTCTTATACGCCAACTTAGTCTGATCAATCTTTATCTTCTTATTCATGGCACCAAGGATAATTTCAGAGCCTGACTCAACACCCAGCCAAACCGCGAAGCATCCGGCATCCCGCATAGTTTTCATAAGTTCACGGTCAACCATATCAACACGGGTCCCACAGTCCCACTTTAGCTGCAACTTTCGTTCATGAAGTTGCTGACAAATTTTGACTACCCGATCCCTATCCACACTAAATGCATCATCATAGAAGGTTACTTGATCAACACCATATTTATCATGAATAAGCTGCATCTCATCAACCACGTTTCCAGGACTCCGCATACGGTAACCCCTCCCGAACATGCGCACGGTGCTGCAGAAATCACACCAATACACGCATCCCCGACTACTCACTAACGGAAAAATAATTTTGCCATTGTGCTTTAACTTCTCAAGCGGAAAGAGATGATGCGCCGGAAAAGGTAAACTATCCAAATCCTCAATGAAGGGTCGGTCAAGGTTACGAACCGATTTGTCACCATCGCGATATGTGACACCTAATACATCTTTGAGACTGCTTTGGCTTTCAAGTTTGTCGATTAATTCAAGGAAGGTTTGTTCTCCCTCACGACGCACAACCACGTCAAGAGCTGGATACTCTTCTATGGCATTTTGGTCCCAGAATGTGCCATGTGAACCTCCAAGAACCGTAACTGCTTGGGGCTGTAACTGTTTGGCTAATGTAATTAGTTGCATGGCGGTTTTGTAGAGCAATGTTGTAGCCGTAACACCGACCAAATCGGACGGCGTTTGGAGGAAACGGGCTTTAAAAGTTTCAGGACTCAGTTTTTCTGCTTGGCAGTCGATGACGGTGACTTGGTGTCCTGCTTGTTCAGCGACTGCACCAAGATACGCCAATCCCAGAGGAATAAAAGCTGGATGCGAGTGAACACTTGCTGGGTATGGCGGATTAACTAAGGTAATTTTCATGAGCTTGCCCTTGCTTGCAGAGTAACGCTGGATTACATTATATTGCTTTCTTAGAATCCTCAAGAAAACGGATTTGTAACCGATATAAGAAAAGAAGTTAAGAGAGTTTTATGTGCATGGCACGGAGCGCATAAGCTGCAGAGGTCTTAAGCCCTGAGCGACCATAGGTTCCGCCTTTCCGCATCATCTTTAGCACATACGCCGGTCTGAGGTAGAATTTCTGATGCGCTTTGTATTTAATTTCCCGGATTTTTTCCATACTCAGATAAGGCGTCTCAAACGTTGGGGTAGCTGTATCGTATTTGTTAAAGTCAGTAACTCGTAACCAACCGTTTTTGATAACTTCCTCATACATAGGCGTACCCGGATAGGGTGTGGCAACATAGCAGCCAATATCGTCTGGGTTAAGGCTGTTGATGAAATTGATAGTTTCCCATGCAGTCTCTTCTGTTTCTCCAGGGAAACCGATAACTGCACTTGCAATTGTCATCATCCCAGCCTTCTGCGCCATCTTGAAGGCATCCCGCACTTGTTCCCGATTAATTTTCTTGTGCATTTTACCCAACATCTTCTCGGAGCCAGATTCCACGCCAAACCATATGGTTATGCATCCGGCCTCCCGCATCTTCTCAAGCAACTCCTTATCAACTGCATCAACGCGTGTTTCGCAATCCCATTCCACATTTAGTTTACGGGCTTTTATGTCAGCGCACATTTCTAGGGTGTGATTGCGGTTTATTGTAAATGCATCATCATAAAATGTGAATTGACTTTCACCATATTGGTTGTGCAGGTTTTCCATGTCATCAACCACACTTTTTGGGTTACGAACTCGATAACCTCTACCGAACATACGTACAGTACTGCAGAAATCACACCATTGCACACATCCGCGACTTGTCACAATAGGAAAGATGGTTTTGCCCATGCGGTGGTAACTTTCAAGCGGCAAAAGATGGTATGCAGGAGAAGGCAGCGAGTCAAGATCATTAAGGAAAGGTCGGTCACTGTTACGCAACGTCTTTCCATCTTTGGTTCGAAAAGTTGTACCCAGAACTCCTTCAAAGCTTTTCTTTGCCTCAATACGCTGCAGTAGTTCAAGGAAGGTTTGTTCTCCCTCACGACGCACAATTACATCGATTGCAGGGGATTCATTTAAGGCGTTTTCGTCCCAAAAACTAACATGACTGCCTCCGAACATGGTTGTGGCGTTTGGGTGAACTTCTCTAGCGATTTCCATTAAGGTTTTAGCCGAGTTGTAGAGAAGTGTCGTCGAGGTTATGCCAATAACATCTGATGGAACTGATGCTAAGCGGTTACGAAAACCATCATATGTGAGTCTTTCACCTTGGCAGTCGATGACGGTGACTTGGTGTCCTGCTTGTTCAGCGACTGCACCAAGATACGCCAATCCCAGCGGGATAAAAGGTGGATGGCTATGAGCATTAGGGGGATACGGAGGATTAACCAGTGTAATTTTCAAATCTGTTTCGCCCTTTTAGTTGTGGTTAGACGTTGAAACACCATATAATGTTTACGTAAAATCAAACAGAAATGGACGGTTGCATCTTTGAGGTAATCTGACACCTTGTCGACCTGAATCTCTTAGATTTTTTCCAAAACTGAACTACAACAGAAAACCAAAAGAATTTTGTGCAACAAACAGCGAATCTAAAAAACAAAAAATAAGAAAGGGTGGGAAGAACTATTTGTAGATTTGTTCCCAGCGGCTAAAGAGGTCAAGTACTTCGTCGCCGCCGTGACCCTTAAGGAATTCACGTGTTTCTTTATCCTCAGCTGCTTCTTTCTGGAACTTGTGGATGTACTCGGCTTTTTCAGCGAGGAATATGATTCCGTCTACGCCTTGCCTTGCAACACGGGTGGCAACAGTCATTATCTGTTTGGTTGTTGCAACTGTATCCCAGGTTTCATTTGGTCCACGGACATAGAAATTGACGTACATCGGTTTCTTTAGTTGACTCTTGAAGCCTCTTGCGATGGTTTCCCAATACCAAGGAGTCGGATAAGATTTACTGAACATGGGTATAACAAAGTAGTCAGCGTATTGTGCGAGGGCTTCAAAGTCATAGCCGAAACGTACCTTGCCTAGCAATGGGTCAGGCAATAGGTTAACAAAAAGCGGTTTTCCACTGACAATTTCTTTAACTTCAGCTAGAAAATCAGTAACGGTTTTTGCTCTCCATTCATTCCAGCTAAGACCGCTCTTACTTTGTTGCTCAATGCATCTTGGGCAGGTACAAAAACCCTGGTCAGCAAAATGTTGGCTGCTAATGCTAATGCCTGGTGTTAGTTTTGTGGATTCAGCGATGATTTTAAGGTTGTATTCGCGGGCTTCAGGGTTAGTCATGCACACAACGTCCCAACGAAGGTTAAATCGCTTGTTTGTACGTAGCGCAGGACCAAATGAGCTTACAGACACCCAATCAGGGCGTTTTTCAGCCATATTGTTGTCGCCAAAACATGCGATGTTGGTATACATTTCAGGGTTTACTTTTCCAACGATCCCTGATTCTGACTTTTGACGGTAGAAGTTGTAATCGACGCCTTGAGCAGGCTCGGCTTGATAGAGGAAAGTGCCAAATTTCAAGATTAAACACCTTTTTAGTATTTTATTTAGGGAAGTGGAGCTTGGAGGTTATAAGTCTTTGCAGTTCTACCCTGCATTAGATGGGCTTGATAAGCGTGACCAGCGCATGCTTGAGAAACGGCAGCAAATCCACACCCTCATAATCAGCCACCCCGGCATTGTTGCCTGCCGCAAAATACTTGAGAGCTAAATCCCAATTCTTAAAATCCACAGGCAACAGATTCTTTTTATAGTCTTCATCCATCTTTGCCGCGGCTAAAAGCCACATTCCAGCCGACGGATTCTTACCCAGAATCTCAGCCAATCCATCACCGGTAATCGATATTCCTTCAACTTTGGAGATTTCTGCAGCCAGTTTTTCCATCGGCAAATGCCTCTCACACAACCTATCTGCAACGCTGCGTTTCCCCCAAATTGGTTCCTGATGCAATAGCGCCTCACTCACTGCCTGCCGAGCACAGGCACCAATAAGCTTGCCTAACTTTGAAGCCGGACCTCCCAACGCCACAGTTTTACCCACGCCCGTTGAGGCTACAGTAACGCTGTCAGTTATTGATCCTGTCGCAGAGTCGCCTGTGTAAAGACTGCGAATATCAAAGTCCCGTAGGGCAGCGGATTTGGCTTCGGTGGCGGTGATTAAAACCGCTGCCATGCAACTATCGGTGGGGTTGCCGTCGATGAATACAATGATGTTTATAGTTCCCTTGATTTCCTGCACATTCATTTCTTCACCACTGGATTCCCCGTGAGAGCATCCTGCGGTGGCAGCAACACTAACGGAAAAATTGTCTGCTTTTTTGGTGACTAAACTGTAGTTTTTTACATTGGCCGCTGTGACCATTGCAAGATAATCCTCGAGTATGTTCAGTTTTAGAGCAGAGGTGGTGATAAGCTGCAGAGGATCAAGGTGTAAGGAAAGATCACTATAACCTTCGGGCACCCCAACATTGAGGACAGCTTTAACCTGCCTGTTCCCTCCGTTAAAAATGGCTGAGCTAACCGTCTTTAAAGGCTTATCACAAATTATAGCTAACACGTTTTCTTTACGAATTAATTTAGTACCCTCAGCTAGATCAAGCTGCTCCAATCAAAGTCCCCATTCTACTTCTGCGGGTTACTTGCATTTAAGCTGATGGCTTTGGCAGGACACAAATTCACACATATCCCACATTTCGTGCACTGCACTACTTCAATAACTTGAGGTTTTCGATTTTTACCCTCTTCCAAAGCACCCTGTGGACAAACACCTATGCAAATTTGTCCCGTGCACGGCGGACATTTCCCCAAGTCTATTATCAACGGTGATTTTTGTTTGCCCATACAAATCACCAAATAATTAAGCGCCAAGAATATATCTGTTGCGAGCAAAAGGATAAGCATGAAAATTGGCTTAGTTACCTACAAACCCGAGTTCGTCGAAGGCTATGATCTTCACGTTTACTATAGCAAATGGGCCGATGGTCAGGCATTTCCAGCAGCGAAAGGAATGCAAAACGATGTCACTGTTTTCTGCGACGCCAAAATCCTCCGCGAAGATCCAACAATGGTCTCTACCTCAAACAACGGTCCAGCACTACGTCGCAACAGAAGAAAAAACTTAGCTTTTGACTTCGTTTGCCCTACCCATCCAAAATACCGAGCCAAAATTTTTGAATACCTCGACAACCTCTCAAAAGAAGACATTACCGGCATCACCTTAAACCTCTACCACTTCGCCGACGAAGGTTACTGTACATGCACAAGATGCACTGAACAACGCCAAAAAAGCGGGCTCGACTGGACCCAATGGCGAGCAAAAACCATTACTGAATTTCTATCTGAAGCCAAAACCCATACCAAAGGAACCTTCGCAGTGGAAATGTTCCCGGATCCAGTGCTTGCAAAAGAACGTTTTGGAATAGATTTTAACGCTATAGCCGATTTGGTTGATTACTTTCATGTGCCGCTCTCATCCCGAGATTACTTTACTAACTACTGGGTTGACACAATAGTTCGAGACTTTGTTGCAACGCTAAAAAAACCAGTTGTTGTAGAGTTAAGTTCTGAATTACCCACAGACGAAAAACTCGACGCCTTACTCAAAACTGTATGTTATATATCGCGCCATAACCTCATGGCGGTGCTGCTTTTAGTGCATGACTCAGAAAACGCCCGCCAAATAGCGCGGTTCGCAGTCCACAACAATGCCTTCCGTGAGTGGCTCGACACCTATGAATTCACAAAGATGAAACAAATAGTGGATATTTGGGCTAAAATCTATTAATTTGTTAATTTTCACCTTAAGTCGGATCAAACAGGACCTTGATGATTAAGCTCTTTTAAGTTTGGCACGGTATACTTTAAGCCGTTCCATATCAAGATCCACCGTTAAAACAGAGTCTTCAGCTGCATCCGAAACCTCACCTAAAACTCCCCAGGGCGCAATAATAGCGCTTCTGCCCCCTCGCATGTTTGAAGCAACATTGCCTACTTTTAGGACAAAAACGCCATACTCCCGCGCAATTGCTTCAGTCAACGGATGACCTTTTACAGTGGGATGAGTACCCATAGCAGCAACAGGAAGAGTAATAATTTCTGCCCTTAAAGCTGCGACTTTTTTAACAAGATCAGGATCAAAGCTGTCAGCACACACAATAAGACCGATTTTACCGACTTCCGTGTCCACCACAAGCGGAGTACTTCCTTTAGCTACTCCTGCCTTGATTTCTGCTTGAATTGGGTTGATTTTTTTATATTTAGCCAGCAGTATCCCGTTTCGCCAGAAAGTACTTGTGTTGTAAAATTTTCCAAGATCTTCTTCAAGCACAGAACCGCCAAGAAGGAAGATGTTCCCGATTTTCACGGATATGTCTTGAAGGAACTCGAGTGTCTTGTTGCAGGTTTCATAAGAGATTTTTGGTGCATCTGTGAACTCTGCCATGCAGTTGGGCACAGTGAAGTACTCGGGAAGCGCGATTAGAGCAGGGTTTTCTTTGCTTGCTTTGAGAACTGCATTCTTGGCTGCCAAGATGTTTTTTTCCAGGTTTTCGCGGATTTCCATGTGGAGCAAACTGACTTTCACTATTCAACCCTCTTTTTATTGTGAGAAGGTTCTTTATCTATTAAATCTGCTGTTGACTGTTTTTTTTTACCGTATACTTTTGATTATGTTGAATCTCTGAATGGCGATTCATATTAAGCATCTTTTGTTTGATTGAAGTTATTTTTGGCATGGTTGTTTGACTTTTTACCGGGTTTTAAATTAAATATTATCATTTGTTTAGAATTTATTGTGCTTTCAGCACATATGTTTAATAAATGTTGCCTTTTGTAGGCATAAGTAAAACTATATATAGGTGGGAAACGACAGACAGGGTAATATCGAGGGAGAGAAATGACCCTTAATGAATCAGAAGTAAGTAAACTCTTGCCAGACATCCGAACCCTGGTAAACAAAGTTGTCAAAAAAAATATCGCTGACGGTTTCCTCTTCTCCGCTGGAACCGACACCCAAATCATTGCCTACGAAGCAGTTAAGTACAAACCTGACATCCAATGCCTCACCTTAGCCTTCAAACATGGTCAACCAAAAGACACAGAATATGTCAAAAAAATGGTTGACCTTCTCCATCTAAAACATGAAACCTACCAATTCGGCAAAGAAGACGTCTTCAAATTTTACCCAAAAGTCGTAGAAGCACTTAAAAAATACGATCCAATGGAAATCCGCAACAGCCTCCCCGTCTACATCGGCTTAACCCTACTAAAACCCAAGGGAATCAAAACCGTTTTCACTGGCGACGCACTTGACGAACTTTTCGGCTATCCATGGCAATTCCATCTAAGTGAAGAACAATTCGCAATTAAGCAGCAGGAAATGTGGGCCGAAATGGGCTTCTCCTCGTTCCCTATGGCAGAATCTCTTGGAATGCAAATCAAGGCTCCTTACAGAGACCCTGAATTTATGGATTGGGCAATGAAACTGCCAATTAAATACAAGATTAACATGCACAACGGCGTAAAATACGGCAAATGGATCCTACGCAAAGCCTATGAGGACGTTATTCCAAAAGACATAATCTGGAGACCAAAAGCCCCTCTTGAAGCCGGAACCGGAACCGAAACATTGCGCACCTACTTTAACGACATGATATCCGACCAAGAGTTCACTGAAAAGAAAACAGCCATCAAAGAAGCTGACGACGTAGAAATCCAAGACAAAGAACAACTTCTCTACTACGAAGTATTCAGAGCGAAATTCGGCAAACCCAAAGATGTATTTCCCAAAGTTGAAGACGCTATCCAATGCCCCAAATGCAAGAGCTACATAAAAACTAAAATCCAGTTCTGCAAAACCTGCGGAGCTTACCCCATCTAAACTTTTCTTCTTTTTTTAGAAAAAAAATTAATTTGTTGATTTGGGTTTAGAGCGGCTTATCACTACAACAATAACTATTCCCATGAAAATTATTGCTGCAACAGCCAAGATGACCACCAAGGTAATTGTTGATACTGCAAAACCAGGTACTGTCGGTGAAGGTTGAGTTGAAGGCATAACTGTAACAGTGGGTTTAGGCGTTTGAATCGCAGGTGTAGACGTAGGAGTTGGAGTGGTTGTTGGAGTAGACGTTGTTGTTATGGGTATTTTAACCCAGAAACTTGTGGTTGCAGTGTTACCAGCTTCATCAGTAATGGTTAACGCCCCAGTGAAGTTTCCATAAGTACTGTATGCATGGGTTACTGTCATTCCGTTTGTGGTATTGCCGTCGCCGAAATTCCAAACATAACTTACTATACCTATGTTGTCTTCGCTATAGCTTCCATCAAACAATAACTCGTTATTCTCAACAGAAGAAACCTTTATGGTCATGAATGGTAAAGGTGGAACGGGATCAACGATAACTGTTGCTGAAGCAGACACGATTTGGTTTGAGGTATCGAAATTTACAAAGACGGTTTTTTGGGCAGCGTCTGCACCTTCGGGAAGATCGGATAGATTCCACACTCTTGTGGTATCATATGGTTCCCAATCTGACCATGTGGTGTTGTCGTTGGAGAACTGCATGTCAACTGCGCTTTCGCATGACAGGTTGAGCGTAACGGTTGTAGAGTTGGTGTAGCCTGATCCATTGTTGATAATTACTGTTCCAGTTATTTGAGCTACAACTTCGGGAGAAAAGAACCCGTTGATCGCTATAGTTACAGACAAAATTATGGCTAAGGTAACAAGAACAAGAGCTGACTTGGAGATTCTAAATGGTGCCATGGCTAATACCTTTCATTGACATTGTCACCTCCGAGTTGGTTATAAAATTTGCCCAGAATTTATCCCAAAGAAAAGTCTATTTTTTGAGAAAGACTTAATTCTCCAAGCCAATTATTTCACTGAAACGACGAGAGGCTAAAAAAATTGGCTAACCTATCTCAACTCAAGTTTGCAATGGCAACTTCGATTTTCCTTTCGGCGTTTATTTTTGGACTTTTTGTTTTTGCTATAGTTTACCTATTACAACTGGACACTTTAACTGGGTTATTAATTGCTCTAAGTGGCTCAGGGCTCTTCATACTCTTCCAATATGCAGTCGGACCTGCAATAGTTTCCGCAACCACTCACCTTCATTATCTCAAACCTGGCGAGAACCCTTGGCTTGAGCGAACCGTTAAAGAATTAGCAGACAAAACAGGGTTGCCTATGCCTAGATTAGCGACGGTGCCAAGCAACACGCCTAACGCTTTCACCTTTGGTAGAACCACAACTAGCGCCACATTAGCCGTCCACCAGGGGCTTTTGCAACAATTAAACCAAGAAGAAGTCCGAACTGTGCTCGCCCATGAGCTAGGGCATATTAAACATAAAGACTACATCGTAATGACGGTGCTTTCTACTTTGCCATTAATTGCCTATTACATTGCTCAATTAACTTTGTATGCAGGCATTTTCAGCGGTGGTTCCAGACGGAGAAATGACCGCGATAATAGTGGTTTAATCATTATAGCCATAGGAGCCATTTCATTTGCTGTTTACATAATTACTTCCCTTATTGTCATGCGCTTAAGCCGTCTACGAGAGCACTATGCAGATGCATTTTCAGCATACCTCACAAATTCACCCCGAGGCTTAGAGAGCGCCTTGGCAAAGATAACATATGGCCTCTCAATTTCGCCGAAACCCCCTGAGGGAGCACGAGCTTTCTACATTGAAGACCCGAGCATGGCAAAAAGGGAAATCTCGCAGATAATGGCTAAGAAAAACCAGTATGACCTCGACCAAGATGGTGTCCTCGACGAACGGGAACTCCAGTTAGCGATGGAAAAAGAAGCCAAATCAACCTGGGTGCAGATGAACAATCTATTTGCAACCCATCCACCTACCTTTAAACGCATTTTACTTTTACGGGAAATTGAGACAGAAATGGACACCGGAAAATACAGCAGTAATAATATGTATGTCCATGTCTGACCCCATTTTAGATTAAAACTCCAAAGATTTATGCGAAGACTAATATTTGTGTAAAATCGAATAGATGGGTAAAACCCAAAAAAGGGTATTGACATGGTGAATTATTGTCCTGAATGCGGCGGAGAAATGCATTACATATCACTGACTAAACATTACGTCTGCAAAAGCTGCGGCTTATCTTGCACTGGGCAGGAACTCAACGACATGCATGACAAGAACAGACCAGCCGATGAAACTGACGAAGAAGCCAGCCAAGCCCGCCGAAAAGAATACCTCAAATGGTATCTTAGCAAAAAATAGTTGACTCTCAAACTGAGAAGCGACTTTTCTTAGTATTGACTCTGTATCTAAGACTGGGAAGGCTACTTAAGAAACCCCGAATTAATATTCAGCGGCGAAGTGTTTGGTAGTTGACATAGAAGTAATATGTATTGGCAACGAACTTCTTATTGGAAAAGTTGAAAACACCAATGCTCATTGGATAGCACAGCAAGTTACAACTTTAGGAGCAAACTTGAAACGGATAACAGTTATCTCTGACATAGTTGAAGAAATAGCAGCCGCAATTCTCGAAGCCAAAGCCCGCAAACCCCAAATCATTATTACCACAGGCGGCTTAGGACCCACTTTTGACGACAAAACCCTGCAGGGACTCGCTGAAGCCCTTAGTCAACCGCTGATGGTTAATAATATAGCCCTTGAGATGGTTAAGCAAAAATGCCTCGAATATGCAAATAAAAGAGGTATCCCCACTGAAATCGAAATGACTTCGCCACGACTGAAAATGGCAACCTTCCCCGAAACCGCCCAACCCGTTACCAACTTAATTGGTACTGCACCAGCCGCTAGAGCAGCGCTGGATTCAACGGTTTTGTTTGCCCTTCCTGGGGTGCCCGTGGAGATGGAGGCGATTTTTACTCAAACCATTGCACCTATGATTAGGCAGCTTGTAGGCGAAGTGGTTTTTTGTGAACACAGCTTGTTTACAGTGGGAATTTTTGAGTCTCGCTTGGCGCCGCTAATCGATTTGGTGATGGCGGATAATTTTGGAGTTTATGTTAAGTCTCATCCGATACGTAGCGACAGTAAGCCAGGGGTGGAGTTGCACTTGAGTATTAGAGCTCCCATTGAGAATAAGCCAGTTGAAGTACTGCTCAAAGCATCAAGGGCGCTTTCTGCGTTAATTGAAGCAAACTGCGGCACTGTTCAGCCTTAATTGTTAGGTTTAAATTGGGAATAACCATTTAAGGCAAAAAGTAATTTGAGAAAATAGATTGGCTGGCTGTTCAGTGCGCACAACAAAGAGTTATCTTAAGGCGATAAGCCTAACCCTATTGGTGGTTTTTTGTATTTCAATAGTTCCGGTTGGAAGATCAGAGGGGCAATCTCAGGTTTACACAAGCTCTTTTCTGCTTCTTAACCGTTCCGATGGTAATTTGACCTACCAGCTAAACGTAACTATTCCCTTTACCCTTTTCCAATACTACACTTACCAGAATCATGCGCTGTTTTCAGATGCAGACTTCCGAAAATATGTCACTCCCTTTACCCTCAAACCTATCGCGGATCGCCTATGGCAAATCTACAACAATACTGAAGACTTCACCAACGGCGTTTTGATGCTGGTTCATCAGATAACCTACGAGGAAACAGATCCCGGCAAGTATCCAGTGGAAACGCTGGTTGCAGGCAAAGGTGACTGCGACCTTTTCGTATACATCGCCGCGTCGATTCTTGAAGCCGGCGGAATTCATACCGTACTCCTATACTATAAGGACCAGCTACACATGGAACTCGGAGTAGATATAGGATACACGCCTACAGATGTCCGATCAAAAGTTTACCAAATTGAATTCCAAAATGCTTCTTACTATATTGGGGAGTGCACTGGAGGAAAATGGCGAGAAGGTTGGCGCATTGGAGAATGTCCAACCGATTACCAAAACGTAACTGCTCAGATTATCTCGCTTCAAGATATAGCGAGTTCTTCATTTGGACAAGTTAGTGCGAATCTAAGAGAACTCGACTCCAGCACTCTGTCGATTGGAGTATCCTCTACTTTTATGTTTGAAGGTTACCAGTTAATCTTGAGCGGACAAATACTCCCTAAAGTTGCAGGAGAAAACGTAACGCTGCAAGCAAATCTGAATGGCGGCGGCTGGAAAAACATAGGTAATGTTGAAACCCAGGCCGATGGACGATTCAGCTACACCTGGACACCACCCACAGGTACAGTCGAGGTTCAAGCCAGCTGGATAGGCAACGAAGAATTTAACGGCGCGTCGAGCTCAAAAAATAGCTTAATCATTTTGCCCTATTATTTCGTCCCGCTTATTTTGACTGCGATTTTAGCGTTTATGATCGTCACTTTAGGGTTAATAGTTACCCGGCGCAGAAAATCGCCAATGTCATCTCAACCGGCACCGGTATCAACTGATATTTCTTCGCAGCAAACGCTTAAAACAAATCGAAGGGGGCAATTGGTGGAAACATGAACTATCAGAAAGTTTCTAGGTCTATTCTGCTATAGTTTTATACATTTAAAATTCCAAAAGAGAATTGAAAATCCATTACTCTACTGTTCCAAAAAATATTATTGATTGGTTTCTGAAAAACCTAAAAAATAAAAGAAAAGTTAGGCTTTGGTTGTCTCAAGGGCTTTCTTGAGAATCTCAGCCTTATCAGTGCGTTCCCAAGGAAACTCGACGTCGTCTCGTCCAAAGTGACCAAAGCAGGCTGTTTTCTTGTAGATGGGGCGTAACAAGTCAAGTTGAGCGATGAGCCCTCGGGGGCGCATATCAAAGTTTTCCTTGACGAGTTCAAGGATTTTTTCATCTGCAAGTTTCCCAGTTTCAAAAGTATTAACCAGAACTGAGATAGGCTGTGCAATACCTATAGCATAGCTGATTTGAACTTCACATTGCTCGGCTAACCCTGAAGCAACCACGTTTTTAGCGATATAACGCGCCATGTAACAGCCACTACGGTCAACTTTAGAGGGGTCTTTACCGCTGAAACAGCCACCGCCGTGGCTTCCGACGCCTCCATAGGTGTCCACTATGATTTTGCGCCCGGTTAAGCCTGAGTCTGCTAGAGTTCCGCCAATGACGAAGCGACCTGTGCCATTGATAACATAGTTCACCTCTGGTGACAGAAGTTCAGCCGGGATGACGCATTTGATTACTTTCTCAATTATTTGCTTTTTTAGTACAGCATCTTCTACTGAGCCGTTGTTTTGCGCTGCAATGACGACGGTTTTGACGCATTTAGGTTTGCCGTTTTCATATTCTACTGTAACTTGGGATTTGCAGTCTGGCCGCAAATATGGCATGGTTCCATTCTTTCTGACATCCGCAAGGCGCTTAACAAGCCTATGCGCAAGCAGAATCGGTAAGGGCATGAGTTCTTTGGTTTCGTTGGAGGCATAGCCGAAAACCATGCCTTGGTCCCCTGCGCCTTGCTCGTGGCCATTGAATTCGTTAACGCCCATGGCAATGTCGGGCGATTGCTCAGTTAATGAAACGAGTATGCCACAGGTTTCCCAATCTAAACCATCTTTGGCGTTGTCAAACCCGATTTCTCTTAAGGTTTTTCGAACAACCTTGGGGATGTTTACGTAGGTAGAGGTTGTGATTTGACCTGTAATAACCACGGTTCCTTGCATAACAAGGGTTTCACAGTCAACGCGCGCTTTGGGGTCATGAGAAAAAATCTCGTCTAAGACACTGTCGGATACTTGGTCAGCAACTTTGTCAGGGTGACCTTCTCCGACCGATTCAGATGTGAACAAATATGTTCCTTTTTTTTTCATTGGATATCCATCCAGATTATAGTAGGTATATAGGTAACCTGGCAGTTTTCTTATATGCCTTTTTGACAAAAATATTCCAAACGAAATATTTCTAGTACATTCTATTCCAAAAACAATTTAAAGATCCATCCGCCTTCAAACAATAATGGTGTCCGATGAGAAAAAATATCCACACTATGAATGCACCTAACCCACTTGGACACTATAATCAAGCTGTGAAAGCAGGAGGTTTTCTGTTTATTTCGGGACAACTTCCTATTGAATCAAAAAACGGCAATCTTGCATCGGTGGATATTGAGGGGCAGACGAAGCAGGTTATTGAAAACGTTAAAGCAATTCTTGAAGAGGCAGGTTGCACATTAAAGGATGTAGTGAATGTTACTGTTTACCTCTCTTCAATGAAGGTTTTCGATGATTTCAACCGTGAATACGCCAAGTATTTCCCGGAGGATTTTCCTGCAAGGGCAGTTATCGGTGGGGTCGAACTTAAAGCAGGAGCTCTTTTGATGGTTTCCGGTGTTGCCTGGCGAGAGTAGAATTCAATTTGATAAATTATTAAAAGCTAGTTTCTCTCTAATACTCTGCAGGCGAAAACATGGCGGTATCGTTAAAGAAATTTATGCAGGAACTTTCTGGCAAAAAAGCCCCAGGTCCCTCAACGACCTTTACTATTTTCCATGTTTTCTATGCGTTGGATCTCCTATCACAAAAATCCCTGGGCAGAAACAAACTTGCCGAGAAACTACATGTTGGCGATGGAGCAGTCCGCACCATAATAAGCCGCCTAAAAGACGCCGAATTAATTGAAACATCCAAGGAAGGCTGCATTTTAACCGAGAATGGCAAAAAAATCTGGATACAATTCGAAGAAATCTTCCCCTGCAGAGTGGCTTTACCTAAATCGGAGCTTTACACTTCCCCGTTTAATTATGCTTTCTTGGTGAAGAACAGCGGTAAGAAAGTCTCCTCAGGCATCGATCAACGCGACGCTGCCATTATCGCAGGGGCACGCAATGCGTTGGTTATAGTCTGCAAAGAGGGACGTTTATGTATAGAGTCAGTAAGCAGTGACATTGCGAAGCACTATGGGAGGGCTGCAGAGGAGATTATAGAGCAACTAAAACCGCAGGAAAACGATGTGGTTATAGTGGCTGGTGCAGAGTCGGCTTTTAAGGCTAAGCGGGGTGCTTTTGCCGCCGGCTGGTCTCTGATTAGCAGTAGTTAAGTAGTATATTTTTCGCCTTCGTTTAAAATACGCTCTAGAATAGTGTTAATGTTTATCATGCCTTCGTTGGTTTTAGAAGATACTGGCATAAGCAGAAACTTCAAACCCAAACGATTTATGGCTTGCATCATGTTTCGGCTGAAGAGGCGTTTTGTGCCTTCAAGTTTCTGTTCGATGGCATCTTCCAATGCCATAGAGTTTGCTGACCAAGACGCAATCATCTGGGCATCCTTTTTAGGGATAAGGTCGGTCTTGGAAATTATATGTAACTGTGGCTGGAAAAAGCGGTTGTAAACTGCCGCAGAGAGGAACATGTTGGAAACGTAATTTAGTGGGTTTATGGAGAAGACAGCGTCGAAGAGATAAATCAATGCTTTGGGCTCTTTTGTTAATTCATTGACGATGTAGGGACCAGATGCGCGGAAAGCAAACAGCTCCATCTGTCCGGGGGTGTCTACCAAAACAATGTCAGCGTGGGCTTCTTCTATATCTCGGGTTAAATTCTCGATTTCATCTGCAATTAAATCTGCAGCCATTATGACGGCACCGTTTGGACCGAGATTGTATTTTTCCATTAGATCACCCACATCTACGTAGTTTCTAACATCTACGTCTGGTTGATATGGGAGCTTAAGCACGCCTGGGTCAAGGTTGACGACAGCTACGTCTTGCTTACTCATTTTTAGCCATTCGGCAAAGGCTGCGGTGAAAAGTGACTTGCCGCTGCCAGCAGTTCCAATAATAAATGCTAGAGGCACTGGGATATCTCCGTTACGATGTGTATTGATTGCAGTAATGAACCTTTCTACCTGAAGACCTCTTCCTAAAACTTACCATTATTTCTTCTATTTCAAATAGAAACTAAAAGAAGCGAATCACCAGGTACGCGTTCAAGACATATTGCTTTACAAAAAAATTAAAAAAGGAAAAGAAAATTTGTTTTATTCTACTTTACCCATAGGGTTTGTCCGTAACCTCTCAAAATATTTGGGATCTTCCCTTAGCACTTTTGGTATGTAGTTGCAAGCGGGGTCTGATTCAAAGAGGTCCCCTGTATAGTATTCCGCGCGTGTTCTGCACCCACCGCAAATTTCTCGGTATTCGCAAACTCCGCATCTCCCTTTGAGGTTGTTCTTGTCTCGAAGTTTGAGGTGGAACTCACTTTTTTGCAAGTCATTCCAGGCGTCTCGAAGTTTCTTATCGTTGACGTTACCGATTCGGTACCCCTCATGGAAGCCGCAACTTCGATAATCCCCGTTTTCCGTAATACCTATGTAGTTGCCGCCGATTGTGCATCTGCCCAAGTAGCCTTCGTTGAACCAGTCCCAAAAATTCACAGAGTTCTTCTGTTTAACGATCCGGGCGTAAAATGGTGAATAAACGTTTACTTTGACTTTACCATAGAGTCTGCTTTGGATTTCGTAGATTTCGTTGAATGCGACCTCGTATTGTTCGGGTGTTGGCGCTATGTCTTCCATGTGCTCGCCTGCGCGACCCACGGGAACAAGGTTGTGGTAAACAACTGAACGGGCTTTGTAGTCTTCTGCTAACTTTGCTGTATGCGCCATCTGGTGGATGTTGTACTTAGTCATTGTTGTAACTAAGCAGTCAAGTAATCCTACACTGCTGAGTTTTTGCATCGCATGCAAAGCTTTATCATAGCCGCCCTTACGCCTAATTATATCATTTGTGTCTTTTTCTCCATCGATGCTGATGGCTGTTTTTACATTATATTTAGTTAGCTTGTTAAAACGCTCTTCATCCCATGCATAACCACTTGTTATTAAACTAACGTTTAGACCGTGTTCTTTCTCGGCATACTCGATGATTTCCCAGATGTCTGGACGAACCAAAGGTTCTCCGCCGCTAATTCCGAACCATTGCGAACCGAACTCAGCTATTTCATCAACCATATGCTTAGCTTGTTCAGTGCTCAATTCCTGGTCCTTTGCATAATCTTTGATGTAACTGCAATAAGTGCAAGTGCCAACGCAATTTCGCGTACAACGCCAAACCACCATAAATAATGGTGCTGTAGTTGGATTCATTTAATTCACAGTTCAAAGATAGATTTGGGTAGATGATATAAAACTTACTCTAAGAAACCGATTTTCGCTTAGGGCAGGATAATCATCAGAAAACTATAAATCCCACTATTCAGGACTGCTGCTGCTTCTTCTTCGCCCAGACAAGACACCTTCAACCGCAAAAACTGCAAACGCTAAACCGGTCACAAGTGTTATGAGCAGAAAGAAAACTTTGAACTCCCATGTTTCAAACCTATAATGCAATATTAGAATCACTAATTCAATAACTAAACCGGTCAAAAATCCCAAAGCATAAACCCACATTTTGGGAACCAAACGATGACCAATCCACACTTGCCCACGTAGATGAGCTTTTTTTTGTAGATAATATTCGCCGTTTTCATTTTTCTTTAAATAACCGAGGTCTTCGAGCTTCTGTAAGTGGCGATATGAGACACTTGGGCTGCTAAGATTCATGCCTTTGGTTACTTCTCTGGGACCTGTGGGTTTGGCGCGTTTTATTACAAACAAATATACCTCTAAAGTTAATCCGCCCAGCTCGGTGAAATCGTTATTAGTCAAAGTTAGCCCACAATAAGATAGTTGCATTCTGCATGTATTAGTTTTCTCACTCAAGTGATCAACCTATCCATTTTTCTGCCTCTATCTTACAAATTATTGCATAAGAACGATCTTTTTATTTTTTTGGAAGAATCGCTTAATATGGAAATTGGGGTTTTCCGTTAACTTGCTTTCCGAAAAAGCTTAATATCTTTGACTTTAAATAGTCATCTTCATTTGAGAAGGTAAAAACTAAATGAGTAACGAATCCTCAAAAGAACTAGTCGTAAACCCAGCACCCCACATAACCTCGCCAATGTCTAAAACACGTCTAATGCAATACACCTTCTTTGCTATTCTCGCTGTCCTTGTTGTTTCAGCTGCATTATGGTCACAGGTCACAACTATCTCTGGATGGAACCTCGGCGTAACTGTCGCTATATGCGCGCTCATATCCGTAGGCTTAGCTGTTCTTGTCGACTTTATAATTGGTAAGTTTACTGTTGACAGTGAAGTAAACACGTGGTCCGCCGGAGTTTTCGGTTTAATTGTCACTGCTTGTTACACCCTCGGCGTGCCTGCTATGAACACCGAAATGGGCTTGCCTGTTGAAGCCCCCAGCGCATTCATTTATGTTGCTATTATCTCGCTTATTGGTATCGTGTTCTTCAAGAAAGTCATGAATTTAGCAGGAAGGAAACTGGTTAACCCCGCAGCTACCGCCAAATTCCTCGTGTTACTCCCCACGGTCACCACGACACTTCTAGCAATTGATCACCTCAAAACCGGGCCCCTTATGGTTCCATCATTAGCTGGACCCATAGGTAACGGCATGACAGCTATAGCAGGTAACGGTGCCGCATCATTTGGTACCTACCTGCAAGGATGCTACGCCAATCCAGCAGCAATGGCTACTGGATTGCCAAGTTTTTCGGACCTTGCCAATTTGATGATTCTGGATAAGTTCCATGGATGGGTCGGAGGCGCCTCAAGTGTTGCAGTCATAGTCGCAGGCATTGCACTCTTCATCATCGCCCGCAAATACATCAAATGGAAGATCACCGTCAGTTACCTAGTCGCCATCGCAATTCTCTCAGTGATATTCTCATTCATATACGCAGATAGCGATTTAATTACAAGGCTTCTCTTCGAGGTTTTCATCGGCAGCTCAATATTCATGGCGTTCTTTATGGCAACGGATCCAGCGACAACACCCTTCGGTAATCTTGGACAAATCATTTTCGGCGTTGGTCTGGCAATTCTGACCATTCTGATACAAACATATATGAACTTCTTTGGAGGCTCATTGCTAGCACTGATCATAATGAACTTGACAGTACCGCTTATTGACCGCTTTACAATTCGGAAACCCTTTGGGAGATGATTAAAATGGCAAATCTTGTTCCTATAAAAGAGCATAAAGAGAAAGCACGAATTACACCCATCGAAATCTTCCCAGACCCTAAAATTGCAGTTGTCTTAACTAACCAACAATCAGGGGCAACCAATACTCCCCTGGTCGAAGTTGGCGACTCTGTTATCATTGGGCAAAAAATTGCAGACTCCAAAGAACGCGTTAGTGCACCTGTCCACAGTCCCATCTGCGGTAAAGTCATAAAAATTGCAAATGTCTACAACAGTTGCTATAGTACTGTTACCGAAGCCATTTTTATTGAAAATGACGGAAAAAAAACTAAAGACAAATCCTTACCTCCAATATCCGAAGCTGAACTCGAAAAAACTTCAAACGAAGTCTTGCTGAAACGAATACGCGAAGCAGGCATTATTGGATTAGGTGGCGCAGGTTTTCCGACTAGCATCAAACTGTCAGTGCCCAAAGACAAACCTATAAAAACCATTATCGTTAACGGCGCAGAAGGCGAACCCTACGACACAGCAGACGAGCGACTGATGATTGAGAAAACCGAGAACCTACTACGCGGCGTCAAAGTCCTGCGTAAGCTTCTGGGCAACCCCAAAGTTATCGTCGCAACAAAAGATAGCAAAGTTGAAGCTATTCCTAAACTTAAAGAGGTATTCGGCAAAGAAGTAGACACCCAAGTCATCGCAAAACACCTTACTTATCAGCAGGGTGACGCAGCTGTACTACAGAAAGCAATCTTAGACTACGAGACACCAGCCGGCAAACGCTCATATGAAATGGGCACCATAGTCCAGAACGTTGCCACACTTAACGCTATCGCAAACGCAGTCTTTGAAGGTGAACCTTTAATCTCTAGAGTTACCACAATTAATGGGGATGTATCGGAACCAAAGAATCTGCTCGTAAAAATCGGTACTCCAATAAACGACATCTTAATCGCGAATAATGTTGATGTAAACGATCTCGGTCAAGTTGTTGTTGGAGGAGTAATGATGGGTGACGCGATTCAGACAATTGATGCGCCAATAACCAAGAGAACTTCAAGTATCATCGTCTTTGCAAAAAGCAAACAGAAAAAAGGTCAAAAAACTACTGCTTGTATACACTGCTCAAGATGCATTTCGGCATGTCCTGTAAGATTGCAACCAGCATTGATTTACGCTGCTGTAATGAAAGGTGATTTTATTAAGGCTGAGAAACTCTGGGCAAAGGATTGTATTAAATGTGGAACTTGCTCTTACGTTTGTCCGTCTAGATTGCCGCTGGCTTCGACTATAAAATCGGTAAGCTAAGGTGCCTGGTAAAACCTAAAACTTCACCTCTTTCTTTATCTTTTTTAAATAAATGAATTCGTAACATAATTCGAAAAACCCTGTTTAGTTTTCAATGATAGCTTAACGGCTAAGCCTGCAAGCATTAAGCTTATATTTACGCCGCAACGTAAATAATTGTCAAAGGGATTAAAAATTGGAAACACAAAAATTTAAACTTGCAGACATACTGTTCGGCGTAGGCATACCACTGATTCTGGCACTTCTGATTTATGTGCTTGCAGTATACGTTAACCCAGGCGGAGCAAATCATGTTTTTGGCGTTGAAGGCTTAGGCGGTACTATCGGTGTCATTTTAAGTCAAGGCTTTGCACAAATGATTATTCTCGGAATTCCTCTTGTACTAGGCTTACTATGGAATAAATGGGCAGGCGGCGCAGCAGGCTTCATCATGGGCGGATTATATTACGTTGCATCCGCAGGTCATTACAACGCTCTATTCGCAATGGGCGGAATGGCCAGCGTAACTGTACCAGTAACTAACGACACATTGGCAGGAATTGCAAACGGCACAATCACATCACTTGCAGGTTCTGGCTTCTCGTCAGTACCCTACAACTATTTCGGCGACATCAGTGTCCTCTTCTGGATCGTTTATGGTGTTATGATTGGATACATGTCAGGTGCATTAACTAACGGAAATACAAACTTCAAACGCATGCTAGGTGCAGGCTTAACCGCTTCGATAATTGTTGCAGTACTCCAAGCTTACATGAACTACTATGTTTCACTGGAGCCGTCAAGAGCAATGGCGCAAGGCAGTTGGGTAGCAGATCCAGTAAATGCCTTTATAATCGCTTTCGTGCCAGGCATTGCCTTAGGTGTAATTGTACCAATCTTAGCGAAAGTTATGACTTGGTATGGTTTGCAGCCGATGAGGCATTAAACTCCCATTCTTCTTTTCTTTTTTGTAAACCAAAAAAATTCTGAACTAAAAAATAAGAAAAATTAGAAATTATTCTTTTTAATGATTAGGTGCGAATTCCCATGCGATGTTTCCCTTGTAGATCGCGCCAAGTTTGGTTATTCGGATTTCTTTATCGTCGATTTCAATAAGTCCTTTTTCCTGTAACTTTGCGAGTTGCTTTGGAAATACCTTCTCGGGTGTAGTGCTGAATTTTTCCATGAACTCTTTCTTGCTTACTGGTAGTCGTAGGTACAGTCTTGTCATGGTTCGACGCATCATGTCCTCAGTTGTGGATTCGGAGAGTCTGCAAATCGGAAGTTTGTCTGCCTTGACGGCTTCCATGTAGTCATTAATGTTTTCGATGTTTGAATAGGAAAATTTCTGTAGATATCCCATGAAGCAGCCAGCGCCTGTTGTTAGTATTCCTCCCCAAGGCCAGCCATTAAGGCAGTTTTCTCTCATGTGCCATTCAACTCGGCTGTAGCGATCATGCCCCACCGCTTTGTAGCCTGCGTCTGTCAGCATTTGTTGTGCCATAAGAAACATTTGTTTCTCGTATTCTGCATCTCCTTGTGGGGGGGAAGTGCCGTTTTTTATCATCTTCTCTAGAATTGTTCCGGGGTCAACATGCAGCGAGTAAGCGTCGACTTCGGCGTCAAGCTCGATGGTTTTCTTAAGAGTTGCTATCCAACTTTCCATGGTTTGTCCAGGCAGGTTATACATGAGGTCTACGCATACGACCAGCCCAAGTTTTCTAGCATGCTTTATGGCTGCTTCAACGTCGGCGGCGCTGTCGGGCAAGCATAGTGCTTTGCGAAGTTTATTGTCGAAGGTTTGAGCGCCCATATCCATCTGGTATACGCCGTATTCTGCAAGTTTATCGATTTTGTGAAGTGCTAACGTTTTGGAGGAGCCAGTGACTTTGATAAAATATTCTTTGCTGGTAGTGAAGTTGTTTTTGCAGAAATCGATTAAATCAATTATTTGTTCAGCGCTCAGTACGCTGGGGGTTCCGCCGCCCAAGACGATTTCGTCGAAAACGCTTGTCTGTACATATCTTGTTTTTGAGTACATAGCAAGCTCTTTTTTGAGCAAGTTCAAGTATGGTTCGATTTGGACTTTGTTGGATGCGGTAGTTGGAAAATAGCAAAATGCGCATCTGGAGTCGCATACTGAAACCCATGGCTGCAGTTCCATGAGTCTGCCTGAAGTGTTTTCGGTGTTGAGAAACTTAATGAATGCGTCGTAGGTTTCGGGTTTAATGTCGGGGTAATCCCTGTAAGTGTATGGAGGCCAGTTTTCTCTGGAATCGTAAACTTCAGAGGTTTTAGTCATTAGTCTTCCTCATGTTGTAGTGTAAAAGCCGCTCGATTGCGTAATAAAGTTTCCGTAAAAACGGTTAATTAACTAAAAATAGGTTAAAAACCTTGAATCTGTAGCTGTTCTCTTTTGTTGTGGCTATCAGGTTACTGTGGTAATCCATAAGGTTTCAAATGATGTTTTTGCTAATTTGATAACTGTTGGGTTGTTAGTCCAGAGGCTGGGAACCATGGTTTCTGAAATTTTTATGATGGCTTCTTTATTGTCAAAAATTAAAAACACATACGGTATAGTTGTTTCAACATATCGGATTTCAAACAATGGATTTTTGCATAAAATTTGTTGGTTCTTTGTTAGTTTAAAGCTGCTTTTTTCTGTTATTATGCTTATTTTTACTCCTCGTTCTACTGCCGCCTTGAAGGTGTTGGAATAGTTGAAAAGCATGATTTTTATGTCGTCGGTTGTTAAAATTGCCTTTACGTTCAATTTAGTTCCTGCAATTTTGTCATCAATTTTTTTCTGCAATAGACTCCTCTCTGAGGTTAAAACAAACTGGTTTACTTCTTCGCTTTCCTCTTCTTCTTCGTCTATGTCTGGTTGGGATTCTAAATGCTTTACTTTTTCTTGAAGTGTTGAGCATAGGCTTGTTTTTTTCTCAAGTAACTTTCTGGACCCCTCATTTATTGGGATAGCCCTATAGATAATGGGTGTAGCCATTAGTTTTTCTACTATTCCGATTCTTTCGAGTTCAGGCATAATGCGGTAAATATCTTGGCGGGCAATACCGGAGATCTTGGCGACTTTTTTTGCTTCTGCTTTTTTTAGCGCCGTAAGAGCTAAGTAGGCTTTTGCCTGAGAGCAGGTTAACCCTAAATCTATGAGTAAATTTATTGTATCATCATTAGACAACATAGATTTCTGTGCTTCTGCGTTTTTTGATATCTACACATTAACACTAGAATTAAAAACTTTGGTTGGGTTAAGCAAAGTGATCCTTTCTTAACTTAAAGACGATTTTTCGCTCGCCACAGCATATAGTTAACGGCGGTTCGTGCCATAATTTTACTGTAGAGGTTTCCTTTAAAATAGCCCTTGATGGTTTGGTGTAGAATATATTTTGGCGTGTAGAATTTATTGTAAAAGTCTCTGCGCATCTCCGCAATTTGGCTGGCGGGTAATGCGGGGTCCTCAAAAATGGGGTTCATTGTGTTGTAGAGTTCCCATTTTTCTGACATATTCCAGCCATTTTTCTGTACGATTTCTCGGAGGCAGGTTCCTGGGTAGGGTGTTGCATGGCATAGCCAGACTTCATCAGGTTCCACTTTGCGAACAAAATCCAAGGTTTCCTGTAGAGTTTCTTTGGTTTCGCGTGGATAGCCTAGAATTACAGAGACCGTAACGAAAATGCCTACTTCCTTGGTCCATTTAATTGCATTTTCAATTTGCTGTGTTGAAACACGCTTGTTGAGCACATCCCGCATTCGTTGACATCCTGCTTCGACACCGTACATGGTTTCGTCGCAGTGAGCCTTCTTCATCTTAGTTAAGACTTCTTTTGTGACAACATCTGCTCGGGTTCCACAGCCCCAATGTAGCCCAATTTTGCGTTCAATCATTCCGTCACAAATGTCCATGGTGCGTTTCTTATCAAAGGTTAATGTATCGTCTTGGAATGTTATGCCCTCTGCCCCGTATTCGTCTCTGAGCCACTCTAACTCATCCAAAACATTTTTTGGACTTCTAGCGCGAAATTGTTGACCGAACATTTGGCTGGCAACACAGAAGGGACATTTGAAGGGGCACCCTCGACTGCTGATGATTGGGAGCAGGTTTCGACCGGTAATGTTGTATTTTTTCATGGGTAACAGGTGGTAGGCTGGTTTTGGAAGCGCGTCAAGGTTTTGAATGTAGGATCTGGGGGCGGTTTGTATGATTTGGTGATCTTTGCGAAAGGTGATGCCTTTAACGTCGCTTAGTTTGTTATTTTTCGCTAATTCAACGATTGTTTCTTCCCCTTCGCCACGTACGATGATGTCTACGGCTTTTTCGCTTTCTAAAATTTCTGAATCTGCAAAGGTGGCGTGTGGTCCGCCCATCAAAACTTGGGCATCTGGCAAGGCTTCTTTGGTTATTCTTGCACATTGAAGCGCTGACTCAATTGTTGGAGTCATGGATCCGACGCCTACCATGGTTGGTTTGTATGTTTCGAGTTCAGCTTTGATTTGTTTGTGGTCAAAGCCAAGGACTGGTGAATCGATGATTTTTACTTCAAAATTGTTCTGCTCTAAAACTGCTGCCATGTAGGCTAAGCCGAGAGGTGGATAAAGGGGGTGATGGGCAACCTTCTGGGTGATCGGTGGTGTTACTAGAACTATTTTTTGTTTGGTTGCATTCATCACATTACCCATTAGGCTATTTTTTTCTCAGTGCCTCAGGGATGTAGGCGCATGCGGGGTCTGATTCTGTTATGTCGCCGGTGTAGGCGTAGGCTCGGTTTCTACATCCGCCGCAGATTTCTCGGTATTCGCAGACGCCGCATTTGCCCTTGAGCACGCTGCGGTCTTGGAATTTGTTGTAGTATTTGGATTGTTTGATTTCTTCCCATGCGGTTGTTAGGCTTTTGTTGCGTATGTTACCCAGCATCATGGGTTCTGATGGTTGTAAATCAGTGTAGAAGCATGGGATTAAGTCGCCGTTTTCGGTTACTGAAAGGTATCCTCCGAATGCAAAGTAGGTGCATTTGCCGTGGAATTCTTTTTCGTACCATTCGTTGAATTCTTTTTCGGGGATTCGCTGTTTAACGACCCTTGCGAAGTGGGGAGCGTGAACATGAATTTCGAATTTGCCCCTATACCTCTCTGTTAGGTCCCAGATGTGGTTTAGTACCCACTCGTATTGTTCGGGCGTAGGAGTTAACTCCATGGTGGATTTGGCTCTCCCGCTTGGCACCAAATGATTGTACCAAACAAAGTTAGCGTGGTATTTGTCGGCTAATTCAGCAACGTGGTCAAGGTGTTGATAGTTGACGGTTGTTATGGCGGCAGCTAAGCCGTTTAGGATTTTACCTGCTGAAAGTTTTTCGATTGCTGCCAGTGCTTTTTTGTAGCTGCCTTTTCCTCGGAGTTGGTCGTTGATTTCTTCTGGTCCATCGATGCTAACCGAGGACCAAACATTGTATTTGACTAAATTGTCATAGATGTCGCCGTCGACAAAGCAGCCATTGGTTAAAAGGCATACGTTTAACCCTTTGTCTTTCGCGTATTTTACAATTTCAAAGATATCTTTACGCATTAACGGTTCGCCGCCTTTAATGCCGAACCATCTTACGCCGAATTTTTTTACTTCATCTACTAGGTGGAAGGCTTCTTGGGTTGACATTTCGTTTGCTGCATGTGAGCCTGTTGCGTCAACGTTGCAATATTTGCATCTTGCATTGCAAGCTCCTGTTGAGCGCCAAGAAGTCATGAGTAAGGGACCTTTATGTTCGGTCAAGTAAAATTCTCCCTTTGATTCCCCATAATGTTTAACTTAAGGGTTCTTTTGATCTTAAAAAAGCTTGTGCGGTATAAAGCCGTTTTAAACTTCATAAATCAGAAGCAGATTCTAAATTTTTTTCTTTTTTTTAGGCAGTTTCTGGGTTTTTCCGTAAAGTTTATAGTGAAACAAACATCCTATTCAATTAATCTCGGGGGCAAATTCAACGCAAATCAAGAAAATTCAGGTATTGACCATCTTCGCGTTGCTTCTTGTCTCCTTACTTTCCTTTTCAATGGCTGCTCTGCAAACTGGGGGTTTGACAATGGCGCAGCCAACTACTTCGTCCTCATCCAAAGGGAGTTTACTGCAGTATGATTGGCCCCAATTCATGGGAGACTCTTCTTTTACAAGGTTTTCTGCGGGACCCGCCCCAGCCACCTCTGATGTGCTCTGGAAAGCCAATGTGACGGGTGTGCAGACATATTTATCTGCATTTAACGGTATGGTTTATGTTGGCACAAACACCTCTATTGTCGCGCTTGATAGAGACACAGGTAGCAAAATCTGGGAAACCGCCATACCCATGCCAATGACTTGGCCAATAGCTTATAAAATTGACGATTCTCACCTGGTAGTTGAGAACAGCTGCTTAGACCCTGAAACAGGTGTTATAATCTGGACCAGCCCTGACTTTTGCGCTGACACGGGTATCTTCAGTTCTAATGTGTATAGTCCCGAAGAGAAAATGTTCTACCTCAAAGTTGATTCCTATACGCAAGCTTGGAGTTTTGTTAATCCCGATCTTCCTCCAACGTTTGTATGGTCAACCTATGTCCCAGGCGGTGGGCGAACAGGCATTGGAACAACCTACGGCGATGGCAAAGTTTTTGTGGGTTCTTTCATGAATTTGCAGATGGCGCTTGACGCCAAAACGGGTGAGCTCCTTTGGAGTACTAACACTATGGGTCCGATGATTTTTGACGGTTCCTTTATTGATGGGCGTTTCCTTCGTGGCGGAACCGACGATAATACCATGTACTGTTTTAACGCTGCGGATGGGGAGATTATGTGGACCTATACACCGTCTGAAGATTATCCCTATGAGGGGGGTTACTTTACTTCAGGCACTGCCGTAGGTTATGGCAACGTGTATGAACCCAACAAGGACGGTTACATCTACGCTATCAACATCGCCACAGGTGAATTATCGTGGCGCTACAAAGGTCCAGGCACTTTGTTGTGGCCGGGTTTTGCTACGGTTGCCGACGGCAAAATTTTTGTGACCAGCGGTGAAATTGCCCAGTATGGCGGTGGAGAAGGGCGCTCGGAGTTTGCATGCCTAAACGCTTTCACAGGCGAACTCATTTGGAAGCTTCCTATCGAGGCTCTTGCACCCCGTGAGTCTTCTATGGTTGCCTACGGGCGGCTATATTTGATCCCTGGCACCGTAACTGATGCAGTTGATGCCATATCTGGGAGTGAATATACTACTTATAATCAGGTTTGGGCAATCGGTACCCAAAACGTGCCCGATGTGACTGTAATGCCTTTACCCACTTCGTCAACTTCAGGGGCGCCAACTTTAAGCTTAATTACTCTTGTTCTGGTTGCCTTGGTGATTATTGTTGTGTTCGTGGTCTTTTTAGCTGTAATATTGCGGTTTGATAACCTTAAAGGGAGGAAAAACCGATAGCCAATTTCACGTCCTCATTAACAGTGGCGTTAATCTTAATCATTACCTTTGCTATGTGTTCCACCATTGTGTTGGCAGTACCTGAATCTGCATCAGATACTTGGTACATGTGGAGAGGCAATGCAGAACATTCCTCCGCCGCAGCTTCGGGTCCTTCTAATCTCACTTTGGCATGGAACTACACTACGGACGGTTCAGTTATCTCATCGCCCAGCATAGTGGATGGCATAGTATATGTTGGCTCGCAAGATACCCACCTCTATGCACTAGGAGCCTCTAACGGTTCATTAATTTGGAAATTCAAAACACAAGACTACATCGTATCTTCTCCAGCGGTTGCAGGTGGCAAAGTCTTTACCGGAGGTGACGATGGCTATGTCTATTGCCTAGATGCTCGCACTGGTGAGTTTTTATGGAAAACCTTTGTGAACGGGGATGTTGAGTACACCTATGGTTCGTTGGTATTGAAGTCTTCCCCGGCGGTTGTAGGTGGAATCGTTTATGTTGGTTCATTAGATGGTTACTTTTACGCATTGGATGCCGACACTGGAAACATTGTTTGGAGCTACAACACCAATGGTTACATTCTTTCATCACCTGCAGTTTCTGATGGTGCAGTCTACTTTACATCTGAAATACCTGGCACAGGAATGCTCTACAAACTAGATGCCACCACAGGCAACTTGCTTTGGAGTTTACCCATCGAATATGAGCATCAGTTTACAGGCGGCACCGAAATGATTGGTTCCCCTTCAATTGCGGCTGGCATGGTTTTTGTTCCCGCGGACTTGCGGACCTATTACGGCGTCAACGTTCAAACAGGCGAGGTGGTGTGGACTTTCCGTGAACCTGATGCAGCTGAATTCATTGTTTCCTGCCCCTTATACGTTGACGGTGATCTATATATAATCAACAAATACAGCATAACCACCCTGAACGCCGCCACTGGGCAGATTAACTGGAGCTTCTTTACTGGTGACGAACTCTACACCTCGCTATCTTACGCGGCAGGCAAAATCTATTTGATGACTAGCCAACGCCATATCTTCATACTCGATGCAGTTGACAAAGGCACAAAACTAGCTAACTACACTACCCCCTCGGGAAGCTGGTCTTCCCCCTCGCTATACGACGGCAAACTTTACATTGGTAACCATGATTGGAACGTCTATTGTTTCTCCGAAAATGTTACTTCCTTACCCGTATCGGAGGGCGGAAAGTTGGAAATCGATTTTTATTCAGGTATCATAATCGTAGTTGTTGTGGCCATTGCAGTGTTGCTGACGGTTTATATCAATCAAATTAGCAAAGAAAAGGAAAAGTCCAAAGCTTTTAGCTAAACAGCTTTTTTAAGAAGTACAATTATTGTTGGAGTCTGTGCTGAACCCGTTGCAGCTAATTGCTCTACTTTCTCAGTCGTGAATCGGGGTGTCAGCAACTTCTGTATTTTTTCAACTGTGTAGAAGTTCATATGAGAATCGTAGTTTAGGCCTGCCATACCCTCTGGTGTTTCGATGATTAGATAACCTTGAGGCTTTAAAGTTCGATAGGCTTCGTCAATAAAGATTTCTGGTGCCCAGAGATGCTCCAAAACCTCCGAGGCGATAACCAAATCGAATGTTGTATCTGCGAATGCAAGGGTTTCTGCGTCGCCTGCCATAACTGAGGATACTTTGCATTGGTGTGCGGCAGTAGCGACTGTGGGTAAATCTACTGCAGCGACAAAATGTCCTTTTTTTATGAGGGGTTCACTAATTACGCCATCTCCGCAGCCTACATCAAGGATTCTTAGATTACACCCGATGCTGTTGACCATATCCTCGAAGATTTTGAGGCGGTCAAGGTTTAAGGTGTTAACACTCATGGCTTCGGGATGCGTTTCCATCATCATGATGTGCATGTTCGCATCGTATTTTTGCCATTCGACCCATTTTTGTTTACTTTGTTTACGTCGTCCAAAATAAATTTCTCTTGTAATTACCCATTTGAGCTGGTGGGGATGTGTAAGCAGGTATTTGACGCCTGCCATTTGCCTACTTAGTGCCCTACTCATTTCTTTATCCCTGTTGCTGTTTGCTTGGGGTGCTGTGTCCGCCAGGGCTTATTTTAGGGTGATATAAATGGCGGATTGCCCATCGGGCGGCGCGGTTATTGGCGACGAGGTGGTTGAGAGCGCTGCGTGCCATGATTTGGCTGTAAAAGTCGCCTTTTATTTTTTTGCGTATGTAAAATGAGTAGGAGAGGTAGCGATCATAGAATTCTTTTTTGGTCTGGTTGAGTTTTTCCAGCGGCAAAAGGTTGTTTTGGAAGACTTGAGTTTGTTCATGGTAAAGACTCCAGTCTTTGGCTAGTTCTAAGCCCAGGCTTTTGGTGAAGTCATAGAGCTCTGTGCCTGGATAAGGCACGGCTTCGCACATGTATACATAGTCAGGTTTGGTTTTGTAGATGAAATCGATGGTTTGCTGTAGTTGTTCGGGGGTTTCGGTGGGGTAGCCTATGACCAGCGAAATCGCAACAGATATGCCTGCCTCTTTTGCCCACTTGATTGCTTGGGCGTTTTGCTCTACTGTTGTGCCTTTGCGCATTAAATTCAGAATCTCTTGGTTACCTGACTCTACGCCGAAATGTACCAATTGGCAACCTGCGCTATGTAGTTTGGAAAGTAGGTTAGGTGATACTTTATCGACTCTGGTGCGGCAGTCCCACGGTAAATTAAACTTGCGTTTCTTAATTTCATCGCAGATTGCAATGGCACGGTTCACATCAAAGGTGAAGGTGTCATCGTAGAAGGCAAATGCGCCGCCGCCAAAATCATCTCGTAACCACTCAAGTTCATCTACGACTTTTATTGGGCTGCGTCCTCGAAAACCGCGTCCACACATTTTGTAGCCTGCACAAAAGGTGCACTGAAAGGGGCAGCCACGGCTGGTTATTATAGGCAAATATGTTTTGTTTAGAATTCGGTATTTGCTTACATCAAAGTGTTTATGAGCGGGGTGCGGTAGCAGGTCTATATTTTGTATAAAAGGACGGTCGTTGTTTCGAAGAACTTTGTCGTTTTGTTTGTAGGTTATGCCTAAAACTTGGCTAAAGTCATAATTATTGCCGCTTGAAATGAGAGCGGCGAGTTCCAACATGGTCTGTTCGCCTTCGCTTCGAACCACAATGTCCACATTGTTGCTCTCTTGAAAAGTCTGCTGGTCCATAACAGTAACATGGGGTCCTCCGATCATTGTGACGGCTTTAGGTAATGCGGTTTTGGCGGCTTTCAGGATGTTCAGAGCTGGATTGTACGTAAGCGTGGCAGATGTAACGCCGACGATGTCACAATTTAAGCTGCGGAATTTCTCTTCCAGCTCATGCTGAGTGGGGTGGGTTGTTTGGCAGTCCACGACATCGACGTTGTAGCCTTTCTCTTCAAGCACCGCTGTTAAGTAACTGATCCCTAATGGTAGAAAGATGGCTTGCGGCGCCTCCACTGGGTATGGTGGATTTACAAGTGCAACATGCGCCTTCAAAGTTGTTTCCCCGAAATTGGTGATACTCAGAAACACGGTTGCGCAGTCTATTATGTTTTATGCAAATTGGGCTGTGCTGTCTTAGGTGGGGAAACGGAAGGTTTTTTATGACAAGTCTATAACTAGCGCCAATGAAGCTTGGAGAATAATGCTTTGTCAGCGGATATTGCCATAATTAATGCAAACATCAAAACCCAAAATCCAACTCAGCCTACCGCCCAAGCTCTAACAATTCAAGGAAATCGCATCGTCAGAGTTGGTTCCAACCAACAAATCCGGTCTCAGATCGTCCAAACCACTAAAGTGCTCGACCTCAAAGGGAAAACTGTTGTGCCCGGTTTTATTGATACGCACATTCATGTAGCTGATTTTGGGCGCTGCCTTATGTGGCTGGACTTAACCCCTGCAAAATCTATCGTTGAACTGCAGAATCTTGTTAAAGAGAAAGCAAAAAGCATCCCTGCAGGCAGATGGATTATTGGGCAGGGCTGGAATGAAACGCGATTTCAAGAAAACCGCATGCCCACAGTCAACGATTTAGATGAAGTGGCTCCCAGCAACCCTGTTATCCTTTACCGCGAAGCAGCGATGATATGTGTTGTTAATAGCCTGGCAATCAAAAGTGCAGGCATAACAGAGCAAACTCCTATCCCTAAATGCGGTGCGATTGATAAAACCGGTAAAGGCATACTATCTGGTATTTTCAGGGATACTGCCACCCAACTTGTATGGAAAGTTGTTCCAGAACCAACTGAAGATGAGTTATTAGCGGTCACTGCGGCTGCTTGTCAAAAAATCTTTCAAGCAGGCATAACCAGCATTGATTGGCTTGTTATTTCTGAAGGTGAACTTCCGATAATTCAGCGGTTACATGAGCGTGGGTTGCTATTATTCAGGGTTAACGTGGTTGTTCCAGAGGTGCTTCTAGAAAAAACTGTTGACATTAAGTCAAATAATCCTGAAGTGCTACGCGTGGGGGGCGCTTTTATTGTCGTAGATGGTTATTTGGATTCTAAAGAAGCAGCCCTGCAGAAGCCTTATAGTGACGACCCTTTGAACAAAGGGAAAATATTGCTTACCGAAGAAGAGCTTGAAGCTAAGATAAAGCGGGTGATGGATTTTGGAGTTCAACCTGTTATCCATGCAATGGGCGATGAAGCTATCGACACAACCTTAAAAGTTATCGAGAAAATGTGTCTCAAAAAAAGCAGTATCCCCTTCAGAATTGAGCAAGCCGCTGTCTTAAATGAATCCCTAATTAAACGCCTAAAAGCACAATATATCGTGGTTTCCATTCAACCAAAAGTCATAACGACAGAATTCGCCGTTTGGTCGGCGGATCAGCACCTCGGCAGCCGAGCACGTTTGTTGCATCCGCTTAAAACGCTTCTTAATGAGGGTGTTAGAGTTGCGGCTGGTTCAGACTGCCCCATGGAGCCATTGAGCGTATTGCTAGGTATTCAAGAATTGGTTACGCGGGAAAATTACCCAGAGCAGAGACTTAGCGTTGATGAAGCCATACGATTATACACACTTAACGCAGCTTACTGCTCAGGAGATGAAGCCTTCAAAGGTTCGGTTGAAAAGGGAAAAATAGCTGACTTAACAATCTTGTCTGAAAATCTTAACTTGGTTGCGCCTGATAAAATCGGGACGGTAACTGTTGATTTTGTTATTTTGAATGGGCAAATCATGGTTGTAACCTAGCAAAATACAGTAGAACTGAACTTTAGAGATTAGTTTTATTGATGAGGTTTGTAGTCATCAATATAATTGGTCTTTTTAGATAGCTTGTATGATTATCAAAGGGGTCCGCAGCAACAACTTTGCTCAAAATTTTATTTTTTGAGTAACATTTTAATCGTCTTTATTGGGTGCCGTATAGCTCGTAAGCCCTTTTCACGTGTAAATGTTGGGTTAACCATGTTAGCTCGCATGCACAGCTCCTGTAAATCAGCTGCCGAAAATTCAGGTGTCTCTACCAATGGCTCTGTCGCTGCTAATGCAAAGTCACAGAAGCCTTCCCGCAGAAAACCTCGGTCCCGCGCTTGCTCAAAGAATGCTGTCCCATAAAGCGGCATAGCTATGCTGAAAATGAATGTATCAGCGCCCATTGCCCTTAGTTTGTATGCGAATTTTATTGTGTCTTCGATGTCTTGTTTAGTTTCTCCGATTAAACCCATGACAAAAAAGCATCCGACTTTGAGTCCGACTTTTTTGGCGGCAATGACTGCAGTTTCGACTTTTTGGAGGTCTAGATTCTTTTTAATAATATCGTTTACGACTCGCTGTACACCTGACTCAGGTGCAACGCGGATTTTTCGGCATCCCGCCGCTTTCATCTTCTGCAATAAAGCCTCATCGAGTGTATCCGCTCTGATGCCGTTGGGGGTAAACCATTCAAAATGTATCTTTCTTTGCACAATTAGATCGCAAATCTCAACAATTCGTTGCCTATCTACGGTTAGGTTGTCATCGGAGAAATCTACTTGCTTAACCCCAAATACTTTAACGACTTGTTCTAATTCGTCAACAACGCTTTTTGGGGTTCGAGGCCGCCACTTTTTACCCCAAACGATGCAGTTAGAGCAGAAGACGCAGTTGTAAGGGCAGCCGCGGCTGGTAATTACTATTGTGTAGGGTTTATTGATTTCCCCCCGCAGTGGATTTTTATGAACTGCTTCGCCGTAAACCTTCATGGGTAATAGATGCCTTGCGGGGAATGGTAGTGTATCCAAATCCTCAATTGGTGTCCGTTTGCCAGTGAAAACCGCTTTTCCACTATCCTTATAGCCTAAACCGTTGATGACCAGAAAATCGGTTTTCTGTGCCAACGCCATTACAAGTTCTGACACAGTGTTTTCGGGTTCGCCCACAACCACAAAATCCACGTAGTTATTTTGCAGACACTCCCTTGGCTGTGAAGATGGATGTAAGCCAAACAATACAACTACAATTTCTTGGTTGATACTCTTGATTGTGGCTGCAACTTCAAACGCGGTTTTTGACCAGCCTGAAAAGGGAATCTCTAAAATTGCAACCTGGGGTTTCCATGTTGCGATACGCGCCGCAATAGTTTCTGCACTCAAGCCCACTCGGTATTTGGTTTCGTCAAGCTCCTGTAGATTTTCCCAACCCTCAGTCGGCGCATCAATTATGGATACCGAGTGATTTTTTTCAAGAACTGCCGCTACAGAAGCGAGCGCAATGGGTGGAAAAACGTTTGGTTTCCCCCAAGCCTTAGGTTGAATACGAGGTGGATTAATGAGGCAAACACGCATCTGCGGCACTCTTAGCACATCTTACTTTGTCTGTGCGATTAAAACTTTGCACTAAATCGGGATCCAAAACAGCCGGACAATCACCAGCACAGCCACACACAATAACCCCCACAGAATAATGGTGACGTCGCGAATGCGTAGTGCCCCTAAGATCTTTTCGCCAGTTACTGGTTCTTGGGCATCGCCCAAAATGTATTGTCCCGATTTTTCGAGCTGAATTCGCAGGGCACCTGCAACCGCCGCCATTGGCCACCCATGGTTTCGACTGGGTGTTTTTTTGTGATCACGACGAGCCATTTGCCACGCGTTTTTTACATCCATCCGTAGAATCGCCGCTGCCGCAATCATCAAAATCGCGGTAAGACGTGTGGGAATATAATTTACAAAATTGTCAAGGTTAGCGCTGAACCACCCTAAATTAATATATTCCTTATTCTTGAAGCCTACCATTCCATCCAGTGTGTTTATTGCTCTAAAAGCGATGGCGCCTGTGACGCCGAAGAGGGCAAACGACATCATCGGCGATAGCTTAAAGTCGATTAGGTTCTCCGACATGGATTCAATGACGGCGCTGCCGATTTGGCTTCCGTTAAGTCCCCTTGAGTCGCGCCGAGAGAAATGGCTGTATTTTTTTGCTTCTTCTATATCACTTGCTTGTATGGCTTTGGCCGCTGCTTTTGCCCAATCTGTTTCTAACCTGATGCAAAGCGTCATCTTTAGCAGCACCACACCAAGCAACGCGTAAACGATTATGTTCAGATAAAGGGGTAAAAATGTGTAGATTGCCCAAAGTGTAAAGAAAACTGGCAAAGAAAATGCAGCGATAACCGTTAACCCAAGTAATGCGCCCAGAAATTTCTCAGAGGCTGCATCAGTGTTTCTGAAGTGGGGCTCGATTTTTCGGGTAAAATTCCCCATCAAAACAGTGGGGTGCAGCTTAAACGCCAATCGTTCGGGGTAATTGGGTGAGGGGTCGCCTATGACTGCTGCTAACAGCACAGCTATAACCAGCATAACGATGGCGGTAACTATGTTGGTTGGGTTTTGAGTCAATCCTAAGTAGAGGTCGAGCATCGATTGCATACTTGAGTGCTCAGTTTATATCAATTACGGTTTAAAATTGCAAGAGGTTTAGTTGCTGACCAACATTTGTTCCGTGTTCGATGACCTCTTTATACTTTTCATCGTTATAGTTGCTCTTTTTTTTACACGATCTAACCAACAAAGTAAACTCAATCAAAAGTGACGGCGATTCTATTTTTTTAAATAGTTCATTTTTTTAGCGAATCTGTTTCTTAGCAAACTACAAAACTCAGTGATGAAGCGGAATAATCTTTTTCTCTTTAATAGAAGAAATGACTTGGTGGGGGGTTGCTTCTTCTTCTTTTTTCACATTAATGGGGGGTTATGAGGTTAAAAAAGGATTATTTTAATGGGTTTTTTCTAATTTCTTCTTAGTTTTAATTTTATGTTTGCGATAAAATGCATACCCACAGTTATGGCGGTTGTTAATTTAAAGCGTCTTTTTTTATCCAAAAAGTATGCCCTGCGAAGGTAATAATGGTGAAAGGCGCCTTCTCTAAGCTTCCCTAGTTCTTTCATGCTCAGTTGGGGTGTTTCAAAGATAGGTCTGGTGGTATCGTATAGGTCGAAATCGGTTACTCTAAGCCAACCCTTCTCTTTTACTAAATCATACATTGGTGTGCCTGGAAAAGGTGTTGCCACATTGTAAAAACCTACTGTGTCGGGAGCTACTTTTTCAATAAATTTGATGGTGTCCCACGCGCTTTGTTTGGTTTCCCCTGGAAACCCCAAGATTACGTTGGGTACTGGCTGTAGTCCTACCTCTCGAACCCAACCTAGTACCTTCATTGTTAACTCAGGTGTGATGCCTTTTTTCATCGCGTCTAAAACTTGTTGGGTTCCTGATTCAACACCGAACCAAACGGAGATGCAGCCTGCATCTTTCATCTTCATAAGCAGCTCTTTGGTTAGCATATCTACGCGGGTGCCGCAATTCCACTGAATCTTTAAGCCTCGTTGGTGGATTTCATTGCAGATGTCTTCTACTTTTTGTTGGTCCACTGTAAATGCATCGTCGCAGAAGGTGAATTTGCTTTTGTTATAGGTTTTATGCAGGTATTCTATCTCGTCAACTACATTTTTTGCGCCTCGCATACGGTATTTACGACCATGCATACGGACCGTACAGCAAAACTCACACCAATACACGCAACCCCTACTCATCGCCAAATAAAGAACATCTTCATATTCATTGAATTTCTCCATTGGCCAAAGATGTCTGGCGGGAAATGGTAAACTATCTAAATCTTCAATGTAGGAGCGATCGGGGTTTCTTAGAATTTTTCCGTCTTTTCTAATTGTTGTACCTAAGACGTTTTGGTAACTTTTGCCTTCTTCTATTCGTTGCGCTAACTCTAGTAATGTGTTTTCTCCCTCGCGTCTTACAACAATGTCGAGTTCTGGGCATTCCTCGAGTGCATGATCATCCCAAAATGTGACATGAGCTCCTCCTGCGATTGTAATGCATTTTGGGTAGACTTCTTTTGCGATTTTTATTAATCTTAAACTGGACTTATATGTTAAAGTCGATGATGTAACTCCGACGATATCGGGTTTGTGCTTGCTAATTTCACTCCTAAACTCTTCATCTGAAAGCTTTAGAATTTGGCAGTCAATAACATCAACTTTGAAATTGTTTTTCTCTAAAACTGCACCCAAATATCCTAAACCCAAAAGAGCAAAAGGCATATGCATTGCAGCTCCAACAGGCGCTGCTGCATTCACTAGAGTTACGTGAGGTTTCATTCTCTTTTCACTGTTACTTCTCAAATTGGCAGGGCTTTGTGCTTAAACATTTCGCCTAGAATCTGAAAAATAGGAAACTACATCCGATTAAAAGAGTATCCCTAAATAATTCTTTAAAGCGCTATAATTCATTTTCAGTGGATGATGTTTGTGTTTATTTTACATAATTACATGTCTCTTTGAAACGAATATTGCGCCTCTTTCGCATCACTGATGATTGTATATTTATCTCGGTGTTATTGAGAGAAAAAAGTTGTAGGTGAATTTTTTGTATTATTAATATTTTTAAATTATTTTTATTGTAAAACATTAATTTTTTTGGTAATTTTAGGTTACTATGTTGGAAAAAACGTATCTAAAAAGCATAAATCCTAAATAGCTCGGTGCATGGTATTAAGCTTACAAGTTTAAGGAGAAAAATAAAAAATTGCAAAAACAGTTTTCTAAAAATAAAGCAGCAGCTATTTCGTTCGCAGTATTACTCATTGTTTCAATGAGCGCATCGATGGCACTGATACCAACAGTTCAATCACACACACCCCCATGGGACATTGCAACATTCGCTTACATCAACGTTGCACCTAACCCAATCGGTGTAGGTCAACAAGCAAACATTCTGATCTGGCTCGATAAAACTTTCGATCAATCAATCTCTCTATCTAACGACTATCGTTTCCACAATTACAACCTTACCATAACAAAGCCTGACGGCACTGTAGAGACAAAGATTTTTGAATACATTACTGACACAACTTCTTCTCAATACTATGCATATGTACCAGACCAAGTTGGAGTATACACTCTTGACTTTGACTTCCCAGGACAAGAATTCAACCAATACAGCCATCCAACAGGATCACAAAACGTTAACGACACTTTCTTACCAAGTCACGCCCAAACGACATTGACAGTTCAGGAAGAACAGATACCTAACCCAATAACTAGCTATCCCCTACCTTCTGAGTATTGGACACGCCCAATCTACGGAGAAAACACTGACTGGTGGGCTATCTCGTCAAACTGGCTAGGAACAGGCGCACCCGGACTACACTACTTGGAGTGGCGCAGGTTTAAACAGATTCCCAGGAGACGCAGTAGGACCACTAACTGGCCACATTATGTGGACTAAGCCAATTCAAATGGGCGGAGTCGTCGGAGGCAACACAACCACTGCACCAGACCTAAACGGAAATACTTGGTTTGAAGGTTCTGCATACAACCAACGATATTCTAATCCAATCATCGTTGCCGGCATGCTAATCTACAACCCACCGGTCTCATACACAGGCTCCAATAGTGGACCAACCACATGCGTTGATCTACAAACTGGACAAGTTATCTGGTCACGATCTGATGTACCCGCGATATCATTTGCATATATTTACGACGTTGAAGATCCACAGCAACACGGAGTTTATCCAGCAATCTTGTTCACCAGCAACTTTGCATCAGCTTATGATGCATATACAGGCGATCATCTCTTTGATGTGAGGAACGTTCCAGGTGGTGGAAGCTTCTTTGGCCCAGGTGCCGCAGTAGCTCTCGGACCACAAGGTGAACACCTAAGATATGTCTGGACAAACAATGCTGGATTTGGTCAACCTGCAAACTACACATTAGGTGAATGGAACTCTACCAAGCTTTGGACAGGAGCAGGATTCGCAAACCCAACCAGCACAGGATTATCACCAGTTCCAGATACAACCACGACCAGCACAACAACAAACGTTTCATCAACAACCTACGTAAACGGCGCAATGGTGACGACACTTACCCCAACCACAACATCTTCCACATACGTAGATGCAAGCACCTCAACAGGTACTCACACACGTTATGACTGGATCGTTCAGATGCCAGGTTTCAGTAGCTCACCAACACCCGTTGGAGTAATCCCGGGCGATATTGTCATCTATGAAAACGGAACTCTGCCAACTTTAACTACTTCACAATTCGGCACAAACAGCTATACTCCATACACCTACTTCGCTGTTAACCTTGATTCACATCGAGGTGCAGTAGGTAGCATTCTTTGGATGCATAACTACGACGCTCCTGCAGGCAACATCTCTGTTGCGATAGCCACAATTGATCCAGTAAACCGTGTATTCATTGAAGGATACAAAGAAACTATGCAATTCGTTGGATACAGCATGGACACAGGCGCAAAACTATGGACAACCGATGGACAGACTTCACTTGACTACTATGGCAACCCAGCACTACCAAACGCTAACGGTATTACTGCTTATGGTAAACTCTACAGCTCTCAATTAGGCGGAATTATGTACTGCTATGATACAGCAACAGGCGCTCTACTTTGGACATTCGGCAATGGCGACACCCCAGACAACTCTACTAATGCAGGTAGATACAATGCTTATGGTCACTACCCAACCTTCATACAAGCAATCGGCAACGATGTCATATACACAGTTACAACCGAACACACAGTTAACACACCAATCTACAAAGGTGCAGTAGCAAGAGGAATCAACGCAACATCCGGCTTACAAATCTGGGAACTATCCGATTACACTGGTGAATTCTTCACAATGAGCACAGCAATCGCAGATGGCTATTACACATTCTTCAACGGCTATGACAATCAAATCTACGTAGTTGGTAGAGGACCAAGCGCAACTTCAGTACAAGCACCACTAACTTCAGTAGCAGCAGGCAACCAAGTTGTCATACAAGGATCAGTTGCAGACATCGCTTCTGGTACACAACAAACTGAGCAAGCAGCTCGTTTCCCACACGGTGTTCCCTTAGCCTCTGATGAGAGCATGAAGGACTGGATGGGTTATGTTTACCAGCAGAAACCAATGCCAACCGACTTCACAGGCGTAACAGTATCACTATATGCATTAGACCCCAACGGCAACTACATCACCTTAGGTGATGCAACAACAGACGTTTACGGAACATTCCACTACACTTGGACAACACCAGACGTTCCAGGAGACTACTCAATCTACGCTTCATTCGCCGGAACTAGAGGTTACTGGCCATCAACAGCCACAACCGCTATGAACGTCGGAGAAGCACCCGCAACACCAGCACCAACAGAGACACCTCCAGCATCAATGGCTGATCAATACCTCATTCCATCCGTGATCGCGATCATCGTCGTCATCATAATCGTTGGCGCCTTGATCATGCTCATGCTACGAAGACGACCATAAAACTACCACAAAAAAATCAAAATCCCTTTCTTTTCTTTTTTTCGTTAAATAAATTAATAACAAAATTTATCTGAAAATTTTCTAGCTTTTTCAGAATTATGTATAGCCTCTCAATCTTGATGTATTTATAAAAAATTTCGTGTCTAATTTTTTTTGCGATCACAACGTGTTTCGAGAAACCCCAATGTCCAACTCACAAAATGTTTTGCCCAAACAAAGCCTCCTAAAACAACAAAATAAAATAAAACTAGCCGAAGAGTATTTTCTCTCAAAATTATTTAATCCCTAGATTGCAGCAAAATCCTTCGCCTTGATGTCAATTTAAATTCAATTATAAAGCTTGAAATTAAGGTTGTATTGGTATTATCCGAATTTCAAACAATATATTAATTTGAAAAACACTCAATACAACAACCTTAACTCAATAAAGGGTAACTTCCACTTGCAAATCAACCAAACATTCAGAGAAAAAATACATAAGGCAAACATCGAAGTCCATCGTAACGAAGCCCAATATTATGAGTTACTCCACCCCGAAGTCTACAGTCGAAAAGAACAGAAACGCATAACCAACAAGCTTACCTCAGTCACAGCACAAATTAGAAATAATAAAAAAAATGCGCTAGATGTTGGAGCAGGCACCGGTAACCTCACTGGCAAGCTTTTACTGATGGGTTACAATGTGACAGCAACTGATATTTCGCCTGAAATGTGTGAAATTCTACAAAAAAAATATGCCCCCTATCTTCAAAGTAAGTTGGTCGTGATTAATGCCCCCATTGAAGAGCTCAATTTTGACACGAGCAAATTTGACTTAATTTCTTTCTACAGTGTGCTACATCACCTTCCCGATTATTTGTCGGCGTTACAAAAGGTTTGTAGTTTTCTCAAGAAGGGAGGCGTAGTCTATATCGACCATGAAGCCTCACCAGCCTATTGGCGCGGGGAGAACAATAGCTTGATTAGCCTCATTAAAGACCTCTATTTCCACTCAAACCCTGTCATAAACAGTTTGTACTTTCAACTCACTGGACTCAATGTTCCGTCAATTGATTATACTCTTTCAGATTTTTGGCACAAAAAAGAGCACGCCCTTGACCACAAAGCAATTGAAGAGGTCTTTAAAACCGAAGGATTCTACCATTATATTCGAACTGACTACTACCAAACTGCAACATGGATGCCAAATCCTTTATTTCCAATTTATAGGTTACTCTGTAAACCTGAAATGAGTTACTGGATAGCTAAAAAATAATCTTCACTATCAACTATCAGAATTAGGTTTTAAATGAGTGGAGAGTTGCAGCCTGTCGAGTTAATTTTTATCGCTCGGTTTCCGTTAAAGCTATAAGTCCCGCGGGGCATCAAAGCTAAAATATCTTGAGGCAAAACAATGCCCGCTCAAACTCCACCTCAAAATTCTGCAGAGAAAATTACGATTCTGTTGATGACGACTGCACCTCCTGAGGACGGCGCATGGTACTTAGGTAAACGTCTACCGCCTATTGGATTGATGTATGTTGCAGCGGCGCTAGAGAAATCTGGTTACAATGTGCAAATGCTAGATAATTATCTTATGAAGAAACCAATAGAGGAAGTTAAACAATTAATCAGTAGTCTCAAACCTCAGATCGTGGGCATAACCTGCGGTTCCGCCACGTATCCACAATGTGTTGAAACCGCCAAGGCTATCAAAGAAGTAAACCCCACTTGCCACATTGTAGTCGGCGGATGGCATGCCTCTTACATGCCCGACAGTCTCCTAAGTCACCCTGAAATAGACTATGTCGTAATGGGCGAGGGCGAACGCGCCATAGTGCAGCTTGCAAATGCAATTTCTAGCGGCAACACAAAACAAGCTGAATCCATTGCAGGAGTAGCCATTCGAACCAGCAAAGGGAACATAAAAAATCCCCCCGTTTATATCGAAAATATGGATGAAATCCCTTACCCTGCAAGGCATCTGCTACCGCTTGAACTTTACGACCGTACAATAGAATTCCTGGATGCGAAACCAGCGGATGTTATGAGCATCAGTCGAGGCTGTGTGTTTAACTGTGGTTTCTGTGAGACCCGAAAACTATGGGGAAACATCTGCCGCGGCTTTAGCCCAACGCGGGTTCTCGGAGAAATCGAGGACTTAATGAGTCGATACGGAACACGGGGAATATACTTCATCAATGACAATTTTACACTTAGAAAAGAAAAAACCATCGAACTCTGCAACCTAATGATTGAGAAAAAACTAAGCTTGGAGTGGGTTTGCGATACCAGAGTGGACCTCGTCAACGACGAACTCTTGGCGTTAATGAGTAAAGCAGGATGCAAAACCATATGGTTTGGTGTGGAGTCAGCCTCGCCTCAGATTCTCAAACGTATCGGCAGAAACACCAAACCTGAACAAGTGGAAGTCGCCTTTAAACTCTGCAAGAAACACCACATCAAAACCGCCTGTAGCTTCATGTTGGGTTTACCTGATGAGACCCTCGCTGACATGGAAGAGTCCCTAAAATTCGCCAAAAAACTTGTTCCCGATTGGTGTCAATTCAACACGTTTATCGCCTATCCTGATAGTAAACTCTACAACGAACTCTTAGAAAGCGGGAAATACATCAAACTCGACGAATTCCTCCTCAGTGTCAAAAGCGATGAATACACCTATGAGATGCTCCAGAATCTTCAGCGACGCTTTTTTAAAGAATTCCACATGACACCCAGACAAATTTACAAGAGGGTGCGAAGAGAAGGTGTATGGAACTTTGCCAAACGCCGGCTAATAGGTGGCACGCGCAAAACCAGCGGCGTAGCATAGGTGGCGACCATGAAAAAGAGGCGGTTGGGCAGAACTAACCTGCAAGTTTCGCAGGTAGGTTTTGGTGGAACATGGATATCTGAGGTGCCCACAGAGGAAGCCACCAGGGTTGTCAGGCATGCATATGATTCAGGAATTAACTATTTTGACACTGCAAGATGGGACGGTAACAGTGAAGAGAAGATCGGCGAGGCCCTTCAAGGCAACAGAGACCAATGCGTTATCGCCACAAAAACAGGAAGCCGAACCAAGCGGGAATCAATGGACGACTTCAAAGTAAGCTTGAAGAATCTAAAAACCGATCACCTCGATATCATTCAGCTTCACGGCATAGACGACGAGAAAACTCTATCCAAAGCCATGGGCGCCGACGGCTCACTGCAAACCTGCAAAGAAGCCCGTCGCGAGGGGATAGTGGATTTTGTCGGCATCACCGGGCACAAACCCCGTGTTTTGGCGAAAGCTGTGGCAACAGGCGAGTTTGACACAGTTTTAGTCCCTCTCAACGTGGTGACAAGACAGGCGATTGAGGAACTGCTTCCTGTTGCGACGGCACAGGATGTAGGGGTTGTAGCAATGAAACCCTTCTTTGCAAAAACATCTAATTTAATTACTTGTCTATACAAGCCCTCACTTTCGCTTGTTTCCGATAAGTCTGAACTCAAAAAACTGTTGGGTGAATCAATCGATGAACGGATCAAAAGTGCACTTCGGTATGTGCTTTCACAAAATATTTCAGCTGTTATTCCAGGATTACGAAGTATCCCCGAAGTTGAAACAGCCGCCAAAATCGGCGATCAATACGTAGGTTCAATGTCGGGTGAGAATGAGCGGTTCAGTTTTGAGTTAGGGAATTACTGCCGCGATTGTGGAGTCTGCATGCCTTGCCCTGAAGGCGTTAACATTCCAGCAGAGTTGCGGTTTCAAATGCTCAGCGAAGTCTACGGCTTAAGGCAGTGGGCAAAAGAATTATACTCGGGCTTGGACGTCAAGGATCACAAGTGCACAGGTTGTGGGGAATGCTCGCCTAAATGTCCCTACAAACTACCCATAGAAGAGAAGCTGAAAAAAGCCCGGCGTGACCTACTGTAAGATAAAGATGAAGAAAAGCAGTTTATTGAACTATTGCAGGTAATACTCTCTTTATCGTTTCCACAAGTTCGTGGTTATCTTTGGCAGATCGCACTGTTATGCGGAAGTAGCTGTCGTTCATGCCCATGAATGTGCAACAATCACGGATGAGAATGCGCTCCTTTGCTAGTAAATCCTTTAGCATAGTTGAAGTGAGTTTGCGGTTCTGGATTTTTACTAGTAAGAAGTTCGTTGTGGATGGATAAACGTGAAAGCCTCCGATTTCTCTTAGATCGTTGGCGAGGTTAGTTCGATTTTTTGTTATTATCTCCTTTGTGCTTTTGATGAATTCGATGTCATTGAAAGCTGCAAGTGTAGTTTGACATGCTAAGCCGTTAATGCTCCACGGTTGCCGCATCGTTTCAAGCTTCTCAATGAGATTTGTTGCTGCGATGGCGTAGCCCAATCGTAAACCCGCCAAACCATAGAATTTTGTAACTGATCGAATCACAAACAGGTTCTCATAGTCTTTAACCAAGCCCACCAAGGTATTTCTGTCACCATCAGCTGCGAACTCAATGTAATTCTCGTCTATACTGAAAATTATGTCGCGTTTCTGACAGAACTCCACAAGGTCCAAGACCTCTTCTTTGTTGTAAAGTCGTCCTGAAGGACTATGTGGATTACATATGCAGAGGATTTTTGTTTCGTCGGTTATTGCTGCTTTGATTTTTTCGGGTTCCAATGCAAAGTCTTCGGGTAATTGCACAAAAACGGGTTCGCCGCCAACTCGCAGCGCCGCTTTTTCATATTCAGAGAACGAGGGAATTGGAATCAGTGCCTTGAAGTCTTTTGGTAGACCCTCGGCTATCATGTAGATGAGTTCAATTGAGCCGTTGCCCAAAAGAATGTTTTCTCCGCTTACGCCGTGCCCCACATATTGGGCAATTGCGTCTTTGAATTCGACGGGGTTAGGGTCTGGGTAGAATTTTATTAGACGCGCATTTTGCTTAACTGCTTCCACCGCTTTGGGTGGTGGCCCCATGAAGTTTATGGGTCCGCTGAATTCAAGCACTTCTTCTAATGGGATGTTATGTTTTCTGCTAAAACCCCAGATGTCGCCGCCGTGAGTGATGAACCTTCGTTTCTTACATGTGCTTGACATCAATCTCTTTCTCCAGTAGCTTGTAAAGTTCTTTTTCTGCTTGTAAATCGGCTTTGTAGTGTGCGTTATACAAGTTCACGAGCTTGTAAAGCCAATACACGATGCCTACACCTAAGGTGAATATTGTTATCAATACATATGTTGTTAACGGTATAGTTTGAGGCATAAAGACCCTGTGAGGCAGTGTAGCGGCGAGAAAGGCATCTTGATTCTGTTCATGTTTGGACAGATCTCTTGATAGAAGGTAAACAATAATGAACGCTGGTATGATTAGGATTATGCTTGCCGCCCAAAGTTTAGCATTGCGCGGTTCATAAGGTTGGCTTGGCGGGGGCACTTCTTTACCCTTGCTTTTTAGGTAGGTCGCAACTTGCAGCTCAAGCTCAGTTTCTCTTTGTAGATGTCTATTTCTGCCATTCACGAGCCGGTAAAACATAGGGAAAAAGGCAATGCCAAACGTGACGACTGCACCCAGAAACCACATGGAAAACCAGATTTTCCGGTCGACTTGTGCTTTTTGATTTATTTTGGTTTGCATGGTGGGTCAAACTGATGTGGTGGATGCTTACAAGTTTGGGGTAGCCAAACTTTATAAGGTCTTCCATTGGCTTTCTTAAATAAAATGAGCCCAAGGGAAATGCTGCTCTCCATCATAATTCCCGTCTACAACGAGCAATTAACCATAGGCAACATCATTGACCGCACCAAAGCCGCATTGGCGCAGCTTGGGGTTCCTTACGAAATCATCGTGGTCGATGACTGCTCCCATGACAAATCGCTTGAAGTGGCAAAAAAACACAACGGCAAAGGCAAAGTCTACACTTTAAGGGAGCATCTGGGAAAGGGCTACGTGCTCCGCGCTGGGTTTGCTAAAGCCAAAGGCGATATAGTAGTCACTATCGATTCGGACGGGTCTCATCGACCAGAAGAACTCAAAGAAGTTTTAACACCCGTTCTGGAGAATAAGGCAGACCTTGTTATCGGCTCTCGGTACATGAATCAAAAACCCGTTGCGGCTAAAAACTAAATGCTTTTGGAGTGCGTATGTTCAACTCCTTAATCAAGCTCCTAACTGGAACCGCCACAACGGATTCCCAATCAGGCTACCGCGCAATAAAACGGCAAGTCCTTGAAAAACAAAAGTTGTACGCTCGAGAGTACGAAATAGAATCTGAAATGCTGGTTAAAACTGTTAAGGCAGGTTTTAGGGTATCTGAAGTGCCCATTAGTTTTGAGCAGCGCACCTACGGAACCAGCGGCGTTGACCCACTTTGGGATGGCTCTAAAATCCTATATTCGATTGTTCTGGCGCATTTTAGGGGATAACAAAGTGACTGAGCTTCAAGTGCCCAAAGTTTCAATCATAGTTGCCTCCTACAACAGCCAAGACACCATTGAAGAATGCCTTAAATCCATCTTGGCACAGAATTACCCAGCCGGCTTTTTTGAAGTCATCGTGATGGATGGCGGCAGCAAAGACAATACCGTCAAAATCGCCCAGTCGTTCCCAATCAAAGTCCTTTCAATCCCTCTTAACTGCCCAGCCGCCTACAACTACGCCCAAAAAATCGTCGCCCACCCAATCTTGGGCTTCATCGACGCCGACGCCAAAGTCGAACCCGATTGGTTGAGCAAACTTATTACCCACCTAAATGAGCCTCAGGTGGCAGGGGTAAGCGGCAGCATCGAAACATGGAACCGCGAAAATCTTTGGGCAAGAAGCATCGGGTATGAACTCAAAAACCGCTACAGTCGCATAGGAAAATACACAGGCAGAATCGCCACCATGAACCTGCTTTTGAAAAAATCTGTCATCGAGGAGGCGGGCGGATGGGACGAGAAGCTTCCAGCCAATATGACACCGATCTTGGATTCCGAATTAGTGCAAAAGGCTACAAAATCGCATACGAACCTACTGCGGTTTGTTTCCATTTTAATCGTCCAACGATTAAGGCTTTTTATCGGCAGCAGCTACAGTACGGCAAAAACACCCTTAAACTCTACTTCAAGCATGGGCATTTAGCACGAGGGGACGAAATTACTGACATAGGAATGAACATCCAACCTATCTTACTTCTAGGATAGTGGCTTTTTTCCTTGCTGGAATAGTTCCATTACTTAGGTTGCTTTGGGGTGTTTCGGGATTAATCTTTTTGGCGATGGTGGTTTACTTTGTTTATTCAGCGGTGAAGATAGCGGTCAAGTTTCACGACTTAACTGCCATGCGCCTATTGTTGCTTTACTTTGTGAGGGCTGAAGCATGGTTTGACGGCGCCATGATAACCACTTTTAGATACCTTGTAGGGAGGGACTGATAATGGCGCACAAGGTCTGCTTTATCTCACCTGAATACTGGCCGCTCACAGGAGGAACAGGTTCCTACGTCTATTACCTGTCTAATGAATTGCTTAAAAATGGCTATAAACTCTACGTCGTTACAGGCTCAAACCATGCTCAAGACGTCAAAGTCAATCCAAAGTTAGATGTGTCTTTTCTGAAAATACCCAAGATGCCAATCGTTAAATCCTTCATGCTCGCTGCTAACAGCAGCCGTAAACTAGGTAGCGTTCGAGATACAGCCAACGTCGACATCACACATCCACAGCTTCCTCTGACACCGAATTTTGCTGTGCCGACAAATTTTGGAAAAGCCCTCGTCTGTACAGTCCATTCCACATGGAAGGGCGAAGCCGAAGCTATTCGAGGTGAACCCTACAGCCGCCTAAACGCCAACGAAAAGTTCCTTGTGAGTTTTAACCGGTTTTTGCGGTTCTTCGAGGAAGGCATGCTTAAAAGGGCGAGAAAAATCATCGCTGTTAGCCACTTCACCAAGTGGGAACTTACAAACTACTACAAAATTCCCCAGAACAAAATACAGGTTATCCATAATGGGGTTGACGTTAACAAGTTTAAGCCTGCAGCGGACAAACGCAGGGCCAAGATGGAACTGGGCTTAAACCCCGACGATTTAGCTATAGTGTCCGTGGGGCGGCTCTATGCACGTAAAGGGCTCTTTACCCTAATCGAATCCATGCCCGCAGTCATCAAACGTTTTCCAACCGCTAAATTCATCATCAGCGGCAAAGGACAAAACGATGAAATGCACAAACTCAACGCCCACGCTGAGCGCTTAGGAGTCAGAGGCAACATAGTCTTCACAGGCTACACTCCCGACCGAGAACTGCCAAAACTCTACCAAGCCGCAGACGTCTTCGCTTTTAGCACCTTCTATGAGCATCACCCGTTTGCTGTGTTGGAAGCGTTGGCAACGGGCTTGCCTGTGGTCACCACCACTGTGGGAGGTATTCCCGAAACCATCGACAGCGGCAAAAACGGTTTTCTGTGAACCTTTCAATTCCAAGCAGTTTAGCGAAAAAATCTTGTACCTGCTAGAAACATCCAGCGGGGGCAGCGGAAATGGGTGCCAAAGCGCGGAAGACGGTTGTGGAGCAACTGGATTGGCGTATAGTCGTCAAAGACGCCATGAAAGTCTATGATGACGCGCTAAGATAATCGCCGTTTTTAGGCTCTTCATCAGCAGATTCTCATCAATCTTTAAAAAGGTAACAACCCAACTTTATCTCGATACAAATGCCAACAGTGGAGAAGTTAAAAGCGATTTTGGGTTTACATAAAGAAAATTTAAAGAAGAATTATAAGGTCAAAGAAATCGGTATTTTTGGGTCTTACGTTCGGCATGAGCAGAAAAAGAAAAGCGATCTATGCGTTTTGGTTACCTTTTGTGAAACAATTGACCTCTTCACGTTTGTTGAGCTTGAAAACTATTTGAGCGATATTTTAGGGGTTAAAGTTGACCTTGTTATGAAAGATGGGATTAAACCTCGCCTCAAAGAGAGGATTTTAAGCGAGGCTGTTTACGTTTGAGAGACTTTCAAGTCTATATTGAGGACATAATTGACGCATTAAACAGCATAGTAAGCATACACTAAAGGGCTCACCTATGAGGGATTCGTTAACGATAGAAAAACCGTTGATGCAGTAATAAGAAACTTTGAGATTATCGGTGAAGCAGCTAAACAAGTTCCCCTTTCAATTCGAGAATTGTACTCCAAAGTGCCTTGGAGGGATATGGCTGGAATGCGCGACAAGCTAATACATGGCTATTTTGGGATTCAGTTAGATGTTGTTTGGAAAACTATCAAAGAGCGTTTGCCGCCACTTCGGCTTTTACTGCTTGACGCTTTAGCAGATATGAAGAAATAAGCTTCGTGGAGACGCAGTCGGATTGGCGTATAGTCGTCAAAGAAGCAATGAAAGTCTACGACCAAGCCCTCAGCTAAAGTTGTCTGAGGTTCAGCATTATTTAAAAGGTAAATGATTAACTATATTTCGACTATCTGTGTTGCGACCTGTACATTTTTTTTAAGCTTAATAGGAAAATAGGCTTTAGAGTGTTTCAAGGGAATTCAATTTGGCGCATGAACTCCAAGCACTTATTCAACGGCTAAAACCAATCGTGTTTGTATACATTTTCAAAGACGAAACTCCTGCAAGAATAGATCGCTTCTTGGACGTAGGCGCAACTTTGAAGCTGGTTGGTGGCTTTGAGGCTCTCACTTTTTGGTTCCGATGGGATCATGACTAGGAAGGTGATGGCATAGAGGACTGGGAACCGGTCACCTATATTATGAGCGGAGAAAAAGTTGTTGATATTCAGACACGTACTCATTGGCGGATTGTTCGCTGGTTGAGTGACGATCCTGTTTTGGATGGTGAACGAGCGATTCTTTATTTTAGTAAACATGGCCATGCCCCATACATGCAAGTCAAAGCGAATGTTGGCTGGCTAAAAAGTGCTTTTGACAAGACCATCATAGGGTACGCGATACCTGATTTCCTTGAAGTAATGGCTGAAGAAGCTGGTTATTTGGAAATAAGTAATTATGATGTAATACCTAACCGTGAAGCTCCACGCACGTCACGAGCAATGACAGGTGTCACTATTCTTGGCAAAAAATTCTTTGCGCAATGCTTCAAAAAGCCCTAGAATGCGTAGCTTAGTTTTTTTGCGTTTTGTACCTTTTCAGCAGCTCGTCGATTGAGTCAGTGTCTTTGCTTTCATTTAGAACCTGATATCCAACAACCCAGTTCTTGAGTGATTCTTCTATTTTTGTGAAATGTCTCGTCTAATGACCTCTGGAGCTTTGCCATCAGTAACCTCTAAAGCCTTGAACATATAAGCAAATCCCGTTGATAGAGGAGCATCTGGATGCATCTTAACCCATTTCTCAACGGTATCAGTCGTTGCAAGCAATTCATCTATGAGGTCTTCCTTTCCCAGGGATTGTTTGCTTGCATTGTCAAGTTTGCCAAGAATAAACGTGCTAAAAGTTAAAGAATCGTAATTTAGCGCCCTCTCATAGGGGTCTTCAATATTATCCTGCAATCTTGACTATTTTGTCGAGGGACTCTCTCTGAAATTGTTATCCTCAGTCTTGGTAATTGATGTCGTATTTGTTAAAGACAGGTCTTAGGTCTCTGAGGTTTCTTTGAGGAATCTCAATTACACAATTCGCCAATTTTCTATGCGGTATTTTAGATAGGATGCCATCGTTGTTTCTACCGTATAGTTCATTGTGAAATTTGGTCTTATCCTTTGTATTCTTGGAAGAAACTTGATATCTGATTATCACGTTAGCTTTAGTTAGTTTTTCGCAGCCTTCTACTTGCATCTTCTTCTACCTGCTTTGCAAGTATAATACTTCTATTAGTTATTATATAATCATTGTGTGGTAATCACAGAAGCAAGGCGCTGTTTTCTCAATTACAGTACTTAAGTGGCGATCCCTTAGCCCAGACGCGGTCAAATTTGACAGAAGCATGGTAATAATGTTTAAGGGCATTCTTCCTGCTATGATGTCTGGCTGGTTGTGTTTGAGGGGTAAGTTATGGTCAATTGAGCAGGAGCGGCAACTGCGAGACCTCGTCGCAAAGGGAGTTGGTATTGCCGAGATTTCAGAGTTATGGGTAAGACGCGTGTTTCTGTGCGGTCCAAGATGTATCATTTAGGTTTGTCTGTAGTTGATGCAGCAGCACCTTCCCCATCCATTGCTGTATCAGTTGCATCAATTGCATCAGTTGCATCAACTCCAAAACCCATAATCGATCAGCCACCCATTGGTCAAGCCCCTTCTCAGGTTCCAATTATAGACCATCAACCCGCTGCTAGCTCTGCCTCTTTGCCGAGTGAGGATGACGCCTTTACGACTCAACTCAAGGAGAATGCACCTTTGCCTACCATTGAGGAGCAGCTTCATGTTTTGAACGCTGCGATAGTAGAATTGCGCAGGCCAGGTATCAGCCGGGCTGAAGTTGCAAGGTACTCAAAGATTATTGATGGTGTAAAAGTTTACAATGACCTGTTCGCTAAATTTGTCGATTACCGAGGGCTCGAAACTAAAGTCTTGGAGTTAGAAAAACGGCTTGCAGAGAATAAAATCCATAGTGGGCAGAGTCGTCGCAGATTCAATGCCAGAGATATCCAATCGCACTGGCAAAACCTGGATGAAGCGTACAGAATTCGCCAGCAAGCCACCCACGCAAAGGTTGAAGCAGTTAAGGGTGACACGGCAGCGTTCTTCCAGCAAATCTGCCGTCTAAAACCCTTTGGCTACCAGTTGGAACTCCCAAAACTGTACCGTGAAAACCAGTTTTTGGCGGTTAGGTGGCCACGGCAGACAGGCAAGAGCACATCGATTGGAGCGTTGCTGCTTCAGGACGCCTATGAGAATGGCGACTTAAGCGTTGCATTCATTGGTCCGAGCTTTCGCCAAACCAAGCTTAACCTGCGACGTGTGGCGGGATTTTGCCGCAACCTGCCCCTGGGAACCTGCCAAGTGCAGAAAACCAGAATCAGCTTTGAAAACGGCTCATTCATCGAAGCCTTCCCCAACAACCCCGACACCACCCGAGGCAACACATTCCACCGCGTCTGGTGGGATGAAGTCAACTTCACCCAAGGCGACGACGACCTATACGACGCCCTCCTATACACCCTGGGAACCACAAACGGCAAACTCGTAGCCAGCAGCACCCCATTCAACACCGACTCACTGTTTTGGAGAATGTGCAACCACAAAAGATTCGCAAACTATGCAAAACACCACTTTTCCTACGAGGCCGCACTTGAACCAAACGGTCCACTGAATGCGCAGATGATTGAGCGGATCAAGGAACAGTTTGGGGATGATCCAAGCCGTTGGCGTCGAGAGATGGAGGCTGAGTGGGCTGAAGATGAAGATGTGTGGCTTGCTCAGAGTTTGATTGTTTCGTGTATTGGCACCAAAAAGAACTGCGGACAAGACCTCGAAGAATACGACACAGAGAAAAGTTGCAGCGGAGAGTTTTTCTTGGGTAGACATCGGTCAAGTCAGAGACTACACATCACTAAGCATCGTAGAAATGGTGGACGACACGATTTATTTGAGGCATCAAAAACTGTTTCCGCATCCAACCACCCACGCACATGTCTTAGGCTACATCAAGCGTCTGCAGGATCTGTGGGGCGGCTTCCAGAAAATCCGCGTCGACTTCACCCGAGAAGGCCCCAGCCTCATCAAAGACATGGAAAACGCAGGCATAGACAACGCTGAAGGCGTCAACTTCAGTGTCCCCCGAAAAAGCGAAATGGCAAGCCTACTAAAACAACGCATGCAAAACCAACAACTCCGCTTTCCCCTGCTCACATGGGAGAAACCCTACCGAAGCGACATATGCAGTGAACTCAACGTTGAAAAATACCAACTGCGCAAAGACGGGAACATAGGATACAGCCACCCCAACGGCACCCACGACGACGTCTTCTGGAGCATAGCATTAGCCGTATACGCAACAACCGACATGGCGCCTGAACCTTTCTTAACAGTAGTTCCTCGAAGCTAAAATCAAGTCAGGGCTAATTAATTGAGTTGGCGGGGCCGCTGGGATTTGGACATGGCTCACAATGGAGAAATCACCCGCACTTCCCTTTCTTTTTATAATTCTAAGGGGATTATTGATAGCAGGTCAGCAAACTCATGTATTATAAAGTCAGGTTGGCTAACGAGCAACTTTGCTTGATAGTCTCTTGCATGCACGTACGCGGTCTTTCCGTATTTGCACTGTATTGTTCTTATGCCTAATTGCTTTGCGGGAACAATATCTTGCTCTAAATCATCACCGATTGAGAAGCAATTTGTAGGATCACCAATTTCCTTTAGGGCTAACTGCAAGTGTTTTCCGCATGCTTTGGGTGCTTTAACCATATCTGAAGTTATAATGCAATCAAAGAATTCAGACATTTTTAGATACTCAATCCTCGGGGTGATTACTTCTTTTACCGCATTGGTCAACAAAAAAATCCCAAAACCGTTTCTGTGGTATTTAGATAAGACATTTTTTACCCCCGGAATTAGTTTTATTTGGTTAATTGACAAATCATGAGCTATTTTCCAGTCTATTCCAAATAGCTTTCCATGATATGGATAATCATACCAAATCCATGAATCTTCATTCGTTCTTAAAAAGTCAAGATATTTTTCTTGAGCTTCTTTAAAGGGAATCCTTTCTTTTTCAGCAATCTCATTTTCAATTTTGTTGCACAATGTTTTGTCAAGTGAATACTCATCAGCTAACGTGCCAGTCCAGTCAAAAAGCAAATACTTCTTCAAGGCTTCACTTTCCCTCTTCTGCCTTTATTTCAATTGAGTCTAGGAATTTCTCAATTGCATCGCAAATACTCTCGATGTTGATGTCTTGATTAGCAGTTGCGACTTGTTTAATTTTGCCTAAGTACCTCTTGAGATTGGGGACATCATTTTTCTCCGGAGAAATTGTCCTGAAATAACTCCAAATCTTTAGAGAGATTATCGAACTAGGATTTTTCTTGAGGAGATACTGCTCGTCAATATCCTTTTTGAGAACCTGTTTTATTTCAGACTCGCCGTAGTATTGTTTTTGTATTTTATCATTCGTTGCAGCAGCTTCCCCTTTGTCCTTTAAGTCCTCGATAAGAAAAAGCACATATTCCTCACAGTATTTCCTGTCGTTTATTGTAGATAAAGCCAAACTGGCAGACCTAAAATAGACTGGATTGTATCTCTGCCTATTAGTTACAATATCAATTAATACCTTAGTTAATTCTTCCGATTGGATTCGGAGTTTGCCTATATAATAAAGAACTTCCTGTAACCTTTCATCGTATTTTAGGAGGTCTTTTTTCTGTTCCTCAATAACATTCTTGAAAGCTACGGCAGCTCTTAAATTAAACTTACCGGGATTTAGCTTCAAGGTAAAACGGAGTCTTTCCGTTTCCTTGATAAAATGCTGGCTCACTTCGTGAGTTTGAAATACATTCCAAATTTCGGAACAGACACTCTGAGTTTTGTCGGGATTAAAAACGCAAGAGGCTAAGCTGAAGGCTATAAGATACTCCATAAATGACTTGTGTGAGAAAGTGAATGACCTATCAGTGGCTCGCTTAAGGATGGCAAACACGCTAGAATTAAGCATTATATCGGCAACTTTACTTGGTTTCAAAACGATAAATCTCTTTACAGCACAGATTTGTTCTATTTCATTGATAGTTGTTTGCGCTGCAGCTTTAGATTCATAGTTTTTTTCAGCAATTGCGAGCAACAATTTGAAGCTTTCCTCTTCAAACAATTGCTTATCAAGGTTAAAGACGCCTGCCTTGCGGCTATGGTCATCGCTGATTTTCCATGTAATGAACTTATAGTATATTTCCGAAAGATTGCCTGATAGACCATCAAGAATTCTAATTTCCGTCTTGTTGCTTATTTCTAGGTCACAAAGCATTTTAAGAAATAGAGGCCTATTTGGCAGATCTAGAAACTTTTGGGATTCAACCTTTTCAAAAAAATCATTTATTTCTTTAGTCTTAAGTGGCTGTTTGGCTAGCAATCCTTCCTTGTATTTTATCCATTGTAGGCTCTTCCAATCTCTTAATTCCACGTAGGTGTGATTCTTTAGGTCTCCTCCAATCGCTTGAAAGGCATCAAAAAAAGGGTTAAACTCCCTTCTACAAGTGAGTAGAACTACAAACTTGTTTTTGAAAAGGAAATTGATAAAATGTTTCAGGACAACAGAGTTGCAGTCAGATTCGTCAATACCATCCAGAATTATTGCCAGTTTTCTATACTGTAGCATTCTCGCTATATTCTTGGTAAACAGGTCGTCATCTAATGACAACAATGCATTGCTATATCGAGATTTATGTTGAATAAGACATTGTATGATTTCTGCGACAACTTTCTGCGCGAGGTGTTCACCCTCGAATGTCTCGATTTTTTCATTAGTCAACTCGATAAAAATAGGGTAAATTGCTTCAGGAACCCATTTCTTGAAATATATTTTGCTGATTGTTGTCTTTCCCATGCCGTAAAAACCTGAACAAATAACGGGTCCATGTAGCACCGCCTTTTTTAGAAATCGCAGGCATCCACCGCTTGAGCAAGAAACATGTATGTGGCGCCTGCCATGGAAGTAATCAAAATTGTCAACAAAATCCTCTTCGCTAATATCATATGGCCACATTCCACTGATTGTCGATGATTTTTCCTTAAAGTAATCTTGAAGTTCTGGGTAGGGGTAGTATACATCATACAAGAATCGTGCCGTCTGTGAGCAGCTTTTGATAGTAACTTCCCCGCTTTCATAGTTACCAAACAAGTTTGCCATTTTTGCCGTTGGATGGATGTTTGTCAAGAAAACAATGTGTGAACCTGTTAGCTTGTTATCTTTGGCAGTTTTCCACATATTGGGGATATCTTCAAGTTTTTTTCTCATATACTCGATATTGCCGCCTGGGCTTTCACCGCCATAAATCTGGAAAAGAATTTCTTTGGATGCAAAATCAATACCCCCATCCCTTCCATCCTCTGGCGCCCACAATGTAGGTCCGAATTTCCTAGCTAGAAATGACACTACGAATTTCTCAAAGGGAATGCCGTTTTTCTGGGTGAGGTCAGACTCAATACGAGCGAGTAACTGCTTGTTTAACTGAGGCGTCTTTTCAACATCCATTTAGTGCTTAATCGCAATTAGGGATTTTGCAATTAGATATTGTGAGCGACAAAAAAGAACATTTCTTTTTTTTCTCGTTGTGTATCATGAGCTCGGTCCTTGTTTATTCTTATTTTTGTCCATTTCAAATGGTTATAGCGGCTTTCCGAACTAAAATTTTGAGAGTTAACTGTAAAAAAATTTTAAATAAGCGCTAAATATAGTGCTTCAAGTAAGCGCTCAGACACTAAGCGCTGGAGGTGGAAAGACGAAATGAGTAACGATGAACTAAGAATTGCGGTTTGCTTGGTTTTAGCAGCAGTGTTAGTTTTCCCCAGTTTAGCTTTGATGAACTCTAATCCATTGTTTATTCTATCTCTTGGCGTTGGTATTCTTGTTATCATTTATGCATTTAGTCCCGATTTAGCCTCAGAAATTGTTGACGGAATTAAAGAAATAGTAACTGCACCTTTCAAAAAGTGATTTAATTGAATTATTGATTAGTTTCGTGACTTTGATTATGGAGCAATAGCTCTTTTTTCCATTTAAGGTGGGCGGTGCTTGTACTATATTTTCGCAAATTGTTATTTAGGTTCTTTGTCAGAGTTCTTCAAGAGTAATTTCGCTTATTACTTCCGAATACTCTTTTCCGTCAATTCTATTTCTTTGAAGGAGCTTACGAAAGAAATCATCTATCTCTTTGGCCTTAACCCACTCATTCTCCAAAAATTCGTCTAATGTGCCAGTGAAAGTAAGCCCATTTATCGAAACAACTGTATAGGTTCCGTCGCCATTTTGTATTATCTTTTTCCACTGACTTATGACAGGTTCCCCAATATCCAGGATATATCAAGGTCTATTCAAAAATTGCCCTAACTGGATTAAACAAACCCTAGCTTAATTTTGGATAGCGATGGATTTGAACTCATGCCAAAGTGGAGATGTCATCCGCATTTCCCTTTTTTTGAGCTTAGTTTAAAGTTACTTATTTCAATGAATCAACTTGAAAATTAAGAATGGGGTTTTCTTTCTCTTTGTCTTTTAATGCCGATATTTAGTGGTGGTTTATCCTGATACTCCATTACATAATACTGAATACACTTTGTCTCACGATTGTCAGCTTCTTTTGCACTGCTTAATTCAGTCCAATATACTCTTATGTTCTTGGCGTTCAGTTTAATTGTATCGGGAAAGTGGTTATCGCGGAAATACCTTCGAAAATTCCAGCCCTCTGAGTGACTATTTCGGTATAAACTCTCATCAAATACGTCCCTATGAAATTGCCTTATTCTTCTGTTAAGATTTACCGCTTTGCCGATGCATAATATTCCATCGCTATCTTCTTTTCCATTCAACCTTGGAAAACACTTTGGTTTGCCATTTTCTATGTAAATCAGCACGTAGACACCTGAACTTCTTGGAATTTTCTTCAATGATTCCAAGTCTGCGATTTCAGCAGTTTCATAATTTATGAGTATTTCATCAAATATCATTGTTTAACACCCTCAAATCCGTTAGGTGCAAATGGCGATTCCTTTTGTTAACTCTTCAAGTTCCGATAGTTCATCGTTTGTAAGTAATCTATAAGTTGTTATCCTACTGTTCTTTAGAGGCAATAGATTGTTTATTGAAGTTTCCAATTGCTTCCACTGTACAATTTTCTTGGTTTTTCCCTTGGCAAGTTTTGATGTATCTAAAATCTGAATGAAGGTGACGTTTTCATCCATTTCAATCGGTTCATTATTTTTTACGTAATGGATGAAGTACTTAGCCAATGCTGATGTGAGAAATTTTCCACAAACCTGCGTAGGCTTAACGTTTGACTCTTCAATTTCGACAATTAGCCTAATCTTATCATGTTTAAGTATCATCATGTCAACGTTACAAAATTCGTTTTCTTTGCTTTTTACAGGGTTGTAAAATAGTGGAATGTGTTGTTTTCCGTCGCAAGCTGGGTCTCGAAGAAGGGTAAGGTTTGGGTATTTTGAAACAAATTCTTGGAAAGCTCTTCCGATTTTCTTGTGGATAATATTTGCTTCCTTCGGCATAACGGTCATGACTAATTCTCCAATACATACTCTTTTTCATGTTCAATCGTTTGCATGTTGCTGCAAAGAGTTTTGAATAGCTTCTGATTTTCTGTATGGACCGGAAAAGCTCGCTTGGGCTTAATTTCGTTTACCATTTCCACCAATTGTTCTTTACTCATGTGTCCCGAAGCGTGAACTTGATGGAAGTTCATTTTGAAGTGATTTAGCCAGTTGTGCATGACTTGGTCTTCGATGTCTTCTTCGCTAAAAGGTTCACTCATGCTATGGATGAATTCGCTTCCAGCTTTCGGCTTTATGTCGATTAATTCGGTGAACTGGAAAAAGTCGAGATCCATTATTATTTTGCCTTGATTCTTGCGAACATACTTACAATCAACCATCTTATCCATGAATTTGCGTTCCCAAGGGAAATAGTCTTTCTCGCTGTATGTTCCTGACTTCTTTTTCTTATAATACACACGAATACAGTCATCTTTGAGCGGGTCTGGAACATCTAAATGCTCGTCACTGAGCAACTTGGTTAGCAGATAGGCAGTCTTGGGCGTTATGACCATTTTTCTATTATTATTTTTAGCCACTTCGTAGAAACTCTTGAACCTGTCAATGTCTCGGCTGGCATGCATGGTGAAGACTGCCTTGTCGGTTGCCTTTACGATTTTGTCGCTTATCTGTGCGACTTGCGGCTCAGAGTAGTTCTGTCGTGTTTCTCTTTCAGCCATTCTGGTTCCCTCGCAGATTAGTGCCTTAGGCTCCGCTTCTTTGGCTTTTTCGATAAAGTTTTCAGTTAGGTCTTTTCTGGGTCCGTGACGCCGTAAGTCGCCTGTATAGACGATTGTGCCTTCGGAGGCGTGAATAATAAAGCCATATGCAGCTGGAATTGAATGGTCAACCGCAATCGGCTCGACGGTCAAATTGCCAATTTTGATTTTATGCCCTGTTCTAAACTTATTGCAAATATGTTCGCCGTAATCTGCAAAGTAACCTGTCTCCTCCATCGACTCCATAAACAGTTTCGCCCCAACGCCCATACAGACCGGAATACTTGGATCCAAAAACTCAATATGAGTTACGTGGTCAAAATGCGCATGTGAAAGAAAAACACAATCGATTTCAGGATCAGTATAAGGCAAGTTTGTTGAAGCAAGCATTTCCTTTGAATACAGACCGCTCCGCTTTGGAAGAAGACCAAACTCGAAGTAATCGCCTAAACCATTAAGGCCTCTTGGTTGAAGCCAGTTAGTGAAAAACTCTGAGCCAAAAGTGAATGACTGCCCAAAGTCAAGAAAAATTTTGGTACCCTTGTCTTCCAAAAGTATCTTGTTGCCGCCAATCTCGTTGACGCCGCCATAGAATGTTAACTTAACGATGATTAACGCTGCTTAGACATAAGTCAGCGATATCAGCTTATAGAATCTTCTAAACTTAATCAAAATAAGGTCAAAATGGTTTGGGGTAAAGATTTCTTGCCTCAAATGAGTTTGACAGGTCTTGTTTAAACCCCGGTCCCAATTTGAACACTGATAGACTTGGTTCCAATCATCAGAATATAATGAAGTTTGTAAGTTTACCCTTTTTTAGTTTTTATATCTCGCAAAATTGACACTTTCAAATAAATTATAGACAAAGGCAGAGTATGAATTAACAATAACAATAAATGAATCAATTCTCCAATCGAAATCAAGGTTGAAATTATCTTAAAGACCAATTAACTGATATTAATTTTCGTTAGTGTCTGATTTAATTAATAACCGCTAAGTCTTTATAATAAGTTAGATAATTAACACCACGTATTGAGGTACGGTTCGGGTTTGCTGGAGATGGCAGAGAAAAAAGTTCTGAAACATGGTATACTCATAGCTATCGAAGGCATAGACGGCGCTGGAAAAACTACCCAATCCCATATGCTAACAGAAAAACTTAATGAAGAGGGGTATTCTGCTATTTTTTCTCCATGAACCGACCAATGGTCAATGGGGACAAAAGATTCAAAGAATTAGCAAAGAATGAGCGACACTGAATACCTGCAGAGGAAGAATTAGATCTCTTCTACAAAGACCGCATTGAAGACGTCGAAAAAAATATAAACCCTAACATTAAGGAGAAAAAAAATTATAGTAATAGATATAGGTACTATTATTCAAACATAACATATCAAGGCATAAGAGGGGTAAACCCAGAATAAGTTGAAAGGATAAATGAAAAAATAGCTCCAAAAACCGCACCTTGTTTTAATTCTTGACATTCCTCCTCAAGAATCATCAAGACGGATCGTTGCTTCTAGAAAGGACGGGCCAAACCATTTTGAGCGAACCGACTATTTAGAAAAAGTTCGTAACTTGTTACTGTACAGCATTTTCGTGACAGAGATAATGTCAAAATCATAAATGGTGATTCGGCAACCATTCTGCACAAGAAGTTTTTGATTCTTTGTGGTTCTTGGTAAAACCAATAGTGCATGAGGCTGAGGAAACTTAGCGGTGGGCAAGGAAGAACTTGAAAGGCAAATCGCAAAAGCAGCAGAATCTCAAAGTTCAGGTTCATTGGAGATTAAAAGATTGAAAGAAATTATATGCTTAAATTCCTTTGCACCAAAGGTAAAGATAAATGCGAACCAGTTTATTGCACCTTTCAAATAACAAATACATGCCCTTTTCTTAGACAAATGGCGTTTTCTCGCAAAGAAATATTCTTTTCATGGATAATTTCAAATGTCAATAGGTCAATTTCACGGTAACATTTCTTAACTCGCTTCAGAGAATTTTATTCCGTACTCCCAAATTAGATTGGCCATATACTTTCCAGATTATATTAGATTAATTTTGTTTAATGAACCTATTTTCTCTATAGTTATGTAACCATTTTTGTATCGAGTTTATATAGAATGGACTTGTTTAGATTAATTCAGTTCTTTTGCTGTATTCTTCGCCTCTCCTCTTTTGATCCAACTGTTTTTTCATCCTGGAAAAGCTCAATTTTTTTGGAAATAAGCAGACGTCAAAATTTACATCAGTATTCATTGGTTTGCCTTTAAGAGGAAATGTTTGTTAAGACAATCTTTCCTGGTTCATAAGGGTAGTTTGATTTGAAAGTTCTCAAGCAACATTCCGTCAGGTTCAACGCAAATACTTATGCCATGTTGTTGTCTTTCTTCGTCATTTCGCGAATATCGATTTGCCCCGACATAGTAGACTTTTTGCGTTATGTGCCATTGCTGCGAGAGTGGCTACGACTGAAGCCAATCGTTCACCTGCAGACATGTTAACATATGCCAAGACTTATTTGGATTTTTCTTTCAATACCTAGACTAGAAAGGCTTATTCATTAGCTGTTTAATATCAAATAGGTTGACTTCTTGGACAATGACTTCTATTTTCTTCATTGTCAATTTCTTTTGACTTCGTTTAAGCAACGGACTTGCTCCATATTCTCTGCTTTGAAATTTAGGTTCGGAGGTGGCAATCTACTAAGTAAACACGATTAGCGGAGAATTTTTCAAACATTATGACAGCTCTGTCAATTTCAAAACCCAATAGAATTATATGTACATGCTCTTCAAATTTCAAAACTTTCATCAACGTTTAAACATCTTAACCATGTTTAATGATAATTAAACTTATTTAGTTAAACAACATTTTCTATCTTCAACCTTATAAAGACTTTGGAAGTTAGAAAAATGTGCCCGAAAAACATCGAGGTTGAATTGACCGACCGCGCAGTAAATCGTGTGAGGGAATGTGGTTGCGACCCACTTGAAATAATTCACTACCTTTATTCTGGTGAGATTGCAAGTTTCTGAGAACTTTCAAGGGTTTGAAATTTTAGTACCATTCAAAGGAAGATTAACTGGCACATTTGATAAAGGCATATTTGTTGCCGAATCCTTTTTGTCGCTTATCCATCGTGGCAAGTATTACAGTTATCATAGTGAATTTTCGAGAAACCAGTTTTTTGTAATAGTCTCTCTTGTTAGAAGAAGTGGATTAAGAAGAATTGTGGTTTCTTGTACTCGTAAAGTAGAAATATCATTGTCTGAGTTCGGTTTGACGGAATCTGGGAAACCTTCCATTATCCCAATAAGTAGGTACACCGGGGAGTGACAATTTTGAACTTAGGTATCATTTTCACAAAACGCAACTTCTTATTGATTGGTCTCTTAATCACGATAATAAGGGCTGCTGCCGCCTATATTAATTGGCCTGGTTTTTTATCTAAAATTAATCCAGACGAAAAGATAGATTTGGCTAATGTCACTTATCCACAAGCCGCATATAGAAGCCAGAATTTGCCAATCTCGATTAACATTATGAATAATGGCAATTTCGGAAAAGATGTTATGGTCGAAGTTCTTTCATCAAATAGTGATAGAATTATCAATAATACTGGTATTTCTAGTGGGGGGAGCGCAAATCTTTTGGTTAATTTACCAGTTAAGAGTTGCGGTAACCAGTCTTTCAAAGTCAATGTCTATTGGAAGGCGTAGGAGATATTGACCGATTTGGAAAGTGATCATTTGCAAACCGCAACTCTGGAAGGAAACCGTTTTTTCATACCTATGGTGCCCCCTCAAATAAAACCTGAAACACTTTTGGCTGTATCGCTTCATACATCTTGGATTGGAATTAACCTGTTCCAACTTAAACATTCAAGCTTTTATGAGAAAGCGAAAAGTAAAGGTGTCAGAGACGCCTTTGGAATCAATGATAAAATAAAAATATTCTTGACAACAATTAATGACGACAACTACCTTGTAAATTACTTCAATAAATCTAGTTGGTTTGAAGAATTAAAATCAGACTTGAATGGTTTTAGTGCGGACATGGTTATGGGACCTGATTGGTTTAGTTACAGAGAGGACTCACCAGAACTCAGAAATCGAAACATAAAAAAAGCAATTGATCTGAACTTAATGTTTACATATCAAGAGAATATAATACCAACAATTCGAGGAAATTACTCCCAAGAAATTAAGCGTTTTATAAAACCTTTCAAAGAAATAGGAAAAAATTTGTTTGTTTTTACTGGCAGAGAATATCTAATTAATCTTGGTGATAGGAAGAGATCAGAATTTGAACTTCTTTCTCTCACATCCAATATCGTTAGAAATGAAAAAGTAAAATTAATTGTAACTGGCTGTAGCAGTCCAAGGCAACAAGAAAATTTACCTGATGTTTTTGGGTTTTCAGGTCTGGGATGGTTAATCAACGCTAAGAGAAGAATGTTAATTTCAGGCAAGACTTACCGATGGCTTTCATCACCTATATTTTCTTGCGCAGATCCGGATTGCTGCAATTCAATGAACAAATCTGAATTGGCGCAATCAAAAAATGACTCGATTCGTGCAATTCATAATTTGAAAGCAATTATTGCTAGACTGAACACGGCAAAACATATGCAACAATCTTGTTTGGGGGATTTTGATGGGTAACAAAAGCCGCTCAAAACATTATAATCATAAATCTGGTTATGGTGCTCAAGGAACATTTGCCCAAGTGCAATTTCCTCACATGATGCCTAGATTAAGTCGAACCGATGTTGACTTATTGCTCCCAGTTTTAAAAGAGGTTGGTAAAGTTATTTGCCCACCTGCAGCCATTCCAATAGAAATTTTATACCAGCTTTATACACATTCAGATGTGATAACAGAAGTAGGTTCTGCAATTAATAGAGGCGATTACAAGGGGGCAGTTATTGCTGCAGGATACCAAATAGTAAAAGATGTGGTTGGCACAACATTAAGTTCTAGTGCAAATCAATCAGTCGAAAAAGTTGCTTCAAGCGCAGGTGAGATAACTGGCAATGCATTTAAGGATGAACAATCGAAAGAGCTTGCGAAAAAAGTTACTGAAGCCTCCGTAAAAGGAGGTGTAGAAGGGATTCAAGACAAAATAATAGATAAAACAATTGATTCCATAAAGGGATCGATAGAAGGTGAAAGAAGTGAGTAATCAAGCTAAGATTAAACTTATCAAGGATACTGTGATTAAGTCGATTTTATCACAAACTTCCGATAACCTTGCGAAAAACAGTGTAAGCGAGCAGAAAACTCAGGCTTTATTACGAATAACTGAACTGAAACTTGAGAGAATATTAGACAATTTTGACCAAGCTGACATTCTACCTAAAAAGTTCTTATCTCAAGAAGAATTTGAAAGTCATTTACTTACTCTAATTGACTTATCCAAAGAAAGGTTAGTTGAAGACGTAAACCTCGATAAGAAACATTAGCGGATATTGTTCTTGAGATTTGGAGAAAAGATGTTGAAAAAATTAATAGTTTCTTTTAAATAATCTTTGAACGTCAATTGAAAATATTGAATCATCAAAAAAGTTGCGCTTTTTTTAGTTATCATATTTTCTATGGCCTTCAGAACATAAGTAAAAGGAGTAGTGAGGTTTGTTTAAAAATTTGTTTTACTTGTGCAAACAGTTTAAGAAAAGGACTTTCGGTATTGCTTATTTTTACACCAGACGTGTTGTAGTCGTTTTGGTATTTCGCCAGAGTTGCACACTCAGAACAAGAAACTTGCCAATTAATAGAAGCCGGCTTTGAATTCGTATGCGATTTTGGTGTTAACAAGGTTTTCAGAAAACGCAAGTGAAATTTGGTGTAGAAAGTAAACCAAAAAAAATGGAAGGGGATTATTCGTAGCGGGCGGGAAGGGATTTGAACAAAGGACAGCGTGCCCTCAGGCATCTGTCCTAATCCATCATTGGTAAATGAAGGATAGCGCTTTTCAAAGGATTGGAGATTATTCTGTATGTGGTTGATTGAGGCGTTATTCCGGAGCCAATTGGACCTAAAATATATTCGTTAGTTACCCAATTTCCACAGTTGTACCTCGATAAGCCATTGTGACCTTTTGAAACAGTTTTACAATGTCTAATGAGCAGAAAAGCGCTTTTGTTAGGTACTCGTGCTGGTAAATCATCATCTGCGCCTTCACGGGCAAATCGATCTGTGGTGGCTCAAAGAATCGGGCAACTGAATCTACTGGTTCCCCTTCAAGTTGGATATCTTCTTCGCGCAGCCCCGTCTTTTTAGCAATATAGGAAAGGTATGTGCCCTTCCAATCAAGCATCATAACTTCGCAGAGATTATGTCTATAGCTAAGGCATCGTTGCCCGTTAGAATAAGCCCCATGTTTACTGGTTTGCCCTTGGTTGGTCCGTTGCCCTCTATTCCCGTGCGCGCATCCATAATGGTTAGATTGGGCTTAAAAAGTGTGTAGAGGAGATAGAACACCTCGGGCAGATATGGGTGCAGATAGATTCGGCGGTTGCTGGGGATACAACCGAATAGGTTCTTAATCGCGCCGCTGTAAGCCATAAACTCATGCGTTTTCATCAATGGTAAATCAACGACAGCGTCAGCGTCAAGGATGGTTTTGGGCAGAAACAGACGCTTCACCGATGTGCCATTGTGGAATTTGACTTCGACGATTTTGTCCTCGCTGAGGTTAATGGCAGTTCCACCCGCTGCCTCTACCGCTTCCTTCATGCCTGTCTTGTCAAATGCATCCCAGCAAGGATAGTTGATGCCGTTGGATTCGCCCACTACCACTTCGCTGTTGCCATCGCGGAGCAAACCGACGAGTTCCCTCATCAGAGCTGGGCTAGTGACAACACCGGGCAAGTATTTAGGGTGGCTGAGGTTGGGTTTTATGTAGATACATTTTTTGCCTCGGAGTCCTGAATTAGCGACGGCTTCTTTGAGGATGCTGCTTATGTCCTTTGATGAACGGAAGATTTTTACGGTTTTCTGCTCAGGTATCATTTCCATTTTTCACTCCCATTAAGCAACCGGGGTCACCGTTGAGCATGTCTCCGTTGTGGTAAGCTGCAGAGCGGGCTCGGCACCCGCCGCAAATGAACTTGTATTGGCATTTGCCGCAGGAGCCTTTGAGATTGGCTCTGTTGCGGAATTTGTTGAACAGAGGTGCGTTTAGCCAAACGTCCTGGAACTTCTGTGTTTTCAGGTTCCCAACGTTTACCGGCAAAAATACGCAGGGGCGCAGGTCGCCTTGTGGAGAAATTGAGCAGTAGAGCCTCCCAGCGCCGCATCCGCCGATGAAGTCACCCAGCGGGACAGCCTTCTTCGTGACCTTGACGGTTTGCATGTGCGCCAGTGCCATCGTGACTTCGCCTGTACCAGAGTCTCCTTGGCACTGAAGGGCGACACGTGCCAGCTGGGGCGCGGTGGCAAGTATGGTGGTTTTGCATCCCGCTGACATACGGCTAAGCAGATAGTGCATAACATCTTCTCGTTCTTGAGGAGAGAGATCTTGGTCAAAATGCGCTTTGCCTCTGCCCGTTGGAATAAAGTTGAAGTAGGTGAAGCGTTCCGCATGTATCTCTTCTGCTAAATCGATAATGGCTGGTAACTCTCCAAAGTTGTTTTTACCAACCGTCGTTGCAATACACACGCACAAGTCAGCTTCGACGCAGTTTTTTAGACCTGCCACTGCCTTGTCAAAGGTACCGGGGACGCCACGAAAGTCGTCGTGTGTTTTGGCTGAAGCGCCGTCTATGCTTACATCGATGTAGTTGACTCTTGCTTCTTTGATTTTTCGCACGTTTTCTTTTGTGAGTAGCGTGCCATTAGATGCAAGTGAAACGTAGAGTCCACGATCAGCGGCATGTCGCGCGACTTGGAAGAAGTCTTTTCGAGTTAAGGGTTCTCCGCCGCTGAATGCCAGAGCAGTTACCTGAGCATCTGCCAATTGGTCAACAACAGCGAGGGCTTCCTCTGTGGTCAACTCCTCCTTTTCAACATTGCCGCTATTACTATAGCAATGCTTGCATTGCAGATTGCATTTATGAGTAAAATCCCAAACCACCAGGAACGGTGCAGTAAGTGACATAGGTTTTCTAATGCCAAAATGGGCAAACGACTCAACCAAGTTAAGAACTGCGTTCCGCGCATAGGGGTCAGTTAGGAGCTTCTCGACTTTTGCCCGTTTAAAACCTAATGCTCTGCGCAGAAATTCTATCCAAAACGCAATAATCTGCGAATAGAGGTTGTTGCATTTTCTGCATTTCTTATCAGGGTTGCCCCCATAATCATCCAGCGCCGCCTCCAGAACAGTTCTGCTGCAGGCAGGGCATTTTTTGAGTGATAGCTGGAGCATCCGCTTGGTCATGGGCATGGAGACGATGGCGTTCCAGAACGTGTCATGGCTTAGGATACTCATGGTGTGCTCCGAATTTAGTTTGAATGTTAATTGGGCACTTAAGGGTGCTTAAAGATTTCTCTAAAAACGCTTAGTAGTAAAATTCATGAATATTGCTAAAGAAAAATCACTTCGCCAATTGAAGCGCAAAATAAACCGCTAAATCTACAAAGTTGCAGGTATGTAACCCTCAAAGTCTAATTACACAACTTAGAGTAACTTCTATCACCACTAAACAATCACAAAGACCCGAAATCTCCTGTGATACAATTGCCCACTGTATAATTAAGGAGGGTTAGAGAAATTCGAACGTAAGAGCGCAAAGTTTAGGGCTCGTTTTTTTGCATAATATGCTTGGCTATCTCCAAGTCCTCCATGGTGTTCACGTTGAGAACAACTTCGCTTTCCTCAGTGATTAATGCAGCCGTTTCCACTTTGCCTTCGCCCAGAACCTTTGCTCCGTTTATGACGTTGATGCCTGAAACTGCGTACCACACACCTCGATACTCGTCGGTACTGGAAATCGACAATCCCAAGCTTAGTCGCTTCTTGATGGGCACAAATACTGCTAGAAAGTCTTTGCCGCAAACCTCAAACTCACCCACAATCCTATCCAAAACCGCGCCGGTAATCCCGGGAACGTCAGAAGGCATCGTTAGTACTGGACCCATCCAACCCAGTTTAGACACAGCCTGTTTTAAATCATCATGGTAACCTTTCGCATCAGTATGAATGAATTTCCAGCCCATGTTGCGGCAGTGGTTTTCAGTTTTAGGCGTATTTGTGCTTGTTATGATGTAGAACTCGGAAACCTTATTGGAAGACAAAACGGCCTCAGCTACCCAATCCAGTAGTGGTTTACCCAAAAACGGCAACATCGGTTTCTCTGTACGCGCCCCCATTCTGCTGCCTTTACCACCAGCCATAATCAAAGCAGGAACTATCAAATTGCCCATCCCCAAAGCACCAAAGCAAACAGAACCAGCGTCACCATCCTCGCTACCTCATTGGTGGCTCCAATCATGTCACCTGAAACTCCGCCGAATACAACGTTGGAAACTTTATTCATCACCAACGCCACTGGAAAGCTAACAAACACCAAGCAAACCGCAAAAAAACCCAAAATCGTGTTTCCTGTTATATAAAACATAAAAAACGCAATTATGACCGAAAATATGTATGCGGCTGTGTTGAGGGGTTTTTTGGCTTTTGCAAGAAAAATCGAGCCTAAACCCTTATGTGAAGGTTTTCCAACCCAGACAATCGTCACCATAGAGAGCTTCGCGGTAACTTCAGCCAAAATAATAGCTGCAAACCCAAACGTTGGATTAACCAAACACAAACCCACAACAGCCAGCATCTCCACACCCATGGCCAAAACCGCGCCTGCATAGCTAACTGTCCAAGCATGCGCCTTCATTTTACGGTCATGCACGTTGCGTAAGCCAATTGCGTTGCCGAGGTCAATTAAGCCATCAAAATGCTGCAAGCCCGTGAGCGCCAGAAGAAGCGCAATCGTCATAGCTGCTGGAATCGCTGATGCAAGAACCGTAGGTAAAGAAACATAGACATTGACTATGTTAAACAGAAAACCCACGATTGCACTTGATAACACAAAATATAAACCGCCAAGCAATCCGATGAAACCCCCAATTAACGGAAAAAGCCACATATTCTCAGCAGTTGTAAAAATAAAATCCTCTTTTCCTCCAACTGGGATAATGGTTAGGAAAGACAGCAAATCCCTAAAAGTTTTTATAGCTTTCATCGGCGACATATACCTACAAACTTTGCCAAAAGAGAATATAGGCTTTGTCGTGACTCGGGATGGCTGACCTTAAAAACAAAAATGTAATGGTGACTGGAGGAGCAGGCTTCATAGGATATCACCTCTGCAGTAAACTCTCGCAGTTAACAAATAACTTGTCGATTTATGATAATCTCTCTAGTGGCAAAATCGAAAATGTTAAAGATGTTCCAGTCGCCCATTTCATTCAAGGAGATATCTTAGACCAGAAAACTCTCAATGGTACCCCAAAACAGGATTTGATCTATCACTTAGCCGCGCAAGTTGTGGTACCATATTCCATGGAGAATCCACTAATTGATTTCGAAACAAACGCCAAAGGAACAGTGTGTGTCCTCGAGAAAGCACGTAAAGACGACGCCAAAGTTGTGTTTGCGTCAAGCGCCGCAGTTTATGGCAACCCGACACAGCTTCCAACAGCCGAAGAATACGGCTTTCACCCCTTCTCATGCTACGGCTTATCCAAAGTTGTGGGCGAAGAATACTGTCAGATGTATCGAGAACAATACGGTCTCGACATTGTGGTCGCGCGGTTCGCTAACGTCTATGGGTTGCGCTGTCATGGGGTTATTCACGACTTCCTTGAAAAACTTGCCCGAGATCCAAACAAATTGGAAATCATTGGCACAGGACAACAAGCACGGGATCTGGTACATGTTTCAGATGTGGTTGATTTGTTGATTACAGTAGGTTCTTTAGAGTCAACTAACGGTAAAACCTATAATGTAGGTTACGGCAAAACAACCAAAATTATCGACTTAGCCAAAATGATGCTAAAAATACTTAACCTGCAAAACAAAACAATCGTCACAACTACTGGTGTGTCTTGGCAAGGAGACATTCAGACAATATGGTTCGATAACAGTAAAGCAAAGCGAGAACTAGGTTGGAACCCTAAAGTAACTTTGGAAGAGAGCATAAAAGAAGTCATTGCTGACAGGAATCTGCCAGCATGACCGATTCCTCGCTGACACGAGGGTTAATTGCTCTTCTACGTTTACCTTATTGGCTTATGACTGGCGGATTAGCGGTCCTAACATCGTTTGCTATACTTAAAGGAAATTTTGTCGACATCCAAACAACGTTGGGTCCTCTAAGTGTTGTCACGGTGGCTCTTTTGACGTTCTTTTCGCTTTCTTTCATTGCATCCGGCGGGTTTGCTATTAATGATTATTATGACCGTGACAGTGATGCAGTCATTAAACCGAAGCGCCCAATACCATCAGGTGCACTTTCCTACAAGCAAGCAATCACTGTTTCAGCTGTTTTTTTTGCGTTAGGGTTAAGCATGGCGTTTCTTATCAACTGGTTAAGCTTCACAATTATAGCTATTGACTCACTATTGCTTTTGGTATATTCATTTTTGATTAAGAGGAAGTCTGGTTTTGCAGCAAACCTGTTAATGGGTGTATTAACTGGTACAGCGTTTATTTACGGGCAGGCAACTTCAACTGGCACAATAAGCTTAGTTTCATTAAGTCTTTATCCAATTGCCTTCGGCACTATTGGAGGTAACATATTGCGAGACATATTTAGTGTGGAGGGCGACGCCAAAGTTGGATACCCCACTTTGCCCCAGAAAATCGGTAACATGAGTGCCGCCAAAGTCGGCGGATTTTTCTTTCTATTAACTGGAGTTCTAGCACCCTTGCCTTATTTAATAGGTGAATTCACGGTTTATTATCTGCCTTTAATCCTGCTTTGGAGCATACTGCTAATCTACTCCGCAATAAGGTTATTCACATCTGCATCAACTGTTGCTAGCATCCGTAAATATGAGCGTATCGTGACAATGTCAATGATGTTACTACCTCTGGCTCTGATAGTTGAAGCCATTGTGGGATGGTTAATGTGAGCGAAACAAAAAGCATCTGCCCAGAGTGCCAAAAGAAAATCGATGCTCAACTTACCAATGTCAACGGCAAAATCCAAATTTCCAAACAATGCCCCGAACACGGCGATTTTAAAGCTACCCACTGGCAAAGTAAGCCTATCTTCAGTCACATGCAAAAATATGACCAGTTCCAGTACCTCGGCGACCTTAATGCGCCCAAAAACCCCGATGGCTGCCCCTACGTTTGTGAGACCTGCCAAAACCACGCATCTGGAACTGTAATTGGTGTTATTGATGTAACGAAGCGATGCAATTTCCGTTGCGCGGTGTGCTTTTCAACTTTTCCTGACCAGGAAGAGGACTATGAACCCACCAAAGAAGCCTTAATTGATATGCTTGAGTTTGCGGCCAAGGCTAATCCCAAACCACCAGCGATTCTTTTTTCAGGAGGTGAGCCGCTTGAGCGGGAGGACATGCCTGAAATCATCGCAGCTGCCCACAAACTTAAATTTATGACGATTCTAGCAACCAACGGCACCCATTTGGTTACAGACGAAGGATTAGCCCGGAAGCTCAAAGATAACGGATTAAATATCGTTTACCTTTCTTTCGACAGTTTTCATGAAGAATTCAACAAAAAAGTTCGTGGGCGACCATTAGTAGATATCAAGTTTAAAGCTATCGAGGTTTGCCGCAAGCATGATATGGAAATCATCCTTGTCAATACGCTGATGAAAAGCCTCAACGATAGTGAAGTTGGAGACATGATTCGTTTTGCAGCTAAAAATACTGATATTGTGCGTGGTTTAATCTTTCAGCCAATTGCCTTTACAGGTCGTGCCACTGAGAATCCTTTTCGCGAAAACTTCCGTGAATGGAGTTTCGCAGAAGACGTTGAAAAGCAGACCAATGGTGAAATCAAAAGCACCGATCTATTTCCAATGTCAGTTATGACTTCGCCCATTAAAATTATGCGTAAATTCATGATGAAACCGTGGCCGCTTTTCAGTTGTAGTCCCCAGTGTGGCATTGTAAATTGGATCTACGTTTCTAAAGAGGGCAAGATGTTTCCAATTAACCGCTTCGTGAATTTTGATCGTTTCTTCAGTTACATCCGCAAAACTGCTGAGGGTGCTGAGTCAAAGGGGAAATTGGCATTGCTTTCTTCCCTGTTTATGGGTTCGATGTTGTCAATGAATATGCTACTTGTAACCCGCGAGGTCGGTACCTTCACCCTAATAAAGAGCATAATGCGGATGCATCTTTCACCTTCATATCAATCGTTAGGTAAAATTCGAAGAAGAATTTTCCTTTTAGGTTGCATGGCGTTTATGGATAGCTACAACTTTGATGTGAATCGTGTGCGTCGATGCGTAGTGCATTACATTACTCCTGATAAGAAAATTATTCCCTTCTGCGCCTATAATAACGTGCATCGAGTTGCTATCGAAAAAGCTTATGCAATGAAACGAAAGAAAGCTTAAGAACAAGTTCATATTGTTGCGCTTCCCATTCTGATTATAGCATTGTTATCTGAGTCCGTCCGAGGTAGAAGGGTCCATTGTACACCGTGTTATTTTCATATAATGCATTGTGCCATACTTCAAATTGCAGGGTAGAGTTATCTAAAGCGTAGTTTCCCTGCTCGGGCATAAACGTTGCCTCGCCAGCAATCTCAAGCACGTTAGAATCGTTTATCATTGAATTTCTGAGTCTCTTAACAACCAGTAACCGTCATCTAAGGCAGGGGTGTAACAATTGATATTGGCGTCAGCTTGATTAACAAAAAATGTTACAGCGAGAATACCTATGCAGGCTAAAGCAATTGAAATATGACTGAATTTAGCCATAGTTATCGCTTGATATAACATAGTTTTTCTCCTTTATCTTGTTTTAGGAAATTTGTTAAATATTTTATTTGTTGACAAAAATTAATTCGAGTGTATAGTTCTCGATTGAGTGTTGTTGAACTACATAGTCAATTATTTAATTAGAATCGTTTAGGAGGTTGCATCCATAGTCAACTTCAAACAACCTCTATGTCTAATATACAATTGTTATATCCTGTAAACTCCAACGATCCATCCCCGTTAACAAGATACAACTCGAAAACAACCGTATAACTACCCACAGCATTTTCTGTGAGTGTGATCCTATGTTGTTGGTGTGATCCGTCGACCAAACTCAGATCATAGGTGTCCACGGGGGTTATGTCTACGGGGGACCCTTTGTAAACCTGGGTGATCTTGGTTTGAACCTGATAGTTATGGCTGCTGGTACCGCCCATATGGTTCTCAACTGTAATATAGACGCTAAAGGTGCTGTTTTGGTTGTGAACTAGTGTGTGGGGGTAGTCTACGGCTTGATTGTTTGCGTCTAAAATTGAGAGGGTATTGTAAGGTTCGGGTTGGGGTCTATAAATCAGGTAGTATCCCGCAATAGTTGAAGCTACAATAATAAGAGCAATGAAAACGGCGACTGCATAGCCGACTTCATCGCTTAAACCGATTCGCTTTCCAATGTGCATAACAGACCCTAAACGTTTTAGCATCCAAAAACCCCTTAAATATAGTGGTAAAAATCCTGATCCCCGACTGAAAAGGTTTAAGTTTGGTTTTACCGTATGTTCGAGGCTTGTAAGTTGTGGGTATTTCCGCCATATTATACCCTTCTCTTGCGAATTGTATGAGCATCTCTGTAGCAAATGGCATATCTGTTTCTTTGAACTTTACACTATCATATTTTTTGCGGTCGATTGCTCGAAAACCAGATTGTGTGTCACTGAGGAATTGACTATAGAAAAAGTCGTAGGTGAAAGTGATAGCTTTGTTACCAATAAAGTTGAGAAACCCCATAGCCTTGTTAGGATCATACATGCGAGTCGCTAAAACCAGGTCCGCGTCTTTCTCGATTAAACGGCTGACGAGGCGATCGATGTGTTTGAACTCGTAAGTACCATCAGCATCAACCATGATAAGTATGTTTCCCTTTGCGTTTTTCATACCTGTCCTTAGTGCAATTCCATATCCGCGCCTCGGTTCAATAATTAAACGACATTTACCAGTTTGGTTAACCAATTCTATGGTTCCATCTGTTGAGTTGCTGTCCACGATGATGATTTCTTTGGGGTAACTCACATGCCTATCGATAGTGTTTATAGCTTCCAGTATGGTACCCGCTTCGTTTAAGGTTGGAATCACGACCGAGACCATTTCAACTTTTGATGTCATCAGCTAACTTCCAGCTTAAAGGGCTATATTGTTTCCGCATCGAGGTTAAATAAGTCCTTCGTATATTTCAAGTAACTTTTCAACGTTTGAATCCCAGCTAAATTGTTCCTCAACCCGGGCTCGTAACTCAGTAGAGCGAGAAGAGAAATCTCCATCTATAAACTCCAAAATTGCCTCAGCAAGTCGATGTGGCTGGTTGGGTGGAACCAGTTTGCCATAGCCTGCAAGTAAGATTTCTTTAATACCGCCTACGTCGGTTGCTACTACTGGGAGTCCGCATGCCATAGCTTCCATCGCCACCAGCGGTAATCCTTCACCTGACTTAGAAGGTAACACAAATAGGTCTGCCAAGTTATAGTATACTGGCAAATCCGCGTCGCTGACAAATCCTGTTATCTTAAAGTTTGATTCTATACCCAACTGTGCCACAGCTAATTTTACACTATCAAGGTCAGGTCCTTTTCCGACAGCAACGAACACGATTCTTGGGTTCTTTTGTATAGCGATTCTGGCGCAGTCCAGCAACGTATCTATTCCGTTCTTATAAACAAGCCTTCGAACAGTCAAAATCACCAATGCATTGCTAGAAATACCAAGTTTACGCCGCATTTCTTCACGTTTACTATACAGAGGCTTGAATCGAGCTAAATCTACACCATTATAAATGACTTTCACTTTGCTCGGTTTTGCACCTAGCCGCAGCACGTAGTCTTTAGTGGAATTGCTTATGGCTATAATTTTGTCGGCGGAGTTCAGGTTTTGTTTTCCTACTGATAAATCGTTTAGTCGTTCAACCTGATCAAAGATGTTGTTGTATTCAATGAAAGTGTTGTGTTGGGTTAGAACAAAGGGTTTGCCATAGAATTTAGCAAGCTTGCCTGCTACAAGCGAGGTCAGGTAGGGGTGTCCATGTGCATGGATGAGTTGGCTGGATTTAATAGCCTTATCAAACGTTCCAAAACTTGTAGCTGTGGGAATCGAGTAGGGAATACCCAGTCGAAAGCCAGTGTTGAGAGATTCATAGCATTCAACAGGCACTCCATCAATGATGTAACTTTTAGGTGTGCCTATACGGTTGGTAACTACGGTTGGAGCGTAGTTTTTATGAAGTAGACGTTTACTCTGTTCATTAGTCACCTTCTCAATACCACCGACGTGCGGCAGAAAAGTGTGGGTGATTATGCAGAGCCGAGTTCGAACCATTCGGAACCAACGCTTAAACCCTCAACCGCGATAGTATTATAATTTGCGGAAAAATGTAAACTATGTTGGTGTCCCTGTATCTTTGAGTGATTTGGTGTAAACATTCGAAGATGCACCCGCTACCAAGGCACCAATGGCGTCATTTGTCAAAGGAGGCAGCTCTTTTAAGATGCCCGGTTTAGCTTGGTCGAAACGAACAAACTCAAACATACCTCTTGATCCGCCGATGTAGGTGGCGATTGCTATGCCGATGAGTTCGTCAGCAACAAGCCCCGGTCTGCCCATGAAACGTTCAACCGTTAGACCTGGAATACGCCCGTTTTCAGCTTCTTGTTGAGCCTGGAAGGCGGCGACAATGAGAGTGGAGATATTAACATCAGTTAAAATGTCAAGGAATTCTTCTTTAAGAAGCGCAGTGGCTTTTTCTGCATTTTCAATGCCTGGATGAGGTACATACATTTCAAGTGCACTGTCGATTAGACTTTGGAGGGTTATTCCTCTCTTCTCGAGATATTCAAGCATTGGTGGGTTGATTATCATCTTGACCTTGGTTTTTACTGGTGAAGAATGGTTTAAAGTTTTGCACAGGTTTACTTGTTTGATTTTAAGTGACATTTAGGCAGTAATTGGAATTTTTGGTTGATTTTATCTTGTTATATGCGCTCTTACTTATTCTTAGGAAAGTTTTAAGACAGGATAGCTCAAGTTTATTGATTGTGATCTTTTGGTTTTTTTCTTTATTTATTATCCTAAATATTGATGTTGCTTGATTGATTTGAGAATTTTTCCGTAAGCCTTATATTAAATATGTTGGATAAACCAACCAACGTTCGGGTGATGATTTGCTAAACATAAAGAAAACCGCTAATCCTTCGAGCAAAGTTTTATCAGCAGCTTTATTAACTAAATGTTTGGCGAGAAAAACCTTATTTTACTGTTTAACTGTTTATAATCCATCAGGAGGAAAAAATAGGTGAAAGTTGTTGCTTCATGGAGCGGCGGCAAAGATAGTTGCTACGCTTTCTACCTTGCTATCCAACAAGGTCACCAGGTACTCAGCCTAATTACTATGATGATGAGCAAAGAGAAATCTAACTTCCATATGATACCCACAGGCATCATAGATGCTCAAGCAGAGGTAATGGGCGTTCCGTTAATTAAGAAAAACACCTCAGCAAATACCTACGAGGATGATTTTAAAGCAATGCTCTCTGAATGCAAAGCAATGGGCGCCGAGGGTCTAGTAACAGGCGATATCTATGAGGTAGCCGGGCATGAAGAAGGCTGGTTGAGCCGAATTTGCAATGAAGTAGGTTTAGTTCCAGTAAAGCCTTTATGGATGGGTGATACTAAACAGATTTACCTCGATTACCTTAAAACAGGCTTTAAAGCAACAGTTGTCCGCACCAATAAAGTCCTTAGTCTCGCTTGGTTGGGACGCGTTTTGGATCGCGAATTCTATGACGATATTTTGGCCATGGGCGGAGTGGATGTATGCGGGGAAGGCGGAGAATACCATACTGTAATAACTGACGGACCTAACTTTACCTCTAAAATTGAACTGTTGGAAACCGAAAAGCAAAGATTAGAGAACGGCTTTGGATATTTGGAAATCAAGAAGTGGAATGTAACCCCCAAATAGCGTGACCCGCCATGGATGTTATAATTGCCAATAATGCGTTGAAAGCAAAAGCCTTCTTAGATGAAATTGAAGGAAAAAATCCCTTATTCATAGTTACAATCGCCACAACTGAAACCGCCAAAATCCCAGGTTTATCAGCTGCTGGTGCAAACCCCGACTTTACCGATTTTACCCCACCCGCAGATGCTGAGCTGTTGCTATTAGGCAAATGCAAAAGTATACAGGGCGTTCCAATTACCCCCGACGGTATCCCCACCCCTGCGCTCATTACGACTTCTGCTCTACATCTAGCCGACATACCAGTGCTGGTAGTTAACGGCGGAGTTAAAGTTAAGCCCCAAATCCCCTATATTGACCTTAGTGGAAGCTCAGGACGCGATATTCGAAGTGGGGACAGTGTCGACAATGTAGAAGAAGTCATTGAACGCGCAAAAGTCGTTGGTGAACAATTAGCTAAGGTGGCAGATTATCTTGTTATCGGTGAGAGCGTTCCTGGTGGAACAACTACAGCATTAGGCGTATTGATGGCGTTGGGTGTTGATGCGCAGGGCAAAGTAAGCAGCACGCTGCCAAAAAACCCGCATAGTTTGAAAGCTGAGGTAGTTGCAACTGGATTAAAAGCAGCAGGCGGAAAATTCGGTAGCCTAAAAAGTGACCCCATTAAGGCTGTTTCTGCAGTCGGCGACCCTATGATGGCGGCGTTGGTAGGTCTAGTTATCGGCGGCGCACGTCAGGCTCCTGTGCTGATGGCTGGCGGAACACAGATGACAGCGGTTTTAGCAGTAATTAACGCTCTTAGCCCTGAATCATTATGTAATGTTGCAGTAGGTACCACTCGCTGGGTGACCAAAGACAAATCCTCTGATATCTGCGGCATAATCAAACAATTCTGCGATGTTCCTGTATTGGCAGCTGACCTAGATTTCGGTCCTTCACAGTATCCAGGTCTGCAAATCTATGAAACCGGTCTCGTCAAAGAGGGCGTAGGCGCAGGTGGAGCATCAATCGCAGCGATGGCCAAGACCGGTGGCGCGATTGACAAACAAATTCTTCTTAAGGAGATAGAGCGTAACTATGCCTCACTGATGCAGATAAAGTGAGACGCCCGTGGTACTTCAAAAGTTAAAGAACCTGCTATCTTTCCTAACAGTTTTCCCAGTCACCATGGACGAGAACCTACTGACTGACTGCGCACGCAATATGTGGGCTTTCCCACTTGTTGGAGCATTTTTAGGTTTACTGGCAGGCTTGTTTGGCTGGGTCACAATTCAGTTTTTGCCAAGTATTGTGGTCGGCGGCTTAGTTCTGGGGCTGCTACTTTTGATGACTGGCCTACATCATACGGATGGGTTGCTTGATTTTGGAGACGGTATTATGGTGCATGGTACCCCGGCAAAAAAGATAGAAGTCATGCATGATCAACTTACAGGTGCAGGAGCAATCGGTTTAGGCCTAATTACTTATCTAACCACAGCTTTTGCTTTTGCCTCGCTAAGTAATAATGTAATTTATTATGGTTTTAGCATGCCATTGATTTTTCCCGCCGTGTTAGTTGTTGAGATGTCTGCAAAATTGTCAATGGTAGTGGCGGCGTGGGCAGGAAAATCCGTTCATGAAGGGATGAACTCAGCATTCCTTCAAGTCATGCACGGTAGAGGTGGTAACTGGCGGCTTTTCGCAGCACTTGTGATCTCTTTTGGAATCGCAGTTCTATTGCTTGGATGGGCGGGTATATTCACTGTTTTGGTCTCTGTAATCACGGGTTTAGTTATGGTTGCTATTGCACATAGAAACTTTGGTGGAGTCACCGGCGATGTTTTCGGAGCCACAAACGAATTGTCGCGGATGGTCGCCATAATTATGCTTTTGGCGGTGGCACTATGGTAGTTGCGCTGGTTATGGCAGGTGGCAGAGGGACACGGATGAAGTTGCCCATGGAGAAACCGCTCATACCTGTCTGTGGAAAACCTGTAATTGAATATGTGCTCGCCGCGTTGAGCACTTCCCAAAAAATTGACGACATAATCGTTGCCACAACTATATCCACACCAAAAACCACCACGCTCATGAAGCAGCTTGGTGTAAAAGTAATAGAAACGCCAGGTATAGATTATGTTTCAGATATGGGTTTCACGGTTCAGACGCAAAAACTAGGCGTTTTCTTGGCGATAGCTGCTGATTTACCTTTGGTGAAGCCTGAAATGATTGATGCTGTTTTGGAACGTTATGAGCGCTGTGGCAAACCCGCTTTGACAGTTGCTGTGCCGTTGGAAACCAAGTCTAAATTGGGCATGTGCATCGAGTACAGTTTTAAAGCTGACGATAAAGAAGTGGTGCCCGTGGGAATAAACGTTATCGACGGAAGTAAACGCTATGGCGATGAATGGCTTGACCAAGACATATACCTCATGCACGATGAGGAACTAGCGGTTAACATCAACACGGTCGCGGAGCTTAAGTTAGCTGAAAAGATGATGTCAAAATCAAGCTGCTAATGGCTTGGAAAATGTCACTATTGTCTTCTTATATCCGGGTTTTGCCTATACCTCAATTGTTCTGAATAAATATGATAAGATAGAAAATATGATGCCCACGATAGAGCGTTTAATACTCGTTTTTAATTGCTTTACTCTCTGCAACCTCTCTGAGTGTCTCCTTCATTCTTCGAGCATCCACGTCTAGAAAAGGCGACTCGCAAATCATAATTGGGTGCATGCCGAAATCAAGAATCACCTCCGCCAGCAAACGAAACTCTGGACCGAATTCTGGTTCATCGAGGGTGTGATGTTTTTTTTCTCCCTGTAAGGTGTACTCGATTTTTGAGAAGTGGCAGTGCATGTTCCGAAGTATTTCGGTGCCGAGTTCCCGCTCGACTTTCTCGGCGATAGCTTGCATATCCTCTTTCTTCTTGAATGCCCCCTGATGTAGCGCATGCAGATGCCCCCAGTCGATAACAAGTTGGGTGTCTTCGACTTGTTTGTTGATAGTTATAATTTCGTCTATGGTGCCGATTTGGAATTTTCTACCCATGGTTTCAGGTCCAAGCTTGACTTTAAGCCCACGCGCTTTCATTTCCTCACTTACTTCCTTGAGCGCCTCTATACAGGTTTTCAAGGCGTAATCTTTCTCGAATTTTCCATAGAAGCCCGTATGGAACACCATCACGTAGGCCCCCATCCAGTCGGCGGCGGTAGCGCAGGCTAAGAGCCGCTGTTTGCTGGCTTCTACTACCTCGTGTTTGCCTGACAGGTTTACGAAGTAGCTACCATGCATGCTGAGGCGTACATCGTTTTTCTTTGCTTCTTCGCCAAGTTTAACCGCATCCGCCTGTTTAATCTGAGGTTTAGCTCCCCACCTTACGGCCTGATACTCAAATGCATCTAGTCCTTCCTCATGGAGCAGCCTTGGGGTGTCAAGTGTGGTTGCGCCTAACAAACGAAACATCGGCGGAACGCCAGCCGGTCCAAAACGAGTACGCTTAGACATTAAATCCCTTGTTTTAGGTTGCTTTGTTTACGATTAAGGCTTTCTCTTAAAGTAAGCTAACTATTGTTGGAACATGCACGAAGAGGTATGTGTAGATTACCGTTGTTAAAATCATCCCAGCTATCACCAGTAGTGCATAGTCACCCCTATGGAGTCGCAGCGCATAGAGGTTGGTGCGTTTTTTGCTTGCCCCCCATGCCCGAGACTCCATCGCCTCTGCCAATTCGAGGCTTCTGCGAATAGCACTCACAATCAAAGGAATGAGGACCGGTATGTAGTTGCGAATGCGCTTAAGCAAGCTGCCCTTCTCAAGTTCCAATCCTCGGGCCTTCTGGGCGTCCATAATCGTTTGGGCTTCCTCCGCCAAAACCGGCACAAACCGGACAGCCGTGGTGAAGGCGAACGCGAATTCGTAGGGCACCCTTGACTGTTCTAATGCCAGCCCAAGATGATCCGGGGAAGTTGTGAGGAAGAAGACACTGAAGGATTCTACCAGTACCACAAAGCGTAGCGTCATACCCGCAGCAAATTCAATGTCTGCCGGTGGTAACGTGTAGCCTTTGGTGAAGAATGTGGTTAGCAAATTGATGCCGAATATGAAAGCAGCTAGAAACGCGGCACCTCTAAGCGACCGCAGCCACTGTCGCTGTACGCGCGCCAATAAAACAAATGGCAGCTGAATAATGAAGAGAATTACTAATGGAATAACATGGTTGAACATTATGGCGGCGATGAAGATGATGATGACATAGATGAATTTTATGCGGGGGTCAAGGTTGTGTATGGGTGAGGAGACTTTACGGAATTTTAAGCCGTCAAAAACACTCATTTGCCCCGTCTCTCCATGGCTTTAAGCAACAATGCTTTTGCTTCATAAATATCGATGACGTCTTTAGGCAACCCCAAAGATGAAAGCAGCGTGAAAACCTGTGCTATCTGAGGAAGCACAATCGAGGATAACTCTAGCATATTAGGATCGGTTAAGATTTTGCAGCCCAACCCGTCCGCTACAATTTTGCCCTCCTTCATAAGCACAACGCGGGGATTGCATTCCGCCACAAACTCCACATCATGCGTCACGGTGACAACGGTTTTACCTTGGGTTTGCATCTGAATAATGAACTGTCGGAGTTTCTCTTTCTGTTCATGATCTTGTCCAATAGTGGGCTCATCTAAAATCAGCGTATTGGGGTCCCACGCCAATACCGATGCCAAAGCCACTCGTTTGCGTTCGCCACCGCTGAGCAGAAACGGTGAAGTCTTCCGGTACTGGCTTAGTGAGAGTAGATTCAGCGCCCACGTTACCCGCTCCTCGATAATTTTGGATTCGAAACCAAAATTTTTTAGAGCGAACGAGATTTCTTCCTCTACAGTTTCGCTGAAGAGTTGGTGGTCAGGGTTCTGGAAAACAAAGCCTACGTTGCGCGCTAAGGTTGCAACGCTGGATTTGGTGGTTTCCACTCCATTAATTTTAACCTTACCCTGTGACGGCTTAAGTAATCCATTGAAATGCTTGACGAAGGTAGATTTGCCTGCGCCATTCTCCCCCATTATAGCAACGAATTCCCCGTCTTTAATTTTGAGTGAGACACCTTTTAGGGCTTCGATTTTGTTCGGGTAGCTGTAATGGATGTTTTCAGCTTCAATCATTTGAGGGTTAGCGCCTCCAATAGTTGATCAGCCAATTCCTCGCTAGATAGAGGTGTTCGCTCACCGAGGTTCCAACCCTCCTTTTTGAGCATCTGAAAGAGTAGGGTAGGTTTGGGGATACCAACTCCAATTAATCTTGTTTCTTCATTGTTCAATATTTGCCTTGGGTCGCCTTCAAAACGCACCATACCCTGATCCATGACAATGAGGTGATTGGTGTACTTCGCCGTCAAGTCAAGTCGATGCTCCACCAAAATCACAGTTATACCATGTTCTTTGTTGAGTTTGTGGATGACTTCAAAAATCCTTTCGGCGCTAAGTGGATCCAGAAAAGAGGTAGGTTCATCAAGTACTATGATTTCGGGTTCCATTGCCAACACCGCTGCAATCGCTACGCGTTGCTGTTGCCCTCCGCTGATTTCATGAGGTGAACGCTCACGAATGTCGTAAATGCCTGTTTGCTTTAGTGCCCAATCAACTTTCTTACGCATCTCAGCTCTGGGGGTGCTGACGTTTTCTAAACCAAATGCCACATCCTTCTCAATGGAGAGCGCGAAAAGCTGATTTTCAGGGTTCTGGAACACAAGCCCGACATGCTTTGCCATCTCGTAGGTGTGGTTGTCGAGGGTGTTTATGCCCGCAACTTTGATTTCACCTTTGATTTCACCCTGGTAAAAATGTGGTACCAATCCGTTGAATGTTCGGCACAAAGTGGTTTTTCCACAGCCGCTTGGACCAGTGATGAGCACAAACTCCCCCTTCTCTACCTTAATGGACACATTAGAAATTGATGGTTTGGATGCGCCAGGGTAGGTGTAAGTGAGGTTTTTGGTTTCAATTATAGCCATGATTTTGAGCCCACTCACCTTAAGCGTTACGGTTTGCTCATTTAAGCGTAGCTACTCAGTTTTGATTATTTTCTGTCTCAAAAGTTTAAGGCACATTTTGAGTGCATCTTGTATTTCGCCTTTGCCGCTTACCCCTGCTGCCATCGCATGACCGCCCCCGACTCCTTGTAGATACTCTCCAAGTGGGGTAGCGACATCCACACCGAGGTGTACACCCGTTCCCTCATTAAACTGCCTTATGCTTCGCAAACTAATCTCAACCTTCCCGTTTTTCTTACCTGCCACTGCCGACATATGTGCCCCCAAATCCACTAACGCTTTAGCTGCAGGCGCCTGATAAGCACTAACGTGAGACAGTGCAATTATCCAACCTTCCAGTTTCATAATTTTTGCACGTTTGCACGCTTTAAGCTTGGCTACACGCTCTGATAGGTCAATAGGTAAAGCGAACTGGGCGAGCGTTTGCTGCGCATCGATGCCTTCCACAACCAGCTTAGCTATGATCTCAAAAGTGGGAGAGTTCGCTAAAGCGAAATGTCGCGTATCAAAAGCGATGCCTACGAAGAGTGCTTTGGCTTCGTTGAGGGTGGGTTTTACGTCGGCCTCCGCAAATAGGCGATAGATAAGTTCGCAGTTCGCCGCCGCTTTTTCATCGACGAGGCAAAACTCGCAGATTTGCATTGTTTCACGATTTGGGGCATGATGGTCAATTATGAATTTTGGGGCAGGAGACCTCTTTATGACATCGGCTACTTCATCTAGCTGTTCGATAGTGTTCATGTCAAGAAGAATGATGACTTCGGCGGATTCTATGTTTGGTTTGAGGTTCACGGCTATTGGCATGTTCTCCAAGAGAGCCTTCGAGGGTTTGTTGATCCCCTGCGGGCAACCAATCTCAACAACAATGTTAGGTAGAAACCGCTTAAGCAGCCCCTGCAAACCATACGCTGAGCAAATTGCATCTGCGTCAGCACTGCGATGACAAAGCAAAAGTACAAAACCTGCCTGCCGCTGCTCAATATTCTGGATTAATTCTTTAAAGCTCATTTTATCTTTCTCAAAAAACTTTCAATTGCACGGTGAGCAGCATCCACAGCTTCCTTAACCAATATTTCCACTTTAACATCGTTTTCTGCTTTTGTGAGCTGAAGATTGATTTCAACGGTGACATTAACGGGTTTGGCACCATCGGCTTCAATGCTGATGTCTAATTGCTCGATGTTTTTGTTTGAGACCTTCGACAGTATGTATTTTTGAGCTTCAGCTTCAGCAGTTTGACATAAAAGTTCGATTTGCTCGGTGGTTAGCTCAGGAAAACCCAGCTCAACCATCAAGCATACACTCTATTTTAAGAAAGGGATTGACCTGAAACTGGGCTGAGGTCTTCCTGAAGTTTAGTTTGAGCTTCCTTTACTTGACTTCGTATGCGTTCTTCTTGGCGTGCAATAACTGTGCTGCGAGTGCCCAAAAGCTCTTTACGCTCAGTCAAATCCTCAGAAACCTTGACCTTATCAGCTTTTACAAGAAGTGAGCCCACTGCTTTGTAGATAACTGCGTCAGAGGTAGTTTTTTCGAGTTCAGCTAAGGTTTGCTCTACTTCATTTTTCTCCATTTCAACCTGCTGTTTTTGTGCTAGAATTGACTGCAGGGTTTGCTGTAGCTGCTGGAGTCTTAGAAGCCTTTCTTGAACGTTAGGCGGTAACTTGGATATATCATCACTCAATTTTATTCCTTCCAGCACAGAAATGAGATGCTCCCTATATTAAGTATTTCCGACTCCTGCATCTTATAAAGCAAGAAATAAACCCGATGAATCTCATAAGTAGACATCTTCATACTTGAATTTGGTTTAGATGTAAACTGGTTTCTCAAAATTATTAACAAATTAACGAAATTTTAAGCAAGCTTCTCCATGATCTTATACGTCAAGATTTCTCATCCGGGAAAACTCTAAATGACGTCGTTTGTGTTTGCTATAATTCACTCATATTTTTGGATCAAAACCAGTCCTTTAAGGTAGGCTTAACTCGATTGATCTTTATACTTGACATCTCAGGCAAAAAATGTCCTTTCACCAGGGAGGTTACCTAAAACTCTCCTTCTCTTAATTTTTATATCTGATTCGGTTTTGCCCAAATTAAACGTTTTTTTTGAAAGCAAGTATACTGAAAAACTACTTGTTCTTGTATGAAGTCTTTTTAAGTAGTTGCCGCATAACCAAAAGCCAGAGGGAGAAGCATTTGGAACGTGCTAATATCGTCAAAGAGGAAATTCAGCAGCAGGACACACGCTTTCTTGCTGTTTATGTGGAGTCCAAAAACAGCGTTATGATTATGCTAAGCGAAAAGGAAGACAAACTAGGCACTTTAGCAATCGCTGTTCCCAAACCTAGGGATACTATGGGTCAAGTTACCTCTTCAGTGTTGCTGGGCGATAAAAATATTATTTCTGCTCGTATGTTCTCAGAGTACGTGGCAACAAAAAAAGGCAAAATAGCTATTGTCTCTGTTTACCTTGATCGTATCAACGAAATTCAATCACAGGAGTTCTTCATGCACTTAATAGATAAGGTGCTAAAGGGCGACAGCAATAGTCAAAAAGAATCTACACCAATCTAATTTTTATTCTTGAAACCCTCAAATACGCTTCTCAGATTATAACTGCTAACTTCAAAGCGATTTTCTCCATTTTATATGATGTTGCCCAATCGTATTGACCAGAAATCTCCAATTGTCTGCTGGAAAGAAACCTACAATTCAAGAGCTCCAGGGGAATAAACTCAGCGGTTGAGTTCTATGACTATGCGAATAAGTCTTTTTAGTAGCGGTTATGACATACAAAACCTAGGAAACGTTACTCTTTCCGTATTTCTGCAACATCAAATATCAATGTAGAGGTAAAGGTGAAAAAAAATTTGCTTCCCGTAATATTTAGCGAAAACACCCGGGAACAAGAGACATGAGGAAATCAAATTCTACCAAAAACACCTTTTATTAATAGGGAAGAAACAAATATCGGTAAATACATCTCAGTGGTTGCTAAAAAGTAGGCGTTCCAACTGCATACCCTCCTCCTAAAAGTTGATTCAGAAAATCCTGAGTCAAATATTATCGAAAAGGCAGCAGAAATAATTAGGAATGGTGGGTTAGTTGCGTTTCCTACTGAGACTGTTTACGGTTTGGGCGCAAATGCGCTTGAAGGAGACGCCGTTTTACGACTCTTTGACGCGAAGCGACGTCCTTTGGATAATCCTCCTATTGTTCATATAGCCCATGTCGTTGATGTTTTACCGTTGGTTCTGGAGGTGCCCAAAAAGGCTGAATTGCTTATGCGTCGGTTTTGGCCAGGTCCACTGACACTTGTGTTTAAGCATTCTGCACAGGTGCCAGATGTAACCGTTGCGGGCTTAGACACAATAGCAGTTCGTATGCCTAAACATCCAGTCACGCTTGCCTTGATTAAAGAAAGTGGGTGTCCAATCGCCGCGCCCAGCGCGAATCTTGCAGGTAAACCAAGTCCAACAACTGCGACTCACGTTTTTGAGGATCTTAACGGTCGTATAGACGCCATCATAGACGGTGGAAATACCGAAATTGGGGTAGAATCCACAGTTGTAGACCTCAGCTCTGACCCACCAATGTTGTTACGCCCTGGCGGGACATCCTTCGAAGCTTTACGGAAGGTGCTCCCTGAGTTGCAGCTGCATCCGTTCGTTGAGGCGGAAGCAGAGTTGCCGCTGGAAAAAAACCGTTCACCAGGCATGAAACATAAGCATTATGCTCCGAAAGCCCAAGTGGTTTTGGTGGGGGGTAATTTGGAGGCGATGGTTAAAAAAATTACGGAATTATCCGAATCGTACAGATGTAAAGGCACCAAAGTAGGCGTTCTCGCTACCGACGAAACCCTGTCTTCACATAAAGCCGACATTGTTAAGTCAATGGGCAGCAGACATAACCTCGCATCAGTAGCGCAGAACCTGTTTCGTTTACTGCGTGAAATTGATGTAGCGGGCGTTGATATTATCATCGCTGAAAGTGTGCCTTTAGATGGTTTAGGTTTAGCGATAGTGAATCGACTTCGCAAAGCCTCGGGCTACAATATAATTAAAGCTTAGTTTACTTCCGAGAGAAGTCAGAATTCTCTCATTCATTAATTAGCTATCATCAAAGTTTCAGCTGCACGAAATAATGCTTTTGGCATCAGAAAAGACGCCCAATAGACAATCTCAGCACCATTGAATAAGACTAGAAAGATAGAAGTTTGAAATCAAGGCAAGTTCTTTTTTCCATTGAATGTGTTGGTCTAAGTATGTTTTTATTGTAAAGATGCTTAGAAAAATTTATATTCGAAGTCTTGATTGTTCAATTCCAGTTTATACTTAAAAATCTGGAATATTGGTGAAAATTATGTCTCAAGGTGGAGGAAACATCCCCGTTCTAGTACTAAAAGAAGGTACAGGTAGAAGTACTGGCCGCGAAGCTCTAAAAAACAACATCATGGCTGCGAAAATCGTTGCTGAATCCGTGAAATCAACGCTTGGTCCATGTGGTATGGATAAGATGCTGGTCAATAGCATGGGTGACGTTGCTATAACCAACGACGGTGCAACCATCATGAAAGAACTTGATGTACAGCATCCAGCAGCAAAGATGCTAGTGGAAGTTGCTAAGGCACAGGATAATGAAGTCGGCGATGGAACGACAACTGCAGTTATTTTGGCAGGTGAACTTCTGGCAAAAGCCGAAGGGTTACTTGACAAAAACGTTCACCCGACCGTTATAATAGAAGGCTACAAGAAAGCAAGTGAAGAAGCCCAGAAAATCTTGCAGACAATCGCTTTGCCAGTTGCATTCGAAGATGACAAAGCCCTACAGGAAGTCGCAATGACCTCTATCTCAAGCAAAAGCATCAATGTAGCCGAAGATCACTTTGCAAAAATTATAGTGGATTCCGTAAAGCAGGTTTCTGAGAAAGTTGAAGGGAAATACATCGCAGACATTGACTTAATTAAAATCGTTAAAAAACATGGTCAAAGCCTTGATGAAACTGAACTGGTCAAAGGCATGGTTATCGACAAAGAAGTCGCTAGCTCCGGCATGCCAAAACTCGTTGATGGAGCAAAAATCGCGCTTCTCAATGCCAAACTGGAAATCGAGAAAACCGAGTTCGACGCCAAAATTAACATCGAAAGTCCAGACCAGATGAAAATGTTCCTCGACGAAGAAGAACGTATGCTAAAAGATATGGTTACCTCAATTACCAAGTCAGGTGCTAACGTGGTCTTCTGCGAAAAAGGCATCGACGATATGGCACTTCATTTCCTCGGCAAAGCTGGTGTACTCGCAGTGAAAAGCGTAAGCAGTAGCGATATGGAGAAACTCTCCAAAGCCACAGGTGCCATGATAGTCGCAAGCGTTAAGGAACTTCATGCAGATGCACTGGGAAAAGCAAAGCGTGTTGAAGAAGTTAAAATTGGTGATGATAAACTCATCTACATACGTGACTGCAAAAACCCGAAAGCAGTAACTATTGTTATCCGTGGCGCATCAAACCATGTTATCGACGAGGCAGAACGTAGTCTACATGACGGCTTATGTGTCGTTCGCAACGTCATTGAAGATGGCAAAATCGTTGCAGGTGGCGGCTCGCCTGAAGCTGAACTCTCAAAGAAGCTCCGCGCCTTCGCGGTTAAAGTCGGAGGACGTGAACAACTGGCAGTTGAAGCCTTTGCAGAAGCAGTTGAAGAGATCCCGCTAACCCTTGCTGAGAATGCTGGTCTTGACCCCATAGACATCATGGTTGCACTCCGCGCCCAGCATGAGAAAGCAGGCAGTACAACCTTCGGCATAGACGTTAGCACAGGCAAAATCGTTGACATGTGCCCCAAAAAGATCGTTGAACCACTTCGTGTGAAACTGCAAGTTATAAAATCAGCTACAGAAGCCACCAATATGATTCTGAAAATTGATGACCTGATAAGCATCAAAGGCGGCAGTAAAATGCCTCCAATGCCCCCAGGAGGAATGGGCGGAATGGGAGGTATGGGTGGCATGGGCGGTATGGGCGGAATGCCTTACTAAGCCACCAAAATTTCTTTTATTTATTTTTGTTTTTAGAATTGGAATTCAACGCTAAGACCTTCTTTTTTCAAAGTCGTTATAGCCGTAAACTTATATTCTCACATAGCGACAATATTGGGTATCTCCGAGGCATCTGTTATGAAGCATCTGAAAATAACAGCATTTGACCTTCCAGACGCATGGTTCAAAACGTTACGCAGCATCTGGAGAGACGGCGACATTTTTCGAGTGGGCTTCGGTTCAGAGGAAACCGAAACAAAAAAACTCAACCTGTCAATTGAGATATCACACCCCGAAAACCGTCCCCTCGTCAGCGATAAGGCACCCTGCGACTTCAAATACGTGCAGGGCTATGCGCTAGAATACTTGTGGTGTGGCGATAAGCAAGAGCAGGAAACCTACACCTACGGCAGCCGCCTCAACCATCCCGTGAATCAAGTGGAAGAAGCTGTAAAACGGTATGCGGAGGAACAGCGGGATCGCCAAGTAACAATGGTCATTCGGTTGCCCACTGATATAAAAAAGTTCGATGAAAACAACCATAAAAGCGAACCCCCATGCCTTAGCCTTATTGACACAGAAATCATGGATGAGCAAATGCATTTAACCTGCTACTTCCGAAGCTGGGATGCGTTCGGAGGGTTGCCGGCTAACATTGCTGGGTTGCAGCTCTTCAATGAGGCATTCGTTTCAGAGATTAATGAACGGGGTAACCTGTCACTTAAGACGGGCAAGCTAGTTTTTCACTCAAAAAACTGCCATATCTATGAGCGGCAATATGGGCTTGTTAATGAACTACTGGAGCCAAAGGACAGTGCCAAAACAACCCGGTTAGCAAAAGCTCTAAAGGAAACAAGTTAATCTACTGTTTTTTTAGTTGGGTACCTCAGTTTTTTCCATGCGGTCATGCCACCCAATACGTTACTTGTGCCTTTAAACCCGGCGCGTTCAAGGATGCTGAGCGCTATGCTACTTCTGTTCCCCACTGAGCACGTAACTGCAAGGGGCGTTTCTTTGGATATGGACTGGCTTTTTTCTGGCAATTCATAGAAGCTTATAAGTTTCGCACCTGCGATGTACCCATCCTGTGACCATTCACGGGGATCTCGAACATCCAAAAGTGAAATTTGGTTTTTTTCCATCTTATCTCGAAGTTCAGTGACGTTTATAGTGCAAAAATTTTGGAAAGGTTTACCTGCTTCCTGCCATGCATCAATGCCTCCGCACAGGTAACCAATGATGTTATCAAATCCCAGCCTATAGAACCTTACTGCTGCTGTACTATTGTCTTCTGCTTTTTCATGTACAAAAATGACGCGTTGAGATGGGTCCATGAGCCATCCTGGATAAACACTGGTTCCTCCTAGCCACATGCTAAGTGAATTTGGAATGTGCGAACCCGCAAAAGCGTTTGGACGTCGTGTATCGACCACAATAATATTTTGTTGTTGCATTTCGTCTTCAAACTCGGATAGTGGTAGTGGCTCAGGATAATTGGGCTTACATAGCAATGGTGGACCGTTGAGATTGTATTCTTCGATTTGCTTGAAGTAGCGTGGCACAGCCAACCTCTCACTCATGGATTTTTTGACGAATTCTTTTTTACTCAATCTCAGGTAAGGATTAGTTATTTTTTCGTAGCCAATCGTTGTAGGTTCAATACCCGTGATCTCCCCACCGCAGATGCTGCCTGCACCATGTGCGGGATAAACGAGCACTCCGCCATCAAGCTTTAGTAGCCTTTCTTGGAGACAACTATAGAGGTCTTCAGCTTGAGCTGCCCACTTATCTCTTCCGTAAAGATCCACTCGCCCTACTGAGCCCGAAAATAATGTATCCCCGGTGAAAACCATTTTTGCTTCCTCTCTCTCGAAGACGAGATAGCAAACAGACTCGTTAGTATGTCCGGGTGTGTAAATAACCTTAATTTTGAGGTTACCCAAGTTTAACGTGTCGCCGTCGGCTAGGTTATTTTCACCGTACCTGAAGGGTAACTCTTTGCTATGCCCAATCTGGGCTCCAGTCATATTCTGCAGCTCAAGTGAACCCACGACATAGTCCTCGTTTCTATGTGTCTCCAAGATATACTTGATTTTGGTACAGTCTTTAGATGCGAGTTCAGTGTAGATTTCGCAGTCTCGGCGGGGATCAATTACAACAGCTTCACCATTGCTTGCAAGGTAGTAGCTGTTGTGGGCTAAGCCCTCGGATTTCACTGTGTTAAGCATCATTTTCATCACCAATAGTCTTTTCCCCAAAGAATTCTCTTTTGTTGTTCGATATACTTTTTGTTACAGATTGCACGACTTTAACGGCGCTCAAATACTTGCTTTTCATTTGAGCACCAAATGAGCGGTTGTAAATCATTTTTGGATATTTGTTGAAGTAGTAAACGATGCTCTTTTTTTCGATTAAGCTAATTTCTATGGGAAAGTTGTTTAGTCTAAGGTTTAGTTGGGTTTGGTTTGGGATCCCGAAGTCTAACTGTTCCCAGTTAGGTTGCAAAAATATGCCTCACCATTACCTACGTAAGAATTATAATTTAATCCTTTCTAAATCATCGTAGAACAATTAACCCTTAAAAGGGGAAAGCTGCTTTTACTTAGTGAGGATAAGTTTATGGGTCACACAATGGCAACTTGGAGACTGCTAGAAGATATGATGCTTGCCCTCAAAAAAGCAGGCGTTTTGGTGCCCACAAAAACCATAGAGGATTTGCGGGCAGCCAAATCGATGATTAAACTTTCTTGTACCGACGGCTCTCACGGTGACGCCATGCAGAAAGCTGAGGAACTCAATGCGAATGTTGAGGCTTATTTGGTGACGGAAGCCCAAAAAACCTTCGGTTCCCAACGAGTTGACGAGTGGCTGAGGCAACTTGAGGAAGCTAATATGGAAGTATGCGAGGATCCAGAAGAAGTTGAATTTGTGATGGGTGTGCCTCGACACCAAAAATGGATTAGAATAGAACCTATTGAAAATTTGACTGCAGAGAGGATAGAGCAACTTGCTAACGAGGCAAATCTTGAAATCATTCCGCAGAAGGATGGCAAACTTTTAGTTCACGGTGAAAATAGTGAAGTTAAAAATTTCATTAAAAAAATGACTGTGGTGGCTAAAGAAAAAACAGCTGATTTTTAGGTATAAACAGTACTTAAAAATGACTACTTTTAGAAATTTGAGTAATAGAAAATTATTTTTACGATGGTTGCATTATTTTTTAAGGTTATGAGTTTAGGGTTAGAATTTATAGGCAACGGATTTGCCTTTTTTTCGGAGGTACCGTCTTTTGAATCCAAACACGTCTGACAATAAATATCGGTCTGTATGGGTAAGTGCTGTACTTCCTTTTAACATTGCTTTGGGACCTGCAGCTACTTTGGTGCAGTTACTAATTCTTCACCTCAACGGTAGTGTCGTAGAAGTTGGTTTAGCTTTAACCCTCTTTAACGCGGTTGGTATTCCAGCTGCTTTGTTTTGGGGGTTTGTAACTGACCGTTTTCAACAGCGACGTCCGCTAGTCCTGGCTAGTTTTTTGGTTACTCCTTTGCTTTTGTTGTTGTTTTTGGTTGCAAATACTGGCTACTGGATCTCTTTTCTATATGCTTTGTTTTCTTTTTTTATAACCGCTTCGACTACACCACTTAACCTGCTTGTTATGGAGAACGAACAGAAATCTAAATGGGCGTCTGCATTTGCAAAATTCTCAATGATCACCAGCATTGGGCAAACGATTGGTTTACTCTTGAGTATGATTTGGTTATTCTATGTTCCCCTCGTATACTTAGTTGTCCCACTGGCGATTTTATCTTTGGTTTCAGCGTTTTTAGCTACTTTTCTGATCAAAGAACCTGCAGTACCTTTTGAGCGTCAGATATTAGTCATGCATAAACAAAGCTTCTTCAATAGACTTCGGTATTTGCCATACATATTCCTGAAAATCCCAGTTCGTCATGACTTTAATCGTGTTTTCAGGAACATACGCCATGAACTTCTCAGGGCGACAGGTCTACTTTACATGGCTATCTTCGGTTTTTTCCTCTCTGCAGGTATCTTTAACACTTCATTGGTTCCAGCTTTGGATGCCAACGGATTATCAGAATTGTTGGTTTTTTCAGTCATTCTAGCAGGCTTGGTTATACAAATAATATCTTTTAGGTTTTCAGGCCCATATACCGAACGTAAATCACCTGTTAAAAGTGCCGTTTGGGGACTGTTACTCAGAGCTATAGGTTATGGATTGATTGGTGTGTTTGCTTATTTCCTAACAGGTTTTTGGTTTTTGCTTCCAGTTCTGCTTTTTTATCCGCTTTCTTCTGGAATTGCTTACTCTATTTACTACACTGCTTCAAACACCATGGTTTTCAACTCACTCAGCCCAGGCCGTAACGGTTCACATTTGGGTGTTTACAGTGCACTGGCTGGTTCCGCAACAATGCTGGGATCATTCTTTTCAGGATTTTTGTCATATTATTGGGGTTTCTATGCGACGTTTATTATTTCTGCTGTCTGTTTGTTGGTCTCAGCTTGGCTACTAACTCTCACTAATCGATAACAAAAAAACAAAGAGATTACAATTCACTTTATAGTGCCTAAATGATGTATACTATTTTGAATTTAAAATGTTTTCAATAGATTTTTTTTACTATTAATAGGGTCTTCAAACTTCACTCCACTATTTCCTCTTCGATACATTTTTACGTCTAGATCAATGAGCTAAGGTATGTGAGCCTATATGATTAGGAAGCTGTTGACGATCGAAGAAGCTAAACGCGTTATTGAAGCCAACTTTAGAGTTGATGCTTTGGAAGTGGAGGTTGCAGTATTGATGGAAGCTTACAATCGTGTGCTAGCTGAAGATATAGTTGCAGACTTTGAAATTCCTTCATTTGATCTTTCCATTGTAGGTGGTTACGCTGTTAGGGCAGCCGATGTGTTTAGTGCGTCGGAGGATGTTCCTTTGACGCTTAAAGTAGTAGATTATATAGCCACAGGTGAAATCCCTAAAACTTCATATGCGCCTGGTGACGTAGTTGAGGTTGCTGCTGGCGTCCTTCTTCCAGACAGTACAGATGCTGTGGTTGCTTTCGAAAATGCAGAGCGGGACGATGACGCTGTTCACTTCTTTGGCTCGGTCGCTGCAGGTGAGAATGTGCGAAGGCATGGTAGCGATATCCAAAAGGGCGCGGTTGTATTCAAAGAGGGGCAGGTTTTGGGTGCTGCCGAAATTGGTGTCCTCGCAGCTTTGGGTTTAGGACAGGTTAAGGTTAAAAAATTACCTATCATCGCGGTTTTTTCCATTGGTGAGGAAGTTAGTGAACTCGTAGAATCTTTGCCAGCAGGAAAAAACTTTGACGTTAGTGGTTTTTGTCTATGCACCGCGGTTATGGAGTGCGGAGGCAAACCATTCTATTTCGGAGTAGTTCCGGATGAATTAGTATCCTTGAGGAATGTTCTTGATGTGGTTTTGTCTTCGTCTGATATGATTTTAGTTTGTGGTGGTTTGAATGTGATTGAAGTTATGTCTTCTTCAGGTAAACCAGGTTTGATAGTGAATGGTGTTGCCGCTAAACCAGGAAAATCCTTCTCAGCGGCTTTTGTGGATAAAAAGCCGATTCTGTTGTTGCCAAATGAACCATCTGCAGCGTTGTTGATGTATCATTTGTTTGCTCGATCAATAGTTCAGCGGCTGGCGGGTCGCCCGGTTTCGGGTCTGCGATCAGTTGCTGCCTTTGCCAGTGCACATATGTTCAGTGCAAAGGGGAGTCGTACGTTTGCTTTAGTTAAATTGATGTTTGATGAGAAATGTCGTTTGATTGCTGAACCTATAAAATCAGAAGGTTCTGTTTCCACGTTGATTGATACAGATGGGTTTGTTGAGATTGCTGAAAATGAAGCATATGTAAATATAGATCAACAAGTTACGGTGCAACTTTTTCGTGGGTACGCTGGTAGAACTTAAAGGTCTTTTTTCAGTGCCGCATAATAAGTGAATATCCAGGTGAGTAGTGCGTAGCTAACCATGCTTATAGCAACGATGATGTTGCTGAAGCCCACTGCGTATAGGGTATACAAGGAAAAAACGGTGTTTGTTACTAGCAGAACAAAAATTAACCAAGGTGCCCAAGGGCGTTTTCGCAACAGACTATAGGCTACGATTAGGCTAAATATGCCTATAAAGCCCAGATGCGGCGGATAACCCGACAGCGGCAGAAACGATAGTAATAATGCGCCCGTGACCGCATAAAAGATGGCGGCTAAGAACTGGGCTTGGTTGTGGTTTTTAAGATAAGCCTGTAACAATATGCTTCTGCCTACCTTTATGCTGGGTGGGCTAAATTTATAAGTTTAATGTATGTTCGATTTAGAATCAATTTGTTTGGATTTCCAGTTCTAGATGCTTTTTGGAGCACGGGCGGTAGAGTTTGTTCTTATTGAGTTTCTGTGTTCCCAAGCTGAGATATCCGTGGAAATGCTATTTTCTTGCACAATTGATATTTATAGCCAGATAAAGCATACTCAGATGTTCTTAGAAGGGCGAGGGCATTATGAGCTGTGTAGGACCAATTCTAGCAACACTAAAGGAAACGTTGCCTATGCCTACCCTCGTTAAAGATAACCAAGATCCATTTGAGACGCTAATTGTAACAATTATTTCGCAGAACACAGCAGACATTAACACCGAACGTGCTTTTGGCAACCTGAAGGGCCGCTTTGAAATCTCGCCCTTAGGTTTGGCATATGTGGGGTTAGGTGAAATCGAAGAATGCCTTCATATTGGTGGACTTTACAGGAGTAAGGCTAAAGTCATCCAGAATGTGTCTAAAATTGTCTTGAAGAAATTCGGAGGAGACCTTAAATCCATCCTTAACCTGCCTTTAGAAGAGGCACGGAAAACCTTCATGTCAATGCCTGGAATAGGTCCTAAAACCGCAGATGTTGTGCTGCTATTTGCTGCTGGTAAATCCACATTACCGGTGGATACGCATGTTAACAGAGTTTCCAAACGCATGGGACTTGCACCAGCAAACGGCGATTATGAGGTGGTGAGGCAGAGTCTGCAGTCTCTTTTTGAACCAAAAGATTTCCTATCAGTACATCTATTACTGATTGCTCTTGGAAGGAAGGTCTGTAAAGCCCAAAAGCCTCTTTGTTGTATCTGCCCAGTAAAAGCCTATTGCCCCTCGAAGGTTTCGGAGGAAAATTATGAGTAAACTTCCTGTTGAAGTTGCTGAGTACTTTCCTTACGGAAGTGTGCGTCCGCACCAAGATGACTTCATAGCAACCGTTAACCAGGCTGTCAACGATCGCAAGAGTGTACTCATTGAGGGCACTAACGGGTTAGGTAAAACCATATCCTCTCTCTCCGCTGTGTTGCCGATTGCCGTTAAGAAAAACCTAAAAATTCTTTACGTCGCTCGTACTCACCGGCAGCATGACCGCGTTATCGAGGAGCTTCGGGCTGTGTATAAGCGTCGCCCAGTTACAGGCGTCTCAATCCGAGGCAGAAACGAGATGTGCCTTAATGTTTTTGCTGCCAATGGAGCATTCGATTCAAAATCTTTAATGGAAGTCTGCGAGCTTCTCAAAGCCAAAGGTCGGTGTCCTTTTTACGTCAACGTGGAAGAACGTACCTACGATTATCTGCAACTTCAGAAGCAAATCGCCAGCCGCCCCTACATGGGCTCAGAAATCCTCAAGGTATGTACAAAAAAAGAACTCTGTGCTTACGAACTGGTGAAGGGCGCAGTTTCTGATGCAAGGGTTATTGCACTGAGCTACCTTTACATGTTCGATCCCCAAATTCGTACACCTTTTCTCAAAAACCTGGAAACAGACCTCTCAAAAATTATTCTAGTGGTGGATGAGGCGCATAATCTGCCTGAAACAGCTATAGACATTTCCAGCAACCAACTGACACTATTCGTGCTAAAGGCAGCCGAGATGGAAGCGGAAAAATTCGGCTACAAAGACATTGAGCAATTCACACACTTCTTCCGTCTCGAAGTGGATAAGCTCACAGATAGAATCAGCAAAGAAGAAATCATCCCGCCTAGCCACATTATCGAAATCGTGGAGAAGCAGGGCAATATCTCAAAGCCCCGTGAGTTCTTTGAACATATTCATGAAGCAGGTATGGCAATCAAAAAGGCATTGCTTGCTGAGGGCAAAAATCCCCGTTCTTACGTCAACTCACTTGGAGAGTTTCTACAAAAATGGTTAGATACTATTGGCGATGACGCCTACATTAATGTGGCTAGCAAATACTTCAATAAAGACAATAACAAAACGGCTAAACTTGAAATTGTAGCGCTTGATCCCGCTAAAATCACTGAACCCGTTTTTTCTGCAACCTACGCTAACGTGATTATGTCGGGAACGCTACAGCCGCTTGAAGCTTTCGCACGAATCACTAAGCTGCCTCCAAATACAGTGCATTTCCTAGCATCCTCCCCGTTTCCACAGGAGCACGTTTTCTCGGCGGTATGTATGGGTGTGACTACCTCGATGGAGAAGCGAACGCCAAAGATGTACCAAAACATGATTGATCGCATAAACGAAGTTGTCAATAGTACCCCCACTAATACCGGCATCTTCGCTGCGTCTTTTCAAGTTCTAAACTCCCTTCTTTCCGAGGGTTTAGAGAATCAACTACTAAAACCATTGTTTTACGAAAAAAGTGGTATGACTTCCAAATCCAACGAGAAACTGGTGGGGGAGTTCAAAGCTTGTGGTGACCGGGGCGGAGCAGTTTTTTTGGGTGTTCAGGGCGGACGGACTTCGGAGGGTGTAGATTTTCCCGGAAACCAAATGAATTCAGTGGTAGTTGTCGGGGTGCCATATGCAGAGCCAACTCCAAGGGTGAAAGCACAAATTGAATATTACGAGAAACATTTTCCGGGGCATGGCCGAGAATATGGATACATTTTGCCCGCTATGAAAAAAGCCTCACAGGCGGCCGGCAGACCTATTCGGACGCTTGACGATAAAGGAGCCATTGTCTTTTTGGATTATCGTTTCGGCAGCGCTTACTGCAAAAGCTTTTTGCCTTCATGGATAACCACCGGCATGAAAACTATAATAGATAAACCTGGCCTTTTGGCAGAGGACGTTCGTAGGTTCTTTACTGGTTAATCCTCAAGTTCCTGGAGTTTACGGTTTAATAGTACCTTTCCAAAAACAACTCGTTGAGGCGTGGTTGTGATCGCAGTTTGTATCTTTAGCACGTGTCTACTAACGTTGACCGCCCGAAGGATACCGATTCCCAGAAACTTTGTTCTATGCCCATATAAACCAACTAGAACACCTTTTTCGGGTTCCTGTTTCTTTGGTACTGCGTTTCTTGGCTCCACCTTTATTTGGCTAAGCGGATAACATTGAATTTTGGCGTTTTTTAGGTAGCGCGTGTATGTCATTTCACGTAGGACCTTACGTTTTTCTGGAGTCCGCATGTTCAAAGCATCGGAGGACTTAACTAACATTATCGGTTGAGTAAGCTTTGCCCTTAAAGGTTCCAGTTCATTTTGAACCTGAATACCCACCACCAAATCAGGTTTCAGAACCTCGATTAACGCAATTTTATAATCAACGGCGTCTTCGTTGCTGATCCAACCGTCTGTATTAATTAAAATATAATCAGCCTGCCGCTGGCAAATCTCCGTTAGTATCGATTTTAATCCCTCGATGATTTTGGAAGTAGCCGAAACAGGCGAAATGACCCCGAGGAAGTAGCCATTTTGAAGTTTTAAACGATAGAGCTCAGTAATCTGCTTAGATGCGATGCCATACCCAACGCTCGCGGATGGACCGATGTCGGATTGTCCAAAGTCGCCATCCAATACTGCCACTCTGCCTTTGTTTTCTATGAGTTTGTTGAAGAGGTAAGTGCAGAAACTGCTTTTTCCTGAATCAGAAGTGCCAATAACCATGATGATAGTAGGTTTTTTCTCTGTTTCTCGCAAGACTTGGATGGGATGATTCCATGATTCGGGGATGGTGTTTCCTTCAAACTCCTTCATGGTTGCGTTTGCGCCCAGCATCACTTCCACTTCTGAAGTTTCTATCGCATGAAAGGCCATCCTTTTTCCGGTGCGGACAACCACAAGCTGGGCTTCTTTGATGGGGTAACCAAAAACTTCAGTTTTTCCAGAAACTAGGCAAACTGATGCTGGACCATCGACTAGCAGAGTTCTATTTGGTTGAATGGTTTGCCTCAAGGTCTTTTATCCTCGTCACTTTGATTCCTGTTCTCTCAGCAATACGGGTAGCAGAAGATATATGTCTAATCTTTCTGGGGTGCCTCATTGCTTCGTATGAGGTCGTTGGGTCCCTGATTTCTACACCGCCACTCCTGTATGTGAAAGTAGGTTATACCATTCGCTGCTGCAATGGCAATTTTTCTTTCATAAAACAATCCTTAATGTTTAAGTGCAAAACAGATATTTTATTTTCAAGCTAATAATGTAGACGTGAAAGCATGACGCAAACTTCCACTGGCATTGAATGCATCGATAATAGCATCGGAGGAGGTATCTCACCCCAAACAATTACTTTGATTTATGGGGAACCTGAAACTGGAAAATCTACTCTATCAATACAATGTGCTGCCCACTTCGCCGAGAGAAATTGTAAGGTGCTCTATTTAGACTGTGACAATACATTTTCAGCAAAGCGGCTTTCGCAACTAGTTAACGACCAATTCGACTTTATTGCCGAACGGATTATGCTAGTTAAACCCAGAGATTTTCGAGAACAAACTGCTGTGATTGATCGAATAGAAGATTACACCTTCAACGTGGGTTTAATCGTGATTGATACTTTTACCTCGCTCTATAGTGCCCAAGCCGCTTGTTACTCTAAAGCGTACAGTGTAAATCGAGAGTTAAACAGGCAACTTGCTATCTTGGCACAAACCGTGAAAACCCGAAAAATCCCGCTTATCTTAACCAGCCAAGTCCGTAGCATCGTAACTGAGGAAAATTCAAATGTGAGACCTGTGGCAACTCGGGTTCTCAAATTCTGGGCGGACACAATTATCGCGCTTAAACCTACTGAATATCCTCAAATAGTTAAAGCAACAGTTGAAAAATCACCCCAACTCATTTCTCAAACTGTGTGCTACATACAAATAGGACAATCGGGAATAAATGAAACACAATTCCCCAAGTATGGTTGAACCTAAATGGATATTGCCCTAATAGTAATTGAAGCCTTAAAATTCATTTTTCCTGCTTATTGTGCCAATGGAACCCCTGTATTGGCTGGTGGCGGTACCAAGATGGATTTCGGTAGAAACTTCATTGACGGCAGGAGAATTTTTGGCAATAACAAAACTTTCCGCGGTTTCTTCTTCGGTTGGGCAGTCGGCATCATGGTTGGTTTAATGGAAGGAATTGTTTTCGGCTTCGACAATTTTCCAATATGGTTTAGTGTGCTTATTCCATTGGGTGCATTGTTAGGTGATTTAACGGGGGCTTTCATCAAGAGACGACTGGATATTGCTCCTGGAGGTTTGCTGCCGATTGTAGATCAGATTGATTTTGTGGTGGGCGCAGTTGTGTTTGCGTTGCCCCTGGCTTTAATTAGCTGGGTAGGTTTACGTTGGGAGATAGTGGTGACAGTTCTGCTGATAACTCCACCAATTCATTTATTTACAAATTTTATAGCGTACAAACTTAAACTGAAAAAGAACCCTTGGTAAAAAAATAATTAATTTTTTTTAATAGAAAAAACCCTTTTATCCGCCCTTTACTTGGATCGAACCTTCAAGGAATATGTAAGCCAGAAGCAGGAAAGTGATACCAATTACCAGTAGCATATAGGCTTGCCGTGGCTTGGTCACGTTTTTACTGCTCTGATATAATGCTAGCAATCCCATAAAACCCAAGAAGTAGAGCGTTATAGAGATGAGCGTGTCGGCAATGAACTGACTGCTCAAGTCGGGGTAAAGGAAGAAGAATTGCCCTGTGTTAGGGTTATAACCTGAGGGTTGAATAGTTCTATAGTTAATAAGATCAAAGAGACCTCCGCCGAAAAGAAATATAGCATAGGAAACACCCACGATCGTAATGATGGTTGCCGCAGGTGCATTGGATGAGAATTTGCGGACCCATCGGCTTAGCGAGAACGACATGCTTTCCGAGGTTTTTTTTATTTTTCCAGACATGGTTGCTTCTCTTCCTCAAATAGGCACTTTGATACTTCTTTAGCCCATACTCCAGTTAATGAATTTTTCTGAATACTCAATAGATACTCCATCCAAGATAAACCCGACGCCCTATTCCAAACCGCAAATTTCTCCACCACATTACGGTAAGCCGCTAAATGCAGAGTGCAAAACCCTTCTGCTTGGGCTTCTCGGCTACAAATTCTACACTTCATGCTTTGCTTTCTCCTTTGTGGGGCATTTGGGATCAAGGCACAACCGCCAAGGCATGCGACCACGCAGATACACCGCCACCACGGGTGCACAGCAGTTTCTGCAGGTAGTTGCCAAGCGCTTAACCAGCCCCGTCTGCGGCAGAGGATAAGTCACGTTGCATTTGCCTTCAAAATAGCCAATGCAACCCACAAACCTTTTCCTGCTCTTCTTTGAGCGCAAAACCACCAGTTTGCCGCCGCATCTGGGGCAGTTGCCCATGGTTCTCTCTTGTAGGCGTGCGCTTGAAAGTGCTTGGCTGAGTTGGGCGCCGACTTGCGCTTCCTGATTTTTAAGCGTGGCTGTGACGGTTTTGAGGGTTTCTATGGTGGCGTCAAGTACACTTTGCTTGGTTTCTTTGCCCTGCTCAATTGCCTCCATCTTTGCTTCAAGTGTTCGCGTCATCTCAGGCGAAACCACTGTTGGACAAAACTTCTCCAAGACCTCGGTGACTTCAAAGCCCAAATCGCTCACAGATAGGCTGTCGACGCCGTTTAGGTAGTGGCGTTTTTGCAGGGTATCTATGGTGGCTGCCCTTGTGGCTTTGGTTCCAATTTCCTCCTTCTCCATCTTTTGTAGGAGACTGCGAGGGTTGTAGCGGGGCGTCGCCTGGGTGAAATTCTGTTTTAGCAAGAGGCACTTAACCTCGACGGGGTGCCCCTCAACCATTGTTGGCACAATCTCCTCCTTCAAATCGACGTAGGGCACATAGAGCCTAAACCAGCCCTCAAAAAGAGTCCGCGCCGAAGAGAAGCGGAAGGGGTTGCTGTTGAGGCTGACTGTGATGTTGATGCTTTGACGGACGGCTGGTTCCCCGAAAACCGCGAAAAACCGCTTCACAATCAAGTCAAAGATGTTTTTCTCTGCCAAAGCTAGGGGTTTTTTTGGTAAATTTCCTGTAGGGTAGATGGCGGGATGGGCTGAATCAGTCTTTTTGCCCTCACTGGGCTTCAAATCTGGTTTTTTGAGCAGTTCTGCGGCGTTTTTGCTGTAACTGTTGGCTTTGGCGAGTTTTTTGAGTATGTTTCGGTAGCTGATGGAGGGTGGAAGTTTTTGGCTGCTGGTTCTTGGGTAAGAAATTAGGGCGTCGAGGTAGAGCCTTTGGAGACTGTTCAGCGTGCGCATGGGGGTAATGCGGAAGTGCCTGTAGGCTTCGCTTTGCAGGCTTCCGAGGTTGAAGGGCACAAGCGGCGGCACCGAAAACTCGGCAATATCCACCGCTTCGATTCTGCCCTGTTTGGTTTTGCAGGCGTTGCGTAGTGCGGCTGCCTCAGCTTTGGTTTCTATGGTTTTAGCGTATTCTACATCAAAAACTGCCCCATCTATGGCGATTTTTGATTTTAAGCTCCAATACGGTGTGGGCACAAAGGTCTGAATCTGCTTTTCGCGTTCCTCCAGAAACCGAAGCGTAGGACCCTGCACCCGCCCAGTGCTGAGCGTGGCGTATTGTCCGCTGCTGTTTTTGGCGGCTTGCGTCAGCGCGCGGGACAGGTTTATTCCGAAAAGCCAGTCCACTTCATGCCGAGTCATCCCTGCCTCGATTAGGCTGAAGTCCAGGCCTGGTAGCAGATGCCCGTAGGCGTCTTGGAGTTCCTCCTCGGTAAGGGTGGAGTACTTCAGGCGTTTAGCCACCACGTCTTTGCCACCGCAGGCATATTTTAGTATGCAATAGCCGATGATGCTGCCTTCCACGTCATAGTCGCAGGCATCTACAAACACATCGGCATCCGCCGCCAGCTTGGAGATGACATCGAGCCAAACCCGAATCCTTCCCGCCTTACGTTCGGCTAAGTAGCGGGGGACCCATCGGTAATCAAAAACGGGGTAGCCGCGTTTGCCCTTCGCTGAGGTGATGCTGTAGAGGTGCCCCAACGCGGGAACAACTCGAATTTCACCGTTCCGGAAAGCTTCATATGTGGGGACGCCGCTCTGCACGGTTTTTCTGGGGCTGCCCGCTTCGTCGAGTGCAGTGGCTATGCGGTTTGCCGCATCGGGTTTTTCGGTGATGATTAAAGTGTACTTGTTCAAGCCCCTTTTCCTGCTCTACAGTTGAGAAACAAGGCTATTAAAATAACCCTGCCAGTAGAGCAGCTATTTTTTTGGTTTCAGGGTTTTGTATTTTATCCAGTAAACCGCAACCCACATCGCATTGGGGATACCCACAAGCAGGCTCAGCACAAACGCCCTCAACCCTCGTTTGAAGCCCCGCCGCCGAATTTGTAGCGCCGTGTAGAACAGTGCGTAGGCTGGAAACACCAATGCGAGTATGAGATTTTGGGCGGCAATTCCAATGACTGTCACTGCTATCGCGGGCAGATAGAGGAGGTAGAACACGTAGCGTTTGTATTGCCAGAAAAAGTTGTTTCGCCACCCCTCTTTAAAGGTGTATGCGTTTACTTGCACCTCAGATTTTTTGCGGATGCCCTTAATAGCGTCACCAAACGACATGTCGATGCAAATATCACTGTAAGCAACGTTGAACATGTTAACGTCTAAAACTGTTATGTTTGGATCCAACATCAATCTGAATCCCAACTTTTTGGCGCGTAAACAAAAATCTGTATCTTCTTGAATGGTTAACTGCTCGTTGAAAGAAATAGCTTTTGTAAGTTGCTTGGTAAGAAGTGATTGCCCCATCATAGCAGCCTTAATCTCATAGGGCATTTGTGACTGGCTGGGCGCAAGAATTTCTCGCATTTTTCCTTCAACTTCATCGGTTGAAGCCACCGTGATTTGTTTCACGGCAGCAGTCATCAGGTCTACTTGTTCATTTTCGATACCTGAAAGTAGGTTTAAGACAGCATCTTTGGGCATGATGACATCACTGTCCCAGAATAAAAGAAACTCTCCACTTAAGTGATTTAAGCAAATGTTTCTCCCTTCAGGTATGTTGCATTTTTTAACAATTACCTTATAACCCGCGAAGTCAGATTGGGCTAATATTTTTTTTGCAAGTTCTGCAGTATCGTCTTTACTTTCACCGTCGACAAAGACGATAAATAGCTTGTTGTGAGGGTAGGTTTGGCTCTGGAGCGAGATGAGCATTTTGTCGATTATCCATGCTCTGTTAAAAGCCACGATCCCTACTGTGATAAGCGGCGTCTTGTGCACTTAATTCACACATCTTTTACTCAAAATCAATGGATGGTGTTAAATAACTTTCCCAGCAAACTGATAAATACAGCGGTAACCATACCCCGTATAATATTTAGGGATGTTTGGGATGCCTCAACGTGTCATTTGTCATGGCTGTAGTCATGTACTCTATGAAGGCGTAGAGCTAAAACCCCCCGACGAAATTATTCAGCAGTGTGGTGGGAAATGCCCCAAATGCGGACGCAAACTTTCTCTGTTGCCCATTGGTATTGAAGTTACACCGATAAGCAGAAAACGTTAATTCCAGGTTTTTCTGGCATTGCTATCTTCTTGTTATAACTTTTGAAATTAAGTGTTAGTTTTTAGTGTTAGAAGAGTCATATTGGCTATGCTGTTCGTCTCTTATACAGATAGATTTGCATAGTTTAAAACGAGTTTTTCCCGCACTATTCATTGGGTTTGCAGATTTGATCTAAAATACAATACAAAACAGTTCAAGCTGTCGAACCCCTTCAAGTTATGTTTTGGAAAGCCATAAATAAATCTACCATGTGTAAAATAGTACAATCGAAATATACATGGAACGAGATGGCTTTAAGTGGGGGAAACAATCAAGGAAAAGCTCGGAAAGGGCTTTTCATTTTTCGACAGGTTCGGTATTCATGTAAGCCATGGTACAATCATTGCTTATGCCGCATTAATCATGATTCTCTTTGTCGCATTTACAATACGTATTTTGCCTCTGCGCTGGGAAAACCTTGCCGCGGGAACAGCTTACCTCAATGAGTTTGACCCCTACTATCAGTTCAGTTTAACCCAGCATATGGTGCAAAACGGACCCCTATCGCCATATTATCCTGTACCTTGGATTAATGAAATGAAGTGGTATCCAAACGGCTTGGATATGTCAGGTGCACTGCCAGCTCTCCCTATAACTGCATGGGCACTTTACAGCATAATTTCTGTATTCGGTAACTTTGATTTGATGACTTTCTGCTCGATTCTTCCTGCATTTATTGCAGTAATTTCATGCATTATCCTTTATTTAATTGGTAAAGACATGGGTGGGCGCACAGTTGGCTTATTTTCAGCGCTTTTCCTTGCACTTGCCCCATCTTTTCTTCAGAGAAGTTCCTTGGGCTTCTTTGACACCGAGGTTCCTGGTGTCTTAGGTTTAGTCGTATTCATCTTCTTGTTCCTGAGATCCTTAGATGGCAACCGCTCCTTAAGGGGATCACTAATTTATTCTCTAGGCGCAGGTGCAGCCCTGGCATACTTCATCGCAGGTTGGGGTGCAGCTTACTATATAATTGGTTTGTCAGTGCTCTTTGTCTTTGTCTTGGTTCTACTCAGACGTTACAGCCAAAGGATGCTGATCAACTATAGCGTAACCTTCGGTTTAGCCCTCTTCATTGGAACCAAAATCCCCTATATTTCACTCGACTATCTGATTTCAGGCGCAGTTTTGCCTGTAGCAGCTGTATTTGTAGTACTGATTGTCGCTGAGTTACTGCGTAACAACATATCCGCAAGAAGTAAGCTGACACTAGCTGTCGCCTCAGCGGTTGTAATAATCAGCGGGTTCGTTGCATTAGGCGTAACTGGCGCATTAGGTGGTTTAGCCGGCAAATTTATCACGGTTATCGATCCTTTCATTCGTGCGTCTTCACCGCTCATCGACTCTGTGGCTGAACAACGTATTTCTGCCTGGGGGAACCTCTATATTGAAATGGGTATCAGCATACTCTTTTTCCTCGTCGGATTATACTTCACACTCAAGAAACCGACCAACAGGAATGTTTTCTTGTTATTGTTCGCTGCAACCTCTCTGTACTTTGCAACATCAATGATTCGATTGTTGGTGATTTTCGCGCCAGCATTCGCAATAATAGCAGCTATAGGTATCGTGGGTTTAATCAAACCATTCTTTAATATCCTTCAGGAAGCACCAAAGGTGATTACAAAAGCCAAACGCAAACTGCCACGTGTTAGCAAAGAGTATAGTGGCATTGCCATCCTAGTTATTTTCCTGTTACTAGTTACAAACTTTGCCTTTTCGCCTCAAACAGGTGGAACACCCAGAGCTGTATCTCAGGCATATGTGCCAACAGCCATCAGCGGTTCAAGTATGCCAGTTGGAGGACCTAACCTGAACCAGCCTATTGGCGCATGGCTCGATGCAGTTGATTGGCTTAAAACAAATGCACACTCAACCGATGTAGTTGTGATGTGGTGGGACTATGGAAACTGGCTAAGTGATTTAGGAAACGTAACCACGCTCGCGGATAATACTACAAACAATAGCACTCAGATAGAGAACTTGGGCTTCGCCTTAATGGGCGACGAGAAACAGACCCTTCAAATGCTCTCAACTTACGACCAATCTCGTGTCAAATACATCGCAGTTTTCCTTTCACTAGGATTCGCTCAAGGCAGCAGTACATCCTCCACAACACAATCATACGTTGCTTACCCAGCAGGATTGGCTGACGAAGGCAAATGGGTATGGATGGCACGAATCTCAGGGCAGGCAAAACAACGGTTTATAGATGAAGGTTTCGTAAGCGCTTCTCAAGCATGGACCAATGAATCATCATTCGGTGCATCGAACCAGCAAACGGGGCAATGGGAATGGAATGATCGCGGCTTAAACAGTACAGTCTTCAAGCTACTAAATAACGCGGAAGTTCAATATTGCACTGGACTGCAAATTGCCGGTTTAGACATTACTCCTGACCAGTCAGTAGCACCGCCGACCTACTTCACAGAAGCCTACTTTGCTGGCTTAAATGTCTCGCCAGCTCAATATGGTGGAATAGTGCCTATTGTGGCTATCTACTCGATTGATTGGGACTCCTATAATGCCGCCATTGGATCAACGGGTTAAATTGTGAATAGGGAGCGGTAGATTGTTCCCCAAGGTTCCTGACCAGCACAAAGTTGGTAGACCTTTAATCCCCAACGGCATAGGCGTATTCTACGTCCTATTCACAACAGTTTATCTTTTTTTGATTTATTTTATGCAAGAAAGTAGTAGTCAAATACTCCCAGTTTCTGCAGCCTTTACTTTAGCGGCATGCGTACTTTTTGGCGGCTTTATGGGTATGATGGATGACTGGATAGATTTGAAATGGCGCTATAAAGCATTCATGCCTCTTATCGCTGCGTTGCCACTTATTTACTTCGCTATGGTAACAGGTGCTAGAACAAGCATTTCACTTCCTATTTTGGGGACAATAGATTTTGGAGCTGCCTACTTCTACCTCATTATACCTCTAATTGTGATGATAGTAACTAATACTGTTAATCAGCTTGGAGGATTAAACGGGTTGGAATCACTTTGCCCTGCTATTGTAATTATTGGGATGATGGCGTTTTCACCTAACTACCTTTTAATGATTGGGCCCATGTTTTTTTGGTTGATTTTAGCATTTTTAAACGTTTCAGGCAAGATTTTCGTGGGGAACACGGGGTCTTTCGCCATAGGTATGACTGTCGCATCTTTCGCTATTATCTCTGACCTAAAAGTGAACCTGTTAATCTCAATTTTGCCTTTCATATTCAACTCTGCGGTCATCTTGCTTTCTGTTTTCTTTGTACATAAAAAAGCCGCAGTGAAATTTGATGGCGAACGTCTTTACTCCGACAGTAGAAAGAGCATAGTAACAATTATCACCTACCATAGGTCCTTAACGGAACGCCAAATAGTTGCAATAATTGCTTTGATTGTAACACTATTTACTTTGCTTGCTGCACTCATCCAATTATTTGCATAATTGAGCTGTTTAATTCAAGGGGATGGTTCAGGCAAGTGTCCATTAAATGCCAAAAAACTTTCCCCTCATCAACAAAGCTTAAACGCCCAGAAAACTGGCAAGTCGTGTTAATCCAATTATTTCATCGAAGTTCAATCCCAAGGCATCGAGAACTTGGTCAAAGGTAGATTGTAGGTACGCCACATATTTGTCAACATCCACTTCATTGCGGCTAGCAAGCTCCACGGGTTTGACGTGTTCTTTACTCATGACTTTCACGAAGCTAATGAGGTCGCCTGAATGTATTTCTTTACCGCTTTCTTGAAGTACTCTTGCGGCTTTCACATGTTGCGGTGTGGTTTTAGTGTAGCTTGCTAATTCATCTCCAAGTACCACATGGAATGCGAGTTCGTTGTTGTCTTTCCATTCTCGTCGTTTGAGTATGTTATAGCGCTCGCGGACAATTGTGGCGATGTCCTTTCGAGCTTTTTCGAAGTCCTCGGGGTTCTTGACTTTGGCGAGCCGTTCCTTCATTTGGTTAAACGCGTCTCTGATGAATATAGGAATGTGTTTTTTCTTACCCGTTAATCCCTTTACATCGACTGTTCCATCTTCCAATACCCCCAAATAGTTCTTTTTACGGCTGCTAAAAACTGCGTAACGGTAGGTTTTCTCCATATCAATACCCATGCCTAACTCATTCTCAGTATAGTGGATCACATCGTCAATTTGTTCTCTTGTAGGGTTTTTTAGAAAGACACTGTCAGTATCGCCGTAGAGGACTGTAATTCCTACAGCTTCGGCATGCTTGAGGATTTGGGTAATACTGTAGCGTCCGATTGCTGCGGTGGCTTCTGCGACGGGTGGGCAGTAGAGGTCAAAGCTGTCAGCGCCAAAAACGCCGTAGCTCGCGTTTAAAATGACTTTAAGTGCACCTTGTGCGATGCTATACCAGCTTCGTAGCTCAGGTGGCAAGGTTTTGTCTTTTGCTCGGCTTTTGTACCAGCGTACACGTAAATCCCGCAGCGAACCAATTAACAGACTTTCCAACGCTAGCTTCTTAGTGCAAACCCAATGTTGCGTGTCGGGAATGGTGTGTTCCTTACAGCCGAGATGGTTACATCGGATAGACTGGTAACCGAGGTTCCACACTTTAATGATGCTTGGGTACAGGCTAGGAAAGTCCATGACCGCAACGTTAAAGTGTACACCTGGTTTAGGCTCCACAACAATTGCACCCTTGTACTTTTTGCCTTTGATAACAGCAGTGGTTGAAGTTTTTCCTTTTTTGGTTAGGATGTCTTCGCTGTTAGGGATAAGCATATTCCGTTTTCTGTGTTCACGGTGCATGAAATTGCGTATCCATCTGCTAACGCCCTGTCGACTTACATCCTCCATCGGCATACTGGCTATTCGGGCTAATACCAGAATCAGTTTCATGGCGGAGTCGTTGTCGTGACTTGTAAGTTTATATGTGATTTCGCTGTCTCGAAGGCAATAGGCAGCAAGTTCGCTATAGTTAAGGTCGCCGAAATCCTTTGATAGTTGTATTTTTGGTGTACCTATGAGTGCGTTTCCCACATCATTTAGGCTAACGTCTTTGTAGCGTCCACCATATGCATATATTTGTACGCTGCGATTGAAGAAAAACTTGTAGAGATCAATATGGATGCCATAGCGTAGCAGGCAGACCCGTTTTCCGATTTCGATAGGTACATCTTTTTTTGTAAAACCCAAATTATAAGCTCGATGGGCAAGATAACGGAGATCAAAGTCATCGCCGTTAAAAGTCAAGATAAAGGCGTAATCATTTAAGACATCAAAGACCTTGCGAAGTAACTCCTCTTCAGATTCACAAAACTCGATCTCCATGCCTGCCGTGAGTTTAGGGTTGCCATCTGTCATACCTTCACGTTTGAGAACGAAAATTTTTTTTTCACCGTCGCTACTGTAAACTGAGCAGGCGATAACTGGGCATGCGCCTTCGCGGGCGTCGGGTACTCGGCTAGCCAACGGCGAGTAAACTTCGATGTCTATAGCTGCTCGTCGAAATTGAGGCGCAGGATATTCGAGCAATTCAGCCCACATCATAGAGAACTCAGTGTACTCCATTTCAGCTTCAGTTTTGCAGTCGGAGAATAATGACCGGATTTTGTTCAGGTTCTCAGTTGCTGATTCCACAACAACAGGTTCAAGGTTCCCGTTGCGGACGCGATAAATCATACCTGGCAAAAGTCTTTGGTCGTAAATGTAGGACTGGTAATATTTGATTTTTGATTCCCAAATTTTTGTCTCACTGTCTTGGATTTGGCAACCAAAGACTTTGGGGTAATCTTCTGGGATGATATCCCGGATGGTGCCGGATGGTCTGCCGCCTATTGCCAGAGGGTCTCTGGCGACGATTTTGGTAACATGTATTGTTCTGTCGTTTAAGGGGTCAATTCTTTCTTCAGTTTGAAAGCTGTCAAAGCCTTCATGTTCAGTTACTCTTGAGAACAACTTCACCTCATCTTCTGAGAGGTTGGTTAAGCAGTAAGGTTTGTGTCCCGTATTATCATACCAGAAATAGATTTGCCCAGATTCCGGCTCGTAGAGCTTAATGACCGCTTTCCTCAGTCTCCCATCATATGTAGCTGAAACAAAATAGGAGGGCGGCAGATTCTCCGGAGCAATGGGTGGGTAATGGTGATGTACTATCTTTTTTTGCTTCAACGGTTCCGATGGTGCTGAGGTTACTTGGGTTTGGGGTTGAGGTTCAGAAGCTGGCAGCGCTTGCGCTGTTACCTCTTCTTTTTGCGATGATTCAGCTGGATGACTAAACCAGTGATCGAGTGTGCTCGCCATCCCAATTTAACCTTGCTTAGGTAATTGGTACATAGAGACTAAAATGTATAGTGACAAAAAAGAAAAGGACTAACCCATGCTTTTTTGATTAAAAAAGGCAATGTTTTTTTATAAAAACTGGCTGGCCACTTGGGGTTAGGTTTGGTATGTTTGAAAACCTGTGTTTATGGTTCTACGGTTAAGGGAGATGTTTTTGGGTTTTGACGCGGTTAACTTTTTTTGGTGCAAATATTTCTCAGCATTCCAAGCACATATATTGCCCCGAAAGGATTGTGGTAGCTTCTTCACCTGATTATTTGATCCAATTCAATTTGCACTTCTAATAAAGAAAAACGAAAAAGACGCTTAAACTAATGTGTGCGATTCAATTGCTGCGCACTATTTTTCCCAAGTTCTTTGAATTCCTCTAATCTATCGTATATACGAATGCACTTAGAACCACTTTTCTCCGCTTGTCTTTTCTGCTTTTATTCACATTTGTCTATGTGCCCTCATCTCAGTCTAACTTTCTCTGAAAACCTTTACATCTATTTATTGAGCTTGCCCTGCTCTTCAAGGATAGGCACGGATGGAATTTCAAAAATATATGGTTGCTTTTTTGCAACAACATTAGTTTTGAGTTTGAAGTCCTTATTTACTAGCAGTGCATTTGATTTGGTGTGAAATAATTTGCTTCGGGAAACATGGACAATCGCTATTGAAACATTGAGTTGGATGGAGATGCGCCGTCTCAACGAACGTTCAGCTTTGGCGCGAACGGTTAAGCAGTTGGGCATAGTTGACCCACAAGCCATCCGCCTCGCTTACGGCTTCGTCGTGGAGACTACCCGTCGCAAGAACCTTATCGACAAACTTATTGACGCAGTAATGGAACCCAAAAAAATCGGCGAATTCCAACAAGGTATACAAGCTTTCCTACGCCTTTACGTTTATCAGACTCGTGTTTCCAAAAACTGGGGCAAAATCAATCTTAAAGAAGCTGAATCAATCGCCAGCTTGGCTCGTTCAATTTTAGGCTGGCAGACAATGCGGGATGTTGAGCCTTATTTGGGATTCCTCTTGACCAAGAAAATAGCCCCCATTATTGAAGCAGCCGACGAAACAGAACGGATTGCACTTGAAACCTTCCATCCCAAATGGTTTGTGGAATACTGTGATATGTTATTCGGGCATGACGAAGCAGTTGTGTTCTTACAAAATAACCTTAACCCGCCGCCTACCTACATACGAGTCAACACACTTGCAGCATCCGAAGAAGAAATTCTGCAGAAACTTGAAGGTGAAGGTGTTAAACTCCAAAAAGTTGACGAATTAAAGTTCACTTATAAGGTAATCGAGTTCAAAACGCATCTTAACACATTGCAGAGCCTAAAAGCAGGTTTATTCTATGTACAAGACAAAGCTAGTTGCTTCGCAACTTTAGCCGCAAACCCTTTACCCAACAGCACGGTTTTTGATGTCTGTTCGGCGCCTGGAGCCAAAACCACCTTCATTGCGCAACTCATGAGCAATCAAGGTAGAATTGTTTCAGTTGATTTTTCAGCCAAACGCATGTACACCTGGCAGAAAGAGATCTCACGGATGGGTGCTACAATCGCGGAACCAATTGTTGCAGATGCAAGAGTGTCGGTTCCTATAGCAGGACAAGCGGACCTGTTAGTTTTGGACCCGCCCTGTACAAGTTCAGGTGTGTTTGCCAAGCAACCCTCTGCCAAGTGGCGCCTAAGCCCCAAATCCATCCAGAACATGTCTAGTATCCAATTGCAAATGATTAACAACTGCGCTGAAAAAGTTCGCTCTGGTGGAACGTTGGTGTACTCAACCTGCAGCATAACTTTGGAAGAGAACGAGGGCGTTATTGCGCAGTTCTTAAAAGACCACCCAGAATTTCGACTATCAGAAATTGAACCCAAAATTGGCTTGCCTGGACTTCAAGGCTTAATCCAATCCCAGCGTCTCTATCCCCACATACACAACTGCAACGGTTTCTTCATCGCAAAACTGCAAAAGCAGTAAATTAGACGTTACCAAAATCGTTTAGTGTTCTCTGCGATTTTTCCTTGCTGTAAAGAGGATAAGTGACTTTTGTTCCTTCTACACTTGCGGTTTCGCTTAGTTGGTGAGGTATGGTGCTGGTTGCACTAATGATATGTAGTACCCGAATTTGACGTGCCATGAGCGCGTCGCTGATAAGATTTCGATGGCAACGCCAAGGTAGCGCCTCCGCACACATGAGTGCCACGCAGTTTTCTCTTGCTAAAACGACGATTTTTAGAAGTTCATCCGTAAATTCTTTGGTCTGCATATAGTCAGCATAACCCCGGAAGCCCAGATTTTTGAGCGCGATGTTAATGCTGTTAGGTTTGGGGCGCCTTAGACCGCCTATTCCTGGTATGTGAATGTATTTGAAGCCATAATTTTTTAGGCTGTCAGGGAAAATTTCTTTGTTGAATTGTGGGTTGTGTCGGCTTCTTGGGACAGTGCGGACGTCGATTAGGAGAGTAATACAGTAGATTTGGAGTATCTCGATGAATTCTTCCAATGATCGCGTAGAGTGCCCAATTGTGAATATTGATATTTCTTTTTCCCACCTCTAAACTTAACTCATCATTTTTACTATGGCAGTGATTCAATATAAAATCAAACTATCGATCGTGTAATGGAAAACTGTTTTATGAAAACCTATAGGCGGCGGAAGACCGATTAGAGCGACAGCAACTCAAAACCATAACGGGTGATGCAGTAATCGACTCAAAACTCCAAAATCGTAAACCCGGATAAAAATATGTCCCTGACCTCAATAAAAGCAATCAGATGAAAGTTAGATATTTGCGTTAGGTTGACTGCATAATAGGCGATTAAAGAGTAGAATTAGCGACATTTTAAAGCCATAAACACGGTAAACTGCTTACTAGCCATAGTCAGATTCTGATTTAAAACGCTCCTTAATCATGCTCAACCTGCCGAAAAAACCCGTTAAATACCCTCTAAACGGCAAGTTTCGTATTTTTCTTTTATAGGAAAGGTTTTTAGTATAGTTGTTGTATGAGACTGTGAAAAAGTCAATAGAGTTAAGTGAGGTTTGACATTATGTCTGTATTTGCAGCACCAGGCGCATATGACCGTGCAATTACCGTTTTCTCACCCGATGGGCGACTCTTCCAAGTCGAATACGCAATGGAACTCGTTAACCGTGGAGCTACCATTCTGGGCATTCAAACATCCGATGGATTAGTTCTCGGTTCAGAAGAAAACATAGAACTTCTTGAAGAAGCAGGATATTCATGGAAAATCTTCAAGGTAGATGATCACATTGGAGCAGCCATAGTCGGTTTAAGCTCAGACGCCAGAATCCTAATTGACCAAGCGAGAATTTACGCACAAAGCAACAAACTAACCTACGACGAACCCATTGATGTAGAAGTCGTAACTAAGCGAATATGCGATATCCAACAAATGTACACACAGCACGCAGGAGTTCGACCCTTCGGTGTATCAATAATTTTCGGCGGTGTCGACAAAACAGGACCGCGAGTCTTCGGAACACACCCCAGTGGAACCTACCGCGGATACAAAGCAACGGCATTAGGGGCAGGTCGCGAAACAGTCCTAAATATTCTCAAAGAAGAATACAAGGAAGATCTAACAATCGATAGCACCATAAAACTCGCAGTCAAATGCCTAATTAAAGCTCTTGAAGCCCGTCAGTTACCCCCAAGAATCAAAATTGCAATTATCCCGGCTGCAACAAAGAAAATGGAAATGCTCAACGACAACACAGTTGAGGGCTATATCAAAGAACTGGGTTCAAAGCAAGTGACATAGATAATGAGCGAAAGGTTCACCGTCGCGCGCTTAACCCGCGAAAACGAGCATTTTGAAATACTAGTCAAACCCCAAAAAGCACTTGACTACCGAAACGGCAAGATCGCCGGTATAACGGAGGTTTTAGCCGCTGAAACCATTTTTAGCGACGCAAACAAAGGCACCAAAATATCAGAAGAATCCATGAAGAAAGCATTCAAAACGACGGATCCTTTGCAAATTGCAGATGAAATTCTAAAAAAAGGAACCCTCCAGCTTACGACCGACCAAAGACGAAAAATGGTTGACGACAAAAAAAGGCAAGTAATCGACTTCATTTCCCGAGAAGCAGTTGATCCAAAAACGAACCTGCCTCATCCTCCTATGCGAATTGAAAATGCAATGGAGCAAATTCGTTATCCTATAGATCCTTACAAGCCCGTCGAAGAACAAGCAAAAGACATAGTCAAACTTCTACGTCCTATTTTGCCCCTAAAAGTTGAGCAGATGAAAGTCGCTGTGAAGATCCCTGCCCAATACTCCGCACGAGCCTATGGTACCATTAAAACCTTGGGTACAATCAAACATGAGGAATGGCGAGTAGACGGCTCTTGGTATGGGGAATTAGAATTGCCCGCAGGTTCGTATGCCTCACTACTCAACAAATTGGGCGATGCCACAAAGGGAAGTGGAGAAGCAAAAGTAATTTAAAAAATATGGAAAACCAACAAGGTGAATTTATGCCAGCATTCTTTGAAAAAAAACAGCTAGTGACACCCGGTGAATTGCTCGCTGAAGGCGACTATTTACCTGGCGAAAACGCATATGTAGAAAACGGCAAGATCTATGCCTCAAGGATTGGACTCGTCGATAGCGACAATAAAAAAGTCAATGTGGTTGCACTTAGGGCTTTTTATGTGCCAAAAATGGGTGATATAGTCATCGGTACAATCGTAGAAGTAGGCTTCAACGGCTGGACCGTCGACATCAAAGCACCCTACACTGCACTCCTACGTGCCTCAGACGTACTGAGTAGACCCTTTAAGCCCCAAAACGACGAGTTATCAGCAGTCCTTACATCAGGGGACTTAATCGTTGCCAAAATAGCATCTTACGACCGTGCGCACGATCCTCAATTAACCGTGGGCGAACCAGGTTTGGGAAAAATTACTCGTGGACAAATCCTCCGAGTAACACCTACCAAGATTCCCCGAATTATCGGACGAAAAGGCTCAATGATTTCCATGATCAAGCAGGAAACTAATTGCCAAATCATCTTAGGCCTTAACGGTGTTATTTTGGTGACAGGTAAAACGCTTGAAGAAGAGGATATCGCTATCGAAGCTATCCGAAAAATTGAGGTAGAATCCCATACCAGCGGTTTAACAGATCGCATCACACAGTTATTGAAAGAAAGGAAACCAGTTATAGAAGTGGAGGAAACTAAAGTTGAATGAAAAAACCGATAAATTAATCGACAAAAAAGGCATCCGTCTAGATGGAAGAAAAGCGGATGAGCTTCGCCCTGTAAAACTTCAAGTTGGCGTGCTCTCAAATGCTGACGGCTCAGCCTACATCGAACATGGAAAAAACAAAATCTTAGCTGCAGCGTTTGGTCCAAGAGAAATGCATCCAAAACACCTAGCGCAACCCGACCGAATGGTTCTCCGTTGCCGATATCATATGGCGCCCTTCTCAGTGCCTGAACGTAAATCCCCTGCACCTTCTAGGCGCGAAGTGGAACTCAGCAAAGTCATAAAAGAATCTCTTGAACCTGCATTATTCCTCGAACTATATCCACGCACAGGCGTAGATGTGTTTATAGAAGTTCTGCAGGCTGACGGAGGAACCAGATGCGCAGCAATCACTGCCGCAGCTCTTGCTATAGCTGACGCAGGTGTTCCAATGCGCGATCTAGTTGTTGCATGCGCTGCCGGCAAAGTTGACGACACAGTAGTGGTTGACCTCTTTGATGCTGAAGACAAACTCGGCGCAGCCGATGTTCCAGTTGCTTTCATGCCAAGTTTAAATGCTGTTACCCTGCTTCAAATGGATGGCAACCTAGCACCTGCTGAATTTGAAAAAGCTGTGAATATGGCTATAGAAGGCTGCAAAAAAATCTATGCAATGCAGAAGGAAGCGTTAAAGACAAAATATATGGTTGTTAAAGAGGTTGAAGAATAAATGTCCTCACTAGTAACAAAAGTTAGACTAAAGCAAATTGAACAGCAAATCGAGAAAGGCACCCGCCTAGACGAGCGAGGCTTACTCGACACCCGCGAAATCAAAATCGAACAAGGTGTAATAGAAAAAGCAGAAGGATCAGCCCGTGTATTGCTCGGCAAAACTGAGGTTCTAGTGGGCGTTAAAGTTCAAACAGGAGAACCCTTCCCAGATACGCCCGACGACGGAGTTATGACCGTAAACGCAGAACTTGTTCCAGTTGCATCACCACACTTTGAACCAGGACCACCCGACGAAAACAGCATAGAACTCGCACGCGTAGTTGATCGAGGGATCAGAGAATCACAAGCTGTTGATACAAAGAAACTCTGCATTGAAAGCGGCAAGAAGGTTTTCGTTGTTTTCGTAGATGTCTATGTCTTAAACCATGATGGAAATCTTATTGATGCATCTGCATTAGCTGCTATGGCTGCACTCATGAATACGAAGATGCCGAACTTTGAAATCAAAGCTGGAGAATTAAAAATCAAGCAAGGCTATACACCTCTGCCAATGAAAAGTCATCCTATTACAGTCACCATTGGCAAAATCAACAACAAACTTATAGTTGATCCATGGCTTGAAGAAGAATCTATAATGGATTCTCGCATAACTTTCGCCATAAATGAAGCAGGTAACATTTGTGCTATACAGAAGGGCGGCTCCAGCTATTTCACACCAAAACAGATTTTAGAAGCCTTAAATATTGCTCTGGACAAAGCAGCTGAATTGCGCAAAAAACTTGGTTGGTGAACTCAAAATGCCAAAAACAAAGAAAGTAGGTCCAACTCGAGGATTAGGAGTAAGGTACGGCTCAACAGTAAGAAAACGATACATTAAAGTGATTACTGAACTCAGAAAACCCCATCGCTGCCCACAATGTGGTTTTGTTCGTGTTAGACGTCAGAGTGTGGGCGTTTGGAAATGCCGCAAATGTGAATTTACATTTGCAGGCGGAGCGTATACCCCAAGCACTAAACTCGGTACAGTTGCAAGACGTGCAGCGAAGGGCGCAGTGGCTGAGGAAGCCACAGTTGCCGTTCCAGTTATTGAAGCTGAATCAGATGTTGATGTTGAATCAGCGCCTGAAGAAGAAACCGAGTAAGCCTTCTTTCCTTTTTTCCTTTTTGTTTATAATCTTAAATACTATCTATGTCTATGGAATTCTATGTCAATTTGCGCCAAAGCAACCGTCAACGTCGAATTCGTCACAGAAAAACAACTTATAGCAATTGCCTCTGCGATAGCACCTGAAACCCAAATGCTGCCGACAAAACGTGCAAAAGCCAAACTGGAGCGAAACGGTAACCAACTAACTCTGGTAGTAACGGCCAAAGACACTATAGCTTTGAGAGCGACTTTGAACACTTATTTAGGATGGATAAAATCTACGTTGAACGTTATCCGCGCAGCCGAAAAAGCATGATTTTTCTGTATACTTATTAACCATTTAATCCTCGAAGCTAGTTCGTTAGCTAGTTCCCCAAGGTTTTTAGTCTGATTTTATTGTGTTTGCAACAGAGAATTTTTCGTAACCATCTTGTTTCTTGATCTTTTTACTTCGCCATTAGGGATGCAAAATACAACATGACCCCAAAAACCAAAACCCTTTTCCATTTTTATATTTGTGGGCATACCGAATTGAAATTGGGGGTCGAATAAGCCTTTCTAATTCCCAAATTAGCTATGGTCTAATGAAATTTTACTTTTTTTCCAGGTTGGCAGAAAGAACTTTAGCTTACAACAATCAAAGCTTCAAGGCATTTAATGTTAAAATTACTGCCAATTTTTTTGAATCAAAATATCTATTTGCATTGTTAATACTGAATGAATAAGTTGTCATTTATTATTTTCTAATCGAATTATAGTCAAGATTTTGGTAAAGATTAAATAAGTACTAATCACATTTTTTCGCTATATACCATTAGTGGTATATTATGACTTTAGGAGAAAATAAAAAACCAAATGTTAAACACTAAATCAACAATAACTATTATCGTAGCATCCTTAGTAATTTTGATGGCAAGTTCAATGATCCTTTTGCCCGTGCCCACCGTTACAGCACACACCCCAGGGTGGGACATCCCAACGTATGCTTTCGTTAGTGCAGTACCAAATCCGATCGGCGTCGGTCAAAGAGTCGACATCTTAATGTGGCTTGATAAAGTCCGATCTGGCGCAACAGTCAACAACGAATACAGAATGCACAACTATAACCTAACAATTGTCAACTCAGCAGGCGATGTAGTATTACATGAAAACTGGGACACAGTTATCGACACAACCTCTTCACAATACTATGCTTGGATACCTTCAGAGGCAGGCAACTACACAGTCATGTTCAACTTCGAAGGCTTCACCGTAAATGACTATCCAAGTGCAACCGTAGAACAAGGCGACACTTTCGTTGCAAGTCACGCCTCAACCCAAATTACAGTCCAGGACGAACAAATTCCTAGCGCAGTAACTAGTTATCCTCTTCCAACAGAATATTGGACTCGCCCCATATACGGCGAGAACACTGATTGGTGGAGCATATCTTCTAACTGGTTAGGCACAGGTTCTCCAAATCTTGGAGGCTGGTCTTCTTCATCTGCAAAGAACTTAAGGTTCCAACCTGATGGAGTAGGTCCTCAAACTGCCCACGTCATGTGGACAAAACCACTTGAATCAGGTGGTGTGGTTGGAGGATTAAACAACACAGAAGTTCCTGGAACCTCCTGGTTTGAAGGCTCTGCATATCTAAACCGCTACACTAATCCAATTATTGTCGCTGGAAAACTCTACTATAACCCAACTGTAGGCTACACAGGAACAGCAAGTGGACCAACAACATGCGTTGACTTACGCACAGGTGAAGTCCTATGGTCTCGCAGTGATGTTCCAACATTATCTTTTGCATACATTTACGATGTCCAGACTCCCAATCAACACGGTGTTTACCCCGCAATTCTAGCTACTGCTAACTTTGCTCAATGCTTTGATGCTGATACAGGTGACCCTCTATTCAACGTTACCGGAATATCTGGTGGCGGAGGCGTTGGAGGTACCTTAGTTATGGGACCAACCGGTGAGCACTTACGATACACGATCGTCAACAATGGCAACAATACAAACCCTGACTACTATCTATGTCAATGGAACTCAACTAATATGTGGGATTGGACTAACCTTAGACCACCACCAAAAACTACAACATTATCCAATGGACAAACAGCAGTCGTTGCTAACCAAGGCTCTATGTATGACTGGAACGTCTCTATACCTTGGCGTCTTCAAACAGGCAACCCAACAGTAATCGAAGCTCTATACAATGACGTTATGATTTGCAGAAACGGTTCACTACCTATACTAGATACACGATCTGGAAACAGCATACAAACCCCATACACTTACTTTGCAGTAAGTCTCAAGGACGGAAACCGCGGACAACTTCTCTGGTCAAAGACCTACACTCCACCAGCAGGGAACGTAACCGTATATAACGGTGGCGCTGACCCCGAATCAGGTGTGTTCCTTGAAGTTTACAAGGAAACACGACAATGGGTAGGCTACAGCATACACGATGGCTCTAAAGTTTGGGGTCCAACCGAAATGCAAGGTTCATTTGACTACTACGGTCAACCATACTTCCCGATCTTGGGCGGACAAATCGCATACGGAAAACTCTACAGCGCAGCATATGCAGGAATAGTCTACTGTTATGACATGAAAACAGGCGACCTACTTTGGACTTATGGCAACGGCGGAGAAGGAAACAGCACTAACGCTGGCTTCTATGTTGCATACGGCAATTACCCAACATTCGTAGCAGCAATCGGAGACGGCATAGTCTATACAATAACTACCGAACACACTGTCAGCACTCCACTCTATAAAGGTGCCATGACACGCGCAATCAACGCAACTGACGGATCTGAAATCTGGAAATTATCCGCATACACTGGATCATTTTCAGTCATCGGATATGGAATTGCAGACGGTTTTGCGACCTTCTTCAATGGCTATGATAACCAAATCTACGTAGTAGGCAGAGGCCCAAGCGCACTTACAGTTGAAGCACCAAAGACCGGAATTGACCTAGGTAAATCATTAATAATTAGCGGCGCCGTAACCGACATTTCATCAGGATCAACACAAGACCAACAGGCAGCACGATTCCCACATGGACTTCCAGTCTCATCTGACGCAAGCATGACCGATTGGATGGGTTATGTTTACCAACAAAAACCAATGCCGACCGACTTCACAGGCGTTGACGTTACAATCAACGTTGTTGACGCAAATGGAAACTTCCGACCCATTGGTACCACTACTACTGACGCATCTGGCATGTACAGTTTACAATGGAAACCTGACATAGAAGGCAAATATACAGTCATCGCAACCTTCGCTGGCACTAACGGTTACTGGCCATCATATTCAGAAACAAGCTTTGCAGTTGATCCAGCACCAGCAACACCCGCACCTACAAACCCGCCAACTGACTCAGTCGCTGACATGTACTTTGTTCCTGCAATCGTTGGTTTGCTTGTTGCGATAATACTTGTAGGCGCAGTACTTGCATTGTTACTAATGCGAAAACGCCCATAAACAAATCAACTACTTCCCTAATCTTTTTTTTATTTATTTGTTTTCAAAAATACAGATTTAAGAGCTATTAGATCAAAAGGTGCAAGTTAAAACAATCTGTTTACACTGTGAGATTCAATTATTTCTTCTTCTTAACATTACTCAGAAATCAAAAAATGAATTATCTCCTCGTTTTCCCAGTTTTGATTCATTGCTTGATTTTTCATTAATTTTTTCTTTGGCACTCAAACATTTGGTGCTAATAAACGCGCTTGTTGGTTGTCAATAATAAGGTTAAAATATATCTCACTCAAGGTGTGCAGTGCCAATATAATATTCTATTAAGTTCACTAATTTTGAATCGGAAAACAGTGAAAAATCTATGAGACCTTTAGAGTATTCGTAGTATCATGCATTTTGCAGTTAAGTCGCAAAAAAATTTATAAGAAAAGGTCACCAGTAAACCCAAAACCATAAGATACTTCAAAATGCAAGAATGCTTGTTTTGTTTAATCGCATAACCAGGCATATGTTAGCATGGTTTTATGGTTCAAACTATATTAATCGACAAGGATATTGGACAGATGATTTTCCAGAATAAAATCATAGAAGCGGCTATTTTCGACATGGATGGGACCATGTTTGATACTGAAAGGCTCCGCTGTAAGATGCTAAAACAGGCTTCCAAAGAATTATATGGTCAAGAAATTTCCGATCAGCTTCTCTACGAATCTCTCGGTGTTAGCGCTGTAACCGCTGAAAAAATAGCGAAGGGTTGCTTCGGTGACGACTATCCTTATAAGAATATAAGAAAACGAGCCGATGAACTGGAAAGGAGGTTCGTGAGAGAAAACGGGGTTCCAGTGAAGGAAGGTCTTTATAACCTCCTTGAGCGACTCAAGAAAAACGAAGTACTCATCGCCCTAGCTACATCCAGCCGAAGAGAAATCGCCGAGGAATATCTGGTTAATGCAAAAACACTCAGATTCTTCGACATACTGGTTTGTGGCGAAGACGTGGAAAAAGGAAAACCTAACCCAGACATTTTCTTAAAAGCAGCAAGCGAACTCAACTGCGAACCCGCTAACTGCTTTATCTTCGAAGACTCCCAAAATGGCCTCTTGGCAGCAAGTGCATCAGGCGGGGTTCCGATTTTCATTAAAGACCTTAAAGAACCTGATCCAAAAATTAAAGAACTTGCTTTTAGGTCATACGAAAAAATTGCGGATTTCTTAGATGAACTTATTTTGCAAATGCCAAAAATGTCTGTCCCCAGCCTAAACGAACATTTTCCACAAAGCATTGATTCTAATATTGTAGGTATACATGGCTTTGGAGCTATTGGGGGCGGTTATCTTGCACAGATTTTTTCTCATTGGGATGGCTACACACGTCCTTCCCAGATAATCGGAGCCACAAATGACCGAATTAAACGTGAGCTCATTAACGCCCTGGGGAAATATAGGGTGAAATACGAAAGTCTTGCGTACTTTCAAACGATCACCAATACAACAATCATTGATATGAACGATGAAGCTCAGATGGTCGATATGTACCGCAAAGCTAGTATAGTGGGGATATCTCTCCCAGAACAGGCAATCAGGTCTCAATCAAAAACCATCGCCAAGGGGTTGATAGAACGCTATGACTGCGGTGGGGAACCCCTTACATTGCTGATTCTAATGAACAAAATCAATGCTTCAAAATATGTCAAAGTTCATGTGGAAACTGCCCTCAAAAAGCTGGTAAGTGAAGAAAAAGTTAAGAAAATCATTGCAAACACATTCTTTAGTGAAACTGTAGTTAACAGAATGGTTTCAAAGGTAGCTGACTATGTAATTCTGGCAAGGTTGAGGACTGAGCTCTATCGCCTTAACCGTTGCATTGTTGACTATTCAGAAAAGATGAAGGCTATCTTTGAGTTTCCACAAGTTTACTTTTCAGAAAACGGGTCAGCAAGTCAAAAACCCAAAATCGAAGCAACTTATCAAGACATTAACCTCGCCGATAACATTTCCTCGATCACCCAATTTGCAGATGCACTCTCACAACTTAACGTAACTCTCTTTAGCAGCGAACCCGACATGCCTCTCTATGCACTCAAAAAAAGCCCTGTTCTGGAGAGGTTAAGACAAGTGGTGACCGTTGACAACATAAAATCGATGCAGGAAATAAAGAATAAGCTCTCTAATGGACCGCACGCGATAATTGCGTGGTACTCGGCGCTTCTCGGATACAAGACCATTGGACAAGGCATGGGTGATTTACGAGTTTCAAATCTTGCTGAGGCTATAATAAAGAACGAAATCAAACCAGCGTTACTTAAGGAGAATCTTGCTTCAAAGCATTATATAAATTCTATCACCTTAAATTTCCTCAAACGCTGCCGCGCCTCTTTCAACGATAAATGCGTCCGAGTTGGCAGAGACCCGCTGCGAAAGCTTCAGAACGGTGAACGCATATTAGGCGCCATTCAACTTGCACAGAAACACAATTTATCAACTAAAGGTCTTGAATTTGGAGTCGCCTGCGCAATCTTGTACTCTGTATTAGCCATTAACAAAAATGATTTGGAGGCTGAAAAAATCAAGTTACTATATGAAAAACGATGCTCGGTAGAAGATGTTCTTACCTATAGCGGCGAATACAATAAATCAAAATACAATGCTCTCGATGCAGAGAATGACCACGAATTGATTGTTAGAATCCAGAGAAGCTTTGATCATTTAAAAAAAGAGTTAACCTCTTTAAAGGAAGAATTCATTGACACGAGTTTTCCGGTAACGGTTGATGATTGTTTTCCGAAAGGAAGGTTTAAATAAACACTACCTCATTTCGTATATGCTTCAAGCTAAAAAACGGATGAAAATTCAGCATGTCACAGGAATACCGCTATATTGTTCGTATTTTGGGTACAGACGTTCAAGGTACCCTTAAGACAGCTTATGCCGTCTCACAAATTAAAGGCGTCAGCGCAAGTCTCTCCAACGCTATTCTCAAGAAGGCAGGCGTAAACCCTGACCTCCGTGTTGGTTTGATCACTGAATCAGACGTCTCAAAAATAGAAGATGTTGTACGGGATCCCGCTAAATACAACATCCCCAGTTGGATGTTTAACCGTCGCAAAGACAGCGACACCGGAAAAGACCAACATCTTCTAAGTTCTGAACTCATATACAAAATAAAAACCGACATTGATGGTGCCAAGGAAATTAGGTCTTGGCGAGGATACCGTCACGCTTATAACCTCAAAGTTCGTGGGCAGAGAACTAAAACCACTGGCAGAGCAGGCAAAGCTTTAGGTGTTAAAAAGAAAACCATGGGCGCAAAGCCCGGAGAAGGAGGCAAATAAGAATGGGAGATCCAAGGAAACAACGTAAGAAATTTGATACGCCACGGTTCCGATGGCGCAAAGACATCCTCCAAGAAGAACTTAAGTTACTAGGGCAATACGGTTTACGTAACAAACATGAACTCTGGCGCCATAAAACCACTCTTTCAAAAGCCAGAGGCATCGCTCGCTCCTTAATCAGTAAAGACGCAGAAGAACGAGCAAAAATGGAAAATGAACTTTTGGCAACACTCAAAAAGAAAGGTATATTGCAAGATACCGCAGTCCTTGACAATGTGCTCGACTTAACTATTGAAGACATCTTGGAACGGAGATTGCAAACAATCGTTTTCCGCAAAGGCTTAGCCCGTACGATTTTCCAAGCACGCCAACTCACCACACATGGTCACATAACCATCGACAACCGCCGAGTAACTATACCCGGCTACATAGTTCCTAAAGGGGAAGAACCAAAAATTGTTTATTCACCAGAAAGTGCAGTTGCAAAACAAGAGCACCCCTTGCGACTCGGATTAAGTGTTGTGGCTAAACCGCCAGAGGTTAGGCAACAACCACGAGGTCGTAGAGGTGGACGTGGAGGCGGCAGATTTTGAGCGCTAACAGCAAAAGAAACGACAAATGGGGAATCGTCCACATCTTTAGTTCATACAATAACACTCTAATTCACATTACTGACATATCCGGCGCAGAAACAATAGCCCGAACCACAGGCGGAATGTTCGTCAAAGCTGACCGCATGGAATCCTCTCCATACGCAGCAATGCGTGCAGCAACAGGCGCAGCAGAAATCGCACGTGACAAAGGCGTCACCGCAATTCATATCAAAGTTCGAGCTCCAGGTGGATCTGGACCAAGAACTCCTGGACCCGGTGCACAAGCAGCGATCAGGGCTTTTGCACGATTCGGTTTTCGAATTGAACGCATCGAAGAAGTCACACCAATCCCCCACGACGGAACAAGACGACCTGGTGGCCGAAGAGGAAGAAGAGTCTAATCTCTCTTTATCCCACTATTTAAAGGGAAAAATACAAATAATGCACCGAAATATCCTATTGCCCGCAAACCCATTATGGGAATCTTATTGGAGGATTTGAGCAAGTGAAAATTGAAATATTGGAAAAAAATGACACTAACCTTCGCGTTATAGTTCGTGACGCGGATGTACCATTAATGAATGCTTTGCGTCGGTTAGCACTTGCTGAAGTTCCTTGTATGGCAATCGAAGAGGTTGTCATGATTGAGAACAGTTCAATTCTCCAAGACGAAATTATTGCACATCGTCTAGGACTTACACCACTGCGAACGGATTTGGACTCTTACAATTCGCCTGAGGACTGTGAATGCCAAAGCGAATTTGGTTGCTCACAGTGCCGTGTCACACTAACACTTGATGCAGAAGCTAAAGATGGTACAAGAACAGTTTACTCAGGCGAGATTGTCTCAGAAAACCCTGAAATTCTTCCTGTATCCGATACGATTCCAATTATCAAGCTGGCAAAAAACCAGAAACTAAAACTTGAAGCTTATGCAAGACTCGGTAGAGGTAAAACTCACGCCAAATGGCAACCGGTTTCTATGTGTGCGTACAAATATTATCCTCAAATCACGACTCCGACAGAGAAGTGTGAGGGTTGCTCAAAATGCGTTGATGTTTGTCCCAAGAAAGTTTTTGCTTTTAAGAATGAAAAAGTTTCTGTCCGTGACCTCTTAGCTTGCAACCTTTGCATGGATTGCGTTGAAGCTTGTCCTCAAAAGCCTTCGCCGTTAAAGGTGGAGTGGGAAAAGAACGCATTTGTCATGAACATTGAGTCTACGGGTTCGCTTCCCCCAGAACGTGTGCTTAAAGAAGCAACGAAATTGTTAGGTAAACAACTAGATGAATTTGAAGAACTAATCAAGGCTGAACAACAATGAGAGAAACCAAAACCACTAATCCTCAACTAATCGAACTTATCCGTTTTCTACGGAAAACAAGCCGAGAACAGGATGCCCCCATCTGGCTGGATGTTGCTGACTACCTGGCTAAAACTCGTAGACAACGTATCTCTGTTAATTTAGGTAACATCAATCGGCATACAGAAAACGCTGACGTTATTGTCGTTCCAGGAAAAATATTGGCTTCAGGTACACTGGATCATGGGTTGACAGTTGCTGCATTTGAAGCGTCTAATGCAGCAAAAGTCAAGCTTGAAGCTGCTAAAGCAAAATATGTTCCAATTAAAGAACTAGTCGGTAAGAACCCTAAGGGCTCAAACATTAAAATCATCCGGTGAAAACAAAATGTCACAAACTATAACTAAACCCACAAAATCGCCAAAAGTTATCTTGGTGAATGCAGAGGGCTTAATCGTTGGTCGAATGGGCAGCAAAGTTGCTAAAATGCTGCTTAATGGCGAGGAAATCATAATACTTAATGCTGAAAAAGCTGTTTTCTCAGGAAAACGCAAAAGCAAAATTGCGGAAGCTCATCTTTTCCTTGAAGTCGGCGCTCCTGAGCGTGGACCTTTTCATTATCGCAGACCTGACCGTTTCCTACGCAAAACTGTCCGTGGCATGCTCCCCTACAAGCAACCGAGAGGCAAAAGTGCTTACAAACGCCTAAAGGCTTACATGGGTGTACCTATGGAATTCAAGGAGAAAGAAATGATAACATTCACTGAAGCTTCAGCTACCAACCTTAAGGGTCCCCGTATTACTCTTGGAGAATTGGCCTCTGAAATCGGCTGGAGAAACAGGATGGAATAATCATGCCCGCAAAAAAAGTACTTGTAGTTAGTGGAAAACGAAAAACCGCCGTAGCCCGCGCCATAATTAAGCAAGGAATCGGTAAAGTCCGCATAAACCTTACACCAGTAGAAATTTACGAACCTGATATTGCCAAAGCAAAAATAATGGAACCCCTATTGCAAGCTGGTGGAGACGTCTGGCAACAAGTCGACATGGACGTTAAAACCAGAGGCGGCGGCTATATGGGGCAAGCAGAAGCAGCTCGTATGGCAATTGCCAATGGACTTCTCAAATGGACCAAGAGCACTCATTTACGCACAGTTTTCAATGAATACGACCGCACCATGGTTGCAGGCGACAGCCGAGCTAAAGAAACCAAGAAAGTTGGCGGCGCAGGCGCACGTTCCAAGGAACAGAAAAGTTACAGATAAGGAGATAGAAAAAGTGATAATTCCCGTAAGATGTTTCACCTGCGGCAAGTTGGTTGGAGACAGATGGGACGAATTCACACGACGCATAAAAACCGGCGAAAACGCCAGCGACGTCCTCGACAGCTTAGGTCTCAAACGGTACTGCTGCAGACGCATGCTACTCTCAAACGTAGAAATTATTGACGAAGTTCTGCGCTTCTACGAAGAAGCAGAGAAACGCAAAGAAGCCCGCAACCTATACTAAACCTTTTTTCACCAACCACCATTTTCTCTAAATTGCTTTTTTATTTTAAAACAGAACTTATAACGTGTTAGCTGCAAAGTTCATCTGCCAACCAAGAACTAAAGTCAAATTTCAACCTAAACAAACCCAACAACCACTCAAAGTAGCCTTAAAGTTTATATTTGCGTTTGATTTTTGGGTATTTCCGAATTAAAGAAGATTCTACTAAAGTAGGGATAACAAATATGGCGTATTTGACAACAACAGGTTCAGGACAACCAGTCCTCATCCTCAAAGAAGGAACAACCCGAAGCAGAGGCAAAGAAGCCCAAAGAAATAACATTATGGCAGCCAGAGTTATCGGCGAAGTTCTCAAAACCACCCTTGGACCACGCGGTATGGACAAAATGCTCATTGACAGCTTAGGCGACATCACAATAACCAATGATGGCGCAGCAATCCTCAAAGAAATTGACGTTGAGCATCCTGCAGCAAAAATGATGGTTGAAATCGCCAAAACCCAAGATGATATGGTCGGCGACGGAACCACTAGTGCCGTTGTAATAGCAAGCGAGCTTCTCCGCAAAGCCGAAGAACTTCTCGACCAAAATATTCATCCAACCATCCTTGTTAGCGGCTTCCGAAAAGCTTCTCAGAAAGCCATCGAGGTCATCAACAAAACTTCCGTGCCCCTTGACATCAACGACAAAAAACTGCTTTTAAAAGTTGCCTTGACTAGCATGAGCAGCAAAGCTGTTGGTTCAGCGAAAGAACACCTTGCCGAAATTAGCATCGAAGCCGTTAAGCAGATTGCTGAGCAGCGAGGCGAAAAAACGATTGCTGATATAGATAACATCCAACTTATCAAGAAAACAGGCAAAAGCCTCCTTGAAACCGAACTTATCAGAGGAATTATAATCGACAAAGAAGTCGTCAACCCCGGCATGCCAAAGATGAAGGAAAACGCCAAAATCGCGCTTCTTGACTCAGCCCTAGAAATCGAGAAAACCGAAATCTCAGCCGAAATCCGAATCAAAGATCCATCACAAATGAAGGCTTTCTTAGATCAAGAAACTACCATGATGCAAGACATGGTCACTAAAGTCAAAGCTTCTGGCGCAAACGTGATTTTCTGCCAAAAAGGAATCGACGACATGGTTCAGCATTTCCTTTCAAAAGCAGGTATCATCGCAGCACGTAGAGTCAAGGAATCCGATATGGAAAAACTCGCACGCGCAACAGGCGGCAGAATTGTCAGCGACCTAGACGACCTCAAAAAAGCAGACCTTGGTAGCGCGGGTCTAGTAGAAGAACGCAAAATCGGTGACGATAAATTGATCTTCGTCGAAAAATGCAAAGACCCTCATAGCGTAGCAATCCTCATCCGCGCAGGACTCGAACGCATGGTAGATGAAGCTGAACGCGCAATGATAGACTCTCTCTCAGTCGTATCAGACGTCATCGAAAACAACAAAATCGTTCCAGGTGGCGGCGCGATCGAAATCGAAATCTCAAAAGAACTCCGCAAATATGCAACCAAAGTTGGTGGCAGAGAACAACTAGCCGTTGAAGCATTTGCGAACGCAGTAGAAGTCATCCCACGCACCCTCGCCGAAAACGCAGGCTTAGAGCCAATCGACATCCTAGTTGAACTGAGGAGCGCCCACGATAAAGAAAACGGCAAATTTATGGGAATCAACATATTCTCAGGCAAACTCCAAGATAGCATCGCAAACGGCGTAATCGAACCAATCATGGTTAAAGAACAAGCCATCAAATCTGCATCTGAATCAGCCGCAATGATACTGCGCATTGACGACGTAATTACTGCTAAAGCGCCAAAAGGCGGTCCGGGCGGCGGAATGCCGGGTGGAATGGGCGAAGAATAAACTTCCCCAAATTATTTTTCCTTTATTTTAAAAACAAGTGATACGTCAATTTTGATTTTTTATAAACTTAGCTCACATCTATTTTGTCAGAGCTTCAATTTAATTTAAATGTCGACGTTAAAACCAAACAAGTTTTCAAATTACTCAAGGTGCCGCTCGAGATAACAGTTATGCCAGCAATACCCTCTTGGTGACTCATGGCATTACTGAAGTTCAGGGTTAATTGTTAGATTTGGAAGGTTATTGTTTTAAGTTCTTGCTCAATATCCACCTAATGATACCTTCATCAAGTAGTATCCTGTGGCTTATCAATCAAGCCTAATCCACAAATTCCCCCCTCTTTTATCGATTAAGGGTGTATTTCCGCTAAAAATGGTTTTATACTCATATTCTGTTGCGATTTAGATTAGGTATTGCCTCTGTGTCACTGATCGAGTCAGTAGCTATAGTGCTTGGGTTATTAGTGTTCGAAGTAGTAAACAGCTTAGACAACGCCATTGTAAACGCCAGTGTTCTAAAAACCATGGGTATACTTTGGCGCAATCGGTTCCTATTTATAGGCATCCTAACATCGGTTTTTCTCGTCAGATTTGTTTTGCCACTGATTATAGTTTGGATTTCGGTTCCCTCCATAAGCGGCGCAGACCTTTTCCTTGCGTTTCTAGGAAAAAGTGACGTAGCGGCAAACGCCATAGAAATGCAAAAGCCCATCATCCTCATGTTCGGAGGGGTGTTCTTATTGTTTCTCTATTTCCACTGGCTTTTTCTTGAGCGGAAGGAGCCTTTATTCATCGAACGCTATCTTAAACAAAAGCATGGTGTCTGGTTCTTCGCTTTCGCAGCAATAATCTTGGTTATCGTTATGTACTTGGCTCGAGCAAACTCAACGATGATGCTTTCCGCCGCCATAGGCAGCGCCACCTTCTTCATACTCTTTGGGTTAAACAGACAGCAGAGGAAAACGAACGAAATCTCGTCGAAGGAACTAGCCGAATGGGAGACTTCTCAAAATTCGTTTACCTCGAAGTCTTGGACATGACGTTTAGCTTCGATGGGGTGATTGGCGCTTTCGCCTTCACAATAAATTTAATTTTGATTTTAATCGGAATCGGAATTGGCGCTATCGTGGTCCGGGAGTTAACTATCAAAGGCATCGACACCATTGCCAAATACAAGTATCTCAAAAATGGTGCCTTAACCTCAATCGGCTTTCTTGGGCTTTTTATGATCGTAGAAGCATTTAACGTCGAATTGCCCTCTATTTTGCCGATAGTCATCACATTCGCTTTAATTGGACTTGCGTTCTATATGTCCCGCCGGGCATTAGCCAAAAACAGATCCTGCCAACTAAACAAACCACCCCCGCTATTTTCGCCGTCAAACTCGTCGAAATGAGAGTAAGGTAAATTAATACAGGTGAAATGTTTATGTACGCCAAACAGTGCGCTCCGGTAGTATAGTCCGGTCAAGTATAGCGGCCTCTCGAGTCGCGGACCCGGGTCCGAATCCCGGCCGGAGCACCAATTAATTCTTAAAACCTATTTGTAAGTCAGTGTTGAGCAGAGTTCCTCCACGGTACGGTTAAGTGTGAGTTCTGCCATGTTCCGACCATAATCCATAATTCTCCTTGAACTATCAAAAATCAAACGCAAAATGGATGTCAAATTCGGATCCATTTTCTTGCTAGAAATTAACATAATCAATGCGTTCTCAAGTGGCACGATTGCTTCTCGCTTCGAAATCAGTTTCTCCGCATCCTTGTAGTCTCTCTTGAAAACTGCTTTGATCGCATCTTCATATAGCTGCTGTGCTTGTGCACAGAACTCAGTGAGTTGCCCATAGACTTCTTCGTCGATCGGGTCCTTGATGAAGAGGGTTTCTTCGTTGATTAATTTCTGAAAGGCACTGATGTTATTTATTATGTTAAGTGCATTTTCGCCAATATTTTCAACGTCGTTAACTGCAATGCGATAAAGTAAAAACTCTTTTGGGGTGCGAAAACCGAGTTCGCGGTAGAGGTTGCGCTCGATGCCGTATTTTAGTTGGCGAACTATATAGAGTCCCAAACGGTTCACATCGTTGCGGGCATGGATGACACTTTCATAAAGTGTGGTGTTATGGTCGTTCAAGTAGGCGATAGCGTCACGATTTGCAACGAGCGCCACAATGGCCATGCGTCTGATTGCTTTCTCTATTCCGAATTCTGAATGTCTGATCAAGATTTGTAAAGTTATTTCATCCGGCGTTTCGTCAATGATTTCTGCACCTAGAAACGTATCTCGAACAAAGTTTTTAGTTTCGATTTTGTATTTTGGGGCGTCTATGAGGTTTTTGAAGTGGATATGGATTATATCAGCGCCTATAGCGTATAGTGCTCTTATCATGCGGAGTGCCGACTCAGGGGCTCCTTTTGGGTCTACGTTTATGAAGTATTCTTTGGGCTTAGATGCCTCTTCTCTGCCCTCTTTCTCCATAATTTTTCTTGGCACCAAAGAGAGAGTTTTGTCCGGTTGGATGTTAAACGCGATTTCACTGCCACGTTTCAAACCTAAATCTTCTACCCACTCTTTGGGGAGGGATATGATGAAGGAGCCTCTGCCTGTACATTGGACTCGTCGGTATCCAAGGTCTTTTACCGCCAATGAAATTCCACCAATGATAAATGATTCGTTTATATAACATGGTTCATGAACCGTCATATAAATGATTTTCAACAAGGTTATATAGAATATGTGCCATTGTGGAGGGCTGTCTCAAGAATGAAGAGTGCTATAAATGCCGTTAAACACCTGCAAGGTAATGCTAAAAAAAGGTGAAAAAGAGATTGCGAGCGAGGGCATTTTATGCACAAATGATCCAGACTTACATATTTTAATGCTCACTTGTTCGCGCTAAGCAATAAAAAATTAAAAAGGTTGAAAATATATTGAAAAAAGTTATCGCTAAACAAGAAGCTTGTATCGGCTGTGGACTATGTGAAGTATACTGCACAGTAGCACACTCCAAATCAAAAGACTTAATCAAGGCCCACAATGAGGAAAACCCAAAACCAATAAGTCGTATCCAGCGCGAAATCAGCAAGCCAATCTCGTTTGCTATACAATGTCACCACTGTAAAGATGCCCCATGCGTACTCGCATGCTTAACCGGTGCCATGACCAAAGACCCAAAAACAGGCAAAGTCATCCACAATAAAGACAAATGTATGGGTTGCTGGACTTGCATCATGGTTTGTCCCTATGGCGCCATAAAGATGGATAAAGAAAACAAAGTCGTCACTAAATGCGATCTATGCCAGGATCTCAAAGAACCCGCATGCGTTGCTAATTGCCCCAATCAAGCTCTAATATTCATTGAGGTGAAACGCTAAATGCCCAAGTACGTAATAGTCGGCGCTTCCGCAGCAGGAATTGGCGCAGTGGAAGCAATTCATCAAGCAGACCCGCAAGCAACAATTACTATAATCTCCGATGAAGCCTGTCCTCACTACAGTCGCCCCATGATAAGCGACTTTGTCAGCGGCAAAGCAGACTTCCCTAAGATGAAGTGCCGAGACGACACTTTCTGGATCCAACACAACGCCCAAGCCCTTACAGACAAAAAAGCTACTGCCCTCAATCTCGCAGACAAAATAGTGACGCTAGAAGGGGGCGAAAAAGTTAGTTACGAGAAGCTTTTGTTGGCGACAGGTGGCAAGCCATTCGTTCCAAAGATGGAGGGCCAAGAAAAAGACGGCATATTTACATTTACAACTATAAAAGATGCTGAGAGTTTAGTTGCCAAAATGGAGGCTATACAAGCCAAGTCCGCCGTTGTAATCGGCGCAGGCTTAATCGGTTTAAGCGTAACCGATGCGCTTACTAAACGCGGTTTGAAAGTCACCATGGTTGAGCTGCAGGAAAAAATCCTAAGCCTTCTGCTTGACCCTAAGGCCGCAGACATAATAGAGAGCGCTGTGAAAGCCGCAGGTGTTGACATCCTGACTGGGCAGTCAGTTCAGAAAATAATCGGTAGAACAGATAATGAAGGCTCAGTCGGCGGTGTCATCTTAACCAAAGGTGACACAGTGCCTTGTGATCTTGTAATCGTAGCCATCGGCGTTATTCCAAGAACCGAGCTAGTTGCAGGGACCGAGGTGAAAACTAACCGCGGTATAGTGGTCGATAATACAATGCAGACCAACGTGCCCGATGTTTACGCTAGCGGCGATGTGGCAGAAGCGTATGATTTCATCTTGGGGCAAAACAGGTTATTGCCGCTATGGCCACTAGCGGTTGAAGAGGGTCGCGTAGCGGGTTACAATATGGCGGGTCAAAAAACCCTGTATAATGGTGGAACTAACATGAGTAGCCTAAAATACTTCGGAATACCCATCGTTTCCATAGGTTTAGCTAACCCCAAAGACGACCCAACACTGGAAGTTCTCATAAAAGCTGATATTCCAAAAGTATACAAAAAAATTGTGCTAAAAAACAACGTTATTGTAGGCATGACTTTGGTGAATTGCATAGAACGCGCAGGAACGCTATTCTATCTTATGAAACACGCAATAAACATTAAGAAATTCAAGTCTCAGTTGCTCTCCGACGACTTCAGTTTAGCTGTTCTGCCTAAGAGCCTCCAGAAACAAATGACTTTGGTGCAGTAAGAATGGACAAAAACGATAGAAAAATAATTAATCCATATGATGATGACAAGGATTTCTCAGCTTGCGGTATATTCGCCATGATGAACACTAACGGTGATCGCTTTGGTTCCAAAGATCCTGTGCGCGCCATGGCAAACATGCATGATCGAGGTAACGGCCTCGGAGGCGGCTTCGCGGTTTATGGTATATACCCAGACTTCAAGGACTATTATGCTTTCCACGTCATGTACCTGAGTAAAGAAGCTAAAGAAAGAACTGACCGAATCTTAGCCTCTAAATTTGATATAGTTTATGACGAAGAAATGCAAACCCGTTCATCTGCGGATGTGCAAAACCCACCGCTGGTTTGGCGTTACTTCGTCCACCCCAAAAAAGGGCAACCCGCTGAAAACCAGTCTGAAGAAGATTATGTGATAGAAGCAGTAATGCGGATCAACACCGAAACAGGAAAAGCCTTCGTCTTCTCAAGCGGCAAAGATATGGGTGTCTTTAAAGGTGTAGGCTTCCCCGAAGGCGTCGCGGACTTCTTTTGTCTCGAAGACTATCAAGGCTACCTTTGGACATGCCACAGTCGATTTCCAACCAACACGCCAGGTTGGTGGGGGGGAGCACACCCTTTTAACATTCTTGACTGGACAGTCGTGCACAACGGGGAGCTCTCCAGTTACGGTATTAACCGTCGCTATCTGGAGATGTACCGTTACAAATGTACGATGCAAACCGACACCGAAGTTCTGGCGTATGCGGTTGATCTACTCATTCGCCGTCAACATCTTCCAGTGGAACTCGTCGCTCAAGTTTTTGCCTCGCCACTTTGGGAAGAAATTGACAAGATGGAATCAAAACAAGCTAACCTACTTCGAGCGCTTCGTCAAACATATGGAAGCCTGCTCATGAACGGACCTTTCGGTATAGTCATCGCCCACCATGGCGAGATGATTGGATTGGGGGATCGCATTAAATTGCGACCTATGGTAGCCGGCATCAAAGGTGATTTCCAATTTATCTCATCAGAGGAAGCTGCTATGCGACTTGTCTCCCCTCAACTGGACAAGTTTTGGGCACCACGCGGCGGCGAACCTGTTGTTTGCAGACTAAAAAACATTAAAATGGGAGGCACCTAAATGAAAACTTACGTATTACCTGAATACTTAGTTGAACGCGACGAGAAGCGATGCATACGCTGCAAAGTCTGCGTTAACCAATGCACTTACGACACCCACTCTTACGACGCAGAAACCGACACCATCTGCAGCAAAGACGAGAATTGCGTCAACTGCATGCGATGCGTAACTTTCTGCCCAACACATGCCATAACAATAAAAAAGAATCCTAACGCAAGCCGAGAAAACGCGAACTGGACATATGACGCTATACGCGACGCAAAACGACAAGCAGAGAGCGGTGCCGTTATAATAACAGGTATGGGCAATGACAAACCTGCATTCACTTACTGGGATCGCATCTTGCTAAACGCTAGCCAAGTCACCAACCCATCAATCGATCCTCTCCGGGAACCTATGGAAATCCGTACCTATTTAGGCACGAAGCCCGATCATATAGATATAGAGTATAATAACGGTGTGCCCGAACTAAAGACCCAACTAAATCCGCAGCTCTGTCTCGACACGCCCATAATGTTTTCTGCAATGTCATATGGTGCCATCAGTCTAAACGTACATGCAGCCTTAGCACGGGCGGCTTCGGAATGTGGCACCTACTATAACACAGGCGAGGGTGGTCTAGACAAAAACCTCTACCAATATGGCGACCATACCATCGTACAGGTGGCGTCGGGAAGATTTGGTGTCCACCCCAACTATCTTGATGCAGGAGCGGCCATTGAAATTAAGATTGGCCAAGGTGCAAAACCTGGGATAGGTGGGCACTTGCCAGGCGAGAAAGTCACTGAACCCGTTGCGAAAACACGTATGATTCCCAAAGGCACTGACGCTCTCTCGCCATATCCACAACATGACATCTACTCCATCGAGGACTTGCGCCAACTCATTTACGCACTCAAAGAAGCTACCAACTACACAAAACCCATCTCAGTCAAGATTGCAGCTGTACACAATGTCGCAGCCATAGCAAGCGGCATTGTCCGCGCGGGAGCGGATATAGTTGCGATGGATGGTGTTAGAGGAGCAACGGGAGCAGCACCAAAAGTAATCCGGGACAACGTTGGCATCCCCATCGAGTTGGCGTTGGCACAGGTAGACCAGCGTCTTAGAGATGAGGGCATACGCAACCAAGCATCCGTTGTCATTGCTGGTGGCATCCGAAGTGCCGCAGACGTTTTCAAAGCCATTGCATTGGGTGCAGATGCAGTTTACATCGGCACCGCCGCGCTAGTCGCTATCGGCTGTACGGTTTGCCAGCGTTGCTTTACTGGCAAGTGCCCTTGGGGGATAACCACCAGTGACCCCTGGATCGGAAAACGTGTCAACCCTGATATCGCATCACAACGATTGGTTAACCTGCTAAATAGCTGGAGTATCGAAATCAAAGATATGATGGGGGGCATGGGCATAAATGCCATCGAAAGCCTCCGTGGCAACCGTTTAGCGCTGCGTGGTGTAGGTTTATCAGAAAAGGAACAAAAAATCTTGGGCATAAAATTGGCAGGAGAATAAACACAATGCAGGTACCTCAACGAGAAAACTCCAAAATTGTTGACCAAAAATACCTCCACCGCGTTACCCGCGAAGGTAACACCGTAAAAGTGGACGCATGTGACCTCTACTACAAAGACCTTAACTGTATCCTACGGGCAGTTATCCAAACGCCAAATATTGAACGCCTAGAAATCCATAACGTTTGCGGACAACGCTACATAGGAACCGACCTAGACACTACTATTCCCATAGACATCTACGGCACTCCAGGTAACGACCTTGGAGCTTTTATGAATGGACCCAAAATCACCGTTTACGGTAATGCTCAGGATGGCTGCGGTAACACTATGAACGACGGTGAAATCGTAATCCACGGTCACGCGGGTGACGTAACAGGACACAGCATGCGAGGGGGCAAAATCTTCGTCAAAGACTATGTCGGCTATCGTGTGGGTATCCATATGAAAGAGTATCAGAAGAAAGTATCCACCATCGTAGTAGGACACACAGCAGGTGACTTCCTAGCCGAGTATATGGCAGGCGGTATTATTCTTATCCTAGGATTGAATTTGGAAGGCTGCGAAAAATGCAAGGCGCGATTCGTCGGTACTGGAATGCACGGCGGAGTCCTTTATGAACGCGGCGAAATCCTTAATCCAGTTGAGGGAAACAAAACCATTCCAGTCGGAAAACGGGACATGAAAACAATCAAAACATTGGTGCTGCAATACTGTAATTACTTCGGTGGCGATGCCAATGCTATCCTTGCAGGCGAATTCAAAAAGATACTGCCCATATCTAATCGACCATATGCTAAACTCTTTAGTCACTAAACTCTTTTTGAGTTAAGCCGACGAAATCCAGTTTTTTGCTCAGTTCAATTGGTACATGTTTCTTTATTAAGCTCCGATTGGTACACGAAAAAAACTGTACCGCATTTGAAACGACCTTGCTTATGAACTTGAATTAAATCTCTATTACTTTTAATTTTTTAGAAAGAAAAGAATGGCTTAGAAGAAACTCTGTATTGGAGAATCTTCTTTAGCACATTGTCCCTTGATTTCTTCGATCTTAGTTTTGGTTAAGGATTTGATGCTGTTGAAATTGGACATTTCGCCATAGCTTACTAAGGTGATTGCGGTGCCTTCTTCACCTTTGCGTGCCGTTCTGCCAATGCGGTGGAAATACACTGGTGGTTCATTGGGGACATCGTAGTTGATTATATGTGTAATGCCTTCAATGTCAAGACCTCTTGCTGCAACGTCAGTTGCGCATAAGAGATTACGTCTGCCATGACGGAACTCGTCGATTGAACGGTCCCGTTGCGCCTGGGTGAAGCCTGCGTGAAGAACTTGAGTTCTGAAACCTCGTTTGTAGAGTTGATCTGCTAATCTGCTTGTTTCGCGCCGTGTGCGACAGAAAATTATGGCTTTCTCTACACGGTCATCTTGGAGAATGTCACAAAGAGCGTTAAGTTTGCCGCTTTGATTTACTACTGCAAAGTATTGTTTCATTTGAGTTAATGCGATTTCATCTTTACTGACGAGGATTTTCTCAGGATTTTTCAAGTATTTGGACGATAAGCGCATAACTGATTCGTCCATGGTTGCGCTGAACAAGGCAGTTTGGTGCTCTTTGGGAATTTTAGAAAGTATGAATTCGATGTCTTCAATGAATCCCATGTCAAGCATGCGGTCAGCTTCGTCCAAGACGACAAAACGCACAGAACCCAAGTTTAGTACACGTCTTTCCATTAGGTCAATGAGTCTGCCGGGTGTGCCAACGACTATTTGAACTCCATTTGAAAGTGCATGAATCTGTTTGTTGATTGATTCTCCGCCATAGACGGGGAGAACTCTTACTTTTGCATATTTCCCAAATTTAGCGATGTTTTCCGCGTCTTGATTTGCTAATTCGCGGGTGGGTGCCAAAACGAGTCCTTGAACTCCTCTGACTTCACGGTTTAAATTATGTACCATAGGTACACCGAATGCGGCAGTTTTGCCTGTTCCGGTTTGTGCTTGCCCGATTACATCTTTGCCTTGGAGTAAGGGCATTATTGCTTGAGCTTGAATCGGAAAAAGAGTTTCAAACCCGAGTTCTTTTATGCTTCTGAGGACTTCACTATTTAGAGGTAAGTCCTTAAATTGTTGAATTTGCATTTCTGTTTTCTTCTGCCACTTTTTTTCATCATGGATTCTCTAAAAGCTTAGGCAGCTTCGGTTGATACATGAGTTAATGTGACAGGCACCAATGAGACTAGCGCGTATATAAAAGCTTTTAGCAAAATAGAGGCAAACCAAACATTTAAAATATAAAAACACAGAAACTCAACAAAAATTTCTTTGGGGTCAGCGATTATTGACGATTTCTCACAGCCATAGGCTCAAAGCCGTCGCCTCACATCATTCCGAGAGCAACATGTGTCTCAGAGAAATTTATCTATTTTGATGAACTTGCAAAGAGCGACAAAAGATAAGAATGAAATGCAATAACACTCCCTAATTTGGTCAACGGTTTAGGAAGTTAAATTCTCTTGATTAAAGTCTTTTTAGATTTTAGAGTAATCGTATTAGAGAATCACCTCGCTTTGTCGAGAAGTTAATTTTTTGAATTGCGCTTGATTTCAGCTGTCGAGCAACTTGATTGATCTATATAACCTTAGAAAACTTGTTTGAGTTATTCAATTTTGTTAAGTTATTTTTTTTCTCATCGTGTTTGAAGATAAGCTTCGACCTGACTTGGGGTGCCTCGCAAGGTGACCTCGTCAAAGTAGACGAGGTAACTCATTTCGATTTACCGCTAGAAAGTTACAACGAGGAATAACTATTTTCTTCGAGGGTAACAACCCTAATTAATAAAGCAGATTGTTGACTAAATTATTTTTAGACTCATTCTGATGTATTTTTTCTATTTAATTTTTATTTATAAAGAATTACAGTACAAGTGAAAAAATCGTACAAAAATCTGATGGTAAATGCCTTTTGCTTCAAAAGCTTCATTTGTTTTAACGACAAATGACGAATCTAAATGCTTAAACATATCCAAGGGTAGCATAGAATAATGCGGTTTATTTTGGAGGTGAAAAAGAGAAATGATATTCGAAGAAGAAGATGAATGGGAAGAAGGCGAAGATGAAGAATGGGAAGAAGAAGAATGGTAGGTTATCTATCTTAACAATCTTTGATTATTTTTCTTTTAAATTTCTTATGTAAATCCGTTTTGAAGTACAAAATTTTCTATGTTGATCTCTGATTGCATATTCAGTTGAGTAGAAATAGTATTATTTAGAAGTTAAACTATGGAGAACCCACTGGTTATCTGGCAAGCAATAACTATTTAGGATGTAATGTACCCATATTACTTTGTGGTTGTTTAGATGAGCGAAACAAAAATTGAAAAAAATCTTGAGAAAGCTACACATGGTATGGCTGAAATGATGCTGGAGGTTATGGATAGACTTGCCGGAAAAGAATCCGATCTTAAATTAAGCTTTGAGGACTTAACTCTCGATATGGGAATGTTTAAGGCTAAACTTAACGGTGCGATCGTTTTAGATATCGTATATGCTAAAGAAGCAACTTAGACTTAGCATGGGGCGGAGAGATTCCCCCAATCTATTTTATGTGCTTTGTTGAATTCGGGAAAAATCAATAATTAGCCAAATAGTTTTGTGTTTTTGCAGTCAGTTTAACTTCGGGAAAGGCAATGTGTGTTCACTAGTAAAAATAAAATTGTGAATCATGTCAACGGGAGTGTAGCATCGATGGAAATTAATAGTTTCAGAAAACTCATGGAAATAAGTCTCTAAGTTGTTATTTTCTGACCAATTGATGATTCAATAGTTTAAATTTATAACTCACAGTTTCAATTCACTATTGGTCATAACTCTATGACGCGAATTGCCGTATTAGACTCTGACAAATGTAAAGTCAAAAAATGTAATCAGCTCTGTGTAAACTTTTGCCCCATGGTGCGGAGCCGAGTGGAAGCTATACGTGTTGAGGGTAACATAGCCTTAATCTCGGAGGCTCTCTGCAGTGGATGTGGAATTTGTGTCAAGAAATGCCCGTTTAAGGCGATTAGCATCGTCAATTTGCCTGATGAATTAGAGAAGGATTGTAGTCACCGTTTCAGTGCCAATAGTTTTAAACTCTTTCGTCTTCCTATGCCATCGCCGGGTACAGTTCTTGGGTTATTAGGGCAAAACGGTATAGGCAAAAGCACCACGCTTAAGGTTTTTTCAGGTGAAATCAAACCAAATCTTGGCAAATTTGATAATCCTCCTGATTGGTCTGAAATTATTCAGTACTTTAGGGGTTCAAGTCTTCAAGATTACTTCTTGAAGCTTAGCCAAAAGCAGCTTAAAGTCAGCAGCAAACCTCAATATGTTGACAAAATTCCTAAAGCAGTCACTGGTAGGGCCGGTGACCTTTTGGAGAAGGTTGATGAGCGAAAACAGCTTGATGCCATAGCGGAGGAGCTTGAGCTTAAAAAAATTTGGGATCGACCGCTTGAAGTTCTCAGCGGCGGCGAACTTCAGAGGGTTGCTGTTGCGGCAGCACTTAGCCGAGACGCAGATGTGTATCTATTCGACGAACCATCTAGCTATTTAGACGTTAAGCAGAGACTAGTGGTGGCGCGGGCGATTCGCAGCCTCAAAGAGCAGGAGAAAACTATAATCGTCGCTGAGCACGACTTAGCTATTATCGATTACCTGAGTGATCAAATATGCGTTTTCTATGGGGAACCAGGTGTTTATGGTGTTGTTAGCCATGTACATGGTACCCGTACAGGCATCAACATTTACCTACAAGGATACATCCCAGATGAGAACATTATGTTCCGCAAAGAAAGTATAGTTTTTCACGAGAAGCCACCGACTGCAGGAGAATTAATTGGTGCACCCCTGCTAAAATGGGGCACGATGGAGAAGACTTTCAAAGGCTTCAAACTAGCCATAGAGCCCGGAGAAATCCGTTCTGGCGAAATCATCGGCATCCTGGGTCCCAACGGTATAGGTAAAACAACCTTCGTCAAAATACTTGCGGGGATCGAAGAAACCGACGACAAATATCAACTTGGTAAATTAACAGTCAGCTACAAACCACAATACATCGCCCCAGACTTCCAGGGTACAGTGCAGGAACTGTTGATGGATGTGGCGAAAGAAAACTTCACATCCAGCTGGTACAAAACTGAAATCGCTACGCCCCTGCGCTTACAGGTGTTACTGGACCGCGATGTTATGGAACTCAGCGGTGGTGAACTCCAGAAAGTCGCTATAGCTGCGTGCCTGAGCCGTAAAACCGACCTGTTCTTGCTCGACGAGCCCAGCGCATACCTTGACGTGGAAGAGCGTCTCAACATGGCAAAAACATTGCGACGCGTCGTTGAAGCCCATGGGATACCTGCTTTTGTGGTTGAACATGACGTGGTGACGCAGGACTTCATCGCTGATCGCCTTATGGTCTTCAACGGACAACCTGGAGAGTCAGGTTTGGCACATCCACCAACGACTCTAAGAGGCGGTATGAACACCTTCCTAAAAGAAATGAACATCACCTTCCGTCGTGACTCAACTACCTTCCGCCCACGCGTCAACAAAGAAGGATCGCAGATGGATGAATTCCAGAAGAGCACAGGCGAATACTATTACACTAAAGTTACAAAAGAAAAAGAGGAAACAGAAGAAAAGAAGCCTGCTAAAAAAGGCAAGAAGTAGCTATAGGTTTTGTTAGCCGGACCTACCCATCAAATGCAACCTTAGCTAACCGCATGCAATCTGCTTAAAGGGCTTCGGGTGACTTTACGATTTTTTGACCAAAGCACCAAATCCTGTTCGGATACGAAACCGTAACGTGTGTCCTTTGGGGGAAGAAAACAAAGTGGTTTTGGGGCACGTTGGAGTGTATATAAGCAAGTTTCTCCGTTAACCGTACCCATGAAACTAGGTGTGTTGTTTTCAGGCGGCAAAGACTCAACTTTTGCTTTGCAACTGGCGGCTCAGAAAGAAACTGTAGAATGTCTCATTACAGTTGCTTCTAGAAACAAGGAGAGCTTCATGTTCCATACTCCCAACATTGACGTGACCCCTTTGCAAGCGGAGGCTTTGGGTTTGCCGCTTGTGCGTGTGGAGACGGAGGGTGTGAAGGAAGTGGAACTAAAGGATTTGGAAGCAGCCATCGCGGAGGGTAAGGCGAGATTCGACATTGAGGGGATAGTGACAGGTGCTGTTGAGTCGGTTTATCAGACGTCGCGGGTGCAACTTATTTGTAACCGATTAGGTCTTTGGCAGTTCAATCCGCTGTGGAAGCACAACCAGAAAGTGCTCCTCGAAACCCTCGTTAAAGAAAACTTTCAAGTGATTATCTCAGGGGTTTTTGCTTATCCCCTCGATGAGACATGGCTCGGCAGACAAATCGATGCCGAAGTTATCGCACGGCTAGTGGAGCTTGAGGATCGATACGGCATTAGTCCCTCAGGGGAAGGGGGCGAGATTGAAACAACTGTTCTTGATACCCCGATGTTTGGGCAGAAAATTGAGGTCACTGATTTTGCAGTTGAAGCGCGGGGTAACAGTGGGGTTTACGTAATCAAAAAGGCAAGGTTGGTTTCGAAATGATTCTGATCGTTGACATGAACTGGAAACGGGATTCGTTGGCGAAAAGCGAGTTCGTAGAGCCAATAGTTTCAGTAGTTCAGCCTATAGAGGAATGTGTGGTGAAGCATTTTTTGGATGTTGGCGTTTCAGAAATTGATAGTTCAAGTCGCGTCATTTTATCTGGAACTACATTGAAGGATTTTGAAGCGCAAAGTCATCTTGATCATTTCGATTGGATAAAAACTTATCACAAGCCGATTCTGGGAATATGCGCAGGTATGCAGGTTATAAGCTTAATTTATGGCATTCCTTTGCGGCAATGCCTTGGAATTGGTATGGTTGAAATTGAAACTGTCCAGCCTAACCCACTTTTTTCGGGAAGCTTTCGGGTCTATACTCTCCACAGCCTAACAGTTGAACATAGTGAGACCTTTGGAGTGCTGGCCGAATCAAGTAAGTGCATCCAAGCCATAAAACACAGCAAAAAACCCCTCTACGGTGTTTTGTTTCACCCCGAAGTGCGAAACCACGAAATTCTTCAACGCTTCATAGCATTCCGCTAACTTCATTTTTATCTGAAGCATGTTTAAGGCTTGACAAAAAATTAAAAGTTTAAAAGATTATTCTCTTAAATCTATTTTTGGAGACCAAATGTTTTGATAAACAAGCTACCCGTTGAGAAACTCAGAAACATCTGTAACGCAAATTTCATGCATTGTCAATCAACTAAAGATCTTGTGCCACTCACAGAAATCATTGGTCAAGAACGTGCGGTGCGTGCCCTCAAATTCGGCTTAGGTATTAAAAACCACGGCTTCAATATGTACGTAGCAGGATACCCCGGAACTGGGAGAAAAACTGCGGTGAAAAGTTTTGTGGAAGCCCAAGCGAAAACGATGCCAGTTCCTTCTGATTGGTGCTATGTCAATAACTTCGGCAACCAGTATGAACCAAAAGCTATTCAGTTGCCTCCGGGCAAAGGCAAGGAATTCCGTGAGGACATGAAAAATTATGTTGAAAATGTAAAAAATGCTTTGCCGAAAGCTTTTGAAAGCGAAGATTACCTTGCACGGCGGGAAGGGACGCTGCGTGATTTGGAGAATAAACGAAAAACGTTAATTGACGAGATGAACGTGAAGGCGCAACAAGAAGGTTTTGTCATACAAACCACTCCTGTTGGCTTGCTGCTTATTCCGGTTTTAGATGGCAAACCTCTTACTGACGCGGAAATGGTGGCTTTGCCCCAAAAAACCAAGGATAAACTTGATGAGAAACGTGAAAAGTTGGAGACAGAATTCCGCAACACAATGCGGCAACTTATAGATATGGAACGCCGGATTCGTGATGCACTAAAAGGACTCAACAAGGAAGTTGCGCTTTATGCCATTGGTAGTCAAGTACAGAGTCTCATGGAGAAGTATCAGTCTAATAATAATGTTACCGACCACCTCAAAGCGGTAGAGACTGACATTTTGGATAATCTTCAGGCTTTTGCTCGGAGAGATGGCGAACTCCAGAAGCAATTGCCGTTTACGATGCCCTGGATGAAGGAGGAACCCTACAAAAAATATGAAGTAAACGTAATCATTGATAACTCTGAAACCAAAGGCGCCCCGGTCGTTGTGGAAACTAATCCCACCTATCATAACCTGTTGGGGCGCACTGAGAAGGAGGCTCAGTTTGGGGCGTTAACCACAGATTTTAGTATGATTCGAGGTGGAGCTATTCACAGAGCTAACGGCGGGTACCTTATTTTGCCAGTTGAAGATCTTCTGCGCAACCCCCTCTCCTACGACGGATTGAAGCGGGACCTGCGGGATGGCAATATGACAATTGAGGAGCCTGAGGAACGCTACGGTTTTTTGAGCGTAAAAACCCTTAAACCCAAACCAATCCCGCTTTCTGCTAAAGTAATTCTCATAGGTGATCCTAACATCTACCAGATGATGTTTAGCCTAGACCCAGATTTCCGGGAGCTCTTCAAGGTAAAAGCCGAATTCGACACCACTATGGCACGAATAGATACTAACATCAAACAATACGCTGAGTTTGTCTGTGGTTTATGCGAGCGGGAAAGTCTTAAGCACCTCAACGGCGGAGGTTTAGCTAAGTTGATTGAGTACAGCTCCCGTATCATAGAGGACCAATACAAACTCTCTACCCACTTCTCGCTCATTGCTGATATTATTCGCGAGAGTAATTACTATGCTACCCAAGACAACTCTGAAGTAATTGAAGCCGACCACGTCATGAAAGCCATAGAAGAAAAAATATACCGTAGCAAACTAATGCAAGAAAAAATTCAGGAAATGATAAGTCGCGGCTTCTTTCTTATTGACACTAGCGATCGAAAAGTGGGGCAAGTCAATGGTTTGTCGGTCATGGAACTTGGTGACTTCGCTTTTGGTACGCCTTCACGTGTTACCGTAAGCATTGGATTGGGTCGAGAAGGTGTGATCGACATCGAGAGGGAAGCAAAAATGGGCGGGCCAATCCATACTAAAGGTGTCCTTATTATAAGCGGTTATATTAACGACAAATATGCTCGCGATAAACCTCTTAGCCTCTCAGCGCGGCTAGTTTTTGAGCAGAATTACTCAGGTGTTGAGGGCGATAGTGCATCGAGCACCGAACTCTATTGTATACTTTCTGCGCTCTCAGGGCTTCCAATAAGACAGAACATAGCTGTCACGGGGTCGGTTAACCAGAAGGGGGAAGTTCAAGCCATAGGTGGGGTAAACGAAAAAATCGAAGGGTTCTTTGAAATTTGCAAAATTCGAGGCTTAACAGGCGAACAGGGAGTGCTGATTCCAGAGAGTAACATACAGAATCTGATGCTCAAAGAAGAAATCCTTGAAGCAGTCAAGGCTGGTCACTTTAGCGTTTACTCGGTAAAAACTATCGATGAAGGCATCGAAGTACTAACGGGCACCAAGTCTGGGCAGCGCCGTTCAGATAATACATACGAAGAAAACACGGTCAACTATCTGGTGGATAAGCAGTTGCGCGAAATGGCAAACAAACTCAAAGAATATCCAGCTGCTGAAATGAAACCTTAAAAATCCATAATCTCCATTTTTCTTTTTGTTGCATGTGTGTCTAACGATTTTCGATCCTAATGCAAACTTTCAACTTTGTGCATTAAAGGCATGTTTAGAGATTTATTTCAAATCAAAATAAACCCGAGAGCCCCCAAGAGAAATTTTAATCTAGCTTAAACATACCTGCAATCTGCAAGATTTTCAAATAAAACTTTGCCCTTATCAAACAGAGCAGAAAACCCGACTAAATAGGGGAGACATAGACAAATACTGTGGACTACATCGTTCCTGCCCAGAAAGGAACCTTCTTCCTCATCAAATTCACGTATTCCTTTAGGACATCTTGCTCTTCAGCGGTTAAATCATCCATATGCTCTGTCAAGAACGCTTTCGCATCTTTCTCTGGAACCTTTACATAGAGTACATCACGCTCAAAGAGGTGTCTGCCCGCAATGGGTTTATCCATCGAAATTGCCACCTGCGCACCAACCTTTGCTTCACCGATGGCTTTACCCTTGTCTTGAATCTGGTCCACCTCACCTAAATCAGCACCGTCCTCCTTTCGCAAAAGCGACACTTTAGGTTTTATTCTTCCACCTTGAACCTCTACACCCGCCACTAGAGGTTTGGCTCGGCGGAAAATGCAGTTGGGCAATACCATTAGTTTGCCCGGTTTTGTTAGGGCTTCGAATTCGGCTTCGCTCTTAGCTTCCCGTTTACTGCGAACCCATTCAAGATAATTATCGATCAAGTTGTAGATTATGGGTTCCTTGAAGATTGTAACTCCGCTGGCTGCGGCTTCTGCTTCTGCATCAGGAAGGGTTTTTACGCCAAACGCCAAAACAGCACCAACTAATGGATCATGAGTCTTCACTACGGAAGCTTCGATTACATCACGTTTGCTGATGTCGCCGATGTCAGCAATACGGACTTGGACATTATTGGCTTTTAGAATCTCAGCTATGGCCTCCAGAGAACCTAAAGTGTCTGCCTTCACGATAACGCCGTCGATTTGCGTTGTTATACGGATTCTGCCGATTTCCTCAGTTATTAGATTACAGTATTTACCAATATCCTCGCCCTGAGGTACTGAAAGCAGTGGTGCTCCAGCTAATGCTCTCTCCAATCCAGGTGCAACTACTTTTACACCAGCTGATGCATAAACGGTTTCGACACTGGTGAATTTGTCTCTTGGATCCCTCATTTCATCTAGGGGTTTTGGAACCAGAATTGTACGGACCCTTGCAGAAATAGGGCCATCTTTGCCGCCGACTACTACTAGATCATCCTTATGTAACGTGCCATCGTAGACAATGGTGTTGAGTGTCAAACCTAAACCTGGTTCCTCTTTAACTTCGAGCACTGAGCCTTTAGCGGGTCCATCCGTAGTTTGTAGTCTTTTTTTGAGAAACTGCTGAGTTAATCCAACCAGTACCATGACGAGTTCAGCTAATCCTTCGCCTGTCTTTGCGCTTGTAGGGACCAAAGCAATGTTTAGGGTGAAATCGCGGATGTGGTCAAAGCGGTCTGTTTTGAAGGTTAACCTTGAGAATTCTCCCATGACCTGATATAGGCGGTTGTTGAAGTCTTCTTGCACAAAGCTGCTTTGATCTGCATAAGATTTTAGGAAGGGTGTGGATTGATGCGCTTTCCAGCCAGGGATGCGATCGATTTTGTTGACAGCAACGATGAAAGGGGTTTTACGGGCTTTTAGGATCTCTATGCACTCAAGTGTTTGTGCCTCAAAACCCTTAAGTATGTCCACAACTAAGATAGCGATATCTGCAACGCTTCCTCCTCTTCGCCTAAGATTCGTAAAGGCTTCGTGTCCGGGGGTATCCACTATAAGTAGTCCAGGGATTTCGATACCTGTTTTAAAGTTGCCCATGTAAGGTCCAATGAGTTGTTTTAGAGTTTCCACGGGGAAAAAACTGGCGCCAATGTGTTGGGTCATGCCGCCTGCTTCTCGAGCTTGAACGCTGGTTTTACGCAATTGATCTAGAAGCGAGGTTTTACCAGTGTCTACGTGACCTAGAACACATACTATGGGTTGGCGCGTCGGTATCTGATTAGTCTCCTTAAATTATTATAGATTGAAATGAATTGGATGTTGCTTAATAAATGCGCTGATTTTATTTGTTTTATGGCTCGTTTTTCATTTTTATTTGTTTGGCAACGTTTTTATTTTCTTTTAGCTTCGTAGGTGATGGTGTTGTTATGCCTTACTGTTTTAAATGTGGTTCAGTGATAAAAATCGATGACCAATTTTGCGCTGTCTGTGGCGCGGCTGTACCTAAATTCACGAGTGAAGAATTCAAGGTTTCAGGCAAAGATTTGGTTGACCGAGTTGGTCAGTTGTTGCATGAAGGCAATGTAACTCGCTTAATTATTAAAGATGAAGAAGACAAAACTTTGTTGGAGATTCCTGCAACTATTGGGGTTCTGGGAGTGGTTCTTGTGCCGTGGCTAGCAGCTTTAGGTGTAATTGCTGCTTTGGTGACTAACTGCACTTTAGTGGTTGAGAGAAGAGAATAAAAGTTTGGCTATTCAGGTGGCTTCACAATCAGCAGAAAAATTCCGAGTATCAGGAGGAATACACAAAGTACACCGAAGAATGCACCGAATCCACCTAGTGGGCTTGTAGCTGTGAAGTAGAGCATTACTCCACCGATAATAATTATGATTAACCCGAATATTCTTTCAGATAGCGAAACCCAAAATCTGTCGCCTTCTTGACTCATGCTTGTTTTCTTCCCTTGCCTGTTTTCTTGTATGTTTCTTTGATATAAACAAGAGGGGTTATTTTAAATTATTCCATTATCCATTAATTGCTAAAAGTGAGTAAAGCTTTAAGGGTCAGATGAGAAATCTCTAGCTATAGGCCTCTGTTCAAAGTTTACGCCTTTTCACTTACAGACGTATTTTGAGGGTAAGGTATTTTCTTTATTGCTTTTTCATGGCTCGAAACTGATAAGTGGTTTTTAGTTTAATTTTGTGTTCAATGCGACCGCGTTGGCTTATCTGGTGTTTTTCGTTTATTTTACTAATTTTTTATCCAGTTGCCACAAAAGAAAGAGTGTTGTTGTTTTAAGCTCCATTCTTGGTTTGTGGAGTTATTCCGAATCCGTTATCTCCAATATTTCTCAACTATATATTGATTATTTTTGATTCAAACGTAGTAAAAAAAACGGATCAAGTATTATTGATGGCATCCAAAGTTGCAATTTACTCAGAAAATCAAGCTTTGCCCGATTGCAGAAGAAGTGAAATTAAATAATCGTTTTTCACTACTCCATATTTGCCCTTTTTGGCTGAGAATTCATCAAATTTTTTAACTCCATCAGCATCAAGTACAGGTGATGCAATTGAGAATGGCACTGGATCTCGTGAATGAGTTCTGGTTTTGATAGGTGTTGGGTGGTCGGGTAAAACTGCGATTGCGTATGGTTCTCTGATTCCTGCTAAGATCCTGCCAATACAGCGCTTATCTAAATCCTCTATTGTTTTCACTTTCAGTTTATAGTCGCCTATATGCCCAGCTTCATCTGGTGCCTCAACATGAACAAATACCAAGTCGTTGTTCTTTAGCGCCTTTAATGCAGCGTCGGCTTTTCCTTCATAATTGGTATTGTAGAGTCCCGTGGCGCCTTCCACATTAATGATTTCCATGCCTGCATACAAGCCGATGCCCTTGACAAGATCAACCGCGGAAATTACTGCTGCCTTTATTCCGTATTTCTCTTTAAGCGTGGGCATGGTTGGTTTTTTGCCGCCGCCCCAGAACCAAATTAAATTACCAGGTGATTTTCCCGCTTTGACCCGTGCAATATTGACGGGATGATTTTGGAGAATGCTCTTGGAGCCCAAAATCATGTCGTTGAGTATCTGTGCGTTAGATTCTGCTTGAGGTACGTTAGCTTTCGGCATCACTTTTGAAACTGCAATGCCTATGGCATCGTGAGGTGGTGTGCAGGTGATTTGTTCTGGATTTGGAAAATTGCGCAATATCAGAAAGTGCCTGTAATCAAGTCCAGAATAGAATTCTATCTTGTTTGGCTTATCAAATTTGTTTTTCACTGCTACTATTAACTGCTCAGCTTCGGAGGTAGTTATATGTCCTGCTGAGTAGTCTGTTATGGCGCCTTTTTCTTCCGTGATTAGGTTGCATCTAAATGCTGAGTCATTTGGACCTAACTTTATGCTGCGTGAGGGTGCTTCGAGAGGTCCTCTGCCTGTACAGTATTTACGCGGGTCATATCCTAGAACTGAGCATATAGCGACATCGGAGCCTGGAGTACACTCGTCGGGTACAGTTTTGATTAGCCCACTTCTACCTCTTGAGGTTATTTCGTCAATGTTGGGTTTAACTGCTGCTTGGAGCGGAGTTTTGTAGCCTAATTCAGCGATGGGACAGTCCGCCATGCCGTCTCCAACAATGAGTATGTACTTCATTTTTATCGACTTGTTGGTTTTTGTTCTAGGGTTATAGTGGGTGTTGTATTTATCTGCTTACTAGTAGAACTTTTTGGGTTGTTGTTTTGACTTGCTGAATCTGAATGTCCAGTTAGTAACTTTTTTTACTATTATGTTGTTTAATCCATGAATAGTTTTATGTCAATATATGGGTAATACTGTGCAATAAAGTAGGCTGAGGAAATGAGCTATGGAGGAGCTTTATTCAACTCATAACCAAACTTTTTCGGTGGGATAAAAAAACTCATGGCGTCTCTAAATCGAATAAAAAATAGAATTTTAAGAACTGCTGGCAGAGGCTTTATGCCACACCTTGTTCTTTAGGAAAATAAATGATGTTAAGGCAGTTATAAAAACTGAAACGGCAAAGATCACGTTTGCAAGGGTCAGCCATTCAGGAACCTGTAGCACTGCAATAGCTACTGCCGCAAAAATGTAGACTGAAACCGCGGCGCAGAGCAATTGAGCCGTAACTATTGCTTTTTTTGTCCTAAGAACATTAGCTTTTAACAAGTTTAGCCCTGCTTCAATTCGTTTATTGACATCAGGCAAGTCATCGAGTAGCAAAGTTAATCCGCCCAAAAGGAAGAATCTACCAATGTTCACTTCGGTACTGGCGTTGTTAACTAAAAAGATGGTGGTTAATGGTGCAGCTGTGAAGGCTTCTACATAGATAGCGGAGAAGACTATGACTAGAAAGCCATAGAAATAATGATGGAATAGAAACCTCCCCGTGTGAAGTTTTCTCCCTAACATTGCACTTGGAAAAACATTTATAGCGGCTGCAAAGATAGCGATCCAGAGTATATTTCCATCAAAGAGATAGGGCGAAAACGGCTTCCAGCCGGGGTAATACCAGTAAACTCCTGCGAGGATACCTGCGGCCCACACAATAGTTAGGAGAGAGTTGAATACTAGCGATAAGCTGAAAATTTTTTTGCACAGTATCCACACTCGATCCATATGTATCACTATTGGTTAAAATGAAATTATAACATCTTGATAAGAATGTTACCTCGTAAAAACCCGTAGTGCAACGAGGAAAATCTTTTGATTTGAATTTTCTTAAAAGATGTCAAGTTTAGCGATAAAACAATATTTGTTGTGTACTTTATTTAAACAACAAATACTTCAACACTATTTTCTCAACACTTAAACCTTCACAATAGGTCCAAATTTATTAACTATACTTTTTTTGACCACATTCATGCGGTCTTACGTGCCTCTTTAGTAGGAAATCAAAAAGGACCTTGTTGTGTTGCCCTTTTTGGTGAGGGCAACGCAGTCAAGAACCGCATTGATTATTTTTTTTTGTGCATTGAGATAATGATCGGACATAAAGTGTTTCGGTCGTTTAAGCCGACACGAAAACTTTATTGTCCTCACGAAAGAGGGGCGCATATCAGCCCCGCATTGTGTTGGATTAAATTTTAATTTGCCCAGACTTACTTAAATGGTTAATTCTTAATTTTTATGATGAAAAATGCCAAGTATGATAACGCTTTTTTTCTCTATCCCACAAAAAAGCAGAAGCAACTATAAGACCAATACCCAACAATAAAAGAAAAACCGTTAACCAAGCATTCGCATTTTGACCAAAATAATACCCATATGCACCAGCACTAATGGCAATTGCACCGAAAAAACCAAATGCAATTGGATAAGTTTTTGGATTTATCTCCGTCAAAGAACCCCACGTTCTATTTTGTAATTTTTTCTTTTCTTTTTCTGCAATTTTTTCTGTAAAGGTCTAACTGGCGCAGTCGAACTGCTTTTTGATTCAACAAACAAGCGTTCTTTTTTTCCCGAATAAGGATTTTGTCTTGTTGCTTCAAAATCGCATCCAGTTTTTTTTTCTGGTTACATTAAAACCTTGCATAGCATAACCGATTTCATGGAGTCGTTGTACGCCTAAACCAGTTGCTTGATTTTTTGCTAATTGGACTCTTTTCTTTTGCTTCTTCGCTTTTTTGCAGCCAAATAGGTTGAAACCAAACCCTGACAAATCAATTCACTACATCGTTTATTGGATTGGGTTCGTTTATAAGACTTACCTTTATTCTGTGAGGTCAAAAAATTCGGCGTTAACTGTTTTAACCGTAAATTTTGCGCCATGTTGAACAGAATGAGGTAGTTTCTTCCAAGTCAACTCCTGAAACCAAAAAACTTGCTTTTTGGTTGCTGTTCTACTTATTAGACAAAAACATCGAACAATTGGACTTAATCGATTGCTGTTACCAAAACGTTGAAATTGTCAGCGCACAAAGCTTTGAATGGACTATGAAGATATCGAGGTACGGCGAAGCCCAACGGTGGGGAATTAAACGCCGTGGCTGATGAGAGCTTTTTCCGCTACTGAGTCCACTTAAACTAATATCCTCACTATATTGTGAGTGTATCGAGGTACGGCGAAGCCCAACGGTGGGGAATTAAACGCCGTGGCTGATGAGAGCTTTTTCCGCAATTGAGTCCAACTTTCTGTGGAAGGAATGTTTTAAGCTAAAAAATCCGCTGGAATATGGAAAAACCGAGTAGATGGCTATAGTCTTTGTATTTTTTATGGATTTAAATTCTTAAAAATGAGCAGTGATAAAATAATGGAAGTAGGAAATTCTATTTTTTGTAGCAAATTGTCAAATGTTATTGGTTGTTTTACAATCAAAAGTCCATTTATGGAGGGAAAATAGTTTTTAGCATGCTGGAATACAGCATTCCACAAGATATACTCCTACACTTGGCGGATTTGCCGGTAAATTTGGACGGGGATCTTATAAATTCCTGAGGCTGATTTATCCTTTTGATTGAAGCTTTTGCTTTAAAAGGGGGATCGGTCAAGTCTACTTTGGTGACTACGTTTAGAATTATTTACCCATTTTATATCAAATTTATAAGGCTCTCGATGCAATGCTATGCGCGTGAATATATTGAGTTACAAGGAGCACATGCATCCGAAAGTCAGTAAAGGAGAACTTCAACTTTTTCAGGCCCTAAGCAGCGCCGGTCTAACAGGGGGTATGGTTACTCAAAAACCCATTATCCTTAAATCAACTATTCCTGATTTCTGCTGGATAGAAAAGCGCAAAATTGTCTACCTTGACGGCAATCCAGTCCATAAAAGCGATAAACAACTCGAAAGAGACGAGGAAATAACCGAACTTCTAGAGCGCCAGGGGTGGGATGTACTTCGCGTATCATACGATCCTCCGTTAACCGATAAGGCTCTAGCGAAGATATTGGAAACCATTAAGCTTTTCCTAAATGTAGATGAAGAAGACATCACTTAAGTCTGAATTTAAAACCTTTGACTTCCGCCCACCTCCACTTAATTGGGTTTTTTAGACAACCTTGTGGGTCATAAATAAAAGAACGGTAGTATTTTTTTGGTTGTCTTGGACCTGCAGGATTAACGCAGCTATGTGAGCGTTCGAAAAGCACTCTGTAGCGAATTAAAGAAAGTTTACATAGTAAATTTCAAAGTCGCCCTTAATATTGACAAAGAAAAAACTTTAGATGCAATGAGCTCAATTATGTATAACTAGGTGTTGATTGCAATAGAGGATTTTCCGCCTGTAGCCTTCAAGCTTGGGAACGGTCAGACAAAAAGCGACCGTGAATGGCTAAAAAAGAAAAAAGAGTATTTCGAAAAAATTTGGAGCAAAAGTGGCACGAGAATACTTGGTAAAATTGAGGACACTTGTGGAGAGGCATTTACAAACACTGCCAAACAGAGCGGAATCATTGTTTTACTCCATAAGAAGACACTTAAAAGTCGAAGTGGCACACTCAAAGAGGCTAATCCGCTTGAAATAAGCTTGTTCCTGACCAAAAATGACACTTCAAGTTCTCTTAAAGAGCTTCTTGTCCGCATGCTTGTACACTCTTTTATTCAACAGCAATATGAGTTCCATTTTAGAATAAGAGAGCAGACACTCTTTGAAGACATACTTGCTGATGAATTCATAACTTTTATGGTTGGTTTAATGGTTTTGGGTAGAAAGCCAACACGTCTTAATTGTGCAGAAGCCCTAGATCAAGCAATTTCGGAGACGGTTTACAGACTATCACAGAAGGCACCTCGAAACAGACTGATAGATACAATGTACAAATCTTTCCAGGATTATCCAAATAAAATAAGAAAACGCAACGCTGATATTTTAGTAAACCGCGAAGAGATTATCGAAGAATTGTTACGATTTTTGCCGAAAACAGAAGAAGATTTAACTTAAAATGATGATTGTACCCTTCGGACTGATCAATTGAGTTTGGGGATCAGCTATTTCGTTGAGGTCCAGTTTTAAGGTTTTGGTTTTAAAGAATTTGGTTTCTTGCAAATTGTTTTGGCTTTAATGATAGATGAACTGTTGTCTCCTGAGAATGCAAGATTTCGGGTGAATCAAATCTTTATTTATTCTAATGGAATTCATCAATTGAGTATTCTAGTTAAAATAAGGTTAAGAACAGTTTTGACCATTAATTGGCGCCGGGAGGGGGATTTGAACCCCCGCGGCCCCGAAAGACCACAAGCTAACAGGTTACACCCCTGAAGAGTGAATCTCCAGGCTTGCTCCCTGCCTGGCTAGGAGACCCCGGCATCAAAGATTTGCAAGCTTTGTTTTGCACCACTTCTCTAACTTACGCGGAATTTAAAGTTTTATTTTGAAAGTCCTGACCAGTCTACTAAAATATTCAATTAACACAGATGAGTCGGAGTTTTTGTGAATTGGAAGTTGACCGTTGCCCTGGTGAACAGTATTTTCTGAGGACTTACTTTAGGATTTTTCTTTAAAGAATTAACCTTAGCACTTTTTTTATTAAAATCCATATTTTCCTGAATAACCAACTCTCAACTTGGTATGCGCGAGGATTGATTTTTGCGATTGCAATGCTTCAAAGATGTCCGTCAAATGTCGCTTTCCAAAATATAGTTGCAGACACATTAAATTTGTTTTAGCGTTTGATCAAACAGAAGTAACAAGGGGTCGTCCAAAAATTGCATGAGCTACATTACTCACAAATAGAAAAGTATATCGAGAAACTAATGAAGTAGGGCCATAGACTTGACATAGATGAAACTTGCATATGTTAACGGAAAATACTTTGAAAATCTGAGTTGGTAGGGCAAAGATAAACCTTTTTTTAAAGTAGCTCTACATTATTTTCATAATGACGAAGGTTATAGCATGAAGCTAAGTTTATCTAATGGCATTTTTAGCAAGCTACCAATAAACGAAAACTTCGGCGCTGTTAAACAATTGGGTTTTCATGATATAGAATTCAACATGAAATCCATCAAAAAAGAGCATGATACAGATGTTTATCGCGAACAGAAGGCTCTTGTAGCTTCAGGCTTAACTTGCTTAACCCTTCATTCAGCTGTGTTACATGTCAAAGATCCCATAGAGGTACATCAGGCAGTGTACTACGGCAAAATATCTCTTGAATGTGCTCACGCCCTTAAATCGCCTCTGATGACAGTGCATTCGAACGTTTCAAAGAAGTTACCTCAAAAAGTTCGGGAGGCGTGTCTAGAGTCGGTTTTTGGGGAAATTAAGCCTTTTGCGAAAAAGTTGGGTGTAAAATTATCGTTAGAGAATCTCTCGTTCAATTCGACAGGGTTTGGCAAGAATGCTGAGCAGTTAGATGAGGTTCTAAAGGTCATTGATTCTAAGGGCGAAATGGGAATTACCTTTGATTTATGCCATGCCTTGGAAACCAAAGTGGTGGATGAGCTCTTGGAGGATTATGGTAGGCGTGTTTGTAATGTGCATATGGCAAATATGTTCCATCGACCTTTCATGAATGAGACGCCTGAGTTGGTTGATTTTCTCTCGCAGTTACAAGGTTACAATTATGACGGACCCATTACGTTAGAGTTGGACCGTAGTACATCAATGGCGGAAATTGTTAAAACCAAAACTTTCTTTGAAGGCCTTTTAAAAAAATTCCAAGAAAATGATTTTTAGTTCGAGAGAAATTTTACAAAAAAGTCGGCATTTTTTTAAGGCGCTCCCTAAAATATCAATATACAATTTGCCGAGTGGAGTATCGAGTGATGTTGCCTAACGATTATGTTATGGATCCTTCTGATTCCCAAATGGGCAGTGCAGATGCAGAAAAATCTGGCAGACAAAACGTAGTTGTTATTAGAAATGTTGTTTTGGTAATTGCTACCTTTGTTAGCTTGATAGGGCTGTATTATTTATCCAGATACAGTTTTCTGCTTTTCCACAATATAGTTGAAGTCTTCAGCATAGTTATAGCCTTGGCTATTTTTGTTATTGCGTGGAACACGAGAAAAATAAATGATAACAACTTTTTCCTTTTTATTGGAATAGCGTTTGTTTTCGTTGCTATCTTGGACCTTTTTCATACTCTCGCCTACAAAGGTATGGGTGTGTTTCCTGGCTATGTTGAATCCAATTTAGCGACCCAACTTTGGATTGCTACGAGATATGTGCTAAGTTTCACGTTCCTGCTACCTCTTATCTTTATCAACCGCAAAATTAGGCCCACTTTAATCTTTGCAGGTTACGTTATGGCGACAGGACTGCTGCTCTTCTCAATTTTCTTCTGGCAGATTTTTCCCATATCTTATGATGTTAATGCTCAGAGCCTAACGACTTTTAAGGTCGCTAGCGAGTATGCTATTTCTTTCATAATTCTCGTAGCAATTGTTCGGTTGGTCACAAAACGGAACGACTTTAGTAGAAATATCTTCAAACTCTTGTTTGCTGCCATGGTTCTGGCAGTTGCAACAGAGATGTCCTTCACTCTTTACACTGACGTTTACGGCATCGTAAATATATTTGGACACATACTAAATGTGCTCTCATTTTATCTAATCTACAGAGCGTTAGTTCAGACCAATCTCAACCAGCCATATGAAACATTGTTCCGCAACCTAAAGCGGAGCGAAATCAATTTATCAAAACAAGCTGAAGAATTAACGAAGGTTAACCAGAGACTCAAAGAAGAAGTCTCCCAACGCGAAGGCACTGAGGCGGTGCTACGGGAAAGTGAAAAGCGTCTGCAGCTAAAGCTTGATTCGGTACTCTTGCCTGATGTGGAGTTGGCTGAGCAGGATCTCAAAAACATTATCGATACAACCTCTTTGCAGGCAATGATGGACAAGCTCTATCTGGTCACCAAAAAGGGTTTTGCCCTAACAGACCTCAAAGGTAACGTTTTGGTGGCTACAGGTTGGCAGGACATCTGCACAAAATTCCATCGGGTAAATCCAGAAACTTGCAGGAATTGCGTAGAAAGTGATTTGGAACTTTCAAACAGCCTCAGTCAGGGGGAAATACGCCTATACAAATGTAAAAATAACATGTGGGATATAGTAACTCCTCTTTTCCTCGGCAAAAAACACGTTGGAAACGTTTTCTTTGGTCAATTTTTCTTCGATGATGAAGAACCCGATAGGGTATTGTTTGCAACTCAAGCAGAAAAATATGGTTTTGACAAAAAAGCATACCTTGAAGCGTTTGACCGCGTTCCAAGATGCAGCAGAAATGATATGAAAAGTTTGATGATATTCTATTCTCAGCTTTCTGAAATAATCTCGAAATTAAGTCATGGCAATCTCACACTCGCCAAATCTCTATGCGCCCAAAAAGAACTCCAGACTAAACTTGAAGAAAAAGCAGGTGAAATTGAAGAATACGCTTCTCGAATGGAAGAGTTAGCTGAAGACCGAGCTAAACAACTCAAAGACACCGAACGGTTATCCGCGATTGGCGCCACAGCTGGGATGGTGGGACATGATATCCGGAATCCCCTTCAGGCAATAACCAGCGAATTGTATCTTGAAAGGCTGGAAATAGACGACTTGCCAGGGGGTGAAGCCAAAGATAGTCTGCTAGGAAGCATACGCAGCATAGAAGAGAACTTATTCTACATAAATAAGATAGTCGCGGACCTGCAAGATTTCGCTAAACCCTTAAACCCCAAAAAAGAAGAGGTGAATATAAAAAAGATTATTGAAGATGCCCTTGCAATGATACAACTTCCGTCAACCATAAAATTGAAAGTATCTACAAAAGAAGACCTGCCGCCTTTAATTGCTGACTCTACTATGATAAAACGTGTTTTAATCAATTTAGTACAGAACGCGGTTCAAGCAATGCCTAACGGGGGAGATTTAAAAATCAATGCTGCCAATATAGGGCATAAAATAGAAATCTCAGTAGAGGACACTGGTGAGGGCATTTCTAAAGAGGTTCAGGCGAAACTATTCACGCCTTTAATGACAACTAAAGCGAAGGGTCAAGGTTTCGGTTTAGCGGTTGTTAAACGTATGACGGAAGCGATGGATGGAAACATCGTGTTTGAAACTCAGATAGGCAAAGGAACAATATTCACATTATTCTTTTCAGAGTGATCTGCTATTTTTTGAAGCATACTGAAGCGTAGCCCACAACGTCAGGGTCACCGGTGACTTCGCCACTGTTGTGGTAGCTAAGCAGTTGAGCTTTGGCGTTTATGCCAACGGCATAGGTGATTAAGCTGGTTATGGGTGCATAGCCACAGGCTGAAATGTTCTGTTTCTCGATTGTTTCATAGAATCCCTTAGCGTCTAAGGAGGTCACGTGTTTGAGCGCGGCATGGTCTTTGATTGAAGCTGACTCTGCGGATTCGTAGTGAGTCATGTCGGAGGAGGCGATTACGACTGAATTGGTGGATTCCAGTACCTCCGTTAGCGCTCGACCGATTTCAACAGCTGATTTGTAGTCCTGCATTAAATAGGCGATGGGTACTATTTTGAAGTTGTTACCGTAAAGGAACTGTAGAAAAGGTAGCTGTACTTCAAGGGAATGCTCAAAGCGATGCGATAGATCATCTACATCTAAAACTGTGGTTTCAGCTAAAATTTCATCCGCAAGTGCTAAATCAATTTCCACGTTGCCCAAAGGAGTCTGCCAGGTGCCTTCTCTCATGACAGAGAGCGCACTGCCATATCCAGTGTGGTTGGGTCCTAATAGAATAAATGTGTCTGGTTTGCCATCTTGGGCTAATTCAAAATAACCAGATGCTGCCACGGGACCTGAATAGGGATAGCCTGCGTGGGGAGAAATTAAACCCACAATTTTGCGTGGGTGATTATGCAAGTTTACAGTGGGGAGTTTTTGTGGTCCAAGTTTGTGGAGGAAGCATGAGGTAAGTTGTGCTTTGAGTGCTTCGGCGTTGCCCTCATAAAATTGAGAAGCGCCAATTGGACGCCGAAGGGTGGGCAAATTTTTAGGTGTCCTCCTCATCATCTCGCGTGACTTTCGCTTCGAAGTCTTCGATGCTTACTGGCGGATCACGATCGGGTGCAAGTTCGCCTCTTTCGCGTAGTACTTGTCTTGCGAGAAGCCAGAAGATTACAGCTAGTGCGCGTCTGCCTTTGTTATTGGTTGGAATAACTATGTCTACTCCTGAGAATTCGTTGTCAGTGCTACAGAGTGCGACGATAGGAATGCCTACGTTGCTAGCTTCTTTTACTGCTTGGGCATCTGCACGTGGGTCTGAGACAACAATTACTTCTGGGTCAACTCGGTTGCTGTATTGTGGGTTAGAGAGCTGACCAGGTATGAATCTGCCGATGAGAGGTGTTGCACCTGTGAGTTTGCAGAACATTCGGACTGGTTCATGAGCGTAGAGCCTTGTGGCTGCAACTGCGACTTTGCTGGGTTCATAGCGTGAGAGAAACTTTGCGGTTGTGCGGATGCGGTCATCTGTTTTTTTGACGTCAAGTACGAACAAGCCGTCTGGGCGGACACGATAGATGAAGGGTTCCATGTCAAGTGTCTTCATCCTTGTGCCGATGTGGATGCCTGCAGATAGAAGGGTATCTCTTGGTAGAAGGAGAGTTTCTTCAGATGCTGAAGATTCTTGAACTTCAGCTTCTTCTTCATTTTCTTCTATTGATTGTTGCGGTGCAACTTCGATGACTTCAGCTTCAGTTTCATTGGTAATTGGAGTACAGATTTCTTCTTCCTGTGGGGTGGACCCTACAGTTTCTTCTACTTGTTCCTCTGTCTCTTCTTCTTGGTTCTCTTCTGGTTGATTTTCTTTTACTTGGTCTTCAGACATTCTTCATCTTCTCATTTAGCGTATATTTAAGTCAGCCATTTTGGCTCTATCACCGAGGAAATGCTCAATGCGAATGAGCTCATTTAACTTGGCTATACGTGCACCTTCCACCACGCCTGTTTTAATGATAGGACATTTATAGGCAACGGCTAGATGTGCTATATGCCAGTCGCATGTATCACCGCTCCGGTGGGAAACGATGGCGCTATAACCGTTACGCTGGGCTGTCTCGATTGTTTCAGATGCGTCGGTTAAGGTTCCTATCTGGTTGACTTTGATGATGATAGCGTTTCCAGCGTTAATCCTTATTCCATTATTTAACCTTTCAGTATTAGTTGTGAATAAATCGTCTCCACAGATCAAGGAATTTTTAGATTTATTAGTAAGTTCTGCGAAACTGTCGAAGTCATCTTCATGAAATGGATCTTCTACGTATGAAAGGTGATACTTTTCGATAAGTTCACGCATATATTCAAGTTGCTCGGCAGTGTCCCGTTTTTTACCCTCGGTTTCATAGATATATTTTTCTTCTTTAGCTTTCCAAAAGCTTGAGGCTGCAACATCTATACCAAAGCCGCATTCAAAGTCAAGTTCATTGCCCACTTCTTCACATGCACGAGAGATAACTTCAAAGGCGTCATCGGTTTCAATGTTAGCAATCCATGCACCTTCGTCACTTTTGCCACCATTAAAAGTGGTGCTTTTCTTTTTCAATAAATCGCCAATTTTTTTATGGATTTGTGTGTTGGCGGTTTGGGCTTCCAGGAAACTTTCAGCACCATGTGGAAGCGCAAGATATTCTTGAATGGCTGGGGCTTTACCGCGGGCGTGAGCACCGCCACTTATGCAGTTCCCCAATGGGTAGGGCATAGTGGTTGCGGCGTTTCCACCAATGAATTGAAACAAAAGTAGCCCATGGCTGTTTGCGGCTGCCTCTGCATTTGCAAGGCTGATTGCGAATGCAGTGTTACCGCCGATGTTTTTGAAATCTGATGTACCATCTATCTCATGTAGCGTGTTATCGATTTCCTCTTGAAAGTCAGAGTTTAGTCCTGCGAGTTCTGGGGCAATAAGATCGTCAACTTTTTTGATAGCGGCTTCCACACCGCCTGAAGGGTAGTAGATGACTTCAGCCTTACCGCGGCTTTTGCCTGCTGGTGCACCTGAACGCCCAAATCCGCCGGCTGTGATAACATCAACTTCTATGGTTTCTTCTCCACGATTATTGAAAATTTTTCTAGCGATGAGGTCCTCAATGATAGATGACACGCAACATTAACCTCAAGAGGCTATAGTTTTGTTACCAGCTTATTTTATGTTTCGGAAGACTTTTTCAATGCATCTGACATCTGCTGCATAAAATCTTCTTTGCAAATTCTAAATGATTGTAAATGTTTGCAGCTACTTCTTCTATTTGTTCACTCATTGCATTCTAAAGTAATAATGTTATGATTCTTTTTTTGAAGATGTTACTGAATTTTAAAATCAAAATACGTTACTTAAAATATCATATACTTTACTTGTGGACTTTCTCATTGTGTTGATACAAGTTTTACCTAGTTAGAATAATCTTAAATGCCGGTTTTAAGTCTGAATTTGACAAGGTTTTTATGGATGCAACGGAAATACTGTTTGCACTAGTAATGTGGGGCCTTCGGCTAGCTTGGTCCAGGCTTGTAGACTTGGGCTCTATAGACTCCGGTTCAAATCCGGGAGGCCCCACCATTCACAATATTGGTTAATTGCTTTTTTAGGTTTAGTGCCGAAAACCGCCTATTCATTCAGCTCGTAAGTTGCTGCTTTTTTAGTTTTGGTACTTTTATTGTTGTTTATTTGAAGTGGCTAACCCTGCAGTGGCTTCAGCTCATTACGTCTTAATTAATGTCGTAACAATTCTCTTGTAAATAACCCAACTTTTTTGTCTGTAATTGGAAGCCCCGTTTTTGCTGCGACTATTTCCATTGTGTCTTTCACAATGTTTTGAGCAGCTTTTGCCACTTCTTCTGAGACCCCCATTTCGCCACTAAAAATGCCTTTGCAGTTTTTGACTGCGGCTGGATTTAACTCAATAATAATCCTCTCTGCTTTATAATCAAAGTCCTTTATAATAAAGGGGTCCAAAATACAAATTGACGGTTTGATGTCCTGAATTTTACATGTGTTTAACTTGCTTAAAAAGAAACATCTCCCGTCTTTCTTTCTGCGAATACTTCTGTTATTAGAATCATTTGGCGATTCCAAAAAATTAACAAACCCCTTGGCTTCAATCCTTAATTGTTCCTTCAAATTAATGTCCGAAGGCTGATCTCTACAACAAACCCCACATTTCTTGCAATGAAAACTAGTCGACTCTGGAAATGTGACATTTCCATATTCCATATTAACCATAATTTTACACATTTATAATAATAGAAAGTCAAAGTTTTTAGTCTATCCTAAAAAGATTTCCCATTTTTGCCAAATTGGCTTTCGATTATTTTGTTTTTGGAAAATCTCTTAATTTCACTAGTTTTTAATACCCGACTATTTGACTCTTATCTGAGGATCCACTTGCTCTTTAAACACAAAAATAAATCTCAACCCCATCTTCAAGTAGACTTAGGCGATCTGCAAAATGAAAGGCAGCGACTGAGCGATTTTATCCAATTACACCTAAAAGTTTCCGTTTCCAAAGAGGGTGACAAATTGGTGGTAAATTCCGATAAGGTGAACCTTCAGGAATTGCAACATACTGTAAACAAGTTTGTTTACCATCGAGACCTAAACGGTACTTATTGGGTCTCAGCGGAAGGTTCAATTGTGAAAATTAATCGCTTCAAAGGCAAAGAAAAGAAAAAAGAGCATCATGAGACGGAGTTGCCGCATCAAACCGCCATCCAAAGCTGGGGACTATAGAAAAATAGATATAACCATTAATTTGTTAGCGTGCTTCTAAACCTAATTTTATATGACCGCAAATCTTAAAACTAAATCTCCTTTACTTGTAATTGAGGAAACCTAATGGTTTATTGTAGTAGATGCGGCACCCAAAATCCCGATACTCACACTCATTGCACTAACTGTGGCGCACCCCTCTACACGGTAGGTCAACGCTACCCCGGAAGTGACAGAGAACATTACCGTCGAGTGGAAAATGAATGCTTCGGCTTGCCCAACGGAGGCATGATTGTGAGCATCGTTATTGGTTTAATAATCGTTCTTGTAGGGTTAGGTTTGTTCTTGCAAGCTACATATGGCATATCGGTGGATATATGGCCCTTCATAATAATTATCTTCGGGGTGCTTATTGTGCTTGGTGGAATTTTTGGTCGGAGGCGACGTAATGAACGTCCTTCGAAGTCCTAAAACAGCGTCCACACTCCAAACACGTTTTTTTATTGTTCCATTCTGAGAGCAAAATCCTAAACCATAACATAAATACTATCAATCCGAGGACGTAGCTATCAATAAGCAAGCTTTGACCAACTAAGTCTGTCGTAATCATACTAATACAGGATCCAATCACGAATAATGTATTTGCCGCCATTTTGGCGTAATCCCTTAGTTTTATTTGAACTAAACCCGCGAGCATCATAATTTCTCCTGTTATCAAAATCCATAATTCTCCTGTTTGAAAATCAAAAAAATTTAAAGAAAACAAAGTTATCCCAGCCATGGCAATTGTGGCTCCGAAAAGTAAACCACTACAGGCGGCACAAAAAACCGAGCCTCTTATTGTGATTCGATTAGACGAAAACTTTTCACAGTTTGGATGGTGCCCTTTAAGCTGGTCTTCTAAATTTGTTGGGTTCTCAGAGTTTTGGTTGCTTCTTGGATTTTGGAAAATCATACGACACTTACCTGGATAAAAAACCGCAACTACGCCCAAGACACAAATAACACTATAAATAGTGCCTACGAGCGGTCGCCGAATATATGAGGGATCTATTTGCAGATTGGGCTGTAGCAAAAGAATAGGGACAAGCACTAATCCAAAAAGTGAAGCCCCAAATAAAAACGGCAAGAAAAACTTGGAGGATATAGATTGAGTCATGGTTTTTCCTAGAACATCGATTTGATTTTGCCCAGCACACCCCATGTGGCCATATGCCTGAATGTGCGCCGTTTCATTGGATTGTTAGAGAACATCCCTCCAAATCGTCTGCTCCAAGAACCGTAAAAATTGCGGTAGCAACCATAAAGTTCCTCTTGTATTTGGTAGGTAGATAATGTTTCGGTTGGCATGATGGCATGAATCATGTCGTAGTGGCTCCAATTATGGTCTTCGATCCAACCGTTGCGTTCAGCCTCGGCATATATTTCTGTGCCAGGAAAGGGTGTTAGGATGCCGAACATTATGAAGTCTGGATCCAAATCGTTGGCGAACTCTCTTAGTTGCTGAATGGATTGGTGAGTTTCTTTGCGGTTGCCAATTATAACCATGGCGTGGGCAAAGATACCGTTGTCCTGTAATAGCCGTACCGCCGTTTTTGCATCATTTGGTGTGATGCCTTTTTTGAAGTAATCCAGTGTGGCAGGATTTGAATTTTCTACTCCAAGCAGCACCCAGCTTAATCCAGACTTAGATAGGCGGGGCAAAAGGTCTTTATTGCGGATTATGTCATCGCAGCGAGCCTGCACAAACCACGTCACATCTTTAGGTAACTGTTTAGCGATGATTTCCTCAGCAATTTCTTGAGGACGCTGTCCTGTGCCAAAGTTGTCGTCGGTTAACCAGATCATTTCGCTACCGAATTCTCTACTGCAATATTCCATTTCGTCAGCAATGCGCCTCGCCGGTTTGAGGCGCCAGCAGCTTTGCCAATGACTCCACTGGGTGCAAAAGGTACATTGATGGTTGCATCCACGTGCGCCTTCTATAAGCGCATATGGTGCTCTTTTGCCTGCCATGACTGAGAAGTGGTATTTGGGCATGTTGTCTTTAACGAGATGGTAGCCTGGAAACGGTAAATCCTCCAAGTTTGCAATTAATGGCCTTGAAGGGTTATGTGAGACAGTTACGCCGTTCCTATATGAGATGCCTTCAATATTGTGTAAACCTGTATCTTGCTGTTTTGCCTTCACCAATTCAGATAGTGTCTGTTCTCCCTCACTACGTACGATTACATCGATGTCTTGGTAAAGCTTGAGGCTGTCTTGGGCTGTTGAGGTAAAATGTTGTCCACCTGTTATTGTAAGCGCATTTGGTGCCATTCGTTTAGCAATTTCCAGAGTTTTAACGACCGCATAAGTGTTACATGTAGCCAGAGAGGCACAAGCTACCACATCTGGGTTTGAACTGGCAATGCGCTCCTCTAACTGTTTCCAATCAACTTTCTCTGCGTTGCAATCTAGAATCTCTATTTCGATGTTTTTGTTTTCTCTTTCAAGATAGGCGGCGAGTTGGATTATGCCATAAGGTGGGGGCAGATATTCACCCATGACAAACCATATGTCTTTAGGTGGCTCGATGAATAGGACTTTCAAATGCGCGGTCTCCTAGTCCTGATTAGTTAATTATGCTTATTAGACTGCCGTTAATTTTCTAAGACTAAATTTTGAATTAAGGTTCAAATGGTTATTTAGTCTTGAGACGTGGTCTTATTTTGCATCTTAACCTGAATAACTGCCCGATGAGTCGAAATATATGTAATACAAAAAATTTCGCTTAAAAAGGCGGGTTAAGAGTTGTGCGGAGATGCAAAGCGTGATGGCGAGCCATCAGATGCATTCCCTCTTAACCCATTAAATAAATTGGTTAGTTAAGCTGAAAAGTTTTATGAAAGCAGAATTCATATTTTAGCACATATTTTGCTGTTTAACCATTATGAGAACTGAACCTGCAGATGCCAGAAACGAGAGGATGGGATAACGTAACTGTGAGTGTTTTTTATTCTATGGGTTGGGATTGGCAAAAAATAAAATTGATGTAACTCAATTGGATATAAGAGATTGATTGGGCACTGAAGTTTTTGTTTAAAAAAATGTGTGAAAAAATAAAATCGTTGCTGATCTTACTGTACAGATTGAACTTCCTTTATTTCTGGAACTTGCGTTTTAAGGTGCGCTTCGATGCCGTTTTTTAGCGTCATCTGCGACATAGGGCAGCCTGCGCAATGTCCAACCAAGCGGACCTTCACTATTGAACCTTCGACAGCAACAAGTTCTACATCTCCGCCATCCATTTGAATTTGGGGTCTTATGTCGTCAAGAGCAGCTTGGACTCTTTTCTCGATTGATTCAACCATATAGCTTCACGTTAGCTATTTTGAATTGGTTGGATTATAAAAAAGATTCCTGTCGGCTACCATCTTTCATCCATTTCAGGGAACGAGCTGACCTCGTAGCTAAATCAATTAATGTCCTTAGAAAGAAAACGTGTTTATTTGTCTTTAAAAAACAGGTAAAAACGCAGGTGGCGGCAAAAAGGTAGATTTTAGGGGTAATTATATTAGTAAGGCAGTAGAGTTTGACCATGAAATGTCGCACAAAGACCCTGCATCTTTCATGGCTCATCAGACAGGGAAAACAAAATACTACGGTATAATCTTCATAGTAATCTTAGCTATTCCCATAGGCATACTTCTCTACCTAATCGCTCAGGGACCGTTGGCTTTTGCAGCTGCAATGTTTGTAACCCTCATTGGGGTGCTTGCCTTTTTAACATACTTCACTCTCAAAAGTGGTAGTCTCAAATACGAAGTAACCCCCCGAGAAGTCCGAGTCGCGTTTGGATTACTCACTAAAAGGGTGCCCTACAAGCAAATCGTCAAAGTGGAAAAAGCCGAGATGAGCCTCTCTCTGCGTCTCTTCGGCGCTAGCCTACCGGGTTTCCATTGGGGTTTATTTACAACAAGCATTGGTAGAGTCCACGTTTACGCTACCAAAATCAAAGGTGAATTTGTAATTGCCACCTTGAAAGATGGCGAAAAAATCGCACTCTCCCCCGAAGACCCCGATCAACTCATTGCAGCCTTAAACGAAAATACTGCAGTATTTAGCAGCCAAACCAAGCAAGAAATCACTATCCAAATGCAAGCTCAAAAAAAACTTGCCTATTTCCAAGTCGCCGCGGTCACCATTGCCTATCTGGTTTTTCTAGGTTACTTCTTTTGGGTTTACGCATCTCTTCCGCAGACTGTTCCAGTTCATTTCGGCTTTGATGGGATAGCTAACCGCTGGGCGGACAAATCGGAATTGTTATGGGTTGCTGGAATTGCAGCTGTTTTTCCAGCTATTAACGCCGTTTTAACTTTAAAATTCGGTAAATATGAGAGATGGATGGTGATTTTGTTAGGTGCCATATTCGTAGTAACAATAGCCGTGTTCGTCTACGCTATCAATACCATAGTTACAGTAGCATAAAACACAAATGAGCGTGTACTTACTTTGGGCTTACGTTTTCTTTTAATTGGCATGCGAATTTTTTTGCTTTCTTTATTTCTTTACTGTTGGGATGCCCCTTGTTGACACCGCCGAATAGTTTGAAAATTCGATAATAGTCTGTGAAGCCTCGACAAGAGTACTCACCAATAATTGTGTAACCTTTAGCTGTGAGTTTATCTTTGAGATTGCGGTGATAGCGGCTTTCAAAGAGACTGTTTCTGCCTCGTGTAGAGAAAATAAAGACTTTTTTGTCTTGACGTGGTAATGAATCAACGAAGGCCAGCAAATTTTCATCGTGGCTGCCGTAGAATATGCCTGAGCCAAACCCGACTAGATCAGCCTCAGTGGCATCGCTGGTTTGTGCATACGTAGGTTGTACGACTTTAGCATCCAGAACTGATGCCATGGCTACCGCAAGCTTTTGGGTATTGCCTTTGTATTTTTGGGAACACACAATCGTTGTTTTCAAGTTTATATCAAAGCCTTTAGAGGAAGTCGATGACTTAAATTTTTCATTTCGCAAAACCTTGACTTAGTGAGATAAGTCTATTTATCTGCCGTTCGTTGTTCAATATTTCGGGTTAGCTTTCAAAAATTTTTGCATGCACTGCCGGATTCCGGTTGTGGCTCCAACTGTGGCGTTGCCGAAACAAAGCAGTATTCACTCAGGCGGATGTTTAATCCATACCTTATTCTTTTCCTGCATCTTAACCCGCCCCTCTGTCTGCATTAGCTGGACCTGAAAATCAACAAATCGGTCGTCGCCGGAGGAGACTTCTTTGCGGATAGCGTCTTGCAGCTTGGGCAAGTTAATATGTTCTGTCGAGCCTACGATGCCCCAGAAGTGGCGTTGGATGTTCTCCCGCATTTTCTGCGTATTTAAATCCGCGATTTTAGTCATCTGTTGTTACCTTGCGCAGTAAGGCCATTCATCTTTGGTTTTATGGTAAGCTGCACATTCTTGGCAATTGCTATGGCGAGGGCAACTTTTTTTTGGGCATGGACAATGAGGGGCTAAATCCGACATAATTCATATTGCATAGTTCGTTGAATATAACAGTTCTTTAATTTTGGAATTGCAATAGAAAATGTTCTTTAAAGCAAGAGCGGATAAAACTATATGGCTGATATATTGGATTCACTAAAAAAGCTGGCGGCCTTCTTAATTGTCATATTGTTTTTGGCAGTTGTCACAATTGTCATTTTTCATTTCTTTATAGCTGAACCCACAAATTTATCTATATTTTTGAAGCAAGTGGGTAACATATCCATAATTCTTGTTTTTTCGCTAATTGTCCTTTATTATCTATCCCATGTAAAAAATCTCTTGTCACCACATATCGGCCTGCAGGCAGCTACCATTATTCAGTTTCTCTTTATTGGACTTGCCCTTCTCATAATGACATTTTCTATCTTAGCAAACTTTAACGTTAGCCTCACCACCCTGCTCACAGGCGCAGGCATAATCTCCATCACAGTCGGTTTAATCATATCCACATTCGTCGGAGGCATCCTCTCAGGAGCATTGGTTTTTACAACCTACCAGTTCAAAATAGGCGAAGATGTTATGGTTAACAACGTTCCTGGAAAAATCGTTGATATGACCGCTCTTGTTATGCGTATAAGAACTGATGTTGGACAAATTACCATCCCCAACAGCGCCGTATCTTCAGGAGGTGTAATTATAACTTCAGTACGCAAACCTGAACCAGCCCAGGAAACCAGGCTCAACTATAAGGTGGGCGACCGTGTGATTACTTCCTTTAAACTCGAGGAAGGTAAGGTAAAAGAAATCACCGCTTTCCATACGACTGTTCTTTTGGATTCAGGTCGACAGATTACTTTCCTAAACAACAGTGTATTAATGGGTGCGGTTGCGATTGCTAAAGTGACTTCTAATCCGCCGCCAACCTGATTTTGTTATCTCATTTTATTATAAACCACTAACCCAAGGCTTCAGCGCCAATAGCAAACAGTTTTTGTCAGTTTAGTTTTTTGGTGCCTTTTTTTTTTTATCTTTTCTAAAAAGTTTTAAAGGAATAGCGAGAGCAGCCTATAGGCTAAACCTCCCACTAGTAATGCCGCGCCTATATTTGCGGCGGTTATCGCTGCGGTAGCTTTCCAGCCGAATTCTTTGCCCAAAATTGCTACTGTCGATATACAGGGAATGTAGAGCATCGCTACCACGGCAATTACCACTAACTGCACGGGTGTGAAGCCCACAAGAAGGTTGGTGGTCCCGAGAATCGATACTGCGCCGAGGAGCACAAATTCTTTGCGAATTGTTCCTAAGATGAGTAGAATACCTGCTATGGTTGGTAATCCGAGCCACCAAACAGTCAATGGCGCCATTGCATCGCTGATAGGTGTTAACACATTTAAAGCGTAGGCGGCTTGGATGAGTGCGCTGCCTATGATGTAAATGGGAAACACTACGTAGATGATGGATTTAGTGCGTGTCCAAGTCTGCTTCAGTACTATTTTGAGGTTGGGCCGCTTGAAGCTACTCATCTCCATGATTAATCCTGTTGATTTGCCCGGAACTGCTTTCATTGCAACTCTACCTAACGCGAAAATCACCACCACATCAACCACATAAAGCAGTAGAGCCCACTGGATACCGACGAATAAGCCCACCATGCCGAAGAGAATGATTGTTCGGGCAGAACAGGGTGCGAAAGTTATAGCGAAGGCAGCGAGTAGTCTTTCCCGTCGTGTTTCCATGATTTTACATGCTTGGATTGCTGGAACGTTGCATCCAAATCCCAAAATGATTGGGATTAGCGCTTTACCATGTAGCCCCATCTTGTGCATGGCGCTATCCATCATGAAGGCGACGCGGGTTAACAAGCCTGAATCCTCAATGGCTGCCAAAAGCAAGTAGAAAGGAATCACGAATGGGATAATCAGTGTTAAACCTGCGGCTATGCCGCCCCAAACGCCGTTTAAGAGAATAGCGAGAATCGGTTGAGAAGACATTAAAACAGGGTCTACAGGTTGAATCAAGTTTAACCCGTCTGCAATTACAGTTGATATAGCATTGCCGATAAAGAATGTCCAAAGTAGCAACCCCGCTATGACGCCAACGGAGGTGAAGTACCCTAAGACGCGGTGAGTAGTTAACCATTCCAGCTTATCGGAGAATGTATTCCATATCTCGCTTTGCTGTAACGTTGAAGCCGCAATTGAGCTTGCTAGTGCATATCTTTCTGAAGCGATAACAGAGAAACAGGGTTCCTCACAGTTTACCTGAAGTTCGTTCCCAATTACCTTAGCATATTCAAAGACTTTTTTGAATTTTTCAGCGAATTTTTTGTTTATTTCACTGTCGCCTTCAAGAAGCTTAATTGCTAGCCAACGGGCAGGATATTGGACTTCAAGATTTTCTTTTTCTACTATCTGTTGCAGTTGTTCGATTTTCTCTTCTATGTCTCGGCGGTATTTGAGGTGTTTGGTTTTTGGTTTCTCTAAGGCAACTCTCACCACTTCACCCATGAGTTCATAAATGCCTTCGCCGCGTGTTGCCACCGTAAAGACAACGGGAACGCCTAGTTCCTCTTGGAGTTTTTCTTTATCAATGATTATGCCTTTCTTTTTTGCTTCATCTACCTGGTTTAAACAAACAATTAGTGGAACACCCATCTCCATAAGTTGAATGGTGAAAAAGAGGTTGCGCTCCAATATCGATGCGTCAAGTATGTTAACAACTACGTCGGGTTTCTCTAATGCGATGTAGTCGCGGGAAACCATTTCCTCCATTGAAAATGTGGAGAAGGAGTAGATTCCTGGCAAATCAATGACTGTTATGTCATAGCCTTCAAAACGTAGAGTGCCTTCGGCGCGGTCTACGGTTTTGCCTGGCCAGTTGCCGATAACCTGGTCCGAACCTGTGAGATCGTTGAAGATAACGCTTTTGCCCACGTTTGCGTTACCAGCTAATGCTATGGTTAAATGCTTATCATTTGCTACTTTTTTTTTCTGGTTGGGCCTCATCTGGTGGTCATCTCAGGCTTTATCTTGGGGTTGGCTCTACGAAAACTTTAGATGCGATACCTCTGCCTATGGCGAGTTTGGAGCGGCGCACAGAAACCTCGATTGGTCCCTCGAAGGGTGCAGCTTTGATGAGCGTAATTTTTGTGCCAGGTGTCAATCCCATGTCAAGAAGGCGCTGAAGTACAGTGTGACCACCTCGAATGAACTGGATTTTGCCCGATTGCCCAGCTTTTAGCTCACTGAGTGCTAGTAGGTTTTCTTTGCGTTTGCCCACTTCCTCGAGACCTTGGCTATGAAGTTTTATGCATTCCTCGCAGGTGGAAAATGGAAGGTCGCAAGCGGGGATGGTTTTGCCGTCGTCGCTGCAGGTGTCAGGATGTTTTAGGAAACGACACAGGGATTCTTCAGCTTCGTCGGACAGGGAATGTTCCATGCGGCAGGCTTCCACATGGACTTTGTCTTTGCCGATATGGAGTACGTCGCTGAGGAAAGTTTCAAGTAAACGGTGTTTGCGAGTGACTTTTTTTGCTTCTTGTAGTCCTTTGTCGGTGAGGGTGCTGCCCTGGTATGGGTGGTATTTGACGTAGCCTTCTTCGGATAGTTTTTTGAGCATTTCGGTGACGCTGGCGGGAGAGACGTTTAGTTTTTGGCTGATGTGGGTGGTGCTGACTAGGTCACCGTTTCGGTTTAGGTTGTAGATGGCTTTTAGGTAGTCTTGAGTTGATTTTTGCTCCATTTGTCTCGTCCCTGTTTTTTAGGTGTGCCTAAATTAGGTTTTTTAACCATATAAAGGTTTAGGCATGCCTAAATATTTCTTACGACTGAATTCTAACGTGGCATCAAGAACAAGCCATACTACTCAAAAAACGATTCAAGTTTAGCTGTTTCTGCTTTCTTAAGTACCAAAGCGCATTCTTTCGGATCCAACGCCTTAAACTCTAAGTCCATAGAAATCAATAATCGCTGAACATCTTTAGCGAGACTCGGTGCAACTAATACTGCTCGGACAGGGCGATTAACTTTGGCCTTAATGGGTTCAATGTATTTTGCCAACTGTAACGCGGCTTCTTTGGAGGCTACTCTGCGTTTAACTTCAATAATGACAAGTTTGCCCTCTTTGTCTTCTCCGAAAATATCTACAAATCCGGGTTCAACCTTTTTTTCCCAACTTATGGGCTTGAAGCCTTCTTCGAAAAGCTGAGGTTTAAGCAGTATGGCTCGGTGCATGTCATCTTCGCTAGCATGCAACAGAAAGTCTCCGAAATCCACAAGTGCCAATGAGGAAACCATTAGAATTGACGAAAAAGTTACTTTCACTTTTTCTCGGGGTTTCCCTCGCACGCCATGGATTTCTAGTTTGTTATCTTTGACTTCAACGTGGAAAATGCTGCCTGCAGGTTGCCAATTTACGGGTTCATAACCGACTGGGCGATGCACCAAAAGTGCTCCATCGGATTTCACCAAAAGCAAGCGCTCGCCGTTTTCCAGCTTTGAGTTGGCTCTGCCTGTGTAGTTGACTTGGCAGTTACCTGCAACGATTAGAGTTCTGCGTTGTGCAAAGTTTTTTTCAATGAGGACTGCGGCTTCCTCTAAAGTGGGTTCTTTGAGTACTTCAAGTTTGTTTGGTGGCTGCATATTTTTTTCAGCTAATGTATTTTAGGTGGTGCAATGGTACATAAGATTTCTTGAGGCAAAAAAGTATTGGCTTGGAAACAGAAGCGGCAGGTAATGCAGCGCTATGATGTTACAGCTCAGATGTATGATGAACGCTATTGTGCGGAACAGAGTCGAAAATACAAGAAAGCCCTCAAAAGTGTCGATGTGACTGATTTAACGGTTCTGGATGTGGGTTGTGGTTCAGGTAATTTTTTTGGAGAGATTGCTGAGAAAGCCAAGTTTGTGGTTGGTATGGATGTGTCTCGGGGGTTGCTGAAGTTAGCTAAGGTGCAGGCGAAGATGTTTGATAACGTTTTTGTGGTGCAGGCAGATGCTGACCATTTGCCGTTTTGTAGTAGCGACTTGTTTGGGGCTGTTTTTCTGTTTACCGTGCTGCAAAATATGCCCACGCCCATTAGAACCCTCAAAGAGCTTAAGGGTGCTATTGTGATTGGTGGTTGGGTAGTTGTCAGTGGTCTCAAAAAGGCTTATGGGTTGGAGAAGTTCATGGATATTTTGGAATCAACAGGATGGCCGATAGTGGCGTTTGTGGATGAAGAGGCTGTGAATTGCTATATCGCTGTGTTAGTCGCATAGCATCAGTCTATTCGCGATTATCGCGGAATTGATGGCGATTTTAGAGCAGCTAAAAATGAGGCTACAGTAAATTTACAAATATGAGTCGCTTCAGTGTGCAGTTGATGCACTTTACAGTAATCCTTTACTGCCCTGGGACAATACCCTTCTTAGATGAAAAACTATGTTGATTGGTGCCGTCTCGGATTCTCATGATAATTTGCCGTTAATAGAAAAAACAGTTCAAATTCTAAACAATCACAAAGTTGATTTGGTGCTTCATGCAGGTGACTTTGTAGCACCTTTTACAATAGTCAGATTCAATAAGCTTAACTGCCCCTTAATTGGAGTGTTTGGTAACAATGATGGTGACCATGAACTTTTAAAATTGCGTTTCAGCGAAACCAAGAACTGCACTGTTCATGATCGTTTTGCCGAGATCACTGTGGAGGGCTACCGCGTAGCGTTGCTCCATGGACACGAATCTGATTTACTTGCTGCTATAATTAACTCAGGGTACTTCGATTGCGTCGTGCATGGGCACTCCCACAATGCGGATATAGAACGCAAAGGCAAGACCCTTGTGGTGAATCCCGGTGAGCTTTGCGGCTACCTCACAAATAAACCTAGTATAGCACTTATCGATACCGAGAAAAAAGAGGCAATTCACTTAATGTTAAATCTTTAACAGACTGTGCATTTTGCCGCTAAGTGACTTTTCCTGAAAACATTTAGTCGTGTGGCGTGTTATGAGTAAATTTCTACTATATCATTTTCAATAGTGACTCGGTTGCCTGTTTTGATCTTGGATATATCGATTTTGTCGACGAATGGGATTTCACTGATGATGGCGCCAACTGCGACGATGGTTTCGGTTTCTTTGTTTATTAATGCTGCTGGGGCTGCGTTGTTCTTTTTGAGCCGGTAGAGTGTGTAGCTTCCAACGGTTGAGCCTTTACCCTGCGGGAACACTAGTACTTTTCCTTTGACACTTATTCCACTGAGTTCGTGTCCTTTTTCGATCACGATACCTGTGTTGGGGTCAACGCCTCCATAGAACGAGATAGGCATGGAGGTTACTAGTGCTTCGCCTTCTGTTTTCCCTTTGAAGATTATTCGTCCCTTTAGTTGTTCCATTTTCCAGTCACCGCTGCATTAACACATTCTTCCATGCTGCCCATCTTGGTTTTCATTAGGTTCTGCCGTGAATAGAAGCAGCCTTTCGCTGACGTGGTCGCCAATGACTTAAACCTGCCCTTTAGTGGAGCTACAGCCATGCAGGTGTCACACGCGAATTTACCGCCTGCGGCTTCTATTATCGCAGTATAACCGCGTTTATCAGCAAGTTGTTTTGCTGTTCGAGAGGTCGCCACCCAAAGCTCTGTACCCTGCGCCACTTTTTTGTCTTCAAGTAAGGTTGCGATTTCGGAGATTTCTTTTACTGAACAGTGGGGGCAGCCAAGGCAGACAAGTTCTATATCGTTTATATCATCGTTTATGGCGTCGTAGGCTATTTTGAGGTCGCCCTGGTCAACGGTGAAGGTAGTACTGGGTTGTTTTTGGAGTTCTGAGCCTGGAGTTATACCTTTGATATAGAAAAGGGGTTTCGCACCATATGTTACTACGGATGCACAGAAGCTTTTAAGTTCATCAAGTTGTGCGGTTTTAATTCCTGTGATGTAAGGAATTTTATTCTCCGCTTTCTTGCCAATCATATAGCCCAGTGCCCCCCAATCCGATAGTTTGCTCAATTCAGCGTTTACCTGGATGTGAACATCGGGTACCCGATTCTCATCAAGGTGCAAACCGTAATTGGGAGTTTTTCCCACAAATGCTGCTGCCAACGCAGATGGTCCACCTTCACGGTTCGTTTTTGCACCCAATACAGAGTTAGCGAATGTGACTGCGCTGCTCTCTGACCATGCAATATGCTCACCGTAAAGAGGCAAATTTCCGATAAGGTAGGGCGTGCAGGTGCAGCTGATAAGTATGCCCATGCGTTGAAAAGCGTCAATAACGAGGTTCTGTTTTTCGGCGAATTCAGGGCTTATACCGAGTTGTTGCCAATTTTCGAGGTCCATACCTGCGGGGTTGAGGGTAGTCTGGACTTTGACTCTGCCGTCGGCCGCGAGAGAATTAAGAAACTCTAGTCCCGCGTCGCCAAGGTTGTGATATGAGACGCCTGCAACTTGGACGCTGCCTACCTCAATTAGGTTTTTTGCACCGAAAATCTCTCCTAGCGCAACTAAAATTTCCATACTCTTGCGCACTGCATAGCCTTCGGCGCCGTCCAGCATGATTTGTTCCTGTTTTGTCAGTTCCATATCTATCACTTAGACGTACTTTCTTAAGTCAACTTTGATGTAATCAACTTTACTAAAGCCTTTGCCAGTTGAAACCAGAGGTGCCGTCGCATCTAAGCCTGCTTTTGCAGTAGTCGCTTTTTTGCCCTCTGAGAGATCCCCTGATGGGTCCAGTGATGAGCCGGGCTGGTTGCTGAGAATGATAGAGTTTTTATCAGCTTGGAAACGGGTGGCAATTGCCCATTCTACATCGTGTGGGTCATAGATGTTAATGTCTTCATCTACAATGACGCAGTGTTTCAGTGAGCCGTGACCTTTGAAGGTGGCCGCTATTGCTTTTTTGCCATCTTCTGCATCTTGTTTTTTGATTTGGACTACGGCGTGGAGCCAACTGCATCCTCCGGGTGTGATGTAAACGTCTTTGCATTGGCACACTTTGTTAACTTCTTTAAAGATAGTGGGTTCTTTAGGCATGCCCATGAGGAATTTGTGTTCATTTCGGCCAGCCAAAATCGTTTGGTAAATTGGGTTTTTTCGGTGGGTTATGCATTTGATTTCGACAATGGGTTGCTGGCGGGTTCGGTCTACGATGCCTGTTAAGTCAAGGAAGGGCCCCTCTGTGGCTTTCTCTTTGGTTATTTTGCCTTCGAGGACGAATTCGCAATCGGCGGGGACTTCAGTCTCAATAGTTTTGCATTTTACAATATCTGTTTTTTCCAGCGCGTTTGCCATACCTAGTTCATCAATTCCCATAGGCATGGTAGTGGCTGCTGAAAGCAATGTTGATGTGGCGTTGCCGATGCAGATCGCAATGTCCAATTCGCCTCCTGCTTTTTTGAGTATAGTATCGGTGCCGCGGTTTTCTACTATACGGGCTACGAATTGGTTTTTGTCTTTAAGCATCAATCGATGGAAGCACATGTTTCGGTTGCCTGTTTCGGGGTCTTTAACTATTGATACTGCTGAGGCTATGTATTTGCCGCCGTCTTGGTTAGTGTATTGCATGATGGGTAGTTTAGTTAAGTCTACTTCGTTTTCAACTACTTCTTGGCAGGTTGCATTGGAGATTTTCTGAGGTGATTGGGGATTTTCTATTGCGCTTAATAGTTTTGGCAAAAGTTGCTCTTTGGTTATCCCCATGGAGCGGCAGATGAGTTCTTTTGAAGAAACCAGACCAGCTATCACAGGGTATTTAGATTCCATTACATTCTCGAAATAAACTGGTTTTTCCCCGAGTGCTGCGATTATACCTGCCATCTCATATTCGGCTGTTACGGGTTTAGTAATTTTTGTTAATTCACCATTTTTTTGGAGTTGGTGGATGAATTCTCTTAAGCCCATCGTGGTTCGCCTTTTGGTCCAACTTTATACTTGATTGTTTCTTAAAAAACAATCGCATAGTTAAAAATTGGGCTATTTCTCTAAGTGAGTTTAAATCCTTGAATGAGAGTTATACGTTGTAAGTCAGTGGTTTTGGAACGGTAAAATGCTAAGTCTTCAATCTTACAATCAAATTCATATCAGATTTGTCTCTAAGATAAAAAGCAATTTCCCGTATTTCCATAAAAAACTAACTCTGACTTCAGTATAAAACGGTTAATTAAAGATATTGAGGAAAAATAAAATGGCATATTTAACGCAAACCCAGAGTGGTCAACCAGTTCTCATCTTGAAAGAAGGAACATCTCGAAGCAGAGGCAAAGAAGCCCAAAGAAACAACATTATGGCCGCTCGAGTAGTCGGTGAAGTACTAAAAACCACTCTGGGTCCAAGAGGCATGGATAAAATGTTAATCGATAGCCTAGGCGACATAACAATAACCAATGATGGTGCCACAATTTTAAAGGAAATAGATGTGGAGCATCCCGCTGCAAAAATGATGATTGAAATCGCAAAAACTCAAGACGACATGGTGGGCGATGGAACTACAAGTGCTGTCGTACTTGCAAGTGAGTTACTCAAAAAAGCCGAGGAACTACTTGACCAAAACATACACCCAATCATACTCGTAGCAGGATATCGTAAAGCAGCACAAAAAGCAATGGAAATAATTGAGAAAAATGCTGTGGGTATCGATGTTGAGGATCAAAAAATGATGATGAAAGTTGCTTTGACGTCAATGGGAAGCAAAGCAGTGGGTGGTGCTAAAGAGCACTTTGCAAAAATAGCAATTGAAGCTGTCAAGCAAGTGTCTGAAAAGCATGCTGATAAGGTAATAGCAGACATAGATAACGTACAACTGGTAAAGAAGACGGGTAAAAGCCTAATCGAGACACAACTCGTTAGAGGTATAATCATCGACAAAGAAATCGTACATTCAGGGATGCCCAAAAAGAAAGAAAACGCTAAAATCGCGCTTATAGATATGGCCTTAGAGATTGAAAAAACTGAAATGACTGCGGAAATACGCATACATGAGCCAAATCAGATGAAAGCTTTTCTAGATCAAGAGGATAGCACACTCAAAGAGATGGTGACCAAGATTAAAACTTCAGGCGCAGATATTGTATTCTCTCAGAAAGGCATTGACGACATTGTTCAGCACTTCCTTGCGAAAGAAGGCATTATTGCTGCACGTAGAGTCAAAGAGTCAGACATGGAAAAACTCGCAAGAGCAACAGGTGGACGAGTAAGTTCTAACTTGAATGATTTAAAGCCAGGAGACTTGGGTTTTGCGGGGTTAGTGGAGGAACGTAAAATTGGCGACGACAAAATGATTTTTGTGGAAAAATGCAAAGATCCTCATTCTGTAGCCATATTGATACGGGCAGGACTTGAAAGAATGGTGGATGAAGCTGAAAGAGTAATTATCGATGCGTTATCAGTAATTTCAGACGTTACAGAAAACAATAAAATCGTGGCTGGCGGCGGAGCAATCGAAATGGAAATCGCAAAAGAACTAAGAAACTACTCAATCAAAGTCGGCGGAAGACAACAAATGGCAGTAGAAGCTTTTGCGGATGCAGTCGAAGTAATCCCACGGACACTTGCAGAGAATGGAGGCTTAGAAGCAATGGATATACTCATAGAATTACGTCAAGTTCACGATAAAGGAGACGGCAAATTCATGGGCATTAACATCTTTACTGGCAAACTGCAAAATAGCGTTGAAAACGGAATTATCGAACCAATAGTGGTTAAAGAGCAAGCTATAAAATCAGCAGCCGAATCAGCAGCTATGATACTACGTGTAGACGATATTATCACAGCCAAATCGCCCAAAGGTGGTCCAGGAGGTATGCCTGGCGGTATGGGTGGAGAATAATTTTTCTCCCCTTATTTTTGACTAAGAAACGCTTTTTGTTGTACCGTAAAAAAATTGCCTTGTTGGTCATGAAAAATAAGGCTGTTTTTCACAGTGAACTCTCAATTTGCTTATTGTCAACTCTCTGTTTTGTCTACATTAAAAACCCTCTCAAATACTATTCCATTATTATTGTTTTGGCTCAAGAGGGCGTTAGGTTTAAAGGAAAGTAAGAGTATCTTCAATAAAAAGCTGGTAACTTTTAAAAGGTTTCAAAACTTTAGCTGGTTTAAGGATGAAGCAAGTATCCAATAATTCTGTTCTTGAAAATAATTCTCACCATTTCTCGGAAAAATTTCGGATGGGCTTCAGAGTTTATAGCGGTTTGATCTCAAATTTGTGCGGTGTGAGGGCTCCAATCTTTTGCGGGCACAAGTTGACCTACAATTGTAATTTACAATGCAAAATGTGTCCTTTCTGGAAAAGAAGCAGCCCCAACTCAAGTTTGAACCAGGAAAAATTAATTATAAAAGAGATTTACAATTCTGGTGCCTGCGGAGTTGCCTTTGAAGGCGGGGAACCGCTTCTTAGAAATGATTTGGCTGAAATTCTGGCTTTCTCCAGGTCTTTACCTTTGCATACCAGCCTTATAACTAACGGGACTTTGCTCGCAGCCAGAATAGATGAGATAGCTCCACATATTAACGGTGTTGTTTATGTTTCCTTAGATGGTCAAGAAAAAACTCATGATGCTATCCGAGGAGTAAGTGGTAGCTTTCGAAAAGCAATACAAGGAATAGAATCGGCGAAAGAAAAAGTTGCTGTAACCATAAACACCACTGTCATGGATGATAATATAAATGAAATAGAAGGAATGGTAGAGTTAGCTAAGGAGTTGGGTATTAAAATATCTTTAGCTGTAGCCCACGAATACTGCACCGCCAACGTATCCTCACCTGCAACTGACAAAATACCAAAAATAGCCCATACTCTTATACAAATGAAGCAGGAAGGTTATCCAATAGTCAATTCAATCGGTTACTTCAAGGTGATAGCTAAAGAGAAAAAATGGCAATGCCGCCCCTGGGCGATGGTAAACGTTGATCCCCATGGAAACCTGGTTTTGCCCTGCTATGTCCACAAAGATTACGCGAGCGGCACCTCTATCTTTGAAAAAGGTATCAAAAGAGCATTATCTGATTTTGATTGGAAAAAAATAGAAAACTGCCAAAGATGCAATCTTCATTGTTATGTTGAGCCTTCGTTAGTGCTTTCACGAGAAATCAGTGCGTATATGCATTGGGCATTTCGTGTAAACTTGTAACTCAAAGGTTTAGCGATCACAACACTGACGTTGATTTTATTGATTATAATTCTGCAATTTATGACTAATATTCATTTTAGTGGTGGCCTGGTAGTTCCCTGTTTGCTCGGAAACGAACAAGAAGTCCACCGCTATTTAGGGATTAAGAAAAAAAGCTGTTTAGCAGGTGCAATCCGAAAAAATACTTCTTGGTAAACTTGCTTTCAATGATATATTCTTTGAAGCGAAAATACGCTTATTAAAGGCATTACATCAAATACGCATGGGCAAAGCATTTGAGCGAGAAAGAATTCACACAGATGTTAGTCGAAGCTGGATATTCTGAACGGTTAGCTACTATTATAGAGAAGTGGTATAGTTCGCATTAAAGTCTTCCCAAAAATTGGGTCTAACTTGTGGAACGAAGCCAATAGTTTAAAAACGCGAGGATAAGAAAAGATAGTATTATAGTCATCAAAAACTGATTGACTTTTGATGAAATTGAACAAAATTCTATATTGGTTATACAATATGGCCAACTACACTTAGGTAGATTGTGCTTTCTTTCTCTCCATTAACACCTACAACTGAATTAACTGCATCATCAAAAAACGCACCTATTTGGCATGATCCGCAGGATATGCTCGTCGCAGCCAAAGCCAAGTTTTCTGCTATATGCCCGGCATCCAAATATATGTAGCGATAAGCCCTTTGGGCGTATTTCCACTTTGACCTCTCAAAAATAGCAGTCCAAACAAAAACCACCGCCGCAGTAGCACAAATTGATTGCCCTAAAGCAGCTTGCGATAAGTCCGAACCAAACTTTCCAGATTTCAATAACTCCAACGAGTGGTCTTTTATGTTATAGTGATAGACCCCTTTTTCAAGATTCTCAACCGTGTTAACAACTAAGTATGTTTCGATAGGATAGAGCGCTCCGGCTGAGGGTGCGGTTCTGAACTCGTAGTTCTTATCTATTCTCTGGATACCTGTCGACGCCCAAAGTAAAAATGCCAATTCGGATTTTTTTAAAGGTTCGCTTGAAAAAGTCCGAATACTTTTTCGATTACTAAGGATTGTAGCAAAATAATTTTTGCCATCAGAGGTTGGAATTGGTAAAGGTTCAGTTTTTATTTGAGAATATGTTTTGTAGGTTTCTGGTTTGGTTGTCCAATTCAAACTTGGTGGGAACCTCGTGTCCCGAGTGTATTTGGTAGCTTTTTGAAAATCGTCTCCTACAGTTGACATATTTTCCATATCACCTATCTGTGCATGAGAAGCAAGGGTCTAAGCTGACAAAGTTGCTGGGAACATCAGCTATGCTTTCGCCTATTGCAGTCTTTAGGAATGATGGTATGTTAGCGAATGTTGGTGTCCGGATTTTTACGCGGTCCGGCATGTCTGTGCCGTTACTCTTTACGTAGTAAAAGAGTTCACCTCTGGGAGCTTCCAAACTGCAAACTGCTTCGCCAACTGGAACAGAACGCGAAGCGTCCACCCTGATTGGACCAGCCGGTAAATGATCGAGCGCAAATTCAATTATTTTTATGCTTTCTTCAACTTCATCCAAACGAACGTTCATTCTTGACCAAACATCACCATCGCTATAAACTATTTCTTTGAACGGAATCTCTCTATATGCTTCGTAGGGTAGGTCTTTTCGGACGTCCATATCCACCCCTGAGCCTCTAGCAACCGGTCCCACAACGGAGAGTTTCAATGCATCTTCTCGGCTTAATATGCCAATGTCTTTCATGCGGAGGCGTAATGTGGGTTCATCAAGGTAGATTTTTCGGTAAAAAGGAAGTTTTTCCATAAGATCTGCAAGGGCTGACTTGATTTTTGGGAATTGCTCGGCGTTAATGTCTCTTCGGACGCCACCGATGGTAATTAGTGAACCGTAGACGCGGTTGCCGCTTGTTAATTCGATTAAATCCATAATTGGTTCACGATCTCTCCAGAAGTATTGGAATACCGTTTCATAACCGATTTCTAAGGCTGCATGACCTAAGGTTAAGAGGTGACTATGTAACCTATTTAATTCCATGGCGATTACCCTTAGGTATTTGGCGCGTTCTGGAATCGCGGTTTTTAAAATTTTTTCCACTGCGCCGACGAATCCATATGCATGAGCTGGGTTGCAGATTCCACAAACCCTTTCCACCAAATAAATGTCCTGCAAATAGGTTCTTGACTCAGTAGTTTTTTCTATGCCCCGGTGAACGTATCCGATGCGTGGTTCGACTTGGGTAACAGTTTCTCCGTCAACGGTAACTGAGAATTTTTCAGGCTCCAAAAGCGCAGGGTGTTGTGGACCTATGATTATTTTTACTTGTCTGCCTTCCGCCGCTTTGTTAGCTTCCCTTTCTGGAGTTGGAACCAGTTTTATCTCTGAAGCTTTGACGTCTTTACGCAGGGGATAGACGCCATCTGGCCAATTTTCTGAAAGTACAAAGTGCCCGTTGAATTCGTTTCCTATGAACACAACACCCATAAGATCAGTTACTTCGAGTTCATGGAAGTTTGCGCCCGGATGAATATCAACAACGGTTTTTATTTTAGGGTTTGCCTTCGGAACTTCAGCTTTAATTGTGAAAAAGGATTTCGATGTATGAACATGGTAATATACACCCAAGTTTAAGCCTAAATCCAAACCTGAAATGGCGGTTATGCCAGTTTTTTCATCGGCCTCTATTATGGCTTTTAGGACATCGTGGTGTAAGCCGTTGTTTGCCAAAAACGAGGCTTCGCCATTTACATTTTTTTGAATTGGGACTTTATTACCGAACTTTGATTCAATTAAATTTATGATATTTACATAACCGTTTGACACTTGGTTTGCCCCTTCAAGTAGGATATACTCTTGTTGCTCAGACTTAGAACCTCCAACACCGAAAATAACATTATTTTTTGATTGAATCCTATTTTCGGTTAAATTATTACTCTTGAAGAAATTCATTTCATTTCTTTTAACCAAGAGTGTAATTCCAAAGAGTCCGATTGTAAGATATAAGTTGTTTTGTTTTTGGTTACTCTGCTTTCTGGAAGCTCAAAGAGCAGCTTTAACTAAAAGATCTTTTGCAAAACTTGTTCTCAGTCTTCATTAAAAAAAGGAATTGGTGAAAGTGTCGAGATCGGATTGCTAAATGAACATGGAAACGTCTGCGCCAGAAGCAATGTCAAGGAAGGTTGCAGCACCGACCATGTTATCTACTTCTGGAATAAGGTCTTCTCTTTTGATTCCAAACATTTCCATAGTTGGAGTACATGCGTATATTGTACATAGACCAGATTTTTTAAGGCGCTTAAGCATATCGTAAGGCGTGGGGTATTTCATGCGTTCTAAATTCTTTCGCATTGTCTCTTCCAGATGTTTGTAGTCTCCGGGTAAAACTGCTTTTTCCATGGCTCCTTTTGCTAGACTTTGTAGCCCCCAAAATGTGAAGTAAAGGTGAGCTTCCCAACCCATAGCTACAGATGTGGAGGCTAAAATAAATGCACAATATAGTTTATCGATCGTTCCACTTTGAACAACTAGAGCTAATTTCTTTGTTTGACTCATTTTTTTATCTCCTTTTTTTCTTGAGGTGCACAATTTTGACAGCAAAAACTTACTGTTTTCCCATTTATTTCGGTTGAGTAAGTTGCAAGTTCACAAGCTTCTCCTGGGCTTTCTGTATCGCAGCAATTACACTTGTTCTCTTTTTTCATTATTCCACCTCTTTTTTACCTGTTTTCTTTTTTTCATAGTCCTCTATAGCCGCATGAAGTGCATCAGCCGCTAAGTTTGAGCAATGCATCTTTACTGGTGGAAGACCCCCGAGAGAGTCGGCAACACTTGCGCGCGTTATTTTCATTGCCTCATCCAAGGTTTTTCCCTTTGCAAGTTCAGTTGTCATACTGCTTGTAGCAATAGCGGCTCCGCAACCGTATGTTTTGAATTTAACGTCTTCTATGCGATTCTCTTTAACTTTAATGTACATTGTCATCATGTCTCCGCAGGTTGGGTTTCCTACTGAACCCACACCATCGGCATCGGGAATTTCTCCCATGTTTTGAGGTTTTTTAAAATGTTCCATTACTTTTTCAGAATACATAACTATTTCAACTCCTTAGGCGTAAGAGGAGACATATCTCTTAGTCTCTTTACAATACCTGGCATGATACTTTTTAATTTATCCACGTCTTCTTGTGTATTTTCTCTTCCCAAAGTTAACATCAGAGAACCATGTGCATCTTCTGGTTCTAAACCCAATGCGCGCAAAACATGAGAGGGCTGCAAAGTTTTAGCGGCGCATGCCGAGCCCGATGAAGCTAAAATACCCTCAAGATCTAAACTTAAGAGTATTGATTCACCTTCTATGAAGCTGTACCTTACCGAAACGTTATCGGGTAATCTTTTGGATGGATGGCCGTTTAAGAATGTGTTTGGAACAGGTTCGATAAGACCTTTAATTAAATCATCTCGAAGCGAAATCAATCTCTTGCCTTCGGTGAACATTTCGGTTTTTGCAATATCTGCAGCTTTAGCAAAACCCACTAAACCAGGTATATTTTCCGTTCCCGATCTCAATCCGCGTTCTTGTCCACCACCTTGAATTATTGGCTCGATAGTTGTGCCTGGTTTAATATATAGTGCTCCAACTCCTTTTGGTCCATACATGTCGTTACTTGAAAGTGTTAAGAGATCTATGTTTTCATTTTGTACATCAATTGGGACTTGACCTGAAGCTGCTGTGGCGTCAACATGTAGGAAAGCCTTTTTTTCATGCACTATTTTACTAATCTCTTTGATTGGCTCAATAGTACCTATCTCAGGGTTTGCGTAGACAATTGAAACAAGTATCGTTTGATCGTTCAATTCAGCTTCAATTTTTTCTAAATCTAAAACCCCAAAGCTGTCAACAGGCAAGAAAACTACCTCGAATCCGTTTCGTATCAAAACTTTACACGGGTTAACAATTGACATATGCTCGATGCTAGAGGTTAAGATTTTATTGCCCCGGGTTTTGTTTCTACCGGCTATACCTCTGATAGCCAAGTTGTTGCTTTCTGTGGCTCCTGAAGTGAAAATTATAGCTTCATTTTTTTCAGAGTTGATTAATTTAGCGATACTTTCTCTACTTTGTTCTAAAGTTTGTTTTGCATGCTGTCCTAAGGAATGTACTGATGAAGGATTCCCAAAATACATTTTAAAAAATGGTAACATAGCATCAGTTACGCGTGATTCAACAGGTTTTCCCGCTGAGTAATCCATACAGATTTTTTTTTCATTAATGTCATCCATGTTACGGTCCTCCTTGTTTGATTATTTCAGTTTCTTAACTATTATCTTGGTTACGCCGTCTTCTTGTTTGCTTTCTAGTACTTGGTGACCTAAATTTTTAGCAAGGTTTTCAATGTCTGCTTTAGCTGCTGGGTCATCGGCAATGATTTCAAGAGTTTCTCCGACTTTCATTTCATCCAATTGTAATCTAGTGTTGAAAACTGGTTCTGGACAGAATAACCCCAAACAATCTAGAGATTTATCGGCTTTTATAAGAATACCCTCAAATAAACTGAGACGTGGTAACAATAAAAGTTTTCCTAAATCATTGAACACATTCATTAAGAATTTGACTGCTCAAACTTTTATGGCTCAGTTCAGATTTGGAATTTATAAATTTTCGTATCAATGATTTTGAGTGTCGTTGTTAAGTTTGCAAACAAACAAAAATAGGATTAAGGCAAAAAAGCCTGTTACTTTATTAAATCAATACGCCGATTTTTGTGGCTAACACCTCGTACCCCGCCGTCTTGAAGGCGGATACAACTTTGTCTTGAAGTTCCTTGCCAGGAGTCAACGCAACCATGCAGCCTCCGCCTCCGCCCCCTGTTAATTTTGCGCCAAATGCACCTTGATTTCGTGCAATGTCGACGAGAAGGTTAAGTTCTTTGCTGGAGACTCCTATTTCTTGTAGAATCCTGTGATTTTCATTCATAAGGTCGCCCACTTTCTTTAGGTCGCCTGATTGAAGGGCCGCACGCCCCGCAATAGCCAAAGATTCTGCTTGCTTGAAGAGGGGGTCGTATTTGGATGAATTGGATTTCTTGCGTTCCGCGACGCCTTCCACCATGGCTTTGGTATTGGCGACTTTGCCTGTGCTTCCGATAACGATTTCAATTGGACGCTTTACCTTGATTTTTTCGACAAGGTCCTGTCCTCCTGCGGGGTTTTTCTTGAACCACATAAAGCCTCCGTAAGTCGCTGCGGTGTTGTCAATGCCAGAGGGATTGCCAGCGTAAGCTTTCTCGCCTTCGTATGCGACAGCATTTATTTTCTCGTTAGATAAGTTGAGACCACGCTCTTGACTAATGGCACGCGCAATGGCGACACTGCTTGCCGCCGAAGCCCCTAAACCACTGAAACCTGGAAGTGTCCCGCCTATCCAGATGTCAAAAGGCGTCTTGGGATCTAAATCCATAGCTTTGAGCATGCGTTCAATAGATTCGACTTGTTGTAGTTGTTTCTCTTCACTGTAGCCTTTGGCGGTTTTTCGTTCATCTCTTATGTTGAATTTATTAGATTTTTGGACTTCGGCATCTGTTGAGGCGTCGATTGCTGATACGACACCGGGAATGCCGTGGACAACGAAGTGTTCGCCGAATAGAATGACTTTTCCGTAACCTGAACCTCTACCCATACATGTTACACCTTAAATAGAGCTATTTATCTTCCCCAGATAAAAAACATTCTTTCGGCTCAAACCTTATGGTTCAGCTAAAATTGTTTTTTTGCCATCCCAAAACTTGTTTATATTCTTCAGGATTTCTAAAATTAGACCTTTTTAATTTTTGGGAACAATAAAATAGCTTTAGTAATGGCTAAATACTGCAAAGCCTAATTCCGTTGATATTTAGCTGGGAAAGCAATGAAAGATGTACCCGAACTAGTCTCCGAGTTAATCGATGCATCAAAGAAGCATGAACAATACCGTGACAAAGAATGCATTAACATGATAGCTAGTGAGGGCATAAAGTCACCCGCAGTCAGCCAAATGCTCGATATGAGTCACGATCTCGCAACGCGATATGCAGAAGGCGACAATGACATAGAAGGGCACGTCAAAAAGCGTTACTATCAAGGGCAAAAATACATGAGTCAAATCGAGGACTTTGCCACAGACGCAATTAAAAGCCTTTTTAATACAAAATGGGCTGATGTTCGCTTAATATCAGGTACACACGCTAACACAGCAACATTCAAGGGGTTATCTTTAGCCTCAAAGAATAACAAGATGGTTGTTACACCACTAAGCTGTGGTGCTCACATAAGCCACGATTATACTGGCTTAGCAGGCAGTATACTTGGCATAGATAACATTAATCACGTTTACGATATAGACGAATTTAACATAGACCCTGAAAAATCAGCCTATGTTATCCGCGCCGCCAAACCAGGTATAGTCACCTTTGGCGGCAGTTTGTTCCTTTTTCCACACCCAATCAAAGAGCTAAAAACGGTTTGCGATGAAGTTGGTGCTTATGTCGCCTATGATGCAGCCCATGTGCTCGGCTTGATTGCCGGTGGGCAATTTCAAGACCCTCTTCGGGAAGGTGCCGACTTCATCACTGCATCCACCCACAAGACCTTTCCAGGTCCTCAAGGTGGTGTTATCATGGGCACTCCTGACACTCCTGCCAAAGAAAAGGCAGTCCGAAAAATCCAGTATGCCGTTTTCCCACTGAGTGCTTCAAGTACCCATCTGGGTAGATTGCCTGCATTAGGAATAGCCTGTTTAGAGATGAAAGTATTTGGCTCAGAACTAGCAACCCAAATCGTCAAGAACGCCCAGATTGCAGGACAATATCTCTATGAGAACGGTGTCAAGGTACTTGCGGAAAAGAAAGGATTTACACGAAGTCACCAAATTGCCCTTGATGTAAGAGAGTTTGGTGGTGGCAATAAAATCGCTCAGGACCTCGAAGATGCCAATATTATTCTTAATAAGAACCTATTACCCTACGATGACCAAGCCAGCAAAGAAAACCCTTCAGGGCTCCGTGTCGGATTCCAAGACATTTCAAGACGAGGTTTCAGAGAGGGTGATATTAAGCACCTCTGCGACTTGATGCTGGATATAATTAAGGCTAAACGCACGCCTGCTGAAGTTAAAGTAGATGTGTTAGAGCTTAAGAAAGAGTTTGCTGGCGTCAAATACTGTTTCCAATCAGTTGAAGAAGCCCTAAAATATACTAAGAGTTTATAATCCAATTATTATGGGATTTTTCTTTTTATTTTAAATAACCTTAATTAAGTAATTGCTTGATTTTTGATTAGAAACGTAATGTCTTTGCCTTTAGACCCTTTAACAGTTCTGTTCTTCGCTGTTGCAATAGGTTTTGTAGTAATCTTTATCCTACTCCCAAGGGTCGGTCCACATTATACTTCCAAGTTGACTTGTCCTAATTGCAGGAAAACCTTCAACTTCCATTGGATACCCGGGGCAACTATATCTTCTTTGATTCAACGCAATTACCGTACCCTGAAGTGCCCCTATTGTCACCGCAAATCAACTTTTGACGTAGCTGCTACGAGAGTTCGTACTCCTAGAAAACCTAAACCTTAAGTGGAAGCATAGCTGACAAGCATTTTCTGGAGAGAACTTTATAATCTACTTGCTTTAACTAAAGTTCAAGGTGAAATTTGCATGAAGGTATTGTTAAACGATGGTTTAGAGAAAGAAGGCTTAAGCATCTTCCAACAAGCAGGCATAGAAACAGATACAAAGAAACGTGATCCTGTCACATTAGTCTCAGAAATCGGTCAGTTTGATGCACTTGTAGTCCGAAGTGCTACCAAAGTAACCCGTGAAGTCATTGAAGCAGGTGCGAAAGGAAAACTCAAAATCATCGGACGCGCAGGCGTAGGATACGACAACATTGACGCTGCCGTAGCATCAGAAAAAGGCATTGTGGTAAAGATTGCCCCTTACGGTAGTACTAACGCGGTTGCAGAATTAGCAATTGCCCTGATGCTATCCATTTCACGCAATACCCCCCAAGCGCACAACTCGTTGAAAAACGGCGTTTGGATAAAAAAGAAACTTCAAGGTAGGGAAATCGCCTACAAAACACTTGGGCTCTTAGGTTGTGGAAGAATAGGTCAGAAAGTAGCCCAAATTGCAAAACGTGGCTTTGATATGGACGTAATTGGTCACGATATTAAACCCTGCTTTGAAAGTGGCATAAAATTTACAACTAAAGAAGAAGTGCTCCAGAAGGCTGACTACATTAGTATTCACACTGGTGGTAGAGATATCATCGTAGGTGCCAAAGAACTTGCGATGATGAAACCCAGTGCCTACATAATCAACACTTCGCGCGGCAATAACATTGACCAGCAAGCTCTCTATAATGCACTTAAAGACGGCACAATTGCGGGTTATGCTACGGACGTTTACAAAGAGGAACCTAAGGTCGAAGGTGACCCATTCATAGACAGACTCAAAGAACTTGATAACGTAGTACTCAGTAGCCACCTTGGTGCATCAACGGTTGAAGCGCAACGTGAAACTGCAACTGAAATGGCTCGCGTCCTAATAGGATATCTTTTTGGCGGTGATTTTATCAACGCAGTTAATGCAGGGGAATCAATCGAAGTGGAAGAAAAGCCTGTTCACACTCTCTTTATCCATCACAAAGACGTTCCCGGTGTCTTCGCAAATATCGATAAAGTTCTAGCTGATAATGAGATCAACATCCGCGCTAACTACTCTCGCCAAATCGGCATCAGCGGCTATGCCATCTCGGTTTATGTGTTGCATAAGAAAGTTGAGACAAGTGTAATTGACGTGTTGAACAAGATAGATAACGTTTGTGACGTTAAAACCTAATTCTTCATTTTTGTTTTTTATGGTATCAATAAAATACTTTTAGACGGTTTGCTTTAGTTCTTTTCCCTGAGCTCTTTTTGTTGGCGCAAAATTTGAGTGGCGAGCGTCGTTAGAATTATTATTAAAAAGGATATTATGCCGATACTTATCTTATAGGTGAAATCTATAGGCGCATAGAATATTGCGAGCATAGTCACCATCATCAATGCTAGTACAAGAACTTCTTGAACTCCTCCTATTTTGAGACCGCCAAAACTCATGTATTTCACCAATCAAGAGTTTCTGGTAAAGGTGAAATATTAATTTTATGCGTTACACCCATCAAATTTGGTGTTCATCAGTACTTCCAGTGGTGATTTAATCAAAATGTAAAAATAGAATGGTAAAGATGGAAAAAGGTTGGTGGTTGTTAAAGGTCTTCTGTAGAGATTTCTTTCACACGACTCTCGATGAATTCGGCGACTTTCTGTTCACTGAACTTGCGATCGTTCTCTTGTGCATATAGCTGCTGCTTGACGATATCTAACAGTTTCTCTACATCAACAGGTTTTAGAAGATAAGCGTCCGCGTTCTTGTTTACTGCTGCAATGGCATTCTGCATCGACGGATAACCGGTGACCATGATTTTGCGGGTTCGAGGAACGCCGTCTTTAATTCTTTTAAGCAGTTCTATCCCTTCCATATCGGGTAGTCGAATGTCTAAGAGCGCTATATTGTATGAAGTTTCCTGTGTTTTCTCAATGGCCTCTTTACCACTGGCTGCCAAATCAACAATATAGCCTTCGTCCTGTAGGATAGCTTTCATTGTGGTTCTTATGGTTTCATCGTCGTCGACAACGAGGATTCTGGGATTTTTATCCATACTTTTTCACCTCCTATTTCAAATTTAGGTTTAAAGGGTAGAGTTACTGTGAAGGTTGTCCCATAGTTTTTGATTGTGCTAACAGTTATTGTGCCCCCGTGTGCCTCAATAATGCGTTTACATATTGCTAGTCCGAAACCCATACCCTGTGCTTTTGTAGTGTAAAGTGGGGCGAAAAGTTTTGGTAAAACCTCATCGCTGATGCCGCTTCCTGTGTCATGGAATGAAATCTCCATACTGCCTTTGACTTCTAGGCTATCAACCGTAAGATTACCTCCACTAGGCATAACTTCAATTGCGTTCTTTACCAAGTTTATGAAAACCCTCTTTATTTTATCGGGGTCAACATTTAAGAGAGGGGTTTCTGGAAGTTTGTTTTTGATTTTGACTTTTTTGGGTATAATGATGAATTTTAATGCTTCAGATAACAGGTTCTTCGGTGAATCCTCAACAAGTTCTAAATGGATTTCCCGGGAGTAGTCGAGAAGGTCACTGACAATCTTGTTTGAGTAATCCACGCATTTATCGATGATTTCAAGCATCTCCTGCGTCTGCTTAAGGGGCAACTTTGTTCCCTTCTTTTTTAGGAAATACGCAGAATTCTTGATTCCTGTGAGCGGATTGCGAAGATCATGCCCAACCATGCCTGCTAATTCGCCAATTGCTGCCAATCGTTCTGATTTAACGAGTTCTGCCTGTGTCTTTTTCAACTGCTCTGTTCGCTTTTGAACTAGCTCTTCAAGCTTCTGAGAATACTCAGCTAACTTATTTTGCAAATGTTTTCTTTCGGTGATGTCAATTGCAATCTCTAATGCTGCGATAATGCTTCCGTCTTTATCTTTGATAGGGGTAGTTATGAGTTCTGACCAGACATCTCTCTCACTGGTTTTTATTTTGTAATCTCTTCGAACAATGTTCTTGCCTTCTTCAAAGACTTTTTTGACTCCGCATCCTTCGCAGACCCCTTTGGAACCGTTTCCTAGAGTTTCATAGCAAGCTCTGTTTTCTATTTTGTTGCAATGAACTACTTGTTTTGCCGTCTCGTTTGCCCAAATAACTTTGTAGTCATGGTTGATAATGGCTAAAACGATGTTAGTGCTTGTAGCAACACTTTCAAGCAGGTCACGTTCTTGCCTTAGGGCTTCCTCTAACGCTTTTGATTCAGTTATATCCCTAACAATCAATAGTAAACAGTTTTTGTCTTTTAACCTCACAGTTATCACTGAAAGGTCAATAGGAAAAGCACTACCATTTTTTCTGAGCGCGGAAATTCCTAATTCTCTCTTTGAAGTTGGTTTATTATTTAATTCTTTACGTGTCTGAATGTATTTGTTTTGCGCTTTGAGTGGAATAATCAGCTCGGTAATTTTTTTACCAAGAACTTCTTCAGCTAAAAACCCAAAGATTTTTTCTGCCCCAGGGTTCCAATAAATCACTTTGTCATCCATATCGCTTAGAACTATGGCATCCATAGCTGAAGTGCTGATGGCGCGGAACCGTTCCTCGCTTTCCGCTAATGCTTGTTCTGCTCGCTTACGCTCAGTTATATCGGATATGACTGCTAACATGCCTATTTTCTGCTTTTGATCGTCAGTAATCGTTGAGAGCGCGATAATTGCATCTACTCTCTGACCATCTTTTTTTGAGAACTTGAACTCAAACTGCCCTGTCCCACCCGAGGCTTTGTATTCCTCCAAGATAGCCTTATTTTTTTCTCTCTCTTCAGCATTGAAGAAATCAATAATCTGTTTGCCACGCATTTCACTTCCAGTGTAGCCCAGCATCTGCGTCATACGTGGGTTAACAAAAACAACTTTGAAGTCGTTGTTTATTGCCCAGATACCCTCATGTGCAAGCTCAACTAATTGACGATAGCGGGATTCGCTTGCTATAAGCGCGTTTTGAACTTTTTTAATTTCGGTAATATCGTGAAATATAACATACAGATATTTCTTTCCTGCAGTTTGGAAAGTTCGAGTCGTCACTATGACGTTTCTTATTTCGCCATTTTTTGTTCTATGCTGGGTTTGAAATTCTTCTCCGCCACTCTCAATCATCTGTTTTGTATGCGCTTTTATTTCCTCGAGTGACTTTTTAGCTTCTATCTCGTAGATCGGAATTTTCTCAAATTCCTCTCGTGTATAACCTAACTGTTGATGAGCACAGTCATTAAATTCAATGCATTCGTTTGTCTCCGGGTCGATGACCAAAACGCCCAATGGCGCCTGATTAAACAGTGCATGATAACGTTGTTCTGCATCTCTTAGTTTCTGGTCTGCTATTTTTCGTTCAGTGATATCTTTTACTATGCCAACAGCCTTCCAGCTTCCGTTTGCGTTCAGAGAAGAAACTGATAATTCAGCGGGGAATTCACTTCCATCCTTGCGACGCCCAACTAATTCAACTTTTCCAACAGTGAAGTACCCCATGCCGGTTTCGCTGAAGATTTTCATGCTTTCCTCTATGCGCACTCTTCCTTCTCTACACATAGATTGAGGAACAACTAGATCATGAATTTTTCTACCGATGACTTCTTTCTTTGTGTAGCCGAAGGTTTTTTCAGCGGCAGGATTCCAATAAGTAACTTTTGCATGCTCATCGATAAGAATTAAGGCATCTTTAATAGAATTGGTGATCCCTCTGAATTTCTCCTCGGCGCTCTGTAACTCATCATACATTCTATTGATACTTGTCACATCGTGGCAAGTTGCCAGAATAACCTCTCTTCCTGATAACTCAATCTTACACTGATTAACTACAACTAGTCGAATTTCGTTGTTTTTAGTCCGATGTTTCGTAAGAAATTCGTTTTTTCCCACTTTAAGAACACTGCCGAGTTGCTCCAGAATTTCTTGCGGCTTTACAAGTGCTTCGAAATCCCACATATGAAGCTTGCTAAACTCTTCTCGAGAATAGCCTAATTGACGATGCGATACATCATTAAATTCAAGAACCGCGGCATTGTCTGGGTCTACAACAAGAACACCTACAGGTGTTTGCTCAAAAAGTGCTCGGTGGAGTTTTTCCGCTTCTTTAATTTTGATTTCCATCTGTTTTCGATGAGTAACTGGCACAGTTATTTCCAGGGCAGCGGCAACTTCGCCATTTTTATCTAAAATTGGTGTGGTGGTTACCTGCAACACAAAACTTTTGCCATCTTTTGCGATCCCTTCAGCTTCTTTGATATCACACACTGCACCATCAAAGATTTTTTTGACTCCACAATCTAAGCAGATCGCCATTTGGTTATGTAACTTTCTATAACATGTTTTGTTTTCGATATCGCTGCCGAAGATTTCTTTCAGTTGTTTGTTAGACCAGAGAATTTGATAGTTTCTGGTGATAATTGTGAGGCCGACACCTGTGTTTTTAGTTACTGCTTCAAGCAAATCATGTTGCTGTTTAAGAGTATACTCGTAGTTTTTGCGTTCACTTATGTCGCGGACGGCTGCAACTATTAATTCTTCGTTTCCAACATTGATTTTCGAGAGCGTAACTTCAGAAGGAAATTCAAAGTTACCCTTTCTTAATCCAGGAAACTCTATTGCTTTTTTAATGACTCCTTGCTCTTTGATGAATTTTTCTCTAACTTTAGTAAGCAAGTCAAAGGCTTGTGGTGGTACGATGGTCTCTTTTAGGGTTTTGCCCATTATTTCATCTTGTCTATAGCCGTAGATTCTTTGAGCGGCTGCGTTCCAGTACCGAATTTTTTCTTGCTCATCAAATAAAACAACGGCATCAAAGATACTGTCGCTGATGGTTCTGAATTTTAATTCGGTGTTACTTAGATTGTATTGAAGTTCTTTTTGCTTCCTAGACCTCTTGGTGACATCGCGGAAAACAATGAAATCAAGTACTTGACCGCAATGTTTAACCCGTTTTGCATTAACTTCAAGAAGGATTGTCTCGTTCTGTTTATTTTTAAGTGAGATTTCATATGGTTCAATTTCTACGCCATCAAGTCTTTTTTTCATTTTTTCTTTGATAAGTAGTGTTTGTATTTCATCAAAAAAGTGTTGGTCAAAGAAACTTTTTCCAAGAAGGTCCTCAACAGGTATTCCTGTATATTTTTCTGTAATTAAGTTTGCAAACAGAACCTGGCCTGCAGAATTAATCATTACCGCAGGATCAGCTATGAACTCAATTATTTCGTTGATGAGGGCGCTATGTTTCTTGTTCAGGTTTTTCTCCGTCATCCATTAACGCCTCCAAGTTCATTGTTTTAGTCTCGTTTTCTACACTGCTTCTTGCCAGTTTGACATATTTTTCAAAGGTTATGTCTGGAACAAGCCATTTTGGTCCAACCCACTTGTAACTGCGTTTTACTCGTTGGTTTAGGCACTTTATTATTAAAAGTTCAACTTGTCTCGCTGCTTGACCAAAAATTCTGTCTAGGGCATCAGAGAAATCGTCTATGCGGTCGGGTATGTCCTGTTTTGAAAGGGTAAATTTGGTTTCAAGATGAAAATAAAGCGATAACTGTACATTTGCCCCTAAGCTTGCGAAGGCATCATCTATGGAGTCTAGCAATATCCCTGTGAACTTTTGGTCAGCTTTCGTTTTAGCCAAATATTTCATCTCAAACTTTGCCATAGCGTTTTTTTTCTTACTTTTCACTACGGTTAAGGTGCTGAAATGAAAGTAAAGCCTTATGAATCATTAATCATGCTTTTCAATCAACTACTGTATGGCTAAGGTGTTTCCATGGAAAAAGTAAATGGGACAAGTAAGTTAATTTAATAATGTAAGACACTCTTTTAGTCATTTACTTATTCTTGGTTCTCTGTCGTTTTTTCCTATATACTCAGGTGCGATAGTATAAGCTTTTAATAGCTCGAAGCTGGAAACATCTCCCGCAAAATTCCATTTTTTTCTTTCAAAATAATTTCACCCAACAATAATTGTTGAATACAGAAAACTAAATTCTGACATCGGACTCTGCCCAGAGTGGATAGTGGTCAGAAATGCGATACGACAGTTGATTTTTGTGAGGTTTATGGATGATATAGTGTAAGGTACGAAGTCAAAAATGCCACCCGTAATGTACTTCAAGGTAAGGTAGGAATTCTTTTTTCTGAGTAAACCAAGCGATTTGATCGTAAAAATGGTTCAGGTCTGGCTTGAGAGGAAGCAGTTAGCACATTCATTCTTTGTACTCTGCATGTTAAATATGGTCGGACCGCAGGAATGCATACCTGACTTGAAGACCATTGCCGAGTGTCTTCACGATTGGGCAAAAGAACTACCGTTAATGGGTGCCCTTGTTGAGTTGATAAAAAAAATGGCAAATTTCGCCCTAACAATATTTATTCAAAGCGCATTCTTTAAGCAAATTTGTTCAAAGCTCTTATAAACACTCAAGACATAATACTCTTGGTGTGTTAAATTGTCTAGTTTTGATGAAGAAATCAAAAAACAAAAAAGAATGACCACGCAACTAGCCGTCGACGAAGTAAATAATTGGATTAAAACTATGCCAGTCGAGAAAAGAAAACAAGTTGTAGCTGCTGTAGGAACAAGATCATTTACCCCCGAACAATTAGCCAAGGAAATACAAGACGAAACCGAATACGGCAAGAAACTTGTAACAATGATTAACCGACTCCGAATTGAAATCACAAAAAAACCGGAGGAACAATGATATGTCAGCTAAAAATCTGAGAAGAGTTGTTGCGAAACCAGTTTTGGCAACTTCAACTGCGAAAGTCTCCGTAGCTAACCCCAACTTATTGCTTTCAGACAAGCTGATAATTAGCAAACTGAAACTTTGGTGGACAACCAAAAACTTGCTTATAATTCGCCCAAAATTCCCAAACGACGGTTACACCGGCAGTTTCTCGTTCCAAGCCTGTGAATTAGTTAAAAATAAAGCCATCGCAGAAGGATGGACCGTTACAGACTTGCAGATAAACAATGCTAACCGAGCTAATGTAACTCAAACAATCAATACTAAACCATTTGACTTCGTAATCCACTACGACCACGGCGGAGACTTCGTTATGTGCGGACAAAACAACAATCAATTCGAAAACGCAATCGACAATAATAACGTGGATCTGCTCAAAGGCAAAGCAGCAAGCACTGTTTCATGTGATACTGCGATAGGACTGGGACCTTTAGCTGTAACTTCAGGTGCACGAGCCTACTTGGGCTATCATGATTTGCACTGGGTTTATTTTGCTTGGACAGGACAATTTACTGAAGCATCAAACGCAGCAAACTACGCATTACTGGAAGGCAAAACCTTCCAAGACGCATTCAACATAGCATACAATGTATACACACAAAAATACCAGCAGATTCTCAATGGAGGCGACACACTTGCGGCATCAGCCATGCTGCATAACAGAAATTGCTTAACCCTGCTTGGCGACCCAAACGCAAAGGCAATCGGCAGACACTCAATTTTCGAATTAATAAAACCAATTGCAATAACTAATCCATAAAACTCCACCATATCACCTTCTTTTTTTATTAAAAAAGGCACTGCCAGACTTTGAGTTTAATTCTCAAAATTAATTAAGTATTAAAAAACAAAAAAAGAAAGTATAGGATAAACTACTGACTTTGATTTTAAGCGGGTGTTAAGGTGTTAAAGCGAAGGCTATGGCGCGTGAAGCGTCGTATTGACTTTGACGTGAAAATCCATTGATTGCCCGTGCTGCAACGTACAAGTGAACGGCAAAAGCGGCGCTTGGACATGTTCCCAGAAGGTTCGCAACGGTGTCTTTATAGATGAACGCAGAAACTGCTACAGCCCCTGAAGTGCTATAGACACCGTTTGGTCCTTTGATGATTCCAAAAGAGTAGTCTGCCATGAGCGTTGAATGAGAAGCAACATAGACTATCTGAACAAAATCGTTTTTATTATTGAATTTAAGCATTCCACATTGGTTCGCTGCCACGCCTGCAACAGTTGGCATGTCTATTGAAGCAACACATTTGTTATTGTCGACTAGAATTTTTAGAGATTTAGTCTGCAAAACCACGCCAACTGCATTGGTGAAGTCAATTTTGATCGTGTGCAAGCCATTAGTTAATGATGCACTATCCAATATCATGCCCAAGTCAGTGTTCATGAAAAAGTCGCCTAACTGATGGATTGCAAAGTACCCCGGTTGATTATTTATGACGCTGGGGATAAAATGAATTGGGATTTCATATTTGCCATTGATTGTGTTTAGCTTAAGATCCCACCATGTATCAAATCGCAAAGTGCCATCGACAAATACACGATAGAGACGCACTCCGCTTTGCCAGGATAACAGTTGATTGATTTGCAGCGATAGAACGCCTCCGAATGGAACGTTCTTGGCAAATTGGTAAGGGTACACTGGTTGTGTTGTTGTATCAACTTTTCCGGCCGCATTAACAAGGTTCCACGGTACTAAGCCTATTCCCTTGAAGAGTCCGGAAGAGACAAATCCACCTAGAATGTTAATGAGGTCAATTTCCCGGTCTGAACAAATCAATATATGCATGGTGTCAATGCAAGCGACGCTTGAAGGACGAACTCCGACGGTGTCGGGCAGATGCCGAACACTACCGGGGCGAGGCATCGTGTCCACCAATGTTATGCGGTTTGCGGGGTCTCGTTCAGGCAAGATGATGGTTGTTTGTGCAGAGTCTAGCCATGTTAGGAAGAAAGGATTAGTCAACCCTGACGCAATTGTTATAGGAACTCCGCCTTGCAGTGAATACCGAGTGATTCGGCCGCCACCTGACTGCTCACTTATGTAAGCGAAGGATAGGTCCGAAGACACTAACAACCCAACTGGATTGTTTAGTCCGTTTAGTAGAACGGTTTTTTGTAGAGTATTCAAGTCTACTCTTATGAGTCTCCCTGGATTTGAGTATTCTACAACATATGCCTGATGATGAGTCTCATCAAGGAATATTTGCTGAGGCGCTACCAACCCTGAGGCTAAGACAACTGCGGCTGGACGGTTAGCGTTTGTTAAGTCTACTCTGAGCAAATTTCCTATGCGCTCTGTTACGTAGGCGGTTTTCTCGTCGCTGCTTATGGCGATGTCTTCTGGGTTAGCATAACCTGTTCCAATTGTGTGATACGGACTTGCAAGTTTATAGGTGACCCACTCAATGGTTATATCGTATCCGTATTGGACGACCCGAATTTTTGCGACGTTTCCATCTTTAGTTTTAACTGCAAAAACATCGTTATTAACAAGCTGATTTGATGCGTCGTTGTTGCCTATGATTGAAGTATTACTATAAGTCAAGGCCTGCAACGCTACGGGAGTTAAAGTGGCAAAGTTAATGTTTCCTAAATTGATGATGTTAGCTCCGCCGGCTGGAACCATCTTCCTATTAACTTGGTCGATTTGTTCCCACCAAATATCGCCCGGACCGTTCAAGTTCCCACTTAAGGTCCCTGTCTCACAGTCAAACACCCATGTACCTTTCAACACGGTAGTTCCTGAAGATAAAACTGAACTAGGACGAATCATGTCCAAGAGACTGACTGTGCCTTTGGAGTATTCTACAAATAATAGTTGATTTCGTTTAGAAAGAAAACGGCACCCAATAGCAGCGCCCACTCCACTCATCAATTTAGTTGTCATAAATAAAACCTCTAACTAATGCCATAGCTCACCCAAATAGTTAAGTCTTTTTACTCCATACACCAACAAAAATCAGATTCATTTTCTCCTAGATTCCCAAATTACCTTCATTTAAAAACTACAAGATAACATAGCGTTTAGCCAGTTAAAATCGATCTAAATAAACAAAAAATGTGGTGTATAGATGTGTGTGAAGGAAAGTTTCAATTTAGGGGGTAGAAAAAGTTGGAATTTGTCACTCGACACTTAGAATTGTTAAAGCTCGAAGGATTAGGCTTTTCTCAAGCCGAGATTGTGAAGGAATTGAGACAAAAATTCACATGTACTGAACGTGCAGTTTACTATGATTTTGAACCCCGTGCAGTTTGGCAGCCTGCTCTTCAGAGCTTAATTAATCCTGACGCCGTCTTGCTAAAGGTGGTCAATAGATATGAGCAGATTTATCGTGAAGCCAGCATTCGACTGCTTACCTTCCAAAACGTGTTGGGACAGCTTGGTGCATTGAATATCATGCTAAAGGTTAATTCGCTTTTGGATGAAACGGCTGTTTCGCCGGAAGTGCTTGGTCGCTTAAAGCAGTTAGAAGATAAATCGAAGAAAGGAGTATTTGTACCTTGAAGATATGGCAACTAAACAAGCGAATAAACAAACTTTCAGGGTAATTAGCAGATTCTCCAAAGACTGAAACAACTATCGATTGGAATTGCCTGAGCGAACCCGAACGTCAACTCTTGACAAAAGTTGAAGAAATAATCAACCAGTATGCCCCTGCACAACCACCAAAAGACATCATCAAAAAGTACGCTGATCTTGGAACAAGGGCTTGGAGATATTTGGTAGACGCGCAATTGAACTCTTTGTCGATGTTGTACTAGACTATTTTTGTTGTGATGAGCTTGAAGCGTGGTGCCAAATCAATCGGTGCGGCAAATGTCTATGGACACTGTTTCGGCAATATCATTACTAAACAGTAGTTTAGGTGCAGGGATCAGATGCTATGTTGCTATCTACCAAAATAAGCCAATAGCCTTCATAGCCGTAGCCTGCACCAAAATAAAAACAAATATTATCGCGTAAGCCGGTTAGTAGTTCTCCCCGACTATCAAGGCATAGGCGTCGGAAAACGTCTCCTCAACTTTATAGCAGACCTATACTGCACACAGACCAAATTATCCTTCCTACTAGTCACAAGCAACCCCCAACTTACACGAGGAACTCGAAGGATGGAAACTAACTCGATTTGGTCATGCAAGCAGAGGCAGAGGAAACACACGGATAAATAATGAGATCCGAAATAGCTTAAGTCGAAAACGCATAACCGTTTCCCTGCAATGTATTCTGTAATTTCTGGTCTATTTTCATGTAGGTGACGATGGTAACATGCGTTGTGTGTTCCCTCTTTTCTTTAAAACGATTACTGCTATGACGATGACTACAACAAAGGCAACAACTGTTATCGCATAGGTATTCGGTTGGCGTGAATAAGGTTCCGGGGCTGACATTTACTCAAACTATTTTCTTCAAATCATTGACCTTAATAGAAATGACGATCCGAGAAAAAATGTGCATTCACGAATTAAACAGCGAGGACTTGTGCAGAAAACCTTTTTTCAGTTTAAATTACGAGAATTCAAGCAATACCCTGAGAGCCCAGTATATTAAAAATTAATATATAATATGCTGTATTGTTAAGTATGATTCGGGTTACACAAAAATGGAGGTGATGTTTTTGGCAGAAGAAGAGAAAATTTCAACATCAATTAAGATGCTTTCTGAAATTCAAAGATTGGCTAAAGATGCAAAGGCTAAATCAGTAACTGTGGAGCTCCATAATTTTGAAGGCCAACCATTCAAAGTTGTAACAAGACCAGGTGGATTAGTCGCTGATTGGGGCGTGGGCGGAGTAAACAGCATTAACTTAGGCGAAAAAGTCGTTAGACCAGCAACTAAAATCAAGCGCGTTATAGGAAGATAAAACATAAACAGAGCACAACCTATTAGAAAAAAAACGTTTTCCCCTTTTTCCTAATAATTCTCTTAAAAGAACTTGATTAAGATAAAATGAAAAACGAGAATAGTACGGCTATGCAAATGGTTAAGCTTGACCCAAAAATAATAGTTCGAGAAGAATCACAGTGCTATCTTCTCTACAACGGCCAGAACCTTGGATTGATAAGTGTATCAAAAGAAGCTTATGATAGATGCATCATACAAAATAGGTGTGGAAACGAAGATAATAAATTTCGGAATTGGCTTTTCAAAAATAATTTCCTAACTGAAAAACCCATTAGCCACACTAAAGAACATAAAAATCAACTCGGCGATGATGTTCCTCAAACAGCCTCAACTTTTTACGATATAAAAAGCGAGCGAAGCCCGCTCAACATTTTATGGGCTCTTTCACCCAAATGCAATCTTAGCTGCATCTATTGCTTTCCTGATGCTAAATCACACAAATCAAAAGAAAATAACATTACAAAAAAGAAATTGAAAAAAATCGCAGATAAAATAATTGAAGCAAAAACGTTAAAAATCACACTCACAGGCGGCGAATGCCTGTTATTAAAAGACTTATGGGATATAATTAAAAAACTAAAAGATGCTGGAATAACCGTTGCAATTTTAACCAACGGAATATCTATTCCAAAAGAGGCACTGCAGAAAATTAAGAAGTACGAACTTTTCGTCGGTATTAGCCTTGATGGTCCAAATGAAGATATTAATAGCTTAACAAGAGGACTTTTTGCTTTTGAAAAAACAATAAATACAATTACTAATTTGTTAGAAAATTTCATACCTACAACAGTTATGGTGACCGTAACTCGACACAATTTCTCTGAACTCGAAAAACTCACCGAATTATTATCAAAAATGGGGGTTTTAGCAATCACTCTACAAGATCTGAGACCATTTGCAACCAAGGAAGAATATGATAAACTAAGATTAACTGCTTTTCAAGAAAGGAACCTTAAAGACACATTGAATCGTTTAATTACCAACTTTCCAAAAATTTTCTTTAGCACCAGCGAGCTAATGATATTTGACAAACAAAATGTAAATGGAAAAATGATGCAGTGCCCTGCAGGTGACAACTTTGCATATATCGACTTTTATGGCGATTTATTCCCTTGCACGTCTCTTCCAACATTTAAACTTGGTAATCTTCTGGGAAACTATAACATTTCAGAATTATGGCAAAATTCAGTATCCATAAAAATACTCAGAGATATTAAGAAACTCCCCATAGAAAACCTCCCTGAATGCAAATCATGCCAAAACAAATGTATCTGCGATGGCGGTTGCAGAGGTGATGCATTATTTTACAACGATAATTTATTTGGATCACCATCTCGTTGCCCAAAAGTATTGAGGAACTTGTGATAGACTTTGTTTAGCTCATACATCTTCAGAGTCACAAACTTATGCGATAAGAGATGCCCAACCTGTTGTTGTGATACAGGCCTTAATGCTATTAACCCTGAGAAATTTAGAAAAAAAATAGTGGAGATTTCAGACTTCTTCCACAACAACCCAGACAAAGAATGCTTCATATTCCTAACGGGCGGCGAGCCTTTTTTTTACCGTAGCAAAAATAATAATGGAAAAATTTTGAATATCGCTGATATTGTTCAACTTATCAAAACGCTCATTCCTGCGTCAAAAATCATAATTAAAACCAGTGGATGGGAGAAGAACGATACGTTGGATAATTTAGTTTCTTTGATTGAAAGTAATAGTGAAGCTTCCCCTGTTGAAGTAAGGTTAGGCTTTAACTTATTCCAAAAACTTGGTGTCAATGCCGAAAATAGATTAAATCACATGCTATCTTTGCTTTTGAATTTTCAGCCTTCAGTAGTTGTTGAAACGATATACAATAAAGAAAACAAAGAGCAAACACTTAGAATTATTGGGAAATCTTTATCTAAATTCTCAAAGAATTTCGAGAAATTCGGTAATGCATTGTCAAGTCCCAGCGAAGGCTACATTGTTGATTTTCCTTTTACTATTTTGACTAAAGACAATTTTGAAAACAAAGGGGCAATTGAAAAAAGAATTAGCCTTTGGACCATGCCAGCGCATTCAGGAAAATCAAAAAAACAGGGCGAAGAGTATTTTGATTGTAAAAACTCTGGAATTTGCGCTAATATTAAATTTGGGCCCAATCAGATTATGTATAATACGGACTTGTCATTTCACCATTGCAATGATGCGTTTGCAGATTTTTCGTATCCTGCATTTGCTTCAAAAAGTGATTGGACAATTGAAGATGAGTTTCTATTTCTTAATAAGAAATTCAGTAAAGTAAGGCGTTGCATAGATAGAAAAGTGATGTTCTTTAATTCAAAGAATGAGCAATGTATTTTATGCTCAAAATTAATCCATGAAGGCTAACGAAGATCTCCCATAAAACCTGAAGTCTCAAGAACATCTTTGAGAAAGAAATGGGGTTTTAAGGAAAAAAGATCTGCTCCAGCTACCCCCGCTGGCTCCTTCAATGCCACACCCCCACTGCTCGAAAAGTCAAGGCGGGAAAACTTGGTTGATACTTCATGCTTTGGGCACACCATTCCTATGGACGTTGTTTCGGCAGTATCATTATCTAAATGTCAAACTCGACGCAGGAGTTCGGTGCTACGTTGCCTTCTACCAAAACAAGTCAGTAGCATTCATGGCTGTTGTGTGTACCAAAATGAAAAGAAAATATTATCGAGTTAGTCGTTTAGTTGTGCAACCTGATTATCAAGAATCCTTCAATATTCAAGCAAGTAATCTTCCATTAGAATTAAATTAAACCATGTGGCAAGTTACTCTTTTTATATATTGGCTCTGTTTGGGGCTAAACAAGAATAAACAATGGGCTGAATATTTTAAGGATTGATTAAGGTTGGAAATAGAGCAGCAAACATGATTATGGCTAAATAAAAAACCAGTAATCCAAAAAAAGCCGCTTCCATTTGCCTTCTTTGTTTTTGATTGTGTACCCGGAATCAAAAATGATCATTAGAATGAAAGATAATGCGAAAAAGATGTCGAGAGAGGAACCGAACCTACTTTCATCTAATGAATAGAAAAGGCTTGTCAAACCTGAATTTTCCGAAAAAGAAGTCAATAATGATTCTGAATTCCAGCGATTGCTGGGAACAAACAAAGTCAAAGAACCGTTGGTTACTATGGAAAGATAAAAGTGGAATTGGAAGGATAATGTGGTTTGAATCCGGTAACGTTAATTTGCATATTAAGAGCTTTGTTCATTTAGGTAAGGTAAAACAGCTTGTTTGCAATGGGTTTATTTTTACAGGGCTAATCTTTGATGATAGGGTTATGCTGTAGGTAATAGAATCAATCAAGCCTTCTGGTGCTCACTACGTTTTTGACGTGGGCGCTGCGCTTCCTAGAAAAACAATTACTTACTTTGAAAAAAGCCATGGTTTAACAATAAAAATTGGAGATAAAAGTCACCCGACCGCAGTGGAGGTAGAATCCCATGTTCCTGATTGGGCTGAGAGGTTAACCCTTTCTTTTGAAAAGATAGCTGAAGCATTTAGCTCGAACACTTATGAAAAAGATTCTGCCAAGAAACCCGACTATCTAGTTTAATGCTTTCTGTTCAGCTGTGGAATAGTGATTTTGTCTTTTGATTTTCAAATCTCCCGGGATTCTATTTGTTTCAAATCTGTTTCAGTTTTGTTTCAGCCAACTGCCATAAGCCTCCATGACCATATTAGTATATGGTGATAAAATAAAATGAACACAAAAGTAATAATTGCACTCGTCGCGGTCACGGCGCTTGCTCTAGCCGCAGTTGGACTGGCAGCAGCCCAAATAGCTCAAAACCAAACCGTTCCCGGCGCAGACCCCAACACGGTCCCTGCTGAAGGATTTTGGGGCTGGATAGGCAACTGCTTTGGATACAGAGCAGCAGAACCCTATCAAGGACAATATGTCGCTCCACCAACAGCTGATAACGTACCCGCACAAGAACCATACAAGGCGGCTACGGCTACGCATACGGCTATGGATATGGTCCTTGCTGGGCAAGATAAACAACAATTTTTTTCTCTTTTTTGATTTTAGCAACTAACTAATAGCGGAATTACAGCTCTAAGCTCAACAAAATACTCCTTAAGAACCATTTTACCCTGTCGAGTGATTCTATATTGTTTGCAAGCCCTCTTCAAACCCACCTCCCATCTAGACTCAATAAGACCCCTCTTTTCCAAACAATTAAGCTCAGGATATAGTGAAGATGACCCAAGCCGTACCCCATACTTTCGATGAATCATTTTTAAAAGCCCATAACCATGCAATCCCCTATCAGAAGCTTCGTTTATGAAATTAAGCAAAATACTTTCAAGAACTGCTCCATGAAAAATGTTTTTATTCAATTTTTTTCAACCTCAAAGCTTTCTCCTTCTTCAATATACAAGAAGGAAGATATACGATATAAGAAAATGCTGTAGGCTCAACCCTACTACAAACAACTATCCATTAGATGACATTTTTGATTTTCTCGAAAAAGTATGTTTAATTGTGAATAAGGTCTACTAATTGCAATGCTAAACTCACTGCCGATCGAATCAGAAAAATTCTTCCCTCATACTTAGGCATAAACGTGTCGAAAGCACCATGAAATATATTCAGATGCTTAACTTAGAGGATGACGAATTCGAAGTTACAAGTGCAACAACGATAGATGAAATCAAAACGCTTGGAACTGCAGGCTGGACGAAGTACGACGAATTAACTGTTAAGGGTGAGCAGGTGCATTTCTATAAAAAGCCTAAAAAGTTCTCAAGTGCTTAATTATATGGCAGTTTCAAAGTACGTGTATAAGCGCAAGTGACATAAGTATAAGCTTTTATACGTTTGTTGACGACTGTTAAAAATGAACATACCATTTCCGAGGTTAAAGACGTAAATGCCCTATATCAAGAAAATCGAGTTAAAAGGCTTTAAGTCTTTTGGACCCCAAACAGTCAAGGTCACCCTTGACAAGGGGTTCACAGCGATAACTGGACCCAATGGAAGTGGAAAAACGAACATAATGGATGCAATGCTTTTTTCTCTTGGTGAACTAAGCACAAGGAGGCTCCGCGCTGAAAACTCGGCGAAGCTGATTTTCCATGGATCAGAAAAGGCAGGACAAGACAAAGCCAAAATGGCAAAAGTTGTAGTTCAATTCGACAACACCGATGGTTTAATGCCTGTGGACACAACCACTGTGACGATTTCAAGGGAAGTTTACCGCAATGGGCAAAGTATCTACCGCCTCAATGGACGACGCATGTCTCGTACACATATCACTGAGACCTTATCGATGGCTGCTATTAGTAGTATGAGCCAAAACATAATTCCCCAGGGCACAATCACAAGATTAACTGATTTGACTGCTCTTGAACGTCGAAAAATTATAGAAGACCTCATAGGCATCGCTCAGTATGACTCGGAAAAAACTGATGCGGAGGAGAAGTTGCGTGCAGCCGACATATCCATTCGAACTGCAATGGGCAGAATCGATGAAGTTCAAAAACGCCTCGATGACCTTGAACGCGAACGCAACCAACAGTTGCGTTATAATTTTATTCAGGCTGAAACTCGCAAGTTCCAAGCGATCAAAATCTCAAGCGACATCGCCCAGCAAAACACTAAAATCATCGAGAACTCAGTTCAAGCCCAAAAAGTCAAGGTACGCGTGGAAAAACTTAAAGAACAAAGGGATTTACGCCGAGGTAAGCGCCATGAAATTGAGGGAGATTGGCGTAAGCTCAGCGGTGAAGGGCTAGAGCAAGGTGGCTCTGAAGTGCTTAAGGTTCAGATAAAAATTGGTGAACTCAAATCTAAAGTTACTGAATTAAATTCCAAGATTAATTCTGGACAGGCAAGCCTTGATAGCTTCAAACGTGTCAGAGAAAATAACTTTGCGCAATATGAGAATTTGCAGCGGGAAATCAGAGAGAACCGCCTTAAAATCCGTCAGTATCGTAGTGAATATGAAAAACTCAGGTTGGAGTTAGAAGAGAAGCAGGTTCAACATGAGTTGTTGGCGAAAGAAACCGCGACGCTATGGAGCGGTTTAGACGACAACAACCAGCAAATTCAAGCATTAGATTCACAGATAGAGGGGCACGTGAAGCGGCTCGCTTATTTGCGCTCAGAGTACAAACAGGACAAAGCGGCGTTGCGATTGTGCACCGGTCGAATAAAAAACCTAACGGTCCGCAAAGAAAAATTTATTTCCAGTCAGGCGGAAATCGAGAAATCTCTCGTAGAGCTTGAGAAGGTACAGCGTGATCAGAAAACGCAACTTAAAAACCTAGAGCAGTCAATCGAGCGTAAGGAGCTCCAGAAGGAGACGGTGCACCGGGAAATCGAGGAAGCTGAAAAAATCGCTAGCTCAGCTAAAGACGCCGTTATCGAATTCGCTACACAAAGGGATCTTGCTGCAACAATCGCTGCAGAGGAGAAGGCTTTGCGACGAATTGAGGAAATGGGAAATGTTGGTGCCATAAACGGCATCCAAGGTAGATTGCGCAATTTGATTAAGATCGAAAAGAACTTTAAGAAGGCTGTCGAGGCCGCTGCTACAGGTTGGCTGGAAGCGTTAGTGGTGAAGGATATTGATGTGGCATTCACCTGTACCGAGACATTACGGCGGATGAAACTGGGCAGAGTCAAAATTATTCCGTTACAGGGTGCCATAAACCCTAAGAATAAACTCGCTCCTAAACGAGAAGGTATCATGGGGTCACTCTCAAGTTTCATTAAATACGATGGAAACTTTGAATCGGCAGTGAACTATGTATTCGGCGATACAATAGTGGCAACAGACGATAAAATAGCCTTTGCTCTTTCCAACGAAGGCTATCGTGCCGTTACCGTTAGCGGTGACCTCTACGAACCTGGTGCCTTTGAAAGCGGTTACTACCGTGCCCCTATAGACTTCTCCACGATAATCCCCAGCGAAAACGCACTTAAAAGCCTTGATGAAGCTGTCAGAGCATTGCAGACTCACCTTTCTGCACGGGGTAGCGATATTGTGAATATCGAGGAAGAACTCGAACACAACAAAATCGAGATGACTCGTCTAGGCGAGGGAATCGCAACTCTCGATCGTGAATTAGTGCGGATAAAGCGTAGTGTAAAACGGACCCAATTTAACATCCACCATATAGCTAAACTTGGAGGAAAACTAGCGCGTGAAGCTGCATCGTACAAAGGTCGCATGAGTGTATATCGTAACGAACGTAACAACATCCAGGAAAACCTCAAAAAAATACACACTGAAATCTCTGAGTTGCGGCTGAAAACTGATATCACTCATATCCAGGAGCTTGAGGTGCAGCGAGAAAAGTTTGGGGAAGAAGCTAATACTTTGCGTCAGCGTCTTGGTAGTCTGGAGACGGAAATTAACACTCATCAATCCCAGTTTGACCGTGTCCTTCGGATTGGCTATAAGAACACCAAGATTCAACTTTCTAAAATGGATCAGCAACAAGAAAAGTTGCAAAAAGAGGTCGCTGACGCCACAGTGGAACGGGATGCCTTCAAAAAGGAAGTTGAGGCGCTCGAGACGAAACGTGTCGAGTTATCCACCGCAGTGTTGTCTGCGCGAGAGGAATCTAAAAAATTTACCTCCCAAATCGACACTATTGACGCTGAATTACGACTACTTGATGTGGAGTATGAACAAGCTGATAGGCTACAGAGTCAACTTCACTATGGTTTAGAGAACATGCAGCTTCGGGTTTCGCAGCTTCAAGCCCAGCTTCGCCAATTCGGTTTTGAGCAACCGCTTGAAACGAATCTCAGACAGGTTCAAGAAGCCGAGACTACCATACGTATGATGCAGTTTGAGATGGAACGCATTGGCGCCATTAACCAACTTGCTGCCCAACACTATTCTGAGCAAATCAGTCGCTACCGCGAACTTTCCGTGCGCCTCAATGAGTTAGAGCGCGAGAAACAAGCTATTGTTGGGTTTATGGATGAGATCGAAGCCAAGAAACGTAAGGTTTTCATGAATGCGTTTGACAAAATCAACGCCAGCTTAACTGTATATTTTGCCAAGATGACTGGCGGTGGTACCGCCACACTGAAACTTGAGAAACCTGAGGAACCATTCTCTGGTGGTATAGATATGCTTGTGCAGTTCCCTAACAAACCCAGCATTGTGGTTAGTGGGGCTAGTGGTGGCGAGCGTTCAATTTCGGCGGTGGCTTTTATTTTCTCGCTTAAAGAATTCTCGCCTGCAGCCTTCTACATCCTCGACGAAGTTGATGCTCACTTAGATGCCTTCCACACAACCAAACTAGCCGAAACCCTCCTTGAGGAGGCGAGTAAAACCCAGTTTATAGTCATCAGTCTAAGACCTGAAATGGTCAATAAAGCCCAAAAAGTATATGGCGTCTATGAGCGAAACGGAATTTCAAATGTAGTGACGGCTAAATTCCCCACGGAGGCGCATGCCTAAATGTCTTCGCCAACGACAACTCCCATGCGCAAGCCCTTTTATCTTCGACCGCCCTGGAACATACTCTTTGAACTCAGCAAACTCGAGAAACTCACCCCTTGGAATGTTAATATAGCTTATCTGCTTCGATCTTTCCTCTTGGAAATGGAGAAAACCGCCCCTGACAAGGTAGATTTCCGTGCTTCAGGCGTCGCCTTGGATTCTTCAGCGTTGATCTATCTGATGAAATCTAAATTGCTATTGACGCTACAAGAGCCGCCTTCTTCCCCGCCCAAAATTCCGACTGATTTTGTTCCACCGCCTTTGTTTCTACCCCTTCGTCACGAATTAACTTCTACAACAATTCAGCATCTCCTTACAGTTTTAGATGATGTATTAAAAGGCGAGAAACTTCTTTCCCTCCATCATGTAGTAGAACAGCATCCCGTTTTACCCGCAGTTACTGATTTGCTGCCTAAATTTGACAGGTTCATCGCCGAACTAGAGTTCGAAGTTGACAAAATCTATGCAATTTTGGTGGAAAAGACCGGAGGACAAGGCATCATTGATTTTACCTCTCTTTCTAAAGGTGCAACCCGCATTGAGGCGTTGCGCATGTTTATTTATCTGTTGTTCCTCGCCCAGGATGGCTTAGTTAGCCTTTGGCAGAATGAGGAAACTGATGAACTTTACATAGCTGTAGGGAAACTAAATGTTAAAAAAGCCGAATAACCCGTCAACTAAACAAATTTCAGGTCCTGAGACAGAGCATTCTCAGGGAAACGAGAGGAAAGTCCATACCCAGATGCTGCTTGAAGCTGCACTTTACGTTGCTGGGCGCCCCTTAGATATCAATGAACTTTGCCAAGTCGTAGGTAGCCGAAGTAAAAAACGCGTGATTTCCTACGTTGAAACGCTTATGGAGAATTATAAAGCCCGCAACAGCGCTATGGAGATACTTTCGCTTAAAGATGATCGCTATGTGTTGCAAGTAAAAGCTGAGTTTACACCGCTTATAAAAAAACTCGTCAACCGCCCCCTGCTATCTTCAGGGCCACTAAAAACACTCTCTTATATTGCTTACCGCCAACCAGTAAGCCAAAAACGGGTTGTGCAGGTTCGCGGACAACATGCTTACGGGCATGTTAAAATGCTTAAAGATATGGGTTTGATTTTGTCGGAACGGATGGGGCGGTCATTGGCGCTTAGAACCACGGATTATTTTGCGGATTATTTTGGGCTAACTCAGGATACTTCTTTACTTAAGAGAGATTTGCGAAAGATTTTTGGAGATGCCATTAAAGAAGACGCAGTTGAACGAGAAAAGAAAGAAACTGAGCAGAAACAGCGAATGATACAAGAGGAACAAGAGCCCTCAGAAACCTCTGATGATGTAGACGAACAATCTTAGAAAAGATTATTTCGAGGTTTAGAATGCTATGTTTCTAACTATTTACTACTTCTCAGGTTATTATCTTTGATATTTGGTGGTGTATTAAACTTGTTTTGTGAGAATTAAAATAACGATCATTTGACGATCCAAGGTGTTTCTATCAGAGAGAATAGCATTGTTCAAATCTTGGCTTTCGAAATTATAAGGTCGAGGAAAGAAATTATGTTTCCTCAAGCTTCTTTGCGTTCTGTTTCCCTGTTTAATAACGCCCAATTAATAATAAAAATTGTACACTTCATAAAACAGGTCAGCAAAACGGATATGTTTATATTGAAATCCTATGTTTTAGTGACTACGCATTCAAGGAAATGAAGCTATGTCATCGCAAAGCCATTTACGCAAAAGAAAACTTACAGGTGGCAAAAAACGCGTCTACCGCAGCAAAAAAAAGTATGAAGCAGGCGGATACGCAGCGGAAACTGTTCTAGGTGAACCTAAACGTAAAATCACAAGAGGTTTAGGTGGAACCCGAAAAATTAAAGTATTAACCGAAAAATTCGCCTCTGTTACTGACCCCCAAAGCGGTTCAACCCAAAAAACTGAAATCGTCCGAGTAGTTCGCAACGGTGCGAACGTTGACTATAACCGAAGAGGAGTCATCACCAAAGGAGCAGAAATTGAAACTGCTTTGGGATTAGCTAAAGTAACAAGTCGACCAGGAAACGATGGCATAATCAACGCCGTGATTATCCGCAAAGAAAAAGCCTAAAATTTTTCTTTTAAATTTTATTTATTTTCTAATAGGCTGTTGCGAAGCTTGTTGATTTTTTATTTTCACTAGTTGCTTAGATAGCTTTTTGATTATAGCTTCCTTGGCTTCTTTCTTTTCAACTAAAAGCATTCCAGATTTTACCCAGGGCATCTTCGGAAAATGGGCCTCTACCTTCAACTCGCTTTGCAGCCCCAATCTTTCAGCTGCTTCCTTGATGTCCAAAATTTTTGGCGAAATCACCGCTTGGTTTTTGGAAATCCTTCGTCCTTCTTTACGTGTCTTATTTTGATCGAAATATATTGGCCAGATAATGGCTTGGTTGGATAATTTCCGCATACATATTCTCTCCTATTTTTGTGCAAAGTAAACGACTAGTTTTTCGCCAACTTCGTTTACTCGCACAAAGCCAAATCGTTCAAATTGTATAATGTCGTCCGGCTTTAACTTTTTGCAAGCCGATTCAGCAAACCCCTCAACCACCGAAGCATCCTGCTGAATCACCTGTGTTGGGTACTCTGTGCTTTTGAGTATCCACTGGATAAGCTGTACTTTGATTTTCCTCACATCTTCATATGATTCGCTCGAAAAAGTTGCAGTTATGCCACTATTGCTTTTTTGGGCGATTTTGATGTTGAAGAGCTCCATAAGTCTAATGATCTGTTCGGGATGCATTGTTTCGGCATCACTCTGTGATATCCAAAGGGTTACCTCTTTTTCTTCGCCACTGGGTGCCACTTGGTATATCCTAAATCCCCTCTCATGTTGCTCAGGATGCAACGGAAGTTTGACATCGAAAGTCATTGGTACACCTTTAACTTTGAGTTGAACTGGTGTTGCTGTAAAGAAGTATCTGCTACTTTTGGCGTCGAGAATTTTACGGTTGTATGAATTGAGGGTTTCCCAGCTGAGGGTGACATCGTTAGGTTTAATCCCGACATCAACTATCACTTTTTTGATTGCTTCAGGCATTATGCCCCGTTTTCGGAGTGCCTGAAAAGTGCCTAGTCTTGGGTCATCAAAATCTGCGAAGTCGCCATCCTGGATTCCAGCAATTATTTTTGATTTGCTGAGTGCAGCACCAGTTATTTTAAGTCTACCATAATGGATAGCTTCGGGATATTCCCAGCAAAGATGCTGGTACATGTATTTCTGCCGGACCATATTGGTGTAATGTTCTTTGCCGCGTATAATATGAGTCATTCCCATTAGGTGATCATCGATACCTGCTGCGAGGTTATAAAGCGGCCAAACTATGTACTTGCTTCCCACTCGTGGATGCGGATGTTTTTTAGTGTCAATTATACGCAACGCTGGCCAATCGCGGACGGCTGGGTTAGGGTTTTCCAAATCCGTTTTAACACGGACTACAGCTTGTCCTTCGATGTAACCGCCATTTAGCATATGGTGCCAACGTTCCAGCTGCTCCTTCGAGGCGATTTCTCTGCATGGGCAAGATTGTTTCGCGATAATTTTGTTACGAAATTCTTCAGATGGGCATTCGCAGACATAGGCGTTACCTTCTGAGATTAGTTTCTCAGTCCACTCGTAGTAGATTGGTAATCGGTCGCTTTGGATATATTCTTCGTCCCATTTGCAGCCGAGCCATTTGAGGTCTTCTCGGACGTTTTCATAAAATTTAAGCTGTGGCTTCTTGACTTTGGGATCTGTATCTTCGAAGCGTAAAATAAATTTGCCGCCGTAAATCCGAGCGTACTCGTGGCTCAAAATTATTGCTCTGGCTGAACCCAGATGTAGTACGCAATCGGGATTAGGCGAGAACCTCGTTACAATTTCTTTATATTTATTAGCATGGGGCAGCGGAGGGAGCTTTTTCTCTTCGGCTTCGTGCTTCTTTTGAGTTTCTGGCCAGTTTTTCTCTACTATTGCCTTCTGCTCTATGGGTGATAAACTGTTGACTTCTGCGGCAATGGCGTTGATTAGGACTGAGAGATCCTTCACACGACTGCGAAGATCTGCTTTTTCCCCCAGAATTCTGCCGACTAACGCTCCTGCCTGAGCTTTTCCCTCATGTCCAACCGCGTTTATAAGTGCGGCTTTACGGATAAGTTCTCGAAGTTCAGAGTTATTTTCAAGTGCCAAATTGATTACGCTCATGCTTTATTGGTTGCGTTTAATCAAGAATTCAGCGAACGCTTTTAATTTTTCCTTAGCCTCAGGCGTAGGCAGAAGCTTGTCGACTTCACTCCAACTATCCACGATCATCCGCTCGGCGGTAGTTTTTACATACTCAAATGCGCCATATTTTTTGATGATCGCTATCGCTTCATCCCTGAGAGTTTGATCGAAGGTATGCATCCCTAAAACTTCTATTAGCCTTAGTCTATCTTGCACGTTTGCTTTTTGAAGTGCATAAATAACCAGTAGTGATCGTTTGCCCTCCGAAATATCGCCTCCAACACCGCCCTTCTTTTTAGCGAACTCCTCTCCCGTCAGGTCCAAAATGTCGTCTTGCATCTGGAAAGCCACGCCTAAGCATTCGGCTAGGCGACCTAACTTATCAACCAGTCTGGGCTCTGCATCCGCCAGCACCGCCGCCATCTTCGCCGCCATTCGCGCCAGTGTCCCCGTCTTATAGGCACACATTTGCAAGTAATCTTGCTCGGTCAACGCGTCAGCGTTAGCTAGACCTCTGTGCCATGCGATGTCCATGGCTTGGCCCATGCTGAGGTTAACCATTTCCTGCACATAAATTTCATAGATATCTCGTTGTGCATTGGTTGAGATTTTGTCTTTGTTAGTCATCATTGGCAAAAGAGGGAGAAAGTACATCGCGTTTCCAGCATTGACGGATATGTCGAGTTTATAAATTTTATAAGTACAGGGTCTGCCGCGCCGCATTTCGCTTGAGTCTTCTATATCATCTATCACTAGAGTGCCGTTATGAATAACCTCTGGAATGATGGCAAAATCGAGGCAATAATTATCTTTTTTGCCCAATGCTTCGCAAATAAGTAGAAAAAGCGCTGGTCGCCACTTTTTACCGCCGCGGTCGAGCATATCCCAAATCGGCTCTGCGATGGCTTTGTTTATGGGTTCTAAATTATAGCTGTAAATTGGTGGATTAATTTGGAATAAAACTGAGTCTTCGTTGTATTTACGTGGGAGATATTTTTCAATTGCTTGGTCGATTTTGGGGGCTGTTTCTTCTAGAAACTTTTTAATATCCACGTTAATGCGCTCCTCGTTTCGCATATTTTTGCAGGTTAAAACCTCGAGCAACTAGCCATTGGGCAGTTTTACCTGTTATAACGACTGGGGTATTTGTAAAATCGGAGATTTTCTCTACTCCTGTCAGGAACATTACGTTTCGGAGTTCCTCCATAAGGCAGGTCAGTTTCTGTTCGGTTTTCTCTGGACCCTTAACGGCGGTTTCTAGAATAGGTTGAACTATGCCTGCTAAGCTGGCTTTCAGGGCTAATGATTTGGCTATATCCGTGCCGCTACGCACGCCCCCCGACGCAATCAAGGGTACCTTAACGTTTTCTGCAGCTTCAATTAAGCTGATTACAGTTGGGATGCCCCAGTCCCAGAGTGCCTCACCCAAAAAATGTTGCACACCTTCCTTGGGGGATCCACGGTAATATTCTACTGCAGCAAAACTGGTTCCGCCAACTCCACCAACATCTATGGCTTTGACACCAGCGTCTTCAAGCAACCTCGCATCTTCCGCTGAGATACCAGCACCAGTTTCTTTAACGATGATGGGCTGATTGATTGTAGCGGCGATTTCTTTAATTTTTGATAAGATGCCTTTGAATTCGGTTTGCCCTTCAGGTTGTACAGCTTCTTGCACAGCGTTTAAATGAATTGCAACTGCGTCTGCGTCAATCATCTCCACAATCTGTTTGACATCTTTAGCGCCATAGCCTTGTACGAGTTGGACGCCTCCGATGTTTGCAATTAAGAAAGCATGGGGTGCGCTTTCACGAGCAACTCTATAAGTTTTTTCTAAGCTTTTGTCTTCCAATGCTGCTCTTTGGCTGCCTAATCCCATTCCTAAGCCGAGTTTTTCGACTGCTTCTGCGATGGAGGCATTAATTTGGGTGGCTTTGGAAGTACCTCCTGTCATGGCACCCACGATTATTGGCGCAGAAAATTGTTTACCAAGAAAAGTAGTTTTGAGGTTAATTTTGGCTCTATCAGTTTCAGGCAACGCACGGTGAACCAATTGGATATCTTCAAAGCCTGCTGTGATATTTCGGGCTTGCGCTTTCTCATCAAGACAGATTCTGATATGCTCATCTTTACGTTTGCCAGTTTCCTGAGCCATTTTAAGCCTACTCTATTTCAGTGCCTAACACACTTTGGTCTGTTAAGGCTCTGTATATGGATAACCCTTTTGTAGCGCCCGTAACGGTTACGTGAATTCCTGCTTCGATGGCTGGAATGAGTTCAGCGATTTTTCCTGCCATGCCTCCTGTAACATCGGTGCCTGTTGCCTTGCCGAGCTTAGGTTGTAGATCTTTAAGTTCTTGAAGGGTCAGTTTCTTGAAGGGTTTAGCGTCAGAGTTAGTTTTAGGGTCGCTATCAAAGATTCCGTCTGTATCAACGCCCACTACAATTTTTTGAGCTTTGTACTTTATAGCTAAATATGCAACAAGCTGGTCACCTGAAAGCACGGTGAAACCCAGTTTATCGTCAAGAACCACGTCGCCATAGAGGACGGGAGTGAAAACCATTTTGGCAAAGCTCCGGAATACGGTTTCATCGAAGAATTTGATTCTGCCATTTTGGGTTAAAAAGCAAGATGAAGGGGCGATGCTTATGGCTGGGAGTTCATGAAGAATAAGTGAGTCCATAACTAAGCCGTTGAGTACAGTCATCATATGATGGGTTTCAGCGAAACCGAATTTCTGTGCAGGGTCTTCTTTGAAGCCATCTTTTAAACCATATCTCTCAGCTGCAGGATGACCAAAGCTTCCACCGCCATGAACCACGATGAGATTATCGAGGTCAGCACGCTTGATTTCTTCGGCTACGCGGTTGATAATTTCTGTTTTCGGAGTTGCCTCAGCTGTTTTGTCAGTGATGGCTGAACCGCCGAGTTTTAGTATGATTGGGTTTGCATCGTTCATCGGAAATCTTACCTGCTATGTCTATCGTTGTTCTGCTAATTTAACGTTACAGTTCTATTGCTTCTGTCGTCTAGTATGGCAACGAGGTAGGCTGTTTTCTTTTTGTGGGCGTAAGTTTTAGTTATGCATAATGGTATTCGGACGTGTACTGTTCTCTGGGATTTTTTATTAATGGTTGGTTTGTTTTTTAGTATTAGTTGGAGGTAGGGCGCTTCCTATTTATCTCCTTCACCTAAGTTTGTGTAGGCGATTCCTTTTTGGTTCCTGCGTTTGATTTGGTTTGTTGGGCGCGTGGCGTTTTTGACGTAGCTCCACGGCGAGGACTTCTGTTTGGGCATGAAGGGTTTTTCTGAAGTTGGGAATAATGTCTGCCTTTTCTGGATGTTTTCTGAGTAGGTGTGTGTGGAAAGCGCTTTAAGGGGTTCCACCATATTTGAGGGTGTGATTGCTTTGCTGCGTGAATTCGTTCTTTTCTCGCGACTCGGAAAAACCGATTCCAACTTTAGCAGCCTTCATGACGCCGGTAGACTCGACATAGTCCACGAATGCATTGTCAGCGGCCTTTTCCTCTCCCACGGATTGCGCAGAGACGTTGCTTTTCACGCGGTCCTCAACGGAGCCCCAAATCCGCCAGTACACATTCAAATTGACGGCGAAACCCTCTATGATGTCCGCACCGACATGGAAACTTGGCAGCAGATCCTCAAAAAAACGTTAGCGGGCAAACCTCATCCGGGCATAACCAAAGACAGAACCGCCTTTGAAACTTTGCTTAGAGCTAAGGCACAGACGCATCAGGTCTATGTGCTTGAGGAAGACGGAAAAAACGTGGATGAGGTGTCTTTCCCAGAGAACAGTCTTTTTGTGCTGGGCGACCACGTGGGATTGCCCAAGAAAGCAGAGGCTTTCGTTTTGCGGTTTGGAGAAAAAATCAGCCTTGGCAAAACACCCTATTTAGCGGCATCCTGCATAAACATAATAAATTACACTCTGGACAGGCAGTCTAAACATCGCTTCTAAAATGCTCCCATCCCCGCGCTTCAATTTCACGTGTTACGCCACCAACATTTAACAACAAATGCTTCTCTGCTGTTGCATACCCAATTCTAACAAGGTTTCCACCAACAGCTTTCACTGCAGCCTCCGCCACAGCCCAACTATCAGGTTTAACTGTGACCACCAACTCGTATTCTTCGCCTCCATAAAGAGTCAACTCCACCGCATCCACTCCATTAAACATCGCAAACTGCATCGCTTCTTTGGCAACAGGTAGCCTATCTACCACAAACCCTACCTTACTCAGTCGTGCCAATTCATGTAAACTCCACGCTAAGCCATCACTTGAATCAATAGACGAAGACACCATCCCACAACCTGAAAGTGCCAACCCCTCTGCAAGTTTGGCTTTTGGGATAAGAACAGCTTCAGTTAAGCAGCGTTGAAGCTCCTCTGAAGCCACACCGCCAACTAACATCAGCCGAAGCCCCGCCGAGGTTTTGCCAAACAAACCTGTCACAGCCAATATATCACCTGGTTTGGCTCCTGAACGCAGCATTAGCTTAGCTTTTTCTGAGGTTCCAAACAATGAGATAGAGATGATGAGGTCACTAGATTCGTTGGTATCGCCACCAACCACATAGGCGCCATATTCCCTTGCTCCCGCATTCAATCCCTTAGTAATTGCTTCGATATCAGATAGCGTGAAATTGCTGGGTAAACCTAAAGCCACTAGAGCAGCAGTGGGTGCCACGCCTTTAGCTGCAAAGTCACTTACGTTCATTACTATGCTTTTACGAGCGGCTTGATATAGGCTCATTTCTTTTGGTACATCAGTTTTCGCCACCAGCATGTCGGTTTTCAGAACCGCCACTCGTTTCCCGCTAAGGTCTATTGCAGAAACGTCGTCGCCGAATGGTACCGCAATGTTCGGCATTGCCGCAAGGTGTTGCTCTATAATCTTAATGATTCGATGTTCACCCAACTCGGAAGCTGATGTCTTTGCAGTTTCGGGTTCGCTCATTTTGTCACGCCTGTTTTAAATCTAGGCTTGTGAACATTTAAAAATTGGTGTTTCATTGTTTAGCCTTTGACGCCCCGATGGCTCAGCCTGGTAGAGCGGCTGCCTCGTAAGCAGCAGGCCGCGGGATCAAAGCCCGCTCGAGGCTCCATTTCTAAAAATTATTTATCGGGTTTTTCGCTTTTAATTAATTCTTAAATTAAAAATTGAATGGTGGAGCTTACAGAAAAATGGGGGTAAATTTGTCGGGTCTTGATTTAAGTGGCTTTCTACTATGGCATCAATCTCCATTTGTTTTTTGACATTTTTAATTTAGAGCTGCACTCTCTTTGAGGAATTTTTTATATTTTATTTGATAATACGTAAATCCAGCCATCAGCGAGCTTGCACCAAACACTATTAAGAGTATGTTTTCGGCTATCATCTTTTTCATCACACATGGGGGAAATAGAGGTTTTCTTTTGAGGTTGTTTTCCTGTTTTTCTCCATTTATTCCACCGCTTATGAGTATTGTTCGGGCTTCGGCGAATATAAACCTGTTTAAGATTTGTTCATAATTATTGTGCAGATGTGGATATGTGTACGATTTATTTTTACTTTACCAAATGAACGTTGGATATTGTACCTATTGACTTTACAAATGTAGAAAACAGCATCTGCTATCACAAATAGAAAAAAGCTGTTTTGCCTCAACCTAATGGGGCTGAATTGGGTTTTTGTATTTATGTTGTACATTCAGATCAGAAACCCTGTGATGAAGCAAAGTTTATTAAATCTTAAGATGACTGAAGTGATTGTGTGTTTGGACGTGATGATAGAATGCAGTTTTTCCATGGACATCAAAACGAAAAGCTTCGTTGTCCATACAAGGGCTGCGAAAAAAAATTCGACAAACCTACTGTCATAACCGATACCTCAATAATTCCGCGGCAGACCCACTACGCTTGCCCCTATTGTATGTCTCGTCTTAACATCCAAACTGAACATTACAAGATTATTAGTGTTAAAACCGCTGAGTACCCCACGGTTTTAGATTCACCTGCCAAATGCGCCCATTTTAGCGGACTACTTAACAATCCACATGAAAATACCTTAACTGAAGAGTGTTTACTTTGCCCCAAAGTACTTCAATGTAACGTCCGAAAAAAATAGAGGGGCTATTTTGGTATCTGCAACAAAACTGTGTTAGCATCCCCAAAAAACTGAAAACCGATGATTTCCGCAAGACCGTCGTAACAACGTTTGTTATATATTTGTTGCCAAAAATAGCTGATGGAGAACTTATTTTTTATATATTTTTGGGAGCACTACAGAAGGGGCTCTAAAGCAGGATTCTTTTGATTATCCAGGTGTGACTGGCTGTTTTCTCCATGAAAACACTGATTTTGTTTCCGCCGATGTTCATGCACAGTACCTTTACATTTTTGCCTTCAACTATCACGCTTTCAATGGTGGTTAAATTAAAATGCCTTCCAATCTCATGGCTAGCAGTATGTATCTGAAGCGACATTAAGGCATAATCATCGATTTTGCCCTGCTCAATTAAATCTACAATTGCTGAAGCTTCACTGCGTAGTATATAACCTATTACACCTTTTAATTTGCGAATCTCCGCCAAGCTTGCAGCAAGATTGGCGAAAACAGAGTTATCTACTGCCATAGAGACCGATGATGATAAATCTGCGAGTTGTGTGGTGGTCTGCTCTGGATTAAGCTGCATTAGATCTCCTCGGTTATAAATGGTTTAATGATAACTAATTTGCCTTTATCACATTGTAGCGACTGAAGGATTTTCTCAGGGACTTGGATGACGCCTTTGATGTTAGATTTGCCCTCTTTTTTAGGCTTAAATTTACAGGTGATAGTTTTGCCATCCAAAGTTTCAACTATGACATGGGTGAACTGTTTTTCACCATACAGGTTTTCCCATTTAATTATTACTTCAGGGTCTATCCGAACTGTGTCCTGTGTAACCAGCAACCCAGAAATTTTCTCCACCATAAACTGCATAGTAGGTGCTTTAGGCAGAAACCGCGTTACGATCACAGACGGGTCAGTTTTGGTTTCTGTACCCGCTTTTTCTTTAGCAGGTAAAACAGCATTTTCGCTAAGTTTTGAAGTTAGCAGAGCATCCTCTTTATCTGTCAACTTGGGGGCTGCATTGAAGGCCAGGCGAATAATTGTTGGAATAACTACTTGAGTAATCGAAGACACTATTTTCTGATTCCCCATACGGGAAGAAACCGTTGCCAGATAGTAGTCATCTACTTTGTTTATGCTAAGATGGCTGGCAGAATCGAGAATGGTGAAGGTTTCGATTCCGCCGATGCTATTAGCTTTTATTTTGTTGAGGCAAGCGGATAGTCCTTGAGTTTGATCAGCGGTCGCGTTTTCACTGTTTGCAATGATTGCTCCATCTTTTTTGAGGACAAACGCGTTTGTTATGTCTGGGGTTAAATTTTTTATTTCTCCCATAATAATTTGTAAGCTACTGTTTTGGCTCACTTCTCTTCTTTCCTGTTAAGCGATTTTGAAGAGTATACGTTCTGGTATGCCTTCGTCTTCTAGTACAAAGTACTTGAGACCCTCGGTGTCTCCGAGTTGATCCAACCACTTGAGTGCTTCACGAACTTTCTGCAAAACTAAAAGCCTCTCTTGGTGGCTACGCACCACAGACTCTATAGCAGAGAGTTCATGGAAGGGGGTGGCGTCTAACACAATATTTAATGTACCGACGGTGATTTCACCGGGGCTATCGTTGGAAGTTTTTTTACCTGCTAATTTGAGAACTACTTCGCGGATTTTTTTAGATTTTTCAGCTAAAGTGCGAATTTCGTCGAGTTTGCGAAGATATTCGCCCAAGACACTTTTAGTTTCAGATAGCTGCTTATCGAGGGCTTCAGCTATAGCTTGAGCGGATGTGTACTCCTTGATTTGTATAACCATAATTTTGTGCTCCTAACTTTTGTTATAAAGAGAAAAGGAAAATTGAGGTGAAATCGCTCTCACCTTACCCCTAAGTTCTAAATTTTCGTTAGATGTTTATGGGTTGTAAGTGATGGTATATGGGATAGTTGTGCCTTTGGCGGTGACTAGTTTTATTGAATATTGAGCACCTGGGCTAAAGTCAACGTCATTAGTCAAAGTGAAAGTAACTGTTTTACCTTTTGCAACATCGGTATTTGTGATCGTCGCATTAATGTTTGCTATGTCAACAGCTGCTCCATCAATACTCGCTGAGTCAATGGTTATGGTGGCTGTTCCTGTATTTCGAACGTCAAGACAAACAATAGTTGCATCAGCTGCGTCAAATGAGTAGTTTGTTATTGATACTTGTTCTGCGTTTCCCATGAGTCCGATGGTCATTCCGCCCATCCATGCTGCGACGACGACGCTGACGGCTACTGTGACTGCGATGAGTATGATTGAGGCTACTACTGGGCTTAGGGCTTTTGTGTTTTTCCTTATTTTTCTGTATAGGTTGTTCATTTTTTGTTTCCCTTTATGGTTTTCTAATATGGATTTCAAAGAAGAACCATTTAAGTATTGCGACTTAATACACAATACTAAGTATTCGTTGAACGCCAATACAGTTGCCGATAAAATTAAAGAAAATAAGAAACAGAGAACAAAATTATGAGTTTAAACATCTAACTCATCAAAGAATCCGAGAAGAAGTTTGGCAACTTTTTCGCCCAACTCAGTTTTCAAATAGTATTTTTTGAGTGGGTCGATGCGTTCGCTCTTTGCTAAACCCAAAGATTCAATTTCTATCATTCTTGCCCTAAATGTGCCATCGCTAAGTGTTAGGCTGTTGTCGCGCATGAAATCTTTTGCGTCTTTCCATTTGCCGCGTCCGATATATAGCAAAAGTAGGCAGTCAATGGCGTGGTCTTTTTCGAGCATTGCCTTAATAGAAGCCATCTTGGGGTCAGTAAGCAGGTGCTTTATCTTCTCTTCGTTCACATTTTTCACCATTTGTGTTATCTCCTTTCATTTTGATTATTGGGTAGGCACCTAAGCTTTTAAACTATATTACGAATTACGAAACATATCTTCTGATGCCTGCTTTCCCGTTTTAACAATACGCACCACCTCCCTTATAAGCTTGCAATAAAGAACCGTTTCGGAGCATCAACCACAACAATTGGGTATGCAACATAGCAAATCAGAAACAGATGTAAAGGTTTTGATTCTTTGAGTGGGCACCATTACGATTACAGAAACCCTTAACAACGCAGAAGCTTCCCAGTTTACAGGGTATATCATTGGTAGACAGTGTCGAATACCAGGTTCCTTCATGCAACCAAATCTATCATATGCTCTTTCGCCAAGCCCAAAAAATCAAAAATCACCCCTTTCGCCCTGAAGTTGTGGTTGGTATTGCCCGAGGTGGCATTGTGCCCGCCAGATTTTTAGCGGATTTTCTTGAGACACTGCAGTTCGGCATATTGCAGATTGAATTATATTTGGATATTGGTATAGCCAAAACTGAACCAACTCTGAAACATGAGCTAACATGCAAAGTCTCAGGCAAAACGGTTTTGCTTGTAGATGATATCGCTGATAGTGGCAAGACATTACAGTTTGCGATAATCCACTTGACCCAACTAGGTGCAGCTTCGGTTAAAACTGCCACCCTATACCATAAACCCCATTCTGTATTCACACCAGACTTCTACGAGAAACAAACCAGCAATTGGGTGGTTTTTCCATGGGATCTACAGGAAACCCTGAGAAAAATTATACAGAAGCAAAAGGGGAAGCGACAGGTAAATAGGGAAATCGCAAATCTTGTAAACGCGGGTTTACCTAAAACTTTAGCGGATAAACTCTTAAAAGACATGCTGTAAGAGCAAAAAGGTATGCTACATTTAATCGAGGAATACGGTGAATATGTGGAAATCACAGGTTACTCTGAAGTGTCGTTCGATGTGGCAGAGGCGTTCTTGAAACTCAATCGCAACCAAGCTTCAATGGGCATTGAAATCCAATTCTTCGATGCGAGCTTAATCGCGTCTTGGCTGCACCTCTACTTTGCAGTTCAAAATGCAATTGTGGCTTTCAGGGGTAAAACCAACGTTACTAAAAGTGTGGCAGTGGAGACGGTGTTGTATGCTGCTGCTGAGCGACAAATCCAGAAATCCATTGCAAAAATAGGCATAAAATCTCAAACCGAAAATATTGCAGTTATTATAGTTGGAAAAAACTGTGAGTTAGTGAAGAGGATGTTGGCGGAAATTTCGGTATCTTTTGGTGGCAAGATTGATGAATCGGTTTTGGAGTTAACTAAACAGAAAATAGCGAAAATCCGTGAAGTATTCAATATATCCCAAAATGAGGTTGACTCTGCTACAAGAAGCTCCGCAGAAGAGGCGGTTGTGAACTTGGTTATTGAACGAGTAGCGTTATTGGCGACTCAGATTTAAAGCAGTTTTTCTTTGACAACAGCCAAAACATCGCTGGGTTTTAGCAACGAAATGCCTGTCAATGCACCCAAAACCTCGATCTGTAGAATCCAATCAGGATTTTTGAGGTCAACCTTATTTTTAATGTCGCCTGCTGCAGCTTCAATTATGTCTCTGGAATGGAGCTCAGTGAAACGCTTCTCAACTGTAACCCGAAAGGTTTGATTCTCGCCGATTTTCTCCGACATCTCTTTTGTTGCTTTCTGTATTTCCTCCAAATCCGTTTGTACAACCTTCTGCACCGGCACAATACGCAGAGCATAACGAAAAATGTAGGGTCGTTCAGCAAGGATACCGCGAAATTTCTCCATGGCGGCAAGAGGGTCTTGGGCGGTTTTGACCACGATTAACCCTCGGATTTTTGTTTTGCTTGCTTTAGCTTCAGCATCACCAAGTTCGTCTTTGAGGATGAAGAGGATTTCATTTATCATTGCACGTTCGTTGCCACGGGAAGTAGTAACTATGAGGTTAAGGTCATTTATCATGGGATATTCTCTAGTAGAAGGTGAGTTGCTGGTTATTTTTGTTTTGCTCCCACATTTTTATGGAATGTTTACTCTAAAAATGTTATATTCTGAAGATTACTTGACTAACTAGTCAGATTTTGTCACCCATCTCCAAGATGGCGAACCTAAGTTGCGTATTTTGTTAGGTCTGTGATTCCTGCCTCCCTAAAAGCCTTTTTGCGGTTCATGCAGGATTCGCATTTGCTACAGTGCATTTCACCATCCAGATAGCATGACCAAGTCAACTCAAAAGGTACACCAAGCTTAGCGCCCTCGCTGAATAGTTCAGATTTATTGCTACCGCTAAACGGTGCTTTGATAGTGATTTCTTTGCATGTGCCAAGTCGTGCGGCTTTTTCGAAGGCTTCGTAGAATTCGCGTCGGCAATCTGGGTAGAAGGGTTCATCGCTGCCTTGTGCTCCATAGAAGATTTTCTCTGCACCAATTGAAACAGCATAAGCCACTGCGGCAGAAAGGAATATGGCGTTGCGGAAGGGTACGATTATGGGGTCGCTGAACTCTGTGGTAAGAGGAATTTCACGGTTGACGAGGCTGGTGGAGCCACTAAAGATTTCTTTAAGCGCGGAGAGATCGATGATTTTGCTGATTACACCAAGGGTTTCTGCGATTTTTTGGGCACAACCTGTTTCTTTGTGAGCTATTTGCCCGTAGTTGAATGTTATAGGGTAAATTTGGTAGCCCTGCTGCTTTGCCCAGTACGCTACTGTGGCAGAGTCTGGACCACCACTTAGTACAACAACACATTTCTTCGGTTCCATCATTTTCGTCTCCGTTTGATTATCTTCCTATCCATTTTTGGATGCCTATCCTCTTGAGTATCTTAAACAGTGGCCAACCTATGAGTACGCTTGCTATGATGTTCCCGAGGGCTACATAAACCATTGTTGCAAGAAGTGGTAACCCTATTACATAAGAGAGCATCCACCCAACAGTTACACCTAACACTACTGAATAGGCGATGCAAGTTCCAATTACCGTGAAGTCATTGTTGGTTTTTTTGTAAACAAAGTAGACTACAAACGCCATTACAAAGGATGGTATCGTGTTTAGTAGGTCGATTGGGCCAAGGGGCGAAAAAAGGTTGGCGACGATAACGCCCAGGGTGTGACCAAGAACTCCAGCTATACCCAACAGAGGGACTGCTGCAAGCAATGAATCTGCAATTCTGACTTGAAGGGGTCCATAAGATATTCCTGGAAGGAAAATTACTAGTGCTGCATAAAGCGCAGCATATATCGAGATTAAAGCTAAATCTTTAGTGCGTATTTTCAAATGCATTTTCTCCCTATTCCCGGGTTTTATTTTTTGTTGGCGGAACGGGTAGGAGAACCACTCACCCGCCAATCTGCACCATAAAGTTCCATACATACCTAAAAACATTTGTCCAACGAAACCATGCCTACCTGGTGTCTCTGTGGTTTCGGCGAAATCTTTAATTAATTCCTTAGAAAGATTACATGTTGCATCTTCCTAGTGGATGGCATTCCGCACAAACGGAGTTTTAGGGAGCATAAAACTATGTCGCAAAATAATGTAGCTAGCCAACTAGTCCTTAAAGGAACAACAACAATTGGCGTTGTCTGCAAAGATGGCGTAATATTAGCCTCAGATACCCGAGTAACCATGGGTTTCTATGTCGCTCACAAATTCGGCAAAAAAGTCTACAAGATCGATGACCACATAGGCATGACTATAGCAGGCACAGTGGCCGATGCACAACGTGTGGTTGATATTCTTATTGCTAACGCGCAACTCTATAAAGTAAACCTCAACCGCCCAATCCCAATTCCTGCAGCTGCACGGCTTGTTGCAAATCTGCTGTTCCAAAGTCGCTACATTCCATTGGCAACGCAGGTTCTTGTAGGCGGTATAGACGAAACTGGACCTCATGTTTTTAACCTCGACCCCTACGGCAGTTTAACCGAGGAGAAAATGGTTTCCACAGGTTCAGGCTCCCCAGTAGCTTATGGAGTCCTTGAAGACAAGTATCGTGAAGGAGTAAGTATAGCTGAAACCCTGCCGGTCATCGCTAGAGCCGTGAATGCCGCTATGAAGCGGGATGTGGCAAGCGGTAACAGCTACAACATCATCGTGATTGATAGCAACGGCTACAAAGAGTTGAGTGAAGAAGAGAAAACTCAACTTCTCAAAGTAGGAAGTTAAGGTAGTGGCTCGAACACAAGAAAAAGACAAAGATAAGATTGAAATTAGCAAATATATTTTAGAAAAAGTTCCCCGCGAAGCAGAGGTTACCAGAATCGAATATGAAGGACCTATGCTTGCAGTCTATACTAAACGCCCCGAAATTTTAGTTGACCAATCTAGCGTTGTATCAGAAATAGTTGGCGTTATCCGCAAACGTATAGTCATACGTCCAGACCCCTCTGTTCGTATCCCTGAAGTAGAAGCTGAAAAAATCGCCCGAGAACTCATTACTGCTGAGGCTGAAATTACAGACATAAACTTTGACCCCAGCCTAGGCGAAATCCTAATTGAAACAAAAAAACCTGGATTAGTCATTGGTAGAAATGGTGCAGTACTCCAGGAAATCATGCGCAAAACCAAATGGCGCCCACATGTTCTTCGCAGCCCCCCAATTAAATCTAAAATAATTACTCATATGCGGCACTACATGCACTCAGAAAGCAAAGAACGTGAACGAATTCTCCGAACGGTAGGTGAGCGAATATTCAGACCTAAGACCTATGACGTCGGCGATATACGTATGACTGTTCTGGGTGGCGCTCAAGAAGTAGGGCGATCCGCATTTCTAGTAAAAACCCGCGAAAGCAGCGTACTGCTCGACTGTGGTATCCACCCGGGCTCAAACCGACCCTTTGAATCATTCCCACGTTTTGACTGCCCTGAATTCGAGATTGACTCACTTGATGCAGTAGTAATTAGCCACGCACATCTTGACCACTGCGGTCTAGTTCCATTTCTCTACAAATATGGATATGACGGACCAGTTTATTGCTCAGCTCCAACCTCCAATCTCATGACTATGCTACAGCTTGACTACCTTGACGTAGCAAACAAACAGGGAGTTGCCCCGAACTACGACCAAAAGGACGTCCGTGAATGTGTATTACACACGATTCCTCTTCGTTACGGCGTAGTTACCGACATCGCTCCAGATATCCGCTTGACCCTTCATAATTCCGGTCACATTTTAGGTGGCGCCATGGTGCACCTCCACATCGGTGAGGGCTTACATAACATAGTTTACACCAGCGACTACAAATTCGGCAGGACTATGCTTCTTGAAGCCGCGGCTACAGAGTTCCCTAGAATTGAAACCGTGATTACCGAAAGTACCTACAGTGGTCCCGACGACATCGTGCCCAGTCGTTTAGAAGCTGAAGAATCACTCACAAAAGCCATAAACCAAACACTTGAGCGCAAAGGCAAAGTGCTCATCCCTGTGCCAGCCGTTGGGCGTGCACAAGAAATCATGCTTGTCATTGATGGTTACATGAAAAGAGGCATGATGAAAGAAGCCCCCGTTTTCATCGAAGGCATGATAAGCGAAGCCACAGCAATACATACTGCATACCCAGAATACCTTGGAAGAGAAGTGCGCCATAGCATTCTACATGAGGAAGTTAATCCTTTCCAAAGCGATTACTTCACTATCGTTGACCACCCAAGCCACCGTAGTAGTATTATGGAGGGAGAACCCTGTATAGTCTTAGCTACCAGCGGTATGCTTGAAGGAGGACCAGTCATTGAGTACTTCAAGAACTGGGCATCTGATGAACGTAACCAAATAATTTTTGTCAGTTACCAAATCGAAGGAACTATGGGTAGACGTGTCCAAAAAGGCATAGGGGAAGTCACAATGATGGATAACGATGGCAAAATGGTTGCGCTCAGCGTTAAAATGGGTATAGAAACCATCGAGGGCTTTTCAGGACATAGCGACCGCCGTCAACTCGTAAACTACCTAACACATCTAAACCCAAAGCCCGAACGTATTTTCGTTGTCCACGGCGAAAAACAAAAAACACTCAACTTCGGTCACTTCTTAGACAACAAAGTCGGCATAAACACCGTAGTTCCAAGCACATTAGAAACCTTTAGGCTGTTGTAGGAAGAGGCTGGCTACTTGCAACTGGCGCTGGAGTTTTCTCCCGCCAAATTCTCACTGTTTTTGGGCAAATTACTACACGCTCTTCACCGAGGCGCGCAATGTCTCCTCCAACAGATTCAACGAACTGGAATAGCTCATTCACTGCGGTTTTAACATCTTCAATACTTTTTCCTGCAAGTGGTGTGACGCGAAGAATTATGATGTTCCCGTTTCTAACTTCTGATTCAACACTTGCCACGTCAGATAGATCTTTAAGCGGCATGGCCTTGAGGTAAGTTTTGCTGGATCCTTCTGATTTAGGTTGATTTGAGTTCGGTTTTTCAGATTTTTCTGCTGAAGTTTCCCGTGTAGAATCTTGAGCAACTTCGGGTTGAGGTAACTGTTCTGGTTCAGAGGCAATTTCTGGTGTTTTTTGGGTAGTTTCCTGCGGGTGTCCCTGTGTAGTTGATGGCTCTATTTTAGAGGCAGATTCTGTTGAGACTTCTTCAATAGGCTCTTCTTGTACCTCTGGCTTGCCTTCTTCCGGAGGAGCCACAGATGATTTTTCATGTTGAAGTTCTTTCTTTTTGTGGAATATTTTGAACGGCAATTTTTTCTCCTCGCAACCATCTATTTAGCGAACTGTGCAGTTAAGCGTTTCTTTATTTTCTATCTTCCGCTTACGTCTTTAGATTATTGCCACCGCAATATTTGATTTGCGCTTTATTACACAACACAAAATTGCTGCAAAGACCCTTTAAATGTTTCATGAAAGCAGAACCACAAGGTTGTTGACTACTACCACAACCAAAAACACAACCAGACCAGAGTAAACAGCTTTTATTCCAAAATTAGAGTACCGAAAGCCACGGGTGCTTTTATCCTGTGCTTGGTTGAGGACTTTTCGCGAAAGCACATAAGTGCCAGCAATGCAGGCTGTTGCAGCAAGCTTTAACACCATAAAAACTGGCACATTGCGCACTATTCCTGAGAGAAAGGGATTGAGTTCTGCTGCTCCAAAATACATGGTGCCTATGACTGTGGTTATGCAATCTACTGTGCCCATCAATACAAGCAAGAGACTCGGAAACACATTTGACTTAGGGGTAAACATTTGCCTTCTCCTTTCCTTTCTTAATTCCAATTGGCAATCTTTACTTAAGAACCAAATTGCGAAAATCGATATATTCCCAATAAAAACACAATAATATGAGTTCAAAAGGCATTTTAGCATCTCTTGGGTATTTCCAATTAGTTTATTTTTTTAGTTTCTGTTAAAAGGAATGTTAGAACGCAAAATTTCCATCCCTCTTTAATAATTGTAAATGGGCTTGTTATCGCAGAATGCATACATTTTATGCACATAAGCCTTATATTTTTAAAGTCAACCTTTCTGACTGAAGGCTTTACCTATGCATAAAAGACTCTTGATTCCTGGTCCAACTGAAGTAAGTAAAGAAATTTTAAGTGAACAAACCCATTATCTTATAGGTCACAGAGAAAAAGCGTTCTCTGACCTCTATGGAGGAATTACAGATAAAATCGCTACTTTCTTCCAATTAACATCTGAATATAAGCCCACAGTCACCACTGGATCAGGCACATTATGGTTTGATATTATCGGTCGAAGTATAGTTAAAGAAAAAGCTCTCGCCTGCGTTAATGGCGCCTTCTCCAAACGCTGCGCTCAAACTTTAACGTCATGCGGCAAAGAAACAGATATCTTAGAAGTGGAAATGGGTAAAGCCATCAAACCCGAAATGGTTGCTGAGAAACTCGCCTCCGGTAAATATGACACCCTAACGGTCTGCCACAACGAAACCTCTACAGGTGTGCGTAGCCCAATTGCAGAAATTGGTAAAATGTTAAAAAAAGAGTACCCCGATATAATTTTCGCTGTAGATGCGGTTTCCTCAATGGCCGGTGACAAAACTTTGCCCTCGGAGATGAACTGTGACATCATTTTTGGTAGCACCCAGAAATGTTTTGCGCTTCCCCCAGGATTAGCTGTTGCACTCGTTAGCGACCGCACAATTGAACGAGCAAAAACTGTTCCTAACCGCGGTGCCTATACCGATATAGTCGACATTTTTGAGTTCGAAAAAAAGCATCAAACCCCATTTACCCCTAATATCTCACTACTTTATGCATTGAACAAACGTCTAGACCTGTTACTTGAGGAAACAATTGATGGCGTCTACCAAAGGCATCTCGATATGGCAAACTACACACAGAATTGGGCAAAACAAAACTTCACTATGTTTCCCGAAGCAGGCTATGAATCCATCACTGTGAGTTGTATCAATAGTAATGGCAAAGATGTTAAAGCCCTCAATCAGGCACTCGCCGAACACGACTATTTGATTTCTGCAGGCTACGGAAATTTAAAAGACAAAACCTTCCGTATCGGTCACATGGGCGAATGGAATCTTGCAGGAATCAAAGAATTAATTTCCACAATAGACAACATTTGGGGATTGTAGTGACAATAAAAATCCTCGTAAGCGACAAAATCGCTGACGAAGGCATTAAAATGCTCCAAGAAAAGGGCTACCAACTAACATGTGGCTGGGATATACCCAAACCTGACCTCTCCAAAGTCATCGGCGAATACGAAGTTCTTATAGTACGCAGTGCCACCAAAGTCAAAGGAGAACTGCTAGAAAATGCCAAGAACTTACGAGTTATAGGTAGAGCAGGTGAAGGCTTAGATAACATAGATTATGAACGTGCAAAAACCTTAGGCATCAGCTTAGTTAATACCCCTCATGTTTCCTATGAAAGTGTTGCCGAACTCACATTTGGTCACATGATTGCACTTGCTCGCAATATAGTTGAAGGAACCTTAACACTCCGCAATGGTAAATGGGAAAAACAGAAATTGATGGGTAACGAAATTAATGGAAAAACTCTGGGGATAATCGGTTGTGGCTATATAGGCAAAGATGTGGAAAGAATAGCATTGTCTTTTGGGATGAAAGTCATCGTGGTCGAAGAATGTGTTCATGATCGTTTTGTGCCACTATCAGAAATGCTCCCACAAGCAGACTTTATCACACTGCATGTGCCCCTGACATCAAAGACACGCCATCTAATCGGCGAAAAAGAATTCGCTATGATGAAAAAAGGCGTGCGCATTGTAGATTGCAGTCGGGGCGGAGTAATTGATCAACAAGCACTCTTCGATGCCCTGCTTTCAGGAAAGGTTGCAGGTGCTGCCTTGGATGTTTTTGAAGAGGAACCTCCAAAGAATAGCAAGCTCCTATCACTCCCAAATGTTATAGCGACTCCTCATATGGGTGCACAGACCTTTGAGGCTCAGCAGAGAGCAAGCATACAAATAGCAAACAATGTTATAGATGCGCTGGAAAAACTGAATCTATGAGTTGACCCTTGATTGGTAGAAATTCGACCCTTTAAAGCCATAACCTACACACCTAAGGCTGGCGACCCAGCTGAGCTCATAACGCAGCCTTATGACAAAATCGACACTGTAACGCAACACGAATACTATGCGCTTTCACCATACAATTTCTGTCGCCTCATTTTGCCGCTTGAAGCAGAAAAATATGAAGTAGCAAACCAGCGGATTGCTCAGTGGCTCAAAGAGGGTGTTATGGTAAAGGAGGCGCAGCCCGCCATTTTTATTTCCCGCCAAGAATTTACCTTAAACCGCAAAGCATACTCTCGCACAGGTATTATTGCAGCCCTTCGACTCTACCACTATAATGAAAACATTGTATTTCCGCATGAACGTACATACAAAGCTCCCAAAACTGATCGCTTAAACATGCTACGTAAGGTCCAGAAGGATTTGGAGCCCGTGTTTTTGATGTATCAGGATTCCGAGGAAAAATCCATGTCTTGGATGAAAAATGCTATGAAAAGTGCTCCCGGGATGCAGGTTACAGATTCGCTGGGCGTTAAGCATACAGTTTGGTGCATTTCTAGCCCTCAAGAAATAAGTGAGCTACAGGCAGTTTTAAAGACTAAATTTATGGTAATAACCGATGGTCACCACCGCTATGAGAGCGCCCTTGCCTACAGGGATGAAATGAGAGCAAAAACTGGCTGCATAGAAGACTGCGCGTTTAATTTCCACATGTGTTATATGGTTCCCTTGCAGGAAGGCTTGATTGTATTGCCCACACATCGTCTGCTAAAAAAATACAAGTTAACACCTGAACTTCTCCATGCATTTCTATTCTTCTTTGAACTCCATGAAATCCCGCCTACAGTTGAGGCTATCGAATTTTATCTTAAAAACCACCAAAACGAGCATGTATTCTGCGTCTACGATGGCACAAAAGCTTACGGTTTGCAGCTAAAACATGACAAAGCAGTTTATGATTTTGTTAACAAAAATGTTTCCAAAGAAACAAAAATCTTCGATGTAGTTATCCTTCGTGACATAGTCTTTAAGTTCATTCTTAAAACAGGCGAACTCAACATCGACGAAAACATCATTTATATTCGCTGGACTAAAGCTGCAATAGAGACAGTAAATAGAGGCGAAGCCAGTATAGCATTCATGGTTAACCCTGTTCCAGCAAAAACCATAGCTGAGATAGCTGTACAACATGAGGTTCTGCCCGAGAAATCCACGGATTTCTACCCTAAACTGGTTTCGGGGCTGGTTTTGATGGATGTTTCCGTGAATGAAAAATTGTAGTTATGAGTTTTGACTAACTTGAGGGAAAATTTTGTGGCAGAGGTTAAATGTCGTTATTTTACGAATTTAGTAGGTTGCCTCTTGAACCGTTTCTTGCAGACTAAACTGCAGAAATGGTATGTTTCGCTATCGTAGGATATTTTGAATTTTGCAGTGTTCTCGTCGAGAACTGCTCCGCATACAGGATCTCTGAATGACATTAGTGGTCTTTAAGCCTCATTTCATCATTCTCGCTTCGCCTTATTATGGTTAGTGGTATTTTCTGCTAGAATTTCTGGGAAATTTCGGTTGTTTCGTCAAAAAAAGGTTAATTTAAGTCTGTTTTGATAGGTTTAAACAGACTTGGCTTCGAGACACCTGTTCCAATAATTTTTGATTTGCTAAATGGTGACATTGTTAAAGTCTGTCTAAATCTTTAGGGTTTTAAAGTTTCAGTCTTCTTCCGCATCTTCTTTGGCAAGTTCAACTGATATCGAGTCATTATGGTTTGTCGCGTTTTTACGGGTGGCTTTTTTATTTGGCGGTTCCTGTTCATGTCCCATCATGAAGCCTTCTTCAGCAGCGGTTATCTCATCGTCTTCAAGCATCTCTTCTCTGGCGCCGGTGTTGTAGATATCGTCGGCTTCTTCTTCCTTCTCTTTTTCGTTTAGTGGTGGACCATTAAAGAAGTGTGGAGGGGCCTTTTTGGGTTTATTTTTACTCATTATGTGTTGACCTCGACTTTAGCGTTTTAGCTCTTCTTTAACATAGTGTGACCGCGGCGGCTTTTAATACTTGTGATAGTGTCGTCACAGTCACAAAAGCAACAGCTGAGAGTTGGCTGAAAAGGAGAAAATTTTAAGATTTGCAAGAAATCTGTCTAAAACCAACATTGCTTATTCAATCTACAGAGATTGTGGCCAAAACCGTGTGAAGAAACCGCTTAAACCTACACCCCAGGTCTGGATAACTAAATCAGAGGGTTTTCAACGGTGAAACTATCCGCTTACTGCTCTGATGGTGATTGCTTAATAGTGTTTTTGGTTTGTAAGCAAAATAATTGCGCTTAAGATAGCTTACGCTTTTCTTCCCAATTGGTTTACTTGGAAACTAAACAAGCTTTATTTTTACATTTTCGAAGCAAAACCCACCATTCCCCCTAACTGTAACTCCCAAGCAATCCACGTTTTTTCCGGTGGAGTGCAGTTAACTTAAAGAACAAGCAACAAATATACTAACCACCTAAAAATCCAAAAACGGAGAAAGTGGTGAAAGCAGCAAGTGTCTCAAGCAACCTTCGAAGAAATGAGCGCGTCAGACTTTTTCTACCGTAACCGAGACATTGCCGGCTTAACAAATCCATCACGTAGCATATTCGTCGCCATACGTGAATTAGTTGAGAACTCCCTTGACGCGGCAGAAAGCCAAATGATTCCACCTGATATTTACGTGCGCTTATCCTTTGAAAGTGAAGCAACCAAGGATACTCAAATATACAAGCTCCGTGTCGAAGACAACGGCTCGGGAATTCCACCTCGGTTTATACCCTCGGCATTTGGCCAAATTCTCTACGGCAGCAAATACAAACTCAAGCAAGCAAGAGGAACCTTTGGACTTGGTGGAAAAATGGCTGTCCTGTACGGACAAATCACCACGCACCAACCTGTTTCGGTAACATCAAGCACTGGACAAGAAAAAATCTACAGCTTCAAGTTAATGATTGATATCCAGCGCAATAAACCCATAATTATAGACCGCAAAGTCCTAATAAACAAAGCCAATTGGAAAGGAACAATTATCGAGTTCACCATCGAAGGTGACTATCTTCGGGCGATGCCGAAAATCATCGAGTACTTCAAGCAAACAGCGATGGTTAATCCTTATGCTAACATCACCTTCGTGGATCCCAAGGGTAGACTCTACAAGTTCACTCGAGCAACAACTGCTATGCCCGAGCCACCCAAAGAAACCATGCCTCACCCATATGGCGTAGACGTGGAGTTATTACAGCGGCTTATTCAAATCACTGAATGTAACACCATGCACAGTTTTCTCCGGGTGCACTTTCATAGAGTAGGCGAAATTACTGCCCAAAAATTTCTTGAATTCGCTGGTATACCCTCAAACAAAAGCCCCAAGAAGTTAAGTCACGAAGAAATCGTGCGGCTAATGCAGAATCTTAAAAAATTCAAGGATTTTTTACCACCTGATGCAAGCTGTCTCTCACCTCTGGGAGAAGAACTCCTCAAAGCAGGAGTCATGAAAGAACTAAACCCCGAATACCTTGTGGTGCACCAACGCAAACCCAGTACATATGCGGGTCACCCCTTCATTGTAGAGATGGCCATGGCTTACGGCGGTAACGTACCCAAACGCGGCAACTTTGTGATTTACCGATTCGCAAACAAAATCCCGCTTCTTTATGATGAAGCCTCAGATGTTTCTTATCGAGTGATTTCAGCAATGAATTGGCGACGCTACAAAGTCTCACCCGACATGCCTATCGCCATAGTCGTGCATATCTGTAGCACCAAAGTTCCATATAAAACAGTGGGAAAAGAATTCCTTTCCGATCGTCCCGAAGTGCGCCGAGAAGTAGCCAATGCTTTGCGTGAGGTGGCACGACAAATCCAGCATTTCTTAGCACGGCAAGAACACGTGCATATGGAGAAGAAACGACTAAGCATCTTCAGTAAGTATCTGCCTAAAATAGCCGAGTTTGCAACCATCCTGGCAGTGAAAGAAAAGAAACCTGACATAGAAAAATTACTCAAGAGTGTACAGAAATATGGCACAGAAGAAAACTAAGATTGCCGAAAAGAAACAAGAAGTCTTGTCTGGGCTCAAGACGCTTGGAACACAAATCTACAATCAACTCGACGAAGGAGTATACCCAACTATCAACATGCCAAGCCGCAGCACAGAAAATATTACATACGATCCTGATTTACGTCAATATATCCTCGGCGAGAAAGTTGTTGGCAGAAGTGCTCGGAATATCCGACATATCAAACCCTTCACCCAACTAACTTGGGTTGCAATGTTTAGCAACGAACTTACTAGTCAACGCAAAACCTCAACTCTCAGAGATGTCTATTACTCCGCGCAAGCTTATGAGATGACCTTCTCTGATCAGCAGGAATCAAATAATATCATAACCGACTTAGAAACTCTTACAGGTTTTGCGCGTGAAGATTTTAACATTTTTCCAGAGGAACGTAGTGCCATATTCGGTGATCTCGAAATCGGTTACACAGTTCCTGGATATGAAGGTAAAACAGTGAATTTAACAAGTCATCCCGATGGTGTGCTTATAGGGCCTGCGGTGACTTCTTCAGAGTTCATAAAAACCAGCGCCGACAAAGTCATAGCTATCGAGAAAGGCGCCCTTTTTACAAGATTCATTGAAGAAAGTGTTCACAGCAAACATAAATCGTTATTGATCTCCTGTGGAGGTCAAGCGCCAAGACAAACCCGGAGTTTCATTCGTAGACTTCATGACGAACTCAATCTACCCGTTTACATTCTTACCGACGGGGATCCATGGGGGATGCATATTGCTCAAGTCATTATCTCCGGTTCAGCTAACGCCGCTCATTTGAGGCAATTAAACACACCTGATGCAGTTTGGAGCGGTGTTTGGGCAAGCGACATTATCGAATACAAATTGCCAACTGACCCTCTAGATGAAGTTGACATCAAACGTCTCTATGAATTGCAGAAAGACCCAAGATACCAAAACGACCCCGTTTGGCAACGCGAAATTAAGACTTTCCTCAAGATTAGACGGAAAACGGAACTTGAAGCCTTCAGCAGATATGGTCTAACCTATATCGTTGACGAATATTTGCCTACAAAGCTGGATCAGAAGCCCAAAGAGAACCCACACAAAACGGGCAAGAAAAACTAAGATGTAAAAAGATTTTGTAAGATAGCATAGTTCGCCCTTTCCTGCCAAAAATATTCTTGCTTTTTAAAGTTGAGCTGACTTACTTATTTTTGTTAAAATACCAAAGTTTTTTTTGTCCATTTTTCATTATTACTCACAATTATCCTACAAGTTTATAGCGAAAAAGAAACTCGCCATTCTTGTGAACTCAACCTAATTATCGTGGGTAGAAAAGAAAACCACCTCTTCCCCGGATTCTTCTTGAAAAGACAAAATTAATTGATATTACTTTTTTTAACCCCAAAAATAGATGAGATAGTGGGTTGAAGTAAATTATCGCCAAGAAATTTTTATTTATCGTTATTTTTATGGATAAATCTTATAAAGAGAAACAATACATACGTTTTAATCAGGTAAAACTATGCTTAAATCAAAGCATAAACGACGAGACCAAATCACAATTATCGCAACCATACTCTGGATCGCAAAAGAAGGGATACTTAAAACACAAATCATGTATGGTGCAAACCTTAGTTTTACACAACTTAACTATTACATCCCTTTATTGCTAAACCACAGCTTACTCACGCAAGCAGATGTTGAAGGTAAAGAAGGCTACATCACAACCGTTAAAGGCATAGGTTTTGTTCAGAGACACCAAGCTCTCTTGCAGATGATATCTCCTAATTTGGGTATTCGAAAAACTAAAACGCTACCTTGAATTAGCACTTTCAAGTCGAACTGCAACCCAGAAAAGCTTTTGATCGTGTAGTCAGGAAGTAACTTCTCTAACGAGTTCTCGTTGCGTCGCCATTGAATCACACGTAGTACCCAAAGCTTTTGGCTTTCAATGTCAGCTTTTATGGTGTCACCGACAAAAAGGGTTCTGCCGCTGAAACTTTTAGAATTACGAATGGGCGTTGGAGATTCTGGACTGGGGGCGCGTCCCTTTTCAGACATAAAAACGCATTCAGTTATGGCGAAATTAGAGATGCCGCTCGGTTTGTTTTTGTATGCGCCTTCAAGGGGTTATCACCTTTTCTATTAAAGGAGATGATAAAATTCTTGATCTTCTCAAAAGCATTATTTATCGAATATTTCAATCAAAACGGCTTTAATAATAAGTAAATAGCAAAAGTAAACTTGACTCAGGCGATAAATACTACTTTTCTTAGAAATTTATTTATCCCAGTATTCTCTGGTGCGTAGAAACTGAATCTTCGCGTTGAGCAAATCCATGTAGAACTTGTCTTCTTCGGGGTGCATCTTGCCTAAGATGCGCGATGCCGTCTCTGCCCCGACGCCCTTCACTTGCAACGCACGCACCGCCTGCTTGCCGTAGCTCAGGGTGAGGTCGGCTTTGCGGCGGGCTACACTGAGCTCCTTGAGTTCTTCAGGCAAAAGTTCTTTGCCCCCACGTCTCCGAGCCAGGGCATCCCGCAGCTGATTTGTGTCCTGTGAGCGGTACAGAGGCGCTAGTAGCCCCGACCCGCAGTTGCCGCATACGGGTTCCTCGGGGAGGGCTTTGATTTTTTGGCGGATTATCCATTCGCCGCATTTCATGCATATTAACGTAACTTCCCGAGCGTCTATAGCCATTTTAAGTTGGTCAATGTTGCCGACAAGGACCAGTTCAGGCGCCATAAGCTCGGTTACGTCGCCGAATTTGGCTAAGATGTGGTAGGCGAGCGGTGTGGGTTTCTCGTAGCTAACGTATGTTGTGACTTTGATTTTGCCTGTCTTTACATCGCCCATTATATGCTTCGCCTTTTCCAAATCGACTTTCTCCATCATGGCTTCGCGGATTGTTTCTTGATATATGGGGGTGTTGTTGAAGCGCGATTTAAGTTCCGCTTGCCGCTGGTAACTCATGGTTTTGCCCCTTGGCAACACGCCGAAGCGCTCCGCCACAAACTTCATTTTGTAGCCGAAGGGAAACTTGGCATCTAAATACCGCCCAAACGCATCATCCACGGCTTCGTCGCTTAAGCCAAAGAGGGTCTGGGGCAACTCGGCGAGTTCCAGCTTGTTGAGTTTGCGGGGTGCCTCGATGAGGATGCGGTAGCCGTCGGTCCACCAGCCGTTGATGACTTCGCGTTCCGAGAGGACGCTGTCAAAGATGCCGCCGAGCGTTTTGTTGACGAGTTCACCGAAGCATGCGTGAACGATGATGTAGCGGTCGTAGGCTTCCAGCACGATATGGTTCTGGGTTGGCAGCGGCGCGCCCTGTTTGATCTGATCCTCCACCTCCGAAATCGCCGCCGACATACTGGCTTTGTCTGAGCCCAACTCCTTAGCTAAAACCTCCGCGGCAACCGTGGCGTCCCCTGTTTCCTTTAGGGCTTCGGCGATTCGCTGGCGGTTCTGCCCCATCTGCTGTGCGAGGGCGTAGGGCACAGGCAAAATCTCGCCGTCCCAACCTGGAACCGACGCCATCGGATTCTCGGAGGGCACAACATGCACAGTTCCAGCTTCCTCCTCAATCTGCACGATGCGCCACACCTTTCCCCGCATGATAAAGTTCAAGCCAACCCGTGCGTGCAGCGCCATGAATTCGTCGCCTAACGTGCCGATTTTGCGGTCGGATATCACGTTGATAACTGGATAGCGGCGCTCGTCGGGTATCATGGATAGGTTTTCGTAGTAGTAGGGGCGTGTTTTTCGGGTTTTATTCAAAGCTGTTTCGTCTTCGCTGAGTCTTATTTGGTTGAGGCTGTCTAAAAAGCGTAGCAGGTCCAAAAGCTGCGTTTTCTGGATTTTGCGATAGAGGTAGCTGCGGTGGATTAGTCGCGTCAAATCCTTCACCAAAAGCGTTTGCTGACTGTCCATGAGTAAGCCCGCAATCTGATGCGCCAAAACATCCAGCGCCCCCACATGCATGGCGACGGGTTCGATGCATCCCGCCTGGGCATTTTTAATTGCCGCTAAAGCCTCCAAGGTATCGTCGGGGTAAACAGTGATTACTGTGCCTTCAGATTGCCGTCCCTGTCTGTGTCCGCTTCTGCCCACTCGCTGAATCAGGCTGCTGACCTGCCGCGGCGACATATACTGCAGCACTAAATCTACTTGCCCCACATCAATGCCTAACTCAAGGGTGCTGGTGCAGATGATGGCTTTCAGCTGCCCCTCTTTGAAGGCGTCTTCGATGGCGATCCGTTCCTCCTTGGAGATGGAACCATGATGCACCGCGATGTCATCTCGTCCAAGCTGCGCCAGCTTATACCCCAATACTTCGGCGACGGTGCGGCTGTTAACAAAAATCAGCGTGGAGCGGTGGTTATCGACGAGCTCGATTATTCGACGAATTCTTGAAGCGGCGTCAGGCGAAATTTCTAGTTTGCCAGCTAATTCATAATCTGCTTCGAGGACTTGGGGCTGCTCGACGCTGTAGCGGTAACTCTTCTCTGCGGAGGCATGCAAAATGGTGACTTCTCGGTGGCTTCCAGAGAGATACTTGGCGATTTCTTCGGGGTTGCCGACGGTGGCGGATAAGCCGATTCTCTGAAAATCTTTCGCGGTAATCAGCCGGAGCCGCTCCAGCCCGAGGGATAGCTGAACGCCTCGTTTGCTGCCAGCCAAACCATGCACCTCATCAACAACAACGAACTCGACGTTTCGGAGGTGGCGACGCATCTGCGAGCCGGGCAAGATAGCTTGGAGGGTTTCAGGGGTGGTTACGAGGAGTTGAGGTGGTGTTTTTGCTTGTTTGCGGCGGATTTTCATTTCAGTATCGCCATGACGCACGTCTACAGTTAAGTCGAGTTTTTCGCTCCAATACTTAAGGCGTTTTAGCATATCGCGATTTAGTGCACGAAGCGGCGTGATATAGATGACTTCGATACCACCTTGTGGTGGGTTGGGGTTTTCTAATAATCTCGAGAAAATTGGAAACATCACCGCCTCAGTTTTGCCTGTACCAGTTGGTGCAATCAGCAATACGTTTTTGCCTCCCAGGATCGGTGCAAAAGCCAATGTTTGGGGTAGCGTGGGCACTGTGAAACCGAATTCGGCTAGAGCTGATTGGACGGGTTTGGCGAGAAGTAAAAAGGCGGAAGAGGCATTTAGGATCGACATTTCTACTTAACTATGTTTAGAAAGCGTGTTTTAACTCTTTGGCAGAAAATAGTCTAAATGCACTAACGAAGGAAAAGACAATTTGTTAGCTCAATAGAATAAACTTTCCAGGAGAATTCTGTCAATATAGACCTTGTAGGAAAGTCGTTAAACTAGAACCTCAAAAATACTTGGAAATAGCAGAAAATCCTGATTCATTTTTCAATAGGAAAACTGTTCAAAAGGTGCCCTTACATCTCTTTTTTCTGGATAAAGTTTTTATGCGCGTTTGAAACTCTACACTTCCCCGTACAGTTAAAGGATGATTCAAGATGGCCCTACAAAAAGGAGATTTCATACTAATCGATTATTTAGCGAAAGTTAAAGAAACAAACGAAGTTTTCGACACAACAAAAGATGAAGTCGCCAAAAAAGAACACCTTCACAAAGAAGGAGAAATCTATGAGCCAAAACTCGTCGTAGTAGGCGAAGGCTGGGTTTTGAAAGCACTTGATGAATCAATACTTACTGCGGAAGTTGGTAAAGCTGAAAACGTTGAAATCCCCGCAGACAAAGCATTCGGTCCACGCGACCCAGAAAAAATCCGCCGTGTATCGATAAAACAGCTTCTTTCCAAACAAATTAATCCAGTCGTCGGTGCACGCATCGAATTCCAAGGAAAGATGGCAACAATCCGCTCTATCGGTGCGGGCAGAGTTCTCTTGGACTTTAACCCTGCATTGGCGGGAAGAACTCTCATATATGACGTAACTGTCACCAAAAAAATTGAAGCGCAAACCGAAAAAATTGGCGCTTTAATTCACCGCAGAGTTCCAGTTGTTGAAGAAGATAAATTCAAGATTAGCTTGAACGCTAAAAACTTAACAATTGACATGCCTGAAGAAACTTTCTATGTGGAAGGCATCCAAATAGCTAAACGCGGCATAGCCATGGATATCCAAAAATTCCTCCCTGACCTCGTTGAGACCAAGTTCGTAGAAACCTTCAAAGCTGAACCTAAACCAGAAATTGCAACAGCGCCAGTTGAGGAAAAAAAGGAAGAACAGAAACCAGCTGAAGTTGAACCTGCTGAAGAAGTAAAAGAGTAATAGCGTTATTCATTTTCTTATAATTTTCTTTTTCAAAAAAGTTAAATCTTCAATATTCATATTATTTTAGTATCTCTTAGGTTAATCGCAAGGTTAAGGTAAATCTAGAGGTGAAACCGAAAGTTGGACCACACAATTATCCATTTTGAAATTCCAGCAAACGACGTAGAGAAACTCAAAAGCTTCTACGAGCAGCTTTTCGGTTGGAAGATCCTTCAGGCAGATGGACCCATAGAATACTGGATCATCCAAACCGTGCCAACAGACGAAAAAGGTATGCTTCAGAGTCCAGGAGTAAACGGCGGAATGTACAAGAGGATAGTCCCTGAAAGTAAATCTATAAACTATATTTCAGTTGAGTCTATAGGTGACTTTCTCGAGAAAATAGTTAAACTAGGTGGCAAAATTATACAGGCAAAACAAGAGGTTCCGGAAGTTGGCTGGATTGCTGCAGCGGAAGATCCCGAAGGCAACCAATTCGCACTGCTTCAACCTATGCGCACTTAACTAATTATTCCGGTTGCTCTTGCAACAGTTTCACACGCATCAAAATTCAAGTTCAGCTTATGCAGAATCGTATATCTCTCCGGTCTGATTGCTGTAGCCATTTGCAATGCCTTAACAACATCTTCGTCTTTTACACCTAACTCTTGGGCGGTGGTTGGTGCGCCTATCTGCTTAAGAGTGCTTTTGATTTTCTGCCAGTTTGAACCATGCAGAAAAGAAGTCAAAATTGAGCCTACGCCACACTGCTCACCATGCAGGGCATGGCGAGAATTCACCAAATCCAATGCGTGGCTAAACAGGTGCTCAGAACCACTGCAGGGACGACTGCTGCCTGCAATGCTCATGGCGACACCGCAGCTAATCAACGCCTCTAAAAGCACACGTAACCCCTCATCTTGTTTTTTCACAATTAAATTTGCGCTCTCAGTTACAAGCTTTGCACTCATCAATGCAAGACTCGCTGCATAGCCCCCATAATATTCTCCTTTTTCTGAGCGCGCAAGCTTCCAATCCTTAACAGCTGTGAATTTGCTGATTACATCGCTACACCCACTGACAACAAAGCGCCAAGGTGACTGCGCGATAATTTGTGTATCTGCAATTATCGCCATAGGCGCCTGTGCCATAATCGAATAGGGTTTATCAGAGCCCTTGATTGAAGCGAGAGGGCTAGCTATGCCGTCATGGCTCACGGTGGTTGGGATACTAATGAAGGGAATATTGACGCTAGCGGAGCTGAGTTTGGCGGCATCAATTATTGTTCCGCCACCGACGCCGAAGAGCACCCTTGGTTTTTGCTCTTTAAGTTGGCGTTCAACGATTATCAAGTCATCAACTGTCATAGATTTAACTAAAATAAAATCTGCAGTTAATCCCGACTCCTCAAGAAAGTCTGAAACGGTTTTTCCCGCAATTTTGTAGCACTGATCATCTGAAAGCACTAATGCTTTGCCCTTTAGTCCAAGACGTCCAACGACTTCGGGGATGCGCTGTAGGGTATCTTTTCCAACTATGACTTCCCTAGGTAACTGCATATAATGGTAATTTACTGTCAAATCGTACCACTGTTGTGTTAGAACACCTATTTGGTAAGCTACGTTTTAAAATGTTTGGGCATTTGTATTTCAATAAACTCGTGTGGAAAAGATATAATGATAAAAAGTAGTATCAAAGCAGCACAAATGAATCCTCAGACCCAAAGCTGAATTAGAAATTGACCTTTTCAAATAGAGACGAGAGCCTAAAGGTTCTTCCCTAATAAGGGCTTGCTAAAATTCTTTAGACATATTGGGTTTGCGATTTTTATCATTAATCAAAGAAATTTAGATTATAATCCTCAATTTTTGGTCTCTGAGTAATGTTATGCTTATATTGACCGATTGCAGTACTCCTTTTTAAGGAGACAGAAAATATGCCCGCTATTGAAGTCGGCAGAATATGCATCAAACAAGCAGGACGAGAATGTTGCGGTAAATGCGTTATCGTAGACGTAACCGATAAAAGCTTCGTGCTAGTGACTGGTCCCGAAAAGATCACCGGCGTCAAACGCAGGCGCGTCAATATCAACCACTTAATGCCTCTAAATGACAAAATCGAAGTGAAAAGAGGAGCGTCCGACGACGAAGTTGCCCAAGCTCTTGAAGCTGAAGGCAAACTCGAAGAGATGACTACTGACAGCTGTTGCTAAATTTTTAACCTTTAATACCATGTATTTCTTTTTCTTCATCTGTTAGGAGATAACATAAAGTATGCCCCGAACTATTCCGCCATGGGAAACCAAACGAGAACTACAAACCAAAGCCGAAGATTCCACTGACCCAAAATACGGTTGCGCCCCCTCAGAACGATCTCCCAACCAATACATTAGATTCGGTACAATAAATCTTGACAAACCAGCAGGGCCGACAAGCCACGAGGTAGCAGCGTGGACCAAGAAAATCCTCAAAATTGATGCTATTGGACACGGCGGCACACTTGACCCAAAAGTCACTGGAGTTTTACCCATAACGTTAGAAGAAGCTACCAAAATGGTTCAGGCGCTGCTTTATAGCGGTAAAGAATACATATGTGTCCTAAAACTTCATGGCGACGTAGACGAGCCAAGTATAAAACACGTGCTAAATCTATTTGAGGACGAAATTTATCAGCGACCACCGCTGAGGTCATCAGTGAAACGTCAACTTCGTACTCGACGCATTTACTACATAGACTATATTGAACGTGATGGACGTAATGTTCTTTTCAAAGTTGGCTGCGAGGGCGGTACCTATATTCGCAAACTCTGTTTTGATATTGGAGAAATCCTTGGTGTTGGTGGTCATATGCAAGAGCTTCGCCGTACCCGCGCGGGACCTTTTCTTGAAACCAGCGTTAAATGCGTAACGCTCCACGACGTGGCTTACTGGTTTGGCGAGTTTGAACGCACTAAAGACCAAGGTTACCTCTGCAAATTCATCGAGCCAATGGAAACTGCCCTTATGGGGCTACCAAAAATTGTTGTACGTGATTCAGCTGTGGACGCTCTCTGCCACGGCGCAAACTTAACAGTGCCTGGAGTTTTGCAAGTGGATAGCGGTATCGTAAAAAGCAATATCGTAGCCATTTTCACCTTGAAAGGCGAAGCGGTGGCGCTTGGTCGTGCCCAGCTTTCTACACAAGAGATACTAGATTTGCGGCACGGCACTGTGGCCACTTTGGCAAGAGTTCTAATGCCCCGTAATATTTACCCAAAAGCATGGAAAAGCGGTAGCGGCGGCGCCGATGAAAGAGAAAAATAAGTCCGTTGATCACTATTTTTCTAATTTGCCTAAATGCGATGACCGCTTCGGCATTATCCGCACAAAATTACGGGGCCGTAGCTTTGAGTTTTTATCTTCCTCGAGTGTATTTTCCAAAAAAAAGGTGGATTTGGGTACGCGGGTCCTCATTGAATCCATGGCCCTGCCAAATGAGGGATGTGTTCTGGATCTTGGTTGTGGCTACGGTGCAGTTGGTATTGCGGCAGCAACCTCAAATTCCAAGTTGCAAATAGTTATGACTGATGTGAATATGCGTGCAATCCGATTGGCGCGGCAGAATGTGAAAGCTAATAAAATCCAAAATGCTCAGGTCCGCTACGGTTACCTCTATGATTCCGTGAAAAATATGTGCTTCAACTGTATCCTATCCAACCCTCCAGTGAGTGCTGGCATGGACATCGTCAAAGCAATCATCGCAGGTGCTCCCGCTGTTCTTGCGGCAGAAGGCACATTCCAAATGGTTATTCGCAGTAAAATTGGTGCCAAAACCTTGCCTGAAGCTTTTTTTGAAGCTTTCGGTAACTGTGCGGTTTTAGCTCGGGAAAGCGGCTATCGTGTTCTTTTGGGCAAATTAAACGTTAAGTAGCAGATATCGTTGATTGCCGAAAATTTTTCAATTATGTCGTTAGCCAGTGTTTATTTCTCAAAGCGATTATATCGCGTTTTATATGCAATCGCACACCAGACGGGACTCAATGGTGCTAGTTTTGAACAAAATTAAGCATAACAATCGGCATAACCAAACGCTGCCTAAATTTGTTAAAACTTTAGTTTAAGCAGTTTGCAATAATCCTAACGAACTCATCCCTCAGCGTTATATGGGTATAGTACACGACCTGAAGTTTTGCCTCGGAATGAAATCGCCTTAAAACTGAGTATTACTTCAAACAATATCATAGATATTCCAATTTCTATACATTCTTGCCTTCGAAAATCAGCTTATATTGCTAAACCAGATAGTGGCATTGTTGAGGTTCAGATAATGGAACAAGAAGAATCGGATGAGTGCTGTGAAATCGGTGTTAAGAGTTCCTGTGTAAATTGTGATTACAACAGTTTTTGTAATGGCAAATGGATTCACCACGAACTTTTTTAGATATTTTTAGTCTTAGGATATTGAACACAGAAAAGTAAAGCGTTGCAAAGCAGAAACGGCGCTATCAACTGTGCAGGGCAAAACTTGTTTGCTAAGCTGAATCCATACAAAACAAGCCTGATCGGAGCTTCAAATTTATCGAATGTAGTACCTTCAAAATTCTTTTGAGACCCACCCATTTCGCGCTCATAAAAGGTAACCCTGAAGCATCTCATACCTATGCTTCCTCATAGGTGACCACAAAATACTTTAGAAGACCACGCTATACTGAAAAAGTATCTATGGCAGTGATATCATGGTGAAACTAAACAAAATCGATGAAAAAGTTGTCGCGGTCCTCCAAGCTGAAGGCGGAAAAGAGCTAATGCTTCAAGAAATAGTCGACCAAACTGGGGAATCCTCAAAGAAAATTTTCCGTTCACTGAGAAAACTTTTCGAGAATGAGCTTGTTTCAACTCAAGCACGCAAATACAAGCTAACTATACTGGATTCAAAACAAATTAAAGCAAAACTTGCGGCGAAACCTGACCACGAAGAATCCGATTAGGTAGGTCACAAAAATTTTTAAGAGAAGCCTCGAGCGGGCCTTGCTCCCGCGGCCTGCTGCTTACAAGGCAGCCGCTCTACTGGGCTGAGCTATCGAGGCACCCAAATTTACCCAGATATACAGACACATTAAACTTTACCCAAATAAAAGTTACTGCCCCGAGGCATTAGTTGCACTGAAGGATTGATGTTGTGAGTGATTTTGTTTTAAGACAATTATATCTTTATTTTCTTTAAGACGGAATGAAATATTTCCTAACCTATACCAAACATTTTGTTAGCGCCACCTAATCTCTACCTGTATTTTTGTAGGGGTGAGGAATGGATTTTTTTCTTATTTTATTTTTTAGAGAATCCCCTTTTGTGACCAGACACCAACTCTTTATAAACTCTTTATAGGCTTTAATTGATTTCTATTTTCCAAAGGATTAAAAATAAAATTGCAGGTATGTACCAGATGGTACGACATGTTTTTATGATGGTTTGAAGCTATAATTGCTTCCCTATATGGGGCTCGCACCCGAAAATATCGGAGTGCACATGCAGAAGCGTAAGCATAACCTGCCAAAACACCGACGACCAACACAAACAATCGGCAACGATAGACTTATATTAACCGTTGACGCTTCTAATGCAATCCCAGTAACATGGGTTACACAAACAGAAAAGATGCAACTCCCCACCATAACACGATGGGGAGTGAAGCGGTGAATGGGCGCACTGGCGCTTAAAATGACACCATGCATAGGCCAAACATATACAACGACGCCAATACACATCAATTTGAGACAATATGTGATTTCACTAAACGCCAAACAGACACTACCATTGGCCCGTAACATGCCACGCTGTCTGGAGGATGGCTCGGCTTGAGAGCCGAAGAAGGGCGCGGCAAGCCGCGATACCGCCTCGGGTAAGCGCATGCAGCCTTAGAACCGAGGATACCCGAATGAGACTTCTCAACAACCGTGAGGTTGTTGCTCCTTTATGGAGCGGGAACCCCCCGAACGGAAGCATCTTAGTAGGGGGAGGAAAAGAAACCAACACGGGATTCCCTTAGTAGCAGCGAGCGAACTGGGAAGAGTCCAAACCGAATCCCGCACAGAAATGTGTGGGAGATGTAGGGTTAAGGGCCTTGCTTCCTCTTCGCTGGCGAAGTTGAAATGGCCTGAAAAGACCTGCCATAGAGGGTGATAGCCCCGTAAACGTAAACCAGAAAGAGTTGAGCGAGAGTCCCAGACTACCATACCATGGCTTTGGTATGGAAAATTGGAAGTCACCAACTTCCAAGACTAAATACATCTCAAGACCGATAGCGCACTAGTACGGTGACGGAAAACTGAAAAGTACCCCGAAATGGGGGTGAAAAGTGCCTGAAACCAGACAGTTACAGACGTGCGAGGCCCAGAAGAGACGAAGCTTTCTGAAGGAAACTGCTGTGAAGCAGCTGTACGAAGAAAGTGGATCAGGGTTTCGCGTTCCGTCTAGAAACACGGGCCGGGGAGTTTATAGCCACGGCAAGCCTAAAAGTGTCAAACTTGTAAGCAAAGGGAAACCAACACGCACGCAACTCCGCAAGGAGCCAGGTGCAGGGTCTGAAAGGGCCTGAAGTCGTGACTATACATACTAGAAACCAGACGATCTAGCCCTGGGCAGGACGAAGCTAGGCGAAAGCCTAGTGGAGGTTCGAAAGGGTTCTGACGTGCAATTCGTTCCCCAGACCTGGGGCTAGGGGCTAAAGACCAATCTAGTCTGGTGATAGCTAGTTCCTTCCGAAGTGGGCCTGAGCCCAGTCCTGAGCGAGGCCGCTAGTGGGGTAGAGCACTGATTGGAAAACAAGGATTCGAAAGAGTCCACTTTCCTTTCAAACTACGAATCCACTCGCACCTGAGACCTCGGGAGACGGGTTACAGGGGGTAAGCTCCTGGACCGAGAGGGGGACAACCCAGACTGAGGTTAAAGTCCCCAAGTGCTGGCTAAATGTCAAACCAAAGGGCGTCGTCAGCCTCAGACAGCGGGGAGGTAGGCTTAGAAGCAGCCATCCTTCAAAGAAAGCGTAACAGCTCACCCGCCGAGGCTGACGGCCCCGAAAATTGACGGGGCTAAGCCAGCCACTGATACCTCAGAACGCAGCTTATGCTGCGCTGGTAGGAAGGCGTCCTAGTTGGGCAGAAGCTGGGCTGTGAGGTCCAGTGGACCGATTAGGATTGCGAATCCCGGTGGTAGTAACAGCAAAGAAAAGTGAGAATCTTTTCCGCCGAAGGGGCCAGGGTTCCCCGGCAACGATCGTCAGCCGGGGGTAAGTCGATCCTAAGGCATAACTTAACCGATTATGCCGAAAAAGGGAATCCGGCTAAAATTCCGGAACCATACAGGTACGCGCGGTAACGCAAGCTCAGTGTTGACGTTTCGGGGTAAGCTGAGCAAGGTCTTCGCCTTGTTTAACCTTATAAACCCAGGGAGTGCCGTAATGGCGAGAACTGGGCGAAAGTGGGAATAGCCACCCGTTTTAGGGAGGTTCAGCTGATCTCTGGAGCCACTGAAAAACACACTGAGAAGGATCCTGTATGACCGTACCTAGAACCGACACAGGTGTCCCTAGGCGAGAAACCTAAGGCGTGTCGGGTATACACTAATGCGAGGGAACTCGGCAAATTAGCCCCGTACCTTTGGTATAAGGGGTGCCTGTTCTTTCAGCCTCGTGCTGTGAGAGCAGGTCGCAGTGACAAAGGGGTCTCGACTGTTTAATAAAAACACAGGAAGCCGCAAGAGCGAAAGCTTGTGAACGGCTTCTGAATCCTGGCCAGTACAGGTACCTGAAACCTGGGTCCAACTGGGCTAAGGGCCTGCAAACGCCGGGAGTAACTCTGACTCTCTCAAGGTAGCCAAATGCCTTGTCGGGTAAGTTCCGACGTGCATGAATGGATCAACGAGGGCCCCACTGTCCCCGCGTAGTACCCGGTGAAACCACATAACGTGGACGAACAGTCCACGATCTCCCAGCGGGAAAAGAAGTCCCTGTGGAGTTTTACTGCAGCCTGCCGCTGGAATACGGTTGTGGATGCAGAGCGTAGTCGGGAGCCGTCGATCCTGTGTTCTCTGGGACACGGGGGAGGCAACAATGGAACACCGACTTTCTGCAACCGTGTTTCTTACCGACCCCTTGCGGGCCGGAACAACGGTAGGTGGGCAGTTCGGCTGGGGCGGCACGCCCTTGAAAAGATATCAAGGGCGCCCTAAGGTTGGCTCAGGAGGGACAGAAACCCTCCGTAGAGTGCAAGGGCAAAAGCCAGCCTGACTGAGTCCCAAACAGTAAGGGACGCAGAGGAGAAATCCGGGCTTAGCGATCATCCATGCTCCCCATTGGTGGGGGCTGGATGTGTCAGAAAAATTACCCTAGGGATAACAGGCTCGTCGCGGGCGAGAGTCCCCATCGACCCCGCGGCTTGGTACCTCGATGTCGGCTCTTCCTATCCTGGCCCTGCATAAGGGGCCAAGGGTGAGGCTGCTCGCCTATTAAAAGGGAACGTGAGCTGGGTTTAGACCGTCGTGAGACAGGTCGGACTTTATCTGCTGGGAGTGTTGGCTGCTTGAGGGGAAAGGGTCCCTAGTACGAGAGGAACGGGACGCTGTGGCCTCTAGTTAACCGGTTGTCTGATAAGGCAGTCGCCGGGCAGCCACGCCGTTGTGGATAAGAGCTGAAAGCATCTAAGCTCGAAGCCTCTCCCGAAAAGAGGCAGCCATTCCCGTTAACCGGGACGAAGGCTCCCATAAAAGATGGGTTTGATGGAGCCGGGGTGTAAGCTAGAAGACTTCGGTCGACTAGCTCAGCCTGCGGCCACCAATCGCCTGAGATGTCGAGTCAATGTAGTGTCTGAGCGATATTTAGATGAGACACATATTGTTTCGAAGCGGTGTGAAGTGTCGATATGTTTGGTATATGCATGGCTAACTGTTTGTTTTGTTTTTGCGTAAAATCTTTACAATAAGTTTCCAGTTATTGTGTTATCAATTAAGTACAACGAAACGTTTCTCAACGGGGATTAGACTACCAACTGCATTCTACTTCGGATATGAGTTACTTTATACAAATTTTACCCAATCCTATTGCGGGCAATATAATTACTCATGTTTTGCAGACAATTTTGAAGTAACTTCTTTTTTAAACTTCATCTTTTTAGATTAGAGTTTAATGAATTTTACTTATTCCTTTTTAATGTGGACCTGCGGGAACTCAGTTATGTTTATGGTAGAGGACGCAATCTTTATGTTTTCAGATTTTTCGATTTCCTCAAGGACCAGTCGGCTTAAGTGATCATGCATAGCCCGTCGTGTCCTAACTTCAGTTACATACCTGATTGGAAATGTAATCCAGTTATCAGTTAATGCGATATATATGGCAGGTTCAAGTGATCGTTGAGTGAAATAGTATTTTCCCTCAATGCGCTCCATGGTTTTCTTTGAGTTTTCAGCCACAGGCGCGGTTTCTTTTCTAACAATGCTGAGGATTTTGTCTGCTGCATTTTTCCAATCGCTGCCGTAGGTTATGGGCAAGGTGAGTTCATCCCACATGAAATCAAAGTCTTTAGTGTAGTTTTTAACAGTTCCAGTTAGGATGCCTCCATTAGGCACTGTGGTTAATCTGCCTGTGGCTTGATCGCCGCCAACCCAACCACGTGTCTCCATCAAGGTTGTATAGAAAATACTAATATCAATTACATCACCGAACAACTGATCGATTTGTACTCGGTCACCAACACGATAGATGCCATTTACAAATATTATAACACCACCCATGAAATTCTTAAAAATATCTTGGAGGGCAAAGGCTATTGCGGCCCCAAGCAAACCTATGGTGATTAGGATGTTTTGGGTTTCCACAATCCAAATGCTTATTGTAATAATAATGAAAATAGCTATGCTTAGGCCTGAAATGACTTTTCGAAGTGAATATCGTGTTTTAGCGTCTCTGATTCTGTTACTGATAAGGTCTTCAAACAGAACTTCGAAAATGAAATACACAACCGTTAAAGCGACAGCGGTGTATCCTGATTTTTCCATGTACGTACTCGGATATTTGAAGCTGACTGCCCAAACTATTACGCTTACAAAAATTAGGCAAACTAAAACAGCAAGTCTGGATCGTCTAATCAACTTAATTCACTACTACATAAACGGTGATAGAAGTATTTGATTTTTTTCGGTTTTTTAACTTTAAAGCGCCCATAAATATAATCCGCAAGGAGTTCACAATTACGCCTACTTGTTATAGAGATAAACAAGAATTAAGTAGTTAAAAAAGGTCGATGTTGAGTGATTTTATAGAGGGTGACTATGTTTAATTCACCTGAATCATTGGAAAAAATTGTAGTGCGGAGGACTAATGTCAGGTGTGCTGGGTTATTGATGGTTATTTTAGGATTATTTTACATTGATTCTTTTGGAAACAATAGTTTGTGTTTAATCTCAATATAGTCGTCTTAGCATCAAATTCATTGTCTCTTGTAGCTTACTATAGGGGAATTTCCCAGTAACTGATAATGTCACCTTTTACCCATCTGCCGCCTATGCCTCGAACAACCTCATTAATGTCATCCCACTCGGTCTTAAGGAAAACTACAGGTTTTACAATCACGCAATCGTCTGTTACTGTGAAACTCAGTAGTTTACGCTGGTCTGGGCTGAATTCGTTTTCCATTTTAGCAGCATAACGGCTTGCTGGCGGCTGCGCTGCCTTTGCGACGGCGGGGCTGCTTTCAGGCTTTAGATCTACTATTTTTGGCTCCAAGGTTTTGACTGTCACGGTAGTTAGTGGAGGCTTCTCTTTTGTTTCTAAAACGAAGGGAACTGAGTTTATTTCTGGAGTCGGTGTTGTATCGGAGGTATTCTCGAATTTGCTGCTTTGAAGCAACAGAATGACCTGTTTTGAAAGTAAATCTACTTTGGCTTCTAAAAGTTCGGTGTCGTTTGGTAGGTTTGCTGTAACTTGATCTGCTTTGCCTTGTAGGATCTCGACGAGTTGTTGTGGGGTAATTTTTAGAATTTTAGTTTTCATGTGTCTTGCGCCAAGTTGGTTTTAGGAGTGGTTTAACTTAAAAGTATTGGACATGATTAAGGCAAAAAAGAGAATGAAAGGTGGTGGAGGCTTAATTTTTGTTTTTGCTGCGCCACTCCGAAAAGTTGCCGGTGTACATGCCCCATGTCCGCAGCTTCGGAGAAATTGCACGTATAAGTGCTGGGCATGTTATCAGAACTATGGGTAAGTTGATGAAGAACGTTGGAATTAGTACTGTGAAGGCTTCAGCTGTGGTAAATAGCTGTGGCAGAACTGTATACTGCAGTAGTATGTAGCTTGTGCCCGCTAGCAGGCTTACTGCAAGTGTAGCCAGCATGAGTGCTATTTTTCGTTTGTTTCCGTCTTCTGCAGCTCTTCTTGGAATAAGAACCCAGTTGATGAGGTAAATCAGTAGAGCTACGACTGACTCAAAGATTCCTAGTAACCCTAGTCCCTCAACGAAGGCTCCTCCTATGAAACCTCCGATCATTGCGCCAACTAATCCGCTCCAGCCAAACCAGACTGGAAATACTCCTAGGAGGATTATTGGCAGGTAGAGAAGGGTAAAGTTTGGTAGGGTTATGGAGTAGGAGAGGAAGAAGAATATTGTATAGAGTGCAGCTGTTATAGCAATTATTGAGGCGCGTTTGGCGCTGCTCTGTTTTTGAGTTTTCATATAGTTACAATCCTTGCTTTTAGGGGGTTTGATTGGTTGTTTGCATAAAAGTATTTCCACTTGTATTACAATGGTAATACAATGTTATTGAATTTCAGCACATGAAATCAAATATTATAGCTGCGAACGAATTCACGGTTAATTGGCTTGGGTTAACTGAAAAAAGATCAAATCCAAATCCAAAGCTTTCCGATTCCCTGGTGGATCATGTAGAATTATATCTATTAGATTAGATGATTTCGATTTCTAAATTAACGTTTAAAGTTTTGAAGTGGTTGAGTAAGGTTACCACTCGCTTTAAAGCCATTCTGAATGTGCCAGTAACAAAGAAGTATAAAAGATTCAATTCACCCTCTACTGTCGACTTATCTACCTCAAATCTGGTGACAATGACAAAAAAGCAATGTGAAACCAAAATTCTGCTAATTTTCTTTGTCATTATCCTACTATCAATGAATGCATACACTGCCATTGTAGCATACCCCGAAACTCACACTCTGACGTCCGGCATCAACACTCAAGGTAGTATCTTAGCCAAAGATTTTTCAGCCTACTATGTGGCTTCATGGAGACTCTGGAACAACCCCGCTCACATCTATACTTTCGGTGCTCTGGGTGGTGCAGAACCGCTAACTCCTCCTCATCCAGAAGCCTACAAGTACCTTCCTAACTTCCTTTTAATAACCACCCCATTTCTTGCCTTGGACTATCAGCAGGCGTTGTGGGTATTTGACATAGTGCAGTTCATGCTTCTTCCACTTATGGGGTATTTAATCTATAGGCTTCTCGAAGGGAAACATTGGGCGGCAACTCTTTCAGTTTTAGCCATCGCGTTGTTATTGCCGTTTCCAAATGCAGAAGGTAGCTTTTCGCTGAGTTACTATTGGCAATGGGGTGAGGGGCAAGCCAAAGTATTCTTAACTTTTCTGTTTCTTCTCAGCTTCTACTTAGGCAGCAAAAACAAGCCCCTTCTGTCTGGAATTGTGTTTGCGTTTGGTTTTTTTGACCCCCGATTTGGTATACTGGCGATTCCACTGTTCGTTATGTATAATCGAAGAAATCTAAAAACTGCTGCTGTGTCTGTAGTAACTGCTTTGTGTCTGTCAAACTTTATGCTGCTATACCCTGGTATGGGTTTGGGATTCTTAGGAATGGTTTTTGGGTCGGGGATAACGACTCCGTTGTATTATTATTCATTGATACCGTTGTTTACACTGTTATCGCTTATGGTTGTGAATTTTAAAGAATTAGTTGCCGTATTCGATTATAAAGGAATTTTTGTCGGTTATTCAGGAACTAAAAAGAAAGAAAGAAAATTGGTTTAGACATCTGATTACGTCGGTGTTTTTCTTCGTTTTAGTAGAAAAGTCACAATCGCCAAGGCTATGCAAACAATTACTACTGCTATTGCCGAAATTGTGAGGGTAGAGGAATCTATTGTTGTTGACTTTTCGCCACTTGAGAAAACCACTGACAGGCTGTGGATGCTAAAATGTATCGTAAACCAAACGTAGTAGTTGTTTCCATCTTGGGTGAAACCTTGATTTTCTGCGATTTCATTGTCTATAAAGACGGTGGGTTTTGTTCCAAAGTGTATCTCGTTTTTAGTTACGGTTATGTTTCCAAAACCAAATGTTCCGTTTTCCCCTGTTACTGTGAAAGAGAGTGTTGTTATTTTCGCAGTTTGGTCTACTTGGATTTTAGCGTTGGAGATTTGTTTTGTGGTTATGTTTCCGCTGACAGTAAAAAGTTCGGTTGAGCCATCAAAAACTGTTATTGGTCCTTTGGTTGCGGAGGGTGTTGGAGTGGATGTGGGCTTTGGTGTTGGGGTTGATGTCTGTGAAGTCGTGGGGTTTGTTGTTGAGCTAGTTGAAGGTGAAATAGATTCTGATGGCTGGGCTAGGACAATTATTGATGTCGTTGTTGAGGCTGTGTTTCCGGCTACGTCTTTTACAGTTAATAATGTTATGTATGTTCCAATGCTGGAGTATGTGTGGTTTGTTGTCACTCCTGTGGCAGTTGTGCCGTCGTCAAAGTCCCAGTGATAACTTGCTATGCCTGAGTTGTCGGTGCTATTACTTCCGTTTAAAACGACACTGTTTCCCAGGGTGATGGTTTGGCTGGAACCCGCATCCGGGGTTGGAGTTGTCATGTCAAGCACTATAGAAGCATCGTAAATTGAAGTTAATCCCGCATTGTCTCTGAATTGGACATAGACAACTTTTATAGCATCATTATTTGGGAGTTGCCAAGTTTTAGAAATTGAAAAATTTTGCCAATCAGACCAAGTAACATTGTCATTGGAAAAACGCATTGTTGCTGCATTGGAGTTATTGTCAGAGAGTGACAATGTCAGGTTAACTGTAGTATTATTGATGTATTGGGCACTGTTTTCGATTGTGATTGAGCCTGATGGGGGCGTAGTGTCAAGGATTATGTTGGAAGTTGCAGTGAAAATAAGTCCAGCATTGTCCTTGATTTGGTAGTAAACTGTTTTTGATCCATCGCCTGTACTTAATGTCCATGTTCTGCTATCTTTCGGCGTCTCCCATTGGGTGTTATCCCAGACGCCATTATTGCTGAATCTTACTTGATTTATTCCCGACGTCGCATCTGTGGCTGTTAATGATAAAGTGACCAAAGCAGAGCTAGTATATGTTGCTTCATTATTAATTTGGACAGATCCTGATGGCGGTGAGGTATCAAGAGTTATTGTGCTTGAGTATGTAATTGATTGTAAACCTGCAGCATCTTTTACTTGATAATAAACTGTTTTCAATCCATCTCCAATAGTTAGAGACCAAGCTTTTGTGTCGAACGGGTTTTCCCATGGTTCTGTATCCCATACGCCATCATTGCTAAAGCGGACCTTATCAATGCCTGATGTTTGGTCGGTGAAGGTTAAAAATAATGTTACAAAAACTGATGTAGTGTAAGCACTTGTTTGGCTTATTGAAATTGAACCGAAGGGTTGGATTGTGTCTATTTGGAAGGTGAAACTTCCGTATGTGCTGTTGTTTGCTGCGTTGTCTTTGGATTTTACATAGAAGATGTGGGTTCCATCGGTTTGGGGTGTTAATATGACAGATTTCGTTGTGGTCCAGGTTTCTGGTCCATTATCTACTCGCCAGTAGTATCCTGCTACGCCACTTTTAGAGTCATTTGCTGACCAATTGAATGTGGGCGTATTATTTGTTAACCACCCAGTGAATCCATCGTCCGGATTAGGAATTGTAGGCGGGGTTAGGTCAAGGATGAAGGTCCAAGTTGGTGACCAATCGCTCCAGCCATTGATATTGTATGCTCTTACGTGCCATGTATAAGTGCCCTCAGTAAGGAACGTTAGCTGAAAAGAGGTGCTTGTTGTATTGTAAATCCCTGGTGAGGGTCCAGAAATTTCGATTTGATAGCTTGTGGCATCTGTAGAGTTGCTCCATCTGAACAAGGCGTTATTGCTTGCATTTACATAGTTGTTGGTCGGGGTTATTTGCGTTGGGGCAGAAGGAGCAGGTATATAGTTGTAATACAGGGTATAATTACCCGTGCTTATGTTCAAAAGATTTTTTACTCTTAAATAGTAATATCCGCTTTCTAGTATCTGAAAATTAATACGGAATTGAAAGTTGCCTCCTAAATCGTCATCATAGGTTAACAATTTTTGGTCAGAATCATATAGATAACCGTACGTATCCATTGAGCTATTTGTGTAGAATGTATAAGTGCCTGGGCTTGCGTAGAAACGGATATAGTCGTTGTCACCTGCAGGTTCTATGCTTCTCAACTGATGCTGCAAAGAAGTGGTCACTGTCATTGAACTGAATTGAGAGAAACTATCATCAGGTTCGTAATTATCACCAATATTTAGTGTTATTGTGGAGTAGTGGTTTTTTCCTTCGCCTGTACCGTTAATGATAAATGTATAGTTTCCATGAGGCGCGATTGGGCTTGATTGAACGGTGAATGTAGAAGTGAACGTGGGGTTACCAGACTGCTGATTGAAAATAAATGAGAAATCAGAGGTTACATTTGTGCATGATAACGAGACAAGTGTGGATGTTCCGCTAGTCAATGTCGATGTAATATTGTAAGTTGCTGAACCCTCTGGTGCTATTGTTTGAGAGTTGGGTGACGCAGAGAGCTGAAAGTCGAATTCAGTGCTTGATGACAAAATTTGGAGCTGATCTGTCCGCCATCCACTTGAAGCCAGTAGAGTACCATAACCAGGTGGTCCCATCCAAACATTCCATGATACATCATAAGATCCTGGAGCTATAGTTGGGCTTGTAGCAAATTGTCTGTTTAGTGTATTGTCTCCGCCAAGAACTTTAACATAGATGTCATTTGAGGTATCATTTATTTCATTGATTGTTCCGTGGAGGCGGATGGATGTACCTAGACCTATCTGAATTAGGGAATAACTGCTTGGATTGTTGATGCTATAGTTTGTTGTTAATGTGGAACCACGTACAACACTTGAAGAATCTAAAAGAGGGTTCGTCAGCGAGATATCGCTATTTACACCAAAAAAGCTGGCAAAGTTGTGAAAATTAATTGACCCTAGACCAGTTACGGCATCCCAACCGGTTTGGACAGAGTAGTATCCATTGTTTCCATATCTATAGACGTCATGGAAGGAGACATTGTACCTGTTTGTTCCGTAAATGCTGTAGAATGCGTTGTTATCTAAATTCCAATTTCCATCCAAAGCAACTGCTGCAATACCTGCCATCAAAGGCGCGGATAGACTTGTGCCACCCCAACCGGTCTGTCTATCGCCATCAATGTAAATCGTAACCCCTGAGGCGGGATCGGCGTCAAGACAAATGTCGGGGATGGCCCGCATGCCTGAAGTATTGGGAATACCTGCATTTGCTTGAAATGCTGGTTCCAAAAATATGTTAGAGTAACCTCCACCGCTTCCGCTCCAACCATTTTCAAAGTATTGGTTAGTCCCTTGGACTGTGTTGCTATAAAGTGTGGTTCCTCCGACCGCGATTACGTTTGGGTCTGATGCAGGATACTGGACGCTAATGTTACTTCCACCATTATAGGCACCGCTATCGCCTGTTGAAACAAAAACTTTGATTCCTTTTGCTGCAGCAGCTGCTAGAATGTGGGAATAACTGTTTGTTTCTTCACCACCGAAGCTTAGGGAGATGATATCTGGTGGATTAGTTTGTTGGACAAGGGTATTGATAGCTTGAAAAAGGCTGCTATAGTAGTTGTCAGGTGCAAGTTGTAGTATTATTGCAGCCTCGGGAGCCATTGCATGAGCCCATTCAACATCCAATGCTGTTTCAGTAGCCCAGCCGCTGTCTGATCCCCCTGTTCCATTAATTGTTAAAGATAAGGCTGGAAGTCCAAAAAGAGAATTAAAGGCGTTTACGTCCGACACTATTGTTGGGTCGCCGTATGCATCTACGATGCCAATTGTTTGCCCTGCTCCAGTCCATCCATTTCCTATGGCAGTAGATATACCGTAGGCGCTCCTGAATTCGCTTGGTGCCTTATTGTATGCAAGCCCGGCGGGTTCTGCGAAATCTGATACTTTTGTAAGGAAGGGTTGGGCTGGAAAACTATTAATGTCGATTCCTGCGATATTGCATGAATTTAATTTACTTGGTACTGCGATGGTTTGTGAACTTGAATAAAACGTAATGTTTTGGTAAGAGTATAAACCGATTTGGGTTTCAAATGCTGTTGCGACATCGTCAACGGTGCCAACTGCGTTTATTAGCAATCGATTTTGGCTTGTCGCAGTGACATTTATGTTGTGGGCTGAAAGGTAAGACAAAACTTGGTCGTAGTCTGCTTGATGGGGTGAATATTCTGTTTCAAATTCTTCCTCTGTTAATACGTTTTGTACTCCATACGTTATCATGCGAGAGCTATCTATGAAGTTCTGCAGTTTGTCATCGTTGCGTGTGCTAAAACCAATTGCGAATTTAATTGTGCCCTCCGTCATTTCTCCTAAACTGGTCGTTTTCGCTGAGTCAAATTCTGGGGTTCTGGTGATTGATGCCGCAGGTTGATTGCTTTTGCTTTCGGAGAGACCGCTACTATTCGGCATTAAAATTTGCGCAAACAAGATGCAAAGAAGTATAATAACAAGTATCTTGTTTGAAGCTATTACTTTACTCAATTTACTCTGTTCCTTTGCAAGCTAGCTTAAAGTTTACGCACTTAAGCTTTTTTGAAAATTATTGAAAAGCTAAAGAAATAGACTAAGAGGGAAATTATGAGTCTTTATACTCCTTTCCCCAAATTCTAATTAGAAGGAATAAGTGGCCCTGAGATGTCCCAGTCCTTTTTGCCGACTAATTATCAGCTTAAGAATTAAATATTAACGAATGGGGATACAGAAGCAGATACTCAAACATTCACCAGTGCCTTTTCTGGTTAAATGTGCTGGCTGATTAGTTTAGTGAGATCTATGGCTGAGAGGTCGTAATTGCAGTGGGGACAGGTTTTTTGGATTTCCTGATTGGCTCCAACCTTAAGTGCGGAACCGCAGTGGCAGCAGAAATATGTTAGTGTTTGTCCTCTTTTTTGTAATTCTTCAATGAGTTCATTAATTGTCAATGGACATGAAGGTGTTTCCTTAATTTTTTTCCGCACATCTGCTTTCTCTTTTACCTGTGCAACAACTGTTGGGTCAGTGCTGGTTGTGAAAAATTCGCATTTAGCGTTCTGTACATACGGTTCTTCTAGGTCGGTTCCAAAGAGTGTGCAGGAGCCCATATGGAAGAAGACACAGGCTAAACAACTGTTTTTTCGGTATTCGGCGTCGAGGGTTTTGTAGCATGAGGGACAAACTTCCACTGTTTTGCCATCTTTAACGCTGCTTAGGGGGATGCCTCGGTATGGTTGACTGCATACTTGACAGATAGACTTCATGATGTTCAGAATTGAAACGTTGCTGATTGCTTATTTGTGTTTTCCAAATAAAAACTCCATTTGCTGAATAAAGGAACGAACTAAAGTAACTTTAGTGGGTTCACTACTACTTTCATAATAGTTTCAGTGACTTGTACTTAAGGCGCCTTAGTTTGACTAGGAAGTTAAACTTTGAATGAAGAACTTCCTTATGGCTATCTGTATCTCAAAAGTGCCGCGAACCCACCCAATGCAGAAAGTCGCGCTTTCTCTTCTGTGCCTGTAAAAATAACCTCAACTTTTGCATCTGTTTGTGCTGCTGCATCCTCCAAAACATCCACCATATCCTTTTCCACAATCTCCCATTCTATTCCCTTGCATTTCATGCAGGGCGTCGCCAACAGCGTTTGAAGTGTAGTTGTATCTTTCTTTTTGAGTATTTCTGATTTGCCAAGACCGCATTTTTTGCATAGGGCTTCAACTTCATAGAGATCAGAATCGTCAGTTATGAGTGCAATTTCAACTGCTCCTCTCTTAAGATCCTCCAGAACAGAATCTAAACCGGTGGTCGCCAAACCTTGTTCTTTATTGAGTTCTGCTTCGAGTCGCATCATTGTCTTTTTCTCTTCTGGTCCACACATGCTTTTTAGTGTCTCGGAGGATTTGGCGAGCATTTCGCGTATGCCGTCTTCACATGCAGTTTGAGTGTCAACCACATTTAGTAGGGCATTTTTAAGTTCATAATGCAAAAAATTGCCTTTAATGAATTCGTTTTTCGTTAACCCTGGTCCACCTACAATTAGTACAGTAGCTTTTTGTTTTTCCAGAAACGCCTTAGCTGAGTGCTCGGCTATTCTGTTGAAGAAATAGGTGATTTCCATGTCGCGTTCGCGTTCGTAGCGACGTTGACTCTGTCCACCTTTGCTTGTTTTGCCGGGTACACCCGAGGTGAGGTTTTCTAAAAATTCAATGTGTTCTCCATTGCGTATGGCAATGGTTGCTTGTTTTGCGTCGATTGCGATTAAGCCAACTATTCGTTGGTCTCTTAGCATTTGTCTAAGCTGTTCCAACTCGAAATGGTTCGTTATCTCTCTATAGAATTTGTTCACGGGTTTAGGGGGAACGAGTTCTTCGATGTTTAAAGTCTCTTTATCCTGATTGATTCCAGCAAATATTCCTGCGAAGAGTACAAGTCCATTCTCTGGCGCTTGTTTCTGCTGTTTTACCCTCAGGATTATGCCTCGGAGGGCTTCTTGGATTCGTTGGTTGGTGTTTCTGGATTTTAAACTCGCAGTTTCAATGTCTTCTTTGAGGTTCGCCACAATGGTGTCAATTGATGCGTGAGCTGGTATGTAAAGAGAGACAAATTCGTTGTTTGTTGCTTGTTTTTCAGAGAGGTGTGCGATGAGTTTGCGTAGCTTATGTTGTTTTGCGGAATAGCTGGTTGTCATTTGGCAGCCGTAGAAATGAGTGACTTTTTCTGTAATCATTGAGGGTACCTACTTAAAGTATCGGCGTTGCCTAATTTATCAGTTGCTCGGCTGCGATGTACTCTGATTATGATTTATGGAAAGGTGGCAAATTCGCTCCAATGCTGTGCTAAGTATGCAATTGCCCAGATAATTAAGCCTATGTAGACTACCCAAAGCCATTTAGTTACGGGTCCTTTGGAGTCGCGGATTGTTCCTGCGAAATCTTCAGAGTTTTTTTCTGTTTCTTCAACAGTGTATTCGTCAGAGCTTCGGACAATTAAGAAGATGGCAATTGATACTAATCCAACAATAAGTAATGTGACATATGCATAGATTGGATCAACAAATACTATGTGCGATAGAAAAGACTGATTCAATTTTATTCTTCATCCTCCTCAAGGGGCAGAGAGCATAGGAAATCATTGGATTCGAACTGTTTTGTTTTAAACGCCCAAACCACAAATCCTGCAGTTATCAAAGTTATCAACAGCGCTCCTATCGTGTAAATGAGCATGTCTATGTTCACAACCTAAACCTCCTTGAACTGCAATTTCGTTGACTTTGCAGTTTTGTTTTTTCATAAATGATTTTTTGTTGCTTAAACTTTAGTTCCCAAAGTGCAATCGCAGACAATATAATCATAGCAGTAGTAGTCGATGCGCCTAAACTGGTTAAGTATCCAGCGGATTCGGGTCCGCCTTTTAGATTTCTTGCGTAAGCATCAGTGTATTGGGGTGCCCACTTGGCATTATAATCTTGAACGGTAGAAAAACTCTGAACATAAAATATAGCCTCATAGATTTCGTTATCTGATAATGCAAATTTCCAAGGAGGCATGTTTGTTGTTTCTACCCCTTCTCGTGCTTTCCAAACATAACGTCCATAATTTTCAAAATCGCTCCCTGATTCCGTAAAGTTGGCTGGCACTGGAATAATATAGCCGCCATTGACTTTCCCTGAAGCTGGTCCGTCTCCTTGACCATTTTCACCGTGGCATTGGGCGCAATATAGAGTGAAGAGATCTTGTCCTGCTTTGAATTGTTGTTGAGTGCCTGCTATTGGTGGCGAATTAAGGGTTGTTTGTGCGAAGTTGTCGCCTTCAGCATCGGAGATGTCACCTGATATTGTTCTTGCTGAGCCAAATACAAAACTCATCTCGTAAATTGCGATCATTTGGATTTGGGTGTTGCTTAGTGACAAACCCCATGGAGGCATAGCTGTTCCGGGTACTCCTTCGGTGACGCGCCAGATATGGTAATTATTGCCTGGGAATGTTGCGATTCTCTCGTTTAGGTTGGCTGGTTGTGTAACTACATGGCGTGCGTAAGGGCCCTGAGCGTTTCCTGAGCCACCGTGGCATGGCAAACAGCGTTGGGTATAGTTTGCTTTTGCGGTGTTATAAATTGCTGCCCATTGATCGCCTAATGATGCGTTGCCGTTGAATACGTCATTTTCTATATCGTATTGGGATAGAACTGTCATGTATATTGATCCAAATTGGTTTGTTGTATTCAGGTAATCTTGGGGTACTGCAGGATGGTACGCGGCGTTGTTGGTTATGGATGTCTCAACTTGGAGATTTTTTTGTCCTAAGTTTTGAATGTAGGCGATTAGGGCATCGATTTGGGTGTCGGTTAAGAAGCCGAAGTTTGGCATTATCGAACCTGGGCTTACGCTTCTTGGGTCTTTGTCGTGGGTTTGATGCCAAATAGTTGGTCGCATGCCTCCTATCTGAGCAAGGTCTGGACCCGTTCTCTCTGTCCCCAACGCGTTGGGACTGTCATAAACGTAGTCACCTTCTTGTGAAACGTTGCCTATTCCCCAATCTGCAGCTCTAACTTGTTGAGAGTGGCAGTAGAAGCACCCTAAAGTCATGAATAAGTTTCTTCCTTCCGCTTCCTGAGTGGTGTATGTGTGAGCTGTATCGCTTGGGGGAATATCTAAAAGAAACATGTAGGGGGCAACCACCACCATGCTGACCATAAGCAGAAATACGGCTATTCCACCTGCTGCTATGGGGAATAGATTTTTGATTTGGATCTTTTTTCCTAATGTTTTAGTTTGTTTAGTTACTGACCTTTCGATTCGATCTAATCCATTTTCAAGTTTTTTTTCGGTATTATTCATCGCTTAAAACCCCCTTTTGTTTAGAAATCAAGTTCAGGGTCGGTTTTGATATAATTGTCATTATGATGTTTATGGCAAAGAGAAAAGCGGATACGACAACGATTCCGCCGCCGATAGCTCTAATGATAAAGTAAGGTGCCAAAGTTGGTAGGACTTGGGCAATTGTTTGGTGGGTAAACCAACCAGCGTTAGCTACTAACCCTGCGAGCATCATACCTAACATGAAAATAATAAAACCTAGTAGAGAAACCCACCAGGTTACATCCATGAGTTTTTTGTTGTATAGTGGTTTTCCGCTTATTCGGGGGACTAGATAGAACATCATGCCTACGATGGTGAGTCCGAAGGATGCGTAGAGTGCTAAATGTGAATGCATAACGGTCCATTGTGAATAGTGTAGATAGAGGTTCATGTCTCGGAGCGCTTGGAATGTTCCTTGAATGGAGACGAAAATATAGCATACGAAGCCGAAAATAATGAACCTTAAAGGTACATTGCTTAAGAAAGTATGCCAGGCGCCGCGAAGTGTCATGCCGATGTTTGTTGCAAATGTTAACACCGAAATCATCATGAGCCCACTTGTGGTGACGGCGATGGTTTTTAGCCATTCGGGAATTGAAGATTGTAATAGATGATGGCCTCCAACGCCTGTATAGAAGAATGCTAATGCGAAGAAGCTGATTAGTGAGAGGGTTACGCTGTAGAGGGCACGTTTTGAAAGTTTAGGGATAAAATAGTACCATAACGCCAATCCAAAAGGTGTGAACCAAAGACCCAGTACGTTATGTCCGTAGAACCAGTTAACTATGGCGTCAGTTAAGCCAAAAAGGGCTCCACTTGGCGGTTGCCACATGACGTTTCCTATGAAATATACAATTGGGAACCACAAAAATATCCCGGCAAAAAACCAGAGGCTTACATAGAGTTTGCGTTCTCTCCTTTTTAGGATCGTGCCAAGTATGGTGATGCCAATTATAACTAAGGTAATCATTATCAAAACATCAATTATCCACGGCATCTCTGCGTATTCTCTGGCTTGTGTGTTTCCAACCATTATCAAAAGAATACCTGATAACACCGCAACGTTCCATAATATAGCTGCGAGCTTGCCTATTTGGGGTTTATATAATGATACTTTGCTGAGTCTCGGGGCAACGTAATACATGGCACCTATAAGACCAGAAGATAAGAAACCAAAGAGTAAACCGTTTACATGGGCGGGTCTGATTCTTCCAAAGGTATCGAACGCTGAATCAACCAGAAATGTGGGAACAAAAAACTTAATTGCCATTATCATGCCAAAGATAACAAAAATTGGGAACCAGACTGTTGCAGCATACAACCAATATTTTGCAACGGAATCGCTGCTTTTTAAATCAACAGAATTTTTCTCTGCTTTGGCTGCTTCCAAGGTTTCTCCCATAAAAACCACCAAAATTGACAATTAAATGTCGGATGATTATCTTTATATAACTTTTGATTACCCTGTGCTACCTATAAATTTTTATTTCCCAAAATATTTGAATAAGTTAAGAAATAAAATTATATTTTACTGGGTAGGCTGCTGTGGTAGTTACTTTTGAAGTAGTTCATGAGTTGATGGCGCAGGCAAATGTAGTTATCTTAATCGGCGCTGCCTTTTTGATAGTTGTTAGTCTTTTTCTTGAACGAAAAAAGAAGTGGGTTTGGCATGGCAACTCGATGATGGTAGTGATGATAATTACCGTTCTGCTGGTCCTTGCGCACATGGGGCCTTCTTTTGTTTCAGCTGTTCTTGAGGCCGTCAATAGTTTAGATATCGTTGCGGTTGTGGGTGTTATCCATGGTGTAATAGGGGTGTTTGCCCTCGTTTTAGGCGCAGGGTTAGTTTGGGTGTGGTCGATTAACGAATCAAGCAGTACAGGGTACTGTTTTTCAAGAAAAAACCTTATGTTAAAAATCTTGGCGCTATGGCTTGTTTCTTTGGGGCTTGGCGGTTTATACTACTTGTTGCACATTACTCTTGGATAACGCTTTGGTCGATTGTCGTCTTTGTTAAAGCTACATCCTTTATTAGTTGAGCGAAAATAGCCAAAGCTAATAAAATTATGCCTAGCCAAAGAAGATAAATTAATGGGTTATTTTGCACTTTCAGAGACAGGGTGTCTGAAAGTGAACTGGTGCCACTAAAGGTGTCAGTAAGGCTGTTATAGAGTTCATCTGTAAATTCTAAATGGAGGTAGATATCTCCGCTGGTTGTGCTGATTATGAGAGGTTTAAGCATTAGACCATAGTTGGGGTAGAAGCTAGCGGATATATTTCCTCTGTAACTTGTTTTGTCATCATGGACGGTTACGTCTGCGGTGATAATCGAATATTCTGAGATTACTGCTTTAGCTTGGGCATTGTAAACTTTTGATGTGCTATTATCTAAATGTATACTGTTAATTTGAATGGTTAGATTCAAAGCTTTATTGGTAGAGTTAACCTTCACATCTTCTAGTGTTGCTGAGGTTTTTGCTCCGGCGCTTACGAAAATACCTAGAAGTAAAACAATCACAGCTAAACCAAACAATCCTTGCCAAAACAACTTTTTAGTCTGAGCGGTTCTTACCTGTTTGTACACTAACCCCATTAATGTCACAATTAAAAGAGGGAGAGTTAAAGTTAGAAGAGTATTTACTGGCGCTATGCCTATCAATGAAAGGATAGCTCCTGTAACCAATGCTACTAGAACTATCAGAAATTGCCGGGCGTAGTGAGTTTTTTCGTTAAGGCTAAACCCAACTAGCGCTATAACAAATAGAACTACAAAAGGATAAGTCCACAGGCTGTATGCGAAATTGGTAAAGGCTAAACCGGCAAGGCATACGGCAGCTATAAGGATTAATGCCCAGAATCCTACAAATGAGGAACGTGCAGTCAATGATTTTTTATCAACTTCCAGTTTGATGAGGGGTTTGCGTTTATTTTTTGATAGGTAAAAGAAGTAACCCATCATAGCAACAGCGTATGAGAGCATTACCGGGCCAATGGCGGATGAAGCATATGAATGGACTGATTGGGTTAATCCGCCGCGGGTTAAGGCGCTTAGAAATACTAGACTTGCGAATGTGAGCATAATCATTGTTTCTTGGGTTAGGCTGGTTTTTCCTTTTGAAATTTCTTTTACGATAAAGTAGGCTGTTAAAATGAGCCATGGTAGAAGTGAAGCTGTTTCCACGGGATCCCATGCCCAATATCCTCCCCACCCTAAGACGGCATATGCCCAAACGCCGCCTAAAGCTATGCCTATTGTAAGCAGCAACCAAGCCAAATGTGTTGATGCTTTAAAGAGCCTCATAGCGTCTAGGTCTTTGTTAGTTTTCAAACTTGCTAGCGAGAGTGCGAAAGCCAAAACCACAAAGGCATAAGCTGAAAAAACAATCGGCGGGTGAATTGCCATCCATAGACTCTGGAGTTGTGGGTTGAGTCCTATGCCCTGAACTGGGGTTATTGCTAAGTGTTCAAAAGGGTTTCTTAAGAGGCAAACAATTAAGAAAACAATAACCGCGATTCCCAAGACCTGATAGGTTACTGTTCGGGTTTTCTCTATTTTTTTGAGTCCCGTGATTCGCAGCAAAAAATATACTGCCATTAATATTATTGTTAATAGCAGCATTGAACCTCCTGCCCCTGCCCAGCTTGCATATATCTTGGAGAGAAGCGAGGTTCCCGTTGAGCTAAATGAGTAAACTGCTGAGTAAGAGAAGTTGTTGTTTATGAATGCTAAAAGAAGCGACACATACAAACCTAAAATGATTAGGAAAGCAGTGGCGGAAGCGAAAATACCGCCTCCGTTTTTCCATTTTTGACTTATACCGGTTAGCGGAAAAAGTATATCTAATAAAATAAGCAAAACGGCTACAATTAGAAGAAATATTTCCCAGTTCATCTTGATATCAGGATACTCTACATTTCCGAGGGTGAATATTTAAAATTTTGGTAAGTGGTTTTCTCTGAAATATCGGATATCATTCACTGAAAACCGAAAGGAGGCTTCTTCTAAGCAGGATTAGCTTATCTATTTTTGTTTGGACACCCACACACTCAACATCGTCCTGAAAAATCATGAAATCAAGCAATAACTAAATACCACCGACTCCTAAATCTCTGTTTATGGGGTACCAGCCGCGGGCAAAGGCGCCACGAAGCACAGGTTATGGCAGCAGGAGAACGCTACGTGAGAGAAGTAGGGAAAAAAAACGCCTTCTAAAACGACCCCCTCAACAATTTCAACCCCAAAAAAACGTCCCAACTGAACAGGAAATCTCCGAAGCAACCCTTAAGCGCTTACATACATTGGGGCGCCAAAAATTCGGTTCATCCCCCTTCAACGAGCACTTTGATCGATGGCTAACTAATTTATATGCAGTTTTAGACGAATTTAAAGCGTTTCCTGGCATAGGTGTCGATGAGCAATTTCTTAATGAGTGCAATCAGGCACTTGATGTGATAAAGCTTCAATTAGACGATTGGCGCAGAAAAGAATTCTCAGTTGAGCAGGACATTAAAAATGTAGCGTATTTTCGTAGCTGTCTAAATCAAATTAACATGGAATATTCAAAAGCTCTTATGGCGATTAGAAGCAAAAGAAATCGTGCAGTTGAACTCATAACTAGTAAAATAGATGGTCTCAAAGGCGAACAGGACAAAATAATCCAGACGAAGGCGGGTCTTTTTCGTACTGTCTCAAAAAAAGCCAGAGAGCAAAAAGAAATAGTGGTGGTTGAGCAGTTGAGCGAAAAGCAGCGAGAGTTAGAGATGGTGTTCCTGGATTTTAGCACCGAAAAAAAGCAGCTTCAAGAGGAATTCGATGCTAAACGGGAGCCTATTTTGGAGCAAATGAAGAGGGTTCAGAAGAAAATCAGTGATTTGGATACCGATGCTTCACTTGAAGCTCGCTGGTTTGCTTGTGAAAGTTTGATTGATGCAGTGAATAGTTTTATGCAAAGAAAATCTGCAATTTAGTAGGAAGCTTATCCTCAAGATAAAATAGATTAATATCGTTTATTTTTTATCAGTCAGCATCAAGGTCAAGGTTGAGGTGACATTTGCTATTTTCCTAAGCTTAAAAGTGACTAATTCCTTGAGTTCATCAGGTGAGTCTGCTGTTGCTTTGACAATTAAGTCGTAGACTCCATAAGAAATATAGGCTTCCTCGATCCCACCTGTTTTTCTAGCTTCTTCTAAAACCTGCTCCTCGGAACCGGGAGAGATGTTAAAAAGTACATATGCGCTGGTCATCTCAATCTCTTATACTATTTAATGCCTAATAGATAAAACGTTTACGCAAATTTCACTATTAACCGTTAAGTTGATTGCGTAGCATTTAAGGGATTGCAGATTTTGCCAGTTTATATAACTGGAAAATATTACATGAAAGCTAGGTTCCAATTACTTTGAATAGGGATAATTATGGTAAATGAACACATAGAAAGTAGGGAAGTGTCCTGGAAAGTTTATGGTATAGATGTATACGGGACTCTTACTTCGCCAAAAAATGATGCTATGCACCCCGCAGTTGTTTTTGTAGCTGGCAGTGGTCCAACTGATCGGGATTGGTGCTCGCCGTTGTTGCCTGGAGATAATGGCAGCGCTAAACTATTGGCTGAAGCACTTGCGGGGCAAGGTTTTGTTACTCTTCGCTACGACAAGATAGCTTCTGGACCACACGTAAGAGAAAACATACCTAAACTAATTGGTAAAATAAGCATGCAAAGCCACCTCGAGGAACTAAGTGGGGCAGTTGAAACGATTTGTGCAGAGAAAAACGTTGATAAAAATCGTATTTTTGTATTAACTAACAGTGAGGGTGCAATCCATGGGGTTAACTATCAGTTGCAGACGAAGAATAATCATTTTAAAGGGCTTGTGTTAACGGGTGCGCCTGGAAGAGCTATTGGAGCTGTGAGTCGTAGCCAAGTTCTTGCTCAAGTTCAGCCGTTGTCAAACTCAGAAGTTATGATGAAAAATTATGATAATGCTATCGCTGCGTTCAATGAGGGTAAACCGATACCAACCGAGGCAGGGTTCCCTGAAGGCATTAAGATGCTATTGCTGAGTTTAGATAGTCCAGTTAACTTGCCCTTTTCTAAAGAATTATGGAGTTACAGTCTCCCTGATTACCTATCTAAAGTTGATGCACCTGTGCTTGTGGTTATTGGGAAAAAAGATATTCAAGTCAATTGGAAAGATGATGGTTGCCAATTGGAGAAGGCAACTAATCAGAAAACGACTGTGTCTTTTGTGTATCCAGAAAATGCAAATCATGTGTTGAAATATGAAGGAAAACCGTTTGAACAACTCACTGCTCAAGAAGCCATGTTAAATTACAATGCCTCCGGAACTGAGCTTGATGTCGATGCGGCAAGTACGATTTATAAATGGCTAAAAGGACAAGCAGAGAGCTAAATATTTGTCGATCTCAACAGACTTCTAAACTTGTGTCGGTTAGAACTTGAACCCTGACTAATTAGGAGTATCTCCAGAGGACTTAACTAATAATTTTGTTTTTTCTGTAAAATTTTTATTTGAAAAGTCCAACATTTACTCCTTTAGGTTAATCCATTAATGTTTGTTTCTTTAAGGCTGAATTCTAAAACGTAAATTTGATTTTCGAAAGAAGTAAAATAGACAATTCTAATGGGCCACAGAAAAACTTTATCGATGTAATAGGTAGCGTTTATTGCTTCATTGACGTATTCATAAGCTATGCAGTCTCGAATTCCAATTCCTTTGACTGTTATTTGTGTGCTGTACATTCCTTCAAGTCTTTCACCTTTGGGTTGAAAACTAACATTTGTTTTATTGACCCATAAAATAGTTTGGTCTGAAAGTGTTGGCGAGATAGAGGTTTTAATTGATGAATCAGTTTGGATTTGAACGTGAGTGGCGTTTAAGTCGGTAACTTGAATTTTTTCGTCTAGGGTATACGGAATGGATAGCGAATCAATTTTTCCTTCATATGTCGCGTAAACAACTTTAAACATCCAAGACTTAGACATGTTTTGCTGGGGACTATCAGCAGGTTGATATCCGCTGCTAAAAAATATTATTGACAATGTTAAAAATGAAATCAACCCGATTATAATCCAATTTTTCTCCATACATAGCCATGGAATGAATTGTTTAAAAAGCGTTTTGCGTTTTCGATTAGTTTTGACAAAAGGGTTAACGAAGCAAAAACATGAACAATTAGGCAATCTTTTCAAAGAAACTTTTTGTTTAGCTCTTTTTAATAAATCTACTACTGCTTGATTCATCTTTTAATGGGTTACCTAATGATAGCGGGTTGGGCTTGAACCATTTGCTCAGTTTAGCGGTTTTTCGATGCCCTACTAAAAAGCAGAATTAGTAGCACTATAACTATAGCCACTATAACGTTAATGGGAAATAAATAATCTATCAACTCTAGTTGGTTTGTATTTGCTGACGGTGTAGGTAAAGTTGGGCTTGGCAATGGTGATGCTGTTTGTGTTGGAGAAGGTGTCGCTGTTGCTGTTGGCTGTGAAGTAGTAAGTGTTATTGCGCTTGCAAGGTTTGTTACCAAGCCCGCGTTGTCTTTTATCTGGCAATAAACGGTTTTTAACCCTTCACCACTAGTGACTTGCCACTTTTGACTGGGTGTATAATTTTGCCATGGAATCTGGTCCCACACGTTGTTATTGCTGAATCGCATTTGGGTAACCTCCGATAAGGAAGTGGCGGTCAGGCTCAGGGTTACGCTATTCGAGGTTGTTGTTGCTTGACCATTGTTTATTTGCATTGAACCTTGAGGGGGTGTCTTTTCCAGTTTAAGATCCATCAACATTAGGTGATTTAACTCCATGTTGCCTGTTCCGTAGGCGTCCCATGTAACCCAGTATTCTAAAGTGTTGTTTGTGCTTTCTGTTGTTATGATGGGTTGACCGTTAGTGGTGACGTTGCAGATTGAACCATTATTAACTGAATAATATATTTGTGTGCCAGCTAAATCAGATGTTAAATTTATTTCTACATTCGAGGTATGCCATGAATTAACATAGTTATAGTCGTTAGTTACTGTTGGAAGGCGAGTTATATTCACGCAAAAGTTAGAGGCGCCGTCGTTTACAACGATGCTATGTTGCCCCGCGGTTGTGGTTGGAACAGTTATAGTTGCATTGAAATTGCCGTTTGCCTCAACGGTAGTCGTGCCCAAACTGACGTTGCCGTTCCAAAGCAAAGATGCTATTCCAGGGCTGAACCATTTGCCTGCGATAACTATAGACTGTCCGTTTTCGACAAAAACATCCGTAGTTAAATTTGTGCAGTTACCATACAGTCCTGTGGCGGTTTGATTGCCTATTTGGGTTAAGCCTCTTCGCCATTCCATGTAGGGATCTGTTGAATTGTATGAGTTGCCGTTGTGGTTGTCAGTGATTTTGAAAAAGATGTTGTTAATGCTCGGTTGATTGTCTCCAACTTGATTGTTTTGTATTAGGTCTGGAGCCGTTAATGTGTAGGTGAAGTTTTCGGTGGCTATTGCTAAGTTGTTTATTACTTGTGTCCAATCTAAGTTTATTGGGTTTAAGTAGGAAATGTTTACGGAATGACCTGTAAAGCCGTTGCCAGTTAGCGTGATTATGCCAGCGGGTGGACCAGAGGTTGGCGAAACGTTAACTGTTGGTTGTGCCATTGAATATTTTACGGTTAACGTTACATGGTCGTCTTTTATGGTGTGAACTGGCGTTTGTGTTGAGATGTTGTTTCCTACGGCGAAGTAGTTTATTATTCCAGTGTCGTTAGTTCCCCATTTATCGGGTCCTGCATCGTACACTTTCATGAAGAAGAGTTGATTGTAAAGGGAATTAGTGTAATCCTTGAACTCGGTTAAATCAAACACAATATTATTTGAGCTAAAAGGCAGGCTGCCTCCGAGGAAAATATCACCATCCTGATTAAACTCGTCAAATGTTTTCGTAACTAAAGGTGCATTTGGGCTTCCTAACCCAAAAGTAATGTTGCAGTCTTGCCTCGATGTGTGACTAATGTTGAAGGTTGCAAGTATCTGCGGTTGGTAACCAATTAAATCTTGAGATAAAACCACGGGGTCATTTTTGGCTGAAAGCTCTGCCATAACTTGGTAAGACACCCAATAGCATCCGTCAGGCACATTTTCCCATGAGTTTGGTCCTTCTCCTATTCCCCAAGAATTAACAACCTTAAATGCGCCACTGTGCAATGTGCCATTTTCAATGTAAGAGATGCTGTCGTTGTACCCCACAATTGTTTGGGCGTGATCCAGCCCACCGAACTGCCAATTGTCAAGGGTAAACAAATCTTGGCTGTTATCATCGGGGATGGGGACAATATTATCGTAGGCGTCAATAGCGAAAGTTGCAACGTTCCCTGCAGCCAACCAGTTTTTTAGGTTTGTTATGCCGTTTGTTTCGTTGACGTAAATGTATTGGTAACTGTAGGTGCTGTTTGAACGATAATACGGTGCTTGAGCCCACGCAGCCTCTGAAGGCCACGCATTGCATTCGCTCTGATTATAGGGCATGTTTAGCCAAGAACTGACGCCAATAGAGCACATAACCATGATAGGTCCCTCCAAGGAACCGCCAATATCTGAGCCATTATTAACTAAGTTGTAAACGAAGGCTGGACTCATAATTTCGCTTTGATAGGGAGCAGAGACATGACCGTTGTCATAGTGGCCAGGAGAATATTCATAATTGTTTGACCCATCGTACACCCATGTTGCTTGGCTTAAATTCCATTGGTGCTCCTTCGCTTCCTGATAAGATTTGGCGTAATAAACATTAGCAAAAAAAGAACATGAACCCTGTGTGCCTTGGTCGCCAATAGGTGGGAACCATGCAGTTTGGGATAGGTCCACTGCATTTGGTATTGATTCTGTATATAAAACTTCATCAACCACGTAACCGTTTTTTGCTATATCGTTCCACTCGCTGGGGGTTGGAGGAGTTAAACCTGTTCCGTGTCCATCAACAATCTGGTTATAGTTTTTCCCTCCTTGGTAAACACCAACGCTACTTTCGTAGGCTTTAAGCTCGTTTGAAGTCATCTTATGTTCTTTCAAGCCTAAGTTGCCATAATTCACCTGTGTAGATGAGTAAATTTGGTTTGAGGCTGAATTCTTAGACGTTTGGGCAGTAGCGTAACTATTGTGTAAACATGAAATAGCAAGGGGTAAAAGTAAAACAGCGATGACGACTAAAACTTCTAACTTTAAGTTTCTGTGCACTGTGCTGTTTCCCTGTTTTCCTTAGTTTCGCTCGGTTATAAAAATAATGAACTGCAAATTCAGATTGGTTTGTTTTATCGATAAAACTTGGTTATGCTTTTCGGGTTGTGAATCATTAAATTATTTCAGATAACGCATTTTGTGTTCTAAAAAGTGCTATATTTCCTACTTATTCAGTAGCTAAACGCCAAAAATCATGGTTTGATTTATTAACGGGGGTGCAGAGAAGCGGGCGGGGTGGGGTTTGAGCCTATGAAGGCCTGCGCCAGAGGATCTTATGTTTTGCTCTCAAGCAAATGATAGTACTTTTATTTTTATTCCCTGGCTAAATGCTCATTGTTTAGCACATTTAGCATCTCGTCGACTGTCAGAATTCTTATTCCTTTGAAATCTTTCAACGCAAGCAAATGTTTGTCACCTGAAACGATGTAGTCAGTTTTACTGTCATATGCTGTTCTTATAATAATGTCATCATCAGGGTCTTCAGTGATAACTTTAAAATGGGATATCACTTGTACGATTTCAGACCTTTTTAAGGCATTCAGAAATAGGGTTACATCCTGTTCACTTACGTACCTTACTGCCTTTGGGTCCTCTGTTATTTCGAGGAACTCTTCTATTATTGCTTTGGACAAAATTAGTTGTTTGTCTTTTACTAATCTATATAGGAGAACGCGTGGCTTGCCGGTTTTTATTAGGGATGAAATTAAGACATTTGTGTCTAGAACTACTTTCATTTCAGTTGTCACATTGGGCTTCTTTTCTTCCGCCTGTGCTCATGGATTATTTGATTTATCCCGTTGTTTGAGATTTCACCATGTTTTGCGATTCTTTCGTCGATTCTTTTGTACATAGCTTCAAGCTCTTTTGATAAGTCTGGCTCTTCAAATTTTCTTAGTATCACCGAATCGTTGCATTGATAAACAAGAAATTTAGTTTTCGCTTTCAAGCCCATTTTTGATCGAATTTTTGCTGGTATGACAACTTGGCCTTTCTCGCTAAGAATCGTGAGTTCTGCGTTTTCATTCTGAGCCATCAATATTACCCATATGTTATCTTACTTTCTTACCTAAAAAGATTTTTATTTATAAGTGGTGGCGGGGGTGGGACTTGAACCCACGAAGGCCTGCGCCAGAGGATCTTAAGTCCTCCTCCATATCTTAGGGGCAAATAGGTTTTCTTGATCTGGCCCTATTTAGACCTGGCTCGGATACCCCGCCACCAGCACCGTTACAGTTCGTCATGGTTCTGTTTAAGTTTTCCGATTTTTAGTTGTATTCTTTAGGTGCCAACATATCCTATTTGTGATCTTTGGAAGTATTTTTTCCAGTTTAGGGAACACTCCTTATCGTTCAAACATGTATCTGTTTTTAAAGGACCGTTAAAGGTCGCCTCTAAGGGGGCATTAAGGAAATCGGTTTGCCTCTACGATGGGGCCGTTTTTAATCACAGAGGTTTTGAGGTCTTAAATTTTTACAGAAAAAAGATCAATAAAATAGTGAGAACGCATAACTAACGCGTTTTTAGCATGCTTCCGCTTCGATATCCCTCTAAATCAAACGTTACGTATACAAAACCCAGTTTTTTAAGCTCAATCGCAACCATATCGAGTATATCGATGTCAAAGAATTGTTTCCGTTCTGCCTCGTTTACCTCAATTCTGGCCAAGTCTCCATGGTCTCGCACTCGTAACTGTTTTACATTTGTGATTCGTCTGATTGCAGCTTCTGCTTTCTCGATGCGTTCAAGTTTCTTGAGGGTTATGCGTTCGTTGAAGGGAATCCTTGATGCTAAACAGGGTGAGGCAGCTTTATCGTGGACGTTGAGCTTCATTTGTTTTGCGACGGCTCGGATTTCCTCTTTACTAAACTTACAGAACACCCAAGGTGTGTAGACGTTCTCTACTTCTTGTATCGCCTTAAAGCCTGGTCGATGCTCACCGAGGTCGCTGAAGTTTGTGCCGTCGAAAACCGCTCCGAACCCGTGCTCAAGGGCAAACTTTGTAAGTTTTAGGAGGAGCTCTTTTTTGCAGAAGTAGCAACGGTTTTCAGGGTTTTTAGCGAAGTCTTCGTTCTGCAACTCGTTGGTTAGTGTGACATAGAGTTTGATACCGATGCTTAGCGCGGTGATTTTTGCGTTACGCATTTCTTCTTCAGTGTAGGTTGGTGAATGTGCAATGACGGCGACTGCTTTCTTGTTCAGAATTTGGTGGGATATGGCTGCCAATGTGGTGCTGTCTACGCCACCTGAAAACGCAATTACTACGCCGTTTTTGCCTTTATCTGCAATGTATTCTTTGAGTTCTTCTAGTTTATGGTTTAGTGGATCTTCCACTTTCACTCCTCCGTTTCAGGGTATATTTCTTGTGTTTTAGAAGTCGCCAGTTCTAAGAGTTCTCTCAGTGGTTTATTAGTTTTCATTGCTAGTCGTTTTAGGTCTTCAAATTCTGGTTTTATGCGAATAATTTTGCCTTCTGCGCTCTTAGAGATTTTAATTTTTACGTTTTCGTGGTTGCCCAGCACATTTAAATCTACTATAACTTCTTCTCGCTTGATTATGTGCCGTTGGCAATGGTAAACCCTAACGCCTAACGTGCCTGTTTCAGCAATCAACATACGGGTGAGGTGTGCTACGTCTTTTTGGTCTGCTATGACTTTTATGATATTTGCTGGGCGGTTCTTCTTGGTGACCGCTGGGATGATGCTGACGTCTTTTGCGCCTTCTGCGAGGAGTTTGTCGATGGTGTATCCTAAAACTTCGCCTGTGGTATCGTCTACGTTGGTTTCCAAAACGGCAATCGTGTCGCTTACCGTGCTAACGTCGACGGGATTACCCATTGTAAGTCGTAGAACTGCAGGTAATTCTGTAAATTCCTTTTTTCCCGCGCCATATCCCACCTTCAAGGGAATCATAGGTGGGTAGAGGCTGTTTACTTCATTTACTAAGTTAACTAGAAGCGCTGTGCCTGTGGGTGTGGCGAGTTCATGTTCGATGGGTCCACCGTGGAAGGGGAAGTTTTTGGATTTTAAAATCGCCAAAGTCGCCGGTGCTGGAGAGGAGACAATGCCGTGAGAAAACTTTATGACCCCGCCGCCTACTGCTAGCGGCATCGAGTAAATTTTGGCTTCGAAGAGATGTAGGTCATCTAAGGCGACGGTGCAACCGATGATTTCTGCGGCTGTATCAACCAATGCAACTTCGTGGAGATGTGTGTCCTTAGAGAGTGTTTGGTGCAAATCTGTCTCTACCTCTATGATTGAGCGTATAACTTTAGAGGCAAACTCTCGCGCCTTGTTGGACATATAGATGCCCGCTGCGGCTTTATCTATGATTTCGATGAGGTCACTACCCCGTCGTTTTTCGGCGGTTGTTGAGGTAACATCGATTTGGGTTGCGCGGAATCCCCCGCGAGATACTTCATCAATAGCTATGTCAATATGTAGATAACCAAACTCTGGACTCTCAAGGGTTTTAATCGCAGAAATAACACGTTCCACGTTAGCGCCCAAATCCAAAAGAGCGCCTAAAAACATATCCCCCGCGACTCCTGAGGCATTACAGTCAACAACAAGAATCTTTCCAGTCATAAATCATCACAAAAAGATGTTCAATCAAGTAAACATAATAGATATATTGTTAAATGGTTTTTTTAAGTATGTCTATTTATGCAGTCGCTAAGAGAAATTTTAGAGAAGGTTTCTTCTAGAGAAATTTCGCCAGAGCAAGCAGAGAAAATGCTTAAATTGCTTAGCATTGACGAGCTGGGTTGCATTGCGAAACTGGATGGCGCCCGTGAACTCCGCAAAGGAGTTCCTGAAGTGATTTTGGCAGAAGGAAAAACTCCCAATGATGTTGTTGAAATTTCCAAAAAAATGCTCTCGGGTAGCGGGCGGGTGATTATCAGTAGATGCAGCAAAGAGCATTTAGACTCAATTAGATTATCTCTCGGAAACATAGGTGCTGACCTTGAGATTAATGAAAAAGCGCGTATGATTGTTGTGAAAAGCAAGACATTCAAAATAAAGCCGAGTGGGGGTAAAATTGCGATTTTGACTGCAGGGACTTCCGATGTGCCTGTCGCGGAAGAAGCCAAAGTCATGGCAGAAGAAATGGGTTGTAAGGTCTATAGTGCATATGATGTGGGCGTGGCAGGTATTCACCGATTACTGGAGCCTATAAAGCAGGTTATCTCCCAAGACTGCGACGTGGTTTTGGTGGTGGCTGGGCGTGAGGGCGCTTTGGCGTCTGTAGTGTGTGGTCTTGTGGATGTGCCCGTGATTGCTGTGCCGACTTCAAACAGCTACGGATTCGGTGCAAAAGGTGTTAGCGCTTTGATGGCTATGTTGCAATCGTGTTCGTTGGGTTTGGTTGTTGTAAATATCGATGGTGGCGTGGCAGCTGGGGCAGTGGCTACTTTGATTGCTAATCGTGCCGCAAAATTCCGCAAATAAGACTCGGACTTTTTTGTGGTCGGTTTTGGGCTTTGTGGGGGCGTTTTTGTAGTTAGTGGCGAAGCTTGCGTTGCCTTGGTTAAATCGTAGCACTAAATGGTAATATTTTAATACTGGGTATTACTTTTGTAGATAATCGTGTTACTGTGGGAGGTGGAGCGAAAAAATGCACATACCTGACGGATTCATCTCACTCTATATTTCAATACCGGCTTTCATTATAACCCTCATCTTCTGGGCAATCTCATTTAAAAAAATCAAACTCACTGAACAACAAGTTCCCATGATGGGATTACTAACAGCTCTTTTTTTCGCTGCCATGTTTGTTAACTATCCTGTAATCGGCGGAACAACTGCGCATCTCCTTGGTGGAGCAGCAATTGGGCTTATCCTTGGTCCATTTGCTGGTCTCATTTCTATAACCATAATCTTGGTTTTGCAGGCGCTATTATTCGCAGATGGTGGGCTCATCACTCTAGGAGCTAATGTACTTAACATGGGTGTGATCGGTGTGTTTGTTCCCTGCGCAATATTCTTGTTTGCAAACAAAATTTTCAAACTCAAAACCACCTCAAGCATATTTGCCACAGTATTCGTATCAGCTTTCGCTGGAGACCTACTTGCCGCGTTGTCAGCTGGCACAGAATTGGGGCTTTCAACGTCCACTTTCCATTATGGTTTAAGTTTAGTGCTGCCCGCCATGGCAATTAACCACTCTATCATCGGTATCGCGGAAGGTATAATCACGGTCATCTTAATCGGTACTCTTCTGAAACTTCGGCCAGACGTGTTAGACAAAAGCCCCATCTTAGGCAAATTGAGTATGTTTAAAAATAAAGCAATTGAGGCATGAAAAAATTGGCAAACCAGAAAAAATTAAATCAAAAAACGGTTACCGTGGGTTTAGCTGTTGCCTTAATCTTTGTTTTGCTGGGGGTTTTTATCTTTTCTAATGCTATGGAAACGCTTGATGTGAAGGCTGAAGAACTTGGAATGCAAGAACATCCGATTTTTGAAGCTCCCTTTGCTGACTATAACATCGCTGGAAACAACAGCATTTGGGTTACTCTATTTGTCGCTATCGTTTCAACGCTTTTACTGTTTGTTACAGGTTTGGTGGTAGCTAAAATAATACACAAGAGGAAGGTTGCAATAAAATGAAGGTTCCTCAATCAATAAGAGATATTGCGGAAGGTGCAGAATCACTTGTTTACGTTGAAGATTTAAGCAGCAGACGAGGCATCATGCAAGCTATAAACCCCGTTGCTAAACTCTTCACCATCGTTGGTATGATAGTTGCTGCGCTCTTCATCACCAATTTGACTGTTCTACTTGCGGTCTGCTTGATCCCTTTGGTTTTAGCATTGACCTCTCGGATTCCGCTAAAGACCTTTTTTTCAAGAACCGCCATGATCACCATGTTTTCCGCCTTCATTTCTCTGCCCTGGCTTTTCTGGACTTCTGGCTTAGCTTTGTGGTCAACCAATATAGGGGGAATTCACCTTATCATAACCGTTGAGGGTCTAACAAGTGCTGCCGTTTTCACGACTCGTGTATGGTTCTGTGTAGCATCCCTAATCACCTTGGTGCTTTCAATGGGTTTCGATAAGACCCTAAAACTGTTAGCTACCCTCAGAGTCCCCACTATAATCATCCAACTTTTCAGCCTTACTTACCGATATTTTTTCGTCTCGATTCATGAAGCTCAAAGTGTCCTAATCGCTAAGGAAGCTCGAACCTATGTGAACAAATACAACTTTAACCTTCAATCCCTCAAAGACTTAGGTGCCGTTCTTTCCTCTCTTTTCATCCGCACCTATGAACGATCTGAACGTGTTTATCTTGCTATGAAAGCCAGGGGCTTTGAAATTAGTACTGATAACAAACTTGCAATGCCCGCTCTGCGTTTAGGTGATGTGGCTTTTGCGTCAGCCATAATAGTTGCTTTTACGTTACTTGCGTTGCATTAGAAGGCTCCTGAAGCATGTCTGAACCTATCGTTTCGGTTGTAGATGTCAAATTTAATTATCCTGCTGGCGTCAGTGCCCTTACGGGGGTGTCTCTGGCGATTCAACAAGGTGAGCGTGTTGCGCTTTTGGGTCCCAATGGCTCAGGGAAATCCACTTTGATTCTTCTTATAGCTGGTTTGCTAATGCCCACAAAAGGCGAAATCAAAGTTTTCGGAGAAAAAACAACCTCTAAAGAATTTCAGAAGTTCCGTTCCCGCATCGGATTAGTTTTCCAAGACCCCGATGATCAACTCTTTATGCCCAGTGTAATTGAAGATATAGAGTATGGACCCAAAAACCTCAAGTTGCCTCTAAAAGATATCAACGAACGGAGCGCCCATGTGCTTGAGAAAATGGCGATTACACATCTCAAAAACCGTCCACCGCACAGGCTCAGTTTTGGTGAGAAGAAAAAGGTGTCGCTTGCAACAGCTCTAGTTTTGAAGCCTGAACTTTTGATCCTCGATGAGCCTACTGCCAACCTTGACTTGGTTTCTCGTCGCGGTTTAATCGATACCATAAATGAACTCAGTAGAGCAGGTACCACCGTTATTATCTCCACTCATGATGCTGAAGCCATTCCCGAGCTAGCAGATCGTATCGTTATTATTAGTCATGGTGAAAAGCTTTGCGAAGGCAAAACTGGCGATGTGCTTCAGGATAAAAAGATGCTTGAAGCTTCGGGGCTGGAACCGCCTACCATCGTTGACCTTTTCGGTGATCTTAAGGTACGAGGGCTCATTAGCGAAATGCCTCTAACCGTTGCAGAAGGTAAAAATGTGCTTGCAAAACTCCTAAAGGGCGATTGCGACAAAAAATCGAAATGTTGCTAATGAGATTTATCGAACAATTTGTTTCTGAATGGTTGGTTGTGTATTTGTTTTCCTTGCTAGCAACAAGATATTTTTTTCGGTATTATTTCTTAAGCTCGGGAATAGAAGGTGTGACTCATAGTATTGAGTACTTACCAAGATAATTCGACCAGAAGACTTATTTTTATTTATTTAAGGATGTTAACAGTAAGCAGATACCTAGATATAGTGGTTTTTCAATAACGAAATCTAACAATTAGGGAAGGCGAAGAGTTGCTAGAACAATTTGGATTAATTGGAAATGTAGCTGTTCTTCTTGCATCGCTAATTATTTTAATGAAAGCTAGCAGCTGGGCAATTACTAATTCAGTCAAATTGGCAAGTGCAACTGGTATAGGAAAAACAAAGATTGGATTCATACTTGTTGCTTTCTCAACTTCTCTTCCAGAACTCTTTGTTGCAGTATTTGCTGCATTCACTCCGCAGGCAACGGGGATTTCAGTAGGTAATGTTTTGGGGTCAAATATAGTAAACATATGCTTGGTACTTGGTATCGGTTTACTTATTATGGCATTTAAGTATCCTGAAAGTGCAGGGTTTTTTGCTAGAATGGCTAAAGAAGAGGTGGGAGATCTTAATTTTGGGATTTTTGTTGCGTCAATTGTTCCTTTGATCTTGTTGTATTTTGGTTTTGCAAACAAGATAGTGGGCGTTTTACTTATCGGACTTTTCTTTTACAACATGTATGTTCTACTTAAGAAGAGAAAAACTGTGGAGGAAATTTCAGATACTGCGGAGAAGACGGGACTTGTAAGATACTTGGTCAAGTCTATCGTGGGCATAGTTGGAGTTGTTGTTTGCGCCTATTTTATTGTTGATTCCGCCTCTTTTCTAGCATTAAGCGCTGGAATACCCACTGTTATTGTTGGAGCTACTGTGATAGCTTTTGGAACTAGTGTTCCAGAGCTTGCAACAACCATAGAATCTATTAAGAAAGGCTTCATGGACCTTGCGATTGGAAATATTATTGGAAGTTGTTTCATAAATATTACTTTAATTTTGGGATTCACTTTGCTCCTTTCACCTTTTGATGTAAATATATCAGTTTTTTCAGATTTGATTCTTTTTTCATTAATAACTAACGTTATCTTATGGTACATCTTACAGAATACCAAAGTTAGCAAGAGAGAGGGAGCAATATTGCTTACATTTTACATAATATTTTTAGTAATTAGCTCTAGTGGAAATTAGAATCTATAAAATGAGTTTCAAATTTTAAAGCTTTCTTAAAAGCACATTTTCACTTCTCTACAACTTATAATCAATAGTTTGCTTGTTATTTTTTTTTGTTTTGTTGTAACAGGTGTGTAGTCACATTGTTTCTTAAATTAGCTTTTAGATAGTGATATGATATGGGATGTCTATTGGCTGATTTGCGTTCTCTTCCATTAGTATTTTCTGTATTTAGAGTACACAAGGATCAATATTATGATTCACGAATTAGTGAGTGATGCGAAATGACACATTGCAACAGTTGTGGAAAAGAAGTTAACAAACCATCAAGAGCACTAAAAAATCAAGCTTTGATAACCGAAATTTATGAATGCAAAGAATGTCATCACAGCTTTAAAGTTACAATCAACCAAGCGCCATACATCTGTTAGCTTAGTCTTAATTACCCTTAAACAAATATTTCTTAGAGTTAAACTTTCTTTTCCGATAGTGTTTTCCGAAAAATTTGATTTTGAAGAAGCCAAAGTAGTTTATTGAAGAAAATTGAGATTATATTTGGCTTAATTTAAACAAAATTATTAAATAAAAAATAAGGGTAAAACTTATAAAATAAAATCTCCCAATTAAAATAATATAGATACAAAATAAATTCAGGGGAGTTTTGTCTTTGAAGGGTATATATATTTGGATATTAGGTTTCCTTTCTCTATTATCAGCTGCAAACGTGGTTAATGCAACAATATTGTGGTTCTCAACCGGACCGACAAGCACATTTAATCCCTATTTACTCGGTGGTTTGGCTTTTCCAGTTTATATTTATGCATTGATTTCAATTCTTGTAACTTTGGTTTTGCTTGCCGGGACTTCTCACATGGTTGTGAGTAAACTGTCGGTGATAGATCAAGTAACGACGCTTAATGAAAAAACCAGTAGCTTGCAGATTAAACAGGAGGCTCAGCAAAGAAACTTGGTTGATCTTCAGGAAAAAATATCTAATGTTGATGAAAATGTCGCTCGGACAGGTAGCAAACTTTCTGACGAATTTAGCAGTCAGGTTGATGCATTAAAGAAGACTTGGGAGGCGGGTAATAGGGTAATTGATAACAAAACCAGTAGGTTGCAGGCTGGTCAAGAGTCTCAACAGGAGGTTTTGATGAATGTTCAAAGTAAGATGTCTGAGGTTGACGAAAATATAGAGCTTGCAAGTAAAAAGCTCACTGACGAGTTTAGCATCCAAGGGGAAGCGATAAAGCAGACTGTGGAAGCTAAAGATCAAAATCAGCAGAAACTCTTGGAGGGGCTGCAAGGACGAATGTTATTCGTTGATGAAAGTTTGAACGATTTCGAAAAGAAACTTGGAGAACAGACAGAACTAATGAAAACTTTAGACTCTACTTCAGCTAATGCCGTTAATTCACAACTCAATATTGTGAAAGACACACTGACAAAACTTGAATCTGAGGACAAAAAGAGACTTACTGCAATCGAGAAGCAAAGAAATGAAATTAATGAAATCAAACAAAAACTTGAACGATTAGAAGCTTCGCTACTAAGTCCAGAGTCGATTCTTAAAAGTAACAGCGATGTAGAAGACGTCAAAGGAATAGGGCCTAACAAAGCAGCTGAACTCAAGAACATTGGAATAACAAATGCGAGCGATCTTATAATGGCTGATCCTAAAGTTCTTTCAAAAGCCATGGGTTCAACTGAAAAAACTGTGGAAAAGTTGCAGGGGCGAGCGCAGCTCCAAATGATTCCTGGCATTAAAGAGAAGGATCTATTGCTATTAGAAGACCTTGATATCACCGATAGAAAGAAACTTTCCACACAAGACCCCATGGATCTCGGTAAAAAAATTAATGCTATCTTTAAAATAAATCTCGCAAAAGGGAAAGTTGCAGAAAACGACAGACCAACAATTGAGGACTTAGATTCTTGGATTAAATTCACAAAGGTCTAAGTGCCAAAATATCCAAGATATTTTTAATCTTCTTTTTTTGACACTTGAATGTTACCCCATCCATACGAAAGCATTTCCCGTCTCAAACTCTTAGCACTATTTTAGCCATAACAGCTTTTGGCAACTCTAATATTGCCCTTAGTCGCAGGGTCTTGACTGAGACCTTATATAGAGAAAACTTTGTTTACCTCCCTCCATTTCAGTAAATGATGGGTTACCACTATTCTATACTAAGTTTTGTCGAACTTTATTGACTAAGGCGTGGATCGAGGAAATTTGTTTACCTGTAGCTATTGAGTTATGCAATAATTGGTTTAGTATATTCTTTTTTGGAAATATCCTTTTTAAAAGGTAAAATCTACTTTGTGTTTGAGGAAAAAGGAGAGCTTCTCAATCATCTCAAAATATTGTCCGATCGTTTTGTGGTTTTCAATAAACGTTTTTGAGGCTTATTTTACTTACTTAAAAATATTAAGATGGCTGAATTGGTCCGAAATAACTTCTTTGAATTAATTGCAATTGTTGTTGATTGAATAATTTCATCAATTATAGCAAATAGGTGAGCGATGGGTAAATTTTATCACCATATCCTTTTGTTGTTGGGTTATCTGCTTTTCATGTGGAGCAGTATTTGGTATTTTATGGTTCAATTTAGAAGAAAAATGGAAGAAGAATGCTTCAAAATTAGTTTTGGTTCTTTTCTGTTGCATAGTCGATGTTTACTCTCTTTCTAAAGCTCTTAATTAAAATTGGTGACATCGTAATTTTTAGTGTTAATTATATTAATTTTTAACGTAGTTATTTGCGAATGTATTGGTGTAGTTTAAGTAGTTTATTAGGGTAGACTTAAGTATAGTGTTGAGAAGTATATAGTGTGAATTATATGGTAGACTTGAGTAATCCTAAAAAGCGCCGATTAGCAGTTAAAGCTACTCCAGTAAAGGAAGTTCCAGAAGGTAAAAAAATAGCTAGAAGACCAGAATATGATGAAGTATTCAAAGAGATCATGGATAGCCCTGAAAAGATTTTTAAGATTGAAGTGGAAGGTCGAACGGTAAAAACAATGTATGCACCATTTGCTTCCAGAGTAAAGAGATACAACAAACAACCTGATAGAAAATATAATGCTCTGCTTAAAGTAAGAAGCAAAGAAATTTACATTGTGAAATCAGATAAGTCAAACTAGAGCAATCTGATATTCTCTGTCCAATCTTTTTCAATATACTTTTTCATTAAATTTCATTTACGTTCCAAACGATTGTTTATGATGTTTGATAAATATTGTGCAATTGTATCGTTGAGATAAGCCAGATAACTCAGTAAATTACCCACACCCCAGTAGAGCGTTCAATAACCTGAATTTTTCTATCAACAAAATGATTAAGCAAAAAATTTCTCTGGGTCAAAGTAAAATTATCTCTAATAATTATCTTACAATTTTTCTTATCGCTGTCGTCTAGACTTATCTCTGTAGCTCTTTCAATCAATTCGGGAGCCACCTTACATATTTCGTCCAAGAGCATTATTGCTTCTTCACGAATCAACTGAGTTAGCTCCAATTATTTTTTAGCTTAAGTGATATATAATAGTTCGTAAAAAACAAGTAAGAAAATAATTTGTAAGACAACAATACGCTACAAATTTGTTCTTTAATGATTGAAAGCTGCCCTAGCTGATTGAAATATTTAGAGCCTGTTTCTCAAGTTTCTTGTTGCTAATTTTCCTCATTAGCCAGAGACTTCCCCATGTTGCTATATCTATGGCCGTTAGCAAAATTACAGCTACTACACTATCCAAGGCAATGAGTATAAGCGCAGTTGTTATTGCTATTATTAATGAAATTAATATCAATATCAAAGCTGATTGGTTTTTTTTAATATATGAATTATATCTAGCTTTTGTTATTTCTTCAACAATTCCATACGCTCCAGCATTAGCAAGAAATAACAGCATTAATTGGTTAGCTGAGATAGGCACGGAAATAAAGCGTGATAGTACTAGAAGAATAAGTATCAGACTTAAAATTAAATAATAAATAATATATATAGGTAATCTTAATCTGCTTTCTTTAGGAATCGGCATCAGTTTCTATTTAGTACGTAATTTGCTTAAGAGATTACCTATTATCTAACGCTCCAAAATACATTGTTAAGTTTCTCTATTGTGGTTTTTTTCTAAAAAAAACGAAAACACCAAGAATAGTAGCAGCAAGCAAAATACCCATAAACACTAAGATTGCAATCTCCAACCATCCAAACCCTGAAACCTTGGTTGGCAACAAAGAACTTGAGCTTAACTGGATATCAATTAAATGAGTACTATGATCATAAGAGAAGTGAAGTTGCCAGCTATCACCTTGGGATTCTGCAAGATAATCAATTTGGGTATCGTCTAAGAAGACTTTTAGTGTGGAAATATCGTTTATCAATGATTTAGGTATATTTACATTAACATAGCCTGTCGTTCCTGTGTTTCCAGAAACGCTAAAACTCAATTCGCTGCTGTTTGAATCAAAGAAGAACCCTGTGATAGTGGAGTTTGAGTTTATTGAAAAGATATTTTGTTCTTGGTGAGGTTCCACAACAAAGTTGACTCTTGCAATTGTGTCTGAATAATTATTGTTTCCTTCATATATTGCTCTTAGTGAAAAATAACCTGTTACAGATGGCATCCATTCGGCGTAGTAGCTTCCATTAGAGAGTGTTTGGGCGAGCGTTAAATCGACCCAGGATTTTCCGCCTGTAACGCTGTAGGATATTAATATTGGTGCTTCTGAAATGCCAGTTTCATTAAATGTTAAGGTGCCTCTGATTAGAACTTTGAAATCAGACATACTCGATGAGCTAATGCATGAGACTGTGAGAGTGGGTTCTTGTAAACTTTTATTTGATGATGAGCCCTCAAAGATTTTCACATTATCATAATCAACTAGGTTTTCTGTGTAGCGCCCGCTAACAGATAATCCATCAAAAATGTAGGCGCGTTCACTTCCCTTGATTAATTGCCCTTTAAGTACTCCATCAATATAAACTGAAATAAGTTTGTTAGGTCTATCGAGAAGGAACTTGATATGATACCATTGATTTGGAACGTATTTTTCCAGAACAGTGCCGGTTCCTTCTGCTTCCACATAATCTCGGGCAACTATGGTGCCATCATCAGTAAATGCTATGCCGTCGTTCCATTTGGCATTTCCCCAATCAACTTGTTCCCAGAGACCAACCTTAACATTATCGCCAGTTGTGTTAGTGATTGCGGTTACTAGAACGCTCACTTCAAAACCTATTATGTTCGAGTTACTTTGAAAATTCTTTACGGCATCGGCTGCCAATTACGTTCTCCTTGGAGTTGAAAACATTTATTTGACGAATTCAAAGGGTCACTGATGACTTGTTGATATTGGTTGCCCAATCCATTAAAAGCCAGGGTCCACTGAGAAGGAAAGCTGCCCACAAGATAATTCTCAAAATCGTCACTAAAAAGTAAATTATTAGGCGAGCCAGCAAAACCCAGTTCAGACATAGCTGAAAATACAAGCGCCAACACAAAAACCAATACAGTTATTGTTTTCAATGCTTGGCTCATTTTAACCCCTAAATTTAGGGAACAATTTCTGATCTTAAAAGGTTTTTTGTCAACCTTTCTTGACTAAAGTCAATATTACAGGTCAAAGTTTATTGATTTAATCTTTTTTCATCATTCTGTTTTTGCTAATGAAAGAGCCCTTGGATTCTGGGAGGCTACCATATGCAGGTTCACTCTCTAACTGAGGTGTTTTTGTTTGAATCTTATCTATGATTTACTTATGTCGTAAAATTATTAATTCTACTTTGGGGCTTGTCCAAGTTAGCGTGCGTTTCTTGCTAAGAACGCAATGTGAATTTAAAATGAGTCTATCTATTGGCTTGTTTTCCAAATCTCTCTAAATAGATGGCTACCCTTTCAATTTTTAAAAGCCGGTCGATAGGTATTTGTTTAGCTAAGCCAACCTTAGCATGGCTATGGGCGAGTAGCTCAGTACGGATTGGAGTGTTCTTTGCAAAGAGGGGGTTCCCGCTTTGTTTTGATATCTTCACGCAAAGAGCACCAGCCTCCTAAGTTGGGGGTCGAGGGTTCAAATCCCTCCCCGCCCGCCACGGACAAACCCCGCCCGTTTTGGCTCGGGTGATGGTTACTTTCGTTTTTTGAAAACTTTGTTGCTTCCAAAATCACAGACGAATTCAAAGCCGGCTTCAATGAGTTGACAGGTTTCCTCTTCTGAGTGTGCAATTCTTGCGACGTAGTCGTCTTCTTGGAAATCAACGAGTTGGGTGTACATCATTGTGTTTCTGATGCTCTTATGGCCGAGAACTTGCTGTTTAGGGAGCTCGCAGGAAAAGTAACAGCCACATTCAATGAAGCGCAGAGTCTTGGCTTTCAGGACAAGTATGAATCAAGGGAAATCATAAGGAGCAGAGGACTTTCTGCACATGATTTTGATGCATTGACTGCTTTGAGGCGAAAACTGTCAAGAAATATCAAATCTTCACTGTCAAAGGATTATTTCCGAGAAGACATGGAATCGAAAGATAGGTGTGAACTTCTTGCAGACAGCATCATCAGGATGGTCAATTAATATATGAAATTGTGGGCATTCATCCAGAAGACAAATGGTGCCAGAGAGATCTTTAGCGGCTAATTCAAGCGAAGAGTCGGCTGAAACTGGCAGCCTTGTGTGCGCGGATACGACTGTTTTTCCGGCGTAAACATAGCACCCGGTTTTCTATGTCGACGGGTGATTGTATAGCTTTTTGGCTAAGATATTCGCCGTTTTGAGGGGCATAGGTAGAGTCAGGTCAGATTATTTATTTTATTTTTTATATGTTGTGAAGAATAGCTTAATCGCCGAATGCCTTTTTCTCTATGGGGGGCAAATTGGTGAAGGCCTTCAAAAAGTTGTTTAGGGTTTGTTGGCGGGCAGGGCATGGTCAGAGATTATGAATCTGCCTATTTCAAGCTGCAGGCTCAGGTTGTTCTCGGCGGCGAAATCTGCCAAGAGCTTGTATGAGCCCTGGTCGAGCATGCTTCTTTCGACGGTCAAAACAAGGCCGACCTCAGGCAAATCCAACATTGCCATGTCTATGCCGCAAAAAGTTTGGATTTGGCGCTTGATTTTCATGGCCTCAGAAATATTCATTTTTGTCTGCTCGGCTGAACAAGATTGCCTGAACCTAATTGAATGTTGCCCCAAAAGCGACTCTATAGCCTTTTAGCTAAGGTATTCCGCAAACCAAGGTATAGAGGTATGCCGAGAAAAATCTATTCAGGAATATTCGTTTCTAGCAAAGCTTAAATTTCGAGAGGGAAATATGCTCGATTTAGGGTGTACAATTGGATCGAGCTAGCGCTGTCTTGCTTTTAAGAGAGATCATGCATGATTGCGAATCATTTGTCGGGGCGGAAGCCGTGGGCCTATCGGAAACCAAAGCAGGGTGGATTCTTAAGGCTAAATGGATTCGCCCACAATCTGAGCGGGACTGCCTAAACGGTATAATGGTCAAGTACGGCGCGGTAGTTTCAGAATTAGACGGTTACACGATTATTAGTTAAGCATCCGAAATATATCTCGTTTGTCACTTTAAAGCAGGTTCCGCAGGTATCGCAGATATAGGCTTCGATCTGGAAAAAAGAGTTTTTCAGAGATTTGATTGGTTTGTCTTGGTTTTTTCCGCAGTGTGGGCATTTTTTCAGCAAAACTTGTTTCATTTTTTAAAACAAGATATGATGGGGGAAAATCAATAATAAGATATGTTGTCACTTCAAAGAACCAACAAGGGAAAAACATCCAAGTTTGCCTCTTCAGCTCTTTTGATTTTGAGAAACTTTTTAACTCTAGCCTGCGCTTTGGGCTTTAGGTCGCTCAGGAAAATCTCAAACTCTTCGATTATGCTGCAGGACCTCTACCTGTATCTGAGTTTTCACCGTATAGATGCATCGGCACCCAGCGCACTCAAACCTGACTGTGCCTGACCCGACATAGGCGAATCGGCGAACGTTGAGGCATCCGCATTCAGGGCAGGTCCCACCGGTGGCTCCTGGATGATTTCCCAGTGCTCCCTCAAATCGAATCGGCACCTGCAGCCCCGACATAGATAAGTCTGTGTTTTCCCTTTGCGTTTGCCGTTTCGGTAGTTCCTTTGGCTGCCGCACTCCGGGCAGGTTACCTTTGGTCTCACAAAATTACCATTAAGAACATCTTTTGAAATGATGTTGCCGCAGTGTGGGCAGTTGAATATTGTTTTTTCATGCTTGTTCACCTTTTGTCAATGCACAAAAAAAGAGAATTTGGGTGAAATCTCTTTCAGGGCGCAGGTTCAAATCCCTCCCCGCCCGCCAAGTGATTCGGTTAATAATTTAATCGAATCGAAGAGTAACTCGATGCTTCTCTCTTTGGTTTTTTTTGTTAATGCTAAAAGCTTTCAGGCACAAGACCTGTCACTTTGAGAGCTTTTGCAAGTAAATTGGGGCTGGGATCCCCTCTTAAACTGACTGAGTAATAGTAGTCCCACTCCGTTTTGGAGATGAGCCCATAGAGACCTGAACCGCATTCGGTTTAAAACCTAAAAATCTCCATAGAAGGCGCTGCCATGGCTGATTACATATCGCCATTAGGAGAAAAATCAAACTTCTGAGCCTATATCTATCTTTGTCTCATCAAGACATAGGACCGGAAGTATTCAGGTTCAGATACTTGGAAGCTAATCGCCTCATTGTTTCAAAATGCATACTAATAGCAACCTTGCCCTTATCGGTTATTTGTATGAAGGTGCGGGGTCCTCCGGCGGTTTTGAAGCCTTTGCGTACGGTTATGTAGTTAGCATCCGATAGAGCATTAACGCTGTAATTCAAAGAGCTTTTTGAAACCTGAACAACCATCAGGAGGTCTGTAAAAGTGATTTGTTCAACTCCTAAAAGAGCAAGCATAATTCCAACCCTCGTAAAACTAGATAAAACACCTTCTGAAGCAAATTCGGAAAGACTAACATCATCCTGTTTTCTTGAGGGTAAGGGATCTGTGCTGAAGCTGTCCTTAGCGCTCAAGACTTGCACGAGCTCCTGTGGTGCTTCAAACGACGATTTGACGCCAGCCAATAGAAACACAAGAATTAGGGAAACCAAATAGGTCGTTGCATTTATTGCCTGGAAAAAAGAAAGCAGCAGCAACGTTGCAGGAAAAACTGCGACCACCCAATCTTCTATGCGCCAAGGAAGAACACTGTCCGCAGACTGTTTTGAAAAAACAAGAAAGTAATAAGATAGTACATAACCAACAAATGCAATCAACACTATAGAGCCAAGAACTGCACTGCCCGTTACTTCAAATATTGCGGCAGCAACTAAAGGCAAAAGAACAAGAGCAGTTCTTGCACTCTCCAAAAGCCTATTTAGTCTATGTCCCTGCTTTTCATGTTTTAGCTTTTGATCAAAAAGATCCATAACAAGCCTCATTTGGTAAAAACGGCTCATTCCTGCCAAACGAGCAAAAAACAAAATCCCCAAAACCAATAGACCCACAGAAACTAGTATAAAATACAAGGACGCGGACAAAGAGACTAAAACGCCCACAAGAATCGGCACTATCGAAAGCAGGGCATAATAAACTCCAATTCCTCGTCTGGCTCTAAACCGAAAGATTGATAATGCAATATTTTTCGGCTTCTGCTCTTCCTCTTCTAGTAATTTTGCGTTGTTATTCTCGCTCGCCTTGGTCATACTTGTGGCTAACCTTAGATTTCAAATTATCCAAGATACCTTTAAAGTAATGCTGTTCAAAAATTGAACAACTGCCCCCCCTTAAATAAAACGCGTATTTTCTAATATACAGAACTTAACTTGAATCGCGGTTGCTTGATATGATTGAGACTGAGAACCTTACGAGAAAGTTCGGCAACTTGACTGCAGTTGATAATCTAACTCTTCGCGTGAACAAGGGCGAGGTCTTTGGATTTCTCGGTCCCAACGGGGCAGGAAAAACCACCACGATACGAATGCTTTGCTGCCTAATCTCCAAGACCAGCGGCAACGCCAAAGTCGGTGGTTATGAGCTAGGTAAGCCAGAAAATTCTCTAAAGATTAGAAAGATAATTGGGCTTGTCCCTGACAATGTGGGTCTATATGAGTCTCTTACTGCCTACGAGAACCTTGACTATTACGGGACATTATACAGGCGAACTGGCTCCCAGCGGAAAGAGAGCAACGAGTACTTTCTCAAGTTGCTTGGTCTCTGGGAGAAAAGAGATGCTTTGGCAGGGACATTCTCAAAAGGAATGAAACAGAAACTCGCCATAGCACGAGCACTCGTTCACGACCCCGAAATACTTTTCATGGACGAACCAACTGCGAACCTTGACCCTGAAGCTGCAAAGGCAGTAAGGGAATTCATTCTTGATTTAAAGAAAGAAAAGAAGACTATTTTCATCAATACGCACAACCTTGATGAGGCGCAAAGAATCTGTGATAGAATTGGCATCTTGAATGCCAAGTTGATGGCAGTAGGTACTCCTGAAGAACTTGAACGGTCAATCCGTGGACGAAAAACTGTGATTCAACTTAGAATAGTAAGTGCAGCTATCTTGAATTCGCTGAAGAGACTGCAGGTCAAAAACTTAGTCAGGGAAGGCAACAAGCTTACAATTGATGTCGTGAATCCCGAGGAGGAGAATCCTGATATGGTAAGTGCGATTGCCGCTGCCGGAGGACGCATTGAAACAGTTACGGTGACCAGCAGTTCGCTAGAAGACGCTTACCTAAAACTAGTGAGGGAGAACGCATAATGACCACCTGGATGCCATGGATGATAGCGCGCAAAGAAATGAAAGTAATAAGCAGAAAGAAAAGCATCGTCGCCTACACCATTATACTTCCTATTCTCCTCTCATTTCTTTTCTCACTCATCGTCAAGAACCAAATAATTACGTCCTCGGGGGTTATCTCGAATTATTCGCTGGGTCTTGAATGGCTCATGTACTTCTTTGTTGTTTTGGCAGCTATCTTGCCTAGTTCGATTGCAGCGTACAGTATTGTGGGGGAGAAAGTGGAGAAGACATTGGAACCGTTACTTGCGACTCCTACATCCGATGATGAGATACTGCTGGGAAAAAGCATCGCTGCATTTCTACTGCCTATCATCTCAATCTGGATAGGCGCTTCAATTTTCATGGCAGCAACGGATTTCCTAACTCATAATGTGTTGTCGTTCTATTATTTTCCCAATTGGACTTCAGGGGTCATTCTGTTCCTCCTTGCTCCTCTTGGAGCAATATTAAGTATTGAACTATCTGTTATTGTGTCGGCGCGCGTTAACGATGTTAGAGGAGCGAACCAGATTGGGAGCCTCATGTTTATTCCGTTCATAGTTTTCTTCCTTGCAGGCGTGGAAGGAATAATACTGTTCAGTATCGATAACCTTCTGATTTTCTCTGGCATTTTATTGATCGCTGATGTTGTCCTGTTCTTTTTGAGCAAATCAACATTCAGGCGAGAAGAGATACTGACCGAGTGGAAGTGAATATAGGGTTTGGCTGCAAGGGCTACAGGAGCGGAACATAAAAGTCGCCTTTATTTTGCAGATTACCTTAGGGCGGCACTCGTAAGCCTTGTAATCCTGCATCACATAGCCATTACCTATGGTGCAAGCGGATCTTTCTACTATACAGAACCTGCCACTGACTCGTCTGCCTTAGGAGTGCTGTCGCTTTTTACCAATTTCAATCAAGCCTAGTTTCTGGGGCTGTTCTTCCTAATTTCAGGATACTTTTCCCCTATTTCATTCAACCACAAGGGTCCCAGACAATTTCTAAAAGATAGGTTGATACGACTCGGCACTCCACTGCTTATATTCTTCTTTGTGCTCAACCCAGTTACCGTTTACATCGCTTTTACCCATCTGCCTGCAGCGCAGGTTGTGGCACAGGGGATTACGTTTCCTGTAGCTTGGACATGGCAGTTTTATGTTCAGGCTGTCGGTACAGGACCTCTTTGGTTTGTCGAGATGCTGTTGATTTTTGAATGTGCTTATACAATTTGGCGTGTCGCCTCCAAAAAAAGAGAAGCACAAAAAGAAAATGGTTGCCCCTTTCCGTCTTACCGCAAAATCACCGTTTTCATTTTGCTGTTGGCAGCGGCAAGTTATCTGCTAAGGAGCATTGTGCCAGCCAGTGCACAAGTGCTTGGGTTTCCCTCTTTGTTTGATTTGCCGCAATATCTGAGTTTCTTTGTTGTCGGCGCGATAGCTGCACGAGGCGACTGGCTTCGCAAGCTGCCTAGTTCCATGGCGAAGCGAATGTTTGGTATCGCGCTTATCGCATCTGTAACTCTGCTTGTCATGCAGATACTTAGTCCACCACGTATATTGGACATAGGTGCGAGGCGAAATGATATTAGGAGAAGCTCAGCAAACATTCTATTGGTGTTTTGGTCCATGAAAAAGAGTTTTGAGTCGATTGATGAATACATATCTTCTTTTCCGAAGAACGTTCAAACTGTTTTAGAACAAATAAGAAAAGCAATCAAGGAGGTCGCACCCAAAGCGGAAGAGGCAATTAGTTATAACATGCCTGCGTTCAAGCTGAATGGCAATTTAGTCTGGTTTGGAGCCTTCAAAAATCACATTGGTTTCTATCCGCGGGAATCGGCTATCGAGGAGTTCAAAGAAAAACTGTCAGGTTACGCAGTGAGCAAGGTCCGGGGCACCATCAAATTTCCATTGGACAAGCCAATGCCATTAGATTTGATAAAGGAAATGGTAAAGTTCAGAGTAAAGGAAAACCTGAAAGAGACAAGCGGTTCCAAATATTCATGATTCCAAATTAGACTTGACCAATCTCCATATTACTACCTGTACACCATCTGTGTGATCTGTATTAGATTACCACAGGTGTCATCCAGGACTGCGATGGTAGAAGGGGTACCCGGTAGCTTTGTTGGCTCTATGGTAAACTTCACGCCAAGCTTTTTCAATCGTTCATACTCTTTTTGAATATCATCCACAATAAAGTTGGTTGCCCGAATACCCTGCTTGAAAAGAGCTTCTTGGTATGCCTTTGCAGCCGGGTTTTCGTTTGGCTCAAGAACTAACTCGACACCATCCTGGTCTTCAGGCGAAGTAACAGTCAACCACCTGTATTTTCCTGCTGTTATATCTGCCTTTTTTACAAAACCAAGGGTCTCAGTATAAAACTTTAATGCTTTGCCCTGATCACTAACGTATACGCTAGTATATTTAATCCGCATAAAAACACCACTTATAGCTTAACGTTCTTAAAATTAATAATCTTTGCGCTAAGTTATCGGGAAGTCAAGCTTACCTCACTTAACGCGCTTCAGACGGTTTGGGCTATGTCAGCAATGGCTTCAAAAAAATTTTTGTTGGCAAATTGGAGCTCGGATCCCCCACCCGGCGCCATTTTACCAGCTATGGCTGTTTTTGAGCTTATTTTTTCGGGGCAATCTTGCACCGACCGACTCCAACCAAAATGACATCCGTTATCTTGGTTTTAAATGACTAAATTATACAAACCAGTGCATTAAAAGCCAGTATTGTAGGAACAGCTGTTATGCTAAAAGTTTTCAGAGCTGTGTTTCTTCGCTTAGCATTATAGCGAGGAGGCGTTTTTCTGCTCTTCTTAAATGCACTGCCAAGGTGGAGCTTGCTAAGCCAAGTTTTGCCGCAAGCTGTTCCACGTTTACCTTTCTGGGTGTATCAAAATATCCAAGTTTAAACGCTAAGTTGATGGCCTCTCTTTGTTTTTCCGTTAAACGGCTAATAAGTGAGCTGGGAGAGAATCTTGCATCCATAAGCGAGATTACTTTATAGCGCAGACCAAAGGTGTTGAATGTCTCAAGTAGTTCTTTGACCTGTCTGCTATCGCCCAGCAAAGTATACCGGAATTTTCCCTCCTTGAAACTGAACGGGGGTACCGGATACATGATTTTTTTGCTATCTGTTTCTATGCTTGGACTGGGTAGTTTACCTTTAACAAAATAAGTGTATGCGCCTTCTTTTTCCTTCTCTAAAAGCTGAAGTTTGCCATTGGCAATCTCAAGTATGCTGCTGATAACGTCTTCAACGTTGTCAGAGGAATGTTTGGTTTCAACTTTGATTATGGCTGCAAATCCGTCTTGGTCAAACCTGAGAAGATGTTGCATCTCTAACTTCTTGACTTTCTGCAACATCTTAACCGCATTCAACCCTTGCAACTCAGAAAATGACTGCTGACCTGAAGACTCTGTTGTGGTTTTTCCAAATCTCTTCAGATTTGCCTCTTTCAGATTTCTACCTAAGTCCTTAAGTGATAACTCCATAACAAGCTTGCGCAACATATACAGTTATAGTTCACGCCTAAATATATCATAAAAGGCGAGCATATTCGCTAAAACCTTAATCTGAAGCCCTGCCATAATATGGAGCTAACTGAAGTTGAAAAACATGCAACAAAGATTATCACACCATGCAAATCTTGTCAGACTTGGGGCATTGGCTGGCATGCTTGGGTCGGCCTTTTTCGTAGTAGTATTTACAATTGAAGGTTGGCTGCGCGTTGGTTATAATCCTTTTGCAATGTATGTGAGTGAGCTATCTTTAGGTTCTAGTGGTGGGATCCAAATTGCAAATTTTATAATTTCTGGTGTTCTATTGCTTGTCTTCGCCTTTGGGGTTGCCGCTGAGTTTAAGGGTGGCAAATCATCTAAATCTGGTCCTATCCTTCTGGCGGTTATTGGGTTTTGCCTTCTGTTTTCAGGACCTTTTGTTATGGACTCTGCAAGTACCTCATTTGGACAGATGAGTTTGCACGGAATAGTACATCAGCTTTTAGGTGCATTCGTGTTCCTGTTAATGCCAATAAGCTGCTTTGTGTTCTGGCGACGCTTCCGTAGCGACCCCAAATGGCAACCGCTCAAATTTTGGACCCTCGCCGCGACTATAATCATCGTCGCTGCTGTAATCGTTCTGCGTATTGGTCCTGCAGTGCCACCGGCAGCCCCAAATGCCTTCAACGATTGGGCTGGTCTAATCCAGCGAGCAGCCCTTATCCCATATATGGTTTGGATATTCACCTTTGCCCTAGCAATCTATAAGAAAACAATCAAGATTCGTCTTCCTAAAGGTTCGCTCAATGAAAAAAGCTAAAGTTACATTGAGAAAGCATTTTTACGTCCAGTTCATTTTACTAACCTTACTCGATATTTTTAGTGCAAAAATTTAGTAAACAGAGATTCGCTTAAATAATTAAGCGTGTCCCTCCCCGCCCGACACAGATGATATCCGCCCTTTTTGGGGGTTAAAACGTTCGGGTTTATACAAAACGTGAGGGTTTTGCCACTTGAATTTTTGAACACTTTATTACCGTTAAAATTGCAAACAAACTCAAAATCAGATTCTACAAGTAGGTTAGCTCTGACTTGTTGTATCCTTTTGCAATCACAGATGTTATTATTCGACCTTTTGGTATTTGTTTGTGGAGAATAAATTAAATGACTGTTGTAAAAATAATTGAGTTAATAGGGACTTCACCCAATGGGTGGGAAGATGCAACTAAGAATGCTTTGGCGCAAGCGGCAAAGAGTGTTAAAAACATTAAATCAATTTATGTTAAAAGCTGTAAGGCAAATGTAGAGAATAACCAAATTGTACAATATCGGGCGGTCGTCAAAATAGCATTCGTAGTTGATGGCAGCTAAGGCTACTAACTATGCTAATTTTCTTGTCTTATTCTGTGACTCCTTAGTTTAGTTGAATGCCTCATTCTGTAATTATTTTGCTATTCAGGTTCTGGCTTTTCTGTGGCTCTACAAAATCGTTTGTACTCTGCCGACTTTGCCGTCTGTTAAGCGAACTTTGATTCCATGCGGATGTGTTGGGCTGCTTGTAAGGATTTCTTTGACTATACCCTCGGTTAGCGTGCCGCTTCGCTGATGCTGTTTTAAAACGATTTTCACTTGAGCGCCTAATTTTATTTGGGCTCTCAGCTGATTAGGTTGCATTCTACATGATGGTTACTCCGCTGCTTATAGTGCATTCGCATGTTTTTGTTTCCACGCCGCAAAAAAGTTGTTTGCAATGATTATTCGTATCTTCAATGCGATAAAATCGAATTAGAAGCCTTAAAAGGATAAAATGAGAATTAGATGCGGAAGATTTAAGCCTAATCTTTCCAGTTAAGACAAAAAGTGTGGTTTGCTATGGTCCATAGAAGAGTTAGAGGTGGAAAATTCAAGATTAATTATGAAAAGAAGCTGCCTCCTGTTGCTTTGGGTGACGAGTTGGAAGTGAACATAACTGATTTGTGTCCCAATGGTGATGGGCAGTCTAAAATTAAGGGTTATATTATAATGGTGCCGAAAGCAAAGCCCCGTGATTGTGTGAAAATAAAGTTGGTTCAGGTAGGCGAAAAAGCGGCTGTTGGCGAAATAATTAGGTAGCTTTTTAGTCGTTTATTTGTTGGCTATGAATTTGCGGTTACTTTTGCTACAAATGTATTCTTCAATTTCTGAATCGTTTCTGTGTAGATTAGTTAGTTTGCTGTCTTTGTTTGCGCAATCTTGTCCCTAAGCATTTGTTCATCCACAAAAATTTCAAATTTAGCTTATGACTTTTTCCATTTCGAAATGTAATTACAAATTTGATATACCCACTGCTTAGTGGGGCTTACAAACCGACTTCAAGTCAGTCAAAGATTTCTATTTTCTCAACCTTCCGCGACTCCGCCTCAACCAGCATATGATATGCTACCATTAATGCCAGAATCATCGCCACCCCAATAATCAGTGCTTCCCGTGGCATACCGATGAGTAATGCAATCAATCCAACAATGCCCGCTATCGACAGGAATGGGTAGAGAGGTACCTTGAAGGTAGCAGAGGTTTTTTTACGGCGGAAATGAATCAGGGAAAAACTTGCGATGAGATAACAAAACAGGATCCCGAAGTTGCTGATTGCCGCCATTACATAGATATTGCCTGAAAACAACATCCCGATGCCTATGGCGGAGGAAATCAGAACGCCGTTGGTCGCTACGTCACGTTTTTGGTTATATTTACGCACAATTTTAGGAAGCAACTTATCCTGGCCAATCTGGTAGAGCACCCGCGACGAGCTCAGAATCATTGCCAACGCTGCCGAGGTGGTAGCAATCAAGGCACCTACTGAAACCAGTGTAAAGAGCCATCCCGGTGCCCCTGCTGATTTGAGTGCAAACGAGAGCGGATCTGAGGAAACCATGAATTGGTTAGCAGGCGTCAAAAATAGGAGTGAGATAACCACCAAGACATAGAGCACTATGCTAATGATGACAGAAGCAATGATGGCTTTGGCTGCCGCTGAACCGCCGCCCTTCACATCCTTGGTTATGGTGGAGATAGCTTGGAAACCTGAATAAGCAAAGAAAATCACTACGCTTGCAGCGAAAATGGAGCCAACGTTGGCGTTTTGAAAGCCTGAACTAAAATTAGTTTGCATAGCCGCTCCGCTCCCGAAGAACGCAATGATCAATGCAAAGACAATAAAAATTATGAGAATGACGATTTTTACGATTACTAAGCCAAAATCAGCTTTTGCAGCTTTGCTAACGCCTAAGATGTTAACTAAGGCTAAAACTAAAATCAAAATGATAGCGAATATGGTGGGGTAGTTGCCTCCTAGACCTGTGAGGCTGGTGAGATATGAACCAAAGCCCAATGCGATGGGTGCGATGGAGGAGGCGTATGCGAAATAGAGCATGATGCCCGTGATGAAGCCCAGTTCACTACCAAACGCTTCATATGCAAAGGAGTAAGAGCCACCTTCCGCCTGCGGCATAATCGAGCCCAACTCGCCCAGCTCTAACGCGACAATTAAGGCTATGACTCCGACAAGCACAAAAGAGATAAGCGCGGCTGAACCTGCCAAAGCGATAGCTGTTCCGCTTAAAACAAAAATGCCTGCGCCTATTATGGCGCCGAGCCCTACTGCAGTTGCTACCTTAACACTTATCATCGTGCCAATCCGCTCTCTTTGATAGAATTGTAATTATTGAATTAGTATCCTTTGTATATTTTAAAGTGCATAACCCAAGTTTACGCCTATTTCTGGTAAAAACCGTACAAGATTTTTATCTTTTTTCTATGGGAATGAAAGGTTTGTTGAATTCTCCGACATATTGTGAGGAAGGTCGAAGCAAAACCGCATCCTCATATTGCTCCAGGACATGTGCAACCCAACCTGAGATTCTGCTGGATGCAAAAAATGGCGTAAAAAACTCAGATGGTACTCCTAAAGTGTTTAAGGTAACTGCGGCATAGAAATCAACATTTGGGAAAATCTTTTTCTTTTCATGCACAACGTTTTCGATTTTTATGGAGAGATTGTATACTCTAAGGTTGTTCTTATTGTGACAAAGCTGCTCAGCTATCCCTCGCAAATGTTTGGTTCTGGGATCTTCGGTTTTATAGATCCGGTGACCAAATCCCATGATTTTCTTTTGGTCATCAAGCATTCCTTGAATGTAATCCTCAACTTCCTCCTCCGTGTTTATGTCATCGAGCATAAGCATGACTTTCTCACTGGCGCCGCCATGCAAAGGACCCTTAAGAGTGCCGATCGCTGATGTTACAGCTGAGTAAACATCAGAATTAGTGCTGGCTGTAACGCGAGCGGCAAAGGTGGAAGCGTTAAAACCATGGTCAGCGTGAAGTGTCATGAAACGGTCAATTGCATTTTTTTCTTCATTATCAGCTTCGTAACCACAGAACATAAAAAGGAAATTTTCTGCAACACCAAGTTGGCTTTGAGCTTCAAGAGGCTCGAGATTCATGCGGGTCCTATAAAGAGCAGCAACCAACGCAGGAACCTTAGCTACTAAGTGAATTGCCCTTTTTTGGTTTGTAACTAACGAATTATCGTTACAACCTGGGTCATCTTGGCTGAGACGCGAAACTTCAGTTCGCAACACATCCATGGGGTGACAACTTTTCGCGGTGCGTTCTAAGCTTTCAAGGGTTTCTTGAGGCAGAGTCATCTCGGATACCAGTAGTTGCCTAAATTCATCCAATTCATTTTTGTTTGGTAGCCTTTTATTAAAAAACAGGTAAGCGACTTCTTCATAGCCGACGTACTCTACTAAGTCATCGATATCATAGCCTAAATAGTAGAGTTTGCCAGTCGGATTCACAAAGCTGATTTTTGTTTCAGCCGCATGAACGTCTCTTAACCCACGGGTAACAGTTTTTTCTTTGTTTTGACTCATTCTTTATTCTCCCCGAAATAAAATGCCCTTAACGATAAGGATAAGCGAAGTGGCTTAAGAATTAAACCGTATTTTAGCCTAACAGTAAGAATTTCAATAAACAAATTGTTTAACTTTACTTTTACAATAGAAAAATTCAAGAATTAGTTGAAAAAAGAAGAAAATTTAGATTTTTAACGGCTCTTCTAAAATGTTGATTATTCCGTTTTTGCCCAGACGCAATTGTTTTTCACCTTTAAACATTGCGACATGTGCATTCTTCACTTCGATGAAATCTCCTATTCGAACTGAGTTAACCTGTTGGTCCCAGAGGCATAGCAAAACCCTGCCTGTTTCATCCTCAACCACGGCGTTGGAAACCACGGCATTGTCGCGGAATTGAGTATGGACTTTAGCGGGTTCGGCAAGTTCTACAACATGCGCGGTCACGTTGATCTTTTTCATGCCTACCCGTAAAGCCTCTATTTTGAGGTGTGACGGTGCGGGATTTTGTCTTGCGATTTCTTTTCGCACTCTCCCGGTGTCCATTGAACTGTCAAAAGACACATCTGTACGGGCAAGGGTTTCGTCAGGAACGCGGAACTGAGCAATTACTTTGCCTTCTTTGGTTATTAGAAAGATTGATTGGTCATTGACGTTTCCCCTGTACTCAACTGTTAACTCTTCAACTGCTACTTTTTCTCCTTCTTTTGCTTGAACTAAGCCTTCAAAAAGTTCAGTAGGATAAACATCGTTTTGCGCTGAAATAAAGGCAAGCTGGTCTTCCAATGTTGGTTTCTTTGGCTTCATTTACATTATCTCCTCCCTTTTTTGTGATAGCGAATTATCTTGAAAAAAGCAAACTAACATCTAATTTTTACTTTTTCTTGATGAAATTCTGCAATATTAAAGAGATTTTCTTCCTATTTAGGTCTAACTGTACAAAAAAACATTTTTCAACAATAAATTATGCATTTTGTCAAGTGGTTAACCTGATCTCCAAAAAGCACAAAGCCTACCTCAAACATAGCATTATTGAGTTTTAAATAGCTATCTTGGTGTACCTATATGGAGAACTCTGAAGAGTTAAAGAAGTTAACCAAAGTTCAACTGAAAAACCTCAACAAAACATTCTACCCCAAAATTCAAATTACAAAAGCACAGGTAATTGAATACTACATCAGGATAGCCCCTAAAATTCTGCCTGTAATCGCTAACCGCCCGCTAGTTCTAACTCGTTATCCAGACGGTGTAGCTGGCAAAACCATGGCCTTCTTTGAGAAAAACGCCCCCGAGGGCACCCCCAACTGGGTTAAACTGCAAACAATTTATTCCCCCACCTCCAAACGCAACGTAAATTATGTCGTCTGCAATGACCTTGATACACTGATTTGGTTAGCAAACATGGCGGCACTGGAAATCCACATGCCTTTCTCCACCAACCAACACCTCAACAACCCCGACCTGCTCTTCTTCGATCTCGACCCCGAACCTCCAGCAAACCTAAGTGACGCCGCCGAAGTTGCACTACTCCTGAGAGAAAAACTCTACGATTTAGGGCTCACACCATACGTGAAGACCTCGGGCAAAAAAGGGTTACACGTTGTCATCCCTATTGAACCAGAGCATAGTTTTGAAGCGGTAAGAGCGTTTGTCCACAAAATAGGAATCGAACTCGCAAAGGAGAGCGATCTTGTGGTTTCAGAGTTTAAGGATACTAAAAAACCAGGAAAAGTTTTCGCTGATTATTTGCAGAACTCGCCAATGCGTACTATGGTTATCCCCTACAGCCTTCGTCCAACCGCCGACGCTACAGTATCAACTCCGCTGGAGTGGCATGAGATTAAAAAGGGGCTAAACCCGAAGGATTTTACTATTCGTACTGTAGTAGAACGTCGAGAAAATCCATGGCAAGAAATCTTTAAAACGCGGGTCCATTTGAAACTTTAATAATAAATTTAGCTAAGGCTTAAGAATAATGAATTAATTTTTGATTAGCGTTAATCATATTTGTTGGAGTATTTGTTATGCAGTATCGAATTGTTCCAAAAAACGGTGATAAATTATCTGTCCTTGGCTTCGGATGCATGCGTCTACCTCTAAAGGGCGAAGTTATCGATGAAGAACGTGCCATAAAACAAATTCGCTACGCCATAGATAATGGAGTAAACTATATCGACTCCGCACCGCCTTACCACGGCGGCGAAAGCGAAAAACTTCTCGGCAAAGCACTGCTCGACGGCTACCGCGAGAGAGTAAAAGTAGCAACCAAACTTACTCCATTTATGCTTCGCGCACCAGAAGATATGGAAAAAATGCTTAATCTTTCTCTTCAAAAACTCCAAACCGATCATATAGACTACTATCTGCTACATGGTCTCGAAGGAGAGTTCTGGAGTAAACTGCAGCGTTTCGGAGCAGTTAAATTCCTACAGCAAGCTAAAGCAGACGGAAAAATCAGAAACATGGGCTTTTCCTTTCACGGGTCGCTGCCGGTTTTCAAAGAAATCATCAATGCAAACGATTGGGTCATGTGCCAAATTCAGTACAACTATCTTGATGAGAAATTTCAAGCTGGTACAGAAGGCCTCAAATACGCTGCTTCTCAAAAACTCGCAGTCATGGTTATGGAACCGCTCAGAGGCGGCAGCTTAGCCGATAAACTTCCAGCAGTTGCAAAAAAATTCTTCGATGAAGCACCAATGAAGAGAAGTCCTGCTGAGTGGGGTTTACGCTGGGTCTGGAATCATCCCGAAGTAACTTTGGCTCTATCAGGCATGAACAGCGAAAATCAAGTAGCTGAAAACCTCAAAACCGCAGAAAAAGCTTTGCCTAACATTATGACACCACAAGAGATGGATATAATAAAAAACGTGGCTGCCGCCTACAATAGCCTACTTAAGGTCCCCTGCACCGGATGTCAATACTGCATGCCATGCATAAACGGTGTAAATATACCACGCAACTTCCAAGCATACAACGAATTCTACCTCTCTGGTGACGAACAACAAGCCCGATCAATCTATGTATTATTCTTGATGGGTGCCTTAACTGGTTTAAAAGCAGACGCATCACTTTGTAAACAGTGCCAACAATGTATAGAACGTTGTCCACAGCACATAAACATCCCAGAAAAACTCATAGAAGTCGCAAAAGATCTCGGAGGACCAAGAGCTGAAGCAGCTCTGGCTGCAATGAAAGCTAATATGGCCCAGTTTCCAAATAGAAAACCCTGAGCCAAATATTGCCTTTTTCTTTGGTCTCCTTCAGCGCTGTAATTGACAGAAAAAGGTTAAACCCTTGATTTCCATTAATACCTTCAAGAAGTTTTCAAGGTTTTTTGGAGAGGTTAACTTTGGGTTCAGAACAAGAAGAATCACAAGAAGTAGAACAACCCCAAACTGAAAAAAATAGCGCATCCGTTCCTAGTCGCTCAATTTGGTCAGGATCCATCACTATCGGGCTCGTGAACGTTCCAGTAAAATTGTACTCGATGATTTATGATAAAGGCATCTCTTTTCATTTTCTTCACAAGACCGATGGTCAGCCGCTTAAATATGTGAAGATGTGCACCAAGGATGACAAAATTGTGCCTTGGAATGAGGTTGTTCGCGGTTACGAATTTGCAAAGAATGAATTTATAGTATTTGAGAAACAGGAATTGGACGCGGTGAAGCCCGAGTCGGATAAGCGTATTCGCATCAGCAAATTCGTTGATTATTTCTCAGTTGATCCAGTTTACTTTGACCGAAGTTACGCGCTTTTGCCCGATAAAAGTAAAGACGCCTACAGCTTGCTGCTCAATGCCCTGCAACGTACCAACAAAGCGGGTGCAGCACGCATAACACTACGCACCAAAGAGTACCCCGCGTTGTTACACCCCTATAAAGGCGGGTTGGTGTTGACGACCCTAAGGTATGCCTACGATGTCGTAGACCCCCAGAACTTTGAAAACCTCCATAAACTAGCTGAACCTCAAAAAGCCGAACTCGACATGGCTATAAAAATTGTCAAGGATCTATCAGGAGACTTTGACATAACAGAATTCGAGGACACTTATCAGAAGCGTGTTCAACAGCTCGTAAAACAGAAGATGAAAGGTCAAACAATCACAGTCGAGAAGCCACCTCAAGAAGAAGCAAGAGGTTTGATGGTAGCTTTGCGTGACACTCTCAAGCAACTGGAAGAGCAGAAATGAGTCGCCGTCTGTACCAACCAATGCTAGCACAAAACGCCAAAAACGCTTTCAACGATCAAGACTGGTTATTCGAAATAAAATGGGACGGGTTCCGCGCTATCGCTTATCTGGAAGAACCGTTCAGCCTAAGAAGTCGTAACGGTCAAGAACTCAAAGGTCATTTTCCTGAATTAACAGAGTTAACTCGACTTGGGAGCAGACTAGTTTTGGATGGTGAGATCGTTGTCATGCAGGAAGGAACTCCTGACTTTCAAGCGTTACTAAAAAGAGGTCAAGCCGTTTCTTCTGATCAAGTTAATAGCCAGTCTCAGCAGTTGCCTGCTGTCTATATAGTATTTGATATTTTAGAAAAAGATGGGGCTCCCTTAACCAAGTTGCCTCTAATCGAGCGAAAAACTATACTCAAAGATTCACTACGGGAAGGTGACAATGTGCTTCTATGCGATTACATCGAGGAAAAAGGTGAGCCATATTTCGATTTGGTTTTGAAGAAGGGACTGGAAGGAGTTGTGGCGAAGAGAAAAGATAGTTACTATGAGGAAGGTTTGCGGACCGGGAGTTGGTTAAAAATAAAAAAATTAAAAAATTGTGATTGCATAGTCTTCGGATACACCCGTGGTGAAAACGTTCGGCAACAAACTTTTGGAGCGCTACTCCTGGGACTCTACAATACTGATAAAAAACCTGTTTATGTAGGGAAAGTCGGCACTGGTTTTTCAGAGGAACTGCTTCGCACCTTAAGTGACAAATTCGCGAAGATTAAATCCGATGAAATACCCTTTAAATCTGAACGTGGCGACATCGTCACTTGGATCCAACCTAAACTTGTCTGCGAAGTCGCCTATCAAGTAGTTACTAAGGATATGCGGTTGAGAATGGCGCGATTTAAACGGTTAAGAGACGATAAACTACCCGAACAGTGCACATTAGAACAGCTTACCCAAACCACACCTAAAGCAAACCAGCAGAATCCCCAAACTAAGAAACAACTATCAGGTGACAAAAAACTTTCGGAGTATGAATCTAAACGTAACTTTGAGGCAACTCCAGAACCCACAGGGAGCGGGAAAACAAAGGTCCCCCTCATTTATGTTATCCAAGAACATCACGCAAGACGACTCCACTATGATCTAAGACTAGAAAAAGGGGGTGTACTCAAAAGTTGGGCAGTCCCAAAAGGCATCCCCGAAACCACCAATGTACGTCACTTGGCCGTCGAAACGGAAGATCATCCCTATGAGTATGGTAGTTTCGAGGGTGAAATCCCAAAGGGCCAATATGGTGCGGGAACAGTAAAAATCTGGGATAAAGGGTATTATGAAGCCAAGCTTTGGGAAGACGACAAAATTGAAGTAACCTTAAATGGCGAGCGACTGCATGGACGTTACGTTTTGGTACGATTCAAAAAGGCCGAGAACCAGAAAGATTGGTTGCTACTGAAGGGAAAAGAGTAGAATGGACAATTTGCAATTGGGAACGATAGGTTGGAGCTATACTTTCTGGCGAGGCAACTTTTATCCAAACAAAACCGTTCCAAAAGACTTTTTAGAATACTATGGAACCCAGTTCAATACAGTGGAGGTGGACAGCACGTTCTATCGCATCCCATCGGAGCAAACTATCAAAAACTGGGGTACGCAAACACCCAAAGGCTTCTTGTTTTCACTCAAGTTCCCCCAATTCATAACACACATTAAAGCCCTCAAGGACTGCCAAGATGAAACTGACGCATTCCTGGCTCGCGCTGACATGTTGGGTGAGAAACTAGGTGCTTTGCTGCTGCAATTCCCGCCAGCTTTCACAGCCAAACGCTTACCCGACTTAGCCAAGTACCTAAGTAATCTACCCAAGGGAAATCACTACATAGTTGAAGTGCGAAACAAGACATGGTTAACTCCTGACTTTTTTTGGCTATTGCGGGAACATAATGTCGCCTTTGCATGGACTGATAGCCAATATGTATATGAAAACTCAGAGGTGACGGCGGATTTTCTATATATCCGCTGGGAAGGCGCTCGAGCGGTTGTTAACGGAACGTTGGGTAGAGTAGAAGCTGACCGCACAGGAGATCTGAAGCTATGGGCTGATAAACTCAAGCCATATTTGGCAAGTGAATTAGTGGTGTTTGGGTACTTTGGTAAGTATTACTCAGGATTCCCACCAAATGACATAAACACGTTGACAAAGTTAATGGCGTAATATTCGATTTTGTTGGTAACGTCTCAAGTCATTATTAACTAAAGTTCATCCTTGCCTCGAAGGAAAAATACTAAAAAGATTCCTCTTTCTTTGTTACAATGGAGGTTCATTGGGCTGAACATAGATAAATTATGGCAGTTAGCAACTTCCTATTTGAATAAGAATGACTTCGGTGTCGCTCATACAAGGCGGGTTTATGAAATAGCAAAACAGAACTTTGATATTAACACTGAATTTAAAGAGATTACTTATGCCTCGATTATTCTCCATGACATTGGCGGAAGTACAATAAACGATCAATATGAGAAGGGACCACAAATCGCAGGTGCGCTTCTTAAGCAGCTAGGAGCTACAGGTAAATTTATTGGTACTGTGTGCATGATAGTGGGTACACACCACGAGCATCCAGTATATCCCTCCTTGCCTTTTCAGGTCCTCTATGATTCCGATAAACTCGCTATGTTCTCAATAGAAGAGTACCCATACTATAACTCCCAGGAAGGTTTCGACTGGGACAAAATCGTAAACTTAATCTATTCTGAGAAGGGAAGAGATTTAGCGCGAGAATGCATACGTCAGCGAATAACAGAAAACCAGGCGCGGATACACGATGTTCTTTAAACAGATTCAGCGGCACGGTGATAACTTCAGTTACCTCATAGCTGATCCCCAAACCAAAGAAGCTGCCGTCGTAGATTCAAGTTACAATGCTGACGAGATTGTGAAAATAATAAAAGAACAAAATTTTTTGCTAAAATATATCATAAACACACATGGGCACTCTGACCACACAGCAGGAAACACTGAATTGCAGTCAATTTTCAGAGCACCAATTGTTGCCTATAGACAAGAAAGAAAAACCAATGGTTTGGCAGTAAACGACAATGACTATTTGACAATCGGTACCATCCCAATTAAAGTCCTATATACTCCAGGACATACACCCGATGGCATTTGTTTACTTGTTAACGGTGAAAAGTTGTTAACTGGTGACACATTGTTTGTTGGTGAATGTGGCAGAACCGACTTGCCAGGAGGAAACGCAAAACTGCTCTATGATAGTCTATTTAACCGGCTTCTTAAGTTAGATGATGAAATTGAGGTTTATCCTGGTCATGACTATGGCATAAAACCTTTTTCCACAATTGGTAATGAACGAAAAACTAACTATGTTCTAAAACCCCGCAACCTCAAAGAGTTCTTGGCATTTATGAGTCATCCGTAGCTTACCGAGGTCTCTTGGGTCTTGTAACGAGCCCAATAACCAAAAACAACACAATTATCCCAATAACTATTGCTGCGATTTCAGGGTGCAGCAATAGTTGGTACATCAAAATGAAAACTTGAACCACAGGATTGTTCGAAAGCGATTGTGGTGCCATGTTTTCAACGGATACTGGTAATTCCTGATAGTTTATGGATGCGGGTAATATTACATAATTCACTTTTAGCCATTCGCTTATAGGGTAGAAACTTGACGGGTTTTTCAACCAGGCAAAAATTGTACTTACTCCATATGTGTCGAGGGTTGAGACTGCCCTTGCTTGCCCATCAGCGCTGTAGAGGGCATACATCAAATCAGATGAGGAGTTGCTGTGTCTTAATCCTAATCCATGTCCTAACTCATGGAGTGCTACATTCTGCAAGTCTACCTCTGATAAGGCATTGCCATGGTTGGAGTGAGTTGCAAGATTGATTGTGCAATTTGATAGCACATTATTGTTGTTGGCATAAAGCTGTGTTAGCCCCACTTCATCTGAGCTGTTGCTTAACGGGGAGTTAGTATAGTTAATGTAGATATCAAACCCCGCTTTCCACTGAGACGATACTTTAGGCTCCAATTTTAGATTCGATATGTATGAAAAATCTGAATTGTTAACTGCAAACTCATCAATTGCTTCATTCCACTGCCCTATCGCACGTAATGTGGAATTCAAAACAAGTGGTCCCCACCAGGATTCATTTTCTGCTGGAATTACCAGCAAGTTAAGAATAGGGTGGTTCCAAACAAAATTGCCTATCTGCAGTGAATAAGTAGTTTGAGCCTGAACGGTGACTGTACTTAATGGGGCAATGAAAATGCAGACACATGCCAAAAGGGCAAATAAAAGTTTCAACATAACAATATTATAAAATGCAAATTGCGCGTTTAAGTCTTTTTACTTGCAAAACAAAACTGATACTAAGCAAGTTAGTCTTATGGGAATGCAGAAATTTTGCCCTTAAAGATCTATATTTTCACTTTTTTCTTCAAGTAGGTTGTTGATTTAAGTAAATTGAATAACATAAATAACAAAGGTTAAAAAGGCTTAAAAAAGAATAGTGGACATAATGAAGATTTCATTTGTTTCCTTGTGCAGGATTCGGCTTAAGAGGTCTAAATCTGCGATTTTTGAAGATCTATTACAAATTAAGCATTTCTTCCTCCGTTTGGTAGGTCTAGGTTTGTATGCTGATTTTTGATTTAATCTCCATAGTATTGCTATCGGTTCTTCTCTTCTGGACCGTTTATAATGGATCAATAATATATGTGGGGATAAAAAGTAAACGAAAAAATCAAACATTGAAAAATGAAATGCAGCTACCAAAATTCTCGATAATTGTCCCCACAAAAAATGAGGAATCTGTAATTCGACGCTGCTTAGATGGCATTCTTAAAACGGATTATCCGAAAGATAAAATGCAGATTGTGGTGGTTGATGGGGACTCAACCGACGGGACATATGAAATTTGCTTGGATTTTGAACAAAAAAACCCTTCAACAATAAAAGTAATTCGCGAGAAAACAAGTCGAGGCAAACCTTCAGCGCTTAACTTCGCGCTTCCAAATTTAACAGGTGATATAGTTGCGGTTTTTGACGCGGACAGTCTACCGCAGGAAGATGTTTTCTCAAAAGTTGCTTGTTACTTCAACGATGGAAAAATCATGGCAATTCAAGGAATGACCACCTCAATAAACGAGAAAAAAAACGTTTTGACCCGAGTTATCTCAATGGAAGAAAAAGCATGGTTTCAGATGTTGATGAGTGGTCGAGAAAGACTCCACTTGTTTGTTCCGTTAACTGGAACCTGCCAGTTTGTTCGCCATAATGTGCTTCTCGAACTTGGTGGTTGGGATGAAAACTCTTTAACTGAGGATGTTGAACTGGCTTTGCGGCTAGTTGAAAACAATCATTTAATAAAATACGCCCCGGATGTTTGTTCTGGCCAAGAAACACCGAACACTCTAAAGAGTCTCATCAGTCAGCGCGTGCGATGGTACCGCGGATACATGGAAACAGCCCTAAAATATGGGCGCCTTCTTAACACTGTTAACAAACGGACAGTTGACGCAGAAATTTCGCTTGCTGGACCCTTTATGATGGTAGTATCGTTACTTAGTTACATAAACTGGTTTCTAGTTGCCATATTTCTTTCGCAAAGCACACCTATTTTGAACTTCACTGGTTTAGTTATCGCGTTAACAGCAGTTTCACTGGTATCCATTGGGATATCTTTAACAACCTCAGAGAAGCCAATAAGACTCCGTAACATTCTCTGGATACCCTCAATCTACGTTTATTGGCTCATCCAAATGGTCATCGCAGGATGGGCCTTTCTGAAACTGGTTTTTCGCAGGAAACGTGTCTGGACAAAAACCATTAAGGTTGGTTCTTCACTCCCTGGTGAGCGAAAAACAGACGGGTTTTTATCTTAAAACTCTGATCTGAATTTGTTCGGAATGCTTTTGCCGATTAACTAATCAGCGGTTGATTGGAAACTTTATTTGGGAGCTAAATCTATCTTAGGAAATAATGCCGATTAATCTGATGAGCGTTTTACACGGTTTAAGTACCGTTAAACCCTGGAGGTTGCCCAACTATTGTTCTTAGAAAACCTCAACGGCTTTGGTTTGACTGCAGACGGTGAAGATAGGGTTTGAAGGTTTGTTTTATTTCTTCCTATCCACCCAACAGGGCTCGCCTAAGCGAGTATGCCCAGAGTTTAGTCGTTGCGATAACAAGTCAACCTGAAGTAGACCTGTTTTATGTTTTAGCTGATGAAAGTCCTCTTCCCAAAATTGGAGATTCTCAAAATTTTAAGATGTGCGTTGAGAGAATCTGGAAAGCCGACGGAATCTTTTCGCTTTTTAAGCTAATGTATCGTATAATAAAATTAAAACCTAACATCGTACACTTTAATGTGTCCTATCAAAGTTTCGGGAAATCAAAGCTTACGAATATATTTGGATTATCTCTGATTCTTTTATGCCGTCTCTTTGGTTTCAAAGTTATTGCTGCGATACACACATTGGGTGATAAGGCTGATCTGAAGCAATATAATGTTAAACCCACCTTAATCAACAAAGTCGGAATATTGGTCGCAACCAAAATTGTTCTATCCGCCCAACGTGTTGTTGTGCTGGTGAAAACTTATAGCGACTACCTAAAAAAACGCTATACCCACAAAGGTGTCCTTTACATCCCTCATGGTGCTTCAGTAGACGTTAACAGCTCGTTAGATTCAGCGGAAAACGCCATCCTTCTCTTTGGACATATGGGTCCACATAAAGGATTACCTGTTATGCTTCAAGCTTTAGAAAAAATCCATCTCAAAGACAAGGACGTTAAACTTATTGTAGCAGGCACAGACCATCCTAACTACCCGCAATATCTTGACCACTTCATAAGTGCCAATATCCCCAACGTTGAATTCACCGGCTACGTTCCAACTGAAAGATTGGTATCTGTTTTTAGGCGTGCTAAAGTTGTGGTTTTGCCTTATCATGCAGCGCCTGGGACCAGTGGCGTTTTCCATTTGGCTTGTGGCTTCGGTCGCCCTGTCGTGGCTTCTGATCTGCCTGAAATAAAGGAGATAGTAGACGATGGTGCATCTGCGATTCTGGTTCCTCCCGGTAACATTGATGAGTTAACAAATGCAATTTTGAGAGTTTTAAGTGATCATGACCTCTCGGTGAAAATGAGTAGACAGAACTTGTTATTTGCTCAAAAGGAAAGCTGGAATGTAGTTTCAAAAGAATATGTAGCTACCTATCTCTCTCTTTTAAGAAAAGACTAATGCTGATTTTGGTTTACCCCACCCGATGTAATTCCTTGTTTTTTTAGGAAATCTTTAAGCGTTTAGGTTATATTTTAGCCTCTTTGATGCTCCGAAAATATCTGTTTCCGCTACTTGCTTTCGTAGTTCCTTTTCTGGTTAGGTTAATTCCTGAAGTATTGATGGGACCCTATCTTGTAGGCTTCGATACTTTAGCACATTATTTACCGACAACACTTTTCTGGACTCAGGGTAGTATAACGCCTGAGAGTTTCATAGCTACCGCACCTTTGCTTTACGTATTCACAACAGGGTTAAGTTATGCCTTTGGCTCTGTGACTCTCGCGTTAAAAGTGATAGCGCCGCTATTACTTGGATTTTTGAGTTTATCCATATTTATATTTGCTCGGCGAGCACTTGGGTGGTCTCAACTCAAAAGTATTGCCCCTGCTCTTGTTGGAACACTATATTTTGTTGCATTGAGAATTTCATGGGATGCTTTTCGTGAAGAGGTTGCCTTGATTTTCTTTTTCCTCGCACTCACCCTGCTTGTCCAAGCCTCAACCAAGTTCTCTTGGAAAAATCTTTTACTTTTTTCTTTGGCGCTGGTTGCGGTTGTTATGTCCAATCAGGTGGTGGCAGTTCTTGCCCTGTCTGTAGTGCTTTTCAGTCTGGTCTACATTTTTCTTCACGGCAGTCATCGTAACTCCGCTACTTTGGCAATGTTTATGTTGCCTTCAATCCTAATTTTTCTAGTCGCTTTCTTTCTTATCCCCTCTGTACCTGAGTACCGTTTGATTTTTGGGTTCCCCAGTACCCCCGACGGTTGGTTGACGCTGTTTGGCTACTCTTCCTATCCCAATATGCTTGGTAGCGAATTCATTTTTCTGTTGTTCTGTTTCGTTCCGCTTTTACCCCTAGCTGTTCTAAGCATTCGTCGTATCAAAAATTTCCAGCTGCAAATTTGGGGGATTCTGGTTTTGGTTGCCGCTTTTATTCCTATGGTTAGCCCCAGCAACCTGCGTTTGCTTATGCTTCTTGTTTATCCGTTATCCTTCTACGCAATTGAAGCATTGAGTATGCTTAATTCCATGAAGTGGCGACGTTTTAGAGTCAGTGTAATGAGGGCTGGTTTGGTTTACCTATTGTCGGTTACGGCGGTTTTTAGTTTAGGGTTTATGGTTTTTCCGGCAGAGAATCCATTTCCATATTTTGCATCAGGTAGTGGACTTAACAGTCACATCTACCAGCTTCCATCATCGATGCTTCAAAATACTGTTTCCTTAGCCGACTGTCCCGATACTGCTAACGCTATTGAGTGGTTAAAGATACAAATGGGCGAAGGGGATGTTTTGTTAACGCATAGAGCTTTTTATGGATGGGCACTTACAGAGTTAAAACCTGGGCAGGTTTACCTATACGAATACGATAACCCTGCTGATGTAGCAACTAATGTAGTAAACTTGCATAGTGGCAAGGTTTACCTGATTTGGTGGGTGCCCAATCAGGGGTGGTATGGTTTGCCATCATTGCCCTCTGTATTCACCCAAGTCTACAATAGCGGCAACATTGCGGTTTACACCTATACACAAACCCAATAGCGCAATAGACTGATTTCGTTTTATTTTTTTGGTTCACAAATTCTTCCGCCAAGTTGCTATTTGAGATCCAATGTCTGCATTTTAGTTAAAATATTGTTAATTAGATCTATTTTTAAGGTTAAAATTTTCTGTTCTATCTTCAGGTGTTGATACAAAACCCAAATTTTTACGATAAACCAACTTTAATGAAACTCTTAGTGAAGGTTCCGTTTAACGTCCAATTGCGCGGGCGAGTCAGATTTTGAGAAGTAAATGATGAAATTCTGGTGATTTACTTGTTGATTTAGGGCAGCTTAAAATCAAAACTTAGCCATTAAAAAACAGCTTTATTGCGAAGACAGCGTGTAAATAATTCGGAATTAGCGTAGATTGGTCCCTATTTTTGTTTCCAATAGAACCACAAAATATGTTTTATGCATCCGATAGGATGTGGCATTGTTTATGGTTGTAGAAAAGAAATCTTTATATCTACTGAGGTTACTTCTGTAAGAATTCAGCTACAATTGCTAGCCCCGCAATTTCACATGGCGGCGGCTCAACCCGTACCGAAACGGCGATTGCCTTGCAGGAATGATGGTGTTGGCCTCCAGTTGCGGGGACATAAATGTAGACCTGACTAATTGCTCAGTTAGGTCTGAATTGGGCTTTGACGTATAGAGTGGAATGTTTCTCCCTCCAAATCCAGTTAAGTAACTGAATGCGAGAGAAAAGAAAGTGTCAAATATTCGTACCACACAAAAAACATATTATCCGACAAATCAGCAAGGAGTGCATAACTCCGGTTGATCCTGCCGGACCCCACTGCTATCGGGATAGGACTAAGACATGCTAGTCGCGTGCTTCAGCCAAAACGAGGCACGGCATACAGCTCAGTAACACGTGGCTAACCTGCCCTTGGGATAGGAATACCCCCGGGAAACTGGGACTAATTCCCAATAGGTGAAGATCTCTGGAATGAGTCTCCACCAGAAAAGAGCCTACGTTACGCTCGTAGGTTTCGCCCAAGGATGGGGCCGCGACCGATCAGGTTGTTGGCGAGGTAATGGCTCACCAAGCCTTTTACCGGTGCGGGCCGTGGGAGCGGGAGCCCGGAGATGGGCACTGAGACAAGGGCCCAGGCCCTACGGGGCGCAGCAGTCGCGAAAACTTTGCAATACACGCAAGTGTGACAGGGCTATCCCGAGTGCCATCCGCTGAGGAAGGCTTTTACCCAGTCTAGAACGCTGGGGGAATAAGGAGAGGGCAAGTCTGGTGTCAGCCGCCGCGGTAATACCAGCTCTCCGAGTGGTGTGGATGTTTATTGGGCCTAAAGCATCCGTAGCTGGCTAGGTAAGTCCTTTGTTAAATCCACCGAATTAATCGTTGGATTGCGGGGGATACTGCTTGGCTAGGGGACGAGAGAGGCAGACGGTATTTTCGGGGTAGGGGTGAAATCCTATAATCCCGGGAAGACCACCAGTGGCGAAGGCTGTCTGCTAGAACGCGCCCGACGGTGAGGGATGAAAGCTGGGGGAGCGAACCGGATTAGATACCCGGGTAGTCCCAGCTGTAAACGATGCAGGCTAGGTGTTTGGACGGCCACGTGCCGTTCTAGTGCCGCAGGGAAGCTGTTAAGCCTGCCGCCTGGGGAGTACGATCGCAAGATTGAAACTTAAAGGAATTGGCGGGGGAGCACCACAAGGGGTGAAGCTTGCGGTTTAATTGGAGTCAACGCCGGAAATCTCACCGGGAGCGACAGCAGTATGAAAGCCAGATTAAAGGTCTTGCTAGACGAGCTGAGAGGAGGTGCATGGCCGTCGCCAGTTCGTGCCGTGAGGTGTCCTGTTAAGTCAGGCAACGATCGAGACCCGCGTCCTCTGTTGCAACCAGCTTTGAGCTGGGCACACTGAGGAGACCGCCACTGATAAAGTGGAGGAAGGAGCGGGCCACGGCAGGTCAGTATGCCCCGAATCTCCCGGGCCACACGCGAGCTGCAATGGCAGGTACAATGGGTTCCGACCTCGAAAGGGGAAGGCAATCTCGAAAGCCTGCCGTAGTTGGGATCGAGGGTTGAAACTCACCCTCGTGAACATGGAATCCCTAGTAATCGCGTGTCACTAGCGCGCGGTGAATACGTCCCTGCTCCTTGCACACACCGCCCGTCGTTCCATCCGAGTGACTTTTGGGTGAGGTGCCGTCTACATGGCGGTATCGAATCTAAGTTTCACAAGGAGGGAAAAGTCGTAACAAGGTGGCCGTAGGGGAACCTGCGGCCGGATCACCTCCTAAGTAAACAGCATTCGCTGCTTAACTGGAGGAGCAAGGAGAGCATTTAAGGTCTATACGTCAAAGCCCTAAGATAGCAACACTGTAGCTGAAGAGCAATATTGAGTTTCAATTTATTTTTTATTTCTCCAATACTCATTGTAGTTTAAAACATCAAGTTCAATCTTTATTATTTCGTATTTGATTTTGTAAATGTATTTTACAATTTTCACTTTTCAATGGAAAAAGATTGGTTAAAAATATTTTTTTCAAAGAAACGGTTTACAATATTATATGTAAAGGTTGTTTTAATGGCATAATTCAAAATCAATTTTGGGCAGTTTAACGGTATGGTAGATCGTCGCTAAGCATGTTATCTGCATAATCAACTCAATTATTCACTTAATGTTTTTATATATTCCCAGATTTTATCGCCTACGTAATGGAGGGTCTTCACAACTGGACCTTTCTTGGTGTTTTTCGCATTAACTGAATCGATTAGCGCTTCACCAACTGCCAAGGTTTTACCGAATTTGACATCTGAAACCTGTACAAAGTCACCCGCGATAAAATCGCCTTCAACTCGCACAATTCCTGGAGCCATTACAGTTGCACCTTTACACACATAGGGGACCGCGCCCATGTCGACCACGATTTTTGGGGCTTTTGCTGTGAACTCGCTAAATCGAAGTGTTGGCAAAAGCTTATCTGCAAATTTGACCAGTAGAGGTTTTCCGTCAGCGAGGTAAATTAAGCCCACATCAGATTCCACCACTTCTACATTGGTTTTGGCGCCGTAGTGCTCCTCAAGGTTTATTCCCAATTTTGCGTTGATTTCTTCTATGATTTGTTTTGCTTCTTTTGCTTTAAGTGGGTATCGCCGTTGTTTTGTAGGCATAACATCAGCTGTTTAGGGTTCTTTTGGCAGTTATTAGGTTTTTTGTTTATCAGCGGGTTTGGGTTTTCTGTGTACATATTTCTCTGCCAACTTGCCCACATCGACCTTTAGAAGGATAATGGTTATAACTATTGTTAGGACGATGGAGATGACAATCATAGCTTCTGGACTCAACCATCCGGAAAAGAGATTGCTTGCTTCTTGTCCAATGAATGCTCCAGCAACAGTTATTGAGAGTTTTCCGAAAAAGTAAGCTGTAAAAAACTTTGTGGGACTATACTTCATCAGACCTAGAGGAATAACAATAGGTTCATCAGGAATTGGTGTTGCTGCAGCTATGAATAGTAATGGAAAAGCCCACTTCCTTACTTTTGCTGCATCAGAGTCAAGCCGCATTCTTCGTTTCTCGCTTAGGTGACCACTGACGAAGAAAGTTATCATATAGTGGACACCTTTTGCAAGGGCTGATGCTATAGCAACTATTAATCCAATAAAGAAGAGAATAGCTGGGTCTGAATTTACAAATGCTATTGCAAACGTTGAAGCAATAAGAAGGTTCGAGGGCCCAGCAAAGGGTATGAGGTTAAACCCGAAAGCAGTAAAGAATAGCAATATGTAGGGGTTCTTAAAATTGATGTAAAGAAACACTGATAGAAACAGAAGAATCACAAGTATTACTGAAAGGATGGCATAGTTTCTATCGATTTTATATTTCACCGTTTTTGCCTCAAGGAATCCCGTTTATTCAAGTTTATTTACCCCAAACTTACCCTCTTTCAAACTTATATATTCAAGCATTCTTCAGAATTAAATTCTTTAAGAGTCCAATGCCCATCCATTGTCCCCCTAATCTACGCCGCGAGGTTAGATAGGTTTAAATGTTGAGACTTCAAGTATAGAAGACATAAAGATACAAGAGGATTCCAATATGAGCGAAATGACAACCGAAATCCTTGAACAGAACTTAAGCAAAATTGTGCTGGTTCGCTTAAAAGGCGGCAAAAGCCTCAGAGGCAGACTAAAGGGTTTCGACCAACACCTAAACCTGGTTCTTGAAGAAACAGAAGACACAACTGTCGTTGAAAATCAAAAGAAGTTAGGGCTAATTATCGTGCGAGGAGACAACGTAGTCCTTATTTCACCTCCACCACGGTGATTTAGATGGGTAAAGGCACTCCATCAATGGGCAAACGCCAGGGCAAAACAGTTCATATTATGTGTCGACGCTGTGGCAGACGTGCATATCACGTGCGCCATCATCGCTGTGCAGCATGTGGGTTCGGCGAGCAAGCAACCATGCGCCGTTACAGTTGGCGAACCAAAACTCTTCAACGTCAAAGAGTTTGTTAAACTCCCAATCTTCATCCAAAAATTATTTTCTTTTTGATTTATTCTTTACCTTTAAGCTTCAGATCTGTTTCTATCGATTCGTTTGTTATTTTTCATTAAAACAAGATCAGCATTAACTGAAGTCTTTAACAAATTTTTTTTCTAAAAAAGGCGATTCTTTGCCAAAAGGTCACCTTATCATCGATTTTTTCCACGAGCTCCCAAAATAGTTGTCTTTAAAAGATAGCTTTTCCCTGGTTTTTTTGGGTTGCAGTTTTAAGCTTTGCATAATCTTTCAATAAGGGGGGGTAAGTTCGTGTTAGGAAATTCCTTTGAGATATTCCACGGTAGGGGTTACGGATTTCACGGTAACTGTTGAGTTGGGTTTTATTAGGAATTCGCTTAGTCCTATATTCGAAACTATGTTGCCCCAATCGTAAGTGTAGCCTAATCTAGTCCAGGGATACTTCATTGGGTAATAAGAGTAGATTATATTGCTGTTAAACCAGTTTTTGTAGTCCTCTGTGGCTGTGCTAGGAAAAGTCAGCTGGGCACTGGTATCGTTTATCTCGCTGTCTGGGCTAGGTCTAAAAAGTGCCTGTGGAGAAACCCAAAGCTCAACAAAATACGAGTCGCTGATGTTTGAAGGTAACCCGAGAAGCTGGGCTGCCCGGAGGGTTACATTGGAGGATGCGTCGTTTTTGAAAAAATTTTGGATTTCAGGCGAAGCAGTTACCCATGTGTACCCCCAAGTGGTAGAAATGTTTTCTCCCACAGGATAGCTGCTTTTATATTCGGTCCAAGTTACCATTAGGACGCTTGAGTTTTCACCTTCACCCATCCAGACCAGATTGCTATTATTTTCCAAAATTGGTGTTAGATTGCTGCTGATTTCGTTTTCTTTGGCGACCATTGCATCCTCAATTGCTGCATGGTAACGCTGGTCCAGGGTTGGCGGAGGCGCGAAGGCAGGCAAGATTACCATTGTAAAGAGTTCAGTTACTCCAAGTGTCGCAATAATGCCCACTACTAATAAGGCGACAATTAAGGTGCGGTCTTTGATCTGATTTTTCATTACTACCCCTTCAGCAGTGTTACTAACGGTTAGTTCTTAAAGCTTATAAAAATATGTAAATTCGAAAAATGGATAGAATAGAAAAGAATGAAATTTAATCGGTTGACGTGTTATAGTATCCTTTGTCGACCTTGACGAAAATAAGAGGTCCACGGCTTTGCGCCATTTCGCGTGCTTTGCGTAGAGTGTTGTTTAGAGTAGTGAATAATTTTTCTGTTTCGTTGAGGCTTTGCAAGTATTTTTCGCCCAACTCCATTTTCAACAGGTTCTCAGCAAGGATTTCTGTGCCGCATACTTCGCCATTTTTAATGAGGGTAGCGATCACGATTTCTTGGAGTTCCTGCTTTTTCTCAATTTTGTTCCAGATGGGTTCGGCGTTGTTTATGGTTTTTGTCATCTTGTTCCATTTGTTGGCGTTCTGGTTTCCGATAAGCAACTTCACACGCTGCTTCCATTTCTTAAACCACATGTTGCACCAAACCTTTAGAAAATCATCCAATTCATCTGCGTCTTCTTTGAATAGCACTTCTAGCCTTTCTGCTATGTCGCATTGGTTTGATTCTTTCCCAATTAGGTTCCAATGGAATTTAAGGTAGTTCGTGAAATCTTGGCAGGCTACCTGCAAAACTTTGCGGTCAGAGCCCATTATATCCAGGACCGGATCCGCATCTTTCAGTTTCTCCCCTATCATTATCTCTACGAAATTCATTATTATTCCCGCTGAAGCCTTCTCCACAGTTACTAAAGATTGAGGTTTTAATTAAACTTTATTTATAAAACCCTTATAACTGCATTAGGCAAAAATCAGCAATATTTCGGGTTCTGATATAATAAAAATCGTCTATTCAACGTGTTCAGGAAGTGAACAGACATCTGGTAACATCAAATCTGGTTTTTCTAACGCCAACTCTTCATGTCGATATAGACCAGAGAGCACTGCCACCGTTTTGGCTCCAGCTGCTTTTCCCGCACGAGTGTCATTAATTGAATCTCCAGCCATTAGGCAATCCCGGATGTCTACGTTTAGAGCTTTTACGCATTGAATTAATGCTTCAGGCGAAGGTTTCGGCTTTGCAGTGTCCAGTGCAGTTGTGATGTGGCTAAAGTACTGGGATACGCCGAAGTAGTCAAGTTCTTTTTGGATGACTTGGTTGGGAACATAGCGCATAGTGATTAGGGCAAGCTTTGATTTCTCGGCAAGCGTTTGCAGAGTGGTTGCGACGTTAGGCAGAAGTTTGGTTTTTCTTTCTGTAAAAGATCGATATGCTTTTAAATAAATTGAGAGAAATTGTTTTGTATTGCCTTTTGTAATGTCTTCAATGCTTAATCGTTGTTCTAGTCGTTTTGGAATTTCCAACATGATTTGGCGGCTGGGAGGTTCCTTGCCAACGGTGCAAAACGCTGCTTTTCCAGCTTCAAGGTAAGCTTCGGTGGAATCCACTAATGTGCCGTCTAAATCCAAGAATATTCCTTTAACCTTAAACTTTTGTTGCTGCATCGTGTTCCGCTTGTGTTGTGTGTATTTGTTTCTTAAAGGTTTCCGGGTGGTTTAGGTTTTTGGCAAGATTTCTGTTTGCTTTATTCGCTTCTATTATGCAACAACGGCTATTTTTATTGCCTCTTTAGGATGGGTGAACATCCTCAGAGGACTTTGAAAGGCACCTGCCAAACATCCACAATTGGAACAATCTGCATTCTCTCCAAAACACCTTCTTTTGTTCCATGCGACATCAAAATGCAATACCTCATCTCCCCAGTAACATGTGCCCCTATGATCAGGATATTCATACCATTTAATCATCGGATTGGATAACAGAAGGCTTCTTGGGTATAATTCCTTCACTCGTTTTATTTCTTTAATAATAGAGGCTTTCGTTTCTTTTCTCACAACCATACAGGAACTACGTTCAGTTCCGCCTGCGCATATGTTGCAGACGACGCCATTGAATCCGTTTTCTTTCGCAATTTTTGTAGCATCCTCAAGCATGTGGTAATTGTCTTTTGTTATTGTCATATTGATAACAACCCGTTTGTCACCTGAGTAGTTTTTAATCACTCTTGAAAAAACGCCGTTTCCTCTGATTGAATCGTTTGTTTCTTGAGTTCCGTCAACTGAAACATATAATCTATGGTTGAATTCTTCAGGGATCTTTATGGTTCCGTTGGTAATAACATAAACAAAAGGAAATATTCTGTCAGCCAGCATAAGAACATCAATCCTTAGTGCAGGCTCACCACCTACCAAAAGGATGCTTCTAATTCCGGAATTGTAGAGTTCAGCGAACCTTTTTTCCCAAACAGGCAGGGGTACCTCTTGTGTTTCAAAAAACTCTTTACCGTTGAAATGATAGCAATGTCTGCATCTAAGATTACAGTTATCCGTAACGTCAACTTCAGCAAAATGTTTCACTCCCAAAATAACTCTTCTTAATTCAAGCCAAAGAAGAAATAGGAAAGTAATTGTTGCAGTTCTCTTCATAGCGGAATTACAAAAAACATATTAATTAAATGTTCAGTGGACTTTCTCCCTTATTTTTTGGGCATCTTGCTCTAACTCTTCTATGCTTCGTTGGCTTGAGTGATCATGAAAAGCGCCGTCATGACTATTTTGATTCCATGGCTGCATAGGGATAACATGTACATGCAAATGAAAAACTACCTGCCCCGCCGCTTCTCCGTTATTCTGCACAATTCTCACCCCTTCAGCAATCGCTGCGTTTCTAACTGCAAGTGTAACTCGCTTAACAATTCGAAATAGGTAAGCTATTTCGCCTTCGGGTATCTCATAGATGTTGGCATAGTGTTTTTTGGGGACTACTAAGGTATGTCCTTTATTAACTGGACGATTACTTAGGAAAGCCAACACCGCCTCATCCTCATAAACGAAGCTTGCAGGTGTCTCCTTGCGGATTATGCTACAAAACACGCAATTTTCAGACATTGGCTTTCATACCTTTCAGCAGTTTTTGGTAGGGTAGAGTTTAATAGAATTCACAGGGTCAATAATACTTTATGGAAACCCAAGTTGACGACATAGGAAGCTTCCCCCTGCCGACTGGAGTAACAAGAGATGAATATGCTCATGCCTACGAGCAGGCGCGCGAGCTAATAGGGAAGGGTGAGGACCCCTTTAAAGACGAGTTTGTTGAGAAAACCTTCTGTAATACTGTTGTGAGTTCTTTTAAGGTTAAACTTGCATGTGGTGTGGATGTTCCTAACTTTCCGCAGCACTTTAGCGGAATGAGACAAATAGGCGATCTTATTCACAGCGCTATGGAGAAAGGCTCCTTTGTTGTTGACCAAGACAAGGCGTTTCTCCCCGAAGTCTACGTTTTAAAACATGAGGCTAAACGCCTATCTGAAGAATTGGGCAGAAAAATACTATTACGTGTCTCCCTTTTTGGTCCCATTGAACAGTACCTAAACGAAGTCGGTGCCACAGCATATCCCGATGTGCTCGATGGGTTTGCAAAAACTATTAACCGTTTTGCCAAAAACAGTGTTTTAAACAGCAAATATATCGAGACTAAAGTAGTGTCAATCGATGAACCCAGTCTTGGGCATAGCTCTTTTACAGGTACACCAGAGCAGTTAAGGGAAACCCTTGAACAAACCTATGATTTTGTTGTTCCAACAAAACAAATTCATCTACACTTCGTTTCGAGCATTTATGACTTGTTGCCGGTGAATGGTTTGGATGTTCTCTCATTCGAATACGCAGCTTCTCCCAAAAATATTGATGCTGTATCAAAAACCATGCTAGAAGGTGCAGATAAACAAATACGAGTGGGTATTGCCCGCACTGATATAGACGCAATCTGGGCTGAACAATATGAAAAGGGAAATGTTCAGCCATCAAGCGAGCAACTTGTGGAGTCAGAGGATGTGATGAGGAAGCGTTACTTGTTTGCAAAAGAAAAGTATGGTGAGCGGATGACGTTTACAGGTCCTGATTGCGGTTTAGGAAGTTGGCCCAGTCAAGACGCGGCAGCACTGGTTTTGAAGCGCTCTGTTGAAGCAACCAAAAAATCCTAAAGGTATTTTTAGTCTTTTTGTTCGGCAATCCAAGTCATTAACTCTTCAGACAACTCATCTCTTTCAGTGACCACTTCGATTAGAGTGTAGCACTGTTGTTTTTGAGCATCTTGCAGAGCAAGGTAAAGTTGCTCGCAACTTTCACATCGATAGCCTTTGCCGCCCCAAAGCTCCGCCAGTTGTGCATAAGGCCAATCTACCAGCTCGTTAAAATGGGCCGAGGGATAGAACAGTTGTTCCATGCCCCAGCGTCGATTATTAATGACAATGAATATTGGGTTTATTTTATATCGGAGGCAGTGGCAGATTTCTTGTCCCGTCATCTGAAAGCAACCATCTCCAACTATAACCAACGGACGTTTATGGGTTGAAAGGGCATATCCGATAGATGCTGGAACTGCAAATCCCATTGTTCCATAGAAGGAAGGCGCTAGAACGGTGGAAGTTTTTATGTTGATGGAGGCAAAGAGCGAGTCGCCGGTGTCCGTGATTAATGGCATCTCGCCGTATTTATCAAAGAGCCAGTTTACTGAATCAATGACTTCTCCTATCACAATTGGTGAGGGAATTAACTTACAAGTTCGATTTACTTTCAATGGTGCTTTTGTTGGAAAAACCCAATCTTTCCTTTTCAATATAGCATTATCAAGTTTATCAATCAACGCTGCAAGAGGTACATTCGGAATAACATGTCCATCCCAGTTAACTTCCCGGTTAAAGCACCAGATGATTTCGCCTTTTTTGGTAGCAGCTAAGGTAGCTCCCAAATTTACATCCGAGAGCATTTCACCCAAAATCAAAATTAAATCAGATTTAGCCACAAGTTTCTTTGCTGCAGGGTTACCAGCAACGCCTAAATATAGCCCAAAATAGTTGGGGTCATCTATTGGGGGTAGGTGATCACGTGATAGCATAGTTGAAACGACTGGGATGTTTAGCTTTTTTGAAAGCTTGAATATTTGCGGCTTGAGATTAAAGCGGTCGGATTCAACGCCTATCATGAATACAGGTTTTTCGGCTGCTTCTATTCTCTTGCATATTACTTCAGTAGCTTGTTTTAGGTTCTCTGTGTCATTAGGTAAAGTCGAATATGAAACCTTGTTAAGCTCGATTTTTTGATTACCTATGTCGGATGGCAGCTCAATGTAAACAGGTAGCATGGTTTCTTTGCAGACCGCTAAGGCTTGAGTGATTTTTGTTGCCGCTGATTTGGGGTCATCTATGAGCGCAGCTTGGGCAGTAATTTGTCCAATGGCCTCAAACAGGGAACCACAGCTTTTGATAGTGTGGTGTAAAAAGAAATCGTTTGAGCGGGCACTCATAGGTGGACCGCCTGCAACCACTACGAGAGGTGTTCTCTCTGCGTAGGCACATGCCACAGCATTGAGCATATTCAAAACACCTGGACCATAAGTTACCACTGCAATCGAAGGTTTTCTTAATGCTCTCGCCTCTGCCACTGCAGCAAAGCCAACACCTTGTTCATGGGAAAAAGTGCAAAGCTCCAATCCTGAATCGTCTTCTATAAGTTTGAAAAATTTTATTACAAAATCGCCGGGAATCCCATAAACGCGGCTAACGCCCAAACTTTTTAACTGCGAAAGAAGATATTCCCCGACGGTTATGGAATTTTCCAACATAACTATGTCATTAGATTTTTGTTCAGCGCTGATTTAAAGTTTGACCAAAAAATAGGGGGGAATAGTTAAGAGTTAATCCGTTTGGCAGGGTTATTCTTCAGGTTCCTCAGGCTGAGAGACTTCAGGTTTTGGCACGCTTTTCTTTACGGCTTTCTCAGCGGGATGCCCTTTTGGTAACTCTTTAAATCCATATGTTCCGATTGGCGGCCAACCTGCTTCGGGCATTGAGGCGGGAACAAGCATTATTGTGTTTGTCCCTGCTTGTTGTCCTAACTCATAGAGGATGTTCATCCATCTAAGCCGAAGCCCCTCATTGCTGCTCTCATAGTTTTTGGCAGCTTCAATCATCTTTTGTGAAGCTTCAAACTCTGCAGTTGCTAGTGTAACTCGTGCAATACGTTCTCGTTCTGCTTGCGCTTGGCGACTCATTGCATCTTGCAGACTGCCAGGGATGATGACGTCACGAACTTCCACGGCGGTGGCTTTGATTCCCCATGCCTCGGTTTTTTCGTCGATAATTTCCCGGAGGTGCGCGCCGACTTTTTCGCGTTCAGCGAGTAAGTCGTTGAGGCTTACTTTACCGATGACTTCTCGGAGTGTAGTCTGTGCTGCTAGCTGGGTTGCTTGGTAGTAGTTTTCTACTTGGAGAACTGCCTTTTCTAGGTCTACGGGTTTCATGTACATTACTGAGTCAACATTTACGGGGACATTGTCTTTAGTGAGAGTGGATTCGGTGCGGAATTGGATGGTGTCTATTCGAGTTGAGATTCTGATGGGTGATCGGTCAATTAGAGGAACAAGATATGCTACGCCTGGTCCTCTTAAACCGATATATCGCCCCAGGCGTAGTACAGGCATACGTTCCCATTCTTTGAGTACACGGATTCCGCTTAAGAAGAAAATTGCAACTAAAACAGCTACAAATGCTAAAATTGGAGTCAATAAATCAACCATTTAGTCTAACCCTCAAATAGATAGTCTATTCTTTAGAGAGTTAAGCTTTTTGTTCGGTTGATTTAACTAATAGGAACATGCCTTCCATTCCTGTGACTTCAACTTCTGTTCCAGCAGCTATGATGTCACCTTTGGTCTTGGCTTGCCAGAATTCTCCTAAAACCCTTACTTCCCCTGTTGGAGAAATTTCATTTGTTACAACTCCTTGGGCGCCAATTAAGGCTTCTTTGCCTGTTTTAATGCGCCTAAACTGTGCTTTAATACCTGTATAGAATAGCCACGCTACAATCCCCGCCACAACCAAGAGCACAATTCCCACGGCGATTGCTGTCTCGAAGGTTATTCCTAACGCAATGCCTAAGCTGGCACTTATGATAAGGGTGCCTGCGACAACGACCAATATTCCCGCAACAAGACCGAGCCATGTGTGCATCCAAAGCCCTCGTCAATTGATAGGTTGATTTTACTTATAAATTATCTTAGAAACATATCCAAGGTGATAATGCAATCCAAAAGTCCAATGCTAAATATTCGAGAAAAAAAAGAAGTTGATTTTGGTTTAGTTCCATCGTTTATCTAAAAATAATCGTGGCGATGAGTCGTTTACACTGCTAAATTGAGGTACGATCGAAGGTCGTTTGCGTAGCGGTGGAGCTGGCATCGGGGCAGGTGGGTCAATCTCCAAAGGTATTTTGTTTATCAATCTTCTTCGTCTCCATGGGTGACTGGGATTATCGTTGTTTCGATGAGGGTTTCTCTTCGGATGATTTTTACTTTGATTGGTTTACCTATAACATCATCAGCCAGTAACCTTGGTAGGTCATAGAAATCGGTGACGGGTTTGTCGTTGAACTTCACCAGGACATCACCCATGGCTAAGCCTGCTTTGCGTGATGGGGAACCTGCTTCGACGCTGAAAATCATTACTCCCGTTTCCTGCTCCAAGCCCGCGGTCTCTGTGATTTCTTCTGGGATGGCGACGGTATTGGCGACTATGCCTAAGTAGCCTTTCTCTGCGTGCCTGCCAGTCATGAGTCGGTCAGCGATGCTTTTAACTTTGTTTACTGGTATTGCAATGCCACGTTGCCAAACATAGGCTGTGTTTATTCCGATGAGTTTTCCTTCTACGTCAACGAGTGGTCCACCGCTAAAGCCTGGATTGAGTTGCGCGTCGGTTGCGATGACACTTTCCATTGCTGTGGCGCCCCGCCAACCTCGAATGGTACTGTTTACACTTGTGATCATGCCGCTGGTGGCGGTTGGTTGACTTCTGTTAAACGGATTTGCGAGAGCTAAAGCGTACTGACCAACGGATAGTTTTTCAGAATCCGCTGTACCAATGGGTGTGAATTCTCCTCCCTCTGCTTTGAGGAGAGCTATATCGTTGTAGGGGTCAGTGCCTACGATTTTAGCGTTTGAGGTTTTTTCGCCTTGACCGATTTTGACGCTACCGCATCCTGCAAGTACATGGTTGCATGTGACTATGTATCCATCGCGGGTAAGGACGACGCCTGTGCCTCTTGACATCTGCGCTTTTATGCTTACTACAGATTTCGAGGTTTTCTTTATTAAAGCGCTAGTTGCTTCTGAAAGTGATTTGAGGACTTCTACGGAATTTACTAGTTGAGACATATTTTTCACTGAAAAACAATACATCAAAAGGATATTTGTTGACTAAGGATACTGCAAAGTTAGTCACAAACTCTTGTTTTTAAGTTTACCTTGCACTCGGGTTAACTAAAGTAAAAAAAGGTATTAGCTGATCTTTTGGATAAATAGGTTTAACTTAATACAGATTCAACGTTCAAGTTAAGTACAACCTCTGAGATGTCGGCTGCGTACTCTCCGATCCGACGAATACTCTCAATGATCAACCGTAAATAAACGATTTCTTCTACCTTAGCGTTGGGCAAGTGCAGCACTGCTTCTTTTTCAATCTTGTGTGCTTGGCTCAGCTTTTCAATCACCGATTCAGCTATGTTAAAATCATGCTTAAAGAGTGCCTCCATAGAGCTTTCAAACATTGAATTCGCTAAAGTACTGAGGTCACTGATTTTCTCAAGAAGTTTCTCCTCTACGGGCTCCTTAAGAAGAAGAGTATTCTCGGCAATTTTAGTAGCATGGTCAGCAGTGCGCTCAACTGCTTTGGCAATTAAGCGGTAGCCCAGGCACTCTTTTTGATTGCCCAACCCGATTTCCTTAACAACTCTTTGATTAGAGACTGCTAGCTTCAAAAGTCGGACTATATAAAGTCCGAATCGGTTGACTTCGCGATCAGTTTCAATTACTCCTTTGGCGCTGCTATAATCAAGTTTTCTAAGTGCCGCGAGGGTTTCTTTATGCATAGATGAGCCAATAATGGACATACGGCTTAGTGCGTTTTGGACAGTGAGTTCAGGGTAGTTAAGCAGAACCTGCAGGGTTAGTTCGGTGGGTGTGTCAATAACAATTTCTGTGCCAACTAAATAATGGCGGGCGAAATGTTTAAGGTAATTGCGAAGTTTTGATGATAGAACCCTTTGTCCTTGTGCGCGGATGCGTAAAATGTTATAACCGTTTAGGTATGCCGAGATGGCGGTTCGCATAATACTATCAGGGTTATCGGTTAAACCGACTTTGATGAAAGCTTCATCTTTTTTTCCTTTTTTAAGAAAACTTGATGGCGCTATTGATAGAGAGCCATCGTCTTCTTCTCGAACCAGCATACTACTTCCACGTTTCAACTCGTTCTTAGTTGCCCATTCTTTTGGGATAGATATAATGAAGGTTGAGCCGCCTGTTACCTGTAGTTTACGTTGTTCCTCGTTTAGTTTTTGGGACTCTTTAGTCAACGTTGACTCCAAGTTATTGTTATAGCCTATTTTCATTATATTAGTTATATCTATATAGACTATAAATTTTATGGAGATTTACTATATAACAGATCAACCTTGCATATTAAATCAAATAGAGGAAGAAAAAATATGAATACTAAATATACAATAATAATTGCAATAGTTGCAATAGCCATAATCGCAGGTTCAGTAATTGCATACACTTACCTTTCATCCCCATCAGCAGAAGCTATGGTGTTAATCAATGGATCAGGCGCAACCTTTCCGCAACCCTTCCTAAGTTCCGCAATCAATGAATATTCCACAATAAAACCTAACGTGCAAATCAACTATCAAGGTGGAGGAAGCGGCAAAGGTGTCAGTGACCTGACAAACAAGGTTGTCGACTTCGCATGCTCCGATGCGCCATTATCTGATTCACAGAGATCTGCAGCAGCCAACGTAGTTCACATCCCAGAAACAATCGGCGCAATCACCGTGGCCTACAATCTACCAGGAATTGACACCGGTCTCAAACTAACTGGTCCAATAATAGCTGACATCTTTTTAGGGACCATAACTTCATGGAACGACCCAGCAATCACAGCAATAAACACTGGTGTGACACTACCCAACCATCAGATAGCGGTTGTCCACCGATCAGATGGTTCTGGAACAACCAACTGGTTCACAAAATATCTCTCAATAGTAAGTGACACTTGGAAGAGTGAGGTTGGAGCTAACACTACAGTTCAGTGGCCGGTTGGAACAGGTCAAAGCGGCAACTCTGCAGTTGCAGCAACAGTCACCTCAACAAACTATGCAATCGGCTACATTGAACTAGCTTATGCTCTACAAAATTCTGTTCCAGTTGCAGCAATCCAAAACCCTGCAGGCAACTATATTCTTCCATCACTTGAATCTACAACCGCAGCAGCACAGTCTTTGCCAACTCCACTTCCAACTGGAAGTGAAAGTTGGTCAAACGTTGCCATACTCAACACAAATGGCGACAATGCATACCCAATTGTTACCCCAACCTACATGCTCGTCTACAAAGACCTCAGCTCAGTTACAGACATGACTATAGAGAAAGCAACAGCAATCGTTCAATACATCTGGTATGTGGTACATGACGGTCAGCAACTCGCCCCCCATCTAGAATATGCCGCACTGCCCACGAATCTAGTTCAAATCAACGAAGCAACATTGAACTCTATAACTTTCAACGGCCAAGCTATTCCCACACACTAAATCAAGATGAGGTATTGGCTATTTTCTCCCTTAATTTTTTTTTCCTTAGTAATTTTTAATTCGGACAGATTAGCATGAATAAGCTAACCGGCGATAATATCTTTAAAATCTTGGTTGCAGTAATCGCAGCCTCAGCCGGTGTTATCTTCATACTCAATACGTACATCCTTGTTACTGGTTCATCTGAAGCTTTAGGCACATTAAAATTCGGCTTTATTTTCGGGGTAAACTGGAATCCTGGAATAGCTTCTTTTGGCGTAATGCCCTACATCCTTGGAACATTAATCACTTCAGGTCTTGCCTTGCTGATAGGTGTACCCCTAAGTTTAGGTATAGCAATCTTCATTGTTGAAATGGCTCCTCGCGCCGTAAGGATTCCCTTCTCATATCTTGTGGAAATGCTTGCAGCCGTTCCCAGCGTAATATACGGTCTTTGGGGTCTGTTTGTTCTTCGATTCTTTGTTTTAAATTACATTGAGATACCACTAAACACGTATTTGGGATGGATTCCTATTTTCAGCGGAACCCCATTTGGCTTAGATTACTTCACTGCAGGATTAATTCTGTCCATAATGATTATTCCAACAGTGGCTTCTGTCTCCAGAGAAGTAATCAGCGCCGTCCCAGATTCAATTAGAGAAGGCGCTTACAGTATCGGGGCAACAAAATGGGAAGTTATACGTCACTGGGTTATTAGTTACGGGCGCTCCGGCATTTTTGGAGCAATAATTCTCGGTTTAGGAAGAGCCGTGGGCGAAACTATGGCAGTTACCATGGTTATAGGTAATGCGACAGGTCCACGAGCTATGCCAGTTTCACTTTTTCAGCCAGGTCAAACTTTACCGTCGTTGATCGCCAACGGGTTTTTTGATTCCCAATCACCACTTGAGGGCTCAGCATATATAGGAGCGGGATTGGTTTTGCTTTTAATTAGCTTACTCATAAACGTCATAGCTCATGTTATGGTTACTCGGGTTCTGAAAGTTAAAGGGGGCGCAGTAGAGTAATGCTGAGCAGAATATTACATAAACTAAAACTTGATAACTACCACTTCCGCAAATTCAAGAACAAACTCTTCTATTTGATATGCCTCCTTTGCGTACTTATTGCAATAGTTCCGTTGCTTAGCATCCTCTTTGAAGTAATAGTGCGAGGTGCCCCTGTCGTAAACCTGAAATTTTTAACAGGAAACTACTTACAAGGCGGTATAGGACCTGCTATTCAGGGATCCCTAATTCTAATCAGTTTAACAAGTCTTATTGGAATCCCACTTGGAATATTATCAGGAGTATATCTGGCTGAGTACGGAAATAACAAATATGCTTCTTGGATGCGAACCATAAACGATGTATTAACAGAGTTTCCTTCCATTATAGTGGGTATCACAGCTTATAGTTTAATCGTCGTAGGGTTTATCCGCATGGGGTTCTCTCCCATCGCTGGAGCAGTCGCGCTTTCTTTCATGTTGATACCAATTGTAGCAAGAACAACTGAAGAATCACTTAAACTGGTTCCAAACAGTGTACGAGAAGCCTCTATGGCATTGGGTGTGCATAGATGGCGCACAATTCTAAGTGTTGTATTGCCCTCGGCAAAAGGTGGCTTAATCACAGGCACTCTTCTCGCCGTAGCAAGAATAGCAGGGGAGACCGCTCCTATTCTACTCACAATCTTGGGAAGCAGCTTCTTCTTCCAAGGGCTAAGTGAGCCAATGGATGCTTTGCCTCTTAGAATTTTCCTCAATTCTCGGTTGCCCTCAGCAGAAATGCAATCTCAAGCTTGGGGTGCATCTCTAATATTGATCTTAATAGTTTTAGCTCTTAACATAGGCGTCAGATTAGCTAGCAGAAGTCGATATGGCGGCGGAGTTAAAAGGTGATATAAATGGATTTAGAAAATGTGAAAATGCAAAGTGTAAATTTGAATGCTTGGTTTGGATCAAAGCAAGCACTAAAAGACATAAACATATCGATAAAAGCAAATGCTGTCACAGCAATAATTGGGCCTTCAGGGTGTGGAAAATCGACATTCATCCGTACCCTAAACAGAATGCATGAATTAGTGCCCACCGCAAAGATTTCAGGACAGATTATCCTCGACGGTGAAAATATATATGAAACAAACGTCGACCCAGTTATGATTAGGCGACGTGTCGGTATGGTTTTCCAAAAACCAAACCCTTTCCCAACTATGTCAATTTATGACAACGTCGCCGCCGGTCTAAAATTAACCGGCGCCAGGAAAGGAAAGAACCTGGATGAAGTAGTCAAACATAGTTTAGAGCGCGCGACACTCTGGGAAGAAGTGAAAGAAGATTTAAAAAAACCCGGCACTAGCATATCCGGTGGACAACAGCAAAGACTTTGCATCGCCCGCGCAATTGCCTTACAGCCCGAAGTTATCTTGATGGATGAGCCCACTTCAGCTTTAGATCCAATTGCCTCTGCCAAAATTGAAAGGTTAGTGGTCGAGCTTAAACGCGACTACACAGTTGCGATTGTCACACATAACATGCAGCAGGCTTCACGTGTTTCGGATTACACAGCCTTTATGTATTTGGGGTCTCTCATCGAGTTTGGGCCAACCAAAGATATCTTTGAGTCTCCCAAAAATCGGTTAACAGAGAAATACATTACAGGAGAATTCGGTTAGGGAGTACTAGTTATGAGCAGAATAATTGACCATGGATTAGAACAGCAGATTGTTCTACTGACTCGCATGGGCGAGTTGAGCTATGAAACCCTTGTGCTTTCGATACGTGGATACCTTGAGGGCAGAAGCGTCCAGGAGCGTGTGGAGGAGATGTCGAGTTTTCTAGTGGTTATGGCGGATAAGGTGGAAGATGAAACTTTCGAGTTAATTGCCCGTTTCCAACCAGTTGCCTCGGATTTGCGGGCTATCAAGTCATATATGAAAATTGCTAACGATTTTGCACGCTATGGTCGATATGCTCTAGATATATCGAGCATTAACGAACAACTAGGCGGGTTAAAACATTGCGATGAGGCAACGAGAGATTACTTGGCTAACGTGAGCGAGAACGTTCTCTTTATGGTTAAAACCAGTGTAGATTCGCTGCGGAAACATGATGTTGCCCTAGCTAAAACTATTTCCCCCACAGAGCGCGAAGTGGACCAAAAGTACCTTGAATTCCTCAACAAAATATCTTGCCAAGAACAATCTGGCAGCAAAGGGATCATATCCAACGTGCTATTCATTCGATATCTGGAACGAATCGCCGACCATGCAACCTACGTCTGTGAGTCAATAATTTACATTGTGACAGGCGAAAAATTAAGCCTAGGATAAGCAAGTAACAAGTAACCCAACGATAAAACTGTGTGCTACCCTTTAGACTTGTTTCAGAGTTGCTGTTGTCTCCAATTATTTCGAACATCTGACCCTTCTTTTTTACAGTGAGGCTTAAATGTGAACTCTTCAGTTGAGAGATTCAGTTTTGTATTGAATTGATGTTGATTATACTGTTTTATTTCATGGAAAAACATGAATTGCCTCGTCTTTCCGCTTCTAAAAACCCACTTTTCCAGGCACAGCTCAACCAAGAATTAAGTAACGTTTGGCTCAAATATTCAGTTAGACTGTTATTTTTTTCTATAGTTACTTAAAAAAAATATTTCAAGATCAAAGCTTAATACGGTTATTCCGCTAAAAAAGTGGCGCCATAGTCATATAAGCCACTTCCTCCTTTTTTTGTTGAGGATAATTTTGTATGGCAATGCAAGCTGAAAATTTCAAAGTTCCTGTTGGAAAATTTATAAGCTTAAAAGAATGCGATTCAGGATGGGTACCGAAGTGGGCTAAAAAAGAGGAACAAAAAAACCACAAAACTCTAAAAAAACTGGCATTAGCTGTCCTTAATGAAAACCGCCAAAAACTTATTGCAAAGCAAGAGTTGCTGTGGGCGAGCGACAGCTATTCTATGCTCATTATTCTGCAGGGCATGGATGCTGCTGGCAAAGACGGGACCATACGTCATGTAATGTCAGGTGTTAACCCTCAGGGGTGCCAGGTTACAGGCTTCAAGACGCCCTCTGCTGAAGAGCTTGATCACGATTTTCTATGGCGCTATGTGAAGGCGTTACCTGAGCGAGGGCGCATTGGCATTTTTAACCGATCCTACTACGAGGACGTTCTTATTGTGAAGGTTCGCCCCGAGGTCCTGCAGAAAAGTAAGCTACCAACCAATGACGAGGGAGGAAAAGATTTCTGGAGCCACCGTTATGAAGACATTAACTTCTTTGAACGTCACCTTGTTCGCAACGGAACCATTGTGCTTAAGTTCTTTTTGCATCTTTCTAAAATGGAGCAGAAGGACCGTTTTCTAAAACGCCTGGATGACCCCGACAAAAATTGGAAGTTCTCTATAACCGATATCTCGGAACGATCAAAATGGCCGGAGTACATAGCGGCATATGAGGAGATGCTAAACCACACTAGCACGGAGTGGGCACCATGGTATGTTATCCCCGCAGATAAGAAGTGGGTCACCCATGCCTCGATTTCGGAACTTATGGTTACGCAGATAGAAAAATTGAATCTTACTTATCCTACCCTGAGTACCGGCCAAAAAGACGCGTTGGAAAGGGCAAAAAACCAACTCGAAAAGGGGTAACTCCTCGTTACAGATTGGGTGTCACAATGCATTGAGCTTGCAGTTTCCGCTTAAAAGCTTCATAAAATGCTTGTCTATTCTGGTTGACGCTCCACTCCTCAAGGCTGCAGTCCGTATCCGAGTAGAATCTGAGAAGTGCTTGTTCTTTGCTTTCATTAACAAACTCAACCTTCTTTACTAGCCCGCAGTGGCTACGGTCAAGCTTTTCGGCAAACCTCAAAAAAGTGGAGAGTTCGGTCACAATCTCCTTGCTTGTATCATCCAATCTCTCTGCCTTCAGGGCTTTTTTAGAGGGCAGTTTTTTGCGGTGAAAGCGAGCAATGTTTGCCATTATCTGGATTTCTTGAGTGTCAAATCCAGGTAGCCCCGCGTTGCTAATGATGTAGTGAGAATGTTGGTGGTGATTGTTAAATGACAGAAAGTCGCCGACATCATGCAATGCTGCGGCGTATTTTAGCATTTCACGCTCGCGATCCCCCATATTGTGCAGACCAACCTGTTTACCGCTGTCGAAGAGTTCCAATGCGAGATCAGCTACGGTTTGGGAGTGTTTCTCGTCGAAGTTACATGACCTTCCTAAATGTAAAACGCTACGGTTGCGCATGGGCGTTCTTTGTAGTTCTCGGAACCCCTCAAAGTTGGCAAGGTATTCGGCAAGTAAACCGTCTCTGAGTTCGCGGTGGCTAATATGGATTTCCTCGAGACCGAACTCTTCCATGATTGCCTCAATAATTGCGGCGCCTGCAACTATGATATCTGCGCGGTCAGGGTTGATGGCGGGAATTTTTTTTCTCTCTCCCAAGGGCAGCCAGCAAAGTAAAGTAGCAACTTTTTTGAGATTTTTTCTGGTTAACAATAACTCCCCGCGGCCGTTGGTTTTTTTGAAGAGTTTATTTGAGACCTCAGATAGGTTAATCATTGTTCCTGATGAACCGAAAGCTAATCTTGCCCCATACTCCAAAACCCTAGGTGTAATCGAGCTTATTTCTGCGAGGGCGTAGTCTTTAATCTTTTTATAGACCTCAGTTTTTACAGGTCCAATCCAGCTCTCCCCTATGAATTGCGTTGTAAGCCGAATTGCTCCCAATTTAAGGCTGTTAATGTAGAAACATTCATGCTGGTCGCCTATGGCTATCTCGGTGCTGCCGCCACCTAAATCTATGAAAAGAGCTTTTTGGTCACCGATATCTATGCCGCTTGAAACCCCACGGCAAATCAGGCGTGCCTCGTCTTCGCCTGAAATAACGTCGACTTTGAGGCCTGTTTCTCTTTGGAGTTTGCTGAGGAACTCCTGTTGATTTTTTGCTTCGCGAATCGCTGAGGTGCCAACTGCAATAATCTCGGTGGCACCATAGGTTTTAGCTAGGGCTGCGAATTTACCACAGACAAATATGGTGCGCTCCATTGCTTCGGGTTGCAGAAGGTTATCTTTGAATTCTCGCTCTCCTAGCCGCACTACTTCTTTTTCTTGGCTTATTGTTGTATAAGAGAAGTTTGGGTTTATTCTCACCACTAAAAGGCGAACAGCATTCGTACCGACATCAACAAAACCAACTACGCGTCCCGCGGCTTTTATGGTTGTTTCCATTCTAGCATCATTTCCCTGTCAAACGTTTTTTCAAACAAATCTTTCTTCTTATTAAAAGCCTGTTGTTCGAGCGTCAAATCTGTGTTAGTGAAGCACTCAGCAGTTACAGTTTTTGGAGTGACTCTGATACCTAAAATCTTGACTGCAGATTTGTGAGTGTAGTCTAAACTATCTGCGACCCGTAGTATAGCCGCTAGCATATTGATTTTACGGAATATTTGGCGATTTAAGGGGGCAAACAGATATTGCCTTGGTGAGGGTAAACCTTTGCGGTGATATCTGGTGAGGGCTGCAATTATGCGTCTCTGACTGGATGAGAAAGGCAGCGCAGTGTCGTTTAGAATAATCTGGGCGGATTTTTTGTTGTGTTTGTTGACTCCAATTGAAAAGCCAATGTCATGAAGAACTGCTGCACATTCGAGCCAGCAGCGCTCCTGTCCACCCAACTTATGGAGAGATTTGACCCCATCAAATAGTGCTAACGAAAGATTAGTCACCTGCAAATAATGTTCAATGTCTGGCCAGAGATTTTTCGAGAACTCTTCGCAGGCAATCACTATTCCCCTGCAATTTTGAACCATAGCCTTCTTATTGTTGCGGTCCAACTTGAGGACTTCATCAATTGAAATTCCGCGGAGTAGCATCTGAGAGTAACTTTCAGGTAGTCCCTTATTTCGTAGTTCCTGTGCAGCATCCTCTACAGGGTAATCGAGCCTAATCAGTTGCACCCTAACAGGGTTAAAATCTAAAATAGCGTAAGCTGCTTGAGGGGTTCCATCACTTTGTCTACCCACACTTCCCGGGTTAATGAAGTGCACCCCGTTTGCTATCCTCAGAAACTGTTCATGGCTATGCCCCACTATAATGATGTCCGCGTCCACCTGGTCAGACAATTCTTTAAGCCGTGATTCAGGAGTATTATGATAAATATGTTCATTGATTGATTTTGGACTACCATGGGTTAACAATAACTTCTTATTTGCTGTCTGCAGCCTCATGGTCAGGCTTAGCACCTCAAGATAACTTTTTGAAGTGCTAGACAATGTTTTCTTTGCATATTCGAAAGCAAGATGTTTCTCGCTTTTGGCGTCGTTTTTGTTCTCTAAAACCTCTAAATCATAGTTCCCCAAAATGGAAACAACATTTTTTTGGCAAAGCATCTCCACGACTTCGTTGGGACTGGCTCCATACCCGATGGAGTCACCAGCGTTCAGGAATACTTGTACACCCCGCTGCTCCGCATCTTCCAGTACCCTTTGCAGCGCTGGTAGGTTCGCGTGGATATCAGATAATATGGCAACTCTAACATTCTGCATTTCCGGTTTTTCTTTATTTTTTTCTTGAGTCATTGACAAGACGATGAGGCTGGTGGTTTTTCTAATTTGTTCAAATAAGCCGCTGTTATTACAGGTGACCCAGAGTTCAACAAATCTGTGGTAATGATCCTCTTTTTTCTGTTGAATGTAAGCGGAGAAGTTCTCCAAAGCCTGATCTAGGGCGACTGTGTCAACCTTTACTCTATTTTTTTGGAATTTAGGTATGCATTCAACCCAAACCGTGCAGTCATGGAGCTCACCGAGTTCATCTTGAAACATTTTTATGATGTCTATTTCTTTTTTGAGCTCATTCGGGTAAAGGGATGCAAAGATCTCCATAGTGTATCGAAGTTTCTTGGCGTAAATTCTCATTTTATGATGCTGAGGATCAGCGCCTTCAATTTTTACATACTGTTGCATGGACAAAAAGTTGTCGAGTCTCTTGGAAATGTGCCGCTGAGCTTGCTGCGTAACCGCTATCAAATCGGAAGCTATGTGGGATTCAATTACTATCTGTTTGTAGACTTCCCGGATGTTCCCTAGTACTGCTGACGCCTCAAGTTCATCCAACCCATTTTTTACAGCGCTTTGTATATTTTCTCGGCTAGTTTTTTGGTCTTTAAGCAGCAATAATATTGCTGACTTCTCAGTTGGTGAAGTCAATTTTTTAATATACTGCTCAATAAACTCGATTTGTACATCGAGATCTCGGACGCTTGAGAGCAAATGTGTAATCTTTTTTATTTTTTGTGTCCACATTTTGAATTGTTTTTTAGATAAGCATTCTTGAAAAATTGGAAGCGCAGCCCTTAGCCGACGGGAGATTACCCGGGTTTTGTGGACATATTCGATGTCCCTATCGGCGATTACTCCTTCAATTAACTCGAAAAAATTGTCTGTTAGTTTTAGGATGATTTCTGCGCCGAATCGGCAGTAACTATTGTCAACTTTACAGTTTTTGTTTTTGTTCGGCGTGTTCATGCCAGATTCCTCTGTTTTGGATTAGCCAGAATTGTGAATTAAGATTATTTTCACCCGATTTTGGGATGACTCTCTGGTATGTGCCATTACAGAGCAGTCTTCGTGCCTTAACATTGTCACGTAAATGGATTTTTAGAATGTCATCGAGAATTGCTTGTCGAATCCCAGGGTCAGGAACACTGAAGAGTACTTCAACCCGTTCGTTGAGGTTTCTATACATCAAATCGGAACTGCCGATAATAACTTCGCTGTCTGGGCCATTCTTGAAGTAATATATTCGGGCGTGCTCAAGAAAACGACCGACGATTGAAATTACTGAGATATTCTCGCTAACTCCTTTGATTCCAGGTTTGAGGCAGCAGAGCGCACGGACATTGAGTTCAATTTTGATTCCAGCCATTGATGCACGATAAAGAGCTTTGATTACATCTTTCTCTTCGAGGTTGTTTAGTTTAAACGCTAAGTACCCTTTGCCTGTTTGCTGATGAAACTCTATTTCGCGGTCTATACGTTTTAAAATTTCATTTTTGAGTGTTTTAGGTGCAACGAGTAGGTGTTTGAAATCTTTCTCTTGTAATCCATTGACTAGTATGTTGAATAGTTCCTCAAGCTCAATGCCTACGTCATGTCTTGCGGTTAGATACCCTATGTCGCCATATATTTTAGCAGTTACTGCGTTATAGTTACCTGAACCGATATGTGAGTAACGGACAAATTTATCTTTTTCTTTCCGTACAATCACGCATAATTTCGCATGGACTTTGAAATTCGGGAAATTATAAACTGCCTCAATACCTGCTTCTTTAAGTCGGGATACTAACAAGATATTGTTTTCTTCGTCGAATTTTGCTTTTAATTCAACAACTGCAGTGACTTTTTTCCCGTTTTTCCTTGCCTCTATAAGGGCATCCACAATAGGCGATTTCGCATCCATGCGATACATCGTAATACATATTCTCTCCACAAAGCGGTCACACGCTGCCTCCTTAAGCAAATCCACAATTATTTCAAAGCTGTCATAAGGATGATAGAGTACAATATCACGTTTGGAGATAATCTGGAACAGGCTTTTTTCAGGAGTAAGTAGCGGCGTGATGGAGGGTAGAAAACTTTTATCTTTAAGGTCTGGGCGGTTCAATTTATGCAACTGCCAGAGGTCAACAAACCCAAGCGGACAATCAAGGTCGTAAGTTAAATAATCAACTAACCCAAATTGTTTTACCAAGGCTTCTTTTATCTGAGGGGGCATGTTTTTATCGAATTCAAGGCGGCTGGGAAAACCTGTTTTCCTTTTTGAGAGTCCTTTCTTGACGGAGGCAAGAAAATCTGAGGATTCATCCATCAAGATTTCGATTTCACTATTGCGCGTTAATCGGAACGAATAGGCTGCTAAACTTTGCTCGTTTGGGAAAACAAGGTCCAGGTTGGACGCTGTAAGATCTTCGATAAAGACAAATTCATGTTGCATGTTCAATTTCTGCCTAAAACTGGATTGCGGAATTTCAATTAGACGCATGAATTGCTCGGTGGGCAATTCGACCATGCAATAGTCTCCATTGTCAAAACCGTGAACGCAGAGGGCAACCTGAAGGTTCTCAATAACGGTGGTTTCCCAGTTTTGCCTATACACCTTTATGTTTGGTAAGATGTTTAACTGAAGGAGTGTTCGAAGTTTTTCCTTTTTGTTATCCGGTAGGTCTCGGAATTTTCTTATAATTATTTCTTCTTTTTCCAGTCTGGGCAACAACTCGTTTTTCCAGCATTCTGCTTGTCTTTCAATTAGTGTCAAAATCTCTATGCGAGTGGTCTCGATTTGCTCAATAGGCGTCATTCCATCCGTGGATTTTTCTTCAGGGACCTTTTTAATTTTCTTCATTAAACGCGCTATTCGGGTCATAAAAAACTCGTCAAGGTTGCTACCGCAGATAGCCAAAAACTTCACTCTTTCCAGAAGTGGATGCCACTCATCACGCGCTTCCTCAAGAATGCGTGCGTTGAAGCGAATCCAACTTAGTTCTCTGTTTATGTAATAACTGGGATTATCCAGTGATTTGTCTATAGTTCTGAGGCTGTTTTTTTCTGAATTGCAGATAGATGCGGCTGACAAGGAATTATAACCCGCTTTTATTCACTTTTTATATTAAATCAATAATAGTAAATAATAGAATTTGTGGCTTATCAAGGAATCCATTAAAAATTGATTTTGAGGGGGATTTTTTATCTTCAGCGTTTCTGCTTCCGGGGCAAATCGGAAACGTTGACGCATTTTAACTTGCAAACTTCGAAGGTTTCATATTTGAAAAGCAAGATGGGTTTATGCATACTCTATCGCTTATTCTTATTTGATGAACATTTATCTTTTAAGGACTCTGAAAATAGACTCTATAGCTATAAATAGTCTATATAGGAACGGTTAAATTTGGCAAGCGCCTCACATAGAAGCCATGAATTCGCTCACTTTAAAAGAAAAAGGCTTCAGTGACCCTGTTTCCATAAAAGAGCTAAATTTCTCCAGCCTTCCATACAATAAAAGAAGCATCCTAGTTTTAACCGACAAAACTCTTACTGGCAAACCCGCCTCTGATATACTCTACATCGGTAGAACAAAAAAGCCAATCAAACGAGTTTTCGTAGGCTATCTATGCGGCATTGGTGGAAAAGTAACCCGTAAAATCAACAGACACCTGTTAAACGACGGATATCTCGAAAAAGTTGCTTTAAGTTATATGTTAACGAGCACCCCAAAAACGACGCAAAAAGAGTTGCTCGAGAGCTTCAAAAAAGAACATGGTGAATATCCAATCTGGAATGCCTCCAAAAATCCCCCAGCTTCTGTAAAACCCGCTCCTAAAGCTGTGCTACGCGCCCGTCCTACCCGCAAAGCCGTCAAGCCTAAGGCTTAAACTCCTTTTTCTATTCAGTTTGCTTTTTGTTGAAATAGTAGCGCACTAACTCGTCCGTTGACCATGGCAAGCAATCTTTGGCTTTGAATCCTAAAAGTTCAGCATATCTGTGAATAGATCCGAGGTCACCTTCTATCTCTAGAAACTCAGGGATAAAATTGTAGTTGCCGAGGTATCGATCGATGTCAACGCGAACGTTCTCCAACTTGAAGCTGACTCTATGCTTTTCCATCTGGTCAGTGACTGCTAAGCTTAAATTCTGCAGAATTCCAAGCGTGGTATCGAAATCTGAGACCTCCACAGAAAGCTCTTCTGCCTCTTTGGCGACCTGGTTTGCTTTAATTTTCTTGTAGGTTAGTTCGTTTTTCCTCTGAATTTTTCTCAAACGCAAAACGGCTCTATGTTTGCTGATTCCTCCGTCCGCGTAATCCAAGAAAAGTGTAGATATTTCGCCGTCGAAAATTTTTTTAGCCTTCAAATTATCAAGTGTTTTTTTAACCTTTTGACTGTTGATTTCAAGTATTTTTACTTCAATCTCTTGCATAAAGTTATGGAATCTACAAGAAGTTAAAAAACTTGAGCTGCAAAAAGCGTTAAAATTTTATATATATCTTAAATATTAATAAACAAGTAGATATTATATGGCCAAAGGCAAACCTTGGACATTAGAAGAAGAAATTGATCTCCAAAAACTAGTTGAAGCAAATACTCATGTAGACACAATTGCAGCCCATTTCCGAAAGAAACCTGGCGCTATAATTATAAAATGTCAACGGTTAGGTCTAAAACTTAACTCAAAAGGTTATGTGGACACTTCAATCTCCTTCCCAAGAGAACTTCCCAGCGTAGAAGATACACTAAAGATGCTAGCCGGTGCATTAAAAACCGCTACCAAACCAGGACTAAACAAAGCCGAGCTCCAACGCCTACAAACGGTCGCAACCATCGCCAAAACCTACAAGGAACTTCTCTCGGACTACATAAACTACCGCGAAATCGAAACCAAATTAAAAGAAGTAGAGGAACAAAATGCCCAACTACTTAAAGAAAGAAGCCCGAACCCTACGCCCCAACCAAATTCTTCCCAGATGGCATAACATCAAGCAAACAACCAACCAAATTCACGCCTCCATCAAACAAAATACAGTAGCGCTAAGTGCTGACCCACAACAATTCATCGAGCAAATTCTCGGCTTCAAACTATACTCATACCAAAAAGACTTCACTGAACTCTTCAAAAACAACCAATTCACCGCAGCCCGATGGTGCAGACAAAGCGGAAAAACTTACCTAATATGCGCATTACTGCTCTGGTATGCAGTAACATATCCAAACAGCGCCATAGGAGTTGTTGGACCATCCTGGCGACAAACCAAACGCATCATAACCCGCATAACCAACTTCACACACAACCTCCCACCACAAATCACATTTAAACCCCAAAAAACCCAAATAAAATTCACAAACGGAAGCAGCATAGAAGCCTTCCCAAACAACCCCGAAACCATCAGAGGACCAACACTTCACCTAGTTTACGCTGATGAATTAAACTTCGTAGCCAACGACCAAGAACTCTACGACTCCATCCTCTACACATTAGGAACAACCGACGGTAAATTCGTCTGCAGCAGCACCCCATGGCACACCGACAGCCTCTTCTACAAAATATTTAACCACAAAGACTACAGCATTTTCAAAACCTCTCACGTCCCAATTGAAAGAGCCTTAAGCCCAGAAGGACCACTAAAACCCAACATTATCCAACGCATAAAAACCCAAATGGGCGATGACCCATCACGCTGGCGCCGAGAAATGCACGCTGAATGGACTGAAGACGAAGACGTTTGGCTACCCCAAAGCCTAATCGCCGCTCTGCCTCGGCACCAAAAAAAACTGCCCAGAAGAACTCGCCGCTTTTGATCCTCAAACTCCCCAAGAAGGCGAATTCTTCGCTGGACTAGATTTAGCACAAACCCGCGACTACAGCGTCCTTTCAGTAATAGAACGCAGAAACGATATCCTCTACCTGAGGCATCTAAAAATTTTCCAACAACCCGCAATCTACGCCAACATAATAGGTTACATAAAAACACTTCAAGACCGCTGGAACGGCTTTGAACGCATTCGAGTGGACTTCACCCGAGAAGGTCCCTCATTCATAGCCGACATGCAAAACGCCGGTATCGAAAACGCTGAAGGCGTCAACTTTAGTGTCCCACGTAAAAGTGAAATGGCTGGCCTCCTCAAACAGCGTATGCTAAACAAACAATTCTTCTATCCACTACTAACTTGGGAACGACCTTACAGAGGAGAAATCTGCAACGAACTCAACATAGAACGCTTCAACCTAAGAAAAGACGGCAACATCGGCTTCTCCCACCCACAAGGCACACACGACGATGTATTCTGGAGCATAACACTTGCAATCTACTCAACCGCAAACATGGAACCGGAACCTTACCTGGCGATAATTCCCCTTTAATAACCCAAACCCAAACCAAACATCTCCCACTACCACAACCTAACCAAACCATGCAAGAAGTGAACAAAAAATCAAGCTCCCCACAAGTAAAACACAGCTAAAAAACAAACCAAAACAGAAAACCAGCCCAAACCACAACCCACGAAGTGAAAAAACAAAAAACCCCACAACCACGCAAAACAAAAAACCTTTTATCCCAAGTAAACTTCAAAAACAAACCAAGAAAGAACAAAATCCCTTCAATTAATATATATTTTATTTTTTTAACTATAGAATATTTGTGAAATTTTAAGAGAAATATTTCACCATTATAGCTTGCCGAGAATCGCAAAACCGACAATGAGACGAGCTTAGCGAATCTTGTTCAACAACCAAAAGTATCCCGCATTTGATCTCTTTTCAACCCGATGTTGGATACTAATTCGCTGAGCATTCATTTTTAGTAAGGGTGAGAGTTGGATTAAATCTGATTATTTTGGATTCAGTTGGTATTTCACAAATATTAAGTAATAATAAAGCCTACTGTGCCCCAGGTAACCAATCAATGACCTTAACCCTTGATCCTCAAACCAACACCCGAGTACAACTGGTAATTCACAGTTTATGCTTAAGCTGCTTAGGAGAAGCAATTTTCCTCCAAGTTTTAGTATTCTCCTCCATCTTAGGACAAGGTTACTTCAGAGCAGTGGAAACAAACTCAAGCATTCTTGCCTTCGAACTGCTCCTCATCGCTTTCACAACCATTTACTTCATCTACCTTTATCAAAAAACAATTCGCTCAAGCCTAAAACGCCAAACCGCAACCTAACACCCAAAACCTAAGAAACATACCCAAACCCGCTAATTTTCAACTCACATTTAAAACATCCACAAACAACAAAACCCACAATAACCTTCAAAAGCAACCCATAAACCATTGATTGCAATAATGATACCTGTTCTAAATGTTAATTGGCAAAGCCCATCAACCGAATACTCCCTCAGCGAACGCGACGCAGGTATCCTCTCGCTGATTGAAACCGAAGACTTAGCAGTCTTCACTTTCGATGGGCTCAAACGCAGAACAGGTTTGCATCCTGAAACACTCTCCCGAATACTCGCTCGACTCGAACAAGATGGCATCATTAAAAAAGGACCCGACGGCTACCACGTAACCCCCAAAATTACCGAACTAAAACTTCACACCCCACGAGCCGAAGCGCCCACTACACCACTTATCCAAACTTTTTTGCCCTCCGACCTACGCACTCAACAACTTATCCTCTCGCTAAGAGGCAAATGGTTTGGTAAACTGCGATGGCTGGGCATATCAGAGAATCTCCAAGGCGTCACCCTTAAATGGATAACTGAAGATGGAGGAATCCAAATCGCAGCAAACATCCAAGGCACCGCGCTTAACATCGAAGCAAAGTTCTTAACCAACAACAACCTCAACGCAGCACTCAAAGCTTCATACCAGCTGATGTCACTGATCGGCAAAATGTGCATAGCCTCAAGCCGACCCCCAATCGCCCGAAACGTGGGATACTTCGGTCGTCAATACATGCCCGCATAAGAGGGTATTCAAAAGATTTTCATTAAGCAGAAATAAGATTGCCAGCTCCGTTTCCATTATTTCTTCAAATAAACTCAAGGAACTGACGCAAAAAAGATAAAAAAAGAAAAATTATTGAATAGTTATGTCTTGCTTAATTGTCGCCGTTTGATTTCGGGTTACTGGACTACTTCTAGGAAGCACACCGCATCAGAGCTTAGCTCAACGCTAGAGTGATCAATTAGGTGTGCGGTGCCATCAGGACAGTAGACTTTGTCGCCTTTCACGGCTCTTTGATATCGTTTGCTGCATTCTTTTAGTTTGGAGCATCCGTCACAATCTCTTGAAAGCATTTTGTTTCATCTCCACTTATTCAACAAATAAAGGGTGACGGCTGCCTATATAGGTGCCCCACATAAAATATATAGTTAATATATTAAAAAACTCTTTAATCAAAAAAGGCAGCGCTAAAGTATCCTCAAACTAAAAATATAAAAAAATAGCCAATAACCCCACAAAACAAATCGCGCATCGCAGAGACGCTGAAATTCAACAGCGATACATCTAAAAGTGCATCACCAATAAATAAGATAATTGAAGAAAAAGTTACCAAGATATTTAATTAGTCAAATTGTTAAGCGCAAGGTTTGTTTTTGTGCGACGAAAGGTTTTAATGTCCCCTTTAAGTCTCATAGGTGCACCAACGTATAATAAACTGCAAAACAATGGATTGATGGACCAAGATGGTTAGAAAAGCAAGAATACGCCTCACAAGCACCGATTACGCGAAACTAGAAGAGGTTTGCGGAGAACTTAGGAGTATCGCTCAAAAAACAGGCGTAAAAATGAATGGTCCAGTACCGCTTCCCACTAAACGTCTCCGCGTTCCAGTCCTTAAGGGCCCATCCGGCGAAGGCACAGCAACATGGGATCGATGGGAAATGCGCATACACAAACGCTTAATCGACATCGACTCAGAAGAGCGTGTAATGCGCAGAATTATGCGAATCCGTGTACCTGAAGAAGTGCACGTAACAATCGAGCTCATCTAAAACTTTTAATTTTTTTTAATTTCTGATTCTTTATTAGCGCAAGCACTTTCAATTTTTAGAAGTGAAAACTTGATAGAGAGAATTACTTTTAGTTAATCACCTAACTAGTCTGTGGTGGCAACTGAACTACTCTATCAAAAGAAAAGAAGCCAACCAAAAATCACCGTAAGGAGGACACTGGGAATAAATGCTGCTACCCAAACAGACTTGTTTAAGAGAAATATTTTATAGCCATCCAAAACTCCAAAAGGAACCAAATTGAAGAGGGCCATAAACGAGTTTATGTAACCTGAGAAAACAAACATCCACGTGAAATCGTTAAATGGTAGACCAAACGATAAGCCCAAAAACAATCCTGCAAGAGCCATGTTGGTTATAACTCCCGCAACGGAGATCTTCACCATATCCCTAGCCGATGGTGTGTTCCCACCAATCATCATTGCACCAGGAGCAATCATTTTGAAGGGCAAAAATACGGAAAAAAAAGTCAAGATAGCTCCCCAGGTGGTCAGTCGAAATTCAGCCCACATCCCAGCTTTCTGCGCCATAACTTTATGCGCAATCTCATGAATCAAAAAAGATGCCATCATAATGGCTGCAAAAGACGCTATAACAACCCAGCTCCAGCTGAAACTGTATAGAGCCATCGAAAAGCCAATTCCTAAGACAAGAGCCGCTGCAATGCCTATATGCTTAAATTCTTTTTGACTAAAACGTATACGATACTTGCGCTTGAAGGGATCTTGACCAATTGCATAACTGTAATTATAAGAATTATACGCTTGCTGAGTCATAACTCGCTGTTGCGTTTGTGTGCGGGCATTGTTAATTCCTAAGCAGTGGTGATTTTCGGGTAGACGGTGTGCACTGCAATATTGTCCACCGCAGAAAGGACAGCGGAACGGTAGAATAGTTTCTTGCCCACATGTTTGGCATTTCATTAATTTAGCGCCTTTTCCAAGTTAATGCAGGTGGTATCTTATATTTTTACGCCAAAACCTACTCTAAATTATACCTATTCATTATTTGCAAAAACGCTTTAAACAACCAAAGCATAACAGGCAAGAGAAAACAGGGGACTCTTTCACTTGAAACAGTTTAGTTTTGTCCACGCTTCGGACTTACATCTTGGTTACGCACAATACGGGCTTGAAGTACGCAGACAAGACTTCGACAACGCCTTTAGCGAACTTGTGGATAAAACCATCGAATTAAAACCTGACTTCATGATTATAGCAGGCGACCTCTTTCACCAAGCAAGACCATCAAACCACACCTTAGAAAACACTATACGCAGCTTCAAACGACTAAAAGACGCAGAAATTCCTGTTTTAACCGTAGACGGAAGCCACGACTCAGCACCCAATACCATAACCAGCACAATCCTCTACCCCCTTGACAGTGCAGGCTTAATTTTTCATCTTCCACGACACAAAGGTGCATGCTGGAGCAAACCAGGCTGCTGCTACGTCTATGGCATACCAAACTACCATAATCGACACAAAACAGACGAAGCCCTCCCCAAATTCATGACGGAAAACCCCCCGACACCCCAAGCAGATATCGCCAACATTTTTGTTTTCCACGGCGCACTCGATTTACCCGAAGTTACCCCCCCATATATCGAAGCCGAAATTTCCCCTAAACTCATTCCCAGCGGTTTCTGCTACTATGCGGCAGGGCATGTACACGATCGATATATTGGAAAATTTAAGGATGGCTTACTGATTTACAGCGGCTGTACTGAAACTGTCAGCTACGACGAAGCAAAAATCCAAAAAGGCTTCTTCCATGTTAAGGTAGATGCAACTGGACATGTGCAACCTGAATTGATCCAACTTAATTCTCCCAGACGATTTGTCATCTTGGAATATGATTATTCAGCGATGGCGCCAGTGCAAATTACAGAACAAGCAGCCCAGATGGTCAGAGAAGCCGACGAACCCGATGTAGTGATTATTCCAATTTTAAAAGGTACCCTATCAGTAGAAGCCACACGCACCGAAATCGATATACCAAAAATCCGTGGTACCGCCCAAAAAGCCCTGTTGGTACATCCCATCGTCCAGCTTAAGGAAACCGCAGTTTCCGATGAAGTCGTTCGATCAATTTTTGAGGGCGACTTTAAAGATTTGAAAACTAAAGCGTTTGAGTATTTTGTCCAAATATTCATAGATCGCTACGGCCAAGAAGATGCCCAACGCATCGCCAAAGGAGCTTTGGCGTTAATTGAGCCGCTAACCCGAAAGCAAGACGAAAAAGTTAAGCAAACCATAGAGGAATTAACGCAGTGAAAATCGACATTGTACAGCTGGAAAACATCCGCAGCCACACAAAATCTACAGTACCCTTCACACGCGGCTTTAACTGTGTTATAGGCGGAGTAGGCTGTGGAAAATCCAGTGTGCTATACGCTGTGGATTTTGCTTTATTCGGTGACACCATTGGTAGTCGAAGTTTTGAGTATTTGCTCCGAGAAGGAGTTGAAGCATGCAAAGTTACCTTGCAGTTTACCCAGAATGGGGAAACCTACAAGATAGTGCGCGGCTTAAGACGAAAAGGCAAAAGCATAACTCAGGACTCCGAGCAACTCAAGCTCTATGAAAATGAACGGCTAATAGCTAGCATGAAAAACGACGCTATCGCCGAGCAGCTTAAAGCCATCACTGGACTTGACAAGGATCTGTACCGTGAAATCGTTTGGTTCCGCCAAGAGCACCTAAAAGAATTACTAGATGCGAAACCACGTGATAGACAAACACGCCTAGACGAGCTGTTTGGGCTATCAGACTATGAACTTGCTTGGAGCCAAATTGCCCAATACCAACGCGACTACGAAACAGAAAAACGCATCTACGAAAAAGACCCAGATGTCAATGCATTAGAAAAACTCAGCGGACAATACAATCGAGCAAGTGAAGAATTCACTCTGTTAGAAATGGATTTAGAGAATTCAGTCCAGAAACTCGAAGTAGCCAAACGGCTTTTGGAGGAAACAGAAACCACTCTCATGCTACTGGAAGAGAAAAAACTCACTGTAGAGGAACTAAAACAAAAAGAAGCCCGCCTCAATGCGAACATCTCCAACATGGCCCGAACTTTTGCTTCATTAACCGAACGAATCGCAGGAAAAAAAACCATTCTCGACAACTTACAATCACGCAAAGTTACGTTAGATAACCAAATACAGCAAAGCCTAAGCAAACTAGAGCAAGCAGGGTTGCCTAAAAATCAATCAATCGAACATATCAAAACCTTTTTAGCAGGATTTGACGAGAAAATCACATCCAAGCGCGCCGAGCAAGAAGCTACATCTCACAACCTGCAACAAGACCAAAAAAGGTTGTCACAACTCAGTGGTGGCGAAGGCGAATGTCCACTTTGCAATCAGTCTTTATCGGGCAACTACAGAACAGAATTGAAACAAAGCATTCAGAATGAGAACGCACAACGCGAAAAAACAATTAACATTCTACGCCTTGAAGTTGCCTCGCTGCAGAAAGCAAAAATCATTGCCAATGAAGCCTACAACAGCTTACAAACCTGCCAAACTCGCAGCACCGACTTAAAGGTCCGAATCACCGAGGAAGAAGTCAACCTCAAAACCCTCTGTAACGAACTCGAAGCCCAACAACAAGAAGAGACATCCCAACACAATGAGCTTGAACTGCTGGTGGCCGAAATAGCAAAGTTTGACCTTTCCGAGCTGCAGGTTGCCAAAGGCAAAAAAGAGCAAGCTCTACGGCAGGTTTACACAATTGAGGCGGATTTACGCACCAAGGAAAATCGCAAGAAAGACCTTTCTCGACAATTAGATGACACCAAAGAACGTATTGATGCTGCACAGGAAAAACTGGACCGTGTGGATAAGATTCGTCGAACCGTTGAACTTCTTGGTGCTGTACGCGATGCTTATCGCAGTATTCAACCTAAACTTCGAGGTGAATTCGTAAAGGTTCTGCGCAACTTTGTGCAACAAATTCTGGACAGCTTAGTAGGTGGGGAAACTCCAATGCTTAACATTGTTATCGACGAAAAATATACACCATACATAAAAAGTGAATCAGGTATTGAGCGTGAAGTTGCTAACCTTTCTGGTGGCGAGCGAACGTTGTTGGCGTTTGCTTACCGCTTGGGTTTGGGTCAGCTAATTATGCAGTCACGCACTGGTCACGGTTTGAGTCTGCTTATGCTTGATGAACCAACTGAGAATCTTGGTAGCGAAGACGGGAGCATTGAGCGATTAGCAGAGGCGATTAGCCGCTTTAAAGCTATTGAGCAAATTATCGCCGTGACGCACAGTGAAGCTTTCGCCGCTAAAGGGGATCATGTAGTCGTTTTGGAGAAGGACTTGGGCGTGAGCAAAATCTCTATCGAGCGCTGACAAATGATTCATAATATCTTCCACTGTTATAGCTCAGGTATTGCTGAAAAATGCTTGCCAAATGCCTTAGCCTTAGGAAATTTTTGGTTTATTTAAAGCAAAATTCCTTCCTCTTACGCAGCTTAATTCGGAAGAAAATCATGCTTTTCTGTCCAACACTTAAACACTTGGAAAAGCTTATATTGAATTTCAAACTAAAGGAAGTTAGATACTCGGTGATTTAATTGGACAAAAAAACAATATACATCATCGTCGCGGTTTTAATCGTCGTGATTGTTGTCGGTGTTGCAGGTTATATGTTACTCAATAACGGAAACAATGCACCCGAAGCAACTCCCACACCAACTCCAGCTCCAAACGTTGCAGATGCCACCAGTCTACAATTCGTAGCTAACGTAACAAGCCAAGGACAAACCACCGCATACACATGGCAAGGCGAAAACATTCACGGTGCAGCTATGATCCGTGTTGACTTTTCAACCTACTCATACATTCTAGATGCCTCTCAAGAGAAATCTTGGATCAGCACTGACAGCGGCGCCACATGGACAGCCAGCGATTTCGCTACCGACTGGATAGCCTGGAGTCCTCAATGGTCAGACTACGTTGCTAACTTAGAACACTGGACAGGAAGCGTTGAATACACCTACACCAACACAGTTGGCGAAGCGATTGTACTATACTCCATTGCAGTTAATCCAACAATAGACCCAGCAACATTTGTTGCCACTTAAGCAACCGCGTTTGTTGGATTTCCTAAACCAACCCTTTCCCTTTTTTGACAAAACTTCTTAAGCAGCAGTTATTTTTTATTAAATTCAAGCCGCCATAAGAAGTACATCTCAAAGTCAGCGGGTTATCTTGCCGTTATGGTCGCAGATTTAGTGCTTGGTATTTTTTATCATGCCGCAAACTTTCGTGTTAATTTTATTTTTATGAATTATCAACGTTGTTTACAAAAATACGAAGTTAAACGGTATTAGGTTACGAGGTCGTAGCCTCTTGCAGTCACCATTTTGCCATTCACCATTTTCGTAGCAGAGTTGCCTACAACGATGGTTGTGACCATGTCGATTTCGCAGTTCACCATGTCTTTTAAAGTAGTGATGGTGTATGTTTGTCCTTCTCTGCCCGCCTGCCGTACGATACCCACCAACGTTTTGGGGTCCATATGCTTCATCATGATTTCATAAGCTTTCATTAATGGTTCTATTCGTCCCTGGCTTTGGGGGTTGTAGAAAACTATGGACATGTCTCCTTGTGATACGAGTTCGAGTCGTCGCTCGATTTTCTTCCAAGGCGTCAAAAGATCGCTTAGGCTGATGACTGAAAAGTCACTCACCAATGGGGCGCCGAGGATTGCAGAAGCTGCAGTTGCTGCGGTTACACCGGGCACGATTTCCACGGGCACTTTAGCTTGGTCTCTTTCTACGACTTCTAACACGATGCCTGCCATACCGTACACACCAGGGTCGCCGCTGCTGACCACCACAACACGTTTGCCTTCTTTGGCTTTTGCGACGGCAGTTTTGGCGCGATCTACTTCTTTACCCATGGTTCCAGAAATCACTTCAGCGTTTTTCTTTACAATATCTTGGACAAGTTTGATATACGTTCCATAGCCAACAACAACATCAGCTGCTTCGATTTCTGCTTTGGCTTTTGGCGTCAGGTGTTCTGGGCACCCTGGACCGATGCCGATAACACTTAAGTGCCCTCGGCTATCGCCACGGTTACTCCATTTTGTTTGGTTTTCTTTAGAATCAGCTTTGCATTGTTTCCCGCTACCAGTAAGGCTGCTCGTTCGCATACTCCTCCAACACCAATTTTATCTTGAACCATCGCTGAATCAGGCGACAGATCTTTATTTGTGACTGAACGAAGTGCATCGACACTTAAAAACTCAAGCGGTGCCCCCAATCTCGCCACGGCATCTATCATGGGCTGAGAGCTACGTTTAATGTCTACTGTCGCAAACTTGTATACACGTGCCAACGGTATATGCACCCGCTCCAAGGCAGAATCAACTGCTTCTATTATGCTATCTACACTTGCGTCTTTGCGTGCGCCTAGACCCACTACAATTTGATATGTTTTGAGTATGGTGAAGGGCTTCACGAATTTGGTTATTGTAAGCGGATCATGAGTTATTATGATGCCCGCATCAAAACTGTTGAGGATTTCTAATGCCTCTAAGCTGTTCACTGCATTTTTCACATCGTAGCCGCTAAGCGCGTTAGATGGGATTTTTACGTTACCCACCAATATGTAAACCAAGCGCTCGCCATTCACAATAGCAGAGTTAACGCCGACTAAGCTGTCGGGGTTCTGGATGGTCAACTGCAGATTTTTAGCTATTTCCTCCACGCTAAGTTTGCCTATTGAATCAGTCGCGGTCGTTATGACCGGAATAGCGTTTATGCCTTTCGCTATTATGCGGGCTAAGTCGTTGGCGCCGCCCAGATGACCCGAAAGCAAACTGATAACGAATTTACCTGTAGCGTCAACCCCCAAAACTGCAGGATCAGTAAGTTTACTCTCCAAAAGTGGCGCAACAGCTCGAATAGTGATTCCTGTAGCCATAACTGAGACTATTCCATCGACTTTGCTATAGACTTCTTTAACAAACTCAGCCAGTTTCTTATCGATTATCACAACCCCGATTTGGCTGTACTTTCTCGGGGCATAAGTTGTGCAAGGCAATTCTGCATTATCAAGTGCCTTCTGAATTTTGAGTGCGGTTTCAACACCCAGCCGTGTAATTGCAACTACAGCTATTCCTTTATCATACATTTATTCTTCGCCCTTACGGAACCCCGTGGTGAATTTGGGGTCATAAAGCTTCGACAAATCATATGCTTTGGGATCCAAAACTTTTCCAACAAAAATCAACGCGGTCTCTGTAATATTTTCTGCCCGAACTTTCTCAACAATATCTGCTAAGGTAGCTTTGACAATTTTCTGTTCAGGCCATGTTGCTTTATATACAACTTGACATGGGGTCTCTTTTGGGTACCCACCTTTCTGAAGCTCTTCAACAACACGGGCGATGTGAGGTGTACCGAGGAAAATGACCATTGTAGCTTGATGAACGGCAAGTTTACGAATACTTTCCGCTTCAGGAACCGGGGTACGTCCTTCTGGACGAGTAATAATGACTGTTTGGCTAATATTTGGAAGGGTCAACTCACGGTTTAGAGCTGCGGCTCCGCCAAGAAGGCAGCTGATGCCGGGGATACGAAAATATTCTATACCCTCATTATCAAGTGCCGTCATAAGTTCTTGAATAGCCCCATAGAAACTGGGGTCACCATCGTGGAGGCGGCAAACAAGTTTGTTGGTTCTGGCACCTTCTACTATAACCTTTATCATTTCAGGTAGACCCATTCCAGCACTGTCATGGAGTTCTACACCTTTTTTGCAGTATTTGAGATATTCTGGATTAAGTAAGCTACCAGTAAAAATTACAACATCAGCTTGCTCCAGCCATCGTTTCCCCTTGAGCGTGATGAGTTCGGGATCGCCTGGACCAGCCCCTATAAACACAACTTTATTCATACTCTACAACTTCCGTTGACATATCCATTTTTCCAATGAATAGGTACCTGGCTTTTTTTAATTATTGCAACTGAAAAATAATCCTCAGATATGTCCCATTCAGCTACTTCGCCTAATTTACCTACCAGCACCTTCTCTTCGGGCAGAGTGCAACGTTTAACCAACGCGATCGTCGAGTTTGAAGTGAAACCTGATCTTAACAGAATTGGGATGAATTCTTTGATATGATATGCACACTTCATAAACACAAGATTTTCAGCATGTTTAGCGGCTTCTTCAATGTGAGAGAGACTAAGGTTTGAAGGAATTATAGTTACCACCTCATCCTTTTCTGCTAACGGCAGCTTAGAAGAAGCAGCAACAGCAGTTACTGAAGTTACCCCAGGGATAATTTCCAGTTCAATTTCTGGATAAGTCTCTTTTATGCACTCATAGAGGTATAGAAAAGTGCTATAAAGCATAGGGTCGCCCAAGGTAATGAATGCGACATTACCTTGTTTAGCTTTGTTGGCTACTATACCCGCATTTTCCAACCAGAGTTTACGGTTGTTGAGGTCATCTCTTGTCATGGGAAAAACAAGTTCCAAAATCTCAGCGGGTTTCAATCGTTCACTAAGGATCGGCTTAACCATGTTGAGTGCCATGCTGGGCTTTTTCGCATGAGATTTAGGAACGCAAATAAAATCAACTGACTTCAATGCCTTTGCCGCTTTAAGTGTAATGAGTTCAGGATCCCCTGGACCAACTCCGATGCCTATGAATACGCCCACCAATCAAGTGTTCCCCTTAAATTTTAGTTGCTGAAACTATTGTAATTGGATTTCTTGCCAACATCATAGTGCCGCTGTTTATTTGTTTTCCCTTCGACACTATAACACTTGTAATATCGATATCTCTAAAGCCCAATGACTTTAGTTCCTCAATAGCAATTGTTGCAGTCTCCAAAAGAATAGCATTTACTACAATTCTGCCCCCCTGCTTAAGTTTAACATTGGCAACCTGAAGAATAGCTCGCAATGCAACGCCACCTCCGCCGACTAAAAAAGCATCGACCTTTGGGAGATTAAGCAGTCCCCCTGGAGCTTTGCCCATAGAAAGGGAAACAATTCCTTCGACACCGAATTTCTGCACATTGCTTCTAGTTAACTCTATGGCTGAGGCATCTTCGTCTATAGCGTACACTCTGCCTTTAGCGCTTACTTGCAAAGCAGCCTCAACAGTTAAACCACCTGTACCACAGCCAACATCAACCACAACTGAGCCTTCAGTAAGTCGTGCCTTGCTTATAGTGATCACTCTAATTTCTTCTTTAGTTGGACCTGGAACCGCATCGTTCTGGTTAAAAGCTTCATCTGGAATTCCAGGCGTCTTGTATATCCAATTCTTTACCATAAATACTCAACTATCTGTTAACTAAGTGGATGCTTGATAACCATTACACATAGAGCCCCATAACTCTGGCTGGCAACCTTCTCCAAGGTGGTTAAGCTAACTTTTTCGTTTTCTAAGGTCAATTTTTCGCAGATATACACTTGTGTTTGCTTATCTGCCCCCGTCTCTAATAGTAATGCTGCAATGTCTTTAGGCGCAAAATCTTTCTGGGCAGGTAGAAGCAAAATATCATATCCACATTGGAATGCTGAAACCAGTTTGCCCTTTTGATCATTGCTCACATCACCTTCATGGAACGTAAACAAACGTGCATTATCCCAGCTTAAGTTTAATCTCGCAGCGCAGGCTTGAATTGAACTGACGCCTGGAACAACCGTGATGTCTTCTTTCGGGATTAAACCACTTTCCAGCACAGTATGAAGTAAGCCTGAGAAACCTGGGTCACCCGTGGAGAGCAACGCCACAGTTTTACCGTCCCTGACAGCTTGAGCCGCCTTCTTGAGGCTTTCCAGCAGGTTTTTAGCAGTTAAAACAATTGTTTCTCCATTAATTTCATCGGAAAAAAGGTTAACACTTCTCTGGGCTCCGACAACAACATATGCTTCCCGCACAACTTTTCTGGCTGCTGGCGTAACATAATCCGGTGACCCTGGTCCTACGCCGACTATGACAAGTTTAGCCAAGGTTTATCGCACCGCGCATTTTGATCCATTCCAAGAACTTTACCATCCATAGCAACAATTACTACACTAATTTTAATTTTATTTTCCACACGGTCGCTGACGCGTTGATGCACCCTCTCCGCAATGCGGTCATAGGTAGCTTCTATGAGATTTGATTGACGCAGAATCTCTGTAGCTTCATCCGTAGTATTTGCCTCAAGTAGTTGCCTGATACTTTTTGTATCTGCACCTGCGGCACCTGCGTAGGACGCAATTACTTCGTTGCGTGAGTCGCCCACTTTGTGATGAGTGTTAAAAATTTTTGCTGCCAACTTGACTAGTTTGCCCGAGTGCCCCAGTAAGATTATTTCTTTGATGCCTTTTTCGACAGCTTTGTCAAGCATGTAACCGACAAAGTCGCCCGTCTGCACAATAGCGTCTTCGGGCACGCCGAACTGTTGTTTGGCAATGCGTTCCCCTATGTTACCGGGTACAAAGAGGATGCGTTTGTAGCCTCGCGCTATGGCAACGTCGATTTGCGGTACAAGGGAGCGCCGGCAGGCTTCCAGCGAGAGCGGTTTAACGACACCTGTGGTGCCAAGTATTGATACCCCGCCTTTTATGCCGAGTTTATCGTTCATTGTCTTTTTGGTTATGTTTGCGCCTTCGGGTGCGCTGATTAGTATTTCGGCTCCTTTACCCCCGGGCAAGACTTCTTTTACGGCTTCAGTTATCATTGCTTTTGGGACAGGGTTTATGGCTCCTTCACCTATAGGCACCTGCAAACCTGCCTTAGTGACAATACCGATACCGGCGCCACTTTTAATGGTAATTTTGCCGTCGTCCGTGAGCTTGACGATCGCTACGATTTCCATTTTGTCGGTAGCATCTATGTCTTCTCCCGCATCCTTAACTGCGATCGCCTCTGCAGAATCCTCCGAGAGTTTACGGCTGGATTTCACGGGCACCTCAAACCGCAACCCGATAGGGGTTGGGATAACTACCCGCTCCACTGGCTCCTTTAACGCGGCAATGGTGGCAGCTTTTGCTGCCGCTGCAGCCGTTGCCCCTGTTGTAATGCCGTACTTTAAAAAACGTGCCAACTATTTCCCTCTCTAACCGTACAATTTGCCTTCAGCTTTCGTAAGGAGGGCATTAAAGACTGCAACCGCTATTGTGCTTCCACCTTTGCGTCCACGAGTAATCACAAAGGGAACTGAAAGTTTTGCTACAACCTCTTTGGATTCTGCTGCACCTACAAAGCCCACCGGAACCCCAACGATCAAAGCTGGTTTTACTTTGCCCGCTTTGATTTGATCTGCCAATTCGAAAGCCGCAGTTGGGGCATTACCAATTAGTATGATTGCGCCATCTAGGCCGTCTTTAATGGCTAAACGCATGGCCGCTGCAGATCGTGTTAAGCCTTCCTTCTTGGCAAGTTCCATTGCCCTTTCATCATTCATATAAGTGACAACTCTGCTACCGAATTTTTTAAGCCGAGCATCGTTGATTCCTGCTTTCACCATTTTTACGTCGGTGACAACTTTTGCACCTGCTTTGATGGCGGCTACTCCTGATTTGACGGCATCGTCACTTATGACTAAGAGTTTAGCAAATTCTGGATCAGCGGTAGTATGAACAACCCGTTCAACAATTGCCACTTTATCTTCAGGGAGCTTGGCTAATTCGTCACCTATCGCTTCTCGGATAAGCATCATGCTTTTGTCGACTATTTTGCCTGCTTTCTCAACGCTGTAGGCGTCTACGATTTCACTGTCTTTTTTTATTTCTATTCCGAGGGCTTTTTCAGCTTTTTCTTCTAGGATATCAGCTATGCGTTCGTCGCTGCCCAATGGTTCGCCGTAGACGAGTTCTATGCCTTTCTCTTTAAGCATAGGTTCTTTTTCTTTTACACCTATTAAATCCGGTATATCTTCGGTGGTGTGAACTCCAGGGGCAAGGAACGCTGGAACCAGAACAATCTTTACTGCTCCATTAGAAACTGCTTCATCTATTGCTTCATTTACGGTTGGGGTGTCACGTATCATAAATGCTATTTTAACTGTTCTAAATTTGCCTCGACTGCGAAGCATTGTTGCGAGTTTTTCAAGGTTTTCTCGATTATGGGGCAGTTTACTTCCATGCCCAATTAATATCAAACCAACAGTGTCTAAAGCTGTTTTATTCAACTATTTTTCCCCGTTTTCTCAAACAATTTAGCCGCAACCTCGATGGCTTGCTTGTCACCGTTTTTTGCTGCCACCCTAAGATTTTCAACAACTGGAATAAAGGTTTGCTTGAGCAAAATGGATGTTAAATCATTTAAAACACGTTTTTGGCGCTCATCAAGGTCACCCATCATGCTAAGTGCGGTGACAAGTTCCCTTTGGCGAATCTGTTCAGTTTGAGAGAGAATTTCGGATATGATTAATCGTACGCTGAAACTCTTCATGTCTTCCTCCAGGATGAGGAGTTCTTCGTCTAGGAGAGTTTGGGCTTTCTCTATAGCTTTTTCCCGCTGGGCTTTATTTTTTTCTGCAATCATCTGAAGGTCGTCGATACAATAGAGTTTAGCCCCTCCAACCTCAACTACGGATTTTTCGACGTTTCGAGGGTTAGAGATGTCAATAATGATCATTGGAGTAGGGTTCTTGCGAAGCGACATTAAATGTCTGATAATTTCTTTAGTTAACAAGTAATGAGGCGCCGAAGTTGAACATATCACTACATCGGCGTCAACCATGACTTCATCGAACTTATCCCACCGTACCGCTTGTCCCTTGAGGTCTTCGGCAAGTTTGACCGCACGATCATAGGTTCGGTTGGCTATGAAAATTGGGCTTAAACAGCGGCGAGCTAAAGCTTTAGAGACAAGTGTGCCGATTTCGCCTGCCCCCATGACGAGGATTTTTTTATCCTCCAAATTTCCTAGTATTGTTACGGCTAATTCAACTGCAGCTGAGCCAATAGAAACGGCACCTTTATTAATACCTGTTTTGCTGCGGACTTTTCTACCTACCGTCATGGCTCTGTTAAAGAGATGCTTGAGAATTGGACCCAAAGTTTTTGCCTTATCTGCCATGAGGTAAGCGTCCCAGACTTGGTTTAGGATTTGATCCTCTCCAATAACCATGGACTCCATACCTGAGGTGACTCTTAGCAGGTGATTGAAGGCATCGTTATCCGTGTTGATTTCTAAGGCTTTTGCCACTTCAGCTTCGTGATCGCCTGCCTTTTTTGCCAGCCAGTTCTTAGCGGTTGCAGATGTGGTTTTTGCTTCTTCACTGACAAGGTAGATTTCTATTCGGTTACAAGTTTGAAGATAGATGCATTCCTCTACGCCCTCTAAGTTGCGTATCTCTTCAAGGGCTTCAGACTTCTCTTTGAAGGCGACTGCTTCCATTAGCATTACACGCGCTGTTTTATGCGTGATGCAAATGTTGATAACGTGGTCTACCTTCGCCTTGGAATGCATGGTTGGATAAACCGACCGGCTTAAATATAACGTTTACGGTAAATACAATTCAGGGCTCTTTGGTTGATTTTACATCACAAAATTGGTCTAATTTATCTTCCAGGTGCGCTTCCATGCTTTGAAGACTTCGGGAACCTCCCAACCCATATAGTAACCGCCGATGCTCAAGTCAACGGCAAGCCCGCATCGGAGGTTTTAGACATGCTTATTATTCCAGGCGGTAGTTTGGTTGAATCCCAAAGCGTTAACCCCCAAGTTACCCGCGAAATTATGAAGATGGCAGAATCGGGCAAGTTCGTGCTGGGGGTCTGCTCGGGATTTCAGGTTTTGGCAAAAGAAACTGATGTCGGACGCCTTTCGACAATTCCTATCACACGCGCGGGGATGGGGTTACTGGACGCCGAATTCAAACCGCTCGTTTGCACTGACCGTGTTACTGCCAGCGTAGTCGACAAGAGCTTCATAACACAGGAACTTGGAAAAGAGGTCTCAGGTTTTCACTGCCACACTTATGGGCAGATTGTGCTCCATGGTGGCTCCAAACCAATCATAATAACTCACGCCAAACGCGTTAATTACAAAAAAAACCCACAGGAACTGATTTCTGGTGTCGCCAACAAAGAAGGCAACGTAGTAGGAGTATTCATCCACTCACTGCTCGACCAGAACCCAACAATTATTGAAAGTATCCAAAAATCACTTGACATCAACCAGCTTGAGCTCGATGCTATCCGGCAAGAAAACTCTAAACTCTTGGAGAAAATCAAAGGCGAAGTCGGCATAGCAACCAATATCCGCCAAAAAACATCAATTGCTCAAAAATCATCCAAGTTAATCATGGTCACCGCATTAGGCAGTGGCTCAGGTAAAACCTTCATCGTAACAGGTATCGCAGGAGCCCTGAAGAAGCGAGGTTTCAAAGTTGGCGTCATAAAAGTGGGCGGAGACATCCGCGACGCTGTGCCATCGCTTTACCTACTCAAGGAGCCAATTAAGGAGTTTTCATCAATTAAAATTGGAGAGAGCGGCTGGACTCCACTGGAACAAGCAGTTATGGACGCGAGCAAAATATACGATTTCCTGCTTGTAGAGGGTGCAATGAGTGCATTTACTGGGCTGCTTAACGATAATTTTAAGCGTCCCATGTCCACAGCTGAGGTTGCGGCTGCCCTTGGAGCTTCCACCATAGTTGTTGTGGGCTGCGATAAGGAAGGCTTAGAGGGAGCTCTAATTAGCACTTTAAATTATGTGAACACACTTCGGAACCTTGACGTGAATATGAAGGGTGTAATACTAAATAAGCTGCGAATTAGCTACATAACAGACGAAACGAAACAGATGATGAAGCAAGCATTCGCCAAAGCAGGTGTGGAGCTGCTGGGCATGGTTCCCCGTCTAGACTTAGAAGGCAGAGGTATGATCCCAGAAATCGAAATCCGCTACGAAGACTTTGGAGCCCAAGCCATTGATGCCGCAGAAAAAAACATCAACCTCGACATGCTAAATCAAATTGCTGCCCCACCCAAATATGCCAAGATAGACTACGATGCGTTCACTGCTAAATTCAAAAAACTCTTAACCAACAACACTCTTAACGCTTATCAAGGTGGAAACAAAGAAAATTGCTAATTGACCTCAAACTTGACGGAAAAACTGTTATGGTAGTTGGTGGCGGAGAAGAAGGTTATCGTAAAACTCAAAGCTTCGTTGACTCAGGCGCAAAAATCTGGGTTATAAGCAGGGACTTCTCAGAAGGTATCCAGCGGTTAGGCAAGGAGAAGAAGATTGCTTTGCTAAAGACAGGTATTAAGGAAGCCCAAGCATTTTTCGATAGCCTTAGCCCCAAGCCAGATTTCTTCTTGGCCGCCACAGATAATAGTGCTCTTAACCTTGAACTGCTTAAAGCCGCTAAATTTTATGGATGTATTGCCTACGCTGTAGACAACCCTGTGCAAAGCGACTTCATACTGCCCGCAGTTGCTAAGGTCGGTGACGTGAAGGTTGCGGTTTCCACTAGCGGGAAAAGCCCCGCAATGGCACGGATCCTCCGTGAACGTATAGAGAAAATGGTTACCCCTCAAGACCTCCTTGAAATTGAACTCCAAGAAAAAACCCGTACAGCACTAAAAATCGCGGTTTCTGACCCCAAATTGCGAAGCAAAATGTTATATGATATTTTAAATAGTGTAGAAATCAAAAAGGTATTGTCCGAGGGCAAATTAGCTGAGGCTGAAACTCTGGCTATGACACTAATTAAGGAAAAGGAGTTAGCGAAATGAGTTTTCCAACGATACGAATGCGTAGGTTGCGCAGAACACAGGCTATGCGTGACATGCTAAACCAGATTACACTCAACCCAGCACATTTAATTTACCCAATTTTTGTTGAGGAAGGCATCAAAAAGCCAGTTCCAATTGGCTCTATGCCCGGGTATTCACGATTGCCTCTCTCTCTGGTTGCAGAGGAAGGAAAAGCAGCCTTGGCGCAAGGCGTCAAGAGCGTTTTGCTCTTTGGTATCCCCGCCAAAAAAGATGAGGCGGGCACCTCTGCACACGCCGAAAACGGTGTTGTACAGCAAGCTGTCCGCGAACTCAAAAAAACATGCGGTGACGAACTAGTTGTTATCGGGGATGTATGCCTTTGCGAATACATGAGCCACGGTCACTGCGGAATCGTCAAAAACGGAGAAGTACAAAACGACCCCACACTTGAGCTTTTAGGTAGAATTGCTGTGAGCTATGCCGAAGCAGGCGTCGACATTGTAGCGCCATCCGCTATGATGGACGGGCAAATCGCAGCCATCCGCGAAGCCCTAGACGAAACAGGGCACGAACAAATCCCAATAATCGCATACGCAGCCAAGTACGCCTCTAGCTTTTACGGCCCCTTCCGTGAGGCAGCCGAATCCACACCCAAATTCGGTAACCGACGTAGCTACCAGATGAGCCAAAGCAGTCAACAAGAGGCAATGCGTGAAATGGAACTCGACATCGAGGAAGGCGCCGACATGATAATGGTGAAACCCGCCCTTGCATATTTTGACATAATCGCTCTTGCAAAAGCTAACTTTAATGTGCCCATTGTAGCCTACAACGTAAGCGGTGAGTTCAGCATGGTCAAAGCCGCAGCTCAAAACGGGTGGATAGACGAAAAAACCCTAATTCGAGAAATTCTCATCGGCATGAAACGTGCAGGCGCAGACCTAATAATCACCTACCACGCTAAAGACGCAAAATCATGGTTGACATAAATGAGCGAATCCAAATCCAAAACCCTATTTGAGCGAGCCAAAAAAACCTTGCCCGGCGGCGTAAACAGCCCCGTTCGAGCATTTGATCCTTACCCCTTCTTTGTTGAGTACGCCCAAGGCTCCAAACTCTACGACGTAGACGGCAAATCCTACGTTGACTACTGTATGGCTTATGGCGCTATGCTTCTGGGACATGCAAACAGCGAAATCCTTGAAGCCGTTAGAGCACAGCTTCCAAAAGGCACACTCTATGGTATCCCAACAGAGCTTGAAGTAGCCTTCGCAGAGGAAATCAGCAAAGCATCGCCCTGCATGGAAATGATGCGACTTGTAAATTCGGGTACAGAAGCCACCATGAGTGCCGTGAGAGCAGCAAGAGGCTACACTAACCGGAAAAAAATCATAAAGTTTGAGGGCTGTTTCCACGGTAGCCACGACAACGTGCTTGTCAAGGCAGGCTCAGGTGCAACGACTTTTGGTACACCGACTTCGCTTGGTGTCCCCGAGGAGACAACGCGGAACACGATTGTGTTGCCCTACAACGACGTTGAAGCTTTAGAATTCACTTTTAAGGTTGAGGGTAGCGATATTGCAGCGTTGATAACTGAACCGGTAATGGGTAACGTTGGTTTAATTCTGCCCAAAAAAGACTACCTTCAAGCTCTTAGAAAAATCACCGCTGAAAACGGTACTGTACTGATTTTTGACGAAATCATCACAGGCTTCCGCCTCGCATTTGGCGGCGCGCAGGAATACTTCGGCGTGAAACCTGATATGGCGACCCTTGGCAAAGTTTTGGGCGGCGGTTTCCCACTGGCAGCGTTTGGCGGTAAACGTGAAATCATGCAGAACATAAGCCCAATAGGCAAAGTCTACCAAGCCGGTACGTTCAGCGGAAACCCCGTTTCTGCAACCGCAGGCTTCACAATTCTTAAAATTCTTAAACAAAAGAAAAACAACATTTATCCAAGACTTGAAAAGAACGCCACTGAACTCAAAAAAGCACTAACTGATCTCGCTGTAACCCACAAAATAGATGCCAAAGTCTATAGCCTTGCATCGCTCTACCAAATCTTCTTTACCGCCCAACCCATCGTTGACTGTGCCTGCGCGAAAACTTCTGATATCCAAAAGTTCTCAGCATACTTTCAAGAACTCCTACGCCAAGGTGTATTCATCCCTCCAGCACAGTTCGAAACCTGCTTTGTTTCCGCAGCTCACACCGAAGAAGACATACAATTCACTATCGCTGCTTTCGATAAGGCGTTGGCGGCAGCTGCTAAAATGGGGCAATAATTATGAAGCTAGTCGTTGGTACGCGGGGCAGCAAACTGGCTTTGGCACAGACAAACCGTACGCTGGATTGGATTAAAACCAAAAACCCAACTGTTGAGTTTGAATTAAAAATCATCCACACAATGGGCGACAAAGAACACGGTAAACCCCTCTTTAGCATTGATTGCAAAGGGATTTTCGAGAAAGAAATCGACCAAGAAGTTTTCGCAGGTAAAGTAGACTTTGCGGTGCATAGCCTAAAAGATGTCCCCATTATGGAGCAGGAGAGAGGCACGGTTTTGGCGTCGATTCCTAAGCGGGATTCTCCTTGTGACGTGTTCATTTCCAAAAATAACGTTAAACTATTAGACTTACCCCAAGGGGCAGTGGTCGGAACTGGTAGCCTACGGCGTCTCGCAGAAATCAAGTACCTCCGCCCAGACCTTGAAGTAGCTCCCATCCGAGGCAACATCGATACGCGCATCGGCAAAGTCCGCAAAGGAGAAATTGCAGGAATAGTGCTCGCCGAAGCAGGTTTGGAACGCATGAATATCATTGACGAGATGGCTGAGCGCCTTCCACTTGATCAGTTTCCCTCGGCGGCCGGGCAAGGGGCTATAGCCATAGTCGCCAAAGAAGGCAACAGCGAAGTTATCAAAATTTTGCAGTCCGTTGAAGATAAGGCGACGGGGGCTGAAATCACCGCAGAACGCAGTTTAGTGCTTAAGCTGGAGGGCGGATGCCGAGTTCCAATCGGCGCAGTAGGAAAAGTAGAGGGTGATTGTCTCACGCTTTATGGCAGCGTTTTCGCGCTCAATGGCAGAAAAAAAATTAGCGCCTCCGCCAGTGGTACTATTGCCCAAGCAGAAGAAGTTGGTGCTAAAGTCGGCGAAGACCTAATCAAGCAGGGCGCACAAGACTTCGAGAAAGAGTGGAGAGAAAAGTATGGCGTATGGTAAAGTCTACTTGGTAGGCTCCGGTCCCGGTGACCCTCAGCTGCTCACGATTAAAGCAGTAAAGCTGCTCAAGGAGGCAGACGTTGTAATATATGATAGGCTTGGTGTCAGTGAAGACATTCTCTGTTTAGCGCCCGACAATGCCGAACGAATATTTGTTGGTAAACGCACAGGCCTGCATGAGGTGCCACAGGACAAAATCACCGAAATCATTATCCAGAAAGCCAAAGAAGGCGGAAAAATTGTGCGCCTCAAAGGGGGCGACCCTTTCATCTTCGGTAGAGGCGGGGAAGAAGCCGAAGCGCTCATTGCGGAAGGCATAGAGTTCGAAATAGTCCCGGGAGTTAGCTCAGCTGTGGCTGCTCCAATGTATGCAGGCATACCTCTTACTCACCGAGACTACGCAGCATCCGTGGCAATCATAACAGGTCACCGAGCAGGTGACGCAGAAAAACCGATTGACTGGGTAAAAATCGCCAACGCAGTCGACACCATGGTTATCTTGATGGGTGTGGAATCACTCAATGGTATAGTTACCAAATTGCTCTATGGTGGTGTTAGTCCAGAAAAACCTGTTGCTGTGGTCGAATCAGGTACTTACTCCACACAGCGAACCCTAATCGCCAACTTGGGCACCATTGTGAAGGAAGCTGAAGCTAAAAATATCAAACCCCCCTCCGTTATAGTCATTGGTGAAGTCGCCGAATTAGGCAGGAAACTTTCATGGTTCAAAAAACCCCTATCCTAAAGGGTCGTGTTGTTGCCATCACCCGTCCCACAGGACAGGCGGAAGAAGCAGGCGTACTAATCAAGGAAATGGGCGGTATTCCTTATTATATTCCAGCCATCGAAATTAAGGGCTTAAGCAATCCTGAATCAGTTACAAATTTCGTTGCTGAACTCTGTGCAGGGCAGGTTGACTTTGTTGTTTTGATGAGCACCAACGGCGTTAAGTACCTGTTTGCTGCGGCAGAAGAAATCGGGCAAACCCATCAGCTTCGTGAGGGTTTAACAAAGAGCTGTGTGATTGCTGTGGGACCAAAAACTGCTGAAGCCATGGAGCAGCACGGCTTGCGGGTGGATTTAGTGCCACAGAAATACAGTGGCGAAGGTCTCCTAGAAGCTCTCAAAGACACTGACTTGACGGACAAAAAAATCCGCATGCCAAGAACCAGCAACGCCCCACCAGTGCTCAGTGACGCCCTTAAAGCCAGAGGCGCGGACGTCGAGGAAATTTATGTTTACGAGTCTGGGCTGCCAGTGGATGAGGGATTGAAAACCAAATTCTACGAGGATTTGACTTCTGGTCGGATTGATGCGGTGCTCTTCGGTAGCGGGCTGAGTGCCAAAAACATCTTTAAAATGCTCACGGAAAAAGCCCCGTTGGAGACGTTACGCAAAGTCCTCGCCGAAAAAATAGCAGTCGTCGCCATCGGACCCACCACCGCCCATGCCCTGCAAGAACTCGAAGTCAAAGTTGACGTGATACCGCAGGACTACCTCTTTGAGAGTGCCCTGTCCGCGTTAGTTGAGTATTGGCACACTTAACCCTTTTCTGTTTTTTTGGTTGCACCCTTATAGTCACTTACGCTTTAAACCGGTAATCGCCACTAATAAAACAGTAAAATAACGCTTTTTAGGAGGTGGAAGTATGGCCACAGACAAAAGCCAGGATGGAGCGTTAAATCAATCCAGCCGCCCTGGAACTCATCAAAGAGAACTGAGTCAATTGAGGGATTTTGCATCTAAGATTAACCTGTGAGGAGTTGGGGAAGGCAAGATGGACGAGGGTCAACACACTATATGGGTAATGATGCATCATCGTCTTTTAAAATAGCCCAGTCTATAGATAATCGCTGTTAAATGCGGGTTCATTTGCGACAGACGCGATGACCTTCGCGGCGAAATCTTCCTGCTCTTTTTCTCCGCTAACGGCTATCCAAACTGAGCCTTCTGCACCGCAGACGCCTCCAGAGGCAATTAACTCAACGTTTGCTGCGGTTAGCGCTGCCAAAGCATCCAGCTCCGTGAAGACTTCTGCTGCGGGAAGCGGCATCAGACGGTAACCTCCTGCGTTTGGGGCATTTAGCTTTGTCGTGAGCTTGGTTAGGTCGCCTTCGATACGTTTCTCTAAGCCCACAGGAACAATTAGGCGCACCCGCCGCCCTACAATGGCTGGAACAGCCAAGCCGATGGTTCCTGCTTTGGGGTGACCGACAAGAACCGCCGCCTGCCTGCGAGGCAAATCTAATGCGTTGGCTCCTTTCACAATAACGTCGCCTTCGCTGAGCCTATCCACTACGTCCTCGAGCCTCTGGTCTCTATGCCACACGCAATGGTCAATTACGACATCCCCTGGGAATTTGCTTTCATCCGCCAGTCGCCCCTCAGTTGTGACAGGCAGATTTGGAGGTAAATTTAGACCTCGGAAGAAGTGTTTTCTTGAGAAGTCGTTTGCGATTTTGTGGGTTTTTAGAATTTCTTCAGCTACATAGCCGTTGGTTGTTCCAGCAACGATTACGGTTGTTCCGTGTTTTAAGGCTTTTTTTATGGCGGGGTGGTTTGCGATTGTTTTTGCAATAAGGCGTTTCCCGGCTGAGGGGGTTATTAGGAATTGTTTCAAGGGGTTAGATCTCCTTTACTTCTGTATCTGGTTGTTGGATATTATAAGAATATAGTGTAAATGCCCGCCACTATTCTGTTGCTTATTTTTGTTTATCAGTTTCTAATAATCAAAATAATTAAGCTTGACCTAACTTAGCAAAAAACTAAAGAATAACTACATTTCTGATCCAATAGACTCAAAAAAATGATCAAGAAATTACAAAAAATAAAAAAGAAAATTTGAACTAACTCGAAAGATGAATAAGCTTACGCTTAATATCTTCGTGGTGGTCTACGTTTAGAGTAGCATTCTCGGCAGTAAACTGGCCTTGTACCGTCCGGCTTGAAAGGAACATCGCATTCTTTTCCGCAGTCGGCACAAGTTGCCTTGTGCATCTCTCTGTTACCATATGACATTTCGCTATTTCACTTCCTACTTACTTGCTGTGTAGAAATTTCTCTCTGCACATTACCCCACATAGACCAACTCGATACTTATAAATTGCGTGCTTTCTAAAGGGGAATTAAACGTGTGAAAAGCACTCTTTCAAAGATTTGGATGTTGACAACCAGTGATACAATCAATAGTCAACCTAATATAGGAAGGATCCACATATACAGAAGTTATTCAATCGAGAAAAAGAAGGCATACGGCTTAACCCTTGGCTTTTTCTCATATTTCAATAGGGCAAGAGAAGGCAAATTGAGACAGAAAAAATCAACTTTAGGCGAACATTTAGCTTTACTTTCCGTAAAATACAACGTTTACCCCAACGAAGTCTTCCAGGCTCTTGTTTTAGCTAGTAAAAATGAGAAAGCAGTCTGCGGTAATCTCTCCATAGAGTACCGTGGCAAAGTAAAAGGCGAAACCATTTTTCTTATCACCAAAGACAGCGATGTTGTTGCACAATTCCGTGTTCAAGAAGAATTTCTGCTCCGAAAGGACAATCCATTCGAAAGCTGGATGAATACTGATAAAATCAAGAAAAAACTTGCAAAGCAAAATACTGAATCAGTTTACAGTCACATTCGAGATCTTCGGGCGGGCATGAAACATATTAACCTAAAAGCTAAAGTTCTGGAAGTCCCCAAACCAGCGCAGGTCCATACTCAATTTGGTAATACTGTTATGGTTGTAAACGCTCTTGTTGGTGATGGTTCTGATAAAATAAAACTCTGCCTCTGGGAAGGACAAATAAGTGGCATTACAATAGGAGACAGTATTGAACTCAAGAACGGGCAGGTCTGTGTTTTCCGAGGCGAAAAGCAGTTGCGCTTGGGCAAGAGCGGATCGCTTTGTGTTCTTGCGCATGATCAACATGTTAAGCCGCTAGCAACCGTCCGTTAAGCAAGCAAGTTCAATTCCCTTAAAAGCTGGGCAACTTAATCCCAAATACGTGAATTTTCATGACTTCAATAAACATTGTTTTTCAGCCCATTACTTATTAAAAAACTGCTGCCACTAACAACGAGGTCAAAGAAATAACTGTTACTTCATAGCTTTTTGCTACCGATCCAGTTCTCTGAAGTTCTAACGGGCATAGAAAACTTTTCGCGTTTTTTGTGATTTTTTACTTAATAAAATTACTAAGACAACCGCTCAATCTGTTAATTAAAATATTAGGCAGAGCTGTTTTTCCGTTAATAGGCATTTTTCGCACCCGAACAATGTTTCGCCAAATCGCATAGTCTTACCCTTAATGGAGTTACGACAGGTTTAAGACAATGTTTTATCGGTTTGAGTACTTCGATAGGGAGCACCATCATTGAAATCGAACCCATAAACCTGGGGTAAAGCCAGAAAACTTAAAGGCTCCCACCGTGGGGAGAAAACTCTATAACACTAAATTAATTCGGCTGCACCATACCGAGAATCTATGGCTTTGAGGAGTGCTTTCCTTAGGTTCTCGCCAATGAGTGCTGTTTTTTTTAGAGCCACAACTACATCAGCTAGTTCTTTATCGTCCAATACATTGCGGAACCAGTTCTCAAAATCGTTCCGATAGAGATGAAATTCAAGAGCGTCAGAACACACCTGCCGAGTCAGCTTATAGAACTCTTCGAGTGAAGAGGCACTAAAACCTAGCGGTTTATTAACGCCTATATAGAACTGAAAAGTCTTATCCTCAGGCACCTGCAAGACAAAGTTGAGCGAATTTTTACCTTTGTCTGTCAAGCCGAAACCACCACCGACTCTTTGCAGGAAACCTTCAGTTGCCAATTGTTGCACCATCGCTATTGTTTGGCTAGGAGTTAAGTTGACGGCTTCTGCGAACATGTTTATGTCCATTCGGTTAGTTGCTTCATGCATGGTTTTCAAGATTTTTAGATGTGTCTCATTCAAGGATCGTCGCCTCAACATCCATTATACAGTGGGGGCAATTTAAATGTGTTAATGCCAGTTGAAAGCAAATGATAAATTATTTTACTCTCTAAAATAACATTATCATGTGAAACTTTATGATGCCCCAATTCTTAATTGTTTTAGTCACAACCAAAGACAAGGCAGAAGCAGACAAAATTAGCCAAACCTTACTATACGAGAAGCTTATTGGATGCGCCAATATCATCAATCCCGTTTCATCTTGCTTTACTTGGGAAGGAAAGATTAACCGCGCTGAGGAATGCCTTGTTATTATGAAGTCGCGTATAGATTTATTTAAGGAGTTATCGACTCGTATTTGTTCCTTGCATAGTTACGAGGTACCTGAGGTTTTAGCATTGCCGGTGGTTGATGGCTCAACGGATTATTTGAATTGGATGAATGCTAATCTAAAAAAATAATCCATAAACCCAGTTTTTTCCTTCTTTAACCACTCAATTATGGTCAGTGATAAATATTGCATTTATCTATGATAAAATCAGATGCAAACAATTAAACGACATAAATTTCTGGTTACGGTTACTCTTTTGTTGAGTACAATATTGGTTTTTTCAATAGTAGTTTTCGCCCAAAATATTCCTCGAATTCTATCACCGACTCCAACTCCCTCCCCGGCTTATTCACCGACTCAAACCCCCATCCATAGCACACCAACTTCTACGATTCCCCCAAATCCAAGCTTGACAGCTTTACCCACGCATATTTTTACTTTTCCTCCCCCATCCCCAACATATATAATTTATCTCTACCCAGGTGAAGTCACTCAGTATTCGGGGATAAATTTAACGCCGATTTTGACCTATTCGCAATATATCATAGAGCATCCTGATGTGGCGATTGCTGGGGCACAGTACATTGACAATGAAACCTATCGCTTGTCGATAACTGGATTAGTAGATAATGCTCAAAGCTACACTTACCCCGAGGTAGTTGAAAACTTTAATTCGACGTTGCAAGTGGCTACACTTCCATGTGTTGAAGGCTGGAGTGTGACTATGCTCTGGCAAGGTGTTAAAATAATGGATCTTCTCCAACAAGCAGGTGTAATGTCGAGCGCCAATACTCTTATCTTTTTTGCGTCCGATGGTTACTCCTCATCTTTGCCGCTTCAGTACATATCCCAAAACAATATTATGATTGCCTATAAAATGAACAATGTTACTCTAACACCTCAGTTGGGTTATCCCTTCTTTTTGGTAGCTCAAAACCAATATGGTTACAAATGGGTGGAGTGGATAACTTCGATTGAAGTGTCAGATAATTCGAATTATCTCGGGTACTGGGAAAGTCGGGGCTATCCAAATGATGCTACTGTTCAAAACTTCTCAGGGGTGCCTGAGATGTTACATGATAATCCAGTTTCCATTTCTATAGCAGTGAGCTTAATAATATTTTTAGTAGTTGGGGGTGTGTTAATTTTTTCTCAGCGATCAAAGAAGACTTCATATCAATCAGATCCAATTCGGTTCATTGATGGCAAGAAGTCTTTTGATGGAAATGTAGTGATTTGATACGGGTACAATGTACACTAATGTGCAGATAAGCCTTAAATAATGCGCAGAAGTATGATTGTGAACTAATGAGGCATGAACTGAATGGGGAATCGTATTTGGCACTATGCCAACACAAATACAAACCCAAATCAAACCCTTAAACTACGTCAAATTTAGTTACACCAGCAACCCCTTTAATATCTTTTCAAAGTTGCACCAAAAATACCGAATCGCTTACCTTCTTGAATCTATCGAAGGTCCTCAAAAACTGGCCCAATTCTCTTTCTTAGGGTTCAATCCAAAAACAACTATAAGCGCCAAAAACGGTGAAGTTACAGTAACCGACACAAAAACGGGCAAAACCATTACCCACCAGACCTGTGACCCCTTCCAAATCATCCAGCAGCAGCTCGCCCCCTACGACAATGACATGGTGAACTTTCGCTTCGTCGGTGGCGCCTTAGGTTATGTAGGCTACGACGCAATTCGCTATATCGAAAAACTTCCCGCTCAAAAACCAGACACGCTTGAGTTTCCCGACGTGGAAATGGGAATTTTCGAGGACGGTTTCGTGTTTGACCACACCATCAATCAGGCGTACTATTATTTCCGCGGCGAAAACCGCCTATCCGAAATCGAGGCGCTTCTAAAAGAACCGTCTGAGAAAGAAGAGCCTTTTGCCTATACGGAGCCTCTGGTGAACAGGTCAAAAGGGGATTTTGAGGCAGCAGTTGAGAAAGCTAAGCATTACGTAACGGCAGGCGACATCTTCCAAGTCGTGCTTTCTAAACGCTTCGAGTTCCAGTACCGGGGCAGCCTGCTCGCCTTCTATCGGAGCCTGCGTCAGATTAACCCCTCACCATACATGTTCTACTATAAAGCGGGCAGCCGCCAAATCGTCGGCGCCAGCCCAGAGATGCTGGTGCGCGTGGACAGCGGCAAAGTGGTGACTTTCCCCATAGCGGGCACCGCACCCTACACCACCAACACAGCCGAGAATCTTCGGCTGGGCAAGGAGTTGCTCTCTGACCCCAAGGAGCGGGCTGAGCATGTGATGCTGGTGGATTTGGCACGCAACGATTTGGGCAGAATCAGCCGCTACGGCAGTGTTTCTGTGCCTGAGTTTATGCAGGTTCACCAGTTCAGCCACGTCCAACACATCGTCTCCCAAGTCGTTGGCGACCTCAAAGACCATTTGGAGAGCTTTGACGCGCTAAAAGCCGTATTTCCAGCGGGCACCGTTTCGGGCGCGCCCAAAGTCCGCGCTATGGAAATCATCGAGGAACTTGAGCCCTCACACCGCGGTCCATACGCTGGTGCCGTGGGCTACTTTAGTTGTAATGGCAACTCGGACTTCGCAATAACCATCCGCACCCTCTTCGCACAGGATAACCACGCCTACATTCAGGCTGGCGCAGGTATCGTGGCAGACTCCGTGCCCGAAAAAGAGTGGTTTGAAACCGAACACAAAGCCGAGGCGCTTATGAAGGCTCTATCGCATGCATCAGGAGGCAAAACCCAATGAAAGTTTTGATAATTGATAACTATGATAGCTTCGTTTACAACCTCGTCCAGTACACTGGTGAGCAGGGCGCAGAAACCGTGGTTTACCGTAACGACCAAATCACTTTGGAGCAAGCTGCTGCCCTCAAACCCGACCGCATCGTTATCTCGCCTGGACCCGGCACCCCCGAAGATGACAAGTTTTTCGGTGTCTGCAAAGCCATCCTCCAAACACTAAGTCACAACATACCCACCCTTGGTGTTTGCCTTGGGCATCAGGGCATCATCTACAGCTACGGCGGTAAGGTGGTACATGCTAAAAAGCTGATGCATGGCAAAACCTGCATCATAAGCCACAGCGGCAAAGCCCTCTTCGACGGCGTCCGAAACCCGTTTAGCGCCACACGCTACCACTCATTGGCGGGCGAGCGCAGCAGCATACCCGACTGTCTTGAAATCACCGCCGAAGCCGTAGATGACGGAGAAATCATGGGCATCCGCCACCGCAAATTCCCAATCTACGGCGTGCAATTCCACCCCGAAAGCATACTGTGCGAGGATGGTAAAGTCATAATAAGAAACTTCCTCAAAGGAGAGAATTTGCCGTGATACGTGAGAGCATCGCAAAGCTCGTCGAAGGCAAAGCTCTTAGTTTCGTGGAGTCGGAGGCGGTAATGGCGGAAATCATGACCGGAAAAGCCACCAACGCGCAAACCGCAGCTTTCCTTATTGAATTGCGTCTCAAGGGCGAGTCGGTGGAGGAACTTTATGCGTTTGCGTCTGTGATGCGTGCGTATTGCCGCCAAATTCACCCCAAAGTCAGCGGGCGACTGTTGGATACATGCGGAACAGGCGGCGACAAACTCAAAACTTTCAACGTCAGCACGACGGCGGCGTTTGTGATTGCAGGTGCAGGCGTAGCCGTGGCAAAACACGGTAACCGCGCAGTTACTTCCTGCAGCGGCAGCGCCGACGTACTGGAACGCCTCGGGTTCAACCTATCCCAATCTCCTGAAGAAGTAGAAGCAGCCATTGAGCGCGTAGGTGTGGGTTTCATGTTTGCGCCCACCTTCCATCCTGCCATGAAGCACGTGGCTCCGGTGCGCCGCGAAATCGGCATCCGAACAGTCTTCAACGTGCTAGGACCATTGACTAACCCCGCTAACGCTTCGGTGCAGTTGCTGGGTGTCTATGACCCCACGCTTGTGACTCAGCTGGCTGCGGCTTTGGAGCGGCTGGGGTGTAGTGAAGCCCTCGTGGTGCATGGAATTGATGGGCTCGATGAGATTTCCACGGTCGGCAAAACCGTTGTTGCGCATCTTAAAGACCGCGAAATAACCGAATCCGAGATGTCGCCAGAGGATTTTGGTGTCAAAAAAACCACCGTTGCCGACTTGCAGTGTACCTCGGCTGAGGAGAGCGCACAGGTAACCATTAAAATCCTCACTGGGCAGTTGCTGGGCACGCCAAAAAGCGACATAGTACTCGTCAATGCCGCAGCAGGCATCATTGTAGGCGGGAAAGCCTCTTCGTTTGCTGAGGGCATGGAGTTAGCCCAAAAATCTATCATCAGCGGTGCAGCTTACAGTAAATTAAGTAGTCTAGTGAAAATGTCAGGTGGCAACCTTCAGAAGCTTGAGGAGTTTGAGCGTTCATAACTGATTTTCTTGACACACTCGCGAAAGATGCATTGGACAATATTGAGGGCGGATACTACAAGCACTACCGAACCGTTAAACCCGTCCAAGCCAGCCTAAAAGCTGCTGTTTTAACCAACAAAGCCAACGCTGTTATAGCTGAAATAAAAGCGGCTTCCCCCTCCGCGGGAACCATCCGTAGCACCGTGGACGCGGCAGCCATGGCGCAGGCGATGCAGAGAGGCGGTGCAGCAGGCTTATCAGTACTCACTGAACCCAAACACTTCAAAGGGTCATTGCAGGCGCTAAGCCAAGCCCGAGTAGCCGTGAAATTGCCCATCCTCATGAAAGACATTGTCTTGATGCAAAAGCAAATCGAGGTTGCCTCCAAGCTGGGTGCTAATGCGGTGTTGTTGATAGAGGCGCTTTTTGATAGAGGCTACTGCGACGTTGATGACGTCGAGCAAGCTATCGCTAATGCACATGGTTATGGTTTAGAGGTGCTGCTTGAGGCGCACACCGAGACAGAATACCTAAAAGCGGTCCAGACCAAAGCGGACATAGTCGGAATCAACAACCGCAACCTAGCTACGCTAAAAATCGACTTAGACACCACCAAAACCATCCTGCAACGGCACGGCAAACACGGCAAAACCGTGATATCTGAAAGTGGTATCAACACAGCCTCTGACCTGCAGTTTCTCCGCGGATGCGGTGCAGACGGGTTTCTGGTTGGCTCAAGCATTATGTCAACTGCGGATGTTGAATTGAAAGTTAAGGAGTTTGTGCAAGCATGAACCTAAGCAACTACCCCATAGACGGCAAATACGGCAAGTACGGCGGGCGCTTTGTCCCCGAAATCCTTATGGAAGCTATTACCCAGCTCGAAAAAGCCTACAGCGAGGCAAAGGCTGACCCGGAATTCCAGCGGCAACTCGACTATTACCTCGCTGAATTCGTCGGACGACCCACACCGTTATACCTTGCCGAAAACCTTACCTGCAAACTGGGGGGCGCAAAAATCTACCTCAAACGCGAAGACCTCGCCCACGGCGGCGCACACAAAATCAACAACACCCTCGGACAGGCGCTTCTCGCCAAGCGGATGGGCAAAAACCGCGTGATCGCCGAGACAGGCGCAGGTCAACATGGCGTAGCAACCGCGATTGCCTGTGCTGCGCTGGGGCTTAAAGCCGTCGTGTTCATGGGCACGGAGGACTGCAAGCGCCAACGCCTAAACGTTTTCCGCATGAGATTGATGGATGCCGAAGTACACCCCGTCGAATCTGGCTCCAAAACGCTTAAGGACAGCATTAATGAGGCGTTCCGTGACTGGGTAACCAACATCGAATCCACCTACTACCTCATCGGCTCCACAATGGGACCGCACCCTTACCCCATGATTGTCCGCGACTTCCAAAGCGTCATCGGAAAAGAGATCAAGCAACAATTTAAAGCCAAAACAGGTGGCTTACCAGATGCACTGGTAGCATGCGTGGGCGGTGGCTCTAATGCGATGGGCACATTTTACCCCTTCGAAGACGACACCTCAGTAAAGCTCTACGGCGTCGAAGCGGCAGGCGAAGGCATAGAGACGGGGCGTCATGCGGCGACGTTGGCGGCTGGCAGCGAAGGTGTGTTCCACGGCATGTACACTTTCATTCTGCAGGACCGAAACGGGCAGATCCAACACACCACCAGCATCTCCGCGGGTCTTGACTACCCAGGCGTGGGACCAGAGCATTCGTTCCTAAAGACACTAAAGCGGGCACAGTACGCTTACGCAGACGACAAGGAAGCGGTGGATACTTTTCTTTTACTCTGCAAAGAAGAAGGCATTCTGCCCGCGCTGGAATCTTCCCATGCCCTCGCATACGCGGTCAAGTTGGCACGCCAGATGCACAAAGACCAATCCATCGTCGTCACCCTCTCAGGTCGCGGCGACAAAGACGTAGAAACAATAGCAGACTACATAGGTGCAAAAATATGAGTAAAATAAGGCACGTCTTCCAGAAAGCCAAAGCTAACAGCGACGGTTTGCTCATCGGCTACATAACTGCAGGCGACCCCACCCCTGAACAGACACCCAAAATCGCAGACGTCCTCGTACGAGGCGGCGTAGACATTCTAGAGATAGGACTGCCTTTTTCCGACCCCATCGCGGATGGACCCACCATCCAAGAGGCGAGTCTGCGTGCGCTTAACGCGGGCACCACGCCTATGAAGGTGCTGGAGATCGCAGCAGAAATCAAAAAAGCACATGGCATCCCACTGGTAATCATGACCTACTACAACCCCATACTCCACTTGGGTCTCGACAGCTTCTTCGCAGCAGCCAAAGCCGCGGGCGTAGACGGCTTTATCACACCTGATTTGCCCGTGGAAGAAGCCGCGGACTACCGCAAAGTAGCCGCCGTAAATGGCTTAGACACAATATTTCTTGCGTCCCCCGCCACCTCAAACGAGCGTTTAGCCAAAATTGTGGATGCTTCCTCGGGCTTTCTGTATCTGGTGTCGCGGTTCGGCGTCACGGGCGCGCAGAGCAACGTGGCGGAATCGACGGTGCAACTCATCAGGCGGGTGCAGCCCTATACAGTAGGTAAGTTGCCGTTGGCGGTTGGGTTTGGCATCTCAAAACCCGAACACGTCCGGCGCGTGATCGAGGCAGGTGCGGACGCCGCCATCGTAGGGTCTGCATTCATCAACATAACCCAAAAACACCACGGCAATACCGAGGCTATGCTTAAAGACTTGAAGGCAACTGTTTCAGTGTTGAAGGCAGCCACAAAAATATAGTTCCATTCTGGTGATCAAAAAGCTGCCTGCGGAAGTCGCCTCAACCAGCAAGCAACCCACAGCAAATGTGGAACCCAAAAAAAGCAATTATCTCTCAGAGCACGAGAAGATGAAGAGTAAGGGGGACTCGCCTTCTTCTTTATACTAAAAATTAATCTGGAAAACTGCGTAATCTTAGCTGTCATCGTCCAAGCATTCTAGGCACATGCCATCGCATTTTTCGTAGTATAGCTTGATTATTTCTCGACCGCAAGCTTCATCAAAGTTTTTGGTTGCGCTCCTGTTATGCATCTATAACTGGCTATTGGGTTCTTGTTTAATTAGACTATTCAAAGATAAAACTGAATTTCTTGCTGCTACAAGTTATCTTGTTGCGAAACTTTTAAAGCACGTTTTGTTCCTATAGCTGTGGCGATGGATCTTAGGCGGTGGGTCAGGGGTCCATTATCTCCGTAAATCCTCTACATGACGGGCTGACATCTGCGGATGAGGCGTCAAAGGTCGCCTGGAGTTTCATTTCCGAACCAGTGACTATCCGTCCTTTGGGGCTGGCGGTCGATGGGTAGTTTCCGTAGGGAAGCTGCTTCATCGTTTAACAGGCGAACCTGGCTAGGCTCGGGAGAGAGCAACCTAAGTTTGGACGTTATGCGCTCAAGGGGGTGCGGGTACGAGTGTAGGGTTTGAGGTTTCCAGGCGGAGTCTAGGCGTCGAACCGCAGCGGTCCATCGCTACTTTTACAATTAGACTTATTTCTTGCCTTAAATTAAATAGTTTTCAAGAAAAGTTTTACAGCACACTATAATTTCCAAATGCTTGCAACATTAATTTCTTATTCAGCTAAATTCGTCAATGCTTTTTTTGAAAAGAGCCTTATCAATCACTCTCGCATCCAAATTGTGTTTCGCTGCGGTTTTGCGCATTGCAGTTAGGAAACGAATGTAGTTTTGCGGGGTATATAGACCCGCAGGTGGGTTGCCTAACAATCGTTTCCAGACGTTTTGATCGAAGATGCCGTAATGTTTGGGGTCGAAAAATGCAAGGATTACGCTAGCAAGGATTGGCGAGATGCCTTCAAGAGTGGTAAGGCAATTGATGCGGTACATGTCATCCCCATGGGGTAGACACAGTACCTGACTACTAATGCGCGCCACTGTTTCTTCGTTGTTTCGAGCTACTAACTCTTGAGCACGTGCAAGTTTATCAGATTCCTCTTTGAATTTCCACTCAACCACTGAGGTTAGGTCCTTCAGGGTGAGTGATTTATTTTTTCGGAATTTACTGCCGAGTTCCCTTTCCCTCTGCGCTTGCCAACCAAACGCCTTGTCGTACTTGCGACTCCACATAACATAATCAGGCTTATCCAAGCTTGTTCACAGCAACATAGTCTCTGCTCTACAATTTCTGTGTTACCTAAAATCAAAAATATAGGTGGGTTTAGTTTTGATCAACTAAATGGGCGGTACCGTCAGGACAGTAGACTTTTTCGTCTTTTCCGACGCGTCTGTATCGCTCACTGCACATATGCAGCATCTCGCAACCGTCACAATCTCTACTCAGCATTTCTTCGCCTCCATTAGGGCATGATCCATGATCAAAAATCACTTATAAGATTATGTAACATGTAACTATATACCTACAGCAATACCTGGCGAAGTGTTTAGAAAATAGCTAACTTCTGAAAGGTTTAATATCTTACGAGCCGGAGAGGCTGTTTTGGTTTAGCAATCCCGAATACCTAACTACATACGTCGTCGCTCTGCCATTTTTAATGCGTGCCGAACGCGAGAACGGACATACCCCATGAATTTGAATAGCAAAGCGCTTAAGTCTGCCGCTAATAGTGGGTTGCCAAAGCCATCATGCCGTCATCCAAACTTTTTAGAGTTTTGTTTTGCTCTGTTAACCTTATCATTCTTTTTTAATATAAATAATTTTGAGAAATGTTCATAACTTTTAAGAAAAACTTAACAAACGCTCAAAGGTTTAGAATCTTGCACTTTATCTGGTAGAAATCTTCTGAAAAAAATCTACAAGAAATACCTTGTTTCAACTTACATTCGTTGGGTAGATTGCTAAAGAAACATCTATAAGCCTTAAGCTACCAGCGCAAATATGTGGGGTCCATGTTCTACCCGATATAGTTGTTCTGAGGAAAAATAAAATATTCAAATTATTTAAAAAAAGTTTTGTTTCGTTTCTTCAAGATAACTCTATCAAAGTAGCTTTATCTGATGATAAATCCTCAGGGCGAAATCATAGGACGATTCCATAACATGTGCTCAATTGAGCGCAATAACTGATACCCAAAGAGTATTGCGACGAAGTAGGTAGGCCACAGAATTACAGGCCAGTTACCTGGGGTATAATTCCAAAGCCCTGTGGAAACGGCAAAGAACTCCATTAAAGCCAAAGATAGCATTCCACCGAAAGCCAAAAAGACTTGTTCCTTAACTTCGTGTTTTGCGTTCCATTTATGACGGGCAACAATTAAAACTGCCCATGCGCCAAGGAAAGCGAATAAAAGTATATACCAGTTTGAGTTGAAATCAAATATTACATTCATTGTTTTTTACCTAAATTTTGTTTTTAATTATTTTTCTATTTTTTCGGGGTTTTCGGTTGATGCGAGGGGGTTTATGGTTTGACCAGCACTTTGAGCAGAACACAGGTTTATCGGCTTTAGGCTGGAAGGGCACTTCACATTGGGCTTCGCATTCACTACAAATAGCATTATATGTAGAGGGTACACTGAAAGCTTTGAAGATTTGATATTTCTTAAGCCTTGGCCAACCGGTTTTAGCGTAACGCAGCATTTCTGGGTTATCTTTGAGCCAGCGCATCATATGAAAAAAGTTTTTGCCCCTTTTCTCTTCCCGCTCCGAGAGAGGTTCATAGCCTAAGTTGCGAATTTCATCTAGATAAGCGATTTCGACTAGGCGTTGGGTTTCGCCTTCGACGTGAATTCGTTTAATACGGTCTTCTCCGTATATTTTCTGCAGTTCTGCCGCTGCAACGTCAAAGATGCAACCCTGACAAATGTGAATAGATTCGTCCTTTTTTAGATTGAATTTAGCGACAAGCTTCGATACAACACGGGCAGATTCTTGAAGGTACTCTTTTTCGCGGAAGTTATCTTGGTAAAACCTGACGTCTATTAAATCGTATTTGAATTCGCCTGTTTCTTCATGATAGGCGCCGACTACTACGCCGAAAAGTAAATCACCACTGCCGGCGTCGTCAACGATAAGGGTCAACTTGGGATATATCCCTCTCTTTTCTCAAGCCAATAAGTGGGCGTTCTATAAAAACCCGCCTTTCATAAAAGATGTAAATTTGGGTCAAAGAACTCAAAAGTTGGAAGTAAATCAATGGCTTTATTTTTATTACCCCTGTAACTCCAATAAGTTGTAAGTTTTTTGTAACATCTTTTAGTGACCTAAACGCGAGCTGGACCCCCTCAAAATTAAAACCTAACAATTTTGCAAATAAATTGTATGTATAGAGAACGCTTTTAGGCTTCAGAGCTTTCTATAATGTAAAAACATTGTTCCATTGCAAATCCTTCGCTGTATATATATATCATCTTATTTTACTTCTGTTAAAACCCTTTTGACCTAGTATGATTAAAGGGTAATAAGAATTCAAAAAAATTAATGCTGGTTTGTTTTAGACTCTTTCTTTCTACTAACATCCACATAGCTTTTCTTGCTGCTTTTCTTGCGGTAAGTACAATTGAGTCGAACAGACGATTTACATCTGCGACAATTTTTAACTAAGCCTGCGCGTAACATACACATATTTTTTCTCTCTTTGATTTTCGATTAGAAAAGAATCAGTTATTCAATCAGTTGCCATCTAAGAGGATAAGAGAAACTCTTCATGCAACATATACATCTCTTCTTAATAAGGGTTAAGAAAATAACCTCATTTTGTGAACAGGAAAATTTTTTGTTTTCTTTACCTGAAAGCGGCGCAAATATTATTTTTTGGCTATTTTTAAGGCAAAAAAAGCTTTTTTTTTGAATAGACTAATATAGGCGGTGAAACCAATTAAAGTAATTAGAATTTTCATAAGAGGAAGAGGAATTAAAGAACTCGCTTACTTTTTCTCGATTATTCTGATGAAAGGGCTCAAAATGGGTAAAAGAAAAATAACAAATGAAGGTAGCCTAGACAATATGGTTCTTCCCTCATCAAATGATGTTCTGGGTATGGCAATAAAAATGTTGGGTGCCGATCGAATAATGGTTAAATGCCAAGATGGCAACGAACGCCTGTGTCGAATTAGAGGTAAACTAAAACGGCGTGTTTGGATACGGGAAGGAGACATTGTTTTAGTTTCACCCTGGGATTTCCAAAAAGAAAGCAGAGGAGACATCTTCTGGCGGTATAGAAAAAATCAGTCTGATTGGTTGAGAAACCACAAATATCTTACCATGTAGGAGGGGAGGATTACATTATTTTGAAATGTACCGAATGCGGAAACACCTTCCAAAAGGAAGGCAGTTTAACAGATAATCAATTAATATCTTGTCCCGTTTGTGAAGCAAATTACAGAGCAGTAGTTACGGATGGAAAAATTCGTCTGGAAGATTTCGTCTTTGAAGAAAAAGATCTTGGCGAACTCTAATCGGATAACTGGTGAAAAAGTTGAGTGAAAATAAAACCAACTTCATAATGGCAGTGCGCGGTTATAAAAACATAAAAAAACAGAAAACTGCCAACTGCACAGACATTACAGCTATAGACGATTCGAACAACAAAGTGCTTCTTCGTATAATAGACCCTTTAGGCAACGAATACATCGACGTTAACGACGTCAAGAACATGACAAAATTCATTGATGCAGAGAATTATGATTCGGCAATTCTGATAAGCAAAAAATTCACTGATACGGCAGTAAACGAAATGGAGAAACAAAGAATTCAGTATATTTCTGACGATTACATGCCACCCTTTCATATTGAACAACTTTACCTAGCGATAATTGATTGCATAAACAATCAATGCCTCAAGAAATGTGGAAAAGAGACAACTGTGAAAACTGAATGCGACGAAAAAAAGGTTGATTTATGCAAGATAAAATGCCTGGCGGGTAACGCTAAATACCATTTTGAACAGGGAACAGTGGGACTATTAAAAAACGACCTCAAAACGGCCTTAGCCCTAAACAAATAAACGCTTAACTTTGGATTACTTTTTTCTGATTTGTTCGTTATTTTACCTTAAATGTATGCAAACGTTTAAGTCCAGCGCAACATCTATGGAAAAGGTTAATTCACTCGCTATTTTTCATAGCCCAAAATTAACAGGACTCAAAGATGTCAGAACAAACCCCAACTGAAATAAAATGTAGTGATTGCGGCAAAACCGCCACTGTTCCCTTCAAACCTACCGCAGGTAAACCAGTTTATTGTCGAGAATGCTTAAGCAAACACAGGGCTACCCGGCGACCGGAAACAGGGAATCGGACACCAATCAACAATCAAAGCCCCGATGGGGAAAAACAAGCCTGGTCTAGACGCAGAGAAAATTGGCATTGAATAAATTGCAATTAGCTTATTAATTCAACAACTGTTCCTATCGCTTGTCCCGGAAGGGGTCTTGCGAATTTTACTCTAACCATGCTATTTCTTCCATGCATTCCAACTATTTTTCCTCTAAATAGGTTTTTGCCGTTTGTCCAGATAACTTTCTGCCCGACTAGTTTTCCAATTGAACCTGGTTCCACTGTGTTGAATTGAATTAAACATTCTTTTGGTTGCTGGGATTTAGGACCAGTTCGATAGTTTGTTATACGTCCATTAATTTTCGTTGACAAGATATTCACCATCTAAGTGCCAGCATGTAAGGGGTGCTGGCATTTAAAGCTGCACTAATTTATTAGGATATTAATGGTGCCGGAACGTTTTTTAGCTAAATTTTATCTAACTTTAACGCCTATATATTGTGATTACCTTGACACTAAACTGCTACCTTCCGGGTAACATTATACTAATTGACGCTTACGGCTGGGGAGATCTACTGCTTGGCGTAGTTATCGGAGCAGTTCGCCCACCACAGCGAATGGTAATGGAACGTCGCATCCCCATATCAGCATTTCAGCTACCAAATTTCAAAACAAAAAAATACTTTGAATACGCCCAAAAAATCGCAGATGAAATTCTAACAGTTATGCAGCCAGAAAAGGAAACTTGTTTTAAAATCTGCAACGAATACGTGCTGTCCGGCATTATTGTGCATATAGAAAATTTGGGATATAAAGTTCAACGGGTTGAATCGACTGGTGAACTAAACCAGTTAGTCGAAGATGCCTATGTTCGTTGGTGTGTAGAAGTTGGCTTACCCAGAGAACTGCTTAAGGATAAGCGGCGGTTCTGGAGTTTTCTAAATTGGGTCGCTGAAAACCCTCATGTTCGCGAGGGATTAGTTAAGACTGGGTGGGCAAGTTGGGAGCAAAAGTGGCGTTTGGAAATCTACAGAAAACACAATTCAGATTATCACCCAAACAAACTTAGTTATTATCCTTTACAAGAGAACACTAAACAGAAAACCCTTTGAGAAAAAGAATTTTAGTCAAACTGAGAAATCCGCGAGTTATTTATTAGCGCATTTGAATGTATAATAGTATACGCAGACTTTCAGAAAAAATATCCTTCGCTTTTCTTCTATTGAAAAGTTTTGATTTTGTTATTTGCTAGTTTGCAGAGAACTATCAAAGTCGTCGACCGTATTTTGCTTTAAGGCAGTCTTCGCAGAGGTTTTGTTTGTATTTTCTTACTCGGCGGGGTTGAAAATTTTTTTTGCATTGGCTGCACTTAACCAAGTTAACTTGTTTGGGGTCAATAAGTTTAAGTCGGCGCTTTATCTCCGTTTTTACTTCAGCGTCGTTTTCGTTTTTTAGTGCTGCGTTTAAGAGGCCTATCGCAAAGTCTACACTGTTTTCTCCAAAAAGTTCTCCGAATACATTCGCGTTTTTTCCTTTTTTCTGCTCCACTTTCACTGGTAACATACAAACGAAATTCGCGGGATAACTTCTGGACTTGCTAAAATCCACTACGGCAAAGCGGTAACTTTTTGTTAAATTACTGTCCATCTGTTCGCGCTTAAAAACCTGTAATCTACAATCCAATATGACCAACACTTGAAGAGAGATAAAAGATAGTTGTTCACCCATATATCTATATGGTAAACTAAACTTGGTTTGGGTTAACTGACAAAGTAACAATTATGGTGATGGATGCCTTTTTTAGTCGCTTAAGTGACCTATAATATGTTATTTATCTATGACATGATTCTGACAGACATTATTTGTTTGGTTATAGCGTCCGTCTTCATTTTTTGGTCCCAAAAATTTATGGTTTCCTTGTTTAAAACTTGGATTTTTACAACTTAGTAAGTCCTATGATTTCGCTCAACTTACTTGTTTAAAGAATATACTGTTTCAAAACTGTAGCTGTTTTGATCAATTAAGCATAGGTAACAAGAAGATAGTTGATTTTTCAATTGTAAAACGGGTTAATTCGATTAATTTGAAACTGTCAAGAAATGCATGTAAACAAAGCACTATTCATTAGAGGTTTGGGGTTAACAATTCAATATCTTACTAAATAAACTCTTGAGCTCAAATTTTTGCTTTAACCCCTGATTATAAGCAAATATTTTCAGTGAACACTCTTAATCAATCCCTTTCTATCTTAATTGGAGCTGTTGCAAAGGGTTTTTAAATAACAACATAAATTATGAAAATTACTTTCAGAATAAATCAGTGCGCATAAATAGCTCTGATTTGTTAACTATCTTCGCAACGAAGTTGCGGGTCCGTGGCTCAGTCAGGCTAGAGCGGAGGACTCTTAATCCTTAGGTCGCGGGTTCAATTCCCGTCGGACCCGCCAGCATTTGTGCGAAAAAGTACTAGCCTTTTTTATTTTTTAGCGTCATTTTCTCCTCAGCAGACCCTCTATTCCGCTTCCTCGTTTGTTTTGGTAAAAAATATTCTAGCGCAGGCTCTATCCCGCTCGCGCGCATTTTTGGCAATCAGAATAACCCAAAGGAGGCAACTAATTAATGGAAAAGCCTGATTCTAGTCAGGAGTTTTACCTTAAGGGCATTTATCCCGTGGAGGTTCTTTCTGGCGTGCAAGATGGTTTAGTGGAGGTTCGAGCGAAAACTACCTTTCTGCATACCAGCGCGTATTCGGATGGGAAACGGCAGGTTCGAGTGGGCGTGACTGAGAAGCGTTGGGTTAGGTGGGGCGAGGTTTTGAAGCTTCCGTTTCGTCACGTTTGGTCGCATCGGCGCCAGGTAGCCAAAGGTCATGCATGATTATTTACCCATCCATACGCGCTCATAAAGTGATATGCCAATTTCTCCTCAAAGTTTTTGTCGTGATGGTTTCTTTGGCTGTGCTGTTTGGTCTCTGAATGAGTTAGGGTTTTTGGTTTCCGCGTTTAATAGTTGTTTGAGTTGCCAAACTAGTACATCGCGGTCGTTGGGTTGCTGGCGCATCCACAATTCGCGTTTTTCCCTGAACTCTTCTCCCGTGATTTTACCCATAGTTTGCAGTTCGCCGAGTAATTTCACGAATCCACGCAACTCAAGCTGTTCGTCGGTGACTATGTTCACGTTTTTTCCTCCACCTGAGGAGTTTACATGTACCTCTGTATCTGGTGGCGGATAAAATGCAAAGAGGAAGGCTGTGAAGTACATTGAGTCCCAATTCTGGGTGATAGGACTGCTATTTTTTGCTTTTATCAGTTCCTCAGTATAGAGCTGATATTCCTGTCCGGGCGAGAGATACTTTGTTTGTCCTCTTGGTGAATTGGCTATATGATTGACGAAATATCGCAGATGCTGATCGTTAAAAATAGGTAAAACTGTTCCTTTTTCGGTATTAAAGCAATAGATAATTTTTTTGGCTACGAACTTATCTTGCCCAATGCCGCCTATTCTTTCCCATGGAGAATCTATTTTCTGAGCCAATGATTTGCGATCGTCGACTGTTATGCGGAGCAGGTTTTTGAATTCAACAATTTGTAGACGCGCGTTGCGATAAACGTTTGAACTGTTAATATTTGAATGGATAATAGGTTTAAGAGTGTCTTCTAATAGTTGGAAGAATTCTCCGACGGCATCAGGGTTTAGTTTGTAGAGTTTATCGGGGTCAAGCCATTCTATTGCCCGAAGGTTTTCTGTAAAAGGAAAATTTTGTTTTAACTCTTTTAATACAGAGAGAGCTTTGTCAATTTCGTGTTTAGTTACTCCTACTTTGTCGAATTCTGTTACTTTCTCAAGCATCGTGTTGCTCTTGGACATTTTGACCGCATACAGAGAGATGTGTTTAGATTAATAAGAGTTGCAACATTTGGAAGCCTTTTAGATTAATTTCTTCTTCAAACGCTAGGTTTGATTGCATTTTAGCAGGTTATTAGTGGCATACATGTAAGTCAAAAGAGCAACTTTCTGTCTCGAAACTTTTAAAATAATGGTGGTTTGGCATAAGGTATAATACTATTACCCTCAAAATAATTAAAAAAGGGATTTAGTTGGGCAATAAATCGATCATAATAATAGGGGCAGGTTTAGCCGGACTATCTACAGGATGCTATGCTCAAATGAATGGTTACAAGACCAGAATTTTTGAGATGCAAAACAAACCGGGCGGTGTTTGTGTATCTTGGAAGCGTAAAACTTACTGTTTTGATTATGCTGCCCACAATGTTTTCGGTGTGTCCACAAACCCTGCTGCCAAAAACATTTTCACAGAGATTTGGCAGGAACTCGGAGCCCTTAAAAATATAGAAGCTTTTAGCTTCAAAGAATTCGTCCAAGTTGAAGATATAAACGGTAAAAAGTTCACCGTTTATACGGATTTAGATGAGCTTGAGAATCATCTAACTGAGCTCTCGCCTGGGGACGAGAAACTCATTGGAGAATTCATCAAAACCACAAAGAAGTTCAGTGGGTTTGATATGTTTTCTGCAATGACTGGCGGAGCAGTCGCCAAATTGAAGATGCTGCCGCTCATGGGCGCTTTTATGAAATATAATAAATTGACAGTCAGTAAATACGCTGAGCAATTCAGAGATCCTTTCTTGTCTAAAGCGTTTGCCACAATACAGTACGATATTCCTGAGGTGCCAATGTTGGTTCCTATGCTTTTTCTTTCGGTTCAAAGCATCGGCGATGGAGGCTGGCCTGTAGGAGGTTCTACGGCTTTTTCAAGTAACATCGAGCGGCGGTATTTGGAGTTGGGCGGAGAAGTCACATATAATGTGAGAGTAAAGAAAATAATTGTTAAGGAAAATACCGCTGTTGGTGTGCAGCTTGACGATGGCTCTGAGCATTATGGGGACATTATTGTTTCTGCCGCTGACGGGTATTCAACAATTTATGCGATGTTGGATGGTAAATATATCAATAACGTTATCAATGCCTACTACAAGGCATACCCCAAGATGCAACCTTTTGGTCTTGAAATTTGGTATGGACTAAACATGGAATTATCTAGCGAGCCTCATGCTATTGTACGTTTTCTTGAAAATCCTATCATCGTTGAAGGTATTGTTAGGGACCGGCTTGATATTGAAATCTTTAATTTTGATCTCTCAATTGCACCAAGTGGGAAAAGTGTAGTTAAGGTTGTAATGGAGTCAAACTATGACTACTGGAAGGCAATTCTGGCAAACCCCAAGGAGTATAAAGACGAGAAACAGAGGGTTGCAGACTTAATTGCTGTGGAACTTGAAAAACGTTTTCCGGGGCTCAAGAGTCACCTTGAAGTGACTGACGTAGTGACCCCGTTATCTGTTGAGCATTGGACTGCCGCCTACCGCGGATGCCAAGCATGGGGGGCGCCAAAAGAACTTCAAAAGGAAGTTGCTAAAAACGGCGTGAGTAAGACTTTGCCGGGACTTAGCAATTTCTACATGGTGGGTCAATGGGCTGGGGGCACCATTGGGTTAAGCACTGTAAGTCTCATGGGCCGTGATTTGGTGCGTAAAATCTGTAGAGAAGATGACAAGGAATTTGGTTCAACAACGTGATAAGTGCTAATATGGGTTCTGCTCAAGTCCTATTAGCAAAAAGTCTTCTCAACTCTCTGTTTATTCCTTTTTAATAGAAGAAATGACTTGGTGGGGGGTTGCTTCTTCTTCTTCTATATCGCATTATTGAGGTGAAATATAGTATCAAAATGTTGATTTTGTACAACTTTGTTTTAGAAAGTCTTTCTTCTTTGGGTTTGATTATTAGTGGAGGGCTAAGCTTAGTGTTATTACAACTACAACAAAGAGTGTAATCAAAACGTATTTTCTGTTTTTCTCCCATGCAAAATAGATGAACGAAGTTACTGCGCGAATATATGGAGTTAAAATTAGAATAATCAAACCCAATGTCATGAAAAACAAAGCGTTTTCAGAGACAACTGGTGCTTGAATTTTATCCAAAATGAAGGCAAAAAAATTTTCGCCTTTGATAAAAAAGTTTGAAGTTTGGGAAATCTGTAGATTACCATAAGTGCCAAAATAGAGCCAAATTCCGATTGCTTCTAATGCTACACTTATTGTTACGCCGAATATGAGCAAGTAGCTTATGATGGTTTCTATTTTAGTGTCCCCGCTGCTTAAGCTTTCTTTTGTCATAATGTCGTCACTCCCTTGTAGATCATTTGAATGATCAATACGGTAACTATGGCTAGAAAGAGTATGCGTAGATGCCTATCGTGTATTCTGTTTAGTATACGTCCGCCGAGAACTGAGCCTATCGTTGCGCCGATCGCCATTGGTGCCATTAAAGTCAGATTTAAAAGACCTGAAAACAAGTAAACGCTGACACCTGCTAGTGCGGTCATGCCTATTACCAGGTTGCTAGTTGCGCTGGAAACTTTCGCTGGGACCTTAAGCACTTTTTCATGCACTATAACTTTGAAGGCTCCTGCACCTATTCCAAGCATCCCTGCAGCTAAACCTGCGACTATCATGCCGAGTCCCCCCAGGAAAGCGCGGGTGACTTTGTATTCTACATGTTTGTTTTTTGCGCGGTCAAAGTATCTGCCCTCTAGTTTTAACCACCTTGAAATTTTATCCTGCGTTATAGGTGATGTGTAGTCCTCTTTTAGGCTGCTTCGGATGTTTACAAAGGAAGTGAGCAGGAAGGCTGCGAAGAGAAAGTAGAGGAATACCGGTGCTATTATGACGGTTATGGTTGCACCTATGATGGCGCCGATTATGGTGAACATTTCAAGGTACATAGCCAAGCGTATGTTGGCTATTCGTTCACGGACAAATGCAGATGCGGAACCGCTGGAGGTAGCGATTATTGCTACCATGCCGCATGCTACGGCAACTTTAATGTCAACTCCGAATAGAACTAGAATTGGAATAAGAATACTAGCGCCCCCAAGCCCTGTCAGTGATCCCAAAAAACCCACAGCTATTGAAATTAGAAGCAGCGTAATCATATCTATCATGCGCCATCCTCCATTGCACAAGGAAGAGGTGTCGGGCTATTAAATTGCTTCTTATACTGTCCAGTGACTTAGCATTCATTTTGGTTTAATAATTATCGTTTTTGAAGCTGAAACGGGCGCTGGGAAAGCATATTAGCTTGACATGTTCATGTTTAGGTCTGAGACAACACTATGAAGAAAGTTTTCATTTCAGGTCCTATTATTGGAATGGAAAAAGAGCAGGATTATCGAAAAATTATCACAAACATTTGTCAGGCCCTTGACTATGAAGTTATCGACCCGTGGAAACGCGAGCGGGTCCTCTACAACGGTACAGAGGAATGCTGGTGGGACAAAGTACCATCGTTTGATTTTGTGCAGCGAGACCTAGACGATGCAGATCGATGCGACATTATGGTAGTGTACCTGCCAATTCTATCCGCCGGTGCTTGCATGGAAATGTTCTATGCTAAACGCAATGGAAAAATAATTATTATTGTCTCACCCCTAAAATGTCTTAGTCCATGGATAGTTTTCCATTCTAACGTCATTATTACGGATTTTAGCCAGCTTGAAGATGCCCTAAAAAGTTGCAGTAATTAATGTTTTTGGTGCAAACCTAAAGTCAGTTAAGTCTACATAAAATAGCATTTAGGTATTCCAATGGATGCATTAACAATTATATTGATCGCAGTCGGTTTAGCACTGGATGCTCTGGCAATTTCCATAGCAAACGGCATGGTGGCTACAGCAAATCGTAGGCAATCTGCGTTTTTGATGGCGATTTTTTTTGGGGGCTTTCAGATGTTAATGCCAATCGTTGGTTGGGCCAGTGGTATGCTGTTTCAAACAGTTGTTATGGCTCTGGACCACTGGATAGCGTTTGGGTTACTGGCTTTTATTGGTGCAAAAATGATTTATGATGGCTTAAAAGTGCAAGCAGAAAAGGTCGCTTCAGACTTGCGACTACAAACGTTGTTAGTTTTAGCGGTTGCCACAAGCATTGATGCTTTGATGGTTGGATTTAGTTTTGCGTTTCTTCAAAGCGAAATTTTGTTACCCATTGCAGTTATTGGTTTAGTCACGTTTGGGCTTTCATTTGTAGGATTCTACTTTGGTTGCGGACTCGGTAAGTATTTTGGTCACAGAATTAAAATCGTAGGTGGAATCGGGCTGGTTCTTATTGGCTTGAAGATTCTGCTTGAGCATCTGGTCGCTTAAAATATCGTGTTTTAGGATTGAATTCTTCTCGGACCTGCATTTGGCGACGTTTGCGGTTGTAACCCAGCGAGAAGTCATGGGTGGCATCGCGGATTTTTCTCAGCAAAAGCATCATACGGCTGTTTCTGTCAAAGACATAGGGCACTGGTTCATTGGGAAAGTAGATTTCTTCGCGTTCCTTCGCTAGCCCAATCAACGGAACTTGCAGTGCCAGTTTTTGGAGGGCATTTTTAGCTGAGGTGACTTGCCCTAGTCCCCCATCAATGACAATGAGGTTGGGAAGAGGATTCTTTTCTTCAAGTTGCCGCTTGTATCTACGCAATACGACCTCGTTAACGGCGGCGAAGTCATCCTGCCCAACAAATGACTTAATTTTGAATTTGCGGTAATTCTTTTTGTCGGGTTTCCCATCTCTGAAGCTTACCATTCCCGAAACCACATGCTCCGTGCCAAGATTGGATATGTCAAAGCACTCAATTAGTCGTGGCAAAGTGGACAAGTTGAGATTGTTTTGTAAATCGAATAGTGCGCTGTCAAAGTCAAGGTTTGATTCGAGGTTTTTCTCTGCCAGTTTTACCAGTGCCAATTTGTCTGCGCGTCGTGGAATAGTCAGTGAAACAGGTGCAAGCCTCTTAGCGGAAAGGAATTCCTCAAGCGCTTTCTTTTCTCCGGTGCTTTGCCAGTACGGCTTATTGAGCAGGATTTCCCTTGGGATCCGATTTGTAGTGTAGTACGCTTTCAAAAATTCCTCCTCGACTTGCGGCTGCAAATCTACTGTAAACTCCTTTTTGCCCAAAAGTACGCCTTTACGCACGCCCATTTGCACTGCATGCACCTTTTCGCCAACTCTCCGGAATACCAAAACATCCTGATCAAAGCGACGTTCGTTGTCCACGATTTGCCGCTGAGTTACAAGTCGAATCGAAGCAATCTGGTTGCGTAGCTCCAAGGCGTTTTCATATTGTTGGTTCTGGGATGCAGCCTGCATCTTTTGGTTTAGCTCTGCCATTGTTGTCTCATAGTTTCCGCCAAGAAAGCTCCTTGCCTGTTGTACCTGCTCGGCATACTCTTCGGCGGTGACTTTTCTGTCGCAGGGGGCAGTGCAGAGGTGGATGTGGTAGTTAAGACAGGGTCGTTTGTGGAGGTTTTTGCATGTGCGGAGTTTGAAGACTTTGACGACAAGGCGTTGGAGGTCTTGGCGAGTGTAGCCATCGGTGAAAGGACCAAAAGATTCGAGTTTGCGGCTGACTTTGCGGCTCATCATGAGGCGCGGGAAAGCTTCGCGTGTTAGGGCAATGTACGCGTATGTTTTAGCGTCTTTAAGGTTTATGTTGTATTTTGGGGTGTGCTGTTTGATGAGTTTGTTTTCTAGCAGCAGCGCCTCAACTTCATTGTTGACTATGACCCAGTCAATGCTTCGGATATGAATTACCAGTTGCCGTGTCTTGATTGGGTGATCATTGTTGGAAAAATAGCTTTTCACTCTTGAGCGCAGGTTCTTGGCTTTGCCCACATATATGATTTCGTCTTGCCAGTCACGGTATATGTAGACGCCTGGGTCAGTTGGTATGTTGTTGGCTTTGAAGTCTTGAGGACTGCTTATTTTTATCATGTAGGCTGCTTCACTGTCAAACTAATCTCTTCTTTTGGGAGGTTAAGAATTTTCTGCAAAAACATCCCAGTGTAGCTTTGGTTGTTTCCTGCAACTTCCTCGGGTGTGCCTTCCGCTAAGAGTTCACCGCCAGCTGCGCCACCTTCGGGTCCCAAATCAATGAGGTAGTCGCAGCTTTTGATTACGTCGAGGTTGTGTTCAATGATATAAACAGTGTTGTCATTATCGACGAGGCGGTTGAGTACGCGGATAAGCCGTTTAGTGTCATCGAAATGTAAGCCAGTTGTGGGTTCATCAAGCATGTAAACCACGTGGCCTGATTTGTGTTTGCTGAGTTCACGAGTGATTTTGATGCGCTGGCTTTCGCCGCCCGATAATGTCGTGGAGCTTTGCCCTAGTTTAATGTAGCCCAATCCCACATCAAGCAGCGTCTGCAGTTTACGTGCTACACGCGGCGTGTTTTCAAAGAATTTGGCAGCTTCCTCGACTGTCATATCAAGGATCTCAGCGATATTCTTTCCTTTGTAGAGCACTGCAATAGTTTCTTTATTGTATCGTTTACCTTTGCATTCACTACACTGCACATAAACATCAGGCAAAAAATTCATTTCTATACGCAAAACACCGTCGCCTTGGCAGGTTTCGCATCTGCCGCCCTTTACATTAAAGCTGAATCTACCCTGTTTGTATCCTCGGGCTTTTGCTTCTTTGGTGGATGCGAATATGCTACGGATTTCGTCGAAGAGTTTGGTGTAGGTGGCGGGGTTGCTGCGTGGCGTGCGCCCGATGGGGTCTTGGTCAATGACTATAACATTGCGCACGACGCTTGGCACTTCGAGTTCTTCGTGTTTGCCGACTTTGTCCACTTGCTCGCTGAATATTTGTCGTAGAGCAGGGATAACTGTGAGGTTCATGAGTGTGCTTTTGCCTGAACCCGAAACGCCTGTGATGCCGCAGAGTACTCCGAGTGGCAGCTGGAGGTTGAGGTGTTTAAGGTTGTTTTCTTGTGCACCTTTGACGCCTATATATTCAACGGGGCTGCGGCGAGTTGTGGGTACTTCGATTTTGAGTTCGCCGGAGAGGTACTTACCCGTTAAACTTCGGGTGTTCGCCATCACCTCGGCAGGTGAGCCTTCTGCGACGACGTGGCCGCCATGAACGCCAGCACCTGGACCCATATCCACAATGTAGTCAGCATGTCGCATTGTGTCTTCATCGTGTTCCACCACAATTAGGGTGTTGCCAAGGTTCCGAAGCCGTTGCAGTGTGCTGATGAGTTTGGCGTTGTCGCGTTGATGTAGACCGATGCTGGGTTCATCCAGGATGTAGAGAACGCCCATGAGGTTGCTCCCAATCTGTGTAGCTAAGCGGATTCGTTGCGCTTCGCCACCTGATAGTGTTTTTGCTGCACGAGATAATGACAAATAGCCTAAGCCTACGTTTTTTAGAAATCCCAATCGCTCATTGATTTCTTTAAGTACCTGTTTAGCAATCAGTAGCTCCTTATCATTTAATTGTGATGGAAGCTTCTGGAAGAAATCTACAGACTCTTCAATTGAGAGGTCGGTTACGTCAATGATGCTTTTAGCCAGAATTTGTACTGCGAGCACGACGGGTTGGAGTTTTTTGCCGTGACAGGCGTTACAGAGGCGTGCAGTCATGAATTTTTCTATGTCTTCTTTGCGCCATTCGCTTTCAGTTTGTCGATACAGACGCATGGTTTGGGGTATAACGCCCTCCCAGCCGTCTCGCATCCACATGGTAGCGCCGTTTGACCAGTTGCCATTAATGGGTTCGCGATCGCCATAAAGCATAACTTGTAGCTGCTGCTCAGTGAAGTCTTTGATGGGCGTGAAAACGTCAAAGCCATATTTTCTTCCCACCGTAGCAAGTTGCTGTGCCCGCCAACTTAAATCCATGGTACTCTTGTAAACTGCCAATGCACCATCCATGATGGAGAGGTTCTTGTTGGGTATGACTTTGTCCGGTGTTACTTCAGTGATTTCGCCTAAACCGTGACAGACTGGGCACGCGCCGAATGGTGAGTTGAAGCTAAACATGCGTGGTTCAAGGCTCTCAAATACTATTTCTGGGTGGTTTGGGCAGGCACCGAAGGTGCTATACATTGTTTCGCCTTCGAAGCGTTCTAGTTCTTTCTTTTTGTCTACGTCACTATTAACGGCGTCAATGACTATCATGGTGCCCTTGCCCATTTTTAATGCACTCTCGACTGCTTCGGCTATACGTGACCTCTCTTCATCGGAAATGGTAACGGTGTCTATGACAGCTTCTATCCAGTGCTTCTCGTAACGCACTAGTTTGACTTCTTCTTTGATGTGATCAGTTTCGTAGATTTTTTGGTCTACGCGAATTTTGTTGTACCCTTCCTTTTTGAGGTCATCGAAGACTTGTTCATGGGTTCCTTTCATGCCGCGTATTATCGGAGCTAGAAACACAAGGCGTTTGTTCTTATCGGACATTATGAGGCTACTGATGTTTTCGGCACTCTGCGGGTGGATACTGCTGCCGCATTTGGGGCAGTGATGCGTTCCGACCCGTGCATATAAAAGCCGCAGATAATCGTAGATTTCGGTGACTGTGCCTACTGTTGACCGGGGGTTTTTGCTGGTACTCTTCTGCTCGATGCTTATTGCAGGTGAGAGCCCTTCGATTGAATCCACGTCTGGCTTATCCATTAATCCCAAGAATTGGCGTGCATAGGCAGAGAGGCTTTCCACGTAGCGGCGTTGTCCCTCGGCGTAGATGGTGTCAAATGCCAATGTGGATTTCCCAGAGCCGGAGAGCCCAGTAATCACTATCAACTTGTTTCGGGGCAACTCTAAATCAATATTTTTTAGATTGTGTTCCCGTGCACCTTTAATGGATATGTTGTCACGCATGAGCTACTTTTTTCCCTTCTTCAAATGTGGGTTTACCTTGTTTTTATTTGAAAGATTAGAACCTTTTTGTACAGAACTCCTAAATTTTTGGGCTATTAGCCTCATTTTCTACTTTGTGGTCCAATGCTTTCTGCATCTCAGCAATCGCATCGCGGAACTTTATGGCTTTTTCAAAGTCCAATTTCTCGGCGGCTTCCCGCATCTTTGCATCCATCTCGATGATTTGCCGTCTCATGTCGGATTTGGGCAGGTGTTTTGTACCTTTAATCACGTTTTCTTTTTGCGATACGCTTTTGATGATTGTTTTAGGTGTGATACCATGTTTTTGGTTGTATCGTTTCTGGACGCTACGACGGTAATATGTGATTTCCATGGCGCGTTTGATGGATTGGGTTTGTTTGTCCGCATAGAGGATGACTTTGCCGTTGACATTACGTGCAGCTCGCCCGATTGTCTGGATTAAGCTACGTTCGTCGCGCAGAAAGCCTTCTTTGTCGGCATCAAGGATGAAAATGGTGGCAACTTCCGGGAGGTCTAAGCCTTCACGGAGAAGATTGATTCCGACTAGGATATCAAAGTCCCCTATCCTTAGCTGCCTCAATAGCTCAATGCGATCAAGACTCTCGATTTCGCTGTGCATGTAGCGTACACGGAAGCCCTCCTTAGAGAGATAATCTGCTAAATCCTCTGCCATCAGCTTAGTGAGGGTAGTAACTAAGACGCGTTCGCCCCTTGCAATCGTTTTTTTAGCTTCCGTCATAAGATGTTGCATCTGTCCCTCAATGGGGTGCATCTCAACTTCAGGGTCCAAAAGTCCCGTAGGTCTTGTGATTAATTCGACTGGGACTCCGCTTTTTTGTAATTCGTATTCGGCGGGAGTAGCTGAAACAAAAAGGACCTTACCCATTTTCCGTTCGAATTCGTCGAATTTCAACGGGCGATTATCTAATGCGCTAGGGAGGCGAAAACCGAAGTCAACTAGATTCTTTTTGCGGCTGTAGTCACCATTGTACATAGCCCGAGCTTGGGGGATAGTCTGATGGCTTTCGTCGATAATTAGCAAAAAGTCCTTTGGGAAGTAATCTATTAGAGTAAACGGCGGCTCACCGGGTCGGCGTCCGTCAAAATGACGACTGTAGTTCTCCATTCCCGCACAGAAGCCAACTTCCTTAATCATCTCCAAATCATAGTTGGTACGTTGCTTAAGTCTATGCGCCTCTAAAGGGGGAAGGTCAATCAGACGTTCACGGAGTTCCTGTTTGATATGTTCAAGGGCAAGGGCATGCTTCTCTTCAGGAACCACATACTGGCGTGCTGGGTAGAGCGTGAGCTTGTCCACGTAAACCTTTACATCGCCATTTAACAAATTCACTTCTTTAATTTTATTTATGGTGTTACATTCAAGTTCTACACGCAAAATCGCGCTCTCGTATGAGGGAACTATATCGACAGTGTCGCCGCGAACGCGAAACCTGCCAGGTTCAAGAACCATATCGTTGCGTTCATACTGCATGTCGACTAGGTCATGGACAAGCTGTTGTCTTGACATGGTTTTGCCCACTTCCAGTTGCGCTGCCATAGCGCGGAAATCTTCAGGGTTACCTAAGCTGTAGATGCAACTAATCGACGCCACTATTATGGTGTCGTTACGGCTCACTACGCTGGAAACGGCGTGCATACGCATTTTCTCTATTTGGTCATTGACTGTTGAATCTTTCTCAATGTACATGTCTTGTGCGGGTAAATATGATTCGGGCTGGTAATAATCGTAGAAACTGATGAAGTATTCAACACGGTTATGTGGAAAAAGCGCCTTTAATTCAGCGTAAAGTTGGGCCGCTAACGTTTTGTTATGCGCCAAAATAAGGGTAGGTTTCTGCAGTTTATTTATTACGTTTGCCATTACGAAGGTTTTGCCGCTACCTGTTATGCCTAATAGCGTCTGCTTTTTATTGGCTGAGAAGTTCTTGATTAACTGTTTCACTGCGTCTTGCTGCCCTGGCGAGGTTTGGTAAGGCGCAACGAGTTTAAACTGCATTTTTACTATCTCACTAACGACAAAATGACCCAGCCAAATGAATTAATAAATTTTTGCACGCAATAACAAAAATTCAGAGTTAGAGACTTCGAGCAAAAACGACTATTGTGGTGCTATGCTAGTTATTAAAAGTATTAAGAAATCTAAATTAAAAAGAAAAAGTTAGTTTAGTTTACAGTCATCGTACCGAATTTGCCGACGTTAAGCTGTATTTCACCTTTAAAACTAGTGACATAGCCGTTGTCGATTTTTACGTTGTCGCCCACGTTAACCTGGTCAATTTGTTCGTTCCATAGTGTTAATTTAATGCTGCCTGTTTCGTCAGCAATAACCGCGTCAACGATTCGGTAAGTTTCGTCTTTATATTTAGATTTGACTTCTCGGGGGTCGCCTTTTTCAACTACTTTCGCTTCTACACTAACCCGTTTCATTCCATCATTTAAGTCTTTAATATCAACCAATTTACTTCACTTCGAACTGTACGTAAACGCTTTTGCTATTTCAAAAATATAAATCTTGCTAACTAATGTTCTGTAAAGTCTTCAGTTATCTATTTTCCATGTAAATATTCGGTTAAATAGAATTAAAAGAGAACAAAAAGAAAAATGACTTGGAAAAGGTGGTTAAAGTACGCCGATGAAGAGCCATAATGTTATGATAGTGACTCCGATGGATAAAGCAGCGATGCTTAGGCATTTTATGGTTGAGAATTCCGGTTTGAGCTCTTTAAGGGCTAATGTGCATAAGCCGCCTAGCCAAACATAGGATACAGCAAACATCCCTGTGATGATGCCTCTGAAGGTTTCCAGAGAAGTATTGATGTTAGCAAGATTACTCGCCGACTGAGCAGTGAGATTACCTATTGTCCCCAGAGGGTAAGAAACTGTCATAAAGTTGTTGTAGCCTAAACCTAAAGCGACGTCATATGGATAGAACACGCCTGGCATAGTTGCGGTGGCTGCGATATTCACTATAGCTCGAATAACCATCACGAACAAAGCACATCCGAATGCTATAAAAATGGGTTTCCATAGAATCGTGTTCTTTAAGACTCTAAAGATAACATAAGCTATGGCGGTTATAACCAACCATGTGAAGAGGAACTGTAGTGAAAATACTTGCAAGAAACCCAAAAGTCCATAGATATCATATTGAATGGGTTGGATGAATTCTCCGCGGAAGAACAGCGCTCCAACGCGGAGAGTTAAGTCTTGATTATCTGCATAATTAAACTCCATTGTTAATGATGTAATATTAGTCCATTGCGGATTCCCACTAGCGGTCCAACCCGCTGCATTGGGTCCAAGTGGAACCGTTAAGTTACCCCATTGGCTAATTGCTTGGCCATCAGCGAGCATGCTTGTTAAATCGTATGTGTAATAATCTGTATCACCCAGCGAGTAAAGCGTTAAAGTGGCTGCTTCGGGCGCTGATTGGGGTTCAACAATTTTTACTGTGATGGAGAGGTTCTGAAAACCATTTGGAGTACAATCCACATTCGATGTGTTAGAGAGTGCGGCAATGACAGTATTTGTGTTGTTGGCATTGATCTGTAAGCTAAAATTGCCGAAGAGCGGATAGTAGCCATTTGGATCGTTGGGTGCAGCCTGCAGTTCCGCAACGTAAACGGTGTTGTTATAATAATCGTTAAAATTGTTGGTTAATGCCACGTTGTCGCTGCTTCTCCAGTTAGTGGCGTTATTGTAGCTCTGCATTAAACCCGCAGTAGGCGAAGTGACCTCTAGCGAGGTTTTGGTGAACTGTGAGTACTCAAAGCCTATTTCCAAACCCATGAACAGTATAAGTACAATTATTACCGTGAGATATTTGGGGTTGGCGATTATGCTTTTGAATGCTTTTTTTGGAGAATAAATGACTTGCAGTATGTCGGTGAGAATCAATTCTCTCTTTTCCCTCGGTATGTGTGATCTGCAAGGGCTTTATTAAGTGTTGTTCACATCTCATCTAACCAAATATATGCGGTTTTTATGCTTCAACTTTCGGCATACTTCAGCACCCTTACAAGCCCAGTTTTAGTCGACGATAAGTCGTGTAATCCACATATTCTACAAACGGGTTCTCCGCGAAGAATTTCACATTGATCTTCTGTCGTTGACGCTTATCAAGCAATTGGTTGGTGGTGCGAAGCAGATAGGCGTCGCTGCCTGCTCCTGAACCGTAACTTGCAACCAAAATTCGCTCCTCAGGCTTGGCAATATCTAAAATCGCTGCTAAACCCATCAGCGAGCACCCTGAGTAGGTGTTACCGAACTTGTTAATCATTAAAGATGGCACATATTGCTCATCCCTGAAACCCAGCTCTTTGGAAATGCGCACCGGGAAAGTTGGGTTGGGTTGGTGAGGTATAAAGTAGTTAATGTCCGCGGCTTTGAGGTTATTGCGTTCCATGAGTGTGGAGGCAGCTTTGCGGATGTGTTTGAAGTAAGCTGGATCACCTGTGAATCTGCCACTGTGCAAAGGGAACATTTCTCCGTCACGACGCCAGAAATCAGGTGTATCTGACGTGCAGCTGTACCAGCCTTCCATCTCAGCTATAACGTCTTGTTTGCCGAAGATAAAGGAGGCACCACCATAACCTACAAATGTATCAAGTTCGCCGCCAGGGCATCCTCGTGGGGCCGCTTGCGAGTTGTCTGCTCCGATGACCATGGCGAATTTTATGCCCGAACGAGGGTAACTAACCAATGCCGAAGCATCCTTGAACATGCTTGAACCTGCTTTGCAGGCAAATTCAGTGTCAACCGCATCTACACCCTGAATGTCCCCTTCTTCTTCGCCGAGTTTTAGTACTTGCGCCACTTTTGAGGCGATGGGTTTCACTGCATAGGGATTGGATTCTGATCCTACGTAGACTTTTCCTATCCATTTACTATCCAGACCAGAGTGGATTAAAGAGAGTTTACCTGCTTCAACCGCGGCCGTTACTGAATCTTCATCGATAAATGGCACCGCCCGCTCTAGGCCATCTCCTTTAATACGGAAACGTGATGAATATGCGCCGTAACCCACGATTCCAGGTAGCTCATAGCTTTTAGTGGGTTCAACAACTCTGTATTCCTGATGTGGATAATATTCATCGGCTAAAGTGAATGCGAGAGAAATAGTTGGCACTACGTCAGCTTTACCGACTGAGTAGCGTCTTCGGAATCGGGGAATAACCTCGCGTCCTTCTAAACTTGAAAGATCAACGTCCTCACTATCACAGATTAATTGGTCGGTTAGTCTAGCTGGAACGCGGATTTTGCCATTATGGAATGAGACAATGCCATAAATGAAGTTGGGGAATTTGCTAAATTTATTTGTAGGTTCGTTTATGTAAGTGCATAGTTCAAGTTTACCTTTTTCATAGAAAAGGTCGATGCTGTCCATTTTGCCATAGCTTTTTCTGCCACAGATACTGCAGTAGTCGCGGACTTCAAAGTATTCTTTACCGCAGCATTGGCACCGACAAGCTCTTAGTCGGTCACCTAAATATGAAACTCGTCTCTCTATTGGTTCACTGCTCATTGGGGTTTCTCTCCTAGAATAGTTACGTAAGCTTTAGTTCCGAAGCCTTCAAACTCTACTATACCGCCATGCCTTAAGCCGCCTTCAATTTTAATTTGGCGTTCGCCTGCTTCCCCTCGGAGTTGACGATAAATTTCAAAAACTTGAGCTCCACCCGTTGCTCCAAGTGGATTACCGTCTGCTTTGAGTCCACCATCGGTGTTTACATAAACCTGTTTTCCACCCAGTTCATAGCTGAACTGACCATTTAAGCTGCTTTCATAGATACTTTTCCATGCGGTGCCTGAAGAACAATAGCCTAAGTCTTCAAGTGTCACCATCTCCATAAAGGTAGATTGATCGTTTAGTTCCAATAACTGCAAATCGGCTACTGATACTTTTGCGGTTTGAGTGCTCTTTTTCATGGCAAGACCTGTAGCGATAAAACGTGATAGGTCTTCTCGTGCTGGGTAATTGAGGAAGTCAGTGGCCGCGCCGCAGCCCAAAACATAAACCGGGTCTTTATTCATTTTCTTAGCAACATATTCGCTGGTCAAGATTAGCGCTGAAGCTCCGTCAGAGATGGGTGCGAAATCGTAGAGTCCCAAGGGTTTATGGGCAACTTTACGGGCGTTTATTACTTGGTCTAAGCTGATTTTTCTCTGGAACTGAGCATACAGGTTTTTGGTTGCATTAGCATGATTCTTCACTGACACTTGTGCGAGTGCGATATTAAGTTTTTCAAGGTCACCTCCGCCAATTTTGTATTTTTTAATATAAGCCCTTAACATCAGTTCATGGTTGGATTCGGGGGTGCCACCTGCAAAATAACTCCAAGGATCATCAAGGAGCATGAGGTCGTCACGAATTTTGTCCCAACGATCCGACATTTTTTCTATACCGCCAACGAGTACAGTGTCATAGACACCTGCCTGAATAGCATGGCAAGCAGTCATCAAGGCAGCGCTAAATGAGCGGGTTACTTCCATCGGTACATGTAGCTCGGTTAATTCAGAAAGAAAGCCCTCCTCTAAACCAAGCTTGTTTGTGATTGGTAGAAGACAGTCGGACATGTAGCAGGCCTGTAAATCCTTGCGTTCCATATTGCATTCCCGAGACGCGGCAAGCCAAGCTTCCTCGATGAGCTTCTCGGGTTCTTTGCCGTAGTGCTCACCAAACTTGGTTCTGCCAACAGCGACTATTGCTGGGCGATTCTGCATTCTATTTTGTTCCCCTATTTATAGCATAAAAGGTTTCAGAAATCTACTATTAAGTGTTTGCCATCTTTGAAGCATAATGGGCAAGTCTCTAATTATTCAACACAAATATGATTTCTTGAAAGATATGGAGACTGAGGAATTTAAAAGGCACTTTAAGGCGTTGTTAGACCCGTAAGATTATTTCGTTAAATGCGCGAGTAGATTAAAGAATGTGATAAGGTCACTACTTTGGTGAATACAAAGAAAGATTTAACAAAAATAGCTTAAACTAAATGATTAATCTCGTTCTGTATTATATTTTGTTTTAAGGTTTTAATGAGTTTCCTTAATTTGCTGCTCAACTCCACTGGATAGGCAGGCGCATTCACTAGTACCTTATATTGCTCTGGCAGCTTAGCGAGGTTCTCCGTAGCTGTTTTACGGATGTTATTAAGTGGAGGTAACTTGTTTGTCAGTTTGCCATTCTCCATGACTTTGAGCAATAGTGGATCCCCAACTGTGGGCTCATCAGTTAATGCAATGACGTCTTTCACAAAGTGGCCTTCGGCATCTTTCAAGCGATATACCTGCTTTCGACCAGGTAAGGTAGTTTTGTCTTTACTGAGTTTCATAATAGGTGCAAAGCTGCCATCAGCAGTTTGAGTTTCACAGAGCTTGTATATACCATCGAGGAACGGGCGGTCAGAACTTGTTCCCATCTTTGTACCAACTCCAAAAGCGTCAATAGGTGCTTCTTCAGCTATCAACTCCATGATTTTGTACTCGTCGAGATCACCACTAACAAAAATTTTAGCGTACTCTAAATTTTGGCTGTCAAGAATTTTACGGACTTTCTTACTAGTCTCAGCCAAATCACCGCTGTCAAGTCTCACCCCCTCTAACCGGCTTCCTCTGCTTTGGAGCTCCCTGGCAACGATAGCAGCTTTTTCTGTCCCTGAAATGTCATCATATGTATCAACTAACAAGGTGGATTTATCAGGGAATGCTTTGGTGAAAGCACGGAAAGCATCGATTTCATGAGGATATGACATAATAAAGGAATGTGCCATAGTACCAAAGATCGGTATACCATAAGTTAACCCCGATAATACGTTGCTAGTGCCTTGGCAACCTGCAATGAAGCTGGAACGTGCCACCTTCATGCCTGCGTCTATACCTGGTTCGCGACGCAACCCGAATTCGATGACGGCTTTCCCCTTTGCAGCATGAACGACCCGACTAGCTTTGGTTGCAATCATGGTCTGCAGATTAATCGAATTAAGAAGGAAGGTTTCGACAAGTTGTGCCTCGATTATGGGCGCAGTTATACGAACAAGAGGTTCTGTGGAGAAAGCTATTGTGCCTTCAGGAATCGCCCAAACTTCCCCAGTGAACTTGAAATCACTAAGGTACGATAGAAAGTCTTTTTTGAACCCCTGTTTTTCTAAGAACTCAAGATGTTCATTTGTGAATTTGATTGATTGCAGGTATCCTATCACCTCCTCTAAGCCGGCAAAGAGGAAATAGGAGCGATTTTCAGGCATGCGGCGAATGAAGAGATCGAACGTAGCGGTTTCGAAGTTTTGGTTTTCAAAGTACGCTGCGCACATGGTGAGTTCATAGAAGTCTGTGAAAAGGCTCATGTTTTCTTCTTTCAAATAGCCTAGAAAAGGTTGCATGGAGTACTTAGAGTTGGAGTTTATGATTTAATTGTTTCTAGTGTTTCGGTCAGTTAGATTAAAGATCTGATTGCCTTCATAATAACCCTTAAATTTTCAATGCACCATACCCATATTTCGAGGTTTAACCTTTGCCTTACTGCCGATTATGCGGAACTAAACTGCAGGATTACGACCACTTCTGCCGCAAATGCGGTACCCGAATCCTCATCTATATACCGCCGCGGACCTCATCAATGGAGCCTCTGAAACCGCCGCATAAAACCCCTTATGTGCTGGCTGCGATTGGCTTGATTGTCATTATTGTTTTGGCAGTGTATGCAGTCGCGTTTTTGTTTATACCTTTCTCTTCATGGAGTTTTGGACAAACATTACAAGATAGCAGCGCAAACATAAATGCATTAAACCTTAACTTCACCGCAGATGTGGGACAAATTAATGTTATTACACAGAAGATACAGAATAGTAACATATTGATCCATGTTTCAGCTAATGGGATACGTGGCTCTTTAGAAAATAATTCAGGTGAAGCACCAGTATTCGTATTCTTCCGCAACATAACCGACGAAGATATACTAACTGTGTATTGTCAGGTTTCAGTTAAAAATCCTTACTCCTTTGAATCAAGCGTTGTCTATGATATATTCGTTGACCCCGCTTTGTTGTTGAATCTAACTGTTTCATCCTCGACAGGTCAAATCAGTTTCACAGCCGATAAAGCCACAACTATCAAAGCACTAAACCTGAATGCTGACGTGGGTAAGGTCCAAGCTAACCTCGAAAAAAATGTGATTTTCGCGGGTGACATATCCATTAAAACAAACACTGGACAGGTATATTATAGGATGAGCGAAACCAGCGTTGGTGGCAATAGCACTATAATTTTACAATCAAACATTGGCTCTGTAAACATGGATATATTTCAGACTAAAACGCTTCAGGGAAATTTTCAGGTTAACGCCGCCACAGACACAGGTTCAATAAACATTGCCTTAAAAATAGATGGCGGAGTTGGAGCGAAAATCACTTCTCAAACAGCCGGCTTATCCAATATAAATTTTGAAGTAAACAACTTTTCGGGCAACAAGTCTACTATACAATCCAACAATTACCCTACAAGTAGTAATGTTGAAATTAACAATACAATCAGCGGCTTAGGTAGCATCAACATAGACGCCTCTTACCTAACCAAATTGAATTCAGCCTGATAAGTTAGCTAACTGATCCCTAAACGTTTAAAGGCTTCCGCTATCATTTTTATTGAGAAGTAGAAGGTGACTTTTTGGCAGAACAAAAGAAGGTAACTCATCAAGAACTAGAAGTCAACAACGGGCAAAATGGCAAACCAGCCTACATAGCCTACCAAGGTAAAGTCTACGATGTAACTGATAGCAGCTTCTGGATTGAAGGAGAACACATGGGCATGCACAATGCTGGGAAAGACTTAACTGAAGACCTTGAGATGGCACCACACCGGGACGAAAACTTCCAGCGCGTTAAATTCGTCGGCGAGCTTGTCTAAAAGATACATTGAAACACAGTGTCGACTCTGCGTAGGCTATTCAAAACCTTTCTTATTTTTTCCTCGCTCTGTATGCTCCGTTTTTTGTAAATTTCCTTTACAATTTGGTGCAAGCTGTTGAAGGCACCTTCTACGTCTAAGTCATTATTCATGTGGGCTTCAAAAACGGCGAATATTTGGTCATCAACAATATCCAAGTATTCATTTGCGCTTGAAAGATTTTTCTGCTCTAAATCCAAAACCATTTCCCTCAAAGACTCCAACAATTTTCTTCTCTCGGTCAGCAGTTCAAAGGTGAAATTTAGCTTCTTTCGGTATTTCCCGTAGATGAGAAAGAAACGCAGGTCCTGAACACTATAACCCCTCGCCAATATTTCACGTGGATAGTAAACATTACCTAGACTTTTGGACATCTTCTTGCCGTCTACAAACAAGTGCGCACCATGGAGCCAATAACGCGAGAACTGACAGCCTGAAACAGCTTCGGTTACCGCGAGATTGTAATCGTGGTGGCGCACTAAAGCATCGATGCCCCCACAGGCAACGTCTATTTCAAAACCCAAATGCTTGGTTACAATTGCTGGATCCTGAATGTTCCAAGCGGGGCGCCCCTCACCTATCTTAGTTTCGAAACATACATCTTCCATGCCACAACCGTGCCATAATATAAAATCGCCCATGTTCCAAGGGGTGCCAGGATATGTATCTTTGTGGAACCTTCGCTTTTTTTTCGGCCACTTTGACTTATCTATATGTGCCAGTTTGCCAAAGCCCTTGAATTTGAGGGGGTCAAAGTAGGCGTTTTTTACTCCCTGGTGGCAGTACCAGTAAGCATAGCCTGTATCGACAAGTTTCTTAGTTAAAGTCGCTGCTTGTTCAACTGCGCTTGATGCATCCACGGGGTAATCAGGGCTTTTTATGTGTAGTAACTCAAATTCTTTGAAAAAAGCTGTCTCATTTTTTTGAGTCAATTCTTTGACAGTAACTCCTTCCTTTTTTGCCTGAACTATTGCTTTGTCTTCTACATCTGTAAGACACATCAATCGTGTGACTTTGTAGCCACGATATTCCATGTACCGTTGTAGAATGTCTTCAAAGAGAAAGGTGCGGTAGTTGCCGATGTGCGCAGGCTGATAAGTGGAGGGCCCGCAACTGTACATTTTGACGTTGTTAGGGTCCGCGGGCTTGAAAACCTCAATTTTTTGAGTTAGCGTATTATAAATATTCAGCATGATTTAGCTTTACGGTCCAGCTTTTTTTTCGCTATCTATCATTTCTAGTGTTTGTTTTGCTACTTCTACATGTTGCTGTGCTTGGGTTTGTGAGCTAAAGATTTGACGGACTATGCCTTTTTTGTCAATGATATAGGTAACGCGTCCAGGCAGAATGCCCATACTGTGTGGAACCCCGTAGAGTTCACGGACTTTATTCTCAATATCTGCAAGCAAAATAAACGGTAACCCATAATGGGAAGCAAATGCTACATGTGAATCTACACTCTGTTTGCTCACTCCGAGTACTTCTGCTCCTAAATCTGTAAGCTGTTGATAACTATCGCGGAAACTGCATGCTTCTTTGATGCAGCCTGGCGTTTCATCTTTGGGGTAGAAGTAGAGTACGATATTTTTCTTGCCTAAAAATTCTGAGAGTGTAACATTGTCACCCATTTGGCTTTGTAACGTAAAATCTGGTGCTTTATCGCCGACCTTAACTGCCAAAACATTCACCACTGACAATTGGTTTTTCTCGATTATTATTTCTTTTGTGTGTTGCTCAACTGATATAAGAAGCACAATTGTATTCTTGTGCAGTGAAATTGGTTGAAAGAGAAAACATTGCACTTAGGAAATCTTCATTGCCCAGTGATATATCATGAGGCTTCGGGTATTCCAGTGGTTTTCCTGCACGGTTTATCATATACCCTAGAGATTTGGCAACGCATCGGCGTAACTGATCATCTAATCGAGAAGAATGTACCCTTCCTTGCTCTCGATATGCCCTATGGTTTAAAAAACCAATGTCACCCAAAAACTCGTGATCCGCAAACTAACATTGCGTTTGCTGCAGAGGCTGTCAAATCCATTTTTGGAGAGGTTATGCCCGTGGTTGTTGGTGCCAGTTTAGGCGGCTACATAGCTTTACGTTATGCGGAGCGATATCCTGTGAAAGGATTGTTTTTGGTTGCCCCAGCAAATGCCTTCGAAGATGAAGTTTTGCTAAAAGCGTACAGTAGTTTTCATTTCCCAATTCGTATCGTATGGGGTTCGTTTGATAGTCTTATCTCTGGCGAGGAAATGCGTACTTTAGCTGATAAATTGCCTAATGCTAAGATGCTTGTTTATAGTGGTGCAGCGCATTCAGCCTACCAGGATCGACCAGACTGGTTCAGAAGTGACTTACTTGAACTCTATGTCAATGCTGAGGTTTAGCTTTGATTAAATAGTGGTAAGGTCCAGATTCTCCAACATATCCTACCGTAAAGTCTGCAGCTTCTATCAGTTCGATGGCTTTTTTTTCGCTAAATCTTATAGATTCAGGTGGACCGAAGGAAAGGTCCTGTTTTTTCCAGTCTAAATCGATCAGTAATCCTGAAGGCTTAATCATTGTGCGGGCATTTGAAAGCACCTTTATAGGGTCGTTAAAGTCATGCAAGTCCATGCTGCAGAGAATACTGTCTGCGCATCCTACGCAAAAAACCGTATCTTCGGCCTTGCCTACTTTGGTAATGATGTTGCTTAAGCCTTCGGATTTGGCTTTGTTCTGAAGTTTGTCTATACTAGAGGAATCAATATCAACAGCGTATATTTTGCCTTCTGCCCCCACTATTTTTGAGGCTAATACGCTAAAGAATCCGTCTCCGCAGCCTATGTCAACAAAAGTGTTGCCAGCCTTTAAGTCAGATAAGATTGAGTTCGGGCTGTACCAACTGCTTCGTTTAGCTTCGTCTAGACTGAAGCCCCCGTAGCAGCCCATTTTAGAAGCCTTTGGGGAAGTTGGGTTTTAGGAGCTCACGGATTTGGTCTTTGTGGGTTTGACGTGTAGTTAACGGATAGATTTCGCGTTCGCATTCAAAAAACATTGGGTCCTGCCCTATAATTTGACTAAGTTTTGCATCAGATTCAGCATTAACTATAAGCATGCTTCCCTGTTTACCGATAAGGTGGTAGTCTGCTTCGAGAGTTTTTTCTTTTTCAAGTTTCTCAAAATATTTGAATTGCAGAGGAAGTAGTTTCGCCCACTGCTCTAACGGTACATCACGTTTTATTTTTTGCATTATTAAAAACTTCATGTTTATCCCATGGAAGAGGTTATTTCTCAGGTATAAAGGCTTTTTTCAAATTAATGGGAAAAGCTTATTTTTTCGAAAACCCCTCGGACTTTGGATATTTTTCTATATCTATACCTGTTTAAGGAAAAAAGTGGCAAATAACATGAAGACAAGTTAAATCCATTTTCGAGCAATTAATGTTATCAGCCCCAAAAAACTGGAGTGGGTAGGATTACGTTGAATAATGATTTTTTCGCGAAAAAATGTAGTCTGTTCCCTAACGATGGGCAAACGCCTGAAGACGCAAAAAATACGTTCAAGATATGATAAAAAGGTAGGGGGATAAAAAATAAAAGAAGCGGATTATGTGAAAAAAGACTTAAAAGCGAATTTTTCAACAAACCTTGCTATTTTCAGACTTTTATTTATTTTCACCGCTTCTTCTCATCATATCTGAAATCCGAACCTTAGACATTGCGTCTTTAACGACGTCCATTAATTCCTCATTTACTTCAACTTCAACAGTTAACTTGAGGCGTCCCTTTTTCTCTGCCTTTTCACTCATGCAACCACCTCCTGTAACTGCTTAGTTGCTCTGAGAAAATGCTAGTTAAAAGATGCTTGGATTGCGAGCATGTGAGCTTTAAGTCGATTTCGATACGATAGTGGTATTTGCCCAATCGTTTAGTATGAGTCCTATAGTCGCCGATTTTGCCATTTTCTTTGTAGCGGTTTAATTGTTGATTCATCAGAACCGTAATGGCGGCGGTTGCAAGTGGCTCAAAAGCGAAGGCTATCCTAGTTAAAACTTGAATTACGCCGCCGATGAGTGATCGTGAAACTGTTTTTCCCTGAGTCATTTACTTCACCGTTATTTAGAACCTATGTATCTGTTTCCGGTATTATTTCAGCAAGAACTTGATTAATTAATTTAGGACGGGAGTTTTTTTAAATGTTACGTGACTATATCTATTACGTATAAGCTGATGGCTTTGATAATGAATGAACTATACTTACAAATAAATAGTTGCCAAAAATGCCGTCTCTATCAGGGAGCAAAACATGCCGTACCTGGGGAGGGTCCTTTGAACGCTATGGTTATGGTGATAGGGCAGAACCCTGGTGCAGAAGAAGATGAAGTTGGCAGACCGTTTGTGGGGCGAGCGGGTAAATACTTAACCAAAACCCTTACTGAATTCCGCATCAAACGCGAGGACCTATACATATCCAACATTGTTAAGCACACATCGCCTAAAAACCGTAAACCATATCCTGACGAAGTGGCGTTCTGCCTGCCTTTTTTGGAAACTCAAATTGGCATAATTAAGCCCAAAATCATTGTGTTGCTAGGTGTATCCGCCAGGGAAGCGCCAAGGATGGATGGAATCGAATACGTCGAGATTGTTCATCCGTCAGCTGCTATGCGGTTTACGAAGATGCAAGAACGATTTAGACTACAAATTGATGACCTTTCAAAGAAAATAAAAAAACTTACAAATGAAAAATATTAGAAAAAGTTATTTCATGGGTTGACGCAGAACCGTTTTGAGCTTTTCAGGTGTAGTCGTGGCAGGGTTATTGATTAAATTTTCGTTGTGTATGCCGATTATTCATTATCACTGGATTTAATGGATGCATGGATCTTCTGAATGTAACCTCCCTCGAATGAGAAGGGTTCGATGACAATGATTTGGGCGGCTTTTCCCTCACGGAAACATTCGTAGCGCATCTTGTCAAAGGCCGGAAGCTTCTTATTTTCTAAATGCTCCAATTCTACTTTGAAGTCTGCTTCTATAATGTATTTAGGTTGCATAATCATAGCTTTCCACTGCCATTGATCCTTTTGCTCCATGCTGAACTTTGTCATGTCATCTACCCAATAGAGTCCTTCCAATGGGAGCACATCGTATTCAACTGCTTTGTCTTTTTGAACTAAGAATTTGATTGCGTAGGCGACTGGGAATCGAGTTTGAATTGCCGTCATGTAATCTGGAGCGTTAGGGCTGCCAGCTCCATCTATCCTGAGGAAATTTCTGTCTGGAACATCAACAAAAGCTACGTCCTTTGGTGACGGATTATACAAAATTTTTAACTATTTATTAAAACCAATTTTATCCATAGACCATCATTCCTATTTGACAGGGTTGAATTATAATAAATAAAAACTGATATTATTGATTTACTTCTTTTACTTATAGTCAAAAATTTTAATGCCAAGAGATATTATCAACAAAACTTTAAATGAAGGGCACAACACCTGTTTTTAGGTGAGCTTGTGGTTTTAGTCAGAATGCCTTTTTGGAATTTTAAAAAAGGGAAAAGGGAAGAAGCCTTCATAGAACTTGATCGAATTTTAAATAGCCTGGTACAGACTGCGGAGGGTTTCCGGGGTTACATGTCTTTGCTTTCTTATAACGACCAAGATGCATTAACTGTCCTCACTACATGGCAAGACGAAGATGCCATGAATAAATCAGAAAAAGGTGTCTTTGCTCAAGCGATACAAAAAGTTCAAGACTTACTTGAAAATCCTCCCTGCACAGAAAAATACAGGGTGTTTTCAACACAGCTTTTTCAGCGTTCATAACTCTTAGATCTAAAAAAAGAAACCTAATTTCCCTTTTCCAGGGATTGAAACAATCTTGAAAGCCACGCTTGCCCGTGATAAAGGCTTGATGATCGAGGTTATAGTTATTTCAGCCATAGGCTTATGTTGCTTTTGAGTTTATAGCGCCTTTTGTGTATGGGATGAATTCTCGAATTTGTTCGATGCTGGTTTTACCTGCCTTCTCTCGTTGTTCTTTGGAGAGCTTTAGTACAAGAGAGCGCATAACCATCTTGAGTAATTCCTTCCCTTGATAATCACCTGGCTGGATAACAACATAGGTTTTGGTTTTTGTTTTTACCGTATTTACAGGTCCACCTATAAACTCGGTCTCTCCATTCATCGATATGCCTACAGCAACACGTAGAGGCGTATTGCGGTACCAGTTGCGTTTGCCCACAACAAAAAATGCACCGTGAGGAATGGATTCACCGCTTGGTCCGCTTTTGCTGAGTTGGTCAACTTTGACCCAATAGACGTCCGCCGTGCCAGCGTTCTCTCGCCAGGCACGTGAAAAGGAAGCGGCGAACTCAGCAGCTTCTCCTAACACCTGCTCGCCGACGGGTTTGCCATCTGACTTAATCACCACAAAAGGTGAACCCGTGATTTCAGCGTGAAACACCACATCCTCAGCAGCAGTGTACTTTTTAACTAGCACCTCGTTGCTTACCGTGTCTTTGCCAGCCACCACCAAAAAGCCATCCGATGAGGTGAAGTGGCGGAATTTCTCATACCACTGCTTATTCGCCATCTCCTCCTTGCGTTTAGCCAGCGCCTCCACGATTTGGGCTGGTTTGAGGCTCTTGAGCTCCTCCGCCTGCGCCAGTTCCTCTTCGATGTCGGCGAGTTTCCGCTTGGATTCGTTAAGCGCCACAGTTGCGCCTTGCGCTTTCTGCTTGGCATGTTTCCCCCGTTCATAGTATCTGTTAGCGTTATCAAACAGGGAATCTCGCAAGTTAAAGCTGAATTGGAAACCGTCCACAGCCAAATTTAACGCGAGGTTTTTGCCATCAAAGGACTCCACATACGCCGCAGGAACCTTCCCTGCCTTTTTTGCTGCCATAACCGTTGCGATAATGACGCTCCAGTCATGCCCAGCCAGGTTAGCTTTCATCAGTTGCTCTTGGAAGGTTTGAAGTTCATTGAAATGTGCGTAGATGGCGTCGCCGATTAGTTTGTCACGTTCTGTTCTTTGTTCGTCTTCACTTATGGATTTCTCCTGCTCTGCCACCATACGTTTTAGGCGTGCAGCTTCATGCTTTAACTTTTCAACCTCAACTGTTCCAGCTGCCTTCTCAAGGGCTGTTACATGCAGAAAAAACTCATCCAGCGCCGCATTAAAAGAGTCAAAAGCCTGAGTTCTGTAGCTCTCGTAACGTTTCAGTTTAAAGGGCACAACATCAAGGTAACTTTCGTCTTCATCTTGAATTATCGCGGGTTCAAATTTGCCCTCCAAAACGGGTGTCAAAAGACTTTGCAGCGCCCCAAAAATCGCCCCAACCTCATTTTCTGCTAAGTCTTTGCAGGGCGTACTCTTCTTAACAACCGCTCGCAGCAGAGCTTCTTCCGCGTAAACGCCACCAATGCCCAGAAACCGCGCCAAAAACCTCACAACCTCCCCTTCACCCGTTCCTTTAAGGGCTTCTCCGAGTTCAGGTTGGGTGACTTTGAAGGGGTTTTTTCCGCTTTGAGGTGGATATTCCAAAATTATCCCACGCAGAATGTCACGATCTCGCATTTTTTTGAACTCTAATGCTTGTAAAATCATGTTTTGCTCGTTAGTTAATATTATGTTGCCCTCACCGAAAAGCTCAATCACCATTTTGAGTATGCCTGTTTTGGTTTGAAAGTACAACGTTACAATCCGCTCAAACTCATACTGTTCAATGCCTCTAAGCCACGAGTCTCTCAAGTATTTGCGCAGTAGCATGCAAAATGGGGGTGGCTCAGCAGGACTCTCTTCGGCGTAGGCGGTGGAGTGGATTCTACGACCGGCCTCAATAACTAGTCGGATGGGGGGTTTGTCTGTTTTGTGTAGTTTAAAAATGAATGTCTTTTCAGTGAATTGATAAATGTTGTTCACTCGGCTATTTGCAATCATGGAAGCTATTTCTTTTATTGCCGCTGATATGTCAAAGCTCGAGAACTCTTTTTTCCGCAATTTTCCACTGCTCTGCGGTTTATAGTGATATACCCTAAAATAACCGTTTGCACCAAAATTTGAAGAATTTGTGTAAAGGGGGTAGAAACTGTTAATACGAAGGCATCTTTTTTAAGGGAGAACAGAATATAAGTCTTTCACGGATTAGGTTTAGCATATGACTCCTCTGGTTCAATTATACTGGATACGCGTTGTTTTAGGTATCATAGCAGCTGCAATAACTGCTATTCTAGCAGGGCTCTTCGGAACAGTAGCGGACTCAACATGGTTAGTTAATGGTATAACTGGAGCACTAATAATATACTTCGTAACTTATTACATCCTAAAAGCCACATACCAGAGCAAGATTGAAAAAACCTCCAAAATTCTAAGTACAGGCATCGGCATGTACTTCTTCACTTGGATTGCGTTTTTTGTACTCTTTTACACAATCATCCACATTGCGATAGCCTAAAATATTTTTTCAATTAATTTTGGGTTTTGCCTTCCTTAAAAAAATTCGCAATAGTTGCTTGACTTTTGTCACTTCGTAAAGTCTCTATTTTTCCATCCGTAGCTTTTCCGCCATCTTTGGATACTGCAATCTCCATACGGGAAAGGATACGCATGCAATCCGCCCAAGCAGAAAAATATCCTCGGTCAAAATCAGCATGTAGACCATTCCCCATATGCATGAGAAATTCTTTTCGATAATTGTTTAAAGCAACTTTGTCTGATATATCCACCTTCGAGAAGAAAGCATAGTCATCCGCTGTATTTTTTCGGGATAAATACATACCATAGAGGGCTCGAAAATATCCACGGTTCCATTCTGTCTTCTGCATCTTCTGTTTTACACGTTCAAGCTCACGTTCAGCTTCAGCGAATTGCCTGCCAACGATGAGTTGAAAGTACCTTGTTACTAGGGCTTGTGCAATTGGCATAGTTAGCGTCCACGAGTTTTGGTTGCTTTCTCTTCTTCAGAGACATCTTCTATTCCGTTCTCGGTGACTTTAAGGATTTCCTCTCCCTCAGGCAAATACGGACTTGAAACTAGCCTTGCGATTCGGATGGGTCCATGGGATGCACGTCGGAGATATATGCGGGTGTGGCTTGTGTGGCCCACAATGTTACCCCCAATTGGGTGGATGGCGTCACCGAAGAACTGGTCGGGTTTTGCCATGACCTGGTTGGTTACCACAGCAACGGCGTTGAAAGCTCGAGAAAGGGCGACGAGTTTGTGCATGTGCTTGTTTAGCCTCTGCTGCCTTGATGCAAGCATTTCCCGACCAATATATTCACTGCGAAAATGTGCAGTTAGTGAGTCGACGATAATTAGTTTGATGTTATTTGCCTTTATGATTTCATCGGCATTTTCTAGGAGAAACATTTGGTGGTCGCTAGTATACGCTTCAGCGTAGATGATGTTCTTAACTGCTTCTTCGGGGTCCAAGCCAGCAAACCTTGACATCTGTACAATTCGTTCGAGCCTAAATGTATTTTCCGTGTCGATATATAGGGCAGCTCCGTTCAGCCCACCTCGTTCAGGGGGAAGTTGCACGTTAACACAGAGTTGATGGCAGATTTGGCTTTTCCCGCTTCCGTATTCCCCATAGAACTCAGAAATAGTTTGGGTTTCCAAGCCGCCATCGACAATTTTGTCAAGAGCTTTGCTGCCTGTAGTTAGGCGTAGGACACTTTTTCGCATCTTAAAGAGTTCATCTGCACGGATAAATGCGATGCCAATAGAAGAACGCGCAGCTTCGATTATTTGGAAGGCTTTTTTTTCACTTACACCGACAGGGTCAAGTTCGCGACTGGTAGCCATTGCCAGGGACTCGACAGTGTGGTAGCCGAGGTCGCGAAGTTTTTGAGCGGTTGCAGGTCCAACTCCTGGGAGGTCTTCGATGAACTCGTACTTTTTTTTGTTTTCTTCCATCTGTAGCATTTTTTCGCTTTTTTCAGTATTTTCTTCGGGTACAATAGAGTCGGTGTCTTCTGACATAGTTATCACAGCTTCACGTTGATGTATCGTTGGGGATATTTAAAATAATTGAATATACTGATAATTTAAACAGTGGAGGGGTCAGTGAAAATGAAAAGGCAGCGATGCTATTGAAACTTTCAAGATCACATTATTATCCCAATGCCTTCCAGTGTAAATTTTTTTAAATAAGTTCGTTTCTGTTTTCCGATTTTTTGAATAGTGTAGACTTTAGGTTTTTTCGATCTGGACAAGAAGAACCTGCGGATATTCGCTTTGAATTTCCTCTCCTTCCTTGTTTGAACTAAAATGTTTTTCTTAATAATGTCGATAGTTGATGTTTTTTAAAGGTTTTTCTATAACAATAGTGACCGTTTAACTACATTAACGCCTAAATGCTGAAGGATTATTACGTCCTAAAGGTTTTGTGGGTATAGGCTTTGGGTAGATAGTTTATATAAAGAGTCTTACTTAATAATGATTGGAACTTTTGAGGGAAACAGTCATGACTTATTTTTCTACCCGAATCGATGCTGGCAAACGCTTAGCCGCAGCATTAGCCGATTTCAAGGGGAATAATGGTTTGGTTTTATCGATTCCTCGGGGCGGCGTGGTTGTCGGATACGAAATCGCAGAGACACTTGGGTTACCACTTGATGTGATTATTCCCCGCAAACTTGGCGCACCAAACAACCCTGAGTTGGCGATTGGGGCTATAGCTGAGGATGGCACCACATTCTTGGATGATGACTTGGTCAAATATTTCGGTGTTAGCCCCGATTATATTAAGGATGAAAGCGATCTTCAAAAAAAGGAAATCCAACGACGCCTCAAACTCTATCGTCAAGCCTACTCCGAACATCAAATAAAAGGGCGAGATGTGATCGTTGTGGATGACGGCATAGCAACTGGTTATACAATGAGAGCCGCTTTAGCTTCAATTAAAAATCGGGGCGCCACAAGTTTAACCGTTGCCGTCCCCGTAGGTCCATCTTCGACCATACTGGAACTTAAGCAGATAGCTGACCGCGTCGTTTGTCTCTATATACCAGAATACTTTCAAGCCATCGGTCAATTCTTCCAGAATTTCAACCAAGTCAGTGACGAGGAAGTAATCCAACTTCTCAATAAGAACAGACAACACAGGGAGAAGGAAGTGACCGAGGTTTGAGTAACTTTGAATCTACTTTAAAAATTTCCGTTGCAACTGTTGAAGTTGAGGGCAACTTGTTTTTGCCTTCGGGAGCACTTGGTCTTATAGTATTTGCGCATGGTAGTGGCAGTAGTCGATTCAGTAAACGTAATCAGTACGTCGCCAAAGAATTCAATAAAGCTCAAATGGGCACGTTACTCTTTGACTTGCTCACTGCTGACGAGGAAGAAGAAGATATGTTAACAGCGGAGTTTCGTTTCAATATTCCTCTTTTAGCTAGTCGAATATTAGGAGTAACGGAATGGCTTAGAAATTACCCCAAAACCAAGAAATTATCAGTAGGATACTTCGGTGCTAGTACAGGTGCCGCTGCTGCGTTAATTGCAGCGGCTAAAATGCCCCATGATGTGGCGGCAGTAGTTTCAAGAGGAGGTAGACCTGATTTAGCCGGTGAATATCTCTCAGCAGTGAAAGCCCCAACAATGTTGTTAGTTGGTGGATTAGATGAAGAAGTTATTGACCTTAATCGACGGGCTATGCGTCAAATGACAAACAAAAACCGTCTTGTCATTATTGAAGGTGCCACACACCTATTTGAGGAACCAGGTAAACTAGAAGAAGTTGCCAAGTTCTCTGTGAAATGGTTCAGCCGCTACTTACGATAAATCTTACTCCGCGTTGGGCTGCCCCATCATTTTATGCAATTTATAGTTCTCTGCCATATCCGCGGTGAAAAGAATACTGAACGCCAAAATAGCCTCTAAGGGTACATTCATATATACCTTCTCTCCTGAAACGTGCATTGCGTTCTTTTCTGAAGTTAAAACTACGTTCAAGATGTCACCCACCTCAAGCTCGTCACCGAGTGGATGTCCATCCTCTGATTTCTCATCGAGAGGTATGGCGGTCTTCCATGTGTCCGAACCGAAATCTACGATCACGTAGGAATGTCCGAACAGGAGAAGTGAGGAAATCGCGATCGAAGGCATACACTGTTGGCATTGTCCTTTAAGCTTGTTCATTTCGATTTGACTTAGCGGAACTACAAGAACCTTATGCTTTGTATTATCTCGGTTTGTTACAGTAAAAAACTTCATTAAATCACAAATTGCTAACTCACTTTGAAGCTTTAACTTTTTCTGTGATACACGATTTCTTACTTAGCGGCTTGTTGACAGCAGCTACGACTACTAAAGTAAGAAGAGAACGATTAAATTAGAACGTAAGGTTTATCGATTTAGAATAATCTATATTTTCATATGAATCTGGCTCACAGTGGCACATTGTGAGAGCAAAATTGTACTTTAGTTTGCCTTAGTTGATTCTTATCGGAACAGTAAAAAGTCGTAGGGGTCTCCGCCAAAATCATTTCAGGAATCATCGACAGTACTGGTCGGTTAACTCGAAGGTATTTTCTTCAGGTTTTCTGCGCACTTTCCACTAAACCTTTTTTTCTGCTTTGGTTCCGTCTCACGTTTGCGGGAGGTTGTAAATGCTATTATTTTGCTCGAGCTGTGGAAAAATTATTCATAGGTAAGTAACAATGCCTACATAGGTATCTTATCTTTAGGAATAGAATAGTGCTCACGGGTCTTCTCTGCTTGAGAGGGTTACGGTAGTGCAGATATTGGCTAAGGGCGGACCTGAGGGTGCAGGAGTCGCGGCACCGTTGTTGAAACAGGAATTAGGGAGGTAATGTTGAGTTAAACATAAGAACCGACGCATTATAAGTTGGTGTGGGAGAATACACTTGAGCTAAACTGCACGCAGATTGGGTAACATTGTCTCAGCTGTCTTGGACCTGATTAATACGGTAGAGCGACACACCGCCAAAGAATTTTGCTGGGGGATGTTACATGTTTTCCATAATAGGCACGTTCAATTCACCGATAATTGCTTTTTTTTGCGTCTTTACCTCTTTATGTATTTCATCACCAAACCCAATGGCTGCGAAAACACAAGCAAGCTGTTTTCTGTTACCTACCAATTGAAAGTCATACCCTGAGAAAGCATCCTTTAAGAATCATAAAATAAAAATAGCTGAAAAGTCCAAACCCGCAAAAAGGCAAAGCTTAGATCTTTTCCCACAAATTACCTACTAGTTTTTCATTAAGGATTTAACCAATTTTTCAACTTCATCGACTATGAACTCGTTAATCTTGAGACCCTTCTCTGGTGATGCAATGGTAGGGTCACCGTTAACTCCACCGGGGAAATATCTCTCTGGATGCGCAACCACCTCAAAGCGGGGAATATGCCAAACTTCAGAACGCCCTTTCGATTTAACAAGTTCGGGGGCTATATTCATCACTCGCGACGTCTCAAGGGTGCCGGCATGCCCATCCTGAGGATTCGCATATTGCGATGCTAATTCCTCAGCAAAATCAAAGTCCGAGAAAACTAAAATTCTCACCCCTACCGCCTTCTCATCATTTTTGTTAACGACATCTTGAGCTGCCAATCTAAGCGCAACCATGTGCGAGTTGCCTGCATGACCGCTCATTACGATGATTCGGCGAAAACCACTTCGCACAAGCTCTGAGAGCACGTCGCTTGCAAGCCGATAAAGTGTATCAAACTGGATTGTAAGAGTTCCGGGAAAGTTACGGGTAGCGTTGCAGATACCATAGCGAATTGGCGGTGCAAGAAGACAGCCAGTTCTTTTTGCAACTTCTTTAGCAATGAATTCGGGTTGGATACTGTCAGTACAAAGTGGCAGATGCTCGCCATGCTCCTCGACACTACCAATCGGAAAAATTATGACAGTACCGTCTTTTGCGGCTTTTGCTGCTTCTTTGGTGCTTAATTCATCCAACCAGAGGTATTGCGTTTTTTGTTTTGTCATAGCTCTAAGTCAGACACTGCTTCTTTTTCTACCTTGCGGAAACTTCCTTAATTCAAGGAACAAAAATTTGATTTAAAAGGCAAAAATGACCATTAAATAGTGAATTCTGGCGGGTCCGACGGGATGCGTGTAACTGTATTGGAGTAAGTACTGAATTTTTTTCCCTTTTTTTTCATTTTGAGCGTTAGCAGATGCCCTAAGCCTTAGGAGGGTTATTTCTTGAGCATCACTTTTACTTACCTACGTCAGCCGCTTAATCGCTATACGTTCAAGGCGCCAAAAACTAAGGCATGGGTAGAAGAGCAGTGCAAAGGCAAGTATGTGCTTAACCTGTTTGCAGGTCCCACACGATTGATGGGTTGCATTGAAGTCGCCAACGACATCGACCCTAACGTGCCGTGTACGCTTTTTAAGATGGATGCTCTGGACTGCGCCAAAATCTCAGGGAAAGAAGCGAGTTATTCGATGTTATCTTGCTTGACCCGCCGTATAGTTACCGCAAGAGCATGGAGCTCTACAATGGGCACAAGAATAGTCGTTTCAAGCAGCTCCTCGATATTCTGCCAGATATTTTGACGCCCCCCGGCTGGGTTATCACTTTTGGCTATCATAGTCGCGTGATGAGTGCTAGCCGAGGATTTAGGATCCGTGAAATTTGTCTGATCAGCCATGGTGGCGCTCAGCACGATACGATCGCAACGGTTGAGGAGCGAATCCAAGTAACGAAAGGAGAAACCAAACATGAGCAATAAAGTTAGTTATGTTCTAAATCGCAATCCGCCCTACATGGATACGACCGTTCCGTATGAGCGGACTAAAGCGGAAATTGAGATTCTATTAAAAAGCTACGGGATAAAGAACATTCGCTGGACCACCCTTGAAGGCCAGGATGACACTTTAGAGTTCATCATTGAAGCCGAAGTGCAGGGTATAAAGAAGCAATTAGGCGTCGCAGTTAAGCCTCCTCATATTATCC